>CP070824.1:3429277-3436073 GCA_020344395.1 Candidatus Zixiibacteriota bacterium | reverse complement strand
AGGGCACACCGGCAATGTTTACAGCCTAGCCTTCACAACCGATGGCACCCGCTTGGCCTCGTGCAGCGGCGATCTGACGATCAGACTCTGGGACGTGGCCGGCGGTAAGCAGCTCAAGGAACTCAAGGGGCATCAGGGCTACGTGTACGGGCTGGCTGTCTCACCCTCATCGCATCTGATGGCGACATCTGACAATAACTACCGCATAAAGCTCTGGGATCTGGACAAGCTACAGGAGATTCGGACTTTCGAGGTCCCGTACGAATATGTCTTCTCTGTTGCCTTCTCCCCGGATGGACGGTACCTGGTCTCACGTTCGAGGGGCCGCGGCTCCAACATAACGATCTGGGGTATCCCGGACGACACAGTTACGAACCGAGAGAAGTGACGTCACCCGGTCGCGACGTCGGCGTGTCGAGGCAGGAAGTTTCGTAGATCGGGTTCCGAACACAGGCGAAGCATGTTTCTTGGTGAGAAACCCGACGCATCTTTTCATTCCTTTTCGCAGCAAACATAGGCCTTCGACGCAACTTAGTCAACCAAATGAAACTCCTGCCGGATAATACTGTATCATCAGCACACAAAAAAGGACTTGGAAAATGAGTATGAGGCCGGTTTCTTGGAGGCCATGATCGCCAGGTAGTCGGTTGACTGAAGAGGTTATCTGTCGATCCATAATGCAGGAGAATGAATGTCGAAGAATTTTGCCATAACCGGTGTCGGCGGCTATGTTGCCCCGCGCCATCTGAAAGCCATCAAAGAAACCGGCAACCGGCTGATTGCAGCAGTCGACCCAAATGACTCGGTTGGGGTGCTCGACCGGCATTTTGAGAATGTGGCGTTTTTTACTGAGTTTGAGCGGTTTGACCGCCACCTTGAAAAGCTTCGCCGGAAAGACGCCGGTGAAGAGGCCCATTACCTGTCTATCTGCTCCCCGAATCACCTGCATGACGCCCATGTTCGTTTTGCCCTGCGGATCGGCGCGGACGCCATTTGCGAAAAGCCGCTGGTCCTCAATCCGTGGAATATCGACGCCCTGCAGGAGCTGGAGCAGGAGTCCGGCCGCACGGTCAGCACTATCCTGCAACTGCGTGTCCACCCGGCCCTAATAGCCCTGCGGGACAAAATCGCTGCGGAAAAACCGGATGGCAAACACGAAGTGGTTCTCACCTACATCACCTCGCGTGGGCCGTGGTACCTGGTGTCATGGAAGGGCCAGGTGGAACGGTCGGGCGGTCTGGCCACCAATATAGGGATACATTTCTTCGATTTGCTCATCTGGCTGTTCGGGCCGGTGCAACAAAGTGAAGTCCACGTTGCTCAGCCAACGCGGACAGCAGGATTCATGGAGCTTGAGAAGGCCGAGGTGCGATGGTTTCTGTCGATTGACCGCGGCGACCTGCCGCCCGGACTTTCGGCTGATGGCCAGACAACCTTCAGATCAATAACGGTCGACGGTGCCGAGGTAGAGTTCTCGGGCGGTTTCACCGACCTGCATACGGTATCGTACCAAGAAATCCTGGCCGGCCGAGGGTTCGGTCTGGAGGATTCTCGTCCGTCGATACAACTGGCACACGACATCCGCGTGGCCGCACCGATCGGGAAAAACGACAACAGCCACAAATTCCTCAGATAATCCCGGGGCGTCCGTGCCTCTACGGGAATATCCCCAACTGCATATACGATATGGCGATTTTGTCGATCGCGCTCACCAGGGCCGCTGTCCTAAGGTCCGGGCATGCTGAGGAAAGCTTAGTCTCGCGCACCGTGTCGTAAGCCTCATACATCGTCTCTTCCAGACCGGAATTAACCAGGTCGATCTCATCGGCACCGTGCACGACCTCATGGCGCTCTTCGGGCGACAGCGAGCGACCGGTCACCTTTTCAACAGCTTCGATCAGTCTTGAGTGCGAGGCTTCCTCATACCTTTTGCTCATGCGACCAAACCGGACATGCGATAGATTCTTCAACCACTCAAAATACGAAACGGTGACACCGCCGGCATTGAGGTATGCATCGGGAACGACCATTATACCTTTCTGGAGCAGGATCTCTTCGGCTTCCGCCGTCACCGGACCATTGGCTCCCTCGCCAACAATCTTCGCCTTGATCCTGGGAGCATTCTCCTTCGTTATCTGACTTTCAAGGGCGGCCGGGACGAGGATATCGCATTCGTACTCCAGGGCGTCCGTGTTCTTGGCGAAGTTGGTCGCACCGGGGAAATTACGAATACCCCCGGTTTCCTGTCGATGCTGCTGCACCTTGTCGATATCCAGACCGGTGGGACTGTAAATGGCGCCGTCGTATTCGGCCAGCGCCACCAGCACGGCCCCGGACTCCTGCAGGTACTTGGCGGCATAGTATCCGACATTACCCAGCCCCTGAACTACGACCTTCTTGCCCTCTATGCCAGCTGATAGGCCGAGCTTTTTCATATCCTCTTCGTAAGATGTCACTCGGACCAGTCCATAGAAGACACCGTGGCCAGTGGCCTCTGTGCGGCCGTGTACGCCACCCTGTGCAATCGGTTTGCCGGTAACACAGGCGGAGGCGTCCAGCTGTCCGGGGTTCAGGGCGGAATATGTATCCGCAATCCAGGCCATCTCGCGTGCCCCGGTGCCATAATCCGGAGCAGGTACGTCAACGCCCGGCCCGATGAAGCACTTCTTGGCCAGTTCGGACGTATAGCGCCGGGTAATGCGCTCAAGTTGTTGCTCGCTGTACTTGTGCGGTTGGACCTTGACGCCACCTTTGGCTCCTCCGAACGGCACGTCCACAATCGCGCATTTATAGGTCATCAGGGCGGCAAGCGCCTTCACCTCATCCTCGTTGACCAACATGCTGTACCTGATGCCCCCTTTCACCGGGAGCTTATGGTGACTGTGTTCGACCCGAAAGGCCTGGATAATTTCGATCGAGCCGTCGTCATATCTCAGGGGAAACTTGAACTGGTAGATGCTATTGCAGTACTTAATCTGATCAAGAAGCCCCTTGGGGTGTTCCGTGTATTTTGCGGCTTTGTCGAAAAAGGCCAGCACGGATTCAAAGAAGGACATGCTATTCTGGGTCATAGATACCTCTCAATTGTCTATCAGTGTATGGTTCTGGAGATCATCGGATTTTCGGACTAAACGGTCGGCGGACAGGCTGACTCTTTGCCTGTATGAGTGCGTAATACGTTCATGGTGGACGACAGTCTAGGGCCTGAGGTCCATGCTGTCAATGCCTTTCTATACCGGTGTAATCTGCTCTTCCTTTTGGCTCTGTGGGGCGTTATCTTGCCTTGAGCAACATCGACAACTGTAAGGAGATACCATGAGATCAAAACTGCTCGCCATTACTCTCTTTTTAGCAGGCCAGGTCGCGGCCGGAGAGGGGCCTATCGATCAGGGGCTGATCGACGATTTCAGGGCTGACTTTCGGCAGGTCGCTAACGCAACGTCCGTCATTAATGCCATCTGTAACAACCAGGTTAATGATCTGGCTCTCAACCGGGAGCGCATGATCGACCATGACAAGCTCTTCACCTTCAGACTCGAGTCGGCCGGCGTCACAAATCAGAGGAGTTCCGGCCGGTGCTGGCTGTTTGCCGGCATGAACATTTATTCGCCGGGCGTGATGACGAAGCTGAAACTCGGGTCATTCGAATTTTCTCATTCGTATCTTGCCTTCTGGGACAAAATGGAAAAAGCCAACTCCTTTCTGGAGACGATGATCGAATTGCGCGATGCTCCCATAGACGACCGCAAACTCGAGGCTTATTTGCAGTCTCCCTTCGGGGACGGCGGTTGGTGGAATTATGTCACCAATCTGATCGAAAAGTACGGCGTGGTGCCGGCCTCTGCGATGCCGGAGACCAAGCAGTCCACCAGCACCGGCACCGTCAACAGGTTCGCCAACCGCAAGCTGCGGATGTTTGCACTTGAACTGCGCGGCATGCATCAGGACGGCAAGAAGGTGAAAGACCTCAGAGAGCGAAAAGAAGAGATGCTCTCAGAGATCTACCAGCTGATGGCTTTCCACTATGGCGAGCCGCCGTCTGAATTCGATTTTCGCTACAAGCCCAAGGGGGATTCAGCCCAGGTGCAACCACCGGCGACTTACACACCCCAGACCTTTCGCAATGAGTTCATCGGAGAAGAGTTGCCGGAATACGTGGCTATCCTGAACGATCCGGGCCGAGAATTCGATCAGCCCTTTGTTCTTGAGGGAGCCTCCAACATGTATGGTCAGCCGGACCTTGCCGTCCTGAACCTGCCCATTGAGCGCCTGAAGGAATATACTACGGCGGCTCTCTATGACAGCCAGGCAGTCTGGTTTGCCTGTGACGTGGGCAAAGGGCATTTCCGGGATTCCGGCCTTCTCGTGGCAGATATCTACGACTACGAGGGGGTTCTGGGGCTGGACCTGTCCATGAGCAAAGAGGACCAGCTGGCATATTTCGAAAGCACTACCGGGCATGCGATGATCTTCATGGGTGTCGATACCTCCACGACCGGTGAGACAGTAAAGTGGCTGGTTGAAAACAGTTGGGGCAAGGATAAAGGGGATGACGGCTTCTGGTATATGTACGACGGCTGGTTTGACGAGTACGTTTACATGGTAATCATAGACAGGCGGCTGATAGACGAAAAGGACCTGAGGAATCTGGAGAAAACTCCGGAGGTTATCCCGATCTGGAGTCCTGTCGCCAGAGCCATGAGATAGGGGGCCAAGCCCCTTCTTGTCAGCACGAGCGATAAGGTTAGAAACGCGAGTGAAACTAACACCCAGATTGAAAGAGATATTGCCCGACGACCGGGTGTCGACACAGCCCGACCAGCTTGAGGCTGTCTCTAAAGACGAATCCACGCTGCCTCCGGTGATACCGAAAGCGGTCGTCTGGTGCATCGACAGGAATGAAATTGTCGAGGTGGTCCGACTGTGCTGTAATACCGGCATTCCGATCACCACCCGCGGAGCCGGAAGTGCCCTGGAAGGGTCGACCATACCGCACGCCGGAGGGATAGTTCTTGACCTGAGTCGGATGACCCGGATTGTTGACTTCTGGCCCGAAGACTTGCAGGTCGAGGTCGAGCCGGGCATCATCTATGACCATCTCAACGACCACTTGAAGAACGAAGGGCTGTTCTTTCCACCGTCGCCCGGTGGATCGGGTGATATCGCCACTGTGGGCGGAATGGTATCGACCAACGCCAGCGGCATCTACTCGGTCAAATATGGTGGCACGCGGGAATATATCCTTGCTCTTGAGATCGTAACAGGCACCGGCGAGATAGTCAAACTCGGCAACCGGGCCGTCAAGCGTTCGAGCGGATACAATCTGGTGGAACTCATCTGCGGCTCGGAAGGGACGCTCGGGATTATCACGTCAATCACTCTCAAGCTGGCCGGTATCCCGGAGGACCGACTCAAGACAGCATACAAGTTTCCCGACGAGAAAGCTGCCGCTCAGGCGGTGTCCGAGATGCGGCGTTACGGTCTCGACATTGCTGCCATTGAGTTCCTTGATCGAAGGCTGATGACAGCCCTCAACAAACTAAAGGAATACGGGCTCGAAGAGGTGCCGGCGTTGTTTCTCGAGTTTCACGGTCCCGGAGCGGTGCTCGATTCCAACAGTGAACTGGCCGGTGACATCTGCACTGAGCATGGCGCCTCTCCCCTGCGCCTGGCCGAGGGGCAGAATCCGTGGGAGGTCCGGCACTGGGCCACCGATGCGGTCAAGCATTTCAAGCCGGGGTATACGATTCTGCGCAATGATGTCGCCTTCCCGATCTCCAGCCTGCCAGAGATGGTTGAGTACTGCCACCACTTAGGTGATGAGAACGGTATTACGATGTTCACCTTCGGTCATGTTGGCCTTGGGTTGCTGCATGCGCTCATGCTGGCCCGCCCGGATAATGCTGACGAGTGGCGAACGGCGCAGGAGATCAACCGTAAGATCATCGAGAAGACGTTATCGCTCGGCGGGACGATATCGGGTGAACACGGCATCGGCCTGGGGCACAAGGATCAGTTTATGCGCGAACACGGCCCGGCGGTTGACCTCATGCGCAGGATCAAGAGGCAGTTCGACCCGAAGGGGATACTGAACCCGGGGAAGATATTTGATTAGGTCTGGGGGATCAATTCAAGGGTTGCGGTAGGGCCCCTACGAGGCTGCCGGGATATTGACCCAACAGTCACCACTCGCAATGATCGTCAAACATCCACGGACACTGCGGAAAAGGTTTCAGCGTGATGAACAAATGGCTGATCATAGACGTGACGTCACCAATATCTATATTGCAGTCAAGATTGATGTCGCTCGCTACCGGACACTGGGTCGGCCGGTAGCTTATAAACATATAGTCGATCAGCTTCGTCAGATCACCAATGTCGGTGCCATTACCATCCAAATCCCCGACACGGCCCTTACAACATGCACAGACATCCCAACAACTTGGCCGAAGATTCGCTTCGTACCAGTAACACGCAGAAGATGATACCTCGAATAATGTGGCAACATAAAGGTCCCGCCCAGAGACAATAGCCGTGTATATGGTGAGAGTGTCGTCAGGCTGCTGCAAGAAACTGTGCCTGTGGGTCTGCACTATTTGCTGATTTGTTGTATCATCGATAGTCCACTGCCCAGTTCGAGCAGACGTCGACTGCCATGCTTCGCCAGGATCCATGCCGCCATGCGTGGCATCCGCCAGATCGCTGTCCACAGAATCGGCGTAAACGCCCCAATAGTCCTTGCTGTTTACACAACTGTTAGCATTGTACTCCGAGGCCAAATACTGACCTAAGAGTA
>CP070824.1:3412918-3429177 GCA_020344395.1 Candidatus Zixiibacteriota bacterium | reverse complement strand
ATGAAGACTACTGACAGAAATATCTTCAGGAACAAGCAAAAGAGTGCAAAGAAGCCTGTGCTCATTGCTGCCGGTCTCGCGGTTGCGCTGGTCTTGATTGCGAGCGTACGTACCCTTCGAATATACCAGTCAGAGCTGCCGTCATTTGAGCAGTTGCACAATATCGAGCAAAACCTGTCCACGCGCGTCTATGACCGCAACGGGAAGCTTCTTAAGGAGTTCTATACTGAGAATCGCGCCCTGACACCCTTCAAGGAGTTCCCTCCTCACCTGGTCGACATGGTTCTGGCCTCTGAGGACCAGGAGTTCTATGACCACTGGGGAATATCACTCAGACGAATTGCCATTGTTGCTGTCAACAATGTGCTGCATGGTCGGATCACCGCCGGTGCATCTACGATCAGCCAGCAGGTCGCCCGCATGCTGTTTCTCGACCGGAGTGTTACCTACGAACGTAAAATCAAAGAAGCTCTTACCGCCATAAAGCTCGAGCGGACCTATGCCAAGGATGAGATTCTGGAGATGTACCTCAACCAGCACTACTTCGGTCGAGGTGCGTACGGCGTTATGGCAGCGGCACGACTTTACTTCGATAAGAGAGTATCCGAGCTAAGCGTCAATGACTGTGCGATCTTGATTGGCATGTTAAAGGGGCCCAACATCAATTCACCTCTCAATAATCCGGACAAGGCACTTCAGGCGCGTAACCGGGTTCTCGGTTCGTTTCTGTCAGTCGGTGCCATAAGCCGAACCGAATTTGACTCATTGCGGGCTGCTCCGCTGGAGATATCACCCCCGGAAGAAGAGATTGGCCTCGCCCCTTACTTCACTGAGACCGTGAGGCAACATATTTACAACACGTATGGCGAGGATGTTCTTTACTCCGGAGGGCTGAAGGTCTTCACAACGCTGGACGCAGGTCTTCAGGAGATTGCCGAGAAGGCCCTGGCCAAGAAGGTCGACTCCATTCGCGCCCGTATTGAGCGGACATACTCGCTAAGCAATCCTTCCTATACCACTTTTCTGCCGGATACGGTCAACGAGTATGGCGATTCAATCAGGGTATTCAAGAAGGTGCAGGGGGCATTCGTAGCGCTTGACAATTCCAACGGTGATGTACTGGCAATGATCGGCGGCCGTTCATTCGAGGAAACAGAGTTGAACCGGTCCTGGCAGTCTCCGCGTCAGGCCGGGTCGGTGTTCAAACCGTTCGTGTATTCGGCCTGTATCGACAACGGGTTTCGCACTACCGACATTGTTGACGACAATCCGCTGGTTCTGGATATCCCCGGTGCCCCCCAGTGGCGTCCCCACAATTTCGACAGCAAGTTCATGGGGCCGATTCCACTCCGGACAGCTCTGATGAAATCACGCAACCTGGCCGCCATCAAGTTGTTGCTGAAGATCAGTCCCCAGGAGGCGATCTTCTACGCCCGTCGGATGGGCCTCACGACGCCGCTGCCTGAGGTTGCCTCGCTTGCCATCGGCACGGCTGATGTTCGGTTGATTGAGATGGTCTCGGCATTCTCAGTGTTTCCAAACAGAGGCCTGCACATTCCGTACAGGTATATTCACAGCATCGTTGACAGGGACGGCAAAGTACTGGAGGACAACACTTCAGTCCATAAAGAGGAAGTGCTGTCGGCACAGACTGCGTATATCATGGTGGATCTTATGCAATCGGTGGTATCGAGTGAGGGCACGGCGCGGCGGGCGCGCTGGATGGGCTTCAGTCGTCCGGCCGGCGGTAAAACAGGAACTTCCAACCGCTTCTGCGATGCCTGGTTTATCGGCTATACACCGCAGATATCAGCCGGTGTGTGGGTAGGTTTCGACGACCGGACATCGCTGGGGCTCAACCAGGATGGGGCCAAGAACGGTGTTCCGATCTGGACTGAATTCATGATCGCCGCACATGACACACTGCCGATTATGGGTTTTGAGGAACCGGAAGGCATTGTGCATGAAGATGTCTGCCTGGAATCAGGAGAGATAGCCACCGATCGCTGCCTTGATGTGCGGAACGAGGTTTTCATAGAGGGTAATCATCCCACCACTACCTGCTCGATTCATCCTTCCAGCGGGCTGTTTGACCCTTTGAAGCACCGCCGCATTGAACTTCCGGAGGACACCGCCTCAGACCGCACTCATTTCTGACCGGGACCTTCAATTGTACACAACTTACTAACTCGTTGACAAAGCAGGATATTGGGTTATCTTTCAGCGATATGAGAAGATGCTCCACGGTCCCCGCAACCGGTCTCACAGTAATCGGTATATGTTTGCTAATCTGGGTGGCAGGCGGCTGCAGCCAAGATCCGGTATCGTCGAACGGGCCATCATCCAGCGACAATGCACTTGCGGGGACATCCGGTGACCTATCTTACGCGGAGTTCGGACCGGAACTCACCATCCCTGAGGCAGTTTTCGATTTCGGATATACTCCTCAGAATGCAACTGTTTCGCACGTATACTGGTTGAAATCCACCGGAGACGACACGCTGCGAATACTGCGTGTGCGGCCACCCTGAGGCTGCACATTTGCACCACTGGAAGACAGTGTGCTTGCTGTCGGTGACAGCACCCGACTCGAAGTGATATTCCATACCAAGTATTATTACGGACCTGGCTCCAAATCATTCCGTATCGAGACGAATGTGAGGCCCCTTCCTTATTACGTAACCTTCAAGGCTAATATCATCCGGCATCTTGAATCAACTGATCCGGTCGTATTCGAACCATATAGACTTACCTTCTACCCTTATTCCACACCCGACAACGGAAGCCTGCGGTTCGAGGCACGCAATGTCTCAAACGAGAACCTCGAGCTGCTGCTTGTGGACCAGCCTGAGGGTATCTTCAGGGTGAGACTTCCTCGCAAGATAAGAGCCGGCAAGACAGCGAAGGGGATGGTGAGGCTTTACCCCGAGACGCGGGAGGAAAGCTTCGAGAAGTCCATCACGATTGAAGTCTCCGACACGGATCAGAGCCGGTTTACTCTGCCCGTGAAGAAAGGCGAATTAGAACCGGGTCTGTCGGGAGACGGTGAGATTACGTCAGGAGCGGGAGATTGTTTGTGGACCTCTCCCCTGTCTGCCGCGCAGGAATAGCCGCGGGCTAACACCCATCGCACAGGGGTGTGTACGTAATAAAGAGAAAGTCTATGATGCTGGTCAGGTCGCCTATGTCTATTCCTTCTACGCAGTCGACGTCACCGGCGGCCATGGGGATGGGAGATATCCCCTCCTGGAACAAGTAGCCGATCAGGTGGGTCAAATCGCCGATGTCCACTTCCCCCTGATGATCGGCATTGCCGCACTCGTAATCTTCGTAGTGGTATATATAGAAACCCAGCGTGTCGGACTGGCCGTGCTCGGTAATTACCGCGGCAATCCAGTAGGTGTTGGTATCGGCCGTTGCCCCATAATAATAGAACGTGCCGGTTTCCGCGTCCATGTGACCCGGCGGGTCGGGGTCTTCGGGCCAGATGAAGTATGAGCATTCATGCTTAAAACAGGGCCCGCTGTCGTCGACCAGAAGGGTTACCGCCAGGGTATCTTCGGTCGTGGCGACGAACTTCTGTTGCTGAGAGTGGGCGAATTCGGCGAAATCGTCGACGTCAACGACGATGACTTCAACAAACCATATTGTCCCAGAAGACAACATAAAGGACCCATCGCCGCAGAAATCATCCATGGGGTCAAGGTCAAGATATTTGCGGAGTCCGATATGGGTTGAGTCAGGTGAGAACTCGTACAGGCCCGTTATCGGGTCAATAGTGCCCCCCGGACCGCTAAGAATCCTGATTCTTGGAGTCCCGATGCCTCCGGGCACGCCAAACTCAAACAGGTACTGGAAATCCTCGCAGTACGAAATGACAAACGGAGTGTCCGGGCAGTTATAGACGATACCGTCGCCACTCTCAGGCACAAAAATCATGTCATGGCATTCCGAGCCGGACCACGTAGGTGCTGGGCCGGGCGACGCAGACCACAGACCCAGGGATGAACTTGTCAGGGAGTCAATGCAAAGCGTGTCGTCGAATGGCTCGTAGGTCCAGGAATAGAACCTAATGCCAATATAGGGAATTGTATCGACCGTCCTGGGCAATCCGACGGCACCTGCCTCTCTCGCGGCTCGGATTGAGACTGTGTAGTAGTCCGTTTCACCGGGATAGGTCAAAAGAACATCTATCTGATCGCTGTTACCCCAGAGAGTGTCAAAACCATTGTAGTAACGAAGAAAACCTGGACCAAAGTAGGGATTATGGCCATAGATCTTGAACGACAGGCTTATGGTATCGAGGTTGTGGTCCGGGTTTGCTATCGAAATTACGGCAGTGACCTCCCGATTGTAAGGTGTCTGACCACACACTAGTGGGCCGACACTATCCAGCACCACGTGCGGCTGGGCGAGTACCCCGGTGTTGCAGACAAGCAGAGCAGCAAGCACGGCACCGATATGGGCAGCTGAACGCATGGTGGCTCCTCCCAAAAGGTCCGAGATTATCTTACGCTACTTACAATGTACCGTTAGTGGATAATTGTGTCAAGGATATTCGGCCGGGCAGCAGGGATATTCCCGATTGGGTTCGCTCTCAACATGTGTCCCAAGTGCTTATCTCACCAGAATAACGCCAGAATAACGGCTATCCAGACAATTCCGGTCGCGATCCAGCCCACAGGACGGCCGCCGGAGATAAAGAGAGAAAGCGCCGTAAAAAGCAGCCCGAGGCCTAGCCGCGCTGTGATCTTCTGCAGCGGGGCGTAGCCAACAGCGTCAGCGATCAGGACCAATCCTGCGATCAGCGCCGCAAGATAGATCAACCATGGACTGCGCTTTTTCGTCTTTCTTGGAGTTACTTGCTCAGTCATCGTCGAACTCCTTGAGGAAGTTTTCGATCCCTTTAACCACTGCTCCGGCTACCTTCTTGCGGTATTTGTCAGTTTTGAGTAGAGCTTCCTGCTCTGGGACAATCATAAAGGCACACTCGATCAGGACGGCCGGGTACTGCGTTGGTCGGGCCACGGCCAGGTTACCATGATACAGACCGAAGTCGGGCAGTTTGGTGGCTTTGATCAGCTCCTTCTGAATCGAACGGGCCAGATCGATCGAATGCAGGTGGTAGTAATATGAAGAAACGCCGTTGTTTGTGAACGGATTGACGCCGTCAGGCACGGCGTTATTGTGTATGGACACAAACAGGTCGGCGTCGTGGAGTTTCGCGATAGCCGGGCGGTCATAAAGGGGCAAGTCACGGGCGTCGTCGCGGGTCAGGATGACATCAGCCCCTTTGCGGCGTAGTTTGTCGGCGATAACAAGCGCGATTTCCAGGTTAGCTTCGGCCTCGGTGAGGCCGGTCGGCCCGATCGCACCAGGGTCGAAAGAATGACCCGGGTCTATCACGATGCTCTTACGTTTCAGTTTTCGCAGCTTCGGGGGTGGCTTCTTCAACTCGAAATAGAATGTGTTGCCGGTGTAATAAGCATCATAACCCCATATCTTTTCGGTCAGAGTCAGTTTAAACTCATACAGGTCCGGCTCCGGCTGCAGCCACGAAGCAAGATCAATAAGGGGGTCAGAGAAATCGTAGCGAATCCAGTCGGTGTCCGAGGTAACGCCGAACAACTGTATGCGGATGGTGCTGCGGTCATCTTCGATGATGCGGAAAGGATGCTTGCCCGATAAGGGGATTTCAAGCAACACCCGGTCGTCGTCGGTGTAGGTCCGCACCGCGCGGACGTGCGACTTTGGCGGCAGAATCCCTTTCGGGAGCGGCTCAACCAGAGTGGCATCGACCCAACCGAACCGGGTAGCTGACAACTTTACTTTATGCCAGCCGTTTTCCGTTCCCACCACCTGGGCCATGACGCCTTCAGGCTGGAAGATCGACAGGTAGCCTTTAGCGGGGCCGTGACGGACGATCTGCACCGTGTCCATGAATCGTACCGCAAAGGGGTATTCCGGAGCATTAATCGAGACCCGGTAGGCTGACTCCAACTCGACCCGAGGGTTCTGGTGCAGACGCGTTAAGAGAGCGGCATACGCACTGCTGTCGGGGTATACGTCGATTATCTGCGAGATCAGCGCTATAGGATCGGGTGCAGCAAGATTATAGATGACCGGAGCGTCAATTACCTGATCATCGGCCCGGACATCATGGAATCCTGCATAGATCCCCCCCACCATGACCGATTCCGGCACTGCTCCGGCGCCAAAGACGGACTCACCCCAGTAAGGTTGTGTTCTCGGCGGCAACTCAGCCATGGGGATTGAATCAGCGACGTCGGGGATGGACGCCCACGCCTGAAGACCCGGCGTGCCCCGAAACGAGATTCTGAGCCTGTCACCGGTAGTAAGGACATAGTCACCCAGCGGAGCTCTGTAATCACCGGCAATGGCCAACGACGAATCCGGCAGTGTCTGAAGGGGTCTGGGGATCGTCACAGCCAGGTCCAGGGAAGAGACAGGAAGATTCAGCAACCCGGCATGATCCTTCTTTCGTGTCTGTTCAAACAGCCGCAGTTCGAAGACAAATTCGCCTGGTGTAACCGGCAGGAAGGCGAGAAACCCACCATCCTTATGCAGACTGACCTCATGGTTGTTGATCAGAAGGGCATGGTCCCGAACATCAATGTCACCGACGTTTCCGAGAATGAAAGTCGAGTCGACAGCACCCACCACCTGACCGGGTTTGGGATACACGACCGTAAGTTCTGCAGCGACCGCTGAAACGGCAACGGAGAAGATAATCAGTGAGAAAACGATCGGCATCCATGCCGGTCCGAGGCACTTCCTATCTGTCTGAGTATTTTTCGACCACATCCCGTTTGAGTTTTGGTCCTCCGATGATTTCCCGATCGACTTCGATAGTATCGCGGGTATACGTGATGCCCTGGGCGATATCGTTTTCAAGGAGCAGGGGTGCATCAAGATCATGATAATCCGCCAGCGAAGACATGTAGATAGCCTGGGCAATGCCTATCGAGGATTCAACCATGCAGCCCAACATGACCTTCTTTTCATCCTGGTGAGCCTGTTCGGCGAGCAGAACAGCTTCCAGAATGCCTCCGCTCTTCTCCATCTTGATGTTGATTCCGTCGATGTGGTCCTGGAGGTTCTGGTAGTCGTCTCGGTTGTTGAGTCCTTCATCGGCGATAAGTTCAATATCCGCATGCTTACCTTTGAGGCGTTTCCACTCGGAGACTGATTCGATGGCTGTGGGTTGTTCGATGATACGGACGCCGAGGCCGGCCAGGTAATAAATCATTTCCTCGGCCTGCTCGCATGTCCAGCCGCCATTGGCGTCGACCCTTACTTCCTTGCCGCTGATATCCTGAAGGGCGGCCACCAGGTCCATATCGGTCTGCCCGCCCATTTTCACTTTGACGATGGGAAACTCGGTTTCCTGAATAGCCTGGGCCATCTTCGCGGGGTCGTCAAGTCCGATAGTCATAGAACTTTTTATGCCCACCGGCGTACTCAGGGAGAGCACCTCCCAGGGATAACGGGCCGTTTCCCCGGAGATATAGTTGAGGACCATGCCAATCAGGGCCGATTTGGTCACCGGATGAATGTCGTATTCGTCGATCTCCTTGAGCGTAGCCAGATCGATCATGTGCTTGCTCTTAAGCTTCTGAGTTACATCATGCAATTCGATTTCAATTTGGTCAAGGGATGGCCCGTAATGCACCGAAGTGGAGGCTTCACCATTATACCTGTTGTTGAGGATGGTGATGACATTCGTCTTGGTGACCGCTTCCCCCTTGGAAACAACAAACTTCTTTTTCAGCGGGATGGTTACTCTGATGGTGTCAAAATGATTCACACGATTCTCCTGGCTGTCACATAGCTTTTGTCCAGATCTTCCCGGTAGGCTCTGGTTCCCGGGGTTAGTGATTCAACCCTGACTCCTCCCCTGGCCGCACTGGAATGGACAATGCGGTCACGGCTCAGGGCGAAGCCGACATGGCGTTTGAAGAAAAGCAGATCCCCGGTTTTTACCTCTTGGCGATTGACGTTAAAGCCGGCCTGAATCTGTTCCCTGGTGTCCCGTGGAATCTCCAGCCCGTATCTTGCGCAGACTGCCTGTACCAGACCGGAACAGTCAAAACCTGCCGGAGTCAACCCGCCCCACAGATAAGGAGTGCCAAGAAATCTTCTCGCTTCGTTTACTAACATGCTGCCGGTTACCAGGGAGCTTCTTGCCTTATTCATCGGTCGAATCACGCCTGACTTGACGTATCCGACACTGCCGTCGGGCAAAACTATCCTGGAAAGATCACTGGGCTGAGAGGATACCCAGACGCGTGTACCATAATACACCAGGTATGGGTCAACCGGTCGGCCGGTCGAAGCGAGCAGCCGCGCGGCTCTGTGAGTTACGATATGATTGAGCCTGCGGTTGTATGTTACTGCCTTTCCTCTTGTGACTGAGCGCAGGAAATTCGAATAGACCCAGCCGGTGTAGCCGTCACTCTTGCTGATCTTTGTAAAGGCGCGACCGGTGCCCAGGACCTCCACCACCTCGCCAAACAGGGCCTGATTAACTCGTTCTGAGTTAAGCTGGGCGCGGTCCCATAAATCCAGAACACTCGTGGTCACAAAGGCATACGGCATACACTTAAACTAGGGCCGGCCACGTCGGCTGACAATCAAAAAAACTGTCCGATCTCTGGCCGGGTGCGGCCACTGAAGCACAGGTCTTCCGGCTCAAGATTGCCGTTGACTTCTGGCGCGGTCGGCCATATTCTCTTGAGAACGATTTCACAAGTTCGCCCTGTCAGGAGGAAGTACAAGTGGATACATATCTTATTAAGAAATCGGATGTTACCAGAGCTCTAACGATGAAGGACTGCTTTGAGGTGACGGAGAACGCCTTCAGATATTACGGCGAGGGGGCTGTGCAGATGCCGCCCAAGTCCTATCTATACTTCGCGGATTTCTCCGGCGACCTTCGGTGCATGCCTTCCTACGTTGCCAAAATCGAGGCGGCCGGCATCAAGGCTGTCAATGTTCACCCGAATAATCACAACGTCAATCTGCCGACGGTGATGGCTTCCATTCTTCTGATAGATCCCAAGACCGGCTTTCCGCTGGCTGTAATGGATGGAACCCACGTCACCAATATGCGGACCGGAGCCGCCGGCGGTATCGCCACAAAATACTTAGCCAAGAAAGACTGCAAGAAAGCTGCTTTCATCGGTGCCGGTGTTCAGGCAGAGACCCAGGTTGCGGCCATGTTTATTGCCCGACCCAAGATCAGTGATATTGCCATATTTGATATCAGCACGGAGCATTCCCACGCGTTCGCGGAGCTGTGTCAGGAAAAATACAAAGTGAATGTCGAAGTCGCCGACTCAATCACAGCCGCATGTGCCGACGCGGATGTAATTAACTGCACGACTTCAGCCCGGAAGCCGATTGTGATGAAGAGTGATGTAGCCCCGGGCGCCCACATCAACGCGATTGGAGCAGACGCCATAGGTAAGCAGGAGTTGGAGCCTGCCATCCTGAAGGCTGCCAAGGTAGTGATTGATGACTGGGTTCAGGCTTCGCACTCTGGTGAGATTAACGTGCCGGTATCGAGCGGTGAATTCGACCGCAAAAACGTGGCGGCTGAGTTGGGTGAGACAATCGCCAAGAACCTTAAGGTCCGTGAATCAGATAAGGATATAACCGTGTTCGACTCAACCGGTCTGGCCGTGCAGGATTTGATGACAGCCTGGCACGTTTACAAACAGGTCACTCGGGGTTCGGATAAGGATTCCCTGCAGACTGTTCAGATCTTCGGCTGAGAAGCGATATCGATCGACCATTGAGGGTCTCCCCCGCTCGTGGGGTGACCCTCTTGTTCTTGGGACGATATTATCGAAGGAGCAGGTTAATGGTCTGTCGGGCTATGTTCTCGGCCGCGAGGCCGAAATGCCTGATCAGTTGCCAGGGCTCGCCCGACTCTCCAAACCGATCCGGCACGCCGATCATCCGGAACTTGACGCCGCTGTTAACAAGGGATGGTTCGCGCAACACGACCCCCGCCGCGAGGTTGCCCAGACCTCCGACCTGATGTTCTTCCACGGTGACCAGAACGTTTGTTTCCTGGGCGGCTCGGACGATGGCGGCTTTGTCGATTGGTTTTAGAGTATGAAGATGTAGCACTCTGGTCTCGATATCGTGTTCCGATTTCAAGATGCAGGCCGCCCGGAGTGCTTCGGCCGTTTCAGGGCCGCACGAGATTATGGTAAGCCCTTCGTTCTCGCTGCTGTAATCTGATGCCGCCACAATCTCAAAAGCCTCCCTGAAAATCGGTTTCTCCGACCGGTATCTGAAGATGTTTGCCTCTCCAACGTTAAGCGGACTGTTTTCATCAGTAATGATGGGTGTGGCCTCACGGGCAAGGCGCAGGTACTTTGGACCTTCTATGTCGAAGAGCAGTATCCGGGTGATTCTCTCGGCCTCCAGTGAGTCACACGGTGTCAGCATGGTCATGTTGGGTAAACCGGTGATCTGGAATATCGATTCGAGTTCCTGGTGGGTAGCACCGTCGGGACCGACCGATACGCCTCCATGGGCGCCGACGATCAGCACGTTAAGGTTGGAGTAACAGACTGAAACACGCAGCTGGTCGAGGTTGCGCGCCGACGCGAACACTCCGTAGGTGCCGAAAATCGGAAGCTTGCCCTCTCGCGCCAGACCGGCAGCAATAGTGGTCGCGTTCTGTTCCGCGATACCTACCGAAATGAACCGCTCTTTCCGCTCGGGGTGATTCCTGTGAAAGTCTGCTATGCAGATAGAATCGGAAATGTCAGCTCCAATACAGACAACCCGCTCATCGCCGCCATGCTTGTCAAGGGCGCGCCCGAATCCCTTGCGAGTGGGCTCCATCTTGACCTTCATGGTCTCCGACCGGTTCCACCAATAATCGCGGGAGAATTCAGGAGTGATTGCCGCAAGGTTGGATTCTATTTTTTGATGTCGTGTCTTTCTCGCCTCGAGAATGCCGGGCAGATCAAATACGGTATTGAGACCCAACTCATGGAGTGCCTGTTCGAGTT
Organism: Candidatus Zixiibacteriota bacterium; assembly: GCA_020344395.1. Taxonomy (GTDB): domain Bacteria; phylum Zixibacteria; class MSB-5A5; order GN15; family FEB-12. The sequence goes on along the minus strand of CP070824.1, from coordinate 3,418,123 downwards.
CATCCCGGTTTGGGGCTTTGCCGTGCCAGGCGGTCGCCCCTTCCATGAACGACACACCCTTTCCCTTCGTGGTGTGGCAGATAACGACGACCGGCTGCTGACTCTGATTCTGGTTTCTCGCTGTCTCCAGCCGGGTGACGAGATCGGTCAGGTTGTGACCGTCGACACTGATCACAATCCATCCAAAGGAGCGGTATTTGTCTATCAGGGGATCGATATTCATGACGTCTGCTACCAGACCGTCGATCTGGAGGCTATTTTTGTCTATCACCTGAATCAGATTGTCCAGCCTGTGGTGTGCCGCCGACATAACAGCCTCCCAGATGGAACCTTCCTGCTGCTCCCCGTCGGAGGTAATCACGAATATACGATGGGCGGACCGGTTGAGCTTCGCGGCCATGGCCATTCCGACGCCGACTGACAGACCCTGCCCCAGGGATCCGGTCGAGATTTCAATACCGGGCAGGTCCTTCCAGTGTGGATGACCCTGCAAACGGGAACCAAGCATGCGAAGTTGGTAGAGTTCTTCCTCAGGGAAATATCCGGCAACGCCAAGACAGGTGTAGAGGGCAGGGGCTTTGTGTCCGGCCGACCAGATGATCCGATCTCGTCCGGGCCATTCAGGGTTGTCAGGGTCATGGCGGGCGACATTCAGGTACAGGGCAGCGCCAATGTCCATGACGCTCAGGGTTCCGCCGGGATGCCCCGATCCGGCCGCCCATAGGGAGACGAGATTGAGCCCGCGCATGTAGTTGGCCCGCTCCTTTAACTCGTCAAAGCTGTACGACCGGGCGATGCGACCGGTATTGGAGTCAATGATCGGCATGTCGCGTTCAGTCAGACATCAGATCATGGTAAAGAGTACGCAGCTTTCGCCGAAGATCAGCCGGCGTGCGATTGTTTAGTATGACCCGATCGGCCCGTCTCTGATACTCTCGATAAGGCAATTGCGTTCTTTCACGTGCCGAAGCGTCGCGCCGTGAAACTGATCTGCCGGCCAGCCTGGCCAGCCTGGTTTCACGGGATGCATGCACGACCAGCACATAATCCACTTCTCTGTCGAAATTCCAGTCAAGCAGCAGGGCGGCGTCGATGATAACAACGTGGTGTCTCTTTCCTGCTGATTTCACCTGCACCCGCAATTCCTTAAGCAGGAACGGATGAACCAGCCTGTCGAGTGCCGCTTTTGATTCGGAGCTGGCAAATGCGAGTTCCGCGAGCTTCTTCCGTTTGAGTCTACCCTGTTCGTCAACGATGCTCGATCCGAAGCGGGCCGCCAGACGTTTCAGGAGCCGCGGATTGCGACGTACCACTTCATGGCCGATGCGATCGGCATCGACAATCTTCGCGCCGAGATCGGCCAGGATTCTCGCAGCCGTAGTCTTGCCCGCACCGATCTGGCCTGTGATCCCTATCAACATAATGGCTACTTCGCCTCGAGCCAGTTTTCCCCTACACCGATGTCGGCGACCAAAGGGACCTTGAGTCTGGCCGCTTTCTCCATGCCGGCGGCCACGATTGATTTAAGCTCGTCTATCTCATCGCGGTGGGCATCAAACACCAGTTCGTCGTGAACCTGCAGGACCATCCGGGATCTCATCTTGCGGATCTGTCGGTGGATCTTCAGCATGGCCAGTTTGATAATATCCGCAGCCGTGCCCTGGATGGGGGTATTAATGGCTGTCCGTTCAGAAAACTGGCGGACATTTGCCTTCTTATCATTGATCTCCGGAAGATAGCGACGTCGGTTATACATAGTAGTTACATAACCGTTGTCACGGGCAGACTGCTTGGTCTTGTCCATATACTCCTTGATGCCCGGATAGCGCTCGAAGTAGGTGTCAATGAAGTGACGAGATTCCTCCATGTCGAGGTCCGTCTGCTGAGACAGCCCGTAGGCCGAGACACCATAAATGACGGCAAAATTGGCTGTCTTGGCTACTCGTCTCATCTCCGGGGTGACCTCCAGGTGAGTTACCCCGAATACTTCCGCGGCCGTGCTTGTATGTATATCCTCAGCATCCTTAAAGGCCTTGATCAGACCCTTGTCTTCAGAGTAATGCGCGAGAATTCTCAGTTCGATCTGAGAATAATCGGCGACGAGAAGGAGATGATCGTCATCACGCGGCACAAAGGCCTTCCGAATCTCCCGCCCCTCCTCAGTGCGGACGGGGATATTCTGGAGGTTGGGATCGGTTGAGGATAGCCGTCCGGTAGCCGCCACGGCTTGATTGAAGGAAGTGTGCACTCGTCCGGTATTTCGATTGATAAGCCTCGGGATCGCGTCCACGTAGGTTGATTTCAGCTTGGCAAACTGGCGGTACTCGAGGATGAGCCGGGGTAAATCATGGATTCCGGCCAGTTCTTCGAGGACACGAACGTCCGTGGAATAGCCCGTTTTCTTGGCTGTCTTACGGCTTTTCGGAAGACCAAGCTTTTCGAATAGAATGTGCGACAGTTGCTGAGTAGAGTTGATGTTAAACTCACCACCGGCCGTCGAGTAGATTTCGTTGCGCAGGCTCGCAAGCTGTCTCTCCATCTGCTTCGAGAGTCTGCCCAGGTATTTCTCGTCAACGCGAATGCCGGCTTCTTCCATGCCGGCCAGCACCATGATCAGCGGCAACTCGATGTTATAGAATAGATGCTCGAGCTGCTTGCTTTGAATCTCGGGGGCGAGTGTTCCACGCAGACGGAAGGTTAAGTCGGCGTCCTCCCCGGCATAGTGCACCGCTTTATCTACGGGAACCGTATCAAACGTCTTCTGGGTTTTGCCGGAGCCGATGAGGTCGGTGATCGGTTGCATTTCATGGTTGAAGTGCTTCATGGCCAGAAAGCTGAGCGAATGCTGTCGGGCGGAAGGATCGAGAACGTATGATGCTACCAGAGTGTCAAACGAGACCGGTTCTACATTAATCCCATACCGTCGCAAAACGTGCAGGTCGTACTTGATGTTCTGCCCGAATTTCTGAACCTTCCTGTTTTCAAGCAGCTTCTTGAGTGAAGCAATGGCGTCATCAAATGGAAGATTGCGTTCGGGCTCAGAGGTATGCGCCAGCGGCAGGTAGTACGCCGTGCCTGCCCTATCACTGAGCGACACGCCGACCAATTCCGCGGCCAAAGGGTCGAGCGAGGTTGTCTCGGTGTCAACGGCGATCTCTTTGGATTTGGAGAGCGTCTTAGTCAAACGCTTGAGCTCAGAGAGCGATGTGACTTCGTGATATGAAACCTGTTGCCTGGATTTGTTATTGGATGCCTCGGCTTCCGGAGCATCAGGCATCAACTGTCGCAAGAGCGCGTGAAATTCCAGTTCCATGAAGAGCTTCTTGGTGCCATCAAAGTCAATCGGCTTGCGTACAATCGTCTGGGGATCGAAATCGATCGGAACGGCGCAGTCTATGGTGACGAGTTCGCGCGACAGCCGAGCCAGATCAAGATTAGCGCCGATCTTAGCGCGGGTTCCTTTGGCTTTTATCTGTTCGTAGTTTTCCAGTACCTGATCCAGGTTGCCGAACTGGGCCAGAAGTGCGTCGGCTGTCTTGGGTCCGATCCCAGGGATTCCAGGGACATTATCGGAGCTGTCACCCATGAGGGCGAGTTTATCGACGACCAGTTCCGGAGGTACGCCGAATTTTGCCTTAACCTCATCCGGCCCCAGCAGGTCAGGAGGTTCAGAAGCCTTCCTGGGGGAATAAATTCTGATATTGTCCGTGACCAGTTGGAAGTAATCTTTGTCTCCGGTCACGCACCATACCTCGAGACCCTTATTCTCGCACAGCCGACACATGGTGCCGATAATGTCATCTGCCTCGTACCCCTTCATTTCGAAACTGGGCAGTGAAAGGACCTCTACGGCTTCATGAATGCGGGGCAGTTGCTCAACAAGATCGTCCGGCATTTTGGCCCTTGTTGACTTGTAGTCCGGGTAGCGCTCGTGCCGGAAGGTTGGATGCTTTGTATCGAAGACGACGGCCAAATAATCCGGGTCTTCTTCCCTGATGATCTTAAGCAACGAATTTACAAAGCCGAAGGTGGCTGAGGTGTTTTCACCTTTAGAATTGATCAGTGGATTTCGAATAAAGGCGAAATAGGCGCGGTAGAAGACAGCCGAGCCGTCGACTAAAAACGCCCTTTTCTTTCGAGCGGTCACCGGTACAGACCCTTATCAGTGATATATCGTGCCACGCGATCACCGACCAGTGAACACAGGCTCTCGAATTCGATACCCCGTTTGATCTGCGATCTTATTTTGGTCGAAGACAGCTCAATGGCTGTGGTGCTGATCATTTCCATCCCTTCGGGAAGCATCCCGGCACTACCTTCTTCAACGTCGTAACCTGGACGCGAACCGACCAGAATTGGCATTTCTTTCAGTATCTCATCCGGTTTGTGCCAGGTTTGAAATTCTGTGATTATGTCGGTACCGACAATGAAGCAGAAGGTCACCAGAGGAAACTCTGCTTTCAGGGCGCGCATTACGTCTAGAGTGAAGCCGGGGCCATCGATCTGCTGTTCGATGAGGCTGACTTTCAGTCGGCTATCGTCGAGAGTCATCAGCTTCACCATCTCAACCCGGTCATCGAACGCAGCCACGCAGCGATCAGCCTTGTGTGGTGGTCGGAAGGACGGAACAAGAATAACGCCGTCGAGGTGCCTCGCTTCGAGGATTTCGGTTGTCAGGGTATGATGACCGAGGTGAATCGGATCGAAAGCGCCGCCCAGGATTCCCCAGCTACCCTTCATTTTCCGAACCGGTTGAATCGGTTACGGGCTCCGAAGGAGACATGGCTGCGATCTCTTCCAGATACCTGTCCGCTTTATCCCTGCGCTTGCTTGCGGAGTAGTCGTTCAAGAACATTTCAAAACGCTGACGAGCCTGATCGTAGTCGCCGTTTCTGAAGGCAGCCTCGGCCCATTTGAAGGCGGCCTCTTCAGCTTTGCGAGCCGCCTCCCGGGACAGTTCATGATCGGGAAAGACAGCCAGGAAATTGTCGTAGCGGCGCAGCGCCTCTCCAAAATCGCGATTGGCATAGTCAATCTCCGCAAGCTGGTAGGAAGCTTTAGTCGCGTACTCGGTATCGGTATAGTCGTCGATCACCTTCTGGAAGTATGTTTTGGCCGGGCCGTACCTGCGAATCCGCACGTAGACGATTCCGGACTTGTAGTATTTCTTGGCCAGGCGTGTTCTTGCTGTGAGCAGGTACTCCT
>CP070824.1:3388301-3412818 GCA_020344395.1 Candidatus Zixiibacteriota bacterium | reverse complement strand
AATCCTGTCCCTGAGAAAGACAGGTGAGAATATCGCGATCCTACCGAACGGGGTACTGATCTCACACTGGAAATCGTCCGGCACTTCTCCGGCCAGAGGCAGCAGGGCGTGTTCTGCCTCCTCGACGGCCGCCACTGTCTTGAGCGCAGCACAATGCAGTGAAGGCAAATCGATGGCTGCGGCGATGTCGTCCAGTTCGGGGTAATAAACCTGCCCGTCACCCTGGGTCTGGGCCAGATCACGGATCGATATGGCTTTTTGGATGTCGTTGAGATCGCAGTTGCGGAAGGCAAGGTTCCGGTAGTGGATGGCGTCAGCCAGGTTGACGATCAGCCCGGCTATGATCGTCCTGACCGTGTCGGGCAGACCCTCAATCTTTTCGGATATGTCCTTTCGGACATTCGCCGGTTCGACCTCGGAGCCAAAGGTGTAGATGTCGGTCAGTTGTGCAGCCATGGTGTACAATCGTTCGACGGCTGCCACCAGTGGCTCGTCAGTCGAGGATGGAGGAACAAGATTAGCTGAGTAACTGCGGTAGCCGCCCAGCTTCTTGTCAACGCCAAGGCTGTAAACCAGCTTGTAGAGCCCGTTGGTGTTGCTGTCGGCGTAGACGGGGTCCAGGTAGTGCTCCGCGGCGTTGCCCATGAGCGTGGCGTAATCATAAAGCTTGAGCGGCTCAGCGAAGAGATCGTCGAAAGAGGTCAGTTTGTGAGGCACATCCAGCGGAAACCGGCTCCAGTACCCCTTCGGTTGATATCCGAGATCTGACCGATTAAAGCTGACCTCACCGAGGACCTTTTCCAGAATGTCTTCTCCCTCCTGAGCAGCAGACGAACCGGCGACTATCCCCGTCAGCAACAATACAAGCACCATCTTCTTCATAGTATCTTCCCTAAGGCAGTGTTTATTCTCAAGGCAAGTATTGGCGACAGCCGTTCGGTTTCAAGTTGTTTTTGAGGTGGATAACCCGGGCAGAGGTACCAGCGTCACCTGTTAATAACCACATACAAAGAAAACGACCGGTGGCCAGGGCTGTCCGGTCGCTTTATTCAGGTCGTCTGTCGATTTTGCTCAAAATCCGCCGCTGATAGTGCGGAATACTCGCCCGCTGTCGCCTACTACAAGGCCGGTGTCACCATGGAAGAACTCCACCTCAAACAGCCAGGGTCTGTTGTTTTCGGGGTCCGGAAGGTACTGTCTGATCCATGAGTTACCTCCGTTGCTGGTATGGTATATGGTTCCCTGAGTTCCTACTATCCACCCGAGGCTCGTCGTAAAGAAGTAGACGTCATAAAAGTCTGCTGTAGACTGGGGTTCGCCATTCTCCAGCCAGGTGGCTCCGCCGTCGACGGTCCTCAGCAGGGTACCATTGGCGCCACAGGCCCAGCCGTTATTCAGATCGAGAAACGCGATTCCCCGCAGGTCAGTGGTCGTGGGAGTCTCCTGTTCGGTCCAGGTCTCCCCACCATCTGATGAATGGAGTATCCCGCCGTGATTACCGGCCAGCCAAATATTGTTGTTGTCGGCATACGCTATGGCCGCCATGGTTGAGCATGTAGCCGTGGAACAGGGGTGATCTAGGTTCTGCCAGGAGAGACCGGCATCAATGGACCTGATGATGGCGGCGGACGGTCCCACCGCCCAGGCGCTGTCGGGGCTGGCGAACGCAACTGTCCACAGTGCGGTTGTCGTGTCGATGGGGATCGGATCTATCTCGACCCAGGTTTCACCTCCGTCGTCGGTTCTCATTATCAGGGTGGTGTCGCCGACTACAACCGCGACCAGGTCGGACGAGAAAGCCATGCCGCCAAACTCCGTCCCATCCACGGTGAGTTTCTCTTCCCAGGTCAGGCCTCCGTCCGCACTGCGGTATGCCCTGCCCTTATGGTCGGCAAAGCTCAAGATCGAACCTACCGTCCAGACAATGTCACTGGACAGAAAAGTCAGACCTTGAAGTGTTACCTGGTTGGGTATGTTGGTATTCGACGGGACCCAGGAGCTGACGGCGAGGGTGATCGGAATTATGGCTGAATCGTTGACGGCCTCGGGTGATGAAATGACCACGGTGTCAGTATAGACACCGGAGGCCTGTCCGACAGGGTCCACGGATACGTAGATGGTGTCCTCAGCCTTGCCTGAAGTCTTTGACAGGGACAGCCAGTCTGCGCTCTTGCTGATGGAGTAGTCTAAGCTGTCCCCACCCAGGGTGATGACGCGAAAGAACTGACTGTCGGGTACAGCGGCTCCCGACACCCAACTGAACGCGAGAAATCCGGGGTCTACAGCTATAGTCTCCGATACTGTGAATGTCACGCGAATATACTGCGGCGTGTTAAGGGCCCCGGAAGAGGCAACCTCAATGGAATCAACATTGACCCCGGACGGAACGGCATGGGTATACACGGCCACCCTGATTGTATCCGGGTTGCCCACAGGCCACGCTGTGACATCAATCCAGGCGGCCGGTGATGTTACCCGTGTTTCCAGATCACCCGTCCCCGAGTTGGTGACGATAACCCGTTGAGTGGGCGGATTGTCGCCGCCGGCGTTAGCGGAGAACTCCAGGCTTGTCTGCGACAATGTTATAATCGGCCCTCTGGGTGATTCCGTGGACTTGTCGGAGCAGCCCAACATCACCACGCACAGCACGATCGACGCGACTCCTAGCAGGTATTTGATCATAATGCCTCTGCAGAATTCTTGAAAAGATCTCTATTGGCTCACGCCTTCTGCTTCCAATTACTATAAACGGGGCGGGTGACCAGATGTCAAAGGAAATCTGGGGCGATCGTGGCGAGGCAATTTGCAGGGGCGGGAGACCTGGCGGATATCAATCAACAGGACAGCCGATCAGCTTCGTTGATACCGGGATCTCCGCGGTCGGTGCCCTTCCAGTCGCCTGCATTGGACCCACGGTTTCGTGATTTGATTACCACGTCTCCCCTGTTTTGACCCGACGGCCATGCTGTATCTGCCCGGCACCTCTCAGTGCTGCTCACCAGGTGTGCAGGATGATCGGGAGATAGTCGGTCATGTTTGCTTGCCAGTCTTATGCATGAGTTTGTCGTGGCCCGCACCTGCCGCACCGTTTTGCCTACATGGTGAAGTTCTGAGGCTCATCGATAACCAGCCCACCCATCCGTAACTTATGACACGTCAATAGGATACAGGCCAAATACGGTTGTTGGCGCCGCGTTGGAAAGTCAGGCACATCTTATGCTCAAGGTAGGTTCGGATAGTCAAGGAGTGTCAATGTTAGGAAAGAGATTTCAGCGCGGTTTTACAGCAGAACGGTTGGCGTCTATAACTGAGCCAAGGATCCAGAAAGACGAACGGGGTTATTATATAATGACCCTCTCAGAAAATGCCAAGGTGCACTTCGAGGATTTTTACCGCTTTCTGGAGGTGGCCGCGGCCGGCACCGCTCGTGAGAAAATACACGTTCAGGAGATGATCCAGCAGACACCGACAGAAAACCTGGAAACTCAGAGCTACTATCGTGCCAAGGCCATCATATGTGATCTGGTGCTCAAGACAATCCGGCGTTTTTACACGGACGGTTCCAATTTCGGCATAATAATGACTCCCTGGTGCTTCGGAACAGTGATCCTCGAGAAAATTGAAATCTACAGGGATCGTATCAGCCGGGGCGAAGTGCAGGACCCAAATATCGACGAATATCCATATTATGTCGTAAAGTACATCGATGAGATTTACAAAGCCGAGTTGCTGGCACTGTTCGATTTCCCTGAAAAAGCGTTCAAAATGCGCTGGCAATACTCTGAACTCCTCAAGAGGTACTCCAAGGTGCTATCGGACATAACCGGTCGTCTTAATTTTGTATTGAAAACGGTAAAAAGCTTCGGCGCGTGAGCCCTCGATTTGATTAGTCCATAACGGTCTCCTACGGCCTTCAATCCGGAACCCGCCTCTCCCTGGGGCGGGTTTTTTCAAGTTATGCTTCTGTTCTGCCGATAAAACGGGAAAATCTGATTTGCTGTAATCGCTGCCCGGCGAGGAAACCGGGCAGGTGGATCAGGCTCTGGAGTATGTCATCTACGGCGATAAAAAACCGCGCCGAAGGGAAATTCATGCCCATTCACCTGGATTCCATCCGGGTGGACTCGGTTCTTGATTTCGACCTTTACCTGAGCGTGGACCGTCAGCTTGTTCTCTATCGCTCGGCCAACCTGCCGTTTACGGAGCGAACCCGCGAGAAGCTGCTGGAGAACCACGTCGAGAAGCTGCATGTCGCCTTCGCTTCGAAACAGAAGTATCAGCGGTACATTGAAAAGAATTTAGACAAGATCCTGCAGGACCCCAAGGTCGAAGAAATCAACAAAGCGGGAATACTGTACGATGCGTCGACCAACCTTGTAAAGGATGTACTGAGCAATCCAACCTACGGGGATAACATTCAGCGCTCCAAAGACCTTGTCGGCAACACCGTGAACTATATCCTGAAAGGTCGTGACGCATTTCTGAACCTGCTGAAGATCACCTCCTTCGATTACTATACTTTCACGCACTCGGTAAACGCGTGCACCTTCAGCGTGGCCCTGGCTCAGCAGCTTGGATTCAATGACGAACAGTTTCTTCACGACCTGGGGATCGGCGCGCTGCTTCACGATGTAGGCAAGTCCAAAATATCCGACCGAATCATCAACAAACGAAGCGCACTCACGCCGATAGAGTTTGAAATAATGAAGAAACATCCCCAGTGGGGCGCGGAGATCCTGCATGAAACGGATATGATTCCTGAGGTCAGCTACTACCCGGTGATGCAGCACCACGAGAGGGGAGATAAGCGTGGCTACCCCGAGGGGCTTGGCCTGGATGATATGCACATATACTCAAAGATAGTCGCGGTCGTGGATTCGTTCGATGCCATGACTACTGAGCGTGTTTATCAGCGAGCCATGGATACTTATCCGGCCCTGAGGATAATGTTCTCTCTGAAAGAAGCATACGACGAAGAAATTCTCAGAGCCTTCGTCGAGTTGATGGGGCCGTCCGGCCTGACCGAACTCTGACCGGCATTCTTCACAACCGATCCATCGCGGCGACGTCACACCATTTAACATAAATGCTACGCCAGGGGCCTGTCTCAGGGGACCGCGAGGGCTGGCCTTCCTGTTTCAGGAAATTGACAATCGACACCGGCATAAAAGCACTGTAAAAACCTTCCGGCTCAAGGTATATTTGGGGAAACGCCAGGTCTCAGGAGGTATCATGAAGGAGATCATCAGAACCAGCAACGCGCCGGCGGCGATTGGACCTTATTCGCAGGCGGTTCGGACCAGCCCGGGTGAAATCATCTTTCTTTCAGGCCAAATCCCGCTCGATCCGCAAACAATGCAGCTAGTGGGAGAAACGGCCGCCGATCAATGCAGGAAGGTCATGGAAAACTTATCAGCGGTTCTGAGTGAAGCCGGGGCCGGTTTCGACCGTGTTGTCAAAACGACGATTTACCTTGCGGACATGGAGGAGTTTGCGGCGGTCAACGAGGTTTACGCGAGTTATTTCAAGGGTGATCCACCGGCGCGGGTAACCGTGGAAGTCGCACGCCTGCCGAAGGATGTCGCGGTCGAAATCGATGCCATTGCGGTGATTTGAATTCCAGAGTACCATCTCCCAGGCTGAGAAGATGTTGAACGGGATTGCGTTCTCAGGCCCAGCGCGGTGTACCGCAGCAGAGACGAAGCGCCTTTGAAGCGGCTTGAACTATCCCGGATTACGCCATCCAGGTACTAGCAGGCTCAGATCCGGCAAAATCAACACAAACTGCCAGAAGGGAGGATCTGTCGTATGCCACCCGTTTTGACCTTGGACGGGTCGGCACGGTCTGGCAAGCACAGACGGTATTGGTTGATTACAAACGACTTGGGCAGGCAAAAAGGGGGAAAAAATCGCTTGACTTTAAGCGAAAACGGAGTTTCTTGGGCCTTCGATATATTGTGAATTTGGTCACATAGTCCGGTCAGCCGGGCGGTAGTTACAAGCAGCATGACAGGATACCTAGCCGTTCTCATTTTTCTACTGGTTGGCACCGGAATCGTTCTCTTTACGTTCTTCCTTTCCCGGTTGATCAGGCCATTCAATACGTATCCGGAGAAGAGCATAAACTATGAATGTGCCGAGGATCCAATCGGCACTTCCTGGTTTCAGTTCAACAACCGCTTCTACATCTTCGCGCTGATCTTCGTGATATTCGATGTTGAGGTGATCTTCCTGTTTCCATGGGCTGTAGCCTATGGCCAGCTGGGCCTGTATGCCCTGGTCGAAATGGTCATCTTCATATTGATTCTCTTCTTCGGCCTGTATTACGCCTGGAAAAAGGGTGTGCTTAAGTGGGTTTGATAAAGAAAGTTCCGGTTTATGCCGAGCGGATTCCGGGCGGATCCCTTGTCCTCACCACGCTGGAGACAGTGCTGCATCAGGGTCAGGCCAAGTCGTTATGGTACCTGCTGTTCGGGACGGCGTGCTGTGCCATCGAATTGATGTGCACAGGCGCCTCAAGGTACGACTTTGATCGCCTCGGCATGATCTTCCGTGCCTCGCCGCGGCAGGCGGATCTCATAATAGCGGCTGGCACGATTACCAAGAAGATGGCTCCCCGGTTGCGGCGCCTGTACGATCAGATGGCTGAGCCCCGCTACGTTATTGCCATGGGGGGCTGCACGATCAAGGGGGGACCATTCTACTATGACAGCTATGCTGTTGAGAAGGGGATCGACCACATTGTGCCGGTGGACATCTATATTCCCGGGTGCCCACCACGACCGGAGTCGCTCCTGGAGGGCTGTATTCACCTTCAGGAAAAGATAAAGAAGCAGAAGCTGCTGGACTGGCAGGAAAAGTGAAGTGACACCGGACGAGTTGAAAGACGCCGTTGCCGGCAAACTCGGCGACAAAATGAGCTTACTCGACACCGGCAGGATGGTCCCCATGTTCGAGATTTCGGCCGCGAACCTTCTCACCGTTGCCGAGAGCCTCAGGGATGATGCCGCGCTGAAGTTCGATTATTTTTGCAACCTGGGGGCGGTGGACAAAACGGAACGGTTCGAGGCGGTGTATTCGGTGGCTTCCATTGTTCACAAGCATCGTCTGGATTTCAAGGTGATACTGGACCATGACCACCCCGAGATCGACTCGGTCCAGGAGATATGGCCTGCGGCCAACTGGTATGAGCGGGAGATGTGGGAGCTGTTCGGCATTAACATCCGCAATCACCATAATTTGACCCGCTTTCTGCTGCCCGATGACTGGGACCAGGGCAACCCCATGCGCCGGGACTGGGACGCCCCTGATTTTGAGAAGCTGCCGGAGTTGTAGACATGCCGGACCTGCGCACCGAAGAATTCGTCGTCAACATGGGGCCTCACCACCCGTCGACCCATGGTGTCTGCCGGCTTATCCTTACAATGGACGGCGAAAAGGTTCTTAAGATTGTCCCGGTGGTCGGCTACCTTCATCGCTCGCTTGAGAAGATCTGCGAAAACAGGACCTATCCCCAGTGCATTCCGATTCTCGACCGGTTCGAGTATGTCACAGCCATGTCATGCAATTATGTATTCTCGCTGGCCGCTGAACGGCTGGCCGAAATCGAGGTCCCCGAGCGGGCCGAGTATCTGCGGGTCATAATGCTGGAGTTGAACCGTATCGCCTCGCACCTGATATTTTACGGTGTCACAGCCATGGATATCGGGGCCCTCACGCCGTTTCTGTATGGTCTGCGGGAACGCGAGATGATCATGGATCTGTTCGAGATGACATGTGGACAGCGCCTGACTTTCAACTATATCAGGATAGGCGGTGTCGCAAAGGATATCCCTGCCGAGTTTATCCCTTACTGCCGGAAGACGGTGAGCGTAATAAGGGAGAAGCTCAATGATTACGAGGGCTTGCTCAACGAAAACCCGATCTGGCTGGTACGTAACAAGAATATCGGCGTGCTGCCACCGGACGTAGGAATCGCCTACGGTGTCTCGGGCCCATCGCTCCGGGCCTCCGGGGTAGATTATGATCTGCGCCGTGACGATCCCTACTCCATTTACGATCGTTTTGACTGGAAGGTAGCCACGAGATCCAACGGCGACTGCTACGATCGGTACCTGGTCCGCCTTGATGAAATCAAACAATCTGTCCGGATCATCGAACAGGCCCTGGATGGACTTCCAGAGGGGCCTGTCAAGGCCAAGGTATCGCCGAATTTCAAGCCGCCGGAGGGAGAGACATACGCCAGGGTGGAGAACTCCCGCGGCGAGCTGGGTGTTTACATACAGTCGGATGGGACGAAAAAGCCGTATCGAGTCAAGACGCGCGGCGGTTCATTCAACCAGCTTCAGGTGCTGCCGGTAATCGGGACCGGCGGGCTTATCGCCGACTTAGTGGCCATATTCGCATCGCTTGATATCATCCTGCCGGAGGTCGACCGATGATCTGGCCGGTGGCATTTGCAGAACTCAGACCGATCTTCGACTGGCTTTACGATATGGTGTCATCAACAGGCCTGCCCGAACCATGGCTCAGCGTGGTCATATATACCGGTCTGGGAGCCATGATGTTCGGTGTGCTTGCAGTTCTGGCCCTATATCTGGTCTGGTGGGAGCGTAAAATATCGGCCCACATCCAGCAGCGATTCGGGCCGATGCGGCACGGCTGGCACGGCTGGTATCAGACAATCATGGACGCCATCAAATTGCTGCAGAAGGAGCACGTTGATGTAGCCACCCGCGACAAGTTTGTATTCTTCTGGGCACCGGTGATGTGCTTTGTGGCGGCGTTTCTCGCTTACGTAACGATACCTTTTGGTGAAGGTCTGATAGTGGCTGACCTGAACATCGGCGTTCTCTACATCATGGCCGTTACCACCTTCACCATAATCTCGCTTCTAATGGCCGGTTGGGGTTCAAATAACAAATATGCTCTGCTGGGCGGGATGCGGTCGGCGGCTCAGGTGGTGAGTTACGAAGTTCCCATGGTTGCCTCGATTCTGGTGGTCGTGGTTTTTGCCGGCTCGCTGTCAATGGTTGATATAGTGCGAGCACAGGACGGCATGTTCTACAACTGGTTCATCTTCCGGCTGCCGTTTGGGCCAATCGCTTTCCTGACGTATATCGTAGCGGCCACCGCCGAGGCGAACCGTACACCGTTTGATATTCCGGAGGCCGAACAGGAACTGGTGGCCGGGTTCAACATTGAGTATTCCGGGATGAAATTTGCCATGTTCTTCCTGGCTGAGTTTGTCAATATGTTCACGGTGTCCGCTATAGCGGTAACCCTGTTCCTCGGCGGTTGGAATGGCGTCTTCCTGCCTTCGTGGTTCTGGTTTCTGTTGAAGACGTTCGCCGTGGTACTGTTGCTGATGCTCTTCCGGTGGACATACCCTCGTCTGCGGGTTGATCAGTTGATGGAGTTCGCGTGGAAATTCCTGGTTCCTCTGACTTTCGCCAATCTTATTCTGGGCGCCTGGATGAAATACGCCGGGTGGTACTGGTAACGGGATGCTGATTTAGATGATGACTGTATGGATATTGTGAAGGACATAAAGAATCTCCTGGCCGGCATGGGCATCACCGGCAAGCATCTCGGCCGGCATGCCATCACGATCCAGTATCCGGAAGAGAAGTGGACCATGCCCGAGCGCTCGCGCGGGATTGTGGTCCTGTTATCCGACAAAAAAACAGGCGAGCTGAACTGTACCGGCTGTGAGTTGTGCATGCGGGCATGCCCGACCGGTGCGATCATGGTGCATGCGCCACGCGACGAGAAGAAAAAGAGACATCTGAAGGCCTTTACGATCGATTTCAGTCTGTGCTGTTTCTGCGGACTGTGTGAGGATGCGTGCAATTTCTGCGCTCTGAAAATGGCGCCGATGTATGAGTTTTCCACGGACGACAAAGAATCCCTTACATGGGATATGAAAACGCTGCAGGAGATCGGCCGCGACGTTGACTATGTAGATACCCGCAAGAAGAAAAAGCCGGTCAAGAAGACCGAGGCCGCAAAGCCGGCTGGAAAACCAGCTGACAAGTCGGCTGACAAGCCGCCCGATAAGTCTGCCGAACCAGCCTTGCCGGAGGCAAAACCGGCCACGGAAGATGAGCCGACGACAGACCAGCCATCCGGGAACGAGACGAAGGAGGGAGAACAGTAGATTATGGTGGAAGCTGCCGACACAGGCGTTGTTTTCTGGCTGCTGGCCGCTGCCGTCCTTATTTCAGGATTCCTGGTGGTCAGCCTTAAGAATATCTTCCACTGTGCGATCTTCCTGGTGATCTGCCTGACCGCCGTAGCCGGGATATTCCTGTTGCTTGATGCGGAATTCTTAGCAGCGGCACAGGTGCTGATCTATGTGGGGGCGGTGTCTATCCTTATGATCTTCGCCATAATGCTCACTTCCAGACTTGCGGCTCACAACGTCATCCAGACCAACCGACATGCCATTATTGCCTTCTTCATCAGCATGGTGTTCGGACTCGGTGCCATCGCGCTAATCGCCGGGACCCATATCTGGAGGCTCGCTATCGAGACCCTTCCGGCTGATAACATAGCCACAATCGGCAAGCTCCTCATGACGGAGTTCATGCTGCCGTTTGAGGTCGTCTCGGTCCTCCTGCTGGCGGCCATGATAGGTGCCATCGTGCTGGCCAGGAAGGAAGGTTCCTGATGGTCAATTATCTTGCTCTGGCGGCCATACTGTTTGCCATCGGTCTGTTTGGCGTCATTACTCGCCGCAACACCATTGGGATCCTGATGTCGCTCGAATTAATGTTTAACGCGGTGAACATCAATTTCGTGACCTTCAACAAGTTCGTTGCTACCGACAGCCTGGTGGGTCAGCTATTTGCGATATTTATCGTGGTGGTGGCTGCAGCCGAGGCGGTGGTCGGCCTGGCCCTGGTGATCCTGGTTTACCGAAACTGGCGCGGCATAGACTCGGACAAATACTCGATTATGAAGTGGTAGGAATGAATCGATGACAGAATATGCCTACATAATAGCTTTGCTCCCGGCGTTGTCGTTCGTCCTGATCGTGTTCTTCCTGCGCTTCAAGGAGTTTCTGGCCGCCGGATTCTCCATCGCCATGATTGTCATCGGATGGATTCTGTCTATTGTTGTTCTGGCCGAAACGCTGGGGCGCGGTGGCGAAGCTTATGAGGGATTTTTCCACATCACCTCTTTTGCCTCGTTGAATTTTGAATTCGGTATACTGGTCGACCCACTGACCGCCATGATGCTCATTGTAGTCACCACCGTGGCCTCGTGTGTGCAGATATACTCCATAGGCTACATGAAAGGTGACCCGAGGTTCAGCCGGTTTTTCGCTTACCTGTCGCTGTTCTGTTTTTCGATGCTTGGTCTGGTCCTGGCCAACAATTTCTTTATGATTTTCATCTTCTGGGAGCTGGTCGGACTTACCAGTTATCTGCTCATCGGATTCTGGTTCGAAAAGAAGGTGGCGGCCGATGCGGGGAAGAAGGCGTTCATTACTACCCGCATAGGGGATCTCGGCTTCATTATCGGCCTGCTCATGATCGCCACTTATACCGGTACTTTCAATTACGGTGAGGTGTTCAGTCGCGTCGCAGGAGGTGCCATCCCGGCCGGGGCGCTGACGGTTGCCCTGGTGTTTCTATTCGGCGGCGCGATCGGCAAGTCGGCTCAATTCCCGCTGCATGTCTGGCTGCCGGATGCCATGGAAGGCCCCACCCCGGTCTCTGCATTGATTCATGCCGCTACCATGGTAGTAGCCGGTGTCTACCTTGTGGCCAGGGCGATGCCGATATTCTCCGGCTCCGCGGAAGCATCTCTGGTCGTGGCTACGATCGGTATCATAACGTCGCTCCTGGCCGCATCTATCGGCCTTGTGCAGAACGATATTAAGCGTGTTCTGGCCTACTCGACGGTCTCGCAGCTTGGCTATATGATTATGGCTCTCGGACTGTACGGTCACGACACAGCCCTGGGGCATCACTCGCCGGGTTATTATGCCGGCACCTTTCACCTGATGACCCATGCTTTCTTCAAGGGCTTGCTCTTCCTTGGTGCCGGCTCGGTGATTCACGCCGTGCACACCAATGACATTCAGGAGATGGGTGGGCTGGCTCCGAAAATGAAAACCACTGCTCTTACGTTCATGATTGCCTCGCTGTCGATTGCAGGCATTTTCCCCTTTGCGGGCTTCTGGTCCAAAGACGAGATTGTTGCCGCCGCTTCGTATCATCCGGTATTCTTGGTATTGACCCTGGCTGTGGCTTTCATGACAGCATTCTATATGTGGCGCTTGTGCTTCCTTACTTTCTTCGGCAAGCCGCGGGATCAGCACCGGTTCGATCATGCCCATGAGTCTCCAAGAGTAATGACGTGGCCGCTGGTATTCCTGGCCGTGCTGTCGGTAGTGGCCGGCTGGGTCGGTTTGCCCTGGTTGTCTCAAGGTTTTGCCTCGTTTGTATTTCACGGGGAGGCGTACCATCCCCACGCCAATTGGCTGTTGATGGCGATCTCGACCGTTGTGGCTGTGGCCGGAATCGGCCTGGCGTGGCTTATCTACTACAAGAAGAAGATTTCTGCTGACCGGTTGGCCGAGAGGTTCCGTCCCATATATACGCTGCTGTACAATAAGTATTACTTTGACGAATTATACGATCTGATAATCGTGCGTCCGGTGCTGGCTTTTGCGACTTTCATGTGGTCGTTTGATAACTGGGTTATTGACGGTCTGGTGAACGGGATTGCGAAACTGACTATACTATGGTCCGATCTGAAGCTCTGGTTTGATACCTGGATTGTAGACGGCGCGGTTAATGGTGCCGGCTGGATCGTGCAGCAGGGATCTGCCTTGCTACGATTTGTTCAGGCGGGAGCGGTTCAGTTCTATGCCCTGTTCCTGCTTGTCGCCATGGTACTTCTGGCGCTGGTGAAGTTCGAAGTCGTTATGGTGACGGTCGACTGGCCGGTGCTCTCGGTGATTATGCTGGCCGGAATAGCTCTTCTGGTCCTGGTTTCCCGCACGGCACACAGGGCAGGTCCGGCCGAAGCAACCGCCGATACGGGCTCTGTCGGAGTTGAAAAAGAGGAATAGTCCCTTATTCTGGAGGATAGATCTTAGAATGCAGATACCCTACTTAAGTTCGCTGGTATTCGTCCCCCTGATCGGAATGGCGGTAGTCATGTTCCTGCCCAAGCAGAGCAAGTGGGCCATTCGATGGGTCTCTCTGGTCTTGTCCGGAATTGCCATGGTGATATCGATCTGGCTCACCTGGGACTATTATTTCAACCTGGCCGGCTCGGCGGCGATGGCCTATGTGGAAGGTCCTTTCGAATGGATTCCTTCCCTTCACATCCAGTATTTCCTCGGTGCCGACGGCATCAGCATTCCACTGTTGTCGCTGACCGGGTTGCTTTCTTTTCTGTCAATTTTGGCCTCCTTCAATATCGAGAATCGGGTCAAAGAGTATTTTGCGTTCTTCCTGCTTCTTGAGGTCGGTATGATGGGGGTCTTCGTTGCCCTTGATTTCTTCCTGTTCTATGTGTTCTGGGAAGTGATGTTGGTCCCGATGTATTTCCTGATCGGTATCTGGGGTGGTCCCCGCAAGGAATACGCGGCTATCAAGTTCTTCCTGTATACCTTGTTCGGATCGATCTTCATGCTGGTGGCGATTCTTATCCTCTATTTCACCAGCGAACCGCACACCCTTAACATGTTAACTCTGATTCAGACATCACCCGGCCTGGGACACACCTTGCAGATGGTCTGTTTCATCTTCTTCTTCATTGCCTTTGCCATAAAAGTCCCGGTATGGCCGTTTCACACGTGGTTGCCGGACGCTCACGTGGAGGCACCGACGGCGGTGTCGGTTATCCTTGCCGGCGTGCTGCTGAAGATGGGCACCTATGGTATGCTGAGGATTTCCTGGCCGATGTTCCCGGACGCACTCAGGACGCTGTCGTTCTGGATAGCCGTGCTGGGGGTCATCGCGATTATATACGGTGCCCTGGTGTCTATGGCGCAGAAGGACCTCAAGAAGCTGGTGGCGTATTCATCGGTGTCGCACATGGGTTTTTGCATGCTGGCCCTGGCGGCTATCTCGTCGGTCCAGGCTATTGCCGGATGTATGTTTCAGATGGTTTCGCACGGTTTGATCACCGGCGCATTGTTCCTTCTGGTCGGAGTTTTGTATGATCGGGCCCACACCCGCGAGATTGCCGCCTTCGGTGGACTGGGCGCAAAGCTGCCGGTCTACTCCGGCATTATGGTCTTTTTCTCCATGGCCTCGCTGGGCCTGCCGGGCATGTCGGGATTCATCTCCGAGTTCATGATATTTGTCGGCGCTTTCGGGGCTGTGAATAAGGTCCTGGTCGGGCTCGGCGTTCTTGGTGTGGTACTGGGTGCGGCTTACATGCTGCGGATGGTACAGCGCGTGTTTCTGGGTAACTTCGATGAGTCACGCTGGGGAGGCCTGTTCGAGATAAACTTCCGTGAGATAGTCTCAGTGGCGCCGCTGATGGTCCTGACGCTGTGGATCGGTGTATATCCCAAGTGGCTCAGTTCGATGATGAGTGCCACCCTTGAGAATCTGGTAACGTTGATGGCAAGGTAGTCTGATGGAAGCCCAGTTGCCCCCATATTCCATCAAAATGATGCTCCCCGAGCTGTTCCTGTTTGTCTGGGCACTCGTGGTCATAACTTTTGATTTGCTCACGCGGCGCAAGTCCGGCTCGGCGGTCGGGTACCTGGCTATGCTGGGGCTGGTAATATGCGGCGGGATTCTTTCTATCACCGGTTACGGTCGCGGCTTCGGCATGATGTTTATAAACGATCCGGTGGCGGTCTTCTTCAAGGTTATCTTCCTGGGGGCGGCTTTTATGGCCATCGGCAGTTCGTTCGGGATCACGAATCGCAAAATTGTCAATCACCGCGGTGAGTATTTCGGCCTGATTCTACTTTCGACGGTCGGCATGATGTTCCTTGCATCGTCCCAGGAACTCCTATCGCTATATATCGGCCTGGAATTGACGACTATCCCGCTTTTCGTTCTGGCAGGCTTCTTCAAGGATGACCGCAAGTCGGTTGAATCCGGCATCAAGTACATGATTATGGGTGCGCTGTCGTCAGCCCTGTTGCTCTACGGGATATCTTTCCTCTACGGACTATCGGGTACGACGGACATCGTCCAGATGAAGATAAACTTGGCCGTCACACAACTGGCCAATGAGGGCGACATAGGCGTAATTCTCATTTTGGCCACGGTCACCATCTTGGCCGGCATCGGCTTCAAGCTTGCTCTTCCCCCGTTTCACCAGTGGGCTCCGGACGTATACGAAGGGTCGCCGACGCCGATTGCTGCCTTTCTGTCAGTAGGCTCCAAAGCAGCCGGGATAGTTGCCTTTGTGAAGATCATGATGCTCGGCCTGGAGGCGTTTTACGATCCGGTTATGAAACCGAACGACTGGGGAATCCTGGTCGGCGTCCTGGCCATTGCCGCTATGGTCTGGGGGAATGTGGCGGCTGTGCGACAGTCCAATATCAAGCGCATGCTGGCTTTTTCGTCCATTGCGCAGGCCGGCTACATTATGATCGGTATGGTTGCAATGAACCAGTACGGGCTGGCCGCGGTCGGGTTCTATACTTTTGTCTACATGTTTGCGAACATGGGTGCCTTTGCTATTGTGACAGTGGTTGAGGATCAGACGGGATCCTGCAAGATCTCCAGCTATGCCGGCCTGTCCAGAACATCGCCGTTCCTATCGGCCGCGCTGGCCGTGTTCCTTCTGTCCCTGGCTGGAATTCCGCCGCTGGCCGGGTTTTTTGCCAAGTATTATGTGTTTGCCGCGGCCATTGCCATGGCCGGTTCCTCGAACGGCCACACATGGCTTTACTGGCTGGTAGGTGTGGGACTGCTGACAACGGTTTTTGCCCTGTATTACTATGCCAACGTCATCAAGACCGCCTATTTCGCCAGGGAAGCCTCGCCGTACAGGCTTCGACCGCTGCGACCAGCCCTGCTTGTTATTGCCATCGGACTTCTGGGTGTCCTCATCTTCGGCGTGGTACCGGAGACAATCGTCGATTTCGCCCGTGACCTGCCTTACTACATTGCTCACTAACGGCTTCATATAAAGTTGACATGGTCCGGGGCAGCGACTATCATTTTTTCGCATGAGGTCGAAAGGCAGGGTAACGAGTGTCGAGTTCGAACAGTATAGTCGACATTATCAAGAGGTATTTTATAGGCGGCGTGCTCGTCGTCGTGCCGGCCATACTTACCTTCCTGGTCCTGCAGTTCCTTTTCGAGGCTGTCGATGGTATACTGGCTACATACTTACACGACATACTGGGCTATTATCGTACCGGTCTGGGTGTTCTCACCATTGTTCTCCTGATCATGCTCTGCGGAGTTCTGACGAGGAATTTCCTAGGCCGGCGGATATACGAGGCCGGCGACAGGCTGTTGGTGCGCGTACCACTGATCAGACCGATTTATTCGGCGGCCAAGCAGCTCCTTCAGGCCATGACGACAGCGCAGGACGGCTCCTTCAAGGAGGTCGGGCTGGTCGAATATCCGAGGCGGGGAGCATACCAGTTGTGTTTTGTAAGTCGGCGGCTGACCCTGAACATCGATGGCGAGCAGCGCCGGTTTGCCTCGGTTTTTGTGCCATCGACACCAACACCGGTATCGGGAATGGTTGTTCTTGTGCCTGCACATGAGATCATGCTGCTCGATATGACGGTAGAGGACGGGATCAAGTTCCTGGTGTCGGGAGGGGTAGCATCCCCGTCACTGTTAACCAGTAGAAGGCCCGCTGAACCCGTTAGTGCGGAAAGGTGACTCGTGAAGATAGCAAATCTTCTTATGGAAAGACGCATCAATCTGGATCTGCAGAGTCGGACCAAGGATGAAGCGGTGCAGGAACTCCTCAAAGAAGCCTGCTCCGAAGGCTTCGAGTGCGATTATGATGAGGTTCTGGAGTCTATCCGGGAAAGGGAGGAAATCGAAAACACCTCCTATGGTCATGGCTTTGCTTTCCCCCATGCCCGTACGGATGCCGTCAAGGAACTATACATCATTATCGGGGTATCCAGAGAAGGTCTGGACGACAAAACTCACGATGGTATCCCCCTGCACGTCATTTGCATGCTGCTGACACCATCAACGATTGCAAAACTGTATTTGCAGACACTGTCGGGCCTGGCCCAATTGGCGCGTACTGAGAGCGTCCTCGAATCGATCCTGTCGATGACCAGTGAGCGGGAGCTTATCAAGCTGGTCTCGGATTCCGGTATCACCGTTGACAAGGAGTTGATGGTCAAGGATGTGATGCGTCACAGTGTCGCGACGGTGACCAAGGACGATACCCTCAAAGAAGTAGCCAATCAGATGTTTCGCTACCGGCTGTCGGCCCTCGCCGTGGTGGATGAAGAGGCCAGGCTGGTCGGCGTCATAAACGATCGAGATCTCATCAAGGCTGCTTTACCCGATTATAAGTCGCTCATATCCAACCTGAATTACTCTATTGATGTCGAGCCTTTTGAAGAATTGCTCAAGAAGGAGGACAAGATCAAGGTCTCGCAGTTATACCGGGAGGATTATGAAACGACCACGCCTGAGACGAGGATCGTGGAAGTGGCCGCCTTGATGATATTCAAGGATGTCACCCGGGTTTTCGTGTTGTCAGAAGGGCGACTGGTCGGCGTGCTGTTGCGCAAGGACATCGTGAACATGATTATCAGGGGCTGAGGGCCGGCATCGCCGGCTCGCGCGGTTCTCCAATGGAACATAAGCAACCGAAATACAACGTCACTGTGTCAGTCTACCTGGCCCTGGTTCTGGCCATTGCGGTGACCGTTCCGGGCATGTATTGTAGCCTGACCGGTGTTCATCTGTCTCCTCTGGTCGGCTCCCTGCTATTTGGTGCCGGGATCTTTGGGGCGGCCTTTGTGCTGTCGTGGGCGGCCGAAGCGGCCCAGATTGACATCTCTCAGGCGCTGGCTATCGCCATCCTGGCTCTCATAGCTGTTCTGCCGGAGTATGCGGTGGACTTTGTGTTCACCTGGAAGTCGGCCCACGATCCTGAATACCAGCATTATGCCATCGCCAACATGACCGGATCCAATCGTTTGCTGGTAGGCTTGGGCTGGCCGGCGGTCCTGGCCCTCTTTGTTCTGGCCAAACGAAAGAAGTTCATTGTCCTCGAGCCTTCACAGCGAGTGGAAATCTTTTATCTGGCCATGGCTTCCGTTTACTCGTTCACCATACCGCTCAAAGGCAGCCTTACCCTTATTGACACCGCCATTCTGGTTCTGCTGTTTTCCCTGTATACTCGGCGCGCAGCTCAACTGGAATCTGAAGAACCGGAGATGATCGGGCCGGTGAAAATCATAGCTAATATGTCAACAGGAAATCGTCGGCTGGCTACCATTCTCATGTTCTTGTTCTCCGGGGTTGTCATATTTTTCGCGGCCGAGCCGTTTGCCGAGTCACTGATAGCCTCGGCGACGCTGCTGGGAATCAGTAGGTTCCACGCTGTTCAGTGGCTGGCCCCTGTTGCATCGGAAGCCCCCGAATTCATCGTGGCCGGTACCTGGGCGCTGCGAGGAGCCGCCGGTCCCGCCATAAGGACCTTGATCTCATCGAAGGTCAATCAATGGACGCTGCTGGTGGGGACCATCCCGCTTGTTTATGCCATCTCCGGCAGCTCGATCAAGGCTTTCACACTCGACGAGCTGCAGAATCATGAACTGATTTTGACCGGCGCGCAGTCATTGATGGGGGTTGCCATCCTTGTCAACCTGCGCTTTGATATTGTCAACGGTGTGCTTCTGGCCTCGCTTTTCCTGCTGCAGTTCTTCTGGCCGGATATACGCATGGAAGTGTCGATTGTCTATATCGGC
This sequence comes from Candidatus Zixiibacteriota bacterium, assembly GCA_020344395.1. Lineage (GTDB taxonomy): Bacteria > Zixibacteria > MSB-5A5 > GN15 > FEB-12. The sequence continues at coordinate 3,393,920 of CP070824.1, read as the reverse complement.
CTGGTGGTGGTGTTTCACATTCTACACCGGAAACATCTCCTGCCGGCGGCCAGGCTGGGTCTGGGGTTGAAGAACCGAGGCGGCTAGGACTTGTTTGGTTTCTTCTTTTCCCTGAAACCAATTCTCGGAAACGGATTGACAATCGAAGAAGCGATATTGGTGAGGTGCGCGTTGATTCGCTTCAAATACCGGCTGTAAAGAGCAAGAGTGACCGCATCTCCGCGCCTGAGTTTCCTGTCCTTCTTCAGAATCGTGTCAGCCAGGATCGCGTCGGCCGGGCGACTGACTTCCGGCTCGATCCGCATCACCTCGCGGGCGGTTTTCTTATCCTGGCTTTTCAGAATCGAGATGATCCGAGAAAAGTTTTGCTCGATGCTCCCCTCGATTTCTACCAGCACCTTTTCGTTAGCACCGGCCTTGAGCGCTTTCTCATGCATGCTGGCGAGCCCGGCGATATTCTTGGTGTAATCTCCGATACGTTCCACATCAATCACAATTGAGACCAGGACAAGGCCCGGCACCAGGTTATGGGTTCCGGCCACGGTCAGGTGAGTCAGAACGTTCCGTCTTACCTCGCGTTCGTATTTGTTGATCTTGCGATCGGTTTTCTTGATGTCGAACGGCAGTTCGTCGGTGTCCGACTCACGCAGGGTCTGACGCGAGGCTTCATACATCTTGTGGTCAAACTCAAGCATTGTCACAGTCGTGTTGTATGCGGCATCGAGCAGGTTTTCAGAACCAAAGAGCTCTCTGAATTTCTTGAACATAACGTCACCTCATCAGAAAGATGATTATACCCGGTATTATGAAAAACACACCAATAATATAAGCAAATGGAATCACTTTCGACTTGATGGCGGCATTGCTGAGCTTCCTCGCGAGCGTTATGGGCAAGACTCTGAGTGGCCAGAAAATCAGGATACCAAATATGTTGAAAACCAGGTGAGCGAAGGCCACAGCTACCGCTTCGGTGGAGTTGGTCACAAAGGAAGCCAGGAATGCGGTTATAGTGGTGCCTATGTTCGCGCCCAGGAGGTAAGGGAAAACCTGTTCCAGCGAGATTACGCCCGCGCCGACCAGGGGTACGACAATCGAAGAAGTTATTGACGATGACTGAACCAGCGCCGTTAGAATGGCACCCAGGCCAAAACTGAGCGCGGCAGTTCGGAAGATATACCTGTCGAAGAAACGCTCTACCTTTGCCAGAACCATTGATTTCAGAACCCTGACGATATATCGAAGCGCCACAAACAGAAGCAGTAGGGCTATCACCGCGCCAAGCCAGCCGCTGTCTCCGGTAAGGTGAAGAATCTTCGCGGCCACTGGTTCTGTGACAGCTTTGAGAGGAGACGAGAATTTCATCCCGCCGAAACCCTCAAAAGAGGTTTGCAGCCACCGGGCCGTAGTTCCGATAATATTAAACTTCACCTGCAGGGGTAGCAGGATTATGACACTGCAAATATTGAAAAAATCATGCACCGTGGCGCTGGCGTACGCCCGTTTGAATTCATCCGACCGAGAAATGGAAGCCATAGAAACGATCATATTGGTGATGGTGGTCCCAATATTGGCTCCCATCACCATCGGGATAGCATGTTCGAACGAGATAGTCCCGGCACCGACCAGACCGACAATCAGGGATGTGGTGGCTGAAGAAGATTGTATGATCGCCGTCACCAGGACACCGATAAGCAGGGCTATTACCGGATTGGAAGTGGCTCGAAAGACAGCATCGACGAAGCCCGAACCAAACAGCCCAAAGGATGCCTCCAGCAGCTTTATCGAGAGGATGAACAAATAGAGCAGAGCAGCGAGTGATATTGCCCGGACCACGACAGAATCGATCTGGGAAAAGCGAACAGGAGTTCGTCGGGGGCGGCCTGAGTTTGCGGTCACTGGCTATACTATAATTCTCGTATCAATTTTTCGCGGCAAATATATTGAGCGGCCTTACGCTGTCAAGCGAATCAGCCGTAAATTGAAGCCTGCAGGATATATTAACTGGTTTTCGAGAATGACTTAGTGTTTGCGCGTTCTAGTCCAGATCGAATTCGGCAGTACTTTTGAGGCTGCCAAAAGACTCCTCAAAGATTTCCAGGAGCTTCAGATTCTGCTTCGATAACATCATTGCATTTCCCACGATGGAATAAAACAGGATGGTAAGTCGTGTTTTTGAAGTGCCGTCACGGACTCGCTCGGCCTGTTTCTCGTGAAGTTGCCCTGCCAGCGTTCTCAATTCTTCGATTTTCGCGATGATCCGTCCGACATCCGCCATTTGCCTGCGGGAGATCACTGACTCAACCTCCGAGAAGATGTCATTCAGGATATCGCGGACTTTTTGAAGCTCTTCGACCTGAAAAGACAGCAGACCCTTGTGGTGATTTCTTACGTGAGAATAGGATCTGGCTACGATATCCCTGTGTCCGTCGACCAGTTTCTGAAGACGTCTGATGGTTTGCCCGTACTTGGCGGAAGTCTCAATGTGTTCTTTCTGCAGCAGGCGCATGGCTTTGAATACATTCGCGATAACTATATTTGACCAGCGCTGAATCTTCCTGGACTTGCGATCTTCCGCGCGCAGCAGCAATTCGTTTTGCTGAAACAGAGCCTCCAGTGCCGTGTTCAGCGAGACCTGAATTTCGCGCAGGAGATGACCGGTGTGCTCAAAGGTCATATACAGGGTCTCCTGTACATCACTGACCTTTTTCAGGTTGAATACCTCTTCCATTTCGCGTGACCTTGCACGCTCGCGATGCTTTTGCTTGTTCTTCCAGAGGCCCAGCGCGACTAGAGCCAGCAGGGCCAGCACACCGTACAACTTGCCATAGAAGATGACGGTGGCGAAGCACGCAGAGATGGTAAAGGCCAGCAGCGCCGTCATGAACCAGCCGCTGATGACGGTCAATACCCCGGTCACTCGATAAACGGCACTTTCGCGGCCCCATGCCTGGTCGGCAAACGAGGTTCCCATGGCCACCATGAACGTGACATAGGTAGTAGACAACGGGAGCTTCTGAGAGGTGGCGAAGGAGATGACGGCACTGGCCACCATCAGATTCACAGACGCTCGCAGGAGGTCAAACGAGGGCCGTCCCTCGGCGTCGGTGTCGGCCTGGAAACGGGTGGGGTCAAGACGTCCGGCGATCCATGAGCGGACCGGCGCCGGAGCAAGCGTACGTGCGCTGCCGAAGACCCCTCTGATGAATCGCACTATAAACCTTGAACTGGCTGAGGAATCAAATTGCTCCTCTCCCTCTCTCTGCTGGCTCAGACCGATTTCGGTTTGAGTGACCGACCTTGCTTTTCTCGAGAACCAGAGGGTCAGGACCATGACAAGACCGGCCAGCAGCAGCAGGTAAGTTTCAGTCGGCACTTTGGCGCCGAGAGCATCCATGGTGACCGTCAACGGTGTATCTGTCATAGCCGCTGCTTCATAAGCATGATAACCTGCCATGGGTACTCCGATGAAGTTCACAAGATCGTTGGCAGCAAATGCCATGGCTAGGGCAAACGTACCGACAAGTACAATCGGCTTGAGGATGTTGATCTTCAAGAAAAGCAGAAGCTGCAGTACCACGGCCGATACGATAACAATTACGCCAATGATCAGTACAGCATTTGACGTAATCCACTGCATCGTGTCAGCCGACATGAATGAAGCGCCTTTTGCGCCTTTTATCAGAATGAAATAGGTTATGGAGGCCAGGGCGATGCCGCCCCAGATCGCCCCATATCGTGACAGACGCCTGACATAATCAAAAGTGAAGAGCAGACGGCTGAAGAACTGAGCAAGCATCCCACATACAAACGCCACCACCACCGACAGCAATATGCCAAGAATTATCACCATGGCTCTGCTGGTGTTGATATACTGGGAAAGGGCGGAGAGGTCATTTTCCATCTGAACGATCTTCCACACCGACACGGCCACGGCCGCACCAAGGAGTTCAAATACGATGGAGACTGTTGTTGAGGTCGGCAACCCGAACGTATTGAAGAGATCCAGCAGGATGATATCGGTCAGCATCACCGCCAGAAATATGAAAAGCAACTCCGGCATGTTAAACAGGTGGGGGTGGAATATCCCTTTGCGGGCGACTTCCATCATGCCACTGGAGAATGTCACTCCGGCGAGAATCCCGAGGCTGGCGATTATCATAATGATATGGCGAGGGGCCACCCGCGAGCCAATGGAGGAGTTGAGAAAATTCACGGCATCGTTGCTGACTCCGACCATCAAATCGAAGATGGCAAAGCAGGCCAGGAGAATTACGGCCCCGAGTAATATCTCCATACTTCTATTGCTCCTTTTCCTACGCTACCATTACGTTTTGCCGGCGAATATAGAGGGGGCCTCGAAGCTGTCAAGCGAATTGTTGGCAGTCCCGAAATCGAGTCGAACGTTTCGCAAGCTGGCACTGCTGATCTGCGGTCGCCTGCCAATGGTAGCTGGTACGTGCGCCGTGCCCGGAAATACCACGATGTCACCCTCGTGATCGATTCAAAGGTGACCTGTTGCGCAGTCATCTGACCCCCCACGGGTGTGAAAGCTGTGTTCGCAATGGTAGCCATCGTTACGATTAGATGATTCCCCGAGGTTGATCGCATCATATCAATCTCTGGACGAGGTTTGACTCTTCTGAAATAGGCGTATCTCCTGTGATCTCAAGTAGTTAAGCCATGATCCTCTTGGGCCGATGACAAGGCTATCGGGGATATTTGACATTGACTGCCGGCAAAGGAACACTATATTGCCGGTCCAATAATGAAACCGAAGATTCAAAAGACCTGTGATACTGCCCCTCGATGGGCTATTGTCCTGTTTGCGTTAGCCGCAGTGACGATTTCAGGAGCGGAGGCAGCTTCACGACTATTCAGCGCCGGTGCCTATTCGAAGAAGACCATATTGAGTGCGGCGGGCCAGGCAGAGATTTCGGTTGACCCAACCGATATTTCGGCAGCTTCGGAGAAGATGGATCCGACCAGCCGCCCTGATACAGAGCCGGTGGGTATCATCAAATCCCCCGCGGTTATTAAGTCAAATACTTCCGGGAGCCGGGGACACAACCATTTTGCCGGTTCGCTGGGCAATCTCAGCGGGTATGGTGGGTCTAGTCGCGCTATAACGGTGGCCAGTTCATTATGTCTGGTGTCGTCCTCTCTGGGACGGCAACTGACTCTAGTGGGTGCCAAGCCATCTGGCACTGGCTGACGCTTCCTCACTTCTCCGACCTTTAGGCGAAGCTTTCGCCTTATTAATATCTCAACAATTGTGATTCTAGATAGAAAGGACCTGTATGCGTGGTCATAAGTGGAGATTCATTCTAACTGCCCTTGTCATTGTTGTCGCCTGTCTGGCCTACTGGGACACCTTCCGCCTGTGGACAATGAGTGATGATGAGAGACAAAGGATGGAAGAAGAGCAGGCAGGTGAACTGCTGGCCCTTCAACAGAAAGCCATCAGGCTTGGTCTGGATCTGCAGGGCGGGATTCATGTCGTCCTGCGGGTGAAGACCGAAGAACTAGATGCCGGGGCCGCCGAGGGCGCTGTTGATCGAGCCATCCAGATCATACGTAACCGTATCGATGGTCTCGGTGTGGCGGAGCCGGTGATCCAGA
>CP070824.1:3374910-3388201 GCA_020344395.1 Candidatus Zixiibacteriota bacterium | reverse complement strand
TCAAAGTCATACGACTGCAGCACCGACAGGCTGGAACGACGTTCATCTCGACCGATATACACGCGGTAGCCCTCAAAATCTATCTCACCTGAGAAATTGTCGACCGTCGTCTCCGAACGGGCCCCGTTCCATACTACCCGAATACCGCCGATCGATGGCTCGACCCGGGTATAAGGTGCCGGCGGCGGGTTGGCACCCTTGAAATCAGGAACGCCGTCTCCACGGCGGGCTATCTGCTTTATTACGGGAGGATCACCATGACTGGTCGTACAGGGATAAAACACCCCGGAGTATCCATCGCTGTCTGTGTCAACACCGGGGTTGTCATAGATCCATTCGGCCCAGGTGGCATTGTCGCCCAAGGCTGAAAAATCAAGGTTGGCATAGTATTCCTCCGGATCGTAGGCAGGTCCTTCAGCCAGATTGCCGATGTTGGTTGGATCCGAATGCAGTTCTTCGCCGGCAACGACAGCGAACGACAAAGGCAAAACCTGGCCCGGCTCGATATCGAACGGTCCGAAAGACAAAAGGTAGCGCGTGTCAAAACCATCGGCCAGGTCGTGGGCCAGTAGCGGATTGGGGGCCATCCACTCCGGATAATCCACAGGGTTGATAGCTGCCGTAAATACCTGGTCGTAGTCAAACTCCCCATTCTTCAGGAAGGCGTATTTGTTACGATCGCCCTCCGGGGTGCCCATGCCGCCGGTGCTGAGATCGCGATACATGGCTACTGTTTGAGGGCCGAAATCCAGAACCGGGTTACCGTTCCCTACCCACCAGTTGAACGATACGTTAAGGGAATCCTGAGGCGCACGAACCACCCTGACACCGGTTACGTGGGGCACGCTCAGACCTGGCCCCATTTCCAGGTCACCGTCGTTGTCAGCGATAAAAGCAAGATTGACCACGTCAGAATCCGGGCATTGTGTGGGCAGGTAAGCGGCGTCAATGTAGTGCAAAAAGCCGCAAATGTCGTCGGTGAAACCCTGGCGGTTTACCTCCGCATATACGTCGGCATCCACATAGACTCCGAGATACACTCTCCCCAGCCGCTGATATCCAATGTTCTTGATAGCATAGTCAAAGAGCAGGAAGTCGTCGGCATAGGAGTACGACCAGGCGAAGGACCGCTGGGTGACCTCAATATGGATAGGTATGTGGGGCCGGCCATCAATGACGTCATTCGCCAACCCCTGCACGCCTTCCGTGAATGTATCGGTGTACACTGCGATATAATCCTGCTCGGAAACAGCCCCCGCGTACTCCGGCTTGGTAGGATCAATGGTAGAGCGATAGATCATGTTCCCGAGCGGCGCGTCATCAGGATGGAAATCACTTACTCCGCCTCTCCATCCGTCCTGGCCCACCGACACCAGAGTGTCGCGACCGACAACAGCGCCGATCCAAAAGGCGGCACCGAAAAGGTAGCAGGTGTTGGACCCTTTGGGGTACTCGAAGTTGGGTACCCTCTGGCCAGTAAAGCAGTCCTGGCTTCCCGACGAAGTGTAATACTGACCGATGGTGCCATTATTATTCACGCCCACTCGAAACTGGCCTATATCGTGCAAGGCGAGGCAATAAGCCGGGTTTGCCGTGGCTGCGAAATCGCCAGGCCCCCCGCCACGTCCATCATCCGGGCCTGTACGAGCGAAGCCAGAAGTTACAATAATAGTTGACAGTAATAAAATAGCCCCGATATGCACAGCGCTATATTGTTTCCGCATCGGGATTCCTCCTCAAGTCCAACAAGCTCTTGACCTTACACCAACCTTATACATTGTGACGCGTAAAGTCAAGGATTTGTGAAGAAAATAGACATAGCGGGGAAATGCAGTCGGGAAGAAAAACCGGCCCGGCTGGTAGTAACGTTAGCTCATTGGTTTTGCATGAAAGGAGTATTGAAATGAACGAGTACCAGAAGAGAATGGTCATGGCCATCCTGGTATGGCTGGCGCTGGCAGGCGTGGCGGGAGCCACAGATGCCGGGCCGGCTATGGGCGCTGTAACCGGAACGGTGCTGAATCCTTCAACGGGCCGGCCGGTCGAAGGAGTCTGGGTCGGTCTGGTGGGCACCAATCTGGGAGTGAAAACTGACTCCCTCGGCCGGTTTACAATCACCGACGTGCCTCCGAGCCAGTATGAGTTGCACGTCAGTCATCCGGATTACACGGATATTCAGGGCAAATCGCCGATCATTGTCACGGTCGAAGCCGGGCAGACTGTCACGGTTGCTGCGTCGATCTCAAAAAAGCGAGGTGAACTGCGTGATTTAAGCAGTCCAAGTCTGCCGGGTGTGACATACGACTACGATCAGAAGATAATGACAGCCCGGGAGCGGGAGGGACAACAGATGGAACCCGCTTCTGGCGACAGGGTCGCCGGTCAAGGTTCAGCCGATAAGCACCAGGATACTGAGAGTGTGCCAAGGAGTCCAGCCGTTTATTCGCTCCACGGCTTTCCTGAGGTTCGAAAGACCAAACCCGCACATCCGGGATGCTACGACGGGGATTGGTATAAGCCATATCCGTCTGACATGTTCTTTCAGGATTACGGCACGAATGACTTCATTCAAACGTCAATGGATCGCTATTCGACATTTGCTATCGACGTCGACGATGCCGCCTACTCTGTGGTGAGACAATACCTGCGAGAGGGTAATCTGCCGCCCCGAGATGCGGTGCGAGTGGAGGAATTCGTCAATCGTTTTGACTACGGATATAATCCCCCGAGTCACGAGAAGTTCCGCATATTCACCGAACTGGCACCATCTCCCTTCGATAACGGGATAACCCTGTTCAAGATAGGCATCAAAGGAAGGGAGATTTCCAGACAGGAGCGTAAACCGTTGAACCTCACTTTCGTAATAGACGTCTCCGGATCCATGGGGCGCGGTAATCGACTGGAACTTGTCAAGAGTTCTCTGCTCGACCTGGTGGCCCAATTAGACGGTAACGACCGGATTGGCATCGTTGCCTACGGTTCAAATGCTTACTGTGTGTTGGAGCCAATATCAGTAGACAGGAAGCGGGAAATCATCCACCGCATTCGGTCTCTCAGCCCGGGCGGCTCCACTTACGCGGAAGCGGGTCTTCGGCTGGGCTATGAAATGGCCAATCGGCAATACGTTAGCGGTCATGACAATGTCATGATCTTGTGCAGTGACGGCGTGGCGAATGTTGGACGCACTTCTGCCGACGGTATAATGGCTGAGGTCCAGCGAAGGGCCCACAAGGGGATAACTCTGTCCTGCTTCGGTTTTGGCATGGGCAACTACAATGATGTTCTGCTTGAACAACTGGCCCAGCGGGGCAATGGTCGCTATGCGTACATCAACGACATGGCCGAAGCCCGCCGGCAGTTTGTGGACGGTTTTATGGGAAATATCCAGGTGCTGGGCCGCGACGTAAAGGTGCAGGTCGATTTCAATCCGAGCGTCGTTTCCTCCTACCGCCTCCTCGGCTACGAGAACAGGGACGTCGCCGATCACCGGTTCCGTGACAATAATCAGGACGGGGGAGAGGTTGGTGCAGGCCATGAGATCACCGCTCTTTACGCCCTCAGGCTGACTTCCAAACGACACCACGGGGAAGTCGGGTCGGTATTCGTTCGCTGGACTGATTCGGATCTCGCCGAAGTTGGCGAGGCAAAAAGAACCGTTAATCTCGGCAGCATGTCCCGGGCCTTTGAGCGCAGCCGGCCTGAATTCAGGCTGGCCTGGGTGGCCGCTACGTTCGGGGAAATCCTGAAGGGCAGCCGTTACACCGTACCTGACTACCGTCGTCTGGAAAAGATGGCTAATCGCCTGACCCACGAACTCCCCGGTGACCAGACAAGGGAACTGGCGCAGTTGATCAGGATTGCCAGCGGTCTCTCCTCGTCATTCACGGATCGTGGGCCGCATCGCTTGTATCCGGATGACGATTCGAACTACCGCAGGTGATTCGAACCGGGAGGTGCACAAAAACACAGGCGAAAGGCTATGGCCTTTCGCCTGGGCTCTTTATTACTGAAGAAATCCCTCTACCACCAGTTGATAAGCTTCGGGCGGCGAGTGTGGAGGAGGTGCTCGTTCTGGGGAATCACCCTCGCCGAAATACCGAAACGGCCGGTCTTCTGGCAAACTACCTCACCGGCATAGGTGTAGATCCCCTCTGCGTCCGGGCTGGAGCCGTTCAGTCCGGCCATGGCCGGGCTGAAATCCGTGAACCGTTCCTGCGAATCAAGGTGCCCGGCCACGATCTCCACGGCGACATCCTCCGGAGCCAGATCGCCCAGCTTCACTTTCATTTTCACCGGAATTCTCGTTCCTACCTGAACCACCGAGCCAAGTTCCGGCAGGGATATGTCGATGATGGATATCTTGTCCCAGCTTGCGGTCACTCGATCCAGCCACTTGGTTACCTCGCGGTCAAGGGCAAAACCATTATCGGACATGGCTGCCGCGCTGTCGAGGGCCGGAATATAGAACTGATTGGTGTAGTCCATGAGCATTCGCTGGGCTGAAAATCGCTCTCCCGCCATATGGATGGAGTTCTTCATCATGGTGATCCAGCGGTCGGGCAGGTCGATATCGTTGCGGCTGTAAAACAGCGGTACGACTTCTCGTTCCAAAGCACTGTATAGCGCTTCCGACTCTACCTGGTCCTGAACGACGACGTTGTCATATTCCTCGCCGTTGCCGATTTTGAACCCGGCCTCATCATCATAACCTTCAACCCACCAGCCATCGAGAACCGACAGGTTCACCGCCCCGTTAAGGGCCGCCTTCATGCCCGAAGTACCTGAGGCTTCCTGGGGACGTCTCGGGTTATTAAGCCATACGTCGCATCCCTGAACGAGGTAGCGGGCCAGGTTAATATCGTAGTCTTCAAGGAATACGATTCTCTGTCGGAAGCGATCCTCGGCTGTGGCTTTCACAATATCCCTGATTATCTCTTTTCCAGGATTGTCCAGCGGATGCGCCTTGCCGGCAACAATGATCTGAACGGGGCGTTCCTCGTCATTCACGATGCGGTCTAGGCGGTCGGGATCTGAAAACAGCAGGCCGCCGCGTTTATAAGTGGAGAACCGCCTGGCGAAACCGATGGTGAGAACATGTGGATCAAGCATCTGATCGGCCCGCTGGATCTCGATCTGAGAGGCTCCCTGGCGCTCCAGCTTCTTCCGGAGTTGCTTGCGCGCAAAAAAGACCAACCTCTCACGGCGCCGGTTGTGGACGCGCCACAATTCTACATCCGGAATCTTGAGCACCTTCTTCCACACCTCCAGGTCGCCCGGTCTCTCCCTGACCTGCGGTCCCAGATAGGAGACAAACAATTCCTTCATATTGTGTGATATCCAGGAGGCTGGATGCACACCGTTGGTGATGGCCCGAATGGGCACTTCTTCTACCGGCAGCCCGGGCCAGAGATTGTGCCACATATGGCGCGACACCACTCCGTGCAATTGGGATACGCTGTTTGCAAAAGCAGAACTCCTCAGGGCCGCGACCGTCATCCCGAAATGCTCCAGTTCATCGTCAGGATTCATGCGGCCGATGGACAGGAACTCCTGCCAGCTCAGTCCGAGTTGTTTTACGTGGTCACCAAGATATCGGTGCACCAGAACCGGGTCGAATTTTTCATTCCCTGCCGGCACAGGGGTGTGCGTGGTGAAGGTAGTCGTCGACCACACATACTGAGCGGCTTCCCTGAAGCTCAACTGATGTTCTTCCATCAGCATCTTGATTCGCTCCAGGGTCAGGAACCATGAGTGTCCCTCATTGATGTGGTAGATGGACGGATTCAGGCCGAGGGCTCGGAGAGCTCGTACACCTCCGATGCCCAGTATGATCTCCTGTCGGATCCGCATGTCTTTGTCACCGCCATACAGTACGGATGTTACCTCACGAGCCTTGGACGAGTTCTCAGCAATGTTGGTGTCGAGCAGATAGAGCGGAACGAGGCCGACCTTGACTTTCCATATCTGGAGCTGCACGGGCACATTATCCAGATGCACACTGACCTTGAGAGGCCGATCATGCTCGTCCTTGACCAGCTCCACCGGCATATGATACCAGTCGTTTTCCTCATACCGCTCCTGCTGCCAGCCCTCGGAAGAAAGAAACTGACGAAAATACCCGTACCGGTAAAGCAGCCCCACAGCTACCATCGGCAGACCGAGATCAGATGCCGACTTCAAGGTATCGCCGGATAATACCCCGAGACCACCGGAGTAAACGGGAAGACCGGTATCCAGACCGTACTCGAGCGAAAAATATGCTATCCTGCGATCCTCGTACTGTGAATATTGCTGATGGAACCACTTGTTCCGCTTCAAGTAGTCTTCATATTTCTCATATATTTTGTTCAGAGAATTCAGGAACGCCTCGTCTTCGGCGGCTCTCGAGAGTATTTCCTGAGGCAGCCTTGAAAGCATTTCTACCGGATTCTGGTGTGATTCCTCCCAGATATCAGGGTCCAGTCGAATGAATAATTGCACCACCTCCCAGTTCCAACAATACCACAGGTTGTTGGCCATTTCTTGAAGCGGCCCCAGTTTTTCCGGGAGGTTGGGAAGGACTAGAAGCTGTTTAACTCGCATATAATCCCTGTTTCAGGGTTTAGGCTCTGCAATCCTTTGCGGCCTGACATAATACTAATAATATCGGGTCTAGCAACAAGTTTTTTAGGCGGCGTGTTCCGCTGTTTCTGCAGCGAATGGTCGCCACGTCCGACATAATTACAAGCGTGCACAGTCGCCTTTCAGGATGATGGCAGCTGCAAAAAGCATTGCATTTAACATCTGATTTGACGATCTTTGACCATGCCTCGGACACCAAAACGAATAGGCGTTCTGACGGGCGGTGGTGACTGCCCCGGACTGAACGCTGTTATCAGGGCTGTGGTACGAACCGCCGATATCGACTACAACACGGAAGTGGTCGGTTTCATTGACGGCTATGAGGGACTGGTAGAGAATCACCACCGTCTACTCGAACAACGGGATGTATCAGGAATACTGTCCACAGGCGGCACCATCCTGGGCACCTCCAATCGGGCTGACCCGTTCAACTTCCCTGTGTTGCAGGGGGAAGAATATGTTAAGATGGATATGTCGTCCCAGGCGGTGAGAAACTTCGAGTCCCTCGGTCTCGATGCCCTGATCGCCATAGGCGGCGACGGCACCATGGCGGCATCTCAGGATATGATTCAACTGGGCGTGCCTATTGTGGGCGTACCAAAGACTATTGACAATGACCTGTACGGTACCGACGTTACTTTCGGTTTCGACTCGGCGCTGATTACAGCAACTGACGCCGTGGACAAGATTCACACTACTGCCCAGGCCCATCACAGGATTATGATCGTCGAGGTTATGGGGCGCAACGCGGGATGGCTGGCCCTGGGCGCCGGAATGGCCGGTGGCGGCGACATCGTACTGATTCCCGAGATACCTTACGATATTGACACCGTGGTCGAAACGGTTCGTTTACGAAGCTCACTCGGCAAGACCTTTTCTATCGTTGTCATCGGTGAAGGGGCCAGGCCCAAAGGAGGAGAGGTCGTTGTCAAGAGACGGGTGGCTAACTCGCCGGACGCCATCAGGCTGGGAGGCATCTCTCACCAGCTTGCCGCCCAACTCGAGGGCCTGACCAACATAGAATGCCGTGTAACCATTCTGGGTCATCTCGTGCGTGGGGGTGCACCCAGTCCCTTTGACAGAATCCTGGCCACCCGGTACGGGGCTGAATCCGTTCATATGGTAATGCGCGGTGAATTCGGCAGAATGGTCGGGCTCCATGGCCGTGATTTGGAGGCTGTTTCCATGGCTGAGGTCGCCGGGAAACAGAGACAGATATCGCTGGACCACGAGTGGATAAAAGTCGCACTCTCGATGGGTACGTGTCTGGGCAATCCCAGTTCGGTCACGTTAGACGAATACGTGAAGGTCTGACGGGCCGTTGTCTTTCCGGTCATCATCCGCTAAAGCAGGAAGGAATCTGACAGCCAGATGAAACTCTCCAAAAAGGATCGCGAGGACATGGTGGAGCGCCTTAAGCTCTCACCGGCATACAGGATAGCCTATAAAGATCTGGACTTCCTCAACTCCGATGATCTGCGCCCGGCTCGTCTTCAACTTGAACTGCTCAAGCCGGAGCTCATTCTCCAGGAAGAAAGCGTGAAATCCACGATCGTCGTCTTCGGCGGGACAAGAATCCTAGAACCGAAGGAGGCGAAGGCAGCGGTGCGGTCGCTTGAAGGCAGGCTAAAGCATGACCCCGACAATCCTGATCTTAAACGCCGTCTGAAGATAGCCAGGTCGGTAGAAGCAAAATCGCATTACTATGATGAAGCCCAGGAATTTGCGCGCCTGGTCTCTGCGGAGTGTCAGATCAAGAATCATCACGAGTATGTGGTGGTGACGGGCGGAGGACCCGGGATCATGGAAGCGGCTAATCGGGGGGCACACGATGTCGGAGCCAAGTCAATCGGAATGAACATCACACTGCCCATGGAGCAGGAACCGAACCCCTATATAACCCCGGAGCTATGTCTTCAGTTTCACTATTTTGCCCTGCGCAAGATGCACTTCCTTCTGCGAGCCAAAGCACTGGTCGCTTTCCCCGGTGGATACGGCACTCTCGATGAACTGTTCGAAGCGCTGACACTGGTCCAGACCAGAAAGGTCAAGGAGTTACCCATTGTCCTTTTCGGGGAGAAGTACTGGAAAGGATTTATCGACTTTGACTATCTGGTACGGGAAGGCACGATTGCACCTGAGGACACAAAGCTGTTTGTATATGCCGATGAGGCAAAAGATGCCTGGGAATACATCAAGCAGTTTTATCGATCACAGGAACATGATTAGAGCGGCATCCCTGCCGGGGCGTGACTTTGTTACCTTTTGACAAAACCCTGAGACTGCAAGAAATCAAGCAAGTGGAGCCTTGTCGCGCTGGGGTCGTCGCTCGCCATGCGACGGGCGGAGTGTTCCGACCAGGAGTATAGATCCGAGAATTGAGGGTACTTCTCAGGCTCGATCTGTCTGCCATGCAGGTAACCTAGGTCGGCGATGGCCCTTTCATACTGCTCTATGATATCCGGCATGGAGTCCCTGTCGTATTGTTCCTTAAAGCAAACTGCCTCTTGAGGCAGACGTGGCTTTATCTTGGGTGCTTTTTCCGGTCTGCCCAGTGACATGCCCATCACCGGATATACCAGTTTCGGCAATGACAACAACCTGACAACTTCCTCAGGCTGGTTTCGAATTCCTCCCACCATCACGCCGCCGAATCCGAGAGCCTGGGCCGCCTGAAGCGCTCGACAGGCTGCCAGCGCAGCATCAACTGTGGCAACGATGAACGATTCCGCGGTGTCACCATGAAAGGCGTAATTGCGTTGCTTATTCAGGCACATCAAACGGTACAGATCGGCACAAAACACCAGGAAAAGCGAACAATCTGAAACATGCTGCTGGCTCCCGCAGAGTTGCGCCAACTCCTGCTTAGTCTCTTGATTACGGACAGAGATGATGGAATAAGCCTGAAGATTGGACGAGGTTGGGGATCGCTGCGCCGTGCCAACGATTGTTCTCTCCTGTTCGTCCGATACGGCGTCGCCGGTGAACCGCCTGGCCGAGGCGTGGCTGTTAAGGAAAGCAAGAATATCGTTCATCTGATTACCTCCCGGGCAAAAAAAGGGTCGAGCTTTTGTCGCTCGACCCTAAGATACGGGGGTGAGACCCGCAGAACAAGTCCGGGCAGGATACTAGCGTGTCGTGTACTGGCGCTTCGCCTCTTTGGCCGATTCAATCTGCCGCAGGACTTCCTTGAAATGAGCTACCGTCATATCATTGATGGCAGACGACCCGGCGGCAGCGCGGGCGGCGTTCTCAAGAATATCAAGATCATTGGCAGCCAGTGTTCGGGCATCCGGCGGCAGAACACCCCGGCGACTCAGGTAGATATTAATGATTCGATCCAGATGTGCCAACTGCAGTTGACGCCGGAACGAATTCACATTCTCAGGACCGACAATCTCGCCCCAGATTGCCCGCCGGACCTCGGTGAACATATCGTACATAGTGTACTTTTCTTCGCCTTCTTTATACCGTTCGAGGTTGTTTATCAGGCGCTGCAGGATCCAGGCAGAGTAGAGGCGACTCAAAGCTGACTCCTGGGCACCGAGGACCATCTGATGCAAGGGGAAATCGATAGTCGGCCGCGTGTATATGGTCCCCATAAAATCAGGCAGGTTCTCCTCCTGCAGCTTGTTCACCAGTTCAGCCGGCAGATCAAAGGCATCCGGGGCGAAGATATACTCGCGGAGAAAAGCCACTGCCCGCCGCTGCAGGGATGCCGGGACAACCTCGAAGGGTAATTCGTCCTCGTAGTCGCCCACTCGCATGCGCTTGTGATAGATGCCGCCGACGTATTTGGGGGCGAGCGAGGCCGCACGCAGGAAGGGCGTGAAGCTCGTCCGGAATACGTTCCTTATCTTGGGATATCTGGTTCCCTCGGTCTCAAAATCGTCAATCAAATTAAACCAGATCTCTCGACTGAGCTTGATATTGTGTTCTGCAAACTCCAGCGGGTCATTACCCAGGTCCCAGATGTTAGTCAGCGGATTGATTGACTTTACAGACGAGCCAAAGGCATCCTCATCCGAGGCATAGGCCAGTGTCGGTTCGCCTGCCCGCGAGGCGATCTCACGGAGTTTCGGCAACTCTTCCTCCGGCGATTCGGCTCCGAAATCGGCATAAGAATATTCGATTATCCAGTTGTCATATGGCCCCGGCACTGAAGGATAGAACTCACCCTGTGTCTTTTCCGGCCCGGCGACATTGGCAGCCGGGTATTCCATGACCGACCCGACGCCGCTGTTTTCGAGGGTGAAGGCCCGATCGTTGATCTGGTCAAGGTCATAGACAGTAGAAGCTATGAAATTATGTTTGAAGCCAAGTGTGTGGCCGACCTCATGGGCTGTCACAAACGTCAGGAAGGCGTGTACCAGCTCCCTGGTCAACGAGTCTTTGCCCTCGAAATCGCCGGTGGTAGCCATCACGTAGGACATACCAAAGGCGGCTTCAAAAGCGGCGTTGCCAACCTGGCACAACTCGCCGTTGTGCAGCAGATGTTCATCGAAGAAGTTCTCGCCGAACGGGTCATACTCTTCGAAGGTACCTTCGACAGAACTCAGGGGCACGATCCGACGTTCGGCTCTGCCGAACAGGCTGCGTATGGCCTCCGAGACGAATCCGATGTCAGCGTCATAAATCTGTCCCGTAAACGGATTAGCCCGGCTGGTACCGATGGCGGTGTACGGATAGTTTTTCGCGACCAGCCAGCGAATAGTACTATACCGCACATCGGCCGGGTCCCATTCCGCGGTGTCGGGCATCTCCTTGGCGATCATGGCATTGCGGAAGCCAATCTTCTCGAAGGCGGGGTTCCAGAACTCGATCCCTTCGGCGATGGCGTCGCGGTATTCCTCGGGAACACGGTTCTCGATCCAGAACACAATCGGCTCGACGGGCTCGGAAATTCTCGCGTCCGGATTCTTCTTCTTGAGGTGCCAGCGGTTGATGTAACGCACGTATGGAGTCTCGGTATCCAGACGGTCATACGCCTGGTGAATTGACATGAAGTGTCCCACCCGCTCATCAGCCAGTCTCGGCACATAGTCCGTTTCCGGCAAGGTGGACAGCGAATAGTGGAAGGTGTGGAAGAAACTGTAGGCATTCTGAAGCGCCAGGGCCGACATCGGTCTTGACGTCTTGAAATGCAGTACCACATCTAATTCTGTATTGCCGGGGAATGACTTGATTTCGTCGAAATAGCTGTTCTTGGCATCCAGGTTCAGTCCGTTCCTTCTTTGCTGGCCGAAAAAGAAGCCGAGGTTTATAGCATCGCGGATGAAGAACGAGGTCGGATCGACCAGTATCGCGCCGGTTGAATCATGGGGCTTGGACTTGACCTGGGTGGAGGCGATCAAGCTGTTTGAAATACCTGTTACCACTGCTTCGTACAGGGGCGAAGCGGTATCGGCTCGCACGCGGATGTTCTTCTCGAGCATCATGATTGTCTTGCCGACCCTCTTGAAATAGAACGGAATAGTCCCGAACATACGGCTGCCTTCGACAAAGGCCCCGTCACCGTGGGAAACAGACATGCCGCAAAGATAGACCTGATCGAACTGCTCCGGTTTGATCTCCATCAGAACCGAATTGTCGACAGTGTCCTTATAAAAGGCGAACAGGCCTTCAACCGCGACCCTGTCCTTGATAAGTGATTCGAACGGTTTCTCTTTGCTTCGGTCAGCCTGAGGCCGATCATTGTTCGCCTTTGATGCGGCCTTGTGACTCCAGTAGGAATGATCGCGCTCGGCGAAGCTCCCGCCACCGAGAGCAACCGAAATGATCACGGTCAACAAAGCCACAAGAATTCTGTCTTTGAACATCTTCATACTCCTATCTGATCTGTGAATACTGAAGGCAGTAGATAACAAACATGGCTCAAGTAGTCAAATCCTCACGTGTGTGTACCGGTGGGTGCTTGATCCCTGATAGATCGATGGGCCATATGTTTCATTGATCCCCCGACAGATGTCTCACTGCTGAATTCATACAAAGATTAATACGTTTTCCATCCTTGATTGTTCCCGGGACCCTCTAACAGCGGCGGGAAAGATGGTAATCAAGATATTTCTGTCCCTTATCGGTAATCTCATAGTAAGTATGGTTGCGGTGTTTGATCCACTTGTGCTCGGCGATTCCTTTTCGGTACTGCACAATCCTGGCGTTAACACGCTGCAGGAGCCCGAGTTCGCGAAGCTTATGGTGGCAGTCAAAGGCCTGTTGTTTGGTCATGCCGACCGCCCGGGCGACCACCAGAGTGTAGTCAATGCCGTATTCGCGGTGATGCTGAAGAACGCGGAAATCAAGCGGGTCGAGGGTCTCGTAGTCTTTCTCTGGCCTGAACAGGTCATCGGCCAGTATGTCAGCCCAGTTCAAATGGACCAGTCGCTCCGGGGCAACCTTCAACAGGCTGGGGCAGCCTTCGAGATGTACTCTCAAAACCTTTTCATAGCTGTGATAACCTATTATAGGTTTGTCCGGCATCGGAGAACAGCACCGCGCCAGCTGATAATCCTCTTTGAGCCTGATACTGTCGACCACGTCTCAATATACGTAATAGCCGGCATCCCGTGCAGATTAGATTTGTGTTTTCTGTTCCGGATCGATAGATTTGGCGAAACCGAGCTTGCAGGAGGTATACTATCGACGCCCTGATTACATCACCATCCGGTAT
>CP070824.1:3361416-3374810 GCA_020344395.1 Candidatus Zixiibacteriota bacterium | reverse complement strand
TGCTATCTCCAAAATCAATAAGACGCTGCTGGTGGCGATCAGCGATCCCAACAACATCTATGTTCTCGATGCAGTCAAATTCATAACCGGTTGCACTATACAGCCGGTGATCTCGCCCGAGGCTGCGATCGACAAGGCCATCGAAACTTATTATGCCGATGTGGCCGACTTCTCGGAAATCGTAAAAGGCCTTGAAGATGATGCTGATCTCGAGTTGGTAGAAGCAGAGGAAGGACCCAGTGATTCCGACCTGCTGGCAGCCATCGAGGATAAGCCGCTGGTCAAGCTGGTTGACTCCATCGTCGGTGATGCCATACGGCTGGGAGCGTCGGACATTCACATCGAAACCTACGAGAAGCGAATCAGAGTACGCTATCGAGTCGACGGCGAACTGCGCGAAATGGCCCCCTTGCCCTTCAAATACAGAGCAGCCATCGTCTCCCGTGTCAAGATTATGTCGGATCTTGACATCTCCGAACGCCGGCTGCCCCAGGACGGACGCATCAAGGTCAAGTACGGAGGACGGACCGTCGATCTGCGTGTATCGGTTCTCCCTACCATCTTTGGCGAAAAGGTCGTTATGCGAATTCTCGACCCCAATGCGCTGAAGGTCGACATGACGAAACTCGGTTTCAGAGAACCCGACCTGCAGAAATTCGAAGAGAAAATCCATGTACCTTACGGTATCATTCTGGTTACCGGGCCCACGGGTTCCGGTAAGACGACCACCCTGTACTCGGCGCTGGCGCAGATCAACCGAGTTGATGTCAACATAATGACAGCCGAGGATCCGGTAGAGTTCAATTTCGAAGGAATCAATCAGGTGGCGGTGAAGTCCGAGATCGGACTCACTTTCGCCTCGGCCCTGAGGTCTTTCTTGCGGCAGGACCCGGACATCGTTATGCTCGGAGAGATACGTGACGGGGAAACAGCCGAGATAGCTATTAAGGCTGCGCTCACCGGCCACCTTGTATTCTCCACACTTCATACTAATGATGCACCGTCATCAATTACACGTCTCATCGATATGGGGACACCCTATTATCTGGTGGCATCGGCTACACAGATGATCATGGCCCAGCGTATGACCAAGAAGATCTGCTCGAAGTGCAAGGAAGAGGTCAATCTCACCCAGGAGCAGATCGAGTCTCTCAAGGTGCCCCAGGAGATTCTCAGGGGTATCAGGGCCTTCCGCGGGAAGGGCTGCTCGGACTGTGGCAAGACGGGGAAGACGGGCCGAACGGCTATCTATGAGGTGATGCCCATGTCGCCGGCTATCGAGGCGCTCGTTCTCAACAAGGCCCCGGATACCGAGATCAGAAAGGTCGCTATGGAAGAAGGGATGTACTCACTACGGATGGCCGCTGTCGACAAAATGAAGCAGGGGATTATCTCAATTGAAGAAGTCTTCGCCGTAACTACCGTCTGATCTCTCCCGCGTTCTGTAAGCTACTTATATATCAACCGGTTACATCACCCCTCAAACCCCATTTCATTCAAGATTAGTTTTTTCAGGCCGATACTAATGAGTAAGCGGTCTTCACGAAGATTGACCCGGAGTCTGTAGATTCAGCAGGGAGAAACAGTGCATGTCATTGCGTGAATTGCTCGAACAAATGCTGTCCATGGGTGCCTCAGATCTACATCTCACCGCTGGCTCTCCACCGGTGGTAAGGATAGACGGCAAGCTTCAGCGCCTCCCCAACATGGATTTGCTCACCGCCGAGCATACGAAGAAACTAGCCTACTCAATGCTTAACGAAAAGCAGAAACTGAAATTCGAGCAAACCTGGGAGCTGGATTTTTCATTTGGTGTCGAATCCATGAGTCGATTCCGTGCCAACATGTTTATGCAGCGAGGCAATGTGGCGGTTTCCCTTCGCCAGATTCCATACAAGATCAAGAGCTTTGATGAACTCGGACTACCGAAGGTCATAGCAGGGTTTTCCGGGCTGCCGAGAGGTCTCGTTCTGGTGACGGGGCCGACGGGATCCGGCAAATCAACCACCCTGGCCGCAATAGTGGATAAGATAAACAAGGAGCGACCGGTACATATCATTACTGTAGAGGATCCCATCGAGTATCTTCATCGTCATCAGACAGCTCTGATCAATCAGCGTGAAGTCTTCTCCGACACGACCTCCTTCGCGCGGGCCTTGAAATCGGCTCTGCGTGAGGACCCCGATGTAGTCCTGATAGGAGAGATGCGCGATCTGGAAACGATCGAATCCGCGCTCTCTATTTCGGAAACCGGTCATCTCGCCTTTGCCACCCTGCACACCAACTCGTGCGCCGAGACAATAAATCGAATCGTGGACGCCTTCCCGACCAACCAGCAGGAACAGATCAGAATATCGCTATCCTTCTGTATGCAGGCGGTGGTCTCGCAGACGCTGATCCCCCGCGTGGGGGGTGGACGAGTCCTGGCCATGGAAATCATGGTGGCAACTCCCGCCATTCGTGCGATCGTGCGTGATGATAAGGTACATCAATTGTACTCGATGATTCAGTCGGGACAGAAGTATGGAATGAAAACTATGAATCAGTCCTTGATGGACTTGTACACCGGCGGAAAGATCTCGCTTAACGATGCTATGAGTTATTCTCACAACACCGAAGAACTGAGTGAGATGATTTCGCGACAGAAATCCCCCGCTTTTACATAGTCAGTAGGGAGTAAAGGACACAAGATATGCCAGTTTTTGAGTACAAGGGAAAGACATTGGCCGGGGCAGCCGTGAACGGTTCCATGAAGGCCAACACTAAAGCCGATCTTGAGCGGGTTCTCAGGCAGAATCGAATCCTGGTCACTTCTATCAGCAAGAAGGCTCCCGAACTCAACATCAAGTTCGGCACCGGCATCAAACGAATCGAGGTGTCTCGGTTCACTCGCCAGTTCGCCACCATGATCGGTGCCGGGCTGCCTATGGTGCAGTGTCTGGATATTCTGTCCGGTCAGTCGGAAAACAAGGAACTGGCCAGGGTGGTCAGGGGGGTCAAGGACAGTGTTCAAGGCGGCGCGACGCTTTCCGATGCCCTCAGTCGTCATCCGAAAATCTTCGATCAACTGTATACCAACATGGTTGAAGCCGGTGAGGTGGGCGGTGCTTTGGATGCCATTCTGGTTCGACTTGCCGTCTACCGGGAAAAAGCAGACCAACTGATCCGTAAGGTCAAGGGTGCCATGGTCTATCCCGCCGTCGTGGTCGTTGTCGCAGTTGGTGTCACCGTCGCCATGCTCACCTTCATAGTGCCGGTATTCGCCAAGATGTTCGGTGGAGTCGGGGCCGAGCTCCCTGCCCCCACGCAGGTTGTACTCAACATTTCCAATTTTCTCAAAGGCAATTTCATGGCTTTGATTGGCGGACTCATCGGATTGCTTGCCGTCTTCCTGTGGTGGAAACGGACTCCCGCGGGAGCCCTGCTGTTTGACAAGTTCCTGCTGAGACTGCCCGTCCTGGGAAATCTGGTAAGAAAATCATCCGTCGCGCGATTCGCCAGGACTCTGAGTACACTCCTGGCCTCGGGCGTATCGATACTTGAGGCGCTGAAGATTACAGCGAAGACTGCCGGGAACCTTGTTGTATCCAGAGCCATCAACAAGTCCGTCCTGGCCATCGCCGAGGGTGACACCATTACCGGTCCGTTGAAGGAGACCGGTGTATTTCCACCCATGGTCACTCAGATGATCGGTGTCGGTGAGAAGACAGGCGGACTTGACGAGATGCTCAACAAGATTGCCGATTTTTATGACGAAGAGGTTGATGAGGCGGTGGCCGCACTGACATCGGTCATCGAGCCGATTATCATCGTGTTCATGGGCGGAATTATCGGAGGAATCCTGATAGCCATGTACCTGCCGATGTTCGACATCATCGGTAAGATCTGATATCCCGGAGCGTACGGCCGAACGGGCATCAGTTGTTCGAAACAGGGTTACGAACGCCGGATTATGGTAGTGAGGAGAAACGGCACCAGCCTGGTGCCGTTTGTTATTGATGGAAGAAACTGAGAAATCACGACGCTTGGGCTGGTTTCTGCCGCTAAAGCTGGCGTCCTATGTCATTCTCATGGCCGTGGTGGTCGGGTGGATGGGTTTTCCCAACTACCTCCAGTTGCAGGTCATCCTCTATTCGATACTGACTCTTGCCTTTACGGTAACCATTGCCCTGGACAAGAGACTCAGACTCGACATTCTGGTTCTTGTCCTTATCACTCTGCAGTTCCTGGCCGAAATCTCCATTGAAACCGGAGTAATATATGCCACCGGTAACGTCAATTCGCCATTCTCAGCCCTGTTCATTTTAACCATCGTCTCTGCCGCCCTGGCCTACCGTCTGGTTGGTACTCTGTTGGCCGCGTCACTCGTCTCGGTTGCTTACGCCTTTATTATCTGGCTTGGACTGACCTCCAGCACCGATTCGGAAATCAGTATGCAGGCGCTCAGAACGATCTTTTCATCCCAGGAATCGGTCTTCTATTCGATCTTCCTGCATATTCTCATCTTCTACCTAGTCGCATTCATTTCCGGGTATCTGGCAGAACGATTGAGTACTCAGGACAGAGAGCTGGCGGCAGCATCTCGGGAGTTGAGACGCGCCAAGCTTGAGACTGACGAGATTTTGCGACATCTGAATTCCGGTCTTCTGACAATTGATTCGCGAGGGATAATCGTATATTTCAACCGCGCCGCCGAGAAGATTCTGGGATACACCGAAGAGCAGGCTCGCGGGATGGACTGCCGTGAAGTGTTCGCTGAGCGCATGCCGGCTATGGCTGCGTATCTTACGGACGGATTATCTAAGCGTGTGGCTTACCCCCGAAAGGAACTTGAAATCGTAGACCGCGATTTCAACCACATACCCCTGGGATTGTCGACATCCATTCTCACCGAGGAGGGATACGGTCTGCGCGGAGTGATCGCTATCTTCTCAGACCTTACCGAGGCCAAGGCCCTGGAGGCTAAAGTACGGGCTGCCGATCGCCTGGCTGCTGTGGGCGAATTGTCTGCATCGATTGCTCACGAGATAAGAAACCCGCTGGCCGCAATATCCGGATCAGTGCAGGTGCTGCGCAACGAACTGTCGGTCGACGGCGAAAATCGGCGTCTCATGGACCTAATTGTTAAAGAATCCGATAGACTTACGAGTATTCTGACCGATTTCTTGACCTACTCTCGGGTAACTCCGCCGGTTTATACCAAAGTTGAGCTCTGTCACATTGTCAGCGAAGTGATTGAGCTCCTGCGTCATGATGATTCCTGCAGCGACGATGTCGACATCCTGCTGGAAGCTGATGAGGCCATAGTTTATGTGGTTGGCGATGAGGGTCAGATCAAACAATTGCTCATGAATCTCGGTCTGAATGCCTGCCAGGCTTTTAACGATAATGGTGGAGAAGTTGTGTTCCACATTGTACTGGATCCTCTGCGGTGTGTAGTCGAGTTGTATGTCCGGGACAACGGTCCCGGTATACCGGAGGAATATCGCGATCGTATTTTCGAACCGTTTTATTCCACCAAGAGGGAAGGCACCGGGCTGGGTCTGGCCATTGTCCATCGGATTGCTTCGGCCCTGCAAGTGCCGATAAGTGTTGATACCCGTGTCGGTGATGGCACTACTTTTCTGCTTCAGTTCCAGGGCTATTCTGTCGGGAATGTTCGTCATCATGGTGCCCGGCAGGCAGAATTTACGCTTCCGGCCTCCGACTTCTCATAAGTCCTCTTTTTGGTCTTGATTTTCTCCGTGGCTTGCCTACCTTCCTGCCTGAAATACATACTGGAGATCAATATGCGGTACATGATACGACTTGGCCTGCTGATTGCAGCAACGGCGATTCTGATGCTGGTGGGGTGCAAACCCGGTATCGTGCTGAACGACGAGTACGTGGATAGGTCCGGAGACGTGGAACTGGCCACCTTCGGCGACGGTCTTACTCTCACAGCGGAGCATTTCTTCGACCGCATCAACGAGAGTACCATGCTGATGCCCGGCGGGACTCTTGAGGTCGACCGGGCCCGGTTCCTCCTGGACAGCATTCTGCTCGACACCCTGGCCGGACTCGAGGCCAGAGAGATCAGGCTGGATCGGCACTACAAGTACTTTATCACTTATCGACATCAGTACTATGATTACCTTACCTACATGTACTGGCAGAAGACGCTTTATGAAAAAGCTCAGGTTGATTCACTCGAAGTGCTGCAATTTTTTCATGATAATTCGCACCTGTTTGAGGTCGAGGAACAGATAGACCTGTATCATATTCTGGCCAGCCCGTACAGTTTTACGGTGGGTCCGGAATCAACATATTATAAATCGGTGAGCCGCGACGAGTTGTGGAACGTCGCCGAGAGCTATATCAAGAACATCCACCGGTTGCTGGGCTGGGGCGCGCCGTTTGAGAATGTCGCCTTTAATTACTCCCATGATGCCTCCTCCCGTGAGCAAGGCGGGCACATGGGCTGGACGCCCCGCGGCACCTATATTGATCCTTTCGATTCCATCGCTTTTTCCCTGGAGGAAGGGGAGTATTCGGAGCCATATCAGGACAAGGATGGCTGGCACATAATATGGGCGGCCCACTATCAACCGGCCGGACCTATGCCGATTGACTCTCCCCAGGTGTATGAATCGGCCAGGCAGACCGTCCTGACGGCCCAGTCAAATGATGGCATGCGGATGAGGTTCGACAGTCTGCACGGCGAAATCAACATCGCGCACAACGAAGCAATTATGGAAGAGAACCTTCACTTGCTCGATGACACCGTCTGGGCCTTCATCCTCAACGGCCGAGATACCGTTGATGTCAACATTTTGCGACGGCTGGAGGAGAAGTTCAGAATCAAGTATGACGTTGATAACACCACACCGGAGCAGAAGCTGGAGATGATGCGGGAAGCATCCGACCGATATATACAGGTTCAGGCCGCGCGGGCGGCCGGTATCGACACTCTTCCGGTAGTGGTGGAGCGCGAGCGGCATCTCCGCCACGGGAAACAGAAAGCTATCGTGCTGCAGAGAGCAGTCGACCTTATCTGGGAACCGGATGACAGTGTGGTAAGGGCTTACTACGATGCCCACATCGACGATTATGTCTATCCCCGACCGATGAAGGTCGAAGTTATCACCGTCGGTGATTCCGCCTTTGCCGAATTCCTTCGCGGCCAGGCGGAAAGTGGTCTGGATATGGGCGAGATCGTGCGGGAACACTCCGGAGCCGGGCGATTGCGCGCAAGGCTGACCCTCCCGGGCTATGTTGGGTCGACCGATCTTGAACCGGCACTCTATGCGGCGGCCCGCCTCGTTTATCCGGGATCGGTCTCAGAGGTTGTGATCACAAAACCGGGTGAGTATCAGTTCGCCAAGGTCCTTGATCGCAAAGAATCGCGCGTATATGATCATGCCAAGGGTGAAATACGAATGAACATGATCAGGGACCACAGGCAGCGTGTCTGGGAACGTTACCGCGCTGAGTTATATGCCAAGTACGAAGTGAAATTTATGACACGGTTATCGAAGATCGTGCTCGGCAACTACCATACGCGTAGAAAATCCAACTGATCACGCCCATATGTCTGCCGATCTAAACCCTCCCGAAGGTCAGATTTCTTTCAAACAGGAGGTGGCCCGCAAGGCCACGCATACCGGGGCGCTGGTAATACCGGCCGGTTATCATTTACTGGCTCTCTCCAGGCTGGAGATGCTGGCCATTATGATCCCGATTGCCATCCTCATGGTGCTGATTGACATTTCCCGTCTCCGGGACTGGGCGTTTTACAGAGTGGCGGCGAGCCGGTTCATGTCACCCCTGATGCGCGGACACGAGAACGCGGGTGACTTCTCCGGTGCCACTTACATACTTCTGTCCGTCTGTTTGACCGTTGCTTTATACGACAAGCCGATAGCCATTGCTGCACTGGCTTTTATAGCTGTAGGGGATACTTTTGCCGCTCTCATCGGGCGGAGATTCGGCCGTCACAGGTTCGGCCGCAAATCAGTTGAGGGCTCGCTGGGCTGCCTTCTCGGTACTCTTATCGTGGCTTTCCTGGTTCCCGGTATACCCCTATCAGTGGCCGTTTTCGGTGCCGCAGTGGCGACCGCGGTGGAGGCTGTATCCTTCAGAATAGACGACAATATCACGGTCCCGATTGTATCCGGGCTGGCCATGACGCTCCTCACGAGAATTATGGCCTCCATCTGACTTTTTCTTGTTGGTTTTTCAATACGATAACGTATAATATCAGAGAGAGGAAGAACCCAACAAACCTCATGCTTTTTCGGAGGACTGTTAATGCCCAAAGGGAAAGTCAAGTATTTCAATGAACCCCGCGGATGGGGTATCATTGCTGGCCCCGATTCTTCCCCAGATGTATATTTTCATTACACCGCCATCAACATGGAGGGCTACAAGACGGTCAAAGCCGGTCAGGAGGTCAAGTACGACCTGGCGGTTACTAACAACGCCGGCGCCAGTGCCAAGAATGTCCAGGTAATCGTGTGACATTCTCCTCAAACGTGAAAAGAGCTGTCCGTTCAGGGCAGCTCTTTTTTTTGCCTGCCGGGGCATGCTTTCCGCGGACCGATAGCGTATATTCAGTCGCATGAAAACAATAGATATGCGATCCGACACGGTGACACGGCCTTCCCAACCGATGAGGCAGGCTATGATGACGGCCGAGGTGGGCGATGATGTTTTGGGGGACGATCCGACTGTAAAGGAACTGGAACAATACATCGCCGAGCTGTTCGAGCGTGAGGCGGCAGTGTATGTTCCGTCGGGAACGATGGCCAACCAGACCGCCCTGAAAGCAAACTCGCGCCGCGGCTGGGAACTGTTGTGCGACCGGGAGTGCCACGCTGTCAACTACGAAGTGGCCGGACCGGTTGTCCATTCAGGTTTGCTGATCAATCTGCTCACAACCGAGCGAGGGATGATCACGGCCGACATGGTGCGGGCGAATATTCGACCCAAGAACATCCACTGTCCTGAAACCAGGATGGTCACCCTTGAAAACACCCACAACCGGCATGGCGGTACTATCCTTCCCCAGGATGAGATTCTTAAAGTCCGGGAGGTGTGTGACGAGTTTGGCTTGATTATGCACCTTGACGGCGCCCGCATATGGAATGCTCACGTGGCAACAGGCCTGTCGCTGGTGGAACTTACCAGGCCATTTGACTCGGTTTCGTGCTGCCTTTCCAAGGGTTTGGGCGCGCCGATCGGTTCTATGGTGCTCGGGTCACAGGAGTTCATCGAGCGATGTCGACGGGAGCGCAAGCTGTTCGGCGGAGGCATGAGGCAGGTTGGCATTATTGCCGCCGCCGGGCTGTATGCTGTACAGAACAATATCAAGCGCCTGGCCGAAGACCACGCCAATGCCCGACTCTTGGCTGAAGGCCTCGATGCCATGAAAACATTCAGTGTCGATCTTAATCGGGTTGAAACCAATATCGTTGTGGCGCATCTTAGTATTGAGGAACCGATCGAGTCTGTGCAGCAGAAGATGGCTTCGGTCGGGGTATGGGCCCTTCCGTTCGGACCGACCAAGTTCCGGTTTGTGATGCACCTTGATGTCTCACGTGCCGACTGCGAAGAAACACTGGAGAGACTGAAGACGGTCTTATCATAAACCGGACTATGCCGTTCCCCAAGAGGACAAGAAATCCGTCAGAGCTGGACTGATACATGACCACAAACTCCCTGACTATACTTGGTTCATCGTCCGGACAGCCTCAGGCCAACCGTGCCTGCGCCGGTTATATGCTCGATGTCGACGGCAGGCTCAACCTCATTGATTGTGGCGGTGGCGTGACCTCATCTCTGCTGAGGTGTGGGTTTGACCCGAGGAAAATCGAGCGCGTGTTCATCAGCCACAGCCATTCCGATCACGTCGGGGAATTGTCGCTGTTTATCCAGATGTTCTACGTCATGAAACGTAGCACGCCTCTGACTGTTCTTCTTCCGGGTGAGTTTGTTGGACCTTTTGAGGACTACCTTCGCGCGGTGTATATGTTCAGGGAGAAATTTCCGTTTGAGTTGGAAATCACCGGCTACTCTGACGGCTTCGTGTACGATGATGACTTCAAGCTGACAGCCATTGCCAACAGTCACAACGCCAGTGCGATGGAGCTTATTGCCCGGCTTGGTCTGCAGAACAAGGGTCAGAGCCACAGTTTCAAAATCGAAGTCGGCAATAAGTCTCTTCTATACTCGGCCGACATTGGCAGCTTTGATGATATTCGCGATCACCTGAACAACCTTGACTACGCTATCGTTGAGTCAACCCATGTCGACGCGAAGGAAGTCATTGCGCACGCACGTGACTCGACGGTCAGCAAGTACATTATCACTCATCTCGGAAACGAACAGGAGGTTGACGCATTGAGGCACCTTATTACCGATTCTCAGTGTACCAATATCCAGCTCGCCGAAGATGGCATGCGACTGGAGCTATAAGATGGGAATTCCTTGTAGGTCGAAACCCCTGTGGTTTCGACAAAGATCGATCGCAATCGTATTGCTTCTCTGCTCATGTCTGGGCAGTGCGGCAGCGTCGGATCAGGAAGAGGAGACCTCACAGGTGGATCAGGAAATGGTTCTCATACCGGGTGGCTCATTTTTGATGGGGAATGAAAAAGGATTCGACACCGGGCCGGTGCACAAGGTTGCTCTAGACTCATTTTACCTCGACGCGCACGAGGTAACCAACGCTGAGTATCACGAATTCTGCAAGGCGACGGAGCGCAAACTGCCGGAATTCTGGGGGATGGAGAAATATCATTGTGGACCGGATTTCCCCGACCATCCGGTAGTTGGCGTCAGCTGGTCTGATGCCAAGGCGTATGCTGAGTGGGCCGACAAGCGACTTCCCACCGAAGCGGAATGGGAATATGCCGCACGCGGAGGAGTTGAATCGGAGAACTACCCCTACGGGCCGGAGACGGATTCCACTAAGGCGAATTTTTCTTCGGAAGGAACCGTTGCCGTCGGGAGTTTTCCGCCCAACGGATTCGGACTGTACGATATGTCCGGCAACGTGGTCGAATGGGTGGCTGACTACTACAGGCAGGACTACTACGAATCGAGCCCGGCCGCCAACCCTCAAGGACCAGAAAAAGCAAGGTTCAGAGTTATCCGAGGCGGCGGCTGGCACTCAGGACCGTACTGCAGTCGGGTTTACTTTCGCAACGCTCTGCCCGCCAACTGGGTAGACTTCAATGTTGGTTTCCGTTGTGCCAGGGACCTGCAAGCCATATCCGACTCTGGGGATACATCAGGTTCTGGCGAGTAGCCGAGTATTGGCTAACCCGTCGTCAGCGACATACACAAGGCGGTTGACCTGGGATGTGATTGCACACACAAGCGACTCAATCGTCAATAGGTATATCAGGATCCATCTTGCCCGGAAGCAACTGCTGATGTACAGTTGATGTGAGGGAGAGCGCAGTGTGATAACGAAGTTGATCATCTTGCTTGTGATTGCGGGGAGCGCAATAGCCCAGAGCTACAGGGATTCCGTCACTTTGAGGCGACTTCTGGAGGAGATAGACCGGCGGCAGGGGACTGATGCGCAACAGCTTGATCCATTCAGAGTCGAAAACGTTGTCGAAGGCGAGTTGTTTGGCGGCCAGCTCGGGATCAGGTGTGAGTTTCAGACACTTCCACAGCCGTTGACAAATACAAAAGCTCTCCTGACGTTCTCGGTGGAGAAGGCGGCCAGTATTGCCTCATGGCCTGATCTTGAGTTGGTTTTTCGCTTCAGCGAGAGAGATCTTGAGTGGCTCTCTGAGTCGAGCGTATTGTGGCCGGGACCGAAGCAACAGGGAGACGTGCTGACTGCTCTTGTCGAGTTCAAGCCCTTGACATCTGGGCACCGGGGTTTCAGCATCGAAGTCGCGGGCCGATACAACGATGATACTCGGATTCTGTGGTGCCTCAATGAGGACGGTGTTCTTGAGAGCTTAGGTGAGCCGTCACAGGGTGGTCTTAGATGCAACGCCTTGCGATCGACGACATTCTTTGAGGGTGATTCGGTGACGATTAGGCCTTGGACCCCAAAAGAGCCTGACCGTTTCTTATTCACTCCGCTAGTGACAGTCTCACCTTTATTTCGTATTGGTGACACCACCACGATTCATTATTCACTTACGGCCGTTCGTGACGTGCCGGACGATATTGAAATTACGCTGGAATTCTGTCATTTTGAGTTAATAGATGTTCCGCGCATCGAAGGTTCGTCCCTTTCCAAGGGACAGACATTGGAGTTTGATGTTAGGACATTGCCACTTGCAGTCCGGGATGTGCATAAGATCACCCTTGTAATACGCCGAAGGTTGCCCGGTAGGCAAGGTTATAAATCAGAACAGGCAGTGCCCTGCTCAGTCATGTTTGGCACCGATGGTTTGCTAAAATATGTCTCAGCCTACTATCTAGGTAAAGACATCGATCAAGCGAGGCTGCCAGAGACATTCCCAAATGCTCAAGATCTATCACTTAAGAGGGTGAGAATAACGAGGAGGAAGGCCAGGTAACCAGGCCGGTCGGGTCCCAAACACCGACTGGTTCTGCCAAAAGATTAACACACGAATCTGTTAATGGATTCCGGCCTCCGCCGGAATGACCAAGTGGTGTCCTTCTTCCTCGGCCGGTCTGTTTTCGAGCCCGCCGAAAAAGAAATCATCCACTCACTTCTTTCAGCAGTTTGCCAGTATGAATGTTTATCCGAATCACTAGCGTGCAACCCGCTCGAATGCAGACAATATAGCTATCATAACCCATTGACCCCTGTATCAGGAAACAACTTGCCAGCGTCAGGATTCACGATATATTTGTAGCGAGCAGTTACAGGAGGAGGAAATGCTATGACATGTTTGAGAGCAACCAGATTGATTTTGGTGATGGCATTTCTGACAGCGGTTGTGGGATGTTCATCGGACTCACCGACAGAGTTGACGAACACCACTTCAACACTTGATCAGAATGCGGGCACCTTGACCAGTCCACCTGAGACGAGGGTTCAGATCACGGCTCACCTGGCAACAATCGATGCTGATGAGCGACTACTGACGTTTGACGAAGTTACCGAAGTTGTATTCGTGCCCGAGGACTGCCCGATTGTGCGGGTGGAAGCGGGTATCGAAACACCTCTGGAATTCGCTGACCTGCAGGTTGGCGACTACCTCAAAGTCTGCGGTATACTCGAGGACAACGGCATAATTACTGCCTGCAAAGTCGTTGTTTACATCGAGAGTGCATGCGACGGGTATGATGTTATCATTCGTGACAGCATTGCCACCATTGACGTCGCCGCAGGTTCGTTCACCGTTCATGGTCGTGCCGAGACTATTGTCGTAGATGAGAATACGGAAATCTGGGCCATAATTCCGTATCAGTAC
>CP070824.1:3345304-3361316 GCA_020344395.1 Candidatus Zixiibacteriota bacterium | reverse complement strand
CAGCCGATTGGTGAAGCTGCCCGAGGATCTGAACGGTCTGAAGGCTCTGATTGTACCGGGCGGGGAATCGACCACGATGGAGATCCTGATTGATCGTTACCGGTTGAGGCAACCGCTGATCGATTTCGCGGCCCGCCATCCCATCTACGGCACCTGCGCCGGCATGATTCTGTTCTCATCGAACGTAGACGATAATCAGGCCTGTGTCAGACCTCTGAACCTGATTGATATTGACGTGGCGAGGATCGCTTATGGACGCCAGGTGTATTCCTTCGACCGGCAGCTTGAGTTGACCCTGAATGGTGGCGTGCACGGAGTATCAGTCTCTTTCATCAGGGCCCCGAGGGTCACGCGGGTCGGTCCGGAGGTAGCAGTTCTGGCGTCGCTGGATGCTTCACCGGTCCTGGTCGAGCGGGGTAACGTCCTTGCGGCCTCGTTTCATACGGAGTTGAATGACGACACGGTTCTCCTGAACTATTTCCTTAGAAAGATCAGAGCATGATTCTTTAGGACAGTCGTTATGCTCAAGAAGATCATAATCGCCCGTAACTACGGCTTCTGCATGGGGGTGAAGCGAGCCATCAAGATAGCCGAGGAGACATCGGCCTCGGCCACCGAGCGCGTTACGATTCTCAACGAGATTGTCCACAACGAGGCAGTGGTGGAGCGGTTTCGAAAGGAAGGATTGGGTCAGGCTCTGAATCTGGACGACGTCACCGACGGGACGCTAATCATTTCGGCCCATGGCGTGGCACCGGATATAATCGAGAAAGCCGAAGCCAAGGGTCTGAACGTAATCAACGCTACGTGTCCTCTGGTCACGCGAATCTACGACATCATCAGACGACTGGTGGCGAATGATTATTACGTTATTCACTTCGGTGACCCCAATCATGATGAGACCCGGGGTGTGGTTGGGCATGCCGCGGATCGAATCACTGTGGTCTCCAGCAGTCCTGCTCTCGATGAGCTTCCTGCCTGGCCAGGTCGAAACCTGGCACTGACCACGCAGACGACGTCGTCAATGAAGGAGGCTCTGGAGTTCCGTGATCTGGCTCTCAAAAAATGGCCGGATCTGGAGGTGTTTGATACTATATGCAACGCGACCAACCGGCTACAATCGGCGGTGGTGGACCTTGCACCTCATGTTGACATGATCCTGGTGGTGGGATCAACCACCTCGGCCAACTCAAAGCGCCTAGCCTCTATTGCCAATGCCCTGTGTGGTCGGGGTATACTGATCGGCTCCGCTGTAGAAATCGATGAGCGATGGTTCACAGGCGCTGATGGCATTCGGACAGTTGGTATCTCGGCTGGCGCTTCGACGCCGGAGTTTCTTGTCGAAGCGGTAATAAAATGTCTGGTTGATATCTCCGGCGGCACGGCCGAGGTAGTTCAGCAGGAGCGAATACAGTAGAAGGAATCGACCGGAGATCACACTGCCGGGAACGCCTGAGCGTATCTTAAGACCTTTGTTTAGCCGGAGGGGCAGAAATCTATTGATATCTACCGCCAATGGATTATCTTTGGTGAGTTGTCTCGGCATGTGTAGGCGGCAGGGCGTTAGTGCTGGCGAACGACACGACTGCTCGATTAATGGCCTCCACGCGGCACGGAGACGGTTCCGTTCACTGACCCGTATCAGAAGTACGCGAGTTGAGATATGTTTCAGAAGATCCACAGTTACCTGCATGAGGTTACTCCCGCAAGACCGCCCGTGTTGAGGGAGATGGAGGAATATGCGGCGGAGCATGATTTTCCAATCGTGGGGCCACTGGTGGGACGCTTCTTGTATCAAATGGCTGTCGCGATCAAGGCGAGGAAAATTCTCGAACTGGGTTCCGGATATGGTTATTCAGCCTTCTGGTTTTCCCTGGCAACGATGGGTAAAGGTCATATCACCATGACTGATTCAACGAGATCCAACAAGAAGCTTGCCTTCGACTATTTCAAGCGGGCCGGACTTCAGAGTCAGTTCGACTTTCGAATCGGTAATGCCGTAAACATCGCACGGCGGCTCGACGGCTCCTTCGACATTATT
Organism: Candidatus Zixiibacteriota bacterium; assembly: GCA_020344395.1. Taxonomy (GTDB): domain Bacteria; phylum Zixibacteria; class MSB-5A5; order GN15; family FEB-12. The sequence goes on along the minus strand of CP070824.1, from coordinate 3,359,275 downwards.
CTCAACGACATCGACAAGCAGGACTATCTCAAGACGATAGACATCGCGGCCAAGCGTTTGCGCCGCGGAGGTTTGTTCATAACTGACAATCTTATCTGGTCGGGCCGTGTGTGTGAGAAAAAGCCCGATGCCACCAGCCGCGCGATCATACAGTTCACCAAGGATTTGTATCGTGACACCCGCTTTTTCACGACCATTATGCCGCTCCGAGACGGCCTGTCGGTGTCTGTCCGACTGTAACCTGTTTTGTTCTTGTGGACTGGAGGCCTGGGGTCAGGCCGGAAAACCCCTGTCCCGGGTGGCTGTGCCGGGGCAGAAAAATGGAAACTATGTGAGGTCAGCCAGCGTTATAAATAGTGAGCGGCATTATTAAGGACATTGTCGAGCTTTCCGATATATTTGACGTAGATCGGTCCGACAGATACCTGTGTCGGGAGGTGATTTCCACTAAAGCATTGTCCTGAAGAAGTCAGGTGTAAAGATCACCCGAATTGTCCGAAGGTTGCCGGTCGGCTAGGACTGATCAAATTGTTTGTAGCAGGTGGTCGAAGGTCGACATGGCCAAAAAAGATGCGTATGACGCAGTTTTATATTGACAAAGAGGGCTTTTTGCCTTTTTTAAGGTACTCAAGATAGAGGGCTATCCTTGAGTAGCCGTATCGGTGTTCTGAGTGTGACTATCTCATAACGAGAATAGTCACGTGAATCACAAAGGTACTAGTTTAGAATCTGACGACAAGGAGTCGTCGCAAAGCTTGTTTGTTTGAAGGAGGTCATATGGCTCCCAAGCGCGCCACATTTTACAGCTACGGAGAAGAGGAGCGATGCCAGGCTATCCGGAAGTTCCTGGAGGACGCCGGAGTGATCCTTGATATACGCGATATTGAGAAGGACCCTCTCACGGTCGGGGAGTTGGACAAGCTGCTCGGCCATGGCAACATGGCAAACTTTCTCAACAAGCTGTCAGAACGGTATGTCCAGGCCGGCCTGGACAAGCGAATGCCTGAGCGGGACGAGTTACTGAAGATGATTGCCGAGGACAATGATCTGCTCAGACGGCCGATAGTCACAACGCAGCGTTTAAAAACGGTCGGGTGCGACAAGAAGAAGATCAAGGAGATGCTTCAACTCGACCGAGCAGCCCATGCGGAATCAATGGACCCCGAAAATTCCATCGGGAATCGGCCGGACCACCGGGCCAAGCAATCACGCGGTCGCAGGCGGACGTCGGTCGTAAGCGCTGGCAAGTAATCCGGGCTTTATTATTCGCCGTTCTTGGATTTCCCACCTGACTGTTCTATATTCGCCCAATAGTCTGGGAGGACTCAGGTGATGGAAATTGAACGCGAAATCCTTGAAGTTGATGTTCTGATCATAGGGGCAGGGCCGGCCGGCTTATCGGTTGCCTACAGGCTGGCCGAGTTGGTGGCTGCCGACGACGGGCTGGAGATGCCGGAGATAATGATCATGGAGAAGGGCTCATATGTAGGAGCCCATTCTCTTTCGGGAGCGGTAATGGATCCGCGTGGCCTGGCTGAGCTTATTCCGGATTTCAAGGAAAGGGGTGCGCCGCTTGAGGCTGAAGTCACGGGAGATGTCTTCTATGTTTTGTCCGAGAAGGGCAGGCTGAAGTCACCTTTCATGCCGCCCTCACTGCAGAACCATGGCAATTACGTGATCTCGCTTAATAAGCTTACGGCCTGGCTGGCCGAGCAGGTGGAGGCAACCGGGCTGGATATTTTTGCAGGATTGTCTGCCTATGAACTCATAGTCGAGAACGGGCGTGTCGCGGGTGTGCAGACGGTCGATATGGGTCTGGATAAAAATGGTGAACCGAAGGAGAATTTCGAACCGGGATCGATCATCAGGGCCAAAGTGACAATCCTGTGTGAAGGTGTTCACGGATCCTTGACCCGTCAGGCTTTCGAGAAAATTCCAGGCCTGACGGCCGAGTCCTTGCCACAATCCTACCTGACAGGAATCAAGGAGGTGTGGGAAATCCCGGAGGGTCGTGTGAAACCCGGCGACGTAATTCACACGGTCGGCTGGCCCCAGCCAAAACATGAGTATGGTGGCGGTTGGATGTATGCTATGACCGATAGAATGGTCTCGGTGGGTTTCGCGGTCGGGCTTGATTCTCCGGATCCAACCAACGATCCGCACATGAGGTTTCAGCGGTACAAGACGCATCCGCTCCTTCGTGAGATTCTTTCAGGCGGTCAGATGTTGCATTATGGTGCCAAAACCATCCCGGTGGCGGGCTATTACTCGGTACCAAAGCTCTTCAGCGATGGATTGATGTTGTGCGGCGATTCTGCCGGTCTGCTGAACGCGCGTCGGCTGAAAGGCATCCACCTGGCCATTAAGTCCGGAATCCTGGCTGCGGAAACGTTAGTCGACTGTCTGAAGACAGATGACTTCTCGGTCGACATGCTGGCTCGGTACTCGCAGAAATTCGAGCAGAGTTGGGCAAGACAGGAGTTACACGGTGCCCGGAATTTCCATGCCGCCTTCAAGGGCGGGCTTTGGACCGGTATGTTCCACGCCGGTTTGCAGACCGTTACCAGGGGAGGCGGCTTGTTCAACCGACGTGTCAACAAAGCCGACCACGAGGAGATGCTCGCGGCTGCAGATTATCAGAAGCGCTTCGGATCGGCACCTGCGAAATTGGCCGTGAAATTTGACAACAAATACACTTTTGACAAGGTGACGGATGTCTACAAATCCGGGACCATGCACGAGGAGCACCAGCCGCCTCACCTGGTTATTGCCGATTATGACATCTGCAACAATCAATGTACCAGTGAGTATGGCAATCCATGTCAGCATTTTTGCCCCGCGCAGGTGTACGAAATGGTCGATGACGAAAACCGGCCCGGGATGAAGAAACTCCAGCTGACTCCATCCAACTGTATTCACTGTAAGACCTGTGATATAGCTGATCCATATCAGGTAATCCGATGGGTCACCCCTCAGGGGGGTGAAGGCCCGAACTTCACAAACTGTTGAGTCGGAATTACCAGGGTTGCTTCTGAGTCCGGCCCTGGTAGCGGTAAGTGTTGCCGGGGGTGATAAATCATCGCCCGATCCTTCTAATGCCGGCCGTGTGGTGCGCAAATGGTCAGTGGTTCCGGTATTTTTTGAACTGACGGTGCTTTCGGACGTAATACCAACTAAGAGACAGCCCTGAACACAGGGAATGGAGTATGTTAGTACGGATTGTGGCAGTGCAGGCCTGTCTGGGCGAGCCGTTGAGCCTGGAGGAGAAGATACATATCTTCAAGCAGCGTCCGGATTACGTGTGCCTTCCGGAGTACTATCTCCTGGATCGCAGTGTTTCAGATTATAGTCGGGCGGCTCTCCGGGTGACCGAATATCTCGACTATTTTGAGAAGCTTTCTGATCAGCTAACAACCTGTTTGATTGCCGGTACGATTGTTGAGCCTGACGGCAAGCATCTTTACAACAGTTGTTATCTGTACAATCGTGGTTTTGTTATCGGGCGTTATCGGAAGCGATGCCCGGTGAGCGGGGAGCAAGAAAAGGGCATATCGCCGGGATCCGAGAAGCTTGTGCTGAACGTCGACGGTGTCAGGATCAGCGTACTTATATGTGGGGACGTGTTTAATCAAGATTTGTTTACGGAACTTGCCTCGGAACAAGTCGATCTGGTGTTCGTTCCGACAACATCTCCATACCTGCCCGATGACTCTCTTTCACGTAAGGCTCATAGAGACCGTAAGTATTTCATATCCGGAGCCGAACTCGCCCGGTCCTATGTGATAAAGGTATGCGGAGTCGGGGAGATCTTCGGCAGACCGCTCCAGGGCAGGTCACTGGTTACAGCGCCCTGGGGTATTATCAGTCGTACAGAGATCGCGGGTGAGCAGAAGAAGCGAATCCTGAGCCTGACTCTGGACATCAACGAGTTGCGGGAGTTTCGCGCGAAGCTGCGGATCAGAGATTGGGTCGATCAGACGGGTAGCGAATCAGACAGACTCAACTGACTAACATTGAAAACAGTTCCAGGCATGTAAATTCAATCGGGAGGCATGAACCACTCTCGGAACCCCAAATTTCGAAGAAGAAACTCCTGTCGGCGCAGGAGTTTTTTGCATGGTCCGATTGATTGCAGGGCTAGAAGGTTCCCGCCGTGCCCTGTTGCCGTTGCAGTTCTATGTTGTTGACGATATCCGAGCTGTCCATCAAGGCGGTGAACCACCGGTTGTACAGTTGTTGCTGCTTGGCCACCATGACGGATGAATAAACGGAGTCTCTCTTTTCGTTGAAGGTCGTCAAATCCGGGGTCGTCCGTTCCCTCAGCGTGAAGATCACTGACCCGGAACCGTACCTGGACGGCTCTGAGATCTGACCTGGCTCCGTCAGGGAGAAGGCTGTTCCCAGCACTCTGGCATCACGCCCGATCCCGGTTATAGTCGAGGAGCGAGAAAACGGAGGTGGTTCTAGAATCTCGGCATTGAACTGAGCGGCAGCGTCGTCGAAGCTGCTCCCTGCCTGAACTGCAGAGTAGAGCTCCCAGGCGACGCTATCGGCCTTGTCGGCCACCAGGGCCTGGACAAGGTCCTGCTCCACTCTGCGCCTGACCTGGTCGAATTCACCGGGGCCGGCGGGTATCAGACTGTCGATTCTGACCACAAAGTAGTAGCCATCGTTCTCGAGTACGTCGGAAATATCTTCTACTTCATTGTGGAACCCGAAGGCCTGAGCTGCGGGAGCAAATCCCAGGATCTCAAGGGGGACCTTCTCGTAAATAGGACCGCTGTTTATGACCTCGAGACCGGCTTCGTCCGCCGCCTCATGAAATCCTTTCTCCTCGGCCGCCACCCTGAAGTCGGCCAGTGAATTGTACAGGTTGTCGAGCGTTCCCTGGCCGGGGGCGGCTTTAATAAGAATATGAGAAACACGTGCTTCCCGGACTTTTTCGGGGCTGGTCTTTCCGCTCGGGATTTTTTCCTCTTCGCGATAGCCGTGATGCTTCAGGACATGCCAGCCGAACTGCGTTCTTATCGGTTCTGAGATGTCACCGGCATTCATAGAAAAAGCCGCCGAATCAAAGGCGGGGACCATTCGTCCTTGCTCGAACCAGCCAAGGCTCCCGCTATCTCGTGCCGATCCGAGGTCCTCGGAGTAGGTTGACGCAATGTCACCGAAGTCAGCACCGGCCACTACTGAATCGTAGAGAGCTCTGGCGCGCGCCTGTGCGATTTCCCAGTCAGTAGCCGAAGGCTCCTTCTTGAACATGACGAGTTCCAGGATCACCCTGGCATCGAATCCGTAATTCTCAGAGTTCACCTCCCAGTATTCACGAACCTCGTCCTCCGGGATTCTGGGGGCGGGCGATGCAAACGGAGCCTGACTTACCTTGATAGCTCTCACGTTAACCTGTTCCTGGCCCTCAAGGAAGGCATGGCGGATTTCGTTTTCGGAAACAACGGCCGCCTCGATGATGAGCTGCTGCATCTTGGACAGGCGCAGATCGAGACGCGCCCTGGGTTCGACCGAATTCCAGAACGGTGCCCAGGAGGGATCGGCCATGGCGCCCAGATATTTCTGATAGTCGAACGTTCCCTCAGTCTGGAACTGACCTATCTGTTGAAGGTAGACCGGGGGATTCAACCGAAGATACAAATAGAGGTCATCGTCGGTAATCGTCAGATTGTGCTTTGCTGCCTCCTGCAACAGAAGTCGTTCCTGTACGATTTGATACCAGGCGGCTTTTTCGATTTCGAGCACCTGTTCGTCCGTGAGTTCCACTTCGCCGGCCTGACTCTGCTGCTCATATATATTGTTGTAGATACTTTGCCAGGCTTCCCAGGAGATGTCCTCTCCGTTAACCGTTCCCGCAACGTTAGGGGTGCCAAAACGGCTCTGTCCGGTCAGATCCAGTCCCCACTGGAGGACGATCATGGCTACAAAGAACAGCAGGACTATGATAATGATGGGGAAAATCATTTTGCGCAATGCTTCAAACATTCAACAGGACTCCTCAAATTACAGTATTAGGAGACAATTCTTCTGTGCCCATCCCAATTGAGACGGCAGACAACAGCTGACAAATATAAGCAAATAGTGTCTGTTTGCAACACCACTCATCGCTGATTCTTTCCAAAAAAGAGTGTTTCTTCGACACCAATTTGCATAACTTCGGTACAATAATCTTGACCGGGAGAACTGTCTGAGACCATGAGATTGATATCGACTCTTTTTGCAACCATCTTAGTAGCACTAATATCCTGTACTGCACCGGGTTATGCCCAATCTTCACGGTGGCCCCTTGACATCAAGATTGATCTTTCTTCCGGGTTCGGAGATTACCGGGACGGCCGATTCCACGCCGGACTGGATATCCGGACCGGCGGGAGGATGGGAAAGCGACTGGTTTCACCGGTGGACGGTTACCTTTACCGGTTCAAGATGTCATATACCGGTTCAGGAAAAGCCCTGTACATCATGGCAGACGATGGGCATATCTATGTCTTTTATCATCTGCGCAGTTTTTGTCCCGAGATCGATCAGGTTGTAAAAACCGCCCAGGTCGACGCTGAGCGCTATTACGTCGACGTCTATCTGCCCCGGGACTCAGTGCGAGTGGCGCAGGGTCAGTATCTCGGTTATACCGGGCAGACCGGGGTAGGTGCTCCGCATCTTCATTTTGAAAAGAGGACCGCAGATAATCTCCCGATCAACCTGCTGTCCCATGGTTACAGTCTTCGTGATGTCGTCGCGCCGACATTGACCCGAGTCGGATTCGAGTTGGTGGACGATCATTCTCTGTTTGCCGATGGTAGCAGGAAATCCTTCCGCGACCTGGTGACGGCGGACACGCCGGACGTTTACACCCTGGATTCAGTTCTGTATTTTGACAGTCCTTTCGGTCTGCTGGTGGAGGGATTTGATCAGATGCGCGCCGGCGGTATGCAGCAGACAATTTACAGCTTAGCGGCCTTTGTGGACGGAGATCTCATTTATGAGGTGAGGCTGGACACGGCGAATTTCGACACCGACCGGTCGGTCTTTCTGGAGTATGATTATTCGCAAGCAGTAATGGGCGAGAAGAAGGTGCGGCGACTTTTCTATCGTGAGGGCAACCTGTTCACAGGAAGCCGTGCCCCGGATGATCGCCGCGGGATTGTCGGGCTTGACGATCAGTTGACAGTCGGCAGGCACAATCTCAGCATTCACGCGGAGGACTGTTTCGGCAATAGCGTCAGAGCGGAATTTCCGTTTGTATGGGGTCCCGAAGACGGGCTGGCCAAGCTGGATTCCGCTTTCAGGGTGGCCGACACTCTGCGGGAGTTTTATTTTACACTTAGCAACAATTTCGACAGGCTCATGATTGACACGCTCAAAGTAGCGGTCCAGCAGGGTGGAGTCTGGCGGGAGCAAAGCGACGCAGAAATCACGCGCACAGGCGACCGACAGTTGAAGGTTGTAATAAGCACTCGAATCATGCACTCTACCATTCTTGCCTTTGCAGCCCATTCAAGTCTGGGAGTGGAGATCATAGGCGAGCCGTTCAACGGCATTGTAAACAAAGCCGGTAAGGATGTAGAAATCGAGCTGGAGCCGGTGGTTGATGGCTTACTGGTAAAGCTACCGACCAATTCAAGGGCCGGCAGTCGAATGCAGCTTGCCCTCTTCCATCAGGACAGCGTGCTCGGGTACGAGTTTCCCAGCCGGTTCCTTTCAAACAAGTATTATGTTGTCTTTATTCCACCGAGGCCTGAGTATGAGCTGGTTGATAGAATTGATGTGATCTGGTCTGATGATCCGGAGGTTACCCGCAGGCGTCGATTTGATGTCATGCTGGTTATTGTGGGATATGATAAGACTGTTACCGTGCCTGTAGACTCACTGTTCCACATTAATATCGGAAGAGACCATCTGGTATCACCGCAGTGGCTCGTGCTCCGGAAAGATCCGGTCGTTCTTCGTAGTGCCTATGGTATGAATTCAGATCTCTACACGATTTTACCGGAGGCCTTGGTTACAGCGGCTGACTTTGGGGTAACCTATAGAGTGAGAGGAACGCAACCGAAGGATTCATCCTCCGGCCTGTGCTGGCTGGACGAGAAGGAAGACCGGTGGGTATGGCTGAAGGACAGCGACCTGAAGAACAACCTGATTTCGGCGACCTCCATGGGTGGCGGCAGGTTTGCGGCCCGGTATGACCTGAAGCCGCCCGTCATCAGCCGGCTGAATCTCGTGGCCGGGAGGTCGGTGGACTCTCCGTTTCCGTCCATCGAGTTTCATCTGAGCGATTCAACCTCCGGGATTGCTGATGACCGGTCGATCGATATCCGCATTGACAGGAAATGGATGATACCGGAGTACGATCCGGAAACGGAAATCTGTACAACAGCCCCGGTGGAGCCACTGGAGCCAGGTGATCATCACCTTGCAATTATCGTAACCGACCGGGCGGGCAACAAGGCCGAGCAATACCTGATTTTCAACGTGGCGGAGGGGAGCCGGTAAGGTCGACAGGCGGCCAAGGGAGAAGATGTTCATACCGATCAAAGATGATATCCCCACGCGGCGAACACCGCATGTGACGCTGGCGATCATTTTTATTAATACGGTTGTTTTTCTTTACTCACAAACGCTGGGAGCTACGGGATATAGAACGTTTGTGGCCATGCTGGGTTTTACCCCCGGGTATTATCTAAACCTTGGCAGTGAGTACATTGCCCCGACGTGGTATTACCTGACACCGATCACTTCGATGTTCCTGCACGGCGGCTGGATGCACCTGATCGGTAACATGCTCTATCTCTGGATAGTGGGAAACAACATCGAGGATTATTTCGGGCCGATCAAATACGTCATCTTTTATATTGTCTCAGGCATCGCGGCCACGGCTCTGTTTGCCCTGTTCGATCTCAACTCCACGGTGCCGCTGATAGGTGCCTCGGGTGCGGTGGCCGGGGTGATGGGAGCGTACCTGGTGTTGCATCCGCGCGCCCGGATTACGGTGCTGATTGTGTTCATCTTCATCATGTTTCGCCAGTTCCCGGCGAAGATGGTACTGCTGTTCTGGTTCGGGCTGGAGGTGTTCAACTGGGTTGTGGGCAGCAAAGGGGGTACGGGCATTGCCCACATGGCTCATATCGGCGGTTTTGCGTTCGGGTGGCTGGCGTTGAAAGCGATCACTAAGATTCGTGGCGAGGATCGCTCTTACCGTATCTCGTGGCGGTGAAGGCGGGTCTTCCGAGATGAATGGCGTTAGATAATATGGTAGGACAGCACGTTTACAGATGGTTGACATTCTCGTTCTGTCTGCTGGCTTTCATCGGATGTGGGCGGTACGCGCTCACGCCGGATGAGTCAGACAGCGCCGATAACACGAATACGGTCACCGTCGAGAATGGCGAGGCAACAATTGTCGTGACCCCGGGAACCAGACGATACCCTCGCCTCGAGCTCACGGCAGGGATAGAGGGCGATGTCGAGATTGGTGTAGTGACCGATCATCGAGGAAAGCCAACAGAGAAAACGGTGATTCAAGCCACGAACAGGATGCTTGAACATGCCGCCATTGAGATTGTCTCTAACTCTGTATTTGTGGACTCAAGGCGGCTGACTCCGATGCAAGGCTCTTTCAAGGTCATTGTCCGCTTTCGTCTTGACGGTTCTTAGCCTGGTGAGGCACCCTTTAGCGGTTCTGCCGCACTGGCCGGAATGATCCCAGCAGGTAACCTCCGGTGGCCCACCATTTCATGGTGGGTTTCTTTTCAATGAGCCAAACCTTCCATCTGTTACTGCCAGTATGTAGGGCATAACCTTCACATCCAACGAGAAACCTACCCGCACGCGGATGGGCCACCCGGCCCCGCGTCCCTTGAGAGACCCCGCCCGCCTGTGTTCGGAACACCGCCCTGCGAGACCGTCTTCCACTGGATCGTCGCCGCCCGGTACAATAACCGCTTGACGGGGTGCATCACGAGACTATATTCGGCGGGTCGAAAACGTTGTTTAGCTGCTTTTGCGGTGAAAATAGGAGTTCGGAGTCATGATTACCAAACAGCAGGCGCTGGATTACCACAGCCGAGGTAAGGCCGGCAAAGTTGAGGTAAACCCCACTAAGCCATGTGCCACACAGCTTGATCTTTCTCTTGCTTACACGCCGGGGGTAGCCCAGCCATGCCTGGAGATAAAAGATAACCCGCAGGATGTATACAAGTATACGGCCAAAGGGAACCTCGTTGCGGTTGTAACCAACGGCAGTGCGGTGCTCGGGCTGGGGAATATCGGGGCAGCGGCGGGTAAGCCGGTGATGGAGGGCAAGGGGGTATTGTTCAAGAGGTTTGCCGATATCGATGTGTTCGATATTGAGTTGGACACTCAGGATCCGGATGAGATCATCAAAGCATGTCAATTGCTGGAACCGACCTTCGGAGGCATTAACCTCGAGGACATCAAAGGGCCGGAGTGTTTTTATATCGAAGAGACGCTCAAGGGCACAATGAGTATCCCGGTCTTCCACGACGACCAGCATGGTACGGCAATCATTTCCGGCGCGGCCTTGTTGAATGCTCTGGAACTGGTGAATAAGGACATCAGCAAGATCAGGGTCGTTTATGCGGGCGCCGGGGCGGCCGGTATTGCATGCGCCAAGTTGTATTGTTCGCTCGGGGTCGACCCGGATAATCTTGTCATGGTTGATTCCAAGGGGGTGATGTATGAGGGGCGCGGGGATTCATTCAACAAGTACAAGGCGGAGTTTGTGCGCAAAACCGACCGGCATACGCTGGAAGAAGCCATGGTCGATGCTGATGTTTTCGTTGGTGTTTCGGTAGCTGACACGGTCACCAAGGAGATGGTCAAATCGATGGCTAAAGATCCGATTATCTTTGCGATGGCCAACCCGGACCCGGAGATCACTTACCCGGATGCGGTTTCGGTTCGTCCCGATGTCATTATGGCAACCGGCCGCTCGGATTTTCCCAATCAGGTGAACAACGTGCTTGGGTTTCCTTTCATATTTCGCGGGGCTCTGGATGTCCATGCCACGGCCATCAACGAGGAGATGAAAATCGCCGCGGTGAAAGCTCTGGCGACCCTGGCCAAGCAGGATGTGCCGGACCAGGTGGCCAAAGCTTATGGCGAGGACCACTTCAAGTTTGGCAAGAACTATATCATTCCCAAGCCTTTTGACCATCGGATCCTGGTCTGGGAATCGACGGCGGTGGCACAGGCGGCGATGGAGACAGGGGTAGCTCAGAGGCAGCTTGACCTCGACGAGTATAGGCAACAATTGGGCTTGCGGATCGGCAAGGGGCGTGTCTTCATGAACGTTGTCCACGACAAAGCCAAGAGGATGCCGAAGAAGATCGTCTTCCCGGAGGGTGATGACGCCCGGATACTCAGAGCGGCGCATATAATCAAGGTGGAAGGGATCGGTCAGCCGATAGTTCTTGGCCCGACCGAGGTGGTCACCCGGTTGGCTGAGGAGCACGAGATCGACCTGGATGGTATCGAGATAATCGATCAGGTTATGTCGCCTGATCGGGAGGAGTTTGCTCAACGGTATTATGAGAAACGTTGCCGGAAAGGAATGACCATTGATCGGGCCATGTGGACGATGCGCGACCGCACCCATTTCGGCATCATGATGCTTGAGACCGGCAAGTGTGACGCAGTTCTCTCAGGGGTCAAGGCGGATTACCCGAAGACTATCCGCCCGGCTTTGCAGATTATTGACCTCAATCCCGGCATCACGCGGGTGGCGGGGTTGTTCGCCATGATAAAGGAGTCCCGACTTTACCTCTTTGCGGATACTACGGTCAACATCAATCCTACGGCAGAGGAACTGGCTGAGATTGCCCTCAGCGCCGCCAACGTTGCCCGCGGTTTTGATATTGAGCCTCGAATCGCTATGCTTTCGTTCTCCAATTTCGGATCAGCTCCTTTCCCCGAGTCAAGGAAGGTTGCGCGAGCAACTGAACTGGTCAGGGAGAAGGCACCGGATATCATGGTTGACGGTGAAATGCAGCTGGACACGGCACTGATGCCGGAGTTTATGAAAGAGCACTTCCCGTTTTCCCGGCTGACGGCAGCAGCCAATGTCTTGATTTTTCCCGATCTTAATGCGGGCAATGTTGCCTACAAGCTGGCGCAGCGACTGGGAGGTCTGACCGCGGTCGGGCCCATCCTGGCCGGACTCTCCAAGCCCGTACACGTGCTGCACCGCACTCACGATGTTAATCAGATCGTAGATATGGCGGCGATAGCGGTGGTGGATGCGCAGAAACAGTATTTGAATTAGCGGCAATTCATCCGGGCCACAGAAAACAAAAAGAGCCGGCATTGCTGCCGGCTCTTTGATGTTACTCATCTATTGTCTGGTCTATCTAGCCAAGCAGCAGCAGGAACACTCCCGCGGCCACGGCGGAGCCGATCACGCCGGCGACGTTGGGCCCCATGGCTGGCATGAGGGGGTTGACCTTTCCGTTCGTCTGACTTGAAACGAAGTTCTGCACCACCCGGGCCGCCATCGGCACAGCCGATACTCCGGCAGCACCGATGCAGGGGTTTATCTTCTTGCCCGCAGGCAGGAATAGATTGAGCAGCTTTGCGAACAGGAGTCCGCCGGCCGTGCTGAACGAAAACGCGACTGCGCCGAGGATCAGCACTTTAATGGTCCCAAACTTGAGAAAATTCTCAGCGCCCATAGTAGCCCCTACTACCAGGCCTAGGAACATTGTTACGATGTCAATCAAGGAACCTCCGGCAGTTTTGTACAGACGCTCGGTGACACCACTCTCACGAAGTAGATTGCCGAACATCAGCATCCCGATGAGGGGTGCACAGGTGGGAATGGCAAGCGAAGCCACGGTGCCGGTGACAATGGGAAAAAGAATCGCCGCCGTTCGCGAAACCGGCCGGGCCTGCGGCATGTCTATGGCTCTTTCCTTAGTTGTCGTCAGCAGGCGCATAATCGGCGGCTGGATTATCGGGACGAGAGCCATGTAGCTGTATGCGGCCACAGCCACCGGGCCCAGCAGATGCGGGGCCAATTGAATGGTCAGGAAGATGGAGGTGGGTCCGTCGGCACCTCCAATGATGCCGATGCAGGCCGCTTCCTTGAAAGTGAAGCCGAGCAGATAGGCGGCTCCGACAGCGGCCACGAATATCCCCAGTTGGGCAGCAGCGCCCAGCAAGAAGGTTATCGGTCTTCCCAGCAGCGGGCGGAAATCTATCAGGGCACCGACTCCGAGAAAGATGATAGGCGGCAGCAGTTCGGTCTTGATGCCTTTCTCGTACATCAGCGCGATAATACCATGGCCGTACGAACCCATATCAGCCAGCGGCAGGTTGGCAAGGATAGCCCCAAAACCAATGGGGATCAGAAGCAGCGGCTCGTACCCTTTTCGGATAGCCAGAAAGATGAGAATTCCGCCGATGGCGAACATGACCCAGTTGCCCAGGGTTATGTTGGCGATACCTGACTGTCCTAACATTTCCAGTAGGCTCTGCATCGCCTCAGCCTCACGAAAGGGTTAGGATTGGCTGCTTGGAGTCGATTTCGTCACCGATCTCGACGTGAATCGCCGAGACAGTGCCGCTGCATGGGGCCTTAACATCATGCTTGGCTTTCATGGCCTCAACTGCAGCCACTACCGATCCCTCACTGACCTGCTGGCCGACTTTTGCCAGGATATCAATGACCTCAACCGATCCGGTGAAGCTCGAATAGACGTTTGTGCCTTCTGCGGCTGCTGCTACGGCCGCCGGAGCCGGAGTCGCCACTGCAACAGCCGGACTTCCAGCAGGTTCCAGCGTGACAACGAAGGTGCGCCTGCGGCCATTCTCTTCTATCGTGCAACGTGAAGTAACGGGACCGGTAGGACCTACCGCCGCAGCCCGAGCAGCAGCTGGAGCGGCGACCGGTTTCGGCTCGTCTTTTTTCTTGAGCGGTACGTCGATTTTCGGTTTGCCGGTAAGCAG
>CP070824.1:3332087-3345204 GCA_020344395.1 Candidatus Zixiibacteriota bacterium | reverse complement strand
TTATAGCCACATCGCGCAATAATGCAAGCTCTAATTATCGGACGGACCATCCGATCATAAATACTCAGTCGGCTCCGCATGGTCGGAAAACAGAATGACCACAGCCACTCGATGGCCTGCCCCATGTTTTGGCATGTTCTGACCCCTAACTGGAAAGGGTTGTGAGGGGATAGATCAGCATCCTCAGTGGAACCCGGTCAGATAATGACACCTGTAGGTGGCAGGCACTGCGGGGTCCACATCAGACAATCCCTCTACCAGTCTATGATCAACACAGATTCCGCTCCGCTGGCATTTCGTCGACAGGAGTAGAACAGGGCTTATGACAGGAGATCAGACTATGAGGGCAAAAAAGCTGGGAGACAGGGATTCGAACCCCGATTCTACGGTCCAGAGCCGCATGTCCTACCCTTGGACGATCTCCCAGTTCCTTTGATCGTATCGGCAAGCGATACGGTTGGCTCAACTCCGAGCCGGAGCCAAATATAGAGAATCTGACCAGCCAGTCAAGCTGTCAATTAGCCTTCATCGCACGTTCGCTGAGCCATGAAACACTAAAGCCTGGCCTTCCACCTCGATGCGGGCCAAACGGGCACATATACGGTTCCGCAACCCGATCGTCCGGCCCCTTCGGATCGTCCGGCAATCGGCTGTGTACTCCATGCCGGAGCAACTCAGTCGAATGTTGCCTGAAACGGGCAAGACGGATATCAGGTCACCGATCGAATCCCGGAAAACTCTCGTCTGGTCCTTCAGTAGAAATACTTCATGCGAACGACTCAGCAGCCGAACGGATGGCCTATAACGACTCCTGCGCGACTGAACAGACCGGGTGAGGAGCATGAGGTTGCCCGCGAAGTGATCCGGCTCACCTGTTGAAGGCTGCACAATGTCGATTTTCTTTACCCTCTGGTTCAAGCAATAGTCGAGCGCAATCTCAGCATCGGTTGCATCCTTCTCGGCGGGATGGACCACTACCTGAATCTCCTTTGGTTTTGGCGCGCCCTTGCCTCTTAATGAATCAAGATCGCCGATAATCAAATCAGGAGTAATACCTGCCTTTGCGAAGAATGCATACCCGCCGTTTGCCGCAATCGTGAACTTGCCGCGGCACAGCCTCCTGTAATGATCGAGATCGCGTGTTCTGTAAACACCACGCAGAAAGATGATACAGTCCTTCATCGTTAATCACAGCGTGGATGTTATTCCGGCCGCACCAATCAACGCCGCCTTATCCTCGATTATCACACCCACCGGCACTTTCGCCAGAAGCCCGTCCATTTTCCCCTGTTTGACAAATCTGGCCATAAACTTCCCTTGATCCAGCGCCGTGATTATCCGTGGTGCGATACCACCCCCGATGTATACCCCTCCCAGAGTCATTCCATTTAGAGCTACGTTAGCGGCTTCTGAGGCGAGGCAGTCAATGAATATATCGAGCGTCCGGGCTGCCGTCTCGTCTTTTCCCGCCAGCGCTTTCTCAATCAGGATCAGGGCCGGGTCGTTTGCCTCAATCATCCAACTCCCCCGTGCTCCTCCCTGAGTATCGACTAGAAAGTTGCAGATGCGCTCCAGCCCCGATATACTCAGGATGTCCTCCACCTCTACGTGTCCCTGCTCGGAATACACATACTGCCAGAGTTCGGTTTCCATCTGATTCCCGGGCGCGAAATCAGCATGTCCACCCTCAGAAGCATACGGGTACATTTTATCACCGACCCGGTAAACCAGCGCCTCACCCAGCCCGGTCCCGGGCGCGATCAATCCCAGATTGCCGTTGTCCGGCTTCACTCCTTCATTGATGGTATAGAACTTGTCGTCCGATAGATGTGTCAGCCCATGAGCAGTAGCCACAATGTCATTAACAAGTTTCACTCTTCCAATCCCAAACCGTGCCTCAATGCCCTCTCCTGCTATATGCCAGGGCAGGTTGGTCGTGGAGACTTCGTTCTTGATCACGGGTCCGGCCACCCCGAAGCAAGCGACATCAATCGGCTCCTCGCTTGTCTTGAGGTACATCGAGAGAATGGACTCAAGGTCGCGATAGCCTTTGCTCGAGTAGTGAGCCTGCTCATACAACTCGACCCAGCCGGTATGATGCCTGGCTCGCGCCAGGTCAACTCCCGACCCACTGATATATCCGGCCAGTGCTGATTTCATCGTCTGTGTATCTGGCTCCCTACTGACAGGTCACCGCCGTACCTGAGGCGGCCACCATGAGCATATTGCTGTTGCCCATGGTGATGGTTTCATAATCGAGGTCAACACTAATAACCGCGTTGGCTCCGAGCGATTGGGCCTGCGAACACATCTCTTCGATGGCGATAGCCTTGGCTTTCTGCAGTTCCTGTTCGTAGGCCTCGGAACGTCCACCAACTATATCTCTTATTGAAGCAAAGATATCTTTGAAAATATTGGCTCCAAGGATTGCCTCCCCGCTCACCAGACCGTGGTACGTGGAGATATGCTTCCCCTCTATGTTTGGAGTCGTCAATACCAGCATAACGTCCTCATCCTGTTAATATGTCATAGCACGGATTTCGCTGCCTGTGATTTATCGGACATCAGGGCTCTCAACTTTTCTGCCACAGAGTTACCATCCAGACCCAGCTTTGTGTACAGTTCGCTGGAGTTGCCCGACGGAGCATAACCCGCAACGCCCATTTTTGTCAGACGCGTATGGAAACGATTTTCGATCATGCCGGCACCGACGGCGGTGCCCAGGCCTGTCCGGATGTTATGATCCTCCAACACCGCGACATGCTCGTATTCTGCCAGCATGCTGAGGTCGTCGGGGTGAAGATCGGACCAGTCTGACACCGACATCAGAGAGATGGACCTCCCCTTGTCGTCTAGTCTGGACCATGCGGCGAAGCCCTGAGCCAACATGTTACCGGCGGCCACAAGCACAAGTCCCTCTCCTTTGCGGATCAACTCCATCCTCCCGTATCGATACTCGTAGTCTCCCGCGAAACGGGGCTCACCGGATTCATCGGGGATGATTGGTGTCACTGAGCGGCCCATGACCACGGCAAAGTTGCCCGGTCTGGAAAGAACGTACCGCACCACACGATCGGTCTGGTTTGGGTCGGCCGGTGTTATAACCTTCCAGCCATACAGGGAATTGAACAACCCGAAGTAGTCGATACACTGGTGCGTTTTGCCGTCCTCACCCACATTAACCCCGGAATGAGTACAGAAGAGTTTCAGGTTGGAGTGATTGATGTCGTTCAGTCTGGCCTGGTTGTAGGTCTCCACCATCCCGAAGACTCCAAAATCAGCCCACACAGAAATCGCCTTTTCGGTCGAAAGAGCCCCGGCAGCCGTCGCCGTACTGTGTTCAGTGATGCCGCACTGAAAGAATCTGTCCGGGTATTTGCCGCCGAAGGCACCGGTCTTGACCGAGCCGGCCAGATCACAGTCAAAGACTGCCATAGTGAAACCGTCCATCCCCTGATTCGCATCGGCAAATGACAGAAGGGCCTTCCCGAAGGCTGAGCGATTATCTTTCTTCTCGTCAATGCCGTACGTAACCGGTTCGCCCGGTTTTACGTCCGGGTACTCAGGTCGCCTGATTTCGAATGACGGTATGTCGCCGTCATTCCTGAGAGCCAGCAGCTCCTCCATATTGTTCTCAATCCCGAGTTCAGAAAGAGCGTCACCGAGCTGTTCCTTCTTGACGGCTGCCCCATGGTAACGCTCATCGTTTTCCATAAAAGACACCCCCCTGCCCATTGTCGTACGAGCAAGAATCATATACGGAACAGATCCGTCGAGGCGTGCGGTGCGGAATGCTTCGTACAACTCATCGAGATCGTGGCCATTCACTTCAAGCACCCGCCAGCCGTCAGCTTCCCAGCCGCCTGTGATATTCTGCGGCATGACCACACTCGTCTTGCCCGAAATCTGCAGGCCGTTACAGTCAACTACGGCGGTGATATCATTCAGATCGAATTTGATAGCTGCGCGCCGAGCCTCACCGATCTGACCCTTCTGCTGCTCGCCGTCCCCCATCGCTACATAAGTGTGGAAGGACTGCCCTGAAAGACGAGCGTAAATCGCTTTCCCGACTCCGACCGATAGACCCTGGCCAAGGTTGCCGGTGTCCCATTCGACTCCCGGTACGGACTGCTCGACGTGACCTTCAAAGGGAGACCCGACCTTTCGGAAACTGTACAGGGCCGGCTTGATGTCGAAGAACCCGGCGGCTGCAAGTGATGCATAGACACCGGGCGAGGTATGACCATGAGATACTATGATCCGGTCACGGTCATCTCGTCGGGAAGCCTTCGGATCTATGTTGGACATATTATATAAAAGAAGAAAGATTTCCAGCGAAGACATTGAGCCGCCGGGGTGACCCGAACCGGCCACCGTGGTCATTTTGAGGATATTACCGCGTGCCTCAACCGCCATCCGGGCAAGGCGTTCACGACATTCGGCAGGTAGTTGTTTGTGACGAAATCCGCGCCATTTGTCAAACATAGTCACTTTATCCTTTATTCTTCAGTGCTCTGGCCGCAGCCTGCGTCAAGGCCCGTATCCCGGCTGCCGGACTGCCATCTAAGGCAATCAACATCGTAGGCAGGCCACGACCCATAAGGGCCTGGGTGTCCCCGATCGCTTGTGCTGCGATCAGCTGGCCAAAGTTGTAGTTCTTTCCTGGAATGGGCATTCGGCCATATTTCTGTCGCACAAGAACAAAGAAGACCCCATTGGACGGGCCTCCCTTGTATAACTGTCCAATAGAATGCAGATACCTGGGCCCGTAGCCCCGCAGAACCGTCGCGCCAGTACCCGAACGTATTACGTCCCGCAGGCTATCCGCGGCCTTCTCTGTATTCCTGTCTGATTTGAAATAGCTGAGTAATGCAACGTACTTCGGCGGTCGTATAGCGCGAAGAATCCGTTTGAGCAGGCTGTCGAGCTTGAGGAGATCTCGACGATCGTATCGCACCTTCCCCCCCATCGCAAGCAGTGACAGCCTCCCCCAGGCGGCCACCGGTTCGCCCGGAGAATGTTCTCCCAATACCTCGAACTCACGGAGTATTACCCCGGTGTTGTTCTTACTCTCGGTTACGTTTGGTTCATCGAATGGATTAACGCCGAGCAGTCGGCCAACCGCAGCAGTCGCCGCTTCCCACAACAAAAATTGTCCGCCAACCTGGTGCTTATCCCCCAGGACAATTTCCGCCATCGGAACTTTCTCACGGGCCAGATCGCGTACAGTTGTCGCGGACAACGGAAATCTCTCGCGGGCATGCCTTATGACAATCATGGCCCTGTCTTTTCCATACCGTCGTGCAGGACCCGTCGGCTCACCCTCTACCGGCACAATCCCTCTTCCCTGTTTGCCCGTTGACTCGGCCACCAACTGCTCTATCCAGGGCACAACGGGCCGTGTTCTCTCAGTTGGAACAAAGGTCATCTTGTCCCGACCACGAGCAGCGCATGCAAACATCCACGCGGCAAGCTGAAGACCGGGATTCGATTCGTCCGGGCGCTCCCTCAGGATTTCCTCCATGCTGCGAGCCCCCTCCAGGAGCTTTCGCAGGTCCACGCCGGCGAAGAATGCGGGTACCAGTCCGAAGTAGGACAGCGCTGAGTATCGCCCGCCAATGTCGGGCGGGTTAAGAAACAGTTTTCGATACCTGTTCCGCCGGGCGAATTTCTCCAGAGAACTCCCCCTGTCCGTTACCGCGGCAAAGTGACGTCCCGGGTTGGAAACGCCGACTCCCCGCAGTCTCTCCAGGAAGAATGCCTCATGCGACCTCGTTTCAATCGTCCCGCCTGACTTGGAAGCCACCACGAAGAGGGTGTGGTCAAGTTCTATTTTGTTGAGGACTGATCTGATAGCCGCCGGGTCGGTTGAATCGACTATTGAATAACTGCGTAAGCGCTTATGCTTCCCAAATAGTCTTCCGAACACCTCCGGACAGAGCGACGATCCTCCCATGCCCATAAGCACAAAATGGAAAAGCCCATCGTCCATGACTTTCTTCCCGAACCGTTCGATCTGCCCGACCTGACGGCTCATCTTGCGCGTCACATCAACCCATCCAAGCCGATTGCCGATCAGGCTATGAAGCTTTGCACTTCGCGTAAACAGGCCGGCGTCGCGATTCATTATGCGAGGCAGCAATCTCAGACGCAGGCTCTTCTCAATGGCGCTGTTTAAGGTCTTGCTCACGTCCCCGGCAGAAATCTGTAAATAACCTTCTGCCATCTTGTCTATGATGCCTCCCGCGGCGTCCCCAGCTTCTTGACTTTTTCCACCAATCCGATTTTGTCCCGGCTGCGAAAGAACGCTGTCCCCATCACAAGTATATCAGCGCCGGCCGAGATCACCTCCGCGGCATTATTCGCATCCACCCCGCCGTCGACCATTATGACCGTATCCAGCTTATTGGAATCAACATAGTCTCGCGCGCGGCTGATCTTTGGCAGCACAGACGTAATAAACTGCTGGCCCCCGAAACCCGGGAATACCGACATCAGGAGAAGATAGTCGAAATGCTTCAGGTGTGGCAGCACGTTCTCGACATCCATATCAGGGTTTATAGATATCCCTGGCCGCACCCCGAGTTCTCTGATCTGCTCGGCATAAGTTCCGGGTTCAGCGTGAACCTCCAGGTGAAATGTAATCGCGTCTGCTCCGGCTTTCACAAAAGCCTCGAAGTATTTCTCCGGTTCCGACAACATCAAGTGAACATCCAGAAACAGTTCGGTCAGTTTATTGATCGTCCCGACCACATTCGGACCGAAGGAGATGTTCGGAACGAAGTGACCGTCCATGATATCCAGGTGGAGCATGTCCACACCGGCGCGCCTGGCTTCGGCCAGATCGTCCGCGAGATGGGCAAAATCTGCGGCCAGAACCGATGGTGCGATCTTTGGCATGGATGGAATGTTAACAAATTCGTCGTTGGGCGCAACCGCTTTCTCTGACAGACGCTTCCAGAAATCGGGGAAATGACAATCAGTCGTCAGTTTCTACAGACGTCCGCCCGAGGACTGGTTCTTTCGAACGATCTCGGCGTTCCTCTTGAGTCCTTCGAGCCTCGGTCGGGTCAGGGCGGTGCCGGCTGTCAGTTCGAGGAATTCCTCACGCGTTCTCAGGCTCAGAATCGCATCAATATCCACGAATTCGCCGAGTCCCTGTGGAGGTAAGAACTCCGGGTGCCGGGTGATTGAGGCCGCATCATTATAGGGGCAGACCTCCTGGCATATGTCACAGCCGAAAATGCTCATCCCGAACGACTGAGCCAGCTCATCGGAGATGTCCGGCGGACGCTCTATGGTCAGGTAGGCGATACATCGCCTGGCGTCTATTGTGCGTGGCGTGACGATAGCGCCGGTGGGGCATGCCTCAAGGCAAAGGCTACAGGTGCTACAACTTCCATGTTCCCGGGGGTTACGCATGTCCGGCTTTAACTCCAGACTGGTCAGAATCTCAGATAGAAAGAACCAGGAGCCAAGGCGCTCGTTAATGAGCAAGCCATTTTTCCCAATGAAGCCCAGACCTGCTCTCTCAGCGTAGGTGCGCTCCTGAAATGGTCCAAAGTCAACCGACCATCTGAAGCTTGGCCTGTCTCCGGAGCGAACCTCGCGTCTCAGGGCTCGGATCAGGGCCTTGATTTTCCTCGCTGTTACCTTGTGATAATCCCGTCCCCTGGCGTAGCGGCACACCCGGCCCTTTCCTGCGGGGACATCCTGGCTGTTCGGCTGGAAGTAGTTGAGACCCAGCATAATAATCGACTTGACGCCGGGCAGCACCTGGGAAGGGTCGGTTCGTCGCTCCGGCTCACGGGCCAGCCAGGCCATTGAGCCATGATAGCCCGCCTCCAGCCAGTCGAGGTATTTGCGGCGAGCCCGGTCATCCCGGTCTGGAGCGGAAATACCACACAGGTCAAAGCCTGCAGAACGGGCCAGTTCTTTCACCGTGGCTGAATCCATGATTCTCCATACATCACCCGGGTCATTTGCCTCAATCTACGGCAGATACGACAAAAAGCCAACTCGGCCATGGCCAAAAAAAATTAGCGAAATGACCGGTCGGATATTGACATAGCTCTGGCACGAAATATCTTTGTCCGAGATTTTTTGGCGGTACTTAAAGTTTTTCGACCGACAGGGTCTGGATTGTCCCACTTCCCCGTTCCGGCCCGATGATCTTACGTCTGACCGTCATCATTCAGGCTGGCGCCCCGGGCTGTTTTCAACCGCGATTTTGTGTGGCGGTCGGATAGATATTGAATAGAGAGAGGATATCTGGATACATGACTGAAGAAGCAAATCAGTTGATAGTCGGAGTACCGAAAGAGACATTTCCCGGTGAAAATCGAGTCGCAGTAATAGCCGACACGGTTCCGCTTTTCACCAAGGCCGGTATGCCGATTGTTGTCGAATCAGGCGCGGGCCTCCGGGCGGGTATTACTGACGAGCAGTACAGTCAGAAGGGCGCCGAGGTCGTATCGGACCGCAAGGTGGTTTTTGACAGAGGCCAAGTCATTCTACAGGTGCGTGGTTTCGGCGCGAATCCGACCAACGGCCGGTCCGATCTTGAGTTATTTCGCACCGGTCAGGCACTGGTGTCGTTCTTTGAGCCGCTGACCGCGGGGGATGAGGTCAAAGCCATGGCTGAACGAGGGGTGAGTGTATTTGCTGTGGAGATGATTCCGCGAATCGCGCGCGCCCAAAGCATGGATACCCTCTCGTCAATGGCAACTATTGCAGGCTACAAGGCTGTGCTGCTCGCGGCTGGGCTGCTGCCCAAGATGTTCCCTATGCTCATGACCGCGGCGGGGACGATTTCTCCCGCCCGTGTATTTGTAATCGGTGCGGGAGTGGCGGGCCTGCAGGCGATTGCCTCCGCCAAGAGACTGGGCGCGATCGTGAAAGGTTATGACGTCCGCCCCGCAGTTAAGGAGCAGGTTGAAAGCCTCGGGGCCTCATTCATCGAACTGGAGATTGAGGCCGGAGATTCCGAGGATAAGGGCGGCTATGCCAGAGAGATGGATGAGTCGTTCTACCGCAGGCAGCAGGAACTTATGGCCAGAGTTGTCGCTGAAAGTGATGTCGTCATTACCACGGCTGCTGTTCCCGGCAAAAAGGCCCCTATACTCATCACGGCCGAGATGGTCAAAGGTATGCACCCGGGATCGGTAATAATCGATCTCGCGGCCGAACGAGGCGGCAACTGTGAACTCACCAGACCTGACGAGAAGGTAGACAAGGCTGGCGTCACAGTACTCGGACCGACCAATGTTCCTTCGACTGTGCCATTTCACGCCAGCCAGATGTACTCGAGGAACTTACTGACATTTATGAAGCACCTGGTCAAGGATGGCCGGCTCAATTTTGACATGGATGATGAAATTACGCGCGACACCCTCTTAACCCGCGACGGAGAGATTGTCAACTCCCGGCTCCGCGAAATATTCGGTCTTGAACCGACATCAGAAAGGAGCGACGACTAATGGACGGATTCGTGATGATTCTGACGATTTTCGTGCTGGCTTTGTTTGTCGGCTTCGAGATCATCACCAAAGTACCACCGACCCTTCATACTCCGCTGATGTCAGGTTCCAATGCCATTTCCGGCATTACAATCATCGGTGCCCTGGTACTGGCGGGTCGGATGGATGGGAGCCCCCTGGCGCAGATCATGGCGTTTGTGGCCGTGATTTTCGCCACCATCAATGTGGTCGGCGGTTTCCTGGTAACCGACCGCATGCTCAAGATGTTCAAGAAGAAGGACTAATCATGCTCAGCCCGAATATTACCAATATTGCGTATCTTATTGCCGCGGTGCTTTTCATATTCGGCCTGAGAGGACTGGCCCATCCGAGAACAGCCGTAAACGGAAATCGTACGGCCGCCCTCGGCATGATCCTGGCCATTGCCGTCACCTTGCTCAGCGGCAGATTCGAATGGCAGTATATCATCATAGGGGTTGCCATTGGAGGCGTTCTGGGTGCGGTCGCCGCCATGAGAATCAAAATGACCGCTATGCCGGAGATGGTTGGCCTTTTTAACGGCTTCGGTGGCGCTGCCTCAGTCCTGGTCGCCGGCTCCGCTCTGGTGGCCGCTATGCAGCACGCCACAGCGGCCGGACCCGACGCACAGATGAAGATCGCCACGGTAGCCACAGGCATCATCGGTTCGGTGACGTTCTTCGGCAGTTACGTCGCTTTCGGCAAGCTTGCTGAGTTCCTTGCGGTCAGGTGGAAGCTGTATACCTGGCAGAAGATCGTTAAGTATGGCTTCTCTCTTATTGTGACAGCCGGTGCCGTCTGGTTCGGCGTGATCTCCATCAACGAGGCGGGTGTGCCACTGGCCGCCGGACTGATGCTTTCGGGCGTTCTCATCGGTGGGCTTCTGCTCAACAAGAAAGACAGATTCCCCGGCATGAACGCTCTGAAAGTTATTCTTGGGGCGGTAGCCGTGATACTGGGTGTGCTGGTGGTTCTCAATCCGGGGAATACCATGCTTTTCTGGGTGATGGTTGGCGCTGCTGGAGTTCTGGGGGTCATTCTTACTTTCTCCATCGGCGGCGCGGATATGCCCGTGGTGATAGCGTTGCTGAATTCTTATTCCGGCCTGGCTGCTGCAGCGACAGGCTTCGTCATTAATAACAACGTTCTTATAGTGTCAGGCTCGCTTGTTGGCGCCTCCGGGATAATCCTCACCAACATAATGTGCAAAGCCATGAACCGCTCACTCGCCAACGTGCTGTTCGGCGTCCTGGGACCGACCGGCGACACGCCATCGGACGACGACGTCTACGCGGGTAAGGTCAAGGCTGCATCGGCCGAGGAAATCGCCATGTTGTTTGACGGTGCCCGTCGCGTGGCGATTGTGCCGGGCTATGGCATGGCTGCGGCTCAGGCTCAGCACGCTGTGCGCGACCTGGCTAACCTTCTCGAACAGCGCGGTATCGAAGTTGATTTTGCCATCCACCCCGTGGCCGGGAGGATGCCGGGACATATGAACGTGCTTCTCGCCGAAGCCAACGTCGAATACGACAAGCTGCGCGAGATGGACGAAGTCAACCCGACCCTTGCGCAGACTGACGTAGCGATAGTGATCGGCGCCAACGACGTCGTCAATCCGGTCGCCCGCACTGACCCGAGCTCTCCGATAGCAGGCATGCCGATAATCGACGTCGACAAAGCCCGGACGGTTGTGGTTATCAAACGAAGTCTCAGCCCCGGATTCGCCGGTATTCCAAATCCGCTTTTCGCCCTGGACAATACCCTCATGTTTTTCAACGACGGTAAAAAAGCGGTACTGGATATTATCACGGCCGTAAAAGAATCTTGAGCCCTTGATGATCTTTTGGCTTCGGCATGCCCGGGGAGCGTCCTGACCGCAAATGAGCAGAATTTCGTTCTCGCCGATATTTAAGGTCTTGAATTTTCCCTGCAGAATGTTATGATAGACGTCGAAAAAGAGGATATCGCGACGATTTACGAGGTTGATTATGAGCGACGCCAGGACCATTCAGAATAAACAGAAGCTGACATCCGTTGAAGAACAAATGATCCATTACGAGCAGGATTTCGGAGCCCACCACTACGGCCGACTGGATGTAGTGGTGAAATCCACCGAAGGCTGCTGGCTGACCGATGTCAACGGCAAACGGTACCTCGACTGCCTGGCTGCCTATTCAGCAGCAAACCAGGGTCATCACCACCCGAAAATTGTCCAGGCGGTTAAGGACGCCCTCGACGGCAAATACGCATCGGTGATCTCCAACGTCGTCTACACCGATCAATTGGCCCTGTTCTTGAAAAAGACCGCCGAGCTTGTACCACAACTGGGACCGAGATTCGGTAACCACGGCAATAAGGTCCTGCCGAAGAACGGCGGCGTGGAATCGGTTGAAACAGCCATTAAAGCCGCCCGGTATTATGGCTGGAAATCGAAGGGGATCGAAGACGGCAAGCAGGAGATCATTGTTTTCGGCAACAACTTCCACGGCCGCATGATCACCATCGTGTCGTTCTCTTCGACAAAGAAATACCGGGAAGGCTTCGGACCGATAACGCCGGGCTTCGTGACCGTCGACTACGGGGATCTGGAGGCCGTACGCAAGGCCATTAACCCCAATACCTGTGGCATTCTCGTTGAACCGATGCAGGGAGAGGGCGGCATGAATATACCACCCGAGGGATTCCTGGCCGGGTTGCGGAAGCTCTCTGACGAACATGACCTTATCCTCATATTTGACGAGATCCAGGTGGGTCTCGGCAGAACCGGTCGGATGTTCTGCTTCGAGCACGAAAATGTTGTCCCGGATGCTATAATTCTCGGCAAGGCTATATCGGGTGGACTCGTGCCGGTGTCTGTGTTCCTGACCAACACGAAATTGATGGATCTCATTTTCCAGCCAGGCAGCGACGGCTCCACTTACGGAGGCTACCCGATGGCCTGCGTGGCCGGGCTCGCCGCCCTTGAGGTGATTGAAGAGGAGAAGCTGGCCGAGCGTTCAGCCAGAATGGGTAAGATACTGCGAAAGAAGATTGACGCCATCGCCGGCCGGTCGCCGCATGTGAAAGAGGTTCGTGGACGAGGCCTGTTCATCGGCATCGAGGTGAAGAACGGCGAGGCGATGGTATACTGCCGCAAGCTTCTCGAACTGGGCGTGCTGGCCAATGACTCCCATGGACACACCATCCGCATCTCTCCTCCGCTGATCATAAACGAGAACGAGATCGACTATCTTTGCGAGCGGCTTGAAGAGGTGCTGGTCGACTAGAATCGGTAATAGAGACTGGATTGAGGCGGCCCCGCAACCGGGTCGCCTTTTTTCTTAGCTGATTTCGTTTCGCTTCTGGGTGCTTCCAACGTACATGGCCGCCAGTGTTACCACTGCCCCCGCTATCTGCATCGGCGTCAATAGTTCGGCGAAGAGTAACGCCCCCCAGACTGTCGCCAGGGTCGGTTGCAGCAGCAGAATCAACCCGGCCTGCGCCGTCTTAACTCTTGATATTACCGATGTGATGGTCCACCAGCCGAGAACCTGCACCATCAGACCCAGACCCACTAACGGCACGATAGCCTGCCAGCGCGTGGGAAGGAACGGCTCACTCTCGGCGACCCCCACCACACC
>CP070824.1:3322236-3331987 GCA_020344395.1 Candidatus Zixiibacteriota bacterium | reverse complement strand
ACCTCCGCCAGGGCGGACATTTGCCAGGCCGGGAAATAACTGCTACCCCAGGTGCCGTACGGTATTCTGGCGTCGGCAAACATCGAAGCTGATTTCTCCATTTATTGCTCCCTCACTAATTTGCGATTATGCTGGATTCTCAGGTCTGCGGCGGTCATTCTGTGTATGTTCCTCATCAATCTTGAACCGGCAGATTAATGAAATTCGCCCGAGATCGCAAGCGGTTCCGACCGTCCCGGTGTGCCTTACCTGATGCCGCTTTCCGCTATTCAACCCTGCGGCATAGGAGTAGCAATGCCTGTACTGGTTTCAGGCGTGTATTGTGTGAGAGTTCGGGACTGATTCAGCTTGCTCTACAGAATCATGGATCCGGCGTTTCCCCGCTCAGCAGTTCCAGCGCGTGCGTCAGGGCCGGCTCGATGACTTCCAGATTCTCCAGAGCGCCGTTCGGGCTCCCCGGAAGATTGACAATAAGGGTCTCACCAGCACTGCCGACGACAGCTCTCGAAAGAATGCCGTGAGGCGTTTTCTCGAATGACGCGCGCCGCATAGCCTCTTCCATCCCCGGAACACGCCTGTCAATGACATCCAGAGTCGCATCCGGCGTAACATCTGCTTGGGCCAGCCCCGTGCCGCCTGAAACCAGTATTAGGTTGACAGCATCGCCAACCCATCGCCTGAGTATTGATGTAATCGTCTTAGCATCATCCGGGACAACTTCGACCGAGACCACCTCATAGTCCAAATGGGCGAGCCGCTCCTGCAATGCAGGGCCGGTCGCATCCGGGCGTATTCCCTTGTGCGCTCTGTCACTTGCGATCAGAATCGCGGCTCTGAACGGATGTTCTCTGTGCTGACTCGCACTCATTACTGTACAGAACTCTTTCTTGTGAAGATCATTTCCGTAGCATCATTTTCGTCATCGAAGCAGACCGTGCAGCCATCGGCGCCGAGTTCCTTAACCGGAACCGTCTTCACCTCAAATCCCAGCGCGCGGTATTCCTCGATTGCCTCCCGCAGACGTGTGCCTGAAGCCGTAAATCTCTCTTTCCACCCCTCAGCCCTCAGTTTGTCTGCAAGGTCAGCTACCATCAATAATATTCGTACTCATTATCGCTTGAGAATAATGTAGCACCCCTTTGCAGGAGGCACAAGTGTCTCAGAACAGGTCGTCCAGGTCATCGTCACTCCCGCCGCCGGGCATTTCGCCATGCTCCTGAAGGTGCTGCTGGATCAACTCACTCTCCCGCTTCGTGTACATGGGATCTTCTTCCCAGCCGAATCGTACCGCCTCGCCGGGATTTTCCAGAGTTTCCAACAGACTCTGCCGAAGGTTGGCTGTCCCCGCAATGCGGATCACCTTCCCTTCAGCGTTAAGCAACCTGATCACGCCCTCTGACTCCGGGGCAGCCTTCACACTGTCCTCAGTCAGTGGTTGCCACAATTCAGGGGGTAGCGTGACTGGTGTTATCATCTGCCTCAGATAGCATTGCAGGCAGCGGCCTGCCTCCGACCGCGCGGCCTCGGCCGAGAGTGTCCGGCGAATCAAGTCAAACCCTGCCTTACGTTCCATGGCGTCGGCCGTCTCAGGCTCATGCCTTGTCCGTTGGAATTGCTCGTACGCGACATCCGCTCCCCGCACAACAGAACGGATCGGAGTCGGTTCTGCTTCGACAAACCCGCCTCCCCCAAGGTAACGGTCGATGGCGTCCGCAGCCTTCCTGCCGTCGGCAATGGCATCGACTACCGACGATGGGCCCCGGATCACATCCCCCGCCGCAAAGACACCAGCCACACCGGTACGACACTTTTCATCTACGACCAGAGTATTCGCGGCACCGCGCGAGAGACCCTTGATATCCGGCAATGTCTCCGGCTCAACCTGTTGCCCGATGGTCACAATGACCATATCCGCATATACGTCCGTGGACTCATCCTCATTATACTGCGGGGCAAAACGGTGTTGATCGTCAAACACCCGGGTACACCTCCTGAGTTCAACACCCGACACCCGTCCCTTGTCCGATGTAAACCGCTTCGGGCCCCACGAATGGTGAATCACCACTCCTTCTTCTTCCGCCTGCGCGATTTCCCATTTATGGGCCGGCATTTCGTCCCGCGATTCCAGGCAGACCATCTCCACCGAGACCGCCCCCAGCCGCATCGCCGTCATGGCCGCATCGATGGCCACGTTCCCGCCGCCTATTACGACTACCCTGCCATCAATACGTGGCCTGGGAGTCATGTTGGCGGACTTCAGAAACTCAAGTCCCGGATGTATCCCTTCTACTTCTGACTTCTCTATCGACAGCATCACGCTGGCCGAGGTCCCGACCGCGACAAGGACTGCGTCATATTCGCGAGATCTCAACCCTTCCAATCCACCCTCGGCTGCCAGATCAAAATTCATATGGAATTCCACGCCCAGCTTTTCGAGGACTCCGATCTCTCGATCCAATACGTCTGCCGGAAGCCGGTAATCAGGAATACCGTAACGAAGCATACCGCCCGGTCTGCTTTCCCGGTCGAACAGGCTGACTTTATGACCCTGCAGGCTGAGATAGTATGCCGCACTGAGACCGGCCGGACCTGACCCCACTATTGCCACTTTTTTCCCAGTAGCGGGACGTGCTGCAGCGGAGTCAGTGCCCGTTTCATCGGCCGCGTCCGCCACGTACCGTTTCAGATCACAGATAGCCACCGGCTGGTCCAATTCCGCCCGTCGGCAGGAGTCTTCGCAAGGGTGGAAACATATGTATCCAAGTATAGCCGGAAAGGGTACACGTGATCGAATGACGTCCAGCGCCTCGGAGTCCTTTCCTTCGGCAATACATCTCACATATCCGCTGACATCAATACCCGCGGGGCAGCTCCCGGCACACGGAAGAGGTGCGTCGCGACGAACAGCAGGTACACCGTCCTTATCGAGCAGCGCTCCCGTGGGGCACACTTCCACGCAGGCACCACAGAATCGGCATTGTGACTCTTTCAATCCGGCTGCGGCAAGGGTGCCGATCCATGAACGTTCGTCTTTCCAGACCGCCCCCAGCACGCCATCGCCGTTAAGCTTCTGGCAAATACGAACACAACGCAGGCAGCCGATACAGAGACCGAAGTCGCGGTCAAAAAGAGGATCGTCTGTGAGGCGCGTACGCTGTCCGGGAACATACTTGGGTGCATCTGCCGGTATGCCTATGAACGCACTGACTTTCTCTAATTCGCATCGGCCAAGAAGAACACAGCAACGCTCATCCACGGGTACATTCGCCGAGCAATCTGTTCGACTGCAACCCTCTTTCTGAGCACAGGTCAGACAGGCGTGGGGATGATCTGCAAGAAGCTTGCCCAGAGCCTGCCTGCGGCGAGATATCACTTCCTTTGTGTCCGAACGCACAGTCATGCCGTCTGCAACCTGAGTGGTACATGCCCTGACGGGTTCATGTTGGCCTGCAACCTCAACCATGCACAGGTTACAGTGGGCTTTTTCTTCTGCCCTGACACCGATTTCTTCGCCGGTGATTCTGGTATCCCCCTGATAGACCGACTCGGCCCACACTACCGCTCCGACTTCCGTCAGATCGGCATGATGGCACATACGCGGAATATAAACACCGGCCGCGTCAGCAGCTTCGAGCACCGTGCTGCCGGGTGAGAACTCTACTTCTTGACCATCAATTGTCAGCTTCAGATTCATAGCTTTCAGCACACACATGACAGCCGACGGGTTAAGCGGCATCCGCCAGGCATGTCAACGCTGAAACTTA
The DNA here is from genome assembly GCA_020344395.1 of Candidatus Zixiibacteriota bacterium. Classification (GTDB taxonomy): domain Bacteria; phylum Zixibacteria; class MSB-5A5; order GN15; family FEB-12. Next base: position 3,328,223 of record CP070824.1, on the reverse strand, counting down.
CTGCCGGACTACCAGGAATGAACCACGGCTCCGGGTGCACACGCTGCAACACAAGGCAGAACCGGACGATCGGTGACCGGCTTGCAGGGAGCGCAATCGTACTTGAGTTTTCTTGCGATGCTCTTCCTTTATCGCCGCCACCTCATCGTCGTAGTCGTCTACGATAATCTCAAACAGTCCTACCGGGCAGGCGGCGACACAACTTCGCTCCTTGCATTCGATGCAAAGATCGGTATCAATGGTGATAAAGAACTCACCGCTGCCATCGAGGTATCCATAGTTGGCTTTCACCGGGCGACCTTCTTTCGCTGTTTTTCCACCAGGGCCCTGGCGAACAAGGCCGCGCCCAGGGCGCCGGCGATTTGAGTGTCATAATTCGACTTTAAAGACTCCAGCTTAAGCTCCTTCTCCAGTCGCGTTACGACACCGGCATTCTTGGCAATCCCTCCGGTGATGGCAAAATCCTTCTCTACACCAATGCGTTCCAGCAAGGATACGACCCGGTGAGCCATGGCCGAACAGTAGGCAGCCAGTACACGTTTCTTTGACCAGCCTTCTCGGAGCAGAGAAGATGCTTCGGATTTGGCAAAGACGACACACGTCGAAGACACCGGTGGAGGCTCCTCGTCAACATCCAGCGACAGCTCGCCCACATCCTCCACCGACACAGCCAGCAGGTCGGCGAACACTTCCATCCCCCGACCGGTCCCGGCCGCGCACTTGTCGTTCATCAGGAAGTTGGTGACCTTACCTTTCTCATCACAATGGATCGCTTTGCAGTCCTGGCCTCCCATGTCAAGAATTGTCCGCACGCTCGGGCCGTACATCATGTTGCCCCCCCGGGCATGACAGGCGATCTCGGTGATCGTGCGGTCGGCGAACGGGACATTTACCCGGCCATATCCTGTCCCCACCGTGTAGTGGATATCCTCGAGGTTCAGCCCGGTATTCTCCAGCGCCCAGTTCATGGCATTGCGGGCACTGTCCGGGCTGTCCGAACCGGTGCGCATACTCGCATAGGCATACAGCTTGCCATCTGCCATTACAACCGCCTGTGAGCTGACCGAGCCGACATCGACACCGGCCGATACGGTCTCCGCCGCCTTGGGATCAATGCTTTCATCGTGCCAGTTGGATTCTTTCCAGCGCCAGAATTCTTGCGTAGTTTCAGTCATCACTTGTTCCTTTCACCGGCCACGATGGCTGCTCCCAGGGCTCCGACAAACTCCGGGTTGTCAGGAATTACCACCTGGGTTTCAAGGCCTCGATTTATGGCGTCCACAAAACCGGGATTGTGGGACAGTCCACCCACCAGCGCCACTGACTCGTTGATTCCTACCCGCCGAACCATTGATACCACCCGGCTGGCGATGGCGTCATGCACGGCCCGGGCGATATCCTCCTTGGGTGTCTTGGCGTGCACCAGCGAGACAACCTCGCTTTCAGCAAACACGGCGCACTGGGCATTCATGGGGATAGTCTTATCCGACTTCAGCGATAGGTTACCGAACTCCTCAAGCGTTACCTCAAGCGCGCGCGACATTGCCTCGGCAAAAGCACCTGCTCCGGCCGCGCATTTTTCGTTGACAGCAAAATCTACCACTTTGCCGTCCGCCTCTGTCTTGATCCCCCGACCGTCTTCCGCACCTACGTCAATAACCGTGCGCGCCTCCGGGATCAGTTCCGCCACTCCTTTCGCCGCCGCACCGACATCGGTGATGTCGGTATTGGCCTCGGACGCTGCCTTCCGTCCGGCGCCGGTCGAAGTGATATGATCGATCGATGAAATATCGACCTCGGCTTCACTGGCAGCCTGCTCAAGACACTTCGAAGCTGACGCCGAGGGCTCGAATCCGGTAGGCACGATCGCCTTACCCAGAACCATCCCGTCTTTCAGGACCAGGGTCTTTATGAATTTTGAACCCATATCTATTCCGGCCGTTAACATTCTTCCTCCTCTACGCTCAATATACTCGCCTCTCGCACCACAGGAGTTTTACCTGTCACGACGAGACCGAACTCTCCAACATTTCCATTCCGAGGGTTTCCATGAAGGAATCAATCCTCGTCATTACCCGCTTTTCGTCGAACTCACGTTCGTCACCCATGTTGCCTTCAAAGGTCATCACGGGGACACCCGCCTCGGCGATACCCAGCCGATTCTCCATAATGCCGCACGAGAGGCCTTCACACCCGCGATTCAAATGGAGCATCACCCCGTCCAGCTGCCACTGCCTGACAATCTGAAGCATCATCTCGGTCTTGAGATTCGGATCGTAGAAATGCTGCCACTCCGGTTTGGACAGATTCCAGTCGGCCAGAATCCGCAGGGCCTGATCCCGACTCGTAATGGTCTCCCCTTTCTGCATCGGTGTCGTTCTGGGACCCCAGGTGCCGTCCGGCTTCGTCTCCCAGATGCCGATGAGCCCGAACGTATACAATGATCCGATTGAGATGGCCCCAAACTTCTCCAGATAACGAAACACTTTGAGAAAACCCCAAGGTGGCTGAGTATCCGACATCAGCCGGCATCTCTCGTCCGGCACCGCCGCGATGTTATTATCTACTCGATACTTGACCTCATCGCGTAACTCCTCGTAGAAATCAGCGATCTCCTTAGAGTGCTTGGCAAGCGTTCCGTGGACATACAGCGAGTACATCGACTTCTCGTCAAGAGGCGCAGGTTTAGCCATATTGAGGCAGCATATCTCCGCCCATGCCGAAGTCGACCGCGTCTCGTTTTCGACCGCTTCGATCAGCAACTCATCCTGATATTTGCGCCCGGTCACTTTTTCGAGCCACTCAATCGATTCATGCATCTGGTTGACGACAAACATCAGCCTGCTCTCATCGAGATCCTTGTAAGGACCCACCGAAACATCGATGCAGAAATAAGGGACCTTCTTGTATTCGGCCACGTGCTGGTACCATTTGGCGTGACTGCAGCAAATGTGGTCTTGGAAGCAGAAATCAGGTTCAGGATATTCCCCGCCGAATGCAAACTTCTCAAGATACATCGAACCCCAGTAATTGCGCATATAACTGCAAAGATCGCGGGCCCAGCCTTTTGCTTCCGCAGCCTCGAGACATTCCATCGACAACTTTTTGTCAAAAGCCAGGGATGCGCCGTATGGCTCCCCGGTTATGTTGTGCACATCGTGACCCAGACCGGCCGGGATCGCATCAAACGACCAGGCCCCACCTGTCCATCGCAAACCACCTTTGTCACGTGCATCCTGATAGTCCTTATAGTACTTCAGCCGCAGTTCTTTCGCCTTCTGCCAGCACTTCAGCGGCTCTGTTTCATATTCAGCCATTTATGCTCCTTCTCACAAACTCACTCAAAACAATTCCTCGACACCAAGCATCTCCAGGAACGCTTCCACCCTGATCCTCATCTGTCCGACGGGAACCGTCACGTCGAATTCCAGAAACAGCGTGGGATATCCTTCTTTGGCAAGATACTCTTTGAGAGGCACCATATCACACTCATGGGGGTCGCAGAATTTCTGCTGGATCAGAATGACCCCTTCAACGTTGAATTCTTTCGCCATCTCCAGAATGTGAGGAAAGCGAAGTCGTTCCTCCCAGTCCTTGGTCGGACAGGGCGGCCGGTCTATGTACCGGTTGGCGATGTCCTGCATAATGTCACCATTGAACTGGGTGAGATTCCAGAAATACCGGGACCCGGTGCAATGGTCATCGGTCACCACCGTGGCGCCAACCGACTCGACCATCTTGACAAACTCGGTGTCGTCGTTCTCCGACCCGACGATCATCAGCCGCCCGCCGGTATCACGATCAAGCCGCCGTGATTTCAACTCCGGCAGTATTCGTTTCAACTCGGCATTGTGTTCTTTCTTGTCAACGAAGTACGACGAGGCCACCATGACCATAGCCTCCAGACCTGTAACGGGGGGATCCGGCTGTTTTCGCATAGCATAGACTTCGCGCATCAGGCGGCGGTTCTCGTTGTACAGCTCAGCCGTTTCGCGAAGCGTCTCGTCTGCAATGGCATGCCCCGTCCACCCCTCTATGGACTTTCTCAGCTTATCCAATTCCCCGCGGTAGTAAGGGCGGGCGTGCTCGGTCTGAAGCTTGTTGGGCATGTACAGGTAAAACGCCCAGTCGGACGGAACGTGGTTCTTCCACGAGGTAAAGGCCTGCCTCAGGTGAAGACACGACTGGGCCAGCAGGATGCCCTTCATGTAATCATATCGACCCTTCAAACCCTGGGCCAGCACGTCACGGCAGAAGGGACAGAACATGCCGAAGATATGGGGTTCCGTCACATCCTGCGGTTCGTGCGATCCCAGCATTCTCACCGGCAACAGCCCAGCCGCGTATATCAGTTCCTCCGGTGCATAGCTGCAAAAGCAACCGACAACTTCTCCATCGTTTTTGTCCAGCCACTGCCTCGCATAATCATGCCGGTTTTCGTACCAATTGATAAACTTGTCGAACATATTCCTCCTGATTTCGTTACGCTTTGGCTATTCCGTTTAGAAACACTCTCAGAAACTGAGAGATTATCTTGTCAATATCGCGATTCTTCTCCCGGTCGTACCACATGTATACCCAGTTGAGAGACCCAAACAGAGACAGAGCGGCCAGATCCGTTTCGTATTGCGAGCCTTGAAACAGCTCCCCCACCGTCCTCCGCACCACCCGAAAATACTCCTGCCTGACCGCGAGTACATTCTTATAGTACTTTCCTGACAGAGATTCCATTTCGTGAACACACACTATGAACTCGTCCATGTTGTTGACGAAAAACGTGAAATGATTGTCGATCACAGCCCTGAGCTTCTCTTCCGGCGAGGAAGCCTCCTTGAGCCTGTCCTTGAGAGAACTCACCAGCGTCGAAAAAGCATGATACTGTATGGCGTACAGCAATTCATCCTTGCCCTTGAAGTAGTAGTAGATGCCCGAGAGACCGATCTTGCCCCTCGCTGCCACATCCCGAACGGATGCACCCTCAAAGCCGTCTCTGGCGATGACCCTTGAAGCCGCCTTCAGAATCGACGCCATCCTCTTCTCGTACTTGGGATGGCGCCTTGTGGTGGGCGCTGATGCTTTGATCTTGGGCAGGCCGGCAACCATTCTTCCAACCTTTCAGAATCGAACGTTCGTTCAAATTTAGCTGGCGGCAGCACTCCTGTCAAGTGCCAATCCGATGTTTTTCAGATCGAATTTGCCTCAGCCTGGCCCTGAGAGATGCCAACTACCCGGTGTTTCCCGTTGCCAACCACACAGAATGCCTCTATATTCATCACCCTATGATCCTCCCCCGCTTCGAGATACTGGTGCCTCAGACGGTTGAAGAGGCCTGCAGGATGCTGGCCGATCATGCTGCTGACGGTGCGCGGATACTTGCCGGCGGGACGGACCTCCTGGTCGATTTGCGGCGACCCATCATTCCCCAGCATGTCCCCAGGTGTGACGGCTGCCCCACCCACCCCGACGGCCGGGTTGTCTCCACTGTCGAATGTGCGCCTCTCAATGCTGATCCGCTGATGGCCCCCGGTGGTTCACTTCGCGCCACTCTCGAACATGATCGGCAGGCCTCTCCTGCCTATCTGGTTTCACTGCACAAGCTTACCCGACTGAGAGGCATTGAGAAGCTCGAGGACGGAGGCCTGAGAATCGGCGCACTGACAACAATTACCGATCTCGAACGATCCGACCTGATCCGTTCGAACTGGACGGCCCTGGCCGAAGGCGCTGATAATCTGGGCAGCCCGCTAGTCCGCAACCGAGGCACGTACGGCGGAAACATCGCCAACGCCCGACCGGCCGCCGATACCGCCATCCCTACCCTGGCCCTCAATGGCATGCTGACCCTGCAGGGGCCTTCCGGATCACGCACCGTTCCGGCCGGAGATTTCGCTCGCGGGCCGGGACTCTCCGTAGTCGAACGGGATGAAATTCTGACTGATATCCATTTCCCACCACCTGTGCCATACCAGGGCAGTTGCTACTACAAG
>CP070824.1:3301654-3322136 GCA_020344395.1 Candidatus Zixiibacteriota bacterium | reverse complement strand
GGCCCAAGAAGATACTTACAGCCCATCAGGTTCAAGAAACCCGGCTTATCCTTGTTGGCTCGGCTCAGATCGCCCACCAGATTGTCGTACCAGCGTAGCTGGTTGCCGTGATAACCTATCGGCACCTCGATGCCGAAGTAGGGAAGCCAGGAATCCTGATCATTCATGAGGTTCATAACGCGAAACTTGTCCGGCTTGTTTTTCAACAGGGCGGTCAGCGCGTTTGGCTCGAATCGCTGTGCATAAGTCGAAGGAGTCACCATCTGGACGAATCTCGAATTGAAACGAACGCTGTCAATCACCGGAATTATCGCGAGGCCTGCCAGCGCCCACGGCCCGAGTTTCTTCGTCTTATAGAACCAAAGAAGCACCGCAGCGGCTCCCGTGAACAGAAACGCCAGCCAGGCCCCCGTCTGTATGGCTGGAAGGTTCATCACGGCCAGATCGAATTTCGTCACGCCACGCTGCACTTCCCATGACGCGGCATTATCAAAAAACAGTGAACACCACAGGTCGAGCATACTCCGTCCGGCCATGCTGAACGTGAGCGCCACCACCAGAAGTAGCACCGGCAGCCCGAACAGCACATATTGAAAGTGTGGATTCTTACCGGACACCCTCCCCCGCACTCTGTCACGAACCGCCTGGATGCCCATCCCGGCCAGCAAGGCAATCGAGAAGGATAATATGAACATGATCATCGATGCGGCGCGCATCGAGTCGACCTTGGGAATCAGGTAGAAGTAAAGCTTGAAAATCGGCGTCGTTGCAGCCAGGGCATAAGACAGGGCGAAGAGAGCCAAGCCGATGAAAAAGTACGCCTCGCGACGACGATAATAAACTGCTCCAATCAGAGCGACCAGAATTGCCACCGCGCCTACCGTCTCGGAATTGTCCTTAAATACGTTCTTGCCCCAATAATAGGTAGTGGCCTTGCTTGTATTAGTGCCAACAAACTCAGGCAACACTATCGAAGCCGCTTCCTCTTCGTGCATCGACCAGGAGGTGGCCCATTCCCATCCTCTCTTGGTCTCCGCTCGCGGAGAGAAATTGCTCGTGTAGAGATATCCGGGGTAGAACTGAATTGCCGACAAACAAAGACCAACCACAACAGCATAAGCGGTCAACATAGACGGCTTGATGAGCGGGAAGACGGATTTCTTCTCACGGAATAGGAAAAAGAGTTTGAAAGCCGCGTACAGTGCCAGAGCCCATAAGGTCATATAGGACATCTGCGGATGAGGAGACAGAATAATGAGCCCGATCACGAGGCCGAGAAGTGAGAAATTCAGGACAGGCCGGAATTCAAACCCACGATCAAGAAACAGAAATGCCAGTGGAAACAGCGTCGTTACATATATCTTGCCATCATGACCCGGCGCCACAAGGGACACGAGGGAGCCGGCAAACATATAACAAACAGCCGAGAACAGCGCCGATATCTTGGACAGTTTGAACTGGCGAGCAGCCAGGTACATGAAAATGCCGGCCAGATAAATGTGAATGAGCAAAGTCCATCCCTGCCACCGCTTGGGATCGAGGATGAACTTCAGCACCGACCCGGGATAGAAAATGTCGCCGTGAAACGCCTCCACATACGGCATGCCGCCCCAGATGTATGGATTCCACTGAGGCACTGACCAGTTCGCCTTGAAAGAATCGATGACGAGTTTTCGAAAAAAATGACCGGCTCTGATCTGGTCAGAGGCATGAAGCATCTCATCGGAAAAAACGAAATCCGAAAAGAGAATGACCAGCGCCACCAGGATAATGGCGAATGCGACCACGGCAAAATAACGGGATGCTTCTAATCTCTCAAAACCGCCCGATGTAGCGCGTTGAGTGCGGGCCGTTTTCTTACGTTTGGACAAGTGATCCTCCCGGTTACTTTCTCAGGCTCAGCGCTATAACTGCCGCGATCCCCTCAATCAGGATCGCCCACAGTCGCGCCATAACAGCCAGCATGGCACTAAGGCCAAGTGTAAACGGTTCAAGCAGTTTACCCAGGACCAGTTCCCGGGGGCCAAGTCCGCCCGGCGCGAACAGGGCTAGGTATCCAACCTGGTACGCTCCGTTGAACAGTCCGACTGCAGCTACCGGGTTGGCCGTCTGGCACCCGATTATCGACACCAGGAAAAACCAGAACGCCATCCCGTAGCAAATCCAGCCGAGAACATACCCTGCGAACACAAGCAGGGCAACTTTTTTGTCCAGTGCAAAAACCGCCGGCGGCCTTCCGGTCATCTTCAAAATTCGATTTGCCAGCCACACAAATGGTCCAGGTTTCAGAACGAGGATGACGGAGAACAACACCATCAGGCCGGTCAGCATATAGGCGGTGCCTTCACCGGCCATGGCAATCCGGTCGATCAGTATTCGAGAGTCAAACTGGGCCGCCACGATATACACGAGCATGGCGGCCGGCACTGCGAAGATCTGGGTGATGGCAAACGAGGCCACCGCCTGTTCGGCGGCTATTCCCTCTCGGCCGGTCAGATACACCATCCCGAACACCTGCCAGACCTTGCCCGGTATGTATCGTCCGAGGTTGGACAGGTATGAGATCTTAAATGACTTGGCGATAGATACGCGGTGGCCGAAACCGCCGATCACCGCCCGCCAGCAGGCAGAAAAGATGTAAAAAGCCACAAGCCCAAAAGACACCGATAAAAACAGCGGGAACGGTTGAATTCTCCAATCGAACCGCTCAACGTCCGCCCAGTGAACAACTACCTGCCGCCCGACAAAGTAGAGCACAGCCAGGGTGAGGACTGCTTTCAGCGTGGTGAGGAGTGTTTTGCGAACGTTCATACGATTCGGTCAGGGCGATTAAGAGTCGAGTTGAAGAGGCTGGCTTGATGTCTTCCTGTCAAATACGGTCGAATCTTGGTTGCAGAGCAGAACATCGACAATTACTGACTGATGACGGTTGACCGACATTGACCTACCGGTTGAAAGCCACTCGTTTCAAATCTTCGATAACGCCGGCCTCTACCCAGTACAGACCGCTTCCCGCACCGCCGCGGGTGAAGAAGAAATACTTGCCGTCCGGCGACAGTCCAGGGAAGCGTTGTGCTGAAGTTACGTTGATTTTCTCTCCCATGTTTACCGGTCTGGTCCAGCCGCCATCCGGCTTCTTGAACGTTATGTGCAGCCCATTATCTGGAGCGTTGTGGTTGTAAGCAATAATGAGAAAACTCTGGTCGGGTGCGATGAACGGACTGAAATTAATACCGGGACAGTTGATGCCCGGATCGAGGTTTTTCGGTTCGGCGTAGGCGCCCTCTATCAATTCAGAAAAGTACGTGTCGAAAATGCCACGCGTTCCGGATCGGTTGGACTGAAAGAAAATTGTGCCGTCATCTGCCACCGATGCCATCCCCTCGTGTTGGCCTGTGTTGAATGGGAGTCGTTGCGGTTCACCCCAGCCGTCATCCGTCTTGTCGACATACCAGATATCAGACGGGCCATACTCATCCAACGGCTCCCCGCCCGGTTCATACGGACGATTAGAATAGAAGAACAGTCTGATACCATCCTTTGTCAGGAACGGTCCACCATCGCTATACGTCCCGGAAAATGACGCCAATTCGGGGGCGGACCACTGGCCATCAGAAAACTGACTATGAAAGATGTGTTGGGTACGGGATCGACGGCCTTGCGGGGTATAATACCGACTCCAGTACATCTCAGTGCCATCAGGTGTGAAGGCGGGGGCGGAATGCGTACCATCCTTGAATATCTCCGGATGGAACAACTCCGGTTCATCGCCCGGCGGCGTCTGCCCCAAAACAAGTTGGCTCGCGGCATCGGACGGAAGAATGTTCAATGCGGATACGAGCAACAGTATCGATCTAATGGTCATCTGCCGACCTGACCTTATCCTTCTCCTGGGCTGCACTCGTCAGCTTGCGCAAGTGACTGAGTTCCTCGCGAATTGCGGTCATGCCTTCCGCCATAAAACCCATCATAAACAGCCCCATTCCGACACCAATCAGAAGTACCGTCAGCGTGAGCAGGTTTCTATCGCCATGTCCCACGACATACCGCATATACACTGCCACCAGACCAACCAGCACGCCGAGTCCGATACATGCGGCTCCGGTCGCCCCGAAAAACAGCAGCGGCTTTCGCAAGAATGTGATCTGGAACTTAACCGCAAGCATGTCCAGCACCCCGACTGGAATGCGCCAGACTGAAAACTTCGTCCTCCCCCACTTTCTATCATAGAGAGGAATTTTCCTTTCCGCCACATGGTAGCCTTCGTTGGCCGCCAGCACCACCAGGTAGCGGTGCCAGTCCCGACGCAGGAAAATATCCTTTATCACGTCACGGCGAAAGGCCTTCACCGAGTTCAGATCATGAACCTTAAGGTTGAAGATCTTGCGGGAAAACCAGTTATAAACGTTGGAAACGAATCGCTTCTTGTACCTGCCCTGCTTCCAGCCGGTGCAAATGTCCGCTCCCTGGGCCAGAGGTTCGACCAATCCGGGGATATCCGCCGGATGATACTGCAGATCGGCCGGATAGAATACATACACTTCGCCCGAGGCCAGCGCGAATCCAGTGTGAAGAGCGTCCGTTATGCCCTGGTTGCGCTGGTGAGATGCGTACTTTATGAAATCGTATTTCCCGGCGTTCTGCTTGATCTTCTCAAGCGTCCCATCGGTGGAGCCGTCATCGATAATGATCAGTTCCCCCTCGAACGGTGCGCTCTGGAGCATATCCGCATAAAGGCTGCATAACTCGTCGATGTTCCCCTCCTCGTTCATGGCGGGGACTATCGTCGAGACTATGAAATCGTATCCTGATTCTTTTGCCAAGGTCCTCAGTCCTTGAGTCTGTTATACATTTAAGAACACTGTTTGCCGGCCAAAACTCAACTGCTTTTTTGAGGCCAGACTCTACCCCTTCATAAAGTTCGGCAGTTTCCGACCGGGTTCGCACCGAAAAGTACCCATGGCATTTGAACGATATCGCCTGCTCGGACGCTCCCGACCGGGGTTTCCAGATCGGCAGAAAAATCGCTCAACCGGGAACATTGCCTATTCCGGCCTACGTTATACTGATTATGAAGACAGTGTCATTCAACAGAATTGGAGAAAGCACCATGTTCAGGATTCCAGTTTTACTGGCTGTTGCTATCTTGGCCGGATTGGCCGTCGGGGCCGTGGCCGGAGAGGGTCATGACCGCTCCGAGGTGGCTAAGTCCAGCGCCAAAGCGGAACACGTCACACTGCAGGGCACCCTGGAATGCCTCGGGTGTGATTTGAAGTCGCAGGGGAACGCACGCGCGGCCTGCAGTATTTATGGTCACAAGCATGCCCTGAAGACCGAGGACGGCAGGTATATCAACTTTCTTGAAAACAAATACTCGGAGGCGCTTCTCAAGGGAGAGAAGCTGCACGGCAAGAAACTCGAGGTTCATGGCGTTTACTTTGCCAACGCCAATCTTATGGATGTGGAGGCCTATGAGTCGGAGGACAACCGGAAGATCTCCTGGTGCAGTCATTGCAACCGCATGGATGCCTGCTCGGCCTCCAAGTAAGACGGCCTTCCAGAGAGCTGCGGAAGCTCCCGGGAGGTCGCAATTCACGGCCGCTGGGTCACTCACCCGGCGGCCCTTTCTTTTTAGAATTCAACCTCCAGTACCGTCTCGGTAACCTCATCGCCAAGAGCCAGAATCAATCCGTCCGGGGCCAAAACCATCGAACTGCCGCCGAATTCATTTGTGCCGTCGTCACCGACGGCATTCACCCCGATCACCATTCTTTCTGTCTGTCGAGCCCTTTCAACTAACAGATCCCTCCATTCACCGATACGCTCGCGGGGAAATGCCGCCGGAATGACTATCCGATCGACCCCGGCGCTCCGCAGATCAGCAAAAACCACCGGGAATCTGATATCATAGCAAATTGCAGCCCCAAAAAGACCCAGATCGGTCCGGAATAGGCCGGGCGAATCACCCCGTCGGTAGACCTTATCTTCATTCATGGGATCAAACAGGTTTATCTTGTTGTAAATCTGGCAGCCACCGCGATGGTAATACAAATACGAGTTGGTCAGGGAGTCTTCCTGGTTCAGCGGGAGCCCGATCATTATCCTCAGCCCGTATTCGGCGAACACGTCAAGCCAGTAATCAAGCGGCTCCACCTCGCGGCTCTCGTATAGACAGCCGGTGGTAGCCAGTTCCGGAAAGCAGATGAGATCTGCCATGGCTGCACGCGCGGCATCAAGAAACGGCCTGATATCGAGGTTGTCGCAGTCCTTCTGGACGATATGAGCTTTCACTGGCCCTTCTTGCGTCGCACTCCCCGATCAAACACCACTCGCCCGCCAAGGATAGTTTTGACGACCCGACCCTTAAGTCGCCGTCCGATGAAAGGTGAGTTCTTTGAGCGCGATCGAAACTCCCCGGCCTTGACCGTCCACCGTTTGTCCGGATCGATTATGGTAATATCGGCGATTTTCCCCTCCGCAAGGGTTCCTCCTTCGAGACCGAATACCGAGGCCGGGTTGATAGTCATCTTTCTAATAGCATCCCCCCAGTCGAGATACCCTCGATCAATAAGATGTGTTTTGACCAGACCGACCGTGGTCTCCAGACCGATCATCCCGGCCGGCGCCAGATCGAATTCACAATCCTTCTCCTCATCCGAGTGGGGTGCATGGTCACTCGCAATACAATCTATAGTGCCGTCAACTAACCCCTTGATCACGGCGTCACGGTCGGCGGCCGTCCGTATGGGTGGATTAACTCGCAGATTCGTGTTGAATTCCTTGCCGATCTCATCATCCGTCAGAACAAAGTGATGCGGCGTCGCCTCACAGGTTACAGGCAGTCCTTCTTTCTTGGCCTCACGAATGGCGCGAACGGTTCCCTTGGCCGAGACATGCTGAATGTGCAGCCGGGCTCCGGTCATTCGGCACAGCGCGATGTCACGAAGCACGGCAATCTCTTCGGCCGCCGCCGGTCTTCCTGTGAGTCCCAACCGGGATGACTGGAACGATTCGTTCATCACGCCATCCGCACTCAGAAGGCCATCCTCGGCATGCTGGGCAACCGGTATATTGAACATTTTGGAGTACTCCAGGGCACGCCTCATTATTTCCGGACTCTGGACATAGTGGCCGTCGTCTGTAATCGCGACCGCCCCCATCTTGACCAGGTCCCCGATCTCGGCCAGCTCCGTGCCTGCGATGTCCTTGGTAATAGCACCAAAGACATACACTCTGGCGTCGGCTGTGTAGGCGCGATCCTGGACGAACTTCACCGTCTCCTGATTATCTATTCGCGGCGTCGTATTGGGCATGCAGCAGACGGCCGTGAAGCCGCCCGCGGCAGCGGCACGACAGCCTGTCTCAATCGTCTCGGCGTCCTCCCGGCCCGGTTCCCGAAGGTGTACATGCACATCAATCAGCCCCGGTACCACGAGGTGTCCGGTGGCATCAATGACGCGATCGTCGTCCAACTTATCTATAGTCCTGGAAACTGCCGCCGAGGCTTTTTCCACCCTGGCTATCTTGCCGTCCTTGATGAAAACAGCTGCTTCCCTGCCGAAACCAAGGGCGGGATCGATCACCCGGCCGTTCTTTATTACCAGGTCGTACATCTTCGAAGCCATATCACTGTTCTCCTTCTTCACGGCCGGAGAGCAGGTACAGCACGGCCATACGGACGGCCTGGCCGTTTGTAACTTGCTCAAGAATAACCGATTTGTCCCCGTCTGCCACGTCACTTGTAATCTCTACACCGCGGTTCATCGGCCCGGGGTGCATGATGGTGTAGTTGCGGTTGAGGTGTTTGAGGCGTTCCCTGTTGATACCGAACAGGTTGGTGTACTCCCGCTGCGAGGGAAACATCCCCGCCTGTTGTCGCTCCAGCTGTATCCGCATGATATTTACTACATCCGCTCCATCCAGGGCCTCGTCAATGTTCGTGTAGATGTCACATCCGAACCGCTCAACTTCATATGGCAGAAGGGTCGACGGTCCACACAACGCCACCGAAGCTCCCATGGTCTTCAGACCCCATATGTTCGAGCGGATAACGCGTGAATGTTTGACATCGCCCACCAGCACCACGCGCAGACCATCAAGCTTCCCATACCGCTTATAAATGGTGTACATATCCAGCAGCGCCTGCGTAGGGTGTTCGTGAGCACCGTCACCGGCGTTGATAACGTTGGCGTCCATGCACTGGGTCAGATAATAGGGCACGCCCGGAGAAGAATGTCTTACCACCACCATATCGATCTTCATCGATTCAATGTTCTGCACCGTATCCCTCAGCGACTCACCTTTTTTGACCGACGAGGTCGAGGCGGTGAAGCTGATGGTGTCAGCCGACAACCTCTTCTCGGCCAGCTCAAAGGATATTCTGGTGCGAGTGGAGGGTTCATAGAAGAGGTTTAGAACGGTGATGCCCCTGAGGGTGGGGAGTTTCTTGATCGTTCGATCCAGAACCTCGCGGAAAGTATCGGATGTCTCCAGGATTCTGGAAATGTCTTCGCGCGGAGCATGCTCTAACCCGAGTAGATGCGGCGCCGAGAGGCGACTCACCTGACACCTCCTTTCCGGTCTGTCCGGGCCCTTTTACCCGAGCGTCCGGACTTCTGTTTTCGCTTTCCGCTTGTGCGTTTGCCGGCTGGCTTGCCCTTGATTACATGAACCTGATCACGGCCGTCTTTCTCGGCGACTTCCACCACCACCTGATCGGAGACATTGGTCGGGATGTTTGCGCCAACATAGTCAGCCTTGATGGGCAGTTCGCGGTGCCCCCGGTCAACCAGTACGGCCAGTTGAATCGACCGCGGACGCCCGAAGTCGATAATCTGGTCAAGGGCGGCACGCACCGTGCGGCCGGTGAACAGGACGTCATCTATGAGGATAACGTTGCGGTCAACCACCGGGAAAAGCACATCAGTGCGTTGGATGACCGGTTGGTCGAGCTTGGAATGAACATCGTCCCGGTACAGCGAGATATCCATCAGGCCGACAGGAACTTCGACCTCCTCCAGCGCATTAATCAGCTCTGCCACGCGACGCGCCAAGACCGCACCCCTGGTCAGAATACCGATTATGGCCAGCGACTCAGCGCCGGAGTTTCGTTCAAGTATCTCGTGCGCAATCCGCTTAAGGGCGCGACCTATCTTCTTGTCATCAAGGACAACTTCAGGTTTTGCAGGCAAATTCGTGACTCCCGTCCAGAGTATAAAGTGGACTATTCCTCATTCAATATAGCTTTGCTGTGATGCTGAAAGATTCGTAAGACTGTGTTTCTCTTCATAGAGAAGACCTTTTGTGACCTCGCCGGATCACATTAAAAGGTTACGCGGGATCGATCCCCGGCTCGCCGTCTACTTGCCGCCTTTCTGACACTGCGACGCGTCAGATCGGCGCGGTGCGACTACTATAAGAAGAATGGCGTACAAATCAAGCCGCCACGCGGAAAAATATCGAGAAACTGGAACTCAGGTAAATGAATAGACAAGGCCCGAAGCCACAGCCACCAGATCGCCGCAGTCGCGCCGAGCCAGGAACTCGTCCGTAGTCATCTCCGACGCAGAGCCGCCCTGTTCCATCAGAAGCACACGATCCGACAGATCACGGACCAGATCGGCTTCATGGCTGACCAGAATCTGACCCACGCCAGCCGCTTTGAGACTCAGAGACAGGCTCGCGAAGGCCTTCACTCCTTCAGAGTCCAGGCCGCACGTCGGCTCATCAAAGACCACGAATGACGGCGACAGCGCCAGCATGACGGCAAAGGCCAGCCTGCGTTTCTCCCCCATCGAAAGCGTGAGCGGATCACGAGAAGCAAACCGGTCAGGATCCAGCCCCACCTGGCTCATTGTTGTTCTGAACTGTTCATCCGAAAGGCTCCGCCCGAGGTTGGCGGGACCGAATTCCAGCTCCTGCCGGCAATCAGGAAGAAAGAACTGGTGCTCCGGGAACTGAAAAAGTCCCACCACGGAACCCGTGGCACTCTTTGACCCGAGCGGCAGTCCCTTCTTGTCGAGGAATTCAACTTGCCCCAAAGTTGGTTCCAGCACTCCGCAGACAAGATGACCGAGACTGCTTTTTCCGGCCCCGGTGGGGCCTACCACCGCCACTGTCTCGCCTCGACTCAGGCTGAAATTCAACCCCTCCAAAACCGGTGATCCTGCGACATATTCCAGAGATACTTGCTTGAGTCTGATCACCGACGGGGCAGAAGCATACTGTTCACCGCCTGTTCGTAAGGATCCAAATGAACTGTCAATTCCCCTTTCACTTAAAAGGACATGCGGGGCATCGTCTGCCCTGATTCGCCCGCTGTCCATGAGCAGCAGCCGCGGATATGTCAGCGCCACTGAGGCAAACTGGGTGATGCGTATCTCGGTCATTTCCGGTCGCTCGGACCGAAGCCGGGCCAGTTCTTTTTCCAGAGTCCGCCGTCCGGCGACATCAAGGTAGGAATCTGGTTCATCAAGGATCAGGAGATCGGGTCTCAGGGTCATGAGGGAAGCCAGCAGAACCCGCTGCTTCTCGCCGCCGGACAGCTCGGCGGTCAGTCTTCCCAACAGATGGTCAAGGTCGAACGACCTCGCCGCAGCACGAACGTCCGCGTGCATACTCGCCACAGGTACAGCCAGGTTTTCAAGACCAAACGCTAATTCCTTGTCCACCATCGTTGCCACCATCTGATCGTCCGGATTTTGAAAAAGCACCCCCACAGTGGGCGAGGCGCCCCGCGCACACCGTACCTCGCGACTGCCTTCAAAGCCACCCGCGAGTCCGGCCATAATCAGGGCCAGGGTCGACTTTCCGGAACCGTTGGGCCCCATAATGCAGACACGCTCGCCCCGGCCCACCCTCAGGTTGATATCGTCCAGACAGGGATGTGAAGCCGTGGCGAACCTGTATGTTATATTTTGAAGCGTCAACATAAGAAAAACCGATCCCTAAGAAACAGGGATCGGCGGGGAGTCGCAACCGACAAAAGCATCACTCAATATAGCATACATCCTGCTCCCGGGCCGCCCTGACTTCGTCGAGCCGTCGCACCGGCGTACTGTGCGGAGCGGATGTGACGGTTTCAGGAGACGTTTCCGCCTCGCGTGCTATCTGTTTCATGATGTCAGCAAAGGTCTCCAGTGTTTCGCGCGTTTCTGTTTCGGTCGGCTCGACCATCATCGCCTCCGGCACGATGAGCGGAAAGTAGTTGGTGGGAGCATGAACACCAAAATCAAGCAGCCGTTTGGAAATATCCGCCGTCCGGACACCCATCTTCTTCTGTCGGTTTCCTGAAATGACGAACTCATGCATACAATGAGCATCATAGG
Source organism: Candidatus Zixiibacteriota bacterium (assembly GCA_020344395.1). Lineage (GTDB taxonomy): Bacteria > Zixibacteria > MSB-5A5 > GN15 > FEB-12. The sequence goes on along the minus strand of CP070824.1, from coordinate 3,310,809 downwards.
GCAGCTCGTAATCCACGCGGACCAGTTCCTTCAGATAGTTGGCGTTGAGAACGGCGTTTTCTGAGACATCGCGAAGGCCCTCTCCACCAAGCATCCTCACGTATGTAAAGGCCCTGACCATGTTGGCGAAATTACCGTAGAATGAGTGCAGACGCCCAATCGAATCCGGGCGTTCATAATCCAGGTACAGAGTGCCGTCGTCTCTCCTCGCCACAACGGGCAGCGGCAGATGTTTTTCTAGCTCCTCGGTGACCCCGATAGCACCGGCGCCGGGCCCGCCCCCCCCGTGTGGGGTCGAGAATGTCTTGTGAAGGTTGAAGTGCATAATGTCGAAACCGATATCAGCCGGGCGGAAAATCCCCATATTGGCATTTAGATTGGCACCATCGATGTAAATAAGACCGCCTCCCCCATGCACAATTTCGGCGATTTCGGCAATGTGGCTCTCAAATAACCCGAGAGTGTTCGGGTTGGTCAGCATGAGCCCTGCCACGTCGCTTCCCATGACCGCGGCCACTGCCTCGGGAGACAGGATACCATCCTCGTTCGACTTGGCCTGCACGGTCTGCCACCCGATCGAGGAGACCGAGGCCGGATTCGTTCCGTGAGCCGAATCAGGGATGATTATCTTGGTCCTGTTCTCTCCACGGGACCGGTGATAAGCCCGCATGAGCAGCAAACCCGCGTACTCACCCTGGGCTCCGGCCACCGGCTGCAACGATACGTGGGGGAAGCCACTGATTTCACTCAACGCCTCGGCCAGCTCCCACATCAATTGCAGGCACCCAGACGAATAACTGCATGGCGTCAGCGGATGCTGTCGACTGAAACCGGGAAGGGAGGCTGCCACATCGTTCACCTTGGGGTTGTATTTCATCGTGCACGAACCCAGCGGATAGAAACCCCTGTCTATGTGGTGATTCTTCACCGACAGGTTGACAAAGTGTCGCACGACCTCCGGCTCGGCGATTTCCGGCAAAGCGGCGTCCCTACCGCGGCGGAATCGCTCCGGTATCGCCGCCATTATCTCCGACGCCTGCTTCCTTGTATCCGGCAGGCTAAAACCCGTCCTGCCGGACACGGATTTCTCATATATCAGATTCTTCTCATCCACGGAAACAATCGCCTGGCAAAGTTGTGAATAAAGGGATTTGTCTACTCACCCTTGGTCTCAGGTTCCTTCAGCTTGTCGACCTGTCTCGTGGCGTAATCGACATCCTCCGAATCCGGAAAACGCTCGATATAATCCTCAAAGGTGGCAATGGCCATCGCAGTGTCACCCATCCGACGATAGCTGATCGCCTGGTAGATGACAGCATCCATTCCAAACCCGGTACCCTCGAAATCTTTCTCGATGGCTTTAAACTCGTCGATTGTCTTTTCCCAATCCTTGGCCCGACGATACATGTCGGCGATAGCAATGCGGCTTTCACCCGACATGGAATCCAGCGGCTCTCCGGCCTCAATGACCTTGTGATACCAGGAAAGAGCACCCTCCAACCCACTGCGATACTTGTACTTGTCAGCAATCTCAAAATACAGATCGCGGCTGCTGTCCGTCTCGGCTCTGGCCAAAAGATCATCCAAAGTACCTATGCCGGCCAGATAATCCTTCAGTTTCTTAAGGTACTCCTCAGGTGGCTCGTAGCCGATCACGCGGTCTATCTCCACGCCGTCACTGCCGATCAGGACCGCCGTGGGATAGGCACTTATCTTCAGAGACTGTGTCGAAACAGTATCCTCCTCGGCGTGCACCTTGGCCAATACGGCGTCATTGAGGAAGAAGTCTATCACTGATGAATCTACGAACACGACCGTGTCCAGCATCTTGCAGTACGGTCACCAATCCGTATAGAAGTCAACAAGCATCGGCCGATTGAGTTTCGTCGCCTCAGCCTGCGCCTCTGGGAGGCTCGCGAAAAAAGGCGCTTCCTCTGTGTCCCCGACCGGAATCCGTTGATCGGTCGCCGTACACGAAAGCAGCACCAGGGTCGAAGTTGCAACGGCGATTGAATTCAGTCTCATAAATCCTCCATGTATTATCTCAATATGTAACCTATGTATTCAATGGTTGGTAATCGTCTCCGAGGACAGCACTCAGCACGAGAACGGCCTCATCCCTGAACTCACTTGGTACCATCAGCAACCTTGTCTCGGTCCGGGCACCACTTACAGCGGACGGCACGGTGGTCCCACCGACCACGGTACCAAAGGCTCCCGAAATCACGACGGAAGGAATGTTGCTGGAGTCCAGGGCACCCTTGGCCAGCGCCGACCCGGTGCCCGGCGGCAGGTGACAGACGGATACCCAGCTGTCGTCCGGTGCCTGGGCCGCCGCCGCGGGCAGCAGCTGATCAACCAGGGGCTCCTCGCAATCAGGGCAAACAGTTTGACCCGGCTGGTATTCATATCTGCATCTGGGACAGATCATGAATCAGTTATCCTCGCGCTGCCATCTGTTGCCGAGAGCCATATCAAGGATCGCGGCCGCTTCAACGACCTCGCTGGTGAGCACGGAAATCTCAAACAACGGTATCTCCTTAGAATAAAAAGGATTCAGCGGCAATCCCACCTGGCCGAAAAACCCTGACCTGGAAATTACTACGGCGGGGATCCCATATGACTTGAGAACCTCTACCGCAAAATCGGCCGAGATTTTGTCTTCTATGTATCCGAGCTTTGTCCATTGGCTGATCTCGTCATTGATCTCCTGCAATTCCTTGCCGCAAATCGGACACTGGGATACATCCTCCGTCCACTCTCGTTCACATTTTGGACAGTACACCATGCGTCGCACACTCCCTCAGGCCTGCCACCAGAGCATCTATCTCCTTTACGGTGCGAGCTTCGGTGAATGCTACTATAAGACAGTCCTCCATCCCGGCATACCAGCGCCCGGCATCGATGCCCGCAAGCAGACGGTGTCGCGCCACCAGGGATGAGATCATATCCCTGGCCGCATAGGGAGTCTTGACCGCAAACTCTCGTACGAACGGGCGATCGAAATAAAAACTGTAACCATCCAGTTCTTTGATCTTCTGGGCCGCCAACTGAGCACGCTCAGTCGAGAGGAGTGCCACCTGCTTCAACCCCGCCTTGCCCATTAGGCTTAGGTATATAGCCGCCGTAGTAGCACAGAGCGCCTGGTTGGTGCAGATATTTGAGGTTGCTTTTTCACGACGAATGTGCTGTTCCCGTGTCTGGAGGGCCAGAACAAACCCTGTCTTTCCTTCAACATCCTGCGTGCGCGCGGCGATTCGACCCGGCAGCTTCCTTATCAGTGCCTTCCTTGCGGCAAAGAACCCCAGGGTCGGGCCACCGAACGAAAGCGGAATTCCCAGCGGTTGCCCTTCACCCACCACGATATCCGCACCGTAGTCCGCGGGCGTTTTCAGCAGCGCCTGGCAGATCGGGTCCACCGCCATGACCAGTTTTGCCCCGTTCCTGCGAACCACCTCGGCAATCTGATCGGCCTCTTCCAGCAACCCGAAAAAGTTCGGCTGAGCCATCAGCACACAGGCGGTATGCTCATCAACGGAAACAGTCAAGTGATCCGGATCAACAAGACCATCCTTCGATCGAATTTCAATCAGTTCTATTCCGCGGGCACCGACAAACGTCCGGATGACTTCACGGTACAGCGGGCTGACCGTATCGGTCACGACAATCTTATTTCGGCGGGTCACACTGCATGCAACGGCCATGGCTTCGGCCGCCGCCGTGGCACCGTCATACATCGAGGCATTGGCCACTTCCATACCCGTCAGACGACAAATATGTGTCTGGAATTCGTAAATGACCTGCAGCGTTCCCTGAGCCACTTCGGCCTGGTATGGAGTGTAAGCGGTCACGAATTCCGGTCGGTTAGCCAGGGCGCCGACGGCCGCAGGAATGAAATGGTCGTACACACCACCACCCGCAAAACAGGTCAGGCCAAGCTCATTCCGACCGGCAATCCGTTCCAGTTCGGCAAGCAGCTCCCCCTCGGAAAGCGGCTCAATATCAAGCGGGCGGTCGAGCCGGAGATTGTCAGGAATGCCCCTGATCAGGTCGTCAAATGAGTTCACGCCGATGCGGTCGAGCATTATTCGACGGTCATTCTCGGTGTTGGAAACGTAGCGCATCTAGCCTCTGTTTGTCGATATTACCGTATCCGAATGCGAACCACCATCACAATCCCTTCACGTGCTCGGAATAGGCGGCTGCATCAAGCAGGCTCTCCAGCTCACCCGTCTTGGATACTTCGATCTTAATCATCCAACCTTCGCCGTACGGGTCGCGATTGATCACCATCGGATCACTCTCCAGAACCCCATTTATCTCTGTCACTTTGCCTGACACCGGCGAATACAAATCTGACACAGCCTTGACTGCCTCGATCGTGCCAAAGGTCCCCTTCTGGTCAACGTCGTCGCCAACCTGGGGTAACTCGACAAACACAATATCCCCCAACTCGCCCTGAGCCCAATCGGTGATACCGACGGTAGCCGTCGAGCCTTCAACCCTGATCCATTCATGATCCTGAGTGTATTTCAGATCAACCGGTATATTCACTCGTCTCCTCCTGCTTTCAACTCGGAGCCGACAGAACTTGTCACTGCCTCCTCCGAAACTTCCCCTGCCTGAGGAGCCGGAGCCGTTTCGGCCGCTCTGACAAGAGTGATACTTGCCCTGGCCTCGTCGTCCGTGACCTCCTGCAGATTGTCATATTTCTCAAGGAATGAAGTATCGTAATGACCGGCCACAAACTCCGGATGGCGGAAGATCTTTTCGTGGAACGGAATGGTTGTCGGCACCCCCTGCACGATAAACTCATTGAGAGCATTCTTCATACGTTCGATAGCCGCCGGCCTGGTCCTGGCCCGTACAATCAGCTTGGCCAGCATGGAGTCATAATAAGGCGGGACAACATAGCCCGCGTATACGGCCTTGTCGACGCGCACGCCCAGCCCCCCGGGAACGTGGATCGCCTCGATCTTACCCGGCATGGGGCGAAAATCTTTTTGTGGATCCTCCGCATTAATCCGGCACTCAATGACCGACCATCGGGGCTTCAGGTTCTCCTGATGGTAATCAAGCTCCTCCCCCATGGCTACCCGTAACTGATCCTGAACCAGGTCCACCTCGTACGATTCTTCCGTGATCGGATGTTCCACCTGGATGCGAGTGTTCATTTCCATAAAGTAGAAATTACAGTCAGCGTCAACCAGAAACTCAATGGTACCCACTCCGCGATAGCCGACGCCGCTGGCACCGTTTACCGCGGCCATCCCCATGCGGTCGCGCAACTCCTCTGTCATCAGTGGAGATGGAGTCTCCTCGATGAGTTTCTGATGTCTTCGTTGAATGGAGCAATCCCGCTCGCCGAAATGATAGAAATTACCGTGCGTATCACCAATGAGCTGAATCTCTACGTGGTGCGGCTCGACAATCACCTTTTCAAGATAGAGATCGGGATTGGAAAAGGCATTGGCCGCTTCGGTCGAGGCAATATGGAAACCTCGCTCCAGCTCGGCGGCGTCACGACAAATACGCATCCCTTTGCCGCCACCCCCAGCCACTGCCTTCAACATTACCGGATAACCGACTTCTTCAGCGACCCGGGCCGCATCCTCGTACATGGCCACCACGCCATCAGATCCCGGGATTACCGGCACGCCGGATTTCTTCATTATCCTTTTGGCCGAAGCCTTGTCGCCCATCAGCCGGATCTGCTCCGGTGTGGGGCCGATAAACTGCAGGTTGCATGATTCGCAGACTTCGGCAAAATCGGCGTTCTCAGCCAAGAAACCGTAGCCCGGATGAATCGCGTCGGCGTTGGTCACTTCAGCCGCGGCGATAATCCGACGGCTGTCCAGATATGACTCACCCGGCGGCGGCGGTCCTATGCAGACATCCTCGTCGGCAAACCTGACATGGAGGGCATCCCGGTCCGCTTCAGAATAGACAGCCACCGTTGCCAGGCCGAGTTCCCGACAGGCTCGGATTATTCGCAGTGCAATCTCACCACGATTGGCTATCAGTACTTTGTTTATCAAGACTACTTCCTTAACAACCGGATCGGTACTGCAAAGGCCGAAACGATCCGTCACTTACCTCACCTATACGGGCGAAGCAACAATTATACACGTTTTCTCCCCAATTTACAACCGGCCGGGATGAAAAAGCGAATACCAGCGCGCAGGTCTGCAGTCTGCCCACCTATAATTTCGAAAGCCCGTCCGGCATGTCCCGCGTGGAACCGCCATGGTCGGGGGGACTTCCGCCACCTGAGTCCGATGACGATTGTGCTCCTTCCGCCGCCCAGCGATCGGCAGCGCCGGTGATCCCTTTCAATCGAAGGTCGAGGTCGTCCGGGTTGGTGGCGTTGGCCATTGCTTCCTCGAAAGAGATGAACCCCTGTTTGTGCAGGTTCATAATGCCCTGATCGAAAGTCTGCGTGCCGTACTGGACCGTACCCGATTCCAGGAGTTCGGGGATATCGACCGTCTTTTCCTTGTCGAGAATACACTCCCTGATGGCCCCTGAGTTCACGAGGATTTCAAGGGCCGGAACCCGGCCCGGCATGTCCGAGCGGGTCAGGAGTCGCTGGCATACGATTGCTTTGAGCGTGCCGGCCAATAACAGACGTATCTGATCGTGCTGATGCGGCGGGAAGAACGAGATGATTCGGGTGATCGTCTCAACGACATTCAACGTGTGCAAAGTGGTTAAAACCAGGTGTCCGGTGTCGGCTGCAGTCAGGGCAATGGACATAGTTTCGAGGTCACGTACCTCACCGATGAGAATGACATCAGGATCCTGACGGAAAGCATGTCGTAACGCTGATGCGAACGTTTCCGTATCGCCACCGACTTCACGCTGGGAGATAATCGACTTCTTGTCCCGGTAGATGTACTCGATGGGATCCTCGACCGTGAGAATATTGGCTGGCCGGCTTTCGTTCATCTCCTCAATGACAGCCGCCAGAGTCGTGGACTTGCCCGACCCGGTCGTGCCGGTAATAATTACCAGGCCGCGATGTTCTCCCGCCAGATCCTTTACAACCGGCGGCAGGTTGAGTTCTTCAAAAGAGGGCACGGTGGTATTGACAGCGCGGATAGCAATGCCCGAGGTCCCCCGTTGCCGGTACAGATTCATACGGAACCGGCCGAGTTTGGCCACCGAAAGAGCGAGGTCCATCTCGTTCTTGCGATGAAAACGCTCCAGCTGTTTTTCATTGAGAATCTGCGAGACTGTCTGCTCCATGCTCTCGATCGTAACCGGATCGGTGGCAACCTGTTCGAGCACACCGTTGACCCGCAAATGAGGTCTGACGCCGACCCGAATGTGCAGGTCGGACGCGTTTCGGTTGAGCATCTCAACCAGCATCTGTTTTAGCGTCATGGAAATCCCTTCCCGATGCCCGATTAACCGTTGGGATCGATTAAGAAAAGCGCCTGTCCAAATTCGACCGGCTTGGCGTTCTCCGCACAGATCTTCACCACCCGGCCGCTGACCTCTGACTCGATCTCGTTCATAAGCTTCATGGCCTCGACTATACAGACAACCTGTCCGGCCGTGATTCTCTCGTTCAGCGACACATATTGTTCCGAGTCAGGCGACGGCGCGGCGTAAAAGGTTCCGACCATGGGTGATTTTATCTCGACCAGATTGCCGGTGTCCGCCGCCGGTGCCTCCGTCGCAGACGGGGCCGAAGGAGTTGGAGCCGGTGTTGGAACCGGGGCCGGCGATGTGATTTGAGACATATCTATCACCGGCGGGTTATCATTGTGACCGTTGGAACGACCCGCCATACCGTGCGTGATACGGATCTTACGGCCCCAACTCGAAACCTCCAGCGACTCGATCTCCGATTCCTCGACCAGTCGAATTAACTTCCGAATGTATTTCTCATTCATGACTTTTCCTTGCAACTATGCCTTGCTTCATGGCCGGGACAAACCCCGACGCATTGGCCTGAATGGACCGCAAAAACATACCGCCTTCAGGTTACAGTTCCAATAGTTTTTTTTCGGCCCTGTTGAGCACCCGGGGGCCGGTCCGGGTCACTACGACATCGTCCTCGATCCGCACCCCGCCCCAGCCTTCAATGTAGATACCCGGCTCGACTGTTATCACATTGTTGATCATTAACTTATCATCCGTCAACGGGGATAGCCGGGGACCCACATGGATGAAGTACCCGATCCCATGACCGGTGCCATGGCCAAAGTTCTTGCCAAACCCCGCCTTTTCGATAGTTCGCCTGGCCGCCGCATCAACCGCTTTGCTGCTCGCCCCCGGCTTCATCTTCCGAATTGCAGCCGCCTGAGCCCGCTTGACGATTCCATAAATCTTTCTCTGCCGAGCGGTAGCCTTGCCTATCACAACCGTGCGCGTCATATCTGATACATACCCGCACACGGTGGCGCCAAAATCAAAAGTTACAAAATCTCCTTTGGCAATCTTCTTCCTGGATGCCATGCCATGAGGCATCGCCGAGCGGTAACCGGAAGCCAAAATCGTCTCAAAGGCCGGTTTCTCCGAACCCAGCATGGTCATCTGGTACTCCAGTTCAGCCGCCAGATCCTTCTCCCGCACACCCGGTCTGACGAGCTGAAGGACTCTCTCGAAAGCGGTATCTGAAATCGCCACAGCCTTCTCTATCCACTCGATCTCCTGTTTCTCCTTGACCCAGCCCAGCTCCCTCACGACCTCGTCAGCCTCGATCAGAACCGCGTTCGGCAGCTTTTCCCTGAGCATGCCGTGGTGCTGAACCGTCAAATACTCCGACACGAAGCCATACTTGCGGTTCTTCACATTCAGACCCGGAAAATCAGAAAGCGCCGCGATCAGACCGGCCTTCGCCGTGTGAACACGCGCCCCCTTTACCTGCTTCCCGGCCTGAAAGGTATATCGCACGTCAGTGAAGAAATCGGCTCCCCGCTTGTTAACGATGAGCAACCCGGCTGTGCCTGTAAAACCGACCAGGTAGCGAATATGGTCGAGGTGCGTGACAATCATGCCGTCGAGATTCTCGCGGTCCAGTTTCTTGCGCAGACTGTTCAATCGTTGTACGGACATATTCAGGATTCCCTTTCTTTGGTTTTCTGTTGGGCTTCACGCAGCTTTTCGAGCAGGCGCGGATTGTCGTTTTCGGCACTCAACCGGCT
>CP070824.1:3297062-3301554 GCA_020344395.1 Candidatus Zixiibacteriota bacterium | reverse complement strand
ATGCAGATTTCACACCCTTTGCAGAGATTCTCATTAATCTCGACAAGGAAAGAGCCCTTCTTCTTCTTGTTCTTTACCTGACTCACTTGAACCCTGCCGCAGTTGCCATCATTTCCAGTTGCATTCAATCGGTCCGTGTTCCACTAATCCTGGGCTACCTGCTTCTTTCTCAAGGCCGATCCGGGGTATTTCCATTGCCACGGGGAATATCCGGACTCCGTGAACCTCATTCTCGGGTTATCCCCGTTCAGAGACAGGCGTAAGTATAAGGAAAAGTCCCCAATCCTCCAAAGCCCTTTTTAGGGTCCGCCTTCGAACTTATCGACCATCCTCCGACACCCCGAGCATACCCTTACCGTCGCCCTGAGCGGAGTCGAAAGGTGACGGTTTTCGATTGGCCGAACCGCGTGCCCCACCCGCCGAAATTTCCCCTGCACAGCATTCCCGACTCGATCGTCTTTATATTGGGAACAGGTTTCCCTGATCTGATTCTTGAGCTTGCCTCATTAGCCGATACAGCACTACCTTGTCCATATGCCCATGCACCGCACAGTGAGGGTCGAAAATGCTTATCAGAAACACTGAATCTGGCAGCTCCCCCTTAAGCTATTTCTCTATTCGCGGCATCTGTTGGGGTGTGATTTCTATAATCTTGCTGTTCGTCTGTTGCCACCAAGCTCCAGAGAAGTGGCCGAATACTGAGCACAGGAGCAACTTTGACATGGCCTGCTATACTGCAGATCGACTGTCCCGTATTGACAGGGATAGACACAGGACTGACTGCTCGCATCAGGTGAACTGGGTCGAGAGTATCTTCACTAACCTGATTGCATTCCACTTTGTGGATGCATTCTGGACCAGGTTTTCTGAGGTGCATCCCACTGCTGATATCCGGTTTACTCTTGAACTGGGCAACGAACTCGGGACGGTTTATATGGTATATGTTCTTGCAGTCGACAGCGGCGTTCCCTTCATTGCGAAGTGGAGCGCTGGGCCAGCGCCGTTTCTCCCCGATAGCGAACGTGTTCACGGCTGGGAGGTTGAGCTGAGTTACGACTATCTAACCCCATTGGAATTCGACCGCTTCTTTCCGCCCCCCGATCATCCACTCGATCCCATGCGTCTCGAATCCGTCTACCTGCCGCTCGGGGCATCACACAGCTATGCTGGTTTTGTTGAGATCCGTGACGGCAACGAGAAAAATCTGACCATTGTCTTCAATGTTATCCCGCTGGGTCTGGAGCATCAGACAACACTATTAGGTTTTCTGGAGCGGTTGTTCGGCGGGCTGAGAGAGGAAGACGGGCAGCTTCAGTGGGTCGGGCCCTCAGACTGGACCGAGTTCATGAAGCCGGACACTGGCGATACATCGGGCACTCTCGACATGCCCAAGCAGGGCGGCTGGGAGACGCTGTATGAGGACTCCACCTTCTTTGATTTCGTTCCTTTTGGGGCGATATCTCAGACCGGCCGGCTGGCCGCACGGAAAGTACCGGCCGGTGTTGTTCCTCACCCAGTGTATGAAAATGATATGGATTCGGTCTACGCCTGGGAGATTCTGGAGGTCAATGATCTGCTCAGTGCGGACTGGCACGTCAGGGACACAATCCCGGATTACTATGTCGAGCGTATTCAGTTTCTGGGGGATACCGCTATTGCTTATGCGACGGACAATCGCGACCTTTCGTGGTGTTTAATAACCCGAGTTCTTGACATTGCCTCTGAACCTTGTACGCTTCTAGCCTGTGCCTATACCGGCAGCCACTGCCCCGGAACGAGTTTTGCGCTGAATCTGGCGGATTCCCTAGTGGCCCTAACATCCGTTGGACCTTCAGTGATAGACGGGTTATTCCGGTTTCGTGACAGACAACTCATCGATACACTGCTGGTTATCGAGCTTGCGGGTGACTGGTCGTTCTCTCACGATGGGGCACAGTTCCTGGCGACCATTCCGGCCTGGGACTACTTCGTTGAGCCAATATCTTTTTCTACTGATCTTATCCTGTTGGATATCTCCTCACGCCGTGTCGACACTCTGATCAGCATAAACACGGCAGGAAATGGGTTGTATTCCCAAGGACGCGGAAAGCCAGTCTATTTTAGCACTCATTCATTCGCTGTGGGTTATGAGTATGTGTGGGCGTTAGACAGAGAGACTGGCTTAGTGGCGGAGGTCGCGAGATTTGGCGAACCCATTATTCTGATAGATTTCCATCTTCTGGGGGATTCAGTGGTGTGCCTAATACTGGACAAAAGTCGAGAGACCGCAGAAAGATACAGGTACTTATCGTACCATGCTGAATACTGATAGATTTCAATGACGATGTCCGCCAAACAGTCCGGCCGACTACAAAACGCCCTTCAATACTTCCACCAAACAGTCCGCTATCAAAGAATGCCCTCTGGCTGTTGGGTGGCAATGATCAATAAAGAGACCCTCACCACCATTTTCAGCAAACAGACGGGGAAGGTCTATCAGGGTAACACCGGGCTGCTCGGAGATTTGACTGATCGCCTCGACATACGGCCGCTTTATACGCAAAGAGAAATAGTCCTCCTGAAGAGCCGAATCGAGATAGACTCCGGCTTTGTAGTCGTCGGCCATGGAACGCAGATTAATGCCTATGTTGTAGAGAAACACCGACCCTGCTGACCGGTCAGCCTCGGACGGAGCGTCTCCAAGGCCCTGAGCAAACACCTCTCTTGCTTCGCGCAGAAGGTTGTCCGCCACATCGTAGTCGCCAGCCTGCCAGTACGACACGCCCAGGTTGTTCAAGCTGATGAAGTCCTGCGGGTCCGACCGGACCCGCGCCGAATAAAGCTCCACCGCACCTTCAGCCTGCAGGGAGTCATTAAAGGCCGACTGGTATACTTCCCGCGTGAACAGATCTCCCTCGCCATACAATGATCTGAAAATGGACTGGTCCAAACAGTACTTCATCGGTCGGTCCAGCACAGCCTTCAGTCCAGGCGGCATTATCACACCGCCGTCCGCCGTCCGGAGCCGGCTGATCGGTTTGAACTGCAATCCGGCCGGCCATAATCGGGGAGCGGGAGGACATACAACCAGGAGGGGAACATCGCGCCGATGGCACTGGTCGGCCAGCCGTTGCAGGTTTTCTGCGAATCGATCAGGTCCTACCCGAACCACCAGCGCCTCTTCAGGCTCTTCGGTGGCAACCGCGCGACACAGCAAAGATCTGATAACTCGGTACAGAGCCAGCTTTGCCGCTAGCCTCCTGACTCCCACGAGTCTCTGCCCTGCCATCAACTCGCGATCCGATTTGCAGCCCGATATAGACGCATCATTGTTTCCACAAAACAGGATCACAGCATCCGGATCATATTTCCACCCTTCCCATTCCATCAGGCGGACCAGTTGCTCGGAGGAGTGCCCCGGCGTCGACGCATTTATCAATTCCACACGCATGCCGGAAGCAGAATCCATATTGAGCCGTGTGGCAGTGAGATTGGCAAACGAAAGACGATAAGAAGGCAGCCCCAGACCGACCGGGGATGAATCGCCCAGAATAAATACCCGCTTCACCCCCTTCGGTTTGTTATACTCCACCTCCTCGCCGATGAAATGCCGGGAGCCTGTCTTGATCAACCGCTGGTCGAGATTCGGCTTGAGGCGCCAGAGAAGGTCCGGATCCGGCTGGTGCCAGTCGAAAAGTGAGGCAAAGAAATCAGCCTGCCAGCCCGGCCCGTCGCCATCGTCTTCTCCAATACTGGTCAACTTGGACTCGAACAGACGGGAACCCAGCTCCAGTAGCCCCAACACAATCAGACTAACGATGATAGATAGGCAAACCTTCTGCACATGTCTATTATACCATGCTTACGGCCCGTCTGCAATGGCCAGCTGTCGTTTCTGCAGTTCTTGTATGACATGCCACGCGCCGGAATCCATTGACAGGAGAAGAACCCACGGCAAGCCGTGGGGCACCTGCCCGACACCAACACATCATCACCACTCAAAAAACCTTGCTCCCTGTTGAACTGGTCTGTAGCTTCTTGTCCTGACAAGATGCTGACAGGCTATCAAGCATATGACTGAACTGGTTTACTTACGAGACCTCGTGATCATCCTCGGCTTCGGGGTGATCATCGTAACAGTTTTCCATAAGCTAAGACTGCCGGCTATCGCGGGCTTCATATTGTCCGGAGTCCTCGTCGGGCCGCAGGGTTTCGGGTTCATCAATGACGCCCACCAGGTCGAAGTCCTGGCCGAGTTCGGGGTGGCCCTGCTCCTTTTCGGCATTGGCCTCGAACTCTCCCTTGAAAAACTCAAGCGACTATGGAAACTGATCATTGCCGGCGGTGCCCTCCAAGTCGGCTTCAGCGTGCTCGCCGTCTTCCTGATTGCCAGGGCCTTCGATATCCCCGACAATTCGGCCGTGTTCATCGGTTTTTTGGTGGCCTTATCAAGTACCGCCATTGTGATGCGAGGGTTACAACAGCGAGGCGAGATCGATGCTCCTCATGGCCG
>CP070824.1:3293973-3296962 GCA_020344395.1 Candidatus Zixiibacteriota bacterium | reverse complement strand
TCCTGGCGGCGGCGACGATTTTCCGGCCATCCAGCGTGATGGAGAAGAGATCGTTGCCGAGGGGTTGAACATCGAATTGATGACCGTCCACGCTGACATTAAAGGACTCTCCCTGCTTCTCACAGGAAGCATCCACCAGTTCGCCGTCAAGCATAAACTCCTGCTTAAGCATCTGCTGAACCCCCCAGCTCCCAGGAGCCAATCGTCTGCCATGGTGTTGGTGCCTTGGCGTTTCCGTTGGGCGGTGATGTCGGTACTTCTCTGTTCAGTGAGGCCACCGCGGCAAGTGCAACTGCTGCCTGTCTGTAGTCCGACGAAGCTATACCTCGGTCGGCCATGTTCTTCTCGATGAAGTTCGTGTAGGTTCGCCCGGCCCTGAATTCCGGATGCATCAGACAATCCACCATGAATCTTCGGGAGGTTTTGACACCAAGGATTTTGTATCCGTGCAATGCATCGATCATCTTGGCGATGGCCAGTTCGCGGTCAGGTGCGTGCACAATTAATTTGGCCATGATCGGATCGTAGTCGATGCCGATTTCGCCGCCGGCGGATACGCCTGAGTCAACTCGAATTCCCGGACCGGACGGCTCAGAATAATGAATGATCTTTCCTGTCGAGGGCATGAAATTGTTCTCGCCGTCCTCGGCATATATGCGGCATTCGATAGCGTGCCCGCGCTGCGTGACATTCTTCACCTGATCGGACAGCGGCCGGCCGGCCGCGATTCTGATTTGCTCGACGACTATGTCCACGCCGCAGACCATCTCGGTGATGGGATGTTCAACCTGAACCCTAGTATTCATCTCCAGAAAATAGAATCCGCCTTCCTTGTCTACGAGAAACTCAACCGTGCCGGCGTTTGTGTACCCGGCTGCCCGGGCAACCGTGACAGCGGCTTCACCCATGCGGCTACGCAGCTGGTCGTCTAGTGCGACCGACGGTGTCTCCTCGATAATCTTCTGATGGCGGCGCTGTATTGAACACTCTCGCTCGAACAGGTGAACATAATTGCCGTGTTCATCACCCAGAATCTGGAATTCGACGTGACGCGGGTCGGGGATATACTTCTCCAGGTAGACGGTATCGTCTCCAAAAGCGTTCTTTGCTTCCCGCCGGGCGGCCTCGACCGAGGCCGTGAGTTCGGATGGTTCTGCTACCACTCTCATTCCCTTTCCACCGCCACCTGCGGCAGCTTTAACCAGCACCGGGAAGCCCGCCTCTTTGGCCGCCTGCTCGAAGCTTTCTATAGAAGTACCCTCACCCTTCATACCGGGAATAAGAGGAACGCCGGCATCCACCATTTTTCGGCGGGATTCGATTTTGTTGCCCATGAGTTCGATAGCGTCCGCGCCCGGACCGATGAACTTGATGTTTTCATCAGCGCAGGCTCGCGCGAAAGCTGGATTCTCGGCCAGGAAACCGTACCCGGGGTGGATGGCATCGCACCCTGTCTCTTTAGCAGCCGTAATGATTCTATCTATGGCCAGGTATGACTCGTTGGGCGGAGGCGGTCCCAACAGAACGGATTCATCCGCAAAGAGACGATGCTTGCTGTCGACATCAGCCTCCGAGTAAACAGCCACGCAGGGAATCCGCAGAACGCGACAGGCGTTCATGACCCGCACGGCAATCTCGGAGCGGTTGGCCACCAGAATCTTGTTGAACAGGCTGTCCGTCACGATCACTCCTTGTCCGACTCAGCCGATGTTATCCAGGAAGGCTTTCGCTTGTCGAGAAAAGCGGCCATACCTTCCTGACCTTCGTCTGATATACGGAGGCGTGCAATCATCTCCGCCGTGTACGGTCTGAACTGTTCCGGTGTCATGGCCGGTGTCTCACTGACCAGCTTCTTGGCCATGGCCACCGCCTCGGGTCCGGAACCCAGGACCGATTCGATCAGGCGGTTCACTTCCTCATCAAGCTTATCGTCATCCACGACCTTGTTGACAAGGCCAACCTGATGGGCCCGCTCGGCGTTCATCCGCTCGCCCGTGATAAACAATTCTCGTGCTTTACCTTCGCCCATCTTCCTGATCACGTAGGGACCGATACAGGCAGGTACCACGCCGATCTTCACTTCCGAGAAGGAGAACTTCGCCGAACGGGCGGCAATGGCCATGTCGCACACGGCGACAAAACCGGTCCCGCCACCGATGGCGGCACCATTGATCCGACCGATGACGGGGCGCTTGAATGTATATATCTGGTAGAAGAGATTGGCCAGGGCGTTAGACTCGGCCAGATTCTGCTCGTAGGATTGGTCTATGACTTCCCGCATCCAGTTAAGATCAGCTCCGGAGCAGAACGATTTCCCGGCACCAGTGAGAAGAATCACTCTCAACTCATCATCGCCGGCCAGTTCTGTGAACAGCGATGACATCTCGGTAATCACCGTCGCGTTGAAAGCGTTGTGTACCTCGGGACGGCAGAAAGTCACTTTGCCGATGCGGCCGTCTTTTTCATATGTCAGCGTGTTGAAGTTCATTGGCATTCCTGGCAATCGTGATTGTGGTCCGGTCGCTTACATCCTGAAGACACCGTATTTTTGATCCGGGATCGGTGCATTGAGGGACATGGAGATGGCCAGGCCGAGCATCTCTCGCGTCTCAGTCATACCGACCACGCCGTCGTCCCACAAGCGCGCCCCCGAATAGAACGGAGATGATTCAGCTTCATACTTGTCGATTATCGGCTGTCGGATAGCCTCCACCTCTTCCTCGGTCAGCTCTTTGCCTTCTCGTTTGAGTTGTTCGATCTTCACCTGGGCGAGAACGTTGGCCGCCTGATCACCCCCCATGACCGAGATTTTGGCGTTCGGCCACATATACAATAGCCGCGGGAAGTATGCCCGGCCGCACATGGCATAATTGCCGGCTCCGAACGATCCGCCGACAATCAAGGTGAATTTAGGCACCTCGGCGTTAGCTGTGGCGTGGACCATCTTTGCTCCGTCACGGGCGATGCCGCCGGCTTCGTACTGCCGACC
>CP070824.1:3282141-3293873 GCA_020344395.1 Candidatus Zixiibacteriota bacterium | reverse complement strand
TATCCTTCCTCCATTATCTCCAGCACACCTTCGGCGAAGATCATGCCGTCCGAATCTGACGCAGATTCCATGACTTTGTAAATCAGTTCGGACTTCCTCAGCCCGGACACGCCTGGAATGTCCAATTCTTCGGCAATCTTCAGCAGCTCGGCTATTGTCTTTGATTTGAGCTCTACAAGTTCCATCTCTGTTCCTGAATTTAACAATAATAATTCTTTTCGATGTTATACGGGCTGGCTCACCCGTCTGTTAATTCTTCTGCCGGAGCATCACCCCACAGTTTTTCGAGGGCGTAAAACTGGCGAGTCGGTTCATGAAAGATATGCACAACTACATCGATATAGTCAAGAATAATCCAGTTTCCTTCCTTCATGCCTTCGCGGAAACTGGGCTTATGCCCTGTTCGGGCAAGCCCGTCATAGATTGCATTGGCAATCGCTTTGACCTGGAGGTCAGCCGCACCAGAGGCAATCACAAAGTAGTCACAGACAGAAGAAAGGGTCTTGAGTTTGAGTATTCTTACATCGAAGCCTTTTTTGCCGAGCGCCAGACGGCCAGCTGCTCGGGCGAGGGCAAGAGGGGTGAGCTTTTTCAAAGTGTCCCGGTATTCTCCTTCATAGCTTGGGCCGCCTTTATAACCTCCTGATAGTCGCCACCAAGTACCAGCGTCACCGAGATCTGATCGCGGTTGCGATCCAGCGGTCGAAAATAGACCCGTCCCGGATCTATATTAAGTAATTCGGCCAGTCTCTCCGCACTGGAGGGGTCAGCGATCCTGGAGATTACAAGAGATTCCGTAATCTCCCGGATGCGAAGGTCCTCGCAGACGACTTTCTCCATTTGTAAGTCGGCGTTGACAAATCCCTGAAGCAATCGTCGGACCTCACCGGGTGACTCCGGCGCGGCCGACGCATTCACGATCTGAAGTCTCACCTGGTGCTCGGGGACAGCGGCGGAGTAGGTTTCCCCGGTGACCGTTTTCCACGTCAGGGACAAAAAATAGGCCAGAGTCACAGCCAGAACCAGTCCGCACAGAATCTCAATCGAGAACCGCCTGAAAGCTCGGCGGATTGCCTCCGGTATATAAAGCCCTAACTGTCGCAGGGCGCCTGATCGCGAAACAGAAACCATGAATTGTCTGTCGGGAACTGATTATTTATTCGTAAACCTAATCGGCTCTTAGTCGAACGGGGGCGGTCATCGCAACCGGGTGGGATCATCGCGGTGTGAGCTATACGGGGAAAAAACAGGGTAAAAGTAGCCGCTGACCCTCTGTACACTCAGCGACATGCGGAATCTTTCGGAGGGATGATAATCCAGGGTGAATCCCGGTAGAAATACGGCATCGTTGCTGGGCGAATCACTCCAGAGGGCACCCGGATTGTGTAGAACTCCGAGATTCAAGGAGAGACCAAGCTTCTCGGAAAGGTCGTAATACATGGTTGACCTGAGCAGTCCGAGGGAACCAGAAGTACCTCCACCGGAAAAGAACGAGAACGAATAGCTGTGGGACCAGCGCATCCGGGAGGCATCGAGCAACGACGACGGGCTGAAGGACGGTCTGGTGCCAAAGAGATTAGTCGGGGTCTTCTCTCTAAGCGAAGCCAGGTCGGCCTGCTGGGGCATCGCCGATGCACTCAACAGGGACACAGCCAGGAGTAATATAGCGGTTCTGCTCTTCATTATTATCCCTCAGTTAACAATCTATTGCCACTTGGCCTTGCAGTCAACTGAAAAATGTTTACTTTAAACCAGTTATCGGCCGGGCAGGGTTCCTACATAACTTATAACAGAAGGAGCTGTAATCAGATGAAAAAAAATCTCCGGGACGGCCGGAGCCTCCGCGATACCTGAAGGTGAAGGCGTTCGGATCAGGACTGGATCGGCTTGTTCCGGGAATCGACGTGGACCACTACCGGCTCGAAGCCGGCCTTCTCTGATTCGGCAATGATGCCGTAAGCTATAATGATAACTGTATCCCCCTTCGAACCCTTGTGAGCCGCGGCGCCGTTGAGGGCAATCGTTCCGCTGCCTGCTTCGGCCTCGATCACGTAGGTTTCAAACCTCTCACCGTTGGTGACATTGGCCACCTGGACCTTTTCATAGGGCACCAGATCAGCCAGTTTTATCAGATTTGAGTCAATCGAGATCGAACCGACGTAATCCAGGTTGCCATCGGTAACCGTCGCTCGGTGAATCTTGGATTTGCAGACAGTTATAAACATCAGTCAAACCAACGAAATTCTCGGTCTAAAGTTCAGGGAATATAGTAGTTTTCCGGATTTCGTCAAGGAGAACTGCACCCGGTCCCGCCAACCTCAATCCCTTGATTTGTCTGCCGTTACCCCATTCAGGCCAGTTTCATGTTGTCGATAAGCCGCACCCCGTGAACCTCCACCGCCAGCGAACAGACCGTTCCCCGGACGATCCTGCGGACAGGCTTCAGCGTCTTGAAATCTGTAAAAGCGATATAGTCGATCCTGGCCGTGGGGCAGGTGGCCATGATGACAGCAACCATTTCCTTATTGATCCTGACTACCGATGTCTGCCCTGCCTTGACCATCTCCTTCGCCGAGCGAAGGGCATAATAGAGACAAACCGCCTCCCACCGGGCCCGGTCATCAAAGTACCGATTGCGAGATGACATAGCCAGGCCATCTGGCTCTCGCACGGTCGGCGCGATAATGATCTTGACCGGATAGCCGAGGTCACGCGTCATGCGTTTCAGCACTACTGCCTGCTGGTAGTCTTTCATGCCAAAGACCGCTACATCAGGCCGGGTGATATTGAATAGCTTGGCGACAATGGTGGTCACGCCTCGAAAATGAGTCGGGCGGCTGACCCCTTCAAGGGTCTTCGTCAGTTCCTCCGTGGTCACATATGTGCAGAAGTCTTCGGGATAAACGTCCTTCGCTCGGGGACTGAAGACGTAGTCTCCGCCAGTCGCCTTTATTTTGGCAATATCACCCTTCTCGTCTCGCGGGTATTTGGCGAGATCCTCACCAGGGCCAAACTGGGTCGGGTTCACAAAGATGGTGACAATCACCACATCAGCGGCTTTTTTTGCACGCCGGATGAGCGACAGGTGCCCCTCGTGGAGATATCCCATCGTTGGAACCAGGCCGATCTTCTTTCCCTTCGCCGTGAGGTCACGAGAGAGCCGCTGCATTTTGCTGACCGAGCGTATGACTTTCATCGGTGATAACCTCACTCCGGTTTTTCCGGTGGGCTGTAGACAAGGCTATGTTCTATGTAGAACTTGAGCAGCGTCATGGCTTCTCCCCATCCAGCAGCGCATTCGAGAATCATGGCCCGATCTTCGGGGGTGTCAAGATAGCCGTGTTCTTTGAGTCTCAGCGTTGTGCCACCGTGTTCTTCCTTGAGGTCAATTTCAACGGTGGAGCGGCGCTTGTTCCCCCACTCGAAGGCGAATCTGCGCGGCCGATCGGCTTCGAGCACCTTCGCATCGACGCTAAGGGTGTAGAAATCCGGACCCCAATCTTTCCATCGCCATATCATCTTGCCGCCCGGCTTCGCGTCGAGTTCCATCCCGGTGGTGAAGAAGTCGTCCCATGCTTTGGCCGATGTGAGTGTATCGTACACTTTCTCGG
Source organism: Candidatus Zixiibacteriota bacterium (assembly GCA_020344395.1). Lineage (GTDB taxonomy): Bacteria > Zixibacteria > MSB-5A5 > GN15 > FEB-12. Next base: position 3,290,262 of record CP070824.1, on the reverse strand, counting down.
CCGGGGCCTTTATGAACGTAGCCTGGGAGATGTGTTCTTTCAGTGGAGAATTCATAATCTACAAGAAGAACCTGAGGTTTGTCCGGTTCTTAACCGGCCGAATCATCTGCGCGTGTGTGTGGCCTTTCCCCCTCTTCCACCTTCGGGTTGACGTGTTCGTCGGTGAAGAAAAGAGGGTCTTCGTCGGCCACCCTGTACTCATCCTTGATATATCGCAAGGCCACGTAACCCCGCGCCTGAGCCGCGGCGATGATGGCCAGCATGTAGCCAATGATTGAGGCGAAGATCAGAAACAGCATGAAGGCCATGAAGTGACTCGCGGCCGATCTCGATCCGGGCAGAACCCACTGGTTGAGCGACACCCCGAAGTCAAACCATGGCAGGAGGCTGAAGGTCTCGCGGATTATATCCGAGCGCACCGGCAGATGGGCCAGACCGGACTTAACCAGGTCCTGGAGCCGGTCGCCGCCTCCCAGCGAGGCTGACCAAGCCATGAACTGCACCGCCCGGTAACAGAAATAGGCATAAATGAAGCCGCACACTTTGGCCGCCACGAATGAATAAAGGGTGTAGCCGAGCCACCGGAATGGCTGGCGGATAATCGTGGAGAAGGTTTCAAGGATGGCCGTGAAGGTCTCTCCCACCCGGTCGGCGGCGGCGGTGATCGGCAGGAGCAGGACGGTCAGGGTGAAGACAAAGATTATGAATATCGAAAAGAGGGCGATGATAAAATTCGGTATGACAAACAGGACGGTGTAAATCCATTCGCCGACAACAGGGAGTCTGCTGACCAGCCCCAGCAGGAAGAACAGCAGCACTATAAAAGCCACAAACAGGACAATCGCGACCTCGGCTAAGAATATGTGTTTGGCCCGGCAGAGAGCGAACCGGATAGCCTGCCTGGTGGTCAGAAAGTGATTACCACGGATAGCTTCGATATTGAAAGCGGCCACGGTGAAGAAACCGAGCATCACGGAGAAGACAGCCAGACCGCAGCCTACCCAGTAGACGATGCGTGCGATGAGAGAGCCAAAGGTCAGCCACACCATCGGAAAAAAGCCGTACACCGAGAAAGTCGTGGACAGGGACTGGCCGTCAATGGCAAAGGCGATATAAGCAAAGAGGTCATACGCGACGATCGCAGCCAGCAGAAAGATGGTCATCGACAGAATCTGCTTGGCCGAGAGGGCTCTGGCCGGCGCCCAGAGGACGTCCCTAAAATTGTAATGTGGGTCAGGTTCCATGGGTTGAATCTTCGCTGGCTGGCGGTCCAAAGTCAAGCCCAATCTGGGGGAACATCATATATGGAACTCGATTATGTCCTCATCCTGCAGGACGTAGTCACGCTGTACTCTCTGGCCGTCATACTTACCTTTGCCCCAGAGCTTGGCAAACTTGAGTTTCCAGCCGAAATCCTTGTGTATCTCGTTGGCCGCCTGCTGGACGGTGCCGCCGACGGGCAGAATGATGGGATCGACGAGGTCCACTTCTTTTCCGATTTGCTTGGTGTAGACCCGTATGATCTCCAGTGCGTCGAAGATCCCCCTCTTCAGTATCGCCAGAGAGTCATCGTCGATTATTGAAGTAGCCATGATCTTGAAGTCCCTGAAGCGCTCTGAGAGTACAGCCCGCTTCTCCCCTGACTCGTCCTCGAGCGCCTTGTGCGCGATCATGACAGTCTTCTTCAGACAATACCGGGGATCGTCCGGGGTCTCCCGAACCTCAGGTGCGAGGAGGATGCGCTTGTCCTCCAGCCGTTTTATCAGGATCTCGAGGTTGTCGAGCATCCGTTCATCAGCCAGATCACACACGAGTGCCACCAGGTCGGCCGACCGGATCAGCCCGCTCAGGTAATTTTCGTAAAGCTCCTCGGATATGGGCGGCGTGTCAATAAGCTGGAGTTGGACCGTCTCGAAAACCATCATTCCGGCCAGCGGCTCACGGGTAGTGTAGGGATAGTCTGCTATAGTTGGCTTTGCCCCGGTGAGAACATCCACGAGTGAGGATTTCCCACTGTTGGGCGGACCGATCAGGATGATCTGGCCGGCGCCCTCCTTGGGTATGTGGTCGTGGGCGGCTGCCTGGACCGTGCCATGGCTTCTTTCAGCGCCGCTGATCTGCTTTTTGAGCTTGGAGATCTTGGCCTTCAAGTCCGCCTGCAGCTTGTCGGTCCCCTTGTGCTTGGGCATGATGCTGAGCAGTTCCTGAGCCAGGCGGAGTTTTTCGCGGGGGTCCTTCTCAGCCTTGAAGGTACGCTCCAGTTCGTAGTACTGTGGCGGCAGGTTTGCTGGCATACCAGAATTTATACAAAAATAGGCGCTCCCAGACAACCCCCGTCGCAGACTCGCCCGGACGTCGACTCTGGCCACGGATGCCGGCAGCTTATCGGCCGTGCCGGCTGATTATATCGGACACCTGCTCGCACACGTAGTCGACCTGTGACAGTTTCAAACCAGGATACATGGGCAGGGACACGACCCGTTTGCCCGCGTAAGCAGCGTTGGGAAGATACTGGCCGGAGTATCCCGATTCCTTAAACAGAGTGAAATTGAACACGGGCTGATAGTGCACGCCGCACTCCACCCCCCGGCGGGACATGAGGCCGATGAAACGGTCCCGGGTGATCTTCAGCCGAGAGAGATGAAGACGGATTATGAACAGATGCCAGGCATGCTCGACTTTCTCGGATATATGAGGCAAGGCTATATGATCATCCAGAGAGGCCAGCCGCGTGAAGTATCTGCGTGCAATGGCCCGTCTCCTGGCCTGATTCTTTTCGAAGAGCCTCAATTGACCCAGATCTATCGCAGCGTGGACGTCGGACATGTTTGCTTTGAAACCCAGTTGCTCAACATCGTAGAGCCACTTCTTCTGGAGTCTTCTGGCATAGGCGCCGGCTGTCAGTCCATGCAGGGAGGCTTTCCTAATGATGTCCACGAGTGGCCCGAATCTCGAGACTACCATGCCCCCCTCACCACAGGTGAGGTTCTTGGTTGAATGAAAAGAGAACACCGCCGCCTCGGCCAGCCTGGGGATCGGTTTTCCACGATACTTTGCGCCCATCGAATGCGAGGCATCGGCAATCACCGGCAGACCGGAGGCCTGCGCGATATCACCGAGTGAATCGTAGTCGGCGGGATGGCCGGCGATGTCCACGGGTAAAAGGCAGGCGGTCTTGTGGGAGATTTTGCGTGTCACTTCATCCGGGTCGACGGTTAAAGTGTCCGGATCGATATCGGCCATTACCGGGATACCGCCGCTCTGAAGAATGGCTTCCACCGTAGCCATGAACGTAAACGGGGTCGTAACGACCTCTTTCCCCTCGACACCGACAGCCTGCAGGCAGAGGTTCAGTCCGGCCGTGGCCGAACTCACGGCGACCGTGTATCTCATCCTCAGATATGCGGCCACAGCCTTCTCGAATTTCCTGACCTTGGGTCCGGTCGTCAGCCACCCGGAGGTCAAAGTGTCGCGGACCTCGGCAATCGTTCCGGAATCCAGTCTGATGTCATATAGCGGTATGCGTCCGTCTTTCATCGATAATCCTATTGTACAGGGAGGCCATCAAGTCAAGCGATCTGTCCCACAGATATTTCCTTTTAACGAATTCACGTCCCGATTGCCCCATCTTCTCCCTGAGATTGGCATCCCGGGCCAGCCTGACTATGGCCGCAGCGAGTTTGTCGGAATCCTCGGGCGGTATCAGAATGCCTGTATCACCGTCCCGGACAACTTCCGGAATGCCTCCGACATCCGATGCTAATACAGCCCTCGCGCAGGCTGCCGCTTCAAGAGCCGCTACACCGAATGCCTCGCGTCTTGACGGCATTACCATAAAGTGATGCCGGCTCACGAAGGGATACACTTCCTCCTGCTCGATCCGTCCAACGAACTCAACATGTTGCCCCAGCCCCAGGTCGGAAACCATACGGCGTAGTTCTGTCAGCAGTTCGCCTTCACCTGCAATCGATAACCTCAGATCGTGCTCCGTTTCCACGGCCCGCTTCATTGCAGCGATGAGGATGTCAGAGCCTGAAGCAGGACGAAGGGTTTTGAGGAAGCAGATTCTAACAGGGGGTGCCGTTGGGGTTGGTGGCAGGTTATCAGGCGGTTGGACGCCAAATGGGATCACTGTTGTCTTTGAGCCAAAAGCGGGATCAAGCTGTTGAACAAGGTCAGCCAGGAAACTACTGGTGGCGCAAATATGAATAGCTCTGTTTAGGGTTCGTCGGGTAATGAAGCCGGCCGGGGGCCCGGACGCCTTTCGATCTATATCGGATCCCCAGACCGATGCAATCATGGGGAGCGGTCCACACAAGAGTCCCCACAAGCCGAAGGCGGACACATAGTGAACATGAACCAGATCCGGATTGAAATCCCGCGCCTCACGCGCAGCCTTCCGGGCGTATCGAAGGTATGACAGACTCCCGGTTCGTGGATGTATGACGGTGTCAATTCCGTCGAGTGGTGAACCGCCAGCCGATATCAGGCGGATTGAGTAGCCACGTGAGGCCATCCCGTGGCACCAGCGCTGCATGTGTACCGAGTCGGCCCAGCCGAACATCAGTATGCGCTTTGCAGTCATTTGAGCCGGTCCTCGCTCCGACAGGTGGGGGACGGGTCAGGACACAACGTCCATTATGGTCTCGATTACCTCAGTCTGCTCCTGCTCGGTCAGCTCGGGATAGATCGGTATCGAAAAGACCTGTTCCGCGGCGCGGCTGGAAACCGGGAAGCCCGCGTCATCGTACCCGAGCGACGCAAAACAATCCTGCTTGTGGAACGGTACCGGATAATAGATACAGTGACCGATGCCGGCCGCCTGCAACCGTTCCAGTATCTCAACCCGCTTACCCGAGGCCAGCGTGTACTGGTTATAGATGTGAAAGTTGCAGGCATCCATCACGAAGGGGATTTTGAGATCTGCCGCCGACGCGAACGCCTTGTCGTACTTCCTTGCATGTTCCCGTCTCTTTTCCGACCAGCCACGTAGATGAGACAGTTTGACAAGCAGTATTGCTGCCTGGATCGTATCCAGGCGTGAGTTGTATCCGACTATGCGGTGATAGTACTTTGGATCCTCGCCGTGCGCACGCAGAGATCGGCACAGTTTATAGTCCTTTTCCGTCTTGGTGACAATCATACCTGCATCACCACCGGCACCGATGTTTTTTGAGGGATAGAACGAAAAACATCCGAAGTCCCCGAACGACCCGGCCGGACGGTCTCGATATTCTGCACCAATCGCCTGGGCCGCATCTTCCACAACCTTCAGGTCATGTTTGGCGGCGATAGCCATAATCGGGTCCATGTCGGCGATCTGCCCGAAAAGGTGAACCGGCATTATCACTCTGGTTCTTTTGCTAATCGCCGCCTCGATCTGGCTGACGTCGATATTGTACGTATCCGGATCAATATCCACGAATACCGGTGTGGCACCCAGACGCGACACCACGCCGGCGCTGGCAAAGAACGAAAAATCACTGGTGATTACTTCGTCACCCGGACCGACCCCGCAGGCTCGAAGGGCTATCAGCAGCGCGTCGGTTCCGGAGGCAACTCCGATCCCATATTTCACCTGACAGAGTTTGGCCATTTCGGTTTCGAACTGTGTGACCTCCGGTCCAAGGATGAATTCTCCGTGAGCGAGGACATTGAGAACGGCTCTGTCCATCTCTGGCTGCAGGTAAGAGTACTGTCTGCCCAGATCCAAGAGCGGTACCGACATATTCGACTCCTATTCTTCCCACCCCTGGTTTTCGAGCAGTTGTTCTTCGGCAACATTCCCGATGGCTCTGGCCGGAACCCCGGCGGCGATTTTCCGGGCGGGAACATCCTTCGTGACGACAGCACCGGCTGCTACCAGCGCATCCTCATGAATCGTCACTCCGGGGAGAATTGTCGCATTGACACCGATGCGTGCCCCCTTCCTGGCCGTCACACCCTTGAAATGCTTGAAACGCTCTTCGGTGCGGCCGACAAAATTGTCATTGGAGGTCGCCACGCAAGGTGCAACGAAGACTCTGTCTTCCAGTTCAGAATACGCTGTGATGTACACATTGGTCTCAAGTTTGACATAACGGCCGATGCGGCAGTCGTTTTCGATTGCAGTGCCCCGTCCGATAATAGTATAGTCGCCGACCGTCACCAGCTCCCGCACCGTCGACAGGTCGGCCACAAGAACATTCTTGCCGAGTTCACAGCCTCTGTAGATGACAACATCCGTCCCGACAATACAGCCCGAGCCAACGACCGCGGGAGACAGGTGCTGGTCCTTCGTCACAGCCGTATTTGCCGCCCGCATGGGCAGCTTGCCGATGACGGCTCCGTCATCAATGCGGACCTTATCCCCTATAACGGTACCCTCATGAACCACCACCCGGTGGCCGATTTCGCATTGATTGCCGACTTGAACATCTTTACCAATGCTGCAGAATTCACCGCAGGTCGTTCCCTTACCCAGTCGCGCTGTTTTATCAATCTTTGAATTCGACATCACCGGAAGTCTGTATTAACTGGGGCTCCTGCGCCGTACACCCGGCAACCAGCCTAAGTATGCATCGACAAATCTCATAGCTCGGACATAATCCTCGGGGCGACTCTGGCTCAACCGATTGAAATACTCCAGAAAGAGAGCCAGCAGAACAGCGAGTATAAATGATACAAGAGTGCTGCCCATTACGATTAATGTCCTTTGCGGGCGGCTACGCAGTTCGGGAACGGCGGGCTGGTCCAGAACTGATATCGGAACCGTCTGCGATTCTTCCTGAATCTTCGCCTGTTCGTACAACTCAAGAAGGGTCAGATATAGCGATTCGCTGACCTCCACTCGACTGTGCAGTGCTTCGTACTGTCCTTTCAGGCCGGGAATTTCAGATAGTGGAAGCGAGAAATAAGAACTGTCCGAGCCGCCGAACTCCAGTCTTGACAATTGCTCCTTGATCGACAGAAGGCGCTTCCTCAGCTCGACCAGCTTGGGATTATCACCCCCGAGCACCGCACGGTTAAGATCGATTTCCGTTTCTACCCGGGCTGCCTCAATCTTCAGATCCACCGCCTGACTTATAGCCAGCCTGGTCTGAGCATCAAAATCAAGCGCTTTGTTCTCGGTTTGAAATCTCTCCAGGCTGAACCTGGCGGAATCCAGTTCGGCCGTCACAGACTCCAGTCGTGATTCGATAAACTCCCGGCTTCTACGCGCTCTGCTGTTCACGATCTGGTGATTGAGCCGGCCCAGCCGATCCACGAACCCGTTGACCAGCTCGGCCGCCCCGGCGGGTTCACGATCCTCAACCCTGATGCTCACCAGGCCTTCTTCGGTGACCCGAAAACGTGCATGTCCCAGCAGCGCGTTCCGGGTCTCGACCATGTTAGAAGTACGATATCGAGATCTCAGATCAAACTGCACGATTATGGAATCGATAATGGCCCGGCTGCTGAGCATTCGAGCGTAAATATCAGATGGGGTCACCATCACAGGCAGCTGAACACCTCCGGTCAGAGAGGCCAGATCAGCCAGGTCGGCGGACCCAACGGTTGGCAGCGATGCATCTTTGGGGGGCAACAACAAGGCTTCTGCTTCGTACCACTTGGGCAGAAGGAGCGAGACAACAGCCGATCCGACGGCGCCGAGGATAACCAGCCCGAGAATCAACCCCCTTCTCAGGGCCAGTACCTCAAGGAACAACCAGAAATTTGTTGGAGCAGGCTGGTTCTGGTTCATTCACCGGTCTCCATAGGACTCACCAGCACCTCGTCTCCGTCGCCCACCGAAGTCTGTTCCGTCGCCTCAAAAGTCTGGTTGGAAACACGATCATGGATTTCCAGTCGCACTGCCATCGACTCGTCCAGGTAGCCCGCGGCTCTTCGCACATAAAAGGCAACGTCCTTACCTGGTTGAAACGGATACAGGCCCGGATTCTGGACGCTGCCGGTTAGCCTGATATATCCAAACCGAACCGGGACGTAGACCGAATCCATTGGAGTCAGCTTGATATTCCGAAAGGCCGCTGCATCATCACCTTGCAGAGATATCGGGTAACGACCCAAAACCGTCTCTTCCCGACTATGATGTAGCGATCATTATAGACGCGGTCGAGAAAGAGCCAAAACGTGGAGTGA
>CP070824.1:3270265-3282041 GCA_020344395.1 Candidatus Zixiibacteriota bacterium | reverse complement strand
GATGGGCGCCAAAGCCGGTTCGGCCGGCGTCTACATGACTTATTCGGCGCACTTTGCCGCTATGGCTCCCGCCTCCAATATCGGGGCGGCCCACCCGGTAGCCGGTGGCGGGCAGGAGATAGACTCCGTCATGAACGAGAAAATGACCAACGACGCCGTCGCCCAGATCCGCTCCGCTGCCGAAAAATGGGGTCGCAATGCCGAGTGGGCCGAGAAATCAGTGCGCGAGTCGGCATCTATTACGGCGACTGAGGCACTCGAAATGAATGTCGTTGATTTCATTGCCGAGGACCTTGACGATCTTCTCCGGCAGATCGACGGCAGAGAGACCGAGACCCCTTACGGTAAGCAAACGATGAACCTCTCACGGTACGTCACGGATCGAATCGAGCCTACTTTCGCACAGAAGTTCCTTGAGGTCATCACCGACCCGAACATAATCTTCATTCTCTTTTCCATAGGCGGGCTGGGGATCGTTCTGGAGCTTTACAACCCCGGGTCTATCCTGCCCGGTGTGGTAGGTGCTATTTCGTTGATTCTTGCTTTCTACGCCTCCAGCACACTGCCCATCAACTATGCGGGCGTGGCCCTGATCTTCCTGGCCATCATTTTATGGATTGCTGAAATCAAAATTGTCTCGCACGGGCTCTTGACGGTGGGGGGGATTATATCGTTTTTCCTTGGTGGATTGATGCTTGTGGATACAGTTGACCCGGAGTTGAAAGTGTCTTTGTCTTTGCTAATAACAATGGTAATAGTTGTCGGAGTGGTGGTGGCTATCGTCGGTTGGCTCGTGATAAGGGCGCACCGCGGCCAGCCCGCCATCGGCAATGAGGGGATGATCGGCAAGAAAGCGGAAGTCCGCAAAGCCGGTTTTGTGTTCGTAAACGGAGCTCTCTGGGAAGCCGAGTGTGACCAAGAACTCGAAGCCGGAGAGAAAGTCGAGATTGTCGGGGTCGACGGTCTCATACTCAAAGTGAAAAAAATTAACTCTTAACGGTAGGGGTGAGATATGCCAACGCAATTTGTCTCCATTATCTTCCTGGTTCTCGTCGGTATATGGATACTGTTCAGTTTCATCAAGATCCTGCGGGAGTATGAGCGCGGTGTGATCTTCCGTCTGGGACGACTGATTGGTGCCAAGGGTCCGGGTCTGATTATCCTGATACCATTCATCGATAAGATGGTCCGGGTGGATCTGCGTGTTATCACATACGACGTGCCGGCGCAGGACGTCATCACCAAGGATAACGTGTCGGTTAAGGTCAACGCGGTGGTCTACTTCCAGGTGACCGACGCCAACAAGGCCATTGTCTCTGTCACCAATTATTTCGAGGCCACGTCTCAGATCGCTCAGACCACCCTGCGTTCGGTGCTGGGACAGCAGGAGCTTGACGATCTTCTGGCCAACCGGGAAAAGATCAATGTCGAACTGCAGCGCATTATCGACGACCAGACCGAACCGTGGGGCATCAAGGTGTCGGTGGTGGAGGTCAAGAACGTCGACCTGCCGCCGGAGATGACGCGCGCCATGGCCAAGCAGGCCGAGGCCGAACGTGAGCGCCGCTCGAAAGTCATTCATGCTGAGGGTGAGTTCCAGGCCTCCGCAAAGCTGGCCGATGCTGCCAGGGTAATCGCCTCCGCTCCGAATGCGCTGCAACTGCGATTCCTGCAAACCCTGACAGAGGTCGCTGCCGAGAAGAACTCGACGCTCATCTTCCCGGTCCCGGTCGATATCCTCACTTCGCTGAAGACCTACCTGGACCAGAAGACGGGAGAGTGAGTATCCGCCTGTAGGTCGAAACCCCTGCGGTCTCGACAGGTAGTCTGACAGGTAGGCCAGTTCTGACGAGTAGGGCAGGAGCCCCGCGCTCCTGCTGGCGTCTGCCTATGAAAAACATCGCGTCCGACATATTCAGGCAGAGATTACTGATTGAGGGATATTGTAATATCGATGTCACCAGAGCGGTCGTCGATGACTACTTGCGCTCGGTGGCCAGACATCTGGGCTTACGCACCTACGCAGATCCGATTATCTACTCTCCTACCTCCGGGGCAGGAAAAGCTGAGAATCAGGGTTATGATGCATTTGTGCCGCTGATCGATTCCGGCATCTCCCTTTATATCTGGACGCAAATCAGGTTCTTCTCCATAGTTCTGTACAGTTGCAAGGAGTTTGATGTTCAGGCGGCTCTTGCCTTCACGCGCGACTTCTTCAAGGTATCGACCGAGATCGAATATATGAGCTTTTAGCTGCACTCATATTCCCAGCGCCATGCGGTGGCCGCCATGAACGAACAGTACCTGCCCCGTGATCCAGCTCGCCTGCTCTGAGGCAAAAAACAAAACGGCATTCGCTATATCCTTCGGCCTACCGATTCTTCCCGTCGGAATATCAGGTATCAGCGATTCCTCCATGTTCGTATCAATGTACCCCGTCTGGACGGGTCCGGGTGACACTACATTTACAGTTATGCCAAATGGCCCCAATTCGGCGGCCGCACTCCTGCTATATGACTCCAGGGCATACTTGCTGGCCCTGTATGAGATCTCTCCCGGACTGCCCCAGGCACAATCGGCACTGATATTGATGATCCGACCCCAACGCTTGCCGCTTTCGACGAGACGCCGCGCGAACTCCGCCATCAGCAATGCCGCGGCCCGCGTATTAACCGCAAAGTGGCGATCATGACTTTCTGCTGTAATAGCCGACCGCAATGGTCCGCCGTTCCACAAAGAGGCCTCTTCGCTGGTCACAGAATCCGGGACAAAGGTATCGGCCAGATAGTCGGCAGCGTTGTTTACCAGAATGTCGACCGGACCCAGCTTCTTTTCAGTGGCGTCGAAGACCTTTACGACGGTCGTAGGATTGCTCAAATCACCTTCCAGGGTTTGGGCTTTCCCGCCTTCTTTACGAATCTGATCTGCGACCTCATCGGCAGTCTTCTTCTGCTGAGCGAAGAAGAACTTCAGTCCTGGCTTGTCGGGCCGCTTCCCAGACGTGTCATCATGTGGTATGTCAGCTTGCTGACGGTAGTAGTGAATGAAAACCGCGGCGTCCTGCGTGGCCAGAGTTCTGGCTATTTCAGCTCCGATTCCGTGAGGGTTGTTTCCGCCCGTCACCAGGGCTACTTTCCCGCTGAGTCCCGGGTCAACCATGATTCTCCTCCGTCCCTGTTATGGCCGTCAAGCGACATGCATCCTGAACCAATCCATGGTAAGACCGTTTTTGTCTGATGGCAATTGTGTTGAGTGGGGATGTGGTCCGGTGGCCTACCATTCCATGGTGGGTTTCTATCTTCCGTTTCTAGGAGATCTCCAACACCACCCGGCCGAGCACCTCGCCCTTTGAGAGTCGTGCGAAGATGTCGTTGATGTTTTCCAGCGGCTGCTTTTCGATCTGTACCTTTACACCCGCTTCGATGGCCATGGCGATCGCTTCATCCATGTCGACGCGAGTGCCGATAATGGAGCCGGTCACAGTCAGGCCGCCCAGCACCACCGGCAGGATCGGCACCGGGAATTCACCGGAAGGAAGGCCGCAGAGAACGCACACGCCGCCCCGGCGAAGCATATCTACGCCGGCTCGGAAAGCCGTCTTGGCTGCGGCCGTTACCAGGACGGCATGAGCGCCGCCGATCTCTCTTTGAATCACAGACGGGGCGTCGTTTAACTGCGCATTGACCGTCAACTCGGCGCCGAGCCGTCTGGCCAGTTCGAGCTTGTCATCGGAGATATCAACCACCGCCACCTGATAACCGAGGGCCCGGGCATACTGAACGGCAACATGCCCCAATCCGCCGATACCGGATATGACAACCCAGTCACCTTTGCGCGCTCCCGTCTGTTTGAGTCCTTTGCAGGTAGTCACGCCCGCGCACAGGATCGGTGCCATTTCATAAAGGTCAACGCCGTGGGGAATGCGGGTGACAAAATCGGCCGGGGCCACGCAGAATTGAGCAAATCCACCGTCCACGCTGTAACCGGTGGCCAGTTGGCTATGGCAGAGCGTTTCCCAGCCTGCTTGGCAATAATCGCACTCGCCGCAGGCCCAGTGAAGCGATGGCACGCCCACCACGTCGCCTTCCTTAATTTGCTGAACGCCGGCTCCCACGGCCGAGACTCGCCCCACGATCTCATGTCCGGGCACGAAGGGGAGTGATGGTCGGCCGGCCATATCGCCACTGGTGGCATGGATGTCGGTATGACAAACACCGGAGGCCACGATGGCAATCTGTACCTGACCCTGGTCCGGCTGTGGCACGGGAACTTCGTCGATTCTCAGAGCTTCTCCGTAGGCGTGAATCCGCGCTGCTTTCATTGTTGTGGGCATAGATGATCTCTCTCCGGTAAATGTGTCAGGTAGTAGTGACGCTAATGTGTCCGGTTCTGTCAATAGGGTGGTGCTGGGTTTGATACGTGTTCGCAGGGCCCGCCGCAGAGCACATTATCGCAGTAAGGCGGCGAAGGTGTGAGGTGGGGTTAGGGGCGCCCGGTGTCACGCGTTGAGGTCGCCCGGCCGACCACCGGAAGGGGGGAGTTACGGGGTTCGGCGGGCACCCCTTATATTACCTTGCAGCCGCTCTGTAATGCGGCCAGCGCTTGATCCTGGCTATCGAACGTCTCGACTACGGTAATCAGACGGGTGATTGTGAGGAGCGACTCGATGTTGGTAACATTCGCCAACACTATCCGTCCACCGGCTCGTTGTACCGTCAATTGGGCCGCGATCAACATGCCAAGACCGACCGAATTGACCCAGTCGACATGCTCCAGGTCGATCACGAAGTCACGACTTCCGCGGCCAAGGTTCTCCTGAACCAACCCGTGGAACAAAGTGGCGTCGGGACCACCCATGACCTTACCGGACAGTTCGATAACCGTCACGTGCTCATGCACGTGTACCTCGCTTTTCATAGTTAGTTACTCGAGATTTAGCAGTACGCGGTTCAGTAAGCTCTGATTTGAATACGAAGCGCCAACTATAAGGTTGCGTATTTCTTCCCCGAAAGGTAGTATCCCACTCCCACCATCGCTGGCTACTTTAAGTCACAGGCGTAATGTACTGCATTTAGGCTAGTTACATACCCTCCTGGCCGGATGAGAGAGGGGGCTGGGTGATCCTCTACAGGGGATCGGAATGGGATGCTACCCTCCGGGCCTGTTCTCAGGGAGACACCTTTGGGGATCAGGTGGGTGTTTTTACCTTGTTTAGGCTGTCATCCGGCTGTATATGCTGCGTCTGTAGAGAATCGGATTGGTCAGTTGGGATTGTGTCTGCCGCGCTCCCGCAAAGCTGGCAGACGGCAATTCAACGAACAAAGGAGAGTCACGCATGGATGCGCTAATAGCAAGTTTTGGTCTTCCCAGTCTAATAGGTCTTCTCCTGGGCTTATTGGGCTTGCTCTTGCTCGCGGCGATCGCGGCCAGGGTATCACGTGTAATCGATCTCCTGGATGAAGTACTGGAGTTATTGACATCCAATAGCAGGCACCAGGGTCATGGCGTGTCCCACCCGGAGTAATATCGCTCTTCCGAGGCTACCCTGGAAAACCGCCAGTTGTCCGGTCTGTGGAAAGTCGTTTGACTACTTGTCCAGGCGTCGACCGCGCACCTGCAACAGCGGTGAGTGCCGTTATAAGTTTTCGTACAGAATCAGTGAATCCACCTGGGCAGGCCATCAACTAGGTCTGTTTGATTAACATGAGCCCGGATTCCTGACTCTGAGAAAAGGGATGATCAGGCCAACGATGCCTCTGACGATCTGCATATATGAAGACCACAGGCACGGGCAATTCGAGCCCCTGAGCCGGCTCAGGCCCGTGTATCTGATGAGATCCGGGATCATGTCGCTACACCAGCGGGCGGGGTGTTTCTTCGATACCGTGCACGTCTGCCTGGCTTCTCGGAAGGTGCTGGCTCCGGTCATAGGGGAGCAGGCGAGGGACTATCCGGTCAACATTGTCAAGCGAGGCGAGGGGGATGTACTGTTCCTCAACGGGCGAATGCGGGACATCGGCGACCTGCCGCAGTTGGTGTCGGAGGCTCAGCTTTCCACGAGGTTCTCAAACGGCGGGGAAACGGTAGCGGTGCTCTTCAAGCGGGACACCATTAACTCCATGCCGAGTATTGTGACGCCGGAGCAATTCGTCGAGCGGTTTAACTCCGCCGCCGATAACATCGCCGACCAGGAAACAAAGGCAGCACTGTATGATTTTTGCTGGGATTTCGTAGAAGATATCGACACCATGATCAGGGCGGACTATGACCGTCTGCGTCCATCCTTGCCGCCTTCGGCCGGGACAACAGCCCAGGGTGCGTGGCTCGTCAACGAAGGAGATATCTATCTGGCCCAGGGTGTGTCAGTAGCGCCTGGTGCTCTTCTGGATGCCAGCGGCGGCCCCATATTCATTGATACGCAGACCAGAATCGAATCGCAGGCGGCTATATATGGTCCCACTTATGTCGGCCCCAATTCGAGGATTGTGGCCGGCAAGATCGAGGCCTCATCTATCGGGCATACCTGCCGAGCCGGAGGAGAAATAGAAGCCTCGATATTCCAGTCATATGTGAATAAGTATCATGCCGGTTTTATCGGACACAGCTATGTCGGATCGTGGGTTAACTTCGGTGCTATGACCACGAACTCGGACCTGAAGAACAACTATTCGAACGTCAAGGTCACCGTCGGTGGGAAGGTAATCGATACAGGCTCGCTCAAGGTCGGGTCGTTCATCGGTGACCACACCAAGTTTGGTATCGGTAGCCTGCTGACCACGGGTATCTGCACAGGTGTATGCTGCAATATTTTCGGAGGCGGAGTGACATCGGACAGGGAGGTGCCGTCATTCTCGTGGGGAAATAGCGGTAACTGGCAGCCGTATGACCTGGAGAGAGCTATCCTGACAGTTCGCCGAAGCTGCGAGCGTCGCAACGCTCCCCTCAGTTCACACGAGGAGCACTTGCTGCAGCTGATAGCAGAAGGCAAAAGCCCGGACGAAGGGATAATAAGTTTCTGATGGTTGTATCCCTCTGCGTCCTGTCGTGGTTGACAAGGCTGAGTCCAGTTTCTATTTTTGCTCAATATTCTGGAGTTGCTGCATGCCTGAACTGCGAAAAGATCCGATTATAGGCCGCTGGGTGATCATCTCGGCCGAGCGGGGTCGAAGGCCATCATCGTTTGGCTCAGCAGGGCGGTCCGGGGAGGCGGCCATGTGTCCGTTCTGTCCGGGTAATGAGCGCGAGACACCTCCGGAGATTATGGCTTATCGGGAGCCCGACTCAGAACCCAACGGGCCGGGCTGGCGGCTGCGCGTTATTTCGAACAAGTACCCGGCCCTGGTCATCGAGGGGGACATCGAAAGGGAGCCGGTCGGCATGTATGATCGCATGCATGGCATCGGGGCCCATGAGGTGATAATCGAAACCTCCCGGCACGCGCACGACATGGTCGAGATGACGGTTGACGAGGTTCGGGATGTACTCTGGACCTATCGCGAACGTATGATTGATCTGGAGCGGGACAGTAGATTCAAGTATATCATGATCTTCAAGAACTATGGCGAGGCCGCCGGCGCATCGCTTGAACATTCCCACAGCCAGTTGATAGCCACTCCCATAGTCCCCAAGCGAATAACTGAAAAGATCAGTGGCGCCGAGCGGTACTATCGATTCAAGGAGAGATGTGTTTTCTGCGACATCATCAGACACGAGATCACTGCCGATGAACGGGTAATCCGGGATTATGATGCCTTCGTTGCCTTTGAACCGTTCGCTTCGCGTTTCCCGTTTGAAACCTGTGTCATCCCGAAATCGCACCAGTCGAGTTTCCTTGAAATGTCGGAGGACGAGTACCTTACTCTGGCCGGGTGCCTTCGGGATGTTTTGCAGCGTATACACATGTCGTTGAACAATCCACCGTACAACTTCATTCTGTGTACCAGGCCGATCTCTGACGAGTGCCATGAACACTTCCACTGGCATCTGGAAATCATTCCCAAGCTCACCAAAGTGGCGGGCTTTGAGTGGGGATCCGGCTTCTATATAAATCCGACCCGCCCGGAGGAGGCGGCAGCTTACATGCGGAGTATAGACACGGCGGAATTCCGTCCGGTTCAGCGAACAGGGATTTGATCCGGTCATGTCAGAACTCAAGATTCTGTTTGTTGCTTCGGAAGTCGCGCCGTTCGCGCGCACGGGGGGCCTGGGGGACGTACTCGGGTCCCTGCCAAAAGCACTGGCCAGGCGTGGTCACGCGGTGAAGGTGTGCCTGCCCAACTACGCAACCATTGAAACGGGGAATAGTCACCTGCTGCCGACCGGCTGGGAAACAAAAATAACGGTAGGCGCGCGAGAATATCGGGCCGCGGCTCAGCGATGGCGGGACTCCAGGAACAAGATGGATTACTATTTTATAGACAACGCTGACCTGTTCAAACGTGGTGAGTTGTATCGTGATCCTGATTCCGGCGGGGACTATGTAGACAATGATGCGCGCTTTGTTTTTTTCAACCGGGCTGTCCTCGGGCTCGCCGCTTACCTGGAGTGGAAGCCGGATATAATACATGTGCACGACTGGCAGTCTGCCCTGATCCCTGCGTACCTGAAGACCCCGGGGGTTGGCGATGCCTTGTTCGATTCGGTGCCGTCACTGCTGACGATTCATAACCTGGGTTATCAGGGAGTTTTCGAGGGCGACAGATTCGAGCTGCTCGATTTGCCGGATGAATACAATTACGCTGTGACCGGCCCGTTCGAGTTCTTCGGCAAGATCAATTTTCTCAAGGCCGGAATCGTTCTGGCTGATGCCGTATCCACCGTCTCGCCTACCTATGCCAATGAGATCAGAACCGGAGCCGAGTTCGGATGCGGACTGGAAGGGGTCCTGGCCGGGCGTTCCGACGGCGTGACCGGCATTCTGAATGGGGCAGACTACTCGGTGTGGTCTCCATCGCGCGACAAGAAAATCCCCTACCGTTACACCATTTCAAACCTATCCGGGAAACGGATGTGTCGGGTGGAGTTGCTGAATACCGCCGGGCTTCCCGTCCGCGAGAGAACTCCGGTCATCGGAATGATCTCCCGCCTGGCCGACCAGAAGGGATGGGACCTTTTTGCCGAGGCCGCTAAACAACTTCTGGCAATGGACCTCCAAGTGATTATTCTGGGAACCGGTGAAGAAAAGTATCATAAGCTCCTCAGTAACCTGGAGCGCGAGTATCCGGACAAACTCAGGGTCTTTCTCACTTTTGATGATACTCTGGCCCACCAGATAGAAGCCGGTTCAGATATGTTCCTGATGGCATCCCGTTACGAGCCATGTGGTCTCAACCAGATCTACTCTCTGAAGTATGGAACGGTTCCGATAGTCAGGAGTGTGGGCGGCCTGGCTGACTCGGTAACCGACTATGACCCTGAGACTCAGGAGGGTACGGGCTTTGTCTTTGTCGACTACTCGCCTTCGGCCATGATAGAATCGGTCGAGCGTGCCATGGATGTATTTCGCGTCAAGCGAAAATGGACCAGGCTCATGAAAGCAGGTATGAAAGCGGACTTTTCCTGGGGTAGTGCTGCGGAGAAGTATGAGGAGCTCTACCACCGCCTGATCGGGGCATGATTCCTTCCAGGTACAAATCATGGATGAAGTTCTTCAGTGAGCTCCTTCCAGTTGTGCCCGCCCTGCTGGTCTACGTCTGGTTTGCATATGATTACGATTTCTACCAGGACGATGCCTATATCTCGTATCGTTACATAGCCAACTTCCTCAACGGCGATGGCCTTGTCTACAATATCGGTGAGCGGATTGAGGGTTACACCAATTTCGGATGGATTGCCTATCTCCTCGTCTGGGCTGTTCTGGGGTTTGACTACCTGATCGTCTCCAAGATCACCGGTTTCCTGATGGGTGCGGCCGCGATAGTCGTTGCCTATCTGACTGCCAGGATGGTATTGGGCGGACGAAACCGGTGGTTCGCGGTCGCGGCGGTGTGTCTGGTGGGCTGCAATCAATCGCTTGCATACTGGTCCCCGGCCGGATTGGAGACCGCCCCATTCACGCTTTGTGTGTTCGTTTCGTTATACCTTTATCTGAAGCGGAGTCGTCTTCTCATCTGTACTCTCGTATACGCTGTACTTTTGCGCCCGGAAGGAGCGTTGCTGGCCGGGCTACTGATTCTGGTTGAGTATGCAGATACCAGGAAACGTCCTGATTATTCTCTGGTTTCGGCTGCGGCCGCATTTCTGCTGTGCCTTCCGTTCGTTGGCTTCAAGCTTGTCTATTATGGTTCGATTCTCCCCAACCCCTTCTATGCCAAAACGAGTTTTGACCTGTCTCAACTGTCCAACGGACTGGAGTACACCTGGCGTTTCCTCTCCCATTACGGATTCTTTGGTGCTGGACTCATTCTACCTTTGATTCTCTGGTGGCGGCTGACGCGGCCGGTGAAAACGGTGTGGATCTTCACTATCGCCTACGTGATGTACATCGTGCTGGTCGGCGGTGATGTCCTCAAAGTGCACAGGTTTTTCCTGCCTTTGATCGGCTGTTTTGCTATCCTATCGATCGCCTCACTGATGCTGCTTATTAAGAAACTCCAGGCCAACACGCAGAGATTGATTCTGGTTGTGGTCATGATCCCGTTGCTGGTCGCGACGTATTTTTTACCGCGAGATTTCGTCGACAGATACAACTTTCTGGAAATAGCCTTCACCAAAAAAATGGCGTTCCGGGCCGACCGGCTCAAGGAGTCGGATGACACAGATTTCTCTGTGGCTGTGTCCACCATCGGCATATTCGGATACCGCCTGATCGGGCACGACATTATCGATCTGCTGGGTTTGACCGACTCAACCATAGCGCGATATTCGGAGGAGCCGATTGAGGGGATGCAGACAACATGGAAGGAACAGAAACACAACAGTCGATACCTGCTGGAGCGCGGGCCCACCTATATCATGTTTTCCACCGGCATCAAACCGTCAGCTCCAGCCGAAAAGGCGCTGAACCTCTATCCCCAGTTTCTACGATCATACAGGACCATTGCCTGGTACTTCCACAACAAGGAAGTCTCGCCCAGGGGGATACTCACCAGCGTGTTCAAGAAGATGCGCACTATTGAAGGAGAGATCAAGCCGACCTACCCTGTTGAATATGTTGAGAACTACAAGATCGGATTGGACCATTTCAACGGTGGCGATCATCGCACCGCCATCACCTACTTTAATAAGGCAATCTTGGCTTCGCCTAAACCGTACAATCCTAACCTGGTTTTTGTGAAAGCGTATTGTCACAAGATGCTGGGACAAAGCGCTCTTGCTGAAGGTATTTTCAACCAGTTACTTGCACAGGATTCGCTGATGTACGAAGTCCACAAGGAACTTTATATGACTGCGATCATGGCCCAGCAGCCGACCAGGGCACAGCTACACCGGCGGTGGCTGCTGGACCTGGTGCCGTGGTATGTTCCGAGGCTGGATTCGATTGTGAACCAGGCACTTAGCCAGCACCGTCGGCGTCCCGGGTAGTAGACAAAGAAGTTGACATCGGCAACTGCCGATATATATTCTAGGGCAGCGTTTAAACGCGTCTGCACTGCAAGCGGGAATAGCTCAGTTGGTAGAGCACCACCTTGCCAAGGTGGCTGTCGCGAGTTCGAGTCTCGTTTCCCGCTTTAATAATCTCGGGCGGCATAGCCAAGTGGTAAGGCAGAGGTCTGCAAAACCTTTATTCCCCGGTTCGAATCCGGGTGCCGCCTCTTTGTTGTCATTCTATCAACAG
>CP070824.1:3245980-3270165 GCA_020344395.1 Candidatus Zixiibacteriota bacterium | reverse complement strand
AAGGGTCTGGCCATATCTGAGAAATGTCACGCCGGCTCTTCTGACTGCTTTTTCCACCGCCTCAAGCTCAGCGACGCTGCCCGTTACAATCGAGTGTGTCAAGGATAGAAACAAGGTGAATAATCGCACGGCCAGCTTCGTGCTGCCCCTGGGTGCAACCATCAACATGGACGGCACCGCACTATACGAGGCGGTGGCCGCGATATTTATTGCCCAAGTGTATGGAGTGCCCCTCGGCTTCGGCGCCCAGGTCATTATCTTCCTGACGGCAACGCTGGCTGCTATCGGCGCCGCCGGCATACCGGAGGCGGGCCTGGTGACCATGGTGATAGTGCTCAAGGCGGTCGGCTTGCCGACAGAGGGAATCGCCATGATACTGGCAATCGACTGGTTTCTCGATCGCTGGCGGACAACGGTCAATGTATGGGGTGACACTGTCGGTGCCGCCATCATCGACCGCTGGGAATCGAATGAAGGTCACCCGGAGACTGGTCCCCGACTCAACTGATACGACCTGTGCCGAAGAATCACAGCAGACAAGATAAGCAAAGGAAGCGACCTGACAGGGTACAGTGGGATTGGATCAGGCAGGCGCGGCCCCGTACACCTTTTCGAATGTCACGGCACCCAGCATGGAATCAACATAGAAGTAGCTCTGTGGATGAAAGGGTGCAAAAATAAGTGAACCTTCCACCGGCGAAAACTGTACATCGTCGATCTTGCTGCTCTGGTTACGCGATAGCAACTTGCGGTAGATCATCACTCGCGCCAGGCTGATAGCCCTGTTCGGGCCTATTTCTACCGGGCGGTAACGTTCATCAACCATCTCAGTCGGTTCAAGAGGTAGCTGCGGCGCCGCCGTTGACATGCGCTGGGCAAGCCGGTACGAAGCCTCGATACTCGCTATGGAAAACGCCGGTATCACGACGCGGTCCGAATCATATATACCTGCAAAGACCTGTCTCGAACCGGCATCGCCTCCATCCAGGCGGAAAGACCAAAACGGGAACAGCTCATCCTTTCTTCGGTTCGGGGCGATCGCGTGATGGACACCGACAACTGGAACTTGCGGTCGTTCAAGATAAACAACTTCCTGGCAGTTGCGACATACGTACACCAGAGACTGCTGATCGGGAAGATCCTCATTGCAGTTGGTACAGCGGTGGAATTCCACACCGAGAGTTCCAAACGATTCGGGCGTCAGCGGTTCTTCCTCCGGAATATCGCCATCAGTATCGTCGGGCCCGACCGCAGGCCGGGGGGGCGATCCATTCGAAGCCGGTGATGAGCCATCCTCGGACCCTATGTCAATCTCTGTCCGATGCCCCAGCACACGGCCCGTTACTCCGTCCAGCAGCAGGCGATTGTAATCACCGCCGCAGTAAGACTCCACGATGTGAAACGGGAAGTACACCAGAGAAAACTGGGGTTCCAAAAGATCACTCTTGTTGATTCCGACCGAATCGTAACTCATTTCGCCAAAGGAGGCGAATTTCCTGATGGTCTTATTCAGCACGTGTTCTGATGAACGCACTATTGGCAGCGGATCAAATGATTCCTGCACGACATCCGGTGAATATGGGTGCATCTTGAGAAACTCTGAACGCATGCCTACGGCTATCGGAATTCCTTCCATCCACGGCCCCGCCGCAGCCGTAGCAGTATATGACGTTGCGCTGATTTCGCTGTGTTCTTTTTCAACGTATTCGCCGGTGTCGTTTTCGGAAGCCGCCCGTATTTCGCGTCGCTCCATCCGATTGCGCACGCGAACCAGCATGGCGTTGACTTTCCAGTAGGGATAGTAAATGCTCTTGATCTGGAGACTGGAGTCGGTCAGCGGCTGATTCTGTTCTCTCAGAAAGCGATCTACATTGAAACGTATCTCATTCTTCTGCAGCCGCCCCCTGATGAGGAAAGCAGCTGGCTTATCGGGCATCTCAACACGGAGTATAGAACCGCAGTGAGCACAGCTCAGCACGAAGAAATCTTCCTGAAGCTCAAGCTCGCCACCACAACCGGGGCAGCTTACCCCGATGGAGAACCCGGCCTTATTCTTCTTGGGCGTCATCTCCGCTTACCGCTTTGCCGCAATGGCCGCAGAACTTTGACCCGGGTATCAGTTCTTCTGAGCAGTGCGGGCAGGCTGGTCTGCTATCCAGCTTGAAACCGCAGGCAAAGCAGAAACTGGCCTCGGTGGGTAATTCCTGATGACAAGACGGGCACAGGTCCTGTGCTACCATAGCGTGTCCGCAGCGATAACAGTATCGCGACTGCTCCGGCGTATCGGTATGGCAGCTCGGGCACGTCACGGTCGGCACCTGCTCGCGGCTGAGCTCCTTTTGATCCGGCGAGAAGACTTTCGACAGCATACCGGGCAGCATAAGACCGACCCCCGCTGCCATACCCATTCCCGACCCAGCCGCGGCCGGTCCCCCTGGTGCACCCAGGCCCTTCGCCATCTCAAACTTGAGAAACTTGTCTAGATCCCCTACTGCCTCCAACCCGGAACGCTGGTCTATCATCTTGTTCACTTCTTCGGGGGGGGTTATGGATGCGATGTAGAAATCAACAAGTTCAAGGCCGTACTTCTCAAACTCGGATTTCACTATCTCTTTGAACTGCGCCGCCAATTCCGTGTAAGTGGACGGCAGGTCTATGATCGAATCAAGGTTTTCCCCAAGCAGATCATTCAGCCTGGCTACGATGACATCACGCAGATAGTCCTGGATTTCGGAGGTTGTGTATTTTGCCTGACGGCCGACGATGGAATTTAAGAACAATCCCGGCTCCAGTATTCTGATGGTAAAGGCCCCGTGTCCTCTCAGCCGTATCAGTCCCAGTTTGCTGTCCTTGAATGTCACCGGGTTCCTGGTTCCCCATTTGAGGCTGGTGAAGACCTTCAGATTAACAAAGTAGACTTCCGCCCTGAAAGGTGAATTGAATCCGAGGGGAAAGGCCAATAGCCTGGTGAGAATGGGGATATTAAGGGTCGAAAGGGTATGCCTCCCGGTAGTGAACGAGTCAGCCGCGTGACCATTCTTAAAAAATATGGCCACCTGGCTGTCCCTCACAATTAACTGCGCTCCCAGCTTGAAATCAGCCGAGCCTTCCTGCGGTATCCGGTAGATCATTTCTTCGCCGCTGGGGTCAAGCCATTCGATTACTTCAATAAAAACTGACATACCACTTTCCCTCGAGTACAGGTCTAATTACTACATACCCCGATTTTCGACAGGTTAGCGGAA
Organism: Candidatus Zixiibacteriota bacterium; assembly: GCA_020344395.1. Taxonomy (GTDB): domain Bacteria; phylum Zixibacteria; class MSB-5A5; order GN15; family FEB-12. Next base: position 3,266,920 of record CP070824.1, on the reverse strand, counting down.
CAGCTTAACTGCTTGCGCCGGCAGAACAATATTGTCTGGAAAGTACCCCCAGACAAATGGCAAAAGGCCGCTTCCCGGAACAGGAAGCGGCCTTAGTGGTCCTTAATAAGAAAGGGGCTTACTTGAGAAGGATCATCTTTCTGGTGGCCGAAAATTCATCCGTCTCAATCCGATAGAAATAGACGCCCGATGAATTGCTGCCCGCGTTCCAGACCTGAGTTACAGTACCCGGCTCAGCGTATCCGGAGAACTCATCCACCTGCTGGCCGGTCACGTTAAAGATCTTCAGGTTCCAGGCACCACCAGTGGGCATTGTGAATTTGATGGTCGTAGTCGGGTTAAACGGATTCGGGTAATTCTGGGCCAGTTCCCAATTGCCCGGTACCATCTTAGCCGCGATAGGTCTGCCGTCATAGGTAGCCATCTCAATGGTTAAAACCTCACCGTCGGACTCAAGCACGTCACCGTGGATAGCTACTCCGGCACGCATACTGTAGACAAGTACCTTCGTGTCTTTACCGTCAAAGGAGTAGACCATCTCGACATTGTCCGCCAGCAAAATCGGTTCCGCGTCACCGGCCAACACCAGATGCACGGCACCTACCTCCTGACCCACCGAGATCACACCGTCTTCAACCTCATAGGTTCCGGGCAGCGGAGTGGTCTTGGGATACGGCCAGGCATCACCGGTGATCACGCGAATCATCCACACCAGATCCGCCACTGACAGCGTTAAGCCGTCCGCATTGGCGTCCGTGGCTGCCACCGCGCCCTCAACATAAGGTTCAAATGCCGACAGGCCGCTGACGAAGTAGTTGGTGAACATCACCACATCAGCCACCTCGTAGGCAATCCCGTTGAGGTTGACATCCCCGCGATCATCAATATCGTCCGCGCAGATAATATCAATACCGCCGTCGTAGAAGTCCGAGCACCTGACCGGCCAGGTCTTGTCCATAACATCGCACAAGCTGATGGCTCCCTGAAGAGTCGGGAAACTCAGGCCGGGATCTTCGATGTGCTCCGGCGGGTTCCCGTAATCGTACACGTACCTCGAGATGAAGAGGGTATCACCGCCTACCGAAGAAACGGCGTTATCGTTACAGGTGTACCAGCGGAATCGAATCGGCACGTACTGACATTCATATATCCGGTTGTTGGAAACCAGGAAGGCCATATCGGCAAGCTCGCCGGGGCCGCCCTCAACAACCGCAAAGCATGAGGCGCTTTCAACACCGTCATTGGTCTCGGCCATGGCCACAATTCTGACCACACCGGAGGGACAGGCCGAAAGGCCGCAGTTCCCGTTCGCACCGAAGCGATACTGGAAGTACTCCCAGCCACAGTTCTCAATAAAACTGCCGGGCTGTGCTTCCATGAAGTTGAGCACCGATGGATCGTACTCCACGAGGAAGTTGAACCCACCCATGAGGTAATTATTGTAGGAAGAATCAAGGTAGATCGACACATGTTCCACCTGACCCTGCATGCTGCCGTGGGTTTTCTCTATCCACACATGGAAGCTCGGGACTACCGTTATGGTCAGGCAACAGGTATCGGCATTACTCGGACTGCAGGGATCACAGGTATTGGCATTATCGCTCACGGCCAGACAAAGCTCGAAACTTCCAATGTAGTCCGGATCTTCCTCAGTAACCCAACTGAACTCACCGGTGGCCGGGTCGATATCTACCGTCCCCGGGCCGTTGAACGAGGCGACTGAATAGGTGAGACCGAGAGGGGCATCCTCCGGATCGGTACCGCTCACCTGTCCCTCGACCATACCACCCCAGCAGGTGGTCAGATCACCGGAACAGATTGCCGTTGGCGGCGTGTTGGTAACGCAAAGGGTAAAGAGACACACGTCGTTTTCACTGCAGCTGTCTATCACAATAACCGTAATCTCGTGCTCGCACACATCCTGAGGGCCGGGTGTCCAGGTGTAACGTCCGTCACCGGACAGGTTGCCCGGTGAACCGGTGCCCAGGATAAAGGTCAGATCCTGACCTTCTGGATCAGTCGCCTCAAAGTCATAGATAAACGTCTGGCCGAAGGGTACGTTCTGAGCAAGCCCCGGGCAGTTTGTAATCGAGGGACCTTCATTGAAGGTCACCGTCACCTCGGTTATACAGGATGCGGATGCCTCACAATCGTCATAAGCGGTAAACTCAATACTGTAAACGCCGGCTGTGTCTGCTGTGAAGCAGACCTCAGTTCCGGTGAGGGTGCCGAATGATACGCTCGTATGGTTGAGATTATCGTCCGGATCGCTGGCAGTGAACGGACCGACACAGATCTCTTCGCTCGGTCCGCAGCGGAATACGGCAGTATCGACAGGACATTCGACGACCGGCGGGCTGTTAATAGTCACCGTCACGCAATACTGATCACTTCCGCTCAGGCCGCAACTGTCGGTAATCATTACGTCGTCGCAGTAGACACCGGCCGTGTCGGCAATGAACTTAACCGTCGAATCCGAGAAATCCACCCATCCCAACTGACTGCTGCCGGTCAGGTGGTTGTCTGGATCCAGTATATCAAGCTTGACCGCAACAGTCTCACCGGAAGAGCAGATAAAGGTGTCGAACGGCCCTACCGCCGTCACCGTGGGCGCGACGTTTACACGTGCCTGAACTGTAGCGATGGCCGTGTCCGCCTTTCCGCAACTGTCCGTAACAATAAGCTGGACCTCAACCGTGTCGGACTGCGTAATGTTCAGGCAGAACTCGTCAACCACCGACTCGCCGTCGGCCGTCACGCTGACCAGCGGACTGCTATACTCAATGCCCGGCAGCACAAAACAGACACTGCCCGGCTGACAGATAGCGACAATGTAGGTGGTATCGTTGATCAAGGGAGGCGGATAAAAGCCATCAATTGTCACCGTCGTGGTGCATGTATCAGCCACACCGCAATAGTCGGTGACCACGTACATTATTTCGTAATCTCCGGGTTCGGGCACCCAGAAACAGAAGTCCGTCCCGTCAAATACCCCACCCTGGACATCCGCCACTATCACTGCAGACTCGATACCGTCGTCCGGGTCGGAACAGCTAAACGGACCGATACAGAACTCCTCGGGCCCGCACAATGTGGTGGTAACACTTTCCGGACATTCGGCTACTGGCGGCAGGTTGATAGTGACCGTCACATGAAATGTATCAACGACACAGCTGTTAACGGGCGACCTATTGACTCCACTCGGTATACCGCATGAATCACATACTTCAACAACGAAGGCGTACGTGCCGTCGTCGCCCGGCGTAAAGCACAGTGTCGCGCTGGTAGGCGACGTCAATGTCAGTGTACCCGGACCTTCGATCAGGGTAGCCTCGGGAGCCGAGTGGTACTGCGGATAATCCGGATCACCAAAGGTGATGTCGTAGCAGAGTTCGGTGCTCTCACAGAGAAACTCCTCCTGATCCTCAGGAACATTAAGCCACGGGAACTGGTTGCCTATAACGGTAGCTGTAAACGAACAGGTGTCGGCGGCACCGCAGGGATCCGTTGCCACCACCGTGATGACATTGTCGCCTTCAACCGGCGAGAAACAGACCTGGTCACCGTCGATCCAGCCACCTGTTACGTTGACCGTAATCAGGCCGTCGTCGACATCATTCACAGAGTATCCCGGCAGGCAGATATCAAAGAAACCACATGCAAACAGCGTTGTATCGCCAGGGCAGGTGACGACCGGCGGGCTGTTCAGTGCCACATTCACTGTGGTCGTACAAGTATCAGCCGCACCACACTCATCGGTCACAATCATGGTAATGACATTGGCACCCTCTTGAGGCGTAAAGCACACCTCGGTGCCGGTCAGCGTACCCGGAGACACCGTCACCGAAGCAATGTTGTCATCTGCATCAAACGTGCTGAACCCATCCACGCAGATATCTGACAGATCACATACAAATAAATCCTGAGTACCGGGACAGGTCGCCACCGGTGCGCTGTTGAGTGTCACGTTCACAGTAGTTGTACACGTATCGGCGGCACCGCACTCGTCGGTGACAATCATAGTAACGACATTGGCACCCTCTTGAGGCGTAAAGCAGACTTCTGAGCCTGTCAGCGTGCCCGGTGATACCGTCACGGAAGCAATGTTGTCGTCTGCATCAAACGTGCTGAACCCATCCACGCAAATATCAGATAGATCACAAACAAATTCATCCTGAGTGCCCGGACAGGTCGCCACCGGTGCGCTGTTGAGTGTCACGTTCACAGTAGTTGTGCAGGTATCAGCGTCGCCACACTCATCGGTCACAATCATGGTGATGACATTGGCGCCCTCTTGAGGGGTGAAGCAGACTTCTGAGCCTGTCAGCGTGCCCGGTGATACCGTCACCGAAGCAATGTTGTCGTCTGCATCATATGAACTGAACCCATCTATGCAGATATCAGACAGATCACAAACAAACAGATCCTGAGTGCCCGGGCAGGTCGCCACGGGAGCGCTGTTGACAAGGAACGTGACGTTGAATGTGGCCTCGCAGAACTCTCCGCGAGTGTCCTCGCAACGGATAGTGACAGTTACTGTACCAGCACCGGTCGGCGTGTAACACCAGTCGCCGCTGACAATCGAGCCGGGACCGGAAACGATTGACGGCGAGTCACCAGTCAGATTGCCATCGGGATCATAACACGAAACCGGCAGGCAAACCTGGGTGAGGCCGCACAGGAAAATGGTGGTGTCGTTCGGTACCGTGCACTCGGGCGGCTCGTTACATATTGCTGGGTCGACGACGAAGACTTGACAAACGTTGGAGTTCGACAATTCAACCCGCTGGGTAGTATCGCAGGCGCTGTTCGCGCTATCTTCTGGACTGGGCTTCGATTCACCGAGAAACTTGGCTCTGATAGAGTAGTCTCCGGAAGTGGTCGGAATCGGGACCGTGGTGCAGGCCTCCCCATCGGGGCCGGTCAATACCGTATCAAACGCTTCCTGGCCTACATTGACACCGCAATTGCCCTCATTTATGTAGAATCGGACCTCTCGGCCTTCCAGCGGCGCGGTGCCGCCGCCAGTGCACTTTTCTACGAGGATGGCGCAGACATCGAAAGTCCCGCCGCCGGTACAAACTGAGTCAGGAATCGTACTCGAGAAATACAGCTCTGTGCTCTTGTCGGTAATAGTCGTCGACGCTGTAAGACCGGATTCCAGCCCGGTAGCTTCGATAAGCATCGTATCGTTAAGATAACCGGAATCCGGCACAATCCAGAACGTTTCAAAATCACCCGAGCCATCAGCCACGACATCCCATGGGTTCTGCCCCGGTCCGGTGGGCGGAATGCTGTCGTGATACATGACCGTCATGTGGACCGTCTCACCCGGCATAAAATCATAGCCATAGATAATCACCGAGTCCCCGGGTGGATAATCATCGCGGTCGGTGGCTATGGAAGCCGCCTGGCCAGAAGTCGCGCCGACGCCGGTCACAAACACGGCGAGCAGCACCATCAGCAGAAGGTTTCGTGCTCTGAAGACATGAAAACGCCGGCTTACTGCCGGCACGGAAAATTGAGCATTAAACATTGTTTCCCCCCGCGTTACTCTCGCGGTTACCTAACATCGTTTCAGTCCTGTCACCTACAGTACGCCTGCTTGACCAACGAAAGATTGGGTCTGATCCGGTGCTCAAACAAGCAGGTACTTGGGATGGCTCAAAGAGCCTGGGAAGATACTCTTCCTCGTCCAATTAACCAGCATCAGTATAATTAATTACAATTATATGTCAAGTGGAAAACGGGCTCTCGGGGCACTATTTCAGACTTTTTTTGTGGGGTTTTACAGGAATCAACTTGGTCGACCAGTTACCCCGATCCTGACCATGAGACCCCAGAACCCCTTTTTGGCTTAGGAGGCCCCCTTCTGACAGCAACCGAGGACGTCGCGTGGCCTCGTAAGTCATGGATTTTAAGGTTATTAGCCGGAGTCTGAAACCGCCTCACCGACCTCCTCTGACTCAGTAGCCCGCGCAGATCCCGGAAGCCAGGGCCTCGTTCCAAAGAGATTGCAACAACTGTTCTGCCGCAGCCGTAAATCAAGATGATGAAAAACACCCTTGAAGACCGCTTGCAGGCGGTCAGTTGCATTCCCAAAACCCATCAGCTATCATAAAGTTATATGAAAAAACACCTACTCCCCCTGGTATTGCTCGTCTGTGGTAATCTGGTCGCTCAAACAACCCCTCAGTTGGGCATCCGCGACAAGTCTTCACAGTGCATGGCGTTAACAAACGCGCGAATTACAATTTCCCCGGAGCTTGCCTATGACACAGCTACCATTGTGATCAAGGATGGTATCGTCGTAGACGTCGGTCCGGACGTCCAGGTACCGCCGGACGCATCCGTGATCGATCTTAATGGCAAGTGGATCTATCCGGGTTTCATTGATGCCTTCACCGAATACGGAATCAGCACGCGCGATGGAGACGGAGACCGCCATCGGCAGGATCGAATTCCAGTCTACGAAGGGAATCGAGCCGGCGCTACGGCATGGAATGATGCGATCCACAGCGAAACTGACTGGGTTGCCTTCTTTGAACCGAGTGAAAGAGACTCCAAGGAGTGGATGAAGCTCGGGTTCACGACGGTGCAGTCAGGCAAGAGAGACGGTGTCCTTCGCGGACGATCATTCGTCGCTCTGCTCGGTGAAGGACTGCCCAATGACCTGGTTCTCAATGCCTCCGGCAGCAGAGGCATCTCCTTTGAAAGGGGCCATTCCCGCCAGTGGTATCCTGGTTCCCAGATGGGTGCGATTGCACTTCTCAGGCAGACTTTCCTTGATACCGACTGGTATCTCGCCGCTCGGGCCGCTTTCGAAAAGAACGCGCATCAGAAAATGCCTGAGTTCAACCGGTCCATCGAGGCGCTGGCGGATTTTCGAAGCGAGCGTTTTCTTTTCGAGGCCAATGACGAACTCGAAATACCACGGGCCTATACGATAGCCAGCGAGTTCGGGCTTAGTCTGACAGCCGTCGGCACGGGCAGCGAGTATGCTCGGATCAAAGAGATCGGTGAGCTGGAGCCGACCCTGATCCTTCCTGTTAATTACCCTGACAAGCCCGAAATCAGCACCATGGATGACGACCTTGACGTTTCGCTCGGAGGACTTCGTCACTGGGAGAGAGCACCATCAAATGCGGCGGTGCTCGAAGAGAACAACATCACCTTTGCCTTCACCACCCAGGCTCTCGAAAAGCGATCTGCTTTCCTGGGCAAGGTCCGTGAGGCAATCAAGCGAGGTCTTTCGCAGAAGACAGCTCTGGCCGCTCTGACGACGGTACCGGCGCAGATCTGTGAAGTCGAACACCTCACCGGAACGCTGGAAAAGGGAAAGATCGCCAATTTCTTCGTCTGCGAGGGCAACATATTCGAGGAGGAGCAGACGCTCTACTCCACCTGGATAGCCGGCAAGAAGACGGAATTCGAGCCACTTGAGCAGACCGATTTTCGCGGCACCTATGACCTCAGTTTTATGGATCACAAACTTAAGCTCGATCTCGCCGGCGAACTCGGCAAGCCCAGAGGTTCCATAAAGCTGGACACTACTGAAATCGAACTTAAGAACGTCTCGGCCGAGTTTGATAAGTTGCACTTCGCGGCGGACCTCGACACTCTCGACATTGAAGGCCTGACCCGTTTCACCGGCCGGTTAAAAGATGATGCCCTGTACGGTCGGGGCATTACAGCCAGGCTGGGTGAGTTCGACTGGTCGGCCATCCCCGCAGAACCAGAAGAGGAAGAGGACGAATCCGACTCAACCGAGGCCGAAGCGGACAGCACACAAGCGGAAGAGGCAGATGACGAGGAGACGTCTGATGACGAAGATCAGCCAGAGGAACTGATTTCCCGGCTGACCTATCCCAACATCGCGTTCGGTTACGAAACAGTGCCCCCGCAGGAAGTCGTGCTCGTCAAGAACGCGACCATCTGGACCAGCGAGGATGTGGGCATCATAGAGAACTGTGACATGCTTGTAATGAATGGCAAGATTGCCGAAGTCGGACCCGGACTGAACCCGCCGTCCAACGCCAGGGTCATTGATGCAACCGGCAAGCACCTTACACCCGGCATTATCGACGAACACTCTCACACCGGCATATCGGGTGATGTCAATGAGTGCACGCATGCCATTACGGCCGAAGTGCGAATAGGTGATGTCATCAATCCGGACAACATTAATTTCTACAGGGCGCTTGCAGGCGGCACCACAATGATGCGATCCCTGCATGGGTCATGCAACCCCATCGGCGGACAGGCCCAGATTCTCAAGGCGCGCTGGGGGATGTCAGCCGAGGATATGAAATTCAAGCCTGCACCGCCGTCAATCAAGTTTGCCCTGGGTGAGAACGTCAAGCTGGAATTCTTTGACAATGACCAGCGCCGACGCTACCCTCTGTCGCGAATGGGCGTCGAGTCAATCATCAGAGATGTCTTCAACGCTGCCCGGGAATACGAGACTGCCTGGGAGGTTTACAACAACCTCGGACGCCGTGAAAAAGAACGCACCATTCCGCCCAGACGGGATCTGCAGTTGGAAGCTCTTGTTGAGGTTCTCAACTCCCGCATGTTTGTCACCTGCCATTCTTACGTCCAGTCGGAGATGCTGATGTTGATGCGCCTGGCCGAGGATTTTGGCTTCAAGGTGGGTACCTTCACGCATGTCCTCGAAGGCTATAAGATTGCCGACGAGATGGCCGCTCATGGAGCCGCGGCAGGCAGTGCCCCCGACTGGTGGGCATACAAGTTCGAGGTCTATGACGCTATCCCGCACAACCCGTGTATCCTTATGGACAGAGGCGTGGTTACGTCGATAAACTCGGATTCACCTGAGTTGGGCAGACGTCTCAACCAGGGTGCGGCTAAATCTGTGATGTACTGCGGTATGGCGCCGGAGGACGCTCTGAAAATGGTGACAATCAACCCGGCCATACAATTGAAGGCTGATCAGTGGGTCGGCAGCATCAAAGAAGGCAAGGACGCCGACTTCGTCATCTGGAACGGCAACCCGCTGTCAATGTACTCGCGGCCGGATCAGACCTGGGTTGACGGTCGGAAGTTCTTCGATGTGGAACGCGACAGGCAGATGCGCCTCGAGATCGAGGATGAACGATCCCGGCTGATTCAGAAGGTCCTGGGCGGAGATAAGAACGGCAATAAAGAACCGAAGAAGAAACGAAGAGGGGGGCCACACGAAACCGGCCGAAAAAGTCTCGGCAGTGTTTTCATAAGTACGGAAGGAGGAGCACATGAAATCCGCTAAGCTCGCCGCCGCGCTGTTTTTGCTCTGCTCCTCGATCCTGGCGCACGATTACGTGCCGGCAGATGAGCAGGACCACCCGATTCTCCTGGTGGGAGGCAACCTATTTACAGTCTCGGGTGATGTTCTGAATGGAACCGATCTGCTCTTTGACAACGGAATAATCACCCAGATTGGAAGGGACCTGGTGGCACCGCCGCGCTGCGAGATCATAGATGTAACGGGGAAAAATGTCTACCCCGGGCTGATCGCTCCGGTTACGTCTCTGGGTCTTATAGAGATCGGTGCTGTGAGAGCCACGAACGACAGGCACGAGATGGGACGCATGACTCCCGAGGTGAAAGCACACACTGCGTACAACCCGGACTCGGAGATCATCCCTACTATCAGAGCCAATGGAGTAACCACCGTACAGGTGGCACCTGACGGCCGGTTGATCTACGGCCGCTCGTGCATTCTGAACCTGGACGGTTGGACGGTTGAAGATGCCGCTATCAAGCTGGTCGACGCCATGCACATGGATTGGCCGCGGGCCTCAGTTGTCAGAGCCTGGTGGGAGTCACGTAGCGCTGAAGAACAAAGACGAGACATGCGACAGAACCTGGATGCAATCAAACAGGTGTTCGAAGACGCTCGGACGTTCGCCAAGGCACGCGCGCTTGACCCCACCACCCCCTTGGACCTGCGGCTGGATGCACTCGTGCCGGTTGTTAAAGGGGAGATACCGCTGTTCGTAGGGGCCAACGACTGTCGGCAGATCGAACAGGCGGTTCTTTTCTGCAAGGAGCAGGGTATCAGAATGGTGCTGGTAGGTGGACGTGAAGCCTGGAAAGTCACCGACCTTCTCAAAGAGAACAGCACGCCGGTGATATATGGCAGCATGCTCAGCCTGCCGATGCGACAGGACTATGCTTATGATGTCCCGTTCAAGGTTCCGAAGGTCCTCAAGGACGCCGGAGTGCAATTCTGCATAGCGGTGTTCTCCGCCACCGGCGTGCGCAACCTGCCGTTTAATACCGGACAGGCAGTCGCCTACGGACTGGATCATGCCGACGCCCTGAGAGCCGTTACCCTGTCGACTGCTGAAATCCTTGGTATAGACGATCAGCAGGGTTCCCTCGAGATAGGTAAGAAGGCCACTCTGATTGTATCTGAGGGCGACATCCTGGACTACCTTGGCCACCGCGTAACTACGATGTTCATCGACGGTCGGGCGGTCGACCTTGACAGCAAGCACAAGGAATTGAATCGCAAGTACCGCGCCAAACGAGTGCGCTGAACGAAATCTCAGACTGTAACGAAACAGGGAGTCCATTGACGGGCTCCCTTTTTCATTGCACTGAGCGAACGGCGCGTACTCAGAAGGCTCTCAGAGTTGAATACTCCAATTCATATGAAAACGACTCGTGTCGTAGGACGAAAGCTGCCAGGTGAAGTGAAGAGCCATGTTGAAGGGACCGAGGAACGGCGTAAGGTTGGCCAGACCAAACCCGATCTCAGAATATGCGGTGCGCGCCTCTCGGATTGTGTCATCTACCAAGACAGACTGATTCCGCCACTCGGTCCAGAACAGGCCGCCGTGAACTGAGAGCCTGAACGGAATGTTTTCCAGTAACGGCAAGCCACTTCTCTCGAACGGCAGCTTATCAAAATCATGATCGATGTATATGAACGTTGCCCGGTTGCCGCTGAAATTGTGACCATTGAGAGTGTTCAACCCATTTGAACGGTACCAGACATCACTGCCGTAGTCTACTGTGTACTGTCTCTGCGGCGGGAGTTCGCCGTCCGATGAGCCGGCGTGAGCAAAGATAGAACTGAAACCGAGACTGCCAAGCCTGAACCGGGCCCTCAGCCGCACCCAGTACCGACGAAAGTCATGGTCGTTCCTCAGAAGGTCGGGGTCCGCATATTCCAAGCTGAAGTTCAACCGCAGGTATCTCTCAGCAGACATAACTAATGTTCTTCCCTTGTTCATCCCCAGCGGACGTGAGTCATACGACAGCTGAACGGTGACCGACCGATACTTGCCGTCGACAATGGCCGGATTGTCCCGTAAGTTCTCTCCGTCCCCCAAGAAATTGTAGTCGGTGGCTACCGGTGCCGAATACTGCAGGTAATCCGAATAGCTGATCCGCAGCATCGATTTCTTGATCAACTTGGATGACAGGCTGGCGGTGAAACCCTTTTCGAGATAGTAGTCGTACGGGTCAAACCCATAGGTCAAAGCCAGGAACGTCGGCTCAAAGGAGGGCGTGATGGTTGGACGCCGGACAATTCCGTCATGATATTCCAAAGAGACATTTTGCCTGCGGCGATCGTGAAAGCGATACCTTGTCGTGAATCCGTGCTGCCAGTAAGCCCCATCAATTGCATAACCCGATCGCCAGTCGAATTGAAAGCGTGGTACCAACCTCCTCAGGCTCGCAGCTACCCCGACGTAAGCGCCTTCGACCCTGTTGAAATGAAAGAACCGTTCGCCGACGCCAGTGGCCAAAAGAGGTGCCAGCGCCAGACCTGTGAGTATTTTTTTGCCCAATGGCTCGGGCTGATTCTCGACCGAGTCAATACGTCGGTAGGCGTCGAGTTCCCTCTGGGTCAGGGGGACCTTCTGACGCTCCGCCCAGGTTGCCGAGTCGACATCATCCGCGTCTTCCGCCACCTCGAAAACAAAGTCGTCGAAAGTCCCCTTCTTCACGCCTTTATCGAAGTCATACGAATAAAGAGAGGTTACGGCGTAAAACGAAAGTCTCGTCGGCAGCATCGGTACAGGCACCTTGAGATCCACGCTGCCGCTGTACCTGATCTCAATCGGCATCCAAAATTCATCCTCGAACTCCGCATACTGCTGCGAGTACTTAAGGTCACTGATAAACGGGAACGACACGCCCTCCGTAACTCCGACATCAACCTCCACTACGTCGAAGGTCGAGTCTGCAATGTGAACAAACCCCACGAAGAGCGGCTCTTTTGGATTTTTAGGTTCAATCTCCAGCCTGAAGATCATGCGGCCGTCGAGCATCAGGGTGTCCAGCAGATAGTAATTGTAATGATTCATTGCATCGCGCGCCGTCGGTGAGACAATAGCATATTCGCCCAGTTCAATCCTGTTGCGATTGAAATTGAGCGATTCCCCTATCCCCAAGATTACACTGCCGGCTTCGAAGTTGGCCGTTTGCCGCCGGGCCGTAATTATTTCCTTGAACTTGTCCGGCCTCTCCCAGTATGCGGTTATTTGCGACTCAGCTATCATAAACACAGTCGAGGAATCCGCATCAGTCTCATCATTGACAACCAGCCGGGTATGAGCGTCAAAACTATAATCATGCAACTGTTCAAGGATATCTCGCTTCCGTCTGATAGCTTCGGCAATGATGGCCTGAGCCGGATCATAGGCGCGATTGTAAACCTTCATACCCTCAATCATATGAACAGCCGGGCGGAGCTTCACATGTCGCACAGACACACTGTCTTGCAGGTTCAGGGTGACAGTCTCCGAATAATAACCGACATGACTGAACCTGATAGCGTATTCGCCCCGCAACAGGCGCAACCGGTAGTCTCCGTCATCGTTTGACAGCGTTGAAATACCTGTACCTTCCACCCGAATTGTCACGCGGCTGATCGGTTCACCGGTTTCCTGACTGCTCGTCATTCCCCGCAACGTGACCAGATCATTTGCCATGCCTTGACCTGGATTGGCCGCCAGTATCAGAAGCAGAAACATGGACAACATGACAGCGCTGCCCAGCCCGCGAACTCTACCCCATGCCGTGCGCACCCGGCTCAAACTACCTGAAATCCGAATTCGAGCTCGTCGTAACACGAGTTGCCTTATGCTCTCCAGTTGCCTCGATATCATTATAGCCAACAACACTGCGAAGGGATACTGAAAAGTCGGCTTGAGCCCTTTCAGGCTATCTTCATAAACACGCACCTATTATGTGGATAACCCGTGTATAAGGTGTGGATATCACCATAATCCACCATTTCTCAATAAATTAACTTATCAAGAAAAGACTGCAGCTCTTTGTCGAATGAGCATCAATTTTTCTAGCTGGCGTAAGGTGCGATTTGCTAATGATTTATGGTTATGAACTTTTTTATTGTCGTCCTACCTGACGCCTCTGGCGGTTTGTCATTCTTTTCGGCCTTGGTTAGCCTTTTGGATCCCAAGTATATACAATTTCCTCATTATGTAACCCAATTTTTAGTAGTAAGGCCCTCCTGCACCACAATATATTGTGTCCCTCGATGACGGGTTCAGTGACGGCAGTCCCGTGATTCGGCCCGCTTGATCCAACGCGGACTGACTTCTCGGACTTGGTCTGAATACCCTGCAACGGCAAAGGAAGTGACATTTGGCACAAGGATCGGTTTGTCTTATATGACCGGGTGTTGGAAGCTGGAGGTAACAATTGAAAATACAGCGGTACTTTACCAGGGAGAATGAGTCTCCCTATGCCCGCATAAATTTCGTTAAGCGCTCCTCGGAAATACGGAATCCTGACGGATCAGTCGTTTTTAAGTCCGACGGTATCGAAGCACCGGAGGGATGGTCCCAGGTCGCCATCGACATACTTGCTCAGAAGTATTTTCGTAAGTGCGGAGTACCGTTGTATGATGATGCCGGCAACCCGCGGTTCGACCAAGACGGCGAGCCTGTTACCGGAGGTGAGACGGACGCCCGCCAGGTATTCAATCGTATGGCCGGATGCTGGCGACACTGGAGTGAGAAGTACCATTATTTCGATTCACCCGAAGATGCGCAGGCATTCCAGGACGAACTCTGCTACATGATGGCCACGCAGATAGCGGCCCCCAATTCACCTCAGTGGTTTAATACCGGCCTGCACTTTCAGTATAATATCACCGGCAGCCCGCAAGGGCATTACTATGTCGATCCGGAAACCCACGTGCTGACACAGGCCAGGAATGCTTATGAGCGCCCGCAACCGCACGCCTGTTTCATTCAGTCAGTCAGCGACGACCTGGTTAACGGCGGGGGTATAATGGATCTGTGGGTCCGCGAAGCCCGTCTGTTTAAATACGGCTCGGGAACCGGAACCAATTTCTCCGCTCTCAGGGGAGAGGGTGAGCGGCTCTCCGGCGGCGGTCAGTCATCCGGTTTAATGTCATTTCTGAGAATAGGTGACCGAGCGGCGGGCGCCATTAAATCCGGCGGCACCACCCGCCGGGCAGCCAAGATGGTCTGCCTCGACCTGGATCACCCTGATATCGAGGAGTTTATTGACTGGAAGGTAGTCGAAGAGCAGAAAGTGGCCGCTCTGGTGGCAGGCTCTAAGATCATCCAGGAGCAACTGAAAAAAATTCTCGCCGCCGCTCGCGTTTCATCCGATCAACAGCAGATCAGAATTGAAACCAACCCCGAAAAGAACAAAAAGCTCAAGGTAGCCTTGCGGATCGCCCGGCAGTATGCGGTTCCGGCGACCTACATTAACAAGATATTGGAGTTGGCCGCCCAGGGAGTCAAAGATATTGCTTTTGTCGACCTTGACACCAATTGGGACAGTGAAGCTTACCTGACCGTTTCGGGTCAGAATTCAAATAACTCAATCCGTATCCCCAACGAGTTCTTCGAGAAACTCCAGGCGGGAGAAGACTGGAACCTGGAGCGCCGGACGGACGGCTCTGTATCCCGATCAATTTCTGCCTCCAAACTCTGGGACAAAATCTGCTATGCCGCGTGGTCATGCGCCGATCCAGGCGTACAGTTCGACACCACCATAAATGAATGGCACACCTGTCCCGAGGATGGCCGCATAAACGCTTCCAATCCATGTTCAGAGTACATGTTCCTAGACGACACCGCCTGCAACCTGGCCTCCATCAACCTTACAGTATTCCTCGATGACCAGGGCAATTTCGACCTTGAAGGATATCTGCATACTATTCGTCTGTGGACCATCGTGCTAGAGACTTCCGTCCTCATGGCGTCATTCCCATCCAAAGCGATTGCCCAGAAGAGCTACGAGTTTCGAACATTGGGTCTCGGTTTTGCAAACCTCGGGACGCTGTTGATGCGACTGGGGATTCCATACGATTCGGCTCGAGGTTATGCCTGGTGCGGCGCCGTGGCTGCAATAATGAACGGACAGGCCTACGTCACTTCGGCCGAGATGGCCAAGGAGCATGGCCCCTTCCCCGGCTTTTACCGCAACCGTGACCACATGCTGAGAGTCATTCGGAACCACCGGCGAGCCGCCTATAACGCCGAGAAGAGCGAATACGAAAACCTCACCGTCAAGCCCTCAGGAATAAACCCGGCTTACCTCCCCGAAGATCTGGTGGAGACAGCCCGACGCGTCTGGGACCAGGCTCTTGAGATGGGTGAGGTCTATGGCTATCGCAATGCTCAAACGACCGTCATTGCCCCTACCGGGACCATTGGCCTCATAATGGATTGCGATACCACGGGCATAGAGCCGGACTTTGCCCTGGTCAAATTCAAGAAACTTGCCGGTGGCGGGTATTTCAAGATAATCAATCATGCGGTGCCCACAGCGCTCAAACGCCTCGGCTATTCAGATGAGCAGATTGAAGAGATCATCACCTATGCCACCGGCCGCAAAACACTCCGCGGTGCGCCATTTATCAATCACGAGTCCTTACGCGCCAAAGGATTCAGCGACCAGGAACTCCAGAAGATCGAACACAACGTGGTCGATGTTTTTGACATCAGTTTCGCTTTCAACAAGTTTGTTCTTGGGGAAGAATTCCTTAAGGACATTCTGGGCTTTGACCGTGAGACCATCGATTCTCCGGACTTCAACCTCCTGAAGGAGATTGGCTTCACCTGCGATCAGATAGAGGCCGCTTCCGAGTTCTGCTGCGGCACCATGACACTCGAAGGCGCTCCGGGATTAAAGGAGAAAGATCTGCCGATCTTTGACTGTGCCAGCAAATGTGGACGCAAGGGTAAAAGATTTATCGGGTACCAGGCTCACATCCGCATGATGGGCGCGGCGCAGCCGTTTGTGTCCGGAGCCATCTCCAAAACCATCAACATGCCGGCTGAGGCTACGATCAATGACGTCAAGAAGGCCTACCGTCTCTCGTGGGAAACCATGAATAAAGCAGTGGCCATCTACCGTGACGGCTCGAAACTGAGCCAGCCATTGAGCGCGACGTTTTCCGATGATGCAGCTGCGGCTGATAGTGAAGGCCTGACCGTGGACTCAGCGGCGCAGAGAATGGCCGAGCGTCTTGTCTACCGGTACATCGCCAAACGGCGCAAGCTGCCCCACCGGCGTGGCGGGTATACACAGAAAGCGGTTGTTGGCGGACACAAAGTATACCTGAGAACCGGTGAGTACTCCGACGGCACCCTGGGAGAGATCTTCCTTGATATGCATCGTGAAGGTGCTGCTTTCAGATCTCTTATGAATTCCTTCGCCATCGCTATATCGTTGGGGCTGCAGCACGGCGTTCCGCTGGAGGAGTTTGTCGAGGCCTTCCTGTTCAGCCGGTTCGAGCCGAGCGGAATTGTGGAGGGCAACAAATCCATCAAAATGTCCACCTCCATCATTGACTACATCTTCCGAGAGCTGGCTATCACGTACCTGGATCGCAACGACCTGGCTCATATTTCCGAGGAAGACCTCCGCGCTGATACTCTGGGCAGCCCCAGCGAAGAGTCTATCGAGTGGGAAGACGAGGAACCGGCATCGGCCACCGTCACCGGTCAACTGACAGCCGCCAGCCGGCAAAACGACGACATCCAGTCTTCACATATAGAATCCAACGGCCTGAACGGTGGAAACGGTAACCGCGAGGGAGGTAACGGTGATAGTAGGCAGGTGGCGACTTCTGGTACGACGGCGAACTCTTCAGAAACCGAGGCGGTGTTTGAGTATGTCACGGCTTCAGAACCTATCGGCACTCAGAGGGGAGAACATCGACTTCGGCAGACGATCCGAAACGCCCGCCTGCAGGGATACGAGGGAGACATGTGCCAGGAGTGCGGATCGTTTACAATGATCCGCAACGGCACCTGCCTGAAATGCGATACCTGCGGTGCCACTTCCGGTTGCAGTTGACCTCTGTTTGCACCTAAAAATGCCCCATCTGGCGTCCGGCAGAGTTGGTCGGGCGCCTTTTTTTCTGGCGTTAAAGCCCTGTTTTGCCGCCATAAAGGCCGACTCCCGACCACCGAAAAATCACAACTTTTCCCTTGACATATCGGGCGAAAGTGTTATGTTAGACGTGCAATCGGAAAGTGTTACTCTTTCTGTGGATTACCTAATATCGTCCACCCAGGTAGGGTTGACCTCCTGCCTGGGTTTTTCTTTCTCTCTAATCACCAGCCAATAAAGGGCTTACGGCCATACCCTGAGGCCTTACAGGCTCTTTTCTCAGTCCCTCCGGCCATTATGGACTGGTCATACCACTTATCTGTGGCCGCAAGTTTTTTTTACGCGCAGCACAGTCTGCGACTTGACAATTCAGAGAATCCCCCCTATTATCAGATCAGCGTGTAAATGAAAATGAATTTCATTTGCATTTGAATGATGAGACACAAAGGAGATCAAGTATGTATCGTAATCTGCTGTTAACCCTCATATTACTGTTGATTGCCTGTTCCTCCTCGCTGGCCGACCGTCGTAAGTACGCCTGGACATATCAGTTTGTGACTATTCCCAAGGATGCCGTTGAGATGGAGTTTTATCAGACAACAAGGCTCAAGCAGGACGAGCCGAATCTGTGGGAATACCGGATAGAGGTTGAGCACGGCATCACCAATCGCTGGGATATTTCGGTTTACCAGATCTTTTCTCAGGTACAGGGCGAGGCATTTCGCTGGGACGCATTTCAGATTCGCACACGGGTGAAGCTGGCTGAACCTGGCAGGTTCGTGCTGAACCCGCTTTTGTATCTTGAGTACCGTCGCAAAGCTGAGCTGGCAGTGCCCAACAAAATCGAGGCAAAATTCGTCCTTGGCCGTAACTTCGGACGGTGGAATCTGGCCGTCAACCCGGTATACGAGTTGTTCTGGGCCCCCGGTAAACCGACTCATGAGATCGGTCTGGACGTGGGTTGCTCCCGGGAGTTGTCTTACAAGGTTTCGCTCGGCCTCGAAGCCATATCGCGAATTGAACTTCTCGAACACGAAAAAGACCACAAGAGTCTTTACCTGGGTCCGGCTATGTCTCTGGCTTCAGGACCCGCCTTTTACACAGTAGGATACGCCATTGGCGTGACTGGTGATTCTGATGACGCCCGGGTTCGCTTTCTGATGGGAGTAATGCTATAGCTCGCGCACCTCAAGTATGTCCTGCCAGCCGCCTGCCTCTGGAGGGTGAATGCGCAATATTTCAGCGGTCGCATCCGTCGTACTAATCGTAGCTGGGACTTTCGGATGCGCCAAAAGAAGACCACCGGCAGAGGAATACCCGCCGGGTGAGTCAGTTTTCCGCAGGGCCTGCCAGGGCTGCCACTCCTTGCCAAAGCCTGATGAGAAAACGGATGATGGCTGGTCAGACTTTTTGAGAACCCACGTAGATCAAGCCGGGCTGACAGCTGAAGAGCAGACCACAGTCATCGAATACCTCCGAAAGAACAATTAAGCCGCAATCCCAACTGCTCGCGGTCAGCATATTCTCCTCCTCAGGACCGGGCCAAGATAGTCCCGACTGTTGACTGTATTCTGTTCTTCCGTTACCTTTCCGCGTCATGAATATGCCGAACGCTTTGACCCTCTTGCGGATAGCCCTGGCCCCCGTATTCATGTTCTTTATCCTGATTGAAAACTTCTATATGAAACTGGTCGGGTTGAGCCTTTTCGTACTGGCAGCGCTGACCGACCTCGCCGATGGCTATTATGCCCGCAAGTACAATGTTATCACCGGGTTCGGCAGGTTCATGGACCCCCTGGCCGACAAGATTCTGGTCTCGTCGGCCCTGATCAGTTTCATTGCCATGCACTACGTTTCGGCCCTTCCGGTGGTATTGATAGTCGGCCGCGAGTTCTCTATCACCGGCTTGAGGTTGCTGTCAGCTTACAAGGGTGTGGTCATACCTCCCACCTATGTGGCCAAGCTGAAGACTTTCCTGCAGATGTCAGTGGTGGCAATAATCATGGGCTACATCTGCCTGATCTCCGCCCTGACTCACTTCGAAAGCAGCGCCCTTGATATGTTCAAGTTTGATCATTATTTCTATTTCAGTATAGGGCTGTGGTTAACAGCGGTCGTCACGATTTGGTCCGGGGTGGATTACGTTGTAAAGTATTTCCATATGATTAGAACGGTGCTCAAATAGGTCCTCCCATGAAGAGCACTATAATCAAGTGCATCGCCACAGGCCTTTTCATCGGCCACCTGAAGCCCTACGCCGGCACCTGGGGGACCATACCCGCCTGGCTCATAGCATATTTCCTGATCGGTGGGCACACGCCGACCCTGGCCCTGATCTGTATCGGCGTGACAGCTCTTTCCGTATGGTCGGCCACTCACGCGGAGAAGATCTACGGTCATGATGCCAGGAAGATCGTAATCGATGAATGGGCCGGCATGTTTGTGACTCTGCTCTGGCTGCCACATTCGCTTGCCGCGTACACAGCAGCCTTTTTCGCTTTTCGATTCTGGGACGTAATTAAGATTCCGCCGATGCGGCAGCTGGAACGCCTGCCCGGAGGCTGGGGTATCACAGCGGACGATATCGCCGCCGGAATCTATGCCAACCTGACCGTTAGACTGATCCTGTACGTCGCGGAACATTACCTTGACTATGCGCTTACTTAAGCTGAGAATAAGCTGAATGGATTCTGAGATAATCACCATAGGCGACGAAATCATGACCGGCCACACGGTCGACTTCAACGGTACCGAGATCGCGACTGCACTGACCGAGATTGGACTCAGGGTTCGATATCGCTCTTCAGTGCGGGACTCGGTGGAGGAGATGGAGGAAGCATTTCGACTTGCTCTCCATC
This sequence comes from Candidatus Zixiibacteriota bacterium, assembly GCA_020344395.1. Classification (GTDB taxonomy): domain Bacteria; phylum Zixibacteria; class MSB-5A5; order GN15; family FEB-12. Next base: position 3,246,701 of record CP070824.1, on the reverse strand, counting down.
GAGCAGAGATTGTGATCACAACCGGTGGCCTGGGGCCTACAGACGACGACCTCACCAAGAGAGCCATCGTCAAAGTGTTCAAGCGCAATCTGGTGTTTCACGAAGATGTTCTGGAAGACATCAGGGTCCGCTATGCTCAGCGGGGCATCGATATGCCAGCCATCAACCAGAATCAGGCCCTTCTCCCCCAGGGCGCTACCTTCTTTGCTAATAAGCATGGCTCCGCCGTCGGCATTTGCCTGGCCGAACAGGGCAAGGTGTTCATTTCGCTGCCGGGAGTGCCATACGAAATGCGCCAGATTCTGCACGACGATGTAATTCCTTACCTGCAAAACTTGGGCGGCGTGTGCCCGGTGGCCACTTTCAAGCTTCGCACGACCGGGATAATCGAATCTAAACTCGCCGAACTGATTGCCTCCGATATCAGGCTCGATCAGGGTGCCAGTCTTGCATATCTTCCAACTTTCAGTGGCGTCGACTTGCGTATTATGGCCTCCGACAACAACCGCCAATTGGCTGCTGAGCGATCCAAAAGACTTGCCGGCACGCTCGAAAAGAAATGCAGTAAATATGTGTATGGCTACAACAGCGATACTCTCGAAGCGGTAATCGGACAACTGCTGGGGGACAACGACAAAACGCTGAGCCTGGCAGAATCCTGCACCGGCGGACAACTCGGTGAACTCGTTACATCGGTACCCGGATCCTCCCGCTATTTTGT
>CP070824.1:3225682-3245880 GCA_020344395.1 Candidatus Zixiibacteriota bacterium | reverse complement strand
CAGTCTGTATGCCACGACCGTCCGCGATGGCCTGAGCAAACTGATCGTAGAGTTTGTCAAGCAATCTGTTTATCTGGGTACGATTCTCTTCGGAAGCTGCCGACCGAGTGTACTTCTCAGGCGCTGTCTTGTATTCTCCCTCTCGCAGCAATTCAATGCGAACGCCCAGCTTTTCGAGGGTTGATGCGTAGAAAGACAACTCCGCCCTGAGACCGACCAGACGCAATTGACTCACCGGAGGCACGAAAATCGCGTCGCACACAGAAGCTACATAATAGGAGATATTGCCGGGTGAGATCAGGTATGCGCTTATCCGCTTGCCCTGCCTGCGGAAATAGCTGAGCGCCTCTCTTATCTCCTGGGCCTGACCGAACCCCAGTGACAGCCCGCGCAGGGTAAGCAGCATTTCGTCCACCGACCGGTCGTCAGCCGCGCGATAAATCGCTGCCACTATCTCGGAGAATGGGGTCCGCTTGCGACCTATGATCGGTCGCGGCGGGTTCTCCGCCGGCCTTCCGCTCAGGCCCAGCGCTAACCGTCTTGGAGGTTCACTGATCAACGAGGGCTGGCGCTGATCGGTCGCTCCGACGTAAACTGTCGAACGGCCATATTGACCGCGTCGATCCACGTTGCCCCTTGCGCCCACAAAATACTTCAGCAGGTTAACCCGGACACCAATCTGGAAATTCTGGTGAGAATCGATGTAACCGTCCAGATACAAACCCTCTCTCGGCTCAACTCGTGCGTGATATACAAACTCAGCGTTGCTAAACCTGGTTTTCGTCGAAAGGAACATGTCCGCGGCCAGAGTGAGCAGCTTTCCTTTCGGACGGTACGAGACGGAGTAACGCATCTCGGTTTCGGTACGCACCCCCTCAACCCGGCCACGATTAAGATTCGAGAAAACGGCTGCCCATCTGAGCTTGTCCTGCGATGTTCCTGCCAGCCCGATATTCCAGAAGTGCCTGTTGTCGTAGAAGCCCGGGCCGTCCTTGAAGTAACGATAGGAGAAGCCTGCCTGAACCCTGTCGTTGTATCCCATCCCGATAGAGTAGACGTATTCCCTGTAGTTCGTTCCGGCTGGATTATGAATATACCGATATGCAAAGCCCACCTGCCGGCGGTTCGTAGCCAGGGCCCAGCTTTTGCCGTAGTCACCCTCGTAATGATCCGCGATAAGTTGCAGGCTGGTATAGCTGAGCCGGCCCAACCCGGCCGGGTTGATCCAGACAGCCTCCGGACCGTGAGCAGTGGCAGCTGGAGAGTAGTAAAACAGGTCGTCGGGTACCGGAATGCGCTGAGTCTCCTGTGCACACGCCGACACCGACACCACCGCAACCAGTAGCGTGACCAGATGCGCTCTAACCGAGATTGTATCCTGCAAGATTAGTCTCCCCTGATCCCATTCACATATATGTTCCCCTGTCCGCGAATGGAGCCGCTGATTTCGGCCCGGCCGTCCCCCGATACCAGGCTGAGCCTGTTTCGCTGCACCAGGTCTGTCGTGAACGGGAAACCTGTAGCCTGGATCGAACCATCATCATCGACTGCCAGCGAGAAGAATGCCTGGAGTGTGTCGGGGATGGTCAGATCGATGTCTTCATGACGGCAACTGACAATCAGGCGGCCGCTTTCCATGGTAGCGATATCAAGGGTCACGGGTCCTGCCACGCTCCGGATGATGTTTCGCTCACCCTGTGGGTGAAAATCGGAGATGTTGATGCGACCATACTGGTTTTTGACATTGATGGACCCTGAGAAGCCGTCGATTTTAATATCCCCGCTTTCATTACGGAAGGTGGCCGGTATACTCTCGCACGTGATATTCTCGGCCGTGATCGGCGAATTGCTGGTGGCCACTGAGATTGATCCGCCGATTCTTGCAAGATTGACCCTGCGATTGGCGGTTGAAATGCCAAGGTGGTCGGTGACATCGGTGACATCAAACCTGCCAAGAGACGAGGGGACATATAAACTCTTGAGTGGTCCCACGACAGTGACATCAAAGTAGACTGCTTCTATCTCGACGGTTGCATTCAGTGGAACCGTCACCTTCGCATCGATCAGACCTGCTTCCCTTTCGGTGTTCCAGGGCGGCGGATTCGGAGCTCGAAAATCAAGCCTCACCGCCTGCGGCAGACGCTCCAGAGCAATTGAAATCAAGTCAATGTAATCGATGGCTCGAGACCGCGACCTCGTTCTGGCCATCTTCTGAAAATTAACTGTTACCTCACTGACCGGACCGGACTCGATATGTATCTTCCCGGAAAGATGGTCTACCGATCGTATGATGATCTGCCTGCCGGAACCGGATGATATCCGGTGGCTAAGCTCGCGAGTGCCCCATGTACCATCACCCAGATCGGAGACTTCCTGCGCAATGCCCGAAGCTGCAATCAGCAAGCCCGGCAGAACGGCCATTGTTACGACCTTGATAATTCGCATAATAAGATCAGCGCCTCAAATCATACACCTGTTTCATTATTATCGACCCGGCCACGGCCGCATTTAGCGACTCGACCGCCGGCGCGTGCTCAATCCTCCACTGTAAATCACTCCTGTCCAGCATGCTCGCGGACAACCCTTTGCTCTCGGACCCGACGCCGATCATTATTCTGCTGGCCTTTGCAGCCGCTTTCAACCGCCTCATATCAGTCACACCTCTGCGGTGTGTCGCTATCAGTTTGAATCCGCGCATATCCAGCAATCTCAATAACTCGGTTACAGTGCTCTTCAAAATGGTAAGGCCAAATATTGCACCAGCTGTTGATCGCACAACCTTGGGTGAATAGGGATCGGCCGACATTCCCAGCAGCAGCATCAGATGGAACCGAAAGGCCACTGCCGATCTGATGAGGGTCCCCAGGTTACCCGGATCCGACACCGACTCACACACAACCACACTACGGATTTTTGGACCGAAAAGTTCTGCCGACCGGGACGCCGGTATATCGAATACCCCGACCATTGCCTGCGGAGCTTTGACGGTTGTAACTGCCTGTAATTGAGTCGCCGACATCTCCCGGGTGTCAACGGCCCGGTCCCGGAATCTGGCCAGTAATCGTCTCCCCCTTTCAGTCAGCTGTGGGTTGCAGTAATAGACTGCCGCCGGTCGATAGTCATGCCTGAGAGCCTCTTCCAGCAACCGAATTCCTTCGGCGAGGAATTGACCCTGTTCACGCCGTCCCTTTCCTGTACGAAGTGTCTTCAGAGTTTTTATTTGGGTTCGCGTCACCGGCATAGTTTATTACCTGTCTGGGAACATTGAGCACAAGGAACCCACCCTTGTGCAGGTTTGGCAAGTGAAATCTCTCTTCAACATCTCGGCCGTCCTCCTCATCTTAGCTGTTTGCAGTGTCGCTGACACAACCGAAGTGAAAATCGGGGGATTGGACGGCCTCAACCCGGCCTCGCCTGATGATTCTCTTAGCGTCAGATTGGCCATTTCCGGAGGGGGAGCCCGGGGATTGACCGTGATCGGCGTCCTGCGTGCCTTTGAGGAGCGCGGTATAGGCGTCAGTGCCATTACCGGCACGTCATTTGGAGCTGTTCTCGGAGGTCTCTATGCCTGCGGATACGACTCTGAAGACCTTGCCGGTATCTTCTCCCACCTTGATACACGGTATCTTCTGTCCAATGCGCCCAGGCGCTCATCAATGTTCCTCACCAAGCGCCAGGGGCGGGACAAGCATTTACTATCGGTACGATTCGACGGCATCAGACCGAAGCTCCCACAGGGTTATACATCAGGCCAGGAGATATCGTCCCTTTTGACGTCGCTTACAAGCGGAGCCGTCTATCGTGCCGGAGGGGATTTCACACGCCTGCCGATACCGTTCAGGACGGTCGCGACCGACGTCGTGACCGGAGACAGGATAGTACTCGAAAGTGGTTCCCTGGCCGATGCAATGCGGGCCACTATCGCGTACCCTCTGGCTTTCACCGGTGTCGAGGTAGAATCGCTTCTGCTGATGGATGGAGGCATGGTGGCACCGGTTCCGGTTGATCTGGTACTGCAAATGGGTGATCCCGACCAGATGGTGGTAGCCATCAACACAACTAGTCCGCTGATGGACCGCCGTCATTTGAGGACGCCTGTCGATATTGCAGGCCAGGTTACATCAATCATGACAGCGGATAAACTCGCGGCCCAACTGGCCATGGCCGATCTGGTTATAGAGCCTTGTTCCGATGCGTTCACCGCCACCGATTTCAAGCACTACGACACTCTTGTGGAGCTTGGATACACAGCCGGTCTGCACGCTGCTGGCGACATTGCGCGCAGATGTTCTAAGCGGGAAGCCAGCAATACGCGGCGTGTGGCTCATGTTGAGGTGCTCAGTACTAACAGGGGACTGGCTGACCGGCTCACTGCCGGTCTCATAGACAGGATATTCTCCCGGGACGGCCTCGTGCGGCAGTTGAAGAAGATCACCCTTGATCATAATCTGTTATCGCTGACAGCAGAAATTGCGGCATTCGACACGCCAACTCCGGGATCTGAGGACACCACTCAGAAAATTACGATCACCCTTGAACCGATAAACGCGCTCCCCTGGAGGGAGATGCAGCTTTCGTTCGACGGGAATACCATCTTCGATGACTCTCTGCTGGCAGCACAATTCCACTCAGAGGATTCTACCATAGACGCGATAGCCCTCCGGCGGATCAGGGACAGACTGCTCGGGCTCTACCGTTCGCGAGGCTACGATCTGGCCGAAGTGAGCGGCTTTCATGTGTCTCGCGACCACAGGACGTTGTCGATTCGCATTGAGGAGGCAAGGATTGAACGAATCGATGTCCGCGGCAATCGGCGAACCAGGGATTGGTTGGTCCGCTCGTACTTCACCCTCAAGCGTGGCGATCCATACTCCAGCCAAGAGGCCGCTCAAGGAATCCGCCACGTCTATGCTACTGATCTGTTTGATCGCGTTACTCTTGATGTTACGGAAGCAGACAGGGGGGCTGTTGTCGAGATCCAGGTTTTGGAGAAGAATTTCACCCAGGCCCGGATCGGCTGGCACTGGCATGATGAGTATGAGTCCGAACAGTTCCTCGACCTGCTGGATGACAATGTGCTGGGCATGGGCGTCGAGTTCCTCGTTCATGGACAGTACGGAAATGACAGGAAGCATGCGTCTTCGTCGTTACAGGCGCATCGCATTTTCTCAACCTATCTCACAGCCAGAGCGAGGCTCTTTTATAATCGCATGAACAGGGTCGTCTTTGATGCCACGGGCGAGGAGGCCGGGCGCCGGAGAGAGGATCGCTTCGGGGGGCTGTTTGGAATAGGTCAGCAAATCGCGAGATTCGGCACTGTCAGCGGCGTACTCAGGTTTGAGAAATTACAGCAAACAGACCTTCGTACCGGTAACAAATCTACGGTCGGTTTGAGTTCGCTTCGCCTGCAATCTCTTGTCGAGACATTCGACCGTATTCCCTTTCCGGAGACAGGCAAGAAGCATCTGTTTGAGATCACACTGGCTGGAAAAGCGCTTGGCGGTGATGTCCAGTTCACCAGATTCAGGACTTCGCTGGAGGCGTATTTCCCTGTGAACGGCCGCATCAATTATCACCCGAGACTGACCCTGGGCATATCACGCACAGGATTGCCAGCACCGGAACGCTTTTTCATTGGCGGTCATGATTCCTTCGCTGGATTTCGGTCCGATCAGTTGACAGGCGACAAGATGATCCTGCTCAATCAGGAGATCCGCCTCAAGTTACCCCTGTACTCCTATCTGCTTTTAAGGTATGACATTGGCGAGGTATATGGCAGTGCTGATCAGATCAAGCTTCGTAATCTGCGGCACGGTCTGGGATTCTCAATCGCCGTGGCCACGCCGATAGGGCCGTTTGAGATCGGTTACGGAGTCGCGGACAAAGATACTGACCGTGTCTACTTCAACGCAGGATTTGCCTTCTAAGGCAAGACCTCATCCGATTCTCATTCAACCCTCATACTCCTAAGTGGTGAGGTGCAGGCCCATATTCCATCGCCCACCGAACCCTGTTGCGGGCAGTCAAATCGGACTCAACCTGAGCCGCCTCAGTCCGTATACAAACGAAACAGAACGAACGGAGTCCTGGATGAATAAACTCAGAAAGCGTACTTGCCGTTTCGTGATCTTGCTGTGCGTCGTTAGCATCCTGCCGGCATGGGCTCATGCTGCAGACGAGGGCACGGTACCCCGGTTCGAAATCGAGACAATACCCGATGAAATAGCACCCAAGACAGGATCAGTTGTCTTTGGATATCTAATCGTCTACGAAGACCGTAAGATCGCCGACAGCAAAACAATCAGACTGCCTGTCATGATCGGCAAAGCCCGTAGCGATAATCCCAAACCCGATCCCGTTATTTTTACCGTCGGTGGTCCCGGAGTCATGTCAACAATGCGCGGAGGGCGAGACCTGGACGACTGGCCCTACCTGGATGATCGTGATTTCATATATTTTGAACAACGAGGCGCACAATACGCGGAGCCGAGTCTGGTCGGTCCTGAGATAGACTCATTGGTGACTGCCAGTTTCTCAAAGTGCATCAACGGACAGCCGGCTCGCGGTGATCTGGTCAGTGCGGCCAGAAGAATGAAAGAACGGCTGCTGAGCGCCGGTATCGATCCTTCTTGTTACAGCACGAGAGAGAGTGCCGCGGACTTAGAAGATCTGAGAACCGTGCTGGGAATCGAGAAATGGAACCTGTACGGCATATCGTATAGCTGCCGCCTGATGCTCGAGGTTGTGCGCAGATATCCTGAGGGCGTTCGAAGTGTCATTCTTGATTCACCCCTGCCGCCCGATGTTTCATGGGATGAGACATCGCTGGTACGTTACTGGAACAACTTCGTAAAACTGACTGAGGCATGTGAAGCAGACCCGGAAGTGAGATCAAAATACTCAAATCTGAAGGATAGGTTCCTTGCACTGGTCAGAGAGGCTGAGGCCAACCCTCTGGAATTGAGTGTCAGGGATCCTATCACCGGCGGGGATGCCGCTATAAAGGTGGACGGGAGAGGGCTCTTCAATCTGGTTGCAGCGTATATGGGATTCGGCTCATACGTCTATGGCTTCCCCCGCAGTATACACATGATATGTGAAAGGCATCCCGAGGCCCTCGCCTATTTTGCCCGGGAGCTGATAAATCCTGAGCATTATGCCTGGGGAATGCGGTATTCCGTGTGGTGTAATGAAGAATTCCCGTTTGAGGATTTCAACAAGTTTGCCGGTCATGAGAACCTGCCGTCTCCTTTAAACGAGATGACCTGGACAGTCGTCGAACCGGAAATCTATGATTTCTGGCCGCGGCGGGAACTGGATAGTCTGGATAACCAACCTGTCTCAAGTGATATTCCGACCCTGGTCACCAACGGTCAGTTTGACCCGGACACACCGCCTGAATGGGGACAGAAGGTCTGCAGGACTCTGTCAAGATCGTACTATTTCGAATTCCCCGGGCAGAGCCATCTGCCGCTATTCAATCATCCATGTGGAAGGCAACTGGGGATAGACTTCCTGAATGACCCATATACCCGGCCCAGCGAGGACTGCCTTGCCAGTCACCAGCCGTTCAAGTTCTACTCGGGAGAATAGCCTGATCAGGACTCTCTCGGGTGCCATGAAAAAGGTGTGAAGCATCTGATAGCCGACCTCCTGCCGCTCGCTTTGCCGTGCTCCCTCGACGCCGATTAGTGCTAGCACCTGTCCCGCAAGGAATACAGTCTGTCCGATCGGCTGCGAATCCGGCGCTGACCAACTAACCATGGCCTGAATAGAAGGGTCGGGCAAGAGGAGGGCCATTCGGTCCTAACTCACAGTAGAATAATAAGTTACCGATTATTCCTTGACCCACACAAAACCTGCGGTATATTCATAGTAGAGCCGGAAGGGTTTTAATCTGACTCAGAACTGGCATGGACCTTACACATGTCGGCTCCCGTACATTGAGATCTCCTACACCCACCTATCTTTATCGCCATGCGTTAACCTGAAGAAGGAGGGAAGTGTATGGAGATTGGTTGTCTGCGCAAATTGCTGGCTCCAGCAAAGCAGCAGTTACGTCGGACGACCGTGAGAAGAGAACCTACGCAAGCGCAGATGCAGCGATCTGTCATTGCACCTGCGCCCGGTTGGTCGATTTTCTTCACGGAAGAAGCCGTTCACCTGTGAGTGATCGCGGCCCGAGCTCAAGACTTTCTGTCCCTTGAGATTCAGGCGGAATCGACAGACCAGAAACCAGGGCACCTCTGGTGCCCGTCAATCGAACCGTGATACGACTGGCCCGGTGGCATAAACGGCCGCCGGGCCTTGTTTTGCCCGATAGAGTATGGCGCTGCCCCTATTCTGCGATCCTCTCCGCACCCATCAAACTGGCCGGGCGTTGTGCAATTATTGCACATATTTCCAGTTAAGTGTCTATCAATAAATAATTTAACACCGAGCGAACTGCGTCGACCCGGAGGCGGCATTGCCGTTGCAGGTCCATTTAGCGGACCTAATTGCAACAGGTAAGGCAGGCCGACATGAAGGTGAAATTTGTGCTCACAATGGATGACGTGGTGATGGAGGACAGGCGGATTGACCAGGTGATCCTTGACTGGGTCAGCGAGGTCGACCAAGAGGAGATAATGGATGTCTCCCATAAGTGGATTACCACCCAGAACTTCCTGACCAATCGGATGGTCGGGCTCTCTCGAGTTGGTGAATCCTCTCTGACCATAGAGCCATTGGAGGAGGAATCCGATGCCCAGCTCTAGGCTATTAAATCAGATCAATGAGGTCGCCGACCAGGCGGCGGCCAGAGCCGACGAGTACACAGGGGTATTCGGATCGGTCAAAGGAGCCATCATCGAGGCCTTTGGGCCCAACGGTCTGATTGCGGCCTATGTCCTGCTGACCGTCCTTATTCTTCTAATCGCCACCAAAGTGGCCAAGATCACCTTTTCCACACTGAAATTCGTTGTGATCCCGGCGGTGGCGCTGGCCTTTCTGGCCACCCTGTTCATAGACGTAACCTTCATAGTGGCGCTCCCGGTGTCGGCAACCATCTGCTCGCTGGTCCTGCTGTTCAAGGGATAAGCCCTACAGACTGATGCCGCAGCACCCTGCATCCTGCTCTTCTCTCAATCTGCAAGATTCTGTCTGAAACAGTGTAAAATCTTACTGAGACACCAATTAGCGGGACAGTGATGCTACGGCAGACCCCTTGCTCGGTAAGTCCTTAAACAGGGGAAACATCGAGCAAAGTATGTCGGATAAGTGTATCGAATGTGGCTGCAGGTTGGATCGGTGCGAAGGCGCCCAGGTCTGTGGTAAGTGCCTAAACGAAATAGACTTATCTGACCTCCCGATCTTCGAGCCGGAAGACTCAGACGAGTATGTTTTCATTACCTGCCCGGGCGCCACACTGTACCATCCCGGCACCCGTGAAGTAAGCTCGGGCGTCGAGTTTCGCGATGGTAAGAACCCGCCCGGCGGGCACAGGATCGTCGGAAAACCTGTTTTCGCTCCTACTCACACCTTGCGTCGCAGGATAAAACGAGAGGCTCTGGGACGCATCCGCCGTTGCCAGGGATGTCAGGACTACACCGTCAGAATGATGCGTCCTGAAGGCCGCGATTTTTGCATCCCTTCAGCCAATCATCCCCGCCGCAAGAGACTAAAACCGGCTGACCACCGCACCCACGCCTGACACCAGTCTCCGCACGACATTCGAAACTTCCATTACCGGCTGTCCGTAATACAGCTAGGAATGCAGCCCATAGTGGAGGTGGAGATGAGATCGGATTTCAAGCTAAAGATTGTCCTGACAACTCTGATAGTGGGGCTCCTGGCATGTCAGTCAGCCATGGCGGACTGGAAGTTCTTTCGTCGTCATATTGAGGGTTCAGGAGATATCGTTTCCGAGGAGCGGATTGTAGACAGCTTCCAGAGAATCAAGTCCAGCGGTTCCTTCGATATCGAGGTGAAAGTGGGCGAAGAGCAGACAGTGACTGTCTGGTTCGATGACAACCTCATTGAATACGTGATCACGGAGGTCAGGCGAGGGACGCTGGAGATCCGAACGGAAAGATCATACTCCTCGTATGACGGCTGCCGGATACAGATCACGGTAGAAAGCCTGGAGGAAGTTTCGTTGTCCGGGTCCGGCAACATCTACGTCGAGAACCTTGCCGGCGACGAATTTGTCTGTACCGTATCCGGTTCTGGTGATCTCACCGCCGAGGGTGAAGTCAATGAACTGGAGATCAAGGTTTCCGGTTCCGGAGAGGTAGACGCACGCGACCTGAAAGCCAGGGAAGCATATGTTCGGGTCAGCGGTTCGGGCGATGTTGACGTCTGGGCAACTGAGAGCCTTACCGGTCGCGTTTCCGGGTCCGGAGATATCACCTACTATGGAAACCCCGAAGATGTCTCAACCCGCGTGAGCGGATCGGGAGACATCAGGGGCCGGTAGTGTATAAAAGGTAGACAGTCGTAACATCTACATATATCCTTGAGACCGGCCGTACCGAGAGGACGGCCGGTCTTTTTGTATCCTCGACCGGGCTGACCGGACTACAATCGATACTCCTCAGCGCAAACGTTTAATGCCGTGTGCCGAAGCGATGACCACTCAATAAAATCGCCCCTAATTCCTTAATTCACAATGAGATAGCCTCTGTTTTTTACTTGCTAATTTGTATAAAAACTGGTATTATTTAGGGTTATGGATTGAGCGAAAATGGCTACTACAGAACACCACAAATCAATGAAATCTCCAAAACCGATATCCGGTTTGATCGACAAAGTGATCAACTCTACCAGCCGCGCCAAGGACTACCACGGATGGCGTATCGTGACCCTCTGGCCCGAGATAGTCGGAGAGACTTTAGCCACTAAGTCGCGAGCAGTGGATTTCATGGATGGCGTTCTGATCGTCGAGGTCGAGGATTCAGCCTGGCGCCAGGAGATTTCGATGCAGACCAGCTCAATCATGAACAGTATTCATGAATACCCCTTCGGCCGGGTGGTCAAGAGGATCCGACTAAGAGGCAAAACAGGGACAGATTGAGATGACAACCAAGGTTAGTGAAGCGAGGACACCCGCGGGCGAATCGGCCGATGATGCCTTTAACGGCCACAGCTACAACGCCAAAACAATTCAAGTTCTGAAGGGCCTTGAGGCGGTACGCCGTCGCCCGGCCATGTACATAGGTGATGTCAGCCAGCGCGGTCTCCATCACATGGTGTATGAAGTTGTCGACAACTCCGTGGACGAGGCCATGGCCGGAGTATGCGACAAAGTTGTCGTTGAACTCGGCAAAGACGGATCGGTTACAGTCACCGACAATGGTCGCGGTATCCCGGTGGAGAAGCACCCCGAACAGAAGGTCTCCGCGCTCGAGGTCGTGATGACCACCCTGCATGCCGGCGGCAAGTTCGATCATAAGAGCTACAAAGTATCCGGCGGTCTACACGGCGTGGGTGTGTCGGTAGTGAATGCCCTATCCAGTAAGTGCTGGGTGGAAGTGTGTCGTGACGGCGAGGTCTACCGGCAAGAATACGAACGGGGTAAGGCGAAACATCGGGTGAAGAAGGTCGGCAAGCGCAAGAAACCCGGAACCAAGACCTGTTTCATCCCTGACCCGGAGATCTTCAAGAAGACCGATTTCAAGTTTGATATCGTTGCCTCACGCCTCCGTGAGCTGGCCTTTCTCAACCAGGGGCTCTCAATCGTTCTGAAGGATCATCGCACCGACAAAGAGGTGACGTTCTACTACAAGGGAGGCCTAGCCGCCTTTGTGTCCTACCTGAATGAGGGGAAGACGGCTCTGTTTAGGAAACCGATTCACTTCAGCAAACAGCGAAACGGTGCTGAGGTCGAAATCGCCATTCAATACAATGACGGCTACGCCGAGTCGGTGCATTCGTATGTCAACAATATCAACACCATTGAGGGCGGCACACACTTGACCGGTTTTCGCACGGCCCTGACCAGATCGATCAACCATTATGCGACCCGTAACAAGCTGCTCAAGAACGGGCACGCCACGCTGATCGGGGAAGACAGCCGCGAGGGACTCACCGCCGTGATCGCCGTCAAGCTTCGGGATCCGCAGTTCGAAGGCCAGACCAAAACGAAGCTGGGTAACTCGGAAATCAAGGGTATAGTCGAGTCCATCACCAACGAAAACCTGGGTGATTATTTCGAAGAGAATCCGCCCGTCGGCAAGAAGATTGTCGAGAAGCTGGTGGCCGCCGCCACCGCGCGTGAAGCAGCCCGCAAAGCCAAGGAACTCACCCGGCGCAAAACTGCTCTCGACAGCGCCGCCCTGCCCGGCAAACTGGCCGACTGCAGTTCACGAGATCCTGAATCGTGTGAACTGTATATCGTCGAGGGTGACTCGGCCGGCGGCTCGGCCAAGCAGGGCCGGGATCGACGCTTTCAGGCAATACTGCCCCTGCGTGGAAAGATCCTCAACGTGGAAAAGGCCCGAATCGACAAGATACTCTCCAACACGGAGGTGCGGGCGTTGATTACAGCTCTTGGGTGCGGCATCCGGGAGGACTTTGACGCCGACCGGGTTCGCTACCACAAGATTATCATCATGACGGATGCCGACGTCGACGGCTCGCATATCCGTACCCTGATCCTGACATTTTTCTTCCGCTATATGCGCGACCTGTTCGACCGGGGGATTATCTACATTGCCCAGCCTCCTCTCTTCAAGGTCAAAAGCGGCAAAACGGAGAAGTACGCCTACTCCGAGGAAGAAAAAGACGCTCTGGTCAAGAAACTCTCGAAGTCAAACGTGTCGATACAGCGATACAAGGGTCTTGGTGAGATGAATCCCGAACAACTCTGGAGCACAACCATGGACCCGGAAACCCGCACGCTTCTCCAGGTAACTCTCGATGACGGCGCCGAGGCGGATCATTTGTTCACGACCCTCATGGGAACTGAAATAGGACCCCGCCGAGAGTTTATTCAGCACAACGCCCAGTACGTACGGAATCTGGATATTTAGAGTTTACCGGCAGGCATGTAACTGTCACTGCGGTTTGGCCTGCGTATCGTCAGGTTCTTCGGGTGGATTCAAGACTTCGTCGGGGACCTGGTACTTCGGCCTGAAAACGCCCAGGTAGCGCTGATACCATTTCCATTTCTTCTTCTCCTGACGGTACCATTTCTTGAAGGCCTTCTCTTTCCTGACCGCCACGGCATCCAGTTCTTCGATTTTTCTGAGAAGGATTTCTATCGATTCCCGTTTCTCGAGCGCGGTCCGGAGAGCATCATAGTGCCGGAAATTGAACACACTCTGCACGATGGGTTCGAAGAATACAAGAGTCTGGGATCCTATATAGTTGAGCGGCTTGACTGTTTCCAAAAACAGGATTGCCGGCACGGTCATACCTTTGCGAACTGTCAGGCTTGCCACCTGATTCAGGACACTCTGTTCCTCTTCAGTAAGCACGGTGCTGGGGTCGGGGAAATCCGCCCCGCTTCGCCACCAGCTCACTTCTCAACCCCCGACTCGGTAGAGTTCTCTTTTGCTGGTTCGATACGTTTCCTGACAAACTCTACCACTTCGTCCCGGTTATCCTCGAAGATAAGGTATATCCCCCGGAAGTTCTCAAGCCGCGAAGGCTGCACGAACGGAGACAGGAGGATGCCGTTCTTGTCGGGATAACAGCTCCGATAAACCAACCAATCCTTTTTGATCGTCTGGGTAACGGTCTTGACCGCAACTCCGCAATCACTCAGACGGTAGGTGGTCGGGAAATAGAACCGGGCTACCGAGGCAACCAGAACGACAAGACCGAGCAGGGCAAACAGGAGCGTACCGGTGGAATAGTAGACTACCACTACGACCAGGGCGATAAACAACGACACCAGCAGAGCGACCACCGGCCTCTTTTTCACAGGGTGGGTGGTCCATTCCAGAACCTCACCCTCATCGACGGCAGAATCATCTGTTTCTGTTGCCGCGGTTTGTTCTTCGTCTGCCTTTGTCATGAGACTGACATTCACACTTCGTCAGGTTTTCGGTAGCGTTCTTTTCTTACCTTCTCCATCATTTCGAGGAGTTCTTCCGGTTTGATGAGCTTCTTCTCAATCAGGAGCCGCACCAGCGACTCCTGAGCCAGGTTGTTTGAAAGGGCGAGTTCCTCGAAGGATACGTCTCTAAGTTCGCCGTCAATCATCATCTTCAGAGCTACTTTTTCTTCGGCCATGAATAGTTCTCCGTTGTGGGTGCTGGGGCGTTGCCGGAGGACCCAATTCTAGTCTGTGTCTTCCGGTGATGGCTCGGTCTCCTGCGATATACCGACCGGTACCGGGAGTCCGTTCTCTATTCGATAGACAGGCATTTCCGTGTTCTCGTGGTGTTCGCCGAAACTGACCCTGGCCGCAGCGCCATTGAATTGCTGAATCTCGGCCAGCCTTGCCACCAGCAAATCCCTGGTCACCCCACCTCTCAAAACAGCCTGAGTGACAATTCGCGCCGCATCGTAACCCAGGGCGGCCAGACGTTGCGGAGATTTGCCGTATCGAGCGTCATAGGCTGAAGAAAACCTGGTGTATTCCTCGGAGTACGCTACCTGAAGGAAAGGCGAGGGAAAGAGAGCGAGCTTGGTGATATCATCACCCAGGCGATACACGGCATTATCATCCCACCCATCCGAACCCAGGTACACGGCATTGATATTGTAAAAGTGCAGTTGCGGGAGCAGCAATCTCAATTGGCTGGCACTGCCCGGCAGGTAGAGGCAATCTACGAACGCCGGCAGAGCATCCGCATGCAGCGTATCTCCATCGGGATTTATAAAGTAGGCCGAGTCGTCTTCAATGCCTAATAGAGTGGTTTTAATATCACGAATGCAAGCGCCGAAATCCGTATCGCGAGGCCGGTAATACCCGATTGACACAACCGCGCCGCCAAGCTCACCAAAACGTGCAGCGAAAGCCCTGGCCATGAGAAGATGATCACTGTTCGTCGAGGTTATAATAACCGCTGAGTCAGCCTGAAGATTCATGGCAGCATACTCGGCCATATGAACTGCCTGCAGTTCGATGTTTGGAGAAAGCTGGAAGGTTGCTCCGCTGAGCTTGGTCAGGCCGGCCTGAGTTGCGGCGGGAGCTATCATTGGCAGGTTTTCACAACTGAGGATGGCCGAAGCCACCTGTGCCTCTTCTGAGGTGAGTGGGCCGATAACGGCATCGGTGGATGAATTCACCAGTTCTCGCACAATCCGCGCAGCTGCAATCGGATCCCCCTTAGTATCATACGGCACCAGTTTCAAAGACTTCCCGGTCTCCTGACGCCAGTATTCTGATGCTATCACAGCGCCGTTATAGATCTCATCCCCGAAAGACTGTAGTTCACCGGAAAACGGCAGGACCAGGGCAAGTTCGATATCTGCAGCCACTCCGGATCCCGGCATGCCGGGGAAATCATCTATATCCAGTGGCTCACCGCAAACTGTGAACAGTCTGTTGGCGACATAGAATTCATTACGGGCCAGCAGGGCGCCCGCTACCGATCTGATCAACTGGCATCGTCGAGGCTCCGCGATTGACTCAAAGTCCGCAGGGGATAAATCGATCGAGCTCGCTGACGACACCACTCCAAGGACCGATTCCGCCAGAATGTCAACCAGTCGTCTATCCTCGGCTATCCCATAGGCTTCGATGTAGCTGGACAGCGAGCGACTGAGGCTCCCCTTCTGATAATAGATATTGCCGACAAAGAACTGTGCGTGCGCCCTATGCGGAGAATCCGGGTAGCGACTCATGAAATAGTTGAATCCGGCCAGCGCCTTGTCCGAATTGCCGAAATAGTAATCAGCTTTGGCACGGTTAAAAACGAAAAGATCGTAGTTTTTCGAATGCGGAAATCTCCCGGCGAGTTCCTCAAATGCGCGGGCTGCCTCCAGCCAATCCCCCTGGCGCAGGAGTCGCTTGCCCCGACTGTAAAGGGAGACCACCTCCCGGGAATCATCAATTGTCTCAGCGGCGCCGGGCGCCGCCATACCTGCCAGAAACAGCAGGGCTAGGGCCGTGCAGGCAGTGCGCATTTAAAGCGAATACTTACCAAAGTCTTCAGGATTGATATTTCTCAGTCGCTCTCGCAATGATTCACGATCGGTGGGCATGGCCGGTGTTTCGGAAGTGTCTTGAGCCTCGACCGTGAACAGATCCTCGTTAACATATATCTGGGCACCCGTTTTCAGAGCCACCGCTATCGAGTCGGAGGGGCGCGCGTCGATCCGTTCCGTCTTGCCATCACGGCTAATCTGTATGACGGCAAAAAACGTCTGTTCCTTCAGATCGGTGATCTCGACTCGATCGACCTTGCCGCCCATTGTCTCAATGACCTGCCTGATGAGATCATGAGTGAGCGGCCGCTTTGAAGCCACGCCGGATAGTTCCATAGCGATCGCCCAGGCCTCGGCGTGACCTATCCAGATAGGGAGGACTTTCTCCAATTCGACCGGCGCCAGAATGATGACGGGAGTGTTGGTGGTCATATCGAGTGCCAGCCCCTCGAGTTTTACTTCGAGCATCGTCATTGACTACGACTTCTTAATCACCCACAGTTTCAGATTGGCCGTGACGGACTTCTCCACCTTGATCGGCACCGTATACACACCAAGTGCCTTGATCGGTTCCTCAAGCTCTACGGATCTCTTGTCCACCGTGATGCCTTCTTCTTCGAGCAACTTCACCACGTCCATGCTCGTCACCGATCCGAACACCCGGTCTTCTTCGCCCACCAGGACTTCCCTGGACAAAGACAGTTTTTCAATCTTCTCCTTGACGATTTCCGCTCCACGCCGCCTTTTCTTCTCCTGAATAAGCTTCTGTTTTCCGATTTCATCGATGGCTTTCAGGTTGGCCTTGGTTGCCGGAACAGCAAGGTTACGTGGTATCAGGAAGTTTCGGCCGTAACCGGCTTTTACCTCCACAGTATCACCCGCATTCCCGATGTCAGGAACGTCCTGACGCAAGATAACTTTCATATTTTCCTCTCAGTCAATATACACATTTCAAACTCTTTGCCAAGCTATTCCCCCGGTTGGTCGCTCGCGCCAATCATAGAGACTGATCGTCAATCCCAAAAGGACCAAGACGAGATACCCGAAGTGTCCGGTCGGAATCAGAAGGAGGTAGACAATCAGCTTCGTTACCCGTCGAAAGTTGAATCGCTGCAAGTAATACTCAAGCAACGACAGTCCGGTCACGCAGTAGAATATGGAAGTTGCCGCCAGAACGTTATCAACGGCCAGGCTCACCGATTCGGTCTCCAGAAAGCGGATCGGTACCAGAATGATCGCCAGGACTGACACCACCCTGGGAACCCGCCACGCCTTAAACGAACGTACGACGCCGGCCACCCCAACATCGCGCGCCCTTACCTCTGCGAACCAGAGGAATCCGATCGAATACTGGGTTACGGCACTCATGACGATGCCGGCCGGCATCAGCCTCACCATCAACCGAAAGATCCGCCGACACGTTTCGGCATACTGCTCGGCTGTTCCGGCGGGGAGAATCATGGTCATAGCCTGATTAACCAGGGCAACCATATCATTTATCATTGGCTCCATGGCCAGCCGGAATTCCGACCACAAGGGTAAGAACCAGACCAGTGAGATTATGGCCACCGGTGCCAGCCCCGCCGCGTACAGGTTGAGATCGGCGGCTCGTCTTCGGGCCATCGCCCCGACCACGATGCCTGCAGCCATAATCGTGCTCCATTCGCACAGGAGATTCCACAGTTCGCTCCTTCCACCAAGAAGAAAGCCAACAATAACAGCCGCCATGAAGCCGGCCCAAAGAACCCGCTGATAACCGATCCACGCCAGGCGAGTGGATCCATAGTAAAGATACACAGCCAGTATGTATGCAACCGCGAGAAACAGAACGATTGCCACAGGCTGCTGCATCCATTGGACCGCACCATACTTTAGGATCGAGTACAGAATCATGACAACCGGCAACAACCAAACGCCGGCCGATCTCTCTGGCATGCAGGAATTCACGGTCGATATCGTAACGATGTTCGGTCAGCGATATGATTCACTGACGAACGGCATGATCGCGAGATGGCGGGCCCGCTTAATGGCTCGTGTAAGTTTGCGCTGGTGAATAGCACAGTTGCCGGATATCCTCCGGGGGACCATCTTTCCTCGCTCCGTGACAAATCGACGCAACAACCGCTCGTCCTTGTACTCTATGTAGTCGATCCTATTCTCGCAGAACCGACACACCTTCCGTCGTCTGCCACCGTACATTCGGCGTTTTCTATATTCAGCCATCGCTCAATATCTCCTTATAATTCATCTTCCTCAAGAGGTTCACTTTGAATATCACTCTCGGGCTCGGCAGCAGGTTGTGATGTCTCGACATCGGTCGACGTTTCTTCGGAGAGGGTTTCGCTCTCTGGTGCAAGATCTTCTGCTTCCGGGGCTGGTGCCGCGCTGTCGACGGTATCCGGCTGGTCGATATCTTCTGATTCCGTCAGTTCAGGTTCGGCTGGCCTCCGACTGTCAGCATCGGGCGGCCCGGTCGGGGCGGGTTGCCTGACCGGGGGACCAGGTCTTCGCCGGTCAGCCGGCACATCACTAATTTCCGGACGCTCCTTGAGCCTCTCTACACTACCCTCATACAGGATCGTAAGATGGCGCAGGCACTGGTCTTCCAAGCGGAAATGCCGGTCCAGAAGCCTCGGGAGCTGCCCCGGCCCTTCAAAGTAAGTGCTGGTGTAATATCCCTGGGCAAGATCCTTGATCTCGTAGGCCATTCTCCGGGTTCCCACCCTGTCCTCATGGACTATCTTTCCGCCGTTATTGACAATGATGTCATTTACAGCTTTGACCTGACGATCGAGGGTGGCATCGTCAGACTGCGGATTGAGAATATAAGTTGTCTCGTAGAGATTCACTGATTCTCCCTTCGGACGTTGGTTATAGGTTCAACGGCTGCGTCGGAAGCTAGGGAAGCTCCGACGGAGCAGGGTTATAATTATATCTGGTCATCGTCTCTTCAAGACGATGATGGACAGCAAATATAGTCGCTTCGGCCGCTCTGTCAACCATTTCGCGGACTTTTTCTGCATCCGCTGGCTCGAAGTGGGACAGGACATAATCGGCCGCATCTACATTATCGGCCGGCTGACCGATTCCTGCACGCAGTCGCGCGAAGCTGTCGGTGCCCAGACATTGTATGATCGAAGCCAGTCCGTGATGACCCCCGTCTGATCCGGCCGCCCGAATTCGAACAGCGCCCAGAGCCAGATTGAAGTCATCCACCAGAACGAGCATTTCGGACAGTGAGAATTCAAAATCATGAAGCAACGCCGACACAGCATCTCCGCTGCGATTCATGAAAGTCCGGGGGCTGGCCAGAACCAGGCAATTCGCATCCGGTCCGGCACTGGCCCATTGGTACAGGCCTCGCTGCGGCTGAGGCCTGGCCTGCAGGAGTTGAGCCGATCGAGTCAGCACTTCAAGACCAATATTGTGTCTGGTCCCCTCGTACTGACTCCCGGGATTTCCCAGGCCAACTACCAACCTGATCATTATCAGCTCCAGTCCTGAGCATGACCGGTGAAGCAGACGAAACCAGCCGTTTCGCGCAGAAAGTCAAGTGGTCGATACGGAAGGGCTGGCGGTAACAGAGTGGACACGATTCAGAGGTCGACCCTGTAAAGACGCAGCGAATTGGACACCACCAGCACGGATGAAAGGCTCATGGCTGCCGCCGCTATCACCGGCGACAGGGTGAGACCGACGACCGGCCAGAGCAAACCGGCGGCGATCGGGATTGCCAGTACATTGTAAAAGAAGGCCCAGAACA
The DNA here is from genome assembly GCA_020344395.1 of Candidatus Zixiibacteriota bacterium. Taxonomy (GTDB): domain Bacteria; phylum Zixibacteria; class MSB-5A5; order GN15; family FEB-12. The sequence continues at coordinate 3,226,037 of CP070824.1, read as the reverse complement.
GATTCTCCTTGATTAGCCTCAGGCATTTTTCGGACAAAGAGAACAGCCTGGGAATCACGCTTAACTCACTTCGAGACAGAATGACATCCGCCGTCTCAATCGCCACTTCGGTGCCGCTGCCGATAGCGACGGCCACGTTTGCCTCAGCCAGGGATGGGCCGTCGTTGATCCCATCGCCAACCATGGCCACCATGTAACCGGCCCGCCGGTATGATTCAACAATGAGTCTCTTTTGTTCCGGAAGTACCTCTGCTTCAAAATTATCAACGCCAAGTTGACCTGCCACCCCGGCCGCCGTCCGCCTGTTGTCGCCCGTAAGCATGGCAACGGTCCGTCCACTTTCCTGGAGGCTGCT
>CP070824.1:3208637-3225582 GCA_020344395.1 Candidatus Zixiibacteriota bacterium | reverse complement strand
AGCTTGTTTCATCGCTGTTGTTTTCATATTTGCCGAGGTAGTAAGTGTGCGATAGAGTAAGGCGGCCATACTTCTCCTTATCTATCGAGAACACCATAGATAGCCCGTCGTAGTCCACCCGAGTGTCTAATTCGTCGTCGGCCGATGCTTCCCGGATGTCCGGGTGCGGGTCGTGCTTGCTGACCCGGCCTGCCCATTGGAGTTCCAGACTCCAGAGATCCGTCTCCCGGTAGCGAGCCGTTATCCGGTATCGAGTTACGCTTCGGTCTCCTACCTGTGTGATGCCATCAACTACGTCCTGATCTCTCAAAGACAGCGAGGCACGAACAGACAGTCGGCGTTGCCAGTTGAACCAGCTTCCCAGCAACAGGCCGTGTGATTCCGTGCGGTCAACCAGATCGTCCGCTATGCGGTTCTCATACCCAACACTCACGCCTCCGACACCCGGCCAGTTCCTACTAACGGTGATGGCGTTCACAGCGTTGTCGGTCTCCTGGTCAAGGGTCGTCTGCGTCGTCCGTGCAAATGAGAAATTGTAGTCTACACGATAGTATTTCGGCAGCGTCGCCTTGATTCCGGCCCAGCCGAGGTTGGTGGTGAGCTTGACACCACTTGCGTCCAGCTGATCCTGACGGTAATCGTACCCGCCCGACACCAGCAGCCACTCTGCGCCGGGGATAACCAGGGATGCTGACGTCCGTACTTCATCTGCCTGGCGGCCGATGTTATGAAGTGCTGTTGGCACATCATTCTCAAAGTCCAGCCTCCGGTACTGAACGGAGGCCGAACCCCGGCGGTTGCTGTATCGGCCGCCCACCAGGTAGGCGGTGTGTGAATAATCAACCGGAGACCTGCCTTCTGTTACGTCAATGGCGTCATTTCGCGCTCCGTGTTTTTTCATTAGTGACAGGCCAGTGAAAAGTTCGAGTTGTCTGATCGGCGAGAATGAAATATCGGCGCTGGTGGTGCTGCGCCTGGTGAAGTTTGCCCCCCCGAAGTCGTAGCGACGACGATACTTGTCGTGGTGTAAGTCCAGTTTGAAACGGCCCTGATTCGACAGGCGGGCCGAGAGATTCCGGTTGTTGAGAGTAAGATCCAGGAGGTCGGCCGATAAACGCCACCTAGGAGCCAATTGGTAACGAAAGTCTTCAACCGAAAGTGCGAGACCTTCATAGGTATTGAAAGTCTCCTGGTTGACGGCGAGATTTCCTTCCTCATCGGCTACCACAAAACCTGCTTTGACCGTCGTGCTCCCCTCATCTGCAGTTGCAATAGGGCCGGAAAGCAACCACAACGCCGGAGGTACAACCAGAATTAAGAAACTGTTGAATCTTGTCCTGCGTACGTGCATAGAACCTTCACCTTGTAAGATCGTGACAGTCAGCACAGGGCTGGACGGAGCCCAGCCGGAACTGAAGCATGGGATCAAGGAAACGCGAACTGACAAAAGATCCATGTATTTCGGAGTGACAGGCCACGCAGTTCTCTATGTCTCTGACAAAGCCATGTAAGGCAGGCAGGTTAAGATGGCCCGGCGGTGTTATGTGACACTGCAGACATAGTCCTTTATCGGGCTGTCTGAGCAATCGATCATTCTCAGAGCCATGTGGTTCGTGACATTCCATACACCCATCTGCTTCGACCATGTAGGCATTTACTGACGGATGCTCGAACGGGAACGGACCGCTCTGTTCGGGATGGCAGTCCTGACAGATTCTCAACTGGTCTACACGCACACCCTGATCGGCCCTCTGCGCGAACCGGTGACAATTAATGCAGGTTATGTTCTGCTGCTTCACCGGATGTTGTGAGTTTCGGGTAAAGGCCGCCTCAACCGATGGATGGCAGCCTGTGCAGAACTCCATATTATCGCTCAGAAGTAATCTGGCTTCACCGGCGTGTACTCTGTGACAGGAGGCGCAGTTAACCTGCTGTTCATAGTGTGGATTAAATCCGAAATTGTCCATGTAAAGATGCGGCTGATGACAGCCCATACATGCCTGTCGGGCAGCCAAACCGAACATTACAGCCGGGTTGTCGATATTCTCAGGACTCGGGTCGTCAATATGCTCCGCGCCGCCAGCGTGACAACTTGCGCATTGAACGCCAGCAACCGGATCGCCACCCAGCGAGGCCAATTGATGCGGCCCCGATGTAAACCTGGTCTCCTGATCATCGTGGCACGCAAGACATGTTTCGTCGTCCACCGTGTCTACAGTGGCATCAGAGCCACCGGCGTAGAGACCGGCAGCAAGACAGACAATTGACGCCAAGAAGAAAGCGGGTGTCTGCACAACAGAATAATGCTTAGCCAAGACCCTCAATCCTATGTCAATAGATGCAATTTCGCTGCTGTTAAATCTGTATATGGCGAATAAACGTGGAGAAATCAAATAAATTTTGTCCCAATTGCCAAGAAAATCGCTCAATCGTGACAACTTTTGAAGTATCGCACTCCAGATAATGCTAATGACTTGCGCGACAACAGCTTAACTACCGCTGACCTCCCTGATGATCCCGCAGTGCGGCACTGGCGCGCCCATGTTCAGCACGACGTGGATGGAGATTTTGTTGTCATCGCGGTGGGTTGCGCCGATTTTGAGGCACCTGCTTTAAAACGATCAGAACCCACGGCAAGCCGTGGGCGACCTGGGTAATTCAACCCTTTCACTCAAAAGCCAAGCCGTCTGCAAAATCAATGAAAGGATCAAAAAGCTTGCTGTCAAAGACAGTTACGTAGATCTCATGCATATCCTCATTAATGAAAATAGTATAGTCTGTTGGGTGAGGATCAGTTCGTTCCCCAAGTCTTAACAGCCCGTGCAAACGCGCAGCCTCCTTGATTTTGTTAAGATGTCTTTCTTTAAAGGCACCGAACAACCAGCAGTCCCAGCCTCTGTGATCAGCAAAAGAACTATGTATCTTCCGTACGTTTTCAGAATTATAGGAGCCAATATAGGCGGAGTAATCATCCGGTTTCTCCGACTCTATGAGTTGCCTGGCAGTCTTGCCGCTCTGCGTGTTCATCTCGTTTTCGACAAAAACCATCTCAGATGGAAAGGCAGTTAGCACGGCTATCAAGAATTCAGCTGAAGTCATCTTGAGATAACCACTTTGGATTTGGATAATAAGCGACGAATCACGGGCAGCTTCCTGTGCAAGCGCCCCGCCCTCTGCGTCATCGTAGTCCTGGAAATCCAGCCCAGACCTGGAATCGAATAGTCTAATAGTTCTCATTATCTCTACTCCTCAACGACGAACGTGCAGCCAAGGGTCATGCGAGTCTATGTGTCCACTTTTCTTTATGCGTTGGCTGGGTGGCCCATCGCTTGCGGCGGGTTCTGTGCGTTCGTGTAAGATATCTTGAGTCAGCCGACCTGTCCCATCATATGCGGAGAGGTAGGGATTCGAACCCTAGGTACGCGCAAACGTACAACGGTTTTCGAGACCGCCGCTTTCGACCACTCAGCCACCTCTCCGACATCCATCCCGGCCGCTTCCGCGACCCTGTCAGACCCAATCTAAGGAATTGAAATCAGTGGTGTAAAGAGCTTTCTGAGGGGGTGTTTCCGAGCGGTCCTAGTCCCGCAGCAGTTGGCCGCTATCCACCAGGTTCCGCTGGTAGCGCAGCAGTTTCCTCACGAAGGCGTACCTGGGACGGACCACCTGGAAGACAACGAACGAATAGAAGACCAGCACCGTGGTCTCTTTCAACTCGCCGGTGATCAGGAAAAACATGACGCCGTAGAGGGACATGGCGGCGATAGCGAGAAAAATCGGTTTGGATCGTTCGAGGAGGTTGTCTGAAAAATCTTCCTCCAGGCTTTCCTTACTGCGGATCATCGGCTTTTTGAAAGCATTGTTTCGCCAGCGGAAGATCAGCGCGGTTTGAATGAGGGCGAGGGATGCTACAATGGCAAAGAAGACGTTTTGCCAGGAGTGGACAAGGTTCGCCGGTTCGTGATTGAGGTTGAGCCAGTAGCACACCGCCCAGAGCAGAAATGGCACGAGGACGTTGGTCGTCAGGGCAAAATACAGCGGCCGCGCGATAACAATGGCCAGGTCGATATCACCTTCGTAGTGCTTGTGACTCACGGTTGTGAATACTCCTTGACAAAAGCGTCGAATTTCTCCCGGCTGGGCCATCGCAGCAGCGTCCAGGCCAGTCCGATAGGGTAGAAGTATAGCATGTAGTCTAGTCTCCTTGACAGTAAGAAGACGATAAAACCCAGTATATAGCTTGTGTGGATGAATGCCATGCCGACGAATTGTATGCTTACGAATAATGATGCTGTAGCCACATCACCTTCGCCAGTTAACCTGTGCTGCGTGATCGCAGCATTCTTAATAATAGGAAACACAAGTGGGTACAATGCGGCTACGACCAACAATATATACAGTACCAAATTGTTGAACACCTCTGATACCTGGTTCCCCAAGGGTGCCACGCCGGCGACGACCAGATACGCGATTGGACCTTCGATGAGCAGAAAAGCGCGGATATATTTGAACAGCTTGTACTGCTTCTCCGAGGGCCAGTTTTTGCCGATGCCGATCAATTGACTTTTCCTTTTCTATCCCGCGCCTGCTGGAAAAAGGCTTTCATCATGGCCGCGATTTCTTCCTCGCGTACGCCGCCGATAAGTTCGATTCGATGGTTGAGCCGATCCTCCTGAGGAATCGTGAAAATCGATTCACAGCCGCCGAACTTTGGATCGCGGGCACCGTAGACGATGGTTTTAATCCGCGACAGGATGGCCGCCCCGGCACACATGGCGCACGGTTCCAGCGTCGAAATAAGGGTGCAGTTCTCAAGACGCCAGTCTTTGAAATGGCTGTAAGCGGCGGATAGGGCGACGATCTCGGCATGCGCCGTCGCGTCGTGCATTGATTCGGTCAGGTTGTGTCCCCGGCCGATGATCCTTCCGTCAAAGACGACCACTGCTCCGACCGGGACTTCATCCTTCTCGAAGGCCAGTTCCGCCTCCCGGATGGCAAGATCCATGAACTTATAGCGATCAGCCTCGTTCATGGCGCCAATATACTGCCCCGCGCAGCCCGGCCAAAGGTAAACATTTTTCGGGTTGTGAGCTTCACTGAGGGGTCGGCGACTCGCCGGATTCTGTTTCGCTGTCTTCGGCTTTTTCTTCCGGTGGCGGTGTTTCAATCAGGCGCCTGAGGGGTGTGAACAGGAACAGGACCAGCAGCAGCCCGGGAATCAGAATCGGCACATACCGGATCATTATCGGCACGTTGACGCTGGCCTCATCAGGCGGGGGACCATCCGGGGAGCCATGTTTGGCCCAGCCGCCGCTGCCGTCCGGGACCCAACTGTCCTCACCCTGGAGGAAGCCGTATGAGGGTCCGTACAGAGCAGCCATCAGAAGCGACAGCAACAGGTACAATGCAATGACGCCAGCCAGCAGATAAACAGTCTTGCGCATGCCGGAAAGCTAATGCGGCGATGTCTGAAAGTCAAACCGGAGATGCGCGGGAAATCCGTTGGCTAACCTGCGTTGTTTGAGTAAATTGGCTGAATGCAGGACCAACCGGGCCCGTCAACTCGCGTGCTGGGTGTTTTCAGGCTGGCCACTCTGACCATGGCCGCGGTGATCGGAATTCGTAATCTGCCGCAAATGGCTGAATACGGGTGGGCATCGATATTCTTCTACGTCGCCGCCATGCTGTTCTTCTTCATTCCGATCTCGCTGGTGAGTGCTGAGTTGGCTACCGGCTGGCCGAAGCGGGGCGGCATCTATATCTGGGTGCGTGAGGCGTTCGGTCCGCGTGTCGGTTTCTTTGCCATCTGGACACAGTGGATCGCCTGTATCCCGTGGTACCCGGCGGTGCTGTCGTTTCTTGCGGCCACCATTGCGTACAGCTTTAATCCGTCGCTTGCTGACAGCAAGATCTATATGCTGATCACCACCCTCATACTGGTGTGGGCGGCGACTATTGCGAATTTCTTTGAGATCAAAGTGTCAAGCTGGATAAGTTCGGGTGGCATGCTGATCGGGTCGCTCATACCTGCAGCTTTGATTGTAGGCCTGGGGCTTTACTGGTCGCTTGCGGGTTATCCGACCGAGATTGCGTTTTCAGTCGCCAGTCTGATTCCCGATTTCGGGATGGAGAATGTCGTGTTCTTTGCCGGGGTAGTTCTGGCTCTTTCCGGGATGGAGTTGTCAGCGTCGAGTGCTTCGGAAGTAATCGACCCGCAGCGCAACTTTCCTCGCGCGATACTGATGGCGGCTGTGGTGATACTGGCTGTCTCTATCCTCGGCTCACTGGCCATAGCGTTCGTGATCCCGAAAGAGGAGTTGAGCCTGGTGGCGGGTATTATGCCTGCGGTTGAAGTCTTCTTTGCCGAGTTCGGTCTTACGTGGGCGGTGCCGTGGGTGGCTCTGTTGATTGTGCTGGGTACTGTCGCGCTTGTCAATACCTGGTTTCTGGCCCCGGCCAAGGGGATGCTGGTCACAGCGCGCTATGGCGACCTGCCGGCATTCTTCAAGGGGAGCAACCGGCACGGTGCGCCGGTCAGACTGCTCATTATTCAGGGAGCCATCACGAGTCTGTTCTGTGTTGTATTCGTGTTTGTGCCTGATGTGAACACTGCCTTCTGGATACTCAGTATACTGGCGATTCAACTGTATATCATAATGTATGTTCTCGTGTTCCTGTCTGTGATCAGGCTCAGGTACACCCAGCCGGAGGTCCCCCGCACGTACAAGATCCCGGGCGGGAAGGGGGGTGTTATACTGGTCGCGATTCTCGGGTTGATTGGGTGTCTTTATGCGTTTGTGGTTGGGTTTTTCCCGCCTGCGGAGCTCAACGTTGAGAACGTTGCCGGTTACGTGAGTTTTCTTGTGGTCGGGATGATTGTCCTGGGTGTCCCACCGTTGATTATCTATCAGGTGAGGAGGAAGAATCTGTAGGTCAAGTGCCCTGTGCGCCTGACATCTCCTTTCCGCCGAGGGATGAGACAGGAATTCGCTTGACAAACGCGGGGGGGGGGGGCTTATGCTGTTATTGGCTGAGCGATAGCCCCGTAGCTTTATGGCTTGACACACCGGTCTGGTTCTTTGCTCGGTCGGTGGGTTGGCTCATGAGTCGAGATGGGGAGGCTATCACTCGGGCACGAAAGTAATCGGCAACGACGGTTAGACACCGGGGATGCGCACCAGACAAAGGGACTGGTGAGACGGGTGAAGTGTGTCCTGTTCGAACGACACACGATACGCGAAGGGTGAAGTATGGCCCACCCGTCACCTTGATAAGGTAGGTCGAAACCCCTGCGGTTTCGACAACTCGTCTGAAAACAACTTGCAGGACAAACATAAATGCCGTCAAAACTCAGAACTATCCTCGAATCAACCTACGCCAAGATCGTCTTTGGCGGTTTGGTGTGCTTCTGTGGTGTTGTAGCAGGGATCTATGTCACATATGGGCTCATCGGCCCAAATACTACCCCAATGCCAGCGGTCTACTTTGACGACGAAGAACGCAGACAAACAATGAAAGAGGAGGGAAAGTACCCTCTTGTCGAAAGAGGTGACCTTTTTCCCCTTGAAGATTTCCAGTATGCTGACAGCACCATCGGGAACTTCGAGGACGTCCTTCAGGGACGGCTATCAGTTCTACTTCTCGTACACTTTGACTGTGGTGGTTGTGTGCGGATGCTCGCCGATTGGAAGACCACCGTTGAGCCGCACCTGAGAGACGATGTCCAGGTCATTGTTGTTGTCGGGCAGGTACCGTTTCATCTGCCTGATCCTCTTGTTGAACTGGTGGACGGGTACCGGCTTCTGTTTATCGATCGGGAGTATTTCAGGGATGTTTATCATTTCCGGGTGTGGCCTACGCTTGTGGGTGTTGATGAGTACGGCCTGATTACCGATATCCAGCTTGGCTATCCCGGGAAATTCGAGAAACGATTGTTAGGGAAGATAATAAACCCAGCGCTGGTAGAAAGTAACCGTTAACCCATAGATGATCGAAAGGAGGTGAAACAGATGAAGCAAATGAGATTCCACATCGTGCTGTTTGCGGCCGCGGTGATTCTCGGCTCCGGTGTCTACATGGTAGCACCGGTTCCGGTTGTTGCTGGGGATGGCCCGCCAGCACCGGAATGCCCGTGTGTGAGTTCGAGCCAGTGTGTGAATCCGGCTCCACCAGCGGCGGATTGCCCGCCGGGATGGTGCGCATGGAAGATCTATACGGCCGAACACTTCTTGGAAATTTGCGACAAATCCTGCGGGTACTGGTGGAATTGTGTCGAGTACTGCAATTAGGGCTGAGATGACTAGGCTGGTGGAGAACCAACCATTTATAGAGTGCAGGTTGGGCTCTCTGTCAGTACGCGGGAAGTTGCGTGGCAGAGGGTACCATTTGTCACGCAACACTTGATTATGCGACAGGGCAATGTGCTGGACAAACAGCCCGCGCAAACCTATACTAAAATGGGAGGTGCTGTGGAGGAGCAGCACAAGACTGACCACTATATGAGCAATCGTTTCCTAGCCTGGCTGCCTGTAATTCTGATGATTGTGTCCATGGTATCTGCACGAGAGCCTGTGACCTCTGGAATTGAGCACAAGCCAGATCCACCCTATCATGTTTTAACCCTTGGGCGACAATCAGGAACAGCTTCCCTTTCCAGTGATCCCGCATGGGAATGGACCGTTCATAACCAGGGAAACATTCAGGTCACAGTCTCGAATTTTGGATACTTAGGAGGCAGATATTACGACTTCCCGATAATCGATCCGCTAACCGGCGATCCCATCCAGGCCGTCACTTATCCCAAGTACTCGGACCTTGTCTACAGCCTGCGAGCCTCCCTTGCGATTGGGGGTGTTGTGGATGGGGATACTTCAGTAACCTGGATGGAGTTTAATCCCGACATGGCTCCGTTTGGCCGCTTCACTATGCAATCCATTGATGTCACGCGCCCATATTACTCGGACGAGGCCCACTCGGAACTGGATCTTGTATGTGAATATTACGATACGCTCAGAGACCTTGGTGGGGTCGGTCAATGGCATAGGCCGCTCGGTCTCAGAGTCACGCAACGTTCGATGGCTTGGAGCGGCACTAAGTTAGGTGAGTTTGTGCTGGTTCATTTTATCGTCGAGGCCATGGGTTCACTGGCCGTGAAAGACATGTTCGCAGGTCTCGAGTACGGAGGGTTAGTTGCGCACAATGATAACTTTACTGAGCCTCAGGATCGCGTTTGTGGTTCGACTTCCGGGTTTCTGTGGAGTTGGCCCGCCGATTCAGACTGCCCGTCTTATGATAGAGTAGAAGTTGGGTACATCATGGCTAATAATGGGCAACCTCTGGATGGCCAGTTCGACCACAAATCTCCACTCGGTGCGGTGGGAATCAGGGTACTTGCCACTCCGACAGACACATGCATTTTAAATTACGACTGGTGGAATTATTCTGAATCGCTCGGCAGGTCCTGGCATCCGCAGCGCCGCCCCCAGCCGGGCGAACGATTATACGACCTGTCATCTCATATTTACTCTCTGCCCATGGATAAGATACTCTATTATGTCATGAGCCACCGCGAGTTCGATTACGATGTTATGACTACTGCCGTCGACAAGACTGCACAGGGATGGATGCCCCCGCCACCAGCCCCGGACGCCGCAATCTTGGCTACCTTTGGTGGCAACCCGAGAAATGTCCTGGCCTTTGGGCCCATGGATCTGGGTCCTGGCCTGACGGCTCAGTTTACCATAGCTATTGTTGCCGGAGACAGCGTGCACCATAACCCCACCGCGCACGAGCAGCTATGGGACCCATACAGGCCCATGCGCTTCTACGACCAGCTTGATTTCTCCGATCTCGCCGAAAACGCCAACTGGGCCAAGTGGGTCTATGACAATCCCGGCTATGACACTGACGGAGACGGTTATGCCGGTGAGTTCAGGGTATGCAACGGCGACACAACATGGTACGAGGGGGATGGCATCCCTGACTTTCGGGCAGACGTCCCACCTCCTGCCCCTCTGGTGCGGGTAATCCCCACCACCGGCAAGCTGACCATACGATGGAACGGCTACTTCTCCGAGACAAACATCGATCCGTTCACCCGCATCAAGGACTTCGAGGGTTACCGTGTCTACGCCGGGCTCGACAGCCGCAAGTCAAGCATGACCCTGCTCTCATCGTTCGATCACCACAATTACAATCGGTTCACCTACCGGCAGTTGACCGAAGAGCGCGGCGAGTGGCGGTGCCGGGAGTTGCCGTTTACCCTTGAGAGCCTCAGACTGATCTATCACGATCCTGATTTTGACCCCCTGGCTTACACCCGAAGCGACCCGCTGGTTTACAATGACACGTTCTACTATTTCACCGAGCAGGATTTCAACCAGTTCGACCTGACCAATCCTGCAGAGATACACAAAGTCTACCCCGACGCCACCGACCCGGGCACTGATACAACCCAATGGACTGAGGATGACCTGACATACGAGCATGGCCAACCGCTGCCCAAGTACTATGAATATGAGTATGTCTATGACAATCTTGTGGCGACTATTCCATACTTTGTGGCCGTGACAGCTTTTGACTTCGGCTTTGCCAAGGGGGGTATTCCGGCGAAGGAGTCCAACATCCTCAATGCCCAGATAGAATCATACGCCCAGGTCTCATCTGACAGCGTCGAGTATCACGATCTTGAAGCGTATGTCTACCCCAATCCGTGGCGGGCGGACGCCGATTATCGTGAGCGCGGCCTTGAGAACAGAGACAAGACGCAGATTCCGGCCCGGTCACAGCGAATTCATTTCGCCAACCTGCCGCATAAGTGCAAGATCTCGATTTTCACCCTCGATGGTGACCTTGTCCGTGAGCTGGATCATGATTACCCTCCTGACAGTCCTGAGGCGATGCATGATGAGTGGGATATGATCACGCGTAATGCGATGTTGTGTGTGTCGGGGATGTATTATTATGTCATCGAGTCGGATGACCGGACGCAGGTGGGGACGTTTGTGATCATTATGTAGAGTAGCGTCAGGTCACACCTGCGGCGAACCACAGGCAAGACCTGACGTAACGGGTAGGTCGTCATGCTTCGACTCCGCTCAGCATGACGGTTGGAGGGCTCAGGGTGACGCGGGGGCGGCATGCGCCGATGATAGATTCCGGCTTGGGGTCGGAATGACGACGCGGTGCGTCGCGTTCGGTTTACAAAAACTCGAGGTTCGTTTTGCCGGAGTCGATCTTGACGTAGCTGAAATGATTGATGAAATCGCCGGTGCTGATGTAGGTTCCGTGGCCGATCTCCTGGATGTCCGCGATATGCAGGTGCCCGATGGCCACCACATCAAAGCCCTCAGCAATCTTGCTTTTTGCATACGCCTCGTAAGCCGGGGCAAAGGTGTGGTCGCGTGAACTGGTGTAACTCCGCGATGAACTGGACACAAACCTGGCCAGCGGATAGGCCCAATCGGGCGGGAGTTTTCGGTAAAGCCAGACGGCGAAGCGGTTGCGAAGTATTTTCTTGAGCATTCGGTAGCCCCTGTCGGCCGGGGCCAGCCCGTCGCCATGGGTGAGGTGAATCATGCGCCCATCATATGAAAGGTCCAGCCGGTCGCGGTGCACGTCGATTTCCAGTCGGGTGCGGAAGAAATCGTCCATCCAGAAGTCATGGTTGCCGCTGACATAATCGATCTGGATGCCGGACCTTCTCAGGTCATACAGGATGAACAGGACATCGTGGTAATCTTTCGGGATGGTGTAGCGGTATTCGAACCAGAAGTCAAAGAGATCACCCAGGATGACCAACCGGTCGCCATCCTTTTTGACCAGCTTGCAGAGCGCCTCGATCCTGGCGACTTTGTCGGATTCCTGGTGCGGGTTCCCGGAGCCGAGGTGGGCATCTGAGAATATGTACAAAGCCATATTGAAAAGAGATGCTTATACCGCCGCTCAGGTGGTCACCGGGGCGGTTTCTATCTTCTCCATGAACCGGTCCATAGCCAGGTAGTAGGCATCTATTAGATTGTCCAGTGACACATCGATCAGATCATCAATTTCCAATCGTGAACCACCGACTGAACCGATTCGTTTGATCGCGACCCCAGCCTGCGTGAAATGACTCTCTATCTTATCAGAGTTGTCGGGCGATGCGGTTACGATCACGCGCGACTGGCTTTCTCCGAAGAGAAGGCAGTCAGGGCGCAGCGTGCTGCCGGCTTCTATCGAGGCTCCTCTCACATGGATGCGATTGGTGATGCAGCATTCGGCCAGGGCCGTGGCCAGACCGCCGTCGGCGACATCGTGGGCGGATTTCACCAGCCCTGCCTGAATGGCCGAGAGAAGAGCATCCTGCGTTTTCTTCTCCTCAGCAAGGTCAATATCGGGAATATCACCTTTAGTGTGGCCGTGAATGACCTTCAGGTACTCCGACGCCCCGAGTTCTTCTTTTGTGTTGCCCAGAAGGAAGATGATGTCGCCATCATCTTTGAACCACTGGGTCGTGATGTGGCTGATATGTTCGACCAGGCCGATCATGCCGATCGTCGGCGTGGGGAAGACCGCGCGGGCGGGGTCTTCGTTGTAAAACGAGACATTTCCACCGGTGACCGGCGTGTTGAAAACGCGGCAGGCCTCACCCATGCCTTTGACTGCTTCAGAAAAGGTGTAATAGATCTCCGGCTTGTAGGGGTTGCCAAAGTTCAGGCAGTTGGTAATAGCCAGCGGTCTGCCTCCGGAGCAGACGATGTTGCGGGCAGCTTCAGCCACGGCAATGCGAGCGCCGCGTCGTGGATTCAGGTAGCAATAACGGCCGTTGCAGTCGGTGCTCATAGCCAGGGCTTTGTCGGTTTTGCGGATTCGCAGCACGGCGGCATCCGAGCCCGGTCCCACGGCCGTGTTGGTGCGGACCATCGAATCATACTGCTCGAACACCCACCCCTTGTAGCAGAGATTGGGCGAGGCGAGCATGGTCGTGAGAACGTCGTTCCAGTCGCGGCTCAGGTCGTAGTCAGTGAGATTCAACTTCGCCAGTTCGTCGAGGTAAGCCGGTCTCTTTGTCTCCCGGTGGTAGACGGGAACGCCACCGCCAAGGACGAGATCCCAGGATGGTATGCGCGAGATCACTTCGCCGTGAAGCTTGACAGTCATCATTTTGTCGGATGTAACGTGGCCGACAATGGTCGAGTCCAGCCCCCATTTGTCGAAGATTGCCTGAACCCTTTCCTCGCAGCCCTTCTTGACACAGACGAGCATACGCTCCTGCGATTCGGAGAGGAGGATTTCGTACGGCGTCATGCCGGTTTCGCGCACGGGGACTTTGTCGATATGGATCTCGATGCCGGATTCTCCGCGCGCCGACATCTCAGTCGACGAGCAGGTAATTCCGGCCGCGCCCATATCCTGAATGCCGACGATCAGGTCCTGTCTGATGATCTCAAGGGTGGCTTCCAGCAAGAGCTTCTCTGTAAACGGGTCACCGATCTGAACAGCGGGGCGTCTTTCCTGCGAGGCATCGGACAGTTCCTCCGAGGCAAAGGTAGCTCCATGGATGCCGTCCCGTCCGGTTTTGGAGCCGACAATCATGATCGGGTTGCCTTCGCCGGCGGCGGTGGCGGTGGCCAGGTCGCTGTGTTTAACGATTCCCACGGCCATGGCGTTGATTATCGGATTGGCCGTGTATGCTTCGTCGAAGAATACCTCACCGGCCACAGTGGGCACACCAAAGGAGTTGCCGTAGTCGCCGATGCCGCGCACGACGCCGTCCACGAGATAACGGACCCTGGGGTTGTCCGGAGAGCCGAAGTGCAGTGAATTGAGCGAGGCAATCGGACGCGCGCCCATGGTGAAGATGTCACGCAGGATACCACCCACGCCGGTGGCCGCGCCCTGGTACGGCTCGATGGCCGAAGGATGGTTATGCGATTCGATTTTGAAGACAACGGCCAGACCGTGGCCGATGTCCACGGCTCCGGCGTTCTCTTCGCCGGCACCGGTCAGCAGGGCTTCACCCTCGCGGGGCAGGGTCTTGAGCAAAGCGATGGAGTTTTTGTAGGAGCAGTGCTCCGACCACATGACGGAGAATATGCCCAGCTCGGTGAAATTCGGTTCCCGGCCGAGGATTTCCTTGATCTTGCGGTATTCTTCTTTGTTGAGGCCGTGGTTTGCGACCATCTCGGCGGTGACTTTCGGCTGTTTGAACTTTGCTGACATGCTGCCTCTCAAGTTTGGGAAGCCGGAATATAGGGGTCGGGACAGGTCGGGTCAACACAATCGTGTGAATGACTCCATGGAGGTGGTGGCTGGTCAGGGGGCTGGAGATTGACACCATTTACGGGGTGTCGCTGGGGCAGTCGGGGAGGACGCAGTCAAACGGGAAAACAAAAGCGCAGTTGATCAACCAGGTAAGATCACCGATATCAATTGTCTCATCCTCGTTCAGATCGGCCTCGGCCGGGCATGGAAGCTCTTTCATGGATATGAACAGGAAGTCGATCAGGGCGGTGATGTCGGCGATGTCCATGATATCCATCGGGTCGCCGTTGACATTGCCCCGTTTGCCAACGCAGCAGGACGGCGTCTCGCAATCACCGATACTGTTCGATATCATGGCAATAGCGTCGCAGCCAATTACAATGACAGCGGGATCGTAATAGCCGGTGATATAAACAAAGTCGCCGACCTCGTAATCACCGATATCAGCGAGCATGAATATGCCGCCCTGTGTGCTGTCAAACATTGGCCAGAACTGGATGCAGCCGAACCCCTGGACCAGCCGTCCGCAGCCTTCGTAGTAGATCAGGTCAGCCGCGGCGGGGCTTGCAATCAGGCAGCCCGTTATGAGAATAAGTAATACCTTCTTCATATTAGTCTCCTCGTCCCTGTAATATAATATAGCACCGGATCGGGTTTTTTGCCAGAAATACCACCACGTTCCTCTCCGCGGTTCAGCACGGGGCCAGGGGGGTGTAGCTGATAAAAAGGTAGTCTATCATCTTTGTGAGGTCACCCATGTCTACCACACCGTCATTGGAGCCGTCACAATTGGCCTCTTCCAGACAACATGTACAGTCCCACCACTCCGCTGACCACATGAAGCAAATGAACTTAGTCAGGTCGCCAATATCTACGAGGCCATCGCAGTTTATGTCACCGGTCAATCCCACGCAGCAGGTAGTGCATGAGTCGATCGTGTTCGAGATCACCTCGCATGCCCAACAGAGAGGACCGAGCAGGCAGCCTGAGTAGTAGGTTACCTCCGCATATACGCGGTCTCCCGGCTCGAATTCTCCCCATTCGATCAGTTCGAAGCTCTGCGTTCCGTCCGGTCCCGGATAGTCCGGCACGAATCTGACACAGTTCAGGTCTTCCACAATCTCACCACAATCATAGTGGGTGACAATCTGCTGAGCAACCGCCTGACTGCACGGCGCCAGACAGAATAAGGCGATGATAATGAACGTTATTGCTGCACGCATTCTATTTGGCCGGGCGGCCTCCGGTTTATAATCTTTTCTCACGCCATATCCCTTCTCGCGACGGTTCAGCACGGAGCATAGCACCACCACCCATAACAATAGAAACAAAGACCAATCAATTTCGTCAGGTCGCCTATGTCGACGATACCGACACCATCAACATTTGCCTCCTCCATGCAGACTGGCGGTGTATACGAGATGAAGAGGTAATCGATCAACTTGGTCAGATCGCCGATGTCGACTATATCTTCCGGGTCGTTATCGACATTTCCGGTCATACCCACGCAGCAGCCGCACATGCTGTAACACCCGGGGCGCAAGTTGTCATCGTACCAATCGCAAGCAGTCGCCAGAGTTGACTCAAGTTCCGCTACCGTGCCATTCTGAACCGTTGCCAGCGCCGTGTAGAACGTCAGGGTATCCGTCGCACCAAGGTTGACATCATGCAGAAACGTCATGATCTGGTGAACATCCACTTCATCCTCGAGGCCTGTCCGGCCCGGAAGAGTCATTATCTTCGTCCATAGGAACTCGGCATAAGCCGTGTCGTCTATCAGCTGCCTGTCGCTATCGTTGCGAGCGGCATAGATTCCAAAATAGTCACGATCTTTGACACAATCGTCCTGATTGTAGTCTGTACTGCTGTACCAACCGAGGAAACTCTGGGCTCCAAGACGGACAGCATTATCTTGGCAGTCATCCGTGTTTTCTGGATCATCGGTGCCCAGGAAATAGACCGTTTCGGCCTCCGTACTAATGTAGGCGTTGTTGTTTGAGCCGACATCTGACGGGATGTCCCAGTCGATGGCGGTGCCGATGGTCAGGCCGGCGTGAGTATTGCTGTCGGCCGGAAAGAAGTCGTAGCGCCGGATGATAAAGCTTGAGCTGTCATACCCGCCGGTTGGCGCGAAGGTGGTTACCTCGCACGCGATAGAACTGTCCCAGTTTATAAAAGTACCGCTGAAATGGCCGTCGTAATTAGGCCCGGATATATGGGCCGGGCTGTTCCAGCCATCGATTGGCCGGAAGGCAAGGGGGGACTCCAGTGAGCCGTCCTGATGCATCGAGGCGCTCATGCGGTACTGGCCGTCACCGAGTGATTGGATGATAAAGGGGCCGCCGTCGCGAAGATAGACAGTGGCAGTCGAGTCGCAGTCGCCGCCGATGGCGGTGTAATCAAGGTTGACTCCACCAGCCCCGGCCTGACCCATGTAGCCGTTGTTGGTGACCGACAGCCGGGTCTTAAGGGTGGCTACGGTGTCATAGATGATTTCCGATGGGGCAGTAGCCGACTGAGCGAATGTTTGCGATGCTATCAGCCACGTGGCAGTCTTAATTGTCAACAGTGTCAGGCGTTTCATTTTTCATTTTCTTACGCTTCAGCACGGGGCCGGTGGGTTATAACTGATGAAAAGGAAATCAATCAACTTCGTCAGGTCACCCATGTCTACCACACCGTCAGTGGAACCGTCACAGTT
>CP070824.1:3199077-3208537 GCA_020344395.1 Candidatus Zixiibacteriota bacterium | reverse complement strand
CCGACCAACAGTAAGTCCGCACCCACTTCCTGAGCCATGCGCTTCATAGTCTCCATAGAGGCATGGCGCTGCTGATCCTCGCGTTCGTCCCGTACGTCAATCCGTTCTTCCCGCGATCCCACGAATCTTATTGTCCCGGAGTTGAGCAGCTGGCGCTCGAAATCTTTGGTAAATGTCTCGGTGTCAATATGATCGCTGCTGCGGTTCCGGATCCGACCAACGGTGACTACCGGTTTCCGGCTAACAGCGGCAGCGAAATCATTGAGCCACGGTCTGGCCAGGCAGTCCTCGACCATCTCCTGGGCCACGAGACGAGAGTCAGTGTCATTCCACTCGCCACTGAGATCCGTCGTGGTCTCTGTTCCTATACGGTCGACCTGTTTACCGCCCCCACAGCCAACCAGCATCAGCATCACTGCCAACAGGGTAACGGGAATCCTCATGCAACACCTCCTTGGACCGAATTGTGCACACGATCGACGGGCGGTTCAACTAAAAGTTGGATCGGGGCTTGAGAGGGCAGGACAAGAAAGTGCACCTCGTCGCCGAAGAAGGCTTGATACTGATCTCGCAAATGAGTATTCTGCGAGCGGCCGGGCAGGAATCTGACCGGCTCAGGCAGGCAACGCTCCGTCGATTTGATGGCTGGAGCGTACAGGAGGAAGCGCCATCTCAGACGAATCGCCCGCGCGGACTACAGGCCCAGTGCAGCCATACATCAGACCGTCAGAGTCCATCCCGGAGTTCACCGTCCGGGCCGTAATTATAGGTATCTTGTTCGGAATTCTCTTTGGTGCGGCCAATACTTACCTCGGGCTGCTGGTAGGCATAACCGTATCCACCTCGATCCCTGTCGCCGTTATGTCGGTAGCGTTTTTCCGTCTGACACAGAAGTTCCTTGGAAGGGCCACTATCCTCGAAGCCAACACTTCACAGACCGTAGGATCGGCCAGCTCATCCTTGGCCTCCGGAGTTATATTCACTATTCCGGCCCTGTTTCTCTGGGGTCTTAACCCGCCCCTGGTACAGATGACGGGCCTGGCTATGCTCGGCGGACTGCTGGGGATTCTCTTCATGATCCCGCTGCGCCGTTATCTAATCAAAGAGGAACATGACAATCTACCCTATCCGGAAGGCACAGCATGCGCAAAAGTGCTGGTGGCGTCGGATAAAGGGGGTTCGGGGGCCGGCAATGTCTTCCTGGCGCTGGGTATAGGCGTGGCATATCGCATCTGCTACGGCATACTGCATCTCTGGAAAGACAAGGTTTCTCTGGACCTTCCGTTCATAGACAAAGCGCAGCTTGGTATTCGAGGCGCCCCGGCTCTGCTGGGGGTCGGCTTCATACTGGGCCCCAGAATCGCGACCATAATGGTATCGGGAAGTCTCATCTCGTGGATGGTGCTGATCCCAATTATCGCGCACTTCGGCGATGGTTTCCGCGCACCCTTGTTTCCAGAGTCGGTTGCAGCCCTCTCTACCATGACTCCTTCTGAGATCTGGAGCAGGTACATCCGGTACGTCGGCGCCGGAGCCGTTGCTTTTGGTGGTATTGCTACCATAATTCGATCGATCCCGACCATGGTACGTTCCTTCAAACTCGGCATGTCTCAGTTGAGAAGCCGGCTGGAAACAAGTGGAAGCAGCAGCGGTGTCGGTGAGCGAACTGACCGGGACGTCCCCTGGAAATTCGTCGGTGCCGGGGTACTTTTTATCGTCCTTGCCCTGGCCCTAGTCCCCGGACTGCTCGGTTTGAACGCGTCACTGGTGGTTCGAATTACGGCGGCCCTGGCCATTGCCCTGTTTGCCTTCTTCTTTGTCACCGTCTCATCGCGTATTGTTGGTTTGGTCGGCGTGTCGTCCAATCCCACCTCGGGCATGACTATTGTGACTCTCCTCGGTGTCAGCATGGTGTTTGTGTTGCTGGGCTGGACCGACACCATGGGCAAAGCAACCGCTTTAATGGTCGGAACGGTCGTCTGTATAGCCGCCTCGATCGCCGGAGATACTTCGCAGGACCTCAAAACCGGCTTCCTTGTTGGGGCAACACCTTTCAAACAACAGATTGGTGAGTTGATCGGCGCTGCCACCTCGGCCACGGCGGTCTGTGCCGCCATTATCGTGCTCAACGAATCATACCGGTTTGGATCCGCCGAACTGCCCGCCGTGCAGGCAACCCTGATTAAGACCATCCTCGAAGGTGTCCTTGAGACCGGGGTCCCGTGGGGTCTGATCATGATCGGCGTTGGTCTTGGTATTGTCGCAGAATTGCTCAGGGTGCCATCCCTGCCTTTTGCTGTCGGACTTTACCTGCCCCTATCTTCGATGATGCCGATCTTCCTGGGCGGCGCGATAAGACATCTGGTTGAAAGACGAAGCAAAAGTTCCGGAACATCTTCAAAAGACAGAACGGAGAAAGGAATTCTGTTCGGATCAGGTCTGGTGGGCGGAGAAGGTCTGGCCGGTGTGGGTATTGCATTGTATGCATACTTCTACGGCAAACCGGGGGGAATCGGCATCGAATGGCCGCCTGTGGTCGGAACACTCCTCTCGTTAACGGTATTCGCTGCACTCGGCTACCTGCTATATCTCAGAACCGGGTCGCGAACCAGACGAATCGACAACGTATGAGAGGAACTATAGATTGGGTGATAGGAGGGAAGTAATGATTGGAAAAGTATACAGACACAGAAGGCTGATTGTAGTAGCACTGGCCATCCTGGTGCCCCTGATGGCTCCGGCCGACGTTACTGCCGATTCAAACGGCGGACTTACGCTGGAGCAAGTGGCCATGATGCGATCAGTCGGTGAAGTCGCCATATCACCGAATGGAGACTATATAGCATACACTCTGTCCGTTCCGCGGAATCCGTTTGCTGAAGAGGACGGCTCTGCCTGGAAAGAACTGCACCTGGTCGGACCGGATGGCAAGTCCCATCCCTATGTGACCGGGGAAGTTAAAGTTGGTACAATCAAGTGGACACCTGACGGGACAGAAATATCGTACCTGGCCGAACGGGGCGATGATACTACCAAGGTTCTGTATGTCATCCCGCTGGCCGGCGGAGAATCACGCAAAGTAATAGAATTTCCGACAAGCATATCCAGCTACTCGTGGGCTCCGGACGGACGGCAAGTAGCATTTCTTGCTGAGGATACTCTGTCTGAACACGAAAACGATCTCCGCGATATAGGGTTCGAACCGAAAGTATACGAAGAGGACTGGCGACTGGTGAGGGTGTGGCTTGTCGATGCATCTGATTCTTCCGCTGAACCACACCCCCTCGATCTGCCCGGCTCGGCCTCAAGCATGGAATGGAGCCCGCGTGGAGATCGGATAGCTCTGGCTCTCGCTCCAACACCGCTCATTGATCATCGATACATGTACCGGAAAGTTACAATCATAGATCCTGCGCAGGGCCGGGTAGTCCATCAATTCGACACCCCGGGGAAACTTGGCAGCATCGAGTGGAGCCCGGATGGCGAACATCTCGCCATCATAACCGCGGCTGACCTGAATGATCCCTCGGCCGGAGAGTTGGTGGTGAGTTCTGTTGACGGCGGCCCGCTCAAGCCTCTGATCACCGGCTACGACGGTCATGTACGCCGAATCGCCTGGCCGGATAACAAGAGCATTCTATTTCTCGCTGAACAGGGTGTTCAATCGACCCTCGGTAAAGTTGCAGTGTCTGATGCCAGGGTCAGTACACTCCTGACCACCGGGCCTGTCTTCAAATATCTCTCGCTGTCCACAGACGGCAAGTCTGCAGCCCTGAGTGGAAGCAGCCCCTCCCATCCCGGCGAAGTGTTCAAATACACGGTCGGGAAGGACAAAGCGGAGCGCGTGACCAACAGTAACCCATTCCTTGCCGAGGTCCGGCTGTCCGGACAGGAAATCATCGAGCATACAGCTCGGGACGGACTCAACCTCCAGGGTTTGCTCATTTATCCTCTGGACTATGTGGAAGGAGAACGGTATCCGCTTATTCTTCAGGTTCACGGCGGCCCTGAGGGAGTTCGGCAGAACGGCTGGTTGACCTGGTATTCCAGTCCGGGACAGGCGGCGGCGGCACGCGGCTTCGCAGTCTTTGTGCCAAACTACCGCGGCAGCACCGGACGGGGAGTTGAGTTTTCGAAAATGGGTCAGTCAGACTACGCCGGCGGAGAATTCAATGATCTCGTTGACGCCGTTGACCACCTAGTGGATATCGGGTTGGTTGACCGCGATCGTGTGGGCATCACCGGAGGTTCCTATGGAGGATACGCCTCCGCCTGGGGCGCAACCGCTCTCACAGAGCATTTTGCCGCTTCGGTGATGATAGTCGGAATCAGCGATTTGATCTCCAAGTTCGGCACGACTGATATTCCACAGGAGATGTATGAAGTCCATGCCCGGCGCTGGCCCTGGGATTACTGGCAATGGTACCTGGAGCGCAGTCCGATATATCATGCCGCGAAGGCACGGACACCGATCCTGATCATGCATGGCGAAGATGATACCCGCGTGCATCCCAGTCAATCGATGGAACTGTACCGCTACCTCAAGACCCACGGCAATGTCCCGGTAAGGATGGTCTTCTACCCGGACGAGGGGCACGGCAACCGCCAGGCCGCCAGCCGATACGACTGCAGTGTCCGTTTGCTGAGATGGATGGAGCATTACCTCATGGGCGAGGGCGGAGATCCGCCACCCTACGAAATCGACTACAGTCCGCTTGAAGAGATGGCCTGCGGCGAATAGTGTAGGGGCCTGCGACAGGATTGAATAAACCGCCTGATTCTTCTACAAATCGGGCGGAGAGTCAACCTTATCATCGTCCGGCTTCGGGCCTGTCGTCCCGGTATCGAGCACCCACTTCCAGCTGCCATCGGCCTGCCGCTTCCAGATGGACACGTATGTGCCGTACGCTTTTTGAGTGTTGCCGGCGGAGTCAACCGATGTGTGTTCCCACTTGCCCAGCGTATAACCGAGATCACCGGAGGCACCTACGTCTACAAAGTACGGCTCCCATTGAAGGGTTGCCTTTGAATCGCCGGACATCCTCTCACGTATGGCTTCTTTACCCTGGATAGGCCAGGTCCCATTCTGAAGCATCCGGGCCGAGTCGTCGGCAAATTTGACAAATGCTTCGGCCATCCCGATCTCAAGTGAGGCTCGGGAGAATTCGCGATCGGTCTTGAGGATCTCTTCTCTTGCTTTGTTGACCATACTGCTCTCCTGATCAGCAACCACACCAGCAGCATAACAAAACACAAGGACAGTGACAATTGTCGCTGACGGTAATACATGTCTGATAATCATATATGCACTCCTTATTTATTCGAGTGACGGGCCGTCGCTTTGGCACCCTGACTACCACCATTAAGGATTAGTGCTGAAGATCGATACAGCTAAGTGATGAATGGAGTGAATAAGTGATATCAGGGAAGTATATGCGCCCCGGGCCGTAACCTAGAACTGGCTGAGAACTGTATCCAGAACGGAAACAAACTGATCGGCATTCTCCTTCGAGAACTGAAGGGGTGGCTTGATCTTCAGAACGTTCTCGTAGGGGCCGTCCGTGCTGATCAGAATGCCCTGGTCCTTCATCTTCTCAATCACATATACAGCTTCGGATTTCGCAGGCTCCAGCGTACTCCTGTCACGGACCAACTCAACACCGACAAAAAGGCCCAGACCTCTAACGTCACCGATGATCTGATGCTTCTCCATCAGCCGCTTCAAGTGCTCCTTAAGGTGGCTCCCTACCTCAAGAGCCCTATGCTGCAGGTTCTCTTCTTCAATAACAGCGAGCACAGCCAGTCCTGCGGCGCATGACACGGGGTTGCCGCCGAACGTGTTGAAGTATTCCATCCCGGTGTCAAACGAGTCGGCAATTTCCGCAGTAGTGACAACCGCAGCCAGGGGATGCCCGTTACCCATCGGTTTGCCCAGCGTGACGATATCCGGAACGACTCCCTGCGTTTCGAAACCCCAGAAGTGTGTGCCCACACGTCCAAAGCCTACCTGGACTTCATCGGCGACACACACGCCGCCGCTTTGTCGTACGTGATGGAATGACTCGGCCAGGTAACCGTCCGGCAACACAATCTGACCGCCACACCCGAGCAGAGACTCGCAGAAGAAAGCGGCAATCTGCCGGCCCCTGTCGTGCGCGGCTTCAAGGGCCTCCACAACGTGACCGGCATACTTCTTCCCCGGTTCCTTCTCCCCCGTTCGGTAAGGGCCGCGATACAGATCCGGCATTACAACCTTGTGCACATGCTCTGGTGGCCCTTTCCCGCCCGGGCCTTCGAACTTGTAGGGACTGATGTCAATCAGGTTCGAGCTGTTACCATGATAAGCTGCCCCCACCGTTATTATGTCGAACTTGTTGGTGTGGGTCCGGGCAAGCCGCAGAGCCAGTTCATTGGCCTCACTGCCCGAGTTGACAAAGTAGCATACCGATAAGGGTTCGGGCATGGTAGCTGTCAGTCGCTCTGCATATTCGACCAGGTTGTCGTGAAGGTACCGCGTGTTGGTGTTAAGGACCTCCATTTGTCGCCGTACCGCCTTCACTACCGCCGGGTGATTGTGTCCTACGTGCGGAACATTGTTGACAGCATCAAGGTACGCACGCCCGTCCTCATCGTAGAGATACTGCATGGCTCCACGGACAATCTTGAGTGGACGTCGGTATGAGATACTGAGAGACGTACCGATCATTCTATGACGTGCTTCAACAATCGCTTCAGGTGTTCTCGGCGGTGGCGGAAAGACCTCTTCCGGGATTCTGAGCATCAGGTTCGGATCAGGACATAGATTCATCCTGATGTCACGCTCATGCAGAGGACAACTGGTGGGGAAATCAGAGCCAAAATGCAGCAGATCTGTAACGATCTGAAAATGCAGATGCCGGGAAGTATCCGGCCGGAACGATTCAACACGACCGATTCGCGCACCAGCCTTGATATGACGACCTGTTTTCAGATCATCCCCAGGGACCGGTTCCAGGCCGCGATAGATGGTGAAGAAAGTGACGTCGTCATCAGTTCTGTGCTGTAGTATCAGGGTGTTGTCACCGGCTGTGTTAATGTGATGGATCGTGCCTGATAGAGGGGCCGTCACATAGCAATCGGCAGCGACCATCAGATCGATCCCCAGACTCGTACGGCCGTCCTGACCCAGTTTTGACTCAATACCACGTTCCGGCTGCCCTGGTTCCACCAGCCGCGTCTCCCCATAGCGGCCGACCAGTATGTCCGAATCCTCTCTACGCTGGCGTTCTGCCAGTCCGGCGTCAAGTGATGCCCAGACGTCTTCATCGGCCAGGTTGCCGAGTTCTGGGGAGCCCACACTGAGATCAAGTACCGTTATCGAAGCTGACCTCAGGTCAAGCGACAGAAGCGGGTAGATGCGCCTGGGCATCTCGCTCAGGACCTGGCTTATTTTCCGGCCTTCAGGGCAGGGAGGCAGCCCGCAGGCATGTCGGAAACAATAGTGGGCAAAATCAGCGCTGATATCTTTGAGCCTCCTTAGAAACGTCCAGGCCGATTGCTCAGTGACAATGAGATACTGATTATCCGGCTCAAGTGCTTTCTGGTGTGCCGCTATGGTGACCGACAGGGCAAGTCTGGTACACGCCAGCGGAAAGACCAGTTCAATCTCCCTTTCCTCCAGAGGAAAGGCCTGATGAAAACCACTGACCACATGCGCTGCCGCGGCCAGAGGATCGGCTTTGTCGAGCATCACATAGGCAACAGCAACAGCAAGTTCGTTGACGACTTGAGAATGTACAGCGTCACCGAAGTCAACTATGCCCGTGGCCCGTCGCCCGCCGATTGATGCTTCATCTGGCAGCACAAAGCTTGTTATGACATTGTGGTCATTGGCATCATTGTGAATGAAACCGGTTCGCATGTCAGACAACCTCGGCTTGACATCTTTCAGGAAGGTTTCGAGCGTCGCCTGCACCAGCTCTCGAGCACCCTGTGTCGGAATCTCTCGCTGGTAGCGCCTGATAATCTCGTCGGCAGCAGAGAGATCCCAGTGAAATTCGCGCTTCCTTACCGGATGAGCGAAATCCAGCAAAGCTCTGTCAATTTGCCCCAGAATAACTCCCAGACTGTGCAGCAACTCCGGCTCATCGGACCGTACCATACTGAGAGGATCGCCCGGCAGATACGTCAGTAACCGCACGTAATGATGAATACCGCCGGTAGACACCGTCTCAGTAATCTGTTCTCCAGTAAGAGACGGGCACGCTTGGGGACAACATCCAGACCCGGTCCTAGATAGCACGCGTTCCATGGCGGCGTTCTGAAATTCGAGACCTTCCTTCGTCTCAGCCTCACCAGCGATCTTCAGAACGAACTCGTCGCCCGACTCTGCTTTCAGATGGAAGTTCTGATCCCTCTCGCTCGGAAGTTCCTTGGCGGCAGCTGATAGTCCGAACAACTCGCGGGCCACACCTACCGCTTCGGACACAGTAAACGAGGGTCTGTCAGGTCTGACTATCTTCATCGAATGGACACGGTTACAGTGGAGCCGTCATCTTTACGGACTGTCACCGACCATTTCACCATTTATGATGCTCGCAAGAGTTCTGGCCGCACCAACAACCATTTCATCGGTGTGTGCGGTCGAAAGAAAACAAACTTCATATCCGGAAGGGGGCAGGTAGATACCGGAATCGAGAACCTGCCCGTGCATACGATTATAGCGCGAGATACCGTGCGCGTCGATAGCAGAAGCCGAACGCGGCATTTCATCCTGAAAAACTGTCCAGAAGATAGACGCGAGTCTGATCAGATTGACTCCCTGTCCGCGCAACTGCGACGCCAGCGTGTCGGCAAACAGGCTGCCCTTGGATTCCAGTTCATCGTACACATTTCCATGCGCAAGCTTCTTCAAAGTTGCCAGGCCGGCTGCCATCGCCACCGGATTCCCCGAAAGCGTCCCCGCCTGATAAACCGGGCCCACAGGTGAAAGTTGATGCATTATATCTGAGCGTCCGCCGAACGCACCCACCGGCATACCGCCTCCGATGATCTTGCCATACGTCATCAGGTCAGGCTCAATATCATAATGCGCTGCGGCTCCGCCTAGCCCGAGTCTGAAACCGGTGATTACTTCGTCGAGGATTAAGACCGCTCCGTATTTCTCCGTCAACGACCTCAACAGCCGCATATACTCAGGGCGCTGAATCAGCAGCCCGTTGTTGGCCGGCACTCCTTCAATGATGGCGGCAGCCAGCTTGTCGCCGCTCCGGGCAAAGAAGTTTCTAAGGGCTTCATCATCATCCAGCGGCAATACCACCGTGTCGCCTGCGGTTGCCGCCGGCACACCGGTTGACGATGGCTGGCCGAAAGTTGCCAGACCTGAACCCGCTTTGACCAGCATGGCATCGCTGTGACCATGGTAGCATCCGTCGAATTTGAGAATCAGGTCACGTCCGGTATAACCGCGTGCGGCTCGAAT
>CP070824.1:3179627-3198977 GCA_020344395.1 Candidatus Zixiibacteriota bacterium | reverse complement strand
CCGATAACTCGACTTACGAGACAGATCCCGCATAGTCCCGACCACCGTGAGGTCGGCGTTGACAGTTCTGGCAGAGATGCTGATTGTCTTGCCAAGTGGATTCTCATCGCCAAAGTACTTCTTGACAATCCTTTCGGATATAACTACCGCGGATGGGTTGTCAGTGAGTGATTTTGGACTTCCCGACAACATCGGCAAGGTGAAGATGTCGAATATGGCCGGATCCGCACAAAACAGGGATCCCTCATAGGTCCTATTATCAGCCTTAACAACATAGCAGGGGACTCTTCGGGAACGAGCTACCTGTTCGATAGCGGTCGAATTCTCTTTGAGATATGGTCCTACCAGGAATGAATTACCTGACGATGTAATTCCCCACTTCTCTGCAGATCTAATCACTCGATAAATGCGGTCATAGTTAATGTGGCAGCTATCCCAGGTAGTTTCCTCCATCACATACAGTTGAGTGAGGAAAACCGCTGCAAGCCCGATGGCTAGTCCGCATATATTGATGGCCGCATATCCCTTGTGCTTTCCAAGACTTCTCAGAACGACTTTGGTATAATGCTTAAGCATCGCGTACCCCCTTGCCGTTCAAACACCATGCATACAGTTTGGTATTTCTTTGATAAGAGTATAGATGCCACATTGGCGAATCCCCCAACTTCACCGCTCAAGAGAGAATTTCCATCCGCAGTAGAAATCCCGCCCTGCTTCCTCGTCCGGGGGACATCCGATTACCTCGGTGCTGATTCGCCTGTCGATGGTCCTGGCAAACTCGCGGTATTCCACGATTCCGACTGACTTGCAGGGAAATAGGGGCAGGCCTTTACGTTGCCGGGCCGACTGCACCCGGCAATCAACCATGTAGAATTCAAACGATACGTCCGTTTCAGCCCTGATCTCCTGCTTGTTGAGGACGGCGTACATTCGGTACCGAAGAGCCTTCTTGAGGCCGTCAAGTCCGCTCCCCTCGGGGATATTGTGGCGCTTCATAATCCGTTTAGCCTCCAGGACAGTGAAAGCCTCCCACGCCTCGGTATCCAACTCGATAGCCTTCTCCAGACCATACTGCTTTTCCACGGCCAGAAACCACAGCCCGTCGTGAGCCAGCCAATTCTTTGCAAAATCTTCCAGCATGCCCTGGGTCAGTTCCGGGTCCGGTATCTGCCTGTCATTACCCATTTTCACTCCTCAATCCATTGCCGCAGTCCAGTATCCTACAACTGTCTGCCTGGCTTTACATTGGCTGGACAGTATAATATCTTAGGAGCCGCTGATAAAGTGCCCAGACTGCATTTCAGGGCAGTATCCCTGTCTTGCCCTGAGCCAAAAGCGCCGGGAATACCGGCACTTTTCTTGCTGCAAATGGTAGTGGTCCAGCGTCCTTGATATGGAGATTCCGATGAGATTGTTGCGCATCCTGATACTGCTTTTGATATTCAGCCTGGTTAGCCCGGCTTTGCTCGCAGCAGGCGAGTTATCTCCTGGGCTTCAGCAGATGGTTTCCCGGGCCGGAGTCGGCGAGAAAGTTAAGGTCTGGATTAGGCTTCCACGTACCGATCAAAGCCGCCGCCTTAAGACTGCTACCGTGGCCGTCTCCAGGAGTCGGGCCGAGCGGCACAGTAACGCTCTAAGACAACTTAAGAGCAGCCACGCCGCCGTCCAGCGGGGAGTCCTGAACCGGCTGCAGGTGCTGGAGAAGGCCGGTAAAGTCGAGAATGTACAGTCATTCTGGATCGCAAATCTCATTGAAGCTGAGGTCGAAGCCCGAGAGCTGCCAGCCCTGGCGGCTCTGCCTGATATAGAGATCATTTATGAGCCGCCAGAGATTACGCTCATTGCTCCTGTGGAGACCAACGCCTCCCCTTCACCATCGGGAACAGCAGCCGCTGAAAGTAATCTGGTGTACATAGGTGCCGATCAGGCCTGGGCGGCGGGGTATACCGGGGCCGGACGCCTGGTCTGTTCGTTTGACACCGGAGTGCAGGGTTCGCATAGCGCCCTGAAAGACTCATGGAAGGGACTGGACGGCGATTCGACGGCGGCCTGGTTTGACCCGGTCTTTCAGCTGGCCTTTCCACACACTCAAGTCAACAGCCTCCATCACGGATCACTTACAATGGGTTTAATGCTTGGCCATGACGATGTCAGCGGTGACACCATAGGTGTAGCTCTTGATGCCAAATGGATCTCCGCCGCGGTGATTGACATAAACTGGCGGGGAGGTTCGGTTATACTGAGGGCTTTTGAGTGGGCTGCCGATCCTGACGGGAATCCGAACACGGTCGATGATGTTCCCGACGTCATCAACCACAGTTGGGGATATAACCGAATCAACTATAATGACTGGGACATCTGGTGCGAGGAAATCTTCTTTGAGGCTATTGACCATACCGAGGCTCTGGGAATAGTCAACATTTTCTCCGCCGGAAACAGCGGCCCGGATGCTCTCAGCATTGCCAATCCAGCTAATAGAGCACTCGACTCCCTGGATTGTTTTGCTGTCGGCGCCCTCGATCACAACGGAGACTCTATCTGGTTTCAATCTTCGCGCGGCCCCTCAGACTGTAATGGGGCAATCAAACCTAACACCGTAGCTCCTGGCCATCAGACACGCACCAGCAACGGCCTGGGCGGGTATACTTCAGCCTGGTCTGGATCTTCCATGGCAGCGCCTCACGTGTCCGGCCTGGTCGCGCTGCTGCGACAGAAGAACCCCAACGCCACGGTAGACGAGATCAAGCAGGCCATACTCACGAGCACAGCGACTCACGCAAACTTCGGGACCGTGCCTAACTTCACCTATGGCTGGGGAAGAATCGACTGTATGGCTGCACTCAACGCCCTGCCAGACGTCAACTCCTCACGCAACGTGAGAATCTTTGATTTCAATTACCCGGGCAGCAACCCGGGTGACACGATACGCGGTACTGTCGTCGCCCAGTGTCTCGGTGCCAACGTAACAAATGTCAGCGGTACTATCACCGGCTCGCATCCGTCGCTAACTGTGCTGCAACCCACAGCTTTCTTCGGTGATATGACCACCGGCGACACGATCCGATCCCTCGACACGATAGTGGCCGTAGTTTCAGATACGGTTACGCCGGGGCAGATCCTGTCAATAGACTTTCTAATTTCCGGCACCTCGCTGTCGGTACCCTCTCAACTTCATTTTCTGGTTGGGCCGATTCTCTCCGAGTCGGTCGCGACCCATAACACCGGCCGGATCAAGTTCAGCGTGTCCAACTTTGGCATGTATGGTCTCGAGCCGGAATCATTCGTCTCAGGTTCGGGAGTAGGATTCACCCTGGACGACGGACCGAACGATCTGTACGAGGGCGGCCTGATGATCGGGCGCAGTCTCTCAGAGGTATCGAGCGCCGTGCATACCTATCGGATGGAAGCCGATAACGATTTCCGTGTGGCTCCGGGCGGCAATCTTGTATTCACTTCACCCGGGGAGGCTTCATACGAGCAAACATACTCGGCCTTTGACGACGGTAACGCGGTGTACCCCCTGGGCCTGCGGATTGAACAGGAAACGTTCGCTGATACCGGTATCAACAATGACATTGTATTCATGAGATACATCCTGCACAATGAGAGCGGGGCAAACATATATGGTGCTTATGTCGGACTTTTCTTCGACTGGGAGCCGGGTGGTTCTGGTTTCTGGTCACAGTCCATCGGCGGGTATGAACTCGACGATCAGTTTGCCTGGATAGCGTACTACAATGGCGGCGTACCGAAGGATTACAGGGGCATGAAATTGATAGCAGGGCAACTGGCTACGGCCATGACCGAGCGCGAGAGTATCTTGTCCCATATTGCTGTCGACGGTGGAGATGGGTTTGAAACGTGGGAGAAATATCAGGCTCTGACTGATGGCTTAGGTACTGCCGACACATACCGTGATTGGCCGAACGATTTGTGTCAGGTGATGGCGGCCGGACCGATCACCTTGCTGACATCCGGGGTTGATACGGTTGCCTTTGCCATCCTGGCCGGAGATTCCTTCAGCGATATCCAGGGAGCCGCCCAGCGCGCTTTATCAGTACCGACCGATGTGGAATCAGACGAAACAGGGTCGCTGCCCGAGCGATTCACCCTGTACCAGAACTTCCCCAACCCGTTCAATCCGACCACGACAATATCGTTCGAGCTTCCGCGCCGCTCCGATTACCAGCTGACCATTTTCAATGTTCTGGGACGAACCGTCCATACCGAATGCGGGAACGCCCCGGCCGGCAAAGTCCGAATCGTGTGGAATGCGGAAGAGCAGGCCAGCGGCGTTTACTTTTACAGAGTTGAGGCGGGGGAACAATCATCTACTCGCAAGATGCTGCTGCTGAAATAACGTTACAGCACCGCACGCCTCGCTTCTATCCAATCTAGAGAAAAGAGACAGCTCGAATCCGGAATTCTGTTTCCAGTGCCTCTGCCTCCTCAGGAAAGCGACAGAACAGTATCATCTTTCCGAGCGGGATATTCCCCAGTACAAAATCACCCTCGTGCCGGTACTCTTTCTCGCACCGCCAATCGGTTATACTGCCCATCGATTGTGTGAGCCAACCGGGAACGTCAGACGGAAGCGACTCCCTGGCGGCACTGTAATACCGCACCGGTTTGATGCCGCGGGATACAGCGTATTGCCTTTCGATTCCAATACCGTACGGTTCGAACGACATTTCCTGGTATCTCGCTCGCCATCTTATGAGCGGGACAACTTCGTGTGGCAACAGCGCTGAAAACGAGACTGTTTTCACTTTGCCGGGCATGTGCCGGGCCGATGCCATTATCCGCCCGGTCCTCAGAATTCTGCGCAGTGTCTCATGCGCCGACCGAGGCCAGCTGGCTGACGCAAAGATATCCCGGTAGAGATCAACAGGCCGCTCGCCGGGCCAGGATTCGTTTGTTCCCCTTGTCCAGTGAACTACATAATCTCCGGTAATGCTCTTAAGATCAGGATTCAAACGGCTTCCAACAAGATCGTATCCCAGTGGTTCGCTCCTGTGCACGTGAGAGATCAAAAAGTCAGAGGTGGTTTTACTACTGCACTCGGCCAGGAGTCGTGCCATATGCCCGTTGGACCGGACAGACACCGGTATTATCAGATCTGAACTCTCGACTACAGCTTTGTCCCTGAGCATGGGGAGGGATTTCGGCTCAGCCTCAGATGAGGTGGGAAGGACCGGGTGCAACTCGATCTCATCCGGATTCAACTCGAAGTCATGGATTATCCTCCGACAGGCATCGGAATACACCTCCATGGCCGGCACCGGCAAGTATAACCGCATGGGCACGCCTTCTATCGATCCGAGCGCTGTCACCATATCCCACGTCTGCATACCGACAGACGAGCATAAACCCATCTTCTGATCCTTGACCCACGATACCGCTTTCACAGCCTGAGAGACCCATTTCGTACTACTGGTCGGTCGCAGCGACTGGCGTGATAGAAGTACTGCTGCGAATTTCCGCTCGATCACCTGTGACCTCCTTTTTGTTCACCCTTCCCCCGGGTCCGTTCTTTTGAGATCGGACCCTCACGTCATTGGTGCATGACAATCTAATACCTGCCGCTTTCCTGCGCCAGCAAACGATTACGCCAGTTGCGCTTCAGGTTGACGAACCAGGTCATGGAAGGGATCGGCTCAGACCCACAGACTTGACAATACAACAGTGATGCCTCTATTTTGCGCCTGACTGAACGAACAGAATGCCGGTGGAGTACCCGAATGATGTGCAGGCTGACTCCACTTAACGGACAAACAGCACGACTGAGGCAGTCGCCATCCCGGAGCCGCGCTGTCAATCAGGATTGGCCACCACATGAATCTGGTTTATGAACATCCCTGGCCGACCAACAAGAGAGATGCATTTCCGATCCGTGATGAGGCTCTCGGGAAGATAGTAATTAAGAGTACCGACATAGAACCGAAGACTATCGCCGCCGTTGATGCGGCCTACGGCTACGCTGGAAGTGTTGTCTATGCCTCAGCGGTCGCCGTGACTCTTCCGGACATGACGGTGGTCGAACGCAGTGGTGCCTTTTACGCAGTGGCGTTTCCTTACCACCCGGGCATGTTCTATTTTCGCGAGGGCCGCACCGTCATAGAAGCACTGGCCGGGCTCGAATGCGACCCGGATCTGATCATGGTGGCTCGTCACGGAATTGCTCATCCCAGGCGATGCGGCATGGCTTGCCACGTCGGCATAGCCTTTGACAAGCCGACCATAGGCTGCGCCAGAAAACTGCTCGCGGGCACTCACAACCTGCTGGATTCAGCCGAGGGCAGCTCCGACAGTATCATGCTGGATAACAAGGAAGTCGGCATTGCCTATCGCAGCCGGGAAAACGTCAAACCGATATACATATCTCCGGCCCACCGCTGCGACATCACGTTTGCCAGGGAAACCGTGATAAGTTGCCTCCAGGGTAACCGTCAGCCTGAACCCCTGCGCCTGGCTCATCTGTTCGCAAACAAACTCAAAAGAGCTAAAGAGAAAAACCGGCCGTCGAGCGGCCGGCAGTCCACACCGAAGAGTTGAATTCAATGGGAGACAGGATTATGTCAGCATCTCAGGTCCGGGTCACAGAGATCAAGCGGCTGGCCCGACGTTTATCTAAGAAACAGACCGGCTGGCGGCGGCACCTTCACATGTACCCGGAACTGTCGACCGCCGAACACAAGACCACCGCCTACCTGAAAAAGGAAATCAGAAAAATCGGTCTGACCCAACTCCCGATCTCACTGAAAACAGGCATCCTGGCCGAGTTACGGTCGGGCAGCCCCGGCCCTACGGTAGCTGTTCGCACCGACATTGACGCTCTGCCGGTCACAGAGATGACGCGACTGAAGTTCAAGTCCCGCCACGAGGGCTGTATGCATGCCTGCGGGCACGATGTCCACATGGCTACAATACTTGGCACGGCAGCTTTACTGGCCGGGATGAAGGAGAGTCTTTCCGGATCGGTCAGGTTCATTTTTCAACCGGCCGAGGAACGACCTCCCGGTGGAGCGCGCCCCATGATCGAAAATGGCGCCCTGGACGGCGTATCGGCGATTTTTGGCCTCCATGTCGACCCCCATCTCCCGACTGGCAAGATCTCTCTTCGGGATGGCGTGACGATGTCGTCTGTCTACGACTTCGACCTGGAAATTGTCGGTCGATCGGGCCACGCTGCGAGACCTCATGAATGTGTCGATGCGATTGTGGTAGCTTCGGAAGTAATCCAGTCCCTTCAGACGATTCTGTCCCGCGAAGTCGATCCCATCACCCCGGCTCTGATCACAATTGGAAGAATCCAAGGGGGTGCAGCCCGAAACGTTATCGCCGATCACGTGACGCTTACCGGAACCGCTCGCACGCTGTGCAAAAAACAGTCCCGAAGATTGCCGGGCCTGATAAAAAAGACTCTATCCGGGATCTGCCGCGCTCGCGGTGCTGACTTCGATCTAAAGCCGATCGCCAACTACCCGATCCTCGAGAACAAGCCGGGAATAAACCGACTCTACCGAAAAAATTTCACCGCTCTTTTCGGGCCAAAGAAAGTACAAGATTGTGACCAGACGCTTGGCGGAGAGGACTTCGCCTGCTACCTTCAGAAAGTACCGGGCGCCATGTTTCGACTGGGAGTACAGAACAAAAAGATCAAAGCCGATAAACCATGGCACTCTTCAGAATTCATCGCCGACGAACAGTCTATGTATTACGGCACCGCCTTGCTGACCGCCGTCGTGCTCGATTTTCTCGAAAGCCACCATTGATGTCAAGACGCCTGTTGTCCATCCTCCTGGCTGTCGGGCTAATCTGTCTGCCGGGCGGCCTGGCCGGCATGCGGCTTAAAGGCCAGGCGGTTACCTGGGCTGATTTCAACTATGTCCATCACGTCAGCAGTTCCATCTCGCACGTTTATTTCGCCACCACCGGTGGTCTCATCAGGTACAACAAGGTGGATCAGTCATGGGAATTGCCTCTGACCGGTGCGGACGGCATGTTCGATGAACAGCCGCGACGGGTCTGGGTCGACTGGTCCGACGACCACCTGTTTGTTGAGACCGATTTCAGTCTTTACGAATACGACCCAACTTTTGACCGCTGGTATCCCATGGCCGAACTGCCTGAGATCGACAACACTGTTTTGCACATTCAGACACCCGAGGACCTTCTGCCCTCGCCACAGCTCGATTTTGTTCACGACGACCGGGTCACGGACTCTTACAGCCGCGCCTTCGCCATCACAGATATCCTTGACGACCAGACCGGCAACCTGTGGATCGGCACCTGGGGATTTGGTGCAGGTCAGGCAAGCAGCTCCGCCAGAGTGATGGAGCAGCTCCCGTATGGTCTGCTTCAGAATCACGTTCAGGCGCTGCACATGGATAATAGCACTCTCTGGGTCGGTGGGCACATGCGCCACAGCTACCGTACCGGTCTCACCCTTTTCTACCTCGATGAGAACAGTTTCGCCTACCTGGAATCGGGGGTGCAACCGGATTTCCCTGCCACAGACGTAAACTGCATCGAGGTGGTCGGAGATCGAGTCTACATCGGCACTCATGACGGTCTCTATGTCGTAGACGCTGAAACACTCACCATCACGAATCGCTACGGACGCAGGCAGGGACTATCCGATTTCGAGATTCTCTCGCTGGAACCCGTCGGTGATTCACTATTCGTCGGCACCACGCACGGAATCGACCTGATTGAACCGGGTGACTCCGTCAGGCACCTGTATCCGACCCAGTTCGCAGGACAGAACATACACGATCTGGAACGCGTCGACGACTACTTATGGATAGCCTCTTCTATAGGCGCTTACAGACTGTTGTTGAAAGAAGCGAGGCTCCAAAAGTTTGATGATCCAGGTAATTTCCTCTTTGGCCTGGCGTACAACATCGAGCGATACAATGAGATGCTATGGATAGCCACTGATGTCGGGGTGCTTGGCCTCAATTTGGAGACTGGAGCTACTGAGACGTTCAGGGAGTCGATGCGCGGTTATGGACGACGAGCGCTGGCGGTTAATGATCTTATCGTGGCGATGGCCTCTGACAGAGGGCTGACGATATACTTCCGCGCCCGGAAGAAACAGTTCAGTCGCACCTTCACAACCGACGACGGTCTGGCCTCCAACCGCATTTTGGCCTTGCTGCTCGATGGCGATTATATCTGGGTCGGCACCGACCTCGGCCTGACCCGCTTCCTCTGGAACAACCCGGACAGGATTGACTGAAGCCGGAATGGAACGTTCACCTATCATCCCGGCTGATGATGTCCGTATACCGGTGTTCGTACCCTGAGGGAATGATCACCGATCCTGGCGGCTTGTTGACACTTCCCGTACTACACGAAAACCGTCGTTGTTGCCTCCTCTGTCCAAAGGACTCCCGCAACGGTAGGCCACTCGAAGGCAGTCTGACTTGAACCAGTATCCGCCGCCACGCAATACCCTCTTTTCACCGGAAGACGGCCCCTGAGGGTCCTGCTCGGGAGAATACCGATAGTAATTCTCGTCATACCAGTCACTGCATCTCTCCCAGACATTCCCCGCCATATCATACAGGCCGAATCCGTTAGGAGCAAAGCTACCCACCGGAGCCGTCCCGACATAGCCATCATCATAGCCGGCGAATATCTTACTGTCCGGGCGACCGTCTCGGGCTGATTCATCGGCAACATTGGCTTGCTTGAGCCCGTTGACTATCGGGATTTCCTGATCCCCCCAGGAATACTTCTTGCTCTCCAGACATCCCCGCGCAGCATACTCCCATTCAGCCTCCGTGGGCAAGCGATAATGGTCTCCTGTCATCTGAGACAACTTCCGACAAAAAGCTGTCGCGTCGTTCCATGAGACCCGCTCGACCGGATGATTGGGCCCTGTGAAACCCGAAGGATTGCTGCCCATGACCTTTTCGTACTGTTCCTGGGTTATTTCGTACACCCCGATGTAGAATGGCTTAGTGATCTCAACCCGGTGACAGGGCTGCTCGTTGTCAAGATCACCCCCCATTGTGAATGCTCCCGGCGGCAGCAGCCTGAGCACGAGGCCCAATTCCTGTACCACGATCACACTGTCATCGTTCGTGCGAACCACGGGCTCGGGGGACTGAACGCTGTCAGGATCCTGACCGCTCGCATCAAGGCCGGTCAAAACAACAACAGAAAACAGGACCGCAACCGCTACGTGCCTTCGCATTGTCCGCTCACCTCCTAAACGCAGCCAAATGATTATATATGCCCGACTCAACCTTCTGTCAAGCACCGGCCAGACCAAGCAGGAGATGGGGTGCGCAACAGAGGGAGCGTTGTGGGTTGAACGAACCGTACTTCACGATTTCTGTTGATCGAATGCCATCAATCCGGTAGAATACAACTGACGACAAACAGCAGATTCACCTGCTCGAGACAAGATCATGGTAAACGTGTTTCAGAACTTCTGGCTCAAGGTAATCGCCCTTCTGATGGGCTTCCTGGTGTGGCTGCACGTGGCCACCGAAAAGACCTACAACCACCAGGTGACCCTGGCCGTGACTGAAATCGACCTCCAGGATTCGCTCACTCTCTCCCGACCGGCGGTGGACTCGGTCCAGGTCGAGGTCTCAGCCACCGGCAAGCAGCTTCTGAGGAAGAAGTGGCGGGAACGTGGGCTCCGCATCAACGCCGCCCAGTTCCAGCCGGGCAGCCACAGCATTATTCTGACACCGGCCAACACCGCTCTGGCCGCTTCCACCGGCGATATCTCGCTGCATGAGATAATCTTCCCTCATCAGATCGACCTCGAGGTCGACCGCCTGGGTACGGTTGAACTACCGGTCACGCCGGACGTTGAAGTGGAAGCTGACGATGGTTTTGCGATAAGCCGCCTTGATGTCAAGCCTCCCTCCACCGTTGAACTTGCCGGACCCAGATCGGCCCTGACCCGATTCACGACCCTGTTCACTGATAAGAAGCGGCTTGGCTCCCTGCGCACGTCGATTTCGGTCCGCGTTCCGGTAGCCGTCCCCGCCGGTCATGGTTTCACGGTAAAACCGGATACCGTCAGCGTGGAGATCGAAGTAGTGCCGGTCAAAACCCGCGTCTACGAGGATATACCTGTGGTCATTTTTAACGCGCCCGTTGACGAACCGCTGACCACAGAGCCGGCTGCAGTCACCATCGAACTGACCGGCCCACCCGAAGATATTGACCTTCTCAACCGCACCGCCCTGACGGTATCGGCGGATTATCGCGAACGGACCGCGAGTGGTTACGTTCCGCTCAAAATTGACTGCCCGTCGAACTTCAGAGTCAAGAAAACCTCGGCCGACTCGGCCAGAATTCTGACTGCCCCGGATGCTGATTCTGGGAATTGAGACGTCCTGCGACGAAACGTCGGTGGCGGTCGTGCGCGACGGACGCGAGATCCTCTCCAATGTAATCCTGTCACAGACAGCACACAGCAAATTCGGCGGCGTGGTGCCGGAAGTTGCCAGCCGCGAGCATATCAAGTTGATCATCCCTGTCTACCGTCAGGCCCTCGATGAGGCCGAAGTTACGCTGGATGAAATCGACGTCATCGCTGCGACGATTGGACCCGGGTTGGTCGGCCCGCTGCTGGTCGGGTTGTCTTTCGCCAAGGGGCTGGCCTACGTAACCGGCAAATCGTTCGTTCCTGTCAATCATCTGGAAGGCCACCTTGCGGCCAATATCCTGCAGCACAGAACCCTTGATAAGCACCATCTTACCCTGATCGTATCCGGCGGCCATACCATGCTGGTGGAGGTAAAACAAT
The DNA here is from genome assembly GCA_020344395.1 of Candidatus Zixiibacteriota bacterium. Lineage (GTDB taxonomy): Bacteria > Zixibacteria > MSB-5A5 > GN15 > FEB-12. The sequence goes on along the minus strand of CP070824.1, from coordinate 3,187,195 downwards.
TTGGCGACTACCATATACTTGGTCGTACGAGGGACGACGCGGCCGGTGAGGCGTTCGACAAAATCGCCAAGCTCCTGGGGCTTGGCTACCCGGGAGGAGCTGAGATCGATCGTCTGGCGGCGGGCGGTGATCCAAAATTCCACAGATTTCCCCGGGCCATGAGGAAAGAGGCGTACACCTTCTCCTTCTCCGGACTCAAAACCGCGGCTGCACTGTATCTGAAGAAACAGGGTCAGACCGTGCGGGATAGACATCTTTCCGACATAGCGGCCTCGTTTCAGGAGGCGGTGGTGGATGTCCTGGTAGAAAAGACCGTCGCTGCCGCAGCTGCCGCCGAGGTTCGCCACGTCACCGTCTCTGGCGGCGTAGCAGCTAATCGGCGTCTTCGTGAGTGTCTGCAACAACAATTGAGCCGTGATGGTCGAAGACTCTTCTATCCGGCACCTGAACTCTGCACGGACAACGCCGCGATGATTGCAGCGGCCGGCTTCTACAGCTATGAAAGATATGGACCTGGCGAACTCATCGCTGATGCTATCCCTTATCTTGGTTTGAACACTGCCTGACTGACAATTTGATTTCCAGTTGCGGGGTGATAGAGAATCAATTATCTATGCTGCGGCAAAGGTCTGTTTGTAACCGAAGCACTTGTTTGTCATGAAAGATCTGCTCGAAGAGAGATTCTTCCCGCGGGTAATAAAACCGGGAAGGTATACCGGCGGGGAACCAGGGCAAATCCTCAAGTCGCCTGACAACAGGGTGAAATACCTCCACTCCTATCCTGACAAGTATGAAATCGGCATGTCGTACGTCGGGCTGCAAACTCTGTATCATGTCGTCAATTCAGATGACCGGTTTCTTTGTGAGCGCGTCTTCGCAGTCGATCATGATGCCGAGGAGCTGCTCAGGTCCGAACAAATTCCCCTGTTCTCTCTCGAATCAGGTCGCCCGGCTGCTGAGTTTGATGCTTTCGGATTCACGCTGGTGGACGAGACTGTCTGCACCAATGTCCTGGCCATGCTCGATCTTGCCGGAATTCCGCTGCGATCGGCCGATCGTACGGAGGATCATCCGATCGTGATGGCAGGAGGGCCTGCGGCATACAATCCTGAGCCCATGGCACCATTCTTTGATCTATTCTTCATCGGCGACGCTGAGCAAGGTTTGCCGGAGATGCTGGCAGTGTTGTATGAGTTGTCTGATGCCGGTCGCCGTGAGAAACTCGAAGCCCTGGTACGCCGGGTCAAATCGGTGTATGTTCCGACTTTTTACGATGACAACCTGAAGCCCCTGGTTGATTTTGCCCCCGAGCAAATCGACGCACGAGTTGAAAAAGAGCTTAAACCGGAGTACTACCCCAGTAAACCTCTTCTTCCTCTCATTGAAACCGTCCATGACCACCTTGCCGTGGAGATCATGCGAGGCTGTCCCCAGGGTTGCCGCTTTTGCATGGCAGGGGCTGTTTACCGACCTGTCCGCTTGCGACCCCGGGAGGACATCGTTGCGCAAGTGAAAGAGCAGGTGGCCAACACCGGCTTCGCCGAAGTAACCCTGCTTTCCCTCTCGTCGTCGGATTATCCTGAAGTCGAGCCGCTGGCCACCGAACTGGCCAGACTGCTCGAGCCCCGCCGTATCTCCCTCTCCCTGCCGTCTCTGCGTCCCGGTACCGTCTCCCCGTCCTTGCTAGAGGCGCTTTCACGTGTGCGCCGTGGAGGTTTCACTATTGCCCCGGAAGCGGGTACAGAGCGACTTAGATCCTTTCTTCGCAAGGATTTTACGGATGAGGCCATATACGATTCGGCCCGCCTGGCCATGAAGAAGGGATGGACGACAATCAAGCTCTATTTCATGATTGGCCTGCCCACCGAGACCGAGGAAGACCTTGACGGTATTGTGAACATCGTCCGCAACCTGCACAGGGTCAGTCGTGAATTCGAACAAAAAGTAAACATAAACGTGACTCTCTCGCCGTTTTCTCCCAAACCACACACTCCGCTTCAATGGGACGAGATCCTTCCCGAGGATCAGATATTCCAGAAGATTTCCTATATTCGAAGGCGAACCCGCCTCAGCCATGTTCATTTCAAACATACAGACACCCGGCTGGCTACCCTGATCAGCATGCTCGGACGCGGCGACCGTTCACTGGCCGACGTGATTGAGGCGGCGTTTCGACAGGGATGCCGCTTTGACGGCTGGAGTGAGGATTTCGATCACGAACGCTGGGATGAGGCGTTCGCAAGTACGGACACGGATCCACAGAAATGGCTGGAGCCAATACCCTTCTCAGCAAGGCTGCCGTGGTCGCATATACGCAAGGGACCATCGGTCGACCGCCTCAGGGCAGAGCGCGAGCGAACATCCGTCAGCCTGAAAAGCACCATTTTGCATCCTTCAGAAATCGAAAAGGAGACCCAGCCGGAATCGAACAGAGTCCAGTTTGGACGCGGCAAAAAGAAAATCGTCAGTCGCAACCAGGCATCTCCTGCCAAAAATCGATTCCGCTTCCGCTGGGGAAGGACCGCCCGGTGTCGATACATGTCTCACCTGGACAATCTGCGAGCGATGGAACGTGCTCTTCGCCGGGCAAACCTGCCTGTGGCGTACAGTCATGGTTTCAATCCGACCATGAAGCTCTCATTCGGACCCCCGTTGCCGCTTGGCTTTACCTCTGAAGCTGAATTTGTTGATATCAACTTTGAGTCAAACCTGACCGCTCAGATGGTAGATCAGTTTAAGTCGTCCGTGCCCAGCGGCATTCTCATACTAGAAGCCCGGTCGGTCCACGGCAAGAGCGTTTCACTGTCGGCCGCCCTTAATCGCGTGGCGTACACCCTGGCCCTAGATGAATACCCCGAGGCCGCGGATCTTCAGCCGGCCATAGATGAACTATGGTCAGCCGAGACGAAGCTAATCGATCGCAAGACCAAGAAGGGTATGAAGCAGGTCGATATTCGTCCGGCAATCTACAATGTGAGTCTCGAAGAGGATTCTGTTCAGATGCTCCTCGGTATCGGCGAGAAAGGCTACGCGCGTCCCAGCGAGGTTATGCACTGTCTGACCGGCCGGCCCCAGGATGAATTCGACTCCCTGCCGTTTCACAGGCGGGAGATGTTCAGGATTGAACTCGACGGCCGAAGAGTCGATCCCATGGAGATATGACCGGCATGGCAAGAGGGAAAACTCAGTCCGCCAGGCAGAAATTCGATCCGGTCAGGGCCGCCGCCCTTCAAGCCATAATCAGAATCGAACAGGGTGACCAGACCGAGGCGGCCATCAAGGCGGCTACAAATCAAAGGGCGTTCCGGCCACTCGATCATCGCTTCATACAGCAGCTTGTTAACGGCACTACAAAAATGCGGCGGCGGCTGGACCATGAAATAAAATTCTATCTTGCCCGCCCCTCAGCAAGGCTGTCGGCCAAACTGTCGAACATCTTGCGCCTCGGGTTTTATCAGCTTCTGTTCACTGATCGCGTGCCCCCGGCAGCAGCCGTGTCCGAGAGTGTAAACCTGGCCCGTCATTTCCTTGACGAAACCCAGTGTCGGCTGGTCAACGCCGTGTTGAGGGCCCGACTGCGCGAACCTCAAAAAGTCGTGTTTCCTGACGCCAGGGAGAATCCAACCGGCTACCTGGCCAGCTTCTACAGCTACCCGGACTACTTCGCTCAGTATTGCGTCGAGGAGTTCGGTTTTGATGATACTGTGAAACTCATGACGGAGTACAATAAGCCTCCTCGAGTGACGTATCGAGCAAACTTTTTCAAAGCCAAACCTGACGAAGTAGCCAATGTCCTCCAGAACAACAATATCGAATTCTCCTTTGGCCGTTACCTGCCGGAGTTTATTCATATCCAGGTGGGCGGGTTGCCACTGGAGGCCGAATTGCTCAAAGCCGGGAAAGTGTTTATTCAGGATGAATCAGCCGGTCTGCCCGTAAGACTCCTCAATCCGAAGCCAGGTGCGGAAGTGCTTGACCTGACGGCTGCGCCGGGGGGCAAGTCAACTTATGCAGCTATCCGGATGCGCAATAAAGGAAGAGTCACGTCCGTTGATAAATCGCGAAAGCGTCTGAAACTCGTAGTTGAGAATGCCCGCCGTCTTGGCATTAAAATCATATCACCCGTGGTTGGAGATGTGGTTGACTTCGAAGGCGGACCCTATGATCGGGTGCTCCTCGACCCACCCTGCTCAGGATGGGGAACCGCGGGCAAGCTGGCCGACCTGCGATGGTCCAAGACGCCCGAGGATATCAACAATCTGGTGAAGATACAGGCTATGATGATCGATCGTGCGGCCAAACTGGTCAAGCCGGGCGGCCTGCTGGTTTATTCTACCTGCACGGTCATCAGGTCCGAAAACGACCAGATCGTGGAAGAGTTCCTTCTGCGTAACAACTCGTTTCAGATTGACTCGGCTGAACAGTTCTTCGAGAGGCCTCTTGTCACAGAACGCGGGTTCGTGAAAACATATCCGGTATTCGAGCATCTGGACGGATCTTTCTGTGCCCGACTGAAGCGTAAGCTGGAGTAGATCCACCAACACGTCCTGTCTGTTATTGTTGCTTTTTGGAGTTATGTCGCAGATTATACCTGTCCCAGGGAAGCAGTTTAGCTCGCCGGATGTAGAACAGATATGAACCAGCCCCGCGCCACAAGACTCAGCCAGCCCTCCCGTGGACGAAGTGGATTCTTGGCAGAGCGGCTGCCTCACGGCAGTCGACAGCGGAAAATTGTCCTGTGGGTTGCAGTTCCGCTGGTCGTGTTCGCTCTGTTTGTGCTGGTCATGGATAAGCTGGTGATGCCCCTGGTCACGCGCCAGGGCTCAGAGTTTCCTTTGCCGGATTTTGCCGGCCAGCGTCTGGCCGAGGCTAAGATCTCACTCGAGGAACTCGACCTCAATTATGAAATCGCTTCGGAGGAGTACTCTGCGGATCGGCCCGCGGGGACTATCCTGGGCCAGATCCCCGGCCCGAACAACAAGGTTAAACCGGGTAGAACCATTAAATTTACTATCTCCCAGGGAATGAAAGCGGTCCCTATTCCGGAGCTGGCGGGCAAATCGGTCCGGCAGGCCATGCTCGAACTCGAGGCCGTGGGTCTGAAGCTCGGTGAAATCGCCTGGGCTCTGTCCGACACCCTCCCGGAGCGAGTCGTCGTCTTCTCCTACCCGGCCGCCAATACCGAGATCCCACTGGGATCACACGTGAATCTGATGGTCATGCGCGGCCGCGCCTCAGGATTCACATACATGCCCAATGTAGTCGGCCTGACTATTGACGAGGCCCGCAAGAACATCGAAGACAAAGCCCTGCGGGTTGGTCTGATTTCATATCGTACCGACGAGAATTATCTCCCTGAGACAGTCATGGAACAGTCCGAGCCCCATGGCGCTGAGTTGGATGTAGGTACAGAGATCGATCTTGTCCTGAGCACAACCGAATAGACAACTCTGAGAGGAGCCATGGGGAATGATTGACATTTCAGCTACAACTACCCTCACCTTCGACTGCTACGGTACCCTCATCGACTGGGAGACCGGTATTGCTGCCGCCCTGGGACCGATACTGGAACGCCATGGCGCTTCTATAACTGAGGAGAGATTGCTCGAACAGTATGTTGACCTCGAAGCAGCAGAAGAGAGTGGTGATTATGTTTCCTACCGCAGTATACTCGCTAATGTACTGCGGCGGTTCGGCCGTGAACTCGGCTTTGATCCCGGCAATGCGGAATTGGATGCATTTGCTTCTTCTGTCATCGAATGGCCGGCCTTCGAAGATTCAGCGGCGGCGTTGAAACAGCTAAAAGAGCAGTTCGAACTTGTAATAATCTCAAACACCGATGATGACCTTTTTGCGGCCTCCAACCTCAAGCTAGAGGTGGCCTTTGACCGCGTCATCACGGCGCAACAGACCAAAGCCTATAAGCCCTCAGAGAAGATGTTTCTGTCAGCTCTGGAAGTGATCGGCCGACCCAAAGATGAAATCCTGCACGTCGCTCATTCGATTTATCATGATATCATTCCCGCAAAACAGTTCGGTCTCAAAACAGTGTGGGTAACCCGGGGAGACGACTCTTCCGGCTCCGGCGCTACCCCGCCTGATGAAGCACAGCCTGATCTTGAGGTTCGTGATATGCGGGAACTGGCGAGTATATTGACCAACATCAAGTAATTATTCCACGATGGGTCATCAGGGGGATGTCGGGGGTCCGGCCATTTTTCCAAAAAACGCATAAAATACTTGATTTTGTGAAACATTATGTCTATAATTTGCGTAGGAGGTTAATTATGAGAACTATTGACGCCATTGATGAGCAAATACTGAAAATTATACAAACAGACGCCCGGATTCCTAATGTTGACATAGCACGGAAAATCGGTTTTGCGCCGTCGGCTATCTCCGAAAGACTCCGCAAGCTTGTCAGGAAGGGAATCATCGAACGGTTTGAGGCAAGGCTGAATGCCGATGCGCTTGGTCTGGGTCTGCTGGCCTTTGTGTTCGTGCGAACCAGTGAGACAGCCGGAGCTTCTGTAGCCGCACCAAAGCTTGCCGAAATACCGGAAGTTCAGGAGGTCTTCAACGTGGCCGGCGAAGACTGCTACCTCGTAAAGGTGCGAGCCCGCAACACAGACGCCCTGGGCAAACTGCTGCGTGACCGGATCGGCAGCATTGAGACAGTCCAGTCTACCAGAACGACCATTGTCCTGGAGACTTTTAAAGAAACCACCAGCCTTCCGGTGTCGCCGACAGAGGCTTCTACATCTTAGTTCGAAGTTCACTATGGATTCCCGGGCCTCCAGAGTACGTTATTTCGCAGCTTTTGCAGCTATCTACATCATCTGGGGATCGACTTATCTGGCAATCAGATATGCCGTGGAGACCGTTCCGCCCCTTCTGATGGCCTCCGCCCGGTTCATCCTGGGCGGTACACTTTTTTTCCTCTGGGCCAACTTCCGCAGTTCACCGACTGTCACCGCCTCTCAGCTTCGCTGGACAACCATCACCGGCGTGCTCATGCTCGGGGCTGGCGGCGGAGCTGTCCATTGGGCTGAACGTTATGTGCCGTCCGGCCTGACGGCCTTGCTGGTTGCCTCAGTACCGCTCATGATGGTTCTGCTCGACTGGCTGCGGCCATCCGGCAGGCGACCCAGCGGACTGGCGCTCACGGCTGTCATTGCCGGATTTATTGGCATCGGTTTTCTGGTACAACCGGAGACTGATATTACTCATCAAGCTGAGTACCTGGCGGGCTCAATCGCCGTTTTAGTCGGCTGCCTGGCCTGGTCTTTCGGATCGGTACTGTCACGCTATGTTGATTTGCCTGAGTCCAAATCGTTGGAGACTTCCCTCAAGCTTTTAGCCGGTGGTCTGGCCCTGTTGATAGCAGGCTTGTTGTCAGGGGAGGCAGAACAGATCGTCTGGGCTCAGATCTCCCGGCGGTCGGTTCTCGCCCTGGTGTACCTTGTGGTCCTTGGTTCTTCCGCATTTGTGGGCTATAACTACCTGCTGAAAGTGACTACCACCGCCAAGGTCGCCACATATGCTTACATAAACCCGGTGGTGGCCGT
>CP070824.1:3178079-3179527 GCA_020344395.1 Candidatus Zixiibacteriota bacterium | reverse complement strand
GCCAGCACTCCGAGGTTTTCGAAGGGATAGAAGTCAACCGTGTTGGCGGCGCCGACTGTGGTCTCCCCCACGATTGTCGCCCGCTCAAGACTCTGCAGGCCGTACAGGAAATCCTCGGCCGCCGAAGCCGAGTACCTGTCGGCTAGTACATATAGATCCACCGTCGGTCTTCTCTTGCCGCTGAGAAAACCCAGCGTCCGCCGCTGAGTGATGGAATCGGTGGCGAAGCTGTAAAAACTGTTGAGGGGCTCCGGCTCGGCGAAAAAGTAGCTGCTCAACAACGTAACCATTCCACCATGCCCGCCACCGTTACCGCGTACATCAATAATCATAGCGTCGGTGTTGGCCAGAAAATCCATGGCCGCCGTGGCCGTGGCGCCGGCATACGACGGATCTTCAAACACACGGACATCCAGGTAACCTACGTTGCCGGGAAGTATCTTTGCATCTTTAAACCCGAAATTCCTTCTGGCCATCTCGGCTATCTGTTCGGCGGTGACAGTGTCCGACGCAAACTGATCAAGGCCTCCCGGAGGGATGACCGTGATCTTTAGGTGCCGATCTTTAGACATCTCCCGAAGATTAGATGATAGCTCGGATACGAATTGTCCCAGATCAGTCATGCGGTCGTATTGCCCGGCTTCGACATTCTGCCTGATTGCCCCGGCCAGTTGCCGGGCTTTGCCAGGAAAAACATAGTAGGTAGTCAGGGCCGTCAGGACGGAATCGATAATCTCCGACCGGGCTGACCCGTCCAGGACACCGGCTGACCGCGAATTCTCACTGGTGCTGCTTCCCTGAGCCGGACAGACCGCAGTTGATAGGACCAGCATCGAAAAAGTCAACATTAGAGCCAACGTGCGAACCAGATTCCCAACTCGACATTTCTCTTTCATATTGAACCTCCACCTTCAGACTATTTGTTCTCACTCTCTTTAGTATCTGATAGCCGATCGGCGATTCTCTCATAAAGCCCTTTGCTGTCCAGGGCCGTTTCCATCTTCTTGATGGCCTCCAGAAAATCGCAACCGGCTTCGCTGAATATCTCTTCGGCCGCCTGTCGGAATGCCTCCCAAACGGGTTCCAGCTTGCGGGCCAGCGCTTGACCCTTGCGGCTGAGGGTCAGGTTGCGCCGCCGCCTGTCCGCATCGTCCCGTTGCGACACGAGCACCCCCCGGCGAACCATCTCATCGGTCGTCTCGATAACCGATGGATGGGCCAATCTCAAGACATGGGCAATCTCGGTCACCGTCATTGAGGAACGTGTGCCCAGCAAATGGAAAATCGTGAACCATCGTACCTCGAAATCAAAACCCAGATTGCGATAAACCCGGACACCATCGACCGTAAGCCGGTCAATCAACCTCCGCTGGCGACTGGCCAGTGCCAGCGCGCCCAGTTGCTCGATATAATCTTCCATAACTTCTCACCCCCGGTAATAATCCTCT
>CP070824.1:3156219-3177979 GCA_020344395.1 Candidatus Zixiibacteriota bacterium | reverse complement strand
TAGTCAAGGTTCACACCACCGGCTCCGCCGTTGCCGGAGGTACCGTGGTTGTCCAAAACCAGCATCGTCTGAAGGGTAGCAATGGTGTCATAGAGCAGGTTCGCTACCGTGTCGGCGATCAAGAAGTCCGTAATCAGGTAAGATACCGAATCACGAGGTGCGTCGGCATCAGAAAGGATATATACCTCCCCGTTGAGCGCCACCACCGTGCCCTCAGTGTTGATGTTGCCACCTGGGTTCAGTATCACGTCAAACGAACGGGTGTTATCCACGCCCGCCGGCACCACCAGAGTGTCCTCAGTGATCACCAGCCAGTCACCGGCGGGACTCGTCTTGGCCGTGTCGATACCGCAGTGCAGGGTCGTGTTGCCGTCGTTCGCCACGGTAATCGTCACCACCAGTGAATCACCGTGGTTGATGTACTGAGGATAGCCTATGCCCGTGGGGGAATATGCAATCTGCGGCGCAGTCACCGGATCAATGCAACCTATGCGCATCCAGGGCTGGGGATTCTCAGTGAACACGGTGCCGCGTCCTATCGATGCGTTGCCGGGGAAATGGTCCTCCACATAAAATAAATTGATATAATGTGACCCGCTGTAAGTCTCATCAACAACCACCAGTTCGGGAGTCGGGAATACGAGTTCCACACCGTAACCGGCGCTGTCCAACCCCACGCGAGCCATCCGCGGCTTGGTGTCGTTCATGCATTCGCCGCCACCGGCCGCCGAGTCACACTCCGGCGTGTAGGTGTTGGTGAGATTCCGCGGCGCATCCCAGAGCAAGCCGTCGAGCGACGACGAAATGTGCATGTATATCTCGCCATTGGCCTGGTAGACTCGCGAAGGAGCATCGCCGAATGAAGAGGCACAATCGTCAATGATGCCGGTGCCAAACACGTCATTCCAGCCGCTGTAAGTGACGTATAACCGACCGTTGCATTCAGCTATGTTGAAGAAAGCCAGATACATGGTGTTGGCTCCGCCAAAGCCGCATACCTGCGTATTCCAGGCCAGGCCGTAGTCCCGATTCGCCACACGGCTAAAAGCCTGCGTCTTTGAAGACCAGTGGAACAGCGAGCACGTAAAGTCATTCCAGAAGAAGCTCGCCGAATCGTATACATCAGCCGGATATGGGTTAGCGTTCCAGAGAATATGGAGATCACCCTGACTGTCGTAGAATGGCTGGACCTCTATCCAGGGCGAATACGACGGAACGGTGCGGTCGTAGTTCGTGAGATTGGTGACCGGACCCCAGGACAGGCCGGCATCAACGGACTCGCGGTAGTAGATATCATGATCGCTGGCGTTCTCGTAATCGATGGCCCACTGAGTCGGATGAACGTACGTAACACATACTTTCTGTGATACACGCGAAGCATCGATCACGCCCCGATAGCTGCCACTGTCAATGGTCGTGGGGCCGGTCCAGCTGGCCGCGGTCATGCTTCCGCCGGTCTTACGGAAGTACTGAATAGCCACCAGTGCGTCAGGCCCACCGTGGATTTCATCGGCATAAAAACCGTTCTCGTGTCCGACTACATGGATAACCGTATCCGATCCAACCACCTGCATATCGACGACAATGTGGCGCATCGGATTGGTAGTGTCGGAAAAGCCTACTTTATATTGGTCATGTGGTACGATACTGCCACCACCCCAGAAACATCCATGAAGCGAGATGTTCGAATAAAGATGATGGTCTATCGGATCCGATGCCGCATCCTCACCAGCCAGTACTATACGCCCATCAGGGAGTACTACCGAGGTCAACCAGCGACCCTCGGTGTCCGTGGGCTGAATACGACAACCAACTCCCAGACCGCGCGGCCACTGACCCGCCACCGGATCATAAACATTATAGCCGAATCCACGATCCGCAGCCGTCGCCGTTTGCAGGTCAACATATGCAAACTGGATTGACGGTACGGTTGGGGAGTAGTCAATATAACGACCCTTCACCGAATACTGCCAGTCCGCCTGCGTCGTTCTGATGTTCAGCCCCGGTGAAGACACGTCGGCAACACCCAGGGAAGCGGCCTGTGATCCGCGGGATGACACGATTGCCGGCTCGCCAAGATCCTTATCAGATACCCTGGACATCCGCTCGCGGTCGGAAGCCGGCAGGCTATATATGGTGATATTCTCTGACCGTTGTTCCGCGATTCTGTCGGCCTGGCGCGTATCCCACTTGTTGGCCGCCGATACCGACATCGCCAGAAACGCGATGCAGAGTATTATCACCGGAATTTTTACAGGTAAACTTGTCCTCATCCTTTTCTCCTTGCCCTAAATCCCGAAAAACTCTCCGCAGGAATCTGCTGTGCAGACAACCCGCTCAGCGATGACCAAGTCGGCCTGAACCGACCGGGATCGCCGTCTCTACTTCAAACCAAAAGTTACTCCTGCTTCTGTGAACTCACCTCCTTTCATCGTCCCGCACCGGCAGATGTGACCTCACAGGCCCATTAGCAAAACCTCACCGGAGCGCTCCATCAAATAATGTTGCTTGATGCACGTTCGCATAAGGTCAACTTTGGCGATAGCTAACTGAGTCAGACCCAGCAGCAATCAGCACTGGACGCTGGGATGGAGAGATGTATTTGACGACGATGCATGGCGAACTCCTCCCTTCGCCTGCGGCCGACAGTTGAAATGGCCGCACCCGCCAATTATGATCTGAAGGCCAGCCTGCACACCTGCGCGAGGATCGATGCCAGGCTCAGCGTCTGATTCGACAGACCACATCGTGCTCATACACGGGCACTTAAAAGATAAGCCACTATCTGGAATGTGTCAAGGATCGTTTGTGGTGGCCGGTGCGGATTATCCACCGGCCGGTTACGGTCAAGAAAGATCGGCTGAGATATATTGCCCCGGGGACATGAGATCAGCGGAAAGCGCCCGCCACCAAGAGGGTTACAACGGTGGCGGCCAGAAGACCCAGCACGGCAACCACCAGGGCCCAGGCCGGAACCTGCTTCTTCTGCGGAGCCGGAGCCGCCCGGCGCATCTTGCGCATGGACTCGGCCTGTTGCTGGCGCTGCTCAAAATCCTCCCAGTCGAGCAGCATTTCTTCGCATGATTTGTAGCGATGGGCAACGCGCACACCAAGGAGCTTCTTGAGAATAGAAATGATATCATCAGGCATGGTGCCGGAGATATCGTCCATCCTGAGATTGCTGCCGGCGTCATAGGTGGGATTGCGTCCGGACACGAGCTGGTGGAAGATCACCCCAAGAGCATAAATGTCACCCTGCTTCGAGACTTTGTGTTCCGGGGGGCTGTACCAGTTGGTCCGGCCCTCGGCATCATAGTGCGGCGGCAGCCCGAAGTCACAGATTTTGATCTCTTCCTTGTCAGTAAACAGAATATTGGACGGCCTCACGTTGCCATGAACAATGTTGTTCTTGTGTGCAAAATCAAGACCGGCGGCCACCTCCAGAATGATGTTGATCGCCTTGCGCCAGTCATATTTCCGAACCATGCGTTCGGCCAGTGATCCGCCCCGGGCATATCCCGATATGATCACGGTGCGCCTGTTGTCACCGCCGGCACCGAGGCTACTGATGATATTCTTGTGCTGCAGCGACGACAGCAGCTTCGCCTCCTTCTTGCCGGCTTCCCCTTTGTTGTGCTTCTTGATCACGTACAGCCGCTTGTTGGCCCGGTTCTCAACCAGGATGGTGGAACTGAACTTTGTTTCCCTGATGGTATCCAGGTAGCGGCATTTCCCGATGAAGGACTCGGAACCGTTGACGGCATAGTTATCGGTGGACTGATCGGTGCTCCCGCCGCCCACCGCATCGAGGATATCGTTCTTGAGTTCGACGGCCGTCTGATACCGGTCTTTGGCTTCCTGGGCGAGGCATCTCTGGACAATCTTGTCGAAAGCGGGACTCAGCCGCGGGTTTATCTCAGACGGCATCCTGAACCGCCCGAGGGGCTTTTTCCCTACCAGTATCTCGTAAAGGATCACGCCCGTGGCATATATATCGGTGGTCTGGTCGACATTGGTCGAGGATTCCTTCTGTTCCGGTGACATGTAGGCCAGGGTCCCCATAACCACGTCTGACGACGTCATTTCGGCGTCCGGCGCACCTATGATCTGAGCAATGCCGAAGTCAGCCACCCGGGCGTTCCCCTGACGGTCGATCAGAATGTTGGTAGGCTTGATATCCCGATGTATGATACCGTTCTTGTGAGCGTAATCCAGGGCCTTACAGACCTGACCGATCATCTCCAGCTTGGTCTTGAGAGGAACTTTGTCGGAGTCGATGACTTCGCGAAGGGAGGTTCCGTCGACGAACTCCATGACAAAGTAATACCGGTTGCCGGCCTTTCCCTTGTCGATGATATGGACGATGTTGGGATGGTTCAGCCGGGCGATGACGATGGATTCCCGCTCGAAACGTCGCACTAATTCCGTGTTGGAACAGAGCTTGGCCGAAAGCACCTTGATAGCCACGTCCCGATCCAGCGATTCCTGCCGCCCTTTGTAGATCTCGGCGATACCACCCTGACCGATCTTGCCGGTCAGTACGTATTCACCGATCTTCACTTCCGTTTTTTGCGCTACTGCCTGAGTCATAATATCTGCACACCAACGAAAAACAGGGATAACCTGTTTTCAGGTTATCCCTGTATTAATCGGCAGCCTGCAATGATCGGTTTATTTCAGGAACACCATTTTCTTTGTCTCGACTCCGCCCTCATAGGTCAGGCGATAGAAATAGATGCCGGTGGGCTGGTCGGAGGCATCGAAATCGACCCGGTGAACCCCGGCCGAGTAGTAGCCATCGGCCAGACGAACCACCTTCCGCCCCAGGACGTTGAACACATCCAGCGTCACGTGGCTTCCGGTCGGAAGGGCAAACTGAATGGCCGTGGTCGGGTTGAACGGGTTGGGGTAATTCTGGGCCAGCATGAATTCAGAAGGCAGGAGGTCGCCTTCGTCTTCGACCGCGGTCGGCGATTGAACGATCACGGCACCCGGTACGAACTGCGGAAGATAATTGATGCTTCCCGATCCGTCTGAGAACAATAGCTGCATGGGGACTAGGCCCATCTCGTTGATCGAGTCAACTGGATGAATACCCGGGGCTGCTGTGGCTGACACGCTGAAGAACAACTCGACTATGGTCCCGGAATAGTCGTTCAGAGTGGGTACCGGGCTGACTACTTCCGGGAGATATATGACCCTGACAGTCTGGGCATCATCAACGTAGCCCAGATACGACGAGAACCCGTCTTTCAAGAGTGAGCCCACAAACGATACTGAATCTAAAGTCAAATCGGCGCCGAATTTCAACGGAACCTCAATGGCTCCCAACTCATATGTATTGTTGTCCAAGCGGACTTTCACGGCTGCATGTCCCCCAGGCGTAGCCTCAACAGTATCAACAGATACCGCCGCGCTGATGGGTACTCCCTGAGCATAGCTGGATGCCGTAGTAGTCATGGTCAATGCAATCACAGCAACAATTAGCTTTTTCATCATTCTCATCACCCGTAACCCTTTCCAAGTCAACGGTTGGTCTTTCCTCATCATCTGCGGACCATACTCTCCGCGGACCTGGTTTTGGGCAAAGTCCATGCCGCCGGGCGAAGCGGTCATTGACGTTAATTTAAGCTGCCACGAAACACTGTGGCAGTTCGGTAAGTAAAAGCTACGCGAGCACTTAGATCGTCATACAACCATGATGTTCAATAGTTGAGCGGACAACCAGTGCTCGTATGTGCGAGTAGAGGTGCGAACAGCCTTGCAACCTCAGCAGTTAACTGCAATATGTTCAACGGAAAGCGGTGTGTCAACCGGAGACTATGTCACTGACTTTTTCTGAGGCAGGGGCCAGTAATCTCAGTCCCAGTCCGCCTTGACATTGACAAACATCGTCTTGTTGTCCCGCCAGATGAAGAAGATTACCTCGGCCGGCCTGTCGGTTTCGATCTGACCGAATATCTCCCTGACCTCGTCTACGGTGCTTACCGGCTGGTTGCCGATTCGCTGTACGATATCACCGATCATCAGACCGCCCAACATGGCTGACCCGCCCCGCTTCATCTCCGATAGGACCACCCCCTGGAAATTGGACTGATCCTGATTCAACCTGAGGTAGTCGGCGAAAACCATGTCGCGGACCTTGAACTCAAACGATTTGCTCTCATACTCCGGGGCATCGGCCGGAGATATTGGGGCTCCCTCCAGAACCGCCGAAAGCATCAGCGTTTCATTAGAGACTTCCCCCGGCCTGACCACCGAAAAATCAACTGTCGTGCCCGGACCCATCTCAGCAATACGTCTCTGAAACAGCGGCAGTTTTTCTTCGCGGTCGACCTCAATAGCGCGGCCGTTTATCTCGTAAACTACATCACCGACTTGCAGGCCCGCCTTGTCAGCCGGTGAACCTGAGATTACGTCATTCACGATTATGCCGCCGTCCGCATCAACCTTCAGGAACTCAGCAATATCCTTGTCCAGAGCCTGCAGCGAAATCCCCAGCCAGGCTCGATCAATCTCCCCGCGCTGAGGCGGATCAGCGACCAGCCGCTCGATCCGCTCGCCGGTAATGACACCCAGTAGGGGGAAATCAAAATCCCCGAATCCCTCCAACAGGCCGCCAGCATCGGTTCGGGCCGTGCTGGGATCCATCAGAAGGCCGAGCAGCCCGACCGGCTCCAGCTCTTCGTTAAATAATACGGACGGGATTTCCATAACCGAGAAGCCGACCGTCAGCGGCATTTCCTCCGGAGATTCTATCTGCGCAGAGATCATCCCTACATCGGCAGCCAGAGACGGCTGTACGAACTCCGGCAACAGGGCAAACAGACCAACCCACTCACCGACCAGGAATTCGTGGTCGCTGGTGAATCTCACCGGCGTGAATTCTGATTCGCCGGCACCGAGAACTTGTGCGAAACCGAGTTGTGTGAAGCGGTCAGTTCCCAGATACTCCGCCTCAAACTCACGGTCGTCAAAAGTCCGCACCTCAATCCTAACCGGCTCCGTTCTCACTTCGATTCCCGAGAGAGACGAATAAACATTGTCCCGACTGAGAATGGCGCCATCGAAAACAAACAGGCCGTCATCCGTCACTATGGTGCCCAGCAGGCGCTCTTCCTGTTCATTGGTGTGAGTACCAAACGATACCTCGACTTTGATTTCGACAATGACCGAAAACGTCTCGATCTTCTCCTGAAGCCTGTCGAAATCAAAGTTCTGAGCCAGAGTCGCATTCGTACCAACAAGGATACACGCCATGCTGGCCAAATACCGAACCGACCACACATACGTGGGGAGATTAATCTTCACTGTAGGAGCCCTCCTCCCTGGAATCGACCTTGATGGCATGGAATCTCATGGCTCCGGATCGGTTTATTCTGAGTACGACGGTCCTGGTCTCCGAGGCCACCAACTCGTTATATTGCTGCACAAATTCGGTCAGACCGGCCACTCGCGTTCGATTAACCGATGAGATGACATCGCCGGGTCGCAAGCCGCTCGGACTTGCGCCCATGGCTCGCTTGACTCCCGTGACAAACACGCCGATCGTATCATCAAGCAGGTTGTCAATCTGCATCTGCTGTGTGATGGCTTTGACGGTGAACCCCCATTCGGCACACTCGAAGTCTTCCCCCTGAAGGTCGCCCAACTCTTCGGTCCGGATCGTGAACTCGTACTCCTCGTCGGCACGAAGAACCTGCAGGGTTATCTCAGTGCCCGGCTCATACGATGCAATCTGACCGTAAAAAGCCGGCAATTCCTCGACAAACCGCGCCGAGACAGGCGAACCATCAATAGCCAGGATTACATCCCCTGCCTGAAGAAAATTCTTGTTGGCCGGTGATCCCGGTACCACTGAGGCAATCAGAACACCTTCGTTGCGGCCGGTGCCGAACCAACTCTCCAATTCTTGCAGCGCCTGGCATTCAACGCCTATCCAGCTCCTGACTACCTTGCCGTCTGTAATCACCGCATCGGTGATTGTCTTTGCCACGTCAATCGGAATGGCAAAACCCAGGTTATTGGCCATGAAAGTAGCCCGGGAGTTGATCCCGATAACCCGACCGTCCAGATCCACCAATGGTCCCCCCGAGTTGCCGGGATTGATAGCTGCATCAGTCTGTATCCAGAGATTATATTTGCCGGTTCTTTCGCCTGAGGGGAGACGATAATCGGCCGAGAAATATCTGTCTTTGGTCGATATAACTCCCGCTGATACGGACCGGGACAGGGAGAGCGGCGAACCCATGGCCAGAACCTGCTGCCCTACCTCGATCGCCTCTGATGTTCCAAATTCAGCGACGTGGATGCTGCCATGATAATCCTCGAGCTTGAGCCTGAGCACGGCCAGGTCGGTGGACGGATCGCCACCCACGAAGACAGCCGGCACCTGCTCCTTATCGCTGAGCGTGCAAATAATCCTTTCAGCTTTGCCGGCCACGTGATAGTTGGTGACGACATAGCCCTCAGAACTGAAAATGACACCGGAACCGATAACCGACTGTTTCTTCAGTTCCCCGGTACGATAATCCTTGATGACCGGCTGAATATGAACCAGGGCCGGCAGAACCCTGTCACGCGCCCGGTAGATTCGTTGTTGAGGCAAATCGGCGGACGACTGCCCGACTACGGTGGCAGCCGTCAAAAGCAATGTACAAACAATTCGAGTCATTAGGTCTCCCTGAACAAACCGTTCCTTTGGTTCAACCCGCCAGCCGGCCAAAAGTTCGCAAATCCCTCTTAGTAACGGCCGCTTCGTCAGTATATAGTCCTCTCTGAGTAGATCGGCAAGAAGTTTGTCCCACTCACCCCCGGTTGTCTCGCCGATCAGCAAAAAAACCGCCCCCGGACAGGAGGCGGTTCTATCGAGACAGCTGTCAAATACGCTGATAACGGTTCATTTGCCCCGAAAATCGACTGATCCCATTCCCACCTCGACGACAAATATAATCCGGTCGTCGGCGTCGTCGAAATCCTCGGTCTCATAGATCCCGTCATCCACCTCATCCAGGCGGAGACCGTGAAAGTCAACCGACGAGAACCAGGCATCATCATCGGTCTCGACGCGGATGGCCAGGTCCCTGGGCACAATTATGTCGCACGATCCAAGACCGACCTCAAGCTCCACTTCTCCTTCGCCGGAAAAACCTCCCCGAAAGTCGAGATCACAGGAGGCCGCGCCGCCTTCAAAGGTCAGGCGATCAAAACTGGCATTCCCCAGGTTGGCTATCTCCATCGATGAAGCTCCCACGGAGATGCTGATTTCCTCTACTCTTGTTTTTGTGGGCTTTGAAAAGTCGATCAGGCCGCTGCTGGCCCCCAACTCGAGGTCAAGCGACCTGACGGCAAGTCCGCCCAGATCGATCTCCACTTCGCAGGCACCGATTTCCATATCGATATCGAACTCATACTCGGTCGACAGCTCTACCTGCCACTCGTTCTCAAAGTCGTCACGTATGTTCCGACGCAGGAAATCACTCTCCAATGTGAGGACCCCTGTCCTTCCCCGCCTGCGATAGCCGATGTCATAGTCGACATACCGCGGGCTGTAGGTAATCTCTATCTCTGCCGCATTATCAATGTCGGCTGACTGAATGTAGATCGAGCCGACAGCAAAATCACACTCAAGATCGATAACCTCAGCCCCCTCGGCATCGACGGTTCTAGTATCAGTTTCAACCCGGTCAGCCACCACTATACCAGCTGCAAAAAGGAATATCGCAGCGATTGCTATGATTAAGACCAGTCTGGACATATTGTTTTCTCCGTCACAAATACGTTTATCTCTAGTTTTGATATACTGTCCCCTGCAGTCAGAAGTTTCACTTGTCAGGCAAAGATATAGGTCCCGGGGAACTGTCGTTGTCCGAATTCGGCCATATGCGGTCACCCGACAGGTCGGAGTCAGAAGGGCCTGGCGGAGTGTCAGGGAGATGCAGAGAGTCCAGCGGAGGAGCATCCGGGATCGGTGGCGGGGCCGGTTCCTCAGGTCCCTTGTCCTCCTCTAGGTCGCCGCGGGCCAGATACGTCCTGAAACCGAAACGTGTCATTGCGGCCGCTCCGGCACCGGCACAGAGGGCACCACTGGATATCAGGATTGAAATTACAAGGAGTGCCGTGCCAAAGGCATTAATGGCCGAACCTGATGAGCCGAGCAGCACCGCTACGGCTCCCCAGAGTACCATAAACAGAGCTATGCCCACAAGGCCTCTGGTGTATAGACTCCCTTTATCCCCGGGTGTACCGAATCGGAATAGCCTCTGGATCAGCATCCCGGAGGTGATCATTGCGAAAAGAAGAGCCACCAGATACGCGATCGGCACTAACGGAACAAGCAGGACACCGATAATCGTGACGCTCAAAAAGACAGGGCCGAAAACAACCACCACAAATCCGATCGAAAACGACCTGAAAGGGTAGGCTGACAGACAGGCACTCACATTTCTGACCTGACGTGGCATTAGCGATGTCAACAGGAAACCAGCCACCAGGAAAAACAGGGTAAAGCCAAAAACCACCCAGATGCCGTGGGTCGAGAAGCCGCGCGTCAGAACCTCATAAGGAATTTCCAGCGGATCGGTAAAGACGAGTTCGCCACTGACAAGCCCGCCGTCCTTGACGATAATCCCGGGGGCCCGGATATCTCCATCCACCCGGCCCGATTCAGTCACCAGTACCTTTCCAATC
The DNA here is from genome assembly GCA_020344395.1 of Candidatus Zixiibacteriota bacterium. GTDB lineage: Bacteria > Zixibacteria > MSB-5A5 > GN15 > FEB-12. The sequence continues at coordinate 3,167,290 of CP070824.1, read as the reverse complement.
TGGGACCGGACACTCCCCTTGACCCAGCCCTTGACCGTCACCCGGTCATAAGCAACTATGTCTCCGTCGACATATTCATCGTAGCCTACAAGGACGATTTTTTCGTGAATCGCGACCAGCTTCTTCTCGGTGCACCTCTCCTCCACCGGCTGCACCCTGTCGGGGCTGTCAATCCCGGGCGGTTCGTCACCGGACGGGACGAAGATTGCCTGCTCAAAATCATATACCCACCGGTTGCCCAGACTGTCGTATGCTACGATCTCCTCCGGGGAAAGGGCTATCTCCACAAAGGAGTTTTCCGTAAACAGGGAATCAATCGAGGGAACAGTATCCTGGCTAACAGTCCGGGTGGTCAGACTGGCGACAGCAAGGACAGCGCCTGCAAGAAGAGAAATACTTTTATTGGCTTTGTGCATACGCCTTCTACTTCCAATGTACAAGAGCGTGAAGTATATCAGAACATCGCGACAGTTACATCACCGGAAATTGAGTTAAGAGACACCCTAACACCTCCGAATCCGAATTCACCTACTACCTGTTTACGCGTCATGGATTCGATGGTAACCGGCATCTCGGTCTTGATCTCACCCGATTCCGACCGGATATCCAGCCTGCCCGAGGCAGACTCGGGAATGGTCAGGTTAATATCACCGCTTTCTGTCTCCACAAAAAACTCGCGGGAACTGTCGAGACTGGTACGAATCTCGACCGATCCGGTTGAGGTGGTCAGATCAATCGAGCCCCGCTCCTGGCCGACCTTTATCCCGGCCGAAGAGGACTTGATCCGTACGTCACCCTCAATCCACTGGAGGTCGATCGTCCCCTGCGGTTGTCGAACTTCGACATTCCCGAACAGGAGGTCACCAACCGTGCTGCCTGATCCATTCTCTATATGTACGTCCCCTTCAATGGAAGACAGGACCAGATCGGCGGCTGAGGAGCGAATCGCCACGTCACCACGGATATGGCCGATGTTCATATCACCACGCGTATTAGTAACTATCACGTTGCAGTCGTCAGGAACCGATATCTTCCAGTCGATCTCGCCGAAAGAATCCGATCCGCCATCACCGAGGAGTTTTTTCCAGAAGGACTTCCCGCGGTCACGCATTTTCAGATAATTGGCTGTTACGACTACCTTGTCCCCATCCTCTCTAAACCTGATCTCGATATAGCCCTGTATAACTTCCGCTTCGTCCATGCTGACCGCGTGGACTTTCTTCGTCGCCTCCACTACAAGCTCACCGAAATCGTTGCCGACTACCGTCAGGTCACCCTCCAGGTAGGTCAGATCAAGAGAGATTTCTCCGTCGGGTTTGACCACCCGGTGATAATCGAAGGTATACTCCTTGGCCTCCACAGACGCAAAGCCGGCCATCAGGAAAGCTATCAGGCAAATCGATGTGGTGACAGAACGGTGCACTGAATCAGGTCTCAATCATATGTCAACGAACGTGTTTCAGCTTCTTTTTCAGCAACTCTCTGGCTCTGAAGATACGAGCCTTTACGGTGCCGACCGGTATATCCAATAAATCGGCGATTTCATCATAGGATTTATCGTCCTTGTGCCGGTAGACAATGACCTGCCGATATTTGATCGGAAGGCTGTCGATTGCCTCCTCTATTGTAAACCGCCGCTCCTTTCGCTCCAGATCCTTCTCAGGATTGTACGAATTATCGGCTACCTCAAAATCAACTTCGCCATCCTTCGTCTCCAGGGGTCTGTCCAGCGAAAGCGCCTGAATCCGTCGCTTCCTGAGAAAGTCAATAGAGGAATTCGCGGCAATCTTGTACAGCCAAGTCGAAAAACGGTACTCGGAGCGATAGGAGGCGAGTGACGCGAACGCTTTCATAAACGTCTCTTGAACCAGGTCGTTGGAGGCGTCCTCGTTGCGGACAATCCGGTTGACTATGTGAAAAACCGATGACTTGTGCTTCTTGACCAGAAATTCAAAGGCTCTCTGGTCACCGGCAAGTGCCTCCGAGATCTTTATCCCTTCTTCGTCCTGCACGTAAGTCCTTATTCCGTCTACGACTTGCAAAAATAGATAGTTTCACTCAATTGTCGGCCTATAATAACGAGGCGGAATTCGATTGACAAGCAAAACCACCACGCTGACCCGGCCGGGCAAAGCATCCGCTGACATCGAGTTAGGTCAAGACCGTTCAGGCAGGCCAGGTTCAATACCATCGCTGCCCGCCCCGGAACCTACCTCAATAGAAGCCCTTCAGCCTCAGCAGGATCCGACCGATCATAAGATATGAAGGTGTATTAAAAATGACCATTTACGACTATCCGGAGTATTACGAGATAGCTTTTTCGTTTCGGGACATTCCGCGAGAAGCCCGGTTTGTAGATTCGTGCATCAAGCGTTTCTCAGATATTCCGGTGACCCGCATATTCGAAGTTGGTTGCGGCCCGGCACCCCACGTAAGCGAACTTGCCAGAATGGGTTATCAATACACCGGGCTCGACAACAACCGCAACATGCTCGATTACGCCATCTACAAAAACCGCGACATTAACCCGTCTCCGGAGTTCATCGAAGGTGACATGGTGAAGTTCGACCTGGCCAGAAAAGTGGACTTCGCCTTTGTCATGCTCGGCTCACTTTATCTGAATTCGCTCGAAGAGATGAACTCCCATTTCGACTCGCTGTCCAGGGTGCTTCCCTCAGGAGGTCTTTACTTTCTCGATTGGTGTATACAATTTTCCGATCCTCTGGATCACGGTGCGGGGAATGTCGTCGACAGCGACAGAGATGGAATCTCAGTTGAGTCACGTTTCGATATCAAAATCGTCGATCCGACAAGCCAGATGTACGAGGAGATTTGGACGGTTAATGTCAATGACAACGGGCGCCGCCGCAAGTTTAAGATGACTGAGTATAATCGTGCCATATTTCCCCAGGAGTTTCTGCTGTTCGTGGAAAATCGACCCGATTTCGAATTCGTCGGCTGGTGGAAAGAATGGGATCTCTCCAAACCGATCGAAACCGCGAGTGAGGTTACTCGCCCGATCGCATTGATCAAGCGCACCAGGACATAGCCGGATATCTCGGCTAACATGTTCCCCCGCCGTCTGTTGCATCACTCCTACTTTGGCAGCCCCTGACCTCAGCAACTTGAGTGCTTATTCTCCGGGTCATTCATTTAACTGTTCTGATCGTCTTGTCCTCTCAAATTTCGTGTAACTTCCGCCCGCGAACCCGTGTCTAAGAGTTGATGAATCGAAACAGAGAGCTCTTCTGGAAACTCATCAAGCCGGAACATGTCAAGGTCCGCGCGTTCTGCCGAAAATTGATGGGCAGTCGTGACGACGGCGATGACCTCTACCAGGACGCGCTGGTGTTAGCACTGACCAGGTTTGCCGACCTGCGTAATGGAAATGCCGTGCGACCATGGTTGTACCGGATAGTAGTAAACACGTTTAAGAATAGAATTCGTCGATCGAGGTGGAAGAACTTGATATCACTGACCCCGGAAATCGCTGACACAGTCGGCATGGCCGACCCCTCGCCGGCCTATGCGGCAAGGAGGAAACTCGAAAGAGCTTTCAGAGCTCTGTCAGCAGAAGACCGAGCCCTGATTACCCTTTTTGAACTGGAGGGGTGGTCTCTTGTCGAGTTGGCGGGGCTGACGGGAAAGAGGGAGAGTGCTATCAAGGTTCGCCTGTTCAGAGCCCGTCGCAGGATGCGAGAAATTCTGGTCAGGAGTCAATCACCCACCGAATACGCTCGGACGGTTGAGTCAGCCGTCTCTGAGGAGGATATATGCGCTGTTCCGAAGCCGAACGCCGATTGACGGTCAGCTCACGGATCGATTCCGGGTTCGCCGGAGATCACGAACTGCTCGAGCACCTGCGAACATGTCCTCAGTGTGCCCAAGTGGCTCAGGCAGAACAGGAACTGCAGCGTTCCTTGACAACTGCGAGAGCTTCAGACAACACGGACAGCATCTCCTGGTCGCAGCTCGTAGCCGGTGTCGAAGCGCGATCTGATCGACTGCTCCACAACAATAAAGGAATTTCAGCTATGTCTAAGATAATTAATCCGGTACGAAGTCGCCCACGGCTGTCGCTCTCTCTTGCCGCAGCAGCTCTGGTGCTCATGGTGTGCATCATTGTGCCCTTCAAGTATGGTAGTACAGTCGGCTATGAAGTGGCCGTAGCAGGTGTCGACAAGGATATCGCTCTCAATCCAGACCGAATTGATACTCTGCTTACATTCCTCGGAGTCGAGGGAGCACATGTCGATGTCTCTGACTGTGACGTGAAATGCCGCGTCCACATCTCCGAACTCAAGACCGCAGAAGATGCCCGGTTGGTAGCCATGGCCTTTGATACCTTTCATGAAGGAGAGGCCCTGAAAGCTGCTCAAATGGTATTAACAGAAGGGATCAATATCGTCTCAGAGCCATTAGTCCTTAGGAACTCCATCACTATTAACGGCCAGCCACAAGAAGTATTCGAGAGAGACCTTCATAACCTTCAAATGGAAATGACAGAGCGGCTGGGTCTTCACTATCATAGAATAATCCGGGTGATCTTAAGGGGAGACACCCTGTGGTTCGATGGCATAGACAAAGAAGCCGCTCTCAAGCTCGCCGGAGAGGATTCGAACCTCACCGCCGAGCAACAAAAGGAACTTCAGGAGAGAATAACACTCAATTATACAGTAGAACACAAATGCACTGAGGCGGACGCAGATTCGGCCTCCAAACATGCTGAGGCTACTGATCTCCCGGATGGGTTTGCCCTTTCTCAGAACCACCCCAACCCGTTCAACCCAACAACGCAGTTCTCCTACAGTCTCCCTGAGGCTCAGCAGGTGACGATTGAGATATTCAACATCAGGGGCCAGAAAGTGCGAACCCTGGTGGACTCCTATGTATCGGCTGGCGAACATGTAGTTGAGTGGAATAGTCTTTCGGATGCCGGCAACCGGGTCGCTTCAGGTATCTACTTCTACAGGCTTCAGGCCGGAGATGTTGTAACAACTAAGAAGATGACCCTGCTCAAATAACCATTACCCCTGGCAATCACAAGATAGCCCGGTCAGCATCCGCCGACCGGGCTTTTCGTCAAACTGGGGGTATTCGATCGAGGGCTCTCTTATCTGTCGCCACTCTTGCGGTCGCGGGAGTCCCGGTACAGCCTTGATAACAGTTTGTCACGCTCATAATCGGAATCAAGCGATTCAATCACGTCCATCATCGAATCCTCCAGAACATCATTCCCGCGGCAGCGTCTGATCATCTTGAGAAGCACCTGTGTTTTCTCGTAGTCCGACGACATCCGGTCTATTGTTTCCAGAATGTCAAAAATATGATTGTCGGTGAGTTCCCGTATGGCCACCAGGCTGGAGAGGACTCGTCTCGTTTCATAATCAGAGTCGATCAGCCGGGTGACCTGAAGGAATTCGTCGACATGGTCGGGATCAGACTCCAGGCAATCGACCATCCCTATCAGGATCTCGGCCCGGTCATAATCACTATCCATGATCTCGGCCAACGTCAGAGTCTCAAGGGTTGCGTCGGGGCTGTCGTGACAGTCCCCGTAAATAGACTCCAGCACACGGCGCTTTTCATAATCGCTGTCCAGAGTGACCGCAGCCCCCATGAGTTTCTTCTGTAATTCCTCGTTTCCTTCACAGGCCTCGGCCAGGTCGATGAGAAGTTCCGCTTTCTCATAGTCGGAGTCTATGCTGTGGACAATGCCGCCCCGTCGTCCGTCCCATACCAGCAATTTATCAGCCATTTCGGAATCAAGCGGTCGTTTATCCACAAAAGCGCTCACCACTCTTCGAGTTTCGTAATCTGAGTCAATGCCCTCCAGAGCATCCCAGTATGAACCAGCCAGCAGAACATCCTTGCTGGTACGATCGGAGAGGTCAATCAGGAGTTCCGCCTTCTCATAGTCCGAGTCCATCCGGGAGGCGATGTCAAACGCCATACGCAAAACTTCCGGATCATCTTCTCGGTCCATGCTGATAGCTGACAGCACCCGCCGGGCTTCATAATCCGAATCGATATCCTGGACTGCCCTGATGTATGTCTTGCGGAGATCAGCATTTTCCTCGGCGAAGTCGGCCATATCGATGAGCAGTTCTGCCTTTTCATAATCGGAATCCAGCCGGCTGACGATATCAAAGACAGACCGAAGAACGGCCGGGGAAGCGTCCTTTTGCAGTCCCAGCTCAGCGAGAACTTTTCGGGTCTCGTAGTCCGAATCAATGGTCTCAACTACGTCCACATAATCGCGAATCAGAGTGCTGTCCGCTTGTATGTGCGGAGCAGCATCAATCAGAAGCTCTGCCTTCTCGTAGTCGGAATCCAGTTCACGGGCGACCAGTTCGAAGGTCTGGCTCCACTGATCTCTGTTGAGGTTGCCTGTCTCGACAAGCGCACTCAAATAGATGCGCTTAACATAGTCACTTTCGATGCCCCTGATTTCGTCAACCACGCCATCAAAGCCGTGCGTGCGCAAGATTCGCTCGACCCGTTCCTCCGCTCCGACACCGGTGCGGTGAATGATCTCAATCAGGATATCAGCGAACCACTCCTTAGCATCCTCGTCGAATTCCTCGGCGCGGCCGTTTTCATAGTAGCCGTACTCAACTTCCCCGGCTCGGCCCGGTTCTATCTCAAGTTCCCGCCGCACGGAACGCCGCCGTTCAGCAATCCAAAGATAGCCGTCGTCGGAAAGCGACTCTATACCCCGGTCGTCTTCAGCAAACACCACCGACCCTTCAAGCCTCGCCTTGAGCGTCCGACGTCCATCTGACCAGCTTACGGTCATCTGGCCGTCCTCGTCCGTCCATCGAGATATTCCCTTAAAGCCATCCAGGTATTCGTCTCCGATCCACCCGCTGACCATGGATCCGGACCGCAGTTCATCACCCAACCCGGCTGCGGCGAGGATCGGCAACTCAGATTCCGCTGATGTCTCTCCGGGCTCAGCCAGAGCCACAGGTGTCGACTGGATAACCGGCACGGCACGTGAACCTGGCGGGGTTGGAGACTCTGCTAATTCAACGATAAGGCCATGACCCTGCGGGCCGGCTGAAACAGAGAGTGGAGCACGTGATGTCGCCACCCTCTCTTCCGTTTCGGCCTCCACCCGTGCGTTGCCTAAAGCGGAGAACTGCTCACTCAGTTCGGCGTAGGTCACCGCCTCGATGGGAAGCGCCAGCGACGGCGCCACCTGGAGGACGGTTAACGAGGAAATGACAATAGCCGCTGCAGCCGCTGCAAAGCGGATACCTGAAAATCCCGATCGTGCCCTGTACCTGGTATCAAGCAGTCGCCCGAACCTCTTGAAAAGTTGCTTTTTCCCACTCAGAACGCCGGGGATCAACAGCGTGCCGGTCCCCATGGTCAGTTGAGCCAACCTCGTCAGACAATGAGCATAATCATCCGGGCGGCCGGTCGCAGCAACCACGGCGTCATCACAGGCTATTTCACGTTCGAGATCCAACTGGCGGCCGATCCAGTGAACTGCCGGGTGGAAAAAGAAGACCGCTTCGATGAATTTCTGCACCAGCCGACTCCAGTCGTCATGACGATTCAGGTGGGCAAGTTCATGCAGAACCACCGGCTCCAACTCCGCTTCTGACAAATGGTCAATCAAGGTTTCGGGAATCAGGATCATCGACTTTCCCAGACCCGCCGCCATTGGAAGTTCCACTCGTTGCGAGACTCGTAACTGTACGGAGCGGCCGCTGGGAACTCGATTAATCAGTTCTTGAATCGAGGGGAATTCATCTCGCCTGAGCACCCGGCTCTCACGCTTCATCCTGAGGACCGAGCGATAGGAGACTGCCAGGCGACAGAGCAGGACGGCAGCAACCAGACCCCAGCCAAGGAACAGAGCCACCGGTACCAGACCGAGCCAGACTTCTGTGTTGCTTGAGACCTGCTGTTGTCCCGCCAGGGCTTTGTCCTCTGACTTATGTTCTGATCGCATCTCGTCGCCAGTTCGGATCAGGGCAGCAAAATGCTCGTCGGTTCGGCTGGTCTGAAGTTCGGACCGATTAGCCAGCGTTGAGACAGGCTCGGATTCAGTATTAATGCCGGGTTCGTTCGGTGTGCCGTGGTCGGCGAGCATGCCCTCTGATGAAACCGTCGGTTCAACACTGTCAGAGATACTCGTTGATCTGCTGGCGGCCAGAAATGGAAGCGCCACCACTATTACCAGCAGCGTCCACCATGCAGCAAAAGCAGTGGTCGCGCCCGTCGGCTTAAGATAGCGCCAAGCCAATATCATCACGGCTGTCAGGATAATACCGATCCAGAGACCGTTAATAGCCAGCCGGATACTCTCGTGCGATATTCCTGTGAATTGGTCAAAGATTGTTTCCATATACCTACCCTGTGCTCCTCTCATCAACCATCTTCTTGAGTCGCTCGACCTCCTCAGGGCTGAGCTTTTCATCTTCCATCATTGACAGCAGCAGCAATTCCGGTGAATCGTCAAAGAAGCTCTTTACCACGTGCCGTACTGCTTTCAGTCGGGCCTGATCCTGTGACACGACCGGTTTATAAACGTGGGCCCGTCCTTTCCTCGCCCGTTCCAAGTATCCCTTTTTCTCCAGGATCCTCATAGTGGTCAGGACCGTGTTGTAGGCAAGATTCAGATCACCAGGCAGAGCGTCTGCGACTTCGCTCACAGTCGCCTCCCCCTTCCGCCAGATTACCGTCATCAAGCGCAGTTCTGCTTCCGTAAGGGTGGCTGTTCTCTTTCGCGCCATGACTGAGTGACCTTTGTTTAACTCTTAAAGATTTAAGACTATCCGTACCTATGTATACGCAGAAAATCAGAAAAGTTCAACTAATTAATTAGTTTTTTGAAAATTCTTATAATTGGCTGTCTGAAAAGAACTTACGTCCGCCGAGTTTTTCAATCGCATACCTGCTGGAGCGTCTCTCCCTTGGCTGGGGGCCGTCTCAGACCGGAAATTACCAGCGCCACAAAGATAAATAGCCCCCCCAGCGCGCGGTGCGCTATGAACTCCTCACCGCCAAGTGTCCATGCAAAGAGGGCGGCAAAAACGGGCTCCAGGGCAAAGAACATCGAGACTCTGATCGGCGGCCGGATTCTCTGAGCCCACATCTGAATGGAAATGCCGATCAGGGTCGGGAATATGGCCAGGAAGACAAGCGTCTGGGCGGCCGCAGATGATCCAATAGTAAAGGGCAGATCAAAAACCGCCGCTGTAACAAGACTGAGAATCCCGGCTACCAGAAACTGCTGACAACTTATTATAAGGGGGTCGGCACCTGCTTTCATGAACCTGTCCGCAAACAACAGATGAAAAGCGCACCAGACAGCCGTGATGAGGGTGAGCAGGTCACCATTGTTGACATCAACCAGCCCGCCGGTAAGAATCCACAGACCCAGCAGAGCCACCGCTGTGGCCAGCCACTCGGTGAGCAGCGGTTTTTTTCTGAAGAGGGTGAGCATGAAAAGCGGCACAAAGGCCACGAAAGAACCGGTGATGAAGGCGGAGTTGGAGGCCGTGGTGTATTTCAGACCAATGCACTGCGGAACGAATATCAGGTAAGTTATGACGCCGAGTATGACACCCCACTTCAAGTTAACGAACAGCGAGCGGCCGACCGTGAGCAAGTAAGCAGCCGGAAGAAAACCGGCCAGGCTCAGACGGTACCCGACGAGTATAACCGGGTCGATGTCATCAAGGGTAGCTTTGACTATAAAGAACGTACTCCCCCAGATCGCAGCCACATACAGAAGCCCGATATCGGCGAGGGCATTCCTGTGTTTAGGTTGGAGGGCTTTCACCTTGCCAAGAAGGAGCATTCAGCGAGAGCTGTCAACAAGTAGGCTTCCGCGCATACACGGTTTTCGATAGACGGGATGTTCCAAGACACCCGCCGACTAAGCTGATCCGCGCGGTCCACCTCCCCCAAACACTCAGAAGGAACATTGTCGGGACCCCGGCTGTTTGGCTTTTAGAAAGCCGGACAAAAACGGAGTCAGACTCCAGACTGAGGAAAACATGATGACCACGCAACCTGAATTCGATATTGAAGCTGCCCACAAGTATTTTGCTGCCAACTGCTTTAACAAGGCATGGGACCTGATCGATAAAGCCAGGCGCTCCGAAGAAGAAGACGAGCAGATGCTCCAGATGAATCAGGCGTCACTGTATCACTGGTTGCAGCGAAAAGACTGTAATCCCGTCAACCTGTCGGTCGGCTACTGGCAGACTTCACGCATATACGCCCTGCTTGGGCGACCGGATGAGGCTGTCAAGTACGGCCTGTTGTGCCTTAAGTACGCCAAAGGCCAGGACCCGTTTTATATCGGCTACGCCTACGAAGCGCTGGCCCGCGCTGAAATGATGGCCGGAAACACCGACAAAGCCCGCGAGCACCTGGCCAGGGCGAAAGAAGCAGCCGGGGCCGAGCCGGATGAAGACAACAGGAAGATGCTGATCGCCGATCTTCAGTCCATCGCATGACGGTTGCTGAGCAGCCTTACCCGTTCAATCAACAGACCGGGAAGCACGGTACGTGCTGCCTCGAGTGACAACCGGCTCCATTTGGGGCTGACCGTTTGTTCACTTGCAAGAGTGTCTGAGCCCCATCAAGATGAGGCCCTGATGTCTTATGCCACACGACCGCATCGACATGCAGCTCCTCTAATGAGTGTGCAACCCGGACTAAATTATCCCGTAACAACCAGTAACTATCGAAGCGTGACACAGTTGACAGGAGATGACTGGAGTGGTTTTAAATTACCTGCGCACGAGCTTAAGAAACATCGTCGCAAACAGAGGGTACTCGGTCGTAAGTATTCTCGGGCTGGCCATCAGCATGGCCATCTGTATTCCCATCGTGATATGGATACTGCATCAGCTCAGCTATGACGAATTCCATGCAAACTCGGACCGCCTCGCGCTGGTGGTCAGGGATGCTCACATAGGCGCGCAACAGGATATACACCCGAAATTGCCCGCCCCGTTCGCACCCGCCCTGCGCGAGAATATTCCCGGAGTCGATGCGGCAGTGCGCATCTGTCGTGGAAGCGGAGGGCTCAGCACCGATG
>CP070824.1:3143438-3156119 GCA_020344395.1 Candidatus Zixiibacteriota bacterium | reverse complement strand
TTTCGGGGCGGGTGTTAAGGTCAGGACGCAGTTCAGCAATCAATTCGGTATTGCCATCAACACGGCCTACAGCAAATTCGACGTTCTCGAGGGCGTGTCCAACGATGGTCTCTTTCTCACCCTGGGCGGCTACTACGCGAAATCATATGGTTTCGGCAATCTGACTTTCGATCTTGGTTACGGGATAGTGATTGCGGCAGACGAAGTGCTGGGTCTGTTGATGCCGAGCATCGAGTACAGCCGCCCGGTCTCTGAGCGAATGTCGGTCGCCCTGGAGGTCGGGCTGCCTGTTCCCAACGACTGGCCGAAGAACTTCGATTACAAGGAGAAAATCGGCTCGTTTACGCTGTCGGCCGGGACGGTCTTCGTCTTCTGAGGATTTACAGACCGGTCAGGTATATCTGCTCCATTATATTGAAGGCGCGGCTCCGGATTAAACTCTCCGGTCCGTATCCAGGGGCAATGAGGTTCTCCTCGACCAGTTTTACGATGGCTAGATTATAGGTTCCGGTCTGCCCGCCCAATGGTGCCAGGTCGGCGGCGGTCAAGGAATCAAGGCCGTCATTCGGCACCTCCTTCCACACCCCGGTGGAATCGGTTCCGTCTAAAAGTGTCAGCCAGACTGTCCCGCCACATTCGCTGCCGTCCCAGGTGACCTCAAAACCGGATATCGATACCGTGTTGAATGACTCAGGCGAGATAATAGCCAGCGTGCAGGCGGGGAAGATGGGGCCGGTATTCAAATCAGGCACCTCTGAGTTGCCGTAGACAACAATGTCCATCGGCTCACCGTTTTCTATGAACGGCATCGATTCTTCGATAAAACTGTAATTCTGATCGACTGTGTTCCAGTTCAGCTTTGTTCCTTCGACGAAAACCGAATCCGCCTGAAGCGGCTCGATCGGCGCGTCGATCGCCACGCCGGTGTCGAAGCGGGCGTGGATCTCTTCCATGACGTGATATCCGGAGGGTGCCTGACGGGCATCGACTTCAATAAGCGCAAAGGCATTGACACTGCTCGGATAACCGGTAGTGAACTCCCACAACGGCCCGTCAACTGTATCGACTGCATTGTATGCTACCACCCGCCAGTAGTACAAGGTCGCATAATCGAGGGTGTCACTGACAAGACTGTGCCACGGTGCACTCAGACCTGAAGCTTGAAGCGGCGGATCGGTCGTTGTGCCAAGATACAGGTCGAAGTCATAACCCACCAGGCCAGGGTCGAAGACCTGCCAGGCAAGACCAGGGTTGACACTCACTCCAATCGCCCCGCTGTCGGGCGTAGGGGTATGCACCTGACCCGGCACGTAGAACTCATCGGCAGTAGTAAAAGACACTATTTCGGATGATTCCAATTCTTGCGTTCCCCTGGCTCCATACCAGCCGACTACTTTCCAATAGTATGTGGTTGCAAGTTCTAAGTCTGTGATGGTGAAAGTCGTGTCCAAAACTTCATCATCCGTTGTTGCGATAACGCTGTCCGGCGAAGTACTTACTGCAACGAAGAACCCTCCGAGTCTGGCGTGACCGACCGAATAGCTCCAAATCAGAGTGACTTCCGATTCATAGATTACGGCCCCGTCTTCCGGATAGACTGTCCAGACTTCAAACTCGCCGGCCGGTGTAAACGGACAGCGGCAATCAATGGCCATGCATGTGAAAGCGATTAGAATCAGTATTACGGCGTGCAGCGCTTTCTTCATTTTGTCTCTCCGGGGCTGGAAGCGCTCTCATGCAGACGAACTTGCATGACAGGGTTTTATGAAGGTATGCATGGGGGTTACTGTTTTGCAAGTGTTAAGATGAGCATTTGTGAACTTGCCATCCACGAGAGTTATAATAGATACGACTGCCGTCCCCCTTCGTCGGAGTTTATCCTGAGCGGAGCCAAAGGGCTCAGGGTGAACTTCGAGGAAGAAAGATTGGGCTTGATGGGGGCCATATCCACAGCAAATTATGAACCCACCCGTTGGGCGGGGTAGAGCCAGTCAATGATTCCGGTGTACGTTGGAATGATAGGTGTAAGGGGATGCCGGAAAGACGGGAACAACCTTAGATAACGAGGCCGATCCGAAATACGTGCTTTGTTGCCTTGCCTATCTGTCAGTATGTCATATATTTAGGCAGCAAGACATACCCTGTATGCTAAAGTTCATATGGGGACAAACCGATAACCTGAAGGTATGGACCAAGATTTCCTAATCCAGGATATCAAGCAGGCGGAGTCTCACCGTCAGGCGCGGAATATCCTCAAACAGAAGGATCGCAAACCGCTCTGGCGTGAGTATGCCGAAACAGCGGCCATCGCGCTGGTGGCTGCTATCCTGCTGCGCATCTTTGTCGTCTCGGCCTACCGGGTGAATTCGACCTCGATGGAAGACAGCCTGATGATGGGTGACTACATCTTTGTCAACAAACTGACCTACGAATACGGTTCCGGACCAAAAATCGGGGATATTATAGTGTTTGCGTATCCGAACAATCCAAACAAGGATTATATCAAGCGGATCGCGGCCCTCCCCGGCCAGACTGTCCAGGTCGCCGATAAGGTATTGTATGTCGACGGAGAGGTGGCGGCTATCCCCACCCACGCCAAGAACATCGACAAGCGGATAATACCGGGTGATCTGTCGTTCCGCGACAATTTTGGGCCGTATCAGGTCCCGCCGGAGCATTATTTCGTGCTGGGTGACAACCGCGACGACAGCCGCGACAGCCGCTTCTGGGGCTGTGTGCCGGTGGAGAACATCAAGGGCAAGGCGGTATTCGTCTACTTTTCGTGGCAGCCGAACGAAGGTGCGCCTGGATGGAGCTTTCCATACGTGATAGATGCGGTCCTGTGGATCGGGCATTTCGTCGTGAATTTCCCGAGCTCTATCAGGTGGGACCGCCTTGTCATGCCTATCTGATGTCGTTCTCACTTTATCTGCACTATCCTTTCTGTCGCAACAGGTGCTCTTATTGTGGTTTCTTCCACGAACCTTACGACAAAGAAACCGAGCGCGAATTCTTCGGCGCCCTTCTTATAGAGACCGAGCTGGCCGCAGAACAGTATATGCCGGCTGAAGGTGAGATTGAGTCAATTTACATCGGCGGTGGAACACCCTCTCTGGCCTCGCCCGGCTGGTTTGAGCGATGGCTTGACCGGGTACACAGCCTGTTTTCGGTCAGAGCCGATATCGAGATGTCCTTCGAATGTAATCCCGAAGACAGTTCTCTTGAACTTCTGAAAGCGCTGAAGCGGATTGGTGTAACCCGTCCCACCTTCGGCGTGCAGACGTTTGACCGCAAGTTGCTGAGAACTTTCGGTCGTGAACACACGGCCACGGATTCACACCGGTCAGCTTACCTGGGTCATGCCCTGGGGTTCAAAACGTTCGGTGTGGATTTCCTGTTCGGGTTGCCGTCGCACGGAAGCAAAGAGCTTTCGAAAGACCTTGACGAACTGGTCGATCTCGCCCCGCCTCACATTTCGTTTTACCCTCTGACAGTCGCAGACGGAACAGAGTTTCAAGGCAAGGTGTCATCAGGCGTAATGAAAATGCCGGACGAAAGTCAGTCGCTGGCCCTGTACCGCGGCGGGCTGGAATTTTTCCTGTCGCAGGGTTATGAACGGTATGAGGTCTGCTCGTTCGCGAGGCCGGGGCATGAGTGCAAACACGATCTTGCATACTGGCTGGGAGCGGACTATCTGGGGCTGGGTCCTTCGGCGCATTCGTTTATGCTGACGCAGCACTCGGTCAATGTTCCTGATGTACGGGAATACATCACCGCCCTGACTAAACGAGTGCGGCCCCTGATGAAAGACGAATCGGGAGTCGAACAGAGGATGATTGAGACAATCCGATATGGCCTGCGCACTCGTGACGGTATTGATCGCGCCAAGTTTGCCAGCAGGTTCGGCCAGCCGCTGGAGGAAAGGCTGGTACGTGATCAGTACGACCTGTTCGTTCAATCCGGTCATCTCATTCCGGACCGGGGAAGTATCAGGCTGTCCGATGATGGTCTCCTGGTGGCCGACAGGATCGCCGAGAGGCTGGTCAAGTAGTCCTGGTTTAGATCTGTACAGGTTCTGAGGGCTTGGTTTCGAACGGGTGGCCGCGTTGCCAGCCTGTTTTTCCTGTCTTGCGATAGTGTTCAAGGCGACGGATCGTAATCTCGGCAAATACGGGATCGATATCGCACGTGATACATCGCCTTCCTGTGCGTTCACAGGCCAGCAGTGTTGTTCCTGAATGCGAGAAGAAATCGACGACCGTGTCACCCTCGTGGGATGATGCGAGGATAATTCTCTCGGTAGCTTTGAGCGGCTTCTGGGCCGGGCACCCTTCCACATTCTCCTCCATGCGGTAAAACACCTGTTGAATATCCACCCAGACATTACCCGCACGAATGGTGTCGGAGTGGGAGCGCTCGCTGTTCTCGGTTTGCTTTCCGCCGATCTCCTTGTAATATCCGCGGAGGATCCTCGGGATATCTGTGTACTGCACAAGGAAGTCCGGCTTACCTTTCGTATAAAGCAGCAGTTCCTGGCGCACAGCCATCCAGTTCTTCTGTGTGCCGTAGCCGCGCTGGTTTCGCATGGTAATGAAGGAACGTGATGCAAACGTTGTCTCGGCCATCATGGCAAGGAATTGCGGTAGCGGTTGAAAGTGGTTTTTCTGGTCGGCCCCCATCCAGATATACATTGATGCGTCAGGGCCGAGAACTGCCTCGGTGTTGGCCACCCACTGAAGGCAGGACTCGATGTACTCACTCACAGGTTTTCTTTTGAACATCGCAACGTTGTATGGGGGGTCATGTATTGCGAGGACCGGGGCACTCCGACTTTTCACCAGCGACTCTATGAAACGCACATCGCAGCAGTCACCGCACCCGACGACGTGTCTGCCGTCGGGGTCGTGCCATATTTGGACAGGCCGAAGGCGGCATTGCTGCAGGGGATCGGAGAGATCATGTGGGATGTGGTCGGAACGTGTTCTGGCTTCCATGCCGGAAACGTAGTAACGTTCGCACGGTGATCAACTAAAACAGATAGTTCAGAGAAAAAGGCTGTCAGCGTGAACGCTGACAGCCTTTTTCTTTTCTGTTTACGTATATCAGAATGCTATGCTGCTAACGAGGATACTGAAGTGGCTGTGGTCCATTTCGACTCCCAGCCCGGCGTCAGTCTTGCCCGCGCTAAGATACGCACCCACCTGCCAATGCCTAGCGAATTCGTAGCCAGTGCCGACAAGGATGCCGAAGCCGGGGTCATTCTGAAACTCATATCCCCAAGCGTTTTCTCCCCGAAAGACATAGAAACCAAGGCCAGCGGCAGTGTAGAACGATTTTCCTGTCGGACCGAAATAATGATACCAGCACGCACCATTAAAACCCTGCGCAAACGTCACACTACCCCTACCCGAAGAGAATGACGTTACATTGCCTTCATATACTATCATGTTGAACTCGTCCCAGGCGTGGCCGATAACTAGGTTGAGAGCAAACCCTGACCGATTCTCCTCCCAAAGAGGCCAATCGTACTTGGCCACTGGTGCAAAACCGAGGCCACCGCCGAGCACGAAGCCCTTGCGGGCGCCATCAAAAGCCGACGCAGATGCAGCCATTCCCACGACCACGATCAGCATAAGAATCACACATCGTTTCACGAATCCTCCTATCGCTATCGGTTTGACAGGACTATATAATCATCGCTCAAGGTGTCAACAACAAACGCTCCCCGACGCGATGAGGGGTACACCCTATTTTACGAATCTCGTCGGTTCGGTGATCTCGCCGTTGAGCGCAGAAACGGCCGCCGTGGCCGACGAGCAAAGCAACAGCTCTGACTTTTCGGAGCCAATATGTCCGAGGAGATGAGAATTGGTGGTGGCCAGACACCGCTCACCCTCGGCCAGCGGGTCATGGGTGCCGCCCTGGCACGGGCATGAGCTTGAAGACATTACCATGGCGCCCGCTTCCACAAACACGCGAATGAGACCTTTCTTGAGTGCTTCGAGATAGGTCGCTCGCGAGCCGGGAATCACATACATTCGACATTCCGGGTGAACCTGCTTCCCCTTCAACACATCTGCTGCCACGCGCAATTCATCAAACCGGCCGGAAGCGCAACCGCCCAGGATAACCTGGTGAACCGGGGCACCCTCCATATCAGCGACCGGCTTTATGACCGCCTCTGCGCCCGGCCTGAAGATTTGGGGGACAAGCTGGTCAATATTGATCTGGTATATTTCACTGTACTCGGCATCCTTGTCCGGGATTACCGGTGAGGAACGAGTATCCACACGGCCGGTGAGGTATCTCCGCGTGGTGGCATCGTAAGGGCACATGGCCGTCACCGCTCCCAGTTCGGTGGACAGATTCGACACGGTAAAGCGTTCACTAATGGACATCTGCGACAGAACCGATCCGGCATACTCAACCGCCTTGCCCCTGGCGCCGTTGACACCGAGCCTGTTCAGAATCGATAGAACAATATCCTTAGCGTAGATGCCTCGATACCGCCGCCCGGTTACCATGATGCGCACCGTATCAGGCACTTCGATCGCACAGGTTCCATTCGCCCACAGGGTTGACATTTCCTCCAGATCAATCCCGATCGATAACGCTCCCAGACATCCGTATGTCATTGTATGTGGTCCGAAACCGACCACAGCCAGTCCGGGAAGTATGTTTCCTCTCTCTATGACTACCTGCTGACATATTCCGTCCCGAAGATCATAAAAGCTTCTGACCCCCTGTCGTTTGACAAACTCACCGATTGTTTTCCTGCTCAGGCTGCTTCCCTTACCCGTCATTCCGGGGTGATCACCTGCAATTGCGACAATCCTGTTCGGGTTTTTGACCATGTCCGCTTTGCGGTCGCCGAAAGCTTCTATCACGGCGGCCAGCCCGCGATCGATTGTAATGACATCGGGAGTTACCTGAACTGTCTCTCCGATGCTGACCTCTTCACGGTCGGCCGACCGGGCCAGGATCTTCTGGGCCATCGAACGTTTACCGTAGAGGTTGGAAGCATAAAACCCGAGTCTTGTCCCGGGGAAATTCAACTCCAGCTGCTCCAATTTCAGAAAGGCCGGCTTTTCCCTTAGACCGTAGCGACGGCGCCAGTTATAAAAGGCCGCCTTTGAGATACCCAATTCGAGGCCCGCCTTCTCGTCATCGCCGAACCTCTCCCAGAGATTGCGAATCTCCTGCTCGGAAAATTTCGGCAGAGAATACTTGGGGATATTCTTTTTGCGCCGCCAGTAAGCCACCAGATAGGCCGGTACGCCGCCCAGTCGTTCACCGATCTTCTCATCGGTTCTGTATAGCTTCTGCAGCTGGAGCAACTCGGCCTTGGTGGGAGATTTTCGACGCACGGTCATAGCTTGTCAAATTCCGCCTTGATTGCCCGGTATGCCCACTCGAGTGGAATCGAGACGATATCAGTTTTACCGATGACGGGCATGAAATTGGTGTCACCTGTCCACCGGGGCACGACGTGCATATGCAAATGGCCGGGGATTCCGGCGCCTGATATGCGACCGAGGTTCATTCCGATATTCATCGAGTGCGGCTGAACCGCTTTCTTGATCACCGCTACCGTAGTCCTAGTCAGTTCGAAGAACTCGGCCGCCTGCTCTTTGGTCAATCGCTGCAGATCGCTCACATGCTTGTTCGGGACAATCATGCAGTGACCGGAGTTGTACGGAAATTTGTTGAGGATTACGAAGGCTGTCTCACCACGATAGAGGATGAGATTCTTGATAGTATCCTTTTGCCTGAAACGGTTACAGAGAATACATCCCTTCTCCTTCTTGCCCAGAATAAAGGCTGCCCTCCATGGAGCCCAGATTTTCTTATCAGCCATAGTCTGCGTAATATACTCACGCGGGCATTCCCGCGAAAGTGATTTTGGCTCGAGGCTGCCTAGCCGGAACCCGTGGAACAAGTTAGCTGTCTGTTAATCCCCGCCCCGATCGCGCCTGGATGGGCTGACAGAGACTCAGGTTCTAACGGCCGACGGTGTGTGAACTTACCTGCCGAATAGTATCGCTGCAGTCCGATTATTGTATGCGGTTGTAAAATAAGGAGTTAGTCCCAGACTTACCGGAATTAGAGCAAAAAAAACACCCCATTGGGGCAGAAATTTAAGAGGGTGGGGGCTGGGTGGGTAGCGGGGGCTAGGACTACCAGCGGAACCCTGCCCCTGGCCCTCGTCAGTACTCAATTAAACACAAAACCGGGATTTGTCAAGTGGTCTATTGGCCGAAACCGGCAAAAATATCTCCCGCTCACTCGTCATCTCTGAGCGCACGCCGCTAACCATTGTCGGATCGGAAACCCCTGACTACCATCTGCAGGATCGCCGTAAAACGATAATAATAGAAAGGGCAGACCACGATGATCTGCCCTCAAAAACCCCATGAAGCTGCAAATACTATTTCAGCAACATCAACTTTCTGGTCTCAATATAATCACCGGTTCGGAAGCGGTACAGGTACACCCCGGATGCTACATCGGCTCCATCCCATTCAATAGTGTGATGGCCTGCCTGCACCCATCCATCGACGAGGGTGATGACTCTATGGCCCAGAACGTTGAAAACCTCGATCTGAACGTGCGAACTTCTTGGCACGCTGTATTCAATAATCGTTGTTGGATTGAATGGATTGGGGTAATTCTGAGAAAGTCCAGGCGTGCCCGGGAGCTGCGAATTCTCCTCATCTACTGAAACAGGGGGTGTGCAAAATACGGTCAGCAGGGGTCTGGAGGACGGTTCCGCCGATTCACGGGAATCGAACCAGACTACTGTTTGAGAGTCCACTCCAGCCGCAGTAAGCAGCCAACCATAATTGGACGCTGGATTGTCGTTCCAATCCTGAACATCGGCCACCATTTGTGCTGTCGACAGCCACGTGTGTGATCCCACTGCATCAACGGTTTGATCGGCCGAGGCAATGATCTCAAAATCACCTCCCGGCAGGGACCAGAACGTGGTGTCATATATCCTGTGAAGCCAGGTGGCATCTCCGGCCTGAGCAGTAGTGCCGTTCGCTTCGTTGCCGGGCGCATCCGATGATCCCTCGCCCCAAGCGGCCAGGACACGATGAACTTCAATGGTCACCGGATTGACGGGAGCTTGAGATGCAGTGAGAGCCAATGTTACACTGTCAACAAGTGAATTGGCGGGCAGGGACGACGCGATGTCGAAGCGGAGCAGAGCCCGCCGTACTTCGCCGTTCTGGTTTCTGCCTGTAAACAGATTCACACCGGCGCCATTGCTTGAAGAGCCGGTGACGTCTTCGTATAACGTATTGTCCTTGTCAGGGGATAATTCTGTCTGAAGCTGAGCTTGAGCCGTCTCACTGAGCACCAGTGTCGACCAGAACATGAATAACAGCCCGCAGGTTGCCAATCGTACCATCGGTCAGATTCCTTATTTTTATAACGGGGGATGAACTCCGTCTTCTGTAATGTCATGCCATTTGTCGAAATCGGTGCTCGCTGAGATTATCGGCAGATCGGCACATTTCTTCAGTCCGACAGTGATGGATAAGGCATGTTATCAGTAAGATTGAGCAGATCGTCTGGAAGACACAGCAACGCTCAATGTATCTTATTGATTCTTATGCGAGTTTAATATGGTGGGGTTGGCGAGATTTGACCTCGCTGAGGTTTATCCGCTCGGGTTTCAACATCGACACTGTCTCTGGGTGATTGCTTGAGACCGGTTAAGATCTCCGATGCGGCTCGACTCACGGTCAAGTCGCGAAGCTGACCGGTCCGGAAATCATATTGTGTCAGCGACGCATGATCCTGCAGCAGGCGTGCTGCAGTATCACGCCCCGAAGGCCCCGCGATTTTCGCCAGGGCCAGAGCGGCAGAGCAGCGGATTTGCGGGTCGGTATTGCTGAGGGCAGCCTCCAGGTCTTTCGCGATATCATGGAACAGTTTCGGTTCAATGGCAGCTACCCGACTGACCGCGTAGAAGGCGCCTCGTTCGAACGGCTCCTCGTGAAAGTACGCGGTCAGCAGTCCGGCGTACTCGGGAATCAGAGCCGGCACATTGACAAGAATTTCGCCGATCAGTTCAGGCGCATGCCAGGCAAGACCGCCGGATTCATCGTTCATCTGCCAGAGCAGGCGCCGCAGCATGTCCCGCACCCTGTCCAACTCGGACGGCGCGAAGGCGGCGACTATCCAGCCGGTAGCCTCAATTGCCCGCCACCGAACCAGTCCGTCGCGGTCAAAAGTCATTGACATGAGCACCCTGAAAGGGTTGCGCACCGATTCGGCCCACTTCAGCAAAGCGGCCCTGTCCCGTTTCATGAGAAGAGCCGCTGCTTCTGTCTTATGTGATCGGATTCCCATCGTCTCGCAAGCTACGAAATGTTACTCCGCGGCCGCGGCCGGCGGTGTGAAGGTACGCTGGCCAAGTTCACGGTCTATCTGGAACAGCCCGGCCTTGGAGTCACCCAGCATCTTCAGTTGCTGAACGATGGCCTTGACCGAGGCTTCTTCTTCGACCTGTTCATTCACGAACCACTGCAGGAAGACCTGCGAAGCATGGTCCTTCTCGGCAAGAGCCACATCCATAAGACTATTGATCAGGGCTGTCACTTTTTGTTCATGTTTGTATGCGTCTTCGAACGCATCAAGGGCGGATTTCCACTCTTTGGGCGGAGCCTCCCAGGCCTTGACCTCCGCCCGGCCGTCACGCTCGATGACGTAATCGAAGATCTTCTCGGCATGGAATGTTTCTTCCTGGTACTGAACCCTCATCCAGTTAGCCATGCCCGGGAGATCGTTGTCCTCGAGATAGGCGGCCATGCTCAGGTACAGGTAAGACGAGTAGAACTCGGCTGCCACCTGGTCATTGAAAGCATTCTGCATTTTCTCATTTATCATTGTCCGTACCTTTCTTTGCTTACAGTAATATCAGTTCTCGTTCATCATCTCATCGTCATAGGCGGTTTCAAAGCGCAGCTTATGTTTGGCCTCCTCCTGAGCCAGTCGCAGGAAAAGTGATTTAAGTTCGTCGTTCTTGGCCGCCGCCGCCAGATCGCGGTACAGCCGGAAAGCGGCTTTCTCCGCTTTCATAGCCACGATCAGGGCTTCCCGATAGTCAAGATCCGGCTTCATCTCGATGTCCACCAGGTAATCACCGATTTTCAGGTCCTGAACGTTTCCTTCCGACGAGACCAACTGCTTGCCATCTTTGACCGCGATCAATCTGCTCTTATGCCCCAACTCTTCGGCGGCGAAGCCGATGAAGACTTCCTTCATGTCGTCAGATTCCATCTTGCCGGCGAGAGAGTTGTAGAAGTCGGCGGCATTCTGCTCGTTTTGAATAGCGAAATCAAGAATCCTGTCTGCTGAATCAAACTTCACTAGTTCATCCTCCGACAATCATGCTTTCCACAGTCCGTGCAGGTTACAGTACTCGCGGGCGTTGATCTTTTCGGCAGCGACCATGAAAGTGGCCTGCGGTGTGTCGCCGGGATTCAGGAACTGGCGGTACGCCTTGCCATCGGCGATCAATTCAATCCACTCGATGTAGTGTTTCTCATCCATTGGATGGGCAACTTCACCAACCATCACTTTGTAGCCGCCATCGATTTTTTCGATGACGGGTACATGCTTCTCCGTTGCAGCGTCGGTCTCGCCCTCTTTCAGGAGGGCCATATCCTGGCCGCAACAGACCAGGGTTCCGCCGGCTGCATGGATGACCTCAACCATATTGCCGCATACATTACACTTGTAGACTTGCAGTTTTTGCGTAGCCATAATGTTATCCTCTCTCTAACTACTATTAATCAGTGTTCAAGATCGAATTCCTTGAAATCAAAGAAAGTCCCGGTTCGGTTGAGATAATCCAGTTCGGCCTGTACGATGGCCTGATGGCCTTCCTCGATCTCCAGAAACTGGGCAAACAGTTCCTGGTCGGCTTTCATCTCGTCGACCATCTTACGGTAAAAATCAGAGGTCTCCTGCTCAAGGAGCAGCGCTTTTCGCAGCATCTCTCGTTCTGTGCCGAAATCCCTGGTTGACAGGTGGTCATTGAGCTTTCTAACTCCCGCTTCGATGACCTCTCTGGCCGGCACCACGCTTTCGAGCCGGGCCAGTGACAATTTGCCTGACTTTCTCCATTCGGACAGGCGGGACTCCAGGTAGTCGATATGCCCCTGTTCTTCTTTACCGAGTACTTCAAATACGCGACGACCGGTTTCGTCGGCAATGCCGCTTACATTGTCGAGGTAAGCGTCACGGACCTTTATCTCGTAGTCGATGGCTGTTTTGATGGCTTCCTCAAGGGTCATCCGCTCCTCCTTAGGCCAAATGGTTCTGCTGCATGATTGCGGAAGTTGTGATCTCTGCCGATGAAACGTAGTGTTGCCGGCAGATGCTGTCAAGTACCTATCAGTGGGTCAATAACAGCGCAGTGTCGCCATTATCCGTACGGATACATCCCCTTCTTGATCGTCTCCAGGGACTCGAGCACCTTGTTGTGCTTTTCTTCATCTGTCAACAGGTAGTTCAGCAGGTACTCCTGCACAACCATCTTCTTGCCCTTCAAGGCTCCCAGAGCCTCGTTGGCCAATTCAACGGTCTTCTTTTCGAGTTCGATATGATGCTCTATCAAATCCCACACCGCTTCCAGTTCGTCCGGAGTCAGCGTGACTGTTTTGG
>CP070824.1:3126187-3143338 GCA_020344395.1 Candidatus Zixiibacteriota bacterium | reverse complement strand
TTCAAATCGGGCGTGACCGGTGAACTTCAGCAGATAATCGACAAGGCCCTTACTAAAGACCCTTCCCTGCGCTATCAGCATGCCGACGGAATGCTGTCTGATCTGAAACGGTTGCATCTGGCAAAAGGTGCTCGGAGAAGCAGGTTGTCGGTCGCGATGCTGGGTGCTCTGCCGGTTGTTGTCATATTGGCTGCCGCGATTGTTTATACCCAATTTATTGCCCAGTCGGAAACGGAGCCGGTTGGCCCAAAGCGGGTGGCAGTGTTGCCGTTTGAAAACCTGGGAGACCCCGAAAAGGAGTATTTTGCCTCCGGCATGACCGAGGAAATCACTACCCGTCTGGCCAAGGTATCGGGGCTGGCCGTCATTCCCCGTGGCACCAGCGCCCGTTACGGTAACACGGACAAGACCATGCAGGAAATCGGTCATGAACTGAGCGCAGACTATATAGTGGACGGCACTATACGCTGGCAGGAGAGCGCCGACGGGCAACCACGGATTCGAGTGGGGGTGCATCTGATCAACGTGAAGGCAGATGCTGCAGTTTGGAGCGAAACGTACGACACGGTGATAACAGAAGTGTTCGCTGTCCAGTCTGAAATTGCAGAGAACGTCTCGGAGCAGATGGGAATTAAGCTGGACGTAATCGAGCGGAGGAAAGTCTGGGAGCGGTATACAAGCAGTCAGGAGGCGTACGATTTTTATCTGCAGGGGAATGAATATATCGGTCGGTCAAGCGGTTTCGGACCGATAAGAGATTTCCAACTGGCCGCTGAGATGTATCACAAGGCCATTGCGCTGGATTCGAGTTTTGTGGTTGCCATACGCCGTCTGTCGTACACCTATTCCAGGATCTGGGGCCGGGGCGACCACAGCGATTCGATCAAGACCGGGGCTATGGAGATGGCGCACAGAGCTTTTGAACTGGACCATGATACGTCAGCCCACAATCGGACGCTGGCCTCATACTATTACTTCATCGAGCGGGATATGAAACGTGCCCTTGAGCATCTTAACGAGGCGTACGAAGATGATCTCAATTCGACATATTACCTCAGTCAATCTCATACCTATCTAAGGGGTATGGGCGATTGGGAGGAAGCATACAGACGACAGAAAATCCTCCAGGAGAGGCAGCCAAACGGTGCTTTTGAAGCCTACGACCTCGGGCAGGACTGCCTTTTCACACGCCGATATGAGGAAGCGGAAGTCTATCTCGATAAAACTATTGAGTTGCGCCCTGATTTCTATGGGGCCTACCACCGAAAAGTACTGCTGTATCTGAACTGGCAGGGTGATATTGAGAAAGCGCGAGACGTGATACGTCGCTCCCGCGGCAAAGTGGATTCAACTCGCTGGCGCAGTATTGAGCAGTGGCTGGATATAAAGGAAGGAAAATTTCAATTGGCTTTGTCGCGCATAACGATTCCACCATATGACAGTCTTAACTACTATTTTAACAGAGCTCCCATTCACAAGTATATGAATGAAGTGGATGTGATGAGAGCGTACTACGATTCAGCGTACGTTCATCTGGAACGATTCCTCAACGAAAACCCTGAGAATGCCACTGCTCACGCTTACATGGGTATTGTGTATGCCGGGCTGGGGCGCATTGAAGAAGCGATTCGAGAGGGGAAAAAGGCTATTGAATTGGCTCCACTTGAGAAGGACGCCATGAACAACTTCAGATACCTGGATTACTTGCTGGGTATCTATATACTAGTGCAAGAGAAAGAGGAAGCCCTGGCTACGCTGGAGCGAATGCTTACGATCCAGAATTATATAGGCTTAGCTCAGGTGTTCATCGACCCCGACTATGCCCCAATGCTGGACTATCCCGGGTTTGACAGAATTGTCGAAAAATACGGTAATGAGTATGCCAGAGAACTCTGGCAAGAGCATTTGAGCAAGGCGAATTGACGGTTACTGGTAATGAGCTACAGGACAATAATCACAATTGCAGCGTTGTATGTGCTGGTTTCGTCTGCTGCTGTCGCTGAATTGCCGACCCACTTTATCTACAGGGGTGAACCGCTGTACCTGGACCTTGATCCCACACAATTGATGATCAGGTACCAGCCGGATCTTGACTCAGCGGATCATCAGGCTGTCCTGAATGGTGTGGGATTCACTGTAATTGAGGAATGGGCAACCGGTTCACCGGGCTGGTATGTTCTGACTCATGATAATGCTCTGAATAATGCTACTGATGTGGATTTCAGCATTAACGAATTGACAGCATTAGCTGAGATCGAATATGTATCCCCTGTCTTCAGCCGTTCAGAGAATAACTGGGTAGCTATCTCTCCGGATATTCTCATAAGCCTGAAACCGGAATACTTTGACCAGGCGGAAGCCGTTCTATCTGAACTGGCTCCTCAAATGCAGATCACTGACAGCAATTTCGGGAATATGCCGGGCGCGTTCGTGCTCCGCTCAGGCTCTCACAACGGCTTTGAGGTGCTGGATCAAGCCAATGAATTGGCGGGTGACAATCGGGTGAAATGGGCTGAGCCGGATATGATCTGTTTTGGAGAAATTGCTGAACCGGAGACAGTGGACATTCCTGAGCTTCTTGATGGACAGAACTCTGCGGCGAATTCTCGATTAATCCCCAACGACCCTCTTTTTTACCTGCAATGGTCGCATCTCAATACCGGTCAGTTTGGTGGAGTCCCCGGCATTGATACTGATGCCGACCTGACATGGGATATCACCACTGGAAGTCCCGACATAAAAATCCTTGTCCTTGACGACGGTGTGCAGCTGGACCATCCCGATTTGAATGTGTTGCCGGGGGCAGACTTCACCTACAACTGGGGCAACCTCGGCGGTCCGGTAAATAAATGCGATAACCACGGAACCTCGGTGGCCGGCAATATCACGGCGATCATTAATAATGAAACTGGGTGCGTGGGAATCGCACCTGATTGCAAAGTCCTGCCGGCCAGGATATTCATCAGACGGATTCAGAATCCATGTACTATGTGGCATACACAGAGAACCAGTTGGAGCGTCAATGCGCTGGCCTGGGGTCAGGAGCAGGGTGCACGCGTAAGCAATCTTAGTTCTTCGTTGTTGGAAAGTGACGCCATTTATGAGCAATTCCTGCAAACTTACAACAATGGAATGGTGCATTTTGCCTCGGCCGGAAACCAAGCCGGTGCCAGCATCATTTATCCGGCAAGTCTGGAGGTTGTCAATGCGGTTTCAATGCTGAAGTATGATGGTGTAATGTATCCAGGCTGCCACGGCCCTGAAATGGCAGTATGTGCACCCGGAGTACATATCGTTACTACAGATCGCACCGGCGCTGATGGGAGTAATGAGACGGACTACAAGTATAGTGGCGGCACCTCACATTCTTCTCCCTACGCTGCCGGCGTGGCAGCTCTCATTCTTTCGGCTGAGCCGTCGTTAACGCCGGCCGAAGTGGAAAGAAGACTGCTGTATTCGGCAGTCGATTATGGCGAACCAGGGTTCGACGAGTACTACGGCCACGGAGTCGTCAACGCGTATCGGGCACTTCGGTTCACGTACGGAGACTGCAACGGGGACTTTGAAGTAGATTCGAGTGATGTTAAAGGCCTGTTTGATTATTACTTCTATCCGGGGGCAATACCGGCACAGGTGATGGCCGGCGATCTAAACACCAATGGACAGATAGACCTCGCCGACATCTTGGCACTAGCCTACCTCGTCAATTTAGGCGGAGGGGCTGACTGAAGTCAAGAACCTGGCTGGTCCGGCGAGTCTCGCTTACATATTCTCCTGAATCAGAGCAGCCAGACGGTCGATTCCTTCGGTGATTTCGTCTGTGTCGGCTGTGGCGTAATTCAGACGGAGTGTATTCTCGCCGCCGCCGTTCGGGAAGAACGGTTCGCCGTATACGTACGCGACCTTCCTCTCTATGGCCATGGGGAACAGATCTTTAGCCGACATGCCGGAGGGGAGTTCCACCCACAGGAACAGGCCGCCCTCGGGTCGGGTCCATTTCACGCCAGCCGGGAACTTCTGCTCCATCCGGCTGAGCATCGCGTTTCGCTTCTCGGCGTAGATCTTCTTGATCTCTTCGAGGTGCGATTCCATCAGCCCCTGCTTGAGGAACTCATAGGCCAGGTACTGACAGAACGTATTGGTATGCAGATCAGTACACTGCCTGACCTTTTCACACACGGCTATGATGGACGCCGGGCCGTTCATCCAACCCACCCTGAGACCGGGGGCTATGTTCTTTGAAAAGGTCCTGAGTGTCACGATGCCGTCGCCGCCAATCGATTTGAGGCTCGGTACCGGTGTTCCGGCAAATCGGATATCGCCGTACGGGTTGTCGTTGACAATCGGCAAGTTAAACTCAGCCGCCAGCTCCACGAGGCGCCGCCGTCGCTCTTCGGACATGGTTATGCCGGTTGGATTCTGAAACGTCGCGACGGTGTAAATAAGTTTGGGCTGGTACTCTTCGATCCGCTGGCGTACCTCATCGACTATCATCCCTTCGTCGTCCATCCGTACCGTAACATATCGTGCCTGATAGTAATTGAACGCCTGTAGTGCACCCAGATAGGTGGGGCTCTCAGTCAGGATGTAATCGCCCGGTTCCACAAAGGCACGCGCCACCAGTTCGATCGCCTGCTGGCTGCCGGACGTGATCAGGATGTTCTCGGGGCCCGAAGCGCTGCCTTTGGAGGTGGCGCGCTGGGCAATGATCTCGCGCAGCGGGACAATGCCCTGCGATAACGAATACTGAAGGCTGTTGTGACCATATTTGTCCAGAACCTCACCGGCGATTCGTTTCACGTCCTCGACAGGAAACGATTCGGGCGCGGGAAGTCCGCCGGCGAAAGATATCACACCCGGCTGGGAAGAGACCTTCAGGATTTCACGTATTATCGACGCCTCCAATTCAAGGACATGGTTGGCGATGGGCCATGTATCGGGGCGTGCCCGGACGTTAGTATCTGTCAACATCGACTCCTCACTAAAGCACAGGGTTAACGACTTGCGCTACTGAGTACATCAAATGCAATACTCGTGTACATCTCTACTATTATGGAATATACGGTTAAACTGGGCAAAATCAATCGAATAACGGAGCCCATGGCTGGAATAATCATGGCTTGACAGAAAAAGGATAACGGCTATCCTATATGCCATGCCCTGCGATGACGTTACGGAGATGATGTGCCTCTCCTTTGATAAGGGTGATGTAATAACACATTACTCGCTGGGTAAGGTGTCTTGTGGTGGCCAGGTGGTCGGAAGCGATCGCTTTGGCCGATTTGTGACAGGAAAGAGCGTTGCAGAGATCCTGAGTGTGACGACGGAGGAATATCTGCGTGCTGTTCGACCAGCGGATTCCGTCGGGGAGTTTTTGCTCCTGAAACACCTGGCCAGTGTCAAACTGGTATTGAAAGCCCTTGCAGGTCAGGCTGCATCCGGAAAGGACGCGGTCTGCTCGATTGCGTCCATCAGCTATGGGCCGGAAGGCACTGAAATCCGAGCCCGGCTGCGCGTTGATCTGGTCACCGAAAAAATCGAGGCATGTGAGCGCGGCATCACAGACTTCTCTGTCTGAGATTTTAACTCAGGCGCTTCCCCCCTGCGGTCTTTATACCTTTTTCACCTGAGTTAATGGCAGCCCCTCATCGTCAAGATACTGGTGGGCAGCTTTTTCAAGGTCGGCTTTCTCCTGCTCGGTTAAACCGGACACCATCTCAGCGGCGAGCAATCTCGTTTGAGCCATTTCCCACCGTGAGTCAATTCCTTCGAACAAGTCGAGGGCCTTTTTGAAATAACGCCGTGCCACCTGATCAAGTCCGCGTGACGCGCCGATCATGCCAAGGGTACGGTTACAGGCAGCAACCTCGGTGCGATCACGTCCAGCCTCGGCACTGCTCTGTGCCTCGCCGATATGCTCTTCTGCCTCGTCCACTCGCCCCAACCTGACCAGAATGTCAGCCTTGTGCCGGCGCAGTCCCCAGCGCAGGTCAGAGTCGATCTCCTCGGCGATATTGAGTCCCAGCGTATAATTCTCCAGAGCGTGATCGTAATCGGCCTCGGCTTCGGCCAGCTTCCCGGCTGTCTGCCAGTAGTAGGCGGAGTTCCTGGCATCCCCTTCAATACAGTCGAACGCCTTAGTGAGGAATTTTCTGGCGGCCTCAAATTCCCCGCGAATCCCGAGTAGCCAGGCCATGTTGGCACTGAATTGAAAGCTGCTCTTTATTCCTGAGGCTGACAACTCAGTCTCGTAGTCCTTGAACCGTAGATAGGCTTCTGAGATTCTTCCAAACTTCAGGCAGTAGTTAGTAAGGTTGTGAAAGACGTCGAGGGCCCCTTTACCATCACTCACTTCGTTGAACAAAGAATGTGCCTCAACGAGCGCCTGCAGGCCGGAGCTAAACTGCCCCTTCTCCATGGATGCGCAACCCATGAGATTGAGTGCTCTGGCCATAGACTCCCGGTCACTGGCACCCCTGAATAACACGTTTGCCTCGGTAAGGCTTTCGATAGCTTCTGTGAATTCGCCACGTTTGAATTGAAGTAGCCCGAGAAACAGTTTGCACTGGGCAAACATCGGGGATCTGACGTTATATCTCAGAGCATCAAGAGCCGCCCTGATTTCAGAATCGTCATATGGGTCTTGCTGATCCGAATATATCCTTGCGTGGGTCAGTTGTATATAGTACCGACCGGCCGCCTCGGGATCGCTAAGCAGGGCGGGGTCGATATCCCGAAGCCGGCCAAGGGCTTCGGGATACCGCCGCTCCCTTAAAAGGATGTCAACGCTGTCTAGCGCTAAATCACCACCTGATCGCTTTGCCATATGTAATCTTTATCGGATTACAAATGCAAAAGCAAACATAATTTTCACAATTGTTGCGTTATCCAGGGTAGTTTCGGTAGTGATTGTAGCATCACCGATCTCATTGTCTCCAACGGCCACAGTTGTCTGACCTCCAGCAAGCCCGGGCATACCACCACCTCCAGGTGGTACAACAAAGGTGTCTATGGGTGCCGTGCCGTCAGCGGCCGCTTCCTGAGGGACCCCGGCCGTAAGGCCAAAGACCATCGCAAGAATTGCCAGCATCGCCAGAGCAGTCGCCATCCTCCTGCTTCCGTCTCTCATAGTTAACTCCTTTAATATGTTATGGTTACCAGTACTATGGTATGGGGTCTTCGCTACCGGTGTTGCCACGAAGAGCCTGACCACGTTAGTTGCACATATTCGTCACCGTCTCCGGCTGCAGTCCGGCCCATCCCTGGCAGTCTGCGCAACTCCGTTTGACAGACAGCAGTCGCTCTGCAAGGTCACGAGGTCTCAGTCAGCAGAGCCGTGAAAACAAGGGAAAGCACGGCTGGGAAAAATACGGGTACTGCGCGGTCGGAACCGGAAATCGGGTCGAATGTGGCTCTTTTGTCACTCCGCGAGCACGTACGAAACCGAAACCTCTGTGCCAATTATCAGACGATCAACCACAAGTCGAATCACCCGAGGTCAGGGTAATAGAGCGAGTACAAGTGCAAATATAATACATCTTGGAGGATTTGTCACGGAGAAATGGCCGGGTTGGCCCTCTTTGAGCGGGAGGCAATATTAATGGCGCCCCGCAGAATTGAACTGCGGACACACGGATTTTCAGTCCGTTGCTCTACCAACTGAGCTAGGGCGCCATCAAGAAATCGATAGGAATCGTCAATCTAGTACGTATTCGGCTGAAGTCAATTGAATATTTAGGCGGATCAGCGCAGGCATTTCTTCGTCTGTCGTGCAAACAAAGCTATCAGAGCCAGGGCGGAGAACAATATCAGGACATATGTCTCCGGGTGTTTGAGGCCGAAAGCTGCAAAGATCAATACGCCACAATTTATAGCAATCAGACCCTTCCAGCCCCAGCGTTTCTTTTCCGCGAAGCCGTGAGTGATGATGGCCAGGATGATTCCGAACAGTAACGAGAAGAAGGGCAGCTCAAGACCCTCATAGTTGCGGTCCAGCATTCCCAGGACGATACTGACCCCCCCATATAAGATGTAGAAGAGCGAAAAGATGTAGCCGTACCATTTGGCATACAAATAGGGGAGCATTTCTTTTCTTGTCATCCCGCTCATGCGGAACCTCCTTCTAGCCGGCTGCCTCGCACAATATGCCTGCGCCGATAAAGCCGGCATCGTTGCCCAGGGTCGCCCTGGCCACTCTCAGGTTCTCGGTTGCCGTGCCAAAGGCCCGCTTTCGGACTCCGGCCGAGACAGCCTCTACAAAACCGCCACCGCCATCGGCAATCCCTCCACCTATTAATACGATATCGGGGTTGAGAAGGTTCACGATCCCGGTCAGCCCGATGGCCAGATAGTCCGCCGTTTCCTCCACCACGGCCAAGGCCTCGGTATCACCCTTGCGCGCCGCAGCGAAGATCTTCTTAATGTTCAGGTTCTCCGTCGAGCCATCAAGTACATCTTCAAAAATCGGCGTTAAGTTATTTGCAAGTCTTTGCTTAGCCCTCTCGACCATGGCCGATGAGGAACAGTACGCTTCGATGCAACCTTTGTTTCCACAGCCACAAACAGGTCCATTAGTACAGATTGAAATGTGCCCCAGTTCCCCGGCGGTGTGGTTAGTTCCACGCCAGAGTTTGCCGTCGATCACTATGCCACCGCCGACCCCGGTCCCGAGAGCCACGCAGACTACGGCACCATAGCCGATCCCGGCGCCAAACCGGGACTCAGCCAGGGCCATGACATTCACATCGTTTTCGACCATAACCGGTATATTGAGGCGCTCAGAGAGTATGTGTCCGATCTCCATACCCTGCCATCCATCAATGTTCGGAGACAGACCGATCACCTTACCCGTCTTGTTATCGACGGCACCCGGTGTACCAACACCCAGGCAGTTGACCTCAAGGTCGTCTTCGGCGGCATGGTACAACAGCCGTTCAGCGATATTGGTGACCAGGTGCATCAGGGGTTCGGCACCCTTGGAGACGAGGGTCGGGCGCTGGTCTTTGAACAGTATCTCGCCGTTGCGGTTGATCAGTCCGGACTTGATATTGGTACCGCCAATATCGATACCGGCGTATGCCTGTCTTTCACTCATTGGTAAAAAATCTTCGTTCAGTGTCTTCTGGGCTATATTCTCGAACACCGAAACTAGTGAGAAGGGTCAGGATTGTCAACTTCAATCAGCGATGTGGGTGGCGGGATTACGGTGTGGCCTCTCTGAGTCGCAGCAAAGCCACGACGGCTGTGGCCAGGCTGATGGGACCCAGGACAAAATACATCACGCCCACCTCAACGGAGCCCGCCTGCACAAACACAGGTAAGTACCGCAAAAAGGAGTTGACAATAACAAGGCTAATGATCGTGCCAGTGCAGGTGCGCTTTCCACAGGAGTACGAGCGGGCCAGCAAGGAGCCTGCTGCAACATGAAACAGAATCAGGAAGCCCGACTCGATCAGTGTTCCGCTGAACAACGGCACGATCCGGAATCCGAGTTGGTAGACAACCTCGACAACGCCGAAACCAGCGCCGCAGAACGCCCCTACAATCGACCGCCGGTGTCTTTTCGGTTTGCGCCACAGAATCACCAGCCAGATGGCGCAGGCCAGCAGCAGTGTCTGGACAATGCCTGCTGTCAGTGGCGGCAGTACACCCCACAAGTACAGCGAACCACCCGCGGTGTGCTGAGGAAGGACAATACGCTCGATGACGATTTGTTGGAGTGGAATCTGGGTCAAAGGTGCCAGCATGAATACAAGGCCGCCCAACAGAAATCCCAGGTACGACTCCGACCAACGGTAGCCATTCTTCATGAACAGGGCCAAGGCAATCACAGCCAGAACCAGGTAAGCAACATAATGCGGAATAGCGGCGATCAGACCCACCCATGAGAAACCCGGAGCCAGGATTTCCGCTGCCTGGTCGCTTCTGTGTGCAATGAAGATCTCATCCTGATATATCCTGTAACGCTGATTCACCATGTTCACTTTGATCAGACGCTTGTCGGCAGTGAATGACAACTGGGCTTCGAAGGGCTGAGAGAGAACAATGAGGAACACCGAGTCAAACTTGTTCTTGTAGATCTCCTGGTAGACGAACCCCGATACTATTCCATCCAGCGGGGCTGTTGACATTGACTGCGGCTGGAAGATCGAATCCAGGATGCGCTGGCCAACCTTGATATCCCTCATGGCCAGTATCATCTCGATCTGGTCGACGTAATTGTTGTCCCAGGCCGGCCTGCCCGGCGGTATCTCAAGTTCTACCGGAACTTCCCTTCCCGAGCGAGTATAGTAGCCGCTCAGCAGATCTCCCCGCCGAGTCAGTTCATACTTTTCGGGCGTCTCACCCTGCAGGTACGTAATCTCATCAGCCAGGTAATGACCCTCTGACGAAACGGAATGACGTCGGGACTCGTTGACTGCCTGGACGCCGCCGATTTTGCTGAAGTCGATGGTCAGTGTCTCATCGATGGAGACCCCCCGACGCCCGTCAATCGTGACCCGATCTGAGATGGTCGAGGTGAGCATGCCGAAGGTTGAATCTTTAGCGAAAAACCGCCATACCCTCCTCTCCCCTATGGGCCGAACGGCCTCGATGGACTCCGAGGCACGTATGTCTCGATTGCCCTGAGCCGTGGTGTCCGATGAGACAGCCACGACAGTGGCAACGACAAGGAGCATTCTTATAAGCATACTTCTGCAGAAAATAGAAGATGAATACCGGTTGTCAATTGCTAAGGACGGATACGGCATCGGTCGTCGGAGCTGACTCTGCCAGAATCCGCAACATTCGATCAACAATGATGTATGATAACTCCGAGGCTTCATCGAGGGGCATGACGAATTCCGGTGCGGCTTTCTGGTCCGCAATATCAGATATCACCCTGATGACGACAAAAGGTATTCGGTTGTTCTGACAGACTTGCCCGATCGCTCCCCCTTCCATATCGGCGGCAATGGCTCCAAACTCCCGTTGAAGCCATCGAATCCCGGCCGGGTCTGTTACGAGAGTGTCACCTGTAGCTATTGTTCCCACAACCAGTTGTCGGTTGTGAGTGCGTTTTTTCACGGTTTCCTCGAATCCGTCGACGGCGGCGCGAACAAGCCGGGGATCGGCTTCAATCAGTCGGGCCAGGTCCGGGATTGCATCCGGTCGACGGCCAAAGGCATTCGGATTGATGTCGTACTGAGCGACGAGGTTGGTTACAACAATATCCCCTGCGTTCAGGTAGGGTACGACACCTCCGGCCAGACCGGAAAGAATGACTGAATTGACGCCAAATCGATCGATCAGAACCTGGGCCGCCACAGCAGCATTGACTTTGCCGACACCCGAGTGAAGCAATACCACTTTCTGACCGGATAGTTCTGCAATATGAAAGTCAATACCGGCCTGTCGGATAACCTGCTCTACCGAAGCCTTATCTTTGAACCGTTTCAGTTCTTCTTCCAGGGCTGAGATAATGCCGATCATGTTGCCTCCACCGTATATTCTAT
Organism: Candidatus Zixiibacteriota bacterium; assembly: GCA_020344395.1. Lineage (GTDB taxonomy): Bacteria > Zixibacteria > MSB-5A5 > GN15 > FEB-12. The sequence goes on along the minus strand of CP070824.1, from coordinate 3,131,843 downwards.
CAATATCGGCAGGATGGGTCATTCGGCTGAGTGGACACTGTCCTACTTCGGCCGCTTCGCAGTGATGACGAAGTCGCGAGAGCGCGGCCCGAAGCGGCGCGAAAGATAAAGATCGCTGAACTCCCTCAGGTCGTTGAAGCCGAGGGCCCCTATTAGCCCGCGGACGATCTCAGGCGTGAAATTGCCGAACTCATGTACGAACGGCTCAAACCTGGGGGCATCCTTAGCCCTCATGTCCAGGCGAACCACATGTACAGTCAATCTGCTGGCCCGCCTAATAGAATAGCGAATGTAAATGATTCCGCCGTTTTCAGTCACCTTGATGGGCATGGGCTCGTTCTCTTTGATGCTGGAGTAGTTCAGCATCTGAAGCACCAGAGAGCCTCCCGGCCTCAGCACGCGGCGAAAGCCGTTGAAACACAGGCGCAGGTCCTTCTTCGATGCCACCCCGGAGATTGAGTTGGCCAGACAAACCACCAGATCGAATCTGCCGGCCAAGTTCGCCGGCAGTTTCTCAAAGTGACCGAACCGAAAGGACAGGGGTAATGGAGTGTCGGTGTAGTTCTGGCGGGCTACCCTGAGCATCTCGCGGGATCGATCCAGTCCGACAGCCCGTACACCATTCCTGGCAAACAGAGCTGCGGTCAGGCCGGTGGCACAGCCGGCATCGAGAACAGACGTCGGAGCAAACCTGTCAATGAGAGCAGCCACTTCTTCAGCGTGATAGGCCTCTCTCTGTTCAGCGTTCGTGATCAGATCGTATTCGTGAGCATATTTGTCAAAGACTGACTTAACTGCTTTGCCTGCCATGGGCTGTACCCTTTCATGGATCAATCTACGACAAGGCAGTACGACAGCAAACTGTATTCTTTCAATTATGAAAGCGACTGCGACCCGTAATGGTCGGTCAACTCGTTCGCGGCTGCCACCCTGCCTTCTTCGCAATCAGGCCTAGCGCCAAGAGATACAGCGTAGCCGCGATCAGCAAGGATACGCTATAGCCGAAATTGAACGCGGTCAGCATCACCAGTGTCGCGCCTATAACTGACGCAGCTCCGTTGATCGCAAACCCCCAGTCGACCAATTGCCCCACCCGCATAGCACCCTTCGGAAACGGCATGCCCATAAAGATCCCGAGCGGGAAGATCAGCAACCCGGACACAAGGATCCTCGGGGTCATTGTCAATCCACCCAGAGCACCGGTCAGTCTTCCAAAAACAGTCACGTCAAGCAAGAGCCAGATGATAATCGCAAGAAACGGCACTCCATGGCCCACCTTCTCCGAAAGACTGCTGCCGATACCGCAGCCCAGCAGAAGCGAGAGCAACACAGTTATGATCGCAAAGATCGAGGTTCCGATGAACAACGTGTACTTCTGGATAAGGATTATCTCTACCATCATGAAGGCCATGCCTATGATGAAAAAATACATCCATGGTGCAAAACGCAGGTGCGGGCCCTTCGTAACATATGGCAGCAGGTTCAGGGGCAGGATGAGTATTCCCACCACCAGGATGATAACGATTATTATCATCTTGGCCAACGGGAAGCCAAAAAACTCATACGGCAATATCCGGTCCAGCCCTTCAAACTTGAAATTCTTCATTAATCCCATCTGCGCTATAAACGGGCAGTCATCTGTAGCGGGAGAAATATCAATCGGTACATCTCCGGCCACCGCCTGCCAGCCTTCGAGCACGATTCTGTTGATAAGGCTGTCCTGCAACGAATCAGGTGCAGGGTATAGCAGGTGGCGCTGGTCGTACACCTCGGGCGTCAGCGCCCCGAACGCATAATACCTGATCGAATCGGTGAGAGGGCGCTTTGAGATGAACATGATATTTCGTCGCATCTGCGGCAGATCATAGACTGCGAAGTGCGAAAGCGGATCTTCTACCCCCAGGCGCGCGAATGCATCTTTCACCTCTGAGACGATCCTGGGCATATAGAACTGGTGTTCCATCATCATGTAGCCGCTGTCGGAGAGCGACTCCCAGTAGTCCATGAAAGCCTCGGTCGTGAACAGGTAGCTTTCGGCCAAAGCAAACGATCCTGAGGCCAGTGCAGCCCAGGTATTGGAACTGAGTGAATAAATAACATCGAATTTGTTCTTATGACGGCGTGTATAAGCCCGGGCATCTTCGCTGACAACTGTGACTCGAGGGTCATGGAAAAGCCGGCCGGTGAATTCAGGCAGGGTTACAATCGGCAGCGGGACGCTGTAATCAACCGTGTCGGTCTCCGCCAAATCCGCACCAGGTTCTTCGGCCAGCGATGAATCGGATGCGGAGGTATCCTTCTGGGGGTAGCGAATCAGGTACCCGGATGAATCCCCGTACAGCATCATATAATTAATGAACGGGTTAACTTCGACCGCGTGAACCTCGGTGGCCCCTGCCTGAAGTGCCTGCAATACATCCGTGCCGCCCCCCGAACCGAGCGAAAGGAATGTACACGAGTCGAACTGTTCGATCAGGTAGCTGGCATCGATGCCGAATTGGTATTTTTCCGAATCCGGTCTGGTCCAGTTGCCGTCAAATGCGTACACCGGCGAGTTGGCGACATTGTCGATTTCGAGTCCCCTGGCCAGCGGCCCGAAGTCGTACATCTTGATTTTTGACATCGCATCCCAGTGCTTGTACATGACCGGGGCACGCTGGGGCCGGTCCTGCTCCAGGAGTGAATTTGCCGAGCCCAGAGCCATAAAAATGACAGCTGCTATTACTACTGGAACGATCTTACTCCAGCCACGACCGGCAATCAGGGCCGCAAGGAGCACAGGCATAGCACAGAAAAATGAGGCCGTCGGCGTTCCGAAACCGTTCATGGCCAGGATTATGACCGGCACAGCCAGACCGGCACCAATAAGATCGGCCATATACAGTTTAGGGATCTGTCGATGGTGCTGTTTGAATATCGAGGCCAAAGCGATGCCGCCAAAGAAAAAAGCAGCGCCCAGCAACATGATGGCGATCACCAGTTTGCCCACCATGATCCAGCTGCTCAACAGCGCCGAGAATACCAGCCCGAGTTCAAATACCGCCGGCGGCCCGACCAGGGTCATCAAACCTGTCAGGGACAGGATGAGTCCAAGTTTTTCAGGTCGTCCCAGAGACGGAAATAGTCGCAGGGCCAGGGCCCCAAGCCCCAGCCCGAGGATAGCGATGGACAGAACAAGAAATGCAAAAGTGTAAAAGAACTCGGCTGAAAAGATCCGAGTCCAGGCCAGTTCAAGGGCAATGATGCTGATGGATACCAGCGCAACTATTGCCAGATCACGACGTTTCATGTGGAGTTCCAATCTTCCGTGTCCACAGATATGACCCGTGCCCTGATGTTGGCACACGATAACGTGTACACTGGGCAGGCCGGATGTGGTTCAGGTGGAGGTCTACCATGGAGCAGATTCAAGAGCATGCTTTGTCCCTCTGGACGTTCGAACGGCACAAAAGTTTCCCCAAATCTTCCACCCCACCCTGCTGCTCGTACAAACCCGGCCTACTTGTTTGAAGGTAGACAGGTCTCGGGCAGGTGTATCGCAAACCGGCACCGGTGATCACCTTTGAGAACAGTCTCAACCACTTCAGCCTGTAAAGGCTGGTCAACGGCGACTTCCCAGTACCTCTTGTGAAAGCCGGCACTACAGATGCAGAACGTGGGCGAGACGGGAATCTGTCCCTCTTTCAAAGATTCTCGCACCCACGGACAATGACAATAATAGTAGCGCTGGAGGCTTTCGTCAGCTTCAGCCAGCCACTCTCTTGTCATATATGGTATCTTGGTCTCATAAAGAACATCGCCCTTTCTCACGCCCTGTCTGATCTCCGGATTTGTGCGCACAAACTCAATTACGTTGTCATCGATCTCCTGGGTGAAGAAGAGTTCACTTTGGTCTCTGAGTCTTTCCAGCGAACTGATAAAGTCCTCTCCCTTACGCTCTATGAACTCGTCGATGTCACGGCACTGAAGGAACTTCTCCCGCACTCCCTCGAACCACTCGTCTTTGAGATCGCGAAGAGACCCTGAGAGCATTCCGGCAATCGTTGTCGCGTCGGCGGCGGTCTCCAGTCTTTCCATCACTATCCGGGTGATCCCCGGCATCTGACAGGTAGGTGTCCCCAACGGTGGCGGCTTGGCGCTATCGAAAATCTCATCCTGCTTCTGTTGGCCCAGTTTTTTCCCGATCCTGGCATACAGATTGTCCAGTGCCTCGGCCCCGTCTATTAACTCAAGAGCCACGATATAGATATCGTTGTTCTTCAGATACTGACCGTACGCCATTAATGCACGATAACTGTCTCTGGTATTGAGCCCCTGGTCGATCAGCATTTCAGAAAACCGATTGACCTGTTCATGCATACTGAGGTCAGCCGACGGTTTATGCTCGATCTGCTTCAGGAAGTCGTCGAACTTCTCGGCTATTGCCAGATACTGGCCGGCTTTACTCTCAGGAATATCTTTTTCTGTAAGAAAACTCTCGAAGTTACCCATGATCTCGTGGCTCATCCTTATCTCGCGGGCTGATTTATAACCTTACGGAATCCCGACTGCTCGCTATCATGGTATTACTACGTTTGAGACAGACGCGATGTTTACCGGACTGCTCTAAAAAGCCTCAGGATATAGTCCGTTTTCCTGGGTGTTCTGAAGCGGGCGGGCCCGTCAGTCAGAGGCTGAGTTTCTTCTTCAAGTATGGGATCAGATTCTTTCGCTTGATCCGTTCCTGAAAGCCCTCAGCCTTGAGCCATTCATCCCGGTCGGATGTTTCATGAGCCTGCGAGGCGCCGGCCTCGAGGTTCTTGACAGTGATCTCGTCGGCCTCAAACTCCTCGGAGCCGACCATCACGGCAAACGGAATCCCCACCCTGTCGCCGTACCTGACCTGCTTGGTGAGATTCTTTGTGTCACCGGCAAATATCTCAGCCCGGATTCCCGCTATCCGGAGTTCATCCAGTATTTTCAGATACTCCGGCAGACGTTCGCGATCCATGACGGTCACCAGGACCTGAGATGTCGCTCTCTGGAGGTCGATTGCTTTCAATTCCAGCAGTGCGGCAAGTAACCGGTCAATTCCGATTGATGAGCCGGTCCCCGGCACATGTTGAGCCTGGAAGCGGCCTACCAGGTTATCGTATCGCCCACCGGAGAAAACCGAGCCATACTGGGGCAGGTCCAGAAGGACAGTTTCAAAGACCGGGCCCGTGTAGTACGCAAGTCCACGAACAATGGTCAGATCGATGCGCGCTTTGTCCTCAGATACCCCCATCGCTTGCAGATGAGATTGTATTTCCCGAAGTTCTCCTATCCCCTCTTTTGCCGGCCCATGATCCCCCAGGAGCTTTTCAGCCTGTGCCAGCGGGTCGTCGGCCTGTGCCACTGCCATGTTCAGGAACTCACCAATCCTGTCAATCTGTCTGGCGGGCAGGTTCAATCCGGGGATTTTTGCACCCGAATCGTCCGTCCGTCCCTTGCCCAGTTCAAGCAGAACAGCCTCCTGCCCCTGACGCTCAAACTTGTCGAGCACCCGCATGACATCGTGTCCCTGCTCTGGGGGAATACCGGCCCAATCGATGAGGCCGTTGAGAATATTCCTGTCGGCATAACGGACCTCGAACCGCTCGATGCCCAGGTGGTCGAGTGTGCTGACCATGGCGGC
>CP070824.1:3119307-3126087 GCA_020344395.1 Candidatus Zixiibacteriota bacterium | reverse complement strand
GTTGACGGTAATGGTGACTACCTCTGAGTCAACCGCGGCACTGTCATCTGTAGCGTAGAAGGTGACATCGATTGCGCCGGACTGCGTATAGTCCGGATTGAAATCAAAGGTGCCGGTGCCGTTACCGTTGTCGCTAAAGGCAGCGTTGGCCGGGAGAGCCGATGTCGTCAGGGCTGGAATGGTGCCGTCAGGATCGGAAGCCGAGACACCAAAGTTCAGGTTCTGTCCCTCATCGACGGATTTCGGGCCGATTGAAGCCAGCACAGGAGTCTGGTTACCGACATCAATGACCGTGATGGTAACGATTTCGGAGTCAGCCAGCGAACCGTCCGAGGCAATGAACGTCACCAGGTGGTCGCCGGCATCTGTGAACCCGGGTGTCCAGTCAAAGGTACCGGTGCCATCACCGTGATCTGTAAACGATGCACCTGACGGCACATCGACGGCAGAGAGGGCTGGTGTTGTGGCATCCGGATCGGTTGCCGAAACACCAAAGTTAAGATTCACTGTCTCGGTGGTGCTTTGCGATCCGATGGATGCAAGGACCGGAGCCTGGTTGCCGGCCTCGATGACCGTGATGGTCACGATCTCGGAATCGGCCAGCGCACCATCTGAGGCAATGAACGTCACATAATAATCGCCCGCATCGGGATAGCCGGGTGTCCAATCAAAGGCGCCGGAGCCGTCGCCGTTGTCGACAAAGCTTGCTCCGGACGGCACGTTGACTGCAGAAAGAGTCGGGGTCGTGCCGTCCGGATCTGATGCAGACACGCCAAAGTTGAGATTGGTCATCTCAACAGTGCTTTTCGATCCAATCGTTGCAAGAACGGGAGCCCGGTTGACGTTGTTGACCGTTATTTCAACTACTTCAAAATCTGTAGCCAGACTGTCGTCGGTAGCTGTGAAGGTAACGTAATAGGTACCCGACTGCGTGTAATCGGGAGTCCAGTCAAACGTACCCGTGCCGTCACCATTATCAACAAAGGTGGCGCCTGTCGGGAGGTTGGCCGCGTCGAGACTTGGACTGGGATCTTCGGCATCAGTGGCCGATACGCCAAAGTTCAGATTCTGATTTTCATCTACACTTTTGGGGCCAATCGGGGCCAACACGGGGGCTTCATTGGGAGCACTGCCATAGTTCAAAAAGGCAGCGGCAAGAACCGTCCGGTTAGGGCTTGAGCCCTCCTTAAAGGCGCTGGCCGTTGATGTGCCAGTCAGCGTCTCTTCATTATCCGCAGTTGAACTGGATGAAGAGGCGGCACTCTGGTCAGCCCCTTCTATCCATCCATTATTCCAGGCATAGGAACCGGAGTTGCCGCAGGCAACCGTGGCCACAGACAGCCCATTGGCCTCTACACTTAAAGTCGTGGTCACCGGATTTGTCGGACCATCAACGGCAGTGCTGGAAAAGTCCCCGACCGGGCTGCTCTGGTCAACATTCTGATATGTCACAGCGCTGTAGTACGGCTCGGCAGGTGTTCCGGATGGCCATGTCGGCACAAATGTGTTACCGACCGCACTGCTGATACCGGTTTCGTCCAGGTACCAGAGCTGAGAACCGGCAATGTAGTTGTTCGACGATGACGCGGAGTCACTTACAATCAGCGTCATGGGTTGTCCGCCGTAGGTAACGGCGCTCGGACCTGCCAAGATACTGCTATGTTCAAAGCCTACAGCAAAGATGAGTAATCGGGCATCACCGGCGCCTACATCATGTGTGAGGCCGGTCGTCCAAACGCCAACCCGGCTCACCTGTCCCTGGGCCATCACTGCGGCGGACAATAACAGCGCCAGGCTCAGAGTATAGATAATGATTTTTGTACAACGCTTATTCATGGTTCCCTCGGCCTCTACTTCAAGAGCATCATCTTCCGGGCCTGACTTTCGTCGCCCACTTTCAAACGATACAAATAGACGCCGCTGGCAACGCGCTGACCGAATCGGTCGGTTGCATCCCAGAGTACCTCGTGCTGTGGATTGGCGTCCATCTCGGCATCCAGAAGCGTGCTAACTTCCCGGCCGAGTACGTTATATATCTTTAATTCAACATGTGCTCTTTCGGAGAGTGAGAAGGTGATACGTGTCTCCGGATTGAACGGGTTGGGATAATTCTGATGCAGAGCAAAAGTTGTCGGAAGACCTCCGCCGGTTTTGTCAACACCGTCCACGTTAACTCTGACGGCGGCACCAGTCGACAGGAGGGCGTCTGATATCCGGAGGACGCTTCGGTCTCCAGCCTTGATTCCGGTTCGGGCTGTCACTGGAATTGTGATGAGATCAGCTGTTCCAATCTGAATCAACTCGTCAGTCTTGAAGGGAGCCATATGATACACGATGACTTTCATACGGCCGGCACCGTCGTCTCTGTAGCTGATGGTGAACTTGTCGTCGTCGGTTGTGATTTCGGGCACTCCCAGAACCACCGAGGCCGGGTCGTAGCTGACCTCAAGCTGAACACCAGCCAGCTCTTCGGGGATACCTTCAGATCGAATTGTCAGTACATCGGAACTCCCGGCCGGCAAGTCGCTGTAGGCCATCAGGATTGTAGCTGTATCGCCGGGCAACACAGGCGGTGTCGGGCTAAGGGGTATACCGTATATCATATTGACAACAGCGACGAGGTCAAACACATTGACCGAGTCGTTCGGCCTTACATCCGCGGCCGCCAACTGGCGAGCCGACATTGTATAAGTCTCTATAATAGAGGCAACTATATTGACTGCATCGGCAACGTTAATGCCCTTATCAAGGTTGGCATCGCCCAAGCTGTCCACCTCGAGAACCCCGTAGTCCGTAGCAAGAATCTGCCCTCCAACGTCAGGATCAGGGCTTACCGATTCTATGCCGTCCTCAAGGTAGATTGGGTGGGTGGTCCACGGCTGGGCGTCAGAAGCCAGAGTCATGGCGGCCCATAGTATTGCGGAACCTGACGCAGAGTCGACGCCGACGGGCTCGTTAGACAGACCAAAGGTGACAACTCGAATGTCTCCCGGTGTCTGTCCGACATTGTCATAGACGATCCAGTCAGGAATACGTCCGCTGACGACAAACGAATCCACCGTGACGGCCGAGGCGAGGTACCTCATGTCAAACTGGACACCATACACAGTGGAGGCCGTGACGAGGTTGATTGGGAACATGATTTCCTGGGCTCCCCTCAGGCCACCGACAGGCTGCTGTCCGGGAGCGGAAGTAGAGAACAGACGATTCATAAGAACTTCCTGGACCGTAACCTGTACTGTACGAGTGGTCGTGCCGTCTTTATCCTGGGCCGTGAAGCCGAAAGCAAACACGCCCTTCTGGTCAAAATCAGGCGTGAAGCTGAAGGTCCCTGTGACGGAGCCCACTCCCACGGCAGGATTAGAGGGGCTGAAGGTGGAATTCGTGACCAGAGAAGTAGCCGTCAGAGTAACCTGATCCCCATCGGTCTCAGCCGCGGAGACAGCGAACGACACCGTCTCTCCCTGATCGATCACGTAGCTCAACTGCGATGGTGTAAATGTTATCGCCGGACCATCGCCTCCCTCCGGTATTACGGATATGGTCACATCATCCGTGGCCGATTTATCGTACGTGCTTGCTTCAGCGGTGTATGTGTAACTCCCCTCTACACTTGGTAACGTCACACTCAGAGTACCGCTGAGTGAGCTGGTAGAATGAATGATCGTGTTCGAATGGTCACGAATCACAACCTGGTCGGCATTTTCTGCCGTCCAGCTCAGAATTGACTGATTGGCCGGCAACACCAGAACGGCCGGGTTTGCCGACAGGGAAATAGTCGGGTCAGGCACATCACCTGTATCAGCCCGGAAGAAACCCGGGCTGGTTGTTGGAAATACCTGGAACGACTGCGTCTGAAAGCCGTCCCACCAGACCGTTGTCGCCTGAGACTGATTACAGCCGTCGAAGTACGTTGTCTCGGGCGGAAAGACAGTGTCATTAACAGTGAAGATGTCGCTCTCGAAAAACGAAAACTCGGCCAGTTGGCCGTGCTGCATGGCCGGATCGACCTCGAACAGGATCGAAAAGATCCGTCCGTCTCCGCCGGGCAGCGAGTCGATGTCCGTCAGGTACGGCAGGAAGTTGCACGCCACTACGTCCCTCTCGAGTTGAAACCTGTTGGCGCTGAACTTCGTGACCGTGTCGATTATGTCGTTGAACGGGCCGGAAGTATCGGTCTTGAGGAATCGATCGTGAATGACATAGTCAATAAATGTACTGTCCACTATGTACGTGATGCAGTTACCCAGAGTGTCAGTCTCGACACAGGTCGAGTCCATTATATGGACGGGAGTAAACCAGGTTGTATCGAACTTAATCAGGAACTGAAAGGCTGTCACTATGGAATCAGCCTTCATAGTTATCGGAATACCGACCGTCGTACCCGGCTTGCCGATAGTCGATATCACGCCTACCGAATCGAGAGATGATTTTACCAGATCGTCACAGCCGATATGATCCTGAGCCGGCGATGCCCCGGCCAGGGCCAACAAAGTCAACAATGCAAGAAAGGGTATTTTAAGGAGTCGCATTTGCTGCTACCTCAATATGTTAAGTAAATATTTTTCGCATCACGAAACGCTCTCGCGTCATTTCAACAACATCATCTTGCGTGACAGGGACAGGCTTCGAGCTTCCAGACGATAAAGGTATACTCCCGACGCGACCGGCCGGTCGTAATCGTCGGAGCCATCCCACGTCACATCATATATTCCAACTGATAATTCCTGATCCATCAGAGTTCGAACCGCTTGTCCCAGAACGTTGTACACGACCAGTCGCACATGTCCGGCGGTCGGAACGGCGAAACTTATGTTCGTTTCCGGGTTAAACGGATTCGGGTAGTTCTGATACAGTTCGTATTCTGACGGCAGGTTCTCGCTCTGTGTCGCCAGCGAGACGGAAACATACCGACCGTCATAGGTGGCCATGTCAACCGTTCGCACCTTGAAATCCCCCGGATCCTCGAGCGCGAACAGTATGTTTTCACCCGGCGGCAAACTGTGTCCGCTGAGCGAATATATGATAAGGTTTACCAGGGAATCAGCCTGGTAATAATCAAGTATCATCTCTTCCCTGAGATTTATGATCGCCTCGGGGGACACGCCGGCTTCCGTAGCCAGTGATATGAACAGGCCGCCCACTTCGAAATTTGTCTGGCACGAAAAGAGGGCTGCGTTCGTGCTGTTTTCATAGGTGACCGAAGCCTTCAACTCGTCGGCGGCGCCGACTGGTTTGCTGGGCTGGCCGCTTACCACCCAGTTGATCAAAGCCACCAGGTCAGATATGGAGGCTACTATGCCATCTCCGTTCACGTCAGAGTTGGCATATTGCAGAATGTTGAACGGATACAGATTCGGATTGATAAAGTGATTGGTGAAGTAAATTACATCCGCGATCTCGGCGGCAATCCCGTTGAGGTTGATATCTCCAATCTTGATGGGGCCGATCTCCGAGAAACGGACATAGCCGTCCTTGTGGCGAATTTCACTTTGTTCGATCTTCACTCCAAGACTATCGGTGAGAGTGTTGTCATTGTTGACAGGCGCATCGAGAAAACGGAGCCGCATGGGAACCGTCAGACCAGCCAGACCGATATCGCCGCTGGCCCTGAACCGGGCCGTCGTCACGGCACCGGAACCCGAGGCCAATACGGGCGAGCCACCTCCGTCATCGGCCACTCCCACGATGCGGGTGTTGCCGGGAATCGAATTGACATCGTAGCTTACCTCGAAATGCTCGAAGCCCTCTGATCGCGTTCCTTCGTTGGTCAGGCTGAGCAGCGTGAAGGCGGTCGGATCGTAATTGAACAGGATGTTGAAGCCGCCGATCGGCACCAGGTTGTCAATGGAAACATCGAAACTGAACTCATCTCCGGGGAAGACTTCCAGGGTGTCGAGGCTGATTGTGTAGATCGTAGCCGCATTGATCGTCACGTCAACAAGAGAGGTGTCCGAAAATCCAAACGGATCGGTGGCGACGAATTCAATGTCGGCCGAGCCGGTATCGCTAAGGGTAGACAGCCACTGGAAATGGCCGGGATTGTTGTTGTCAAAAGTAGCGCCGGACAGGTCAGAGGTCCAACTCCAGGTTATCTGCTCAAAATCGGGATCGGTGGCTTTGACTTCCAGCGACAGGGTCTGGCCGGCGTCGACCTCCACCGCAGAAGGTGCCGTTATCACAGGGGCCCGGTTGGCGTTCAGAACTTCCACCGTGACCTGTTCCTCGGCCGAGAGGTCGCCGTCACTGGCCCACAAATTGACCGTGAATGGAGTGCCATCCGACGAATTGGGTCCGATGTACTCCGGCACCCAGATCAACCGGGCGGTGCCATCACCGTTGTCCACGAACGAAGCTGCTGATGGTTTGGCCGTTGCAGCCAGCGTAAGGTTGTCATCGTCCGGGTCGGTTACCGTGATATCGAGTCGCAGGCTATCCCCTTCGAGAACGTACTGGTCTTCCAGGAGTGCAAAGGAAGGTGCCCGATTCGGAGACCCAACCAGCACTTTGCCGGCCTCGTAAGCCGGCCAGATGGTGGTTGAACTTTCGGCCTCCACCAGAAGCATCTTCCCTGCCGGTGGATAGAACAGGGTGTCGATCAGGACCGATGTCCCGGGGATGGCATCCTGAGAGACGGTGAAGAGGGCGGTAAATACCGGTCCGTCACCCGGGGGAATCGGGTCTTCGAGAATCTGAATTACGGCCACGACGAAATGCCCGTCAACCTCGGTGATATCGGGCGGATTTATGATCCTGGTCTCGATATGTTCTGCCCGGAAA
>CP070824.1:3106023-3119207 GCA_020344395.1 Candidatus Zixiibacteriota bacterium | reverse complement strand
GACCGACTGAAGTCTTTCCAGTGGGTAGTCGAAGTTCTTATAGCTGAACTCGATAAGTTGATAAGTAAATTCATTTACCAGAACAGTTCTTCCCTCGGAGAAGACCACCGGATACGACAGTGAGGTGCGAAGCTTTTTCAGTTGTGCCTGAGCGTCATTGATGATAGTGCTGTCCTCTTCTACAGGGTCTTTGAAATCCTGGTAGGGCAGCGCATCGTAGCTGACTGAAAACGACGGCTTAGGCTGGGCAACCAGCACTGCGGGCAGAACAAGCAGACAGAGGCATGCCAGAGCACACAGCCCGGTAAGCCGGTTGATGTGGTTGTGAGGGTTCATTCTTCCTTCCTTTCTCCTTTATCATCAGATGCCGTTTTCAGTCTGGCCTCCCGCTTCGGTCAGGGCGTCCTTAATGATCGTGGTGCCGACCGTCTGGAGGGTATCGATGATGAATCGATCGCTGCTATCGTCGGCCAGGCCCACACTGATGAGTGACGCGAGTCCGTGAGTGAAAATCCACATTTTGTTCAGCAGGGTATTTCGATGCTCGGCGGGCATGGACGCGAACCGTAAATCCTTTACCATCTCCGTCCGCATAGTCTCCAGGAATTCCCTGACGATGTCCGCAAAATCCGGCCTTTTGAGGAAAATCGCCCGGTACAACCGGGGATGATCCCTCGCAAATATCACGATCCCGGTTCCCATATTCAGGAAGATCCGATCAGTGTAGGACCGGGAAGTGTACTCCAGAAGAAGATCACGAGCTTGCCTGATAGCGGCTCTCTCCAGATCCTTCATCGTCTCGAAGTTGGAGTAGACAGGGGCTGTGGATGAGCCGAGTTCAGCGGCTAAGTGACGGGCTGTAAGTCCGTCGAGGCCATAATTTGTGATGACCTCAAGGGAGGCCGTGATAACGTCACTGGCTGTAAATTTAGTCTTAGGAGGCACTTAGGTCTAATTCAAACAGATGTTACATAACTTATGTTAGCTTACGACTGTTATGTAACAAATGTTTCGGTGTGTGTCAAGAAATTTTTTTATGTCGGTGGCAGTCCCGGTTTTTCAGGCCCTGAGCCGCAGGAGAGGCCGATATCACTGGCTGTCTGTAATTTTTTTGCACAGTCAGCCGATGCAACTATAAATAGGCCGTTTGCCCGAGCACTGGCCGTCTCCAGGTTGGCGCGACAAAGTTATCCCCGACATGGATAATCTCAACAGGCATGAGGACCGCGATGAAAGACGAGAGAAAAACGAAGAAGCAGCTCATTGAGGAGCTGGAGAGTCATCGTACATTAATCAGCAAAGCCCCGCTTGGATACCAGTCTCTGGACGAATCTGGGAACTTCGTTGAAGTGAATGAAGCCTGGTGCAGAACGTTTGGCTACTCCGGGGACGAGGTCAAAGGTAGAAACTTCTCGGAGTTCATACATCCGGACCTCCGCGATCATTTCAAAGAGAGTTTCTCTAAGTTCAGGAGCGTGGGCTACATTCTAGGTGTCGAGTTTGAAATGGTTAAAAAAGACGGCTCGGAAATAGTCGTTTTGTTTGACGGCAAGATTGGGTACAACGAGGACGGCACTTTTAGACAGACACATTGCATACTGCGGGACATCACTGAGCGCAAGCGGGCCGAGGAGGCGCTGGAGAAGAGCGAGCGAGAAAAGTCAGCCATCCTGGATGCCATGTCGGAATTGGTGGCATATCAGGACATGGACCATACTGTACTATGGACAAATAGAGCCGGGGCCGAGTCCGTGAATGAGGGTAGTGAAGCTTTAAAGGGAAGAAAATGTTATGAAATCTGGGCCGGCAGAGAAGAACCATGTGACATATGTCCAGTAGCAAAAGCTGTTGAAACAGGAGAAATGCATCGGGATGAAATTACGACCCCCGATGAAAGAGCTTGGGTTGTGACAGGGTACCCCGTCAAAAAGGAAACAGGAGAAGTGATTGGTGTTGTTGAGGTGACCCTGGAGGATACCGAACGTAAGCAGGCCGAGGAGGCGGTTTGCAGGAGCGAAGAGAGACACAGAACCCTGATTAGTAATATCCCCGGTATGGTCTATCGAGGGTATCCTGATTGGACAGCCGATGTTATCTCGGGCAGCATAGACATATGCGGATACTCGGAAGAAGAACTAAATTCAATGGCAGGCGGGTGGCTCAATGTCATCCACCCTGAGGACAAAGATGCAGTTGTTGAGCAATCAAACCGGAAGATGTGTGAGGCTACTCCTGGTGGACTTACTTATCGAATCACCCGTCCCGATGGAGAAGTCAGATGGGTAGAGGATCGTAAGACTCCGCTGTATTCGGAGAGCGGGGAGTTCCTGGGGGTCGAGGGTGTCGTGTTTGACATCACCGAGCGCAAGTTAGTTGAAGAGCAACTCAAAGAGAGTGAGGAGAAATACCGCAATCTTGTAGAGCGGGCCAACGACGGGGTGATCATAGTCCAGGACGGGATAATCGCATTCGTTAATTCGCGAATGGCCGACATGGTTGGATACAGCACGGATGAATTGGTCAACACATCGTTCATTGACTATGTGCCCGCGGATGAACGACCACGAATAGAGGATATTTACAGAAGACGGCTTCAGGGCGAAAAGGTCCCCGACATATATGAAATGCGCGGTTTTCGCAAGGACGGGAGAGAGATATTCATTGAGACCAATTCGGGACCCATTACATACAAGGGGAAACCGGCAGTTCTGGCTTTTATCCGAGACGTGACGGAGCGCAAACAGGCTGCTGAGGCGCTCAGACAGTCAGAATTTAAGTACCGCAGTCTTTTCGAGCACGCCCTTGACATGATTCATATTGTCGACGCCGAGGGTCGCCTGATCGACGTCAACCAGGTCGAGCTTGATACGCTGGGATATCAGAGAGATGAGTTTATCGGGAGGTCAGTCCTGGAGATAGTCCATCCTGACAGTCACGCAACCACACGGGAAGCTCTCAGCCGGGTGTTGAAGGGTGAGGTTGTCAGGAACTATGAGACGGCGTTGGCATCGAAGGATGGGGGGAAGGTTCTGGTGGAAGTGAACGCGGTCCCGGAACTGGTTGACGGGGTGGTGGTATCGGTGAGAGCTATCCTGCGCGACCATACTGAGCGCAAAAGGGCAGAACAAGCACTTCGGGAGAGCGAGGAAAAATACCGCTCACTGGTGGCCAATATCCCCAGTGTGACGTGGACGACTGATGGCGACGGGAGGATGACCTTCATCAGTTCTAACGTCGAAGCAGTCTCCGGTTATACCGCGGAAGAAATCTGTGGGGCTTCGGAGGATTTGTGGTTAGGTATAACCCACCCTGATGATGTCGGCATGGTCGGAGCGACTTTTAAAGCCATGGTAAAAGGTGAAGGCTCCTTTGACGTAGAGTACAGGATACAGAAAAAGAGCGGTGAATGGATATGGCTCCACGATCTGGGCACTCGTACTTATAACGACAAGGGAGAGATACGGGTCGACGGCGTTTTTTCCGAGATAACTGAGCGCAAAAAGGCAGAGGAAGCACTGAGAGAAAGTGAGGACAAATTCCGGCGGATCGCTGAACGGATGTTCGATGTAATCTTCATATGCAATTTGGATGGTACTCTCGCGTATGCATCTCCATCGATAGAGCAGGTTATCAGTTACTCTGCCGCCGAAATAGTGGGAAGAAATGTGACGGACCTTGTCCCAGAATCCGAGATTCCGCACGTGACAAAAGTATTCGAGGCCATAGCAGCCGGGAAATCGGTGGAAGGAGGAGTGTGCAGGCTGCGCCGGAAGGATGGCAGTTTCGCAGACACAGAGGTGAACGCCGTGCCCGTATTCAAGGACGGGACGGTGGTGGGTGGTCAGGCGATAATACGCGATGTCACTGAAACCAAACGGTTGCGGGAATTAGAGTCGCGAGCCCAGCGGCTCGAGACGGCGGGAAGAGTGGCCGGGCAGGTTGCCCACGATTTCAACAACCTGCTGGCCCCGATTATGGCTTATCCGGATCTGATCCGCGACGAACTGTCGGGGGATCATCCTGCCCTGGCGTATGTGGGAGATATTGAAAATTCGGCCAGGCAGATTGCTGAAATCAATCAGCAGCTTTTGACTCTCGGCAGACGAGGTCACTACAACCTCGAATTGCTGAACTTAAATGAAATCGTGCTTCAGGTTATCAAGCAAATGGACCCTTTACCGCAGACGCTTGTCTGCGAGACGGATCTGGACAGTGAACTGATGAACGTCATGGGCGGTCGTTCCCAGATCTTTCGGGTCCTGGTGAACCTGTTGAACAATGCACGTGACGCCATGGGGGATGTCGGGAAGCTGGTTGTACGATCCAAAAATTTCTACGTCGATGGGATGGCTTTGGCTTATGGAAGAGTCCCCAAGGGGGAATATGTCAAGCTCACAGTTGCCGATACCGGCTGCGGAGTTCCGGACGAAATACTCCAGAACATATTCGACCCCTTCTTTACTTCCAAGGTGACAGACTTAAAACGCGGATCCGGGCTCGGTCTTAGTGTAGTCGAGGCCGTGATGAAAGACCACAAGGGGTATATCGATCTGATAACCAAAGCCGGCGAAGGCACCTCGTTCTTCCTGTATTTTCCGGCTACGGAGGATTCTGCAGACATACCCGAACTGGACAGGCCGGCCAGGGGCACGGAAACCATCCTGGTAGTTGATGATGATCAGGTTCAACGTAATGTGTATTTGCAGCTTCTCGGAGGGCTTGGCTACAGGATTCACGCTGTCGAAAGCGGAGAGAAAGCAATCGAGCACTTGAAGGACAATCCGACAGACCTGTTGATCCTTGACATGATCATGAAGGACGGAATGGACGGGACAGAAACCTATTGTCAGGCTCTTAAGTGGAACCCGAATCAGAAGGCGATTCTTGTATCAGGATACGCCTATGACGATCGAGTTCAGGCAGCCCATGCAGCGGGTGCGGGAGCCTTTATCAGGAAACCTCTTACCCGCAAGATGATAGCTGCGGCCGTGCGCAGGGAGCTGGATCGAAGTGTGCAGCCTGTCGTGAGTTGACAGAGCGCCGACAGGATTCAGTTCTGATCTAGCATGTCCGACCCGAGACGGTACGATCTTAAGCGCAAGCGAGGCGTTGGTGTGTCAAGCTACATTACAATAGCCCTGTACACTACGTCATGAACGCCGCCAATAGCAACACCCCTGTCGTGGTACTCCATGAGTTGGCTCAGTTGTCGCTTGCAATTTGAGCATGCGGCGGCGCAGAATTTCGCTCTGGTATCGTCAACCTGTGACAGTTTCAGTCGTCCGGATACATTCATCCGGAATTCCAGTATCTCGTCCATAGCTGACAGACCGCCTCCACCGCCGCAACACCAGTTCAGATGCCGATTAGGGGTCATTTCCCTGAAATCCGCGCAGGCTGCCTTCATGATCACGCGCGGTTCTTCGGTTATGCCGCAACTTCTTCCAAAGTTGCACGGGTCGTGGTAGGTCACCGGTTCCGGGTTGGCGCTCTTGTCGAATCTTATCGCGCCCTTCTTGATGATCTTGGCCGTGTACTGCAGGACGTTGGTGATTTCGAAGGGTAAAGGTCCCCACCAACCTGCTTTCTCCATCATGAACTTCATGATGCGATGGGCATGACCGCATTCGCCCATCATCAACGTCTTGCATTTCAGCCGCTTGGCCTCTTCGACATAGAGTTTGTTATCCTCTTTCATCGACTTGTCGTCGCCCGTGAAAAGCCCATAGTTGGCGCCGTCGAAAGCCTTGGAACTCAAGGTCCAGGAAACACCAAGTTTATGGAATACCTTGGCTATGCCCATCACAGCCTCAGGATTCACAAGGAGATCTCCCGATGGTGGGACGAAAAACACCTCGGCTCCGACCTGATCATACGGAATCCTGACATCTAGGCCGTATTCATCCTTGATTTCTCCTTCGAGAAATCGAACAGTCTCTTTGAGGGCTTCCCGATTGGCACCGTCGGTGTTGCCCGTTTCAAGTGAGACCTCAATCACTTTCCTCAGGCGTTCCGGGGTGTAGCCCAGCTGGTCGCCAATGGCCCTGCCTTTTCTGGTAACAACGGAATTGTCTATGCCCATAGGGCAAAAAGTGGCGCAGCGGCGACAGCCGGTGCACTCGTAGAACGCATCGACGAATTTCTGTATGTCACCGTCAAAGTCGTTTGCATTAATGAGAGGGCCGAAGATCCGTCCGGAACTGGTGGCATGTTTCTTGAACACACCTCGTATAAGATCGGTGCGGATGACGGGGTTACGGAGCCGGGTGGGTTCGCCCTGATATACGGGGCACTGGTCGGCGCACGTACCGCATCGAGCACACATCTCCATGTATAATTTCAAAACCTGGGGTCCGTTCTTGATGGCTGTCACCGCGTCTATGACATCCTGCCTTATTTTTCCTGGCGGGTCTGCTGACTTTTGCAATTCGGCAACAGGTGTCTCTTTTGCAGCCTGGATATGAGCCACGTCAGTATCTCCCTTCTACGCCCGTTGAATGAGTGTCTGGGTGAAGAAAATCCCTCCAAAATGCATGATCTTGCTGAAGGGTATGAACATTATGAGCAGTTGCGCCAAGAAGAAGTGGATGACGAACATAGGGTTAGACGGCAAAGCCGCGGTGCTGAGTGAGAAGGTGACCAACTGCGAGAAGTAGGTGTGCGTCAACGTTAGGTCAAAGTGCTCACCGAACCGCATCGCGTTCCCGGTCACGAGTATTGCAAGTATAAGGACCAGGGCGAGATAGTCCGGAAGACCGGAGATCTCCCTGACGCGCCCGATCGATATACGTCGAAACAGCAGCAGGATAACGGCCACGGTGATGATTACACCTGCGATTCCCCCAGAGACCGCACTCATTCGATCAGCGTTGATCCCCAGAGTCGCCCACAAGCGCGGGAAATCGGTGAAGACCCGCACGTGCCCAATTGCAATCAAGGCCAGGGTAGCATGGAACACCCAGGCAAACACCCACAGAGCCTTATCGCCCTTGAACAGGCTTGGGAAAAACAGTGATTCCTTCAGCACCCCGAAGAACGTGGCGGTGCTACCCTTGGGGGCCGGGAAAAGGGTCAGAGCACCTGGCTGGGGAGTCTTCCACCATGAGTAGATTCTGAATACCATCCCAGCCACAAACACGGCGATTGTCAGGTATGGCAGGACTGCAAGAATGATGATGTTCAACGCGGTCTCCTTTCAATTCTCAAGTTGCATCCATGTTGTCTTACCGGAGCGAGTCGTCATTTGTGCTTTAGCAGCATCGGCTGCGCAGCCGCTAGAGGCAGCCGTGCGGTCGTGGCAGGCCGGCCAGGCGATAAGCGCCTTTGGCCACGCCGCATGGAAACAGTGTGCAGATGTACCTGCTGCTGAATCCTGTTTGTCGGCTGATCTTCACAATAGGCGGGCCAATTCCGGTCTCCATGAAGTGTTCTTTCACGTATTCAATGATTTTCCAATGATCCTCGGTGAGGGGGCCGATGTTATTTTTGCGGGCAAGTTCCTCCGCAATCTCCCTGCTCCATGCTGTCATTGTCACCAGAAAACCATCGTCGTCCTCAATGCTATCCTGTCTCGGGCTGGGTTCAGTCATTGATTATTCCTCCGCTCGGATTACTTCAGGTCTAGATTCTCTCGAGTACCATGGCGCTGATCAGATCTATATGTGCACGGAAGCAGGCAGGTGGATCGGTTTGCGTTGACTCGGCTGTAATCTCACCTATATTATTGAGTGTAGCGGACGGCCCCGGGCGACCGGCCCCGGGCGACCGGTCCAGAGGGCCGTCACAGCTACTTCAGGCTTGACGGGTCCGTCAAGACCAGGCTGAACCCGTCGAGCCGCCTGATTATCCTCTGTGCTTTTCCTCGTTTTTCTTTCGAATCCTCCTCAGTCGTAAGTGACAATGCTTCCTCTCCAGCTGTTACTCCTCGGGCTTGACTACAGGCGATTGCCTCCAATAAGCTCGTTAAGTGTATTTACATCGAATCTATGGCGAACAGTGGCGAAAACCAGCTTGTCACATTCTCCGGGCAACTGTCGGCCGTTACCGACAAGAATCACTCTGACAAACGGAATTCGTGGGTCGCGGTTCAGTTGTGTCGCGAATTCACGGCTCCTGCTGGTTCCAAGCGAACAGTCTATTACCACATAGTCCGGTCGGAATTGCTCCACCAGCATGGAACAACGGTACTCGCAGTCCGCAAACTGAAGATTAAAGTCAGATGGTTTGCCAGTATCCCTCTCAAGGGAAGTCCTCATCCTTTCCCGATCTGTGACTACCAAGACGTTCGGTCGCTGACCAAGAACAAGTCTATAATAGTCACACTCATCACAGGTCCCTTTGCAAAACAGACCAACGTGGCCAGCTTCAGCGGGTAGGG
This sequence comes from Candidatus Zixiibacteriota bacterium, assembly GCA_020344395.1. Taxonomy (GTDB): domain Bacteria; phylum Zixibacteria; class MSB-5A5; order GN15; family FEB-12. The sequence goes on along the minus strand of CP070824.1, from coordinate 3,110,830 downwards.
TTGTCATCTCGTAGCACCGATGGGTTCTGGAGCGATAGACGACGCACTGCCGGCAGCCCTTCGGGATGGCCCCCGATCGAGATTTGAATTCCCAGCAGTACTGGAAAGAACCTTCACCAGAACTATCTCGAGCATGCCGGGTATCTGTATCGAGCATCTTTTTTAGAGCGACCCTGGGAATGCGATGGTGTCCACCCGGTGTGCGATGGGCCTCGACCCGTCCGGCTCGTATCCACTTGAGTACAGTATCGGGGGTGACGGAACAGAGAGCAGCAGCCTCTCCGGTGGAGAGAAGTTGCTGGGTCGGTGGCGATGATCGCTGATTCCGTCTCATGATCGTTCCCATCGGAATTATCGGTTTTATCGATTCTATTGATTAGATATAGAATTGACATTTGTTTGTCAAGAGGAATTTTGGCTGTTCGTGGCTATACATCGGGCTGCTAACCCTATAAATCAGGTAGTTTTAGTTCGGTTTTCCCCGGATTCCACTCGCGCCTTTCCCGCCAAAAGCTTTCTTCAGCGGCGCGGTCGAAACTTGCTCGACGTATGCCAGCCTGGTCGGGTACGCGTGTGCAATGGGGAGAAGATTCCGGCGAGGATGCAGCGGGAGAGGCCGTCTCAAGGGTGACTGGCTGATCAATCAAGGAATCGGCAGGGGGTCCGAAGATAATGGATACAGGCATAATGATTTCACTCTTCCCCAGGCAGACAACGATGTTGACGTCCCGAGAGGAGGTACTCAGTGTTGAGCAGGCAGATTTCATTTTTGGAGATTGTAATAAGAAGAAGCACAAAGTTGACGTTGCTGGTATTCATAACGGCCCAGCTCTGCCTGTTTGGTACGTTGCCGGCCTTAGCTGACGACGAGCCAAACCTTCTGGACATGTCGCTGGAAGAACTGATGGGCATGGATTTTTCTGAAAAAAAGCCACGCCCTCTGACCATTTATGGATATATGAGCGCCAACGTCGAGAAGGTGTTTGGAGAGCTGTCTATTTCGGACGGGCAGACGGTCAAGACCAATGCTCCACATGAGTGGAGTGTGCCTCATTTCCATATCTTCATGAGAGCCCATCCGACTTCGACCATAGAGACGTTTGTGAATATAGCCACCGAGGAGATGGAAGTGCGCAATATGTGGGGCAACATCGGGTTTCACAGGGCGTTTCAAATCAGGCTCGGCAAGGTGTACAGGCGCTTTGGCCTCTTCAATGCCAAGATTGACGAAGTGCCGACATATCTGGGCATCGAGCCGCCGGAGCTATTCGACACTGATCATCTCCTGCTGCCTCGTTTGACCTCCTTTATGATCCATGGTGATGTTGTGCGCGAGAACGCAACATACTCATATGCGTTATGCACCGACAACGGAGAAGCGGGCCCAACGGATGGCGTTATACCCTTAGGCTGGGATGTTCGCGCCAAAATACACGGCAATGTGTTGGTCGGTGTATCCGGCTACGTGTCTGACCTGGGTAGTTCCACCAACAGTCCTTCGCAGGCAGTCGGCGAAGGTTCAGTTGACGGCGGTGTCCTTCCCTGGATGGCCGGGGATGATTACGAAGTGTATGGGGGCTTCGCGGAGATTCAGATAAAGAGATGGCTGATCAAGGCTGCGTACTGGGAAGCCAACCATACCTTCTGCCGGGATGCATCGACGGTTCTGGATATTGCCATCGCCACTGATCTGAACGACAATCAGAAGGAGAGATTCTTCGGTGCCAGCGCCGATGTTGCTGCGTCCAGCCTTACTGAGGATGATGTGGTTCAATCCGGTCGCTACCGGGTGAAAACCGGTTATGTCCGGCTGGGCTACTTCATTTACAGCGATCACGGCACCTTTGCCCCCTTTGTCTTTTTTGACTGGATGCACAATCCTGAGACGATAGAAGACAAGGAGCTTGGCGGTGACAAGGAGTGTGGCATAGCCGATGATGGTTTGTTCTATAAGTACACGGTTGGCATTTCATATAAACCGGTCGATGAAGTCGCGATCAAACTTGATCACAGCGCTCATATTCAGAAGTACAACGGAAGAACAGAAAGCTACCCGGAGATCCGGTTTGATGTTTCTTACATGTTCAGGTAGAGAAGTGATGCCGGCTTTCGGTTAGAAATCAAAAGAACGATGTCGTGCTCAAGTTACATGCCGATCCCTGAGGCCCGGGAGAAATGGTTCTGATGAAGAGCCCATTCAAAACCATAGCTCTTGTTGTCATCGGTCCGGTTCTCTTCCTGCCGGCACTGCCGTGCCGGGCTGCGGACCCACCACCACCGGGTCTCGCGGCGGCGTTGATCGTCAAACTGGCTGCGTTCGAGAGAAATCTCGCCAGCGAGGAGGGGGACATCTCCATATGTGTTATAGGTGCCCCTTTGCTCGCTGAAAAACTGGAGAGAGCTATCGGATACAGGATCGGCAGCGGCCAACTGAAGAAAGTGCTGCAGGTTGACAGCATTCCCGAGGAAGTACCCACTATAGTGTGCCTGGGGGATTCCACAAAACTGTCTGAAGTTAAGGCCTACACACGTGATAACAAAATTCTCAGTGTCACCACCGTCCCGGGCCTGGTGGCGGAGGGCATATCCCTTGGTATTGGTATTGGCGGGAATCGCAAGCCCGAGGTGACCCTTAACCTGACCTCGTCCCGCGAAGAAGATCTCGATTGGAATCCGGCTATTTTCAAGATCGTGCAAATAGTCGAATAAGTTCGATATTCAAGCCGCACCCCAAGCCGTCAAACAACCGAAAATATCTGGGGGCGTCAGCCAATTTCTCGTTACAGGTCAATGGTGCGGAGTCTGACGGTTGGTATACTCCGCACCAGATATCATCCTGTGGTTGACCGGAATGCTCACAGCCGTGGCTGCACACAAGTTGCAGCTGTCAATTACTTACGTGTCGATGCCGATGCTGTCGCCGGTTGCCCCGGTTTGTGAAACGACCGTTTCACAGGAACAGTGAAACGAGTACGGTTCTGATCCTCTATCTCAATCGTGAACGACTTCTCGAACGACGATTCTACGGCCGCCGGATTCAACGTTAGCGTCCCGTTAGCTTCCGATGCCGCACCGATTTTGGCTGGAAGGTCGATTTCAAACAGGTCGTCGGGCTGGTCGATGAGTTTGATTCTCAGATCTACATCGGAGACATTGGTGATGGAGAATTTCATTTTATCTCTGACTTTTTCACCGAACTGTGACAGGTCCAGTTTGTAGGGTTTTATGACCAGCGGAAACGTTTCATCCGGGCGGGCGACTACTTGAGCTGCTATTCGCACGGACTTGTGCGGCGGTCCTTCGTTTGTTTCGATCCGTGGGCTTTTAGACACCCTGTTTCGGTATCGATTGGTGCTGAAAATAATCTCCAACCGAGTGCTGTCCCCCGGGGCCAGTTCGTCTCTCTCCAGCGGTGCCTTGGTACAACCGCAACCTGGCACGACTCTGAGGATCTTGAGGCTGTCATCACCCTGGGATTTCACCCAGAACGAATGCGTTATCTTCGAATTCTGTGGCACAAACCCGAAGTCGAATTCCGATTCGTCCAGAACAAGCCGCGGGGCTCCGGCGGCTGCACCGGTGAGCGTAAAAAGGAACAGGGCTGTACATACAAACGGTAAGACTCTTCGAATCATGGTAACACGCTCCTTTCATCGATTGGAATCGATGCCATGCGTTGGTCAGTGTTGTATTCCGGTCAACGGGGTTGGCCGGCCATCTATGAATAGCGCTATTATTCGGTTCCTGAATCTACCTTTACTATAATCTCTCATTGGCCTGATCGAGCAGGCTGCCTGAAGCGGTCGCACGCAGGGGAATGACATTGGTGGTCAGGTCTGAATCGTTGAGGTTGGACAAGGCGGTTACAACCAAGGCGACTTCCTGTTCTGATTTCAAATCGATTATCATGAGACTGCAGGTTAACTCACACTCCAGCACGTCTACAGCCGCTTCTACCAGACCCAGTTCGTGAAGCAGGTCGCAGATACGTTCATCATCCTCGGCCAGCTCTTTGTTGACGCCGGCAAACGCTATGTCGTAGCCTATCGTCTTGTGGTACTGAAAAGGAACCAGGGCCAGGATCAGCACTACACCAACGACCAGCGCGCCGGCGGCGATGGCGGTCCCCGGCCGAAGCCAGCCCAAAAACAGCGATCGGGGTAAACGACCGGCCGTCCTTGCTGACGCAGCGGCTCCTGCTTCAATGCGCGCCTTCAGCACCGACACCGGAACCACGTCGCCAGCTTTGACCTTTCCTGCCTCGTTCAGTGCCTCCACCAGCAAATTCGCGGAGGCAGCGTACTGAGCACACCGACGACAATGCTCGAGGTGGTCTTTGAGGTCGCGATCATCCGTGCCGGACGATTCAGCCCGACGCGATCCGGTCAGTCTGTTCCTGGCTTCACGGCATTTCATGGCTTCTCCTCGGCCAGATTTATCGCAGTTGATGAACGGTTCTCGATTGCGGGAGTCAGGCGGCTCAGGGCTTTTTTCATCTTCTGCCGGGATCGAAACAGACGTGACTTGACTGCTCCGGTGGATATTCCAAGCAACTCTGATAATTCACTGATGGTCCACTCCTCTAATTCGTATAGAACCACCAATGCCTGATCCCGAGGCGAGATAGCCTTGAAGGCCTGCTCCAGCCACCGCCGGGCGTCACTTGCTGTAGCCGGGCTGTTCACGGTCAGCGTCTGAGTGATTTCGGGCGTCAGGGGCACCCTTCGTTTCCACCAAGGGCGTCTGACGGTACTTTTGAAGGTGTTCACCAGGATTCTGTAAAACCACGGTCTGAAGGCGGTTGTAT
>CP070824.1:3102385-3105923 GCA_020344395.1 Candidatus Zixiibacteriota bacterium | reverse complement strand
CTCTCTCGAACCTGTGCCCATAGTCAGCACCCTGTCCTGTTGGATTACACAGGGGCCACCGCTTGAGTTTTTCGTTGAACGATACAGTCGCAAACCATCCTCTTTACGCTCGAGCATGCCTCGCAGACGGCTGTCCGACCGACTCCACGCCAACACGGTCGACACAGAAGCAGCCTGGATGGTAGGCGCCTTGTCCTGTCCGAATTCTGCCACCGGGGCAGAAAGAGGCTGGACGGTCTGTCCGGTTGTCGCAAAAGCCGAGCCGGCAGCGGCCTGGTTTATGCTGTGCGCAGTTGGATCTTCGCCGGACTGAATCAGGCTGGGACTGATCACTGATACGCTGAGCAGCTTCTCGGAATCTGTCCCGATCGGCCTGCGAACTGCATCGTTCAAACAATGCGCCAAGCCTGTCTCTGATGTATGTTTCTGGATCGGCCGGGCCCACGGTCGGCAGTAACCGGAATATTCCGGCTCAACCGAACTCGATTCAAAAGCTGTGACGCCACAGGCGTCATCATGGCTCATGCCGATCTCTCCATACGCAACTCCTCAAGAGTTTTCGGCGAATCAGCGCCCGGGGAGCCGCAATGCCAGCAACAGCAACGACTTAAACGCGAAAAAAGGTTCGGTTGGCAGCTGTTCAGGAAATCAAAAGAATAGCAATCGTGCAGTAAGTTACCTTTCCGCGTTACCTAATTCGCCTTCTGTTTTCTGCAGGTGAGTCTATGGGCATTAATTTGACCGTGTGCTCCCGAACGAAGGGAACTTGCCTTCCTCACCGTACCAAAGGTAATTTATCACGAAATCGGCGTATGTCAAGCTAATTCTGGAGTGCGACCGCAATTAAGTGTGGATAACCTAACAACTTAGATGGGTTTGTCTGCATTGACGCCCGTAGTGAGTTGTGCCCTTTAACCTTATCTTTATTAGTTTGCCGGTAATTCCCCGGACCTGCAACCGGGCCGGATTCACTCAGGACGGCAGGTGCGGCTTGATCTTCATACCCCGCCGATAACGGTAATCCTGAAGAAATGCGAACATGGCGTCATAGAGGTTCTTGGTTCTCCAGAGACGGCTGATGAAGACTCCTATGCCGCGAGGTGACATAATGGTCAGCAACCCCCATATGGTCGCCGGTGTGAAATACCCGCGCAGGTTCCAGAACCTGACCAGCTTGAAGAGGTCATCGCGGATTTTAGAGACTTCTTCAGGCGTAAAGGTGATCGAGGTGATCGGTTTTTCCTGGCTGCCCAGACCGATATAATCCTTGTCGATAAACCAGTTGTTTTCCTCGCACATCTCGTACAATTCGGTGCCGGGGTAAGGGGTCAGGTAGAAGAAGATCGAGAATTCCGGTTTCACTATCCTCAGCAGGCTCTTGGTCTGCTCGATGTCGTCGTAAGACTCGCCCGGCGTGCCGAGAACAAAGGTAGCCATGCGGCGGATCTTGTGTCGCTTGAGGATCTCGCAGCAGCGGATGATCTTCTCCCGACTGGAGGATTTCTTCAGATTGGTAAGCATCAGGTCGGAGCCGGACTCGATACCGATATCCGCCTGGGAACAACCGGCCGCGCGCAGAGCTTTGGCCACTTCGTCATTGATGGTGTCGGCCCGGACCTGGCAGCCCCACTGGAGACCGAACGGCTGGACCTTTTCACAGAACTCGATGACCCACTTCTTGTTTACCGTGAAAGTGTCATCGGCAAACCAGATCGAGCGCACGCCCCATTGCTCGTGAAGAACGCGGACCTCGTCGATTACGTTGTCGACCGATCGGTGGCGCACTTTCCGACCGAACATTACGTGCGAGCCGCAAAAGATGCATGAGAATGGGCAGCCGCGGCTTGACATGAGGGCCACTGTGCCGCGTTTCTGCCAGGTGCCGCGAATGGTGCCGGGAGGGATGAGGTATTTCTCGAAATCAGGCATCAGGTGGTAGGCCGGCAGGGGGACAGTGTCGAGATCCTGAATCAACTCCGGCGGTGTGGGCATTCCGTTTCCGATGTAAGCACCGCCGATCTGTTCGGGCGGTTTGCCGTCGACAACATCGCGAATTGCCTGCTCACCCTCGCCCACGAACAGCATATCGACGCCCATCTCGCGGAAAGTCTCCTGCGGTTTGACCGTGGCATGCACGCCGCCCATGATATACGTGGCCCGGCTGCCGAATTCGGACTTGAGGTTGGCCGCAATTTCGCGGGCGCGATGATAATTCTGTGTGAAGGAAGTAAAGCCGATTATGTCAGGTTGGAAATCCTTGACGTCTTTGAGTTCCTGATCGTCATACTCCGGATCAAATACCCGCACTTCTGCGCGGTCCTCGATGCAGGCGGCCAGAACCAGAAGGTTGATGGGGATATGTTGTCGGGGTTCGACGCGGGCACTGACCAGCGCCACCCGTTTTCTCTCTGAGGCCATGGCTTATCCTTTCTCGTGGCGGGCAATATATGTTCTATCGGCAATTTTGGCAACCGTTATATGGTCGGGGAATCACGGTCGGGTCGGGCCTGTCGCCGCAACGCCCTGCCGGGCAAGCAATTGACGGACTTCGGGGAAGCCGTCGACAGTTAACGGAAAGGGGACAATAAAGACCGTTGTTCAGACACTCGGCCCGGCCTACGGTGAGCTATGATTTCCGCCGTGAGCGGATGGCTTCGATCCTGTCGACAAACTCCCTCGCCTCACGCTTGGAGAGCCCTCGTTTGACCAGCTTGTCGATATCAGTCTCGACCCGGTCGAGGCCGTCGCCGAGAACAGCCAGTTCTAGGCCGGAAAAAGTATGCGAATTGATGATATAGTCCTCGAACGCCTCGTAAGCCAGCGGGCAGACGGTGCGGACGATGTCGGCCATGACGGCGGCATACTCGCGGAACTCTTTCTGGGCATGGCTGTCCATGCGCAGGCGGAGGAAGTGGAACAGGTTATGCAGGTCGATCTTCCAGTACCATTCGGTGTAGAGCGACAGCGGCAGGTTCACCCGGGCCAGTTCGCGGGCCAGGCCCTCCTCGACAAAACCGCTGTATGTTTTGTAGAGGTCATCCTGTGATTCGTCGAGGTGCGAAAGGAACCGCTCGCTTAACTCCGGCGGGACAGTTTCATCGGTGCGGCCCTGTTTGTTGTCGGGTGACTGGAACCCGATGACGGACGGGTCGGGGCGGTAGAATTCTTCTTTCATGATGGAATAACGGCCGGACAGTTCGTTGACATTGGCCGTGCGGTGACGGATCCACTGGCGGGCCACGAAGATGGGCAGTTTGACATGAAACTTGAACTCGACCATCTCGAACGGCGAGGTATGCCGCAGCCGCATGAGGTAGCGGATCAGGCCGCGGTCCTGCGAGACCTTCTTGGTGCCGGCGCCGTAGCTGACCCGGGCGGCCTGGACAATAGCGTGGTCATCCCCCATATAGTCGATGAGGCGCACAAACCCCTTGTCGAGGACTTTGAACTCTTTGTCCAACAGAGCGTCAGCTTTTTCATTTATCGCACGCGCCACCGTCTAACCTCGGCCTTCTCAAGCCAGACGGGGAATATAGGG
>CP070824.1:3090058-3102285 GCA_020344395.1 Candidatus Zixiibacteriota bacterium | reverse complement strand
GCTCCTGAATCGCGTCCGCAATGGCCGGTCCGCCGCGAACATGGCAGGCCGTTCCGAGACAGACTGAGACGAGATGTTTCCCGCGCGGTTTGAGACTGAACCCGCGATAGAAGGTGGCCACAGCGTAAATGTCGACCAGCGAACGGCCGGTTCTCCGTGACACTTCCCGCAGGGCCTCTTCGGAAAGATAGCTGTACTTCGCCTGAATCTTCTCAAGGATCGAGATCAGATTCCCGTGAGAAATGTCATCCTCGGTCACGATTGTCGATAGGTCGTCAGTATTCATGCTGGCTGCGCACCTCTCAGGCTCTACTTATATTCCTCGCAATGCCAGACGCCACCAGTCGGGCGGGGGAGTCTGCACGCGTCGCGGTGCAGGGCCCTATTGCAGGTCATGCAGAGCCCCACGAACGGTGCTGCTGATATTATACTGACCTCCATAGGTGCGTCCGGTGTATCTTCAGTTCTGAGTTAATCCTATCTTCGTCTTCTACTCGTCTACATCAAGTGGCACTAACTTCAAGCTGCCGTCGGGTAAAACCGGCGGCAGCAACGGGTTTGCTAACCTGAGGGATGTGAATGTACAACATGAAGAGCGGAATTGCAAGGCATTGTTGCATCAGTTATTTGCTTGTTACACAATTGGATATAGGAAGGCAATCCGGACCCAGCTTTCTGGCAGGGGCAAGGTCATGAGCCACCCTGATGTCAAATGGCAGTAGTGGGCCGGTGTTGAAAGGGGCATTAGCTGTCTGCTCATCCATATTGGGCTCCAATATAGGCGCAGTGAGGCTCCAGTGTCAACTGCACCTCACGGTATCCAATCTACCAAAACGCTCAACAGTCATTGCCGGTTCCGCAGTCCCGTCGAACTCCTTATGAAAAAAGCTATTGTGATGATATAAAACGTATTTTTGCCTCTGCCATCACGGCGTCGAATCGGCCGAAGCTACCCCGCCATCAAGTCTTACGTGCTTCGATACAGACAATCCTCTTGCTGAGTTTTAACGACGTCCTCTGTGCTGCTCTCAGCACCGACTCAAACTCAACAGGCTTTTTGAGTCTCTCCAGGGTTTTCTCATACAGCCAGGTAGCAAAGTAATATTCCGCAAAACTCTCGGCATCGGGGAAGACAATATTACGATCCAGGATTATTGTCTTGACCCTGCCGCTCAGTCTCTCTTGCAGTTCCGGTAAAAAGGTATCCTCAAGCTTCGTTGAAGTCTCATCCGTTTCCGGCACTGTTCCAATACCGGTGACTGTTTCGTTCAACTCGTACAACTCGTGAGCGTTGTCTCTGGTTGGCCCGAGTAAGAGCAGACGGCCCTTTTTTTTGGTCACTCTGAGGCTGTCGTCAACCCAACCAGAAACATCGTTTGTATAGTAGGCGGAGAACGGAGCGATGAGAATGTCTACCTCCTCATCCAGGAGCGGGTATGGGTGGACATCAAAGTCCCAGGCAAACACTATGGTGGGGGTCTCAATATGCTCTGCGACGGCACGAGCTTTATGAAGCAATTCCAGGTTTATGTCAAAACCAGTAATCAGACCGTCGTGGCCGAGAGACTGGGCGTAGGTCGGGAAGAAGTTGCCATCGCCACAGCCGATTTCAAGCAGCCTGCAGCCATAGGCCTTACCAAGCCAATCGGAGAGCCAATCTTCCAGCCTGACGCTGGCATAGGCGGTATGAGCGCGGATGCGAATCTTCAGCTTCTCTTCGGTTTCCAGGTATCCTGACCTGTGCAAGCTAGAACTCCCATAAATACTTATAGGCCATGAAGCCTTCCGCCCGTTTGACCCCGATGGTGGTCCCATAGTTGAGGGTCTGGTTGTTGAGATATTCAACCCATCTTGCGCCTGCCCTCTGATACTCACTTTCGTAGCATTGAAGTGCCTTGATCTTGCGTTCCCATTGAGAGTCATCGATAGAAACAAACAATCTCGGAGAAAAGGACTGCTCGCCAGTATACCAGTTCACTGCGAAACCCAGAACTCGGGGGACCTTTCTGCAGGCCTGCATTACCATGGTGTTTGTTCTTCGGTGAGGCGGATGAGTATCACCGTGCCAGTGTGTGAATATGGTGTCGATTTTGTATTCTTGAATTGCGTCCAGTATTTTGCAGATATTCGAATCGCTGACAGGCATGTCAAAAGTGTCCTCGTCATGACAGACAGACTCGTAGCCCAGAGTCCGGGATGCCGACTGCGCCTCGACGGCGGCTACATCACTAGTGCGGACGCTCTTCCCATCCGCTGACCGGTAGCCGGAATGTGTCATGACCAGTGATATGACCTGGTGTTTTTCATCAAGGAGTCTGGCAACTGTACCTCCACAGCCTAATTCGAGGTCATCATGATGTGCTGTGACTACCAGAACATTCATTCTATCTCCTTTTAGCCGGTCGGCTCCCGGTCACGGTACCAGTTTTGAAGGTAGTCCTATCACCATCGCCGTCAAGTCATTTGTTGCCTGGGCTCCGCGGCTGCCGACATAGGCCATCCCTAAGATTACCAATAAGTTAAATGCAAACATATTACCATGAATATGACAGCTATGATTGATAAACGCCGTTTGCAGACCACCTGTATGCTCTTAATCGTGGATCTTTCATTCACCGGACCCGCGTGAGTATCTGCCGATTGCAGGACGTGCTTGACCGCTGGAACCCGGTTTGAGCCTGTCTTTCATTAGTGCCAAGGATCCCCTAGCCAATTATGGTAGAATCTGGTCATTATTCCGCTTGGCGGCGGTTCTTGTCCCGCCAATCCCAATTGAGATGCCTCCGGTCACATTCAGATAACCCATCCTCAAAAAAGCCCGTCCTTAATACAAATAGGAGGGTCCGCCCGTTTGACCATGTGCAAGCGCTTGGTCGAGAACCCTGTGCGATGGAGTTGAAACCAGCGCAGTGCCAGGCTAGATCATCCGGGCCTGATCCCTGAATCTGTCGAAAGGATCATCATTCCAAGGATTGCATTTATGCTAGATTATAAGAAATGGATCCATCGCCTTCGCAGTTCATGGCATTGGGTAGTCGGCCCCATGGCCATTCTCTGGATTCTCATCAGATCTGCAACCGATCCCAGGCGGCTGAGCTATCCCTGCCAGACAGCAGCCATGCCGGTGGCGATGTACTGGATCCTGGCGATCGTCTCCTTGTTTACCGGAAGTCTCTTCCTGCGCCGGTTCGCAAAGGTGTCAGGTATCGCCATTCTCGCGATCGGGGCTGTCTGGCTGGTGGTTTCGACACCGTCACTGTTGAGATCAAGCGAGAACGTTATCATCGAAATGCCGGTCTGGAAGGTCCCCGATCCGGTGTCAAACGTCTACATTCTAGACACAATACCTGCCACCAGCGGCTCTTTAGCCGCCGGTGATGCCTCGGTTCCGGATGAGTACCTGTCAGACCCGGCTATTGATACCATCTTGTTAATGCTCGAAACTCACGGCACCTATCTGCATCGGACCACAGAGCATCCGGACGGCGTCGCAGGCGCCGATAACGTCGTGATCATCAAGGGCAACTTTCAATGGACCAGCAGGAATACCACCAGCACCGATCGTGTAAAAGGGTTGATCTGGAGGATTCTGCAGCATCCGGCCGGATTCACGGGGGAGATCATTGTATGCGACAACACACAGAATCAGGGCACCCGCGTAGCTGACAATGACAACAACTCGGAAGACGAGGAGCAATCGATAATCGATGTTGTCAACACCTTTTATGCCAAGGGGTATCCGGTTTACGTCCTCAACTGGTGCGATATATGGTCGGTGGTGGCCGATGAGTATTCGGCAGGCGACTACTCCGACGGTTACATCTACGAGACCGATACGAGAATATCTTACCCCAAGTTCCGGACGCCTTCGGGGGACCATTATGTATCGCTGAAGTATGGCGTCTGGGACTCGCTCACGGCGGAGTATGATTCCTCCAGGCTGTGCGTCGTTGACATTCCGGTGCCCAAGGCCCATGCCATGGCGGGGGCGACCATAGCGGTCAAAAACTGGATAGGCGTTTTGACCACAGCCTATCCTGATCAGCGATACGGCGGCTGGCAGAATATGCATTTTACCTATTTCTGGGGTCCGTATTCTCTGGTGGCACGGGTCATGGAAGTGGTTTGGCCGAGGCTGGTAATCGTGGATGGTGCGTGGATGACAGGGTCGAATGCAAACGTGCTGGCCAGCCTTGTCAACACGCGTATGCTGTTGGCATCAACTGATCCGGTTGCGGTTTCATGGTATGTGGCGAAATACGCGCTGATCGAGGTGGCCGATTATACGCACTGGGTCGATCCGGACGGCAACATGTACGGACGCACCCTCAGAACCTGGCAGACCTATCTGGCTGATTCGGCCGGCCTGGCATGCACGCTGGATTCGACCCGTATGTCGATCTGGGATCGTGATATGCTCTCCTGTGATGATTCTGACCGGGATGGTACCTGTGACCTCGCGGACAACTGCCCGGGTGTGTTTAATGCCGATCAGATGGACACTGACGGCGACGGTCTCGGTGACAATTGTGATGAGTGCACGGACACTGATGGTGATGGCTACGGTGATCCGGGATTCCCGGTCAACACGTGTGATGAGGACAATTGTCCGACTGTATACAGCCTGGATCTGACGGATTCCGATGGCGATGGGGTGGGAGATGTGTGCGAGGATATCACTCTTCAGCAGAGGGTGAATCTGGCTGAAGTGGCCCGCCTGTTCGAAGATAGTATACTGCCGGCAGGCCAGAGCAATGCTTTTACCCTGAAATTCACGAACCTCAACAGCGGCAACGACTACAGTTTTGGTGCCGGCTTCCGAATATACTCGCCCGATGGAGCTACCTGGACCACCGCTGATGGTTCATGGTTGAACGATTTCGACGATCAGTTCACCCTGGTCTCTATCAAGCGCTACGGGGTGACGGGCCAGGATGTTGACACGCTCGGCTTCACCGGTGTGGCTATGCTACCTGATGTTGGTCTGTTCGACGGCTGGGACACACTTAGTGTGGAATTAACTATCGGTCCGACAAGTATCGATGATATGGGCAGGCATATATGTATTGACTCCTGCTGGTTTCCCTCAAGCATGTCCTGGCAATGGGTCGGCGTGAACAGCACCGGCACCGAATACCCCGATTGGTCGGGTGAGGCCTGCTTTGTTCTCGGAGAGTGCTGCGTTGGCAGAACCGGCAACGTCGATGGCGATCCGGCTGATTTGGTTGATATTGCTGATCTTACAACCCTGATCGATTTCTTATTCATCTCCTATCAGGAACCGGCATGTCTTCGAGAGTGTAACGTTGACGGCGATACCGAGGGCCTTGTCGATATCGGTGATTTGACCCGGTTGATCGACTTTCTGTTCATCACCTATGAGGAGCCGGCAGGATGTTTGTGACGGTAATGAAACCCTTGAGGTATGATCGTATAAGCTTGATGCTCATGTGGGGGATGCTCCTGCACCGTGTTCTTTATTCCCAAATCCCCCTCTCTCTCCTGAGGGGCGTCGGTCTGCATCTGATTTGGTGTTCCGATGCCCCCGGAGAGAGACCATGACCAATCTCCAATATTCATGAAAGGATGAAGTGTGAAGTATCTGACTATGATTGCCTGGCTCATAACGGCGATGACGGCGTTACCCGGTCAGGCTGCGGATAGGCCTGCGAGTCATCTGGCAGGCCGCCACAACGTCACCCTGTGTATTGAAAGCGACCAGGGCGTGCCTCAGTATGTGGCCGGTCAACTGGCTGAGCAAACCAGACGCGGCACGGAAGTTTCGGCCACATTGAAGTTTCTCTCTGACCATCGGGACGCCTACAGAATGGATGACCCCGGCAAGGAACTGGTCGTGAGGAGGGCCGAAGAGGACAGACTGGGCAACCAGCACGTCCGCTTCAAGCAGTACTATGAGGGGGTCAGGGTTGTGGGCGGAGATCTGGTCTCACATTTCGATACTGACGGTGTCCTGAAACTCATCAATGGATTCTACCGGCCCGACATCGATCTGAACCCTGCACCGGCGGTCACATCATCGCATGCCGTCTCTGTTTCAGCCGCCGACTTTCAGGGCTTTTACGGCCGGGCTGAGGCCGAGGAACTGGAATTGGTGATCTTCCCTTGGCAAAGTACTTACTATCTGACTTGGAGAGTGCTTTTGCAGGCAGATTCCCCGCTGGGACGATGGGAGTACTATATAGATGCTGCCACCGGACAAATCATCTTCAAGACCAGCATGATCAAAGGGTCAGAGGAAATAGGTACGGGCTACTCAGTGCTGGGACGAACGCGCAACCACATTGATGTGTGGTATACGGGCACCACTTACGAAATGCGCGACTACACGCGACAGTTGAATAACAACATTCACGGTCACAACGGCCAGATGCCTGACGGCAATGTCATTCAAACATGCATCGCCGGAGCGGATCTGCCGGGGCTCGTTGCCGCCGATGCCGACAACATCTGGTCCGCAACCATGCAGCGCCCGGCCGTCGACGCCCACGTTTATACAGGTGTCTTCTACGACTGGCTTCTGAGAGAATTGGGACGCAACAGTTACGATAATAACGGATCCAGTATGTATTCCTCCGTCAACTGGACCGGAGACCAGTACGGTGCTTACTGGACGGGACGCAGGACAGTTTACCCGATCTGGGGGCCGTATACACGATCGTGGGCCAGCGGTCTCGACGTCGTTGCGCACGAATGGGCGCACGGCATCACCGATTACTGTGGAATCCTTGTCTATCGCTGGGAGTCGGGAGCTCTGAATGAGGCGTTCTCAAACATGATCGGTGTTGCTTTTGAGTTCGCCCACGACACGCTGGATCCTCCCGACTGGTATTGTGGTGAGAACGCTTACGTATACGGTAACGGAATATGGTCAATGTCCAATCCGGAAGAGTTCAATCATCCAAGTTATTACGAGGGGCCCTACTGGATGAACCTCGATGGCTGTGTCCCCACCGAGGCTAATGATTTCTGCGGTGTGCACTCCAACTGCGGTGTCGGCCACAAATGGTTTTATCTGTTATCCGACGGCGATACTTTTCGCAACGTAACCGTCAACGGCATCGGCGTCGAAAACGCCGTCAAGATTGCCTATCATGCCAACGCCTACTACTGGACCCCCATGACTAACTATCGCGACGCGGCCATCGGAACGTACTTTGCCGCCATGGATCTTGATGGTACTGGTGTTTGGGCGGAGGAAGTCGTTAACGCGTGGCTAGCCGTAAATGTCGACTTTCCGGACGCTGAGTTGTCGTTTGAGTTTCCCCTGGGAACACCGGCTTCGGTCCTGATGGCTCAGCCAACTTTGATAGAGGTCAATGTCAGCGGTTTCATGGGTGGTGATCCGGTTGCCGGGAGCGGGCGAATTCATTATTCCGTGGACCATGGCGAATACGTCTCTGCGGACATGACCGAGGTGAGCGAAAACTCATATCAGGCGACCCTGCCCGCACTTCTCTGCGATCAGACCGTGGAGTATTACGTCAGTGCCGAGGAGTCCGCCAGCGGGAATATCTCTTATCCTGATCCGAGCGCGCCGTTCATCGCGGTTGTGGCCGACAGCACGGTCGTAGAGTTTGAAGATGATTTTGAGACCGACAAAGGTTGGACGGTCAGCGGTGATGCCATAAGCGGTCATTGGGAGCGGGGCGTGCCTGTAACCACTGATGTCATTGGCTCGCCTACTGAGGACTATGATGGCTCCGGACAATGCTACGTGACCGGCAACGCTCCCGGCGACAGCGACGTTGACGGCGGTATAACCAACCTGGTGTCACCGGTGTTCGACCTTGAGGGCACCGACGGACTGGTTAGTTACGCCAGATGGTATCATAATCGGTGTGATCCCGGACTTATTGCCGGTGATATGTTGTACTGCTATATATCCAACGACGACGGCCAGAGCTGGACACTAACCTATCCCATAACAGGACCAAACCCTTACTTCGAAGGTCACTGGGAAGTTGCGGAGTTTGTGGTCAGCGATTTCGTCGCCCCCACATCGCAAATGAGGTTAAGATTCCAGACTTCCGATCTGTATCTGCCAACATGTTCTGAAGCTGCGGTGGATGCTGTTGAGATCAGAAAATATGTCTGCAACTGCTGCAAGGGCCTGACCGGAAACGTCGACAATGACCTGTTCGATATTGTCGATATTGGCGATTTGACAGCCCTGATTGACTTCCTGTTTATCACCTATGAGCAGCCGGCATGTATGAAGGAAGGCAATATAGACGGAGATATTGATGGTCTGGTTGACATTGGTGATCTTACAGCGTTGATAGATTTTCTTTACATCACCTTCGAAACACCATCGGAGTGTAACTGAGACACGACTGATTCGTGAGGTCTGTATGATGTTAAAGACGGAATCAGACACGGTCCGGGATCCCATTGAGTAAGCAACCAATAACCGCGTTTACAGCAGGTGCCGGTATGTCCCCCTCCCCCCGCCGGCACTTGCTGAACGTGGTTAGATATAACATTCAGGCGCAAGTCCAGCAAGTGATGCGCTCAGGAGAGTATCAGACATGCCAATACATAAACTAAACCTTCGGGATGTGGCACGTTCTTGTGTTTATCGTACAACGTACCGGCACTGGCTTGGCCTGGTCATGGTGAGTCTTTGTTTTGTGGCCGGTTCTGCCGCGGGCGCCGTTCCGCTGTGGGGGGACCTGAAACCGGGCCCCTATGAAGTGGGTTTCACCACCATGGAGTTCTACGACTATTCGCGTACCTTCTCATCCCCTCGCGACTACTATGGCAACCCGGTAGCCGGGGAAACAGCCAGGCCGATTCAAATATGTGTCTGGTACCCCGCCGGACCCTCTGATGCACCTTCCCTGATGCTTAGTGACTATGCCCTGCCGTATCCCGAGGACGGTCGTTTCTATGAGTTCCTGTCGCAACTGCAACCTCGCGAGGCTCTTTTCATCGGGGCCATAACCGGTACGGAAGGAGGACAGATTGTTGAGTTGCTGAACCTGCGAGTCAAATCCAGGCGCGGTGCGCCGATGGCAGACGGGTCGTTTCCGGTGATACTTTATTGCCCCAACCGCGGAAGGGGTGTTATTGAAAATTCTGTGATGTGTGAGTATCTGGCCAGCAACGGGTATGTCGTGGCTTCGACGCATTCGGTAGGAACCGAATCGATCAACGTAGAGGTCACGCAGGACTACCTAGAAACCGCGGTTACCGACCTGGGTCTCCTGTTGACCAGGCTCCGGGAGATGCCCTTTGCTGATGTATCCAATATCGGGGTGATCGGCACCGGGTTCGGCGGAATGGTCGGACTACTGCTGCAGATGCGCAACTACTCCGTCCGGGCTGTAGTCTGTATCGACGGGTTCACGGCCAGCCACCAGTTCATACGGGAAAACCCATATTACAACGCTGTGCGGGCGACCAGCCCGATACTCGTGGCTTCCAGATCAGGAGCAACCGTGACCGCACTCGTCGACTCGATGAAATACAGCACCAGACACCTGATCTCCTTTGCATCAGCCGAAAGATTCGATCTCACTACCTACGGCAAGTTGGTCTCCGCGGCTCGTCGCGACAGCGTGACCGCCCGGACTCCGAACGAGACGTATGAAGTACTGTGCCGACATGTCCGGGATTTCCTGGATGTGTCTTTGCAGGAAGCCACTGCCACAGAGTTCCTCTTCGCCCCCGCGCCATCGGATGACTTTTCAGTTGAGGTCAGACACGGAGAGGATGCTCCTCCGAGCGCGCTTCAGTTTTACGATATCATCCAGCACGGGAGTGTTGATTCCGCCCTGACACTGGCTGAGCGGTTTGTGTTATTTGCGCCTGAAGACCCCGTGTTCCCGGAGGCTACGATAAACTCATTGGGATATGGTTTCCTTCAGGCGGGAAACGTTAATGCTGCTGTTGAATTCCTCCGCTTCGGCACCGAAGCGTACCCTCATTCGGCTAATGCCTGGGATAGTTACGGGGAAGCGAACAGGCATGCCGAAAACATACAGGAAGCGATAGCTGCATATGAGAAGGCGCTGGAGCTCCTTCCCTTCGATACAACGACAGCCGAATCACTTAAGGAGGCAATACGAACTGGTGCTACGCAGGCCCTGGAGAGACTAAAAGGGCAACCGGAATCATCAGATGAGGGATGAGCCGGCCACAGAAACTCGACTTGCTTTTGTTATTCACATTACGTATGAAACGGCTGCACTGCGAATTTCTCTCTGGAGGAAATGATGGATACAACGAGATCTCAACTGTCACGAAGAAAGTTCCTGTCACGATCTGTAGGATGTCTCGCTTCGGCGTCGCTGATTGGCCTGACACCGGAGAGCGGTCTGGGTCAAGACGACACCGGAGAAAACTCCTCCGGCGATACCGATATAATTTACCGCAAGCTGGGGAAGACCGGTGTCAGTCTGCCGATTGTCAGCATGGGGGTCATGAACGCCAACAATCCGAACGTGGTGGCGGCATCGTATGAACTCGGGGTGCGACATTTCGATTCGGCCGCTATATACCAGTATGGGCGAAACGAGCAGATGGTAGGAGAGGTGATAAACCGCCTGGGGGTTAGAGATAAAGTGTTCATTGCCACAAAGACAATGAGACCGGAACAGCGGGAGGGACTGAATTCCGACCAGATGAGGGACAAATTGCTGGAGGTCATCGACGGCAGCCTCCAGCGTCTGAAAACCGATTATGTCGATCTGTTGTATGTACATTCGGTTTCGGTAACCGGTGTGGCCAGCGACCCGGGTCTCATAGACGGCATGAACACACTTAAGAAACAGGGGAAAATACGAGCCTCCGGAATCTCGACACACCGGGGCATGGTTGAGGTGATTGACGACATGATTAGGGCTGGTGCATGGGATGTCGTGATGGCTCCCATCAATATCGGCCTGGCGTCAGATGATGCGCTAATGACCGCCATCAAGAGGGCCGCAGACAGCGGACTCGGCGTTGTGGCCATGAAAACGCAATCCGGTGGGCGGAGGCTCAATCCCGAGGTGCTGGCAAGGTATGATAGCACGACAATGGCCACAGCATCACTCAAGTGGGTGCTGCGTCACGAACATGTGCACACAGCCATTCCGGGATACGACAACTATGAGCATATGAGAGAGTGTTTTTCGGTTGTCGGTAACCTCGAGTACACTCCGGAAGAGAAAAACCTGCTGTCGGACGACAGCATTCAACTCGGGATGAACTATTGTCACCAATGTGAGCGGTGCCTGGCCTCCTGCCCGCATTCTGTCGATATTCCCAGGCTCATGCGGACGTATATGTATGCTACCGCTTATGGCAACGCGCACGAGGCGCGGACTGCACTCAGCGCGGGCGGTGCCGGAAATGCACTGAGACCGTGCGTCTCCTGCGATGCCTGTGTGGCTGAGTGCGTCAGATCTATCGATGTCCCCGGCAGAGTCAGTGAACTGAAGGATATATACGGTTGAGCGCAAACCGTACCGTATAGTGAAAAAAGAATGAACCGGGCTGTGGAGGGTTAGGGAGGATGTTTATGAAGTTACATGCAGTCGATGATCAGGAGGGCATATGAAACTCGCTATCCTTTCGCCGGCCATTGTTGTTGCCTCGAGTGTATTATACCACATAAGTCAGAAGTCTATTCCACCGGGTGCGAGTTCCTTTGCGTCATTGACGGTGGCCTACCTTGTGGCGATAGGGGTGAGTTTCCTGGTGTTGCTTTTCGTCCCGTGGCAAGGGGGTTTGGGGCGAATATACAGCGATTTTAACTGGGCCAGCGTCGGCCTTGGGTTCGCAGTGGTGGGCATTGAGATCGGGTATCTGTTACTGTACCGAAGCGGCTGGTCGGTCGGCCTGGGCCCGGTGTTCTGTACCGCGATAATGGCCCTGATCCTGGTGCCAACCGGGATGCTGCTCTACAAAGAAAAGCTTGTGCTATCCAACTATATCGGTATAGCTCTGTCGTTGGCTGGAGTTTACCTGATCATCCGCCGGTGAAGAGCAAAGCGCGCCTGGATCGTGAAAGGAGATTGAATGATAAGACGCAAACGGTTTATGATCTCAGTGGTATTCGCGGGCATTTACCTGGCCGCGGCCAGTCCTGGAACTGCGGCCGGAACTTCGATGGACACGACTGCAGATGACGCCGATCTGAAAAGGCTCGCCTGGCTGGCTGGTCGATGGGAAGGCACTGCATTTGGCGGTGTCTGTGAGGAAACCTGGAGTCATGCATC
>CP070824.1:3078372-3089958 GCA_020344395.1 Candidatus Zixiibacteriota bacterium | reverse complement strand
GAGAGAGTCTGGGATTGCAGTGATGTCACACCCGGTGTTTACAGGTGTGTAATAGAGATTGAATTCGACAATGAGACTCGTGACGCGTTCACTGATATCGCCGTCATTAGATGAGAATATAATGAGTATGTCATTGTCCAAAGGACAGGCGCTTCTGGTTGCCCTCGGACTGGTTATGATGGTCTCGTCGGCCGGCGCGGTGAACCCGGAGACGTCCCGCATTGATCGTGAGTTCCAGCGCATCGGCCTGGAGTATTCGGTGCCGTCCATTACCGCCAGCCTTGGCGAAGATGGTGTACCTGTCAGGACCACAGCAGATGACAGGACAGAGGAGTGGAAACATAAATCACCAACCAAAGCGTTTGCTCTGTCTTTCGTAGTGCCGGGTCTGGGGCAATACTATTATGGGAGCAAGACAAAACCGCTTTTGTTCGCGGGTATCGAGATAACCTCATGGGTCCTTTACGCAAATTGGCGTAGCGACGGCAATCGACGTACCGACGAGTTTGAGGCGTTCGCCGATCAACACTGGTTAGAGACCAAGTACGTTGACTACTTGCAGACTGTCTATGGCATTTCTGATGACGAGGACACGGTAGCCACAGAACTCAGCCACCATTTACCCGATACAAGGACGCAGCAGTACTATGAAATGATAGGTAAGTATGATCAGTTCGCCTGGGGCTGGGATGACGCCTACATGGATTCGGCCGGCCAGAGGGTCTATGAGCCATGGGTGGCCATTACCCACCCCAGTCTTGCGCCGCAATCAGACCGCCGTGACCTGTATGAGAAAATGCGTTATGATGCCAACAGCAAACTGCGCAACGCCGACAAGATGATCATGGTATCGCTGGCCAATCACCTGATATCCGCCCTGGAGGCGTATTTCGTGACCAAGGCCAACAACCGCAAACACTCCAGACAGCAGGATGAGTTTGCACGTCTCAAGTTGCGAGCGGAGATACGCTCGTACAGTGCCCTGCATGATACACCATACTTCAAGGTCAGCTACAAATTCTAGCGAAGAAGCATGTTGAATTTCAGATTGGTTATAGTGTCCGTCGGCATCAGCTTGATTGTCCCTGCTCTCTGTGCCGGAGCGGTGGTCGTCAAACAGAGCCCGCTGCTGGACAGCTTGGACGCGTCGTTTTCCTTATACAGTCAGCAGGATGAGTTCGGCACCTTCGGTGAGAAGGCGTCGGACAGTGCCTCGTCTCGTAATCCGGGATCGTCCGGCCGCAAGTCAATCGTCAAAGCCGGGCTGCTGTCTGCGCTGGTGCCGGGAGCCGGTGAGTACTACCTCGGCAACAGAAAGAAGGCGCGGTATTTTTTTGCAGCGGAGGCTCTCACATGGATCAGTTTTGTCTCCTTCCGCACTTATGGTGACTGGAAAAAGGATGACTACATTCGTTTCGCGGCGGACCACGCCAATGCGCTGCTCGACGGTCGCGAGGATCGTTTTCACGACATCGTCGGTTTTTATGATAATATTGATCAGTACAATAAGGACTTTCTCCGGGCCATCGAGAATGAACCCCCACTCGAAGACAATCCGGTCAATCACTGGTACTGGGACAGCCCTGAATCGCGGAAGACATATCGAGCCATAAAGAATTCGAGTCGCGAGGCATACCGTAGATCTGAATTCGTGATCGGCCTGGCCATCCTGTCGAGAATCGTTTCTGTGGTGGATGCTGTGCGTGATGCCCGACGAATGAATCGAACTGTTTTTGCGTTCGACAGGGAACCGGACAGCTCTCCTATCAGGTTGACCATTCAGCCGTTCAGCTCGCACAATCAGGTGAGGTTAACGTTATTCACCGGTTTTTAAGCAGAGAGAGTATCACGGGGGGGGCGGTGCTCCTGACAGCAATCCTGATCGGCGGCTGTGGTACCGCCCGGAGAGAACCCGTCGCCGCTGAAATATCCCCGCGCCGTCCGGTGGCGGTGGTAATCGATACGGTCATAAGCGGATCCGTCCTGGGCCACGCTTTGAGAGAGCCGGTCGGCTTGGCGGCAGACAGGCAGGGCGTCTTGTATGTTACAGACGCTGGGAACCAGAGAATTCTGCAGTTTAGCTCCGACCTGAAACCGATGCGCGAGATTGGTGGATACGGGAGCGAGCCGGGTCAATTTGACCGACCGGGATACCTGGCCCTCGACAATTCCCTGGCTCTGGTGGTAGTCGATGGCGGCAACCGGCGCCTGGCCAGATATGACTCACGCCTTAATTTCTTTGCTGAGATCAGACTTGAAGACGATGAGGATCTGCTCAAGTACGGGTATCCATCCGGCGTAGCAGTGACTGACTACGGTGAAGTCTGGGTGGCGGATCGTCAGAATAACAGAATCGCACTGTTTGACAATCAGGCTCGTTTTGAACGCTTTGTGGGTGATTTCGGTTATACCGGCGGGCAGTTGCGCGGTCCGGAGAAAATACTCAGAGACGGGCGAGGTGGATTCATTGTCTGTGATGCGGGTAATTCACGCCTGGTAGCCTACGATGAGTACGGCAATTTCTCTCGCGAACTGAAATCTGCCGACTTTGATTACCCGGCTGCAGCCGCAGTGGACCATCTCGGGTGGCTGTGGATTGTGGACGGTTCCAGCAATCGGCTGGACTGCCTGTCCCTGCAATCCGAGCCGATCCTCGCAGTCGGTCAGAGGCTGCCGGGTGCCGATGGTTCGCTGCGAAGCCCCTCGGATGTTGTCGTTATGGACGGCAACCGCATTGTGATATCCGACACCGGTAACAACCGATTGCTGGTGGGAAGAATCATATACGGAGAATCGTGACGCTGGAGCGTCAGGTTGCGCCACTTTGTAATTCAAACCGTGATGGTTCTTGCAGCGGTGTCTGGCGCCGCAGGACAAACATCGGCAAGAACCAGTGTGACCCTGACAGGCGATCAGATACCGGCTCGTTTGCACACAAGCAGCCCGCTCATATTCTCTGGATCAGACACTCTGACTCTCAACGGTCTGATCCTGGAACGGGGTGTCTCTTACAGGTTTGTATCGGGCCAGGGTTATTTCGATCTTTCCTCACTGACGCTAAAGGGCTCTGACACTCTCGAGGTCACCTACCACCCGGTACCGCTGTGGGCTACCCGGATATTCGGACGGTCGGCTCCGAACACAGACCCGGTCAGATCCATGACACGTTCTGAGGCCCGTCTGCCGGGCGGAACATCACAGCATTCCATCTTCACCTCGAGCATGCGCATCAGCGGTGCCAAGACTTTCCGTTTCCTTGCCGGACCGACCGGAACATCCGGTTTCGGCCAATCGCTCGACCTCAGCGTTGAAGGCGAACTGGCGGAGAACGTAAGGTTGTCGGGGTCCATCTCAGATCGCGGATATAATCCTGCCTATGGCACGTCTAACAGTCGACTGAGCGAAATGGACCGTGTCAATCTGAAAGTGACCTCGCCTCATTTTGCCGCTCAGGTGGGGGACATCTCTACGGGCGGGTCGATGCTCCAGCCGCGCACAAAGGATGTGTCCGGTGCGGCTTTCCGTCTTCGATACCCGAAATGGCACATGGAAGGAACGGCGGCACGTCCTCGTGGCCGGTATGAGACCGCCAGGCTAACCGGACAGGATGGCTACCAGGGGCCATACAGGGTCAGCCCCGGTGGCGGTTCAATGCCGGTTGTCCCGGGATCCGAAACAGTCTGGCTCGACGGACAGGAACTGGAGCGCGGTGCCGGCAAAGATTACACCGTTGATTATCCGGCCGGTCAGGTAACCTTCAATGTGAACCATCCGATCGACAGCCGCAGTCGGATAGAAGTTGATTTCGAAGCGCTTACCACAGACTACAAGGAAGAACTGCTGTCCTTCAGCGGCGGCGGAGAGTTGGGGGATTCCCTGCTGTATTTTTCCGCAGGCGTGCTGCGGGAGGGAGATGATCGCGGCCGCATGCTGGTGGGTGAGCTTTCCGAGACCGATAAAGATCTTCTCCGGGCGGCCGGAGACGAGGACGCGTTCAAATCCGGAGTCATTCTCGACACGACCGGGGCGTATGTCCTCGACACTATCGTGCTGCCTGATTCTGTTTATCTCTACGTGGGCGAAGGGTACGGCACACTCGACCTATCGTTTAGTTTTGTCGGAGCAGGGAAGGGCGACTATCGTTTTCTTGGAAACGATGTCTTTGAATACGTTGGGCCGAAGGGAGGCGACTATCTGCCGATAGTGATTATTCCAGCAGCAGAAAGAGTCTCGCACTACGCGGCGCAGATCGGCAGCAGCAGCCCGGCGCTCGGTGATCTTCGCCTGGACCTGAGGGCGTCCGAACATGATCGGAATCTGTGGTCCCATCTCGATGATGACGACAACCATGGAGTCTACTACGATCTTACGGCTCGGAAACCGTGGACATGGTCATCCCACGAATCTCACGTCGCGGTGCGTCGCAGGGTGCGCCAGATTGAATTTCAACCGCTCCAGAGAATCAGTCGAGCCGATTTCAGCCGCGAGTTCTATGCCCCCGAGCAGTTTGTCCCGGCGGCGGACGAACAGTTGCACGAAGTCCGGACGCAATTGGGCCTGAACGAAGATTTTCAGCTAAGCGGGTTTTTCGAACATCTGGATTACCCTGAACAGTTCGAATCGCGCCGAGGAGGCACAGGCTTCACTTATGCGCCCGCAGAGTATCTGCAAATAAGCGGCGGCTGGCACCGCCTTACGGCGAATCTCGCGGGTGGCAGCCTTTCGGGCGAGGGGGACCTGACCACCTATGATGCTGCCGTTCTCTGTAAACCGGGAAACAGGGTGGAGATCTCGACCGCCTTCCAGAGAGACGCGCGCGACAACACTTATTCAGGTGAATCCAGAGGTACGAGATACGATCGTATTCGGACTTTCCTGAAGCGAGGAAATCACCGTGTTGACTACGAGTACTATGGTGAAGACTCCCTGGCCGGGAACTGGCAGCAATCACTGACACGAAATCGTGTTTCCGCTACATCCAGCAGCCGCCTGGCCCGTTTTGACTATACCGCGACAGCATCGTATCAGTGGTCGGCGCGCCCCGGTGTCCGGGAGAACAGCTTTCTGGGAAGGCTGACCGGTCGGTATCACGATGTTCGACGCAGCCTCGAAGTTTCATCAGCGTACTCGATCTCTCGTGAGCGACGGAATGCCCGGGGAATCGTCTATCTCGCGGTTGACCCCGGCCAGGGTGACTATGTTTTTGAGAACGGCCGGTACGTGCCCGATCAGGACGGTGATTTTATCAGGGTGGACGAGATACTCTCGGATCAGGCCAGGGTCAGACGTGGTGAGAAGAGCTTTCGCCTGAACAAGAACTGGCCCTCGGTGCTGTTGCGGTTCGATTCGAACATCGAAGAGGAACTTACCGGCGACGATCGACGGAGCATCTTGTGGATATTGCCGTTTTACAGTGACGAGTCACAAACCTATCTGTTCTACAGCCGCAGATACAATCTTGATTTAAGGCTTGTCCCTCTCAGGAGCTTTCACATCATAAACCTCAGGCTGACTCAAAACCTGGAAAAGCGAGATGTGGCGTCGGCGACCAGGCGACGGCGGGATACCGAGGGAGCCCTTGCGGTCAAGCAGGCGGTGGCTTCGACCTATCTGGTGGAGGCCATCAAATGGTTCGGCAGTGAGCGGGACATTTATTTCGCCTCCGCCGGAGAGGTAACAGGATATGAACCTTCTCTTTCATTGACACAGGCAATCGGTTCGAGTGAAATGACTTGCGGCGTTCGCTATCGGCGGGCTGAGACATCCGCGAATGCAGTCTGCCACCAGTATGCGGTTTCTCTTGGATCGAGGATCTCACTTGTCAAAGGCGGTCTGATTCATGTTACCGCCGAGTTCTACCGGCAAAAACTCAGCGAGCCTTTGGCTGACGGAGCCTATTTACTTACCGATGGAAGATCCGGCGAACGGGGGGCCGTCTGGTCGGCATCTTTCAATTACGGCGTTAAAGGAAGGACACGCATCAATGCGACATTCAGTGGCCGTCACGCCGACGACCGCGTGGCTAGAATAACGGCCAGAACTGAGGTAATCACGGAGTTTTAAGACAATATGAAGCATAGAAAACAGACAATCTGTCTATGTCTCATGCTGGTTGCTTCCACAACCACTGCCGAAGTGCGGTTTGTCGGCAGCAGGCCGGAAACCAGGACGCGGTTATCGCATCGTCTTGAGCAACTGGCCCGGACCGGTGCAAGCCAGAGCGATCAGGCCGATTCAGCCGTGACCTGGCTGGCGGCAGATGGATATCTTGATGCACAGGTCTCGTCTGATTCTGCTGGTGTAATTATAGAAGCAGGGACGCGCCTCTGGCTGGATTCTGTCGTGGTAGAGGCTCCGCTGGTAAGAAGCTTAGTTGTTGATGCGCCGTTTACAGCACAAACTCTGGAGCATGCAGTCGACAGAATCCTGGCCGAGGTTCGACAGGACGGCCATTACTATGCCACCGGAAGAATGTCGGAGTTTCGCAGAGCACATTCACATGTTACCGCTGTTCTCCGGGTTAACCCCGGGCCGCCCGTTCTGGTAGCGGCCATACAGACAGACGGACTCAATCGCACTGATGAAGCTACCATCGACAAACTGCTGGAAGTCAAGCCGGGAGACACTCTAACCGACAAATTAACCGCCCGGGCTGCAACATCCGCGGACCGGATTAGCTTTGTCGACTTTCTGCCGCCGCTCGAGGTCAACCCCCGCCCCGGTTATCTTGAAGCCGACCTTCTCTTCAGGTTCAGGGAAAAGAGACAGGTCCGCATAGCCGGCGGCGCAGGATATGTCCCGAATGATCCTCATGGTCTGGTATGGAATCTCGACCTGGTCCTTCGCAACCTTTTGGGGAAAGGCCGGCAAGTGAACCTGAAATCCGAGCGAAGGGAGGCCGGTCGGACAGTCTTGAACCTGCGATATCGTCAACCTGTTTTCTGGCTCGGTTCCGGCAATCTCCACTTAGACCTGGCAACCCGGGACTACCGTGATCAGTTCTATGAATTCGCCGTCGATGGCCGTTATGGCGCGGACGTGTCGAGTAATGTTGACGCCGGGTTGCATCTGGCCTGGAAGAGAGTGGAGCCAGCCACCTCCGAGGCGGGCTTTTCAAAATACACAATCGGATTCGAACTGGGCCGGCCTGTTCTCGATGATCCCCTCAACCCGTCCAGCGGAATTGAAATATCGTGGCAAATAGACTACTCTTATCGTCAATACACGTTGAACTCTTCGACGTCCGGGCTTGAAAGGTCATCATTGAACGAGACGCGCAATCATGTCTCGATCAAGACCTGGTATCCGCTCCTGAGGTCCCTGGTCGGTTATCTCGGTGTCAGTTACGCAGGCTTGGAGACAGCTGAAGAACTTCCCCCACTTTCAGAATTAACTCTTGTCGGTGGACCCGGCACCATCAGGGGTTATCGCAACGAACAGTTCGCCGCTCAACGAACTACATACGGCACCTTGGAATCTCGCTTGCGATTTAATGCCGGTTACCTCTTTGCATTCTATGATGGCGCATACATGAACTTCCCCTCGGTGGAAAACGATGATGTCAGGACTGTTGAACTCTATCGGTCTGGCTTCGGGATCGGGCTGACGCTTCTGGATAACGCCCGGTCTCTGACTTTGTCCGCAGGATGGAATCGCCGGCTGCCCTTTGACGAACCCATGCTTTCAGTCCAGATAGCTTCAGAGTTCTGACACGCCCTGCACCACGCCGTTTAATGTTGACTGACCGTCGGGTGCCGGATATCCTCCGTTGTGCAAAAACTCCTGGACATGTTCATATTGATCCGCTTCGTCAATTGCCTGCTGGCTATGGTCGGTGTCGTGGTGGGAGCCATGATGACCTGGCTGTATCCTGTCTACTATGGTCCGATGGCTGCCGCGCTGGCCGCCTTTTTCGTGTGTGCGGGCGGGAACGTCGTCAATGATATAACGGACATCGAAAGTGACCGCATCAACCATCCGAACAGAGTCCTCGTGCGCGGTTCAATCTCTGTGCGCTCGGCAATGTGGCTTGCCGCAATCCTGAACCTGCTTGCTTTAATGTCCGCCGCCGCTGTCAACGAGGAGGTGCTGGTGGTGGTGTCGGTTGCGATTGCGCTCCTGCTGGGTTACAACCTGAAGCTCAAGCGTATTGTTCTGGCCGGTAATTTCACGGTGGCGGCTCTGGCCGGCCTTACATTCATGACTGGCGGATGGTCGGTTGACTCGACCCTGATTACAACATTGCCCGGCCCACTGATTCCTGCGGTATTTGCGTTCTTTTTTCACCTGGTTAGAGAAATAGTAAAGGACGTACAGGACATCGAGGGGGACCGACGAAGTGGCCGCCAATCCCTCCCGATTCTGATCGGCGAATCCCGGTCGTTGGCGGTGGCTATGGTACTGCACCTTACACTGGTGATCCTGACGCTGGTGCCGATATGGAACCGTTGGTTCGGCCGTCTGTATGAAATCCTGGCTGTTTACGTCGTGGCCCTGCCGCTGCTGGCTCTGCTGATTCTGATCTGGGGAAAGCCGAGCCTGCGGATGTTACGGATAGGTTCGAGCGCTCTCAAGGTTGGAATGGTCCTCGGGCTGGTGGCGTTGCTGGCCGAGTCATTCGGCTGAAACAATACCGACTGATTCCGGTATAATCAGTCATAATGCAGAGTGAATGCGCCCTAACTAAAGGCTTGACAACGGGATAAGCCCGTATTATTTGGATTGACCGACGGCAGATCTGATCCACGGTCACCCCTGAGGGTGGAATCGCGAAATGCTGGGAACTGGTAAGTACATCATATTCATTCTCATGCTTGGCCCGGTTGCACTGGCCGAGGGGATATCTGTATCCCAGACGATTGATAAGTCAGAGGTGGCCTTTGAAGATGTCGTCCATCTTGACATCACTTTGACCTGGCCCGGATCGCAGACCGCCTACCTGTTTGAACGACCCGTAGATCCGATTCTTGAACGGCTCAAAGTCGGTAGCCGTTCATCGACCGTCAGTACCTCCGGGACAGGTCCTGATCTTATTACTACCAAGAAACTAAGCTTCACGCTGGTACCGGTGCAGGCCGGCACAGCGCATATCAGGCCGGTGGTTGTCGAATACCTGATCTGGCCGGACAGTATCCCCGGGGAACTCACCACTGAAGCTATGGCCATCACTATTGCCGAGCCGGTCCGGCAGCCTGAGGGCGACGAAACGATATCGACTGGTCTTGTGATGGTCCTTGTGGCAGGTTTCCTTTTTATCGTCATCGTAATCGTGGTCGCAGCGATCCGTAAACGGAGCCCCGCCGAACCCGTGCTGACTCCTGCTCAGGTTTTTCTCGATGGCCTTGCCGGAGTCAAAAACGAATCGGATCTCAAGAAATTCCAAACCGGCCTTCACAAACTCCTGATTGAGTTCGTTGGTGCGGAGTACGATATAGATGTCACCGGCAAAAGCCCTGGCGAAATAGCTGCTGCTCTCGAAGGCAGCAGCGCCTCTCCAGCGGTGAGAGAGAAAATCACGGCCTGGATCACCCGGGCTGAGCGGGAGAAATACACTCCCGCCACGGCTGCCCCCGGAGAAACCATTCGCCTCGAAGCAGAAATACGCCAGTTTTTTGAAAAATCAGTATTGAAATAGAATTCGGAGGACCCATGAGTATTGATATGCAGGAAGTTCAGGCTACCGTCGAAAAGGAGTCGTCGTTCGTTGAGAAACTCACCGAACAGATCGGCGAGGTGATCGTCGGTCAGCGCTACCTCGTTGAACGATTGTTGATCGGCATACTGGCCGATGGCCACATCCTTATAGAAGGGGTACCGGGGCTGGCCAAGACGCTTTCGGTCAAGACGCTCTCTGACGCCATTCAGACTAAGTTCCAGCGATTGCAGTTTACGCCTGATCTGCTGCCGGCCGATTTGATCGGTACCATGATCTACAACCCGCAGAAGTCGAAGTTTTCAGTGAAGAAAGGGCCGATCTTCGCGAATATCATCCTGGCTGACGAGATAAACCGGGCTCCGGCCAAAGTGCAGTCGGCGTTGTTGGAGGCGATGCAGGAACGGCAGGTGACTATAGGCGATACGACTTTTCCGCTCGATGAGCCGTTTCTGGTGCTGGCCACGCAGAATCCTATTGAGCAGGAGGGAACCTATCCGTTGCCGGAAGCCCAGATTGATCGATTCATGCTTATGCTCAAGATCGGGTATCCGAACCCGGCTGAGGAGAGGATCATCATGGATCGTAACACGGGCGAGGCGCTGGCAGCGGTGGAGAAGGTCATCAGCCCCGACGATATCGTGCGAACCCGTTCGGTTGTCCGTTCGATCTATGTTGACGAGAAGGTTAAAGAGTACATTGTCAATATCGTGTTTGCCACTCGCGAACCTGACAAGTATGGCCTGTCCGAGATTAAAGACCTGATCGCCTATGGCGCATCACCGCGAGCCAGCATCTATCTCAATCTGGCCTCCAAAGCGCATGCCTTCATCAGGGGAAGAGGGTATATCACACCGGAGGATATCAAAGCGATAGGGGCCGACGTGCTTCGTCACAGAATCCTGCTGACCTACGAGGCCGAGGCTGAGGAAGTAACCTCGGATGATATTGTAAAGAAAGTGTTCGACGCTATTGAGGTTCCGTAGCACTGAGCCATGCTGCCGAAAGAGATATTCAAAAAGATCCGTCGCATAGAGATTCGCACCAAGCGACTGGTTAATGACCTGTTCTCTGGTGAGTACCATTCCACCTTCAAGGGTCAGGGAATGGAGTTCGAGGAGGTACGCCAGTACGAGCCGGGTGACGACATACGTCTGATCGACTGGAATGTCACGGCCAGAACCGGTTACCCTCATGTGAAGAAGTTCCGCGAGGAACGAGAGCTTTCGGTGGTTTTGCTGGTCGACGCGTCCTCATCCGGTAAATTCGGGACCCGGGAACGGTTCAAGAGTGAGACAGCGGCAGAGCTGTGCGCGTTGCTGGCTTTCTCGGCCATCAAGAACAACGACAAGGTCGGATTGATTGTATTCACCGATCGTATTGAGAAATTCGTGCCGCCGCAGAAGGGGAGAGCTCACGTTCTGCGCATCATCCGGGAAATTCTGTACTTCGAACCGGAAGGAATAGGTACCGATGTTTCGCTGGCTCTTGAATATTTCACACGTGTAATCAAACGCCGTTCGGTCGTGTTCCTGGTGTCGGATTTTCTCTCGGAAGGCTTTCACAAGCCGCTTCAGATTGCCAATCGCAAACACGATATCATAGCTATGAAAATAACCGACCCTCGTGAGACGGAGTTTTCGGATGTCGGCCTGATCGAGCTGGAAGATGCCGAGACCGGCGAGATTGTGGTGATCGACAGCGGCTCACGGGCTTTTCGGAGAGAGTTTTCAGCCCGAGCCGAGGAGGATAATCAGAATCTCTGGAGGAATTTCAGGTTGATAAACGTTGACTATATTAATATCCAGACAGATCGTCCCTACATAGTCCCATTGATACAATTCTTCAGGATGAGGGAGAAACGACGGTGATTTCAATGAGACGTCTAACCGACTGTCGGTCCACGCGGTACCTGGCCGCCGCCTTGCTGATGG
>CP070824.1:3069146-3078272 GCA_020344395.1 Candidatus Zixiibacteriota bacterium | reverse complement strand
CACACTGCGCATGCAGCGACCCGAAGGATACTTATTGCCCCGACCCGTTTCATCAGTTCATTGGAGGTTGTATTTCTTGAGTTTCCGGTATAGAGTTCTCTCGCCGATACCCAGACGGCCGGCCGTTTCTTTCCTGTTTCCGCCAGTCTCAGATAGGACCTGTTCGATCAGTGCTCTCTCCATTTCTTCCATTGACGAACCCTGGTCGAATTTCAGAGGGGATTCGTCCGAGGCCGTAGCCGTACCGCCCGGCAGGTGTGCCGTGATCAGGTCGCGCAGCAGCCTGATCTCGTTTCCGAGCGAGAGTATCGCCCTGTATATCAACTCCTGCCCGGCTTCCTCGACTGTTCGACCTGTCGATACGGGCAGGTGAGTTGCACTGGCGTGTTGCTCGGAAATAAATGCCTCGACATCGCCCGGTTCTATTATCCCCTCCCGCCTCAGCGCCACCATACGGGTGGCAAAATTCCTCAGTTGCCTCACGTTTCCCGGCCAGTCATAACGAGTCAGGAGATCAAGGGCCGAGTCAGATACGGTCAGGTTCGGTGCCTCGGCCAGAAAGTGCTGCAACAGCGGCTGAATATCTGATCGCCGCTCCAGCAGAGAAGGAACGACTATCTTCACAGCACCCACGCGAAAGTACAGGTCCTCCCTGAACTGCCTGTCAGCTATCGCCTCGGTCAGGTCGCGGTTGGTGGCCGCGACAACGCGCGCGTCGGCTCTCTGTGGTGTCGACGACCCCACCGGATAGTACGTGCCGTCCTCCAGAACCCGAAGCAGTTTCACCTGCATATCCGGTTTCATCTCGCCGATCTCGTCGAGGAAGATCGTCCCGCCGGCGGACTTGTGAAAGAGACCCTCCCGTTTGGCCACCGAGCCGGTGAAGGCACCCCGTTCGTGACCGAACAGTTCTGATTCCAGGACACCTTCCGCTATCGCACCACAGTTGACCGTGACAAACGGCGCCTCCGCGCGGGCCGAGTCATTATGCAGCGCCCGTGCCACCAACTCCTTGCCTGATCCTGACGGCCCTACTACCAGCACGGAGACCTCGGTCGGGGCAATTCGTTCGATTGTCTCGGAGATTGCTTTCATGGCGGCCGAACGCCCCACGATATGCTGGCGGTCCAATCGGTCTTTATCGGTCAGAATCTGCTGCACCTTCTTCACCATGCCGGCAGATCCAAGCTGTAGTGAAAGTGTGCCGTCGAGCGGACCTTCTTCTGTTTCCTCCTGTGCCTGGTCGGAGGTGAGGCCCCAGATTTCTGTGAGGGGGTTATATCGACGGATCCGGCGCGCAATTGACTGGCTGATCGTGACCAGCGTCTCATCAGCCAGAATCAGATCGACGCGGCTCTCTTTGACTGCCTGGTACAGTTCAGAGAGTTCGCTGACGACTCGTCCTATCCGGGACCAGTTTATCCGGTCGCCTTCCGACAGCTCGAGGTCCCTGAGAACAACAACACGGTTTACCATCAGTCATCCTCTTCAGATTTTCAGCACACGTTTCTTTCGGCGCGGCATCCTACCCTTAGCCTTCTTTCGTGAAGCCTGCGATGCTTTCTTCGGACGGGCCAGAAAGAGATCGATATCATTCCGCTCCCGATCAACCGCGGCGACGCCGACACGAACTGCGTCCCCGATACGGTATGTCCTGCCGGTACGCCGACCAACCAGACGGTACTGTTTCTCCTCGTATCGATAGTAGTCATCATCAATGGTAGACATCCTGACCAGCCCTTCGACGCCCACGTTGTCAAGCCGTACAAAGAAACCGTACGGTGCCGTCCCGGATATCACCCCGGCATACTCATCACCGAGATGACTGGCCATGTATGCCACCTGTTTGGTCCTCACTGCTTCCCGTTCAGCCGTCTCGGCGGTGCGTTCGGTCTCGGAACAATGTTTACCGACATGATCGATCACGCTCCCGACTCGCCGCGCAAACGCAACCGGGTACTTCCCTTTTCTCACCTTGCGCACCAGTCGGTGCACCAGCAGGTCGGGATACCTGCGTATGGGAGACGTGAAATGCGTGTAGTGTGTAAACGCCAGACCAAAGTGTCCGATGTTCTCACGCTGATATACCGCCTTTTGCATCGACCGCAGCAGCAGCTCATTGACGAAATCCGCTTCCGGGCTGTCCTTGACCGTATCAAGAAACCGGGCAAACTGAACCGGCCTGACATTTTTGGAAACCGGAAAAGTATGACCCAGGCGTGTCATCATATCGGAAAACGCGTGCAGCTTCTCAAGGTCCGGTTTTGCATGCACCCGATAAAGTAGCGGTTCCCCTTTACGAAACACCTCAAGCGCTACCGCCTTGTTGGCCGCCAGCATGAATTCCTCGACCAGACGGTGAGATTCAAGACGCACCCGGTTGCCGATCTCAAGCACCTCGCCCTGCTCATTGAGAATGATCTTGGCCTCCGGTAGATCGAAATCAAGCGATCCCTCAGCAAACCGTCTTTCGGAAAGCTTACGAGCCAGCTCGCGCGCCGCTGTCAGGTTCTGAGCTACGCGCTTCAGTTTGGAAGTAACCGTTCCGGTATCGAAAAACTCCTGCACCTCCTCGTAGGCCAGCTTTGCCCTCGACCGTATCACCGTATCTTCGACGCTCCATTCGAGAAGCTTGCCTGACCTGTCGAAATCCATAATCACGGAATGAGCCAGCCGACGTCGGTCCGGCCGCAAAGAACAGATATCGTTTGACAACACCGGCGGCAACATAGGTACCACCATCCCAGGCAGATACACCGAGTTACCCCTGTTGAACCCCTCGGTATCCAGGGCTGTGCCTTCCTTCACAAAGAAAGCAACATCAGCAATATGCACACCCAGCCGGTACCCCTGGGCCGTCCTTACGACTGATACTGCGTCATCATGGTCTTTTGCATCTGAGGGATCAATTGTGTAAGTAATCTGACTTGTCAGGTCGATTCTGCGCTTCTGTTCAGCCCTGGTATCAGCGGCGGCGGCTTTTTCTGCCGCGGTAAGGATTTTCGGGGAAAACTCCTCCGGAAGGTTGAAACGCTTGATGATGGTGAGCATATCAACCCCGGGCGTATCCGGAAAGCCGATGCGCTCGGTCACTCTTCCCTGTGGATTGAGAAACTGATCATCCCACAAGATCAACTCAACGACCACCTTTTCACCGTGCCGAGCCCGCTTCGTTTCACCCGCTGATATGTAAATATCCCTGTGGATTCTCGGATTATCCGGTTTGACAAATACCAGCCCGTGCTGCTTGTAAAGAGTACCGACGATCTTGCGGTCGGCTCGTTCGGTGACCTTTATCACCACTCCGGCTTGTCGGCCATAGTGCGTTCCGGTGAGACGGGCCATCACCTTATCGCCGTCCAATGCTGTGAGCAGGCCCATGCTGGGAATGAGTATGTCCTCGCCACCTCCCTCCTGCTCCACAAATCCGACCCCGCCCCGGGTGATTGAAATCCGCCCGACCAGCACGTCCATCTGGTCGGCCGGACCGACCCGCCCCCGCTTCAATCGCACAAGGTGGCCCTCATCAATGAGTTTCTTGACCTTGCGCCTGAACGAAGCATACTGATCCTGCCGAATCGACATGGCACGAGCCAGTTCTTTGATTTTCATCGGATGATCCGATTCGGCCCGAATGAACTTCAGAATCTTGGATGATTCCAGCGCCATGCGAAAGAATACACTTTGCTGAGGAGCATGTCAACCCCCAACTGCCAAAATGGCAGGGAATGCCATATTTTTGCAGTGCCCCTGCCCATTTAGCAGGCATCAGACAACCTCGAGAATATCCCTTCAGGTTTCCTTAGCAAAACAAAAAGGCCCGCCTCCTCGGAGGTGGGCCGGAGCACGATGCGGAGAAAAATCAGCGTCCGTGTCGGCCGCCACCGCGGCCCATGCGCGGATGCTTCATCATTCGTTCTTTGCGTAGAGTCTGACGTTCGGCGCGGAGCTCCTTGAGCCTGGCCATCTGTTCGTCGGTCAGGACGGACTGCATCTGCTTACGATGCTGGTACTGCAACTTCTGCATCTCAGCCCGCAGACGAGACACTTCGTCGATAGCTCTAAAAACATCCGTCTCGGATGCTTCGAGGTCAGTCATGGACATCTTCATGGCCAGGTGCGCCTTCTTCAATTCAGCTTCGGCATCGATGCGAGCCAACTGGAACCCGGTGCGCATACTCTGGAGTTGTTCTCTCTGAGCATCCGTCAGGCCGATCTGATCACCGAGAGCCAGAATCCTCTGTACGCCCGGCTGCCAGTTCTGATTCAAGCACGCACCCATCTGCCGTCCCATCGGGCGTCCGGTGCCGTCACAGAAGCCACGACCACTTCCCTGCTGACCAACGACTATCGCGGGAGCAAGAATCACTGCCGTCAGTCCGATGGCTATTAACTTCTTCATCTTACATCACTCCTTCTTTTATTTCTGTAACCTTCAATAGACTATCTTTCGTTACGGCCCCTCATCGTCTCCCGGGGCGGTCCCTTGACCACTGCGGTCACGGTTGCGAAATGCCCGGACCTGGTCGAGTATTTCCTGTTCAAAACGCTCCGAAAACAGGACCAGTTTCCCGAACTGCTCGGCCGTGAGGAATTCTCGAGCGCTGGAGAGAAATTCTTGCACTACCCTGGTCTTCTCGTCTTTCAGTGCCGTCAAGGATTGCACCATTTCGTAAATCTGATCGTCAGTCAACTGGCCGGTATGGATTCCGGTCCCCAGCTGTCGAAGCAACTCGGCCTTCTGAAAGTTCAGATCAGCCTGTTGCTTGCGCACAGCCCGAAACGCCTGCATGAAGACCAGCTCCTGATCCTCGGCGAGGTCTAGAAGTTCGAGCATCTTAAGCATCCTGAACTGTTCAAGAGGCCTTCGTTTCTGCTGCGCCATCACCTGGCGCCTCCGTCCCTGGCGACCCGGATGATCCCCCATATCCTGAGCGTGACGACCTGCATCAAACTGCGCATACAGGCAGAACGGTTGAGGGGACAGGGGATCCAACCAGTCGATGTCACTGATTTCCGGACCGAATTCTGCAACCGCATCTTGTCCGCTTGTTGTCAGCGGAATTAACACCGACAGCACGATGATCCCGCACAGCAATGTGTACATTCTCTTCATCATAACAGCAAATTCCTGACATCAAAGTTCTCTTCGAGATACTTCAGTTCATCCTCAGTGACATCATTTAGCAGTTCGTCGCCTGCTTCGAGGAAGCCTCGCGAGGAAAAATCCGAAATGACAATATCTACCACTCCTTCGTCCAGTTCTTCTTCAGCGTAGTAATCCTGGTCCGTCGATGGAGGTACTCCGTTTACTGGGGAATCCCGATCAACATACCTGAGTCCCACTGACATGATTCCGGCCACCAGCAGAATCGAGGCCGCGTAGGCGACATGCCGCACCCAGGTCACTGCGGGTAATCTATCAACTCGCGACCGCCCGATTCGTGCTTCAACACCTTCCACAAATCGTTCGACATCGACCGACTCCGAAACCAGGTCACTGTCAGCTCTGAACCGGGCAGCTATTTCACTGATCTCGTCAAGATACCGACGGCACGCTTCACAGGAATCAAGATGGTTCGACAACTCCTCAGGAAGAGCTTCAACTCCGCCGTAAAGAAGCAGTTCGTCCTGACATTCCCGACAATTCATGGAGTCCATCCTTTGGCCAGTGCGTGTTCACGCAGTTTCTTGACCGCCTCCCTGTAATGTGTTTTCACAGTTCCCAGAGCTTTCCCCAGTGCGTTCGAAATCTCCTCGAATGTCATCTGATGATAGAACCGCAGGTTGAACACGGCACGCTGCTGACCCGGCAGGCCTTTCATAAACTCCATGACACCGGACCGCAGTTCACCCTGGAGCATGTCATCCTCCGGGTTGCTATTGGACACTCGGCTGACAGTGACATCATCGAGTCTCTCCGTCGTCCGGCGGGCCGCCGAGTTCAGGTAGTTGATAGATTTGTTGGTGGCAATCGTGAACAACCAGGTCTCGAATTTCGAATCCCCCCGGAACGAACTCAGCTTTTCCCATGCCGTCACAAACGTATCCTGAGCAAGATCGATTGCCGCCTCCCGATCCCGAACCATTCTGTGTGTTAGTGCTATGACCGGTCTCATCATCATTCTCACGATCTCAGAATATGCAGCCTTATTGCCTGATTTTGCCTTTGCAACCAGATCCTCAAGCTGCCTGTTCGTCTCCAGTGTCATGTTCCAAACTTCTAACGGTATGACCCCCCAGACCACAAAAAGATTAATCCCAGGCTGTCGGAAACGCCCGGACGCCGCATATCTGACTGTCAATCAGCCGATTAGGTGTCACCCGCAGGTCTGCCCGACAGACTCTGGAGGTCTGGACTCTAAAAGTGACTACTGGATTGTAGAAGAGAATAGGGATCGGTTAACGATCGCGACGACTGTTTTCCAGCACTTTGGAATACTGGCTCAGGTTCTCCAGAACCTTGCCGGTGCCCATGGCAACGCAGGAAAGGGGATCCTCAGCGACGTTGACGGGAAGATTGGTCTCCTGTCGCAATCTTTTGTCCAGACCGCGCAGCAGGGCGCCACCACCGGTCAGAATAATCCCACGCTCAAGTATGTCCGAGGCCAACTCCGGCGGGGTCTTTTCAAGTGCCTGCCTCACCGCCTCGACCACAGTGTCGAGAGTCTCCGCCAGCGCTTCCCGCACCTGAACAGATGAAATCTTGAGGTTCTTCGGCACCCCTGCCACCAGATCGCGACCCTTGACCTCCATGGAAATCTCTTTATCCATTGGAAACGCGGAGCCAATCCGGATCTTGATATCCTCAGCTGTCAGCTCGCCAATCAGGAGATTGTAGTTCTTCTTCAAGTAATTGATGATGGCTTCGTTGAATTCATCACCGGCCACTCTGATGGAAGTATCGTGAACAATGCCGTTAAGTGCGATAACGGCAATCTCCGAGGTGCCACCTCCAATATCGATAATCATGATCCCGGTCGGCTGATCCACCGCCAGCCCGACCCCGATTGCAGCCGCCATCGGCTCGGCCACCAGGTACACTTCCCTGGCTCCAGCGTTTTCGGCCGAGTCCCGGACTGCCCGCTTCTCGACTTCCGTTATCCCGGATGGCACAGATACAACCACTCGAGGTTTCATCAGATACTTGTGCCTGACAACCCTGCGGATGAAGTCGCCGATAAGTCTCTCCGACATCTCGAAATCGGCTATTACCCCGTCCTTGAGTGGTCTGATTGCCTCGATTCCACCCGGCGTCCGTCCGGTCATTTCCTTGGCCGCCGACCCGATGGCCAGAATCCTGCCCGAGCTTTTCTCAATCGCCACGACCGATGGCTCGTTGAGCACTATCCCCTGCTTTCTAACATAAACCAGAGTGTTGGCCGTTCCGAGATCGATACCTACATCATTGGAGAGCGCGTCAAAGAATCCCAAAGTAAGTCCCTTTACTATAATCTCATGCTGTGCGGGCACTCGTATCCTGAGCCCACACAGGTCCATCTTTCTTTATATCGAAAGAGGGGTCCTCCAAGTTTAGCTGGACAATGCGATTAGGGCAAGAAAAATCATGCCCGACATCCCTGCCTGCCCAATCCGAGAGAGGCCGGCCACCGGACGCGCGCCGCGGCGCACTTTTCGATTGCTTTCGCGGGCCAAATGTGACATAATGGCCGCTTAAACATGAATACTACCCCATCAACATCAGCCCGACTCACATGCCGTTTTGCGCCGCCAATCGCCGATTTATTCAAATCCGGGAGAACAGATAGATGCAATCACCCGAACTGCTGCTGATATGTGTCACGGCGTTCATAGCCGTGACCGCGCTCCTTTCAGTCCTGGCGGGCATCATGCGGCTGATTCTGTATGTCTTTCCTGCAAAGGAACATGCAGCCGATGCCGCGATGATCGCAGCGGTGGCGTCAGCGGCTCAGAACATGTATCCAGGTATGCAAATCACAAAGGTTGAGGAGATACGATGATATTCGCTAAGACCCCGAAGAAAATCCGGGTTATGTTCACGCCGTTTCGAGATGGCCTGCAAAGCTCTTTTGGCGGCAAGGTTCGCCTGAACGATTTTCTGCCGGCCATGAAAACGGCTGCCGAAGCCGGTATTCGGCACTTCGAGTTCGGTGGTGGAGCTCGCTACCAGGCCCCGTATTTCTACCTGGGCGAGGATCCTTTCGAGGATATGAAGAAGATTCGCGAGACAGTTGGGTCCGATGCCGACCTTCAGATCCTGACCCGATCGGTCTCGGGCGTTACTCTTACCACCCAGTCTCCGGAGGCTCTGGCTCTGCAGGCCAAGCTGATGCAGCAATACGGCACCACCTGGGATCGAAACTTCGACTACATGAACGATGTCGAGAACCTGATCAAGACCGGCAAACCGATTGTTGATGCCGGCATGCACCATCAGGTAAGTATCGCCCTGATGGGATTGCCGTTCCATTCGGACAAAGTCCACACCGCAGACTTCTACATCGATATAGGGAAACGTCTGCTGGATAGCGACGTCCATATCGACAGTATCTGTCTGAAAGACGCCAGCGGCACCACTGACCCCATGACCATCTACAATACTGCGGTCGGTCTGAAGAAGATCATGCCTCCAGAAATGCCCCTGTGGCAGCACACCCACGACACCGCCAGCACCGCCGTGTCTTGCTACATGGCCGGGATCGCCGGGGGAGTTGATGGCATCGATCTGTCGGTCCGGCCGATGGCCAGCGGAACGGTGCAGCCTGACGTACGCTCTATGGCTCACGCCCTGAAGGGTTCCGGGTATACGCTGGATATCGACGAGTCCGCCATGGGGAAAATCGAAAATCAGCTCAACGAACTCATGAAGGATTATGCCTTCAACCCCACCACCACCACGGCCGACGCCCGCGTGTTGGGGTTCCCGATGCCGGGAGGAGCCATAGGGCCCAATGTTCACATGATGGTCAAGGCAGGTATCCTCGACAAGTACTCCGAGGTTCTGGCCGAATTCCCGGTAGTGGTCGAGGCCGGTGGAGCTTGGACCAGCGTGACGCCGGGCAGTCAGCAATACTGGC
This sequence comes from Candidatus Zixiibacteriota bacterium, assembly GCA_020344395.1. Classification (GTDB taxonomy): domain Bacteria; phylum Zixibacteria; class MSB-5A5; order GN15; family FEB-12. The sequence continues at coordinate 3,069,213 of CP070824.1, read as the reverse complement.
TGCAGGCTTTCAACAATGTCCTCTACGGTCGCTGGGAGAAGATGGAAGCAGGTTACGGCAAGGCTGT
>CP070824.1:3059065-3069046 GCA_020344395.1 Candidatus Zixiibacteriota bacterium | reverse complement strand
CAATCGTAACGTTCCGTAAGCTTTTCCAGTGGCAGCACCTCGGCTCCGATCAGTTTAGCTGCTTCTCCCTCCCGCGTGCTGACCCGACCGGTCAGAAGAACCATCTTGTCGACCTTGATAAAGTCGGCATATTGCTCGTAACATCTGGAGAACAATATCACTTCCAGAGTACCGGTGAAATCCTCCAGAGTGGCGAAGGCCATCAGATTGCCCTTCTTGTCAGTCTTGGTCTTGACTGCGGCGAGGATTCCTCCGACGGTAACTTCCTGCCCGTCGACACAGTTTTCAATACCGGCCACTGTGGTGGTAGCGAACGATCGAATCGTGTCGCGGTACTTGTCGAGCGGATGTCCGGAGATGTAGAACCCCAGCATCTGCTTCTCATGGGCCAGTTTCCCCGAGGATGACCATTCTTCGATGGCTGGCAGCGTCGGTTCAACCCGGGCCACATTCACGCCGGCCCCGGCGAAGAGGTCGACCGATTTTGCCTGCTCATGGACAGTATGTCCGAACTCGAGGAACTCTCCCAGAGCCGCTGCCTGCTGCGCGCGACTTCCCTCAAGGGAATCGCAGGCACCCGCGAATATGAGCGATTCAAGGGTCCGGCGGTTGAGCAGACGTGGCTCCAGCCTGCTGGTCAGATCGGCGAGAGTCCTGAATCTGCCGGTTTCTTCGTTTGCCTTCACGAAGGCCGCCGCGGGACCCTCACCGACGTTCTTAATGGCATTCAAGCCGAACCTGATCTTGCCGTCAATTACCGTGAAGTCAATCTGCGATTCGTTGATATCCGGCGGCAGAACTTTGATCCCCAGTCTCCGGCATTCTTCCAGCAGTACATAAATGCGGTCGCTGTTGCTCATCTCGGAGGTCATCATGGCCGCCATGAACTCTTTGGGATAGTACCGTTTCAGCCAGGCAGTTTGATAAGCGATGTAGGCATAGCAGGTTGAATGAGCCTTGTTGAAACCGTAGCGGGCGAACGTCTCAATCTGGTCAAATATCGCTTCCGCCGTGTCACGACGGATCTTCTTCCGGTCGGTTCCCTTGAGGAACTCTTCCTTCTGAGCCGCCATGAGGGTGGGGTCTTTCTTCCCCATCGCTTTTCTAAGGATATCCGCGCTGCCCAGCGAGTATCCGGCCAGACGGTTGGCTATTTTCAATACCTGCTCCTGGAAGACAATCACGCCGTAGGTAGCGTCGAGAATCTCTTTGAGAATCGGGTGCGGATAGGTGACTTTCTCAGTTCCCCTTTTGCGGGCGATGTATATGTCTATCATTCCGGAGTCAAGCGGACCGGGTCGGTACAGAGCATTCATTACGGTGATGTCCGTAAAGCTCTCCGGTTCCAGCCTTCGCATGTAATCACGCATGCCGCCGGATTCAAACTGGAAGACGCCGATTGTCTCTCCGGACGCAAAGATCCGGAAGACCTCCGGGTCATCCAGGGTTACGTTGTCGATATCTATCTCTGCATCGGGGTTGTTCTCGCGGATCATCCGAACGGCATCATCAATCACGGTAAGGGTTGTCAGGCCCAGGAAGTCCATCTTGAGCAGACCGACCTCCTCGACCATCTTCATGTCGTACTGAGTCGTGATTTCATCCTTGCTCCCTTTAAACAGCGGCACGTAATCGGTAAGGGCGGTAGGCGCAATAACCACTCCGGCCGCGTGGGTCGAGCAATGACGGGCCAGTCCTTCCAGCGTTACGGCATAATCGAGCAGTCTTTCGACGCGTCTATCCGTCTCCTTCATCGCCTTCAACTCGGACGATGCTTGAAGGGCGTTAGTCAGGGTCATGCCGGGCGTGGAAGGGATCATCTTGGCAATCCTGTCGACCTCTCCGTAGGGCATCCCGAGCACACGACCGACATCACGAACCACCGCCCGCGCCGCCATGGTGCCGAAAGTGATTATCTGGCAGACATTATCCTTTCCGTATTTGTCGATCACGTATTTTATAATCTGGTCGCGGGACCGGTCCGCGAAGTCGATATCGATATCCGGCATCGAGATTCGCTCCGGGTTCAGGAACCGCTCAAAGAGGAGTTCGAATTTGATCGGATCGACGTTGGTGATTTTCAGCGCGTAGGAGACGAGCGAGCCGGCGGCGGAACCACGACCCGGACCAACCGGGATATTCTGCGATCGGGCATAATCGCAGAAATCCTTCGTGATGAGGAAATAACCCGCATAGCCCATCTGCCTGATAACGCCAAGTTCGTATTCGAGGCGTTTTTTGATCTCGTCCGTGATCTTCGGATATCTTTCCTTGAGTCCTTCCTCGCACAGGTGACTCAGGTACTTGTCCGGCTCCACGAACGGTGCAGGGATCGGAAAGACCGGCAGCTTCAGCCTCCCCAGCTCCAACTCCAGGTCGCACCGTTCGGCAATCTCGACGGTGTTATGCAACGCGCCCTTGAAATCACCCAGAACGGCTTCCATTTCGTCCGCCGTCTTGAAATATATCTGGTCGGATGAATATCTCATCCGGTCGCTGTCATCGATCATTTTCCCGGTCTGAATGCACAGCAGGGCATCGTGTGCCTTGGCGTGCTGCCGGTGAAGGTAATGGCAGTCATTTGTAGCCACCAGCGGGATGCCGGTTTCCTTCGAAATTGCCGACATGCCGGTAATGTTCTGCTTCTCGACGTCAAGACCATGGTCCTGGATTTCGAGATAGAAATTCCCCTTTCCGAAAACAGACTCCAACTCGCGCGCGGCGGCCACCGCCCTGTCAACGTCGCCTCTGGCCAGATACCAGCTTACCTCACCCTTGAGACAGGCCGATGTTGCGATCAGTCCCTCTGAATACTTCTGCAGCAGTTCCTTGTCGACACGCGGTCGATGATAAAACCCTTCAAGGAAGCCTGCCGAGCACAGCTTCATCAGGTTGGCGTACCCTTTGGCGTTGGATGCCAACAGCACCAGATGAAACCCGCCGTCCGGGTACTTGCTCGATGGTGCCTTTTCAAGCCGGCTCCCACCGGCCACGTACGCCTCGCACCCGATGATCGATTGGATCCCCGCGCGCGTGGCTTTCTTGTAGAACTCTATCGCCCCGAACATGTTGCCATGGTCGGTTATAGCCAGAGCCGGCATCTTGTACTCTCTGGCCAGCTCAATGACGTCGTCCAGACGGCACGCGCCGTCCAGCAGCGAGTACTGCGAATGGGTATGTAAATGAACAAAATCCGCGTATTTCATTGTCTACTTCGGCAAATGTCGTAACCACAGGGGTTTCGACCTACCTTAAATACGGCATAACCCGGACATGGTCAATCGCTTTCTGGCGCGGCAGGGCAGCGCAGCCCTGTTATAGTCTATAACCACATCTCGAACTCGACCTCATCTCGCAACGGTATACTCTGAAGGCCGATTGCAGGAATAGACGGTTTCAGTTTACGAGAATGCTCAATCGCATTTACATGCACGGCGGCTATCGTGAACCCGCGCCGCTGGTAGAAACGGATCGCATCCAGATTGTCGTTCGTAGTGATGAGCCACACACGCCGAATTCCCTGTGATCGGGCGACTTCAATGACGTCATGCATCAAAGCTGTCCCGGCCCCGGAAAACTTTCGAAAAGCATCAAGCGTGACCACCTCGCATTGATCTCCGATGATCTCATAAGTCACGAGGCCGATGCGCTCACCGTCCGGTGTTTCCGCCACAAAAGCCGGCAAATCCTGGGGGTAAACTTTCCGTCCGCGCGTAATGACATAGTCCGCCTCCCATCCGCGCACGACTTCGATTATCCAATCCCGGTCGTCGGACGTTGCTTTTCGTGTGATGAATTCGTTATTCATTCAGCAAAGTCGTGTCAAGCGCCAGGGCGCTTGACCTACAGCCAATAGTATGCTGCGGCGCAAGACCTGACAGAACGGTATTTCCGACATCCTGCTAATTCAGTGGTTGGTCGAAACCCTGCTTGTCCTGAGCGGAGTCGAAGGGCGGTTTCGACAATGCCAGGCTAAAACTCCGACGGCAACAACCACGCCACCGAAAACCGGAACGCAAACTCATTATCTCCCGGCTGCGGCTTGTTCAAGTACAGCGGGAAATCAACCCGCACTCGATGTTCCCCCCACACTGGCGGGAACGAAAACGACACCCCGGCCGACATAAAGAACTCAAAGTGGTCACCTTCCACGGCTGTCTCTCCGGATCGCACAGGTTCTGCGTACATTGTTTCTTTGTCGTCAATCGATGCATACCCGGCATCGAGGAAGAACGCTCGCCTCGTCCGGCTCAGAAAGTCACCCACCAGTGGGATACTCTGGAGTTTCCGCCATGGAATAGGACAATAGGACCACCAGTCAACAGAACCGCCGATATACTCCGTGAAGTAAACCTGCCTGTCCTGATATCCTCGGACTCTCTCGTTGGCCGGGTAAAAGCCGGAACTCCACTGAGTGGGAAATGTGCCCGGTGACCTGAACACTTGTGATTGACTGAACACATCGATCGGGCGAACGCGGCTGAGATGATTCAGATACTGCGTTGGCGGTGTGCCGGTCGTACCCCACATCTCAAACCGCAGCTTCAGGAGCGTGCGTCGGCGTTGGGTCAGGTCAAGCCCGAAGAGGAACCGGTGCTCCATGAAACCACGGTAGTTTGCAGATTCCTTGTACATGCCAACCCCCTCCTGCTCGTGAGCGAACCAGCGGCCGTACCTGAACGTTCGGAGCACGCCGGCGGTGAACCGGCTGTACCAGATAGGCGTGGCGTCCCAGGTCGCGTCCGGGAGATACTTGAAGACTTCAGAAGGCAGCGGATCAAGTCGTGTCGGTTGATCTCCGCTGAGCTTGGAGTAGTCCATATGCAACCGGATCAGCTCATGATCCGGACGTGATGTCCACGTCCGGAATCTCTTTTCGAGGCCGGATGACATCAGGGTTCGCCGGTCAGCCCGCAGACATCTATAGTATATTTTGCTGTGGGTTCCGAATGGTTTGAAGGGATCGGATAACTCCAGGTCGAACATAGGACGCGCCGATTCCGTCCCCATTCTGAAATCAAGCGAGAACCTGCTATCGGCCCCGAGATACGAACCATGAGTGTGAAAACCCAACTGCACTCCGTTCGGTTCATCATACCACACGTCCGGACGATACCGCAGCATGTACTCGTTAACCGGTATCCGGTCAAAGAACATGTTATCGAGCCGCGCTTCGATGGGCGGCAGGAATCCCGACTGGTTGTTCATCCGATTGATATCCATCAGCAGGTTGTGAGGATCCACCACCACCTTGTCGATCCGGCGTGCCGCCCTGACAGCAAATCGATATTCTTTCTCCAGTCTACGGAACTGATTCCAGGTTGGTAGCAGAATATACCCCGGCTTGGCGTATTCCATTCCCTCTGGTGGTACCGTATAGAATGTTGTGTCCCCCTGCTCCCATATAACGGCGACATCAACCGGCGACACAAAATCCCCCGGCCGTTTAAGCTTGATAGTGTGCACATAGGTCCGCCCGGCGACCCTTGTCCACTTGCCCGCGAAGGCATAATCCAGCCGGTGCCGACTGTAATACCATTGTTCAAGGAACAGGCTCAGTTCAATGCCGGTGGCCTCTTCCATGGCCTGAGTAAAGTCGTCCTCGTACGGATGTTTGAAAAACCACTTGTCGCAGTAATGGTGCATGGCTCGATAGTAGAGTGAATCACCGAGAAATGACCGCAGCGAGTAATGCATGGCCGCACATTTGTAATAGGCCGGGACACGGTAGGGCCAGTATTCTTTCCCCTGGTCGTAGGAAGTGTACATCATCGGTCGGTCGAGGCCTTCTTTCATCAGCAACAACAGCGGCCGAAAACCACGGGCGTTTCGATTCTTGATCGGAGGAGCGAATCGTTTCTGGTACCAGTTTTCATAGTTGCTGAAGTTGTCCTCGTGGCCGTAATACTTCTCGATGATGTTGTGCTCCATATGGGTGGTGAAGCCTTCATCCATGAACGGACGGTCAACCTGATTGGAGCCGACCTGTCCCTGAAACCAGAAATGCCCGATCTCATGGTATAGCAGAAAGGCAAACCCGGTCGAGGTGCCGCCGCCGGAACAATTGGTCAGCATCGGGTATTCCATACCGCTGTAGGCGTCACAAATCCGAACCACCGGCCACTGGTAGGGATAATATAGCTCAGAGAATGTCTCCACCGCCTGCATGCCCAGCTCCACCGCCGTCGTCCAGCGGGCCGCCTTGTACCGCAGGGGATAGGAGAAGACCATCACGCCGTTCACCATGCCGGAGTCGATGCAGAACTGGTTCGACGAGGTCCAGACGAAATCATTGACGTTTTCAGCGATATAATGCCACGTCTTCTTCTTCGACGGATCGAGGTTCAATTGCGGCCACTCCGAACGGGGACTCAGGTAGCGTCTGATATCCAGCAATTCCCTGAGTTCCGGCGGCATGGCTTCGTCGCGGTTCACCAGCACCCCGGTGGCGGCCACGATTTGATCTTCAGGCGCATGGATAGTGAAATCAACCCGCCCGTAGTCACCGTAGGTCTCCCCCCAGCCAAGATACTGAGAGTTCACCCAGCCGAGCTTCCAGTCATAGACACATGCCTGGGGAAACCAGTATACCGCCTTGGTAACCTCGCGCGTGACCCCCATGCGCATCTGACTCGGTCTGGGCAATATCACGGTGAAGTCGAAAGACAACTCGACCCTGCCACCCGGGACAAGCGGTTTTGAGAGTTCAACTGTGATAATCGTGTTGTCCGTCGAGAATGACATATACTGATGTATCACCCCCGAACGGTCCTTGAGCGTCAGCGAGCCTTCCTGTTCAGGTCTTATCGAGGCCAGCGAGTAGTCGTTTTGCGAACGGCGTTTCAAGTCCGCATACGATCCCTTCTGGATGGCATTGGGAAACGCCTTGAGGTAGACCGACCAGAGAGTGTCCGGTGAATTGTTGTGGTAGTCAATGTCGATAGTACCGTTGATTGTTCGCAGGTCATCCTCGAGCGTGACCTCGATAACGTAGTTCACTTCCTGCTGCCAGTATTCTCCGGCCAGGGCCGCAGAAGTCATCAAGATGATTGCATTTGCGCACAGAGCTAGGGCGCCGCGTTGTAGAGATCCCAATTGACCGCTCCTGTTAGACCGTCGTACATAAATTTCACACCTAGATATACAAGAAACGCTGCACATATGAGAATGAGAAACTTAAGCCTCGGCCCCGCCAGCAGCTTCCGCCCCTTCCAGATCGTGACCGAAACCGCCGTATACCAGACCAGGTCGGAGAGAATGTGCCCGACATAGAACACAGCCGGGCCGGCGATACCGAACTCTTTTGCTCGCACCAGGAGAGCCAGGCCTATGGTCGCCCACCAGATGTACCAGTACGGGTTGACCAGTGTCGTGGTGATCCCTTTGCCGGCCAGTTTTGCACGTGAACCGAGGTCGGCCGAGCCTGCCTCATAGCTGATCCGGCTTCTCAACGTGTCGTAGGTCATCATGCCGGCCATCAGAAGCAGGGCCACGCCACCGACGCTGGCTATTACCCTCGTGACGACCGGGTTGTCTGTGAGGACCGCAACCGCCACGGCCAGGAAAATAACGACTGCAATCTCGGAGATGGCATGCCCCAGCGAAATCACCGGACCGGTCTTCCAGCCATGACGGGGCGTCTCGGCAATGTCCACCGCCAGCACCGGGCCCGGCATGACAGCCCCGGAAAAACCGATGACGAAAGAGTTCAGGAAGAGACCGAGGAGTTCCATTTGCCGCCAAGATAGGGTCTGCACCTTGATAGTTCAAGACGATAAACATCCGATTTTCGCGACCGGGTTCACTGGGCCATGGCTGTGGACGAATATGTCAACTTTCGGGTGACGGTGGGGCGGCATGCGCCGTCTCACACTCGGTTAACACAAACCGCTTGAGGTCGGTGTATTCGAAGGGCCATGCCTCCCTCATCTCCACGAGCGTCCCGGATTTATCAAATGCCAGGTATCTTTGCATAGTTGCCGGAATCTCGAGTGCCCCCTTTTTCTTGGCTGTGAACCACGGACTTGTATCCTCATCTGACCGTAGAATGTGCATGTCCTGAGCCGGCATGAGTCCCTGGGCCAGAAGGAATACCCTCCGGCCGTTAATGTCCTCCGCGACATCAACCACTATCATAGCGTGACCGGGGAAACCTCCCAGAATGAAAACGTCTCCGATTTCCGGTTTGGCCGGATTCATGACGGTGACCAATTCGCGGCTCAGCGACATCGAACCTGCGTACATGAAGACAGTATCCAAGTAGCTTTGAAAACTGTCATAACTGGTGTCCGGGGCCGCAGCCTTACGCCAGATCACGCTGTTCCTCTTCACAAGGGGTCGCGAACCCTGTCGCCAGTCCTTCCAGAAGGCGCTGTCCCCACTGGTGAAGTTGAAGTGTATCTCATCACCGCAATCGGCAGACCGCAGATACTCGGCTCTAAGACGTATTACGACGTCGGCACACTGTTGCAGATCAGTAGAACCAATATCCATATCCACAACAGCACAATGATTGCCCCGATTACGGATACGCCGACCATCGAAGAGGCGAACACCGGGATTGCCCGGTCGTAGTGGCAGCTTGCGTAACCATGCACCAAAGCTCTTCTCGGGGACCGCGATTCGTTTATATCCAGTTGGAGGCTTGATTCGGGTCTGAAGAAGCTGTGATTCAGCCTGAGCGTCGGCAATTGGTGGAACAAGAAGCAGGACCAGTGGGGATAACCCGGTGATTAAACGTCGCATACCTCTTCTCTTACAACCCAGTTGCGACCCCGTTCCATACCCGGAACGGGTCGTTTGTGATTATTGTGTAGAGTAGCGTCAGGTCACACCTGCTACCGGGCGCAGGCAAGACCTGACGCAACGGGTAAGATGGCGGGTTCGAAGACGGACCCGCCCTACTTCCTGCAAATCTGTCAATGGATTCCGGCGCGGGGCCGGAATGACAGGATATGGGCTCGGATAATTTTGCTTGAATTCCAGCGTCTAATCGTAGTATAGTCATTGAGAGTCTTTATCGGTGTGGGAGGAATCAATGCAGCCACAAGAGCCGCCGGTCTTTTACAAGAACCCCGGAATCGCCGCTGTCCTGTCGTTTTTCTGGATGGGACTCGGCCAGATATATAACGGCCAGCTCGCCAAAGGGATAGTGTTCATGGTGGCCTACGGGATTTCCTGGCTGCTCATGTTTATTCTTATCGGCTTCATTACCACACCCATACTCTTTATCTGGGGCATCTACGATGCCTACAAATCGGCTGTCAAAGTGAACGCCGACCTGGCCCGTCGCTCCGGTCAGCCAGGGCCGATTGTTGACTGACACAGATCAGAGACCACTCGACCACTTGCCATATCTCTTCGCATTGACAATCTGGACGGCCTCCGTATATTCTCCGGATGCTGCTTGCTATTGACATAGGCAACACCAATACGGTAATCGGGATATTCGACGGAGAGACGCTCAGGGATTCTTTTAGGGTTTCATCATCCCAGACTATGACCTCCGACGAGGCAGGGTTCTTTATCCAGTGTTCGCTCGACCGGCTGGGGATCGGTGGAGAGCAGATTGAGGAGGTCATTATCGGCTCGGTGGTACCTCCCCTGACGCCTGTCTTTGAGGCCACGGCCAAACAGTATTGTGGATGTATTCCTATCGTGGTATCGGCCTGCGACATCGGGCTCGTCACGTTGCGCAAGACACCGTTGTTCCAGGAGGTCCTGCCCTCGAAGATCTTCGAGTACCTCGGGATGGAGCGGCCGGTCATCATCAGCGTCGACGGCGAGGCCCGGCGGCTGGTCGAGGACGCCGGCGCCGGCACCTTCGTGCCGCCCGAGGACGTGGACGCGCTCGCCTCCGCCATCCGCAGGATGGCCGCGCGGCCGGACGAGCTACAGGCGATGGGCCGGGCCGGCCGGAGCCACGTGCTGGCCCACTACGACCGCAAGACGCTGGCCGAGCGGTACGCCGCGATCCTGCAA
>CP070824.1:3048357-3058965 GCA_020344395.1 Candidatus Zixiibacteriota bacterium | reverse complement strand
AGCGCTGCTGTGTGGATCGACCGGGCTGCAGGCGCAGGACAGTACGCAGAAGCCGGCGGAGGAAAAAATGCACGTTAATCTGAAGATTAAGCTCGCGAGTGTCTTTGTATCTGATCAGCAGAAGGCCCTGGAGTTCTACACGGAAGTTCTGGGATTCGTCAAAAAGACCGACGTTCCAGTCGGAGAGTTCAGGTGGTTGACCGTGGTCTCACCAGAGGAACCCGAGGGAACCGAGTTAGTGCTTGAGCCTAACGACAACCCGGCCGCAAAGAGATACCAGGAAGATATCTTCCAGCAGGGGATTCCCGCGACGATGTTCTTTGTTGATGATATCCAGACAGCGTATAAGCGTCTGAACAATCTGGGGGTGAAGTTCGTCATGGAACCGACAGAGGCAGGATCAGTAACGATTGCCGTATTCGATGATACGTGCGGTAATCTTATACAGATTGCACAGGAGTGAGATTGCCGGATCGCCGGCGAGTGAGTTCATCGTTCACCGGTCAAGGCGTTGATGTTACGGTCGGACTGATACACGAGTGCAGATGCAAGGAGAGACTCGATGAAAACAGTAATTAGCCTTTCGATTCTGGTGTTGTGGCTCGGATTGGCGTTTGGTCAGCAGGAGGATGAGGAATTTGATTTTCCCGACTATCGGCAAATGCGCGAGCACTTTGGGCAACTATACAGCGAAGGGAAATACCAGGAGGCGGCTAGGCTCCTGGAATGGGCATTGCCGCAGTTCCCGGATAATGTTCTGGCGAACTCCTATAATCTGGCCCTGTCCTATCTGCAACTACAACGCTATGAGAAGAGCGTCGAGGCCCTGCAATATGCCCTGGATCGGGATGTCTGGTTCAACAGGTTCATTTTCGAAAGCGAGATTTGGCAACCACTGACGCAGCTGGATGGCTTCGAAGCAGTCCTCGCCCGGAACGAGGAGTTGAGAGCTGAAGCCCAAAAGACGTCAAAAATGGAACTGGAAGTCATCACCCCCGAGGGATACGAGAAAGAGAGGAAATATCCCCTGTTCATTGCCCTTCACGGCGGCGGTGGGAACATTGACGCGTTCAGGAACGTGTGGATATCCGAAAAGATGGGGAAAGAATTTATCACAGCGTATATACAGTCATCACAGATTGTGGCGATGGACGGCTTCAGCTGGACGGAAGACATCGAGATTGCGAAAAAGGATATATCCTCCGCTTATGATGCTGTGACCAAAGAATACGCGGTTGACAGTGAGGAAGTGATAATAGGTGGTTTTTCTTCCGGCGGCGTGGCGGCCCTCGAAGTTGCCCTCTGTAACACGTTGCCGGTGTCAGGATTTGTGGCACTGTGCCCCGCAAAGCCTGAAAGTTTCACCGAAGCGAACCTCACGGCAGCAAAGGAAAGGGGGCTTCGCGGGACCTTGTTGACTACCGAGATGGATCCTCGGTTGGCGGATCAAAAGGAGATGGTGGCCGCTATGGAGAAGGTCGGGTTTGAGCATAGATTCGTGGTGACGCCCGATGTCGGTCACTGGATCCCCGACGACCTGAATGTAATGATCGATCACTCAATAGGCCATATCAGGAATAAGTAGACCTCCGAGCGATTCTGGGTGAAATTGTAAACCCCCGGCAAAAAACAGCCCTCGCATCAGCGAGGGCTGCATATCTTCCATCTGTCGAAAAAGTTGTTACTCTATTTCCAATGACATCGGATCACGCAGGGGCAGAATAGTGATATCGCCAAAATCGGAAAAACGATCGTCATGTTTATCCGATCCTGCCTGCGCCGCTTCCGGGTCTCCGACCACCAGGAATACCAGCTTCTCCGGATGCAGGTACTTCTGTGCGGCGGCAAGGACATCATCCGGAGTCACGGCCTCCATGTTCTTGGTGAAGTCCTGCCAGTAGTCATCCGGCCGGCCGGTATAATCGTCACCGGCGAACGTCCTGACGACGTTATTCTTGCTGCTGAAAGGGTCCACCAGGGTGCCGATGAAGTTGGCTTTGGCGTTCTCGACGGTTTCCTTATCGCATTTTTCGTCACGGATGCGGTTGATCTCGTCGACAATCAGTCTGGTGCCAAACGCGGCCGTGGCGTGCTTTGTCTGGAACCATGCCCTGAACGTGCCGGGATACAGAACGGGACGTTCAAAACTGCTACCGGCGTTATAAGCCAAACCTTCGTCGGAGCGTACCCGACTGACGATGCGTGACTGGAAGCGACCGCCGCCAAGAATATAGTTCATTACCATCAGGGCATGCTCATCCGGTATGTCCCTCTTGATGCCGACGTGCCCCAGCTGGATTCTCGACTGGTTGACATCGTCTTTCTTCATCATGTAGACACCGGGCGCCGGGTCGGGAACCTGGTCGGGAATGTCCGGCAGGTTCAGTTCTCGGTCCGGCCATCCGGCCAGCATGTCATCGAGCTTGGAGATGATTTCGGCGGTCTTGAAATCCCCGGACAGGGCAAAGATGAAATTGTTCGGGAAGAAGTACTGCTGGTGGAAAGCAATCATATCCTCCCGCGTGATCGAGTTGACGGATTGCTCTGTGCGACGGGCCGCCGTGGCGGAGGGGTGGCCGCCATACAGAAGGAACTGCCACTCGCGACGTTCAATGGCTGCCGTCGAAGCGTTACGCTGCTGAAGCTCCGAAAGGACATCTGTGCGATAACGATCAAGTGCCTCCTGATCGAAAGCCGGCGTGCGAAGGACCTCTTTGAGCAGCTCCAGACCTTCATCGATATCTTTCGAGAGACAGAAAAGGCTGACGGTACCTTGTGACCGTTGTATTCTGACCGATATTTCACCGGCCAGGTACGCGAGGCGTTCATCCAGCTCTTTTGCGGTCATTCCCTCGACGCCGCCGTTGCGCATGAGGTACCCGGTCATATCGGCAAGGCCGGCCTTGTCAACCGGCACGTACATTGAGCCGGTGCGGACGATGATATTCAGATCAAAAGTGGGTACTTCCGGATTCTCCGCCAGGTAGGCGGTAGCTCCACACTGAAGTCTGTGCCGGTAGCCATCCGGCTTGGGCGGCTGATACTTCAATTCCTTGTATTTCAGCTTGTCGGGGTGATCCGCGATTTTGTCTGCTATCACCACCGGGGCGGAGATCAGCACAGCCGCCAGGGCCAGGACCACGACCAGCTTGACGGCCCGGCTGGATATATGAATCGACATTCTCTTCATGTTCGTTTCTCCTGAAACCTGATGTTTATTTCTCTTCGGCGGCCTTCAGCTTCGCCAGATGTTCGTTTGCTATCTTCAGCAGTTTCTCCATCTGTGCCTGCTGATCGGGGTCTTCGACCTGACCCATCTGTCCTCCAAACATGCCGATCATCTGCTCAAGCCGGGCGGCATCGGTCATCGATGTGATCATCTGTACCATCTGGGCAAACCGGGGATCTTCACCGCCGCTCTCGCCCTCCGGGCCGGCTTTGGTGTTAATGATCAACACGTTTCGCTGATCGTCCGCGAGATACTTGTTGGCCACACGCTGAATATCCTCAGCCGTCACCTGGTCGATCTTTTTCGGACCGTTGTTGGCTTCGGTCCAGTCACCGTAAGCGGCGTTCTGACCGACGTAAAACATGATGCCGAGTCCTGACATGATGTCCATGAAGCGGATGTCCTGCACGCGCAACTGGTTCTTTACTTTTTGCAACTCCTCTGCAGGTACCGGATTGTTCTTCAGTTCCTCGACAACTTCGTACATCGCCTCTTCCAGCTGCTCGGCGGTTACTCCGGAGATTCCCTCGGCCTTGATTTGAAACATGCCGGCATATTTCTGGGAGCTCTGGCTGGCGCTGACGGCGAGACCACCGCCACCCATCATGCGCCTGCCGCGGCGTTGTGAGCTCTTGGCAATGCCTTTCTCTTCGACCAGGTTCCTGTATAATCGTCCGGTCTTGCCACTCATGATCCCGGCCAGGACTTCGAGCGGATAGCTGTCCGTATGCTTCCAGGCTGCCGTGTGGTACCAGATCTCAGATGTCGGGCTGGTCTCAGCTTCGGCCTCCAGCCTTTTCGCACCGTACTGTTTTTCTTCGAGGGTCACCACTTCGGGAGGAGCAGTGGTGCCCCGTGGAATGCGTTCGAAGTACTTCTTCACCAGCTTGATCATCTCATCAGGGTCCAAGTCCCCGACCAGGAGCATGGTCAGATTGTTCGGCGCATAGTATATGTCGAAATAAGCTTCTGCCTGCTCTCGTGTGATACTGCCCAGATCCGAAGGCCACCCGATAACGTCCCAGTGATAAGAGGATGATTTCCAGAACATGGCCCGAAAATCCTCTTCGATGAGGCCGGTTGGGGTCGACTCCACGCCCCTGCGGCGTTCCTCGCGCACCACGTTCCTTTCGGAGTAGAACTCCCGAAATACCGGATCATTGAAACGGTCGGACTCAAGCCACATGAAAAGCTCGATCTTGTTTTTCGGCAGGCGGATGAAGTAAGCGGTCAGGTCTTCCGACGTCATGGCGTTGAGGAACGATCCGCCGTTCTTCTTGTACAGTTCATCCAACTGATCCTTAATTATCAACTGGCGCTGTTCGAGAATGAGGCTGTCGAAAATAACTTCTATTTCACGGAAGCGCGGGGTTTTGGCTTCGGGGTCGAGCATGTCTTGGATCTCCCCTCGCCGCAGTTTCTCCCGCATTATCCGCTCTTCGGCCCGCATGAGTTCTCTCAGCGAGTCGAGCTGCGCCATGATCTCGCGATCTCGCTTGATATCCTTGGTGCCAATGGTCTCCGTTCCCTTGAACATCATGTGTTCAAAAAGGTGTGAAATGCCGGTAATTCCAGTTGTTTCGTTGGAAGAACCGACCCGGGCGATGATCGAGGCCATAATGGTCGGTGCTTCATGGCGCTCGACCATCAGGACCTGCATACCGTTGTCGAGCCAGTACTCTGTTGCGTCGATGTTCTGTGCGGCTACCGGAATCGCGCCGGCGGATAACACCGCCAGACAGATGATTGCCGCGCGAATACTACGTCCGTTCACAAGCCACTTCTCCTTGGTTTTTTTGATTGGTAGATCCAGCATTGCAGCCGGTTTACTTTTCCGGTCTTCATAAAGGCTCAATCGTAGGCTATTGCGGTACGAAAATCAAGCCATCCGGACCGAATTTACAGTTCCGGAACGGCGTTAACCTGGTGGCTGGCCGGATTGTACGGAGCGCGGGGCGACGTGTCGTCCTGCCGCGGCTCTATTCCAGTGATTCCAGGGCGCGTTCGGCTGCCTGCAGCAACGGAGCCGCCGAAATAGGTGATCCGACCGCGTTTTGCATCCAGAGGTCAGGAGTAACCGATCCGCTTGTGCACATTCTTTCCATTTCTTCGGCCAGATCGCCTTTCTTCATGTGCTCTTCAACCTGGAACGATATTATATGTCCCAGGGGGTAGTCAGGCAGATACAGGGCTGACTCGATCATATGTGAATAGATTGCCAGAATCTCAACATCACTGATGTCCATGACCGGAGCATAGTAACGATTCCATATATCCCTGGCTATGCCGGTGATGGCCTGCTTGAGTTCAGCAGGCGTGGCATCCGGATTTTCATACATCCAGTTCCAGGCTGCCATATCGACCAGTGACACGGCCGCGATTTCACAGGTTCCCCACAGATTGTCCAGAACCTTGAGGTGTTCTCTGGTGGGATCATCATCATCAATACCCAGCAACTCAAGGTCGCGCGACTGGAAAACAAATGCGAAGCCTTCGGTGAAAGCTGTATTGGGTACGCCGCGCAGAAGGGTATGGTCTATTTTGCAGAGTGAGAGAACCTGTTCGACGTTATGACCGAACTCATGGATAGCTATATTGTACCCCTTGTAATCCATGCCGCTTTCGGGTACCCGTGTCCGCAGACGGGCGGTGCTCGTCCGCAGTCCCGGGCCTGAAGCGTGGCCGATGCCGCGCGACGGGTCGACTCCTATATGATCGCAGAGAAATTCTGCAGTTTCCCGGGAGAAGCCGAGTTGCCCGAGGATGTTCGGCAGGTCATTCTCAAACGCCTCGACACTTGGATACTTGGCCCTGACAATGCTGTCCAGTGTTTCCTGGGCGATGCTGCCGCGCGGTTTGAACCCGTCGTACCAGATGTCAAACGGACGCAGTTCGCGGCCAAGGCGTTTTTCGATCAGTTTCCCGATGCGACC
The DNA here is from genome assembly GCA_020344395.1 of Candidatus Zixiibacteriota bacterium. Lineage (GTDB taxonomy): Bacteria > Zixibacteria > MSB-5A5 > GN15 > FEB-12. The sequence continues at coordinate 3,052,803 of CP070824.1, read as the reverse complement.
AATGATTGGTGAGGCGCAAATCGATTCAAAGATGGCCTTTACTTCCGCTTCAGGAATCTCCCGGCCCCGTTCAAATCGGCGAAGCATGTGGGTGGGAGCGTTGGGGTAGTAAGGGTCAGCGGCCAACCGGGCCCGGAAATGCCCCAGCATCTTGTCATAACGTGCATCCGGCTCCGGTGTGTTGTCCACAGGGGTACCGGCCTCGCCGTGTGACCAGTCCTCCGGCACGTCTCCATCGATCACTGAAGACATCGTCACCTCGTTGGTGGCCGGTTTCCAGTCTACGGCCGGGTTGTTGATGACGGTCTGCGGCACCTCCTGGCGAATTATGCGGAGCATGACGTCGTAAATCATCTCCTGCCTGGTCAGGCCGTCAGGATTTGAATATTGTGCTTTGAGTTCATCGCGCAGGTTCCAGTGCGTGACCAGCCTCATGCCTTCGGGAAACAGCCGCTCACCTGACTCATCGAGCAGGTGATGCATGAAGATATTATACTTGTCGATGTAGGTCGAAGCGTCGACGTAAGCATTGGTGATTTGCTGGGATACCTCAGAGGGGATGCGCGTGTCGAAGTTACCGGCCAGCCTGGCTTGTGCCCACTGTGCGCGTGTCCAGGTGGGACCTTGCTCAAGATATTCCTGCAGAGTGTGCAGAGGGTAATTGAGCAATACGATAAAGGCTATCTTCGACGCAAAGAAATCCTCACTCAGGTGCGATCCGGGTGAGAAGGCGGCCAGGGTGTAGTCAATGGGAAGAACCGGGCCCGTCACTACATCCGTGTGCCAGCTCAGTCGCTTGCCCATTTCGCGAAAATGTCCGTAGATGTTGGCCAGCGCCTCCTCCAGACGGTCGGCTGTCATCTGCCTTGTCTCGGGGTCGGCGATGTAGTTGTCTTTACAGAACCGGGCAAATTGTTCTCCGTCGCCGTCTTTGCTCTGCCACAGTTGAGCTACCTGAAGCACGCCCTTGCTGATTCGAGCCCGCTCAGATTCACCGTGAGCAGCCGCCAATTGGTCGGTAACCTCGCCGATGGTGCTCTCATCAATGAAACTGCTCGAGGCCACGACTTGGCTGCGAACGATTGTGAGGTAGAGAATAACGAGCAGAAGGCCGGCCAACCACCTGGCGGACACCGTCTGATGCTGTGCAGACGCCATCTTTTTAATTCTCCGGAACCGGTTCATTATCATCTCCTGTGAATCGGGGTGAATCTCTCATGATATAGCAGCACCCAAAATAGCCGGTTGGCCGGCTGATGGCAAGAGCGATCCGGTGGCGGAGGCACAATTCCCCCGCTGCTCCAGGCCCTTGACAAATGTGGATGTAGAATGTATACTATTTATGTGCGAGAGGCCGGGCAATGTCTGCGCGGCCTCTCGCTTTTGTGGTTTAAACGGAGGAAGCAATGAGTTCGCAGGGAAAAGCAGTTTTGTTCGCGATCGCAGCGGTTTTTATCCTGGCTCAAGCGCCTGATGCTTACGGGGCACAGGGATCACGCACCGGTACGCCGGCGTTTGTTGATCTGGATGGTGACGGCTTCAATGACGCACTCCTGGATGAGGATAGCAACGGAATCCCGGATCAACTGGAGCCGGGGAGATCAGGGCCGGCCAAGGATAGTGCCGTGAAACCCAGGGGAGCAGTAATAGACCTTGATCAGATCTCTCGAACCCTGATCGCGTCATCGAATTCTCAACGCTTTTCTTTGAGGGAATTCCGCACCAGGGCCCAGCGCGCCAATCGATGTAACCTCGGATTCTGGTTCGGTGGAGTCGAGGGACTTGGTGCCGCTGCTGCCGCGGGCGGACTGTGTGCCGGAGGGGTTTGCATCCCGCGATAGACTGGATTGATCATGCACCATTGGCTGAGGCATCTTATTGTTGTTCTTACTGTGGCTCTGGCGCCGCTCTCTGCTTACGGGGATGTCCGGTTTGAATTCGGTATGCTTGGCGGCTATACGGGAAACCTGCTGAAGGATTCGAGCCAGCTCTCCGATTCCTATGTGTCCCGACGTGTTTCCATAGATCTATACCCGGTTTCCATGGCCCGGATCAATCTTCTCGGTGAGAACGCAGGTTACCGGGACGTGAGCGCCCTGGGGAGCCTGCTATATGGTGGCGGAGTGACATTGATCCCGACCGGAGATTCCTCCCGTATCTCCCTTTACTTGGCCGCAACCGCCATGGCCCGTGACTTCAGGGGAAGCGATTCGGCTTTCAGGACCGGCGAGTTTAACTCATCAGACTACACAGCCACAGCTTCGTTGGGTTACCAGGTCAGCCAGAGCATGAGTTTGCGCCTGGGGTACACATATCGTTCGATCGGGTACTCGCATGAAGAAGTGAGGTCGAAAATCGACCATGACATAATTGCCGGCGTCAATCTCTCATTCCTGGGTGCCAACAGCCTGGATCTGGAGGGTGGATATACGCAGGGCAATCTTGACTATCTCTGGGCATGGCAAACAATTCCCGGCATTGATACCCTGCTCCCGAGAGGTCGGATCAAGGCGGACTCGGCATACGCCTGGCTGGACGAGGGGGAACTCAATTCGGTCTATGTTTCTCCACGCTTCTCGAGACCGCTGGGCGACCGAACTGGCTTGAGCGTGGCTTTGTCTCATCGCAGCTTCACCAATCGCGATCCAGAGGCGCTTATTTACGGGTATTCGACGGGCTATTTGTCGCCGTGGGTTCAGTCATACGAAGGGAATGCGCTGCTGGTTACGATGAAGAGCTACCTTATTCCTAGGCTGATAGTCTCGGGCGGGTTCGGCTACTGGGATAGAAGCTTCCTGGACGTGATTGAAGCCAAACCTCGCGTTGACCCGGGTACCGGAGACACCGCCTTGATTGTAACGGCTTTGAACAATATACAAAAGCGTAATGATGATCGGCGACAGGCCTTTGTCTATTTCCAGCTTCCGCTGCCGCCACAATCTGGCTTTACCGCCGAGGCGACCCTGAGGCTGGAATACACATCGAATTCATCATCCGTCGTAGTCTACGATTACACAGACTTTTCGGCAACAGCAGGAGTTCGGTTCCGTTTCTAAGTATTTGAATGAAAAAGGCTTGCGATTGTTCTGGTTGAATCGGGACAAATTTGATTTGGATTTAGTCACAGGTACTATATCTTATGATACCGTACACAGATATATGTCAACAATATTTGTCAACAGGAAGAAGTAGCGCAATGAAGAAGTGCACCCTTGGTTGTGGTGGGGGCATCGCCATTTTTGTTTTATTGATGATGGGTTCGGTGGTAGCTACCGAGATTTCGACGGATATGACGCCAGCCTCCGGCGATCTGACGTTCACGGTCGGTAACTCAAAATCCAGCAGTGTCTCGGCTGCCTACACCGGAACCCTTCGAGTCTATGTAGCGGAACGGTTCTCGCGGTACCGGGACAGCGATAATCATCCGTATGAATACGGGTTTCTCGACTTTGCTCTGGTTGAGTCCCTGAACATCCCTGAAGACTCGACCTGGGAGCAGACGGTAGTTTGGGATGCGGAAGCGGCGGGGATGGCCCCGATTAACGAGTACCATATCATGGCTATGGCAGTCGTGTTCAACTCCGACGGAACCGTAAAAGATGCAGATCCCGGTGAAGGTAACTGGTTCACCGCCCACTATGGAGATGCTGCCGCATCGGCCGACACGCGCCAGCCCGGACGCAACAAGGTGATAGATAACTACAGTCACACTGTGTTCGTCGAAGAGGGCACGGCGACCTGGTGACCGTTTTGTCCTAACACGCGGTCCGCGTTGTATCAGCTCTTTCTTTCTGGAGATTACAATTTCGTTTATGTGGCTTTGGTCAGTGATGTCAATGATGCCGCTTATGACAGGCTGGACGGTGACTACAACATCGGAGCCTTCCCGACCACGTTCTACGACGGTGGGTACCAGCTCAATGTTGGTGGTTCAATCTCAACATCGGTTTACGCCGGAAGGATAGCCCTCTCAGGCCAGAGGACCGTGCCGCCTCTGGATCTCATCACCGAGGTTGATTGGATTGGCCCTTATGTCATTGAGATTACGGTCATGATCGGTAACAATGTCGTTCTCAATGAAGGTCCAGCGATTCCGCCTGCGCCGCTGGGTGATTCTATCGTTTCGAACGGCATCAGTACAGATTTCAAGGTGCTCACGGTAGACCCGGAAGGTGATGATCTGTACTATCAGTTCGACTGGGGTGACAGCACCACCAGCGACTGGCTGGGGCCCTTTCTTGCCGGTGATACCTGTCAGATGTCTCATTCGTGGCCGGATCTGGGTAGTTATGAGGTGCGTGTTCGGGCCAGAGATTATTATCAGGGTGAGACTGACTGGTCAAGCCCCCTTACGGTCGAGGTAGACTGCTGTCGGGGGTACACCGGCAATGTTGATGCCGACCCCATCCAGATGGTAGACATCGGTGATCTGACAGGGTTGATTGA
>CP070824.1:3043812-3048257 GCA_020344395.1 Candidatus Zixiibacteriota bacterium | reverse complement strand
ACCTTCTGATATCCGATACCCACACATGGGTACCGTAGGATTGGAAGACGATGTCGAACTGTCTGTCAATTTCGCCGACCAGATCGAGCACATCGCATCGGACGAACCCGGCCTTCAGATCGGTGCGAGCCATGATCTCGTTGGCCCTGCGGATTGATTGATCTGAAATGTCGACGCCGATTACGTCCGCTCCCAAACGTGCCCACGAGAGGCTGTCCAGGCCGAACTGGCACATCAGATGAAGGAGGCTTTTGCCTTTTACATCACCAAGTGCCTTCAATTCGATAGGCTTCAACGACGATCCGCCTCCGATTACCTCAGTGGTGCGATACTCCATGTGCTTGATATGCAGATCGACGATCTGATTCCAGGCGGCCCGGTTCTTTTCATGATCCGGATGCGGCACTATTTCCTCGCTTTGAGCATTGACACCAGGCCGACCAGCAGAAACAGGCCGTTCACTCCCCAGACAGCCAGTTCCTGGGGGATTTTTTCGTTGTAGCCCGCTGACTGGGTGACACGGAACAACACAAAATAGACCAGCGCGATCACCGCCCCCAGGGCAAAGGAGACGGCAATCCCCCCGCGACGTGGATTGGCCGCAAAAGGAATACAGATCAGGGCCACGATGAACGATGTCATGGGGAAAGCATACTTGATCTTGAGGTCGATCTGTTCTCTAAGGAAGGGTCCGCCGGTGCGCCTCATCAGGTCGATATATTGCCGAAGTGCCTCGACGCCCATGTCTTCCGGTTTGCCCAGCCGCTTGGCCAGATCCGACGGTTTGTCTCCTATTTCCATCAATACAAGCGAGTCAATCTGGGCGTATGATTCTTTGGCCGAATCGTCGAAATACCTTATGATTCCGTCCCGGGCGATCCAGCGGTGATTCCTGTAGTTGACCTGTCGCGCTATAAGAATCTCCTGCAGGCGATTTTCATCGGTCTTGTACACCTTCAGATCATCCCCTTCCTGCCGGTCAACATCGAACTTACCAATGGTGTAGAAGTGGCCGGGGGATATTTGCCGGTACACGTTGCGTACTATGGCAAATGCTTTGCGCGATCGTTTCTCGATGGTGAACTCCTTGATCTCAACCCGCTTCTGGTTGGCCGGCGGGAAGAGATACTCGCTGTAGTAAAAGTGACCAACCGAGACAACCAGACTTATTGCCAGCAGCGGGTAAGCGATCCGGTACAACGAGAGACCTGAGGCTTTCATGGCCAGCACCTCAAAGCGCCGGGCGAGAATTGAGATTGTGAAAAGGATGGCCAGCATGACGAACATCGGCGTAAACGCTTTGATCACCCAACCGCCAAAGTACAAATAGTACTCCAGGATCTTCAATATCGGTACCTGGTTATCGATAAAATCTCTGACCTGCTCGACCATGTTGATAACCACGATGGTCAGTCCGACGGCAAGAGTCACCACGATCATCGACATCAGAAAGTAACGCAGCAGGTAAAGATCGAGCCTCTTGATCATGGTGGGTTCAGTTTATCCTTCTAAACCAGGCGAAAAGCGGTTTTTCTGTCAGGACGATGTAGATGAGATATACACCTATCAGGGCCAGGAGGATATTGGCCCCCCACATAGCCCAGAACGGATGTATCAGCCCCCGGTCAGCGACGTCCTCTCCGCCGATCAGGAAGGCCCAGTAGACGATGAACAGCAGGATGGAGACTGTAATGGCGATGCCGATACCGCCACGGCGGGTGAGAATGCCCAGAGGGGCACCGATCAGAATGAAGGCCAGCGAGGCGGCAGGGATTGAATATTTCTTATAGATTTCAATCGTGAACTTGTCCGTGATTTTCTTCTGTGTGTCGATCTGCTGGAGGTTGCGTTCGAGATGGCGGATCATCACACGGGCGTCGTTTCGGACCAATTGCAGGGCAGCCGAGTCACTGATGGAATCCGAGAGGTTGAAAGCAAAGCTGTCGGAAAAAAGATAGTTGAACTTATTCTGGAAATACCCGGCGATTCGCTCTCGAACCGGTTCGGCATTCCTGATAGCCTGATTGACGCGTGCCTGCATCTGCCCGATACCCATCTCTCGATCGGTCTGGTATTCTGAACTGGTCCGGGTCAACTCCGATCCGACGCCGGAGACATTGATTACCTGGTGCCTGAAATCGAGCTTGCGGTAGTTTTCGGGTTCTTTGAGATCCATCTCATGCACCTCACCGTCATACAGCGTGAATTGCATGTTTTTGCCGCCGTTGGTGCTCTGCAGGTAGCCCGAATCCGCGACGATTATTCTCGGCTTGCTGGGATCTTCGGTCTCAGCTATGCGAACCCCTTCAACGTGTGAAGTGGTGTGGTCGATCTTATCTACCAGAATCAGGTACCCGGGAATGTCCGATATGAACGCTCCGGAGCGGAAAACCAGCGTTGGGCGCATAGCCGAAATGCTGCCGGTCAGTTCGCGCGCCTGTTTGTTGAGGTCAGGCAGAATCTTATCGTTGAACTGCACCATCAGATAGGTGATGACCGATCCGGCCAGGAGAAGCGGCAGGAGGATATGTATCAGGTTTACCCCTGAGGCCTTGATAGCCGTGATCTCGAAATCGGAGCTGAGCCGTCCGAAAGCCATGAGGGTGGCTACCAGGACAGACATCGGGATCGACAGGGCCAGCATCCAGGCCAGGTTGAGAGCCAGTAATTCCAGAACTACCAGCAGATCAAGATCCTTGTCGATTACACGGTCAATAATCTTCGGAACGTAGTCGATTATCAACAGGAACGTAATGGTGAAAAAGGCGAAGAAAAACGGAGCTACATGCTCCCTGAGTACATACCACTGTAATATTCTCATAACTCTCGACTAATATATCAGTTATACAATCGGCCGCCAACAGAATACTGGTTAGTTGACGGAAAGGCTTGTCAGAGGAGCCCTCGCCGGGTTACATTCATGATGATGGAGGCCAAACGGATCAAGGATCTTGTGAAGGACGACCGGGTCGAGGGTTTCTTCGCGGTCCGCCGCGCGGATGTTCGGGAGTACGCCCGCGGGCAGTTTGTGTCAATGGAGCTCGGGGATAGCAGCGGGCGAATCCAGGCCGTACTGTGGGAACCTGACCAGTTCGCCCTGAAAGAACTGGCGGCCGGAATGGTGGTAAAGCTGCGTGGCCATGTCGGGGAGTATAAAGACAAACCGCAGATTTCGGTGCAGCGGATGAGGCTGGCTGAAGATGATGAATACACCCTCGAAGAGATCATGCCGCATTCCAGCTTTACGCCGGACGAGCGCCGGGCACGCCTGGTGGCCCTGAGGGACAAGGTTGAGAACCTGTACATCAGAAACCTCATCGCCGAGTTTTTCAATGATCAGGAATTCATGATTCCTTTTCTTAATGCGGCGGCGGGCAAGCTCTGGCATCATGCTTACATCGGCGGGCTGGCTGAACATTCGGCCAACGTTGCGGAATTGGCCCTCAGGGTCGCGACCGGTTATCCTTTCCTTGACAAAGACTACCTTCTGTTCGGCGGTCTGTTTCACGACGCCGGCAAGATGGCAACCTACAGCACCGAGACCGTGCTCGAGTATACCGATGAAGGCCGGCTCATCGGCCATATCTCGCTGGCTGATGAATGGGTCTGCCAGCGGGCCGGGCGAATCGAGAATTTCCCGGACAAGCTGCTGGTCAAACTGCGCCATCTGCTTCTAGCCCACCACGGCGCGATTGAATACGCCTCGCCGGTGGTGCCTCAAATGCCCGAGGCTTTTGTGCTTTACTATTGTGATGAGATTGACAGCAAGATGGGGGCTATCGAACGGATCAGGAACAAACACGACGGTCAGGGGTGGTCGGAGTATGTCAGACTGCTCGATCGGTTCCTGTATTTCGGTGACGGCAAGGGAGACTCGGAAGGTTGAACCCCCTGCTCTCGCTGAGACACCTCTCTCGCACAGTGATGGCAAACGGGGAAAGCAAGGCCATCGTAGAAGACATCTCTTTCGATTTCGACGCCGGACAGATATACAACGTGCTGGGACCCTCGGGGGCGGGCAAGAGTTCGCTGCTGCGGCTGATCAATCGCCTCGATGAGCCGACTTCGGGGGAAGTTGTGTTCAAGGACAGAGCGCAGTCCGAGTATACTCCCTGTGATCTCAGACGGCAAATAGGTTATCTCTTCCAGACACCGCATCTCTTTCCCTCGACGGTTGAGGACAATTTGCGCTTTGCACAGGATGATCTGTCGGAACAGCAGTTGAGTGATCTGCTCGACCAGACCCGCCTGGGACGCGAGATGCTGACCGTACCGGTGGATAATCTTTCGGTGGGTGAAAAACAGCGCATCGCCCTGGCAAGATTGCTGGCCACCGATCCGACCATCGCCCTGCTGGACGAACCGACTTCGGCTCTCGATCCGGCCCGGACTCTGGGCATCGAGGAACTGATCAGAGAACTTTCGTTCCAGCGCGGGTTGACTGT
>CP070824.1:3026078-3043712 GCA_020344395.1 Candidatus Zixiibacteriota bacterium | reverse complement strand
TCCCTCCGCCGTGACCGGGCCCATAGTCAAATCGGCGGGTCGGCTGGCTGACAGCAGTATGACCGAAGTGGCCACGATGCTGGTCGAGTTTTTAAACCATCCCTCTCCTGATGTCCGTGAGGCTGCCTGTTTTGCCCTGTTTTACGCAGGAGCGAAGAGCAAGGCCGCAGATGTAATGTCGTTACTGGCCACGGAGCAGGATCCGGCGGTGCGGCAGGCAGGATTGTATATGCTGGCGCGGTTCGGGATTGCAGAGGCTGAGGATGTTTATGTCGATTTCCTAGCCGATGGTGATCCATTCTCCCGGTCGCTGGCTCTTCGCGGTCTGCGTGTTGTGCAGGGAGACCAGGCAGAACACTACCTGGCGATAGCTCTCAACGATGAGGTGCGCCGTGTGGTGGCACAGGCTATCGAGGGTCTGGTTGCCAAAGACACCGCCCGAGCCGAGCAAAAGCTTGCGGACAGGTTGCAGCGAGAATCCGACGAAAAGCTTACCCTCAGCCTTATTGACGGTCTCAGGCGGTGTGAGTCGGAGGCCGGTCTGGGCGCTGTGCTGACGCGGCTCGAATCCGGGCCGAGCGACAATGTACTGGCTGCCTCGGTTCGGTATCTGGCTTCAGTGCAGGGAGATAGATCTGTGGACCTGATTGACTCGCTGCTGAACGAGCCGCAGAGGGCGCGTGTTCGGGCGGCCTGTTGCGACGCGTACTCTCTGGTAGAGCATAGCGGAGTAGTCTCACGCCTGGCCGTCCTGTTTGCCGATGAAGACCCGATGGTCAGGGCGTCGGCCTTTTCAGCCCTGTGTGAAGTCGATTCGGGCAACATCGATTTCTATCTGGGTAAGGCGTTGAATGATTCGGACTTCGTTCCGGTGGTGCTGGCTGTGAATCAGATCGGTGAGAGGAAGTTGCGTGACTACCTTCCGGTGTTGAACACCATCATGTCACGTCAATTTGCAGTCGACGTAGACATTCGCCGTTCGATTGTCGCGGCGGCGGTGCCGTTTATTCGAGATAATCCAAATGACACGGCTGCCCTGGAGCTGTTGATAGCTGGTCTGCTCGATCCCGATTATGTGGTCCGCAAGGATGCGGCACAGGTGTATTCTGATGAGATGGATGAGGATCATCGGGGTGCGGTGCCGCCGGCCCGGGACCGGATTCGGCCGAGGCAGATAAAGCGAGCCATCAACAAGTATGTAGTAAACCCTTACGCGGTCGTGACAACGTCGAAAGGTACCTTTGAATTCGAGATGTACTTTGACGTCGCGCCGCTTACGGTCTTGAATTTCATCGATCTGGCCGAATCGGATTTTTATGACGGACTTACCTTCCACCGAGTGGTGCCGGACTTTGTGGTTCAGGGGGGCGACCCGCGCGGTGACGGCGCGGGCGGTCCGGACTATCTTATCCGTTGTGAATACTCCAGTGAACCGTACCGCCGCGGGACGGTGGGCATAGCGACATCGGGCAAGGATACCGGTGGCTCTCAGTTCTTTGTCACTCTCTCTCCACAGCCCCATCTCGAAGCACGCTACACGGTCTTTGGCCAGGTTTTGGAGGGCATGGAGGTGGTGGATGAACTCGTGGTGGATGACGTGATCGAGCAGATTGAAATCAGAGAGGGAGAATTATGAGAGGCCATCTCTGGTTACCGATAGCCGTTGTTCTGGCGGCGGGCGGGCCGGCGGCGTCCGCGCAGGTACAATCTGAGGGCATTGACCCGGAGGCTATCATTGAGAGAATCCTTGCGGCGGATTCAGCGCGCGCGAGTGTTCTGGAAGATGTGGTCTTCGATGCCGAGTACGTTGAGGGGAAGCAGGAGAAGAGCGGCGAGTTTGTCGAGAAGATTCGATTCGAAAAGAAAATCTACATCAAGTTCTTCGATGACACCGCCTGGTACCACGAAGATTTCCTCGCATACTACAAAGATGGCGAGCCAAAATCGGATAAGGATCTTCAGAAGGAAGCGCGTGAGCGCCTCAAGAACAAGAAGAAGCGCAGCACGCGGGATATTTCGTATCCCATGCTGCAACCGTTCTACCCGGAGAACCGCGAACGGTACGAGCTGGAGTATGTCGGGGTGGCCGCTGAGGCGATAGAGGATTTCGTGTGCCATCAATTCGCGGTCAGGTCAAAGATCGAGGATGGCGATCATATCAACGGCGACTATTACTTCGATGCTGAATCGTTCAACGTGGTACGTGTTGATTTCTCACCCGCGAAACTGACCAAGAAGACGATGTTCCGGTTAAAGAAGCTGGACATGACGATTCGGTACGGCCCGAGTCCGGAGGGTTACTGGCTTCCCCGGCAGTTCGACATCGATATGAAAGGGAAAGCGGCTTTCTTCTTCGGAGTCAATGTGCGGGGCACAGAATACTATCGGAAACCGGTCGTGAACGACGGAATAGATGATGAGGTTTTTGAGGTGGATAATGACGAATAAATCGCTGTATCGGACTCACCTGGTAAGAGTGGAGATTCCGGAGGGGGTTAACATCATATTCGGCCAGTCGCACTTTGCCAAGACCGTGGAAGATCTGTATGAGACGCTTATTTCCGCATCGCCGAGTCTGAAGTTCGGCCTGGCTTTCTGTGAGGCATCGCAGAAACGTCTCATTCGGACGGACGGGAACAATGCCGAGATGATAGAAATGGCGCAGAAGGCGGCCTTTGACGTTGGCTGCGGCCACAGCTTTTTTATCTGCCTCACGGATGGCTTTCCGATCAACGTGCTCAACCGGGTGAAAGGCGTAGAGGAAGTCTGCCACATTTACTGTGCCACGGCCAACGCCCTTCAAGTGATTGTTGCGGAAACCGATCAGGGACGTGGTGTCCTGAGCGTGATTGACGGCGAGACGCCGCTGGGTATAGAAACTGATGACGACAGAAAAGAGCGGGAAGAGTTCCTGCGAAAAATTGGATACAAGAAGTAACCGCGTTAGACACCTGCCGGATACGAACCGGCATACAGGGAATTGCACATGCGTTTTGAGATCGACCGAACCGAGACCGAAAAGCTGGTTATTGAAGACAGCGAATACAAAGGACACGAACTCGTTTCCCTGAGGATATATTTTCTCTCCAAAGAGGAAGAGTGGCTGCCGACCAAGAAGGGGGTGACTTTTCGACGGGAGCAGCTCGATGAAGTACTGGAGATGCTTCAGAAGATAAAAGAAGGCTAGGTGGTCGGAAGCCTTCCTGTGGTCACCGCCATTGCTTGTTTTCACTTCTGACAAAAAGCGTCTGAACGAGCATTTTCATAAGGACCCGGTCCTCTTCTCCTATCATATCGGTGACCTCGATGATTTCTATTTCCCCCACTGCCAGTGGGGTGCTGTTTATTCCGAGGCACAGGCTATCGATGATGCAGTGCTGGTGTACACGGGATTGACGACGCCTGCCGTTCTGGCTTTCGGATTGACCGATCGCTTCGAAGAACTTCTCGCCGATATGATCGATCTGCTTCCGCCTGCCTTCTATTCGCATTATCAGGCTGAATACATGTCCATCTTCAGTCGCCGATACAGGGAGCGACGGCTGGGGACTCACATCAAGATGAGACTCGAGAGTTTCAAGCCAGTGCCGGTGCGGCCGACTTACGATATGCGGCCGCTTGACCATGGAGACGAAAAACAACTCAGCGAACTGTATGCATGCGCCTATCCCGGCAACTATTTCCATCCCCGGATGCTGACTACGGGCAAGTACTTCGGAGTACTCGAGTCGGGGCGGATTCTGGCCGTGAGCGGGGTGCATGTCTGTTCTGATGAGTATAGAATTGCCGTGCTGGGGAACATAGCCACTCATCCGGACTTTCGTGGTCAGGGGCTGGCCACGGTACTGTCGTCACATCTGGTGGCGGAACTGGTTGATGAAGGCAAGCTCGTCTGTTTGAACGTCAAGGAAGACAATGCGGCGGCGATAAGATGCTACGAGAAGCTTGGTTTTCGGAAGGTCCACGAGTACGAGGAGGCATTCTTCGAGCTCGCGACGGGATGAGTCATGGTGGCAGCTTATTGCCTGAGTTCACGCCACAGTCTCTCTGTCGGCAGACTCAACTCTCAAATGTCTTTGACGAATCAGGACTAAAACAGTTTTATACCTGTATTGGTCATCGCGAGATTGGAGAAGGCGGTTACCGTGACTGATACCGGGGGTTTTTGTGGCGTGCTTGTTGAGGGGTGCAGGTTGAATCCGGCGAGAAACAGCTTGCATTATCGGGCTGCTAGTAGTTTCTTGGTTCAAGAAGACAATTTAGGTTTCCGTTGGGAGTGGCGAAAGTAATCGCCTGAGACCATACCCCCATAACCTGATCCGGATAATACCGGCGTAGGGAAACGGAGATGAAATCACATCCCCATGGCCTGATATCCAGGCAACCTACATGATCAGGGCGGAATCCGGCGAGTATAACTCAGTAACACGAGGATTCTGTCATGCGATCAGCATCGCATCTGTCCAGAGCTTTAGTAGTCGCGGCCTGTTTTCTCATTCTGACGGTCGCCCGCGTTTCCGCGTCCGACCTGAGCGGTAAAGTTATGGACCCCCACGGCCAGCCCCTGGAGGCCGTGTCGGTCATCACCGAACAGCCGGGTCTCGGCACCATGACCGATGCCGACGGCAGGTTCACTCTGGAATTTGACGCGGAGATCAGCCGGGTCACGTTTTCGCGTGTCGGCTACACGCCGCGTCAGTTTTTGATCGGAGATGTTCCGAGCGTTGTGGTTCTTGAAGAGGCTCTCTACCTGGAGGACGGTATACTGGTCAGAGGCGACCGTGCTCAGACCGGTGTATCGGCGATTGCGTTCGACAACATCACACGCGAAGAGATAGAACGTGACTACACAGTCGGCGAGTTCCCATTGCTGCTTGAGTCGACCCCCAACCTTTACGCATACACAGAAGGGGGCGGGCCGCTGGGAGCAAGTGGGTTGTCTATTCGCGGATTCGACGGCAAGCGAATCGCTACCTATATTAACGGGGTGCCACTTAATGATCCCGAGGATCATAATACGTACTTCGTCGATCTGCCGGACTTCGCCTCGAACATCTCTGATATCCAGGTGCAGCGCGGCGTCGGGAATTCGCTGTACGGAGACGCCTCATTTGGAGGATCGATCAACATTGTCTCTTCGTTGTTCGACAAGCAGCGGTCTGTGAAGCTGACCTCCGGTTATGGAGAGTTCACGAGAGATGGAGACTTCTTCGGTCACCAGATTTCAAGGCAATCGGTTGAATACTCATCCGGCCTTGTGGACGGCCGCTGGGCCTTTAGCGGTCGTTTTTCGAAACAGTCCAGCGACGGGTACCGTGACAACAGCTGGTATGACGGATGGTCGTACTATGTCTCGGCCGGCCGGCTTGATCCGAACATGGTTACAGAACTGCATGTCTACGGGGGGCCGGTAAAGTATCACCTGGCTTACTACGGGATATCCAAAGCTGAGGTTGAAAATGACCGCACGGCCAACCCCCTTGACTATGCCAACATGATCGACAATTTCAATCAGCCTCATTACCAGTTGCATAACACGTACTTCATCAATGACAGGACAACCCTTTCCAACAGCATCTACTATATCCGTGGAAAAGGTTATTACGAGCAGTTCAAATCCGGTCGTGATTATTCAGAACACAATCTTACAGCGCTGTCCGACTCTGCCTTCGGTGATTTGGTGAGACAGAAGTGGGTGGAAAAGAACCAGGTTGGTTGGAATCCTCGCCTTGATGTTGAGCACGGTCAGGGGAGGCATTCCATCGGCGGGTCTTTCTACTACTTTGACTCCGAACACTGGGGGCAGGTCGTGTCAGCGCAGTATCTCAATGGTCCCATTGATCCGACGCACCGTTACTATATCTACTCGGGCAGGAAGTATGTGGCGTCGATCTATGCTCAGGAACGGTACAGCCTGACGGAGAAACTGACCACCCAGGCTACAGTTCAACTGCGTTATTCCAGTTATGATTTCGAGGAGGAGAGGATGGGGGCGTTCACCGGTCATCAGTTCGACCTTGACTATCTGTTCCTGTCGCCTCGGATTGGCTTCAATTACACGGTCTCGGAAGGTGTGAGCTCGTTTGTCAACTTCGGTGTTGCTTCTCGTGCCCCGAATGATGAGAATGTTTATGACGCCGGCGATCCGGACAAGTTTCCACAGCTCGAGATACTCTCTCTGGACACCACCAGCGTGGCCGGAGATACACTGTATACCTTCGGCGACCCCGAGGTTGAGTCGGAGCGCCTTTATGACCTGGAAATCGGTGCCAACATGCGACGGGATAGGTACCGTGTGAGTCTAAATCTCTTCTGGATGCGGTATGAGAATGAAAACGTATTCGAAGGCAGACGGGACGACAAGGGCCGCTGGATCACCTTCGTTATCGACCGCGCGGTGCACTCTGGCTTGGAACTTTCGGGCGCAGCGCAGGCAAGTGACTGGATCTCGTTTCAAGGCAGTGTTTCATACAACTTTAACCGCATTCAGGCATTCGATGGAGTCGTAGATTCTCTGGATGCCTCTTGGGATTACGCTGGGAGCGTCAGTCGAGATTTCACGGACAAGGTAGTTCCGGCATTCCCCGAGTATCTGGGCAGCTTGATAATCGATGCCCATCGCAAAGGAATCCGGTTTGTGATGCGCAATAGCTTTGTTGGCAAGCGTTATATGGATATGGCCAACACAGAGGATTTGGCCGTTGAACCGTATTATTCAGCCTCTGTGAGGGTTTCGTATACGGTTGACCAATTTCTTGAAGTCGGAAATTTTACGGTCTCAGGCAGCATAGACAATGTTTTCGATAAGAAGTATGTCACCAACGGTTACGGCGGGAATTCCGTCCTTGACGACGGTACACTGGCCGGTTGGGCCGAGTACTTCGTTGGACCGGAGCGCACGTTTTACGGACAGGTCAGCCTAGAGCTGTTTTAGATATAGATGCAAACTCTTGATTACAGTCTGATCGGGCTGTACCTGGTCGGGCTGCTGATTCTTGGGTTTGTCAGGCGGCTCCGCAGAGAGAGCACGACTGTGGAGTTAATCGTAGGCGGGCGGATGATTACCCTGCCCGCCTTCGTCGCCACTCTTGTCTCGACATGGTACGGCGGCATCCTCGGCGTGGGGGAATACAGTTACCTTTATGGTCTGTCGAACTGGCTGGTTTTCGGCGTGCCGTACTACCTGGCGGCGTTCCTGTTCGCCCTGTTTTTAGCGGAAAAAGCAAGACGTTCGGAAGTCCTTACAATCCCGGAACGATTAGCGCAGGTATATGACAATAAGACAGCGGTGCTCGGGTCTGTAATCATCTTCCTGATGACTGTTCCTGCGGCTTATGTTCTGATGCTGGGGGTGTTGTGTGAGGCTTTTTTCGGCTGGCCTTTCTGGATCAGTGTTACTGCGGGGACCTTGTTTTCGATCGTGTATGTATTCCTCGGTGGCTTTCGTGCGGTGGTGCGTACCGACCTTTTTCAGTTTGCTCTCATGTTTGCAGGCTTTGCGGTGCTCCTGGTCTTTCTGATAGTCACGTACGGTGGTGTTGATTTCATTACGGCGAATGTGCCGTCGACGCACCTCACCTGGCACGGCGGCAATTCCGGCTGGTATATCGCGACCTGGTACGTGATTGCTCTGGCCACCCTGATCGAGCCGGCATTCTATCAGCGGTGCTATGCCGCCAGGGATGCACGGACGGCACGCCGGGGGATATTTGCAGCTATCGGCTGCTGGGCCGTATTCGACTGCATGACCACTTCGTGCGGACTGTACGCGAGGGCAATACTTCCCGGACTGTCGGACCCGGTAGCCTCCTATCCTGCTCTTAGTTTAGCAGTTCTACCGACCGGCGTGCTGGGCTTGTTTGCGCTGGCCCTGCTGGCGACGGTGATGTCAACCGTTGATTCCTACTCGTTTCTGGCCGCTTCGACATTCGGTCAGGACATATGCGGGCGTCTCAGAAAACTGAATCACCGGCAGGTTGCACTTTATACGCGACTGGGCCTGTTCGTGTCAGCCGGCCTGGCCGTTGCTTTCGCGGTTTTCTTTCGATCGGCCGTAGACATCTGGCACGCCTTCGGGTCCATAGGCACCCCGGCACTGCTGGTGCCGGTCTTCTTCGCCTTTGTCGGCCGGTGGCGGCTTAAGACTTCACATGCGTTCATTATGATCATGGTTAGCGGGCTCGCTTCCGGGGTGTGGTATCTTTCGAAATACACCGGCTCGACCGGCAACTTCTATCTCGGCCTTCAGCCGATATTCCCCGGTCTTGTGGTATCTCTGTCTCTTTTCCTTGCCCTTGCACGAAAGAAACAAGGTAAGTTGCCTGATCTCTGAGCCGATATTATATTCTGACCTATGGTGGAACCGGTATACCTTTCCAAAGAAGGTCGCCTCAAGCTCGAAGCAGAGTTGAAGCGCCTCAAGTTTGAAGAACGGCCCAGGCTGGTGGCCGAGATCAAGCGAGCACGGGAGCTCGGTGATCTCTCGGAAAACGCCGAGTATCACGCAGCCAAAGAGGCCCAGGGTCATCTTGAACGGAAAATCGCTGAACTCGGTGACAAGCTGGCCCGGGTGCGGACGGTGGATACAGAGAAGATTCCGTCGGATAAGGTGTACCTGTTCGCCAGGGTCCGGGTAAGGGATCTTTCAGATGGTGAGGAAATAGAATACACGATTGTTCCCCCGGATGAGGCCGATGTTGACAACGACATCATATCGGTTAAGTCCCCAATCGGCCAGGCGCTTCTCGGGCATGCCGTTGGTGAGACGGTGGAGTTCTCGGTTCCGGCCGGGAAAGTCAAATATGAGATTTTAAAAATATCGCGGGAATAGACCCTGCCCCCGCCCGGCTTATCTATTCTTCGGCATCCTGGTACAGATCTTCGATCGGTTCCTCCTCAAAGTACTCATCCTTTTCCTCGGCTACAATGCCTGATACGAGGTTGGCACATTCAAGCGAGCAGTAGTACTCCCCTCCCTGGATAACCGGTTTTCCGGTGAACTTCTCGTTGCAGTGGGCGCAATACATTTCTCAATCCCGATGCTTCCAAGAGCATTAAGTTTACTGTCTGCGCGGTCGTTCCGTCGTACACCAGGCTTGCCAGAACGCCGCGAATTGCCGTTAATACTTAGGCAAGACACAAATAATTGTCAAATGGTTTTTCGGTTTCCGCCGCAGTGGAATGGCCCGGCTGCTCCGGGGCGGTCCGTTGCCGTTCCCCGCCTGAGGGCCCGATCGGCAGCCGCCGAAGCTGGCCAAAATATGACTCTGATTGTATAGCGGGTCAGTGCCGATGTTAAGAAGATAAGGAATTTATGTCAATGGACACGCCGCGAAAGGCCAGGACTGAGAGAGTAAGTTTGCCGCAAAGAGGGTTTCTATCCGATATTACGGAGGCGATTGGAGATATTCCCCTGGTAAGGCTGAGACGAATGACGGTCGATCGGGGGGTGAAGGCAACTGTTCTGGTCAAGCCGGAGTTTCTCAATCCAACCGGATCGATTAAGGACCGGATGGCGGTTTACGTACTACGCAGGGCGGTAGCATCAGGTGAGTTGAAGCCGGGCGGAACGATTGTAGAGGCCACTTCCGGCAATACCGGGGCGGCGGTAGCGATGTTTGCCGCTGCTTACGGGTACAGAGCTATTCTTACCATACCGGACAAGATGTCCCGCGAGAAGGTGGACACGCTGAGAGCCTTCGGAGCAGAGGTCCATGTGTGCCCCACGGCCGTTCCGCCTGACTCGCCGGAAAGCTACTATGAGACCGGAAAACGGCTCTATCGTGAGACGCCCGGTTCATACTGGGTGGGTCAGTACTTCAATGTCAACAACATAGAAGCCCATTACAAAATAACCGGGCCGGAGATCTGGGAACAGACTGACGGCAAGATTGATTGCCTGGTCGGGGGCATTGGCACCGGCGGGACGATCTCAGGAACTGCCCGTTACCTCAAGGAACAGAACGCGGAGGTAGAGATCGTGGCGGTTGACCCGGAGGGTTCGGTTTATTATCAATATCACGTGGACCAGACGCTGATCGAGCCGCATACTTATCTTGTCGAGGGAATCGGGGAGGATATGTTGTGTCCCACGATAGATTTCTCGGTGATAGACAGGATCTATAAGGTAACCGATAAGGAGGCCTTCGTGGCCGGGCGTGAGTTGACGCGCGCTGAGGGTATATTCGGCGGTGGTTCGTCCGGGGCGGCCGTCCACGCTGCGCTGAAGCATGCAAAAACACTGGACGAGAACAAAATGGTTGTGGTCATCCTGCCGGACAGCGGGATGAAGTACATTACAAAGATGTTCAACGACGACTGGATGCGAGAGAAAGGACTACTGGATTAGAAATGTCGGAGAGAACCAGACGATTCGAGACTATAGCGATACAGTCGGGAGAGGTCCCGGAAGACCAGACCGGCGCGGTTACCACACCGATTCACCTCAGCACTACCTATCGGGTGGCTTACCCGGGCGATGACTCGGGCTATGTATACTCTCGATCGGCCAATCCTACGCGCAGGGCGCTGGAGAGTACCCTGGCGGCGCTGGAGAATGGCAAGCATGGTTTTGCGTTTGCCTCCGGCCTTGCCGCAGTGAGCACGGCCTTACATCTCCTGAAGTCCGGCGATCACATCGTGGCCAGTTCGGACCTCTACGGAGGAACGCATCGGCAATTCGACAAGGTGCTTCGGAAGTTCGGGCTGGATTTCACTTTTGTGGACGGTCGCGACCCGTCGGATTTTGAGAAAGCCGTCACCGACCGGACAACTCTATTCTGGATTGAGACACCGTCGAACCCATTGCTCCGCCTGATCAACATAGCGGCGGTCTCGGGGATCGGTCGACAGCGCGGTATTCTCACGGTTGTTGACAACACCTTTGCTACCCCCTATATCCAGCAGCCACTGGGGCTGGGTGCCGATGTAGTAATGCATTCGGCCTCGAAGTATCTGGCCGGTCACTGCGATGTGATAGGCGGAGCCCTGGTGACGAGTAGCGACGAACTCGGTGAAAAGATAGGCTTTCACCAGAATGCGCTTGGTGCCATGCTCGGTCCGTTTGAATCATGGTTGGTGCTGAGAGGGCTCAAGACCCTGTCTCTGCGTATGGAAAGGCATTCGTACAATGCTTCGCGGATAGCGAGTTATCTCAGCGAGCAAGACTCGGTCAGCAGTGTCATGTTCCCCGGGCATGACAACGAATCACTGCCTAACGGCATGAAACTGCCGGGTGGCATGGTGTCGTTCGAACTGAATGTGGATTTCGAAGCGGTCAAGACTTTTGCGTGCGCAACCCGGGTCTTTGTGCTGGCCGAATCGCTTGGCGGTGTGGAATCGCTTATTAATCACCCGGCCTCAATGACTCATGCATCCGTTCCCCCGGATATCCGAAAGCAGAATGGAATAGGCGACGGCCTGATTCGGCTGTCAGTGGGAACTGAGCATATAGATGACCTCCTGGACGATCTGGAGGGGGCGTTTAAAGTTCTGCGGGCGACGGTCACCAGGGATCGACCCTGAAGTTTGATGGCGTTCAGTCTTGCCTGATTAAGGGAACGTCCGTCTAATGACTATCCGGTACCGCGAGTGACATTATGTCTCCCACGATGACCGGCTCGACGGCGTAGAATCCCTGACCATACTGGCATCGTGCTTGCAGACCGAACGATCTGGCCATGGCCGTGAGTGTCTCGATGTAATCTTTTGACTTCTCCGGATTCAGGAACTGGGATTGATGAGCCGACAGGGCCTCAATCCATCGATCAAAGTGCGGGGTAATGTCAACTACGAAATTTGGCATCACTCCAGGGGGCAGGAAGTAATGGAACACGCGCTCAACCAGGTGGGGATCACCCGGCAAGTCGACCTTTTTGAGTGCGGCCAGGCCGACGGCGTTGTTCGTGATGATTCCCGCGGCGACGTGGTCCGGGTGGGATTGTCGGCGCCCGTGACCGACGTGCGGGTAAGGGGCCAGGATGATTCGAGGTCGAGTCGCGCGGATGATGGTGGCCACCTGGAGCCGCTTCTCGTAGCTATCTGTCAGTCTGGTGTCGCCCCAGTCGAAGATCTTGATGACGTCGACTCCGATAATCGCTGCCGCTTCCCTGACTTCGCGAGCGCGGACCTCGGCGTTACCGCCGGTCCCCATTTCCCCCTGAGTCATTATGACAATCCCACAGCGGTAATTTCTTTCGGCGAGGTCGATCAATACCCCCCCCGTGCCGACCTCGATGTCATCGGGATGGGCCCCGATCGACAACAGGTCGTATTGGTCAGCAGCTTCTGTCATGACCCTGAAGATAAAAAAAACCCGGAGAAAAGCAATTCCTCCGGGTGTTATGATTGTTCGAATTCAGCTATTGCTCAAAACTGTTTGAATGGAATATCAACATCTCTCTGAGCAGGTCATACAACTGCTCGTCCTCGGTAACAGGTGAACCTTCAATGCCCGAGTATTCGTGGACGGTGATGCCATCTTCTCCAAGGGAGCCCTTAAGGAAGTCAATCCAGGACTTGGTCATAGCACCGTAGTTCCACTTGGTGTCAGCGTTGTTGGCGATCCAGATGTTGGTTTCTCGGAAGGGATTCGCGCCCGCCTGCCAGTACAGAGAATCGAGATTGTTTCTCATCCATAACGGCCAGATCACGTTTGAGACATTACCCACGGAATCAAACGGCAGGTGATAGGCCCAGAGGGTCCGCAGGGTAAGGGCTTGAAAGTCAACACTGCTGCCTACCAGAGAATCAACCATCGTCGAAGAATCAGTGATAATCGAATCAGGTCCACCTCTAGAGTAGATACCCGTGCGGGGGGAGTACAGCCAATAAAACCACTCCCAATCAACCTGAGTGTCATGAGGTGAAAACGCGACCGAGCCACCTATGAAGAGACGTGACAACGGCAGAGTTGTAAATACATCCCCACTGTCGAAGGCCCGGAGATTGAAGGTGTCGGTTGGTGCCCACACGGTGTCGATGACTGTATCGTTGCCAAGATAGACAGTGTCGACGCTCTCCGGTCCAAGGACAGAGTATCTGGCCAGAGTAGGCTGCTCGGCAAGAGCCTGTGGAAAGAGCGGAATGAGTCCGCCGGAGCCGCTTGCACCGTCGAAATCGAGCGGTCCATCGGTCACGGATATGGAGCCGAATACCGAGCCATCGGCGTCGGTATTCTTGAGAGCTGCGCGGAAAGCGCCGTACGCTCCCATGCCTACACCGCCGATGCCTCGCTTTGATTTGAGTGTTTCAATTGACGATGGAATGATACCATATATCCATTGAAGCATGTCCCGGCTGATGATTGAGTCCGCCATTCCCGCCAGCAGGGAGTTACCGTAAAACATTCCTCCAAAAGCCCGAGCATTGGCCGGGCAGTGGATGACCATCGGTTCAATCTCACCTGTGGCGATCAACTCCTGGGCCAGTTCCAGCAGGCCGGCACGGTGATAATAAAACTTATCCCCATCCTGGGGCGGCAGGAGAATCAGCACGGGGACGGTTTGGCTGGTCGGCGGCATGGCGGCCTCAGGAATATAGGTGGCACCGAGCCACATCTCGTCAGGGTTACCGAGCTGCAATGCAAGATCTCGGTCATAGGAGTGGTCACCAAGCGGCCAATCTCCCCAGTATGGATTGTATGAAGCAGCCGTGGGAAGGCCGCTGCTCCGGTCGTCACACCCGATAAGTCCCAGAAGCAGCGCCGAGACGAACAAAGTAGAATATAACAACAAATGTCTTGGCATTGGTTTCTCTCCTAAAACCTGTAATTGAACGACAGGACAGTCTCGTACATGGCGGCCTTGTATTCACCCGGGAAGCTGTCCGCGATTCCGTCATCGTCTATATCTACGAGTTCTTGAGTCTGGTCGGGGTAGTCGAAATAACCTGTGATAAGGCCGAGGCCCCAGCGGTTGATGTTGAAGAGGAAACCTCCCGTGAACCCGTATTTGTTGCCGGTGTCGACAAACTGGGGACCGCGGGCCTCCGTTGACCGCAGCGGTGACTGGTCAAACGAGAAACCGCCCAAAACCGTTACCCAATCGGCCAGGTCGTAGCCCAGCCCAACAGCAGCCTTGGCGGCGTTGGACCATTCGGTCGGACGGCTGATATTCTGGCCGAAGTAGTCCATCACAGAGTCGATATATATGAGTCGTTGGGGTGCACTTGTGGATACCACATTTGAATAGATAAACTCGAATCCCTCAAACCGGGACCAGAAAGTATACTCGGCGTCCACTGAAACAGTCAGTCGATCCGTGAGAGCGTAAGCCGCTCCCGCTCCGAGCGATGGCGGTAGCTTGAGCTCGACTTCCATATCACCGCCCACGCTTACGACTTCACCCGAGACGAACATATGATCGACGGTGTTGAGTTCGGAGGACGAAATCGCGATCTTGTCGTTCTTGGGCAGATAAAATCTGTTGTCCAACTCCCCCTTGATAGTGATGTCGAAGGGCAATCTGGCAGAGAAACCGAGGGTGAGCCTCTCCGTCGGTTTGAGCATGGCGCCTCCGACCAGCCCGAATCCCCACCCAACGCCGTCGTTGTGAGTGAATTCGGGAATCTTGTCGCGCGGACGATCGCTGATAATGCCTTCGCGAGGGTTGTCCGTAAGCAAGAAGTCATTGTATATCAGGTCCGCCCGCAGCAGTTGTATTCCTACGCCCAGTGAGAGCTTCTCCGGCGTGAACTCGCGTGCAGCTGTCAGCTGGAACGCCACAACATCCAGATCGGCCCGGTATTGATCATTGGGAAGGTCACCGGATAGATCATCGTGGTAAGCCCGAAAGTCTGCCAGGGTCGGGTCGTAGAGACGCCATTGGATGGCGTAGTCGAACGGCTGGTAAATCGAAAAGCCGACTACCGTTTCTCCCCAGACCGGGAATCTGGCGAGGAATCCGGCTGATGGATGGTCCCGAATCTCATGTTGGTTGAACAGGCTGAAGCCATTCACCATGCCTGTTGGGTATACATTATCGTAATCGTCCCGATACACGTAGTTCGGGGTTATCTCGTGACGATTGTGAAAAAGGCCCAGCGTTCCGCCGAGCTGGTTATCCAGCAGGTAGGCGTAGCCAGCCGGATTGTAGTAGGCGGCAGTCCAGTCGCTCGCTATAGCGCGAAAAGCGCCGCCAACACCCCGCGCATGGGTGCCGATGCCCGTGCTTTCAAAACCGCCCGCTATCAGCGCCGTGGTGCATAGAACTAGGACTATCACAACCGTAACGGTGAACCTTGCAATTCCCATTACTTTCTCCGTAACAATGTATAAACAGAGTATCTTATTTCAAATCGCATCATGTTTGCCGATTCTGGCAGTGGGGGCCATGATGATCCTCCTCCTGCACCGTACTCTTGAAATGCCACACACCGTGTGCGGCCAAACCTCGGCAGATCCTCAAAAAACAGGGTCGCAAGGTACAACAACCACTGATTCGTGTCAAGCGGGGAAACCGCCTTTTTTGACCTGGGCTGAAGCATTAAGCCAATGCCAAGTCAACAGTTACGGACCGCCATGCATATGACGTACTAACCGGTCGTTATGTGGAGTTTTTCCTGGCAGGTACACTCACAAAATCCCACGATAAAATGTGACTGACACCAGAATTAGTTTGATCGGTGCTTTCCACTTCATCCCCCCCCGGGCATGGCCCTTGACTCACTGGTGACCGGGTCAGGAAAAAAGTTCCGTGCGGAACGGAAATCGAGATCTCATATGCTCCGGCGCGTTCAGGTTACACCCGGCCCACTTCCCACGCATCACGTTGACTCTCATGCGGTTACCGTGAATCTCCGATTCCCGGCACTATGGTTGCTGAACCACGGGTGTCCGACAGACAGATCACAAGGTTTGTCGGCGATCAAGCCATAGGAAGGTATGAGTGAAAAGATTTCTAGTTCTAACAGGATTGGTCATTATCCTGGTCTCGCTGAACTGGTTTCGGCAGCTTCTGGCCCAGGATATCACCGATCTTTCGGAGGCTGACCGGGCGAAGCTGGTCGAATCGTTTGGTTCGCGTGTTACCACTCCCGAGCTACCCGGTAGCTATGCGTCCCCCCTAATCTACGACACTGTGTTGGAACCTGGCGGGATCATGATCCGGAAGGACAGTGTGTCTGTTGACTCGGCGGCAGAGGTGGCCGAGAAACGGCAGCTGGGTTTTGAAGAGCTGCGGCCTTTTGGAGTCGAGTTGTTTTCCGGACCCCGCGAGACTACTCCACCGAATGATATTGCTTCAGATGAAAACTATGTTCTCGGCCCCGGGGACCATGTGGTCATCTATCTGTGGGGTCGGGTCGATAAGCAGTATGATCTCACCGTAGACCGCGAGGGGAAAGTGTTCATACCCAAGGTGGGTGAGCTAATAGCGTGGGGCAAATCGCTCGGAGAATTTAAGACCCTGGCCAGGCGGGCGTTATCCGGAGCATATTCTGATTTCGATTTGATGATATCGCTGGGCAAGATACGTTCCATCCGGATATACCTGACCGGTGAGGTTTGCCGACCGGGCGCTTATACGGTGTCATCGTTGACGTCGCTTTTCAATGCCCTTTACCTGGCCGGCGGCCCTAATGAAAACGGATCGATGCGGGCCATTCGTCTTATGCGAAGCGGTAAAGAGGTTGCGGTAGTCGATCTGTATAAGTTCCTCCTCGAGGGTGATAACTCGCTTGACGTGAGACTTGAATCCGGAGACGCTATCTTCGTCCCGGTAACCGGGCCACGGGTGGCCATTCGTGGTGAGGTCAAAAGACCTGCGGTATACGAGCTGACCGAGGGTGAGACGGTTGGAAGTTGCCTGAAGCTGGCCGGCGGGGAGACGTCAGTTGCCTACCGGAATCGCGTGATGTTGGAGCGTGTGGGGACAGAAGATGAATGGGAAGTGCGGGATCTAAATCTTAGTGATGGCGGAAGCCCAGGTGACGCCCGCACGGTCCTGACCGACGGCGACCGCATCACGGTATTCTCAATATTTGAAGCCAAGAAGAACATCGTGGCCGTTTTCGGTCAGGTGAAACACCCGGGTTATTATGAGCGGAACGATTCGGCCAGGGTGTCTGATCTTATCCGACAGGGACAGCTCCAGGATTACGACGTTTACTACCGGCGTGCGAATCTGTTCCGGCGCCATTCGGATTGGCGGGTCGAGGTGGTCCCTGTAGCCCTGAGGGAGATTCTGGACGGTGAGGCCGTGGATCCACTGCTGCTTGACCGTGATTCTCTTCACATCTATAGCATTGCTGATGTGAACTGGCGCAAGAGAGTTCGCATCAGCGGCTGTGTTCAGCGGCCCGGGGAGTATCCGTACTATGACAACATGACAGTGGCTGACCTGATATTCATTGCCGGTTCTTATGACCGAGGCGCGTCGCGCCTGCAAGCGGAACTGGCGAGGGTAGACAACACGGGGGAAGTCACCATAGACCATATTGATCTTGGCGGATCTCAGGCTCAGTCCACCATCCTCAGGGAGGATGATCAGGTCTATATCAGGTGGATTCCTCAATGGCGAAGGCACCGTACCGTCAAAGTCGGAGGCGAAGTCAAATATCCAGGCGAATACATGCTGAGGAATCACGATGAAACTCTCTGGTCGTTGCTTCAGAGAGCCGGCGGGTTTACCGTGAAGG
>CP070824.1:2985439-3025978 GCA_020344395.1 Candidatus Zixiibacteriota bacterium | reverse complement strand
AGCTCGTGCGGTAGAAAGGTTCATGAAATTGGCGACAGCGATAGCCAGGATCAATATCCCGATACAGGCGAACACCAGGATATACGATTTGCTGCCGGGGGCTTCGAACTCACCCCACCGATTCGATCCCAGATGAATATCAGCCAGCGGCTGCAGAACAAACTCAATTCCGATGCCGGGGGCTCTGCTGGATGCCTCTGTGGCTATGGTCCCGACAACGCCATTGATGTCTTCCCCAAGATCGCCGGGATCGGTTAGCGGGCTCAGTCTTATATACGTATACGTTGACATCCTCAACCAGTTGAACATGTTGTCATTGGGTTCAAAGGTACTGAATGACAGAAGACCGCTGTATGTCAGATGGCTGTTAGCGGGCGGGTCAGCAATCACTCCTGTGATCCTGAAGTCTTGATCGTTGATTCGAAGACTCTGACCTATCACCTCAGAACCCAGCGAGTATTTTCGGGACAGACTCTCTGTGATTACCATGGTGCCCGGTTGGTCCAGAGCGCCCGAGGGAACACCCTTTAGGAAAGGAATAGAAAATACATCGAATATCTGAGGATCAGCAATGATCAGCCGGGACTCGTAGGATAAAGTTCCTTCCCGGTCGACAACCGCTCGACCCAGCTCCTGGACCCGAGCCACTGCTCCTGCGCCCGGGAAGTTCTCACGCAGAGTCGGACCCAGAGGCTCGGCACTGCAAGCCCATTCGTTAAGCCGATCACCATACTGCATGTCGGATGCAACCCGGTAGACAAGATGATGGTCATCGTGAAACCTGTCATAACTCAGCTCAAAGTTGACATACAGGAATATCAACATACAGCAGGCAAGACCCGTGGCGAGACCCACGATGTTTATGAAGGAATGAGCCTTATATCTTTTGACATTCCTGAGCGCGACCTTAAGGTAGTTCTTCAGCACAGTGTCACTCTCCTATATCCTCACCTGATGGCATGCGGCAGCTATTCATATTTCAGCGCCTCCACCGGGTTGGACCGGGCGGCTTTGACTGCCTGGAAACTGACCGTCAACAAGGCAATGATCATGGCTGCAAGACCCGCCAGAACAAACGTGCCTATTCCCATTTCGATGCGGTAGGCGAAATCTTGCAGCCAACGATTCATCACGTAATACGCAACAGGCCACGCGATAGCGTTGGCCATGGCCACCAGTACCAGAAACTCCCTGGTCAACAGCCGAAAGATCCCGGTAACTGACGAACCCAGCACTTTCCGAATTCCGATCTCCTTGGTGCGCTGCTCGGCTGAGAAAGCAGCCAGACCGAACAGTCCAAGACAGGCCGTCAGGATTGCCAGGATTGTACCATAGCTCAGAAAACTCGCCGCTCTCTCCTCAGACCTGAACATATACTCAAAATCCCGATCGAGAAACGAGTACTCGAACGGGAATCCCGGTACCACCGTCTCCCAGACTTCTTCGACAGCGTCCAATGAAGACCGGATATCCGTCGGATCAAGCTTCACTATTATGTTATTGATCAGACCACGGGATACGGTTAAAACAAGGGGATCGATTTCATTCTGGATTCGTTTCCGGTGGAAGTCCTTCATTACTCCGATGACCTGCCCTTCGCGACGAGGGAACCGGATCGTCATTCCAAGGGACCCTTCTCCGCCCATAACGTCCGCCATCTTTTCGTTTATGAGAAAGGCACTCGATGAATCAGTCGCGAAATCGGCCGAAAACGCACGGCCCTCTACCATTTCTATGCCCAGTGCCTCGACAAATCCTACATCAACCGCATTTACCCCGACGAGGACCACCTGCTCCGGGTCTTTTCCATCCCACGTGATCGTCGCCGTGTTTGCGGAATTGTCAGTTGGCCGCTGCCATGAACCGGTTACTCCCAGCACACGCGGATCACGCAGCAACTCGGTTTTTAGAGATGTATAGTATTGAGAAGTATTCCCGCGCGCGGGAATAATGAGCACATCTCCGCTGCTATATCCTACATCTTTGGTCTTCATATACATCGTCTGCTGGTAGATGACCGTAGTCCCGATGATCAAGAGGATCGACAGGGCGAATTGAATCACCACGAGGATTCTTCTTACTGCAGGAACACCGTCGTTGCGCGACCATCCGGCCCTCAACACGGAGCCGGGTCGGGAACTTGAGAACAAGATGGCCGGGTAACTGCCGGCAATCAGCCCGGTCAACAAGCCTACTGCCGCCAGCCCCAGTATTACGTCAACGCCGGAGAACAGGTCCAGAGATAGACTTTTTCGAAAAAGACCGTTGAAAGCAGGAAGAACCAGTTCAACGAGAATGAGTGCCACCACCATCCCAATAAACGTGAAAATGATTGTCTCAGCAAAGAACTGTCTGACAATCATGGCCCGGTTAGCGCCCAACACCTTTCTCAACCCCATCTCACGTGCCCGCTTGATCGACCTGGCAGTGTAGAGGTTCATGAAATTCATGCAACCGATCAGCAGTACCAGCACACCCACGATCATCAGTGAGTACAGGGTACCAATCTGACCGGCCGACGTACCAAACCCGAAATGAGCATATAATTCCAGGTCAGTAACTGGCATCAGCGAAAACTGGTTTGTCGCAACCGATAGGTCAGCTGATCGGGAAGGGTCCGCCTGGACAGCTGCAAGAGTGTACCTCGCCACCAACTCTGAAACCTTTTCACCCACTACCCGCGGCGACACCTCATCTCCCAGCTGAATCAGAGTCATCACCGAATTCGCCGTCCAGCTGGTATCGGCGGCACCCACGGCCTCCGCGTACGCGTAGGTCGACAGCATATCAAAACTGAACCAGGTATTGTCCGGCAAGTCTTTCAGTACACCAGTTACAGTTAGTTCGTTCTCCCCGTTGACACTAACCACCTTACCCAGCGCATCCTCGTCACCAAAGTACTTTCTGGCGATACTCTCAGTGACAACCAGAGAGTACGGATCCCTGAGAGCACTGCCGGCATCCCCTCGGACGAGAGGAAAACTGAGCATGGCCAGAAACGAACTGTCCACGATTCTCGCACCCCTCTCATAGAAAGCTATGTCCTGGTATCGAATCAGCTGTTCGCCGATTTCGAGAAACCTGCTGGCGGCAGCAACACCCGGTATTTCCTCCGTCAGACGTGGTGCCATCGGCTGCGGGGAAAGATTCACGTGGAATGCACGGCCATCAACGATCTGATCCTGCTCCACCCGGTAAAGACACGAGGCATTGGCATGAAATCTATCATAGCTCAGCTCCTCCTGCATCCACAGCAGAACAAGGATGCAGACAGCCATCCCCACGGCCAGGCCAGCAATGTTGATGGTCGAATACCCTTTGTTCCGAATCATACTGCGAAAGGGAATCTTGATGTAGTTCTTCAGCACGGCTCTACGCTCCCGTCTCCTCCCCGATCTCCTTGCAGTAGTTGTTCATATCTCAACGCCTCCGCCGCGCGGGTTGGACGACCTGTAACGAATGGTCGCCTGCGTATCAGGCCTGGGGCGCACCCTTAAGGTTCTCTGTCACAACGCGGCCGTCGAACAAATGGACGACACGCTGGGCGTTGTCGGCATAATCAGGAGAGTGTGTTACCATCACAATAGTTGTACCGGCCTCATGCAGATCGGTCAGCATCTTCATGACTTCTTCGCCGTGAGAAGAATCGAGGTTCCCGGTCGGCTCATCGGCCAGAATGAGTTTGGGCTTGGCCACCACTGCCCGCGCAACCGCCACGCGCTGCTGTTGACCACCCGATAGCTGCTGCGGGAAATGATTCTTCCGCGGAACAATGTTCATCTGCTCCATTATTTCGTGAACCCGCAGTTTCCTTTGAGTGCTGGAGCGGCCCAGGTACAGCAGGGGTAGTTCAATATTCTCGGCAACGGTCAGTTCGTCGATCAGGTTGAAGCTTTGAAACACAAACCCGATGTTCTCCTTGCGCAGGTTGGCCCGATCGCGCTCACGATACTTGCTCACTTCGCGGTCAAGGAAGTGATACTCGCCGGCTGAAGGATTATCCAGCATACCGAGAACGTTTAACAACGTGGATTTGCCGCACCCGGACGGTCCCATTATGGCGACAAACTCCCCTTCCTTCACCTCCATATTGACATTGTTCAGGGCTGTAGTCTCGACTTCTTCGGTCGTATAAAGCTTCCTGAGATTGACGGTTCGAATCATGGCTATCTCCGTTGAGTTATGTTTATTCTATCTTCGTCGAATTACAGTGTTCGGTTGTCGTGCCGTCGGCACAGGTCACCCTTAATCACTCAGGACCAGTTTATCTACGTCGCCGAAGTACTCATAAGGAGACGTGATGACACGTTCACCGGGCTCAAGGCCCTCCAGTACTTCGAATACTTTGGGATTCTTCCGTCCCAAGCGGATATCTCGCTTCGTGGCCACACCCTCGGATTCATCGACCACAAACACCCAGTTACCCCCGGTGGTCTGGTGAAATCCTCCGCGCGGCAGTAGCACCGCCTCGGTCAGATCATCCAGTTCCATTCGGATGTGCAGCGTCTGCCCCCTTCGAATGTCCTCGGGAACGGCATCGGTAAACTCCATATCCACCTGAAAGCGGTTGTTCTGGACTTCCGGGTAGACCTTGGTGACGCTCAATTCGTAGGTGGTGCCGGCCAGCTCAAACTCACCCGGCAGTCCGATGTCGATACGGGTGATATAGAGTTCGTCCACATCCACGCGAACTTTGAAACCATCCAGGATGTCGATCTGCCCCAGGCGCTGACCGCGCATGATAGACACGCCCACATCGGCATTGAGGGAGGTAAGGTGCCCACTTACCGGAGCC
Source organism: Candidatus Zixiibacteriota bacterium (assembly GCA_020344395.1). Taxonomy (GTDB): domain Bacteria; phylum Zixibacteria; class MSB-5A5; order GN15; family FEB-12. The sequence goes on along the minus strand of CP070824.1, from coordinate 3,021,183 downwards.
CGCAGGCAAAGATTTTCCACATTCTGTCGAACAAATTCGAGGTTGGCCTGAATTCTGTCCACCGATGCCTCGAGCATGGCAATCTGCAGACTGCGAAAGACTGAATCTTGAGTTTGTGTCTTGACGGTCAGCTCACGCCGGGTAATCAGGTATTCGTACTCATCACGCGATTCTTCGAAGTCTGCCTTGGATATCAGGTTCTGCTGCATCAATCCGCTGTCCTGTTCGAACTTCCGGGCGGCCTTCTTGATCTGCCAGTCAAGCTGGGCCATCTCGGCCTCAAGCCTCAAGCTGTTCTGTTCCATGGCCAGACGGGTGTTACGCAGGTTGTTGCGCTGTTCAAAGAATTGAGCCTCTCGGTTCATTATATCAAGCTGCAAGTTGGTGTTGGCCAGGATAAGGATCGTGTCACCCCTTTCAACAAAACTGCCAGCCTCCCGCACGACTCGTTCTACCCGGCCGCCTTCCATGGCATCGAGATAGTAGGTTCTGATCGGAACCACCGTGCCGGTCTCCGGGATGTAGAACTGAAACGGTCCCCTCTCCACGGTCGAGACAGTCAGTCGTTCGGTTTCTACATTGAGTCTCGATTGACTGTCGGCGGTAATCAACACATACAAAATCACAAACAGCAGTAGCCCACCGCCTGCAAACCGGACAATGCGCTTTGCAGACCAGAACCTGCGCGCGAGTTTGCGGTCCATTCCGCTGCTGTCATTGGCTGGTTGATCCATCTCTATCTACCTTTCATCAGTACGTAAGGCACATGCAATCGGTTGCCATTGATCCGGGTAACAAACGACGTGCCGATTATGTAAGTCGCTTCCCCGCTATGCCTTAGCAATGTATTCCTAACGCCGACCGTCCGTTTGCGAGACACATTATGTACGAAAACGAACAGTTTTGAGTAACACAGGGCCGGTGAATTTCGTACATTCAACCGTATCGAAAGATTACCATCAAAGAGAGAGAGCCACCCGCATGGCAAGGAAATCAGCCAGCATCCTGGTCGTAGACGATAATGAGGACATACTTCTGGCAGCAAGATTGCTCTTGAGCCAGCATGTCGAGGTCCTGCACACGGAGAAAGATCCCGAGAAACTGCCCACCTTGCTGAGCAATCATTCTTATGATGTCATCCTCCTGGATATGAACTTCACTCGAGACCTCTCCAGCGGCCAGGAAGGGTTCGAGTGGCTGGCCCGGATTCTCGAGCTTGATCCAGCCGCTATTGTGATTCTCATTACCGCATACGGAGACGTCGAGATGGCCGTACGAGCCGTCAAGGCCGGCGCCACAGATTTTGTACTCAAGCCGTGGCAGAACGAAAAACTGGTTGCGACGGTTTCGGCGGCGCTCAGCCTTCGCTGGAGCCGCCTGGAGGCGGCCAGCCTGAGACAACGCCAGAAGCAACTCAGCGCAGACCTTGATCAGCAATATCATGATTTCATCGGGGTCTGCCCGGCCATGGTGGAAGTCTTCGATACAATAGGCCGGGTGGCGGGTACGGATGCCAATATCCTCATCCTTGGAGAGAATGGTACCGGCAAAGAGCTTGTGGCTCGGGCAGTTCATCGCAGCTCGAAACGGGCCGACGAAGTTTTCATCAGCGTGGATATCGGAGCTATCAGCGCATCGCTGTTTGAAAGTGAACTTTTCGGCCACATCAAGGGTGCTTTTACCGACGCTCGTGAAGATCGAGCCGGCCGCTTCGAGATAGCCGATGGCGGCACTCTTTTCCTGGATGAGATTGGTAACCTTCCGATGTCTTTGCAGGCCAAACTGCTGGCCGTACTCGAACGACGACAGGTTACTCGAGTTGGAAGCAACACACCCATCGACATTGACATACGATTGATATGTGCCACCAACCAGGACATTCACAAGATGGTCAAAGAGGACAAACTGCGTCAGGACCTGCTATACCGCATCAACACTGTGGAAATCAAGCTGCCACCGCTTCGAGAGCGCAAGCCCGACCTCCCTTACTTGGCCGAACATTTCCTCACCGGGTACGGTCAGAAGTACGGGAAGCCGACAGTCCGTCTGCATGCAACGGCCTTGAGAATGCTCGAAAGATACTCATGGCCGGGAAACGTTCGCGAGTTACAGCATGCCCTTGAGCGGGCCGTGATAATGAGCACGTCCACCACACTTGGGCCGGAGGACTTCTCTTTCGCCGCGAGCCGGACCGATGCCGAGGAACTTCGTCTTGAAGATTACAACCTGGAACAGGTTCAGCGAGCAGTCATTCTGAAGGCGCTGGCCAAGCATAGCGGCAATGTCAGTCGCGCCGCAGAAGAATTGGGACTGACCCGGGCCTCCTTGTACCGACGAATTCAGAAATATGGCCTTTAAGAACTTCCGACTTGTCTGCTCGATACGGATAGCCCTGGTGGCGATCACAATTGGAGTGGTGTTTTATCTGGCCATCTTCACCCAACTGCTTGCCACCACTATTGTTGTCGCCATCGTCGGAGTTTCTCAGGTCTGGGCGTTGATTAGATATGTCGACCGGACCAACCGCGACCTGAGTAGATTTCTGCTGGCCGTACGCCATTCGGATTTTACGCAGGCTTTCACACCTTTGAAACTGGGTGGCTCCCACGATGAACTGCGCGAGACATTCAGTCACGTCATGCAGGAATTCCATAAGACGCGACAGGAGAAAGAGGAGCATTTCCATTATCTTCAGACGGTAGTACGTCACGTGGGAATTGGCCTGATCGTCTTTGACTCTGACGGGAAAATCGATCTGATCAACGCAGCGGCCAAACGCTTGCTCGGAATTACCGGACTACGTACACTGAGTGATCTGCGCGCAGCATATCCCGGCCTGGCCGACCAACTGCCATCATTGCAGGCCGGCAGTCGGACAGTGGTGAAGATCGTAGTGCGTGGAGAGTTGCTCCAGGTTTCACTCCGGGCCACACGCCTTCGTATGAGGGAACAGACCTACCGACTTGTTTCGTTGCAGGATATCAGCAGTGAACTGGCTGAGACGGAGATGCAGGCCTGGCAGCAGCTGGTCCGTGTTCTGACTCACGAAATAATGAACTCCGTGACACCGATCGCGTCACTTTCGTCGACAATTCGATCAATGCTGGTTCCTGATAATCATGACCGGAGTGAAGCTCGGTCGCGCGCTCCGCTGACTGGTGAAAAGGTCAACGACGTTCGTACGGCCATTGACACGATTGAGAAACGCAGCACCGGATTACTCCACTTCGTACAGGCTTACCGGGATATCTCCAGAATCCCAAAACCAAGCTTCCAGATTGTGCCCGTTAAGGAGCTGCTCGACCGCGCCAGCCGGTTGTTGGCATCCAGAGAGGATGCGGCGGGTATTGACACAGTCATCAGTGTAGACCCCAGCAGCCTCGAAGTCACGGCCGATCCGGAGCTGGTTGAGCAGGTGTTGATCAATCTAACCGTCAACGCTGTCCAGGCAATGCAGAAAAGACACGATTCGCGGCTGGACTTGATTGCCCGATTGTCGGAAGGGGGACGGGTGGTCATTCAGGTGGTCGACAACGGCCCGGGCATCGAAGGGGAGACGCTCGAAGCTGTATTCATACCATTCTTCTCCACCAAGCCCGAGGGCATGGGGATCGGGCTCAGCCTAGCCCGCCAGATAATGCGACTGCACAAAGGGGAGATAACAGTCAGCTCTCAGCCGAATATCAGAACAGCCTTCACTCTCCGCTTCTGATTTTTCGTCTTACCGGAAGATCAGCGCCGCACGAAGTCATACAGAAAAGGATAGAACACCTCAGGCTGGTCCATCATAGGCGAGTGGCCGGCACTTTCAAAGGCCAAGACTTCCATCCCATTCTCCTTCAGAAACCGGAGTGATTGACTGCGGAGGCTCTCCGTACCGTAACAGAAGACCCGGGGAATCTCCAGCGCACAATATACCGCACCCATCTCGCTCCGGTATGGCTCCGGCAGGGCGTGGGCCCGGGCCATCAAGTCGACCGCATCCTGACGAAATGCATCCGCTCTGCTGAGCCTCAGTGCAGACCAATATTCCCGGCCGGATGGGCTGGCACCCAACATATCCCAGCCTTCCTTATCACGAAACCTCGCGAACCAGGCTTCGAACTCACCTCGCTGAACGGCCTCGTAGGCCATTTTCGAAAACGCCGTTTCGTGCTGGGTGATATCACTCTCAATGCACACGAACCTCTTGATCGTGCCGTCAATATCCTCCTGGCACATAAACGTGGTCAGGTCAGCGCCCATCGAGTGACCTATCAGGACCAATTCTGAAAGTTGCAGTCCTTCGATCAGTCTCCACAACCGTCTTATATGAGCATTCAAGCCGTAGCCATTTTTCTCAGACGCAGACGAGCTCCGACCATATCCAATCAGGTCCGGGATGATAATGTTGGACTCTCCAAATTGCGGATACGCAAAGACATCTTCAAAGCAGGACCCGGATGAACCCAGACCGTGGACAAAGAAAAGGGTCAGCCTGTCTGTTCTGATCTCATTGTGTCTGAGATAGATGGTCTCCTCACCCAGCCCCTGATATGATTCATTCATTTGCATCACATCCACCATGGATTAGTCTTGCCCGAGGCGTCGGAGGATTTCAACAGCATTCTTGTTAGCAGGTTCCAGATCGAGCACTTTCCTGTAGCTCTCGATGGCAAGTGCCGTATCACCTTTATTAAGAAGGGCCTCACCATAGCTGTTATGCACATTGGGTGAATTCGGGAAAAAGCCAATATTCATTCTGAACGCCGTAATGGCCCGGTCGAGGCAACCTAATCTCAGCAATCGGTGGCCCAGACGGTTCAAACCCGACTCCAGTTCGTCATTTGCTCCTGATAATGTTCCTGGCAGAACTGAACACATCGAGTCAATTCGATCTCTCTTGTTCTCGACCAGAACCAGCTTGATCGTGTCAATGAGATTCTGTGAATCGGGAAACCGTTGGTGGTTCAGCTTAAAAAACTCGAGTGCCAACTCCGCATCACCTGCCGCGAGCAGCCGGTCACCTACACCGTTGAGCAGACACTTATCAAACACGTAGTAGTCAGCGTGTTTGATCCTGAGATTATTGAGCTTATCCAGAGCCGCCTGAAAACCGGAATCCAGAACTGTACGTGATAACACATCGATCAGATTCAGATTGTTATTCTTGAGGTAGTCAATTACTGAAGCATCTACCCAGTAGATTTCTTCAGTACCCGATCGGTAGCTTGTAAAGAACATATACTCGCCGTCCGGTGAGAACATGGGGAATCGAGAAAGGCCCTCGTTTATCATATCACCCATTCTTTGAGGAACGGACCAGTTACCACGCTCGTCAGCCTGACTCCAGTACAATCCTCTTCCCCACGGCTTCTGAATCGGATAAGAAAAATAGACGAGCGTCCGCCCGTCTGGGGCAAGACAGGCTCCCATCTCTCTTGAGTCCGGCGCATTGACCGGGGCACCCAGGTTTATGGGCTCGGTAAAACCACTGTCCTGCCAGAGAGCTTCAAAGACATCGTACCGTCGGGCTTCAGTAGTTGCACCGAGCAGGATTGACCCGTACGGAGTGATGGAAGAGGGGTATTCGTTGCCGCCGGACCTGTTGACCGGCGGTCCCAGATTGCGCGGCTCACCCCAACCGCTGGCAGTCTTCTCAATGAACCAGATGTCGGTGTTTTCCCTCTGTTCTTCTCCTTCACGCAGCGGCCGTTTTGAGTAGAAATAGACCCTGTTTCCATCTGGTGAAAAAACAGGACCGCCCTCTTGATAGGTCCCGGAGAACAATGCCACCTCCGGTCTCGTCCACACGCCGTCCACTTGCCTCATGTAAAGGATCACCTGAGGATGCTCCCAATTGAAATAGACGGAAAAAAACAACTCCTGACCATCCGGTGAAAACGCCGGCGCGCTATGTTTATGGTGTTCCGGCCCAACGATAAATGGCGCGAATACCTCGGGGACCACACCCGGCGGCTCCTGACCCAGATACGGACCCTTGAGGACCGGCGAATCAAGGTGAACCGGGGTCTCAGTCTCTGCCCGCATGGGAACGAGCGCACTCATCAACATGAAAATTACGACCCCAATATAAGCGCCTATATGGCACACCCTGACACTCATTTCCCCGTCGCCATGGCATTGCAACAGGGGGTCATGGCGTTGTTCTACAGTCTGACTCACTCGTCTTTCTCTTTATCCCGCCGATAAGTTCCAAACACTATATAATAGTCGTCAATGCCGGTAGCATCACCATAAGCACTATTAAAATATCCACCCTCTCCCCATTCATCACCCCAGGAGTTTCGGCAAATCCAGTAGCCGCGAGACGGTAGTCCCGGATCATCCTTCCATCCCACAATCACAACCCAGTGACCACCCATCTCCTTGGACTTACCGTCCCAGGAATACACACCTGCGGTATACCTATCCAAGTCAGCGTAAAATCCGAGGTTCGTGGCAACCGGACCGTATTCTATTATGGTCTCTTTAATAATCTCGATCCTTTCCCTCAGGGGACGGCCATCGATGATCTTCGACAATACATCGGTCAAGAAATACCTTGCCGGAAGACCGTCGATACAGTTGGTATCCTTGTTCAAGTAAGGATAATCTGTCTCCAAGGCAATACCGTGTTCCTTTACATATTCCAAAGCCCTCAGCGAACTGCACCCGGAAACACAACCGCAACCTTCTACACAGCTGACAATCTGCTGCTCGGACAGATCGACTGTCTCACCCGTATTCTTCTTGATCAGCGCTTCGGCTACAGCCACAGCCGCAAACTCTCCGCAGGACCCACAGTTCAACTGGTGTTTTACCGGCGTCAGGATCCCTGATTCTCTTAGGTCGAATTGAGCTGGCAGTTGGCAGGCGTCATCACAGGGCGCTTCCTGCACGCCAAGGAGCAGAAACAACAGTAGGCTACGGCAATTACACCGGACAGTACGGCTGATCACGATAGTCCCTTTGTTGGAAGTCTATCGGTACCTTCCACCTAGCGCCTGAGGCTGTCATGTCAGATTCCCATTCACACAGGGCAGGTGGACCTGCATTTCATAAATGTATACGCTCATACCCGGCAGACGTTTGAAGATTTCCGACCGCAGCCCGAATCTCAGCCGGCGCTGGGATATAATCTCCTATTGACTTGAGCTTGTGACGTTAGTTTATTGGCAGCAGCAGGTTACGCTACAGCAGGTCTTTGGAGTATGGGAAAGCCAGCCGCCAGAAATACAGACATGGCAACGACATGCAATGACCCGACTGATCTTCCGGTTGGAACCGTCATTGCGGTGGGCACGGTGATGATAAACAAGTTACCGGCCGCTAAGCAGAACGATCAAGTTGTCGGAACCGATACCCACATAATAATGATCCCCACACCAGGTGGGCCCGTGCCCACACCTATCCCCCATCCGTTCGTTGGTATGATCAACGGTGGGCTGAGTTCGTCGGTCAACATAATGGGTATGGCGGCAGCGACCCAGGGCAGCACCGCCGATAACACGCCACCCCACATCCCACAGGGTGGGCCGTTTCAAAAACCGCCGACGAACAAGGCCACAATTCAGCTCGGCAGCCCGGATGTGATGATCGGCAACGGCGGTGGCGGAGGCAGTGGTCAGACGGGGAGCGGGCAGGCTGAGCAGGCCACATCGTCGGCCTCGACCACCGAAGGACACCGTCTGGATGTGAAGTTCGTGGACAAGGGAGGCAAACCAGTCGTGGGCCCAACCTATACGGTGAAGGGGCCCGACGGAGAGGAAACCAGCAGCACCCTGGCCGGAAAAGTCAAGATGACAGGTGTCAAAGAGGGTGATCACGAGATTTCCCTTCGCGCCATAACCAAAGCCGCATGGTCTCCTGACAAGGCCCGAGCGGGTGAAAAGGTCAAGCTCCAGGTCGAAGCCGTTGGCGTCGATGATGGGACCGAGGTAACCCTGGAGGTTTGGAAGCGCGATATCAGCAGGGCTGATCAGCTCGTGAAGACATTCAAAGACCTCACTCTCGATAGCGGCAAGGCCGAAGCGGAATGGGAATACGCCTCCGAAGAGGATGTCGAGACCAGTCAGACGACCAAGAAGAGATACTCGAATCCGCAGTATTACTTTATGGCCAAGGTCGGCGACTTGCAGGCGCGATCTTCCATTCTGGATTACAAAGATTACGTTGAAATCGAACTCCACGACGCTGATAATAACCTCGTCAAGAACGCCAAATACATTCTCCGGCCGGCCAGCGGTGAAATACGGAAGGGAGACACCGGCCCAAGCGGCAAGGCCAAAGAAGAAGGTATCCCGCCTGGGAAAGTACGGGTAGAGTTTCCCGAGTCCGGAGAAATTAGCTAGGCTTATTGAATCTGCTTCAGGAAGGTATTCCAGGTGAATTCGGGTAGGTTCTGCAGAATTAAAGGGCACGCGAGATTCGCTTCCGGGAACTTCGACGCAGGAAAGTCGGCACACTATGATTGATCCTCCAGCCCCAGCTCCTGCCCCGGCCGCAGTTGACGGAGCCAGTCACGGGGCGGTTGTAGGCCAGGAAATAAAAGCAGGCTTTGCCTATCTCGTGCTCAAGTTCTACAACGGTGCAACTGAACAAGAAGAGGTCTTACCCAAAGGGACCCAGCTACACGTTTACTACATCGACGATAAATACAAGTCGAGTGACAAGCGCTACCAGACAGCGCACTCGGCCAACCCAGTCGAGATTGCAGGGGATGATGGTAAGATTTCGTTCAAGCTTGAAAAAGAAACTAAGGTTACTTTCGAGATTCGCTTTAAAGACAAACTCCAAAGATTTCTTCAGGTCAAGCGGGGAGGAAATAAGGCCAAGTGGCTGACCCAGGCGGAGCTGGGTGAAGCTGTCAAGGCTGACAGTCTCTTCTTTACCAAGGAAATGCTCTTCGCGGTTCCAAACGGAACGCGGCTGCAGAACAGCACCTGGAAGATTGAAAACTGCGCAAACTACGACGCCGGCACGAAACTCTTTGATGTCAGCGCCACAAAACAGATCAAGGGGGATGGGGGCCATCTGCCAGCAATTCTCCAGCCCGAATGGCAGTTCCTGCAGTTTCGCCACCATGATCCCAAGGACGGCACCGATCAGGCGGTGCCGCAGGGCCTCTGGCTGTTCGGTTACAACCTGAGGGCCAGCAGCAAGCGGCCTATGGCCCGATCCAACATATATCTGCAAGATAAGAACTGCGTGCTGCTCCCGTGGATACGCAACGCCGACAAGGCGGCGACCAGGCAGTCCAAGAAGGTGGCCCTGCGATTCAAGACATCCAAGTGGTATACTCAGAAAGAAGGCGGCCCGAAGATTGTTGAGAAAAAACCGGAAGATGTTGCGGCTATGACCCTGACCGACCGTATGAAAATCTTCGACCTGCCGCCGAAATGGTCGGCCACCAATTGGCTTGTCAAGTATGACAGCAAATGGGAGAAAATCGCCGATGTGATAAACAAGGCGACGACCAAGGATAAGCCGATCATATTTTACCTTGATTCGGTAACGCTGACGGATACCAGCCGCAAATCGTACTCGTCCAGCAAACTGCCCTGGTCTGCTGCTGTTCGCTTTACGGTCTTTGACAACAAGATGAAGATATTCAATCCGGAGCCCAAGAAGCCGTACATGACCAAAGGGACGCTGGCAAGCAACTTCTTTACGCCGGACGTCGCCGGTAAACACGCCAGGGTAATCAGCCGCAATGGTAAATTCTACGATGTGACCTTCAGCCGCAGCATCAAGGGGTCCGTGGTGGGAGCCCGTGCCGGGATCAAAAACGACAAGAGTGTCCACTACTGGGGCACCTCAAGCCAGCGCATGGCCAGCGGATGCGGCAATTTTGAACTGCACTACTTTGCCAACTGCCTGGACTCAGCCGGTGCGGAAGCGGCATACCTGCTCATTTACTGGTCCGGCCGATTCCGCAAAAAGAACCCCCCCAGTAGTAGTACCGTTGTGTATACTGACCTGGAGTATGGTGGAGATCGAGACCTGTACCACGAGCATGGCTTTAGTGGGTGCATCGATCGCTGGGAGAAGAAGAAATATGAGTTCAGGCCCACCCCCTCGAGCAAAGGCAAGAATATAACCGTTTATCCGCGCTTCTTTTTTGAAGGCCGGACATCCAGCCCGAGGAAATGCAAGATCTGGATTCGCAAACAAACCGGCGATGCCGACGAGGATCGCGCCGACATGGGTCTGACCGAAGCTAATTTCTTCAGGCAGGAGCATAAGGCCAGTACTACGGACACAAAAAACGCTGAAGGGGAAAGTTGGGGCTACTATACCATGGCTCATGAGTTAGGCCATGCTACCGGGCAGGATGACGAGTACCTCGAGGGAATAGATGACAACGGCGATTGGGATCCCGCCCTGCCGGAGTTCTCGCAGTCGGCAACCGGTTGTCAGTATGCGTTCGATAAGGCCTCCATTATGGAGGGTAACTACGCTCCCAGGGGACGTCACTACTGGTACTTTTGCCGGTGGTTAAATAATAGGAGTGGTGTTAAGGCGCTGACGGCCAAGAAGGATGACGCGGGGGATAAGCATTCGACGGTCTTTCAGGCCGTTGGCGGCGCCGGCGACAAGTTCAAGTACTTCCTGAAGAAAAAGGACTCCAAGAACAAGAAGACGGACAATTTCTATAAGGCGGCCTATACCGCCTCCAACCGCAAAAACGGTACGCATGGCAAGTTTGACCTGCGAATGTACAAGGTCGGCCACGATGAGACTACTGAACTGATGGTCAGCGGCAAGACTGATTTTGATGCCATCCTAGTTTTACGGGTGAAACTGCAGTTCTTCTTCCGAGACACGTCCTCTGAAAACTGGACCAAGGACAGTGCCGACCGCAACAACGACGAACGTATCAATTACATGAAGAAATTCCAAAAAGAGATAAACAGCAAACTCAACGGGAAATTCTGGTTTGAGTGCGGTGATGCCAAAGAAGACGACTACAAAAAGGTTTACCTCTACGTCGTCCCGCGCTACAAATTCGGCGGCACGACACCGCATGAACACAAACTGATCAGAGTACATAAGAATGCCGCCGCCCCGGTTGCAAAGAAGCCGAGCTTTCACACCAAAGGATTCAAGAAAAAGAACATCGATATTGACCAGCAGCAAAACATGGTCACCGTCATGCGTTACATACTGGGACTGAAGCCGTGCAATCATAAAGAGGAAGCGGTACTGAAGTCTGACGGCACACCCGAACTGAAGACCGACGGAACACCGAAAAAGAAGAAAGTCGTAGAGGAAATCACAACTATCAGCAAGGATGATCTGGGTTTCCTGGCGGACTGGATCAAGTCACAAAGGCATGACCGTGCTTATACGGCCAAGCAGGTATGATGTATGACCCGACGTATCCCCATATCCCGGCTGAGAATCGTCTTCGGTCTGGCGTTTCTGGCCGTGGCCTGCCGGGCTGGCCATCAAGACAAAACCGAACTCCGGAAACCACTGGCCGGTGAGGAGAGTAATCAAATGCAGTCAAGCTATATTCAGCCGCATGCCAATCCACAGCTCAACTCGTTCTTGGATTATGACGTCACGGCCAAGGGCAAAAAGGCCTGGAAGTTCCGTTATAACGATACATCCATCCCGAGCAACGCACAATATCTCCATCTAATTGATGAGACACGGGCGGTCGTAGATTTCGAACGAGTCTTCTTTGCCGTTAACCTGGGGGACAGACGTACGCTGGGATTCAGGGACAAATCCGTCAACACCTTCATCAGACTTGATGAAGAAGGAGGCTTCTGGTTTTTTTCCAGTCATCTGCTCCTGAGAGTCAGTTTTGAGGCTTTTGACGACGAGTCCCGCACCGGGGATCTCGTACCCGGATTGGGGGATCATTCCGATCTGCTCTGCTTTGCACCCAGAGAGGAGGATTTCATCGCCGGCATGCTGCTACTGCCTTACCCCAAGCGGCATGACATCTCTTTCGCTCTTATCAAGATGAAGTATGGTGCCTTACTGCAGGAATGGAAAAGAGCAATACCGGATACCGTAATCAGAACGCCTGTCTACGGGAATGGGCGCACGGTGCTGGCGTATCGAGATACGATATCGTTGGTGCGTAGCAATAATCTTGTTGACCGCGCGGTCACTGGAAGTTTTTTGCCGCTTAGCTGTAGCGTAGGCCCCGACAACCTGCTGTATTCAGTCCTGCAAACGGAGAAAGGCTATGTCCTGGCCGCACACTATGATTCTGGAGAACCTGTGTGGGAAATTCCGACAGCCGTCACAGCACCCGTACAACCGCCGGTCGTCGGCAAACACGGGCTCGTCTTTCTGGTTGGGGCGGGCCAACTCGAAGTCGTTCAGGACGGTGAAATCTTGTGGAACGCCGAACTCAAAAGCGACACCCCCAGTGCAACGGTTACTTCTAATGATAGGCTCCTGGTCGCCGACGGTGATCGCATAATTTGTTTTTCTGCCGAAGGCAAGACAGTCTGGGAGTATGTGGATGAAGAAGGCGATCACTTCCGCACGCCGCCGGTTGTTGGCCCCTCCGGCAGTGTGTTTGTAGCCTCCGATGGAGCTATCACCAGGATCGATTGAGGCTGAATACCATGTTGACTTTCAGGAGAATATAGATGAGCAGCTTTGAATCAACCGAGTTCTTCAAGGTGGATCTGCCCATGGGCTGGGAGGATCAAACTGTTTATGTCTTCAACGGGCCTGATCAGGACGGAATGCAGCACAGCATAATGATCACAATTGACCGGCAGCTAAGGCATGAAACCATCGCGTCCTTCGCCCGTGAAAAAACGGATCCTTTAGTGGACGGCTTGCAGGGCGTTGATGTGCTCAAGGACGAGGAGACAACCATCCCCGGTGGGAACCCGGCCTGGGAATTCGTCTACAAATGGGTGCCGTCCGAGGACAGTCTGATCATGCAGAAGTACGTATTTGTAATAAAAGACAATATGGGCTTTGCGATCAGCGCCAAGTTCTCACGCAAGTCCTACAAGACGGTGGGCCTGCAACTTCCGAAGATAATTGAATCGCTCCTGCCCGGAACCTACGAGCCGCTGGAAGCCGACTGATGCCCGAGCTTAAGTTCAACAAGGGAACCGATACTGAGCACGAGGTAGAACTCGAGTCCCACTTGATCAGTGCCTCGTGGACTCCTGGCTGTGCCTTCGCGGGCCACGCGGCCCGTTTCGAGGTCAACACCGCTCTGGTCGGTGCCGGGGCCAAGATCAAAGTTACCGGGAAGAGTGAGAAGGGTGAGAAGCTCGGAAAAGTGTCCGGCGAGATCAGAAACAACACGTTCGTTGACGAATTCGACGTTCCGGAAGACATGGAGCCGGGAGACAGGATTTATTTCGAAGTCGAGCTTCCGGACAACAGCCTCGACGGCGAATCCAATCACATCCCGGTCTTCCCCCCGCCCCGGATCAAGTCCATCGGCTGGAGCGCCACCGAGGCCCGGCGCGGCGATATCCTTACCCTTTCAGCCGAAGTGGAAAACATACGGGATGAGACCGAAGTCAAGTTAGTCATCTACGAGTATGATCAGGACGGTGCCCATGATCGTATCACGGAACTCCTGGCCAAAGTAATGAATGCGCGCGTTGAACTGGAGTGGGAATACGAATACCACGAGGACACCGACGAGATTCCCACCGAAGAAGAGCGCCAGAAATACGGTGCCTCGTATAACCCGCCGGAGTACTTTTTCACCATCAAGATAGAGGACCTGGAACTGGGCCGAGAGCAGGAATCGGGAATCCTGAAATTCAAGGACTGGTTTGAGATACGTTTGGCGGATGACATAGGTGAACCGGTGCCTGATGAAAAATACGTATTGTACCTTCCGGATGGCTCCAAGAGGGAGGGCACGCTGGACAGTAACGGCTACGCGCGCGAGGAGAACATTCCGCCAGGAACTATTAGCGTTGAGTTTCCAGATATCGAGCGAGTGCAATCTGCTCAAGAAGAGAAGCAATGAGACATAGACACTTGGGAGTGACAAAATGGCCAGCAACCCACAGATAACGTCCAAAAGCGCGGAGCAGATGAGCGCCACCAAGATTACCACATTCTCCAAGGTTGTATTCTTCAGCGGGTCCATCTGTTATGAGAACGAAATAATTGATAAAAACGATAATAAAGTCTCTGTCGATGATAATTATATGCTGAGCACATGGAATTACAGAGACTATGCGTGGTGTCTCAGCCGGCGTTTTGACAATCTGCTGGACAAGCCTGATTGGTATTATCTGTTGTGCACGCAAGAACCGCTCGTATACATGCACGGACAAAAGGATTTCGTCCTCTGCCGGCCGGTTCAACCTCTTGCCAAGATGTCGAAAAGAACAGACTTTGAGGATTCCCTGGAAGAAGGCGCCAGAACGGTGACCGGATTTCAATGCACTGCCAGCCTGCAAAATCCATCGGAACCATGGAGGTTGGAATATCAGAAGATACTGCGTACCAGTTTAATCCCAGAACTGAAAGGTCGACTGAAATCGCTCGATCTGTACGATGGGGAGTTGGATGGTAATTTCGACCCGCTTGTTGCTGCGCTGTCAAATTATAAAGATACGAGGGATCTGGAAGAAAGTATCCCACTCTTTGGTGACGAAATCTATAAGAGGATAAGACAGGAGACCAGCAAGTACAGTGGAATATGTTTCCAGGGTGTCGACGAGGGGACCAAGGGAAGCGACGACAATATGCAAGCCAGATTGACGGCGAAGGCAAAGAACGACGCCCCGGAATATGTAATTGAGAAGAGCAAAAAGTACGAGCTTTTTAAAGATGGAGACGATGGCAAGAAGAAACTGAGTAATTCATCATCGGAAGTCCCGTATGACCAGATGGAGAAATTTCTGGAAAGACTTGACGCTCTAAAGTTCGGCTTCCCCGTATTCGCTGTATGTGACTGCAACAGCTTTCACACGAGCGGCTATCTCTGGGGCGCGTATGCAGTCATGAAAGCGATTAAGCACCTGGACGGCGAGGCACCCGTAGCTGTGATTAACTTTGATAGTCACCGCGACCTGGGATATTCGGGGCGAGTAAGAAGCGACGGATGGGGCAGGCCATTGATTGAATTCGCCAAGGAAGGGTGTTATGTAGCGTGGAGCGGAAAAGGCATCAAGGGTTACGGCTATTTGAAAAAGGGCGGAAAATGGGAAGACAAGGCAAAACCGCCGACAGACAGTCCCTTAGACAAGGATTTCTGGACTGGTGGGACGGGTATCAAGAGCATTCTCGATAACCATCATATCAAGTATGTTTACATCAGCGTAGACCGCGATTGTCTAAAAAACCACTATACACAGTGGAAGGATGTTCCAGGTGATATCAAGGCAACCCAGCTTGAGGATCAGATAGAAAAGGTCTTGAACATACTTCTGGGCGGTGGTGAAGAACCTGCCTACCTTATCGGATGTGATGTGACCGGCCTGCCTGAGCACCACACCCGGTGCGGCAAAGCAGCCGGGAACTCGACCGTATGGGGCAGAGTAGCTGATGAGATTGATAAGACCTTAGAATGCGTAAGAGATGAGTTGCTGATCACCGCTCGGACTGCGGCAAAGAAGAAATCATGAGGCTGCCGGCTGCCTAGAGATTTAAGCTAAGGACCGGACGGGTAACTGCCGCCAGATGGACAGCCGGGGTCCCGCTGACGCGTGACACAAATCGCTTGACTTTGCCTGCGGCCCGCGCTAAACTAATTGACTATCGTCCTTTGGCTTAGGCAGCGAAGAATGTTGTCGGACACCAAACCTGTTATCAGGAGTAATTCGGTCACATATGGACATCGCCAGCTATTCCTCTGATTCAAGAGCTGTCATCAAAAACGCACGCGAGGTGGCGGCTGAGATGCGGCACCCGGAGATCGACGTCGAACACCTGCTCATCGCGGTGATTCGACACGAAGGCAGCGAAGTAGAGTCGATTCTCAACCAGATCGACAAGAGCCCGGGACTGATTGAATCGATCGTTGAGGGTTACCTCAAGGACCAGTCCCGCAAATCGACCCCGCGCGAGAATCTGGCTATCTCCCCCGGCGTTCAGGCGGTTCTTAACCAGGCCATCGAGGAAAAGGCCAAGCTGTATGATGCCCTGGTCGAGCCTGAACACATTTTTATCGCCATTTTTGATCCCAAATCAAGCCTGGCCCCGTATGTCCGCGACAAGATTGACCTGCTCAAGGAAGACATTTACAAGGCGATTGCCGACAGCAAGTCAGTCGAGGAGATTGCTTCGACCGTCTCCACGCCAACCGCTGAAGGTGCCCCGGCCGAGGAAGGCAAAAAGGATGTGTCCGGCACCCTGCGCTACTGTGTGGACATGACCAACCTCGCCGCAGCCGGCCAGTTCGACCCGGTGATCGGCCGTGAACCGGAAATCCAGCATCTCACCCAGATACTATTGCGGCGCAGAAAGAACAGCCCGATCCTGTTGGGCGGAGCCGGCGTCGGCAAGTCAGCCATCGTGGAAGGCTTTGCCCAGGCCGTAGTGGCCGGAGACATCCCCAAAGTGCTCGAAGGCATCAAGGTCATGGAGGTCGATATGGGAGCCCTCGTGGCCGGAGCCAAGTACAAGGGTGAATTCGAGGAGAGATTCAAGACACTGGTCAGCGAAGTAGTCAAATCGGGCGGCAAAATAGTCCTGTTTATCGATGAGATTCATACTATTACCGGTGCCGGCACCGGGGGCGGTGGGATGGACGCGGCCAATCTGATCAAACCGGCCCTGGCGCGAGGGCAACTGCGCCTGATCGGAGCGACCACAGAAGAAGAGTACACTAAGTACATCGAAAAAGACAAGGCTCTCGAGCGCCGCTTTGAGAAGGTTAAGGTCGAAGAGCCAGACTATGACAACGCTGTGCGTATCGCTCGCGGGGTAATGCCCAAATACGCAGAGCACCACAAGATTGAGTACTCCGACGAAGCCATAATCGGGTCGGTCAAATATGCCCAGAGATATCTAAGCGAACGGAACCTGCCAGATATCGCTTTGGACATTATAGATGAGGCGGCTTCAGAGTATGCTGTCAAGAAGGAATTCTCGGAGGTGAAAATACCCGAGCTTGATGGCCAGAGGACCGAGCTGGAGAAACTCATACAGCAGTGTGATGGAAAAGACCCCGAGAAGGACGCTGAAGACTTCAACAAGCTGCGGTCGGCCTACGAGGAGTTTTCCCGCACGGTGGACCGCATGCATGAGTTCTGGGGACACCGCCTTGAGACCGGATCAGGAGGGACAGAATGAGTGCCTCAAAACTGACTCTCGATGACATCAAGAAAGGCTTTGCCGATAAGTGTGAGCGGCTCGACGCCGTAAAGAGCGTGACCGCCAACCTTTCCGACCAGATTGCCGACGCCGACATCGCCGCCGTGGTGGCCAATCGCACGGGAATACCGGTTTCTAAAATGCTTACCGCTGAAAAGGACCGGCTGATCAACATGGAAGCCTTCCTCAGCAAGAAAATCATCGGTCAGAAGGATGCTATTACGGCTATTGCCAACGCCATTCGCAAGTCGCGGGCCGGGTTGAAACTACCGCATCGGCCGGTCGGATCGTTCCTGTTTCTGGGCCCCACCGGCACCGGCAAGACTCACCTGCCCAAACTGCTCGCTGAGTTTCTCTTCGATGACAAAGGAGCAATGGTTCGGTTAGACATGTCGGAGTATATGGAAAAGCACTCCGTGGCTAAGATGATCGGCGCGCCTCCCGGCTATGTCGGGTATGAAGAAGGTGGCGTGCTCACCGAGGCCGTGCGGCGCAAGCCGTTCTCGATCGTCCTCTTTGACGAGGTCGAGAAAGCCCATCCGGATGTGTTTAATCTGCTGCTGCAACTTCTTGATGACGGCCGCCTTACGGACGGTCAGAGCAGAACCGTCGACTTCTCGAACTGCCTGGTGGTTTTGACCTCAAACTATGCCGCCGACAAGATCCTCGACGCCGATCGCGAAGGACGCGAAGTGGACATGGAGGAGGTTCGCGGTTTCCTCTTCTCTAAGTTCCGCCCCGAGTTTCTTAACCGCCTGAACGACATTATCATCTATCACTCTTTCACCCAGGAACAGGTGGAACTGATCACCGGCCTTGAGTTCAACAACCTCTGTGATCTGCTTAAGGATCAGGAAATTAAGGCTGAGCTGTCGGATGAGGCGCGCAAAAAACTCGCCCAGGATGGTTACACCATCGAACTTGGGGCGCGACCAATCCAAAGGATTATCGAAAAGGACATCATCAACCGCCTGAGTGTGGACATAATCACGGGCAAAGTGATGCCTGGTGACGCTGTGATGGTGGAAGTCAAAGACGGCAATTACACATTTACAAAGAAGAGTCAAGGTTAATCGAGCAATAAAGGGAGAACCTACATGGCCAAGTTTATTCTCGGTGCTACGGAGCGAGTCCAGAAGGATGACTCGATACCGGTCGAGTTGCTTCCGTCAAACAAGCTGCTGTACGCCGCCAAGCTGAACAATGACGAAGACGCCGAGGTCGCTCCGGTCAAGTGCGTCAATTCCAAGGAAGTGTTCGAGAAGTTTCGCCCCTCTTTTTCAACGGAACTTGAAACGACCGAGGGAGAACCGGTGAATGCCAACTTCGAGATCAAGTCGATGAAAGATTTCACTCCGAAGGAACTGATCGAAAACAATGATCATCTCAGCGATACGTATTACAGCAAAGAGATGATGGGTGATCTGGACAAACAGCTTAAAAAGAACAACGCCCTCAAGAAAATACTGGCTGACAGCGAGAAGAAGGAAGCGCTGCTGAAAGTAGCCCAGTATTATATCGATCTGTTGAGTGAATAAGAAGTGAGGTAGTATATATGCAAGATGAAGAAAGACAAGAAGCTCAGCCGCAGCCGGCCGAGGCGGCTCCGGCTCCAGCGGAAGCGGCGCCGGTAGAAAAAATATCGGACGAAGAGTTCAGTTCTATTCTGGGTGATTCGTTCGGCGATTTCAGCAAGCTCGCATCGCTGCTGCCTTCTTTCAAGACGGCTGACGGCGACCTTGTTCGCGGCGTTGAGTGGCTGGACCCGAAAAAGGATTTCCAGCGCAAAGAATTCCTGACAAAGAAGGAGTTCGCCAAGCAGCGCAAGCTGTTGGCCCAGCGGCTTAAGCTGTGGGTACAGAATCTGTCCAAAGACGGCAGCCTCGATGAAATACGCAAGGGGCTAAACGAGCTTGCAGCCAAGTACGAGGCTAATCTCGACAAGAATATGAAGAAGGTTCACAAGGCCAGTCGCGACCTTGAAACCACCTATCGAGCCATTGACATGTTCTTTGCCAATGCGGCCCAGGAACCGGATGAGAAGGTCAATGCCTTCTTTGCCAACGTCGGCGCCGAGGAGCTGATGGATCCCAACGACCGGGAGAAATTCGAACAGCTCACGAAATCTCTTGCCGATCTCTACCGCGAGTGGAGCGTCAAGGAATGCTTCGCCATGGCCTGTATCCCCGGATATGTAGGAAGCGTCGAGAACATCGACACTATCGCCCGTCAGTTGGGTCTGCCGAACAAGGTCCAAGTCCTCACCGACCTTCCAAACTTCGGCAGCTTCGAAGAAGTAATGGATATGCTCGATGATCCCAACTATGCGAATCTCGCGGGGATCGACAATTACAAACAATACGCCACGGTATTTGCCAACTACATCCAGGCTCGTCAGGCCAACCAGTATGAAGATGACGACATGTGGGTGCCGCCATCGGCCGCTGTCGCCGGGAAAATGTACCAGGGAGACACGACTGTCGGCATGCAGCAGCCCATGGCCGGCTTCAAACATGGCAAGATCATGGATGCCAAATACCTGCGGTTCAAGGCTAACCAGCCGGACGCCTCCAAGATCAATGAGAAGGGTGTCAATCCGATGGTCAGCTTCGAGGGTACGGCGGTGGCCATGGGTGCGGCCACTCTCTACAACAAGGAGACATTCAACGTCTACTCAATCAGACGTACCTATGACTACGTTTACAAAACGCTTCGAAACTATCTCAACAAGCAGACCTTCTCGGTCATAGACCAGCGGTTTGTCGATACCATGCGCAAGGATATCGACAAGTTCATGCGGGCTATCTCCGGCGGTGACAACATCCTGCAGGATTACAAGGTCGATATCTTCGCCGACGAGGAAATGCGCAAGCGTCAGGAAATCGATGTCAAGGTCAGCCTGAACCCGAAGTACCCGGCCCGGACATTCAATATTGAGTTTGTAGCCTGGGGTGAAGACGACCAGACCAAGGTAAAGGACAAATAAACGGTCTGGCCATATAAGATAACACATTTAGACCAGACATAGAGACCAACAGAAGAAAACTGCCACAAATGGAGGAATTCAGTTATGGCTCGCAGACCAGTTCTTGAAATCGACGGTGTGAAGTACAAGAATGTCTATGAGATATCGTACGAGATCTACACCGCCAAGGATGAAACAGGCCGTCCGTCGGACCGGGCTCATGCCGGTACCATCAAGGTTACCCGTGAATCCGATGAGAACGATGCCATCGCGGCATGGGCTATGGACTCGGCTGATACCAATTGGAAGGCCGGCTCAGTATCTGTAAAGAAGCCGGACGATTCTGAAATGAAAGTGCTGAGCTGGGAAGAAGGATTCATTACCAGATATGAGGAGAGGGTACCTCATATCAAGAACCGTCCGGACGACCAAGTTTTCGAGTACTTTGAGATTTCGTGCCACAAATTGACTATCGGCGCAGCGACTATCGACAACCGCTGGGAAGAATAGTCTCAAATAGAATATGATGTCGGACAGTGCCGCGTGCCTGTCCGGCATCAGCCTAAATGGTTAGAGGCAGTAGTAGTATGACCGAGATCGAAACTCCCGCAGCAACTGTCAAAGACAGTAATGTGCCCATGATCGAAACTCCTGCGACCTGCCTGGTCAAGATTGACAACCAGGAGATCAAGCACAGGATATCTTCTGTAAGGCTCGATCAGTACATCAACAAGCATCATGAGCTGCAGGTACGGCTAAAACAGTCAGGAGAGGCGGCGGCCGAAGTTGACTTCGACGATCCGTCCAATTATACGGGGTTCCTCGGCCAGTCGATATCTCTGACCATCACACCCTCGGGTGGCATTATCGATCAGGCCCGTGAACTCGAATTCGTCGGTGTGGTCACCGAACTGAAGCTGGAAAACAGTATTGATGGCCTCAACACCGTGCTGATCATAGCTAAGAGCCCAACCATAGCCCTCGACGGAGCACCCCAGATTACGTATACCGAGGAACAGACGGCCAGTGACATTATCGGCTCGATCATCTCCAATTACCCGATCACACGCGGAGACATTGAATCTACCAGCGACACCATCAAATATTCTGTTCAGTATAACGAGACTGATTATGAATACATCAGTCGTCTCGCCGAGGATACCGGCAAGTTTGCCTATTATGATGGGAAGGAGTTCCGCTTGCAGAGTTCCAGCGGATCTTCCTCCGAAGAGTTGGTGTGGCGCGTTTCGCTTGGCTCCTTCTCAATGGGCCTGGGTACGGCGCCGTCACAGTTCGGCTCAAAATCATGGGGGTATGAGGACAAGGCAACCGTGTCCGGCGAGGCTGATTCCAGCTCGCTGCGATCATCCCCCTCTGAGTTACCAAGGGTCTCCATCGATGCGTCAGATACAGTGTACGGTAAGGCCGGCTATATTCACACGCTGGAGGCCGCCGACCAATCCAGCCTTGACAGCAAACTGAGTCGACTGGTTGAAAGCCAGGTCGGCCGGATGGTCGACTGTGTCGGTGAATCCATTGTTCCTGCCATCAAGGTTGGTCACTGTGTACAGATCAACAACATGCTTAATCTGGATGGCCCTTACTGGGTCAGGGAAGTCAACCATGTCTTTAGTGAGAGCGGCAAGTACCATAATCGGTTTGTCAGCTCACCGCTCGATGTCTCGTTCCCGGTCAGGTCGTCTGCTCGCGCCGTGCTTACCAAGCTGCAGAGTGCTGTGGTGACCGACTTGGACGATCCGGACGGCCTGGGCAGGATCAAGGTAGAGATACCGGCTCTCAATATCGAAACCCTCTGGGTCCGCTACCTTTCGCAGCATGCGGGCGGCGACCACGGCCTGGTGTGCCTCCCGGAGATAGACGATGAAGTCCTCATCGGATGGGAAAATGGCAGCCCCGATCTCCCGATTGCTCTGGGATCAGTTTACAACGGTGTCGATATGGGTCCTCATACGCCTGATGGTGAGAATGAGGTCAAAGTCCTCCTGACCAAGGGCGGCAATGAGATCCGTTTTACCGATACAGGCGGTGAGGAAGAGATCAAGATCACCACCAAGGATGGTGAGAATCAGATCGTACTCAATATGTCGGGCCCCTCGATCACCATTGAGAGTGAAGGTGATATCAGCCTCAAGGGAAAGAACGTCACCATCGAGAGCACCGAGCAGATGGACATTATATCCGGTGCCGCCATGAATGTCGAGGCCAGCGGGGATCTCACTGCCGAGTCGGGCGTAAATGTGAATATCGAGGCTTCGGCACAGTGCAATGTAAAAGGTGCGACGATTAATCTGAACTGACCCTGAGATGGAATACCTGGCCCTACCTTTTGTTTTGAGGAAAGGATACCTCGACCGAGCAGATCTTCGCGAATCAATCACTCAGTCAGTCGGTCTCTTGCTGAGCACACGGCTGAATACCATGCCGTTTAACCGGAACTACGGGTGCGATATCTGGGACAAGGAGTTCTCGGATTTCCACGCGACCAACAAGGCCGATGTTCGCGCCAGCCTGAGAAACGCTATCGACAAGTACGAAAGACGACTGATGAACGTGTCAGTCTCCTTTGTCGGCGCGGACGACACCGCCGCCCACACCCTGGGAATCGTTGTCAAAGTACGCGGCAACTATCTTGACGGCTCAAAGGAAAAGGCGTTTGAGGCCAGCTACGGTTTGGGATAGTCATCGGACGGTATATGGCATGAGCATCCAGGAATCTAGGACAAAAGAACAGATCTTCGCCACCATGCACCGTGAACTTCGGCGATGGAACCCGGCTATTCCGGAATCGGTGGAACGACTCGACCCGATGCTGAAGATTCTGCTGGAGTTATACGCCCACCAACTCGAGTCTATCGACCAGCGCATCGACCGAACCTGGGAAGTTGCGGCCAACTCACTTATTAAATCTCTTTCGCCTGAGAGCCACAAATGGCCGGTGCCAGCTTATACCATAATGCGTTGTCTGTCAAACGATCCTGCCGTAGAGATTGACCCGCATACACGTTTTTTCTACAAGGAAGAGCGCGAAGGCGGAAAAACGTTTTTTTTCTCATCTCAGAGGACGGAAAAACTTGTCTCGGCGGAAGTCCGCCTGATGTTCCTGAGATTCGGCGATATGATCCTGGATATTTCACCCCCTACCGACGGGACCGACCCATCCCGCCGTGAAGAGCAAACCCCCGGAAGGGGTGCCGGTCAGATATACCTCGGCGTCGAATATGCAGGCATGCCTTCGAATCTCAAAGACACCACTCTCTTCATCAATGGACCGGATACTGTGATGCGCCAGATCCGCTGGGGTTACTGGTACCCCGGTTCCAATTTCGGTGAGTTTTTCGAGGATTCCGGGTTCTGCCCGGGACTGACAACCGATATTGAAACCGTTCTGGCGGATGGCGGACAATCATTGGACTGGGGAGGCCTTCGCAGCAGTCACGACTTGTTCTCTCAGTTGGAAAACAGCTTTGTTGTCCTTCCGGAGAAGTTTACCTCGACATGGGAGTTGGGTCCGGCGGACGAATTGCTCACCGGTGCTATCGAAGAGCGTTCCATCGAAAACGACCGCTTCTACTGGATACGAATCGACCTGCCTTCCGGCGGCGACAAGGCTCAGCTGCTGCGTGAATTTGGTGTGTATTTCAATTGCTTCGTCGCGACGAACAAGAACGAGTTGTCCACCTACAAGTACACGGGAGGAAACAGACTGGTCGAGGTGGAGATCCCGGAACCAGCCGACACTGTCCTCGAAATTACGCGGGTCGTGGATTCGAACCGCGACGAATACATTCCTCGTCACAAGCTTTCTGCGGATCGTTCGCAGCAGTCATACACTCTGGATGAGAAGAATAATCACCTGACTCTGTGGTTTGATTATACTTCCCGGCTTGAACCGCCGCCGGACAATATCACCGTCAACTATACCGTCACCTCCGGAACCGCCGCAAATGGTATCGCGGCCGGGAAAATCGTTGAACTTTACGAAAAACATCCGGGTGTTACCGGCGCTGAGAACTTAACGCCTACCCGTGGGGCCATTCCGGCCAGAACCGAAAAGCAACTTATTGCCGAGGCATCCCTGAGGCTTCGCAATCGTGATCGTGTCGTTAATTTTGCGGAAATCGCAGCTTGGACGAAGACGTTTGACCCTCGCCTGGGGACGGTCAAGTGCGAGAATAGCGTCGAGCGTGCCGCCCGGGGCGTCCGCCGCTGCATCCTGGTTCGGGTTCAGGTTTCTTCAGAGGACTTCTACTCTGACGATGAAGTATCCCTCCTCCAGACACGACTGAAGCGGTTCCTCAAATCCCGCTCGCCGGTAAATACCAACTACCGGATCGAGGTCATCAGGAAATGAACCAGGTAGAAAATGCGGTCATGCCCCAGTTCTGTGACCGGAAATTCCCCTTCCGATATACTGTTGCCCTGAACATTCTGGGCCGAATGGGAGTTAGCCTCGACAGGGTTGACCTTCTGGCGCTCGGCACACATGAGAATTACAAGGGTGAGATTCTCGGCCAGGAACCTGAACCCGGCACGCCGCTCAACTCCGATACCAGGATCACGCTCCGGGTCGGAAAAGCCAGTTCCGTGGACTTCATGCCATACCAGTTCTTCTATGGCCTGCATGGAGTAACCTCTTCAACCGGAAGCTGGGAAGAAAAGGCGCGGTCCCTCATGGCCCCCTTTGATGCGCCGCTTGTCCGCTATGACGCTGCGATGGAATTCGAGGACCTTAAGACCAGCTTTGGCTGTGCAGACTCGAATTACACTGCAGACTTCCTGGGACTCTTCAACTTTGACGCAAAACGTGATGCAGCCGACCTTGACGAGATGCTGGCCTGGGCGACGGTCTTCCCTACCTTTAACATGTGGGCAGGAAACTCGGTATCGGTCTGCCGGGTGCTGCAATACCTGTTTGGCTATCAATTTGAGATCAGGGAAAACACGCCTATGACTTTTGACCTGCCGGAGGGGTGCCTCTACCGCCTGGGTTCGGAATCGGACCGTCTCGGGGGAGGCCTCATTCTGGGGAAATCATTCACGGAGTGTGACTCGGGATACGAGGTGATCGTCAGGGCCGTGCCGGATAACGAATTAGAGGATTTGCTGCCAAACGGGCGGACCGCCCGGAGAATCAGGCGAGTTCTGGAGATATGCATGCCGAGTCACCTTGAATTTCGCCTGAAAATAGTGGCCAGGCCGATGGCCAGAAGAATTGGGAGGGACGCCGGAAGTTGCTATCTTGGCTATTCCTCACATGCGTGATGCAAAGACACGACCCTGCATCGTCAGGCTTGACAATACTACACGTGACCCATAGATTCCGAACAATCTTCGAGTAACGAGGCAAGATAATGGCTGACTTTAAGCTCCATTCGGTTAACTGGCAAGACGGCATGCTGGTCTCACAGCAACATCTCAGGGACCAGGACCGTTATGTCGACGAGCTGATCCGATGGTATGCTGTCATTCCCGGGGACAATTACGGCTTGATCAGAAAGTCTCAGTCGGGGAAGCCGGCCCTGAGTCTGAATCTCTCGGTCAGCGGTCGGGAACTGACGGTTGAGGTCGACCGGTGCCAGGCTATTACACCAGGCGGCCACAACATAGAGATTACTGAGTCTTTCCAGGGCAGAGTCAGGACTGCCGCAGAAGTCGCAGACGGGACTGTGCCTGTTTACATAGGAGTGGACACGTCTTCTAAGGGCCAGGTCGGTGAACCGGACCCGACTGACGAGACACCCCGTGTGCCCTATCTTGTGAGCAACTATGTGGTGACTCTCGGGAAAATGCCCGCCCTGCCGGAAGAGCAGGTGATCCAGGTCGCTCTGCTTGATGTTTCCGGAGCGGAGATCGATTACAACCTTGATTACTACCCCCCCTGTGTGACGCTGTATTCTGATGAACGACTCAATCGCAAGGTAAGCGACTACAGAAATCGTTTGGAGAAGCTAATATCGCTTTCCTCACAGGCTTACATGACCGTCGCCGCAGACACGGTGTTGGCCAGTCAACGCACGGCTCTGCAGACAGCCTTCAAACAGACCATCGGACAGTTCGTACATCATCTGGCGTCATCTTATGACGAACTGGTTTCTGGCAAAAACTCCACCCATCCTCAGTTCCTGATCATCTTTTTCAAACGGCTGTTCCGGGTGTTTTCGACCCTTCTGAATCTGCACCCCGATCTCAAGGACTATCTCAACGAAAAATACTTCATGAAGGAATCCAGTTCTGAGATTGGCAGGTATATGGCTGCGATTGACGATTTCCTTATGTCGGAATACAACCATCGCGAGTTGGGCATCCATCTGGTCACCATTGATGGGCTTTTCAGCACTCTCCGTGAGATCCTGGGGTTCTTTGCCCAGGTCAAGAAAGATCAGTTGGGCGAGCAGGCGGTGGCGACCGAGACACTGACATACCGTGGCATTACCTATAAACTTGCCGATTACAGCAGTTGTCGGATGGAACGAGTTGGCGAACTGAACTACCTGTTGATAGAAATAGCCGACCCGGGTCCAATGTCCGACCTGGTCGTTCTTATGGCCAAAGATCTGGTAGGAACCGATGTCTGGTCCAACATGCAGGTACGACTAGGGTTAAACGAGGCCAGAGGTCTGGGAGAAACGGACCCTATGCCGGTTGACCTCAATACGTTCGGTAACAAGGTGGCGCTGC
Organism: Candidatus Zixiibacteriota bacterium; assembly: GCA_020344395.1. GTDB lineage: Bacteria > Zixibacteria > MSB-5A5 > GN15 > FEB-12. The sequence goes on along the minus strand of CP070824.1, from coordinate 2,994,260 downwards.
ATGCGCAGGATATGGTAAAATCACCTCAAGTTAGACAGGTCACCCTGGTACTTCGTGGCGCCGGAGATGCGGAGGCTCTTGCACAATTGACCAGATCAGACTTGATTGTGTATTCGATGTAGGACTCTGACGAATCAGGGAACATAATCATGATGAAATCATACGTCCTAGACCTCTTCCGATACATCGAGACTTACGAAAACAACTACTCAGAATTCAAGACGGAGGCTTTCCTTCAGACCTACAACGGTATCATCGCGGCTTTTCAGTCCCTGCGGACGGATCGCAATCAAGCTGTCGAAGTCGACTACTATTTTCTCGACAAGATCAGGACCTCCCCGATAACCAGTTCCGACCTGCGCCAGCTTGCTATCCAGCTTCTGGTGACCCGTTTCGAAGCTGAGGCTGACACCGACGGCCGTTCCAATCAGGCTTATCAGCATTGCCGCAATCTGAGAGCGATCAAACAGGACATTCCATTCTTCGAGGGCAATCTGCTGCAGCTTCTGTTTGCGGAAGGTGCTCTGAACAACAACTTCAAACTGAACGAATTCCTGCTGAGCGAGATGGCCGCTTACATCAACAGCTACGGCAAGGCCGTCAAGGTCGATACCAATCCGGAAGAATTCGAGGCGATGCCGGATGCGCGCAAAATACTTGAGTTGCAGCGCCGCCGGATTGCCCTGGGGGTTGACCTTCTCAAGGACAAGGGCTCCCTGGAATTTCACCTTCAGCGAGTCGATTCCTTAAGCCGCCTGGGCGCAAAGTCAGAACTGATGGAGAATTATCTGACCGCGTGGGGATATTTCGCCAAAGTCAGCTGGTGGAGCGGCTTTGTGGCCCGGTGGGGTGAGGTGTGGGCAAAACTCCGAGGAGCCTTCAAGTCATTTGCTTACTTTCGGCTGCTCGGCACGCAGAGGAAACTTGCGTATTTCATGTACGGATTGATTATCGTGGTCTTTGTCGGACTGGCTATCGGAGTACCTGCACTCTGGAACAGCTACGCGTCAGATAGACTTCATGAATTCCAGCAGAAAGCCAATGAACTGAGGAGTTCACCCACCCAATGACCGTTCCAAAACAAGCTGGCAACAGGGATTAGCATGTGAAACCAGCCAAAGCCATAAAGAAGCTGTTCAAGTTTGGTAAAAAACAGGCAGCTGCGTCGAAGGGTAAGGGAGCCAAAGCGGCCTACGACTGGCCCTCGGGGATCAGAGTGGGTTTGGTCGGGCATGCTAACTCCGGCAAGACTGTTTACTTCACCGTTCTAAACGAAGAATGTAAGATATCCAAGGATCTGCAGATCTCGGTCACCGACAACGCCACTTCACATGCCCTGCTGGCCAACCGACGGTCTATCTGGGGTCTGGGAACAACCTCACAGGTAGGAACGGTCGTTGATCTGCAGGGGGAACGGGCCTTCCCCGAGCCGACTACCAAGGACCTGGTCCTGGTTTTCAATGCTATCCTCAACGGGAGTCGCAACGTTTCCGTCGTCAGCTATGATTATCCAGGCAAGGCCATATCGATCACCAGCACCGAAGAACCCCAAGATAAGGTTCGGGACTTCATGGCCGGTTGCCATGGGCTTATCTTCTTTTATGATCCGAAGGTGATGGGCTCGGAACTCGAGAATCAGGCCCATGTGGCGTCGTTTGTTAGTATGCTGGAGTCTCTCGCCCCGCAGGATCGCCGCTTGCCTATACCGATAGCCCTTGTGATCAACAAGGCCGATGTCCTTCCCGGATTTACCGGTGATGATCAGGTTGTGCTCATCTCGCCCGAGGATGAACACCTCCTTTCCGGGGATTTCGACCTGTTTCTGAATCGCATACTGACTTCTGACAGCATCGGCGCTGACTCTGCCTGGGCTGGCTCGGTACGTAGCGTACTCGTTAAGCTCACCGATTTTCTCAGGGTGGTGGTTGGTCGGACGCTTGATTTCCAGATTTTCTTTGTCTCCAACGTCGGCCGGGAACCCGAGAAGATCGGAGAGGATGTAGGCCGATCTATTTATAAACCGCCGACCAAGATCTTGCCCGCGGGCGTGAAAGCACCGTTCTACTGGCTGCTGAATTCTATTCTGCGCCACCGGTTTATTTCGAAGTTTCGCTCAGTAGCCAAAACAGCCGCTATCCTGAGTCTCATCTGGATAGCCTTATACTCCCTGCCCTTCCTTGTTCACTTCAAATACTTGCTCCCGAGAACTCAACTGGTAGAACAGGAGATCCTGAGAGCCAATGCCGGCCAGGTCTTCACGACCTCCGGTGATGAACGCCGGCAGATCGTGACGGCATATGCCCGGTACGAGAACTCCAAGTGGGTTAAGTGGATATTTGAGCGTTTCAAAGCGCCGTCCGGTAAAATCAGGCAGTTTTACCGAGAGTTCGATATCGGCGAATCAGTCAAACGCCTGGATGCGCTTATAGGCAGGTTCAATGGCGTCGTAAGTGACTCCAGTCTCTGGCCCAGATACAATCCCAGCGCGGAATCCCTGCTCGTTTCTGAGAATCTTGCCGGCATCGTTGCAGCCTTTGAAGAATTCCATACGGGCGACGAAACCACCGTCCTGTATACTCGCAGCGGCCGCATCCTCAAGTACTGGGAGCTGTTCACCGCTTTTATCGCTGCACGCGGCGATACCGCTGTCTCCGGCCAACTTATCGAGCAGGTTGATTTTGACAACAAGACTTTCGCCAGCGATCAGAGCGGTGCCGAGAAGCAACTGGGCTCCACCTTGACTGAGAAGCTACAGAGTCGCAAAGAGGTAGTAACACAGAAGGAGGTGGCCAAACAGGCTTCGATTGAACTGGATGACCTGATCGCCGAGGTCAACGGCAACAATGATCCGGAATATCGCCTCGATCGGGCCGTTACCCGGCTGCGGAGGATAAAGGGAGACCTTGATCCCGGAGCCGACGCTCAGGCGATCAGAACGATTGACCGTTACCTCCGCGAGGTCCGCGACTGGTCCAGGAAACAAACCTTCACCTACCGTGTGGAAACCGTTCCCGAGAACGGCCACCTTCACCTGGAGGTGACGGGCCGGGGTGAATCGGCCACCTGGTCCCAGCAAACCCAGATCTTTGAGGGGGATGAGTATAATATCGAATGGCAGATCAACGATGATATACACATCGCTTTCGACGAACTCAGGCACACCTGCAACTGGGGGAATGCCCCCTCTGACAAGAAAGTGCTTATCGGAAAATACTCTCTGTTTGATCTTGAAAAAGGAGTAAGTTTCGATAATATAGGTAAGCAGGTAAGCATCAGTCTGAAGCCGGCCCTGGCTGACCGGCTGCCAAAGCTGGAGAAGTAGAGGTTCGAGACAATAAAGTTAACGGAGTTACCGATGCGCAGGATTCATAATATACGGATGGCTGTGTTCTTCGTGGCACTGATGGCGGCATGGTTGGGCCTGGCCGTGTCGACCGCCCTGGCCGCTAAGGTTCAGATCCCTGAAGGTACCGAAGTCAAGGTCAAGTTTCCAGCCAACCTTAAGATCTCCTCCGGGGTTATCGGGGAAGGGATCCCTCTTCTGTTCTACCTGCACGAGGATATCACCATCGGCGGCAAGGTCATAGTGGAGAAGGGAGCCGAAGGAACAGCCAGTGTTACCGAGTCCGTGAAAGCTTCCAAGCCCGGCAAGCCGGGCAAGATCACACTGGAATTCGTCGATCTGGCCCCGAAGGGACCATTCAATACGCTCGATGAATCCAGAATCAAGCTGACCGGATCGATCACGGAGGAAGGAGGGGGCAAAAAGATCCTTTCCTATCTCTTCATATTCGGTCTTTTCATCAAGGGCGGACAGGGCGAGATTTCACCCGAACAAATTTACACTGCCACCGTTGCGGAATCAGTTATTCTAGAGGATTAGCAAGCCGGACTGATATAAGGCGTAAAGATAGCCGGGACCAGCGACTGCAGGTCCCGGCTTTGTATATGGTCTGATTTCTGTCAATCAGTAAGCCACTCCGACTCCGCGACTGATCAGTTCCGGGATCACCGCATCCTTCGACTCGGTGCTGAGTGGGTTGTACCTGACATCAAGCGTGTCATAAATGCCGGAGCCGAAACCCGCAATCTCCAGAAGCGGTGAAAGATCAGAGACCGAGTTGTTTGCCAGATACAGATAGTGCAGGCCGGAAAGGCTGGCCAGGGGAGCTATATCGGCTACCAGGTTGTACGTTAGATTGAGCGTCTCAATACTCGTCATCCCCCTGAGCGGTGTGAGGTCACTGATAGAATTGACGCTGAGGTCTGCATAATTCAGGTTGGACAATGTGCTGATACCGGTTAAGTCGGTCACACCACGTTCAGCCGCATAAAGACTCCAGATCCCCAGTACATCGGACAGCATGATCGAATCGCCCTGGCTGTACGCCGCGTCGATTACTGCTCTCTCAAGCACAGAATCCGGGAAAGTGACCACACGATCCAGCGGCAGAATCAACTCCACCGTGGCCTGCTCGGCGTAGGCCGTGTCGTTCGGAATTGTGTTCCCCGTCGTTGACGCAAATGCCTGCGGCACGGTCGAAAAGTAAACCGTGTACGGAATGTTTGAGCCCGTGTCGACTATAATTGGAGTGGTATAAAAGAGCGATGCAAGATGACAGTATCCGGAAGCATCCGCGATTTCGTTCACTCCCGTCGCCTGTATTTCCGTATACATACCGTCACCACCAAGAATCATATGAAAGTAGTCCGCCGGGCCAATAGAGCCACCTTTTGAGGCTGAGTCCGGATAGTAATAGTTGTAATCGGTAGCCGAGTCCGTAATCCAGACGCGTGCCTCCTGCAAACCAGGAAGATTGAAGACTTCCAGATCCAGCTGGAAACTCTCGCCGGCCGGGATGACCATTTCGTGGGGCACCAGTCTGACCAGCGGCACCGCTGGACGCATAATGATCGGCACTCTTACGGGGTCCTCTGGTGTTATATCAACCACCATATGCCCCGTGTAAACAACCAATCCCGGCGCTCCCGTGACGGAGTTGTCTACTGCCTGAACCTGGATGACTCTTTCCCGACCTGCCGGCACCTCCAGCTCTATCGTGATAACGCCTCCGGTAAAAAGAGTGGTGTCCATGATGGTGTCCATATCTGGCGCCGTAACTGTCACTATCACCATGTCGACAGCACTGATCAGAGAAGGTGAAGCCGGCAATGCAGAAATGTTCAGTTCGACATTGCCGCCGCCTGACCGGCTGTCGACAATCTTCTCAGAGCATCCTGCCCACACGACGAATAATGCCGCAACACTGACCGCCCACTTGACCGCTGTTTGCATTCGATTTCTCATCATGACTTCATTCCTACAACGTGGCGGTGAGACTAAGGACCATCTGGTAACCGCTCAGGTCAATCTCCCCATCGAGGGCCGACCCGGTGAAGTACTCGAATCCTAGGTCTGCCCTGAACCGATCGGAGAACTCACGCCCCACATCAGCTCCGAGACCGATGATAGATGATGATCCGGACACGAGCTCGGCGAGTTCGTTGTCGGCGATCATCTGGATGCTGATCGAAGGGGCCAGATACATGTCCTGACCCAACCCGAATCTGACCCGTCCGAATCCTTCGAACTCGTCACCGTAATGCTTGAGCTGGCTGATCAGAGAATCATCCTCGTGCACACTGGCTCTGCCGCGTATCAGGTAACTGACACCCCCCTGGAGGGCGTAATTGTCAAATTCCGCATTGGCCCCGACGCCGAGCCCTATCATTGAGCCCTGTTTCAGGACATTAATGCCATCCTGAGTGTCGGTGCCGTAGGCGCTGAAAGCGAGGTTGGCCGACCAGGTAACCCGGCCTGACTGTACTTGCCCGCCTCCGTTTATGCTGAAAATATTACCCGGGTTATAATCACCCGAGCCTTCGTACGGCTTATAAGCCCCGTTGAACTGGTAACTCACACTTCCGCCGATGCGGACCTGCCCGACCACGGCAGCACCCCCGACCAACAGATTGAAGCCGAACCCGGCGCCCAATCGCCTGATAGGAAAATCAACATAGTCCTTGGAAAGATAACTGCTGATCTTCCACTCGTCGGCGGCCGGATCCAGACTGAGTTCCGTCTTGCCCACCGGCAGGTTGACACCACCCGATAATACGATCTGGTCATCGCTCAGAGATTTGTTGATCTGCAGTTTTAGATCGCTCAAACCGACAAGTGAAAACTCGGCGATGTTGGTCTCATAGGAGGTTGATGATCTGGCTGCATACAACTGAAGCTCGAGGTCATCCTGCAAGGGCACAAACCCGAATATGGGCATATACCATTGGCTGGCCGATACCTCTCCGACGACCGGAAGGTCTGCACTCCAATGAGTGTAAACCAGTTGCGGGTTGCCGGAAGCAGGCTGGCCGTAGATGAGCTGCGACCAGGCGGTCGAGCCGGGCAGCAGGACCGCCAGAAATACCGTTATGATTGCGCTTCGTCTAATCATGGTCAAAGTCCAGGATGATGATTACTCGGCCTGTGCCGCTGATGCGGGGTTGATCTGTGGCTCTCTCTGAGCCTGTCGGCGACGGTAAGATTCCGCTGCCCTCGAGCAGCGAGGTCAATTGCCGATCGAGACCTTCACCCGTCAGTCCAGCCATGCCGCTCTCAGCGAAGGTCTCCATCGAGGCCAGTGAACTCTCGTAACCCGCGGCGGCAGCCTGCAACTGGCTGCGCGGTGCCTGGAAATTCTTGTCCAGACCGGCCGCGTTCTCGAATTCCTGCCGCGCCACGTCGTCCATGCCGCGACGCTGATAGAAGAGCCCCCGGCTGTACGACATAAAGGCAAGATAGGATTCGGTGGGCACTTCGCGAATAGCGTTGCGTTCCTCCGGCGTAAGCGTAATACCAAGTTCACTCACAACATCGAGAACGAATTTCTTCTCGAGATCAAACAGGTTCTGCAGTAGACCTTCCGTCGCCTCGGTCGAGGTCGTGCTGCTGTCAACGGTATTGACTATCACGCCGTCCAGCCTGAGACCGTCCTCACCGATACCGAGCAGCGATCCGGTAACGACCTGTCGAGATCCCAGGAGCCTTCCCATGCGAGGAGCGGTCGAGCGATCAACGGCACCTCCCCGGGCCAGTTCCAGCTCTTTGAGGATGGCACCAATCTTAAGCCGTTCCACCACCTTTAACGACTTCACCTTGGCCAGGTCTGACGAGGCCAGTTCAGCCAGGCCGACCGCCACCGGGGCCAGTTCCGGGGAAAGATGGGAGTCATCAAAGTCAACCACCGCTATCGAGTTGGGAGGAATGGTATCGAACTTGATTTCAGATTCGTGTGTCAGAGCGTGCGAAACCTCAGTCTCAATCTTCTTCTGCACCAGTCGGTCAAGGTGTGTGTTGATCATGGAACGGGTTTTGCGACCCGGCTTGAGATTCAGAGCTGCCGCATAGGCATCAATGGCCGACTCCCATTCACTGCTCTTTTCGTGAATAAGTCCCAGGAACAGATGTGTCCGCGCATCCGGCATGATTGCAGCGGCCTGTTTCAAGGCATCAACGGCTTTCGGCAAATCACCCTGTTTGAAAAAGGCCACCCCCAACTCACGCCAGGCGGCGGCCGAGTTAGGGCGAGCCGTGATCTCTTCGTAAAAGCTCTCGACAGCACGGTCGTAATGCCCCTGCTCTGTCAGTTTGCGACCACGATTATAATAGCTCTGGCCGCAACCGACGACCAGCAGGAGAATGATGATGGAAAATCGTCGTTTCATAAGACTGCGCTCACAGTCGAGGGAGCTCTAGCCGGCCAGCGGCCGGTAGATCTCCATCTTCCTCTTGGCTTCCACGAAGGCGTTATCGAGTTCATAAGCCTTCTTGAAACTCTCGTACGCAGCAGCATAATCATACTTGTCCATCGCATCGAGACCCGCAGCATAATATCCGGTCGCATCCACCGAGACTGTGCCGCCCTTGTCGATCAACGTCTCAACTTCCTTGGTCAGTTTGATATCCAGTTCCGCAGCCAGCTTCTTGACCAGCCCCTTTTCCATTTTTGAGTAATCAGGCCGGCCTTCCTCGTCAACCGAGGCGATTATCTCCGACGTTTCGACTTTCACCACCCGCACCGCCATCCGCGTGTTGCGGGCATCGAGTTGCATGATCGTGCCGAAGACCATCAGCTGAGCGCCCAGGATCTTTCCAACCTTGACCGCGGTGGCTTTGTCTACGCTGCCGGACTGCTGCAGCGCGATTTCCTTGAGGACAAAGTCGATTTTGTCCCGCTCTACAACGTTCAGGGAACTGATCTTGGCAAAGTCGTGCTGGAAGAAGTCAGCCAGACCCTTGCTCAGGGCCCCCAGTTTCTCCTGGTACTCGCCGACTGAGTGGTTGTCGAACTCCATTACCGCGATCGTGGTGATTTCGTCGGAGCCTTCAGTCTCGCAGACAAGTTGATTCTTGGCCTGGGCCATGCGGTACCAGTGGTCACGCAACTCCTGAGGCCAGATCTCCTGTGGCAGGCGAGAGACACAGGGCCCGATCTCCGAGATCTTGTCAAGATACTCAATCGATTGCTTGACGTATTCCTCTCCCTTGGCATAAGTGATAATACTCAGAGCCTCAAGAATTGCCACGCTGTCAATAGCAGTCAGATCGGGACGCTCCAGCAAACCACTGGCTATCTCCAATCCCTTGTCGAACTCCAGCAGGCTGTAATGGTTGAGGGCTTCCGCCAGTTTTTCCGCAGCCGCGCCCTCGGTCTGGGCCGACACTGTGCTGACGGAGAAGACAGCGAGAAAAACAGTCGCTGCCAACAAATCGATTCTCTTTCTTCTCATGGGATTCAACTCCTCTCCTCTGAGGCTGAAG
>CP070824.1:2976291-2985339 GCA_020344395.1 Candidatus Zixiibacteriota bacterium | reverse complement strand
TTTAACGTTTCATTCACCGAGCCATACCTGTTCGGCCGCCCGACCCTGCTGGGCACGGACCTTTTCGCCATGAAGCGGCGCTGGTTCACCGACTACACCGAGAACCGTCAGGGCGCAGCCATCAGACTCGGACGTCGCCTCCGCTGGCCGGACAATTACTTCAGGATCTATGCCTCATACCGGCTGGAACGAAACAAGTTTGATGATTTCAGTCAGTACTTCGAGAGAGCAAACTCGTATGCCAACACTTACGATTCGCTATTCATAACAATTGACACGGTCCCTAATCCAGGCAATCCTGACATTATCGACACGTCCTTCGCGAGAGTCAATACCACCATCATCGGCACTTCACACCCGGGCTCCCTCCTTCGGTACGGCGAAAGATGGAACTCAGCCTCCCGATTCTCCCTTACTATCACACGGGATTCACGTAACCTGCCGGAGTTTGCCACCCAGGGATCGCTCGTTTCTTACACCATATCGCAGACAGGCGGTCCGCTTGGAGGGTTCTGGAACTACACCAAACACTCCATCTCAGCCGCCAAGTTTTTCCCGCTTTTCTGGAGGTTTGCCATCGCGGCAAAGGTCCAGTTTGGGGCCATCACATCACCATATGCGTCGGACAGCACGATTCTGATCTCTGATCGGTTTATCCCGGGCGGAACCGCCTATGACGGCATAGTACGCGGATACGAGGACGGCTCACTCACCCCCGACACCATCGTGACTCATTCAGACACTACATTTGGATACACAGAGAACACCAAGACCGGCGAAACAACAGATTCGATCCGTGTTGACCCGCCATTTAGAATCAGAGTCCGTGGTAACTACATGCTGGTGAGCAATATTGAACTTCAGTTCCCGATAGCTGAACAGTCAATATACGGGCTATTGTTCTTCGATGCCGGCAACAGTTGGCGGAGCTTTGAACATATTAAGCCTTTCAGGTACCTTTACCGGGGCTGGGGGTTTGGAATCCGCGTGCTGGTTCCCGGCATTGGCACAATCGGAGGTGATCTGGCCCGGCCGCTTGACGTCCCACCCAACGGTGACGGCATGGGCTGGAAATTCCATTTCCAGATAGGAACAACCTTTAGATAACAAAAGACTGTCAGGAGATACAAAATGCGAAAAACGCAAACCGCAGTGTTAACAGTCCTGGCTCTGATGATAGTGTGGTCGTGTCTGGCGACCTCCGTCCCGGCGCAGGGTCTCAGGGTAGGTTTCATCGAAGATGACAGAATACAGGAAAACTACCAGGCCTGGGGCCGGGCCGAGGAGCAGATGCGCATTGAGGTAAAAGCCTGGGAAGACGAGGCCGTCCAGATGCAGACTGACCTCCAGGACCTCATTACTGAGTATGATAAACAGAAGCTGATCCTCTCGGAAGAGAAGAGGCAGGAACGTGAGGCGGCCATTCGGGTGAAGCGAGATGCCCTGGACAGCTACACCAAGAGAATATTCGGTCCGGGTGGCGACGCCGAGCGCAGACAGGATGAACTCATTCGGCCATTGATTGAAAAGGTCAACGAAGCCATTCGTCTGTTTGCCGAGACCGAAGGCTATGATATCATATTCACCGGCTCCAGCGCTCTCGGTTATGTCAAGCCGTCCTTCGACGTCACAGATAAAGTGCTCGAGTATCTCGACAGACTGGAGGATTGAACAAACCTGACACTCGCCGAAATCGCTCAGAGTATCGGCGCTGAGGTTGAGGGCGACAGCAGCATTGAAATAACATCCCTGGCCCCGATCGATACCGCCAAAGAGGGGCAGGTCAGCTTTGTTGCCAACCGGGCATATGAGAAGTTCATCAGCACAACCTCTGCCTCTGCCCTCGTGCTTGGTCCGAACATCTCCTGCGACCATATTCCGGTTCTCCGGCACAAGAACCCGTACCTGGCCGTCGCACACCTGATTGACTTAATGCACCCGGAGGTTCGTATGGTCGAGCCCGGCTGCGATACAACATCAGTGATTGACGCCGAAGCATCTGTCGACGAAACAGCCGGAATCGGGCCGCTCTGCCATATCAAGAAGGGCAGTCGAGTCGGCAGGGACACTCAGCTTGTCTCTTCCGTCTACATAGGGGAACATGTTACAGTCGGTGACAATTGCATCCTGTATCCGGGTGTTCGAATAATGAACGGATGCAGAGCAGGTAACAATGTGATTGTCCACTCGGGGGCGATTATCGGCTCTGATGGCTTCGGCTTCGCCCAGTCGGATGCGGGACACAAGAAGATCAAGCAGGTCGGATGGGTGGAGATTTCTGACGAGGTTGAAATCGGAGCCAACACGACGATCGACCGAGGTGCCATCGGCCCGACGAAAATCGGACGTGGCACCAAGATCGATAACCTGGTACAGATAGCTCACAACGTGGAGATCGGTGAGAACTGCATTATCGTCTCCCAGGTCGGCATATCAGGTTCGACCAAATTGGGCAACGGTGTGATGCTGGCCGGGCAGGTCGGCCTGGTCGGACATATCGAATTGGGCGACGGCGTCCAGGTCGGCGCCCAGTCGGGTGTCTCCAAATCCGTTCCGCCGGGCAAGAAGATGTTCGGCTACCCGGCCCGTGACCTGGTCGAGACCGGGCGCATCGAAGCCAGCCTGGTCAGACTCCCTGAACTGCTCAAGCGGGTCAGAGCGATAGAGAACAAGCTGAAAGGCTGACTCAGGTCAGAAGCTTGTTCTCGATCTCAGCGATCTTATCCCAGTTTCTCTCCATCTCGTTGCAGAAGTGAAGCACATCCTCGCAATCGCCATGCTCCGCAGCCATTCGTATGCGACAGAGCGCTCCCCACTGAATACGGTTCTGGACCTTCCACGCCGTGACGGCAGCATCAAGGTTGCCCACAGCCAGGTTCAGTTCATTGGCTACATCCCTGAGAGGATCATTGGTGTTGAGTTTCAGGCGGACGGTAAGGTCACCGTCAGCCAGATCTCTGAGCGACGACACCAGGCGCATCGACGGTTCGGCATATTTCGTCGTCGGTAGAATGGAGATGACGCCAATTGCAGTCAGGGCCGCAATCACGGCCGAGATCATGTAAGGCATCAGTGTCATGGTGGCAACATCGCTGCGACCGAACACCTGGGCTATCTCGCCCGGAGAAAAGGCCAGATTGAAATAGACTATTATTCCCCCGCAGGCAATGATGGCCGAACCGGACATGAACACTATGGTCCTGAGAGTTCTGGCCTTCTGTGCTCTGTATCCCTCGGCCGCGTGCGTCACAAGATCATGAGACATATCGACACTCCTGACAATTAAAACTCCTGCCACTACACTCATTTACAGACAGTATTGTGCACTCAAGATCAGACTTCGGAGGCTTTGAAGCCCGTTTTTAGCCCAACTTCCGACCAATCCTGAACTGTTTTTGCCCATTTAAAAAGCCCCGCTAAACGGGGCTCTTAGCTGTAATTGAGCATGATTTGATCAGAACGGGAGGTCGTCGTCGTCCCCCGCCGGCGTCGGGGCGGACGTGGCCGGCGGCGGACCAGCCGAATTAGGGGCTGCTTCGCCGCTCTCCCTGGAGCCTATGAACCGAAACTGCTGAACTACCACCTCGGAGATATAGCGCTTGTTTCCCTCCTTATCATCGTAGCTCCGGTTATCGATGCGCCCTTCGACATATACCTCGCGGCCCTTCCGCAGGTACTCTTTCATAATCTCTGCCTGTTTCCCCCAGGCCACAATATTGTGCCAGGTTGTCGATTCGTTCTTTTGCCCGTCCTGGCCGGTCCAGCGCTCAGACGTGGCCATTGAAAAATTGCAGACGGCTCGACCACCGGGTGTATACTTCAACTCCGGGTCCTTGCCCAGGCGACCGATCAGGATCACTTTGTTTACACTCATGATACCCTCTTTGTATGAGTTTTACCAAATATACGCGCCTCCGCGGGTTCCTGTCAAGACGCTGTATCTTTTCCTTGTTCACATTTTCGAAAATGGCTATAGTGCTGTACCGCGTGTGAGCAGTTCCATGGAAACCTTCGACGCTAACAAGGCTATCACCAGAATCGCGAGTTTCATAGCCGAGCAACTCGAAGCCTCCGGGCTCAGCGGCTATGTCATTGGCCTTTCCGGCGGAATTGACTCCGCTCTCTCCGCCACCATTGCTGTCAGAGCTGTTGGTCCGGATAAGCTACTTGCGCTGATGATGCCATATGGCGCGAATTCAGGCGAATCTCTTAAGGACGCCATGGGCGTGGCCGAATGGCTCTGCATACAGAGTCATACCGTTAACATATCAACAGCGATTGACACCTACTACGCTCAGGTGGGAGACGAGAGTCAAATCAGGCGCGGCAACAAGATGGCCAGGGAGCGAATGTCCATTCTTTTCGACTTTGCCCACCGTATGAACCGGCTGGTTCTGGGGACCGGTAACCGCACCGAGATCTGCCTGGGATATACAACGCTATATGGTGACGCAGCCTGTTCTATAAACCCGATCGGCGGATTGTACAAGACGGAAGTGCGGCTACTCGCAGGAGTGCTCGGTATCCCCGAGGCTATTATCAACAAGCCGCCCTCGGCCGATCTATGGCGTGATCAGACCGATGAGGGTGAAATCGGTGTGTCCTATGATGTCATTGACCGCCTGCTGAGGCGCATTGTCGACGAAGGCGTGACATCCATGGCCGAACTCACCCGCGACGGTACCGGTGAGGAATCGGTCCGACGTGTGGTGTCATTGATGAACGCCAATGCGTTCAAACGGAATCTGCCTCCGGTTGCCTCTCTGGACAAACCACCAATACCTAACAAGGTCAGTCTGCAGGAATAAGACCGGGCCGCGAATGAAAACACCTGACAAAATATCTTACTCGATTGACGGCAGAATATATCTCGTGCCGACGCCGATCGGCAACCTGGGCGACATCACTCAACGCGCCAAGGACATGCTTGCTACAGTAGATATTGTTGCCTGTGAGGACACCCGTGTCACCGGACGCTTGCTGAAAAAACTCGACATTAAGAAGAGGATGATAAGCTATCACGATTTCAATGAACGTTCCCGGGCAACCAGGTTGATTGCAGAAGTCCGTAATGGCAAAACGATAGCCGTGGTATCGGATGCCGGCTCTCCGGGCATATCCGATCCAGCCTACCGGATTGTCCGACTGGCTGTCGATGAAGGCCTGACCGTCGAAGCGCTCCCCGGACCTAACGCGATCATCCCGGCCCTTACTGCTTCGGGACTCCCTACCGACCGTTTCTTTTTCGAAGGATTCCTGCCGCACAAGAGTACCGGTCGCCGTAAACGACTGACTGAACTGGAGCGCTTTCCTCACACTCTCGTGTTTTACGAATCACCTCATCGGATTCATAAATGTCTGACCGATATGAATGAAGTTTTGGGTGACAGGGAGGCATGCCTTGCCCGGGAGATCAGCAAGCGATACGAAACCTACCTCCGTGGATCGATCAGCCGCATCCTGGAGACCATAAAGAACAAAACGGTCAAAGGCGAGCTGGTGCTTGTTATTTCCGGAGCCGCATATAGAAAGAAGATGGAGCGCAACTTAGAAGCATGACATCAACTGCCGGCCCCAGGTTCTATCCATTCGACAAGCTGATCATCGGCTTCTGCACCCTGATGGCTGCGGCAATCCTTTTGCTCGGCCGGCCACTTGGCTCTTACCTGGATTCTTTAGCCTTTTTCGCTGGAGTCGTGATCGTAGTCATTCTTGTAGCCCGCTGCCTCGATCCGGCTGCCGGGCGATGGCACGCCCTTGTCCGGTTGCTGTACCCGGTACTGCTGTTTTCCTTCTTCTACACCAACATGGGAAACCTCGTGTTTCTTATGCACGATCAGTTTTACGATTGGCAGCTCACCGCCTTCGAACAGATGATCCTTGGAGTAAACCCGACCCTGTACATAGACAAAAATCTTCTCAACGTGTGGATCAACGACTTGTTTTCATTGACGTATGCAAGTTACTACCCGATGATCCCGGTCTTCTTTATCGTGTTGTTCTTGAATAGACGTGAGGGGGCCATCAAGAGAAGCATGACCGCTGTTTGCACCGCCTTCTTCATATCCTACATCCTGTTTGTTCTATACCCGATTGAAGGTCCCAGGTGGTACTTTGCATCAGAGTACAACAATGGCATCGAGGGCCTGATCTTCAGGCCGTTCGTCGAATTCATTATAGACACGGCTGCCTTTCGCGGAGGCTGCATGCCGTCGTCTCACGTAGCTGTCGCGATTGTCATAATGCTCGCCTGCCTGAAATATTACCGCAGGGTGGGCTGGGCTCTTGTACCCGTGAACATCGGCCTGGCCATAGGAACATTTTGGGGACGTTTTCATTACATTTCCGATGTCGTCGTAGGCCTGGCCATCGGAATATTTTCCTGGCGACTGATAGAAACATACTATTCGAAATGGACTCCAGCCGACTCGCCGGTCGGCAAGGAACGCGAATTACAGAGAGATTATGTTACCTGAGCTTTTTGAGATCGGGCCTTTCCCAATCAGGGGCTATGGCCTCATGCTGGCCATATCGTTCATCCTGGGCGTCCTGTACATCCAGCGGATCACAGCCAGGGACGGCAAACCATTCGAACCATTCCTGTCTATTGCTTACATAATGATATTCGGCGGGGTCATAGGCGCTCGACTTTTCTACGTGATACTCCATATACCTGAATTCGCCGGTAACTGGATTTCTGTCGTCAACCCCTTCCAGAGCGACCAGTTCGGCATCGCCGGCCTGAACCTGTATGGCGGAGTCCTGCTGGCCATTGCCGGTACCCTGATTTACTGTCGCTGGAAGAAGCTGTCGACGCTGGAAGTATTCGACTACTTCGCCCCCACCCTGGGCCTGGGGCTGGTGTTTACCCGGATCGGCTGCTTTCTCAATGGTTGTTGTTTCGGGACCCCGACCGATTTGCCGTGGGCTGTCACATTTCCGATTGGATCGATCCCGTACAGTGTTTACGGTGATCAGCACCTTCATCCAGCCCAACTCTACAGCTCCCTGTACGGGCTGGCCCTTTTTCTCCTGCTTCACTTCCTCGCCAAACGGAAGCAGTTTGCCGGCCAGGTGATGGCCGTGTTGCTGATGAGTGAGGCAACCTTCCGGTTTGTGATTGAGTATGTCCGCTATTATGAGAATGCCATGCTGTTTGCTGTGGGGTCGTGGCAACCCACTTACAACCAGGTCGTCTCGCTGATCCTGTTCGTATCCGGGCTGGTCCTTTACATTGTCCGGAGAAAGCACGCCGCGAATTCACATGAAGGTTAGCTGTGCTTCGGGGTCAGCTCCTTAGGCTGCCCCATAAACCGTGACAGAGTCGCGGTCAGGATATCTCAAGCATCTTTTCCAGGGCAATTAGAGCGTCACTGCGCATCGGTTCACCCACATGTATCGGCTTCAGATCAGAGTAGTGCTCAAGAGTATAGGCGAGATCATTCATCGTCGTTCGATACATATTAGCACACACCGGGCATGTGTCGCCTGACAGCTCGAAAATATTCTTGTCAGGATGATCCTGCGCCATTCTATGGACCAGGTTAATCTCCGTTCCAATAGCAATAGTCGAGCCTGAAGGAGCTTGCTGACAGTACTTCACGATGAAGCTCGTGGATCCATTGGCGTCAGCCAGCCGAACTACATCGGGAATACATTCCGGATGGACGACTATTTTTGCCTCCGGATGACTAAGCCTGACTTTCTCCACATGCTCCACGGTGAAATTCGTGTGAACATGGCAGTGTCCCTTCCAGAGAATGATCCGGGCCCGCTCGATCTGTTCAGGGCTCAGGCCGCCATCCTGGTCCGAGAAATCCCAGGTGACGATTTCATCCGGGCTCAATCCAAACTTAACGGCAGTATTATAACCCAGGTTTTCGTCCGGGAAGAAAAAGACCTTCTCTCTTCTCTGAAGTCCCCAGGCCAGAGCTGCATCGGCATTGGAAGACGTGCAGATCAGTCCGCCGTATCTGCCCGTAAAAGCCTTCAGCCCAGCCGCCGTATTCATATAGGATATGGGCATGATCCTCTCCTCGGCGCCGTATGCCCTGAGAGCCTCCCATGCTTCGAGTACATCAGCCATCTCGGCCATATCCGCCATTGGACACCCGGCCAGAGGGTTGGGAAGATAGACATGCTGATGCTCGCCGCTAAGAATATCAGCCGACTCGGCCATAAAATGCACCCCGCAGAAGGCAATGATCTCTGCGTCTTTTTTGCCGGCGGCTATTCTTGACAGGCCGTAGCTGTCACCCATATGGTCAGCGAACTCAACAACTTCCACCCTCTGATAATGGTGGACAAGGATACACAGGCGCTCGCCCAGTCTCTGTCTGGCTGCAGTAATACGCTCAGCCAGGTCATCTTGTGTGGCTTCACGATATTCTTGTGGCAGCGTGTGATACATACAGGCTTCTGACTTTCTTCGCACTCGATCTCAGGTTGTCAACTTTTCAATATAAGACATTTGGTCGAGCGCCGCCACCCGTGACACCCGGTTAGACCACACAGCACCTTCGCAATCGGCACTGGAACCGGTGACAGATCAAATATCTCCAGAACCTTCGCCGGGTCCCATGTTGCCCCTCATCAAACCTGGATTAGTGTGATTTCAGGCCTGTTTCTCTATAAATGCAACCGCCGCCCGCATTCTCTTGACCACTTCAGGCCGGCCTATGGTTGCAAGCAGATCATATAAGCCGGGGCCGTCAGGTCTTCCAGTAACAGCCAATCGGGTTGGATGAATCAGCCTGGCCTTTTTCAGTTCCTTTTCTTCGGCCAAGAGTGTCAGCATCCTCTCAACATCTTCATCCGCAAACGCTTCTGCCGACTCGAATCTGTCGGTCAAATCCGTCAGCAGCTCGGCTGATTCGCGGCTGAAATGTTTCGCAGCCGCTTTCTCGTCATACTTGTAGTCGAAATCGAAGAAATACGCACCCTGCGACACGAAATCCGAAAGCCGCTTGGCGCGGCTTTTCAGCAGGCGGATAACATCTCTAAGATAATCCCACCGCGTTTCCAGCCAGTACTTGGTGGTCGCCCCGG
>CP070824.1:2972461-2976191 GCA_020344395.1 Candidatus Zixiibacteriota bacterium | reverse complement strand
GACCGCCGCTTTCGACCACTCAGCCACTCCTCCTTCAGACAACGACCCGGATGGTCGCCGTCGCCATCTAAATAAGACCACCCCCGCGCCGGTGTCAAGGCTAAAGGAAAAGGCACCCCGACCTGTCGGGGCGCCTTCAATAATCAGCAAACTGAAACTGTAGTGGTGTCCGGGGTGTGGCTACTTTATCAGGTAAGCCTCAACAAGATCGCGATAACCAGGTGCGGATATGACACCGCGGCTGCAGTCTTCGTTGAACTCCCAATGCGTCGTTGAGTTCTCAACTACGTATGAGATGTAATCCACATGGAAGGTCTGTACCACCGTCCACGAATCGGTGAAGGTTCCGCTATTCTCTCCGGTGCAGGTAATGGTGGCTGCTCCGGCGTGAGAAGCCGTACCGGCCGTGGGGCAGGCACCTCCGTTGAAGGCGGCGATATTCAACTGCACGTCGGTGAAAGTCGACGACAAGGTGGTTGCAAACTCGCAGCTCACTTCACCCAGGTTTATTCCGATAGTGAAGGACTGGCTGCCGTTGATGGTGACATCACCCTGCTCGACGATTTCACCAGTCAGGGCTATGGCCTGCTCAGCTTCGATGCCTACCGCCTGGCTCTCAGTCGTAACAGTCATCCGGGCACCCTGGTTGATGCCGGTAAGCAGCGCGGAGTCCGGCCACTGGGCAGCCAGGTCGCCATGCATGAATTGCACGGAATCAATAATCACGAAGGTTATGACATCCTGCGAATCTGTTCCAGCAAAAACGGTGTCCACAGAGCCGATATAGAAGTACCAGAACTCCGACTCGGCGTGATACGTAAGCACCACGGAGTCCGGCGGGGATGCGTGAGTGGTCGGGACCGAAAAGCGTGTGGCGCTGGATGGATACTGCGGGTCGTTCTGGACCGAGTCTATCATCGTAAACATGTTTACCAGCAGCGTGTCGAAATACAGGTCGCTACTCTCGAAGCCGGCCATGAAGAACGCCAGCTCTGGATCGCTGGGGTCACCGGTCACCTTGTCGGTCGGTCCTGTCGTGGAATCGTCACTGCAACCCGCCACGATGATCATCGCAGCCAGCCCGCCTATCAGTACGCCCATAAACATCAACCGTTTCATCATTCTCCTCCTAATGTGGTTTGATATCCGCTTGCTATCTTTCTAGGGATCGGAAGAAACCCAGCCGCGATTTAGCAGGCACCGACCGGGCTAGAGCACAGACAGATGAAAGCGTGAGCTACTCCTGTCTGGCCTGCGGGCCGCCGTAGAGACCTATATGGGAGCGGCTGCCATCCCTGTTGTAGATGGTTGAGTCTCCAGCATTTAGGGCTGGTGAGCCGGGCTGGAGCCGGAAGGAGCCATCCTCCAGAAACAGCGGATCGGAGTCGAGATTGCCATCGATGCCGGTCTGGTCCCAGATATCCTGGTACTGCCCGGAATCGTTGCCAAAGACGATGTTGTTTCGGAAAACCCATTTGGCCCAGTCACCGTAATTATGGACACCCACGCAGTCACAGATATTCCTGTCTCCTCGGTCGCGCCAGCCGTTGCGGGCGATGATATTGTTGATCAACCGTCCTCTGCATTCAACTGAAGAGGGCGCCACCCCGCACTGGCCGTTATGGTAGGCGATGTTGTTGGTCGCTTCCAGGTATGATTCATGGGTGGCTATTATACCCCAGGCAAGGTTTTCGTGGACCAGGTTGTTGCGAGCGATGACGACTGAGGTACCGAACGAACCTATTCCTTTCCAGAATCCCGTAACTTCGTTACGGTAAGCCGTACAGGTGGCGTCCCATGTCACGCCGATCCCTGCCCCACGGCCGTCCTTGATAAGACAGTCAGTTACATACGCAATAGCACCGCGATACAGGGCCACGCCGTCCCACTTGTTATTAACAATGTTGCAGTTGGTGATACGAATCTCGGCTCCCTCCCGGCCGAACACACCGCCGATTCCAACTACCACCGTGGAGTCAGGCGAGCGGTGGGTATTGTCGCGGACATCAACCTGGTCGATCCAGACGGTGGACCGTCGAACGACTATCCCGGCATCTGTGGCGTTGCCGTCGTCGTCCCGCTTGCCGCCTGTAACGGTCAGATTCCGGATAATAGACCCCTGCGAATCCTCGAAGTATACTCCATATCCGGCATTGGTGACCAGTCTAGTCTTCTGTCGGTCGGCACCAAGAATGACCAGGCTCTTCCCCTTGATTTTGAAGCCAATACTGGCCTTCACCGGCTCCGTCGGGCTCAGACAGTTGCCACAAAGCGGATCGTCGAAGAGCCTGGGGGCCGCTTCAAACGTCTTGGCCGCGAGAATGAGAGTATCGCCATCTTTGGCGTAATCGATTATCGACTGGAGGTCGGAGCCCCGCTCGATATTGAGTGTAGCGGATGTGGCAGTGCCGGCCATGACCAGCACCATTGCCACGACTGTAAGTGTTATTGAGTTCCTCATGCCGGGAAAATCTCTGCCTCGACCGGAACAGACAACAAAAAAACCGCTCATACGAGCGGTTCGGCTTCAAGGGAATTCGGATCGTAAACGGAAAAAGCCCGATTGTTCGTGACCCCCGGCAAGTTCTTCAACCTGTTTCAGGGTTATCCAGGGGTACTTTCTGTTGTTGTTGAAAAGGGGAATATAAAACATGCACTGATCGGCACAGCCGGTCCCGACCAGATAGAGCTTCTTGCCCTTCTTGTTAACTATAACATTCAATATCACCCAGACCTGGCCGGTAGTTCCCGCCGAATCCCGGGCAATCAGCAGATCCCCCGGCAGTACTTCCTCTCGATCTATGGGGCTACAGTTCTCGGCAAGAGAGGCATAGGTCGTGTTCCTGACGGTGAGATCGACAAACTTGTTAATCTGGAGTTCCGCATGTTCCTTCGGCGCGTCCGGGATAAGGACAATCCCCTGCCCCGGCCTGAAGGCTGATTTGCTGGTCAGGTACTCGGCGTAGTTTATCGTCTCTCCGCGTTTGAGGACGTAAGAAAGTTTGGCTTGCTCTCCAAGCCAGAGATAATACTCCGCCAACATCTGAATGGGAATGCCACAGTCGGTCAGCGCCACCACGCGCCACTGAAATTGCAGAGATCGAGAGATTTCTTTCGCCTCATATCTCTTTCCGAACCGGTTGGTGAACACTGCCTTGTCTTTGTGCCAGATCGGAAAATGTGAAACCCAGTACTGAAATGGTGTCAGTTCTGTCGAATCAAACCGCCGGTATCCTTCCGGCCAGTCGAATTCGGACTCAAAGGTGAAGAACCTCTCGGGAAGAGTAAGACACTTGTATCGCTCTCGGTACCAGTCATCATCATGGAGACGCTCGGGACTGTCGCCCGATGACGCCTGAGGCATCAAGAGGCATATCAGTAGCGCAAACATAATAAATCTCATCAGACGCTGATCTCCTCCCACAGGTCGGCGGCCCGCCTGACATGCGGGATCGTAATCGAACCGCCAACAACCATACCTATTGACATCACTTCGTCGAACTCCTTATCAGTCAATCCAGCCTCAGCCGCCCTGATAATATGATAGGCCACACAATCGTCGCAGCGCAAAACCAGGGAGGCGACGAGGCCAAGCAATTCCTTGGTTCTGGCGGGCTGGTCGAAATGCAGGCGGCAGGGTTAGGCGAGCGACGAAATGAAGGTTTGGGAAGGGTTCGAGTTTGTGACCCACTCCACTATAGCTTTGAGGAGGCGACACGATGAATGAGTT
>CP070824.1:2953733-2972361 GCA_020344395.1 Candidatus Zixiibacteriota bacterium | reverse complement strand
TGTCGCAAGAAGGGAAGTCTTGATGCCCCGGAAGAGGTGCTCCTGGATGTCAACGAACTGGCCGAGGGACGTGATTTCATGCGTCTCGGCACCTATGAAATCAGCCCGGATCACAACCTCCTTGCCTTCTCGACCGATACCACCGGCGGCGAGCGCTACACGCTCCAGGTAAAGGATCTCCGAACAGGCGAGATCCATCAGGACCGGGTTGAAAATGTTACCGGCGACATGGCATGGGCCAACGACAACAGGACATTCTTCTACAGCGTTCCGGACGAAGCCTGGAGGTTCTACAAGCTGTACCGCCACGAACTGGGAACGTCACCTGACCAGGATGAACTCATCTACCACGAACCGGATGAGAAGTTCGAAATATCGATCTTCCGGACCCGCTCGGATAAGTACTTGATGCTCGATATTGGCAGCGCCACCACCGATGAAGTACGATACCTGGATGCGGACAGTCCTGCCGGCGGTTTTCGAATGATCAAGGAGCGTGAGGAGGGCGTGGAGTATTCGGTCAGCCACCAGGGGGATCGATTCTTGATCGTCACCAACAAGGGTGCTATCAACTTCAAATTGATGGAGACTTCTACTTCGCGGCCGACTGAACGGTACTGGCGCGAACTTATTCCTCATCGCGAGGAGACAAAAATCGATCGTGTGTCGGCATTCCGGGATTTTATTGTCATCTTCAAGCGGGAAAACGGGCTGCGGGCGATCACGGTGTGGGATCTCAAAGCTGATGAGAAGCATGATGTCTCCTTCCCTGAGCCTGTGTACTCTGTCTACAGCGGCGAAAACCCGGAATACGATCAGACCAAACTCCGGTTTACGTACACCTCGCTGGCAACTCCCAATTCGGTATACGACTATGATATGACAGCGAGGGAAAGAGAACTTCTCAAGCAGCGAGAGGTACTGGGTGGGTACGATCCGGAAATCTACGAGTCGCAGCGGATTATGGCGACGGCCAGTGACGGTATGCAGGTACCCATTTCAATGATCTATAGGAAGGGTCTGGAACTGAACGGCCGGAATCCCCTGTGGTTGAACGGCTACGGCTCGTACGGCTACAGCTCTGATCCGTACTTTTCCAGCAACCGTGTTTCACTGCTCGACCGCGGGTTCATCTATGCCATTGCCCACGTCCGCGGCGGCGGCGAAATGGGCCGCAAATGGTATGATGAAGGTAAGCTGCTGAAAAAGAAAAACACCTTTACTGACTTTATCGCATGTGCGGAACACCTTATTGCAGAAAAGTACACTGATTCGGAACACCTCGTAATCTCAGGTGGCAGCGCCGGCGGTTTGCTGGTAGGAGCCGTATTGAACATGAGGCCTGACCTGTTCGAAGTCTGTCTGGCTTATGTGCCGTGGGTTGACGTTGTGAACACTATGCTTGACGCTTCGATCCCCCTGACCACCGTTGAGTACGAAGAATGGGGCAACCCGAATGAAGAAGAGTATTTCAATTACATGCTGTCATACTCGCCGTATGACAATGTCAGGGCGGTCGCCTATCCTCATATCCTTATAAGATCCAGCTTGAATGATACGAGAGTGCAGTACTGGGAACCGGCCAAGTGGATAGCCAAGCTCCGGGCCGTAAGCACCGGGGACAAACGTCTCATTCTCAAGATGGCCATGGGGGCGGGACATGGCGGTGTCTCCGGCCGGTACGATCGTTTCCGGAGGACTGCCTTTGATTATGCTTTCCTGCTGGACTGCTTCGGCATGGCGGATTAGTCCGACCATCGAAAGTGTGCAGGGCGCGTGCTGGTCAAACAGCGCGCGCCTCTTTTTTTTGCGGGATTGGCGGCAGCAAAAAGGTCAGATTGAGATCCCTTCGGTGGCTGCCAGCGCGGCGCCCACTATTCCTGCGGTATTGCCGAGAGCTGCTACCCGTATCTCTAAGGTCGAATTCAGGTACTGCTGGAAGCTATCGAAGTTCTCGCTGACCCCTCCTCCCAGGATGATCAGGTCCGGCGAGACGAGCTTCGCCATCTCATGCAGATATTTGTTTACCCGACCGCCCCAAACCTGCCACGACAGATCCTCCTTCGTACGGATCGAGGCCGCAGCAATATCCTCTGCCTCGATTCCCGAACTGAGAAAGACGTGCCCGAATTCGGTGTTGGGGAACAGTTGTCCATCGTGAAAGAGTGCTGTCCCGATGCCGGTTCCAAGCGTGACCATCAGCACTGTTCCGCCATTTGCCCGGTTATAGTCCTTGCCGGCGCCGAATCGCATCTCGGCCAGCCCGGCTGCATCAGCGTCGTTAAGAACAGTCACCGCGCCACGGGTGATTTGACTGAGCTGCCGGATTATATCCACCTCGATCCACTCTCTCGACACATGGGCGGCCGTTAATACAACTCCACCCTTTACCACTCCCGGATAGCCGCAACCGATCGGACCCGACCACTCGAAATGATCGATGCAAACACCGGCTGCCTCGGTCATAGCATCAGGCGTGGCTGTTTCGGGAAGTGGTACCGTAAACAGTTCTGACACAATCCCGCCGCTCAGTGTATCAACCGGGGCGGATTTAAGGGCGCTGCCCCCGATGTCAATACCCAGCACCAGGCTGCCTTCTTTGTTACTTTCGTCTGAGACCATAGTGGTTTGATAATACAGGCTAGGAATTTCTATCTTTTGCAGGCAGGAATCAAGAATATTATGAGAACGAGAGCGTGGACGACCTGACCCTGCTCGCCTCTTTCATTTGTCCAAGTCAACCAGCCGGGTCTGCGACCGGATCGAGATAGGAGAATCTCGGCCTGCCTCTCTATTCGCATTTTTCCACAATCCGGACCGCTTATTGCTGTAACGACATTAAGAAATCAGCGAGTCTGTTCTCATTATTGAGCTTTTGGTCTAAGAGAAAGGACGATTAAGACTCATTGCTGATCCATGGGAATAAGAAAGTGCAACGAAATGCAGGTCTAATTATGAAACCCTGCCGGTGTATCCGGGAGACTTTATGACGAAGTACACGGTTTTAGTTATCGGCTGTCTCGCCCTAATGGCGGGCCCGGCACTGTCTCAAGAAGTGGTTATTGATGGTTTTCCCGTTGGTGTTGGTGGGGATGTGAATCAGGATATATTCAGAGAGTACCACTCCGATCTGAAGGCGGTAGCAGATACCCTGCACAAGTATCCCCTGGCTCGTGCCATTGTTACGGGCGGTGCCGATGGAGAACGTTATCGGCAAAACCACGACGCCAAGAACCCTGGCCTGGCGCTTGGCCGTGCACACGTGCTTCGCAGCCTGTTGGTGAATGAGTTCGATGTGGATTCGGCCCAGATTGTCATACGAACACACCACGTGAAAACGAGGGGCGCCCGCTTCCGTTTCGCCAGTGTCCGTATTGCCAGAGAGCTGTCCGAACTGGAAGCCCGTCTCGATACTGTTGAAAACCGACCGCCGGTAGAGAAACATTTCATCGAAACAAAGGAAGTTGCCAGTGATCCCATAGAAAGTCTGGGGTTGCAATTCGGTGCCGGCCTGTCCTCCTCTCCGTTTGGAGTCATACCGATTGTCGCCAGTGCTGTCACGTGGAAACGGGTCGTATATGTTGAGGGCATCGTGGGACACACGTTTTGGAACAACAAGTTTCAATTCGACGGTTTGGATCTGGACACGAAGCGCCGATTGATCGGTGGATATGTGATTATCAGACCGTACGAGAACCTGCCGGTCGGGGTCGTGGGCGGCTGGGTTCGTACTGAGGAAATTGCTCAGGATTACTACGAATATACAAGATTATCTGAGGGACTGGTGCTGGGGCTGCGAGCATCACCACTTGAGTTTCTGTCAATAACGGGGGCTTACAATCCCTCCAAGCGGCGCGTGGCCAGCGATCAGATATCGGGTGCAGAAAACGATCAGTTCATGATCTCCGTAATGGCCCATATATTATTCGGAGGCGAGAAGTGACGAGAATCATCATACTCGCTCTGGGTGTAGTAATAATCATAGGGGCCCTGTTCCTCGCGAATTGCTCCAACCCTCTTGATACCTACGGTCAAGACGGTCCGGGTCAGACAGGCCCGGGAATCATCGTGGATACGGTAATCGTGATAGACACCATTACGGTTGTGGATACAGTGATAATCCATGAACCTGACCCGGGTGATTGGCAAACGGTCTGTTCAATACTGCGTGCCAATCTGAATGAAATTGTGTGGCTCTTCTGCAATCAGGAGGGGCTCTTTCACCTGGAGTTTGCCGCAACAGCAGAGCGTGAGTTCTCGTTTCGGACGCTGGTTGTGAACATAGACGGTGAGGAGTTCGTGTGGAACCCCACGGACGACCCGGTATTCTCCGGGGAAATGTATCTGCAAGAAGAGGCATCAATACGGGTCATGCCGAATCCGCCCTGTCTGCTGGGTCACGAAATTGAGATCTGTCTTACTGTAAGCGTCCCGTAGCTGCCTGATTATAAGGTACGTCGTGTGGAAGAATAGACAGTGTAGGATTGATGGTCTGAACGGACTCAGCCGAAAAACTACTTGAGCAGCACCATCTTTTTGGTTCGATTAAACCGGGCTGTCTCCAACCTGTAGAAATACACCCCTGACGAAACAACTCTACCGGATTCATCCGTACCATCCCAGCTAATCGAGTTCAGTCCGGCCGGGGCAGAGCTGTATTGCCATTGTCTCACCAGCCTGCCAAGCAGGTTGTAGATGCAGAGCCGGGTTCTGCCGCGTTGCGGCAGTTGGAATTCGATTGTCGTACTGAGGTTGAAGGGGTTTGGATAATTCTGGGCCAAGAGGAAGCCGTCCGGCAGAGCCTGCAAGGGTTCCTCAACGGGAGTCATTTGATCGGTGCGTACCTTGGAGATATAAACATCAGATCCGCCCGACGAGTAAGAATAGCTGCAGCCGATAGCAATGCAGGCCTGGTCTTCCATGACGATTGACCGGCAGTAATCCGACTCGATGCCACCCATCGTGATGCTCCAGGACTCGTGTCCCAGGGTGTCCAGGCTGATCATGTAGAGGTCGACTTTTCCGTTGCCGTATGTTTCGGTGGTGCCCCCAATGACGAAACTGCCATCAGCCGCCTGCTGGACAGAGTAGCCGCGTTCGTCCAGGTCGCCCCCGAAGGTGTTCTGCCATTCCTGATAGCCCGCGGAGTCGATCTTGAGAAGAAATACATCCGAGTAACCGGCTCCATATGACGTGGTCCAGCCGATGAGGGCGAATCCACTGTCCAGGGTCGGCTCGAGGGAGTATCCGAAGTCTGCCCTGGTGCCGCCGTAGGTCCGTGCCCAGACTGAGTCGCCGTTCGAGTCAGTCCTGATGAGATAGATACTGCTGTAGCCTTCCCCGAAGGAACCTGTCGAACCGATTACTGCGTAGCCTCCATCGGGTGTCACCCGAACCGCGGATCCCGACTCCCCCCCGGTTCCTCCGTAGGTGCGGCTCCACTGCAGATTCCCGGCTTGATCTACCTTCAGAAGATATACATCATCGTAACCCGCGCCAAACGAGGCAGTTGTCCCGGCAATGATAAGACCACCGTCGGGGGCTCGTCGAACCGATCTCCCCTCGTCACGTTCCGGCCCGCCGTAGGTTTTCTCAAAGATGACCGTCCCCACTGAGTCTACCTTTAGCAGGTAGACATCACCCTTACCGCTGCCCGCCGACCTGGTCATTCCTGTGATCACAAACCCTCCGTCGGACGTCGGAAGGACATCGTAGCCGTAATCAGTTTCCGGCCCACCGTAAGTACGGCTGAACAGGGTGTCTCCGTAGGCGGTCAGCCTCAGCAAATAGACATCGTGGTCTCCGGCGCCAAATGAGTAGGTGGAGCCCAGTACCACGTATCCACTGTCGGAGGTGCGCTGACAGGCATAACCGGATTCGTTGTACTGTCCGCCGTAGTTTGTCTCCCAGGCGAGTTGCTGGGCCTCAACCGTCCCGGCAGAGATCGCCAGCGCCGTCAGCACAGACGCAACAGCCGGATAGACCACAGGCCGGCGTCGACTTGATCGAGAAATCCTATTTTCCATGACTGTTTATTTTTTGAACAGTCTCCTATGCTTCTGAGTATCGACGGCTGCAGCCGTTCGCTTTAGCCCCGCCCATCTCGAATAATCCGATCTGAGCCTGTTTCACTGGTTCAGGAAGTGGCACTGTTGATAATAGGGTCCATCCCATAGGCAGCCGATGGTTGGCCTGGTCTCAGACACGGCCTGCAGAGCGTAATTTCCTGCAAGACAATCAGTTAATATTGCGCAAGGGGTACGGCATTACGCTTGCGCTATGATTGTTTCAAACAACCTGTGGTCTTCAGACCAGTGGAGGAGTCATGCCAGGACGAAAGCTGCATTTTCTCTGGATAATAGCGCCTGTATGCGTTTTCCTGTTGCCTTCAGCCTACGCTCAGGAGAGTGCAACTATTCAGGCAACGGCATCAGTATCAACGACCCTTTCTATCTCGGGAACGCAGGATCTGAGGTTCGGAGTGGTTACCCCCGGTGTCAACAAGCCGGTCGACAAAACTACCATTGGCTCCGCCGGGGAGTGGTATATCTCGGGCACAGCCAATGCTGAAATCTCGATGACATTCACTTTGCCCGATTCGCTGCAGCATACAACCAATCCGGTCGGAATGAACGTGGCCTTCGCTGCTACTGACGCTTCGTTTGACGATGGCTCCGGCGGTGGACAGGCGGCCCCGGTCGGTGTTTTGAACCCTAATGCCGGGAACGCCGAACGGCTGGGGGTGACCGGCATAATGACGGTCTGGATCGGCGGAACCGTCTTTCCCTCCGTCTCCCAGTCAGGGGGCGATTATTCCTCAGATGTCGTGTTAACAGTGGCCTATACCGGAAGTTGAGGCCCCCAGCGCTGTCGAATATAAGCCGGCCATCTGGCTGATTATCAAAATGCACCAGCGGGGGCCGACCCCAAACTTGTCTTGACAAATCCATGATTCATGCTATGTTGTGGTGTACACACCTGAGTACACCGCGATATTGCTATGGATCATTTCTATCTGCGCAGAACCTGGACTCGATCAGCTGCTGTACTCCTGATGCTGTCGGTGCCGGTCATGGCCGGATCTTCCAACCATCAGGTTTCAGCCAGCATTGCAGCAAGAGCCACGGTCATAAATCCGGTTGGATTTGCCGATACCGGCACGCGTAATCTGTCCCCGGCCGATGAGGGATATGCCGTCAATACCGCCGAAATACACGTAAGTCTGGCTGGCCACCTGCTGGTTCGACTGCCGGCAGACGGCAGCCTGTTGGTTCAGGTCGAGCTTGACGGCAATCCCTACAGTTGCGAGGTGCTGACACCGAACACCGTTGATCCATACGGCGGCTCGGATCCATATGCTGACACCGACTATCCGTTGATAGCCGTCCCGTTAGGCGTGTCTCATCAGACCTTTTCGGTTGACGGTAGTTGCTGCGTGGTGACGCTTATAACCACTGAAAACTGAAGGACCTGCTCAGTCCGCAATTCTTCTTGACCGGGGGCGTAGGCAGAGGTTAGCTTTTTCGAGATGAGGTCTATTCTATGCCCGTTTCTGGTAGGATCCGGTCTCACGATGCTGCTAAGCATCGTCAGTTTCGGTTCTGCTCACGGCCAATTGGTTTCCGCCACCAACGATCTGGTGTTTGGAACTGTCTATCCGGGTATTCCTAAAACTATCGACAAGAAGACAGCCGGGGCGGCGGCTGAGTTCAGCGTTACGGGCACCGCCGGTGACGAGATTGCGGTCGATTTCACTCTGCCCAAATACATGAGTAAGAACGGCTACAATATGCCGCTTGCCTTCATGGAAACCGACTGCGCCGTGGACTCGAGTGGTTCGCCTGACCAGAGCAGCCCCGGTGCCGACAATCTCGATCCTTGGCAGACGATAAACTACCGCCTGGGCTCGGGCGGCCTCAAAGTCTGGCTGGGGGGAACTCTGATTCCCAACATTGGGCAGCCGCCGGGTTCCTACTCGGCCATCATCACTATCACCGTGGCGTACACGGGTAGCTGAAGCCAGGTTTTCAGGCCCTTATGTTCAATCTCAAAGCAGATTTACGTCCCTGACTCGCTTTTTAGGATCAGAACATAAGCCGTCCGGTGGGGCATGGCGAAATTGATTTGTAGATATACAAGTTACATAGACGGGCTAAACTCGGCAGGTGGAGAGCATCATGAAGGGCAAAGTTGCTAACTTACGATTTGTAAATCATATCCTGATCGCACTGTGCTTACTGTTGACGGTCCTGGTGCAGGCCGGACAGTCCCAGGATGTTGCCAACGGCCAGGCAACCGCCACAGTGCAGGCTGCTCTGGTTGTTACCGCTACCAACAATCTGATCTTCGGCAACGTGCTTCAGGGTGTAGCCAAAACCGTAGCCAACAACGTTGACGCCAACTCCGGCCAGTTTGCCATCACCGGTCAGGGGAGTGCCGGGATTTCAGTCTACCTGACATTGCCGACATATATGGCGCTGGCGGATGGCTCCGACCGGATGAACATTGCCTTCTCCAACACGGATGCAATTGTCGACACTACGGTGGCCACGCCTTCCACGGCAGGTGCCGGCGACGGCTGGGTTGACATCAACCCGCGCGACCTCAACAGCCTTGCTCCGACCGGTGTGGTGGTGGGTATGGCCGGTCAGACGAACATTTACCTGGGCGGAAAGGTCACCCCGGCGGTGGATCAGAAAGCTGGTGCCTACACCGCCGACATTATC
Organism: Candidatus Zixiibacteriota bacterium; assembly: GCA_020344395.1. Taxonomy (GTDB): domain Bacteria; phylum Zixibacteria; class MSB-5A5; order GN15; family FEB-12. The sequence continues at coordinate 2,963,635 of CP070824.1, read as the reverse complement.
TGCTCAGTGGCCTACAACGGTACCTGAGATCTCTTCACATACAGTCTGAGAGAGGGCCCTTGGCCCTCTTTTTTATTCTCAGCCCGTATAACCTGTTGACATTTCATTGCTTACACAGATTTTACCCATCCGGCACGGGGGTAGGCTGTGGTATCACCTTCAAGCGAACCGTTTGAAACAAACGGCACATGCGGCTGCCCCACACACGAGCGTTGATTCCTTGCAAGCTGCGAAAAATCCATAGCCTGGCTGTAAAGATATTGAACTGTATGACGATTAAACAACTACACGAAGCGCTAAACAGAAATAGTCCGCATCGCAATCTGCGGTATGGACATCGGAATGGAGATAGAAATGGGCAAGCTGTCAACACTGTCATCTGCTGCAAGGTTGATTGTTCTATCAGTAGCAGTGCTGGGCTTACTTGGGTCGTCCGCGGTTTATGCACAGGATGTAGCGGTCGGCTCGGCCACAGCCACCGTGCAAGCGGTGCTGTCCGTCACAGCCACGTCGGCTCTGGCTTTCAGCACTGTTTACCAGGGTATTCCCAAGTCGATTGCCAACAATAACGCCAGCGCAGGCGTGTTTACAATAACCGGTCAGGGTGGGGCAGGAGTAGCAGTTTACATGCAGCTTCCGGACTACCTATCCACTGCTACCGGTGATGACCGCATGGTTATTGCATTCAGCACCAGCGATGCCTCGATGGACTCGACGTCCAATACCGATCCGACCTCCTTCGGTTCCGGTTGGCAGAACACCGACCCACACAATTTCCCGGCGGCCACCACGGTTGGGACGGTAGGACAGAATCAGAGCGCGATCTTCCTTGGCGGCAAGGTGATTCCGACCGTCGACCAGGCAGCCGGGGCCTACACCGGAGATATCGTGTTGACGGTGGCATATAACGGATCATGATACACTGAAAAGAACAGACAGTTGCAATTGGAACAAAACAAGGATTAATGATAAGGAAAAGTGGGGACAGGCTCCCACGGATGGAGAGAAAACAATGAAAGCGATCTCAAGGATGAAACTGATCGGACTGGTGGTTGCAGTCGCAATCGCTGTATTTCCGTCAGCAGTGCTTGCTCAGGACGTGGCCAACGGATCGGCCACAGCGACCGTGCAAGCGGCGTTGGTTGTCACGGCCCCGGGTGCTCTTACTTTCGGGACTGTTTATCAGGGTGTGCCGGTGTCGATCGCCAATAACGTGGCTTCGGCGGGAAGGTTCCTGATTACCGGCCAGGGTCTGGCTGGAATTTCGTGCTACATGCAGTGCCCGGACTATATGTCGACGGCCACCGGTGACGATCGGATGGTCATCGCGTTTTCGACCACTGACGCATCGATCGACTCCACCGGCAACACCGATCCGACCTCGTTCGGAACCGGCTGGCAGAACGTCGATCCACATAACCTGCCGGATCCCGATGTTGGCGGTGCCGGCACCACCAATATATTCCTTGGTGGTAAGGTAGTGCCGACCGTCGATCAGGCTGCCGGTGCCTACACGGCCGACATTATATTGACGGTTGCCTACAACGGCAGCTAAGTTGGATTAGTCACCGAGCAGAAAAGGTCATTTCGGTACCGACAAGGAATGCCGGTACCGAAATAACTTCGGTCAATAACAGAGATTCATAGGATGGATAGAAATGAGACAGTCATCTGACACCCCGCGGTGCTCAAATCGGGCGCGGCTGCGGGGATTTCTGGTTTTTGGCGTTCTCCTGATAGCGCCACTTCTTGATCTTGCCGCCGGCGTTCTGGTCGCTCCGACCGTCGTTTTCCTCTCCGACCATCAGCGCACCGGTCGTATGACCGTTCAAAACCCTACTGACAAGCCACAGGAGGTCGGCATAAGATTCAGTTTCGGTCTGCCGGAGTCTGATTCACTCGGTAACGTTCACGTCAGCCTGTCGGACAGCAACGTTACCGATCCTCACTCCGCCATTGACTGGATTAAGGCCTTCCCCCGCAAAGTAGTGGTTCCGCCAGGTGCCACTCAGATCGTCAGGTTTGTGGCCAACCCACCTGCCGATTTAGCCAACGGTGAATACTGGGCACGAATAGTGGTGCGTGCTCAGGATGCCGAGGTTGCGATTCCCGAGGCAAGCGAGGAAGGCGCGATTACAACGCAGTTGAACATGGTGATGCAGACAGCCATCATGCTGAAATATCGAAACGGCGACCTGCTTACACAGATCGAAGTCACCAATGTGGATGTGGAAACCGATTCCACAGGCGAGTCCGTCAGTGTTACCGTGGATATGGTCAGTCGCGGTACCGCGTCTTATGTCGGTATGCTGAATTGTCGTTTGCTGGATGCTGATAAGAGGGAAATCAGCAAAACAACTACCCAGCTGGCCGTCTACCACGACCTTCGCAGAAGGGCCAGGTTGCCCATAACCGGGATCGACTTTAGAAAGCCATACCAGGTCGAGGTTCTGGTTACTACCAAGGGCCGGACAGACATTGCCGCTGAGGATATGATCACGGGCAATGAGGTCCTGTTAACCCAGTCGCTCGAATAGACGTCATAGGCTCCTGCCTGTTATCCAGTTCCTTCGACGAGGGCAGCCATGGACAGGTTCTCTGCTAAAATATTCAGAACAGGGACGAGTTTTCTCCCGGCCGGCATAATTGTGCTGGCCACGCTGATGCCCATTCAGGCGCAGGCCCAGGACACCTTCTCCGAGGAAATAGTAATCGGGTTTGAGGTCCCGCGCCTGGTCAAGAAGGATATCTTTGTTCAGTATGACGGCAACACAGTGTATCTGCCCGTGATCGAGGTTCTGTCGGTACTCGAGCTGAATGTCAAGGCTAATCTTGTTGATAATACGATCTCAGGCTTTATCCTTGATGAAAAAGACAAGTTTCACTTTGATCTGGACACCTATCGGGTGACCACCTCGGATGGTGAGTACCACCTGTTGCCCTCTGAGTATTTCCTGGGCGCGACGGATCTGTTCCTTCGGGTTGATCTTTATGAGCAACTTTTTGGTCTCAAGGCGATCTTTGATTTTTCCCTGTTACAGGTGACGATGCCGTTCAGCGAGGATTTCCCGGCCTATCAGCGTATGAAGCGGCAGACACGTCGTCGGAAACTCCAGGAAAAGAAAGAGGAACTGAAGGACGTTCGAGAACTGCCCCAGTCACGGGAATACATCAATGGGGCGGTAATGGACTGGGTACTCGGAACAAATCCGCTGGACCGCGACGGTCAGTACTACAATGTTCAATTAGGCGGAATGCTGCTCGGTGGCGATACATACCTGTCCGCGGCCGGGCGGACCCGCGAGACATTCGACAAGGATGAGTTTGCTTACAGGTGGCACTACTTTGTTGACCGAACACCTTATATAACCCAGGTAGAGCTGGGTCGCGTCTACTCGTCGGGTGGGCTGGGCCGCCAGTTCACGGGTGTCGCGATCACCAACAAACCGCAGGTGCGGCGTACCTATTTCCAGACGGTCCAGCTCGAGGGTTACATCGGGGAAAACTGGGAAGTGGAACTCTGGGTGGACAACCGGCTGACGGATTATGTGACTACCGATTCACGCGGCGAGTACAGCTTCATGCTGGATTATTTCTATGGCTCCTCGGTGGTGGAATTGAAGATGTACGGTCCCAACGGAGAGATAAGGACCGAAGAAAGATTCGTTCGCATTCCTCATAATCTCATTCCCCACAGAGAGCTGGAGTATTCGGTGGTGACCGGGCGGGCGCGCGTCCGAAGCGACAGCAGGTATTACTCACAAGCATCAACCTACTACGGTGTCTTCAGCCAATTGACGGCTGGACTGGCGTGTGAACTGCCGCTTGAGCGCGAATTCAGTGAAAAACCGGTGTACGCAGCGGAAATTATCGGGCAGCCGACCACTAATCTTACCCTGACCGGTTCGGTATCACCCGGGAACGTTCTGACCGGGGGATTCAATTTCTCTCAACCTTCTCTCATTAACCTCAACGGCAGCTTCTCGAAGTACTGTGAGAACGAAGTTCGGAACCCCCTGAAGCAACAGCAGCGATTTCAATTTGCGGCATCCGTGCCACTTCGTTTTGGTAACCGGTATTTCGGTCTCAGGTATTTCATATCGCTTGACCGCTTCCCCAATTTCCGTACGGCCAACATGAACTACGGTTTTACAGCGTCTCTGGCTCCCCTTCACATCAATTACATCGGTCGCTACAAGTATTCGCAGTTTTCAGTCTATAAACAGAGCAGCATGTCAAGTCAACTGCTCCTCTCGCCGAGAGTATTTCGATGGTTCCGGCCACAGTTGCGCGTGGATTACCACCATACCGAGAACAAATTTGAGAAATACGGCATCTATCTCAATCGGCGCATATTCCGCACAGCCCAGATAACTCTTTCTTTTGAGCGGAATGAGCTCTCCCGCACCAATTCGATCATGTTTACTTTCAATTTGCTGGCGGGTTTTGCTCATGTCACCACTCGTGCCCTGCGAGCGGCTGACAGGTTCAGCATGAACCAGACCATGCGCGGATCCATAAGGTATAATCAGACTGACCATAGCTTCATGTTTGATCGTAAGAATGCCGTCGGCTACGGCACGGCCGTGGTGCGGCCGTATCTCGACCTGAACTACAATGGCTACCGGGACATCGGCGAAGAAGATTTGTCAGGGCTGAGGGCCAAGATTTCCGGCGTTTCCGGTCAACCCAGAGGAAAGGATCGTGACCGCGTCTACTATTACGACAGGCTGAGACCTTATGATGAGTATCTGGTGAAGATCGACAAATATTCTCTCGATGATCCCACGCTCAAGCCGACCAACGAGAACTTTCGCGTAACGGTAAACCCGAACATGGTAACCGCGATCGACGTGCCGCTGGTGATCGCGTCTGAACTCACCGGATCGGTGAAACGGCGGACCGAATACGGTGATATCGGACTGGGCGGCATCAAGATCTACGTCGTCAATCTGACCAAGGATATCCTGAGCGAAGTCACCAGCTTTACGGATGGAGATTATTACTACCTCGGTTTGCTTCCGGGGGCATATCGTGTCTATCTTGATCCGGCCCAGCTCGAGAAATATGGATACATGTCCGAGCCGGAATCGATCGAGTTTGAGGCTAAAGCCGTCGAGGGCGGCGTGTCTATCGGGGACATCAGTTTCGTCTTGGTGCCAGGACCGTGATTTATTGGTATGGGATCGGAGAAGAGACCGGCCGATCGGCCGGTTTTTTTTTGAGAGCCGGCAGGAATGCCCGATCGCAGCGGTAATACCTTTGCATCAAAGTAACTCATTCCATACCTTAGGCAATTGTAAGGCGGACGGTCTGTCCGATTTGAACATGCAAATGGTAAGTGTACTTCATACCGGTCAGGAGGATGTATGTTTTCTCACAGGACGTTAGTCAGACTGCACGACACTGATGCGGCCGGAATTCTCTTCTTTGCTCATCAGTTCAAGATAGCCCACGACGCCTACGAGACATTTATGGAAGGTTCCGGCAACAGCTTTGCCTCGATTTTCAAAGATAAAACCATGCTTATCCCAATCGTTCATGCCGAGGCCGACTACGTAGCTGCTCTCGAGGTTGGTGATTATTTGTCGGTGCGCATGGTGGCAGAGCAGATCGGGGACTCCTCGTTTACTCTCTCATACAGGCTGGTGGATAACGATGATCGTGTGGTGGGTACTGTCAAAACTGTGCATGTGTGCATTAACCGGCAGTCGGGAGAAAAGATACCTGTGCCGGACAAACTGCGCCGCGCTCTTGAAGCAATTGCCTAGCTGCTCTCGCGTATCAGCCGAGTGGCCAGCTTTTCCAGGACTCTTCGATCTGGTTTTATGCTTCCCGTTTCCGCCACAGCGGGCATTGGGAAGTACCACTCAGGGATTTTGAAACCGACCAGCCGTCGACTCAAGCCGACTCGGAAAGCCTCGGCCTCCGGCAGTGCGTGGTTCCCTGCCATCCTGACAAAAGCAACCGGGCGCTGGCCGTACATTTCGTCAGGGACCGCGACCACTGTGGCCTCGAGTACATTCTCCAGCGAGTTAATTTCGGCTTCGATTTCCTCAGCATGTATATTCTCACCACCGGAGATGAACATGTTGTCATTGCGTCCATTCACGGTCAGGTAGCCGACGGGGTCGAGATGCCCGAGATCGGAAGTCGCGAACCAGCCCTCGTTATCAAACGGCTTGATCAGGCTGTCCCCCTGGATGTAACCCGCAAACAAGGTATCGCCCTTTACGAGGATTTCTCCGCTGTTTGATATTTTTAATTTTCTGTGCTCCAGTAGTTTTCCCGCAGTACCTTTTTTGTTCGGTAGGTCACCGGCTGAAGTGGTGGTTACCTGAGAGGCCATCTCGGTCAGACCGTAAGTCGTATGCACGGGATAGCCTGCCTTGAGGGCCCTTTCAACGAGCGTTGTTGAGATAGGGGCGCCGCCCACAAGAACGGCTTTGAGTGCGGAAACATCGAGTCCGGTCCGATCCGAGGACATCAGGCGTTTCAATTGCACAGGCACCAGTGAGAGATGGGTAATGCGATGACCGGAGAGGGATGATTCAATGTCTGCGGCAGGATCCGGGATAACCACGGCGCCGCCGCCCGTCAGAGCACGAAACAGAATGGCGCAACCTCCGACATGGTGCAACGGAAGCGACAGCAGCCAGCGATCCCCTGTCAAAAAAGGCATGTTTACATAGGAGCCGAGTGCGCTGTAGTAATGATTGCTGAGGGAGTGTAACACAGCTTTAGGCTGGCCGGAACTGCCTGAGGTGAAGAATATTGTGCCACCGCCGGTCGCGGCGGGTGGCAATTCGCTGCTCGCGGTTGGCGCAACGGGTTTCGGGCAGGCGGCCAACTCGTTCAAGTCGGTAACCTTGATGTGACCGGGCAGTGTGAACTCAATAGAATTCTGGTCGAGAATGGCATGCCGGCAATTGATAACCTCCAGATGCTTTAGTACTGCCGTCCGGGGAAGCCTGACCGATAGCAGGCAGGCGATGGCGCCGGTGTAGAGCAAACCATAAAAGGCCAGAATATACTCGAGCGAGTTTCCGCCGATTAAGGCTACTCTGTGTGAAGAGTCGACACCCTCTCCTCTGAGTTTCTCAGAGACAGACGTTACAACACCGAACAGTTCTCTGTAGGTTACAGCGTTGCTGCTGATGAATGCCGGATAGTCAGCATACTCCCGGGCGGCTCTCGCGAGCCATTGCCTGAACTCAATCAAGCGGCACCTCTTCGAGGGCCGAGTAATCAAGCGGCAGATCGTTTTGGTCGGGGAGGGTCAGGCGACCACCTGTGACATTGAGGGGGGTGGTTGTTACGTCGCGGTCGAACCAGCGCAGGGTGTCGAGGCCGGCCGGGGTGTCTGGATTTATCGCGATAGCCAGTTGGGCCAGGCTCATTATGCCGATTGATGATTCAAATGATGAGCTTGTCACTGTGGTCACGCGTGCTTCCCTTGCTTGTCTGGCCAACGCCAGGGTTCGCTCGACGCCGCCAAGCAGGGTCGGTTTGAGAATAAGTGCGCCGACTCGATTGATGTTCTCGGCCACCTTCTCCGGGGCTTCGACAATTGACTCGTCAAGTGCGACCGGAATGTCAGATTTTTCAGCAAAGATCAGGTTTTCGTCAAGTGATGGGCAGGGTTCTTCGATATACTCGATATTCCTGCCGCCCAGCCTGTCGGCAAACGAGACGGCCTGCTCGAGGGCGAAAGCCCGGTTGGCATCGAGCCTGAGGGTGGTGCCGGAACCGCACACATCTCTAACTTGCGTGACCGATGCGAGGTTCTCATCCATTGACGCCCGCCCGATCTTAATCTTCAGGACACGGTATCCATTTCTGTAAGCGCTCTCTGCTTCCTTGACCAACTGTTTGGGAGAGCCGGTAAGCAGGGCATTTATTGGCAACGAGGGTGTCGGCTTTCCTCCGAGTAGCTGTGTTAACGACATTTTGGTGGCGGCAGCGGCCAGATTGAGTAGAACTGTCTCAAGACCAAAGCGCACAGAAGGGCAGGTATCCGTGTCAGTCATTAGGTCATCAAGAAGGCCACCGATACCTAAGCGAGTTTCGGGCAAATCATGTCCCGGTATCGAGGGGATTAGAGTACGGACCTGTTCAAGCGCCTCTTCCAGTGATTCGTTGCTGAGACCGGGCAGGGGCGCAATCTCTCCCGTACCCTTATTACCGTCGTTCCTCACACATTTAAGGATCAGGCCCTGTCGGTTTGAGATAGAATGTCGGCCTGCTACCAGCGGTCGAGCAAGCGGCAGATTATATCTGAACAGTCGAATATCTTTAATCTTCACAGCATCCACCCTGCGCAAAACAATATAGAAAAGAGCAGGAGCAATCTGCCGGTTGAGGCCAGAACGTCATTCAGTGCTTCGCCGTCTGTATTTGACAGTACGGTTCTGACAGCAGGAACAGCCACCGGAATTACAATCAGTGATAAAAGCAGCCAGACTGACCCATAACCCCGCCACGTCAGCAGGGCCGGAATTGCGCACGCCGTCACAATGACTGCTACATACTCCAGCCGGGCGAATGTTCGGCCAAATACAACAGCGAGTGTCCTCTTACCGGACGATCTGTCTGTTTCGATATCTCGAAGGTTGTTGACCGTGAGGATCGCGACCGAAAAGAGACCTGGAGAAAGGCCGGCGACAAGAATCGGAAGACCGATCTGCCCGACTTGAACATAGTAGGTCCCACCCACCGCGACAGGGCCGAAAAACACCAGCACGAATAGCTCACCCAGACCATGGTAGCCCAGCGGATATGGCCCCGCCGTATAGAGAATACCGAAAAGTATGGACAGCACGCCGATGATCAGGATGGGCCACCCTCCGCGCCAGATAAGATACAACCCGGCTACGGCCGCCAGCGTAAAGGCCACAGCAACAGCCCTTTTCATAGTCTCGGGTGCCACCAGTCCGGCCTGCGTTACTCGGGTCGGGCCCAGTCGATCGGAGCGGTCGGTTCCTTTCCGGTAATCGAAATAGTCGTTGGCAAAGTTGGTCCCGATCTGGATCATCATGGCCCCGATTAGAGCCGCGAAGGCCGCCGCCAGATGAAATCCATCTGCACGAACAGCCATGACACTTCCGATCAGCACAGGTGAAACAGCCGCCCACAAGGTCTTGGGCCGGCTGGCCATGATCCAGATTTTCAATCGCGATCGCGACATGGGGTGGCCGAATGTTCAGGGGCGGCGCGGGAATTTCGAGAAGTCCGGCTTTCGCTTTTCATTATAAGCGTTGCGACCCTCCTGGCCCTCCTCAGTCATGTAAAACAACATGGTAGTGTTGCCGGCCAGTTCCTGAAGGCCCGCCTGGCCGTCACAGTCTGCATTGAGGGCGGCTTTCAGGCACCTGATAGCTATCGGAGAGTTTGCCAGTATCTCGCGGCACCAGGCGACGGTCTCTTCTTCCAGCCTGGCGAGCGGTACGACCTTGTTGACGAGACCCATTTCCAGCGCCTCCTGAGCGCTGTATTGACGGCACAGGTACCATATTTCGCGTGCCTTCTTTTGCCCGACTATGCGGGCCATGTAACTTGCTCCATAGCCGCCGTCGAAGGAGCCCACCTTGGGTCCGGTCTGGCCAAACACGGCGTTGTCGGCGGCAATGGTAAGATCACACATCAGGTGCAGTACATGCCCGCCACCGATGGCGTATCCGGCCACCATGGCTATAATGGGCTTTGGGCAGGTTCGTATCTGGCGCTGAAAGTCAAGCACGTTTAGACGCTGAACGCCTTCTTCGTCGACATACCCGGCTTCACCTCGAATCGACTGGTCGCCGCCCGAGCAGAAGGCTTTCTCACCCTCGCCGGTAAGAATCACCACTCCGATAGCGGGGTCGTCGCGAGCATCATCCAGAGCCTTAGACATTTCCTGCACC
>CP070824.1:2944266-2953633 GCA_020344395.1 Candidatus Zixiibacteriota bacterium | reverse complement strand
CTGGTCGGGACCGGTGTCCAGGCCGATGTCTTCCTGATCACCATTGGACGGTCAGTTGCCATCATCGCCGCCGTACTGCTCGCCGCCCTGCTGATAGTACCTCGAATACTCAACTTCATCGCCAGAACCAGACAACGACAACTGTTTATACTCTCTGTCTTTCTAATATGCATTGGCACCGCATGGCTCATTACCAGTTCAGGCGCTTCCCTTGCTATAGGCGCCTTTCTGGCAGGATTGGTGGTTGCCGGAAGTGAGTACAGACATCAGGCCCTGGCCGACCTGATATCGTTCCGCGAAGTGTTCGCGAGTATATTCTTTGTTTCGATCGGAATGTTGCTGGTACCGTCGATTATCATGGAGAACATGTTTCTGGTGCTGGCTGTTCTGGTCGCTATCCTAGTCGGAAAATCCGCTATTGTCTTTGTGGCCGCCAAGACCCTTCGCATGCCACTGAGGGTTTGCATGATGACAGCGGTTGCGCTGGCACAGGTGGGCGAGTTTTCATTCGTCCTCCTCTTTTCCGTTCAGGGGAGCGGTCTCATAGACATATCTCTGGAGAACAGCCTGATATCGGCAGCCATTCTTTCCATGTTCGTTACACCTTTCGCAATGTCATTTGGCCCCCGTCTTGCCGCCGGGCTGGGTAAGCTGCCTCGCCTCAGACAAATGCTCGAAGTGGAGATGGCCGAGGATGCGACCAGTTCAGTCTGTAAGATGCAAGATCATGTAATTATAGGCGGTTACGGTTTCGCCGGCCGGGAACTCTCCGGAGCTCTCAAGGATCATGAGATCCCGCACGTCGTTGTGGATATAAACGTGGAGAACGTAAGAAGAGCATCGGAGGAAGGTGTTAAGGCCTTTTTCGGTGACGTCACCAGTCAGGATGTTCTGATGAGATTGGGGGCGGACTATGCGGGAGAACTGGTACTTCTCGTCAACGACCCGGGCGCAGCAGAGCAAGCTGTCCGGGTCGCGAGGAGACTTGCTCCAGGTTTACATATCATGGTACGTACTCATTACCTGCTTGATATTGAACCGATTTTGGCCGCTGGAGCCGACGATGTCGTGCCCGCGGAGCGAGAGGCTGCCGTTGAGGTAGCGTCTCTGGTGCTTAACCGGCATCAGGTGGACGCCCGGCGAATTGCTGACCATGGCGACAGAATCCGCTGCCAGACTGAAGAATGTCCTTGATCCAAATCAGATCAGCTCGCGTGCCTCACGCCTTGTAGCGAGTTCCATCCGCATTTCAAACCTTGCTCCCCAGTCACTTTACTGACGCGCCGGTGATTATCACCCCTCCGCCACCTGTCTGACATCGTCACGAGTAAAGATATACGGACTGTCACGATCGGTCGTACAGACCAGGAAAACGGATGATTCAAAAATGGCCGTGATCTCCTTCGGCGGGGCATCTTTTTCCAGAAGGGGGACCTTCGCACCGACCTCGATAGACAGCTCCGGTTGCCAGCGATACGCGGAGTTCACCCGGATTGCCCTGATCCGACGCGGGCGGATGCTCAGTCCAAGTTTCTTCTCAAGTTCAAGTCTGAGTCGTTCAAGATCTTCCATTGTAGTCCCATAGGTGGGTCCATCCTCGAACCCGCCAGGCCAACATGATCGCAACCGGATGGCAAGATGGCAATACTTGTTGAATCCGTCAAGTCAACCGGTTAGTTTGACTGCAGCAGGAGCAGTAATATGGACAGAGAGATTAAGAAAATCATAATCGTCTCGGACGGCACCGGCGGCACGGCACGGCGCCTGATGGACGCGGTACTCGTCCAGTACGAACAGACTGAACCGACCTTCACTCTTGAACGCATTCACCAGCAGATTCGCACAAGAACGGAGTTGGACAACATCCTCCAGCAGGTAGACCGCGAGTACCTGGTAGTTTATTCAATTATCTCCAAGAAGCTCGACGAGTATTTTTCGTCCGGCCTGGCTGAGCGGAACGTCCTTCACCTGAATGTACTCAGCCCGATGCTGGAGACCATGTCCAAGTTCCTCGGAGTACACCCGGGCTACCGGCCGGGTATTCTTCAGATTGTAGATGACCGCTATTATAAGAAGGTCGATGCCATCGGCTACACGGTGGAGCACGACGACGGCCGCGGGACCAGAATCGAGGAGGCCGACGCGATTCTGCTGGGCCTCTCTCGAACATGCAAGACTCCTATCAGCATGTACCTGGCCTGCAACCATGGCCTGAAAGTCGCCAACATCCCGGTCGTAAAGGATGCCGCCCTGACGGTGAACCTGCTCAGACGGCTCGAGCCGATTATGCCGGAGCGGATCGTCGGCCTTCTCATGCAGCCGGAGACACTGGCCCACGTCCGCGAAGAACGCTCCGGATACCTGACCCAGTCCCCGGACATGCAGGCTCAGTTGCAGGAATACTACGATATTCGAGAAGTGGGCCGGGAGTTCAGGTATTGTCGCGATCTCTACAAAACACGCCAGTGGTGCACCATCGACGTCACCCGCCGCGCCATCGAAGAGATCTCGCTGGAAATACTCCGGCACCTGGGTCACCCGTAGCCTGTTCCTGATCGGCATATCAGGGCCGCCCTGACTTCTATCTTGCCTGATACTCCACTGAAACATCATTTCGTGAATCCACATTGTCGGAATTTGCGTGGAAAAAAGTTGCCTTAGATCAAAGCCAATCGTATAATGGGGCCGACTTCGAGGTTGAATACTACGGGAGAATTATCTGATTGTTGGACATATGGCGTTGAACCGTCAGATCAGATCAACAGACTCGCGATTTCTTACCATGTTCAATAAGGAGTACAAGATGAAGAAAATGACACTTGCGACAACCCTGGTGCTTACTTTGGCAACCGGAGCCGTTGCCGCGAACAGCCCGATTGACAAGGGTGCTTGGGTACTGGGAGGGGAGATGTCTTTTCAGTCGCTGAGCGGCGATCTATACGAATGTGGTGGTGACGCCACCACGGTTGTCAGCTTTACCCCGAACTTTGGAGCTTTCGTCAGCCCGGGCTTCATGATGGGGATTGAAGCCGACTTGCTGTCAGTAACGGAGTGTGGGGATACTGACACGTGGATAACCATCGGACCGAGGATCAGCTTTTATCTTAGACCTCAAGGCTCCGATTTTGAGGCAAAAGGTACAGTCTTGCCATACGTGGCCGCCTTTTTTCATGTTGGATCCATCGACTACAGCGGCTTGGGAGACAACATCACAATCACTGAGTTTGGAGCCGCGGCGGGAGCTGTCTTTATGGCCTCGAATTCGGTAGGAGTGAACTTCGGCGCCCGCTTTTCCAGCGACAAGCGGACCTATCGCGGCGATTCCGCCAGCGGGACCACAGTCAAAGTCGGTGTTGGAATTACGTCGTTTATCTACTGATTGGCCATGCCATTACCAGCGCCGCTCAGGTAGGCCACGAGAGTGCAACTTCCCGCATGGTTTCTCGTAGTCTGAGATAGCTGGATGGTGAATTCGACCATCGCCGTACGAGTTATTCGAAAATGATGCGGAAACTGTAGAGAAACTATGCGGGAGGAGAGTATGAGATTCCATCTAAGAACAGTCGCTCTGGCGCTGCTGGGCTTGTTTTTCCTTGCCTCAAACACCTTCGCGGGACGAAAGAAAGAGATCGTCAAGACCTTTGAACCTAAAGAAGTGGTCAGGCTGGAGGCTGTCAGCGGCGATCTTGAGGTTATCATGGGAACGGCCGAGGAGATCGAAGTCCGTCTGATATATGACTACGAGCCCTCCGGCAGCTTCAGACCGGAATTCCGTGAACGTGGCAGGACTTTGCGATTAAGCGAGGATATGCGCGGGTCCAACCGTGGAAGCTCACTCTGGTCGCTGACCGTACCTGAGGGAACTGAAATCAAGTTCAACACGGCATCGGGCGACGTAACGGCTGAGGAATACAAAGGCTATATTAACGGCTCCACCGCTTCCGGCGATATCGTCCTGATTAACTGCGAGGGGGAATTCGATATATCGACTGCCTCTGGTGACGTTGAAGTTGAAGACAGCAATGGCGACTTTGACCTGTCGACAGCCTCTGGCGATGTAATCGCCGACGGCTGTGAAGGAAGCTTCAGACTGTCAACAGCCTCGGGAGATGTTGAAATCGACGGCATCACTATATTGCAGCACAGTTCGTTCAGCAGTGCCTCGGGAGATGTGGATGTCAGACTGGGCGCAGGTCCCAAAGATGACGTCTCCGTCAGCACCGCCTCAGGTGATGTGGTGCTCGACTATAACGGCCACCCGATCGAAGGCTATTTTGAGTTTGTGGCCAAGTACCGGGACGGCCACATTATCTCTCCGATCGACTTCGACGACGAAGAACGCTTCCGCCGCTGGGGCCAGAGATATGTGGCCAAATCCTTCACCAGAGGCTCCGACAGCCCGCAGATTTCGATCGAAACGGCTAGTGGAAGGGCGGAGCTCAGGGAATAGCAGGACAGCATCAGTTTTTGCCCCGACGTAGGCCAGGGATGGCGTTCCACCGTGAACGCTGTCCCTCTTTTATATATGGTTCCAGCCGGGGAGTGCCGATCAGACACAGGATGAAAACTGATCGTCAAGAGACCAATTCACTAAGTTGACTGGCTCGACCGATAAGGCTATAATGCCACCCTGAAAAACAGGCTGAGCAGAGAATATACTGAGGTCCCGTTGCACGTAAGGTTGTCACCGTCATGAGTGCCGATTCAGACAACAAACCGGCTGGAAAAAAGTCGCCCGCACCCGGCGATAGCCTCGATTTTATCCGCAGCCGGATAACCGAAGATGTCGCCGCCGGAAAGAACAACGGGCGCGTACACACTCGATTTCCACCGGAGCCGAACGGATACCTTCACATCGGTCACGCCAAGGCGATCTGCCTGGACTTCGGGACGGCCGAGGAATTCGGCGGACTCTGCAATCTTCGCTTCGATGACACCAATCCGGTCAAGGAAGATGTCAGGTACGCCGAGTCGATTATGGATGATGTTCACTGGCTGGGATTCGATTGGGGCGACCGGCTCTATTGGGCATCCGACTACTTTCAAAAACTCCATGATTTCGCGGTCCAGCTGATCCGAGACGGCAAAGCATACGTTTGTGACCTGACCGCCGACGAAATCAGAGAGTACCGGGGGACACTGACCGAGCCAGGCCGCGATAGTCCCTATCGTGACCGCTCGGTATCCGAGAATCTGGATCTCTTCGAACGCATGCGTGCCGGCGAGTTTGAGGACGGCTCCCGTACCCTTCGGGCAAAGATAGATATGGCCTCAGGGAACCTGAATATGCGTGACCCGGTGATATATCGCATTCTACGCGCCACCCATCACCGCACCGGTGACAAATGGTGTATCTACCCAATGTATGACTTTACGCACTGCCTGTCGGACAGCCTGGAAGGGATAACACATTCCCTGTGCGATCTTGATTTCGAGGATCACCGCCCGCTCTACGACTGGTTTCTCGACGAACTGGATGTCCCCTGCCACCCACAGCAAATAGAGTTCGCCCGACTCAATATGAGCTACACCATCATGAGCAAGCGGCTGCTCCGGCGCCTGGTTGAGGAAGGCCATGTCAATGGCTGGGATGACCCTCGCATGCCTACGTTGCAGGGCCTCAGACGGCGCGGCTACACACCGAAGTCCATCCGCGAATTCTGTAGCCGTATCGGTGTTGCAAAGAGAGAAAGCATAGTCGATGTAGCTCTGCTCGAACATACCCTTCGCGAGGACCTTAATAAGCATGCGCCCAGAGTGATGGCTGTGCTACGCCCGCTCAAGGTCATCATCGAAAACTATCCGGAAGACAAAGTCGAGATGGTGGAGGCAGTCAACAACCCTGAGGATCCGTCGGCCGGAACCAGGGAGGTTCCATTCTCAAGGGAGCTGTTCATCGAAAGAGATGATTTCCTCGAGGATCCCCCAAAGAAGTTCTTCCGCCTGGCCCCGGGGCGAGAGGTAAGGCTGCGGTATGCGTACTTTATTACGTGTGTCGATGTCATCAAGGATCCCGAATCCGGCGAGATAACAGAGCTCCGGTGCACATACGACCCGGCCACCCGCGGAGGCTCGGCCCCCGACGGACGCAAGGTGAAAGCAACCATGCACTGGGTATCCGCAGAGCACGCTGTGGAGGCAGAAGTACGTTTGTACGATCAACTGTTCACCGAGGAGAATCCGCTGGCCCGGGACGATTTCACGGCCTGCCTCAATCCCAACTCGTTAACGGTCCTGACCGGCTGTCGGCTCGAACCCAGTCTGGCCGCGGCCAAACCAAGGGTCCGCTATCAGTTCGAGCGTCTCGGATACTTCTGCATCGATTCGGTAGACTCGACCGAGACCACCCTGGTTTTTGACCGTACTGTCACGCTCCGGGATGCCTGGGCGAGGATCCAGAAGAAGTCCGGGACCAAAAGCAACTGACTGTCTTCCAACATCAGGCTCGGGATCCGGCAGGCATTTCAGAACGATATACGGAGCGGGGAATCCGTTACCTCCCACTGACCTTTGCCCACATTACGGGGTCCGGCAAAGACCAGGTACGAGTATTTCCCGTAGTGGGGAACCAGCTGACCTAATCGCGGTAGAGACGCGTAGTCCCCCGTCAGCAGTACAATATACTTCTCTACACCATTCCAATCCTGGCCGGTCAACACAAAGGTGTGCCCTTCCCTGGAATAAGCTGCCCCACCGATTGTAACTGAATCGTCGTTCACCCTCACCAGACCGGCAAGATACTCGGGCATGTCCCGGGGATTCAGGACAATGGGATAGAACCCCTCCCCCTCCTCCATCACACCAGGGTCCGCCAACTCGACTTCCCCTTCCATGAAGTTACCACAGAAGGCGGTAAACATCTCTACAGCCTCAGCCTGAGAATCAAATGAAACAAATTTCTTGGCCGGATTGCCGAGGATAGCCGATACCACCGGCTCGACTTCCTCCGGATACAACCTGCGGAACAGGTGATAGTCTGGATCTACCGCGAGGGTCCAATATCCAGAAGGCACCTGAATTGAGAAGGTCGCCTCGGCGGATGCCAGCACGACCACGGTGTCCAGCCTGCCCTTGATGCCGGAAAATCGAACCGGAATATTGAGCCGATACTCCTGACCACCTGTCTGGCTCAACGTAAAATCGACCAGTCTCCCCCGGTCGTTGTCAGCCGCGCCATCAAGTCTTACAGCAAGGCTGGGAGCGCCTGAGCGGTCTACCCACTCATTCAGGATATAGTCAAGCTGCCGTCCCGAGGCTGCCTCAAAAGCCTCGATCCACTGTTCCCAGGTGACTTTTTCGCCGCGATGTGTCTCGTAGATATTTCTCCACGCCTGGAAAAAGGGCCCCTCACCGATGACCTCGTGGATCATATGAAAGATCATCATCACCTTGCTGTACCCGATGGTTCTCGTTCCCGGACTGGTCCGTGATTTGAACTCCCGGACGGGAAAGTCATTACCCTCATTGATATAACTGACATACTGCTTCAGTATGTCTTTTCGGTAATCTCTGGTCTCGGCCGGTGAAGAGTTCAGTTTGTAACGATAGTCAGCCCCATAAACGGTCAGCCCTTCACACCAGTTGCCCGCTTCATAGTCCACGTAAACGGAGTTGCCCCACCAGTTATGAAGCACCTCGTGTCCCAGAGAAGTTCCGATAATGAACGGCAACCTGATCACCTGCTGACCCAGTAATGTCCACGCAGGCATACCGTACCCGGTGGGGAAGAAATTCTCCGCCACAGTAAACCGCTCATATGGATAAGGTCCAATCAGCTCCGAATACATGCGGACATAATCCACGGTGGCGTTCAGATAACGGTCGATCAACCCCGTATCAGCCTCGAAGAAGTAGCATGAGACCTCAACGCTGTCCATCCACGCGGACTTTGTAACATACGGAGCCGCCATCACCGTAATGCCATCCGTCTGGTAAGGATTCTCGAAACGCTGGACCTTTCGCCCCTCTCTGATCTCAGACGACGACCTGTTGCCGTCGCTGATTGATTCCCATTCCTGCGGTATATCAACCGTTACCGCAAATGTCAGAAGAGATTCGTCTCCCGCAGGATAGAAATACGACCCGGAACTCAGATACGCGCCCTGGTCCAGAATTGTCCCGTTGATCTCTCCCCCCACATGTTCCCGAGAGAACCGGGTGTTGGTGACATCCTCGAAGAACTCAGCCGTGTATTTCAATACAAACGGAAACTGGCCCTGGCGATCGAACTGAAAAAGGACCAGCTGCGCCGGAGCATTTTCATCGATTTCGGACAGCAGTTTCATCTGCTCCAAAGAAAGCCCGGCCGTGTCGTCAACCGGCGTGGGCACAAAGGCGATTGCAGCCCCGTCAAGCTCAAAATGTGTGATCTGTGCACCATGATTGAGCAGGAAGATGTTCTGGCCCTCGGCCACATTAAGTAACCCCTGATCGGTTATATTCGCTCGATGGGAGGGGACGTCGATCTTAATATGCAGTTCGTGGCTGACAAACTCAGTACCGACCACCTTTCCTGTGAAGCCGGCGACGATCAGTACGGCCAGGACGGCCGGCAGAATCAGACTACCAGTATACTGTCTCATGGTTCATCCTTGAATCAAGTGGTTCATATATCAACGGAAGCTGCAGGCAGGTAGGCGTTTCAGTACGCACCTTGCTCCGTTCGTTTTATAATTTCGTTCTGAAGCTCCACGCCAAGATCAACGAAGTAGTCGCTGTAACCGGCCACACGGACAATCAGGTCGCGATGTTTTTCAGGCTCCTGCTGTGCCTTCTTGAGGGTCTCCGCCGTAACAACATTGAATTGTATATGATGACCGTCCATCCGAAAGTACGTCCTCACCAGGTGCATGGCTTTCTCGATTCCATCATCATCAGCCAGCAACTGCGGCGTGAATTTTTGGTTCAGCAGCGTTCCGCCTGTCTTGATATGGTCGAATTTGGCGGCTGATTTCAGAACCGCTGTCGGTCCCTTGCGATCGGCCCCCTGCACCGGGGAGATGCCCTCCGAAAGCGGCTCGCCTTGTTTCCGACCGTCCGGCAGAGCTCCCGTCACGCTCCCGAAATATATATGACACGTCGTGGGCAGCATGTTCACCCGGAAATGCCCACCCTTGGTGTTCGGCCTTCCATCTACTGCGTCAAAGTAGGCCTCAAAAACCATCCGCGCAATCGTGTCGGCGTAATCATCGTCATTGCCATACTTGGGCGTATCCTCCAGAAGAGTCTGGCGTAGTGAATCATGTCCCTCAAAATCCGCGGCCATCGCTGCTGACAACTCAGCAAAGTTGAATGTCTGCTTGTCATAGACATGGTATTTGATGGCCGTCAGACAATCCGTGATCGTACCCAGCCCCACGCCCTGCAC
>CP070824.1:2920352-2944166 GCA_020344395.1 Candidatus Zixiibacteriota bacterium | reverse complement strand
TCAGATCCCATCCAGGAACCCATCATCATCGACGGCGGAATCTTCATCACTTTGTTGGTCTTGGGCAGGAAGTTCCACATCTCGTTGTCGATCCGAAGCGTCGACATCCCTTTCTCGCGCCGGGGCGATGTCAACCGCAGGAACGTCTTATCCATCCCCTCACTCCAGCCAAGCATCGAAAGGGTTCGCTGCCAGTGAGGGGTGACAATCTCCATCTCGATTTCGCTGTAGCTGGTTTCGGCGCGGTAGAGACGGTCGATCTGGAGGATCAATTCGTTGACATCGATATCGGCAGTATCGTGGCTGCTCGCAGTGCCGCCCGTGACAAGGACTATGAGGATCGAGAGCAAAAACTCTCGTCTTATCCGTAACATGACTGTCTCCACTCGGTCAAGTAGTCTCGTTATTGGCAATAACCAGTCCGTTCAATACCATGTCGCTGATCTGTTCCGCCTGTAACCCGGCGTCGGCTTTGACGGTCTGCAAGGCGATCTGGAACATGACGCCGTCAACCACAGCCAGAATCATCGACGCGGCGGCGCGACTGTCGGTTACGCGAAATTGTTTCCTGGCGATGCCGGCGTCGACAATGCCGGCAACTTGGGCGATCATCCGGCGGTACATCGGCGCCAGTTGAGACAGAAGCGAATGTCCATCGCGGCGGGGGATACCGGCGGCGTAGAAATCAAAGAGGGTATCGATCAGGGCACGGTCGGCCAGGCAGAACTCAAACGACGCACCGATCAATCTGCGAATCTGCTCAGTCGGGTCGGTCAGAGCGCCAACAGCCGCGGCGGCATGTTCGCCGAACTCAATCATGAACTCCTCGAAACAGCCAACCACCAAATCATCTTTGGAGGGGAAGTACTCGTACAGCGTCCCTTTGCCGACCCCGGCCGCCAAGGCTACATC
Organism: Candidatus Zixiibacteriota bacterium; assembly: GCA_020344395.1. GTDB lineage: Bacteria > Zixibacteria > MSB-5A5 > GN15 > FEB-12. Next base: position 2,943,254 of record CP070824.1, on the reverse strand, counting down.
GATCATTTTGAACCCGGAGAGACCGGTTCGGGCGAAGACTTTGAGTGCGGCTTTCTGGATCAGCCTTCGCTTGGCTCTTTTGTCGACTATTCTGGGTGCCATGTTCTTAAATTACTCAATACCGACCGGTCGGTCAATAACATTCTTTATATTATATACCCATTATTGTCGGAAAGCTTCAGGTTTTTCTGATGTTGGGCGTAGATGGTTGGGTAACCAACGGTGGCACAAGCGATTCGAGTGCGCCGCGCATCAAGGAACCCGTGTGGCCAGAGGGTCAGACTGGACCTCTCACGCTACATAACGGTATCATCAAGCAGGTATTGCTGGCCACGTGTTTGGGTCCGTGGTGGGTATCGGTGCTGCTCCACAAGGCTAATATCAAACCGCCTTGGCTGTGGTAACAGGGGAGAAATGTCTTCAAGAGAATCTGACCGGCAGACTTCTAACCGTGAACTGCTACCAACCACCTCGATCCAGACGTAACGGCATTGTGTCTCGTAACGCTACATACCGCAATGGATTATGGGGTCTAAGGGGGGGGTGACGTTGTGTGTCGCTCAATTACGCGGGTAGAGCCTCGTGTCTCTACCAGGTTGATTCAGTGATTCTCCCGGCCTGCGTTGCGTTGTATTGAGGTTAGCTGCCATCTGCCGATATTATTACCGAATCTCGATGTATCGAAAGGATACCAGATCATGCCTAAGCAGCCTACCACCCCGCGGAGAGGTATTCGCCGTCGCACCAGTGACTATTATATCGTAACCGATAACAGGTCAGGCCAAATATTGGGAAGATTGGCTGACTTGAGCCTTGAAGGATTCAAGATCATTACCAACGAAGAGTTGACAGAATCATCCTACGATTGTCAGTTGAGTCTTCCAAGGTGTGTCGGGAATGTCAAGGAGATTCCATTGCAGGCGTCCGTGAAGTGGTGCCGCCACATTACTCGGATGGATTGGTACGAAGCTGGATTCAAGATTGACCAAATATCAGCACCTTCGCGGGAAGTGCTGCAGCAGATCATGGGTGAGATGTTGCGGGCCGAGAGTACTGAGTTGAATTTATAGCCCGGTTTTTGCTCGTCTTACGGCTATTCGCTTGTGTTTATGGCACATCATTCGACGGTTCGATCACGCCTCTATCGGCAAGTCTTAACATCGGTATGTAGGTAACGTGGGTCTTTACCGGTTTCAAGGGGTCTCTGTAAACAGAGTAGGGGCTCAGTCAGCCAACGAAGGACTGCAGGCAGGTGCATCCACGCGGGGAAAACGATCACCCTTGGTACGTTAATGAGCTCTGACTTTAGCGGTTCTCTGACCGTCTGCCAACCGCGAACATCACGCGACTACCCACGATGAACGCAGTCAGACCGGTGATCGCGGTTGAAAATCTGCTTTTAGTTGACTCCTCCGGCAGGGGGTTCCAATTTCAGACATGCGTTTGATCTCCAAGAAATTGCTGGTTGTCGGCCTGTTCGTCGTGGTGTTGACAATTCTCGTTAATCTGTCCTGGTGGGTGTTTTACGGCAACACCCGACGCTTACTAGACGAGCAATTGTCAGAGCGGCTTGCCACTATCGCTCGGGCCACTCGCACACAGGTGACTCCGGTTCAGATAAGTGGTTTAATTGATGATGATCTGGATTCCTATTATGCGGTTGTCAAGACCCTCGAACAGATCCGCTCGGTCGATTCATTGTCCGAGTTATTCATACTCACCCCGTCGTATCGTTATCTGGCGACAACCTCCCTGGATGACGATTCGCTGTACATGCTGCGGGAGCTCAATCGCGTCTATATAGATTCTCTCACTTTCGGCGAGAGTTCCGATCCTCTGGTGACACCTGCTTATAAGACCGGTGACATCTACCTCAAAACCGCGTTCATCCCACTCAGGGATACGAGCTTCTTCACCGCCGCTATTCTCGGCGTGGAAGCGAGCGCCGATTATTCTTCCGTTCTGCGCGATCTGAGGCAGAACCTCCATGCTTCCGCCGGACTCTCACTAGTCATCGGGTTACTTCTCGGTCTGATCTTCATCTTCTATCAGCGGAGACTTGGCCTTGTCGAACAACGTCTCTTTCTCACCGAGACCCATGCCTTCCTTGGTCGGATGGTGGCGGTCGTTTCCCACGAGATAAAGAACCCGCTGATGATCATCCGAGCCACGGGCGAAAGACTTAAGAGACGGACGGACGCCGGCGAGAGTCAGTTCATTATCGAAGAAGTCGATCGACTCAATAGAATCGTCACCGGCTACCTCGATTTTGCGCGGGCAGGAGCAAACCGAACATCATACCTGAGTCACGAGGCGCCTGAGGGAATCGAGATCCCAACGTTTATCAGTAACCTGCGCGGGCACCTGACAGCAAAATACCGCGAACAAGAGATAGCCTGGCTCGGTAGCAAATCAGATTCAAAATTCTCGTTCATTGGTTACCCCCGCGCTCTGCGGCAAGTACTGTTGAATCTTCTCATCAATAGCGTCGAAGCCTGCCTGGCTGCCGGGCTACCAATATCTATAGGGCTGAAAGCTGAAAACCGCGGTACATCGGTCCTGCTCAGCGTGATTGACCGTGGTCCGGGAATGTCCAGAAAAGAGCTGGCCAGAATCGGATCGCCGTTTTATACAACTCGTCGAAGCGGGTCGGGTTTGGGGCTTTATATCTGTCGGGAACTTGTCGAGGAAATGAAGGGAGGATTGAAAATCGAATCTACCGAAAGCGAGGGAACAACCGTAACGATCGAACTTCCCGTCAAGATAGAGAACTGACGAATGGCGCATATTCTTGTAGTTGATGATGAGCCGAAAATGACGTCGCTGATCTGTGGTCAGTTGGAGGATGCCGGCCAGTCGGTGGTTACCTGCACCGATCCGACCAAAGCCCTGGCTCTAATCGAAAAGCACGCCTTTGACATTATAATTACCGATCTGTCGATGCCGGAAGTATCCGGCATGGTTCTGCTCGAAAAGGGTCTGGCCAAAGAGGGGACCGATGTTATCATGATGACTGCCTACGGTTCGGTTGACACTGCCGTCGAAGCAATGAAAAAGGGAGCGGCTGACTACCTTATTAAACCGTTCTCACTTGACGAGTTGGAACTTCTGGTGGACCGGATCTTGCGCAGGCAAAAGGACAGTCACCTGATCAAACACTACCGGGATCAGATTGACGCTGATCGGTATGGTCGTCTGATCGGCTCATCCGAAGCGATTCAGAATGTAAACGAGATGATCGGCCGGGTGGCATCAACCGAGTCAACAGTCCTTCTGACGGGAAAGTCAGGCACCGGCAAGGAATTGGCGGCCCGTATGGTGCATGATCTGTCGCCCCGCCGGGAGAATTCGTTCATCGCCATCAATTGCGCGGCCATTACCGACACACTGCTGGAGTCCGAACTATTCGGCCACGAGAAAGGGGCGTTCACCGGAGCCACTGGCCGCAAGCTGGGAAGATTCGAACTTGCCGGCGGCGGCACGATCTTCCTGGATGAGATCGGAGAAATGTCCGGCAGCATGCAATCCAAATTGCTGCGAGTTCTGGAAGAGCGCAAAATCGTGCGGGTCGGGGGATGCGACCTGGTAGATATCGATGTCCGGGTTGTAGCGGCTACCAACCGGGATTTGAAACAAGAGATCGAAGCGGGAAGATTCAGGGAGGACCTGTACTATCGACTCAGCATCTTTCCCATCGAACTGCCCGCGCTTACGGATCGGCGTGACGATATTCTCGAGCTGACCCAGTATTTTCTGAACCAGCAGAAATATCCGCACGCAATCCTGGATGACGAAATCACTCGGCTGCTGAAGTCGTACGACTGGCCGGGCAATGTTCGCGAGCTAAGGAATGTCATTGAACGAGCTACTATCTTGGCAGCCGGCGAAGAATTGACTGTTGACGATTTCTCTCTGGAGGTTGACAATCGTCCGCTGGTGTCGGACAATTCGGCAAGCCTCACCGGCGACGGGTTGGATGAGACCGAAAGACAGATGATAATAGAAGCACTGAAGAAGACGGATGGCAATAAGAGTAAGGCAGCCAGACTTTTGAATATCAGTCGCCGACGCCTCTACAGTCGAATGAAGGCGCACCATCTCCCGCTCTGACATGTTTGATGCGTTTCGGTGCACTCGGCGTGTACCTTTTGGTACACCCAGAGTTAGACAAAAGGTTTTCAATGCGACCAAGCTGTTACGATTCAAGCGATTGCGTTCAACCAACGTATCTGGCACACCATCTGCAACGGGAATAGCCAGAGCATGCAAACGAAAGGAGAATTTATGCTTAAGAAAACGTTTATGTGTCTGATCCTGGTTGCGGTCGTAATTGCAGGTGTCTCAGCAGCTTATGCTCAGGGCGGCGAACGTGACCGAACCCGGACAGAACTTGAACGGACTGATCAGATTCTCGAACGAGCCCGCGAGGCTGTTTATGCCTCACCAACGCCGAATGGGGAGGCAGCCATGGGGCAGGCGACCCGTCTCCGTGAAGCCTCCTGGGAAAGTTTCACCGCCCATATGTATGGTCAGGCGATGGAACAGACCAAGGCAGCTCGTCAGTATGCCGAACAAGCAATTGCGGCCGGGCGATCAGCCGAAGAGAACGGTGAGATGGTGCAGAGACGGCTTGAGCATGCCGCGGGTCTCCTTGAGCGGGTACGTGAAAACGCCCCTGATGATATTCCGCATCAGTTCAGGGCGCTCTGGAGAACCGCCGAAGAGAGTCTTCAGCGAGCCAGACAATTCTACAATGAGGGGCAATATCGTCCTGCCCTGAAGCTAAGTAATCAGGCTGAAAAGGCGGCGCGCAAGATTGCCGAGGCGTTTCAGGGTCGAGACTATGAGCAAAAGCGGTTCCAGCGCAGATTCGAGGAGGTTGACAATCTGATCGTGAACACCCGCGAGATTGTTGCCGGCTGCGGGTCGGATAAGGCAGCCGAGATGCTCCAGCAGTCCATCAGACTAATGAATCAGGCAGGGGAACTGGACGCCAAAGGTCAGATCAAGGGCGCCAGGGAAATGCTGCAGAAGGCATTCCAGATGGCCAATCGAGCCGCAGGAGAATGTCGCGGCAAAGGTGAGTTTCTTGACCGACTCGAGCGTGTCCAGGCTGCCTATGAGGCGCTGGTTGATAAAGTCGAGCCGGACGACACTGAAGGTCAGGAGCTTCTGGCTCAAATCAGTGAACAACTCGATCTGGCAAGTCAAGCCTACGAGTCAGGTGATCTGGATGCCGCCAACGCCGCTCTGCGAGCTGCATGGCTGACCATCCGACAATTGCGGCTCTACCTCCAAACAGATTTGTGAGCCTGGGCCCGGACTGAATGCCTGCGTGAGACCAGCACTACCACTTGCGACAATCCTACTACTGCTGATGCCGCCCTCGATTGCGAGGGCGGCTGAACTGCGTTTGACGGCAAATGTGGGATACGATCTGATATCTCAGGAATTCTTCGCAGATTCCCTCACGGGGGCGGGTGCCGATAGCAGCGTTGTTGAGTGGCAGCTCCGGAAGAATTATCTGGATGATCTGCGGGCATCCTTCTCAGCCCAGTATTTCCCCTTCGATGACCGTCGCGTCGAATTGAGACCGTCGTACGAACAGTCACAAGAGTTCCAGCGAATCCGAATGAATACCAATCTCAGGCTGCCTGTGAAAGGTTCGCGGTTTGATCTGATAACTGAACTGGAGATGAAACGTCGGTACCGGAACACGGCATCGGTCGGCGATAATTATCTTCTGGGGACTCTGCGCACCAGATTCACCACCCCGCTGAGTACATCGACTAAGGGATGGGCGCAGCTGCGGGGAGATTTCGTCAGTTTCGACTCGACCTCGGATTACATTTACAGTTATCAGCGTGGTGGTGCCGCAATAGGTTTGAGTCATTCGATCAGGGACTATACCTTTGTCGACGTCGAACTGTTCGTGAATTCCCTGACAGCGCCTGACAGTTCGCAACTCGACTATGTGAACCCCGGTCTCAGCGCAAGTTTCATGAACATAGGTCGCAGGGGATCATTTGATCTGTATTTCAGGGCAGAGAACAGGGACTACAACCAGCCCAATGAGGAAGACGATCATTTCCGGGTAAATCTGCAACTCAGGAATAAGTTCGAGACCTCGGACAAGACCTACATGAGGCAGGAGGCCGATATTGAACTGGTCCGCCATGCCCCGGCGGATCTGACCCATTTCAGTTATTCCATCTTCAGGGCTGAGGCAGTGTTTGGCCTTACCATCGGCAACTCGCAAATTGGATTGGGGCCGGCGGTCGGCTTTTTATCCGATGGTTCGACCGTAATGGGGGGGAGCCAGGAGTACAAAGAGATCAGCCTTAAGGGTGAATTGGATTATTTACATGTCGGGCGTCTGTTTCTCTCGGTTGAATCGTTTACCGGCAGACGGAATTATGGGACGGATTCAGAGTTTCAGTCGGATTTTACGTTTGAGCGGATCTCTCTGATCGGTGACCTGCAAATTGCCCGAGGGATCTCTTATAATCTGCTTTATTCAACCGAGTGGGAATGGCATGACAGTGGATATGACGACTCCCATATCGACCTGCTGTCGACCTCACTGTCATATGCCTTTTAGCCTGATTACGGGCTAATCCGGTTGTTGCAGATTCCCCTTTCGGACATGGATTTGCCTCTTTTGCCATAGCGGAAGGAGACCTGATTCAAGCTCCGCCCATTGAACGACGGAGAGTTGTCTGGGCTAACCATCAATAGTTGCCATTTCTTGAGAGTCATACTATCTAGTGTATGGCAGGTTGATCTACAGGTGGCCGTCAAAAGTTCGGCCTGGAGAAAACCAGGAACTGTCAGAGATATTTATGGAAGAATCAAGCTCCTGGCTTTTGATCGCGGTAATTCTTGCTGTGGTATTTCTTGGTTGTGCCGTTGTCATAAAGCGATTCTTCATCGATAAGAAATATTTTGGTGGGAGCCAATTCGTGGGGCGGCAGATTTATAAGGGGTTTCAAAACACCAACAACCAAGAGAATATAGAACATGTCATATATATGGAGGAAGAAGAACGCCAGCAGGATTCCATCGCCGGAGATGAGGACGATACTGAGCAGCAAAATACTCTGTAAAACAGCTCATTGATATCATGTTTCATTGACGGTACGGGAATTCTGTAGGCAGTGCGGAGCGCAATCAGGGCGTGGTTTTCAGGTGGGCCAGGCGTTCCCGTGCGTCGATTACAATGGGAATGCCCGGATCGGCATCTTTCCAGAGGCTCAGGAATGTTTCATAGGTGCTGACGGCGTCCGATGTCATGCCAGCCAGGTCATAGGCACGCGCGAGGTAATAGTACATGTTCTCACTCCACGGGCACATGCTTGACCGCCACGTTTCGTAGCTGTGTGTCAGGCCGGCAAGCCTTTCAATCGCGAGGTCATAGTTGCCGGCTTCGAGATGTGTCATGCCCAGCATGTAAACAGTCAGGAAATCCGGAGTAACTTCCCGGGATCTTTCAAAGAGCGCGGCAGCGGAATCGTAGTTCCGTTTCGCCAACTCAACGTTCCCCGCAGCATACCAGTACGGCCATTTCGAATAATCGGCCAGTTCAATATCTTTTCTCAACTCCTCGGCCGTTTCGGCCGCTTCCGTCAAACGTCCGCTTTCAGCCAGTAACTGAACCAGGAAATGTCTATTCGCGACAACGTCTATGGTGGGTGTACGCCTCGCGGCTTGCACCGATTTTCTAATTTCTATTACGGATTGATCAAGCTGTTCCAGATCACGGTATACAAAAGCTCGTGTACGGTGCTTATATTTTATTCCGTAATAGAACTCCGCCACGCTGTCTGCGACAATCGCCCGGCTCAACATTTCAAGGCCGCGTTCCAGTTTCCCCTGATGCAGAGCCACCGTTGCCGTGAAGAATCGTCCGACGGAACGCTGGTAGCCGTTGTCGCTGGACGCCAACTCGGCGAAGATATCAAGTGCTCTTTCGTAATCTCCCGTGAGCATGGCCAGCTCACCTACTCTCAGCAGGCTTCTGTAATTGTGGAAATCTCGCTTAATCTCTACGGCCTTAAGGTAGGATTGAATCGCTTCGTCAGGCATTCCGTTTCTCGATTGGATGTCGCCGCGAGTATCGTAGGGATTGGGTTCGTCGGGAGCCAGCCGGATGTATTCGTTTATGGCCCACAGGGCCGAGTCCAGTATTCCTTTCCTGTCGTAAGAGTAGGCAAGCTGATTGTAGGCCAGCTTATAGTAGGGATCCAACTGCAGGGCCCTGAATTCGCTTTCAATCGCTTCGGTCAAATGGCCCTGGTAATGGAGGTACTGACCGAGAAAGTGAAAGCCGGCCTTCTCATCCGGGAATGCTTCAACCAGCTCTCTAAGAACCTGAATCGCCAGGGTAGTATCGGTTGCAACGACGGCTTCGAGACTCCTGATATAGAAGCGTTCCTTTCTGGATGCATGTCCATAATGTTTGATCGCTTCCGCCAGGTACCTTTGATCCTCGTGACGGGCCAGGTAGTAATAAGCCATGGCAAAACTCGAGTCAAGCTCGATGGCTTTTTGAAAGCTCTCAACTCCTTCGGTCCGGTAGAATCTTGAGATATAGTCAAGACCCTCCAGGTAGTGCCGGTAGGCTTCCGGCGAGTGGGTGGTCACGTCTGCAACGGCCGGGTCCGGTTCGCTGAGTGCCGCCGCGGGGAGTGGAAGATCATTCTTGATCAGGACCGTGAGCCTGTCCACGAGTGAGAAGACATCTTCTGCGATCTCACCGGTCATCCGGTGCGAGGCGATGATGTCCGGTTCGGATGGATCGAGAAGCCGGGTGGTAATGATAATCTGAGGCTCTGCTGCCAGTACACTTCCTGACAGTACCCATCGAGCCTTAACTTCTCGAGCTACTTGAGCCTCCATAGACTGATCCAGTTTACTGACGCCTTCCCGGTCCATTATTCTCAGAGCGTCCTTGAGTCTCTGGCTGGAAACCACCTGCACATACCTTGATTCTGACAGGTCAGTGGTAATCAGGTTGGTGATGATCTCGCACAGTCTGTCATTCTCCGGGTCACCGGTGAGATTCTCGAAGAAAGACACGGCAAGCCTGTTCTCCGAGGCTACTACCTCTTCGGAAGGGCTGATCTCAAATCGCCAGGGTTTAAGAACTACTACCGAGATTATCAATGCTGCAACAGCTGCGACTCTGATAAATGTCACACGGCCTCTCGACGCGGCTGTAGATCCCCTGGCGGACTCCGTGCTTCGCCTGTAACCCTCTGATTCCTGTTCAGCGAGGTCCGCCAACTGCTGACGGACATCCGTGTCGCCGCGTATAAGATGAGCTGCCGGTTCGAACTGCGCCGCCTGCTCGCGGCACGAATCACATTCCAGAATGTGCAATTCCACCCTGCGCCGTTCTTCACCCTGGAGCATACCCAACTGATAGGCGTGCAAACGTCTTTCGTACTGTTTATCCAGACACTCACTCATGAGTCGACATTCCTTTTTCTATACACTCGGCCAGCATTGCCCTGGCACGCCAGAGCATGACATACAGGTTGTTGACCGATAGACCCAGCCTTTTGCATATTTCCTTAACGCTGTACCCCTGAAAGTGTAGTGTCAGAATCCGTGCGTGCCTCAGCTTAGTTTTACTTATCAACTTGAGGCATTCAAGGAGCCTGGATTTGAGCATGGGGTTTTCTTCAGGAGCGGGCGGGAGCGACTGAGATTCGCCTCCCTGGGCAATGACCCGTGCCCGTCTCTTCTTTGACCGGTAGTATCTCCCCAACACATTTTCGAGCACTCTGTAGGACCAGGCTGCAAAGGAAGTTTCGAACTCAATGGTCCGATATTTGTTTGCAATAGTCATCAGCGTATCTTGCACGATGTCCTCTACATCCTGCTCCTCTGTGACCCTTAGTCGCACAAACATCCGAAAGCTTACAGAAAGATGTTCGAACAGGAGTTTTTCCCCTGTCTTACTACCTCCGTGAGCACTCTTATGTAAGTCGTTGATATGCAACGCAATATCTTGGGCAATATACTGTATATAATTTAACATACAATTCTATTGTGAAAAACGCAAGAAATGTGTTGGGTCGGTCGTTTGTCCGGGTCGGCCCCTGTGCAACGGGCTGATTTTTCTGTTTCCACACTGTAAGAACTCCGGTCGACAGGGGACAGATGGTGTGAATTTGCGCCAGACGTGTCTGGCAGATCCTTGATCGTGAGAGTTCTTAACCCGGAAGTGCGTTGTGTCCAGCAGAATCAAACGCTGTAAACATGGCAATCAGATGTTGTGCCCGCGACCGGGTGCATTAGAGGACACAGCACGCAAGCTCTCTTCTCTCCCCCCCCAGGGCGATGCCCGGTTGTGCTCAAAAGACAAGAGCATGCAGCGCAACCGGCATCGCACCTGGATAAAAATACTCATCGCGAAATCCTGTCACGTCAACGGAGGTTTCATGTCGCAACGTGTTGATCTTAGTCTGATCGTACTCTTGCTGTGGCTTGCCGGAAGTACCCATGCCCAGAATCTGCTCGACCGCCCCGAATCGGCTGCATTTGACAGCCTGTATAATCGGTATTTCATAACGAGCATAGGCAACAGTGATGTTATTGCGATCGACAGCGCCGGCAATCAAAGTATGTTTCACTCAGACTTGCCCGACATCGCCGCCAATACTATTCTGGGAGACACGTTGTTTGTCACTCTTGCCTGTGATGTTGCTGGCCTGGACATCCATACCGGTAATACGGTGTGGCTGGCTACTGTCGGCGGCTGCTCACTCGGCCGGTTTGACGGGATCACCGCAGACACCTCGGGGTATCTTTACGTTATCAGAACCACCGGCAGCATAATCAGGATCAATATAGCCGACAAAACCTGGACGACCTTCGTCACCGGTTTAACGCCCGGGGTACAGGATGTCATTTTCGATAAGCGTCATAACCGTCTGCTGGTCTGTACTTTTGCCATTAACCACCCCATTCAGGCGGTAAGCCTGCCGGACGGTGAGGTCTCAGTGGCCATATCACCTGCGCCAGGCAGTTTCGACGGGATTACTATCGATGATATCGGTGGAGTATATGCGTCAACTTTTGCGAGCGGCGGTCAGGTTCTGAGGTGGGATAGCACCTTTGCCAACCCGCCGGTTGTGATCGCTGCCGGGGTCGGACAGCCGACCGGCCTGGATTACAACTGGCGAGACGGAATCCTGGCTGTACCCATATTCGACAGGGATACGGTTTTGTTCTTTGATGTCAAGACTCCTATTATCGATCTTCTCAGTTTCACTCTGAGCGACAGCCAGGGTAACGGCGACGGGCACCTTGAGCCGGGGGAGACCGGAGAGGTGGTGTTGAATCTCCGCAACAATGGAGGTGATGCCGCCAGTGTCAGTGCTGAACTGTCTGCGGTCGACCCGCATGTAACTCTGGAGGGCTCCAGTCTGGTCTTTGGTACCATCGCCGGGTGGGGACAAGAAATCCCAACATCGATGCCTTGCACGGTTACTATCGACTCGGCCTGTCCCGATCCCCATGTGGCCGTGCTTGAAGTGAATATTACCGCAGACGACTATTCTTCAATGGACACGATTCTACTTTTCGCCGGCAATCAGCCCGGCTTCGAAGACGACATGGACGGGTCACCGGCTCACTGGACGGACCTCTCTACTACGGGCACGAGTCAGTGGCATCTGGATGACTATCGGTCGCACAGTGGCGAATACAGTAGGAAGATGGGCGGTCCGGGACCAACAAATTACAGTAACGGACAGGACGCAAAGTTGGTCACGCCGCCCTTTTTCCTGGGCAGGAAAGCGGAACTGAGTTTCTGGCATTACATCGATGCTGAAGACGATACGGCACAGGGCATGGCCTGGGACGGCGGGGTTGTCATGATCTCAACAGGCGACAACGGCTGGGAGCAATTGATACCTGAGGGCGGTTATCCATATAGCACCATGTCAAACCCGGCATCTCCTTTTGAAGCAGGGACCCCCTGTTTTTCCGGGAATCACGACTGGGAGCAGGTGCATGTTGACCTCTCGTCCTATTCCGGGGTAGTGCAGATTATGTTCAGGTTTGGCTCGGACATGGCGGAGACACGGGAGGGTTGGTATATCGACGACGTTGTAATCGTGGGTGATCCGATAACATGCTGCAATAATGTGACGGGCAATGTGGACGGAGACCCCGGAGAAGTGATTGACATTGGTGACCTGACGGCGCTGATAGGGTTTCTTTTTATCCCACCCAACACGCCGCCGGTGTGCATGGAAGAGGCCAATATCAACGGCGACGAGGGTGGGGAAGTCGACATAGGTGATCTGACAGCGCTCATTGGCTACCTGTTCATTCCTCCAAACCCGGAGGTGGCTGAATGTTAGGAAGGCTGACGGTCGGTGTCCTGATCTTGTCTGCGGGAATACCGAGCGCCCAGAACTTACTGAATCAGCCGGAAAGCGTGGTGTTCGATGCGGCGCGCGAGCGCTACCTGGTTTCGAATTTTGGGGATGGCAGCATTGTCCAGATAGACTCAACCGGGGTGCAGAGCAATCTGAATACAGACCTTAGTCAGGTAGCGGGACTACACATCGTCGGCGATACTCTCTACGCTGCATCCAGCGATGGTCCTCATGCCGGTCTTGTAGGCATTGATCTTCTCAGCGGCTCCATCATCTTTGAGCTTGCCATCGATGGCATGGACTTCCTGAACGATATCACATCGGACTCGTCGGGGTACGTGTACGTCACGGAACATAACGGAAACAAGATATTCAAGGTAAAGAGAGACAATCTAACATACTCGTCATTTGTATCAAGCGGCTTGTCATATCCAAACGGCATTATGTTCGACTCGATCAATAATCGACTGTTGATCACAAACGTGTGTGCTACGGCCGGGCGAATCGAGGCGGTCTCGCTGGAGGACTCAACCGTGACAACACTCGTGGCGATCGGGCTGACGGGCACCGACGGTCTGGCAGAGGATTCGGAAGGATACATCTACGTGTCAAGCTGGCAATCCAACGCCGTGTACAGGTACCATCCTTCGTTCAGCGAGCCACGGGAGACGATCTCCACCGGGCATTCCGCTCCGGCCGACATATACTTCAACCGGAGAGACAATGTTCTGGCCATACCGAACTTCTACGCCAATGAAGTGACCTTTCTGCAGTTTGCTGACGTCGACGGTGACGGCGTCATTGATATCAATGACAACTGTCCCGACGACTATAACCCGGACCAGGCCGATAGCGACGAAGACGGGTTCCCGGATTCCTGTGATAATTGTCCCGATGTCTATAATCCAGGCCAGTCTGATGTCAATCTTGATGGCATAGGCGACTCATGTTGCTGCATTGGCCTGACCGGAAACGTTGACGACGACTCCGGGGATATTACTGACATAGGCGATTTGACGGCGCTGATAGGGTATCTGTTTATCCCACCTAACACTCCGCCGGTGTGCATGAAGGAGGCCAATATTAATGGCGACGAAGGCGGGGTCATCGACATCGGAGATCTGACGGCGCTCATATCCTACCTGTTTATTCCGCCAAACCCGGAGGTGGCCGAGTGTTAGGGAAGCTCGCTATTGGCTTGTTGATCCTGGCCGCGGGCATGTCGAATGCCCAGAACCTGCTGAATCAGCCGGAAAGCGTGGTGTTTGATGCGGCGCGTGAACGCTACCTGGTATCGAATGTGTTCGACGGCAACATCGTCCAGATAGACTCTACCGGAACGCAGAGCTACCTGAACACGGAGCTGGACTTCGTCGCCGGTTTGCATGTTCTCGGAGATACGCTCTTTGCGGCATCCAGCAATGGCCCTCATGCCGGCCTGGTCGGTATCAGTCTCATTGACGGAACCATCATCTTTGAGTTGGCTATCGCCGGGATGCAACTCCTGAATGACATCACTTCCGACTCGTCGGGATATCTGTACATCACGGAGTATTATGGAGGCAAAATATACAAAGTGCGGAGGGATGATCTCACGTACTCAACTTTTGTCAGTTCCGGCCTGTCACTGCCCAATGGCATACTCTTCGATTCTGTCAACAATAGGCTGATGGTGGTAAATGAAGGTGCTTCGGGAGGGCCGATAGTCGCTGTCAGCCTCGAGGATTCAAGCCTCACAACGCTCGTGGTCTGCGGGTTGAGCCAGGCAGATGGTTTGACCGAGGACAGCCAGGGGTTCGTCTATATATCGAGTTGGGCGTCCAACGCTGTGTATCGCTTTGATCGAACGTTCAGCGGGCCGAGGGAAACAATATCCTGGGGCCATGCCGGTCCTGCGGATATTTGCTTCAACAAGAGAGACAATATTCTGGCGATACCGAATTTCAACGCCGACTCGGTGACATTCATTCGGTTTGCCGATGGCGATAGCGACGGAATCATGGACATCAATGATAACTGCCCGGATGACTTCAATCCAGACCAAGCAGACAGCGATGAAGACGGGTTTCCGGATTCCTGCGACAACTGCCCTGACGTTTTTAATCCGGCACAACTCGATACTGACCTTGACGGCCGAGGTGACGCGTGCTGCTGCATCGGTCTGACTGGAAACGTTGACTATGATCCTGGTGACAATATTGACATCGGTGACCTGACAACATTGATCGACTACCTCTTCATCAGTTATGAGGAGCCGGTCTGTTCGGCTGAAGCGAATATAAATGGACAAGGCGAGATTGACATTGGTGACCTTACCGCCCTCGTTGATTTTCTTTTCATCAGCTACACCCCGCCGGTCGCCTGTGTTTAGGATGACCAGCGGCGGCCCAGTAGTGAAGTGCTACGTCATCACAGCGATGGAACGGCCTGCAGACCTGCCGAGGGTTCCCAGCAGCTTCGGTCCGATTAGTTTTTGTGTAGCGGATTTCAATTGAGGAGAGTGAGATGAAACGAATTGGATGCTTGCTCGCAGTTGTCATGGCACTGACTTTTGGTGTTACGGCCAGCGTTCAGTGCCGGGAAATGGGCTACTGGTTTAAGCGTGCAGATATGCCCACGCCGCGGCAGGAGATCCTGCCCGGAGAGTTGCAGGGTAAAATCTATGTTATTGGTGGTTGGCTGGATGGCACTTCCATAACCGATATGGTCGAGGTGTATGATCCGGCCACTAATACATGGTCGACGGCACCCCCACTCCCTCGACCGCGTCACCACTGTGCCCCGGCGGCTGTGGATGGGATACTTTATGTCATTGGCGGTTATATCAACACTGACTGGCCGGCATGGAGGGCTGTCGACACCGCTCTTGCCTATGACCCTGCCACTGAGGAGTGGACGGTGCGCGCCCCCATGATTGTCGGCAGGGGCGAGCACTGTGCGGTAGCTTACGACGGCAAGATATATGTTACCGGCGGCAACGATTATTACGGCAATGTGACATCAGTCGTCGAAGTATACGATCCTGCGACCGATTCATGGTCACAGGTATCATCCATACCTACAGCGCGGCACCATCATGCGTCGGCCGTGGTTGACACCCTGATCTACGTGGTTGGCGGCCGACAGGGTTTCTGGGGAGGGCCGTATACCACCATAAGTGCAGTGGAGGCGTATGCGCCGGCCAGCGACACCTGGTACACTCTGTCAGACATGCCTGACGCTCGCGGTGGTCTGTCTGCGGCCGGTATCGGTGACAAGTTGTACACGTTCGGCGGAGAGATCCCGGATCTTTTCGAAAAAGTCGAAGAGTTTGACCCGTCGCAAAACAGTTGGCGGCTGCTAACCCCGATGCTGACGCCTCGACACGGGACGGCCGCGGTGGTTATCGAAGATACGGTTTTTATCATAGGTGGGGGCAGGTCTGCCGGTATTCAGGCAGATGACTCCAATGAGGGATTTGTCCTTGGAACTTGTGCAGATACTGATGGCGACGGGTATGGTGACACTGATGATCCCGGTAACACCTGTCATAACGACAACTGTCCCACAGTGTTCAATCCTGAACAGGGGGATACCGATGGTGATGGGATCGGGGATTCCTGTGATGTCTGCATTAATGATCCACTGAACGATGTCGACGGGGACGGTTTTTGCGCCGATGTAGACAACTGCCCGGATGTCTTCAATCCCGGACAGAATGATTTTGATCAGGACGGGGTCGGGGATTCATGCTGCTGCTTCGGACTGAGCGGCAATGTCGATGATGATGTCAGCGGTATATGTGACATTGGTGACCTGACCGCTCTGATTGATTTTCTGTTTATTAGTTTTGTCCAACCGGACTGTATGGCTGAGGCTAACATAGATGGAACGGGAACTGTTGACATCGGTGATCTTACAGCCCTTATTGATTTTCTGTTCATAAGTTTTGCGCCGCCGATGGAGTGCCTCTAGGAGCGCCGCGCATGAGTCGGTACAGGGACCGAGAACAGATACCAGCGCAACAATCCTGATTCGACCCCGTAAGAGTACTCAAAGTACCCGTTCGCCGCTTCAGGTGAAGTTAGCAAGCTGACTTTCCGACTACTCTAAGGAGATTGATATGAAAAGACTTACGTACTTGTTTATAATCGGCATCGTCCTGACATCCGGACTTGCCGGGTTTGCGCAGACCGGAGAACCAGGATACTGGTTCCTCAGAGAAGATATGCCATCGGCCCGGCAGGAGATTTACCCGTCGGCCCTTGACGGGAAGATTTACGTGGTAGGGGGTTATACTTCCAGCCTGGTCGTCAGCAATACGGTTTACGTCTATGACCCCATTGCCAGGAATTGGTCGACCGCAGCCAACCTTCCCGTCGCCCGGCATCACTGCGCAACAGCCGTGGTGGATGGGATCCTGTATGCCATTGGGGGTTACAGCAATCCCAATCTGCCCTGGATAGCAACGAACACCGTCCACGCATATGATCCGGGCACGGACACATGGGAAGTTCGGGCCTCCTTAGACCGGGCACGGGGCGAGCACAGCGCTCTGGCCTTTGACGGAAAAATATACGTATTTGGAGGCAACGACGCTTTTGGTGATGATCTCAGATCGGTGGAAGTGTATGATCCGGGGCAGGATTCGTGGTCGTCGGTGTCAGATATGCCTACGGCCCGGCATCATTCAGGCGTAGCGGCGATCGATTCACTGATTTATGTGGCGGGCGGTCGTATCGGTTACTGGGGCGAAACGCTGACACTAATAGACGTCTTGGAGGCATACGCGCCGGGCAGCGACACCTGGTATACCCTGCCCAGCATGCTGACGCCGCGCAGTGCTTTCTCGGCGGCCGCCTATAACGGCAGGTTGTATACTTTCGGCGGGGAGATTCCGGACATATATGAAGAAGTCGAGGAGTTCGATCCGGCTCTGAACAGCTGGCGGCAGCTTACCCCGATGGTTACTCCCCGGCACGGAACAAATGCTGCTGTCATAGGCGACACTATTTTCGTGGTAGGCGGTGCTGACCAGATGGGTGCCGGGGCCAGCGACGCAAATGAGGGCTTTGTGTTGGGGACCTGTCTTGACAGCGATCTGGATGGCTACGCCGACAATGCGGACACGAATAACACATGTCCTACTGATAATTGTCCTTCTGCCTTCAACCCTGGACAAGAGGACGCCGACAGTGACGGAGTCGGGGATTCCTGTGATGTCTGTGTTAATGACCCGCTGGACGATGCGGACGGCGACGGTTTCTGTGCGGACGTCGACAATTGTCCGGATGTCTACAACCCCGGGCAGGATGATTTTGACCAGGACGGCGTTGGAGATTCCTGCTGCTGTGACGGCTTGACCGGAAACGTTGACGATGATCCCGCCGGTATCTGTGACATGGGTGACCTGACGGCCTTAATCGATTTCCTCTTCATTAGTTATGTCCAGCCCGATTGCATGACTGAGGCCAACATTGACGGCGCAGGAACCGTTGATATGGGTGATCTCACGGCGCTGATAGATTTCCTGTTCATAACCTATACGCCACCGACGGCATGTCCATAACTTAACGGGACAGGATTGTAAGAGCAAAGGAGATACGCATGCGTTGCCTAGTTGTGCTGACGCTGGCTGTATTGATGGGAGCTTATGTGGTCACGGCGGAGGATTTGTACAAAGTATCTGTTTCGAACAAGTCGGAGGCACTGATTCTTCGGGGTTGTTCGGTTGATCCGGTACATCGTCTCAGTGATGGTTATCTTGTCATGGCCGCGCCGGAGGTGGCCGCCCGTCTTGAGGCCAGTGGTTTATCGGTACAACTGATTCGGACGGACGTAAGTCGCAACCGACTGAGCGTACAGTCGGAGTCAGCCCTTCCTGTAGGCAGCGGTTGGTGTGAGGTATATCGGGAGGATGGTTTCAGACTGTATTTGCTGGACGAGTCGGTGTCAGAGTTGGAAGCCAGAGCATCCGGTCTGATGTTGCTTTCACAGAAGCGTCCAAGGCTCGTCTACCGTGAGTCTATGGCTGTTCCTTCAACCGCAAATCTTCCCATGGTCGATCTCGATAGCCTGGTTTCGCTGGTAGATTCGAGCATTCTCAGCAGTACTCTGGAGACATTGGAGGGTTTTGGACCCCGTCCCGTGGGCCTGAGGGGAAACGTCGATTCGCGAGATTATATATACGATCAACTGGTCAGTTACGGTTATGCCACGACGTCGATAGACACGTTTGTGGCTGACTGGGGAGAGGGGGACACCACCTGTTACAATGTGCTGGCCGTCAAGGAGGGGTCGGTGCATCCGAACCATCACATAGTAGTTGGAGCACATCGGGATGGCGTCGACGAATCACCCGGAGTTGATGACAACGGCACGGGAGTGGTTGGAGTGCTGGAGTTTGCTCGTGTACTGACTGAGATCGAGACGGATGTTTCGATAGTCTTTG
This sequence comes from Candidatus Zixiibacteriota bacterium, assembly GCA_020344395.1. Lineage (GTDB taxonomy): Bacteria > Zixibacteria > MSB-5A5 > GN15 > FEB-12. The sequence goes on along the minus strand of CP070824.1, from coordinate 2,924,429 downwards.
TCTTATTCGATGCTGAGGAGTACGGGTTGCATGGTTCCTGGCATTACGCTGCGGAGGCGGTGTCTCGCGGTGACAGTATAGTCGGCATGTTGAATATGGACATGATCGGTCATGAGGAGAATTCAGCGGAAGCCAAACTGTATTATGGTGCGGACACGTGTTTAGCCGGTTTGTGGTCTCAGCTGGCGGATTCACTGGCAGGTATTTCGGCGTGGATGGGAGGTCAGGTCACCTATTCAGATCATTATCCGTTCGATCAGATAGGCGTGCCGGTGGTCTTTGTTCATGAGTATTACCTGTCGCCCTATCTTCACACGCCTCAGGACAGCATGGTATATGTGAGTGTTGACTACATGACGCGTATGGTCCAGGCATCGGTGGCCACTGTGTATGTGGCCTCCCAGGCTTATGATCCTTCACCGACGGTGGTATTCAGCCTGCCGGACGGTCTTCCGGACATGCTGGAGCCTGGCGTGGAGACTCCAATACGGGTTTCGATAGCGGGAGGCTGGGGTGGTGAGGTTGAACCTGGTTCGGCTGCGATTGTTTACTGGGATGCCGACACGGCTATAGGCCGCCAGACCATGCAGGAGGTGGGGCCTGACCTATACGAAGTGAACCTGCCGGCTCTGGACTGTCTGGATCGGATTACGTTTTCGCTTGAGGCCAGAGAATCGTCGGGGGAGCTGTTCGAGGAACCGGGTGTCACAGCCCCCAACTATGGGGAAAAGTACCGGGCTATCGCTGCACTCGACAAGGCAGTTGTGTTTGCAGACGACTGTGAAACCGACATGGGATGGATTGTTAAGAGCTACTCCGACAATTCAAGCCCGGTGACGTACGCCGCGTGGACCAGGAGGCGACCACCTTACAGCGAAGGTGCCCCCATTGTTGATTTTGACGGCTCTGGATTGTGTTGGGCGAGTTCCTGGTGGTGGGATCACGCCTGGACTTTCAACGGGTACACTCTGTTGTATTCACCCCAGTTTGATCTCACCGGCGGCGGCGAGACATTGATCAGATATGCCCGATGGTACAATATTGTCGAAGGCCCAAAGAATTCTCCGCTGCAAGTGTCTTTTTCCAACAACAATGGGGGTAGCTGGATTCTGGTTGATGAAATCCTGGGCACCGACCCTGAGGGTCAAGGGGGCTGGTACACGAACTCTTTTTGGGTATCGGACATTGCTGAGCCGGGCCTGTATAACCGAATTCTATTCAGGGCGACCGAAGGCGGCAGCAGTTCCTGGGCTGAAGCAGCAATCGATGCGATTGAAGTGGTCTATTATGCCTGTGAGGATCTCATTGTTGATGCCGATGAGGACGGCGTCCCGGATGAAAGCGACAACTGCCCATATGTATACAATCCCTTTCAGGAGGATTCCGACCACGACGGTATCGGCGATGCCTGCTGTTGCGTGGGGTTGGCGGGCAATGTTGACGGCGACCCGGACGATCTCTGTGACGTGGGGGACTTAACCGCGCTCATCGATTACCTGTTCATCAGCTATGAGATGCCGGGGTGTCTCAATGAAGCCAACATTGACGGCGAGGCCCTAATAGACGTCGGTGATCTCACCAGGCTCATAGACTTCTTGTTTATAAGTTACAGCCCGCTGCCCGAGTGCCTCTAGCAGGACACGGTCGGAGCGCAGGGCAGTTATGGCGTTCCGGCAGCCGGCGGCCTGTTTTGAGACACCGGCAGGGGCAGCCTGTGTTCATGGACGATAAACAGGCTGCAAAAGGGGGAACTTCTGGCGCTTGACGGTATCAACAACCTCTTGGGTGGGTGCGGACTTTGGCTTGACAGCGGACGTATTATTCGTACATTTACGCAAGCAAACAAACCGGGCCGGCTGTGGTGCGGTTTTCTCAGCACCGGGGCTGGTTCATATTCCAAGGCAGGTGAATTATATGCCGGTTAGAACACCAAATCTGAGGCAATGTGGCGCCGCGCTGCTGTCGCTGCTGATCATCTTCGGTTCGACAGGCGTCGTTGCGCAAACCGGGGGAACAGAGTGTGCATACGATAAATCTGCACCCTCCCTGGAGAGTGCACGCCGCGCTTTCAAAGTAACCAACTACGAATGCGCTGAACTTGAGTTGAACGACTTGCTTAAGGACACCACGCTGACACTCAAGGAGAGAGCAGACGCTCACGTGCTGCTGGCGGCTGTCTATTATGCAACTTTGAGAGACAAGGATGAGAAGCAGAGTCGGGTGATGGAACAGTTCGTTGCGGCCTTCAAGTCTTACCGCGACTGGAGAGGTGAACTGGACATAAGATCACCGGAGTTCCTGGCCCTCATGCAACAGGCCCAGCAATCGGTGGATGCCGTCAAGGCTGCCCCGAAGGTGGACATCCCGGAAATACCTATATCGGTGCCTGACGGGTGTCCGGGGATGATGGTTCCTCTCCTGGGTACGGGCGCCTTTGTCGGTTCGGCGGTGTGGTTCATGTCGAGTTCAGGCTCGGCCAGTGACAAATGGACTGAGTATGAAGAAAGCATCACCGACGATCGGTATGATTCGTACAAGAGTGCGGCCGAAACCAAACGGCTGGCTGGCGGCGCGATGATTCTCACCGGCGCGGTGACCGGATACCTGTGGTACCGGTACCTGACCGGCAAGAAAGAGTGTGGCCAATCAGAGGGCGGCCTGAGCATCCGTCCCCAATCAGACAAGCTGCTCCTGACCTATACTTTCTGAGCACCAGTGGTATGAACACGAGTCTGATGATGAATGCAAATCTGGATTTTACATATCAGAGCCCTGCAGTTTCGACTGCTGAGTGGAGGAGGTACCTGAGCCATGTTTGAGACGATTAATCGAAAAGCATTTCTAATTCCGTTGATAGCGCTGGTGCTGTGTTTCTGTGTTTTCTGCAGCATCAAGGAGCCCCTGGAGCCGGTGGCGGTGCCGCAAACGCACAGCAAGGCAATTGACCACACCGGGGATACTATTTCACTGGGTCCTGTGACCGTGTGGATTCCGTCAGGTGCTGTTGATCCCGATAGCGCTGTAACTTTCACAATCACAGAGATATGGAGCCTGCCGATCTTCCCGGCCAACCTTGCTAAAAGCGGTTACGGCTACGCCATTGAGCCTCACGGTTTCACATTCAACGAGTTGATCACGATCGAAGTCGAATACGACACCATGCTGGTGGGACCTGCACTAATGCGTCTGGATTCCCTGGGAGATGACTCCTGGGAACAGCTTGGGGCAACCGTTTTTGACTTAGGATTGGCCACTTTCGAAACGAATCAATTGAGCGTATTCTCGCTGGCCAAGTTCAATGCCCTCACTACGGTGTATGTGGCCAATTCGTCCAGAGGTGATTATGCGGCCGGAACGAGTCGAGACCCTTTGCCAACCATAGTTCAGGGCATTAATGCGTCTCTCGATGCGGGTGAACCGTATCCTGAAGTGCGCGTTGCAGTAGGCACTTATGCCGAAAGCCCAAATCTCAGGGCGGGTGTGTCGATGGTGGGCGGTCTGGACTCGCTATCGTGGAATCCGGTTCAAGACGCTTACTCGGTGATAGAGTGCCCCGGGTACAGCTCCGTCTACGGAGAGTCAATTACTGTGGAGACGCAGATAACCGCCTTCCACATTATCTCGCCTGACCAGGTGGATCCCGCGAGGAGTGCCATTCCGCTCAAGCTGGCCTACTGTTCAAATGCTCTCCAATTTACCTCTTGCTTCTTCCAGGCTGGCCGTGGACAGGACGGTATTGACGGCTCGAACGGGTCAACCGGGCCTTCGGGTGATAGAGGATCATCGGCGGGCGGCGTGACAGGAGCTTCAGGGGGTGGAGGAATCTGTGTTGGCGGCCGAGGCGGCAATGGGGTCCTGGCGCCGAGCTGTGCGACGGCACAATCTGGTTACAGGGGTGGCTGCCTGGGAGGAGCAGGTGGCAGCGGTGGTTCTATCAGCAGCGGAGGTAATGGTGGGAACGGAAGTGCCGGGGCAGCCGGCGGAAATGGCTCGGGAACAGGCACTCTGGGCAGGAATTACGACTACGGCTGGTATCCTGATTACGGCGGCCAGGGTGCAAACGGTGGACCCGGGACC
>CP070824.1:2898217-2920252 GCA_020344395.1 Candidatus Zixiibacteriota bacterium | reverse complement strand
CTGCTGGGACCGGTCGGCTTCAAAGTAGAAACAATGCCCTTTGCTCACACGATAGGTCTTCTGACCCAGCTTCAGGGTGGCGGTACCCTGCAGAATGAACCCAAACTGTTCGCCGGGGTGTGGTTCATTCTCCTCCAGGCCTTCACCCGGCTTGATTTCGAGCAATATCGGGTCCATCTGATTATTGGTGGAACCCGGGACCAGCAGCTCGAAGCAATGCACACCCTTGCCATCGATCCTGACGCGGTCTTTTGCTGCAAACACCACCTGTGTCTCGACATCGCCGAAGAACTCAGCCAGGTTGGTCCCAAGGGCATCCATGATCTTCGCCAGCGAATCAATCTGAATAGAGGTCTGGTCGTTCTCCAACTGTGAGATGAATCCCTTGGTGAGTTCGGCCCGGTCCGCCAGTTCGGCCTGGGTCAGGTCGGAGGCGAGCCGCAGGGCTTTTATTTTTTCTCCAATTCTGAGATCCAGAGCGGTGTTCCTCCTGGTCGCGAGTTTAATAAAGGCTAACTTAATGTTTAATAAGCGGTGCTCAGTATAGGAGGTTGCGGATGTTTGTCAAGCCCTTTCGGAGCAAAAAAAATCGAGTTGCATCTTTCGGATGAACCGGAGATCGGAGTATCGCGCGGCGCCTGCCGTTTGACCAAAAAACGGCGTTTAAAGAGCCTCTGGGGCTTGACGACCGGGCAGTTTTAGGATAATATTTGTCATAATTACTTCAGTCAGCGGGTAAGACCGCCTGGGAGGATGTATGAAGAAAATACTGTTGATGATCTGCTGTGTGATGATTGCCTTTTCGTCATCAATGGCGGGCACAGCCAAGTTTGGTGTCGGAGCCTTCGGCGGGCTCAACATTCCGCTGGTCCAGGATGATCAGGCCAGCGGCACTGTGTTTGGACTGGCGGCAAGAATGAGGGTCCTGCCATTCATGACGGCCGAGCCAAATGCAACCTTCGGCAAATGGAGTCAGCCGGATCCTATTGAGGATGTTGAGATGCCCGACGGCGCCAAGATAAACTCATTCGGCATTGATGTCCTGCTGGGTCCGTCCATTGGAATTGTCGGATTCAAACCATACGGAGTGGTCGGCGCCGGATCTTACAAGATCAAGAACGATGTTGGCTATGACGAGAGCAATCTCGGATGGTCGGCAGGTTTCGGCGCTCTCATCGGCCTGACCCCCAAGTTCGATCTTGACATACGCGGCAAGTTTGTGGCCGCGCCTCAAGACGGAGACTATACCAAGAAAGCGGTAACCGTTACAGTGGGTGCTGCCTTTAACCTGGGTGCAGAGTGAGGAGGTGATGAGAATGCGTAAAATGGAACTAATGATTGCTGCTGCAGGTTTTCTTCTCATCGCCCTGGCCATTGCCGGCTGCAACCTGGTTTCCGGGACTTTCGTGATAGTAGAGAACTTTGAAGTTACCTTTACGGCTGATGGGGGTTCCTACTGGTATCCACTGGACCTGGCCAGTAATCCAACCTGGAGTAAACATCAGGCCGAGATCGACAAGATTGAATCTATCGGCTTTTCTTTTAATATCGAGGATACATCCGGCGTATCCTCTACCTTCAATGTGCTTTTTGCTGCTGAAACTGGTCCCGCCGATCCCTCCAGCCCCCCGACCTCAATGCCTTCGGATACGGTGAGGGTTATCGATAGTCTGGCCGTTAATGCCAATGAGTTGCGGACAGTCTCCTATGTCGAGTCGCTGGGGATGATCAGCAACCAGGCTGACCTGAAAAGGATCGTCAGATCCGGCCGGTTCGACTGGTACGGTTTCAGCACCGGTGGTACGGGGTCGACCCCGTTCCTTGTCACAAAGGGGAAGATAATCATTGTTGTCTCGGGCGGTTGATTGGCGGCCGCACGCTGAGCCAAGACGCCAGTCTGAAAGGAAGTTACTGAGGTCGAACCGGCAAATCGGTTCGACCTCCTTTCTGTTTGTTTTCTTGCGTCACAGCCGAAGGGGGCTAAATTGATGAATCGAACATTGATCCTGCGGAAGAAGGAGATGAGGAGATAGAAAACTACGATATTGTCATCATCGGCGGCGGCCCAGGCGGATACACGGCCGCGATTCGCGCGGCCATGAAGGGGGCGTCGGTGGCTGTGGTGGAATCACGGGAGCTGGGGGGAGTTTGTCTTAATCGTGGCTGTATACCATCCAAAGCATTGATCGCCTCGGCTTCAGAGTATCACCGAATGAAGCGCGCCGGGGACTACGGCATAAGACTTTCGGAACCACCCATCTATGACTGGCTTGCCATGCGGGCCCGCAAGGACAAGATCGTTGCTCTGATGGTCGGCGGTATCGGACAACTGTTCAAGTCGCATGGGGTCAAACATTTCAACGGCTTCGGCAAAATCGTAGACGGCAACCATGTTCTGGTGACTGATGATGACAACCGTGAGACGAGAATTAAGGGCGCCAATATCATTATTGCCACTGGCTCGCGAGCATTGAGCATCCCATCCGTTCCTATCGACGGTCACCGGGTGGTCACATCTGACCACATGTTCGAAGCTGAGAATCTGCCCGAGTCAATACTGATTATCGGGGCGGGTGTGATTGGTTGTGAGTGGGCCTGTATGATGGCCCTTCTGGATGTAGAAGTGAGCATGGTCGAGATGCTTGATCGAGCGTTGCCGATGGAGGATGCCGGCGTCTCACGGCTGATTGAACGCGAGCTTAAGAAGCTGAAGGTGTCACTGTATACGGGCACGAAAGTTGATTCCATCGGACCGGGTCCGCAGGGCCTGCAGGCGCAACTCTCAAACGGCAAAACGGTGGAAGCCGGCCAGGCCCTTGTGGCTGTTGGACGAGCTTTCAACACCGGGGAAATGGGTCTCGACAGGGCAGGAGTGGTGCTGAACAGGAACGGATCAATCATGACGGATTCCCGGATGCGCACCAATATCGAGAATATCTATGCGATCGGCGACGTGCGTGGCGAGATTCTGCTGGCTTACACGGCCGTCCATGACGGAGCAGTGGCGGTCGACAATTGCCTCGGTGAGAAATCGGCAAAAGACTATGCCGGGGTACCATCGGTCATTTTCACCTATCCCGAAGTTGCCTCGGTGGGCCTGACAGAAGACGTCGCTGCAAAAGATTTTGATGTGGCAATAGGCAAGTTTCCTTTGCGGACACTAGGTAAGGCACACGCTGAGAATGAAATTCAGGGTGAAGTGAAGGTGGTCGGCGACAAAAAGACCGACCGGCTTCTGGGAGTCCATATTGTTGGGGCGCATGCCACTGAGGTGATTCACACTGCGGCCCTGGCGATCAGGCATAAGCTTACAGTCACCCAACTTGGGGAGTTGATCTTCGGTCATCCTGTTATTTCAGAGGCAGTTATGGAAGCGGCCCACGACCTGCATGGCCGTTCTGTCCACCTTGCCAGGAAGAGACCTTGAAGCGCAGATTTTAGCAGAAAACCGGTGATCGTGGGGCGAATGCCCTGTTCGGCGCCAACGCAGACCCTGCGCCTTCCAACCGGCTATGCTTCATGTGATTACGTCAGGGGCTGGGAATTAGTGAGAGGAAAATGAGCGCAGAATATGCGGACTGACCAGAATAGGGAGGTACCGAAATAACTTGCAGGAGCAACTATCTCGAATAAGGACATTAGGTTACGGGTGTTCTGGGGATCATGCATTGATGTCGGCACAGATGTTGATTGTATGTAGCCTGTAGTTAGTTACTCTTAGATATACGCAGTATGGCGGTGAAGGGTATTTAAGAGGTGGGGTTGAAGGAGTTCCTTGTGAGGGGGAACTCCTTTACTTTTTGGATTAATTCGGATACTTGATCGGGGCCGGCAGTCTCTTTCCATTAACTTAACAGGCGGCGCCCGCGGTGCGTTGCGCCAAGGATCTCTCAGCATCATACCTGTTGATGTTCCGTATTTGCGGTATGCGTGATAGATTACGCTGTCAGACTCCTGTTGAGCTGCTCTGGATCAACTGTGTGAAAGCTGGATCGTCGCACCGGCTATTGTCAAGTCGGCTTTATGTATTGCCGAACATAGAAATGTCTTGACTGATTGCGGCTTTGCCGTAGATTTGGGGCTCGGATGAAGTGAATGGCGGTGTAGCTCAGCTGGTTAGAGCAGCGGAATCATAATCCGCGTGTCCGGGGTTCAAGTCCCTGCACCGCTATTTGACAATACGGAATAGAGGTGCAGAAGACCCTTGAGTGGGTATCTATAGAAGGTCCACGAAGTGGCAGCTGCCAAGCAACGCCCTAAAGCATCAGCGGAATCGTTGCCGTTTGGGGCTGAACATTACGGAGAATTGCGCCGAAGGCAGATTGCACGCATGGCCGTGACCTATCTTGCCCCGCTGATCATCCTGATCGTCTACTATCAGTACCGTTATATCGGCTTCGAACAGGACAGTCGTCGTGTACACCTAGGGGCCATTGCGGAACATCAAGCCAACACTCTTGACCTTTTCCTGACCGAACGTCGCGTAAATCTGGCCAATCTGATTGACCACCCGCGGTTTGCTGTCCCACCCTCATCTGAGGAAATGCAGGAATACCTGAGTGACCTCAGGCGTGTCAGCGATGCCTTCGTTGATCTGGGTTTTTTCGATTCGTCGGGAGTGCAGGTAGTCTACGCCGGACCACATCCGTCGCTGGAGTCACGCGACTATCGGGGCGAAGATTGGTATGTTACACTCCAGCGGAGCGCAGATCACTCTGTCATCACGGATGTCTATCTCGGGTTCCGACAACAGCTTCACTTCACCATCGCGGTAAGCCGGGTGATGGACGGACAACTCTTGGTTTTACGTGCCACACTGGATCCGGCCCGCATGTACGAGTATATCGAATCGCAGCAGGCGGCAGGAGATGTTATCACGTGTATTGTTAACGCAGGCGGAGTTTACCAGTTGGTCGACGGGCAGATTGGTCACCCTCTTGACAATTGTCCCTTTCCGGTCCCCAGGGAGCAGCATTTCGGCGACGGCACGACGGAGATTGGAAGTGCCTCCCAGCAGTATGCCTTCAGGTGGCTTCGTAACACCGATTGGTCCCTTATCGTGCAGTCGGTAGCGGAACCTCACGGGATCCTGGGTACTCTGCAGCCTCGCTCCCTGATGGTTTCGGCCGGATTACTGTTACTCGCGGTCATAGTCATTTTCAACCGTGCAGGCAAACTGGTGGCTCAACAGAAAGAGACGGATCAAACCCGTGCCCAACTGGAACACGCCGCCAAGCTGGCGTCGGTCGGCGAGCTCGCGTCCGGCATAGCCCACGAAATCAATAACCCGCTGGCGATTATCACCGAGGAATCCGGGCTCCTCATGGACTACACTGATCCCCAGTTTGGCCATTCGCTCGATGAGAAGGAACTTTATCAGCGATTGGATACGATACAGAAATCAGCTTTTCGATGCCGCGATATCACGGGCAAACTGCTTCGTTTTGTCAGGAGAACAGATTTTGACCTGCAGGAGCATGACGTCCATGACGTCGTTGATGGAGTGGTTGACGATCTCCTGGGCCCGGAAATTGAGGTTTCGAACGTCAGGTTGGAGCGCAGTTACGACCGATTGTTGCCAAAACTGACCACCGACGCAAATCAACTTCAACAGGTAATCCTGAACATCATCAACAACGCTATCGATGCAATTGGTGACACACCGGGAGTGATCACGATCAGTACTTCCCGTCGCGGGAATGAGATATTGATGTCAATTCGAGATACAGGATGCGGTATGTCGCCCGAACAGCTCGAAAAGGTTTTTGTGCCTTTCTTTACCACCAAGGAAGTGGGTAAGGGTACGGGTCTTGGATTGTCCGTGAGTTACGGCATTGTGCGCGGGTTAGGCGGCAAGATCGAAGTCGAAAGCACCAAGGATGTCGGAACCACCTTTACATTGGTACTGCCGATCAAGCAGAAGCGGTGATGGTCGAAAGGAGCTGTTGATAACATGACTCTGAGAAAGGCACGGGATCTCATGGTCCCCATCGATCAATACCCGATTGTGGACTCCTCGGCCACAGTTCTGGATGCTGTCATTCGCCTGGATAAATCCCGGCGCAGTCTGGAACCTGGCAGACAGCCATACCAGGCCGTGTTAGTGGCCGATAAGGAGGGCAAAATAGTCGGTAAACTGGGTCAACTGGCTCTTCTGCGTTCCCTGGAGCCGCGAAGTCTCGTTGTCGACGACCAGAATACTCTTAAGAAGGCGGGCGTGAGTAATTCAATTATGGAAGCAGCTCTGAGCCACTACCGCGTACTTCAGCAGGAACTGTCTGAGATGTGCCTCGGGGCGGCCGCCATGCCCGTTCGATCTGTCATGCTTCCGTTCAGGGAACATGTCGACGTGGAGGCACCTGTCCGGGAGGTGATTCACCAGATGCTGGTGTGGCAGACATTATCGGTTCTGGTCACGCAAGAAGACAGGCCGGTCGGTTTGATCCGCCTTTCCGACCTGTGTGATGAGGTGATGAAACAGATGCGACAAACAGCCTCCTGTGGTGATAACGAGGACTGATCGTATGGCCAAGATATTGCTTGTGGATGACGAAGACAAGTTTCGCTCGGATCTGGCCGCACGACTGAACCTGCGCGGCCATGAGACCATCGAGGCAAGCAATGGCGAGGATGCGATCAAGGCGGCAAGGAGCGACTATGACATTGACGTCGTTCTTCTGGACCTCAAAATGCCCGGCCTGGATGGTGAACAGACTCTGGCAGAACTGAAGAAGTATCGCCCTGGAGTCCAGGTGATCATGCTCACGGGGCATGGCTCCATGGAGTCAGCGATGGCCACGGGCCGACTCGAAGCCTATGCTTATCTTGAGAAACCCTGTGAAATAGAGAAGGTTCTTGAGACGATTAAGGCAGCGCGTGAAGATCGTCCCCACGTCCTGGCCCGCCACGAGATTCCCCACGTTGAGAAGGGATCTCTGAAGAAGTGGCTGATCGGATCGCACAACTCCCGGCCCGGAATAATCATCCTCGGTGCCTTGATTTTCGCAGTAATGCTTCTGGCTCCGTCGCCACAGCGTTTGATGGACATTCTATCAGCACCGAAGACAGGCGAGTTGACGGACATTAATGTAGGCTTTGCTGGTTATCGTCAGATGAAGGAAGATGAGACTATCGCCAACTACTACAGTCGCAAGAACGTGATGTACAGCACCGTCACCGATACAAACGGTAGTGAGGTCAGGGTGCCGCAGTCCCCGGCCGAGGTATCGACCAAGGCTCGTGTGATGCTGGGCACGTTGATTGTAGCCGCTCTGTTCTGGGCTACGGGGGCGATACCGGTGGGTATAACGGCCCTGCTGGTCGGGGTGATTATGTACTTTGCCGGTGTTCTTCGGCCCGATGACATTGCCAAGGCTTACGCCAAGGATGCGGTTATCTTCATATTCGGTGTCCTTGCTCTGGCGGTGGCCATATCCAAGACGGGACTGGACAGGCGAATAGGTCTGCTTCTTCTCGGTCCCGCCAAGACGCTGCCACGACTTCTTTTCTTCTTTCTTCCACTCCTGGCGATGGCCTGTTCGCTGGTGTCGGAGCATGCGCTGGTGGCGTTCATCATGCCTCTGTTCATGATGGTTTATGTTACGTCGGTCCGGGCGGCGGGAGTGAAAAGGGATCGGGCGCTGGCGGTCATGTTTGCCCTGACCCTCTGTTACACCGCCAACTCAGGGGGACCGGGATCGCCGGCTGCCGGTGGCCGAAATGCAATTATGATGGGCATACTGCAGGATTACAATGTTGCCCCGACTTTTGGTGAGTGGATGACCTACGGAATGCCCTTTGTACCGGTAATGGCACTGGTTATCGCAGCATATTTCTACCTGCGTTTCCGTTCAAAACTCAAGGTGAAATCCCTGGATGTCGCAGCCATAGTGCGTCAGGCTTCCGACCAGATCGGGCCCATGAACCGAAAAGAGTATCTGACGGCGGCTGTTCTGGTGGCCGTCGTAGCCCTTTGGATCGGCGGCAGCGATATATTCGGGATGGGCGGGCCCGTCATTCTCGGACTGGTGGCCTTGAACATAATGCGAATACTCAGATGGCGTGACATCACTTCGATTCACTGGGAGGTTATAGCTCTGTATGCCAGTGCCAGTGCCCTGGGCAAAGGTCTGGCTGAGACGGGCGGAGCGTTGTTCCTGGCCGACAGTTTCCTGGGCATCCTCCCGGAAATCATGCGTGACGGATCGGGATTAGCTATGGCTGCCAGTTTGTTTACAGGCCTGACGACCAATTTCATGAGCGACGGGGCCACAGTTTCAGCGATAGGTCCGATTACTGTGCCGATGGCCACGATAAGCGGCACCCATCCCTGGATGGTCGGTTTTGCAACCGCTTTTGCCTCATCGTTTGCCCACATGCTCATAATCGGCACGCCATCTAATGCCATCGCATATGCTATGGCTAAGGACCCGGTGACCGGCGAGCAGTTGGTGAAACTCTCCGACTTCCTTAAGCATGGCGCGGTTGTATTGATATTATCGTTTGCAGTTCTCTGGGGATGGACAATATTCGGGTATTGGCGATATATAGGGTTTTAGAAGAGGAAGGAAAGACCCATGTCAGATAAAATCAGGTTGTTGATTGTGGACGACGAAGAAAAGTTCTTGGAATCCATCGCCAGGCGATTGGAGATGAGGGACTTCGATGTCCGGACAGCCACTCGGGGTGCCCAGGCTGTCGAGATCGCACGCGAGGAGAAATTCGATCTTGCCCTGTTGGATCTCAAGATGCCGGGCATGGATGGAAAGCAGGTGCTCGAGATCCTGAAGAAGGAACACAAGTATATCGAGGTGATTATCCTCACCGGTCATGGATCGGTAGATTCAGCAGTTGATTGCACCAAGCTGGGCGCTTTCGGCTATCTGCCCAAGCCATACGAGCTGGACAAACTGCTTGATACCCTGCAACAGGCTTATCAGGCGCGTATAGAAAAAAAGTTCCGGGTTGACCAGGAGCGGATGGACAAGATCGCCAGGCTGGCAACCGGCTCCAGTGCGCTTTCCATCTTGCGAGAACTCAAGAAAATAGATGATGAGGAGAAATAATCTCGGGCATTCGGTCGGATGATTGCGCGATCGAATGTGTTGCCTGATGCTTGAATTGTCGTGGTCTTATCCGGTATCGCCGGCCCGAGCCTCCATGTGAGCCAGGGACAGGCATGGTTATTCAGATAGTCAAATTTAGTTCGGGAACGGGGGTATTTTAATCTCTTGTGAGAACCTGTTAAGTACATCCACCGACTCGTTCCTCGCCCCGCTCGATAGCCCTTGAATCTAATCTATACTCCTGCTTTATTGTGGTGTTTTCAGGTTAATCGAATACACAGGATTATCCAGTGCGTGTTATTTCCAGAGGAGAGCCGAGTGGAGATACGATTGATTGCAGATGGTGAAGAAGAGCTCTGTAACAAGTTTCACAATCGCCTCTATAACGATAACCGCACGATGCATCAGTGGAGGTGGGAGTTTGTCTTCAACAACTACGACAGAAGGCCAATCCCATATGCGGTTGTCGTTGATAACGGCGAGATTGTCGGCACTCAGGCCTTTATCCCGATTCGTATGATCGATGAAGACGGATGCTACTGGACAGCTAAGTCCGAGGAAACGCTGGTAGATCCGGATTACCGTGGCAAGCGTTTATTCGAAAGAATGTATAGACTTCTGTTCAATTACGCGAATGAACATGAGCTTGCTCACATCTGGGGATTTACTCCAGCCACCAGAGCGTTTGAGCGGCTGGGTTTTTCTATCCCGGCTCAGACAGAACAGATTTTTGTTCCGTTTTCAAACAAGTCCATACCTGTGATGATGAGCAAGAGTCTGCATGGTGGAAAGAAGAATTTGGCAGACAAACTCAAAATAGCGGCCATTCGGTCAGGGTGCCTTCTTGCCCAGACTGCCAGTTCGCTTAAAATCGCCTATACTAAGAGGCGGACGATTGACGGTCTTGACATCCGAACCTGGCACCGACCCGATGAACAAACCGACCACCTATGCCGGAGATTCATTCGCCAATGGGGCGGGACGACTATCTATCGCGACGCTGAGTACCTGCAGTGGCGACTGTTCGACAACCCATACGTGAAGAGTGTCGTTAGAGCCCTCTATTATCGAGATGAATTGCTTGGCTGGGTGGCGTTTACCATGGGAGACGACGGGATGGGTTATCTCGTTGATCTAATGACTGCCGTCGATGACTCCGGATACGGCGCGGAGGACCTGATCAGGTTGCTCTTACTCGAGGCGGTTATAGGAACCAGGAATATGGGGGCCACTGGAATCCGCGGCTGGCGGATTAACAACCACCCTTTCGATAGGCTCATATGTAGTGTTGCAAAGGGAATCGGATTCTATCATATCAAGCGTGGACATGCCGTCGTGCTATACCCGTGCCAGGCCGGTGCGAAACGCGGCGTAACCGGCGGCTTCGACGATTGGTTTGTCAGCAGAGTTTACACCGAGGGAGTGCTCGGCTGATGCAACCGCCGGAAGTCGAATACATCAGAGATCAAATAGCAAACCATGTTGCGGAATTTACGACGCTCGAGTCCGGCGACCTGTTTGACAGCGGACTCATCCGTTTTCTTCCATACGATGAGGCAGCAACAATTCAAGAGAGGGCGATAGCTGTCCCTTTTGATATTCCCATTCCCAAGAGCCAGGAAGAACCTTACAAGGTCAGATTCAACGACACCGATCTGACACTCTGGAACCGAATCACTCCGCCATCAGACAACAGCTGGAGGGCGATCCCGGATGGATCAGCGCCGTTATGGTACACGAATCGTTTTGGGTCGTTGATTCCGGCCTGGAACCTGTTTGGGAACTTGTTTTACCTCCTGACCTTCGGCGAGGAAAAAGAGTCCTCGCAAAAGGATCTGCATGGGAGGTTTGCCGCCTCATTTAGCCCCAGAGCCAAGTATGGCCTGCTTGAAATTCCGGCTTTCAATGAGGCGGTCGCAGCTTTGGTTGGTGCCTGCGCTGGACTTCGAGATAGTGGTCAACCAGCATTCAATATCGATGGTCTCATAGGGCCACCGGTCATATCGCTATCGCATGATTGCGACATCCTGCGGGGCAATGACATCTGGACTCAGGCCGTTAGGCTGGTTCGAATATTCCGGCCTTTGGTCAAGATGAGGTTGCCCGGAATAAGCAATTCTTGGTGGATCATGCGTAATGCTGTCGCACCTCGAGCGTTCTATTTCGATAACGCAACGGGAATGATTGACCTGGAAAGATGTTTTGGATATAGGTCGACCTTTTATATGCTCAACGGAAGGTCGGGACGATTCGGCGCCCGGAGTGGGCTTGCCGTCATTCCCGAATTGCTTAAGGAAATCCCTCCTGAATGGGATATCGGGGTACACTATAATTATGATACGTTTCTAAACGATGAACGCTTCAGCGCACAGATGGAACAACTTCAAGAAGTAACTGATTCGGATATCGTTGTCGGAAGAGCGCATTACCTCAGGTTCGATCCCGAGAAATCGTTCTCATTCCTGCAGAAACACGGTATCAGCATCGATGAATCTTCCGGTTATTCTGACATGATAGGCTACCGCAACGGTATCGCAGGCTGTTTTCAGGTTTACGATACGGTCTTGAAAAGGCCGCTGGAAATTTGGGAACTTCCCATGACTATCATGGATACGACATTGGTTCGTCAATATGGCCCGGAATCGATAACCAGATTCTCCCAGCTTTTGTATCATCTCAGCCGTGTCGGTGGCGCGTTAAGCGTCAGTTTTCATCCGGGTCAGTTCTTCAACCCGGAACATAAGCAAATGCTGGGTGTCTATCATAGGATGTTGATCGAGTGCCGCCAGACAGGAGCGCTGGCCAAGACCGCCAGATCTCATGTTGACAGCATTGCCTGAGTTTTTGCGGCGGACATTCATCTTCGCAGTCAGCCCTTGACACGACAACAACAGGGTTTGCGGTTGATCCGGGATCCCGGGTCAGAGGCCATACACGGAGATTTCATAATGGGGCTTACGAAATGTCAGACGGATCCCAACAGGTCGCTCGTCTGCGGCTGTCAGGATTGTGAGGGCGTGTTGATTCCTCGATACTTTTCTGTCTCAAACTCGAACTCACTCACCTCTGCGACCAGTTTTTCGCACATGGCATCAGACTGCTTCATGTCATTATTGGCGCCCATCGATTCGAGCTTCATCGCAGTTTCACAGGCTGCCATGGCACCGAGATTGGCCAGGGATCCCTTTATATTTCTGGCTGCCCGCTGGAGCCATTCGGCTTCTCCAGCTCGAACCGCTTCTTTTACATCCGCAAGGAACCTTTGACTCTCTCCCTTGAACAGATCAATCAGCTCCTCCAGCAGGTTTTCATCACCCTGGACGACGATGAGGGCTTTATTTCGATCAAATATCTGAGCCATATGGCATTATTCCTTCTGATTCCGAACGTCGAATCCGCAGCAACGTCGAACCTGCAGCCAGGATCGCTCCGGGAATACGAGTTAGGTCATATATCGGCAGGTAGACGGAATAGCTGTAATTTAGAACCATATCGGTTCCGCTGCTGTTTCATTACCGTTGAACTTTGATCTTGAATGGACCGTGCAAATAGTATATCATGGACCGACCTGAGCCGATTGAGGAGCGGAAAATGACTCAGAATCTCGAGCAGTTGATTCAGAAGATACAAAGCGACGGTGTTAAAGCCGCGGAAGACAAAGCCCGCGAGATAGAGGCCGAAGCCAGGGCCAGGGCAGAGAAGATCCTCGCGACAGCCAGGGCCGAAGCGGAAACACTCACCAACGAGGGGAAAACGAGCCTTGACAGGATGCAGCGAAGTGGCGAGGAGGCTCTCAGGCATGCCGCACGAGATACCCTGCTGGCCCTGAGAAAGGAAATTGAGACGACCTTGGATCGCCTGGTTACTCTTGAAGTGCGCAGGGCTCTCGACGTCGAGAATGTGGCCCGGATAGTATCCGGTCTCATCGACCGCAACAGCGGAGATAAACCGACAGATGTAGTTGTTGCCGTCAGCGACAGCGATCTCAGCGCACTCCGGCAGACCCTGATGTCCACTCTCAAGCAGGAGGTAATGAAGGGCCTGACTCTGGCGGGATCGGAAGACATCAATGGTGGCTTCACCATAAGCTACGATGGCGGCAAATCGCGGTTTGAGTTTACAGACGTAGCTCTCGCCCAGTATCTGGGCACCTATTTAAAACCGAAGCTGGCCGAAATTATCAAGGACACAGTCTCAGACGAGTAGTGCAGCCGATGTCAGGACATTATACATATCTTGTCTCAAGTCTGCCCATGCTTCAGTTTGATGCCAGGCCGCCGATCACCGTTGATCGATTCATTGACACCTGCCGGCTGCTAATATCCGCGGCGGATGTGAGCACACTCGAGAACGTGAGCTCGGTTGAAGTCGTCGAAGCGCGCAATGCTACGCTGCGTCGGTGGTGTGAGTTTGATACAGGTCTGAGGAATGAGCTGGTCAGAATCCGCTCAGAGCGAAAAAAGACCGACCCGGAGCGCTTTCTCCGGGGGGATGGCTATGCTGAGCCGGAGATCGCTCGTGTGGCCCAGAAGGCTTCCCGGATACCGTCGGTTCTGGACGCCGAGAGGTTCCTTGATCGGGCAAGATGGCGAGCTCTGGATGAGCTGGAGGCCGGGCACTATTTTGACCTTGACGTTCTGATCGTTTACATGATCAGGCTGATGATTCTGGATAAATGGGAGCGTGTGCGCTCTGCAGACAAACCTCAGATAGTTGCGGACGTCGTTGGCTCAAAGGTGAACAGTTGAATATGGCATCGGGACGTAAGGGCAGGATTGTAAGTATTAGCGGCAATATGGCCGTGGTCGAAGTAGACGGCGTGGTTGTCCAGAACGAAGTTGCTTACATTCTCCACGGTGACGAACATCTGAAATCCGAGGTTATTCGCGTAAAAGGGATACGGGCCGAGTTACAGGTCTATGAGAGCACGTCAGGGATTTGTGTTGGCGAAGAAGTAGAGTTTACCGATGAGCTGCTCTCGGTGGAACTGGGCCCCGGTCTGCTGGGACAGGTCTTTGACGGCCTGCAGAATCCCCTGCCCCATATTGCTGAAAAACACGGCTTTTTCCTGAAACGAGGGATTTACCTCGAAGCGCTTCCGAAGGACTGGGAGTGGGACTTCACACCACAGGTGCAGAGAGGGGACAATGTCCGTGCCGGTGACAGGCTTGGATCGGTCCCTGAGAAGATGTTCAATCACGCTATCCTTGTACCCTTCAATTTGGCCGGCAGCTTTGAAGTGGTGTACATCGCCGAGAGAGGGACGTACAGTTTCAAGAAGCCGATCGCAAGGCTCATGGATGCCGGCGGCAGGGAACATGAAGTCTACATGAAACAGGTGTGGCCTGTTAAAGCGCCCATCCGTGCGTACGCGGAGAGACTGAAACCGACTGAACCTCTCATTACCAAGATGCGCATAATAGACTCGTTGTTTCCGGTGGCGCGCGGAGGAACTTACTGTATTCCCGGGCCTTTCGGCGCAGGCAAGACTGTTCTGCAGCAGTTGACCAGTCGCCACGCCGAGGCCGATATTGTCATTATCGCAGCGTGTGGTGAACGGGCCGGAGAAGTCGTTGAAACCCTGAAAACGTTTCCCGAATTAACCGATCCCAGAACCGGCAAGCCCCTGAGCGATCGAACAGTCATCATCTGCAATACCAGTTCAATGCCGGTGGCGGCAAGAGAATCCAGCGTTTATACGGCTGTCACCATAGCCGAATACTATCGCCAGATGGGGCTTAACGTGCTGTTGCTGGCCGACTCCACCTCCCGATGGGCGCAGGCCATGAGAGAGATGTCAGGCCGGCTTGAAGAAATCCCCGGAGAAGAGGCGTTCCCTGCTTACCTCGAGTCCCGCATTGCTTCCTTCTACGAAAGAGCCGGTCTAGTGCGGCTGAATGACGGGACAACCGGGTCGCTGACTATCGGTGGTACAGTAAGCCCGGCCGGGGGGAATTTCGAAGAACCGGTCACCCAGGCTACTCTGAAAGTGGTAGGCGCGTTTCATGGGCTATCGCGTGAGCGCTCTGATGCGCGCAGATATCCGGCCATTGATCCGCTTATAAGCTGGAGTAAATACCGGAGTTTTATTAGAGGTGATCAAAAGGACGACGGCCACAAAATTCTCGACCGCAGCAATGAGGTCTCGCAGATGATGAAGGTGGTCGGAGAAGAAGGCATCTCGCTGAGTGACTATGTTGACTATCTGAAGGGGGAGTTCTTCGATTTTGCCTATTTGCAGCAAAATGCTTTTGACCCGGTGGACGAGGCCACCAGTGAGGAGAGGCAGTCGTACCTGTTTAACATAGCACACAATATCATGACCTCAGAATTTGAGTTCGAAGACAAGGCTGATGCTTTGCACTGGTTCCAGGTCTTGCGCCAGCGTTTTAGAACCTGGAATTCTGAAGAATGGAAAGAGGCTGGATTTGACAGATTAGAGGCAGATATCCTGTCAATCCTGGCGGATAAGCGCAAGAAAGAGCAACATGCATAGAGTCTACACTGACATCGCCCGCATCGCCGGTGATGTCATCATCGTTGAAGCAGACGGTATAGGGTACCTCGATATCGCGGAAGTGACGACACGTTTCGGTAAATCGCTCGCCCAGGTCATAAGGCTGGACGGCAAGCGAGTGTCACTACAGGTTTTTGCAGGAAGTCGCGGCATATCCACGGGTGACCGGGTTCGTTTCCTGGGGCACCCTATGCGGGTGGCGACCGGTGATAATCTACTCGGTCGCATTTTCAATGGCAGCGGCACACCGCTGGACAAAGGCCCTGAATTGTCGGAGAGTCTCATCGATATTGGCGGGCCGCCGGTTAATCCAATACACAGGGTCATTCCCAACAAGATGATTCGCACCGGGATACCGATGATAGACCTTTTCAATTCACTGGTAGTATCGCAGAAACTGCCGGTCTTTTCCATACCGGGCGAGCCATACAATGAACTCATTGCCAGGATTGCTGTTCAGGCGGAAGTGGATACAATCATACTGGGTGGTATGGGTTTGAAATACGATGATTACCTGTTCTTCAGGGATACCCTCCAGGAGCATGGTGCCCTCTCACGCTCGGTGTTCTTCGTCCATACGGCATCCGATCCGACCGTCGAATGTCTGCTTGTTCCCGATATCAGTCTCGCCGTGGCCGAAGACTTTGCACTCAAAGGGCAGCGGGTGCTGGTCCTTCTAACCGACATGACTAATTTTTCGGATGCCATCAAAGAGATTTCCATTACCATGGAGCAGGTGCCTTCGAATCGCGGCTACCCGGGCGATCTCTACAGTCAATTGGCGGCGCGCTACGAAAAGGCGGTTGATTTCGACACGGCCGGCTCCATCACGATACTTGCGGCTACGACCATGCCCGGCGATGATGTCACTCATCCGGTGCCCGATAATACCGGCTACATAACCGAGGGTCAATTCTACCTCAAGGGCGGAGTGATCGAGCCATTTGGTTCGCTGAGCCGTCTTAAACAGCAGGTTAACGGCAAAACGCGCAGCGATCACCGTACTATCATGGATACAATGATTCAACTCTTTGCGGATTACCGTGAAACGGTGGAGAAACTGTCCATGGGTTTCCAGATCAGTCCGTGGGACGAAAAGCTGCTGAAGTATGGGCGAATCTTTGAAGACCAGATGATGTCGCTCAAGGTCAATATGCCGCTCGAACAGGCATTGGACCAAGGCTGGCGGATTCTGAGCGACTGCTTTGCCCCGGAGGAAACCGGTATTAAGTCTTCTCTCATTGAGGAGTACTGGCCCAGGCAGGCGTCGGCCGAATAGCAGGTTCTACAGAGGAACATGGGAAAGGTCAGATTCACAACCGGGGAGTTGAAACGACAAAGGGATGCCCTCAGGCAGTACCGAAGGTATCTCCCGACCCTGCAACTGAAGAAACAGCAGCTACAGGTTGAGATCTTCCACCAGCATGGACTTCTGAAGGAAAAAAAACAGGCTGAGTCGAAGATCATTGGATCGATCCGTGCCTGGGCAGGACTGCTGGTGGATTATGGCCCTGAACTGAGGGAGTGGGTGAGACCGAAGGAAGTGATCACCGGCTGTCGGAATGTCGCCGGAGTGGATCTGCCGTTCTTTGAACGAGTGGAGTTTGAACCGGCTGATTATGATCTGTTTGTTATGCCACTGTGGGTGGACACAGCTGTTGAGGAGTTGAGAACGCTGGTTTCACTCACTGAAGAAATCCTGATCATCGAACAGGGGGTTGCCCTGCTACAGCATGAATTGCGCATTACCACTCAGCGTGTCAACCTCTTCGAGAAAGTCAAGATCCCGGAGGCTGAGGAAGCAATCCGTCAGATCAAAATCTATCTGGGCGACCAGATGACCCTTGCCGTGGGACGCAGCAAGATTGCAAAAAGAAAGATCGAAGCAAACTCTATGGCCGGGGTGTCGGCATGATTGTGCCAATGAAAAAGACATCAATCCTCATCCAGGCCAGGGATGCGGAGTCTGCGGTAGAAAGGCTGTGCGCCCTCGGGGTGGTGCATGTTGAGCACCATCGCACACCCAGCAGCAAGGACACAGCCTCCATCACAGATGATATTGGCCTCGTCAATCAGGCCATGACCGCTCTGTCTACAGTCGGGGAATCAAGGACGGCCCCGATTACAGCAAGCGAGGAATTGTCGGACTGGAAAGCTGCCGCCCATCACATTGTCGATTCGTTCAAGAGGATAGAGAAGCTGAAAGAAGCCTCAGCAAGTCTGGCCGGAACGATCAGTCGGTGGGAAGAATGGGGTAACTTCGAGCCGGCTGATATTGAGCAACTCGCAGAGCGGTCAGTCTATATGCGCCTGTACAGCATCCCCACGAAACAGCTCGGGAATTTGCCGTCATCGGTGATTATAAAGCGGATATCAACTTCCAGGGGCATCACCAATTGCGCTGTCATATCTCGTGAGAAGACTGATATCCCGTTCAAAGAAGTACCGCTTCCCGCACAGAGCCTTCGTTCTACGCAGGCGGAACTGGATGAGAACAGAAAGACCATTGACGCTATCACTGAAAACCTGCGTGGATACCGGCGGTTTACAGATTCCTTGAAGAGGATCAGCAGTACCCTCGGGAAACATCTGAGATTTCGGCAGGCGCGGGCCGGGATGGGGCGGGCAGGAGAGATAGCCTACCTCACCGGATACCTTCCGACGGAAAAAACAGATGACCTCCTGAAAGTCGCAGCGCAACAGCAATGGGGAGTAACGGTGGATGATCCGGGTGAAGACGACCGGGTGCCGACACTCATCCGCAGTCCGCGCTGGGTATCTATTATTAATCCGGTGTTCAAGCTCATCGATGTCGTCCCGGGGTACCGGGAGCTGGATATAAGTCTGTGGTTTCTGCTGTTTCTGTCGGTGTTCTTTGGGATGCTCATTGCCGATGCCGGGTATGGCCTGATTATTCTCATTCTGGCGTTTTTTGCCCACATGAAGTGGAAGAAAAAGGTCGCCTCATCGGCCGGCTTCATTCTGCTGTACGTGTTCGCCTTGTGTGCGATGGCCTGGGGTGTCCTGACCGCTACTTTCTTCGGACAGGAGTGGCTGCCCCGGACGGTTCAACCGCTGTTGCCTGCCCTGAGAGACAACACCTCCGTGCAAACGCTGTGCTTTTTCATCGGTGCTCTTCATTTGAGCGTGGCGCACCTGTGGCGTGCGATTCTGAAGTTGCCATCACTTGCGGCTCTTTCGGACCTCGGCTGGGTTTCGATTCTGTGGGGAGTGTTCTTCCTGGCACGAACGCTGGTCCTGGGTGAGCCGTTTCCTTCGTTTGCGCAATGGCTGCTTATCGGCGGCATTGGTGCAGTGCTGTTCCTCACCAGCCCCACAAAGAACGTACTGGTCGGGGTCGGCAGAGGGCTGGGCAGTCTGGGCCTGAACCTTGTCAATTCCTTTACGGACGTTGTGTCATACATCCGTCTGTTCGCCGTGGGTCTGGCCACGGTGGCCATAGCCGACGCTTTCAACAAGATGGCCCTGAGCTTCGGTTACGGGACAGTGGTGGCAGGGCTGGTGACCACGCTGATTCTGCTGGTGGGTCATACGCTCAACATCATACTGGGGCCGATGTCGGTTCTTGTGCACGGGGTGAGGCTGAACGTGCTGGAGTTTTGTAACCATGTGGATGTCAAGTGGAGCGGGTTTCGTTATGATCCGCTCAAGAAATAATGATATGAATGAAAAACAGGCCTGGTGTATCTGGAGGCATATGTGGAGATAAAGTTTCTTGATTTCGGCATAGACGCGGTGCTGAGTTTTGCGGCTATCGGTTCGGCCTTCGGGACCGGCATCGCGGGTATGGCGGCGGTCGGCGCGTGGAAGAAAGCGTTTGCGCAGAACAAACCAGCGCCGTTTATGATCCTGGTTTTTGTCGGAGCGCCGCTGACCCAGACGATCTACGGCATGATTGTCATGAACAAGATCGCCGAGCTTGCCGCAGCGGGTGTGACAGTGTCGGCGGTGGGTGTTATCTGCGGACTGGCCATGGGCGCCTCGGCCCTGATGCAGGGCAAAGCCGGCGCGGTGGCAGCGGACGCTATCGGTGAAACCGGTAAAGGGTTCGGCAACTACATCGTGGTGATTGGCATTGTCGAGACGGTCGCGCTCTTTGTGATGGCCTTCGTGATGGGTCTTCTCGGCCGAAGCTGAGGCGGGTCGATGCGGCCGGTTCGAAGACGGACCCGCCCTGCGCAGCCAACCACCCACATACAACCTTGTCATTCCGGCGAAGGCCGGAATCCATTGACAGGATCAGAACCCACGGCAAGCCGTGGGCCACTTGAGTCATCACATGGCCGCCGTCTCATCTGTCAATTACCTGAGTTACTAATGGTATCGTCATCTTCTGGTATCGGAACCACAAACAGGTCATCCTCAAACGGTACATTGAATTCAAGTTCTACCATCGTTGCTGTGAACACCCCGTCTCGACCCTCATACGTAAAAGCATGAGGATATAGTATTCCGTCAACTTCTCTATAGTCGCTGTATGTGCGTTCAGAGACACGTTCTTTGTTGTCGATGGTAATATGAGAAGTAACCCTATACACAAGATAAGTTTGTGCGTCGATGTAGTATATCATGACTATGCCCAGGGGAAGGGCTACCCGAAGCTTGTGTGTCTTGATATCATCCAATGTTTCCGTACCCATGTATTCGGCCGGATAATCAAAGAACGCCGGGACATACCAGGCAATATCTCGTTCAAAGTCCTTCCACTCTTCTTGTGGGACCAGCCTGGCCTCTCTCAGCGTCCCATCTGCTCTGGTTCTTTCCAGCAAGGAGGCTCGCTCACCATCGAATACCGCATTGACTCCCAGCTTAACGCAATTCGGACGCTTGATCTCATAGTATATTAGATTCTTATGATCAGGCCAGTTTTGAGCTAATCGTATCGTTTGGAGTGAATCAATCTTCTCGATCCCTCCCATTGCCTGAGCGCATTCATCTATAAGGCGTTGCGCTGTCATGGGTTCTCTCTGGCAGCTGGTAAGCAGGCATAGAATCAATATGCCGGTACAAATACCTACGACCGCAAATTCCTTCTTCATAGTCAGTTCTCCGCTGTGAAGTGTTTCGGTGGTGAACGAAGTCTACTGTTTACCGGACCCCAAGAGTCATCACATATACTATGTCACCGGTTTCACCGTCCGTAAGCTGTGGGGTCCTTTTGGTGATGTCTGTTTCTAACCGGACGCATCTACGCAACAGGCTACAGAATAAATCAGCGGTGCGCAAGGCATTTTGGGTGGTGTTCAGGGAGTCGTGTGGGAACACCACGACCCATCGGATCAGAGCAAATGGGTTCGTTCCTTCGTTTTTACACGGCGGTGTTGCAATCTGGTAGCGATTTTGTCCGTACGCCGCGGGCATAGTACGAGCCGCGCTTTCAATTACCGGCAGGGCTGTCAATTACCAGCGGGTTGGTAGGGGAAATGGGGGGCGAGGTGGATGGTCGGGAATGGCTAGAAACCGAGCCGTATGCGGATGGGGTACCCGCGTGTAATACAAATATTAGGGCAACCGGGGCGTACAGTATTCTAGGATCACTGTGTTACCCCTTACCAGTTTGAAGACCAACCCTTGTGTTCCGGTAACCGAAAAGACGTCCTGCATGGCTACACGGACGTATCGCTCTTGCAGTACAGGTAAGATGACGACTTTTGCCAGGAACCTATCCACCACCGCGGAAGTGTATGGGCGAATACCATAGAAGAGGATCACTATCTCTTCGTCTGGACGAGCCCAGACCTCAAGTGAGTCGGGTCTCTTGAAGGTTTTAGATGGGTCTTTGCTATAACCACCAAACAACTTGGCGCCATCGCCGGGAAGCAGGCACACAACCGGGTCAGGAGCGATGAGTCCATATTCCTCCGTGACCGGTATGGTGTCAATGATGTAATGTGGTGTTTCGTACCTGTTAATGAGCGGTTCTTGAGCCGTCTTGTATGTATGCGGGAGACATCCACAACACAGAAGGGCCAAGCAGAATGCAATTAAGTTCATTAATATTTCCAGGTGACCCATTCGACTGCGGGGGGAGGCGGCTTCGTTTCCCGTTCTTTCCATATTAAACCTATTTCTGGCCTCGCTGTGGGTCAGTATCCACGCTGAGCCGTGGGCTACCTGATCCATACAGAAAACTAAAGACAAAATGGATACAGCGCAAGGTGTTTTCGGCCAAAATCGGGTCACTCTTGCGGTTGCCCGGAAGCAAGACCCAACACAACGGAAATCGTCCCCCTTCGACTCCGCTCAGGGTGACGGTGGGGGAGGTACGCAGGGTGACGGTGTGGGGAGGCTCAGGGTTGCCGGGTCACATATGGGGCGACTCGAATGCAAAACCTGTCACAATGGAAAGTCAATACTACTTGATGCTGTCGCCTGACCGAGTTGGCATCCCTGCCGGGATTCTGGACAGCACCATCATCTCGAAGACTACCG
>CP070824.1:2885323-2898117 GCA_020344395.1 Candidatus Zixiibacteriota bacterium | reverse complement strand
TAACTCACTCGTCAAGGAAGTTTCGCAATCGCTGGACAGCTATGAAATCACAAAGCCGGTTCGCCTGATTCAGAATTTCGTAATCGAGGAATTGTCAAACTGGTATGTTCGGACCAACCGGCGTCGTTTCTGGGCCAAGGAGGACGACCCGTCCAAAATGCGGGCCTACCTGACACTGTATCAGGTACTTGAAGGGACTTGCCGACTGACCGCGCCGGTCTCACCGTTCATCTCCGAACTCATCTGGAGAGAACTTCACGGCGACGACGGCGGGCAGAATGGTGGCCCCCTGTCGGTACATATGACCGATTATCCGAAGGCCGACAGCTCGAAGATCGACAAGACTCTCGAGGAGGAGATGGGATTGGCCAGGCGCATAGTCTCGCTTGGCTGGGCGGCGCGCCAGCGCAAGAGCCTGAAGGTTCGGCAGCCGCTCTCACGGTTGGTTTTCGCCATGCCGCACGGCATGACAGAGAATCAACTGGTGCCGTACACCGATATCATCCAAAACGAGTTGAATATCAAAGCGGTTGAAACAGCAGACAGCCTTGACGAATATGTCAGCTACTCGGCCAAACTGAATTTCCGTGCGGCGGGACCCAAACTTGGAAAGCATGCCAAGGCGGCCAGCGCTATGGTGGCACAACTGGAATCTGCGACTGTCCTGAAGTTTGTTCAGACACGGAGCCTTGAACTGGACCTGGGTCCGGCGGGAACGCTGACTCTCAGCCCAACCGAAGTTGAGGTTATTCGAAATGAAGAGGATGGCTGGGCAGTTGAGAGTGACGGCTCACTGACGGTGGCCCTGGCCACCAGCCTTACGGACGACTTGAGGGACGAGGGTTTTGCGCGCGAGATTGTCAATAAGGTGCAGAACATGCGCAAGGCTTCCGGCCTGGAGGTCACAGATCGGATTCAGATACTGCTGGCTTCGTCCAAACGGCTCAATACGGCAGCACAGAAGCACAGAGAATTCATAAGCCGGGAGACGCTGGCGAAGAATCTGGAGATAATGACTACCGACACGGTTGAAAACAGCACGGAATGGAACATTAACGGAGAAAAGGCAGCCATCGCGGTTGTAAAGGTCTGACAAGGAGGACCGATGAAGAAGTCCGACTTGAAGAAATACGAGGCGGCGCTTCTGAAGAAGCGTGACGAGATGCTGCGGGAGATGGGAAAGGTAGAAGATGGCCATGGCAAAGCAACCCTGAAAGAGGCTACCGGCGATCTCTCGTCGCATTCTTATCACATGGCCGACCAAGGGACGGATCATATGGAGCGTGAGATGGCCTTCATGGTCAAGTCCAAATCCGGTCGCCTGGTGTACCACATTGACGAGGCCCTTCGGCGTATCAAGGATGGCAGCTACGGCGCCTGCCAATCCTGCGGCAAACAGATCAGCGCCAGCCGTCTTAACGCTGTGCCACACGCCAGGATGTGCATCGACTGCAAATCGGCCGAAGAGGTTAAGAAAACTGGCCGACGCTAAATCCAAGGGACTCATCTGGTCGGCTGTAATCATCGCCTCAATGGTCACCGTGGACCAAGCGACAAAACTGTGGGCTGTCGGCAATCTCTCACAAAAGGCATCATCCGAGCTACTCGGGGATTTTATCAAGTTGACCCTTGTTTACAACGAGGGCGGGGCAATGGGTACGAATTTCGGTTCCTCAATCTACTACCTGGTTATCACTCTTGTAATCCTGCCGGTCCTGGTATTTTATCTTTACCAGCATCGCGGGGACCTCTCGTTCAGCCTTCCGCTCGCCTTTGTGGTGGCCGGTGCTCTGGGTAACCTGATTGATCGCTTCCGATATGGCAGAGTTGTTGATTTTATAGACGTTGATTTTTTCGATATCGAGGCTATCGGCCTTACCCGCTGGTGGACCTTTAACGTTGCAGACATCTGTATCAGCGGGGCTATAATATTTCTTACCTTTCGGTTGTTTATATTTCCCGGGCATAAAAAGACCGTGGATGGTAAGGCCGCTCAACCCGCTGATTCGTCAGGCTAGCCACCGTGCGAGTCCGGCACGCAGGTGTCAAGCGGCCACACTCCTGCAAATGCACATTGGACTTTCCGCCATGGCAGAATTACCTATTTTGTTATTCATGCTGACAAGGCCAGCTAATTATTGTATCGTCGGGTGATGTCTATGTCGAACCCTGATGAACAGACGGTCCGTCGACTGCTCGGCGAGATCCAGGATCCCGAGTTGGGCAGATCCCTGACGGAACTTAATATGGTCAGGTCTGTGAGCATCGTGGGCTCGGACGTATCGGTGGTCATTGCCGTGACCGTACCCGGGTGCCCCCTCAAGGACAAGATCAAATCGGACATAGTCTCAAAGATCAAGACAATCCAGGGGGTTGAGACTGTGCGGGTCGAGTTCGGCGTCATGAACCCGGAAGAACTTGAGCGTCTGAGGAGTCTGTTAGGAGCAGGGTCTCTGATCAGCCAGCTGCCGGATTCCATCAGCAGCTTTGCCACTCGATGTATCGCTATATGCTCGGGCAAGGGTGGTGTTGGTAAATCAACAATCACTGCCAACCTGGCAGCAGGCCTGACCCTTGTGGGGCGGCGTGTCGCGGTGCTTGATGCTGATGTCTATGGGTTCTCGATCCCGCGCATGCTGGGTGTCAGTGCTCAACCATCAGGCCCCCGCGCTCGGTTAGAACCCCAACTGACTGCCAGTGGTATCCAGGTAATGTCGATGGGGTTTTTCGTTTCCGACAACCAGCCGGTTATCTGGCGCGGCCCTCTTCTGCACAAGGCTATCCAGCAGTTTCTCACCGACACAATATGGCAACCTGCAGACTTCCTGCTGTTGGATCTGCCCCCGGGCACCGGTGATGTAACCCTGACCATCGCCCAATCGCTTCCCAATGCCGAACTGCTCATTATAACAACACCGCAGCTAACCGCCACTGATGTAGCAGGCAGGGTCGCGCAACTCGCTAATCGATACCGTCTGAGGCTTCTTGGTGTAGTCGAGAACATGGCTTTCCTTAATGACAGTGGTCAACGGCAGTACATATTCGGCAAAGATGGCGGCAAGCGACTTGCAGAGAGCCTGAACACCCCCCTGCTGGCACAGATACCTATTCTCGAGACTGTCTGCCATGGTGCCGACAGCGGCCAGCCGGTGGCGCAGTTCGGTTCCCATAGTGAGAGATCACTTTTCGAGAACCTTGCCCGCATGATAGATGCACAAGGGTCCGCTTAACGCCTTGTTAACAACTGCAATCGCCTCTGGGGGAATTTTTTTCGCCGAATCACTCCGTACGCCGGTAATCTGTTCTTCTCGTTCTCTTGATGTAACAGACTGACAAGTATGCTCTTTGAAAAAAGCACTGTTTTTTTCACAGCGTCGCTTGACCGATCGGGGTCACATCAATAATAATCCACATGAGCCCGTATACAGTTACCTATGTTACTAACTTGTGGACAACCATTAACGGCGTCAGTGGTGTCTGTTGTTAGTAGGTACTTTACGGATTTGTACCCTGACGCCGTATGTTAATAACTATGTGAGCAGGTTGTTGGCAGGAATAGCCCTTCACCGCTAAGCCGCCAATCACCAAATAAGTATGAAGAAGGAAAGATGTTCATAGATTCGTGTGGGGGATCTAGTTGTGATTGAACAAGTAGCTAACTCATCTCAGTGGACCGATTGCCTGACGTACATGTCACGTCGTGTCAAGAAGCAGTCATTCTCTACCTGGCTGAGGCCGACAAAGGGTGAGCCAACAGAGGACGGCGCATTCAAAATCTCGGTGCCCAACCAGTTTGTTGCTGACTGGGTCGACTCGCATTTTCGGGACCTTGTCAATGAAGCGTTCGTCGAGGTACTGGGCAGGAAATACGAGGTGGTGTACATTATTACCGGCCACAGTGATGAGGATCAGACCGAATTGGAGCTGGACTCGGACTCTGTCCAGGCGCTGGCCGAACGCGGCCCCAGGCCAAGCTCAAACCTGAATGCCAGATACAGCTTTGATTCACTCGTGGTGGGAGATTTTAACCAGTTCGCATGCGCCGCGTCCATGGCGGTAGCGGAGGCGCCCGGCCTTACCAAGTACAACCCGTTGTATATATACGGGAGGACGGGGTTGGGCAAGACACATATCATCCAGGCGATCGGCTCACAGATACTGAAGCTCTGGCCTGATAAGAGTGTTATCTATGCCACCTCTGAGAAGTTTACCTCTGATTTTATCGCAGCTATTTCCGATCGAAGTATTTCGGATTTCACCAAGCTGTACAGAGATGTAGATGCGCTGATTATTGATGACATCCAGTTCTTCGCCGGAAAAGAGGGAACCCAGGAACAGTTCTTTCACACTTTCAACGTCCTCTACCATGCCGGCAAGCAGATCATTCTTTCTTCAGACCGCCCGCCCAGGGACATAAGCGGTCTCGAGGATCGGCTGCTGTCCCGTTTCTCGTGGGGCCTGGTCACCGATCTGCAGGCTCCTGACCTGGAGAATCGTACAGCTATTCTGTACAAGAAACTGGAGACCGAGGGCACGGAACTGCCCGAGAGCGTCGTCAGGTACATTGCCGATAAGGTGACGGCGAATATCCGTGAGCTGGAGGGAGCGCTCATCCGCGTTCTTGCCTATGCTTCCCTCAAAAAGGTGCCGGCCGATCTGGAGATGGCCCGAAAGGTGCTTTCCGACACTATTTCTCATCAAAAACGACAGATAACAATTCACTCAATCCAGGAAAAGACAGCCAGCCATTTTCAGATTGAGTCGGGTCTGATGACGGCCAAGAAGAAGACCGCAAGGGTGGCTCTGGCTCGTCAGGTAGCCATGTATCTTTCCCGGTCGTTGACGAACAATTCCCTCAAGGCCATTGGTTCAGCCTTCGGCGGGCGAGATCATACTACAGTTATACATGCCTGCAGCCTTATATCAAAGCGTATGTCGGGGGATGCAGTATTAAGAGATGCAATTGACAATATATCAGCGTCTCTGCTATATTGATAACTTGTTGGCAAGAATGTGGATATTTGAGGATAGCTCACACGGTGACAAATACCTGTGGAAAACAACTGAGCCACCCACAATGCAATCGATGTAGTTGTGGACAGTTCCACTGCCGGCCGGCGGAAGCAAGTTGGGTAGTTTGCGTCGGTTATAGCTCCATTGGTGCTGATTTGCTGTGATTACCAACATTTCAACAGAGCTTATTATTATTACTGGTATATATAGCCTGATGAGTATTAAGGAGTACTGTGGGTAACTACCCTGGAGAATCGACATGAAGATTTCGTTACTAAAGTCAAACCTCGCCGAGTCGCTTCAATCTATACTGCAAGTCGTACCGACAAAATCGACGCTTCCAATCCTCACCAATATTCTCGTAGAGGCACTGGAGGGAAAACTAAAGATCTCAGCTACGGATCTGGACATCTCGATTACCAGCACCCTGGATTGCGAGGTTACCAAGAAAGGAGCCGTGGCTCTGCCTGCCCGTATACTTTTTGAGATCGTCAAGGAATTACCGGAGTCTCATATTACGATGGAGTCAGCCAACTCACGGGTGGAAATAAAAATAGCAAATGGCAGCTACAAGATAGCAACAGTGTCAACAGACGATTTTCCAAAACTGCCAGCCGTGAACACAAAGAAAGAGATCAGGATTCCTGCTGAGCAACTGGTTACAATGATCCGGAAGACCAGCTTTGCCTGCTCGACAGACGAAACGCGACCGGCTCTGAACGGCGTCCTGTGGCAGACGAAGGGAGATCGGATGCGGATGGTAGCCACCGACGGACACCGCCTGGCACGGATGGCTGTTGATAATGCGAAACTGAAAGGAATCAGCGAAGACATTATAATCCCGCCGAAAGTACTTAATCTCATTCCGAAATTTATAGAAGCGGGATCCAAGGACGTTGGTATCATCTTTGGTGAGAACAATATAATTTTCAACCTTGGAAGCACTATTCTGACGTCGCGGTTGATCGAAGGTCCCTATCCAAATTTCGAGCAGGTAATTCCGAGCGGAAACGACAAGAAGCTGGTTGTCTCACGGGATGGCCTTGGCGGTGCCGTAAGGCGGGTTTCGATACTCTCCAACGCCCTGACACACCAGGTGAAATTCACAGTCAAGAAGTCGTCCTTAACCCTGTCCACCAACAACGCCGATGTTGGCGGGGAGGGGAAGGAATCAATTAACTGTGACTTTGACGGTGATACTATTGAAATAGGCTACAACGCCAACTATGTCTCAGAGATTCTGTCCAGGATGGAGTCGCCCGAGGTAATATTCGAACTCTCGACGGCGGTTGCGGCGGGCGTCTTGTATAGCCCCGAGATTCCTAAAGATGATTACCTCTGTCTGATAATGCCATTAAGGCTGGCCGAGTAACAACTTAGCTCAAAGCCCCGGACCGGGGCGGCCGGAAAGGTTTTCGGAACCCGCGCCTGACCATGAAGGCATTATCTATAACACTCGACGGATTTCGTAACTTCACATCAGCTCGGGCTGAATTTGCCGAGACCGTCAACATTCTCTACGGTTCAAACGGTAGCGGTAAAACAAACCTCCTTGAAGCAATATTCGTGCTTTGCTTGGGTCGCTCGCAACGCAGAGCGTCCGATGCAGCAATGTTGTGTACTAATAGTGATGTCTATCGTGTCAGTGGTCGAATCGAAGCGGATGGCTCGACCCAGGAGGTAGCGGTTGCATACGAACGCAGCAGGCGGAAAAGGCTTACCATCAGCGGGGCAGTTGCTGGCCTTAGCCAGTTGTACGAGAAGAACTGTGCTGTTTCTGCCGGTCCTGAGGACAGCGAAATTCTATTCGGTCCGCCGGCCGTAAGGAGGGGCTTCCTCGACATATATAATGCCCAGCTGTCCCTCAAATATCTCAGTGAACTAAGCAGCTATCAACGAGCCTTGGCCCAGAAGAATGCAGCCCTGAGGCAGGGTCTGGACGGGGGACCATTCGAACCACTCCTTATAAGACACGGTGCCCGGGTAATGCTAACTAGGACGGAGTTTTTGCAGGAGGTCGATAAACTAGCTGCTGCCAAATATGCCAGAGTATCTCACGGGGAGCCAATAAGCCTTACTTACAGACCCTCGGTGAAAATTGACGCGGCACATTCATCGGTAGAGGAGATAGAAACAGCTTTCCAGGTCAGTTTGGAGGATCAGCTCGAACGGGAACGCGTGATGCAGACCGCGCTGGCGGGTCCACACCGAGACGATATCATGATCGAAATCGGAGGGCTGCCGGCTCGCACGCACAGCTCCCGTGGACAGTGGCGAACCGCTGCCCTGTGTTTGAAGCTTGCTGTTTACGATTTGCTTAGAGAGAAGCGCCAGACAGCGCCACTGTTACTTTTGGATGAAGTCTTCGCTGAACTCGACAAAACGCGCTCGGACTCACTTATTGAAATGTTCGCAGACTACTCCCAGATGTTCCTGACGACAGCGGCAGGCCCACCAGAGCAGCTAAGAGCGTCCAGTAAGAGCTTTCATATTCAAGACGGTAACATCAGGGAGGGTGAGTAGATGGCCGGCTTAGTCCTTAAAGGCATAATGAAGATGTTCGGTGACAAGGGAGTGCTGGATAGAATAGACCTCGAGCTGATGGAAGGCGAACTTCTTGTGCTGCTCGGCCCATCCGGTTGTGGGAAATCGACCCTGCTGCGCATAGTAGCCGGTCTTGAAAGCCCTGACTCGGGAGAAGTGTACCTCGATAACAGGAGGGTTGACCACTTGCGGCCAAGAGATCGAAATGTGGCGCTCGTCTTTCAGAACTACTCACTTTACCCCCATATGTCGGTGCGAAAGAATCTTGCCTTCCCTCTGAGAGTAAGCAAGCTGCCCAAAAGAGATATTGAGCGGAGAGTTAAAGACGTTGCCGGAATGCTCGGCCTCGAAGAACGCCTCGAGGATCGGCCGGCGGAGCTCTCCGGTGGTCAGCGGCAGCGGGTTGCTCTGGGGCGAGCGATCATCAGAGAGCCATCCATATTTCTCCTCGACGAACCGCTGTCCAACCTAGATGCTGAGTTGCGTGTGCGCATGCGTCAGGAAATTGTGAAGCTTCAGCGCAAGCTGGGGCGCGCGATGATTCACGTAACCCACGATCAGGGCGAGGCGCTCACCATGGCTGACCGTATAGCGCTGCTCAACGAGGGGAGGATCGAGCAAACCGGCAGCCCTGAGGAACTCTACCGGAGTCCGGCCAACAGTTTTGTGGCCTCGTTCATTGGTCATCCCCGGATCAACCTCGTCAAGTGTTCGGTGCAGGAGGGTCGCCTTGTCCCCTTCGGGACGACGCTTCCGGATGTTTTGAAAAACATGACGCCGGAAGAAAGCTGCCTGGTCGGTCTACGGCCGGAGGCCGTTGAGATTACGGGTGACGGCCCTTATGCGGCCCGGGTACAGTCGTGCGAATACGCAGGTGATAGTTA
Source organism: Candidatus Zixiibacteriota bacterium (assembly GCA_020344395.1). Taxonomy (GTDB): domain Bacteria; phylum Zixibacteria; class MSB-5A5; order GN15; family FEB-12. The sequence goes on along the minus strand of CP070824.1, from coordinate 2,889,676 downwards.
CACAGCTATCGTTCAGTTCAAAGGCAACGAGCTGTCGGTGTCGAACGTGCCGAGGCTGCTCGAACAGGGGGACGAGGTCAGATTCAGCTTTGATGAGAGCCGAATGCTTTACTTTGATTCAGCTTCAGGGCTCAACCTGATGTCCGGTTAGGTGTCCTTATCTGTGGCCGTGGCGGGTGGTCCCGCGCCGGGAAAGAGGAGGCGTGCGCTGACACCGAGGGCAATGGTAGGCGGAACGGGAGCCGATCTTCTTCCGCGCAATTTGCCCGCTGCAGCGATAACAGGCCTCACCCTCCCGTCCGTACACTCTGAGGTGGTTCTGGAAACGGCCGGATCTGCCGCTGACACCGGCATAGCTCGCCACTGATGTCCCTTTCATTCGAATAGCTGCCTTAAGAAGCGACTGGAGGTGCTTATGCAGTTCAACAAGCTTCCTACGTGAAAGCGAGGTGGTCAACCTCTTCGGGTGTATGCGCGCAGCATGCAGCGATTCATCGGCATAGATATTCCCCACCCCGGCGATAAAGGTCTGGTCAAGCAGGGCCGGTTTGATCATGCGCGGCTGGCGCCTGAACAGACGGATGAACTCTTCTTCGCCGAGCTCCAGCGGCTCAGGTCCCAGGGTAGCCAGTCCCTCCTGCTGCCAGAGTTCGGAGTCAGTGAAAAGCCGCAGTCGTCCGAACCTCCGGTAATCGTTGAATCTCAGGTGATAAATCGAGTTGCTGTCAGGCGTGTGGAAGTTTGAAAGTTCCATTATCACGAGGTCGTGTTTGTCGACAGGCTTGCTGCGTTCCACCCATAAAAACTTGCCGGTCATTTTCAGGTGAACCCAGAGCGTCAAATTGCCGGAGAGGGAGATAAGAATATTCTTGCCGCGTCGGTTGACAGCCCGTATCGATTTTCCTGCCAGGAGCTTCTCGAAACCGACCCCGTCGAAAGTGGGAGAGACAACAATCGATGAAGGGGGGGCGTCAACCCTGACCTTTTGAATTGTCGCGCCTTTGATGGTCCTGCGCAGGCCCCGGACAACGGTTTCGACTTCTGGAAGTTCAGGCATGCTTTGAGCGGTAGTCTTTAACGGCACTCGCTATGGCAGCGGGGGCCATGTTGGAGCAGTTCATTTTGTCTTCAGGAATGCCGCCAAGGGCGTCCGAGACTTCTTCTTTGGTGATCGCAGCAGCCTGATCCAGGGTAAGCCCGACGATCATAAGGGTTGAGATCGAACTGACCGCGATGGCGATGGCATTGCCGAACGTTTTGTGCTTTGCTTCCACGATGCGGCCGTCGGCAATCCTCAGATAAATACGCATAACATCGCCAGTCTCCGGGTTGCCGGCCTCGCCGACCCCGTCGGCATTATCAATCTCCCCCACGTTGCGGGGATTCTGGAAGTGCTCCATTATAGTTTTGTTGTACATACCAGTATCCGGATCACACTCAGGCAGGTCGGGCACTCTTGACTACAGTAACCTCGCCGGCCGAGAGGGCAAGCCTGCGTTGATCCACCTCGAGAATAAGGTGACCGTGGTCATCGATGTCAACCGCCTGACCGGTAATCACGTTCTTGCCGGATCGTACAGAGACTGTGTAGCCGAGGAGCGAGGAATAACGGCGTACTTTCGGAGCATGCCCGGACAGGCCCTTTTTCAAGTAGCGCTCGTACTCTTTTTCCATGTGGCCGAGGAACAACTGCAGCAGTTCCACCCGGTTGATCTTATGTCGGGCAACTCGCCGCAGCGACGTGGCCAGATGGCGGATTTCCTCCGGGAAACTGCCCGAGCCCTGGTTAACGTTTATTCCAACGCCTATCACGACGTGGTTAATGTGCCTGCCCTCGGCGGAAAGCTCGGTTAGAATGCCAGAAGTTTTCTTGCCGGACAAAAGCAGGTCGTTCGGCCATTTGATTTTCACCTGACCGGGGCAGTAATTCGAGACGGAATCAGCAAGGGCGACAGCCGTGACGATGGACAGGGCGGGTGCCCTGTCGGGACGAAACTTCGGCCTCAGGACCATTGACACATAGATGCCCGTTCCTGGCGGCGAGAACCAGTCGCGGCCTAACCGACCACGGCCCTTTGTCTGCTGTTCGGCAGTGACAATCGTGCCGTGCGGTGTTCCTTCCTCGGCCATCTGGGCAGCGATGTCATTGGTGGACTTGACCATGTTGTAGGCGGCGATGTGGTGTCCCAGCCATTTCGTCTTGAGACCGTATGTGATTTCGGCCGCCAGCAAACAGTCAGGGGCTGAGTGATAAGTCAGGGTGTCACGCTTTCGTTTCAGGCGGTAACCGTATGAGATCAGTAAGTCGGCAGCGGCCCGGACGGCGTCGTCGCTAGCTCCGAACCTGTGGGCAAGGGTGGCTATTGAAACCGGTTGTTCCGGCCGTTTTCTGATGCGAAGCAGAACGTCATCGGCGAGTTTTTCGAGCAGGATATCAGGGGCAGGCATAGTCAGGTGATCAGCATGGAGAAATCCGCCACAGGTGCCGAGTGGGTGAGGGCACCTATCGATACGTAGTCGACGCCGGTTGAGGCAATGGCAGCGATATTGTCCAGAGTAACGTTTCCGGAAGCTTCAAGCTTGATTTCGGGATTCAACTCCCGGGCCACCGTTGAGAGCTTTCTGAGTGATTCCTCGGACTGATTGTCGAGCAGGAGATGGTTCACGTCAGCTGCTATCGCTTCCCGCAACTGGGACTCGTCGATGACCTCAACCTCGATACTGATCTCGTCGGCGGAGGTCTTGAACTGCAGGCGGAAGTCAGCCGTGCTCAGGTATTCCCTCGTACGACGGACCGCTTCGGCTATTGATCCTGCCGTCCGGATATGATTCTCCTTTATCAAGACCATATCGTACAGTCCCAATCGATGATTGACGCCTCCACCGTGTTTCACGGCCGCTTTTTCCAGAAGCCTCCATCCGGGTGTGGTCTTGCGCGTGTCAAGGATCTGGCACCTGGCGGCACGCTCATCGCCGCTCGACCGCATTCTGTCTACATACTGCCGCGTCAGGGTGGCGATTCCCGAGAGGTGCCCCAGAAAATTGAGAGCCACCCGCTCGGATACCAGGACGGTCTGATTGAAGCCGTCGATCTCGGCCACGGTGTCCCCGCGTTTGAACGGTGTGCCGTCGTCTATCAGGAACTTTACATCGTTGGCCGAGTCTACCACTTCGAAAGCCAGAAGCGCCGGTTTGGTACCGGAGAGTATACCGTCGCACTTGGCAAAGATCTTTGCGGTGATCGGATCCGGTTCGAGGCAGGCCAGGGTGGTGAGGTCACCGGCGCCGATGTCTTCCTCCAGGGCCATTTTCACAAGGGCCAGCATCGACTTATGATAGGTATCCATTTGTAACTCGAATCCGGGTTGATAGGGTCGTTCGCCAGACTTATATTACGCTCATGGCCGCCAAAGATAAAGGGAAAAAGCGAGTGGCCGTGATTGGTTACGGTTCCCAGGGACGCGCGGTCGCCCTTAACCTGAGGGATTCCGGCTACAACGTTACAGTCGGGTTGAGGCAGCGGTCGAAGTCCCGCCAACTGGCCCAGGACGAAGGGGTTCGGAGGATTGAAACCGTTGCAGATGCAGTTCGGGAGTCCGAAATCGTCTGTTTTGCCTTTCCCGATCATTTGCATCACAAGGTCTTCGAGAGGTCGATCAGGAAGAATCTTAATGAACAGGCCGGGCTGTGGTTTCTACACGGGCTGTCGGTACATTTCGGTCTGGTTACGCCGCCCGCGGCGGCTGACGTTTTCCTTGTCGCTCCGCACGCCCCGGGTAATGCGGTCAGGGAGAAGTACCTTGGCGACAGGTCAGTTTCCGGGTTTTATGCGGTGGCAAACGACGCGTCCGGACGGGCGTGGGAGACGGCGCGCGCAATGGCGGAGAGAATCGGCCTGCGGCGGGGGAACCTTCTGAAGACGACTTTCGAGGAGGAGGCTGTTGGTGACATCTTTGGTGAGCAGGCGGTGCTGTGTGGCGGTCTGGCCGCTCTCATCAAGAGCGGTTTCGAGACTCTGGTTGAAAACGGCCACGCGCCGGAGCATGCCTATCTCGAGGTTGCCCACCAGCTTGACCTGATCGTGGATCTTATCAAGAAGCATGGCGTCGAAGGGATGTTCAAACGCATCTCTGTGGCGGCGCGGTTTGGGTCGTTCATGGCCGGCCAGCGGATCGTGGACGAATCGGTCAAGAAGCGGATGCTTGGGCAATATTCCGAGATCAAGTCCGGTCGCTTTGCCCGGAAACTCAGCGAACTGTCGGCCAAAGATATCAGGGCGCTTGATCGGGCTTTACATACTCTCTCTCACCCTCAACTGGAGAAGGCGGCGCGGAAGGTCAGGGGCAGGTAGGC
>CP070824.1:2871127-2885223 GCA_020344395.1 Candidatus Zixiibacteriota bacterium | reverse complement strand
ATCTGTATCTTCCCGGCTGAATACCGCAAACCAACATCAGCCGCGAAAGCTGAGGCATCCAGGGTATGAAGTTGCTGCCGGATGATCTTTACGGCTAGTCCGGCTGACACCCGGTCGGACAGCCTGGCACCTATTCCTACGCTGCCAGCCAAATCGTAGGCACTGAGTTCCCCTGTTGGTTGACCATTGATGTCAAAGCCATTGATCTTGCCGTAATTCATGTAGGTGATGCCGAAACCGAGATTGACATCCTCCCTGACAGGGATTGCAGCGCTTCCGTGCTCCAGCGTAATATCCTGATACCACGCAAAGTGGCTGAGCATCACCTCTGACTGCCGGAGATTCGCAAGTCCGGCAGGGTTCCAGTAGATAGCCGGAGCACCATCAGCCACGGCAGTATAAGCCCCACCCATGCCGGCCGCCCTTGCACCGATGCCAATGTTCAGAAAACTGGCCGCAGTTCTTCCGCCATCAGCAGCCGCCACCGTCACGTCCCCAGCAAGCGCTACGAGAACAACAAGTATTATCCAAACGATCACTATCTTCTTGAGTATCCTACAGACCACGGGTATCCCTCTTCGGTTCAAAATGGCAGACATAAGCTTGCAAGAAGTCTGCCGGCACAGTCCAAAGGGCGAGGACTGCACGGGGGAATATTCTACGTTTCCGGGCACGGCGTAAGTTCTTGTCCTGCAACACATAGATTCTCATGTAACCGTCCGCCAACACAGCACAGCAGATCTCCGGATTCTTCTCCCAGGATATGTTTCCCTACTCCACTGCTCGGATGCTGAACATACTTCATAAGTAATGACGGATTCCAATGTGGCAACATGCTCAGGCTCTTCCAGTTATCCAGCCCAGTATGAAAACAGGGCATCTACACAGAAATGTCGGACAAACGTGAAGGATTCCTGAGGGTACCTCACTGTTTACCCCGACACTCCAAAGAATTTCCATAGGTACAATCTAACCTCATGTCAATTAAAAACCTTCCAGCGATCCAAGCTGGATACGCCAGGAACTCGGACTATTGCACCGCTCCGGTCGGCTAATCAGCCTTCAGGCGGCGCAGGTAAACTTGCGTGGACTATTGGGTCAATTTACCCCTGTAGTCCGGGCGGCGGGTAGAAGGGTATCTGTTTCGTGTTCATAGGTTTGACTTGTCGGCCAGGTCGGATATGATCGGCAGCCGGTAGTTTTTCCCCTGCAGCGCAAAGACGATCCCGGCGACCGAGAATGCCGCAGCTACCAGCAGGATGGCTGTGAACACGAAATCAGAGATCTTGTCGATGAGAAAAAGGGCTGCCACCAGCTCGATGAGAAATAACATCACTCCCTGTCGAGCATGGAATCTAGCCTCTTTGTTTCCTTTCATGGACATCAACGGAATAAAGCAGAGAAAAGGGATATACGCCATTATCGCGGCCAGCCGGCCTTCATCAGAGGAAAACGTATCGGCCGCCGGGTCGCCCGCCGGCTCACCCGCTTTCGCTCCCTCGCCGAAGTCGGGAATCCCTCCGACCGATTCTTCAGAAGCTTCATTGTCGAAAAACGAATCGCTCATCCCTTCCTCCTGCCGTCGAATCTACCAATCATGACGGCCAGAACATCTCCTTGTTTCTTTCCGGTACATCCACCTGAATCGGCTCTTGTTCGGGCCAACTCTCGAGCTTGCTTTCTCCACGATAGATTGAGACACTGAACCCAAGTTGGCCGAACTCCTCCAGCCAGATATACCGCCTCTCAATGGCAAGTTCCAGGATATCGTCCGCAGCAAACTGAAATTCACCGGGCCGCTCACCCTGGAGGTCACGCTCCATTAGCTCAAGCTCGATCAGCTTTGGGGCAGGCGCGAACAACTCGACGACTACCTTATGTTCTCTAAGTGATTCTATGGCCTTTTTATTGTGAAAGTCAAGGCGAATATAAAACCGGTTGTGGTCGAAGGCAAAATAGAGACCCGCTACAAGTCGGTCGACCCGATGCATTGCTCCCGCGGCCTTCGCGCAATCCAGGAAACCGGCCCCGGTCCATTCGTAGAAATGGCTGACCTGCCCGTCTATCTGAGCCGTCAGGATTGCATTCGGCTGGTCGACGAAGGCGGAGGAACCGCCGCCATGAATCGGCTTTAGAAGATCTGATGGGACCGGGAGACCAAGTTCATCGTATACAGCCTGGAGATGGCCGCGAAAGATGCGATCGAACTCGTCCGCCTGTTCGCTATGATGCTCGTCGCCGTACCACCAGCACCAATCGGATCCTTCGGCGACGAATATCCGGTCCCATACTTTCCTGAGTTTGTCCGGCCCGGCATCAGAGTGTTCGACCTCAAACCGCGTCACGGCATCACGGGCCCGACCAAGTAGATCCCACGCCGTATTGTCTTCGGCGTGCCCTATCCAGATGCGGAAATTGTGGTTGATCCAGGATCCCGCGAATATTGCCTCAAGTTTCGTAGGGCTTATCTGCTCGACGGCCTCCGAATAGGTTACGGTCGCAATTTCGGGATCCGAATCGATTTCACGGTAGAGCCGGTCAAGGAAACCCATGCCATCATTAGGGAAATACTCCCAGGCGTTCTCGCCATCGAGGATGATGGGAACAACGACCTTGTCCAGTCGATCATGCAGCAGGCGGCGAAGCGATTTTATGTGCTCCAGGAAGTCGGCCACGGCAAGCTCAGCGGGCCAGCCTGAATAGACAAAACCAATCCGGTCCGACAGGGCATGATCCCGGAAAAACAGTCGCAGCCCCTGACAGAATTCGAAAACAGTGTGCGAGATCTGCTGGCGTCGATCGTGTCCTGATTTAACCAACGAATGAGCCAACACCTGCTGATCACTGGCCGCCCACAAAATCCCCTCTTCTGCTATTATCTGAAGGGCCTCTTCGGAAATTGAGCCCTCCGATGGCCACATCCCGGCCAGCTTCCGTCCAAATAATGACTGGTATTTCTCTGCCGCCATTCTGACCTGAGAGCGGGCATCCTCGGGATGCGCGAAATGTTTCTCGGGTAGCTTTAACGAGGGGATGGCCTCCAGAGCCGACCGGGTATCACAGAGCAGCGGCAATATGGGATGGTAATACGGCGTAAAGGATACCTCTATCCTGCCGTCATCGAGTAATCGTTTGTAGGCAGGCACGATCCGCCCGATGATGTCCAGCTGCCAATCCAGCAGCGCCTGTTTCTCGTCCTCAGCGAAGTGTCGACCTTTCGAGAACAGGCTGCTGATCGGGTCCTCCGTCCGGAACAAGGGATCAGTCCAGGTAAGATTGGACCACACCTGCAAATCACGAATCTCGGATGTTGAAAACATCTGAGGAAGCTTTTCGCGATCAGTTTTCCCCGATTGGTACTTGCCATAAAGAGACCTATACCTCGGGTAGGGCTCAATCAAATACTTGGTATGGCCGACAAAGAATGATTCCAGAATCTCCAGACGCTCGTCTTGTTCCAGCGACTCAGCCTCTTTCCGGGATAACTCCAGATGCCTGTCGGTGCCGCCGTCAAGGTACAACTGGAGTTGGTCGAGGAGAGAAGGTACCAGGTTAAAGGTAGTCCGCACTGACTCGTACCTAGCAGCCATCAGCGGCATATCAAGATAGTCTTTGACAGCGTGCAGCCTTACCCAGGGCATCGCCAACCGGTCTGCATCCGGCTCACGATAGTCCGGCTGGTGCATGTGCCAGAGGATGGCTATTCTGATGGGACGTGGCATCGCCACAAACAAAGCCTATGATTCGGGCTCAGATTTCCCCTTTTCGTAGAACAGAATCTGGGCCCGCCGCAGGAATTCGGTTTCGGAGTGGTCTTCTTCAATCCGCTCAAGAACCAGCTTTGCCCGATCCGGATCTCCCGCTTCCAGGTAATTCCGTAGAGCTCCTACCAGGTAATCCCCCTCGGACGGTCCCCCTGAAAACTCGCTTGCTGCCGTCTCAAATTTCACCGCCGCCTCGGCGTACCGACCCTGATTCTCCAGGCATGTCGCCAGGCCGGCAACTGCGGCGGCCCGATTGAGAAGGTTTTGGCTGTATCGATCAAGGTACATCTCAAAGTATCTTGATGCTTCTGGATAATTGCGGTCCAGCAAGTTTAACTTGCCAAGGAGAAAGACCGATTGCTCGGCCACATCGTCAGAGCCGTATTCCTCGACAATGGTGTTCAGGCCCAGTATTGCTATCTGGTGTTCACCGTTTCGATAATCCAGAAGAGCGCGGGCAAACCGTTCCCCGGCCTCCTGTCTGGCCTCCTCCTGGGAGTTGACATAGTAAACCAGCCCGGATATTATCATTATCACCACCACCAGGCCGATGGCCACAAACTGCCAGTTCTCTGCCACCCGATCTTTGGTGGTCAGCATCATGGTCGTGAATTTATCTTCTTTGATCTGACGTTTGGTGATCTTTACGTTACCAGGCATCTCTACACTCCAGAACTCAGCCGAACTCGACTATTCCTGTATTATCGGTCCCTTCGCGGTTCAGCTTAGATCCAAACGGGCGGACAGCCCTGACATCCAGAGTCCACCCGGTTCTGCTTTCCATGGGTTATTCGAAGTACCCGGTGAAAGTGAAGTTGAAATTGTTGTCGCTGTTCTTGGTACCGGCTTCAACGTACTGATATCCCCGGCTGAGCCGGGAATGAGTGAACGCCACATCAAGTTTAATCTGAGACCATCTGACGCCGACTCCCAACGAATACGAGCGAACGGCGTGCTGCACTTCTTCTACGTACAGCGAGTCGAACTCATACTCATCCGTGCCGACCAAATCTTCATGGGTCGGGATCGGCACATAGCCGAACCTGTCCACGATCGCGACAGTGGGAATGGGGACATAGGAGAAACCGACACGGAGAGGCACCACGGGAAAAAGATCGAAGCCGGTGGTCCAGACGTACTCAGCACCGGTTCGAAAAGCAAATACATTCTTCCATCGGGGATTATACTCGGTGAAATACTCCGTATCTCTCTCCCCGGGGATGATCCTCAAGCTGTCCCTGACCTTCATTTTTCCGCCGGCGTGGTTACGGTACTCGACATCACCGGCAAGGGTCAGAGCCTCATCCAGGGTATAGCTCAACCCGGCACCGACGGTGAGCGGCATCTCTATCTTGGTTAAGATTCGGTCGAAATGGGCCTTAACCATGCCACCGGTGAAATCTATATTATTGATCCAGACATCCTGCTGGACCGTACGGTTGGTCTTCTGCTGCAAGCTGAATGGTGTTTTCACGACGAGACCAGCCGCAAGGTTTTCTTGTACCATCTTCAGGCCCAACGTGAAGTTCACCCCGGAGTACTTGCTTGTATCCAGGAATATGAGGTCCTGGACCACCTCTCGTGGCTGGCCGAAAAAGTCCGTCACCCCGTCTTGAATAGTCCTTACACGCTGATCTGAGGTCGATTTGTTGGTGTAGATGTTGATCGAAACACCGCCGGTAACATTGGAGGACAGGCCGGTGCCGAAGCCAAAATTAACAACATCTATTCTGGAGTGGTAGCCGAGTTGAACATCTTCCCCCAGATAACCGGTGGTGGTATCATCATCAAGGGGTGTATAGTCGACCATTGTGTCCGTCACCACTCTGGCATAGTCGTACTCGTCGGCTGAACGAGAGTAACTGGCGGCTACCGTAAACGGATGCCCCTTAATGCGAACAGGTGCAAGAAACGTCAGCATGGTCAGGCCACCGAGCGTCTCATCTTGTGTGTGTGCCTGCGGCTGTAGAATTACGCCTGTTGTCGTCTCGAACTCTCCGGATGGTGCAAAAGCGCCAAGACCGAAACCGAGAGTGGGGCGTTCCTGCCCCGACAGACCGGCCGGGTTCCAACTGATAGCGCTAATATCATCGGATATAGAATAGAACGCGTTACCCATCCCCTGAGCACGAGCCCCGGCTCCCGTCAGGTCAAGGACACTCGGCACTCGAAGGGGAAACAGTATTGTACCTTTGGAATTTGTAAAAGCCGTATCGAATGATACATCGATCTGCGCAGAAGCATTAACACCAATTACACACAGGATGATTAGTACCTTGATCGCCAACCGCTTCATGAAAAAACTCCTCACCTCTATAGACGCAGTTTCCTTTGCAATATAGACGAACTACGCCGCCAAAATAATCAAAGAATATATGCCAACTCTTTCGGCGTGTCAAACGATTTAGCCGGTTTTTTTCGATACTAAGTGGTTGTCAACCATCAAATTGCAGAGAGTCTCAAACTGCTGCCGGCTGCAGTGCAAATATATAATTCTTCCTGCCGGGGCTTGCTCCAGGTCTTCCGCATGCGTACAGCGCAAAAACTGTAGCCTCGTACGGGCAATTAGAGTACTTTGGATCCATTAACGCGTTAGCACCTCACTGTCACAGGAGGAGGTAGATTTGAGACCGTTCACTCATGCTGTTGCGGTGTTCTTGACGATCTTCACAGCCGTGGGGTCAGTTAAAGCCGAGCGGTACTGGTTCAGTGCCGGTCTGGGCGGAGGGTCGGCCGGTTTCACGGTGGGGACGGATTACTCAAGCCGGTTTGGCCCGGGATTTCTTTCCTGTCGTGCCACAGCAAGCTGGAAGAACATTGAGATCGGCTTTGGGAGTAAGCCCAGAGAGAACGTTTACGAGGCAGGACTTCTTTACGGACTGGCTACCACTGATTACCAGGGATCAGTGGCTTCGTTTTCGATCGGAGTCGGAATTGTCGACGGCGTGAAGCAGGGCAAGTCGATTCCGACGCTGTGGGTGAAAACCTACGAGGAAATCCGGTATTCCGCGGTAGGGTTGCTGCTGCAATCGCAGCTTTACACTTCCGGAGCGGTCGGGCTGACGCTCTTCGGCAATATCAACAGTGAAAACTCGTTTGGCGGCGCGCTGCTGAGTTTCAGATTCGGGAGGTACAAGTAGATTCAAATACCCCCGGCAGGACTCGAACCTGCTACACTCGGTTTAGGAAACCGATGCTCTATCCAGGTGAGCTACGGGGGCACAGGCAGAGCCTGTTTACTTCCCAACTGGAGTTGGACAGGCTCAAATCCTCAGAGTTCCCGATTGACAAAGTAAGAACCTGACCGGGCAGCCGCAAGCGGAACTCTACTCCGAGTCGTACGTAATCAGAATCTGCGTGTCGTAGCCGGCCAGTTTATGATCATACGGAAGGAAGGGCAGCCCGATGACGGCCGAGATGCCGACCACTTCCCCGCCCAGCTTTTCCACGAGCTTACAGACAGCGGCCAGCGTGCCACCGGTGGCAATCAGGTCGTCCACAACAACCACTTTATCGCCCCTCTTTACGCCATCGGTGTGAATCTCGATGCTGTCGGTACCGTACTCCAGGTCGTAGGATGCCGAGACTGTCCGGTACGGAAGTTTCCCGGGTTTACGGGCAGGCACAAACGGCAACTTGAGTCTGTCGGCAAGGGCTGCCCCAAAAATGAATCCGCGGGCTTCGATGCCGACTATACGGTCAGCTTTCTTACCCCGGATGTAGCGTTCCATCTCGGAGAGGGCCTCCTCAAACCCCGTTGGATTGTCGAGAAGGGTCGTAATGTCATAGAAGTTGATCCCCTTCTTGGGAAAATCAGGGACCGATCGCACATAAGTTTTTAGTTTATCCATTAGTTACCCCGTTACATCGAAGGAATTGAAGTTCCCGGACGGATCCTGCCATGTGATGTCGACACGGCTGACCGACGCCGAGTAAGGACCAATCTTCAACTGTTCGATGAAGTCCTCGATCCGGCGTCGATCGCCTTCAACGCAGAGTTCAACGGACCCGTCACGGTTGTTTCGGGCCCAGCCAGCAATATCGAGTTGTCTTGCCTTCTGCAGACAGAACCAGCGGTAGCCAACGCCCTGGACCGTTCCGGTGACGATCAGTTGGGCGGAAGCTCGGCTCATTCCTTCTCAGTGGCCAACTTCATGGCAAGCTCGGCTGCTTCCAACGGATCATCGACGTGCTTGATCTCGTCACCGAGCTTCCATGCCGATACGGAAACGACAGGGATTTTGGCTTGCAGGGCCAAGGCCATCTCCGAGAGTGTCCCGAACTTGCCGGGAAACGCGACCACAGCATCAGCCGAGCGGACCACCATAACATTCCTGGCCTGTCCGAACCCGGTAGGTATAACATACTCGACATACTCGTTGGCATCTTCTTTGTTGTCTGTCGGCAGGATGCCGATGGTAGTACCTCCGGCTTCCCTGGCGCCACGCGAGGCGCCTTCCATGATCCCCCCCATGCCTCCACAAACGATTACTCCCCCGTTCTCGGCAACATACTTGCCGACCAGCGCAGCCATCTCACGGAGCTTACGTGAGCACTTACTGGCTCCAACGACTGCGATTACGGGCTTTCTTGCTTCCGGCATAAGTGATCCCCAGTCATAGGCCTCTGATCCCAGTTGTAGGCTGGAACCCTTGGTGAACGTTAACGAGTTGTCATTTTCTTCATATCGGGGCGACTGGATTTGAACCAGCGACCTCTTAGTCCCGAACCAAGCGCGCTACCATCTGCGCCACGCCCCGACATCGGAACATGAAATAATATCTGATTTGTCTGCAATGTCAACAGCTTTATTCTCGCGAAACCAGTATTCGCGCGTTCCCAAGAGGTCGAACCCGACTGGGGACGAAACATCCCGTTCCATACCGCTTTTACAGCCTGAGTTTCCTTGATTTCAGGTTTCCCAGTACGTGCATATCGGTAAATTCGAGACACATCGGGGTCACAGATACGTGCCCCTCGTTTACGCATGCAAAATCCGTTCCCTGCGTGTTTTTCCACTCCGGTTCGCCCCCTATCCAATAGTACGGCCTGCCTCGCGGATCAGTCTTCTTGATGACGATATCCTTGTACCGCCGGAATCCCTGGCTGGTGAACTCATAATCGCGGTAGACCGTCCCGTCGTCCAGAGGCAGATTGATGTTGAGAAACACGGAAGGTGGTATTTCCAGGCTGTCGTACTGATCGACGATCTTAGCGGCAAACCGGGCCGCCCGGGTCATGGGCGTTCTCGGTTCGTAATTCGCCATGGAGACAGCCACCGATGGGATTCTCAGTATGGCTCCCTCGATGGCCGCGGCTACCGTGCCGGAGTAGGTGATATCATCACCCATGTTTGCACCGTGATTGATACCTGATATTATCATGTCCGGGCGGCGCTTGCCGAATATTAGATGCACGGCCAACATCACGCAGTCGGTCGGCGTCCCGTCAGTAACATACTTGTTTTCGTCGATCTTGTGAACACGCAGGGGACGGTCCAGAGTCAACGAATGAGAACTGGCGGACTGTTCTCGGTCGGGGGCAACCATGAACACCTCATGCCTGCTTGCCAGTGTATTGAAGAGCGCATTGACCCCATCCGAGAAATACCCGTCATCGTTGGTGATCAGAATGAGCTTCTTCTCAGACATGCGGTACTTCCAGCCCCTGCATTCTCATCAGCATAAACACCTGACCGCGGTGTCGTGCCTGATGCTCGACCACATGCCAGGCCAGCCACCTGAGCGAGACCTTCTCGCCACGATCAGGGATTTCAAAAAACATGCGATCCCAATCGGCGTCGTCCCGTTTCTCCAGCCAGCGGCGCGTAACTTCTTCGTATTGTTCCAGCAGACTTATATACCCCTCAATCGAGAGCTCTTTTCTAAACGGTGCCCAGTCGGCCTGCGCCAGGCTCACCTCTCGTTCGGCAACGATAATCACCCACCAGTATTCAGTTTCAGCGATATGAGCCAACAGCCAGCCAATCGAGTTTGGATGGCCGGGCGTTTTCCAGTGGAGTTGGTCCCTTGAGAGGCTCTTCACCGCCTGAACCATTTCGGCGCGAACTGTGAAGTAATTTGAGAAAAGGTCGGCGAGATTCATGCCCGGTAGTTTAGTTGCCTTACGGGCTAAAAGCAAGCGTTACGGGATCAGGCCCAGATACGGCGCCAGATCTGCCTGACGAAGCGCAGGGTATCTCCGATCGGGCTTATGTACGAATGAGAACCTTCATATACCGTAGAGACAGGCACTTCCCGGATGCGACAGCCCAGCAGGCCAGCCTTGAAGAGCATCTCCGATTCCAAGTCATATCCTACCGTGCTCAGCGGCAGCAATCGCAGAAGCGAGGTCGGAATCAAGCGGAAACCGGACTGGCTATCGCGTACCCGTTGAGAGGAGAACACCGAGACAATCAGTGACGTGAGGTAATTGGTCAGACACCGTGCGAATGGCATGACCGGCAGTTTAATACTGCGAGTTCCAATGACCAGCGTATGGCCGTCATCTTCAGCGTAAAACCTGGGAATCTCCTCCGGCAGATGCTGCAGATCAGCATCGATGGTCAACACCGAGCGATACCCTTTTTCGAGAGCATACCTGAAGCCTGCCATAAGAGCAGCCCCTTTGCCGGCATTTGACGCAAAATGCACGTGGGCGACCTGGCGATCCCGAAGGATATCCAGGGAGTTGTCCGTGGAACCGTCATCGATAAACAGCAGATTTTCGGGGCATACATAGACAGTCAGTCGCTCTATAAGTTCTCGGAGGTACTCAGAAGCGTTATAGGCAGGGATTATCACCAGCGCCGAGTATGAAACGTGATCGCTCACCGAACACTTATACACGGAGGACATCGAACCTGGCAAGGTAAAAGAAGAAATCGCTGGTCTGAGATGGGCCCGCAGACTGCGAATCTGGCCTCCAATAATGGTCGGAGCGAGCAGATTTGAACTGCCGACCTCTCGCACCCCAAGCGAGTGCGCTACCAGGCTGCGCCACGCTCCGACACTGCTTTTCCTGACCCCGGCCAACCGGCAAGGGGTAAACTCAATCTACGGGAAACCGCGTCTATTTCAAGAGAAAACTTTCAGCAGTTCCTCTACATCTTTCCTTATCTGACCGATAAGGGTTCTTGCCCTGGCACCGTTGGTGAGGGGAAGGTTCCTCTCGGCCGCCCTTTTCATCATCAACTTGCTGCGCGCCCCGGCGATGGTCAGCTTTTCTTTGGTCCGGAGGTGCTTGATGCGATTGACCAGTTCGATGTCCTTGGAGGTGTACTGCCTGCTTCCCCCGCGGTTCTTACGCGGGCGCAGAATCGGAAACTCCTTCTCCCAGTACCGGAGGACGTATGCCTCGAGCCCGGTCATGTGGGCTACCTCACTGATGGAGTAGTACCTCTTTGTCGCCACAGTACTTTTTGCCATGCTCATCCCCTCACTTCTTGTGAATTACTGCCATATCTCCGCTTTCAACTTTCTTCCCAACAAATCGACCACTGCTTCCCTCGGAGGCTTGCCGTCAAACAACACGTTATGAACCTCGCACGTAATAGGCATTTCCACCGCATGCAGTTGCGCCAGGGAGTAGCCGGATCGGGTGGTCTCGACACCCTCGGCCACCATCGTCATCTCAGACAGGACATCCTGCAGTTTTTCGCCTCGTCCGACCCGCTCTCCGACCATTCGATTGCGACTGTGGCGCGAAGAACTGGTCGTCACCAGATCACCTATACCGGCCAGCCCGGCAAAGGTGTCGGCACGAGCTCTCATAGCTGATCCAAGTCTGGTCATTTCGGCCAGACCTCGCGTCAACAGAGCGCCTCTGGTATTGTCGCCCATATTAAGGCCGTCAGCAATGCCGGTGGCGATGGCGATGATGTTCTTCAGCGAGCCTCCAAGCTCCACACCGATTAAATCTGTGTTAACATAGACTCTGAAATTACCCACCGAAAATAGTCTCTGACACTCCTGGGCAAACGATTCTGCCGCCGATGCAACTACAACGGTCGTCGGCATGTCCAGGATCACCTCTTCGGCATGCGACGGCCCCGACAGGGTTGCGACTTTGTCCGCCGGTGTTTCCGTCCCCTCTACAATCACCTCCGACATTCTCATGAGGGACCCGATCTCAATCCCCTTGGATACATTGGTTATGCCCTCCAGGTGGTCAACCGCTCCGCGCAGCGCCGACATCACCGACCTCACCGCCTGGGACGGCACAGCCACGACCAGATGACGGGCGAATCTGGCGGCCTCACGCAGATCGTTGGTCAGCTTGATCGATTCGGGCAAACGGAAGTCCGCAAGACGGGCAGGATTGCCCCGCTCACGGCTGAGCAGATCAAAATCCCGATCATCGAACTCCCACAGTAGAACGGAATGTCCACCTCCGTCGAGGAGATGCGCCAGAGCCATTCCCCATGATCCTGCACCCAGTATGCTGATCCGTTTACCCATCTCACTTTACCTCACGCGGGTCAGGAGACAGCGAAAAACGGTCTTCGGTACCGGAGAGTAGTCGGGCAAGGTTCTTACGGTGCGTAAGCAGCACGAGCAGGGCCAGGGCCAGAGTCACGTAGAGATAGATATTCTCCACCGTGCGCTCAAACAACATCTGCTCCAGCAAAATGGCAAGCGGCAAGCCCAGGGCACCGATAATCGAACCCAGAGATACGTAACGGGTTAGTCCAACAACGATCAGGAAAAGGCCGACTGCGATCGTTGTCTCAAGCGGCAGGAGCATTACCATCACGCCGAGAGCCGTATTGACGCCCTTCCCTCCCTTAAACCGCAGATAAATGGGAAAAACGTGACCGACGATTGCTGCCCCCCCGCAGCATATGAAAAAGATATCGGCCGACAACAGACTCGAGCCGATCAACCGGGCAAGGACCAGCGCCGCCGCGCCTTTCCCGATATCAAGTATAAACACCCAGGCTGCCGCTCCGGGTCCGGCCGTTCGCCATACGTTGGTCGCTCCGATGTTACCGGAACCGCGCTCGCGGATATCCTTCACACCGTGCAGGCGAGCCACAAGCAGCCCGAAGGGTACTGCTCCGAGCAGGTATGACAGTATTATCGTTGCGACGGTGGTCAACGTAGCCATCAGGGATCGAGCATCGCGGGCACCAGGGTACCCGCGATGACTTATGAGTTGTTCACTCCGAAATGGCGGAATCAGCAGGGACGGTCGTATCCGGTACTTCGACCGGCTGATACAACCCCGCCAGATCCGGGAAGTACTCTACAATAGTCGACATCCACCATTCGGCCTCTTCGGCACTGATTTCCTGGTCGCTCATCATGGGCTGGACCGCCTGCATGAATTCAGCGTAACGTTCCATGGACAGGGAATCGGCGTTTATCTTCCCGATAAAGGCATCCGTAACAGCGTTAAACTGGGTTGTGTCTATTCCTTCGGGTGGATTTTCAGCGACCATGGTCTTGACACTCTCGACCGCCGTAATTCCTGCCATCTTGGCCAGATCTTCCTTGTAAACCCAGCACGTGATCCCTAGAATGATAACAATCAGCACAAGCACACTGACGATTATCAAAGAGATCATGCATCCTTTGGACATTCCTTTTTTCTGAGCGGGCTCCATCGATCCCCTCCTCCTCAAGGTTTCACGCTACATTCTCGATTCATGTTATATTGATCACACATGTATTCATGCCGGCAAGATCGGTCGAGAGCACAGGCCGACCAGTTCTTATATAACAGAAACCGCTCCCCACAGCAAGCGATTTGCGGATTGTGGCATTAAGATTAACAGTGAGTAGCAGCCACGCGGCGACCTGCTCCATTCACACGCCACCGATCACAAGAAAGCCCGCCGAGCGGCGGGCTGATGATGTTCCGGGTCCGCTTTATCGAACTAGGCTTTCGATTTCTTAGGAGTCTTCGTTCTGGACGATTTGGCGGCTGCCTTTTTGTCTTTCTTGCCCTTGCCGCTCGATTCCGCTTTGGGCTTTTCAGTGAGCAGCTCCACGACGGATAAGGCAGCGCCGTCCCCTCTTCGCACACCCAGCTTCACGATTCGAGTGAACCCGGAGTCGCGCTCTGTGAACTGGGGCACGATTTCGTCAAACAGCTTCTTAAAAACCGGCTTCACCTTGACCGTTCTCGCGACCTGCCGCTTGGACGCCAGGGTACCTTTCTTGGCTGTCGCGATAAGGCGATCTACCAGCGGGCTCAGCGCCTTGGCCTTGGAATCGGTAGTCCGGATGACCCTGTGCTGAAACAGTGACATCGCCATATTGGCCAGCATAGCCTCACGATGTGACTTGGTACGTCCAAGCTTCTTTGTTTTATCCCGGTGTCCCATAT
>CP070824.1:2823608-2871027 GCA_020344395.1 Candidatus Zixiibacteriota bacterium | reverse complement strand
GTGACAGATACAAGAACTCTGGGGGAGGTCGTGATTCTGGAGGAGGAGCCTGAGCTGGAGATTCCGAAGGACACTCTGGGGACGGATTCGGCATGGCTGATCGACCATCAGCCGGACTCGGTGTTGGTAGGGGTGACTTGTGCTGCCAACAAGATAATGGTCTTAACCGATGTTTACTATGATGCCTGGAAGGTATATATCGATGGCGTCCCGGGCCGGTTGCTCCGATCATACGGAGCCCTGAGGGCTGTGGAGATACCTGCAGGCAGCAGGCAGGTGCTCTTTAAGTTTGAATCCGAGCGATACCGAACCGGACGTCTGGTGACCGTGTTGACGATGCTGTTTCTGGTGGCTATCATAGGTGGTCACGGCCTTCGGGCGAGGGTGTGGCGAAACAAGAAAGCTGGATGATCTAATGCCTAAGACACAACGCGCGCTGATAATCTTTCCGACCTACAACGAGAAGGACAATATCGAGAAGATCGTTCACGCCGTCCTTCCTCTGGACCCACGGATTCACGTGCTCATAGTCGATGACAACTCGCCCGATGGTACGGGTCAGATTGCTGATCGACTGGCCCAGAAGGAAAGCAAGGTCCAGGTCCTGCATCGGGAGGCAAAGGAGGGTCTGGGCAAAGCCTATATAGCGGGCTTCAAGTGGGCCATTGAGCACGGGTATGATTTCATTTTTGAGATGGATGCGGATTTTTCCCACGGACCGGAGTACATCAAAGACTTTCTCAGAGAGATTCAGGAACATGACCTGGTGATCGGCTCACGGTATATTTCAGGTGTCAACGTGATAAACTGGCCGATGACCCGTCTTCTGCTGTCCTATTTCGCCAATGTCTACAGCCGGGTTATTACCGGTATGCCGATTCGCGATGCGACCGGCGGGTTCAAGTGTTTTCGCCGCGAAGTCCTGCAGGCCATCGACCTTGACGACGTTCACTCTTCCGGCTATTCATTTCAGATTGAACTTAACATGCGTGTGTGGAAGAAGGGTTTCAGGATCAAAGAGATTCCCATTATCTTCATCGACCGTGTGGCCGGAGCCTCCAAGATGTCCAAGAAAATCATGCGTGAGGCGATCTGGATGGTGTGGTGGCTTCGCCTTAAGTCGATTTTTGGCAAACTGAGCTGAATCTTAAAGTGTCTCCTGGCAAGAATTCTGTCTCGGTCATTATCGTTACCCACAACTCGATGCCGCTGCTGGAGGAATGCCTGGCCAACCTCAAGGCAGCCATGCAAGGGATTCCAGGCGAGATCGTGGCTGTCGACAACAACTCCGTCGATCATTCCGCCACCGTCGTGGTGCGTTATTTTCCGAAAGCGAAGGTGATTGTCAACCGGGACAACCCGGGTTTCGGCACCGCCTGCAACCAGGCGGCACAGCGCTCTTCGGGGGAATTTCTGCTCTTTCTCAATCCCGATGTCCTGGTCGATCAGGATGCCATCAGAAACCTCAGGGCGGTGTTTTCTGCCCGGGACAGAATAGGTCTGGCCGGTGCAAGGTTGCGACATCCCTCGGGAATGTTCCAACCGACCTGCCGGAAGTTTCCGACCATATCAAACCTGGTCTACTCGCGGGGATCTGTTATCGGACAGATTTCAGGCTCACGGAGCCAGAGGCCGGAACACATATATACCCTGCCGGATTATGATCAGACAACCATAGTGGATGCGGTGGCGGGAACTATGAGTATGGTTCGGCGGGATCTGTTTGAGAAGATCGGTGGTTTTGATGAACGGTTTTTCCTATTTATGGAAGACACGGACCTTTCCCTGCGGTTGAACCGGCAGGGTTATGTCAATGTTTTTGTACCGGCAGCCGGCGGCGTCCATCATTGGGGGCGTGGCAGTCGCTCGGGTCATGCTAAAAGGCAATGGTACCAGCACCGGTCGGTATGGAAGTTCTTCAGAAAGCATCATGAGGATCGCAGATCGCTGGCAGTTCTGGCGCTCCTGCTGAGTGTCAATCTGCCGGCATCGCTTGTTTTCGGCAGACCGCGTCGGGAGCGAACATGAGTTGGCTGTTCGCGCCGGTACTGGTTGCAGTCAGTGGGTTATTGGCTCGATTGATGTTGCCCCGGGCTATCCGGCTGGGCCACCGCTATGAACTGCTGGATTTTCCACGCCGGCACAAGCGTCACAAGCGCCCGGTGCCCGTTCTCGGCGGTCCGGTGCTGTTCATCTGCTTCTGGGCCTGTATGGTGGTTGCGCACGTATTGTTTCCGGACCTGCTGTCAGGCTACCGGAGCTACGGGCCATACGTTCTGGCTGGCTCGCTTATAATCTTGTTGGTAGGGTTATCCGATGACCTTGCTCCTGTTTCAGCATGGACCAAGCTGTTCGCTCAGGTTGCGGCCGCCTACGTGCTTATCACGGGCGGGTTGAAAATCGATCCGATCACCGTTCCACTGGTCGGTTCGGTCGAGACCGGGCTATTCGGGCCGCTTATTACAATCGTCTGGGTGGTGGGCCTGAGCAATGCGGTGAACATCATTGATGGACTGGACGGATTAGCCTCCGGAGTATCCCTGGTTGCTGTGTCTTCACTGGCTGCGGTGGCGGCATTCTATGGTGATCCGGCCTTAGTGGCCGTTGCTTTCGTACTGATCGGGTTTCTGGTGGTGTTTCTCTACTACAATCGGTATCCCGCGAGGATCTTCCTCGGAGATTCGGGTGCTCTGCAACTCGGCTTTTACTTTGCGGTCATGTCTCTGCTTGTTCCGATCAGGACGTACACGGCGGCGGCGCTTTATTTGCCCCTGGTGAGTCTGGGAGTTCCGATTCTGGAGGCGTTCGTATCGGTTTCACGTCGCCTGATCGCGGGCAAGAATGTGTTGAAAGCCGACCGACGGCATCTGTTCCATTACCTGGCCCTGGCCGGGCTTTCGCCGCGCCGGATCGTGGTAATCTTCTATATAGTCTCAGTCTGTTTTGGTTTGTTTACGGTAGCTGCTTTATATCTGGATCTCCGCTGGGTCTTTGGTTTTTTGGCCCTTTTTATGGTTGTCATTTTCGTGGCTTTCTATATCTTTATGACCAGCCTGAGCCGACCCAAACGATAGATACAGAATTGTTCGACAGTGCGGGTGGCTCAAAAACGCCGGGTGAGTCAGTAGATGGCCGATCAGTTGTATCTTGAGTTCGAGCGTCCTCTTGTCGAGTTGGAGAAAAGGATCTCCGATATGAAGGATTTCTCCGTCGGAGAGGATCTGAAGCTCGACAGTGAAATCGTATCGCTTGAAAAAAAGCTGCACCGGCTGCGGGATGAGATCTACGGCAACCTCACCCGCTGGCAACGCGTGCAGTTGTCACGTCATCCCCGTCGTCCTTATACGCTCGACTACATAAAGGGGATGAGCACTGATTTCATCGAGCTGCACGGTGATAGGTATTTTGCTGATGACAAGGCGGTGGTGGGAGGGTTTGCGAGAATAGACGGTGACCCGGTCATGTTTGTCGGCCAGCAGAAGGGCCGCGATACCAAGCAGAAACTTTATCGCAACTTCGGTATGGCTCACCCTGAGGGTTATCGTAAAGCGCAGAGACTGTTTCGTCTGGCTGAGAAGTTCGATGTTCCGATAGTCATTCTGATCGATACTCCGGGAGCCTTTCCCGGAATCGGAGCGGAGGAGCGCGGCCAGGCGGAGGCGATTGCGCAGAACATCCAGTTCATGTTTACCCTGCGGATTCCGATTGTTGTGATCATCATCGGCGAGGGTGCCTCAGGCGGCGCGCTGGGGATTGGTGTGGGCGACCGGGTTTACATGATGGAGCACTCATGGTATTCGGTGATATCCCCGGAGGGGTGTGCGGCCATCCTATGGCGCGACGCGGCCAAGGCTTCGGCCGCTGCAGAGGCGCTGAAAGTGACGTCGGAAGATCTCAAAAACCTCGGGGTGGTCGATGATGTTATCCCTGAGCCACCGGGCGGAGCACACAACAGGCCGGGGGATGCGATAGAGAGTATCAAAGTCGTGATCAGGCAGGCTCTGTCGGAGTTGTCAAAGGTGCCCGTGGAGCAGCTTCTGGTGGAGCGCCTTCAGAAGTATCGGTCGATGGGAGAATTCAAGGAGTGAGGAGTTGCAACTATGGCTCTTTCGGATAAATTGGTTGACAAACTTGCCTGCCCGCAGTGTCGCGGTTCGCTTGAATACGTTGCAGGAGATAACAGACTTCTGTGTCATCGTTGCAAGATTAAGTTTCAGGTGATGGATGATATCCCTGTATTGCTGCTGGACGAAACGAAAGAGTAGGACTATTGTAAGGTGTTCGAATGAAACTGTCTAAATTCTGCGACGAAAGCCTGGTAACCTTCGATCTGAAATCCACAAACAAAGACGAGGTAATAGAGGAACTGGTAGCACTCGCGGCCAGTTCGAACATGATCAAGGATCGCGATGCGCTGCTGGCCGATGTCAAAGAGCGCGAAGAGCTGGTTACCACCGGGGTCGGCCACGGGGTGGCCTTTCCGCATGCCAAGACGAAGGCGGCTAAGGGAATCGTAATAGTTTTCGGCCGCAGCGACGATGGAATCGACTTCGATGCCATGGACCAGAAGAAAGTACGGTTGTTTTTTCTGATAGCGGCGCCCGAGGATGCCATTGGTGCCCACTTGAATGTGATGGCCATCCTTTCGTATGCGATGAAATCTGAAGAGAACCGCGGGAAGCTTTTGCAGGCGGCCTCTCCGGGAGATGTACTGGCGCTGGTGGATAATGTGAAGTGATTTCTTCTCGACAGGGAAGCAGGATTTATGAGATGGATTTCGAGCATTCTGTCGAGATACCGGCGTAACGTTCACTTTGTATCGTTTCTACTGCTTTCGTCTCTGCTTATATTTGACGCAGCCGGGCAAAACCAATATATCAGTCAGGTCGCCCTTTCGATCTTTCACTCTCCCTTTGCCGCCTTGAAACATTCCTATTTAGAGTTGACTGCGGTTGCCGCCGAGAAATTCCAGCTGCGGCAATCCCTGGTCGAGGCTTCTCTGCGCCTGACCGAGCTTGACGAAGTGCGCCTTGAGAACGGTCGTTTGAGGCAGATGCTGGGATTCGACCCGCCTCCGGATTACCGCCTTTTGCCTGCCCGTGTCCTGTCTGTATCGAGAGAGAGAGTGGCCATCGAGGCTACCATCAATCGCGGCATCAACGATTCCGTCTTTGTCAATCAATGTCTGGTCAACCGGGAGGGGCTGATCGGGCGAATCGTGTCGGTTACACCTGACTATGCGACCGTTCAATTGCTCACCCACTCAATGAACCGGGTTGCTGTCCGGGTTGCGTCGAGCCGGGAGATGGGCATAGCGAGGTATGTTCCGGGTGATGGCCTGATGGTGGACAATTTTCCCGTCCAGGGACGTGTGTCCCAGGGGGATTTGATTTTGTCGTCCGGTCTGGGCGGAGTCTATCCACCGGGTCTGGTCGTAGGCAGTGTGGCGTCGGTGATACGACCCGAGGAGGAGGCTTTTTGCGAGATCCGGCTATATCCGGCCGCCAATTTCAGTTCACTTGAAGAGCTCTTTGTCCTTATTCCGGATGCCCGATGAGAATAGCACCCTACATACTTTATTTGTTCCTTATCGCCATGCATGAGGTGATCTGGCGCGATGTGACCTCGATCTATGGTGTTTCGATCAATTTTACAGCGTTTGTCGTTGTGGCCGTGGCGATCTACAAGTCCGAGATGATCGCTCTCTGGTTCGGCTTTCTGGCGGGTCTGATGATGGCCGCCGGATTGCCGCACTCGTTTGGTCTGCATGCCGTCATTCTGACTATCATCGGCCTGAGTGCCTACCATGTTCGACGGCTACTTAATCTTGATTCTATATATGCCAAACTGTTGTTGATGCTGGCCGGTATTCTGGTCCATAATGTTCTAAGAGTGTTGGTTGATCAGGCTGACGGGTTTATCTACCTGCTCTGGTCAAGTGTACTTCCCGGTGCTGTGTACACCGCTGCCATGACGTGGTTCTTCTTCGCCCTGAAGGAAGGCCTGATAACCTACAAGAAACTTAGAGCCATATTCTGAGAAGCTCATGGAGCGATTCAAAACGTCGCTGGTCAGTCGAGAGAGAATAAGTCTGGCGGCCGTCGCTCTCATCACGATTGGGTTGCTGGCCGGCCTTACCAAGCTGCAGGTGTTCGAATATCAGGAACTCGAGGCCCGCTCGGAGAGAAACAGGATACGCGTGGTTCCGGTGGAGCCGCGTCGGGGGCTGGTGTATGATCGTCATGGCCGGGTAATCATCGACAACCGTCCTTCGTACACCGTTTCGGTGGTGCCTGCCGAAGAAGTCGCGGAAATCACTTTAGCCAATCTCTCGGCATTGATAGGGCTGGACACGCTGGAAATCCGCAGGCGCATTCGACGCAATCTGGTTAACCGTTATCAGCCGGCGCTGGTCAAAAAAGATGTTCCTTTTGAGGTGGTGGCCGTTCTGGAGGAGCAGGCGACTCAATTCCCGGGCGTCAGTATACAGATGGAGCGGGTCAGGCTTTATCCCGATACGCTTGCCTCGGAATCGTTCACGGGATACGTCGGGGAAGTCTCGGAGGGTGACCTTCAGGAAACTCAGAGGAGAGATCTTCGCCTCGGAGGTATGATCGGAAAGAAAGGCCTGGAGCGATACTACGACCCGCTGCTGCGCGGTACTGAGGGTACCAGATACCAGGAGATCCACGCCTCAGGGCAGATTCTTGGTCCGTACGAGGGGCGCAAATGGGTCGACGCTGATCCAGGGACCGACCTCACTTTGACCATCGATATTGACGTTCAGAAGGCTGCCGTAGACGCTATGGCCGGGCGCAACGGAGCTGTGGTGGCGATGGATCCAAGAACGGGGGAGATCCTCGCGATGGTTTCTGTACCAGGCTACAACGCCAACATATTTTCATCAGTTATTCCCGATTCGCTGTGGCAGGCTTTGTCCGGTGATTCCTCGACGCCACTGTTGAACAGGCCGCTGACCGGGCGTTATCCACCGGGATCAACAACCAAGCTGGTCACGGCGGGAGCTGGTCTGGAAGAGGGGATTATCGCCGCTCAGACGACTTTTCAGCCATGCTTTGGAGCTATGCGGTTTGGAAACCGCAACTTCCACTGCTGGGAACTCGGCGGTCATGGGACGCTGACCATCACCGGTGCCATTGAGAAATCCTGCGATGTCTACTTCTACCAACTGGGTCGGAAACTGGGCGTGGACGTTCTGAGTGACTACCTCGGCAAATGCGGTTTCGGAAGAGCCACCGGAGTGGATCTGCCCAACGAGGCGGCCGGCCTTAATCCCAACAGCCGGTACTATAATGAGCGGTACGGTCGTGGCAAATGGACCTGGGCGCTGGTCCTGAACAATGCTATCGGGCAGGGCGAAATATTGTCGACTCCCCTCCAACTGGCTCAGTTGTATTGCGGGCTGGCCAACGACGGCATTGTGTTCCGTCCGCACATCGTGAAGAGAGAATCTAAAATCAGCGGCGAGGTAATGACGATCTCCCCGGTTGTCTCCTTCAGGCTGCCGTTCTCGCCGAACACGCTGGCGATTCTAAACGAGGGATTAAGGCTCGTGGTGGAAGGGGAGGATGGAACCGCGCGGGGTCTGAAGAATCCCGATTACAGCATTGGCGGGAAAACCGGGACGGCTCAGAATCCGCACGGCGATAATCACTCCCTCTTTGTCGGAGTGGCCCCCCTGACAACTCCGGAAATAGTGGTCTGCGCTATCGTTGAAAACGCCGGTCACGGTTCTGAAGTGGCAGCGCCGGTCGTAGGTGACGTCATAGGGGTCTATATGAGCGTGCGGCATCCGGTATCCGTGGCTTCGAATGCGGCCGTGGAGGAAAGGTAATGCTGGCCTACCGCGACCTTGATTGGAAACTGGTTGGTGCTGCTCTGGCTCTTTCCCTCATCGGTGTGTTGCTGATCATGTCGGCCCAGTATCACGCGGGTTCTGAGTACGAAAGAACTTATTTTGAGAGACAGCTTCTCTGGCTCGGCTTTTCTCTGGTTCTTTTCACGATCGTTATCCATGTGCCGCTGAGAATCTTTGACATCTCAGCCTACCTTCTTTACGGGGTCGCCATAATACTCCTTGTTCTGGTCCTGGTGGTGGGAGGGTCAGGTCCGGGCCCGGCTCGATGGTTTTCATTCGGACCGATAAACCTCGCCCCCTCAGATATCGCGAAGCTGGCCTTGATCCTGGCCCTGTCGCGCTTCCTCGCGTATACAAGGCTGTCGGTTGTATCCAAACGGCGTCTGGGCCTGACGGCAATGCTGGCTCTGATTCCGGTGATGCTCATTCTGAGGCAGCCTGATTTGGGGACATCTCTCGTTTTCCCAACCGTACTGCTGGTGCTCTGGTTCTGGTCCGGTTTGTCGCCATGGTATCTGTTGCTCATACTCTCGCCTATTGCGTCCCTGATTGCAGCCTCACACTGGTTATCCTGGGCGGTCTATCTGACCGGGCTCCTGATTTTTCTGGCTTTTTTGCGACCCGGCATGCTGTTTGGTATTCTGGTTGTGGTCGCCAATCTGGCTTCGGGGATTATCACGCCCGTAATCTGGTCGAGGTTGGCTGACTACCAGAGGCTGCGTATCCTCACCTTCATAGATCCGGGCCGAGACCCGCGCGGAGCCGGTTACCAGATAATCCAGTCGAAGATATCCATCGGCTCCGGGGGCATCTTTGGCAAAGGGTTTCTCAACGGCTCACAGACGCGTCTGGATTTCCTGCCCGAAAGACACACCGACTTCATATTCTCGGTGCTCGGCGAGGAGTTTGGACTATGGGGGCCGTTGATCGTCCTGTCCCTGTTTGCCTTTATTTTTTACCGGGCAATTCGCATTGCCGTCCGCTGCCGCTCACAATTCGCATCACTGGTGGTGGTCGGCTCAGCCGGTCTCATTCTGTTTCAGTTCCTCGTCAACGTAGGTATGACGCTCGGTTTCATGCCGGTGACCGGGCTGGCACTGCCATTTATCAGCTACGGCGGCACCGCCCTGATGCTGGTCTGGGGACTGGTAGGTTTGATAGTCTCAGCCGACTATCGCTGGCAGGAGTATTGAGGGTGCGTGCTTCAGATGAGACCCGGCGAGGCCGAATCTGTGTTGTAGGTGTTATGAAGAATCCGGGAACGACAATACTCCTGCTGGTTGCCCTGGCGGCACCGTCTTTCTTTCCGGCCGCTCAGGATCTGGACTCCCTTCTGGTGCAGTCAATCGGCGGACCTGAAGCCTGCCGAACGGCAGCGACGCTTCACACTCTCCGGGCTCGGGGAGCGTTCTCTCTGAACGATCAGGTGGGAGAGTTCCGCATCGCCTATACTTCCCCCGACAAGATCTATCTGGAAGTGACGTTCGGGCTGCTCTCACTGGTCCAGGCCTACGACGGCGTGGTGGCATGGAAGCGCGATCTGAACGGAGCATACAGCCGGGTGTCCGGTTATGAAGAAAATGAGATCCGCAGGCAGGTGTATCTTCAGTCGTATTCTTACCTGTTTGATGACAGACTTCCCGGCGGCCGGAAATACCTCGGGTTGGTGGAAAGGGACGGCACAGATTATCATTTAGTGGCCCTGACGCCGCTGAATCTGGATACGCTGTATCTGTACCTTGACCCGGAGACTGCGCGTCAGGTGATGTTGACAAGCAGGATTGATAACCTCGAAACCATTACCTACAACTCTGATTTTCGCCAGGTGTCGGGGATGGTGATGCCGTTTGTCTCCAGGGCGGTGGCCGAGCAGGCGGGCCTGGTGACAGAGTTTGTCGTCGATACGGTGATTATTAATCAACCTGTTGATGCTTCGCTGTACCGGCTGCCGGGTGTTCAGAAGGTAGATTATCGTTTTCCTCACGGTGCGAATCGCTATGAAATTCCCTTCGACTATTCGCACGGACACATCTATGTGACGGCTTCAGTAAACGGCAAACGCAAAGTCAGGCTTATCCTCGATTCCGGTGCCTCGGCGAATATCCTGCACCAGGCCGCCATTACTGACCTGGACCTCAAGGTGGTGGGTTCACTTCCGACAAAGGGAATCGGTGGTTATGAAGAAGCTGATCTGGTCCGGACCGATTCGATCGTCATCGGAGACCTGGTGCTGTTTGGGCAGATAGCAGGAAGACTTGATCTGGCCGGCATTGGTCGGAGCAGCCCCGACGGTGTCCCCTTTGGTGGCGTCCTCGGCTTTGATTTTCTTGCCAGATTTCCAATGATGGTCAACTATGCCTGCAGTACGCTGACGGTTTTTGATCCTGATGAATTCGTCCCGCCGACCGGTGGCAGCAGCGTGCCTTTCTCGCTGACCATGCAGGTACCAACCGTGGATGCAGAGCTGGACGGTGTTTCCGGCAAATTCGTGGTGGATCTGGGCAACGCCCTGGGTCTCTTGCTTCACAGTCACTGGGTTCAGTCGCACGACCTGTCAGGGAAGTTGTTGCAGGTCGAACCGCTGTCGCGTGTGCTCGGTGGAATCGGTCCGGGCCTGAGCGGTCAGCGCGCCGTGGCCCGCACTTTTGATGTCGGGGATCTGAGTCTTCAGGATGTGCCAGTACTGCTGCCGGACGCGGGGGAAGGGATCACCGGTTCAGAGGAGTTAGCCGGCAACATTGGCAACCTTTTGCTCCAGAATTTCACGATTCTGTTTGATTATGATGAAGGGTTGCTGATATTCTATCCTGTGAGCACTGACAGTCGATCGACCGATTAAAGGAGTGTTCAGGATATGTGTATAAAGTACATGACGGTTGCACTGAGTGTTTTCTTGCTGTTGGTGGTCACCGCCACCGCCCAGGCTGTTGATCCTGCCGTACTTTTTGGCAAGCAACATCAGGCCGGTGTGAGAATCGGTGCCTGGGCTAATCTGGGAGATTTACCGCTCAAAGAAGATTCTGTCGGCAGCTCCTCTTTTATCAGTGACATTGGCAGCGGAAGCTTTCATTTCGAGGCCTTTGCGGCCTATCGCATCTCCAGGTTGCTGGTCGGGGAATTATCGGTGGGGATAGTCAACCGCGGAAGCGTGCAACTGAAATACACCGACCTCGGCGGAACCACGAGTTACTTCGGGAATCTCATCCTCTATCCAATTCTGGTTAAGCTAAAGGCCTACCCGTTAAGACAGGGTTTAGGAAGGCTTAACCCTTACCTGACAGGCGGCGGAGGTATCTCGTATGCCCGCCATGATCTATTCGCCGCCAGTTCGGAATCTTACTTCCCGGGTTACCTTGAGGAAGAGTCGGCGGTGAGCGGAAGCCTGGTGCTCGGGGGCGGCGCGGACTGGCCACTGGCCAGTGTCGTCGGCCTGGATTTTCAGGTGCAGTACATCGGCGTGAGGTTTTCAAACGGCATGTTCGAGACCAAGGACTGGACCGGACTTACGGTCACAGTCGGCGTTAAGTATTTATTCGAATCGAAAAAGAAGAACAAGAAGGATACAGAACGCAAGCGAGGAGAGAAGGGACCATGAAAGTAGGCATCAATGGCTTCGGCCGTATCGGCCGCCTGGTTTTGAAGGCCGCCAGAGATACAGATATTGAGGTCGTTGGCGTCAACGACATAACTGATGCGAAGACGCTCGGTCACCTGTTGAAGTATGATTCCATCCATGGCCGGTACCCATCAGACGTAGTTGTTGATGGCGACAAAATCAAGGTAGACGGCAAGTCTATTCCGGTGATGTCGGAGCGGGATCCCGGCAACCTCCCCTGGGGGAAGCTGGGCGCCGAGATTGTGCTCGAATGCACCGGTCTCTTTCGCAAGAAGGAGGACGCCTCCAAGCATATTGCAGCCGGGGCAAAGAAGGTGCTGATATCGGCTCCGGCCAAGGGTCATGACGGTACATTTATTCTTGGTGTCAACTCAGACCAGTATGACAAGAGCAAGCATCATGTGGTCTCGATCGGATCCTGCACCACTAACTGTCTGGCGCCGGTAGCCAAGGTGTTGCTTGATAATTTTGGCATCGAGAGCGGCATTATGACCACTATCCACGCCTACACGGCCGACCAGCGGCTGCAGGATGCTCCTCATAAGGATCTTCGGAGGGCCCGGGCGGCGGCCCTGTCGATGGTTCCAACCACCACCGGGGCGGCCAAGGCAATCGCCGAAGTGATCCCGGAGTTGAAAGGGAAGATGGATGGCAGTGCTATCCGCGTGCCGACACCGGATGGGTCCCTGGTGGATCTTACCGTCATCCTGGAAAAGAAAGCGACAGCCGACGAAATTAACGCGGCGGTGAAGAAGGCGGCTTCGAAAGGGGATCTTGCAAGGACGTTGGAATACTGCGAGGATCCCGTGGTATCATGCGATATCGTGGGTAACCCGCACGGTTCGATATTCGATGCGGCTTTGACTTCGACGCACGGAAAAATGACCAAGGTGTTTGCCTGGTATGACAACGAGTGGGGATTTTCGTGCCGCATGGTCGACATGATGCAAATGATGCTTTAAAGCGGAAAGGACTGTTCGGCAATGAACAAAGTGACAGTTTCTGATTTGGACTTTCGCGGCCGCCGCGTGCTGGTGCGGGTGGATTTCAATGTTCCGCTTGACGCCAACCGGAATATTACCGACGATCGGCGGATCCGCGGGGCCCTTCCAACGATCAGGAAGATACTAGACGACGGCGGACGGGTGATCGCCTGTTCCCACCTGGGCAGGCCAAAGGGGAAGCCGGTCCCTGAGATGTCACTGGAGCCGGTAGCCAGGCATCTGACGCAACTACTGGGGCAGCAGGTGCAGTTCGCTGAGGACTGCATAGGCCCCGAAGCGGCTAATCTGGTGCAGCGAATGTCTGACGGCGACTGTCTCCTATTGGAGAACCTGCGGTTTCATGCTGAAGAAACGCAGAACGATCCTGAATTTGCCCGCAAACTGGCTTCTCTGGCGGACATTTATGTCAACGATGCTTTTGGTACGGCGCATCGTGCTCATGCTTCAACCGTCGGGGTTACAGCGCATTTTGACCAGGCATTGGCCGGTTATCTGATGGAGAAGGAGTTGAAATACCTCGGTCAGGCAGTTTCGGATCCCAAACGGCCCTTCGCCGCGGTGCTGGGCGGGGCAAAGATCTCCGGGAAGATTGATGTTATCAAATCTCTGATGCAGAAGGTCGACAAGCTGTTGATAGGAGGTGGCATGACTTTCACCTTCGGCAAGGCACTCGGGTATCCGATCGGGGATTCTCTGCTCGAAGAAGACAAGGTCGACCTGGCCCGTGAGATCCTTGAAGGAGCACGAACCTCCAGCGTTGAGTTGCTGCTGCCCGCTGACGCGGTGGTAGCTGCTGACATAGCTGAGGCTGCCCAGACGGAAGTGGTAGCTATTGACAAGATTCCCGACGGCATGAAGGGTCTGGACATCGGTCCGGCGACGATCAAGCGGTTTTCCGAGGCTCTGGCCGGCGCGGGGACGGTAGTCTGGAACGGACCGATGGGTGTTTTTGAATGTGAGCCGTTTGCGAAAGGGACTATGGCCATGGCGGATCTGCTCGCCCGCTTGACCGACGAAGGCTGTGTGACGGTGGTAGGTGGAGGTGATTCAGCAGCGGCGGTGGCCAAAGCGGGACTTGAAAACCGACTGTCTCATATTTCAACGGGCGGCGGTGCCTCGCTGGAATTCCTTGAAGGTAAGCAACTTCCGGGCGTGGCGGCGCTGACTGACAAGTCAACAGCGAGGGTAGGTTAGGATGCGGAAGCCGATCATTGCCGGCAACTGGAAGATGAACTGTACGGTCGCTGAGACCGAGAAGCTGATCTCCGATCTGCTGGCCGGTGAGTTTGACACGAGCAGAGCCGAAGTGGTGGTCTGTCCCCCATTTACCGCGCTTGGAACGGCCGCCCGGTTACTTGACGGAAGTCCGGTCAGACTGGGCGGGCAGAACATGTCCGAGCATAAATCGGGTGCCTACACGGGAGAGGTGTCGGCCGAGATGCTCTTGACAGTAGGCGCAGCCTTTGTTATTTTGGGCCACTCCGAGAGGCGGCAGTACCATGCCGAGTCTGACCGACTGGTTAGCGCCAAAGCAAGGCGTGCTCTTGACTCTGGTTTGATCCCGATTATCTGCGTTGGAGAAACACTTGAGCAGCGGGAACGAGGTGAGACCGAGTCGGTGGTTGACGGGCAGGTGGCCGGAACTCTGGCGGAGTTGACAACTGAAGATTTGGTGAAGACGGTGATCGCCTATGAGCCGGTCTGGGCGATTGGGACCGGCCGGACGGCCACGCCCGAGATGGCTCAGGAGGTGCACCGGTTCATCCGCGAAAGGCTCTCCGAACGTGACACGAGCGCGGCGGAGCAGGTTAGAATCCTCTACGGTGGTTCGGTCAATGCTGATAACGCAGCCGACCTTCTGGCCCAGGATGATATTGACGGCGCCCTGGTTGGAGGAGCTTCGTTGAAAGCGGATGGATTCATTGCGATAATTAATTCTGTTTGAGTGGAGGTGAATTCTTTGTTCACCATTTTGATGGTATTTCATGTTCTGGTTTGTTTTCTGCTGATCATAGTGGTTCTCATGCAGTCGGCCAAGGGTGAAGGACTGGCCGGGGGCACGGCCTTCGGCGGTGCCATGTCCGGCGCTGTCTTCGGCGGTCGGGGAGCAGCCACTTTTCTGACCAAAGCGACGACTGTGCTGGCCGTTGTCTTTATGCTGAACTGCGGTGCCCTGGCCTTTATGTCGTCCGATCGCATCGTGGCCACCGATGGGTCTCAGGCGACCGAATCGGTGGTTGGTCGGAAGATGTCCGAGGAGCAGGATCGTTATCTGGAACAACAGCGGCAGGCCGAGGAGCGGGCGCGTCAGGATTCAATTGCCCAGGAGAGTGGAACGTCGATTGAAGATCTGATGCAGGAAGCTCCGGCGACGCCACCGGACAGCAACTGAAGACAAGTATGATTTGCGGAAGTGGTGGAATCGGTAGACACGCTATCTTGAGGGTGTAGTGGAGCAATCCGTGCGGGTTCAAATCCCGCCTTCCGCATAAAGACAAAAGACCCCCAAGTCAATGAGATCTGGGGGTTTTGCTTTGCCTGGGGTCAAAGCACCTTCAGCGCATCCATGTGATGTTCGGAATAGGGGTGTACATAGATCGTCTTTGTCCGGATAATCCAGTATTCCATGACTTCACTGATGTTGGTGGGTGATCGCCGGGCACCGGCGGGTGAGACCGGCGGAATGGAAATTCCTTGACAAACCGGCATTTTGGAGTAGACTAAGGATTAGAAGCACTTCCGCTTGAGAAGAGCTTCCGACTGTTTGCGGAACAGCCCCTGAGTGACCTCGGGGACTTTTCTGTATGGGGGAGGCCGGCAGTCGTTTACATCACAACATTTAGATAATGCCGTTCGTCATATTGGCGTTCTGCAACGTGGTAATGCGTGCTGCGATCGCTCGTCAAGGCCGCAAGTCTGAGATGATCGTGCGTGCGCGGACAACTATGAAAGAAGATGCATCTGACGGTTTACTATCAGCGTATGGTATTAAGGAGGACTCACATGTTTTTGCACCCACAACCAAATGACCCGCAGCCACGGCGCAGGGGATGCGTCGCCTTTGACCTGTCCCTCAGAATATTCATTGTATTCCTTTTTCTGGTGCCGGTGGCGTCAGGTTCAGATGCCGTGCTCTTGTTTGAACAGATCGAACCGCTCGAGGAGGGAACTGGCATTACACTCAGCCAGAATTCTCAGGCGGTTTCCAGATTGCTTGAGGAACAGGCCGCCCAGGAGATTGAGCTTCCGGTATCGGTATCCGAAACCATGAGCCTGCAACTGGAGCGGTTTGATGTGCTGTCGCCGTCGGCGCGGTTCTACATCGACGGCAACCGGGTGGATCGGCCGAACCTTGATGTTGCCGTGTACCGGGGGAAGGTTGCGAGCGAACCGGAATCTCAAGTGTTTTTGGCCCTTTCGGGTTCCGGGCTGGTCAACGGCTATATCAGCATTCCCGGCAGCCGACCATATTTTGTGGCTACTGCAGCTGAATCAGTGCGTGAGGGTGTCCCGATTGTTACTGTCCACCCGGCCCCTGTGGAGTCGGAGGACGCGGAAAGCGAATTTATATGCGGACTAACGGATGATTTGATTCTCCTCGAGCCCGAGGTAAGGGCCGAAACACCCACAGTGGAAGCTGCAGGCGTGCGTGTGGCCCGGCTGGGGATAGAAGGTGATCAGGCTTTCGTGAATACATTTGGCAATCTAACGGCCGCCCAGGAGTATGTTGTCCAGTTGACGGCTGCAATAAGCGACATTTATGAGAGAGATCTGAATGTCAAGCTGCTTCTTACCCATATTAGCCTGTGGCCTGGCGGTGGCGAGCCGTTCGACGCTGCCGACCTCTATGGATTCACCGACTGGGTTCGGGCCGATTACGACTTTGAGCACTTTGACCTGATTCATCTCTGGAGCAGCCGAAACGGTCTGGGCTACTCGGGAATCGCCTGGGTGGGAGGGACCTGCGGGGACTGGGGCGTTGGTATAGAGGGCAAACTGACGGGTAGTTTTCCTCTGCCGGTCGTCTCGCCGGATCGATGGAACTGGGATCTCTATCTGGTGGCTCATGAAATGGGCCATAATTTCGGTTCTTTTCATACCCACAGCTATGATCCGCCGATTGACCTCTGTTTTAACAGTAGCACAGTGCCCAATCCGATGAGCATGCGGAGCACTTTAATGGGCTATTGCGACATCTGGCCGGGGACCGGCTTGAATGTGGATATTCGTTTTCATTCACGTGTACAGGAGGTCATAGAAGCACAGGTGGCATCAGGCGGCTGTCACTGGTATGACTGCAACGACAACGGAGTTGAGGATGATGTAGACATCTCAGAAGGCTTCAGCCTCGACGTGAATTCTAACGGAATACCCGATGAATGCGAGGACTGCAACACCAACGGCATCCTGGACCCTCAGGATATCTTAAACGGGATGCCGGATGTCAACGGCAACGGCATTCCTGATGAATGTGAACCCGACTGCAACGATAACAGCGTGCCCGACGAATGGGAGGTTGTGACAGACGCCGCACCGGATTTGGATGGCAACAATGTCCCCGATGAGTGTGACCCCGACTGCAACGGCAACGGCCGGTTAGACTGGGACGAGATATTATCGGCTCTGGTGGTTGGATCGGATATTGACGTTGACCGCAACGGGATAATCGACATGTGTGAGGACTGCAACGGCAACTACGTCCAGGACTGGATTGAACTGGAGCGGCAGCACAATGTTTTTGTGGCGGTCTCGGGTAATTCGATCCGGGAATACGACGGTGCCAGCGGAGTGATTATCGGTCGTCTGGCCAGCGGCTTGATCGGTAATCCGTATGATGTTGACGTGGGTCCGGATAGAAAGCTGTACCTGGCAAGCTTCGGAAATGACAATATTGTGCGCAGTGATCCCGCTACAGGCGGCTCTGAGGAGCTGATACCTCCAGCGACCGGCGGCCTGGACGGTCCCACCGCCGTTCTTATAAGGAACACCGACGGTCTGCTCTTTGTGGCGAGCAGCGTCAACGACTGTATATTAAGATTCGATGCTTCCAGCGGTGCTTTTGTTGACACTTTTGTCACGCCCGGGCTGGGCGGACTGGATAATCCTCACGGAATGGTTTTCGGGCCCAACGACAACCTGTTTGTCGGGTCCCAGGACAACGCGGTCAGGGAATACTCAGGAACCGATGGTAGCTTTGTCGGGGAGTTTGTCAGCCCCGGTTCCGGTGGCCTGAACGGACCGCGCGGCATGGTGTTTCACCCGAATGGAAACCTGCTGGTGGCAAGTTTTGGAACGGACGCCGTCCTGGAATACGACGGTGTTTCCGGCGTTTTTGTCGGACAGTTCAACGATGACTGGCCCTTGAACGGACCCTGGGGGATGAAATACAGCAATAGAGGGTCGCTGTTTGTCGTGGCTAATAACGGTGCCGTCCTCGAATACGACCTGGAAACGGGACACCCGCACCATCGGAATTTCATTACGGGCGATGCCCTGCTTATTGCTCCGACCGGGCTGGCCGTGATGCCGCCGTCATCAAGGGATTGCAACCAGAACGGATTTCTGGACAGTTGTGACATCACCTCCGGTTATTCGCAAGATCTGGATGTTAACGGTGTGCCCGATGAGTGCGAGGTATTCGACATCGACGAAGACGGCGTCCCGGACAGCCTCGACAACTGCCCGACGGTTGCAAATTCCGGCCAGCCTGACTCGGACGGTGATGGAGCGGGGGATGAGTGCGATCTTTGCTCCGGCTACGACGATTCTGCGGATATTGATCGCGACGGCACACCGGACGGATGTGATGTGTGCGATGGCTACGGAGATTATGCCGATGCCGACAGCGATGGAGTGCCCGACGGATGTGACCGTTGCGAGGGATACGATGATGCTGTGGATGCCGATGGCGACGGCGTGGCCGATCCGTGTGATATGTGCCCGGGGTCTGACGACAATCAGGACGTCGATCAGGATGGACGTCCGGATGACTGTGACACCTGTCAGTTCTGTGAGGGCAGGATCCTGCTGGATCACGTGGACGGCCTTCTCAACACAGACACGCTCATGGGCAATACCCCGATCGTATTCCACTTGAGGTTAAGGACACGTCTGGCCGGTCAGGAACTATGGACGTTCCAGCACTCGTTCAGGCTGTATTCCGAGGACGGTGCGGTGTGGCAGCCGATCATTGTTGATACGGCCAGCATCGACTGGCAGGCAGCGTACGGGCCCGGATCGCCCAGCTTCTCTGTTTACGTCAACCCATCACCGGGATCGGATGAGTTCGGCATTGCGGGGTCAAGTGTCGATCCCGAAACCGGGCTGAGCGAGAGCTTTGATGAGATATTCCTGACGGTTGCGACGTCCATCGACAACAGCCAGCACGGTAAGTCCGTTTGCCTTGACTCGACTTCCGACCAGTGGCTGTGGCAGTGGATGGCGACCTTCCACCGCACCTTCTATCCTCTTTGGGAAGGCCCGTACTGCTTCGAGATCGTGAGTGCATCCTGCTGTCGTGATATTACGGGCAATGTCGATGCTGACCCGGATGAGATTGTCGACATCGGCGACCTGACAGCGCTGATCGATTTCCTCTTTATCAGCTTTGAGGAGCCGGAGTGTATGGATGAGGCCAATATCGACGGTGAAGGTCCCGTGGATATAGGTGATCTGACGTCTCTGATAGATTTCTTGTTCATCGGCTTCACACCGCCTGCGGCGTGTCCGTGAACATGAAAGCTTTGACCGACACACGATCGTTCCGGGGTGGAAGAACACCGGACTGGCTATATGACACCGTGATGCAGAACATGAAGCATATCTATTAGTGCGTTCAGTTCTGGGAGGGAAGAAGAAATGATCAGATTGATCAGAAACATGTCATTGGACTGGGTGCAGGGAGGATGCGGCAGGGTGAACCCGGCTGTGACAGCTCTTGCGTTTGCAGTCCTGATGATTTCCACCGCTCCTGCTTCCGACGCCTTGGAGCCGTTCAGGGTGGAGACTCTGCCCGGGAAGACCGGAGTAGTTTCACTCAAGCACCATCCGGAGGGTCTGGATCGCATGCTCCGCGGAGATATGGTGAGGGAAATCCGGCTGCCTGTGTCCGTCTCGGAAACTTTACAGCTCGAGCTGGAGCGCTTCAGCATCCTCTCGCCGTCGACCCGGTTCATGGTGGATGGCCGATTGGTTGATCATCCGGCTGCAGATGTTGCCCTGTACCGGGGCAAAGTGGCAGGCGAACCGAAGTCGCACGTGTATCTGGCTGTCTCCCGGTCGGGACTGGTCAACGGGTACGTCGACATATCGGGCAGTGACCGACGCTGGGTCGGCACAGCCGCCGAATCCTATCGGCGCGGTCAGCCAACTGTGACGGTAGCTGCCGCAAGTGTCATCTCAAGTTCTTTGGAAACGTTCAACTTCTGCGGCGTAGAAGCCGCGATGGACACGTTGACGATTCCTGTTTCCCCGGAGACGGCGCCGACATTGGACGCCGCCGGCGTGCAGGTAGCTTTAGTCGGTACCGAGGGAGACCACTGGTACGTTGAGATATTCGGCAATGTAACTGCGGCGCAGGAATATATGATCCAGGTGCTCGGTGCGGTCAGCGACATCTACGAGCGTGACATGAATGTCAAACTCGTTTTGCAGAGTATTTCCCTCTGGCCTCACGGCGAGCCCTATGATGTCACCGATTACACGGGTTACTGGTCATATGCAGGCGAGGTATATGACTTCGACTATTATGACCTGGTTCAGGGTTGGAGTGGGCGAGCTGATCTTTCATTCAGCGGTATCGCAGCCGTGGGAGGTACATGCGGGAATAGCGGCATTAGTTATGTCTCCCGCATGAGGGGCAGCTTTCCAACACCGGTGACCTCGCCCCACATCGACAATTTCGACCTGTTTCTGGTGGCCCACGAGATGGGTCATAACTTCGGTTCGTTACACACGCATAATGGCTATCATCCGCCGATTGACAATTGCGTCGGGGATCCGGCCGTATCCTCGCGCGGCACTATCATGTCTTACTGCTCTAATCATCCGGGCACGGCCCTGAACGTTGACTTGCGTTTTCATTCTCGCGTACAGGAAGTGATCGAGTGGTGGGTGACCAGCGGCGGCTGTCACTGGTATGATTGCAACGGGAACAATATTGACGACGTGACAGATATTCTCGAAAGCACAAGCCTCGACGTAAATACGGACGGGATACCCGATGAATGCCAGGACTGCAATAGCAATGGTATACTGGACCCTCAGGACATAACCAACGGTATGCCCGATGTGAACGGCAACGGCATACCGGATGTCTGTGAGCCTGATTGTAACGTTAATAATATACCTGACGAATGGGAAGTTACGACCGGCAGTGCGCCTGACCTGGATGGCAACAATGTCCCGGACGAGTGCGATCCGGACTGCAACGACAACGGCGTTCTCGACTGGATAGAGATCAAGGATATGCTGGCTTTCGAGATGGATCTTGATATCGACCGTGACGGCGTGCTGGATATGTGTCAGGACTGCAACTCGAACTATTTCCAGGACTGGCAGGAGCTCGACAGGGAATTCAACCTGTACGTAGCCTGCTTGACGGACGTAGTGTTGGAATATCATGGAGCAAGCGGGGTGCCCGTGGCTGAGTTTCGCAGCACTGCCCTCGTTGAAGATCCATGGGACGTGGTCGTGGGTTCGGACAGGAAAGTCTATGTGGCAAGCTACGGGAAGGATGCTGTCGTCCGGGTTAATCCGTCCAACGACGTCTGGGAAGAACTGGTGCCGTCCGGCACCGGCGGGCTGGCAGGGCCCACGGCTCTGGTCATCCGTGAAACTGACGGGGGCTTGTTCGTCACCAGCAGGTTCACCAACAGTGTCCTGAAGTTCAACGCATCTGACGGCGCCTTTGTTGACGAATTCGTGGAGCCTTCCTCGGGCGGGCTGGTGGCACCTTTTGGATTGGTTTTTGGGCCCGATGGAAATCTGTTCGTGAGCGGCGAGGATAATGCTGTGCGCGAGTATTCGGGCACCGACGGGACTTTCATCAGAGTATTCGTGAGCGCGGGTTCAGGGGGACTCAGCTCACCGCGCGGCATGGTCTTCCACCCGAACGGAAACCTCCTGGTCGTGAGTCGCAACACGGGACAGATACTTGAATACGACGGATCGAGCGGAGCTTTTGTGCGACAGTTCAATGACGATTATCCTCTCACCGACCCGTGGGGCCTCTGCTATGGACCGAGCGGCGATCTGTTCACCGTTGCCACGGGTTATAACCTCCCGCCGGGGCCATGGGTCATCGGGTTCGATATTGTCACCGGACGAAGCCTCCATCGTCCCTTCATCACACAGGATCCGGACCTGATCGACCCGACCGGTCTGGCCTTCATGCCGGCCTCGCCGAATGACTGCAACGGCAACTTTGTCCTCGACGAGTGTGATATTGCCGATGGTTTCTCTCTTGATACTAACTCCAACGAGATACCGGATGA
The DNA here is from genome assembly GCA_020344395.1 of Candidatus Zixiibacteriota bacterium. Classification (GTDB taxonomy): domain Bacteria; phylum Zixibacteria; class MSB-5A5; order GN15; family FEB-12. Next base: position 2,849,034 of record CP070824.1, on the reverse strand, counting down.
GTGTGAAGTAACTGACCATGACGGGGACGGCATCGCGGACAGCCTTGACAATTGTCCCACCACGCCCAATGCCGGTCAGGTTGATTCCGACTATGATGGTTTCGGCGATCTGTGTGATCTCTGTGCCAGCTACGATGACGCTGTTGACTCTGACCGCGATGGCACGCCTGACGGGTGCGATGTATGCCCGGAATACGGCGACTATGCTGATGCCGATGGCGACGGCGTACCCGACGGCTGTGACCGTTGTGAAGGTTATGATGATTCAGTCGACGCTGACGGCGACGGTGTGGCGGATCCGTGTGATCTGTGCCCGGGGTCCGATGACAACCAGGATGCAGACGGTGACGGCAGACCTGATGACTGTGATACCTGCCCGTTCTGCGAGGGCAGGATCGTTCTGGACCATGTTGACGGACTTCTCGGCACCGACACACTGCTTGGAAATACGCCGATTGTCTTTCACCTGCGGATGCGGACGCGCATGCCAGACAAGCAACTCTGGTCTTTCCAGCACTCCTTCAAGCTGCATTCCGATGATGGCGCCCAGTGGGATTCGATTGTGGTCGACACAGCGGCCATTGACTGGGCCAGTGCGTACGGTGAAGGCACGCCAGGCATATCGATTGTCGTCGATCAGATCACTGATCCGTCAATCAATACCTTTAGAATCGCCGGGTGGAGCTATGATCCATTCACCGGTCTGGACAAGGATTTCGATGAAGTCTTCTTCACTATAGCGACATCTTTCGACAACGATCAAGATGGCCGATCGGTCTGCCTGGACTCCTCCTCGGTGTCATGGCTGTGGAGCTGGGACGGTCCCATACGCCTCATGTTCGAGCCGGCGTGGGACGGGCCGTATTGTTTTGATCTTGTCAGCACCACCTGCTGTCGGGGCCTGACCGGCAACGTTGACAACGATCCGGAAGACATAGTCGACATAGGCGATCTGACAGCGCTCATCGATTTTCTGTTTATAAGTTTCGAGGAGCCGGTATGCATGGATGAGGCCAACGCCGACGGTGAAGGGGAAGTCGACATCGGCGACCTGACGACACTTATCGATTTCCTGTTCATCAGCTTCGAGGAACCCGCGGAATGCCCGTAGAGCCCGTAGTACCATTCGCTGTGGGACTGCTTTAGGCGGAAGAAGCTCCAGCCAGGGAGCGATATTATAGCTCCACAGGGCAACAGACGCTCTATATAGTGCTTCCCCGACTCATTGCACCGCGGAACTCGTGGGTGGCTACGGGGTGGTTTCCAATCTGGTCAACCTCTCTTTAGCACCCGCAACGGCTGCCAGGTTAGAATCGGCATCTTTCCAGATCTCGAGGAACTTTGTGTACTGATCTGTCGCTGACGCATACTCCCCCAGACCCTCGTAGGCCAGACCCAGATGGTAGTGGACTTTGACACCGTAGACACCATCCAAAAGTCGGTCATACACAAGCACCTTGACCGTCGATTCAAGCGTTGTGACCGCCTCCTCATACCTGCCGTCCTCAACATAGGCATGTCCGAGCCTGGCAAAACCCATGAAGTTTGTCGCGGGAGTGTGCCCTTCCACCGCTTTCTCCATCATAGATACTGCTGTTGGTCCATCATGACGAGCCAGAGCGACCATCCCGGCAGTCCAGTAGTAGGCTGTCGGTTCTAAAGAGTTCTGCCGACAGAACTCGGCGACGCCTTCTATGACGCTATCAGCACGGTGATACTCACCCGCTTTGGCCAGAGCGTAGGCCTGTATCCACCGGTAACCTACCGTTCTGCTGTGATGGGCCAGTTCGGCCCAATAAATACAGGAATCGGCTTCTTCTACGGCTCTACTTATCTGGTTCATCTCAAGATGTATCCAGAATTTAAGGAAATGTGGCAAGGCGCGCTGACGGGTTAGATTTCGTTCGGCCGCATCCTGGCAAGAGATTATTGCTGTATCAAGGGCGTCAAGCGCTACATCAAACATGCCACGGCGCGCAGAGACAAAGGCGAGATTCAGGCGGTTTTGAGCGATATATGGCAGGTCAGCTTCTTCGATCAAGCCCAGATACTGCTGTCTGGCCTCCGCGTACTTGCCCTGAAACACGTACATATGTCCAAGGTTCTGCCTGGAAGGACGAAAATCCGGCTTCTTTGCCAGGGCGATCCGGTAAGACTCAACAGCCTCTTCCAGTAGTCCGTTGCGAGCCAACAGGTCACCCCTGGAGTCATACGGATTTGGCTCATTCGGTGTCAGTCTGATAAGGTTGTTGATTGCGTTGACAGCCATTTCGAAGTTCCCGGCGGCATCATAGGTGTAGGACAACTGGTTGAGTGCCGGCTTATGGAGAGGGTCAATCCTCAGGACGTCAGTCATGCGACCGACAGCTTCTTCATAGTCTCTTTCTTGGTGGGCATAAAGGCCAAGCTGGAACAAAGCCTCCTTTTCGTCCGGATAGCGAACCAATAGCTCTTCCAACTCCGCCCTGCTACCAACGCCGTCGCCAATATACGATGCGGCTCGGCTTCTGATGTAGTACTTGTCCTTGTGGCTGGCGCGGTCGATGTGTTCCACAGCACGATCAATGAGATCGCTATCTTTCAGTTCAGCCAGGTAGTAATATGCCATCGCATAGGACGAGTCTATGGCCAGGCAGGATTCGAAAGCCTCTATTGCCTCGGGCAAGTACATCTTCTGAACAAAGTCGACACCCTCCAGGAAGCGGAGGTATGCCTCCGGGAAATGAGTGGTGATGTCGGCCACTGGAGGATCGATCTCTGCCAGCGCCTCAGCCGGTAGTGAAAGGTCGCTCTTAATCCTGATGGTAAGCCGATCGACCAGACTGAAGATCGGTTCGTCGACCCTCCCTATTACTTTCTGAGTTGCGATGACCTCCAGCCCGGGATATTCCACCAAACGGGAAGTTATGGCTGTAACCTGTTGATCCCGAATGACATCGCCCCGCAGAATCCATCGGGCCCCCGCGTGTTCGGCTATCATGGCAGCCAGATCACTCGAATCAGACGTCACGTCACTCTGAAGGATCAGCTTTCGAATGTCAGATACCCTCTCAGGAGAAATGACCTCGACGAACTTCGATTCAGACAGATCGGTGATCAGCAGGTTAGCAACAACCTCACCCAGGCGGCTCTGATCATCAGGATCTTGTACATTCTCAAAAGCCATCACCACCAGTCGATATTCGGCGGCGGCAACATCGTCAGCGGTTCTTATATTGATCTGCCAGGGCCGAAGAATCAACAGTACCAGTACCGCCGCTGCTGCTATCGATGTAGGCAGCATTGTCTTCCATCGCCGCCATAGCATGGGTTCGCGTTTCTGAACGGCTGAATCCTGATCCCCGGCGGCACGCTTTGAGGCAGCAGCTGCTATTAATCGAGCTTCGGGGTCGTGCCTCAGCAGTCGCGATTCTTCCCAGAGATCCTGAACTTCCGCAAAACAGGTATCGCACTCGTACAGATGCATTTCGAATGCCGTGCGATCCTCTTCACCGAGCATACCCAGTTCGTACTGGTGTAGCAGTTTTCCCAGCCTTTCATCGGTGCAGCGGTTGGTCACTTCAGGGTCCTTTCCTTCAGACATTTTTTGAGCATTGTTCGGGCACGCGAAAGAATCACATACAGGTTATTAGGGGTGATACCCAGGGATTTGCAGATGTAGTCCGTATCATACCCTTCGTATGTCAATTGTAACACTTTCGCATATCTGGGGTTGGCGCTTGCCACTTTCTCAAGGCAACTCAGCAGCCGGCGACGAACCTCAGGGTCTTCCGTACCAATGGCATGCGGTTCCGAGCCTGCCTCAAGCGAAGTAAAAGTGGCGGAACGGCGTGAACGGTTTCTGGTATACCTGAGTATCTCTTTGCCCAACACTCCATGTGCCCAGGCGGAGAAACTGTGCACGATGTTGACCTGCTTGTACTTGCTGTGCACCGCCGCGAGGGCATTCTGCACTACATCTTCCACATCAGACTTATTCCATATCTTTTGCCGGGCAAAAAGGCGGAATCTTACGCTGAGCCACTCAAATAGCTGGCGCCTGATATCTTCGTCGCCCTTCACAGCCGAATGATATGCCTTATCCACATCCAAAGGTCAATCCGATCATCAGGGTTCATCCGCTCTTGCGAAGCAATATAGCGGTCGAGAATTCGTCACAGCCATTGTTTTTTCATTACTGAGACGAATGATCTGGAGAATCGTGTAAGATCTGATTGGTATCGGAAGCTTTATCAGAGAAGACTCGTCACTGCCTCTGCTGCAGACAATGCCCGCCAGTCAGTCATCGACGGCGATGGTGAAATAAAGTTGAGAGCATGGGCGGGATCCTGGACGTAGCGACCGCAGTTCCGTCAATCCCGGATGCCGCTCAGGTGTTCGCCGATTTACCAGTGCGCATCGCTTTCGACAAAGCCCAAAAACAGGAGAAATTTAGGTGAAGAGAACAATCAGTGTTTTCGGGGTCATTGCGGTGTTGGCGCTTACAACGAGCGCACATGGCGAAAATCTTCTGATCGGTGCAGAGTGTGTGACCTGGGATTCGCTATACAATCGCTATCTGGTTTCTTGTTGGACGACTGGCGACATTGTTCAGATCGACTCCAACGGTGGGGCATCGTATTTCTATGAAGGCACGTCCTGGCTGTATTCCGGCTACATCTACGGCGACGTCTTCTACCAGTCTCGATTTACATCCGTCACCGGATATGATCTGGCGACCGGCGATCAGGTCTTCTTCATCAACATCCCCGGTACCGAACGTCTTCGCGGTATGACTGTTGATTCCGCGGGGAACCTCTATGTTGTGGACATGGTCTACAGCGACAATTTTCCGGATAAAATCTACAAAATCCGCCTCAGCGACAGTACCTGGTCGACCTTTGTGTCGGGAGGCGACCTGGGGAACAATCCCTGCGATGTTATACTGGACAGCAAGCATAATCGTCTGCTGGTGGTCGGCTATTCGTCGAATTTTCCTATACAGGCAGTGAATCTTGAAGACACCAGCATCACTGACCTGGTTCTTCCACCTACAAGCTTCATGGATGGTATTGCCCAGGACCAGTTTGGCAACGTATATGTCTCGAGTTATCATGCTGGCGTTTGCTACCGCTATGACTCGACCTTCACGAACCCGCCGGAGGTAGTTTCGACCGGCCATATCGGGCCTGTCAACATTGACTATAATCCACAAGATCATGTCCTTGGGGTGCCATGTTTCCTGGGCGACACAGTTGACTTCGTCCATATGGGAAGGCCCAGGTACGTATCACAAGCCTTCTCGGATGTAGCCGGGGGCGACGGAGACAGTATTCTCGAAGCTGGTGAAACCATCGACTTGGTTGTGACAATAACCAACACACACTTTTTGCCTCTGACCGACCTGTCAATCGGTCTGATCGCGACGACCGGCGGGTTGACAATCACTCAGGGTTCGGCGGACATCGGGAGCGCTCCCCCACGATCTGAAGTAAGCAACAGTAGCAGCCCGCTTGAGTTTAGTATTCCACATGAGCACGAGACCCAGATGGACTCGTTTTACTTAGAGTTGATTTACACCAGCGACTACGGAACAGAGACGGATACAGTAACTACTGATAAGGTCATAGTTGCGTCCTGCTGTCAGGGTATTACGGGCAACGTTAATGCCGACCCGGGCGATATTGTCGACATAGGTGATCTGACGGCGCTCATAGACTATCTGTTTATCAGTTATGAGGAGCCTGAGTGCATGAATGAAGCCAATACCGACGGTGAAGGCGCGGTGGACATCGGCGATCTGACAACGCTTATAGATTACTTGTTTATCAGCTATGAACCGATGGCGGCGTGCCCATGATGATCTGACCCCGCCGGGCTGAGGTGAGAGCGGCCTCAGAACGGTCCCAGCGCGAATCCAGCGGCCCCCAACCTCCGGGATCCGGGGGTCGTTCTCTGTGAACTTGAGGATACGGCAGATTAGCACTTGCCCAGAGGGTCAGCAGTCCGTATATTTATTTTGTCTTATCGAGCACCTCCAGAAATATCGAGCACAACAAGGAATAACGAACAGACAGAAGGTGTTCACCTCGTATTTCAGACAAGTCATGTCACCTGGTCATACGTCCAGGTGTGTCGGATCGATTGAACGGGCGCAGGCATCCGGAATAATCAGAGGCATTATACTTTCAAACAAGCGGCTTGCAGCAGCAAGGGGAGGTTCCAATGGGACGCCATTTCAAAGTGCTGGTCCTGGTATTGAGCGTTACGGTCAGTCTGCCTTTCACGGCAGGGGCGACTTCAGTCACGCTGGATCATGTCGACGGATTGTACCTCGACTCGGTCCTCTCGGCCGGGTCCAACGTAGTGTTTTACATCAGACTGACCAACGATTCTGCGTATAACTACAACATTTACAACGGGTTTCGCATCTATTCGCCGGATGGTGCGGAGTGGAACAACCTGCAGGGTGATACTCTGGGTTTCCCGCCGGGAATGTTCTCACAATCGTATATCGCCTGCTTCAGTTGTGACGGCACGGGATCGGACTCGATCGGGTTTTCGGCCTTTGGCTTTTCGGCGGCCGAAGGTCTTCCGCCCGGTTACGATGCGGTCCCGTACACAATTTCGCTTGACACCAGGGTGGAGGACGATGGTAAGCACATATGTCTGGATTCCTCGTGGATTCGTCCAGGAGGTACCTGGTTGTGGAGCAATGCAGCCTCCGGAAATCTTGTTCCTTCCTGGGACGGGCCACACTGTTTCTTGATTGATGCGTGTGTTGGAGAAGACGATGCCGACGGCGACGGCTGGGTCAATGATTGCGATACTTGTACCGACACCGATGCTGACGGGTTCGGAAATCCGGGGTATGCTGCCAATACTTGCCCTGACGACAACTGTCCCTACCGGTACAATCCTGATCAGGCTGATGCCGACCAGGACGGCATCGGTGACGTCTGCGAGATTGAGGGGCTCTCGGTCAGCCTTGACCACGTAGACGGCCTTTATTTCGATACTGCACTGGCGGCCGGGACTCCTGCGGTCTTTTATATCCGGCTGACGAATACTTCCGAGTACAACTGGAATATCTATAACGGCTTTCGAGTTTACTCACCTGAAGGCGCGACCTGGGACAATTTCCAGGGTGACACCCTGGGATTTCCTCCGGGAATGTTTACCCAGAGCTATATAAGCTGCTTCAGTTGCGACGGCACAGGAGCAGATTCAGTTGGCTTCTCGGCTTTTGGGTTCTCGGCGGAAGAAGGCCTGCCGCCCGGGTACGATTCAGTGGTATACACCATATCGCTGGACACGAAAGTTGAAGATGGCGGCAAGTATATTTGTCTGGATTCCTCGTGGGTCCCGCCCGGGGGCACCTGGATGTGGAGCAACGCTGCTCAGGGTAATTTCATTCCTGACTGGGATGGCCCCCATTGCTTTTACCTTGACCCGTGCCTGGTGGGTGACGACGCCGACGGGGACGGCCTCGTAGATGCCTGTGATCCATGCACCGATACCGACGATGACGGGTACGGTGATCCGGGCTTTCTGGCCAATACGTGCCAGGAGGACAACTGCCCCGATACTCCGAATCCTGCCCAGGCTGACCCGGACGGCGACAGCCTGGGAACCGCCTGCGACAACTGCCCGGAGGCGTACAATCCAGATCAGGTCGATGGAGATTCGGACACCGTCGGTGATAGCTGTGACAACTGTCCCGAAGACTATAATCCGTCACAGGATGACCCTGATGCTGATTCCGTCGGCACCGATTGTGACAATTGTCCGGACGTCAGCAACACCGATCAATCTGATCCCGATGCCGACGAGGTAGGGACGGCATGTGACAACTGTCCAGAAGTCTATAATATACTCCAGATCAATTCCGACACCGACAATCTGGGCGACTCCTGCGACAACTGTTATCTCATCGCAAACCAGGACCAGGCTGACGCCGACGGCGACGGCATCGGGGATGTCTGTGACTCCTGCACTGATATCGATGGCGATGGGTACGGTGATCCCGGGTTCCCGACCAACACCTGCCCCGAAGACAACTGCCCGGCCGTATACAATGCGGCGCAGGAAGATTATGATATGGATGGAGTGGGAGATTCCTGTGACACCTGTACTGATTCCGATGGTGACGGCTACGGTGATCCCGGATTCTGGGTGAATGAATGTCCGTTTGACAACTGTCCCGACGATCCCAATGCAAACCAGTCCGATACCGACGGCGACGGGCTGGGTGATGCTTGTGATCCGGGTGAGGTGCTGTTTACGGCTGATCGTCGGTGCGGTACCCTGCCTCTGGTGGTCAACTTCACGGATCTGTCAGTTCCCACCACCAGCATCGTATCCTGGTACTGGGATTTTGGTGATGGTGGCTCGAGCACTGACCAGCATCCGCAGCACGAATATACAACGCAGGGCGCATTTGATGTAATGCTGCTTATCTCCGACGGGACCCGCGAGGATTCTCTCATAAAGACGGAATATATTGTTCTGCAGGACAGCGTCTCGGCGGACTTCATCGGTACGCCCACCGACGGACAGACTCCGCTGGCGGTGATGTTTGAGCCGCTGCTAACCGGAGCGGCCAATGAATACTACTGGGCTTTTGGTGATGGCAACACAAGCGATTTACGTAATCCCATTCATGTTTATGAAACGCAGGGCATTTTCGATGTCATGCTGCGGGTTCGTCTCCAGCTCGACGATTGTACCCAGATAGACTCGGTCATAAAATCCGGCTACGTGGTGGTAAATGACCTGCAGGCCGAATTCTCCGGCACACCGCGGGTCGGTATTCCGGGGTTGAACGTCCAGTTTACCGACGAGAGCAGCGGCTCCCCAACCAGTTGGTTCTGGGATTTCGGTGATGGTGCCACCAGCTACGATCAGAATCCGGCCCATCAGTATGCATTCGAAGGTTTCTACGATGTCAAACTGGTTGTATCCAACGGTCCATTTGTCGACAGTCTCCTGAAACTCGATTATGTGCGCGTGGATACAGCCTACTCGGATCTGTACGGAGAGATCGCCTGGACCGGCGCAAGGCCGGGCTTTGAGATGGCCTATTGGATGGTGTGGACCAATATCGGTACCTATCCGGCCGAGAATTGTTCTCTGAGGGTCCTGCTGCCGCCGGAAATGGAATTCTGGCATATAATCGACACCTTTGACGTGGTCGAGGGAGGCACCGGCCATTACGACGGCTACTACATGGCTGGTGATACTATGGTAGTCCCGTTGGGAACAATCGAGCCGTCGGGCTGGTATGGCGGTTTTATCATTCCCTATGGTCGATGTCCGGAGTGGGTGCCGATCGGGGACAGCCTGACCTGCAAGATGTGGCTGACCACCGCCACCCCTGAGAGTGACTACAACAATAACAATGTAGTTTTCAAAGATGAAATCATCGGCTCCATCGATCCCAATGACAAGAGCGCCACGCCGGCCGGTGAGGGACCGCTCCATGAGATTTCGGATGAACAACGCATCCACTACCTCGTGCAGTTTGAAAACAAACCGGAAGCTACTGCCGAAGCGATCTACGTGCGAGTAGTCGATACACTTGATCCTCTGCTCGACTGGGGTACGCTCGTGATCGGAGAAATGAGCCATCCCGACAAGTGTACCTGGGATTTTGATCCGTATACGGGCGTTATTACCTGGTTTTGCGACAGCATCATGCTGCCGCCAAATATCGAAGCACCTGAGGGAGAGGGTTTCTTCCGATACTCGATCTCACCGGTGCCCGGCCTGGAGAACGGAACCGAGATTCACAACGTCGCCTGGATTCGCTTCGATTACAATGCGTGGTTGAAGGCGCCTGAGGAAGGTGGCTCTGTGATGCATACCATATATTCTGGCTGCTGTATTGATATGAGAGGAAACGTCAACTGCGATGTCGGTGAAGCGGTTGATGTGGGTGATCTGACCAGACTTATACAGTATCTGTTTATAACAGGAGCCTCGGATCCGCTGTGCTGCGAAGAGGAGGCAAACATCAACGGCAGTCTCGACGGAGTAGTCGATATCGGTGACCTTACGGCCCTGATCATCTACCTGTTCATTCCGCCAAATGATCCGCCTGTCAACTGCCGGTAAAGTCGCAGTCTGCAATTGAAAGAACATTGGCCCCTCGACCGGCGCGAGTCGAGGGGCCATTTTCTAGCGCCGGAATTGACGTTGACAATGTCTGAAAAATCAGTAACTTATATAGGTACTGCGGGTTAGACCCGTGTCTACCCACTCAGCCCTTCACTTCGCCGGCCTGCGCCGGAACAGTTAATGACTAAACGTTGACCTAATCGTGATAAATGTATGTACCCTGAACTGGAGGATTGATAGATGAGGGAGTTCATAGGGCAGCAGATTCTTTTTTGGGCAGCCTGCATGCTGGTTGTGATGGTGGGATGGCAACCTGCTCAGGCGACAGTGGCATCAGAACAGGAGATGGACCGTGTAAGTGAAAACTGGCTGACTCAGGTAGTGTACGATTTTGGCAGCTGGGCCGGCAGCGATGACCCGGAGGTGACGTACGCAGAAGAATTGAAGTCGGGTGATACTGTGCTGGCCAGGTGTTACCACATTTCGCCCTCGGGCTTCGTACTGGTTCCTGTGCTTAAAGAAATGATGCCCGTTAAGTTGTACTCCGAACACTCAGGGTTTGACGTTGGTGACGACGGCGGGATGGTCCAGCTTGTCAGGGAGGTTTTATCCGAGCGTTTGTCGGCATATGTGGAGTTGTATGGCAGTCTGGATGCAGAGCAACCAACCACGGGCGAGCTGCTGTTCGCGCGCAGTCAGAGCGCACAGTGGGACAAACTGACCGTCTCCCACGAGCAATTCGTGCGGGATGTGGGCATGCAGCGTGTTCAGTCTCCACAACAAGCGGGACCTTTGCTGACGTCAAGCTGGAACCAGGGGCCACCGTATAACGATCTGTGTCCGGAGGGTGATGGCGGCACCTGCGTTGTGGGTTGTGTCGCCACAGCGGCTGCCCAGATTCTGTATTACTGGCAGTGGCCCGCCAGCGGATTTGGATCTTATTCCTATACATGGGATGGCGATCAGTCATGTGGCGGTGATGTAGGGGGCGGTTTGCTGACGGCGGATTTTTCCGATCCGTATGACTGGGCCAATATGATCGACAGCGTGGATCTGGGCTATACGACTGCACAGGGAGAGGCGCTGGCCGAGTTGAACTATGAGACGGGCGTGGCTTTTGATATGAATTACGGCGTCTGTGGTTCCGGCGCTTCGGTCTCAAGAGCTACGACCGTGTTTTCCACGTTTTACAAATACAGCCCGGAGATCCGCCGAGTGAATCGAGCAGATTACGACCAGGCGGGTTGGTACGGGCTGGTCCAGGAGGAGATCGACAACAGTCGGCCGATTCAGTACCGCATTAATATGCACTCCATCGTGTGTGACGGCTACCGCGAGCAAGGCGGTCAATACGAATATCACATGAACTACGGCTGGGCCGGTAATTCCACAGCTTGGTATGTTCTCGACAGCCTTTATTGCTACTGGATCACGGGGGAGGTCTGTCCGTACGAAGAGGAGTTTATGATAACGCACATCTACCCGCAGACGGAGCCGGTGATTGTCTATTACGGTCAGGTGGTGGCGGAGAACTCGGGCGATGGCGACGGGCATGCCGATCCCGGCGAGTCGATGTCACTTTCCGTTGATATCGTCAATCGGGGCTGGGATGCCACTAACACCACCGGAACGCTGTCGACAGACGATTCATATATTAGTATCGATGTATCATCAGCCGACTTCGAAAGTACCATTGTATGGGGAGATACCGGCACGACGCAATCCGCGTTTGAATTCTCCGTCAGTCCATCCTGTCCTGATCCCCATATTGCTGTCTTTGTCCTGGAGGTGTCGTGCGATGGAGGGTATTCCATCACCGATACGCTCAGGGTCTTTGTCGGCGACACACCCGGATTCGAAGACATGATGGAATCCGGTGAGGGTTATTGGACACACTCGCCGGTTACTCCGGCCTATAACGACCAGTGGCACCTGGAGACAAGCCGAGCCTACAGCGGTGTTACCAGTTGGAAGGCGGGGGGGACCGGGACAGGCAATTATGCTGACGTGATGGATGCCGGTCTTGTTACGCCCCCATTCTTGCTTCCTATCAATGCGACGCTGAGCTTCTGGCACTGGATGGATGCGGAGATTGACGCCGAACCGGGCATGGCGTGGGATGGTGCTGTCGTCATGATATCGTCGGGGGACGGAGTGTGGACTCAGATCACCCCTTCGGGCGGATACCCTTACGCCATCGTACCGAATGTGGCCAGCCCGTTCGAGCCCTATACACCCTGCTACTCGGGGAGTCATTCCTGGACAATGGCCGATTTCGACCTGTCAGCCTATTCAGGGGTAGTGCAAATAATGTTCCGGTTCGGTTCGGATGGTTATGTAAATCAGGAGGGTTGGTACATTGACGATGTTTCGGTTACTTCGGCCGGTTGCTGCGTGGGACTGACCGGCAACGTCGATAATGATCCGGATGACATCTGCGACATCGGCGATCTGACGGAACTGATCAATTTTCTGTTCATAACATTTGAGGAACCGGTTTGCATGGAGGAAGCCAATACCGATGGTCTTGGATCTGTTGATATGGGCGACCTGACTAAACTTATAGGTTTCCTGTTTATTCCGCCGTATACGCCAACCGCGCCGTGTCCATAGGTGTCCCTGGTTAGTGATTTGTTGACAATGATGAAATGCTGCATATCTTTATGATATAGATTAACTTCAACACGCGCCCGCTGGCGGCAGAACAGACCAGCCCTGGAGAGGAGTTCTTAGTGATTCGCCCCTTTTGTCGCAGACCATTGACAGCTTGCCCTGTTATTATTCTTACCGGAATAGTCATATCGTTTTGCATGATTGCCGACCGCTCTCTGGCTCAGCTTACTCCCGGAGACCTGGTGCAATTGCAGGAGCGAGCCCGCGTTGAAGGGTGGACGTTTGATGTGGGTGAGAATGCGGCCACACAATACTCGCTTGAAGAACTCTGTGGTATGGTGGAGCCTGAGGACTGGCGTGACGGAGCGGATTTCGACCCGATGGTGGAAGCCATGACGGTCGAGCTCCCGGCTACTTTTGACTGGCGCGCTCTGGACGGTGTCACCCCGGTCAGAAATCAAGGAGGCTGCGGAAGCTGCTGGGCGTTCAGCACCGTGGGAGCCCTCGAATGTAACATCAGGATAGCGGAAGGGGTGAGTGTTGATCTGTCCGAGCAGTGGCTCCTGAGATGTAATCGCAACGGCTGGGATTGCGGCGGGGGGTGGTTTGCACACGATTACCATGAGTGGAAACCGGGACTGGACGACAGCACCGGGGCCGTTTTAGAATCTGATTATCCGTATACAGCCACCGATGGTCCCTGCGGCGGCCCGGATCCGCATCCTTATCTGATCGAGGATTGGATGTACATCGGCACCAGTTCCGGCGTACCCAGTGTGCAGGCGATGAAGCAGGCTATCGTGGAGTATGGGCCGATCTCGGTGTGTGTTTATGCCGGTCCGGCTATGCAGGCATATAACGGCGGCGTGTTCAACGTCAATGAGCAGGGTACGATCAACCATGCCGTGGTGCTGGTTGGCTGGGATGACAACCAGGGCCCGGCCGGGGTCTGGTTTATGCGCAACTCATGGGGTCCCGGATGGGGAGAGGGCGGCTATATGCTCATCCCGTACGGTTATTCGAGTATTGGTTATGCCGCGAATTACATAGAATACAAACCCGTCCATGTCGAGGCCGTGAACACTTTCGGTCCGACTCCGCTGCTGGTTGATTTCACATCTGATGTGCCGGGTGTACAGATAGACAGTTGTGAATGGGACTTCGGCGACGGCTCCGGTTCAACGATGCAGAATTGTTCACACGAATACACGCAGCCGGGGCACTTTAACGTCCAATTCACAGCGAGCACGTCGGACGGTGTGCGGACCAAGACTTTGCCCGGATTGGTTTCGGCGTATGCGGATACCATGCGGGCCGATGTCAGCGGCGGTCTGCCGGACCAGATCGTGCGCGTGGACATATTTGTGCGTAATTTTGTTCCGCTTACCGAGATGATAATACCCATCTGCTGGGAGGGCCCGTACACTCTCAGTTTTGATTCTATCAGCACGGCAGGTCTGCGGACAGAGTTCTTTGAGGTCCAGAATATTCTCAATTTCGATATAAGTCACTACCGGCTGACGGTCACCATGAAGGCATCCTCCGACGGCAGTTCTTCGCTCAGTCCGGGTGCTGCGCCAGTGCTGTCGGTCTTCTTCAGAGGATCAATGGCGGTGCCGCCGGAGGCATACGACATATCGATGGCCGGTTATGCTGTCTTCCTGCCGAAGTTCGTCACCTATGCCGGGGAGTACGCGCCTGTTCTGGTGGATGCCATATCCGGAGGATCGGCCTGCTGCACCGGCACAACCGGCAACGTAGATAACGATCCCCTCGGCACCGTTGACATCGGTGATCTAACAGGGCTTATCAACTTCCTTTTCATTACCCTTGAGGAGCCGGAGTGCCTCGATGCTGCGAATGTTGACGGCCTGGGATCGGTCGATATCGGCGATGTGACCAAATTGATCGACTATCTCTTCATTAGCTATGACCCGCTCGCAGACTGCTTGTGATACGATAGTTGGGCCTTGAGTTTCATCTTGCTTGATCGGGGAACGTAGTTATATTGGTAGTATATTAGGGATCTGTCTGAGAGGATGGTATTCAATACGCGGTGCCATTGTCTCAGTCTGGAGCTTGCTGCAATCAGAGTTCCGCGGGGGGGGTCCTTATAGTGTAACATGGTTGAAGTGTTCAGCCAGTTGTCTGTAATGGGACCTAAGGAGAGGAAACTATGGAATTGTCATCAAGTCGATTATTCGGGCAATTAGCCTTAATTACGTGGATAGTCGCAGGGACTACTCAGGTTTACGGGGCGGAGCGTTCTGACGGAGCGGCCCGCTATAATTCACGCCAGATTATTGAGGGGGCTCTTACGGAGGGGCCGGTTCGGATTGCGAGGTCTGCTCAGCCGTTGTCGGAGCGCGCCCGCGGGTTTTTGATCGCGCGGGATAGCGAGAGCGCCAGGGTGTGGGTGTTTTTCACGGACAAAGGGGTCACGACCAATCAGGAGTATGCTCGTCTTGTTTCCAGCGTAAGTCTCACGGTGCGAGCGAAGACTCGTCGGGCCAAGATGGGCCGGGACAGGATTCTGTTCGCAGATTTGCCGGTGGTTCAGGAGTATGTCGACCGGGTGGTTGCTCTTGGGGGGAGACTTCGCCGTACTTCCCGTTGGCTGAATGCAGCCAGTTTCGAGATTCCGACAGATCGTCTTGATGCTATAGGTAAGTTGCCGTTTGTAGTGCGTCTTGAGCCTGTGGCTGCGAGCAAGCGGCCGGAACTTCAGGTTGCGGACAGCAGCGTTGATACCAGAGGTACTTTTCGCCAGTCTTTGAGTATACTTGACTACGGGCCATCGTATAATCAGTTAGCCATGCTGAACGTTCCGTTTGCGCACCTTGAAGATTTCACCGGCAAAGGGGTCACACTTGGTATCCTGGACGATGGTTTCAGGAAAAGCCATGAGGCGTTTGCTAGGATCATTGCCGAGGGGCGGCTGCTGGCCGAATACGATTTTGTCTTTGATGACAGTGAGACCGCAAACGAGCCTGAAGATGACCCGGAGGCCTGGGTTCATGGTACAGCGATCTGGTCAATAGCGGGCGGTGAGGCTGACGGGAGGCTCTATGGTCCAGCTTACGAGGCCAATTTCGTCATCTGCAAGACCGAGGATGTGAGGTCTGAGACACCTGTCGAGGAAGACAATTGGGTGGCGGGTCTGGAGTTCTGTGATTCGGTCGGAGCGGATGTGGTCAGTTCA
The DNA here is from genome assembly GCA_020344395.1 of Candidatus Zixiibacteriota bacterium. Lineage (GTDB taxonomy): Bacteria > Zixibacteria > MSB-5A5 > GN15 > FEB-12. The sequence goes on along the minus strand of CP070824.1, from coordinate 2,833,121 downwards.
TCGCTGGGCTACCCTGTCTGGTACGAGCCGGAAGATTGTGATGGTCGAACAGCGGTGGTGACCCTGGCTGCCAATACGGCAGCGGAGCTTGGTATTGTCCTCTGCAACGCCGCCGGCAACGACGGTCCGGCGTCGGCCAGCATCGCCCCTCCTGTTGATGCGTTTGACATAATCGCCGTAGGAGGTGTAGACCGATCCGGAGCTTTGCATTCGTCTTCCTCTCGAGGGCCAACATATGATGGACGGATAAAACCGGAACTCTGTGCGCAGATGGAGGCAGTATACTGTGCTGGTATCACCAGTGACAGTTCGTACAATGGAGGGGGAAGCGGCACTTCTGTTGCCGCACCACTTGTCGCCGGGGTGGCCTGTCTTGTTGTTCAGGCCCACCCGGATATGACGCCTCGAATGGTGCGCCGGGCTATGCTCGAGACAGCCAGTCGGGCCTCCGAGCCGGACAATGACTGGGGTTGGGGTATTCCGGACGTGACATCCATCCTGTTTTCGTGTGGCGGCGATTCCGACGGGGACGGCAAAGGTGATTATTGCGATAACTGCCCGGATGATCCTAATGCCGATCAGTCGGATATTGATGGTGACGCTATTGGAGATATCTGTGATAATTGTCCCGCTCTGGCCAACTGGGAACAGGCCGACTTTGACAACGACAACATCGGTGACGAGTGCGATCCTGACCATGACGGTGATGGTTTCGCGAATGATGATGACAATTGTCCTGACATTCCCAACGCCGACCAGTCAGATGGTGATGCCGATGGTGTTGGTGACCTATGTGACATATGTGCGACTGACTATGATCCTGATCAGGCCGACAGTGATGGTGACGGTTCAGGTGATGCCTGTGACAACTGTCCGAGCCTGGCCAACAAGGATCAGGCCGATCTTGATGGCGACGGTGTCGGTGATGTTTGTGATGACGATGATGATGGTGATGGAGTGCCGGATCTTCAGGATAACTGCGCATTGATAGCCAACGCCAATCAGGCGGACGGTGACGTTGACGGTCTGGGGGATCTTTGTGACAACTGTCCGGACATCTATCAGCCGGAGCAGGCAGACATGGACGGTGATGGGGTCGGTGATGATTGCGACAACTGCCTGGATACTCCCAATCCGGATCAGTCTGATCGTGACGGTGACAGTTTTGGCGGTCCCTGCGACAATTGTCCGGGCCGGGCCAATCCCGACCAGCTTGACAGTGACGGTGACGGCGTGGGTGATATCTGTACCGAAGAGGCAGAGTACTATTATGTATTCACACCTGATACGGCCAACGAGTTTTTCGGGCGTTCGGTAGCCGGCATAGGTGATGTGACCGGTGACGGCATAGACGATATAGCGGTGGGTGCTCCAGGTCACGATGTTGACGACTTCAAGACCGGGTACAAGCAGGATGCCGGTTGTGTCTACGTGTACAGTGGCAGTCAGGGTCAGCTGGTTGCTCGCCTTGACGGATCCTTTCCGGACGAAGCTTTCGGTTCAGCAGTAGCCGGAATCGGTGATATCGACGATGATGGGCGAGCCGATTTCGTTATCGGCGCGCCCCGCAGCAGTTTATGTGATTATCTTGCAGGTCGTATATCAGTGGTTTCTGGTGCGACTTACAAACAGGTCTACTCGATGTGCGGAGAGAGATCAGCGGACCTCTTCGGAACAGCTGTCTCCGGCGGTGGGGATATGGACAAGGACGGCTATCCTGATATAATCGTGGGGGCCCCGCAGCCCGGGGAGGGCTTGCTGGGCAGGGTATATGTACTCTCCGGTCCGGACGGCTTACTGTTACATCGTCAACAGGGCTGTAACACTTTCGGACGGATCCTGGCTGATGTTGGAGACATGGACCGTGATGGCTATGCAGACTATGCGATGGCGTCGTACGCGCCGTGCGCCACTTCAACTCGTGTGAATTCGGGACGAGATCATAGTCTGATGTACAGCTTCTATGTCCAACTGCTCGGGGGTAACCGGCGTGTCGCGGCGGCAGGTGATGTGAATGCAGACGGCAGCACCGATTTGTTGTGGTCATATGCGAGTTACAGCTTCAGTGGGGTTGTATTTGGAGGATTGGTGAGAATACTCTCTGGTCAGGACGGCTCCGTCATCCGAGAGTATCTGGGCAAAACTCATAGCGAGTACCTGGGCAATTCGATGTGTGGCCTGGGAGATGTGGACATGGATGGTCATGATGACTATGCCATTGCCAGTATGGGCAGAGTAGGACGAGTCACTTTGTTTTCGGGCCTGGATGGCTCGAGACTCCAGTCCTTCGATCATGAAGAAATAATCTACCCCACAATACATGGTGATGGTTTTGGGTGCGCTCTTTCAACTGCTGATGTCAACGGCGACGGTATCCAGGACCTGATTGTGGGTGCCGATGTGCAGGGCGCGGCTGGTTATGAAGCTGGGCGCGTATATGTGTTTTTGCTGGGTGACGGCGATCTTGATGATATCTATGCCACGTCGGACAACTGCCCGACTGTCTACAACCCTGACCAAGCAGACAGCGATGGCGACGGTGCCGGAGATGCCTGCGACAACTGTGATGGCGTCTATAACGCTGATCAGGTTGACACGGACGGTGACTGGCTGGGCGATGCTTGTGACGAAGACGATGACGGCGATGGTGTGGCTGATGTCTTGGATAACTGTGCCTTGGACTGGAATTCGGGGCAGGAGGATATGGATTCTGATGGTGTTGGTGATCTGTGCGACAACTGTCCGGAGACAGCCAACGCGGACCAGGTTGACACGGATGGTGATAGTGCGGGAGATGCCTGCGACTGCTGTCTATTTGTCACCGGTAACATCGATAACGATCCTGCACACATCGTCGATATAGGTGACCTGACACGACTAATCGACTATCTCTTTATCAGTTACGTTGAGCCTGTTTGCCCTGATGAGGCCAACGTCGACGGTCTGGGATCGATCGATATCGGCGATGTGACCAAATTGATTGACTATCTCTTCATCAGCTTCGACCCATTGGCGGAGTGCCCGTGATCGGCTGAGCTGTAAATTTGAGTTTCTGCTTGTTTGGCCGAGAACAGCCGTTATACTATTGATATATCAGAGCCCTGTCTGAGAGGACGGTATTCGATAACCTGGTACCATTACCTCAGACCGGTCATGAATATAATCGGGTCTTCCGGCGGGAGGGCGGCTGTGATGTCAATTGCTGATAACTGTAGTTCTATATGCGCATGAATGTTTTGCCCCGAGGAGTGTGTATGCGGAGAAAAATCATAGTATTTTGCATGCTGTTTGTGCCCCTGTTTTTGGTGAACGGATTCGGCTCGGATGGGGGAACTCCCCCAAGCGTCCTATTTGAGGTCAGCCCGCAGACGTTCGGACCGTGGTTGGTTTTCGAGGTAGGACTGGCCGATATCGATGGTGACCAGGATCAGGATGTTGTGTTCCCCATTTACGACCAGCACGTGATAATCGTCTATTTCAATGATGGCAGCGGGCACCTGACCGGTTCAGGGCAGAGCCTACCTTACACGGAAGGACACGGAATAGGTATGGCTGATTTCGATTTCGACGGTGACATCGACTTCTTTGTTACCTCGACCAGCACCTCCCACGGCAGTGCTATCTATCTGAATGACGGGAGCGGGCACTTCACCAAGTCGGGACAACAGTTTGGTGACATATCCAAGGGGGGCGGCCACGTCCAGGTGCACGATATCGACAGCGACCAGGACCCTGATATCATAGTTGAATACTTCTCTCTTCCCGACGTGATTTATAAGAACGACGGCAACGGTAATTTCCAGGAAAGCAGTGTTATCGCCGCGTACTGCACGGATTTCGCTGATCTGGATGCTGACGGAGACCTGGACTGCATTGAATGTGTATCGTCCGTTGGCTACAGGACCATGGAGAACGATGGCTCCGGAAACTTCACCCAATCGTCTTTTCTCGAAGATCCCTCCCTTCTGGCGGGAGATGTCGGCTTTGGCGACCTGGATAACGACGGCGACATCGATGCTGTGGTCACCACGGGATTTACTCTCGAAGCTGCTCCGACCAGAATTCTGCTGAACGATGGCACCGGCTCGTTCAGTTTTTCTGACCTCGTTCTGGCAAACACATACTTCGGGGCTGTGTGTGTGCGTGATTTTAACGCCGACGCGTTCCCTGATATTGTACTGACGAGCAATGGGATGCTGCACCAGCTATATGTCAATGATGGCGGTGGGGGATATGTCGCGAGTGAGTTCGGCATTAGCACGGAGATATTGAGCACTGATCCATCAGGGTGCGATTTGAATGGGGATCACCTTGTCGATTTAGTCGTCAACGACTTTGATGGAGGTGCTACCAGAATCTGGTTCAACCGGACACAGATTGTCTCTTGTTGTACAGGGCAGGTCGGTAACGTCGACGGTGACCCGGAAAATGTTGTCGATATTGGTGATCTTACCAGGCTGATTGACTATCTCTTTATCAGTTTTGAGGAGCCCGGCTGCATGGCTGAAGCCAACGTGGATGGTATCAGTCCGGTTGACATCGGAGACCTCACGGCCCTGATTGATTTTCTCTTCATCAGCTACGACCCGCTGGCGGAGTGCCCGTAGGGGGCGGTTTTCAGCACGAGGCCGGGCAGGCCATCTGAATTGACTGCTTGCCTGACCGGGGTGTACAATGTAACTTTCCTGTGGTTGAGCCACTCTGCGGTGGCCGAGACAGGAGAAGCCTATGCGCAATTTATTGGCTCCATTGTTTGCGTTCCCAATATTAGGGTGCATTCTGCTGACCGGCTGTTCCAAACCGGCCGTCAAACAGACGTCGATTTATGGTGAGGCCCGGTTCATCGACAGCTGGCGGGTCACGTGGGACGGTGAAGCGCAGGCACAGGCGGAGCAGGACAGTTCCCGCGTCGAGATTGATCTGTCTGAATACCAGTCAAAATACACGGTGGCGGATCACTGTCTTGAATACGTGGAGACGATAAGGAAGGCACTCACCTCGAAGCATGACATCAAGCTCCTCGAGAATGTGCCGGTCGTGGGGACTATCGAGATCAAACTCTATGGGAAAAAGATCAGGTCGTGGGGTATGTCAACCCCTGATGCGGAGAAATTCTCCCAGGAATTGGCCGAGGAGCACCAGTACGGATACAGTGCAGTCGAGGATGATTATAATTATCGGAGTCTTTCCGTCGGATGGGGGAAAGGGGATGTTGTCAGCAGGGTGGACATAAAGATCCTTGACAATAACGGGAAAGTCCTCGGCGAAGTGTTCATTGGGGGGGATATAGATGATAAGGTCAAGCCTGATTACGTAGCGGACGCCATCGCCCGAATCCTGAAATAAGCGCCTGTTCGGTAGACATCGACAGGTTGCAGACATACCAGCACTTGTTGTTCTTCATTGGGTTTTTTTATTGAACAGGCAGGATCGCTGTGCGTCTCTGGCATGAGGTGCGTTCTGACGGGAGGAATTAAATGATTGACAGGTTCGGGATCGGGCGGTATGGCAGATTATCGGTATTTCTCGGTCTCGCCATTACGTGTATTTTGCCGGCGGCCAGAGGCGAAACCGACTGTGTGAGTTCCACAGCCGGCTGCTGTTGTGTCGGCAGGGTCGGCAACGTTGACTGTGATTACAAAGACCTCGTTGATATCAGCGACCTTACTCTCCTGATTGACTATTTGTACATGTCCCATGCGCCTCTCCTGAACCGGGCCGAGGCCAATATCGACGGCAGCCCGGACGGGGTGGTCGATGTCGGCGACCTGACCCGGCTGATAGACTTTCTGTTCATCAGCTATACTGAGCTTCCCGGCTGCCCGGAGCCGTTCAATACACCCCCAAGAACAGAGATCAGGAGTCCGGCAGGATGGGACTACCTGACTTACATAAACGCAAGTGAACCGGGTAATCCGGCCACCGGGATACCTGCTGAGTGGATGGGGTCCGATCCGGTGGACCATCCGTACTCGCAGCCTGATTTCGACTACGAATGGAGGCTGTACGGGCCGTATCCAGCCAATTTTTCACTGGAGCAGACCGGATCGTACGATCCGGCGAGGGACACAACCTACGAAGAACTGATGGACAGGTTTGTCCGGAGAGTGTTCCGCAGACTGAACGGTGAGATCTTCTTTGTTGGGGACAACGAGACTTTTCTGGTCTGTGATACCATTCCGGTGCCGGTGGAGATCGATCCAACCGGCTTTCAGATTGTCTGCGATACAGTTCTGATCGATACTATCCAGGTTAGTGGTCCGCTGGGTATGCTTGACACCATTCTGACCGTTGACGATTACGAGTTCAAGTCTGACGAGCGGTTCAACCGGATTGCCTTAAACTCTTATGACGGGACAGATGAATGGGTGGCCGACACGCTTGACGAGCTTTACGATGTTTTCCAGGCGGCACTCTCAGATACCACTGAGATGATGAGATTCATCTTCTGGGTTCGTTCACGCGACCCGGTGGATCCCGGTCTGTATGACCCCACTCCGGCTCTGGTGCCGGTGATAGTGATCGATCCGAAGTTCGAACACGATATCTATATCGCTGACCTGCAGATTGCGTATAGTGTCAACGGTCGTATTCTGGACAGTGCCCGTGCCTTCTGGGCGCGAGCTATCGATAACTGGGCCGTCGCCACGGGAACAACCGTAAACTATGATTCGGCCGGCGATTATTATGTCCCGACCGCGACCAACGGCGATCGTTTTACGCTGCAGCGGATGCTGTCGGGCAAAATGCTGCTGATCCTTAACGACAATTCGTTTCCCGGAGGCCTGGCCGACCTGACGATCAGACAGGACCTCTTCACTGCTCTCGATCTCGGTGTAAATGTCTGGTTGTGCGGCCGTGCTCAGTGGTACGGCTGTGATGGCGGGGAACCGAACTTCGATGTTTTCCCGACTCTGCGGTCAGAGTTCGCTGATGCGCTCGGGTACTACTTCGGCATAGAAAACTCCGTGTATTCGGGCTGGGAATGGCACATCTTCGTCAACTCACAGAGGATCGAGGATTTCGCGGGCGCTCTTACTCTCGATGCAGGTTCATGGCCTGATCTGCCGATTGACACCGCACTGCTTCACCGGCGCTACGCATGGAAAGATCATTATCCGTGGATTGATACCCTTGCCGTCCTGCCGGAGGTGGACTGGTTTGTTCGTAAGCCAGGTTCGGTGCCGATGTACCTGTATAATTCACTGTTTGGAGCAGAACACTGGTTGAACGATCCCAACTACAACTTTCACGGCCGACCTGTGGCTATGCGATACGCGACGTCGGCTTTCCGGACGGCGGTGTGGATGTTCACCCCGTATGCTTTCGAAGAGTCAGCAGCGCAGCTTGCCGTCAACGATATGCTGAGCTGGCTGTATGATCCCTATCTCACTGAACCGGTGCGAGAACTGAGATACCCCGGGGCACCGGTGCTGATTGACACTGCCGCTGTGCGTCACAGATACCGGCAAGGCCTGCCCCGATCGGCAGAACCGTCACCGGCCGGAGTGGGGGAGTGAGATGGTGCGCTCGGGACTGACTCTGTTTCTGATTGTCATGGCCGTTCTGATTATCGCGCCTTCGGTACATGCCAGGACGTCGGCGGAATATCCACGGAGCACCGGGAATTCCATCGCCACCGCTGTCCCCGCTTACTGTATCGGCAAGCATGATGTCGGCAACCTCATCTTTGGTGTCAGCAATAACGGTAGTTTTGGGACACCATTCTCATCTTCCGGCGACCTTGATTGTTTTACCGGCGAACGGGTACCGACCATGGAGTACCCTGCGGGCAGCAACAGCCGATACTTGTTCGGGGCTGCTTTCTGGATCGGCGGCATTATCGAAACCGATACGCTGGTGTCGTCCGGCCGGGACGGCTGGAGCGGCGGGGCCGAGCTGCACCCGCATGAGTCGCCTGCCGGTGACATGATTTCTCGCTCGACCGTTGACCCGACAAGGCTGGAGGCAGTGGGCGCGGTATCCGAGCAGGACTACGTTGCCGTCTATACCGATACCTTTACATCCGGCGTCACGGGATTGACCCTGGATTTTCTTGATGGTCGGCCGCACCTGCCTCTGAACATCGAGATCACTCAGGAAACGTATGCCTGGAGTTATCCGCACACTGATGATTTCGTTATTTTCAGCTATCAGATCAAGAACATCGGTACATCAGCTATTTCCGATGGCTATCTTGGCGTATATGTCGACGGGGATGTTCATTCAGAAGTAATACCCACGGGATTTTTCGACGATGTGGCCGGCTTCATTCCGACCGCAAGGGATCCGTATCTGCCGGTTACCTGCGGCGTTGCATATCCGATGAATCTTGCGTGGATTGCTGATAATGACGGCGATCTCTATTATCCCTTTTCGCAATGGAGCCCGCACGTTACGGGAACGAGAGTGCTGCAGTCTCCTGTTGACAGCCCGGTAGTCTCATTTAACTGGTGGGTTTCCAACGGCAACCCGTCGCTTGACTGGGGGCCGATGCGGCGCGACAACTACAGGGATTTTGGAACCGGCGGCATGGGCACTCCCGAGGGAGATCGTAACAAGTACTATATGCTCAGCAACGGCGAGATTGATTTCGATCAGATATACACCGGATCCGTGTTCAGTGATGATTCCGTATGGTACTCTCCGCCTCCGACCATTGCGGCTGACATAACTGATGGATGGGATACGAAATATCTGCTCTCGTTTGGTCCCTTCGATCTCGGCCCGGGTGAAAGTGTTCCTCTGGCCCTCGCCTACGTAGCCGGCAAGTTCCTGCACAAGAATCTGGGTGTGACCGATTTCCTGCCGGAAGAGCCCGAAGTCTATTACATGTTTCTAGATTTCAGTGATCTGACGTACAACGCCATGTGGGCCGGATATGTTTACGACAATCCGGGTGTGGATACGGATTCCGACGGCTACGCCGGTCAATACGTTGTATGCAATGGGGATACGGTCTGGACCGAGGGAGACGGCGTACCCGATTATCGTGCGGTGGTCGCACCACCGGCTCCCCATCTTTGGGTTGAACCGCTCCCATCAGCGCTCCGATTGAGGTGGAACGGCCACCTGTCTGAGACATCGCGGGATATTATCTCACGTGAGATAAATTTCGAAGGCTACAACATCTATTACTCTCCGGAGCCAGGCACAGGTCCGTCAACGCTTGTGGCTTCCTGCGATGTTCAGGACTATTACAAGTATGTCTGGAATCCAACCAGCGTTCAGTGGGATCTTGTCAGACGACGGTTCACCGTTGAGGAACTGAGGTGCAAGTATGCGGCCGCAGGATGCGGGGACTCATCGTTTATCCCGGAAGCATATTATCGTGAGGACCCATACCGCATGCCGTATTTTGACGACTCAGTTTTCTATTTCGAGCCGATTGGTTGCAACGCGGCGCTTTTCGGGTGGGAGACACCTATTGTCAAGTCTTACCCTGAGGCCACGGAGCCGCCTTACAGCGACCCGTCCGAGGTGCCACTGGATTCCATTGATTTCTATCTGACC
>CP070824.1:2802568-2823508 GCA_020344395.1 Candidatus Zixiibacteriota bacterium | reverse complement strand
TACGACTACGACATCTACCTCCATATCGATTCAGCCGCGGGCAAGGACTGTACTATAGAGCCGTTTCGGTGCATTGACTGGCATGATTTTATGCCTTACCGAATGGTGATTGTTGACGACGGCATGTCAGAACTGATACTGTCTGATTTTTATGAAGATGCCACAGCCGGGTTTGAACGCTACCTGTGGTCCGGAGGTAAACTGGCCTATTTCGGTTCACTGACCGGCCTGGAGCACCACAATGCCGATGCTCTGCCCGGCTATTACGAGTTTCGCCACCAGTTCGGACGAGAGTACTTTGACCTGGATTCCATGTTCTTCATTGGAGCAGGCTGGTACGCCACTCACACCGAGGAACCGTACATTGACAGCCTGGCTGGTTTTAACGGGGCCCTGTCTGTCCACGACGGTGCCCCTGATGTCCGATACGGCTACGACACTTCGGCCTCCGCAATGGTTGGAGATCTCCAGGCCCTGTGGCCCCACCATTCCCCCCCATCAGTGGCTGCCTTTAAGGCGGGAACCAATGCTGAAATCACCCATATCTACAGCTCCCTGTTTCCCGCCAGTTCCATGGTCCATTCGGCTCCGGTGGGCCTGCACATAACCCGGAACCGGCTGGAGGCCTTCCTGTACGGATTTCATTTGTGGTATATGGATCGTAGTGATGCCCGGCTGTTGGTCGACTGGATTATGAGTCATACTCCGACCGGGACAGGGAACGATGTTCCTGAATCGGGGCTTCCTGATCGAGTTGCACTGCATCAGAATTACCCTAACCCGTTCAATCCGTTTACCATCATCACATTCGATCTCCCCCGCCGAATGGAAGTCAGGCTGGAAGTGTTCAACATTCTGGGCCGCCGTGTGAAACTGCTGACGGATCAGTCACTGGGCGCCGGTTCGCACCAGATTACCTGGAATGGCGATGACCGGACCGGCAGAAAAGTGGCCTCGGGCGTTTATTTCTACCGGCTGACCACTGATTCCGCGGTCGAAACCCGCAAGATGGTTGTCCTGAAGTAAGGCCAGCCCCCAGGCTACCTGCAAAACCCGCATAGCCTCCAGATCTCCAAAAAGATGGTCACTCCGGGAACCTTATTTGCGGTTGGTTGTTCCTACTGACAACGAACAATCATATGCGGCGGAGAAGCCAGAGCTGGCCCATCCACTGCCAAACATGTAGTGTGATCGCTCTTTGAGTATCACACTCGTTAGCCACTCTCTTGCCCGGGGGAGTGGCTTTCCTTTGTGCCAAATCCTGCCCGGCGCGACGGGGCCAATATAGCCATAGCAAATGGACTGAATCCTTTTGCACAATACTTCGGGACTGTTCGTAATTAATGATGACACACAACCAATGATTGAAAGGATGCAATATGCTGATAAAGAATACCAGGTTCTGGCCGGGCTTGGGCATTCTTGCTCTGGCAATCGCCCTCGGCTGTTCCAACGACGAGGTGATTATAGACGGTGGGGAGGAACTCCAGCCCTCGGTGTCATCAGTCTCATTCAGCGAGTGCCTTGGGCAATCGGTTGCCCTTGCGGGTCTTGTTCCCCCCGATAGGAGCTGCATCGAATACGAATACGATGCCGGGTCAGCCGTGCTGAAAGTCCGACACGCCAACGCCGGCTTCAACTGCTGCCCTGAGAACATCTCGGCTACCGTTGACGTCAGCGATGGTGTCATTACCGTGACCGAAACGGAGACATTCGGCGAGCATGGCGGTTGCTCCTGCCTCTGCCTGTACAATCTTGACTTCGAGATCAAGGACCTTGAGTCCGGACAGTACAGGGTTGTTATCGTCGAACTGTATCTCGATGGCGACGATGAGCCTCTCGATTTCGTGGTTGATCTGGGAGAGATCCAGGTCGATACCGTCTGCGTCGATCGGGATCACTACCCCTGGGGTGTTAACCCGAATTGACCTGCCAAGGACTTCTGAGCTTTGCAGTGTATCAGCGTGAAGGCCGTGCCGGTCTCAGGGGCCGGTACGGCCTTATTTGCTGGTGACGGTCAGTCGCCGGTTGTCTGATCCTCTTTCGCAACAATCAAATCACTACGACCGAGATCCAGTTTCTCAAAATCGCGGCCGGAAATCACATAGTACCAGTGAGCGAAGCGCGAATTGAGGTTGGCGGCCAGTTCCCGCCCGTTGTCTGCCCTGCGATTCCACTGGTCGAGTGCATCAGCCCGACTTTTGTTGGATCGATCCTCATCGGTCCACAGTGAGTCCGGCACGGAACGAAAGTTCTCGTCGGCCGGCGCCGGCGGCTGAGTCCCAAGCGGAGTGCTGTCGAAGTCAGCGGTCATAAACAGGTACCGGTTTTCGCTCTGTCCTTGCTCTTCCGGACTGTCCTCAGTGGTGCCTGCGGTGACGGCAAGCCCCGAGCCAATGAGAACCTCGCCGAATCTCAGCGTGTATCTGATACCGTCCTTTGTCAGCACCTGCAGCTCACCTTCATTGGAGAGCAGTTGACCGTTGCGCGACAAATAGTAACCTTTGCGCTGCAATGACATCTGATCGGCCCGGGATATGGCGTTTTCGCCACCTTCGGCCTGCAGTGAACTCGAAAGACCGGCCGGTTTGGGCCGGACGCCCGCCACAGCCAGTTCGTCCACCGTGGTCAGCAGGTCCTTTATCGCCGATGAGTCGACCACCCGGGATGATGGCAGCCCGGGCGTAGTCCACTGGTCTCCGTCGCGCCTCAACACCAGATTATCTCGCTGCTCGACAGAGAGAGTCCGTTCATTGATCGAATAGTCCTTAAGCACCAACTCCTGGATATCGGTTTCGCCCAATTCCAGAAGGTCTTTGTTTATCCAGTCCTCAAATCGGGTGGATATGTCTACGTCGACTCGAGCGGCATACACCCTGTTTCGACCCGGTACCCGAACGAACTTGAGGCCTTCCCTGGAGCTGACGTCGTTGCCGATAATGAAATCAGCCAGCACGCTGCCGCCACTTCCTCTCAGAGTCACCCTCTTGCCGCGGCCGGATAACCCGGCTGCCGATTCGTCAAGCGGGTCAACGACACCACAGGCTTCGTGGTCCGAGACGTTGTCAGTTCGAAAATCGTCCTTTCTTATGTCGATGACTCCGGCCGCGGTTTGGGCCAAACGGTCCTTGGCGTCGGCCGGATAATCGTGGTGCGATGGGATGGTCCACTGCCCATTTTTGAATGTCACCTTGAAAGGACGCGCCGCGCCGGTAGCCTGATCATAATCTATGACCTCAAGGGTGGTCGCCGCGTTGGGGTCGGTGAAGTCCGGAAAGAAGAGTTCACCCTGATCCAGGAACGCCTCAGGTGTAATCGGTGAGGGCGCTACCAGGTATGCGATGATGGCCAGCCCGACCGCTGTAGCTGCAAACAGAATAGTTCTTCTTGTCTCACTCATGGTCAGCTCCTTAGTCTCCTCAGTGCCGACTCTCCCACCTGTTCCCGGCCGCGTCGCCTCACAAAAATCCATACCCCCATGACAAACACGGGAATCGGCGGCAGGGCAACAGCCAGTGTCTTGATACGGCTTTGAATGGACCTCACCGCCTCTTCCATATTGCCCTTGGCTCTCTCAATGCGGGCCTCTTTTCTGGCCTCAATGTTCGCCTTGGCAACCTCGAAACGGCGGTTCTCGACCTCCTGGAGGTTCTGCATCATAATCTGCTTGGTCTGACTGTCAAGGTCGGTACGGTTTTGAACCTCATTGACCTTTTCATTCAACCTCTGCTGGGCTTCAGACAGCGCCAGTTGTGCTTCGCTCTCTGCCTCTTCTTCGTCGCTGATTCGTTCCTGTACAAACCTGCGCGTTCGCTCCTCGACAGCTTCAAGAGTTCGGTGTTTCACCCTCTTCTTTCTGAGTCTGATGAACGACTCGTCGTCTACGAGAAGATCCATGCAATTGAGGGCGAAGGTAACGTTGTCAAACTCAAGATTCTCCACCCGTTGCCGGCGAAAGCTGAAGAACTGCTCAGATATGATGTCGACGTCTGCAACCACGATAGCATTGACGCGGCTTACCCGGGTCTCGATCCGGGCGGTGTCGACCATCTGGGGGAACTCAGCTCCGACGGTATCAACCTTATTGCCCGTAATGTGTCCCGCCAAGATGTAAGATTCACCGGTAGGAGTTCTGCGCGGGTTGCGGTTTAGAGTCAGACCGAAAAAGCCACGCTGGACGATCTGATTCCAGGGCAGCACGCCGGACAGCCGACCGGTTCTGAGCAGCGGTTCGAACCTGTATGGAGCCGTGCCACTCTTGTGCATATAGCCGGCGTACAGCATTACCAGCTCCTGCAGACCGGCGGTGGCGATGTTCTCCGGATTAAAGGCATCGGCCGACTCATTACCCTCCCCGATAAAGACAATCTCCGGGGGAATCTGGCCAAGATTGGGATGAGGATTGTAGGTATCCCAGGTGAGCTGCATCGGACTCCATTGGACGCCGATCTTTGTCAGCAAGCCGCCTATATTCCCCTTCGGGTCCGGCTGACCGGTTTGCTGCTGCATGAATGGATTGGTCTGGGCACCAGCCGGCAGCACGGGAGACAGTCCCGGATTCACCAGGGGCAGGGGATCGACAAACAGTAGGGTCGGATTCCCGTCAGTCATATAATCGGCCAGATTATCCATAGCCGGCTGCGGCAACGACGACGGCAACACTACCAGTAAACCATCCATCTCCTCGGTGATCGGCTGGGTCGCGTCAATCTCAACCACTTCGTACTGCTTGCGTAACTCGGCTACGATGGACCACGGTGGGCGCGAATTCATAGTCTGAAAGTCAAATCCGCCCCAGACCTTGGCCTCGGTAGCGAGGACACCGATCTTCTTGCGCTTGGTCTTGGCCACCACTCTGATGGAGCGGATCATTTCGTACTCGACCGGCAGTCCGGTGTCGAAGAAGGGAATGACTTCTTCACCTGCCCCGCTGGTGAAAGCCACACCGAGGAACACTTTGGCCGTGCTAACCCTGGCACTTTCGGCACTGACTACTTCGCGCGGCACTATCCCAAACTTGTCGGCGGCATCGCGAGCCTGCTCGGTGAAAGGCTGAGCCTCGTGTATCAATACGGCAACCTTGTCACCGGCCACGGCGTCAATCTCGCGGAGCATGCTGAGCAGGTTGGCCCGCACCTCAACGTACTGACGGGGAACCTCGGGGCTGATATAGGCCTGAATGAGCACCGGGCGATCGTCGGGAAGTTCGGCCAGCAGGCTCTCGGTCTCATCCGAAAGCGAGTGCAGGCGCTCCGCTGTTGTATCGACCCTGCCACCAAGATGGCTGACAATGACGTTGAAACTGATAATGGCCACAACCACTGAGAGTGACCGAGCCAGTTGGTGAACCGAATATCGGTAGCCGTCGGCAGACACCGGCCAGTGCCGCCGTCCGAGGATGATCACATTCAAGAACAGCATCAGACCTGTAATCGATAGAAAATAGATCAGCCCGGAGATCGAAATCACACCCTTGGAAAAGTCCGAAAAGTATTCGAACACGGACAGTGGACCCAGTATGTCCTGCAGCCACGAACTAACCGTCCAGGTACTCGAACCCGCGAGAATAAAGAAAGAACAGAAAAGAGCGCCCAGCACAAAGCCTATTGTCACGTTGGCCGTCAGCAAGGAAGCCAGCATGCCAACCGATATAAGGGCTGCTCCTATCAGCCAATACCCGACATAGTTGCCGAACATCAGTCCAAAGTCCGGGGCGCCCAGCCAGAGCAGGACAATCACATGGCTCAAAGACAAGATCAGCGAGGCGGTGTATACTCCAAGAACGGCTGCGTACTTGCCGAGGACTATCTCCAGATCGGTGGCCGGAAGAGTTAGAAGCAGTTCATCCGTGCCGTGCTTCTTCTCCTCCGCCCAGACTGACATCGTGAGCGCGGGGACAAAGAACAGCAGAATGTACGGGAAGAAGACATTCAGCTGGTCGAGATTGGCCAGATTGTTGGCAAAAAACCTCTCCTGCCAGAAGGCCGCAGCAGCCGATAGGAATATGAACAGGGTAATAAAAATATAACCGGTCGGTGTACTGAACGACGCTCTAAGGTCGCGCATGAATATTACGGAGACTATTTTCCAGTTGAGTTTCATGATGCCTGCCCTCCTTCCTGCAAGGAGGTCGGCTTTCCGTAATTCGTCAGGGAATAGAACTTCTCTTCGAGCGAACCGGTCATCACCATTTCATCCGGAGTACCGTCGAATACGAGTCGGCCTTCGTGTATGAACAGCACGCGCTCGGCCACCGCTTTGACTTCCTGCAGGATGTGGGTCGACAACAGTATGGTTTTCGATGCGCCCAGCCTTGTGATGTTGGTACGAAAATCCCGTATCTGGTTAGGATCCAGCCCCGCCGTTGGTTCATCCATAATCAGTACATCCGGCTCATGAAGCAGGGCCTGGGCCAGCCCGACCCGCTGCCTGTAGCCACGAGAGAGTTTGCCGATCGGCTTTTCAATTACCTCGTGCAACGCGCACTGCTCCGTTACAGCCTCTATCCGATTCCGCAGCCGCGTGCCCAGTACTCCCCGAGCCTCTCCGAAAAACTTGAGCAATTCCAGAGGGGTCATGCCGTCATAAAGCGGGCCATCCTCCGGAAGATATCCGAGCTTCGCCGAAGCTTCCAGCCTCCGGGTACGGATATCCAGTCCGGCTACCGATGCACTACCTTCGCTGGCCGCCAGAAAACCACTCAGGATTTTCATAGTGGTGGTCTTTCCGGCGCCGTTGGGTCCGAGGAACGCGACGACCTGCCCCCGAGGAATCGAAAAACTGATATCCTTGATCGCCACAAACGGACCGTAAAACTTGCTGAGGCCTTTCGCCTCGATCATCATCTGGGGTGTTCCCTCTACCATCAATCAGTTCCTCGCTGGTCGATAACAAATCGCTGATAAAACCTCTCTGTCATATATGACTCTTGGAAAACTCGGCCATAATAGTGGGTTCGGGGCAACCTGTCAAGCACTGGCTCGACCGGTGAGCCGTCTCACAAGAGGCCATTTCTCTCTGTCAAATAATATTATATGCGAGGTGTCCCGTGCGGTTCCGAACGGAATGTGGACGCCGGCAATGAACTGATGTTCTGATCAACCGGACCTGGGGCTCTGTCCCAGCTCGGCCCGGCGCCGGATCCCAGAGATGAGCGAACCCAGCAATATCAGGGTGGTACCAATCCAGACTAACGATATAACAGGTTTCTTCGAGATATCCACGACCAGCTGGTCAACAGGACCTTGGCTGATCAGATCCGGGATGTCCAGTACTATCATCCCCTGGTCGGCCAAAATGCGTTCCAGGTTTGCCCGGTACTCGCGGCCTCCCAGTTGGAATGACACCGTTTCGTGGTGCATGACCATCTTGCCGCTCTCATCGGCGGCCCAGATCACCGTGGGCGTGACGGTTGTATCCTCGTCTCCAAGCCTAACCTTCACTGACGCCGCTACTCGCATGCCGTCACTTTGCTGTCCGTGCCGGTCCATCAGAAAATCTACAAAGGTCAGGCTGAACTCACCGACCTGTGTGGTCACACCCTTCTCCAGCGGTATCCGATTGTTCTCACCGAGAGTCTGAATCTGCTCCGGGGCTACGTACATGTCATAGAGCACATTCCTTTCGATGTGCGGTTTGCGCATAATGCCATTGAGCCGGGCCGAATAATACAGTTGTGGGCGAATCTCGCGGGATTCCGAGCCGTCATCAACGGTGAGCAACAACTCATTGTTAGGGTGCTCGATATCATTAGCCATGCCGTCATATTGCACCGTGAGACCGAACAGCGCAGTCTGCCTTGATTCCCCTCTCGGGATTACCAGTTTATCGCCCCTGTCAAAGCCGGACGACGCCATAATGCCCAGCAACATTATTCCATAACCGAGATGGGCCAGGCGGCCCCCCAGCATAGTCCATCGGCCTCCAATATCTCTCACGAGCAGTACAAGGTTGGCGACCAGGGCCGTGGCCGCCATGGCGAAGAAAAGCAGATACAAGTGGTGCCTGACCCCGAGGAAGACGGCAACGATTATTGTCACAGCAAAGGCAACCGCCGAGGGCAGCAATGCCCTTCTAAGAGCTGGCTTGTGCGTATACAAAGCCAACGACCCGCCTACAATTGTAATAGTTACAGCAGTCGCCAACTCGACTGACAGCAGGAAAAGGAAGACGCCAAAGCCGAACAGACCGGCCACGCCGTAGCTTAGCAGTGCCCTGCGCCCCGCGCCCGGCAATCTATAACCGGAGTGGTCTGAATACGGCGCCACTGTAAGCAGGAGAGCCATCAGAATAGCCAGAGGTATAGCGAAGCTGTTGTACGTTGGGATGTCGGCCGCTCGGGCCTCACCGAACAGACCGGTAATCAAAGGTAACGACGACCAAAAAAGAACAATCACGCCGAAAGCAAGAAGGATAACAAGACCAGCCCACAGCACAAACTCGCGCCCGAAGATATTGTAATTGAGATTTGCAGAGATTATCTTTCGGGCTCGTAAGCCTAAAAGGGCGGACATCAGAACCAGAAACAGAACCATGAACCCGACCAGGTACTGGTTGATTCCAAGATCAACGAAACTGTGCACCGAAAAATCGGCCAGAACACCGCTGCGGGTCAGGAATGTCCCGTACAGCACCAGCAGAAACAGAAAGCCGGACAATAACAGGTTGGTCTTGCGCAGGGCTCCGGTCCGTTTCTCGATTATCAAGCCATGCAACAGAGCAATGGAGACAACCCATGGTACAAACGATGAGTTCTCGACAGGATCCCAGGCCCAGTATCCACCCCAACCAAGCGTCTTGTAGGCCCAGTATCCGCCCAGGACGTTACCGGCACCCAGAAAGAGAGAGCAGACCGCCACCCATGGAAACACCTGACGGGCCCAGTCGGCATAATCATTGCGGATAAGGGCAGACAGGGCGAGGGCAAACGGCACAGCCGTCATCGCATAACCGACGAAAATGACTGGCGGATGGATCACCATCCACGGATCGCGCAACAGGGGATTCAGCCCCAGACCGTCCGCAGCAGGATGCGGCAGCAGGGCGAACGGCGATAGTCTCACCAGGATCAGAAGAAAGAAAAGATTAACCAGACCCAGTACGGCCATTGCGTAGTTCTTTGAAGGTCCGGCGTGCCTTATGATGACGTAACCGCACAGGGCATTAAATACTAGCCAGAGCAGATATGTTCCTTCCTGTCCCCCCCAGAGCCCGGAGAGGACATAGAGAAACGGCTGACTGCGTTCAGAATACTCGTATACGTAGCTGAAAGCGTAATTGTGGCTGAAGAAACCGTAAAATAGATATAGCAGGGATAGAATCGAACAGGTTACAAATGCGCCGTAGGCTTTGTGGGCCGGGCCGCTAAGTGCCTCTTTGCCACGCCCGACCAAGAAAAACATGAGCCCGGCTGTAACATTAAAGGCCAGCGCCAGCCACACAGCCAGTTCGCCGGGTACATTAGATCCCATGTTTACACATCCCCAGAGAATTCGAGCTTCGCGGCAACATAGTTTTTCGGATGCTGCTGAATCTCACTGGACTAGAAATTCATCCGGAGTTAAAGCGCCACACTATCGTGAGCGCTTCTCCAGTTCTTTGATTCTCTTGTCAAGTCGCATCAAGAAAATAAACAAGCCCACCCATACTACCAGGGTTACTGTCATCGTCACGTAGTTGCCGTCCATCGTTATGTCTCCTCGAAGCGTTTACGTAATAAGGTTTGCACCCTTATACAAAGGAAGTACATCCACAAGAATACCGCCGTAAACAGGACTAATGAACTGAAGAATACCAACTTTACCTCCGGTCCCATCGTGAATTCAAGATTAGCATCAACAATGGCATCCGTCGGATGTAGCGACGCCTGCAATCTCGGCAGTACGAAGATCAGGAAAGGCACAGTCAGGAAGGCAAAAATCGAATAAACCGCCGCCAGCGTGGCCCGCCTTTCTTCGGCCTCAAGAGCCCCCCGCAACGCGAAATAAGCTCCGTAAATTAGGAGCAGTATAAATATCGAGGTCTCCCGAGGATCCCAGTTCCAGAAGGAAAGCCAGGTCACCTTGGCAAAAATGGAGCCTGTGATGGTGGCCAGAAGACAAAATAGAAAGCCCAGTCTGGCCGCAACCAGAGCCCTGTCATCTTCGATGATGACTCTGTGCTTAAGATACCGGATCGAGAAGACCATCGACATGGCAAAGGCCAGCACCGCAATCCAGGCCTGTGGAACGTGATAGTAAAGAATGCGGCTGGATTCACCTATTAGCTGATTGGGTGCAGGTGTGACATAGCTGAACACAATCATGACTGATATTCCTATGAACAGCAATGACTTCCACCACATGGCGAGAATCCTCCGAAAATAGGCTCACTATCGGTCAATTTCAGGCTAATTCTGACCGAATGCAACTGTTTTGTGTGCCAAGCACATACAGGAACTGAGGGTCTAACCTGTCTGCATTCGAGGCCGCGAAACCGAGCTATATCATGAATACCAGACGTCTTATAAAGTGCCTGGTGGTCAGTTAGTGACCAGAGTTAAACCAAATTTGCAATTTTTCGGTCCAGCATATTGACAAACCGGGTCCACTTGACTATAGTCTGGATAGCTAATCTGCTGGCACATTTCTGAAGGCCATTCTCGCATAGCACACTGACAGCAGAACAAGGAAGGTAATACCAACGCTGGCGCGCACAGCGCCACAGACAGAGACGGGATATCTGTTTGATGACAGCGAGAGTCATCGACATTAGTGACCGCATGATTTACCTTGAGATCGAGGACCAGCTGCGCTTCCGCAGTTGGTACCGGCTTGATTCCGATCAACAGCAGCTCGAGCCCAACGATCGCATAGATTTTGAGTTTCTTGCCGGCAGCCCGTTCCCGAGCATCCTCATCGACCGTATCCTCGACTGATTCACAGCACGGCTCCACTATTGGACCCTGAGCCTGTGATCCAACTGGGTGGTTACTTATACCGGACTCGCCGTGAAGCGAGATCGGCACACAGAGTTGTATTGACTATTCTACCGGCGGCGGCTATACTAATCTCCCTCTGGAATGAAACTTCTCGCACAGCAGTGCCCGTGAGCATTGGTGTGCGTGCTTTACAGGTGCAGAATGAAAAAGATAGGTATAATTACCAGCGGAGGAGATTGTGGTGGGCTGAATGCGGTCGTTAAAGGTGCCGCGCAAATGGCCACCCGTAATGATGTGCGAGCTTTCGCCATTCCGAACGGGTATGCCGGCCTGTACAATCTCGTAAACCTGGAGAATCTCGTGGAACTGACGCCGTCTCGCGTCGACTCGGTCAACATCGGGCTGGCCGGCTCCGAGGCCGGACATTCTCGTGTCAAGATATCCAAGATCAAGGATCCAGGGAAATATGACCGTGTCAAGGCTGGTCTGGCCAAGTTCGAAATCAGTGGCCTGGTTATCTCCGGTGGCGACGACACCGGCGCCGTGGTCCTTGATCTGGATGCGGAAGGCATCAAGTGCGTTCACGCTCCAAAGACCATGGACCTGGATTTGATGCCGTACTCGGTCGGCGGGGATTCGACCATCAACCGAATCGGTTTCTTTATTCGTGATCTCAAAACTACCGGCCGAACCCATAACCGCATCATGGTGACGGAGGTTTTTGGCCGCTACGCCGGGCACACTGCTTTTCGCGGCGGCGTGGCCGGGGAGGCTGACGCCATATTGATCCCTGAGATCCCGGTGGATTTCGACGAACTGTATCGCCACATGAAGAAGGTCTTCACCAAGCGTATTACGGAAAGCGATATAAATGCCGGCACCTACACTATCGTTGTGGCCGAGGGCCTGAAAGATGCCTCGGGGCGCGAAATATATGACGACGCAGCCGGCCTTGACTCCTTTGGCCACAAGAAACTTGCCGGCGCCGGCAAGTACGTAGCACAGGAGTTGAAAAAACGCATGCAGGCCGATGATGAGATCCGCAGCTTCATGCTGGCCCAGGGCATGTATATCGAGGACCTTTATTACATCCCCGAGATCAGGACCATCACCCCCAGCCATCTTGTGCGATCCGGATTCAGCTCGGCTTATGATGTTAACTTTGGTATGGAAGCTGGTGCCTCGGCGGTTTGCCTCTTGCTGGCAGGGATCTGCGGTGTAACCACCACTGGATATGCCAGAGGCTCGGTCAAGTACATGGATATCAGACAGGCCATCTCTCAGCGCGAGGTCGATCTTGAACAGGTGGCCATGTACGAGCAGCTCGGATTCTGTTTTGGACGCATTCGCCGTGAGTTTGAGCCCCAGTTTGAGAAAGTCTCGGGCAAGATCGACCGGATATATTGACCGAACTTCGGTCCGGGGCCGCTGAGCACGGATAATGATAATCGTGGCCTTGCCACGCTTTTTTCGTTTGACAGCCGGCCTGAATAAGGTTACTATGGTGATACAACGAGTTGGCGCCTTGCTGATACGGACATCTTTGCACGACAGTGCGCATCCGACTCCAACGGCCCGTGTCGATTTCGATGGCATATGTCCTGAAGCCGGCTGGATCGGGACTCTGAGTTGAAACCAGATGCCGTAGCAGCAAAGCAGCCTGCTCGGGCAGGTTAGCACGGTGCCACACAGGACAAGGTGTAGTGCTTCAGACCCGGTTGTTTTCAACCGGGTCTGTCTTATGGGGCTCAACATGATTTTCTTGTAATTCTTCAATTTTTCGTTATATTTTATTTGGCGACAACTACTTACCCGGCAGTAATCTCGCTGCTGGACATTTTCCGTGGTCACGCCTGAATTCAGGATTGGACCGTTATGCCGGTGGTTGACGTGCGGTGGCAGCCCTGATTACTACATGAATCGCCTGCCCCGACAGGGATGAACATGTACCGATGAGAGAGTTTTTGAGCACAGCCCTGGTCTTTCTGACAGCCCTTCTTGTTGAACCCACTCCCGGCGCAGCCAGGACACTTGTATCAGATCCCGGTTTACCCGATTCGATTCTTGTGGATTCCACTTTCACGGTCCTCCCGGAACCCGTGATCCTACCAGTGTTCTTCTGGTGTGACCAACCCCTGGCAGCTGTAGAGGTTACGCTGACCCACAACGGCCCCGCCCTCATTATCGACTCGTTTTCCTTCAACTCCGGACAGGCGGAACACCTGGAATTCAAGGGGCACGTGATCACGGGAAACGTGGTGACAGCTTTTGCCTATCAAGCGAGCGAAGATCCTATTGCTTCCGGCGGCGGACTGTTGGGTCATCTCTGGCTGTCCTATCCGGAGTCCACCCCCCCTCAGCTCGTGACCTTTGACTCCACGACTGTTCTGATCGACCTCGTGGAGCGCGGCAACTATTTTTCGGCGGATGGTCTGACCTCATACCGCCCCGAGTTCAGACGCGGATACAGCAGTCTTCAGGTTAGCTGTTGCGTGGGCCGGTCCGGCAATATCGACCACGACCCCGGTGGGACGGTCGACATATCCGATCTGACCCGGCTCATCATTTATCTCTTTGTTGACCTGACTCAGGAGCCGCCCTGCCTTGATGATGCCAATGTCGATGGCTCACTTGACGGCCTCGTCGATATCGGAGACCTGACTCGCCTGATCGGCTACCTGTTCATTGACGCCGAACTCAACGCGCTGGCCCCGTGTCCGGAGTGAAGCGCTGGCCAAGTTCGTCTATATAGTTTATGGGCACACGGCCGGGGGCGTGTAGCTGATGAAGAGGAAGTCGATCAACGCTGTCAGATCGCCGATATCGACAGGTTCAACACCATCCACGTTAGCTTCGGCCATACATATAGGCCCCTCGAAGCTGATAAACAGAAAATCGATCAGTGCCGTCAAATCACCAATATCGGCAATATCATCGGGATCGTAATCAACATTGCCGGTCAGCCCTTCACAACAGGTCGCCTGGTCGACAGCGACCTCTATATCGTCGAGGCACCAGCCTGTTCCTCCTATCGCCCCGTCAGACGCGAAGCGGAATGCCAACTGAACAACCCCGGAATACCCTGCAAGATCGAATCCGACCTCGGCCCAATCATAGTCACCGGAGAACACAGGTGTCTCTGTGCGCAGCGGGCTCGAAGAACCTACCACAGTGGTGTGTGTATAACCTCCGTCAGGCACGATCTGTGTTTTCACACCGTCCATTGTAAGGATAGAAACCAGACCGCCATCTCGGGCTGTACCCGGTTCAACGCCTTCTTCGGCACCAATCCTGTGCCAGAGAGTTACTCTTGAGTGCCGCTCCAGCAGAAAGGGTGGAGAAACAAGTTCGGCATCTGTAAGGCTATAGTAGCTAATCGGGTTGCCCGCTTTCCAGCTCCGCAAGCCGCTGTGATAGCAAATCTCGTCCCGAAACCAGTAGTCCCGGAAAAGTCGAGACAACGATCGGTGCCTCCAGTAACCCGGACCGCTTTCCATGTCATCGTGAAACCCTGAAGCATCCCCTATAAACAGCAACAGGGTGTCTTCTTTAATATATTCATTGTCAGCCGTTATCTGCAGGCCCAACACTGCCACAGACGGAACAGGACAGTTCGGATGGATTGACACGGAGAAGGGCGTTGCACTGGCTGCCTTACCGCCTTCCGGCAAACTGCCGGAGAATGCGGCCTCTGATTCGTTGACAGTGACGAATATATTAAAGGACGTCATGGTCGCGGCCACACCGCTGACCGTGTAGCCGCTGTTGCATATGACGGGGAATATATCTGCGGTCTCACCGGGATGAACACGATCGGTTGTTATTTCCTCAGCGTCAACCACGGTCAGACCGCAGAAGCTGAGGTTCGGTATGCTGAAATCGATGAAGTCTACGGAAACGCCACCTATATTCGGAATAGCCAGCACATTGTCCGGCTTGTTGTAAAAGATATCGGCGGGACCGTTGTGGTAGCGCGACACTATCTCGGGTGGGATGCTGAAATCACTGTCGTATCGGTAAACCACATCCGGTCCCTGCGCCGATATGTATATATTGCCGGCCGAGTCATCTGCAAGACCGTCGAGATGGCCGTCCTCGACTTGTATGATCAAAGTGAGCGATCCGTCATCCCGATCTACCGAATAAATATTTCGGGTGGTCGACCCGCAGGTCAGCAATCGATCGTTCTGCCTGTCATACAGTACACCGTTAGGCCACTCGATCAGGGGTACGAGCGACGAGTAGGATAGATCACTCAGACGAATCTTGTATATTTCGTCTCCATATGGATCTGACACGTACAGGTTGCCCGAAGTGTCCGATGTAATATCGTTGAGCAACACTGAGCCGGGGATCGTCACGTGCGCAACCAGCGAGCCCGTATGCAAGTCATAACCCTTGACCCCTAACCCACTGCATCCGACATACACGACATCATCTACGATCTCCAGACCTGCCTGACAGCCTTGGCCGGTGACAAAGTAACTTTGTACTCCCTCACTATCCATCTGGACAATGTTTCCAGTGTTCCAGTTAGATATCAGGTACCGGTCATACAAGGTGTCATAAACAACGCTCTCAGGCCCGTTGAGAAGCTGCGCGCGGCCTGTGGTAAATGCTGCCAGCAAGAGACAACTTCCGATAATAGCTGAGAATATTCCACGCATGATTTCTCCTTCATTACGCTGTGTATCCCTTTGGAGCCGAAATAGGCCGAGTCTTTCCCGCTGATTTGGGATTTTCTCGTCTAGGGACCTTAGAAGTGCCGATCCCGCGATCCATACTAACTCCCGGGAACGGACTTGCGGACAGTAACTCGAGTGCCTATGGCCCTTGCCTCTCCAGTCGAATATGCGTATATTGCCTCCCCCGGTTCAGCCCGGTCGAGGTAATTGATTGAATATTAACGACTTGCACATGCACGTGTGTGGTGGTGCGCCCGAGGAAGAACTCTTTGGGACTCTTCGTGAAAGGTTTGAGCAGTTTGCACTCCGAAGGATAGGGAATGCTGATGATGCGAAAGATGTAGTGCAGAATGCACTGATTGTAATAGCCAGGGAATACAAACAGATGGAATTCACGGTCAGCTTCTCAGCATGGGCATACAGAGTGCTGGAAATCCGAATTCTTGATTATTACAGGACACGGGATCGCCAGGTTACCGGGCTGAAGCGCCTGAGAGCCGACAAAGATCAGTTCGCCCATATAATGCCGACCGGCGACCTCAAATCGAGATTGATTTCATGTCTCAGGAAGTTGCACCAGGTGAACCGACGATACGCCAGGATAATAAATCTTCGCTACCAGGGATATCAGACAACGGAAATATGTAAAGCCCTCAACCTGACACCGAACGGGCTTTATGTGGCGCTCAGTCGTGCCAGGTCGATACTGAAGAAGTGTCTCGAATCAGGAGAGCTTCACCAATGAAGCAGTGCCTCGACAAGCGCTTTGAGAAGCTTCTGCACGCCTACGAACTCGGTATCCTGTCTGATGAGGACCGGGCGGATTTCGAGATTCATCAGATGGAGTGCGATTACTGTTTCGAGCAGGCCAGGCAATTCAAGGACCCGGTCTACCTGATTGAGCATGACCCCGACGTCCGCGCTTCCATAAAACAGATGGATGAAGAAAAATCCTCGGATGCAGCCGGGACACGTGACGCTGTACCCGGCACCGGCCGCCGACGCTTTCCCGGGCGGCTGACACCACTCAGGGCCGTCTTTAGCGTGGCCGCGGTTCTGGTAATCCTGGTGCTCAAGCCATGGAATATCGAATTCAAAACCGATCAGGAGGTCGTGGCGAGCGACAACCGCCTGGCCGTGATGTATTTGGTCGATTCGACGTATGAGCAGGAAGCTGAGAAACTCGGGAATATTGTTACCAACCTTCTTATAACTGACTTGTCGGAATCGCGCCGCGTCGATGTGGTGTCCAGCCAGAGACTGCATGACCTATTGAACCTGTTGGACCGGGAGCGCACCGAGACAATAAACCTTTATGTGGTACAGGAGGTAGCTGACAAAACTCGCGCGAAATGGATGTTGACAGGAAGCATCTATCAGACCCAATCTGCGCTCGTCATCACTACTGAACTTGTGGACGTCGCCACCAGGAGTACAATAGCCACCCAGCGAATCACGGGGAGTGCCAGTGAGAGTGTATTCACTCTGGTAGACAGACTTTCAGCAAAAATACTCAACGACCTTTCCCTCCCTGATTCCGCGCAGCTCGAAATAGACGGACCGGTAGCCGATATCACAACCCATTCGCTGGAGGCCTACCGCCATTACCTGGAAGGCGTCGACAACTACTACAAGCTCTACTGGAGAGAAGCCGTGCAAAGTTTCCAGAGTGCGCTGCAGTATGATTCCACTTTTGCCATGGCTTACTATTATCTGGCGCGAATCCACGATCCCGAACACATAGCCAGGGCCGTGCAATACTCTAGCAAGGCCAGCCAGAGGCAGCAGTATTACATCAGAAGCATGCAGGCATCGGTGGAAGGTGACGTATCGAAAGCGGTTGAGGAGCTGGAGCAGGCGGTTCAGGACTGCCCTGACGAAAAGGACGCCCTTCAGATGCTGGGACTGTATATGTACACTTTGCAGCGATATGAAGAGGCAATCGACTACCTCACCAGGGTCATTGAGATAGACCCTCTCCATAAGCAGGCGTACAATCAGCTTGCGTATGCCTATGATCAGGTCGGCGATCTGGAGAAGTCCATCTGGGCAATCGGTCAATACATCTCCATAGCACCTGACGAAGCCAATCCCTACGACACCAGGGGTGAGATCCTTGCAAATAACGGCATGATCGATCAAGCGATCGAGTCATACAAGAAAGCACTGGAGATAAAGCCGGATTTTCAATCATCACGGATGAACCTCGGACTCTTATGTGCGCTCAACGGGGATTATGTTACCGCTCAGAGCTGCTTTGAAGAACTCGCTACCGTCAGCGATGCCGGGATGCGATCAACAGGGAGGCTCTACCTCGCCTACATCCCTCTATATCGCGGTCAGTATGAAGCGGCCCTGAGGATTCTGGACGAAGGGATTGCATCGGATATCGAGGATCCAGGGAACTGGGCCACAGCAAGCAAACATGGGCTAAGGGCAGTGATATACAGAGAGCGGGGTGACCTCCTGTTGGCCCTTGACGAGCTTCGGAAGGCCGCCGACATCACCCGTGAGACATGGCGCGAGTATGAGTTTCTCGCCCGACGTCTGCTGGTACAGATTCTTGCTGAGCTGGGAGACACTGATGCGGCCGAACAGGCGGCAGAAGAGCTGAGACGGGACCTGATCGAAGCCGAACAGAACATATCCGCCTACTGGTATGCAGTCGGCTCTATCCAGTTCGCAGCCGGCAATATGGCAGAGGCTGTCATCAGCTTCGAGAAGGCACTTGAAGAATCCGACCGCTTCCCGCTTCCGGGATATTTCATGCTGGGGCGAGCGTACCTCGAAGCGGACAGACTCGGTGAAGCCGTGCAGCAGTTCGAAAGACTCCACTCAGAGCCAGCTGACCCACGTCTCTATTTTGGTCCCTCGACGGTGAAATCCTATTACTATCTGGGACTTGCATACGAAAGATCAGGCTGGATCAATGATGCTATTGAGCAGTATGAGAGGTTCGTGGACATTTGGAAAGACGCTGACCCGGTGATTGAGGAAATGGATGACGCCAGGGCACGCCTTGCCGAATTGAAAAACAGACCGTAAACTGACCGACTGCTGGCTTCCCGGATCTGTCAAGTCTACTAAGGGCTATCACAGAAGTATCAAAGAGGCATGGGCGGCTTCACAGTCTGGCAAAGAATATCTACCAGCCGGCAATTCACCGCAAAAGTCGGTACCTCCAACTAGCCAATAAGTTCCGGGTCCAGCTTCCACAGAAGCTGCCAGACGCCCGTGTCTGATCTTTCCAGACAGACAATCCCGGCATTACGAAATCGGACGATGTCCCTCCCGAGGTCGCCGCAGATCAAGAGAGACGATAGCCTGCTCAGATGCGGCAGGTGACCGACCAGCATCATATCGTCAGTCTCAGACGCCAGCCGTTCCGCCCGGATCGACGGCTCCGCCATCGCCTTGAGGTCATCTACCTCTTCGACGCCAGCTCTTGGATTGAGGTATTCCGCGAACATTTCCGCAGTCTGCTTCGCGCGGAGTTTTCCACTGCGCAATATACGTCTGGGCTTTATGGAACCCAGCGAAGCCGCATAACCCGCAATACGACGTACCTCCGCCAGACCCTCCCCCGTCAGCGGCTGCTGGTCATCCTCTTCTTTGGACGTTGCCAGGCCATGTTGCACCAAGTATAGCTTCATGACATGTCCTTTAGCACTGTTTGTCGGAATATCAGGTCACAGATTCTTTATTCCGCATTAAGCCTCTTCAGCATTTCAGTCGCATTGGTGTTGTCGGGATTTAACTCCAGTGACTTCTCGTAGTTGACAATAGACTGAGCCGTGTCACCCTTGAGCATCAGCGCCTCGCCGTAGCTGTCATAGACATTGAACGACTCGGGATACGCCTCCGCATTCAGCCTGAACACTTCCGCGGCGTCGTCGATACGCTGTCGTGCTATAAGCTGGTAACCGAGTATATTCAGCTGTTCTTCGCCAAAGTTGTACGTATCTGGTTCAGTGGCTTTCAGGTCGTGATACTGCCGGATTGCATCCTCGACATCACCCTCCACCAAAGCCTGAGTCAGCGGTTCACAGACTGATGGTCTTGAATCCAGCCCGCCGGTGGCTTCGATGAAGACTGTTTGAATCCACGCTTCCAGAGAAGTAGTGGCAAACTGACCTCTCCATTCCTCCCAGTCAGCCAACAGGCTATCCTGTATCATCTCGTCGGCGGCCTTGCCGGCTGCTGCTGCTTCTTGAATGAGGCGAGTAGTTTCAGTCAGCATGTGGTCATACTCCCTCAAATCATCTTTGGAGTAGGCTCTTCCATGCGCCGCAATGAATACCACATCATCCGGGAAATCTTTGATAAACGACCTGATCCGCGCTGCATACCCAACCACTGTTCCATTGTCGAGCAGATCGACATACGGAATCTCATCCGGGAAGAACAGATCACCCGCGGCGACAATGCCGGAACCGGTGAAATGTACGTAGACATCCCCCTGCGTGTGGCAGTTCGGTGTGTACACGACGCGTACATCTTCGCCATTGAAAGGTATGATCAGGGAATCATCGAAGCCCACCATCGGCCGATTGGGGCTCGGCGCTCCAGGCAGTTGAAACTAGTCGCCGGACATTCTTGAAACGGCGCTGTGATGTCCCATGATTGTCGCCTGATTCTTGAGGAATTGGTTGCCGAAGGTATGGTCGCCATGGTAATGCGTGCTGATGATTAGCTTCAGTTGGCCATCTCCCAACGCCGCAAGTGTGTCCCGAAGGGCCTGGCCGGTCTCGCCGAATCCGGCATCCACAAGCAAGATGCCGTCTTCTCCCACTGATGCCACCAGGTTGGTGGAGTACAACGGCAGGTTGAATTCACGGCCGCCTGTGCACGTGCTAGTGTACAGTTTGTCGGTGAGCTTGGTCACAGTGACGCTCGCCTCAGTCTGTGTCTCCGTCACTTCGGCCGTACCCGTGCACAGGATGCCGGCTACTAGGAGAAACGATATTGCCGGTCGGTTCATTGGTGAAGATTCCTTCCTTTTCGTTGTTTATGACTCGCCCGAGATTTCCCACAGATAAATTAAGAAACCGCGATTCATATTAACGATCACACCAAGTATGCCGAAATTCGCCTTGATTGTCAACAAAACTGCCTGCTGCATAATTGATCGCTGCAATGAGGATAAGAGCAGCGGTCTTCTACAGACATTCGGCGGGAGGTGTGTAACTGATGAAGAGGTAGTCGATGAGGGTTGTCAGGTCGCCGATGTCAACTGTACCAGCCCCGTCCGTGTTGGCTTCTTCCATACACTCAGGCTCCTCATAACTTATAAACAGATAGTCTATGAGTGAGGTCAGGTCACCGATGTCGACGATA
>CP070824.1:2797286-2802468 GCA_020344395.1 Candidatus Zixiibacteriota bacterium | reverse complement strand
TGACAGCAAACTGATCGACGAACACCGCCGCCTGGTTGACGAACTCAACGAGCACAATCGTCTTTATTACATCGAGGACAATCCCACCATACCTGATGCCGAGTTCGACCGGCTCTTTGACCAACTCCTAAAGCTGGAGCGAGAGCATCCCGGGCTTATTACTCCGGACTCACCCAGCCAGAGGGTGGGTACAGCTCCTTCGGAGAAATTCGAGTCGGTAACCCATCGCGTGCCCATGCTGTCGCTTCAGAAGGTTACCACGGCCGAAGAGTTCGGCGAGTTCAATCGACGGGTCTGGGAAGCCGTGGAGCGCAGCGAGAATATCGAATACGTACTGGAGCCGAAACTTGACGGTCTGGCCGTCGAACTTGTGTACGAACACGGCCTGTTTGTACTTGGTTCGACACGGGGCGACGGCCATACCGGTGAGAATGTTTCGCTCAACCTTAAGACCATCGGAAGCATCCCCCTCAAACTCTCCGAGGACACAGCTCGCAAATACCCGCGGCTGGAAGTCCGCGGCGAAGTGATCATGCGTCTTTCTGATTTCAAAAAGCTTAATCGCCAACTGGAGGAGCAGGGTACTGCGACCCTGGCTAACCCCAGAAACGGCGCGGCCGGATCACTGCGTCAGCTTGATCCGACCATAACCGCTTCGCGCCCGCTGCTGTTCTCAGCTTACGGCATATCGGACACCGGCCTGGCCGGGCTTTCGGATCAGGGCGAAGTACTGGACTTTCTGAGACGGGAGAAATTCTACACCAACGAATTGATTCGAACTGTGCGCGGTGTTGACGCCGTTACAGCGGCGTTCAACGAAATCGAGGCAATGCGGTCCTCTATGGATTACGAGATAGATGGCGTTGTAATCAAGGTCAACTCTTTCAGTGACCAGGAACTTCTGGGTCAGATCTCCCGTGCACCCAGATGGGCGGTGGCATGGAAATTCAGCGCGGAACTGGCGGAGACAGTACTGGTAGGTGTTGAGTTTTCAGTAGGCCGCACTGGCGTTGTAACTCCTGTCGCCAGGTTGGAGCCTGTGAAAGTAGGCGGGGTATTGGTGTCCAACGCGTCGTTGCACAACGAAGATCTGCTCAACGACCTGAACCTCGACATCGGTGACCGGGTAGTGGTTCGTCGAGCGGGCGATGTCATCCCCGAAGTGGTCGAGAGACTGGAAGGACAATCCCGCACCAACAAGCCAATTCGGTATCCGCGCAACTGCCCGTCCTGCGGTTTGCCTATTGTTCGCCCTGAGGGCGAGGCCGCCCACCGGTGTCTCAATCTCGCCTGCCCGGCTCAGACCGAAGGACGCCTCTACCACTTTTCAGCTAAGACCGGCTTTGATGTTGAAGGTCTGGGAGGCAAGCTGGCCCGGCAATTAATCGCAGAAAAACTGGTCAGCGACCCGGCCGATCTGTTCTTCCTTACCAAAGAAAAACTGCTGCCCCTCCCACTAATGGCCGACAAAAGAGCTCAGAATCTGCTGGATAGCATCGAACGGTCCCGTTCGGCACCCCTGCCCAATATTATTTGTGCACTGGGGATAATCGGCGTCGGCGAGACAGCCTCACAAATACTGGCTGAGCACTCAGGGTCATTCAACAAGCTGGCTGAATCTTCTGTGGACGAGCTGGAAGCAATTCACGGTATTGGATCGGTAATGGCGAGGAACATCGTCGATTTCTTCGAGAACAAGGGCAATCAGCGGATGATAGCCAAGTTGAGGCAGGGTGGTGTTGAGTTCCCCGACTATGTATCCAGTCGCAGCGCCGGCCGCCTGAGCGGCAAAACGGTTGTGATAACCGGAAAACTCTCACGGCCACGCAGCCACTTCAAAAACCTTATTGAGGCGGCAGGCGGTAAGGTCTTGGGGGCAGTCTCAGCTTCGACCGATTACCTGCTCTGCGGAAGCGATCCCGGCTCAAAACTGGACAAAGCCAGAAAGCTGGGGATAAAGATCCTTGACGAAGCCGGGCTGAGCGATTTGCTCTGATCTCCCGGCTGCATCCCTTAAGTCACTGGCAGACCGAGCTGGGCTACTTGATCTTCGCCTCGAGATCCTTTACTGCTTTCGCCAGCTTGTTGACCTTTGATTCGAGCTTTTTCAGATCGGCCTGGCGCGCCCAATTGAGATCTTTGGCGAGTTTCGACGCGGTCTTCTGAACCGTCTCGGCCTCCTTGGCCACTTTCTTACGTAAATCCGCCGTCGATTTTTCAGCCTTCGTCAAAAGCTCCATAATTGCCTTTTTACGATCCGATTTGCTCACTTCACCCTTCTTGATAAGGTCATCAATGATCTTCTCGGCTTTCTGTTTGGTAACCTGGAAGGCACCGATTGAAGCCAGCACTGTGTTTTTCAGCAGCGACATGGATTTGTCACCTCCTAAATAGATTATCTCTCGAAATAATTCTCTCGATTCCCTGATATTCTCCCAGTTGGCCGATTCCGTCAACAACGTACGGCCTAGCACTGAGACAGTTATGTCCTGACCGCTGGACGAGTCAACGATCTTGACACGCTGTCCATCCCTGATGAAATCCGCCACATCGGCCTGCGTAATTGTGCGGCTGTCCTCCGTATCATACAGCCTGCGATTCTGATAACGCTTTATCAATCTCGTCTTCATATTGATATTATAGTGCACCGCACAATAATTGTCAACAAAATTCCATTTCTCTGCCTGCCCCGGCTTTCCTGAAAAACGATCAGTTTCGATTAGTGGACATAACGACAATATTGACGATTTCAAGCAGTCGCTCACAGGAGAACGGCTTCTTGATGAACATATCGCCACCGGATTTGAAGGACCTGCCCATATCGTCCGAACGATCCTTCCCGGTTAGGAAAATAACCGGAACATGGCTCAGTTCCGGGTCCTGTTTGAACTCCTGACACAAACCGTAGCCGTCTTTGCCGGGCATCATGATGTCGAGAAGGATGACATCCGGCTTGACCTTTTTCGCTCTGGCCATGGCCTTTTCGGAGTGGTTTTCAACCTCAACACGGTATCCTGACTCGGTGAGAAAGGTCTGGACGATATCGGTGATCTCGGGTTCATCGTCGACTACCAGGACTTTGGCTGTCTGTGTTTTTACCTTATAGGACATGGTCCCATCCCGTTACTCCAAAGAAACTTCTAAATACGATATCGGCGGACAGGGGCCCATCCTTTACGGAAATGCCGGTGAAGACATTCTTTACGGTAAGGTAGCCTGCACCAGATCACTCAATTCCTTGGCTGAGAAGGGCTTGCAGACATAGGCAATAGCTCCGTACGCAAATGAACGTCCAGCATCCTCCTCTGCCGATCGACCGGTCAGAAAAACGACCGGGGTATCCTCCAGAGACGGGACCTCCTTAATACGCCGTGTTGCTTGGTAGCCGTTCATATCCGGCATATTGATGTCCATCAGGACCAGGTCAGGTTTGGCTTCCTCGGCCTGTGAAACAGCGTCGGTTCCGCAGTCGGCAGCCAGCACCTGATGTCCCTCGGCCGCCAGTACTGATTTAACCAGTTCGCGAATAGCCTCTTCATCATCCACGATCAATACCGTGCCGGTCCTTTTCTGCTTTGTCATGGCCATGATCGTTTGCCCCTTCAAGGTTAGTAGTTCTGCCCGCTTGAAATGTTGGTTTCTCGTATTATCGGCACACTTGTTTGCACCGCTTAACTTTTTTGATCCGTCGCCGCAGATAGACGGCCAGCAGGTGCGTCTGCACGGGTGTTCGGCTGCTAACTCGCCTTTTTTCATTGCGTTAGAATTACCCACGCCATATTCTGCCAACGATGGAACGTTCGAACAAAGACATACGAATCATCGCGAGAAACCGAAAGGCCCGACACGACTATCATATCGAAGCCACCGTCGAGGCCGGCCTCGAACTCCGGGGCAGCGAGGTGAAATCGCTAAGGGAAGGTAAAATCAACCTTTCAGACTCGTATGCCCTGGTCGAAAACGGTCAGGTCTTTCTGCGGAACCTGCACATTTCGCCGTACAAGATGGCCGCCGAGCCGTTAGACCCGATCCGGACACGCCGGCTGCTGCTGCACAAACGCGAGATCAGAAAACTGGCCGTCCGCACACTGCAGCGGGGCATGACTCTGGTACCGCTGTCAATTTATTTCAAGGGTCCCTACGCCAAGGTCGAACTGGGACTGGGGTTCGGACGTAAGAAACATGACAAGAGGCAACGTATAGCACAGGCAGAGGCCGACAAGAAAATGAGGCGTGCCGTGCAAAGGGACCTTAAACGATGATCTGGCTGCGACAACCGGCTCGGATAACACTTCTTTCCTGTGGTCTTGCTCTTATGGCACCAAGTGGAGCGGACGGCACGGTCAAGGTCTATGCGGCCGGGGGCTACGAAGAGATCCGATCCAGATCAGAGCACGGTATTGAGTACGTCTCTTTGTCCGAACTGGCCAACATCGTCGGCGGTTCACTGGACTGGCAGATAGTCGGCCATC
Source organism: Candidatus Zixiibacteriota bacterium (assembly GCA_020344395.1). Classification (GTDB taxonomy): domain Bacteria; phylum Zixibacteria; class MSB-5A5; order GN15; family FEB-12. The sequence continues at coordinate 2,797,996 of CP070824.1, read as the reverse complement.
AGATTGTATATGAGGCCGATAATTACCGCTTTGAGTTTTTGGTTCAGTCGCCTCTTTTCAAGCTGAATGACACCGTCTATAATCTGACATACCCGGTTTCCCTGGACAAGGGACAGCTGTTTGTGCCGGCGATCACGCTGGTGCCCTTTCTTGACCGCGTACACGATCACAGAATCAGCTTCGACACCCGGTCAAGGTCTCTCCGGATCGACTCAGAGTACTTCAACGTAACCGATATATCTTTTTCACCCAAGGCCAACGGGTTTCTCATCGAGATATATCTTACCGCTGCATTGCCGTACGACGTCTGGATCACCGAGGGCAATTGGATCAATGTATCTATTCGGGGAGGCTTCCTCAACCAGGCCCGCATCCGCTCCCGGGCAGATCGCCGGTATATGTACAGTCTCAAGGCTCACCAACTGGAAAATAGCAACGGCCAGGTCTCCGTGCGACTGAGAAAGACCGTCGATAAATGGCACCACAAACTGGTACAGGATCCGCCGCGGATCCAAATCTCGATCGCTGATGTCAATTTTGAGATGGATACGTCGTCAGGCCCCGAACTCATCGGTCCGGACAACAAGATTGATGTCATTGTCATTGATGCCGGGCACGGCGGCAAAGACAACGGGGCTATTGGCCAGAGGGGTGCACGGGAGAAGGACGTGGCGTTGACCATCGCCAAGAAACTGGCGCAGCTCATTCGC
>CP070824.1:2780608-2797186 GCA_020344395.1 Candidatus Zixiibacteriota bacterium | reverse complement strand
TGAACAACTGAAAGCACGTAATCAGTGCCAGAATTGGCAGGATATCCCGAACGGTCGCGAGCAGTACTGCAGCAAATTCAGACAGGAATATCATATTCGTACTTTCCTGTTGTCACTCAAAAATTACGATACCGTATCCCATCACAAAGATCATGGGTAACAACGATGCGAAAGCGATGAGCCCGAAACCATCCACCAGCGGGCTGCGTCCTTTAATTATCGAAGCCAGTCCTACGCCCAGGGCCGCAACCAGGGGCACGGTTACGGTCGAGGTCGTCACTCCGCCTGCATCGTAGGCTATGCCGATAATCTCTTCGGGAGCGATCAACGTCATGAGCATGACCAACACGTAACCACCAATAATCAAATAGTGGATCGGCCAACCGCGGAGAATGCGCAACACACCGATGAGAATGGCTACCCCCACAGAGATTGCCACAGACAACCGTAAACCGAGGGCATAGTTCTTCAGGGATGCTTCTGCCGAAGAAATCAGATTCCCCTGCGCGGCGATATCAGCGGCCTCGGCCGACACGGCGATCAAAGCTGGTTCCGCAATCGTGGTGGAAAAGCCGAGTAGAAAGGCGAATATCAGCAGCCAGAGCAGACTACCCCTGCGGGCCAGCGCCTGGGCCATTGTTTCCCCGATGGGAAACAGGCCCATCTCCAGCCCCTGCACAAACAGCATCAGTCCACTAACGACAAGAACACCGCCGAATATAACTTCGACCAAATTAGGCAGTGGTTGTTGAATAACAACGATCTGGAAGAAGGCGATCACCAGAATGATGGGCAGCAGATCCTTGAAAGAGATCCACAGCTTTCTCAAAACAGCCAGCAAAAGGGAGGAGGCAAAGGGCGCCTTCGTTTTTCCATCCATAACTGTCAGTATCTTCCGTAATTGGAGAAATTGCTGTTTCCAAGACCAGCCAAAACTATCACATGTCGTCTGTCCAACTACGAACGCCCTTCGCAAATTCCAACGGGGATCGCACAGTCGGTTTGCTGAATATCCACCCAAACCAGGTAAGCGTCGAGGCGTCGCCTGAGTGATTCGTTGATAGCGAACCTCTGGCGTTTGGTAAATGAAGCCGGATTCTTGAACGTCATCTTGTCTTTATCCCAACGAAACAAGCCGCATGGAGCGGTCGAGACGAACTGCAGCCATGTCAAGAATGATCAAAAAGCCTGATGGGCATCAGGTCAATTAAAAACCGTCCACCAGTACCCCTTCTTGAACCAAGGGCCCTGACACATTAGGCTGCGGTTTGCGTTTTCGCTCTTCAACTTGCGACAGAGCGTGGTCCGGCTAATGCCAAGAATCTTCGCCGCTCGGTCGCGACGGCCCCCGGTTGTTGTACCGCTTTTTGAATCAGTCTTATAGCTACCCTCGTCAAGCTGTTTGTTGGAAGAATCGCTTCCGGTGCAGGTAGTCGGTAACCCAGGGAGTTGTGTGGTCGTCTGGTGTCGTTGTGCTGCCGCCAGGGTGCACACCAAAGGCAAACTCCACACGAATTTGAAGATAGTGAGGTTGGGCCGGCTTATCCCGTCAATACCCGAACGTCTTGAACGTTGAAACCGTACCCAGAGATCGAATCGGAGCCTGAGAGTTCTGAGTTCAGGACCGGCAAGGGGGGTGGCCGGTTACTCAACCTCAAGACAACCATTGAGTTGGCTGGCTTTGACATACGCTTCCGCCGGGCACTATATGCTTGCCAATCGGCAAGAATTCCGTATATTTCTTGGCTCTGGGTTGCCGATAACGAAGGGGAACCCGGATTTGTTATATTGATATGAATGTTTTGGTGACCGCGAAGGATATGTAATGAAACCAAAGATACATCCGGATTATCACGAGGTGACTATAACCTGTACATGCGGTGCGAGCTATCCCACTCGCTCCACGAAAAAGAGCATCTCTGTTGAGATCTGCTCCAATTGTCACCCGTTCTTCACAGGCAAACAACGACTGGTGGATACAGCCGGACGGGTGGAGCGCTTCCGCCGCAAATACGGCTTAACCGCCAAGAAGGACTAGCCGGATTATTTGCAGGCTCGCCTGGATTGACCCTGACCATTATGCGAGCGAGACGTACTGTGTGCGTAGCGCTCGCTGTTTTGTGGATAGATGGATATGAACATTGTTGACTCCGGATTAGACTCATGCCGGATCTGAAGGTCGGCGGACAGGCCGTTATTGAGGGCGTCATGATGCGCTCAGAGGATAAGGTGGCCACGGCTGTCCGAATCCCCAGCGGAGAGATTCTGCTGAAGACCGATGACTTCAAATCCCTGACCACCCGGCACAGGATTCTGAAACTCCCGCTTATCCGCGGTGCCATAGCCTTTGCAGAGATGCTCGTCCTTGGTATCAGAACCCTTAATTTCTCTGCAGATATAGCTGTGCGGGAACTCGAAAAAGAGGAAGCAGCGCAAAAGGGACAGGATTACAACGAGAAATCCAGGAAAAGCAACAGTCTGACCCTGGCTGTTACTGCCGTGGTGGCGATCGGTCTTGGGATCGCGATATTCTTTTTCCTGCCCTTAGCCGTCGCATCGCTGTTCGGAATCCAGAAGGACGCGGTGTCTTTCAATCTCATGGCCGGTGCCATCCGATTGACGATTTTCGTTGCCTATGTCTGGGTTATTTCCCTGTTCGGAGATTTCAAACGAATCTTCCAATACCACGGGGCCGAGCACAAGTCGATTTTCACTTATGAGATGGGAGATGAGCTGACTCCGCAAACAGCAGCCGGGCACCCCAGATTCCACCCCCGTTGCGGCACCTCATTTATTCTGATCGTGGCCCTGCTGGCTATCCTGATATACTCCGTCTCCGATTCGGTATACACGGTAGTCGTCGGCCACGCCCCATCATTGTTCACCCGTTTCGGTGTTCACTTCTCGCTTCTTCCGTTTGTGGCCGGCTCGTCCTACGAGATACTGAAACTCTCCGGGAAGACGCGTGACAACGCGATTACCAGGGTGCTGATAAAGCCCGGTCTGTGGCTTCAGAAGATCACCACCAAAGAGCCCTCGCCCGAGCAGCTTGAGGTGGCCATCGCGGCCCTGGAGGCTGCCCTCGGCATCACTGAGTCGAAACTGACAGCCAAACGCACGGCCGTTTCCTAGCTGTACCACGTAACCACTTGCCCGATCCAATGGTTTGGATTAGTATTGACAAATAAACAGGGTGATATCTGCGCCATGCTCGATATTGTCGAAAAACTTGAAGTAAGACTTCGTGATCTGGATGAGGCTCTGGCTGATCCCGCCAATCTGGCCGACCGGCAGAAGCTTATTGAGTTGAACCGCGAGCGGCGGCAGGTTGAAGAGATTCTGACCGTCGGAGAAGACTACCGCAAAATCAAGCTGGGCATCAAGGAAGCCGCCCAGATAATTGATGAAAGTTCTGACGATGAACTGGTAGCCATGGCCCGCCAGGAACTGGTGGCCTGCGAAGAGCGTCTTGAAGAGGTAGAGAAAGCCTTTCGAATTAAACTGCTGCCGAAGGATCCCGTGGACGACAAGGCGGCGGTTGTGGAAATCCGGGCGGGAACCGGCGGCGACGAGGCCGGGATCTTCGCCGGCGATATCTTCCGCATGTATCAACGATTCGCCGACAGAAAGGCCTGGAATCTGGAGGTCTTCAATTCCAATCCTTCGTCGGCCGGTGGTTTCAAAGAGATCGTTTTCTCACTGACCGGCGAGACGGCCTATGGTACCATGAAATATGAATCAGGTGTTCACAGGGTTCAGCGTGTTCCGACTACGGAGACTCAAGGCAGGATCCATACCTCTGCTGTCACCGTTGCGGTTTTCCCGGAGGCGGAGGAAGTTGACATCCGGGTCGATGAGAGCGATCTGAAAATCGATGTTTACCGCTCATCCGGGCCGGGAGGCCAGTCAGTGAATACGACCGATTCGGCCGTGCGCATCACTCATGTCCCGACCGGGCTGATCGTTACGTGCCAGGATGAAAAGTCGCAGCACAAGAACAAAGCCAAAGCCATGAAAGTCCTCAGGTCCAGGCTGTATGATAAGATGATGTCTGAACAGCGATCAAAAACCGAGGCGGAGAGACGATCCATGGTGGCCACTGGCGATCGATCCGAAAAAATCCGCACCTACAATTTCCCGCAGGGTCGGGTAACCGATCACCGCATCGGCCTGACACTCTATAGGCTGGCGGCCATCATGGCCGGCGAGGTAGACGCCCTGACCGACCCTCTGCGGCAGCGCGACCAGGAACATAGACTGAAACTCGCAGGTATCTGACGGAGGTCGGGAATGAAAAAGGTCATACGAGTCGTCATTGCTCTCGTTCTCACGGTTCTGATGCTATACATTGCCAGGACTAACTCGCGCGGGCAACCGGAGGATTATTCGGTTTCGCACGCGGGTTACACTCTTGAGATGACCTCGGTACCGAAGATCACCGAAGGCCAGACCGATCTCGTTGATTGCAGAATACTCGGCTCTCTTGATGGGGGGCAGCGGGTGATGTTTCGTACTTCACAACCATCCGGTGTCGACCAGGCGGACCTGTCACAATATGCGGGCGTCTCGATGCTTCCGGATCCCGACCAGCCCGGACGTTTTTACACCGAGGTCACGGCCGGGGAACGGGGGGGGCGGTTCTACTACTATTTTGAAATCGTTGACACCTCCGGGTCGAGCCTGGCCCGGTTCACCGATGAGAATGACAAGCCGTGGTTGTTGAAGTACATTGGGGAAGTCCCGTCCGTTATTATGGTGGGCCACGTGTTATTCATTTTTGCCACTGTATTCTGCGTGGCCATGGTAGCTACTCATGCCCTGGGATTGCTGCGCCACGGCAGGGACGTCCGGCCTATGGCCGTGTACCTTTTCTGGGCGGCTGCGTTCTGTTTTGTGGGCGGATATCCGTTCGGGTTTGCCATGAACCATTATGCCTTCAACGTCATCTGGGAGGGTGTGCCATTCGGGACCGACGCAACAGATAACAAGACTCAACTTCTGCTCGTATACCTCGTATTCGCCGCCTTGGCGTCAGTCGGCTCGCTGACTCGTGGGAAGCTCGGACGCGATATCTACAGTCCCGGTACGCTCGGTGGGATCGGGCTGGGTTCATTCGCAGTGATGCTGTTCATCTATCTCATCCCGCATTCAATCCAGTTCTCGCCCGGATTTACCTACGCCTTCTGTTACATCAGCACGGCTGTGGTGGCTGCCTTTTATATCACGGGATACCTCAGATCGCGTTCAAAGTCGAGCCCTGCAATGTGAAAACAACTGTACAGCAGTTAATTGCACGGGCCGGAGCCGCTCTTGAAAGTGTCGGCATCGAATCAGGACGGGTCGATGCTGAAATGATTCTTTGCCATGTTCTGGGGCTCGAAAGGCTGGATCTATACCTTCATGGCGACAGGCTTCTTAACGAAGAAAGACTCGCGCGGGTCGATGGTATCGTCAAACGGCGGCAGACCCGTTACCCCCTGCAGTATATTCTCGGCGAAATGTGGTTCTACGGCAGACGGTTCGAGGTGACGGAAGCAGTCATGGTGCCGACACCAGAGACTGAATTATTGTGCGAGCAGGCCGTGAAATACCTCAGAAGCAGATCCTCTCTAGGCGCCCGCATACTTGATGTCGGCACCGGATCAGGCGTGATCGGGATTACCGTGGCTTGTGAACTACCGGAAGTGACCGTAACGGCCATCGATGTATCGGCTGAAGCAATTGAAATCGCCAGACGAAACGCGCAGCAGGCGGGGGTGGCCGACCGTGTCGAGTTTCGGCGATCAGACATGTTTTCAGCTATAAAACTGGAAGAACGTTTCGGCCTCATACTGTCAAACCCTCCCTATGTCTCCAGGCAGGATTATACTACCGTGCCGCCCGAGGTGAAGGCCGATCCGATGATTTCTATCGTTTCAGGCGAAGATGGACTGGACGCTATCAGGCGGCTTCTGAAGGATGCCCCGGATTTCCTTGCGCACGACGGCCGGCTCATGTTCGAGGTTGGGTATGACCAGGCGGAGAGCGTGGCGAGCATCACTGAAACTGATCCGCGTTATCGCTCGATTGATATAATCCGAGACTACAACGATATTGACCGCATCGTCGTTCTGAGCCTGGAGGCAGACATCTGATGCCACGTGAATCACTTAAGGAAAAGCAGCAGCGGGCGGAGAAAGTCGTCCGTCTACTCAAAAAGGCGTACCCCGATTCACGATGCACCCTGAACTACCGAACCGTTCATCAGTTGCTGGTGGCTACCATATTGTCGGCCCAGTGCACCGATGAACGGGTCAATATGGTCACGCCGAAACTGTTCAAGCGCTTCAGGTCCGTTAAGGAGTTCGCGGAGGCTGATTTGCAGGAACTTCAGGAGCTGATATACACTACTGGTTTCTATGTTAACAAGGCTAAGGCCATCAAGCACTCAGCCCGGCAGTTGCTGGATCGGCACGGCGGCAAGGTCCCCAAAGACCTGACCGACCTTGTTAAACTACAGGGAGTCGGTCGGAAGACTGCTTCGGCCGTACTCGGTGCAGGTTATGACCTGGCCGAGGGCGTTGTAGTTGACACCCATGTCTCCCGGATAAGCCGCCTGCTCAGATTTACGGCAGAGAAGTCTCCGGTGAAGATCGAGCAGGACCTGATGAAAGTCATTCCCAGGCCTGATTGGATTGTGTTTACGCATATGATGATCGACCATGGCCGCGCTGTCTGTATTGCCCGACGACCGAAGTGTGGCGAGTGTGTGCTCACAAAGCAGTGTCCATCCGCTCTATACGAAAGGTGAATTATGCAGGTGCAGTCGTCCTTTTGCCGCCACAGGCTTCTGATTCTTCTTGTTCTTTTTTATTCGCTGTCAGCGGGCGGCACTCCGGCCGGCGAAATCGCCCTCAGTTTCGATGATGCTCCGAGGGGCAAGCAGCAATACCTCTCCGGCCTCGAACGGACGGAGATGCTCATAAACAAGCTTGATTCACTGGAGATTGACCAGGTTGTGTTCTTTTGTGCAACGGAACAGCTACCCTGGCACCACGGGCGCCGGCGACTGCAAATGTACGGTGAAGCCGGCCACCTGCTGGGTAATCATACGCATTCCCATCAACACCCCGGTAAGATCGGCTGCCAGGCATTCATCCGGGATATCAGGCAGGCGCACGATTCGTTAAAGGGGATGACCGGGTTTGTCAGGTGGTTCCGATATCCCCTCCTTGATGAGGGTCGGAGCGTGCCGGTAAGGGACTCGCTTCGATCTGCACTCAAGGAACTCGGTTACCGGAACGGATACGTGACGATAGACAACTATGATTGGTACCTCGAACGAGCATTCCAGCAGGCGATCAAGAACGGCCGAACCGTTAACTTTGACAGGCTGCGCGATCTCTATGTATCGACCCTCTGGGACGCCATTCAGTTTTATGACAGCATAGCCCGGGAGGCGCTCGGCCGCTCCCCCAGGCACGTACTCCTTCTCCATGAAAATGACCTAGCCGCGCTCTTTATTGATGAGTTGGTAACTCACCTTCGCGAGAATGGCTGGAAAATCATCTCCCCGGTGGCGGCTTATGAGGACTCCATTGCCCTCTACGTACCGGATGTCCTTATGAACAATCAGGGCCGGGTGGCGGCGATTGCCCGCGAAAAAGGGTTTAAACCGAGGCGACTCGTGCATGAAGCAGAGGATGAGGCTTTCCTGGATAGCCTGATTGAAAAATCAGGCGTCTTCCAGTAACGTTTTGCCCTGCCGATAGTATATTATGTACATATGATTTATGTGGTCTTCATATTACTCGCGGCTTTGGTTTGCCTTCTGTTCCTGCGGATCCGCGTGCGGCTTGTGGTGGAAGGCCGCACCCGCCGACTCCTGTTTGTCGGGCTGGGTCGGTCGGGAGCGGATCTGGATTTTGTAGAAAAGCGCGGGACTCTGAAGGTGGCCGGGCTGGGGATCAAGAGATTTGAAATCGGCAAAGAAGCCCCCGAGAAGGCAAAAAAGCCGAAGAAAAAACCCAAGGAGAAGCCAGCCAGGAAGCGACATCGATCAGTGGTCGATATCATCAAGGCGGTGCCGCAATCGGTCCGGGCCCTCGGCGCCTTCGGGCTGGGACTGCTCAAGTCTGTTGTCCTGGAAGAAGCCGAAGGCACCGTCGAGGCCGGTTTCGACCAGCCGGACCTTACCGGCATTACTTTCGGATACTACCAGGCAGCCCTGGCCGTGGCTCCATCGTTAGTCGGGCGTGTTCAGTATCTGCCGGACTGGACGGGCGGGTCTTTCACGGGATCCTTGCGGGTGGCGGTGGCTATACCGGTGTATAAAATAGGCTGGCGCACCATTATCCTGCTGCGGCAACTGCCTTTAAGAAAACTTTGGAAAGTGGCGATAGGAACTAAGAGAGGAGACCAGGATGGCCAATAACGTCGTAGAAATCCTGCAGGGCGTGGTCGGCGAGTTGAAAGACATGGCTCGCTCCGAGTCGATTGTCGGCGAGCCAATTACGGTCGGTGACAAGACCGTCATACCGGTGGTTAAGATTTCGGTGGGCTTCGGTGCCGGCGGCGGCCAGGGAGAAGATGAAAAATCCCGCAGCGGCTACGGCGGCGGCGGCGGCGGCGGGGCAAAGATCGAGCCGGCTGCATTTATAATCATGGATGCGGAGGGCATCCGCCTCTTGCCGGCCAAGAAGGGCTCCTGGGAGGGTGTTATCGAATCGATCCCGGGTATTGCCAAGAAGATCGCCAAATGGAAGGACAAGCTCACATCGGACAAGGACGAGGGTAGGGTTGGAGATGAAGGCGCGGCGTCAGATGAGCCGGAGCCCCAGTCAGAATAGAATCCCGAGACCCTATGCGGAATGTTCGACCTACTTCTGCTTTTGTCCTCAAATAAATAGACAATCTCGCCCATGGTTAGTCGTAATTGTTGTCGCTGATACCGGGTTTCCACTGCAAGGACATGATATCTTGCGAAAGCCCTATCATGGACTAGCTGTGTATAGCAACTTAACCCTAACCGAAGGAACTAATCCTCGATGAAAGACCGATCCACTCGTCTCAAAATCATCATACTGGCAACAATCATAGTAGCCCAAACCGTTCACGCTCAGGAATTGAACGGAAACCTTGCAAGCCTTGCCCCGCTGCTCGGATCATGGGAAGGTCGTTTCGAGGGCAACACCAGCGGGGGGCCGGTCATGCCGATTTCGGCCCTACCAATCCTTAATGGAGGTGCTGTGTCCATCAAGGCAGCCAGCGGCAGTTTTATGCGGGAGAGTTACTACTACTGGAACCCGGCACAGAAGCAAATCCAGTTCCTGGTTTTGAGCAGTAATGGTCACATAGGTTCGGGAGTAATCTCAAGCGAAAACGCTCTGATTGTAGAGACAGGTATACAAATCACGCCTGATGGCACAACCAATGATGTCAGAGCTACGTGGGAGGTGACACCCGAGGGAAATCTGATTTCACGGGGTTACACTCTTAAGGATGGTGACTGGCAGCCCGGGCATGTAATCATCCTGGAGTCAACAGATACAGACAGGTAATAAGGTGAGCTAACGGAACTACCACCCCAGCTCTAACCGCGCTGAAATAAGTTAGGTTGGAGTGAAAAGTGTACAGGGGATTTGTACTACTTTCGCTTTTCGAGCTGGCCGCGTCAGAATAGATTTCAGAGGGACAGCTATTAATGAGAAGCCGACCAGAACGGTCGGCTTTTCTTATTCCTTAAGATTGTATTCGAGCAGCCTTGTCCTGCTGAGCGGGCCGGGCCAGAAGGGAGATAACGCTTCGCGTTCCGCATAGACTATTCCCACACCGGGAGCTATAATAGCTCGGAATCGCGGCCCTACGCAGCAGCCATCATCGTAATGGTACGTGCCGATCCAGCGACCGGCCGGTACCTCGACCGGATCGTGCATGAATGACACCGTTCGCTGATGTGCTATGCAGCCGCGAATGACATCGTAGGTATACGAGGAGTCGCCGACCGCGGGAATGAACTCCAGCGAGGGCATCAGACCACCCAAACCATATTGACGGCTGTGAATGGTATCCCCAATAACCATGATAGTATCGGTAAGTCCGACCAATGACCGGGACAGAACCCACCAGTCGCCGCAGCCATCAGTATGAGTTCCAAGCACTTCGACCGTGTCAATGGACTCCTCCCAGTGGTCCCAGATCCAGGCCGAATCCTGGTAGACCCAGTAGTTGCCAACGGCCATCGGCATCATAGGTGAGGGGGGCCAACTCTCAGGAAAGTAAGTCGTTTTCATGATCTGCGGCGTTGCTGTGTCACCATGAAGATTGAGCTGGATGGGATGTTCCTCTCCAAACTGCTCCTGGTTTTTTTCGATAAGGTTGGTCAGGTCGAATCTCAGCGAGTCGTGTACGATTGCGTCACACACGTCAGAGTTATTGAAATGTCGCAGATACAAGTCCGCCTCGCCCGGGTGAGAGACATCGAAGCTGTCCGGACTCATGTACAGCCAGAAATAGTGATTGCGGCATCCGCCACTATAGGTGACCAGGACATTCAGCATGTTGTCGGTGATGTAAACCGAGTCCAGCCAAAAACCGTCGACCGGTATATACTCATGAGGAAGTTTGGTCAACTCGATGTCACCGTCGTCCGGGTCTGGATCCTCCGGCGCCGAGATGAGAATTTTTGCTCTGTAAAAGGAATCCTCGGGCAGGGGAATAACCGGATACGGCGTCAGTTGGGTCAGGATCATGTGCAAGCCCAGTGTGTCTACCGGCATATAATCTACAGGCCCAACCCAGGTGGACCCTCTGCCGAGCGGCAGGATTACAAAATGAGTGTCTGCCGGTAGCTCGACCAACTGAAGGTAGACCTCGGCCATCCCCTCCCAGAAACAGGTCATATTGGCTGGGCACCGTACGTCGTTGACATCGGTGAAAGTCAGTTCAATCCCCAGTTGCTGTATAGTCACTGTCTCACCAAAGGGTATTTCAATTGCACCAACAGGGCTTATTCTGACAACGCCCCGGTCTTCACATCCGATAAGGCCGGCCAGCAGACCGGCCGCTGCGGCCAGCCAGATTGTTCTGCGAATCATGATCTTCTCTCCAAGTCTATCTCACTTGTATCATCACGAAAACCAGGCCCTCATTCCAGGTGATATCGTATCAACTTGGTCTTGCGCATGAACCCGGGGAACGGCGGATGATAAGGGGCCTGTTCGTGATATACAAACCCCACTCCCGGTACCAGAATCTCTGTCTGCGGTAATTGAAGAAGCCCGTTTAGATACTTGTAGCCGCCGACCCAGGCGCCCGCCGGCACCTCCACCATATCTCTGACGCGAGTCGCTGTACGATCTACAGCGAAGCCCATAAAAGTCGCCACGCGGAAGGTCATAGAGGTGTCCTGAGCAGCCACATACTGAAGGTCTGCATTTGGCGTTGTGTCCCCCAGCCTGTACTGCCGGTTATATACAGAGTCTCCCCTCGTCATGATAGTGTCACCCAGGGCCGGCAGCGGTGACGATAGAACCCACCAGTCACCCAGTTCGTCGGAGTGAGTTCCGATGACTTCGATTGAGTCTATCGTCTCAACAAAATGGTCTGTCTCCCATGTTGAGTCGAGATACACCCAATAATTGCCGATGGCCATGGGCAGCATCGGAGAAATAAACCAGTCCTCCGGGAAGTACATGGTCGAGAGCATTTCCACGCCGGCCGTATCACCTATGACATTGATCTTAATCGGCGTCACGCACCGGCAGCGCTCCTGGTAGTAGTCGATCACATTGGCCAGGTCATAGGTCAGGTGCGCGTGCAGAAGGGCATTGCAGTCGTCGCCAAAGTGCCAGTGGCGCACGTAGACATCGGCCTCGGGAAAATCTGTCCAGTATGAGGTGTCGGGAGTCATGAAGGCCCAGTAATAATGGCCCATACAGCCACCGCCGTGTGAAAGTAACACATTGAGCCGTTCACCTGTCGCCGATACTGATTTCAGATCGAAGCTTTGCATGATGATCTGGCTCGGCGTCTGGTTGGTGATCTCGACCTCCCCGTCGATTGAATCAGGCTGCTCCGGATACGATATAGTAACCTTTGCCTTATACTCCGTGGTGTCGTAAACCGGCGGATAGGGTGAGAGTTCTGTCATCACAAAATGAAACCCGAACCTGTCAACCGGCATATAACCGGACGTGTCAGCCGTGACCTGGGCGCCGTACATGGGAAGCCAGAGAGGCCAGATAAACTGACCATCATCAAAACGGAACACTGCCTCAGCCATGCCCTCCCAGTCACAATACGCATTCGAAGGGCAGCGGCCGTCGTGAACATCAACGAAGATCAGCTCATTCGGGAAACCCGGTATCGCAACGGTATCACCATAGCTGATTTCCAGTTGAATTGTCCTTCTCGAGCCCGTAATCGGCGTGTCATCCTCGCACGCCACCAGGCAAGCGACCAGAGTGCCGCCAATTGTCAGAATAGATACGATCTTAGACATGATCCCTCCCTCCCGTTTCACACAGAGGGACGCCTTGGTCGGTTATATGTTCAAGAGAATCTTCCGGGAAGACTCTGCTATTGGCCTGGCGCAGATTCCGGGATCGCGATAGCCGATCCGTCAGCATCCGGCTGATACAGGACGCTCAACCTCCGGCCGGGTGAGCCGCCTTCATAGTATTCATACAGATGCAGCCAGATCGGGTCAACCTGTCCGTAGCCTTTTTGATAAAGATTTAAGATCGGGTCGATGTCAAAATGCAACTGACGAGTGACAATGGCGTCACAGGGGTCGTCGTGGTCTTTGTGCCGGAGGTACAGGCTGGCCTGAACCGGGAACGATTCCATAAAAGCCGCCGGGGTCATGTGCAGGTCGAAGTCATGCTCGCCGCAGCCGCCTGAATGGTTCAGCCCTAAAGTCACGATGTGACCGTCGATGCTGAACTCCTCAAGGCCCCAGCTATCAACCTGCAAGTCCATCGGATCGATGTCCGATATCTTAACTTCGTCATCTGCCGTAAGAGCAGGAACGAAAGGACCAATGGCCAGGGTTGCCACATAATCCTCCAGCCGTATGCTGTCAGGGTAAACGGGGTAAGGGTCAAGCTGGAGCAGAGTAAACCGGTAGCCGAGGGTGTCCACACTCGCAGGCAGGCCTCCGAGCCCGCGTATTGACAGGACAACGAAATGAGTCGTATGCTGGTCATCTGTCACCTCGAGACCGATCTGTGCTTCACCTTCCCAGAAGCAGTCCACTCCGATCGGACAGCGACTATCATGAAGGACCGTCGAAAAAATGACCTGTAAGCCCTCAGGTTCAAGAACGAGCGTGTCGCCGTATCCGAGGACAAGCTGATTCGGGCTGGCAGCCAGCAAGACTGGGTCGGTCTCGGTCGGGGCAGGTTCGTTATCAGAGCAGCCGATCAACACGGCTAACAGCAGGGCCGACGTGAGAATAAGGATTGAGCGGAACATTACGATTCTCTCCGGTTTTTAAAAATATAGTCTACACTAAGGAGTCGGTCCATACATTTATAGTACACAGGTATTTTACATCTGGAGCAGATCCGAAGGCCAACGCCTTTTTCTTATCCTTAAGGTGTTGTTTTGCAAATACTTAGAAGGTCATAACGGCGTCATAGGAAGGCCTAAAACGTGGTTCATTAAGCTTGGACAGGCCGTAAAGCTATGGTATATTATATTCTGGGCCGTGTGAGGCCAATATAAGTCCGGAATGAGTGACAGGCTCCGCCTGTGTGCAGATATTGAACATCTTGCCGATAAGACAAGGAGTAGAACAAACTTGAACCAGAATTGGTTTATACTGATGGCCGGCTCCCCGGAAGGTGGAGGATCCGGCTACATGTTAGTCTGGTTCGGACTGATGTTTGTGCTGTTGTACCTGGTGCTGATCCGCCCACAACGCAAGCGTCAGAAGGAGCATAATCAGCTTCTGGCCGAACTGAAAAAAGGAGACAAAGTTGTAACCAACAGCGGCTTGTTCGGAACCATTTTCGCCATCGATGAGGATAAGGGTCACGTGATCCTTAAGATTGATGGCGACACAAGACTGAGGTTCCTGAAAAACTCGATAGCCGCTAAGGTGGACAAATAGGTGTAAGCCTGAGGAGTTATCGTGGCTGAGCGACGGATCGTCTTGTACGGCGACCCTGTATTGCGGGAAAAGGCTGCCAAGGTTGACGAGATCAACCAGGAAGTAAAAGATTTGGTGTCCGATCTGGTGGACGCCCTTAAGGGAGCACAAGGTCTGGGACTGGCCGCACCGCAGATTGGCGTGTCAAAACGTGTCTTTGTTGTGGACCTTTCCGTGATTGACCTCAGCGAATCGGTGCGTGTATTTATCAACCCGGAGATAGTCCAAACGGATGACGAGATTGAATTGGAAGAAGGATGTCTCTCGTTTCCGGGCATTTACCAGCGCATCGTTCGCCCCGCTAAAGTTCGTGTTCGGGCCCTGGATATCAATGGTGAGCAATTTGAAATGACCTTCGATGGATTGGCCGCCAGAGCCGTCTTGCATGAGAATGACCACCTCAACGGGGTCCTGTTCATCGATCACATCTCGCCTCTGACCCGGACAATGCTGAAAGGCAAGCTCAAGAAGCTTGCTGCCGCGTCCTGATCTGTTTCCTCGCTCTGCCTCAGTTCAACACCCGGCTTCCGGACGGAACCATAGCTGACTTGAGAGCTACCGTCGGGTCATCCGACCCAACCGTTGGAGTGTTGTTGCAGCCGGCTTCGCGCATGAGGCGCCGGCGTTTCCAGCCGCGATTCCCAGCCATTATGAAAGTTGTGTTTATGGGAACGCCCGAGTTCGCTCGGGTCGTCCTGGGTCATCTGTGTGAATCCAGCCACCAGGTCGTGGCGGTGGTCAGCGGGTGCGACCAGCCGTCCGGCAGGGGCAGACGACTGCTCCCGACGGCCTGCAGAATCGAGGCGGAAAAGCGAAACCTGCCGGTTTATACGCCTAAGTCACTCGGAGACAATGAGCTTTACCAGAGTCTGAAAGAACTGGAAGCTGATATCTTTGCGGTGTGCGCCTTCCGCATTCTGCCGCGGCGGCTCTTCGAACTCCCCGCGCGCGGCTCAATAAACATCCATGCCTCGCTGCTGCCCAAATACAGGGGAGCGGCTCCTATCAACTGGGCTATAATAAACGGTGAGAGGAGCACTGGATTGAGCTCTTTTTTTCTGAAGAAATCAGTTGATACGGGTGATGTCATCTGCCAGGAGGAAATATCTATCGGCGATGATGACACTTACGATTCACTATCATATCGTATGAGCAGGCAGGCCGGGCCTTTTCTGGTCCGGACTCTCGATCTGATCGAATCGGACGATTACACGCCGATCCCGCAAGACAACTCGCTTGCGACCAGGGCGCCCAAGATCACGCCGTTTGACGCTATGATCGACTTTGGCTTTCCGGCTGCCAATGTTCGCAATTTCGTTCGTGGGATGGCCACAAAGCCGGGTGCTTATACCACGTTCCGTGGGAAAAAACTGAAGATCCATGCCTGCGCCGCAGGCCTGCAGCCCGGTGAACCGGGCCGGAGGCCGGGTACGGTGCTGGCCGTGAAGAAAAAGTTGATAGTGCAGTGCGACAGTTCAACCGTTGAACTTCTCAGAGTTGTGCCGGAAGGCAAAAAGGAAATGGACGGACAATCGTTTATCAACGGCCACCGCCTGCACGTAGGTGAAGTCCTGGGCGACATGACCCGGGAAGACAAGGAGCAGAAGTGAGAAAAGAGATCGTTATCAACTCAACCGAGTATGAGACGAGGCTCGCGATTCTCGAAAACGGTAAGCTGGTCGAACTTCAGGTGGAGCGGCCTGACGCTGACCGGATGGTAGGGGATATCTACAAAGGGATAATAAAGACGGTACTGCCCGGTATGCAGGCAGCCTTTGTCGATATTGGAATGGAGAAGGCCGCCTACCTGCATTCCTCCGACATAGGCAAGCTGGAGAAGGCGAGATATGATCCGGAGGATGACGACGAAGAGCAAGCACCAGCCGAGATCATCCGCAAACGTCGAAGGGAGGGGATCGAGAAGGTCCTCAGGCGCGAGCAGGAGGTGCTGGTCCAGATAATCAAAGAGCCCATCTCTACCAAGGGGCCGAGAATCGCGACTGAAATCAGCATTGCGGGACGCTTCCTGGTGCTGGTGCCTGATGCCGACATGATTCGTATCTCCAAGAGGATCTCCGACTGGGGAGAGAAACGTCGGCTGAGAAAGGTAACAGCCCCGCTTCGGCCCGAGGGCTTTGGCCTGATCATTCGTACCGAGGCCGAGGGCAGGCAGGAGTCAGATTTCCGAGCCGATATCAAGCGTCTTCTCAAACTTTGGCGAAAACTCAAGAGGAAAGCGGACTCCGAACCAGCACCGGCTCTGATCCACAAGGAAGCGGAGATGCTCATCACCATGGTTCGTGATGTTTTCACCGACGATGTTGAACGGGTGGTTGTCGATGACCGGTCGGACTATAAGAAGCTGGTGAGCTTTGCGCGGCAGGTTGCGCCTCATCTGAAAAGACGAATTGAGCTGTACAAAGGGAACCTTCCTCTCTTCGACC
>CP070824.1:2754115-2780508 GCA_020344395.1 Candidatus Zixiibacteriota bacterium | reverse complement strand
CGCCTTTGAACGGTTGAGATCCAGCCGCAGAAGGGGCATACGAGGCTGTCTACCGCCTGCACTGGTTCATCCGATCAGTGCCCAAATCGCCGTCATACCGGCATACATCAGAAGTTGCTCTACCAGCGTGCGTGGATTCCGCAGAGCCATCGTTGTGGGATCAACGCGGTTCTGCATATAGAACTGTAAAGAGGAGGTTCGTACCAGCTCACCGTACCGCACCGAGAGTTTTAGGCCAACTTTCCCCTGTTGTATCGCTTGGTACCCCACGAGCAGCTCAAGGTGATGATAACCGCCATGAACCGTGTGATAGGAGTACGTGAGCCGATCGAAGTGGGTGTCATACCCAAGCCCCAACTGAACACCCCATTCTTCCCTGCCGATTCTAGTAGAGCCCTGCTGCAACTGAAGCTCTGATAATTCAAGAGCTGTCAATACCGACAATCCAGACATCACCCTTTTCCCAAGGTAATGATGAACCGCAGGGATTGAGGTCTCGTACAGCCTCAGAGTGTCATCTGCCCCACCTTCGTGTCCACGGAACCTGAAGCCGATATCATAAATGCGCTTTGTCGCGTAGTATGAAAAGCCGATCTCACAATTGCCACCCCAGATTGGGTACCTGTTTCGCAGTGGCGAAGGCAGATGCGCACGACTGAGCTTTCCTCCTCCTATGGCAAAGAACCCGCCGAGCCCATTTCCCTGTTCAGTGAATTCGAAACGCTCACTGACCGGAGTCTTGGGAAACAAGTCATCCCAGACCATTGGCAGCCCATATAGATAACGAGATCGACCACCGAATTCCGTACTGTAAACCCTCACCCAGTATCGCTGTGGTATGAGTCGCCAGCGAGTTGTGTAACGCAGGGATCCTCTTACCTGCGGGTACTTAACACCATCGACTTTCCTGTAGATGATAGAATCTGCCTGCATGTTGCTGTCGACAACCTCGTCAAGCTGTTCTAATCGCTCCCACAGCCATGACCTTGGAATCGACATCAGCCGCAGCATTCCTATAGGAGTTGTTGCAAGAACGGAGTCTACGCCAACGCGCCCCATTAATGACCACCAACACACAGGCGGGTCGAGGCTCGCAATGATCGAGTCACAGTAGTTGGAATCAGAGGCCGGTCGGCGGCACAGTGATAACCTTAAACATCCAATACAGGCGTCATTGCACAGGGGAATCGAATCGCCCCGACTCTTGAGGATGGAATCGACCAAGCTGTCAACTGCCTTATTCCAGGCTGTCCATGACGAAACGGGTGTCACCTGAAGGGCAATCGAGTCGATGCCACGCCTCTTCACCCGAAAATCGTAATTCAGAACGACCGTGTCGTTGATCTCGTATGTCTCGACGTTCCCCCTTATATACGGCACATGAGGTGCTTTGCACGCCATCATGAAAACGACGCAAGCTCCAACAGCGGCAAGCGCACCATTGACGCCTTGGCGAGACAATTCTATCCTGGTCTGCAGGGTTTCACTCCTGAGCTTATCGCTCCTGACTCCTTGTACCCGCCGGTACTTGACAAGATCCGACCCTTTTCTGTAGCTCGAACGATACCAGTTTTCAAACTGCTTCGCACCTGATTATGACCCCTCTGCCCTCTTTATGCTCAGCAAACCTCGACAAATGTCAAGCAACCACAGGCATGTCCATCCCGCCCGCGAAATCACCACCAAATTAGTGTACCCGCATGAAAAAACGGCGAAACGAACCCATTTCGCCGTTATCAAATGTGGATACACAGATTACCGGCCGCTTTCAGCAAGCCGAATCCAGTCAATCCCTAAGCCTAACATTTTACAGTCTCAGGCACCTCGCCCTCGAACTGGCGGAAGTTCTCCTTGAACAGGCCGGCCAGATGCTGAGCTTTATCATCATAAGCCGCTGGATCATCCCAGGTTTGCCTCGGCTTGAGAATCTTCTTCGGCACACCCTCGCACGATGTCGGCACCTGCAGATCAAAAACCGGATCGGTTTCGTAAGCCACATCGTCCAGTCGACCGGTCAGCGCGGCATTGAGCAATGCCCTCGTGTATTCGATTTTCATGCGCGAGCCGACACCATATGGTCCGCCGCTCCAACCGGTGTTGACCAGCCAGCAGCGGACTTTATGCTTACGTATTTTCTCGGTGAGCAGCTCAGCGTAGCGGCACGGATGCAGAACCATGAAGGGAGCACCAAAGCACGCTGAGAAAGTCGCCTGCGGTTCGGTAACGCCAGCTTCAGTACCGGCCACCTTGGCCGTATAGCCGGACACGAAGTGATACATAGCCTGCTCAGGGGTGAGTTTCGAAATTGGCGGCAGCACACCAAATGCATCGGCGGTCAGCATCACAATATTCTGCGGGTGCCCGGCTCTTCCTTCATCGATGATGTTGGGAATATGCGACACCGGGTATGCAGCGCGCGTGTTCTCAGTAAGCGAAGCATCCTCAAGATCCAGCCGCCTGGTAACTCCGTCGTAAGCCACGTTTTCGAGGATCGTCCCGAAACGCCGCGTGGTCGAATAGATTTCAGGTTCCGATTCCGCCGAGAGATTGATCACTTTCGCGTAGCAGCCTCCCTCAAAGTTGAAGATACCGTCCGCGCTCCAGCCATGCTCGTCGTCGCCGATAAGCTGACGGTCAGGATCGGCCGACAGGGTCGTCTTGCCGGTGCCGGAGAGGCCAAAGAACAGCGCCACGTCCCCGTCCATTCCGACGTTGGCACTACAGTGCATCGAGAGCACATTATCCAGAGGGAGAAGGTAGTTAAGAACGGTGAAAATGGACTTTTTAATCTCGCCCGCGTAACTAGTCCCCCCGATCAGGACCATCTTGCGACTCAGATTGAGCAGAATGAATGCCTCCGAGTTGGTGCCGTCCACTTCCGGGATCGCCTGGAAATTCGGAACATGAAGGACCGTGAACTCCGGCACATGAGATTCCAGTTCATCCCAATGCGGCTCGATGAACATCGTCCGGGCGAACAAATTGTGCCAGGCCGTCTCGTTTATCACGCGGACAGGCAGCCGATACTTGGGATCCGCCCCGGCATAGCAATCCTGCACGTACAACTCCCGCCCCTGGAGATAGGCTTGCAGACGTCTGAACATCAGGTCGAACTTCTCCTGCGTGAACGACTTGTTCACCGGACCCCACCAGACCTGGTCCTGGGTTTGCTCTTCCTTGACAATGAACTTGTCCTTGGCGGCCCGTCCGGTGTGAAGCCCGGTTCTGACCGCGATCGGGCCGAGGTGCACCAGGCACCCCTCCCCACGCCGCATTATCTCTTCGTAGAGCTTGGGCGTGTTATGATTCCAGTGGACCTTGCCGATGTTCGTCAGGCCGTGATTCTCCAAACCGTAATCAGAAAACAGACGCTGAGTTGCCATAGGCTTCCTCCCTTCGCGGATCAGGTATCCGCATTTTTACGTTATGTTTGTAATTTACATTATCGGTAACGGAAAAGGAACCATGATCGGAAGCTGATACCAGGCGAGCAGATCTCCAGAGGGGGAACCTACCGGACGGCTAAACATGACAGGACTCAAGGAACAAGGGACCGGACGAGGGAGATTATCTCCATATTCTTGAACGGTTTGGCAATATAGCCGTCGGCTCCGGCCTCCAGCATTTCATCCTCAGAGTAATCGCCGCCGTGACCGGTCATCAGCAGAACCGGAACCGTGGGGTGCTTCTCCTTGACCTCCGTCAGCAGTTCGATCCCACTCATCTGGGGCATCTTGATATCCGCGAGCATTATTGAGATTCTGTGACTCTGAAGGATTTCAAGCGCCTCCGCGCCGGAGCCGGCCAGGCGTACACGAAAACCGGCCCGGCCCAGAGCCTTTCGGAGTAGGTCGCGCAGCAGTTCCTCGTCGTCGACCACCAGTACCGCTCCCGGAGCCCGTGTCAGGGCGCTTTCGACCTTGTTGCTGAGAGTCGACCTGTCAATCGGTTTGGTGATGTATTCGGCGGCACCCAGCTTGATTCCTTTCTTGACTGAAGCGGCATCAGTTTTGTCGGTGCAGAGAACAACCGGTATCCAACTGAGTTGAGGATCAGCCTTGAGGTAGCTCAGAAGCTGGAACCCGGTCATGACGGGCAGGGCTATGTCGGTGATTATGATGTCAATGGCATGATCCGCGCTCAGGCCGGAGACAGCATCCTTGCCCGACAGAGCGCAGATAACATCGTGACCGCTCTGTTCCAGAGCTTTCTGTGTCAGTTCCAGCGATGTACTGTCGTCGTCAACCACCAGAATTCTGGCCACGCCTACTCCATTCTGTTCGCCCGGTACTCGCGTTATTCGGTTCTTATTTCAGGTGTGCCCAAGGAGGCTCGGCCGACCGGGAGCAAGCCGGCCTCATATGGAGAATGTCGGATGGAGGGATCAATCTCTGCAGGAGTATGTTTGCCCGCCGGACGATGTCACGTAGAGCCATCAGATTGAAGAAAACAGCCTCAAGTCCCGGGCAACGGTCCGACCTCAGACCGGAAACTCCGGGAACATCAGTTGTTTACCAATAGTTATGCTTGCAGTTGAACGGCAAATCGTTATCATGTATTTGCTGTCAGTCAGGCTGCTGGCTGGATGAACTGAACATCTGTGGGAGACACTGGATTATGGCCAGAAACGGAAAAAGGCCCAACCGACTGTACACTATCAAGCGCTCCGGCATCCAGGGTCGCGGCGTCTTCGCCGCTCGCCGGATTCGCAAGGGACGCAGAATAATCGAGTACAAGGGGGAGCGCATCAATGAAAAGGAGGAAGAGGAGAGGTATGATGAGAGCAAGATGGACCGTCATCACACCTATCTCTTCATGGTCGACGACAAGATCAGTATCGACGGCAACAGCAAGGGAAATTCTGCGAGACTGATCAATCATTCCTGCGATCCCAACTGCGAGGCGGTCGATGAAGAGGGCCGTATTTTTATAGAGGCCATACGCAACATCCAGCCAGGGGTTGAACTCACCTACGATTACAACTTTGAGGTCGATGAACCGATTACCAGGCGGGATCTGGAATTCTATGCCTGTCGCTGCGGGTCTGAAAAGTGCCGGGGAACTATCCTGAACCCGAAGAATTCCAGGAAATCGAAAGGCAACGGGTCCGGACGGTAGTCCTCATTGTTGGCACGGGGCCGGGGGCGTGAAGGAAATAAAGAGAAAGTCAATCAGTCGAGTCAGGTCCGCCACATCGATTACACCCTCGCCGTCAATATTAGCCTCCACCATGCATGCCGGCGGCGTATAGCTGATAAACATATAGTCAATCAGCGCGGTTAGATCACCCATGTCGCAGATGTCATCCGGATCGCCATCGACATTGCCCGTTGAGTCAACACAGCAGGTCGGGTCGCAGACATCTCCGATTCCGTCGTCGTCTATGTCGGCCTGGTCAGGGTTGCTGTCCTCTGGGCAATTGTCATTGACATCGGCGATTCCGTCGTTGTCGCTGTCCGGCGCACCCTTACATCCGACTCCAAGCGCCCCTATCAGGAGGCCGCATTGATTGGCCGGATTATCCGGCGCGCAAGGAGATATGGAATCAATCCTGAAGCATCCCAGGAAATCTGTGGTATCGCAGAAAAGCGGATCAAGCGAGAGATTGCCGGCCGAGTCACCCGCATGAGGGAGATAGTAGTACAACGGCCAGTCGTTCTCGGTGTTGCCGAAGGAGTTGTTGCACTCCATAGGGGCTATGGCAATACCACTCGCGACCACGCCCCCGTGCAGGCTATAGACGATGAGATTCTGAGACATCAACCCTGAGTAATCAGTCAATGTCATTTCAAACCCGGACGCCGGTGGCTCATGATAGTAATCTATTCCTTGTGTGTTGTACGCGAAGGTGTTGTTATGAATCTGGAAGTTTCCAAGGCTTCCTGTTAAGACATATAACCCACTACCCTCGTTACCATACACAAAATTGAAAGCGATTTCGATGCTGTCCGGCGACCAGAGGTCTATCCCGTTACCGCCGTTGTTCAATATGACGCAATTCGTAATGCGCCCGTCTGAGGCGCTCCGGATCCCGTATGTTGCGTTATCCTGTATGTCGCAGCTGTCAATGACAGGGTGCTTTCGCCCATACCAATTATAGTACCACGATTGGCAGGATATCCCACCGCATTGATTGTCCAGAATGATGCAGTTGCGGATGACTGGGGATGACCAAATCTCTATGGCCGCTCCCTGGTATGAACCGGAGTACGCGTTCAGGATCTTGAACCCGTCCACTACCGAAGAGGTATCTTCGCCGCTGTTGAAGTAGAAAGCGATATGAGGATCACTCTCGCTGCCGCCGCAGTCAATTATGGTCGTAACAGCACCGCTGTCCGACTTGACCACAATGCCTTTGCCCCTGAAATCGAGGTCACGATTACCCGTACCAAAGTAAAGTCCCGGCGCCACGAGCACCGTATCCCCCTGCTGGGCAAAGTCCATTCCGGCCTGAATGGTCCCATGTACTGACGGTACATCATGAGTCATGACATCCCGAACCTCAAACGGCTCCGCTGTCGACCAGTCGGAGGCCTCAAATCCATCGGCTGCTCGGGCCACCCACCAATAAGTGGTACCGATTGAAAGACCATCGAAGAATCCCGACCTTACCGAATCTGTCTGTTCGCCAACTCCATATTCGGCCGCCAGGAGTGTGATCAGAGCTTGCTCGGCGTAGATCTCGAAATCATAATTGACTGAGTCACCCTCATTGTCCTCGACCGAAGCTACAATGCACTGGATTCCAACCACCGAGGCCTGGTCGTTTTGCACGGGCCAGATCGGGCTCGGCACCGGCGGTGGCGTGTTCATCCGAAACACCGATTCCGTCCATGCGCCCCACGCGGAATCGCTGCTCCTGGCCACTCTAACTCGCCAATAGTAGACCTCTCCATCGGCCAGCGACGATCCGGAATAGGTCGACAGAGTATCGGCCGTCCAGATCTCCCCTGATGCCCACAGCTCCGCTGATGACCAGTCGGGATCAGTACCGACTTCGATCTCGTAGGCCGCCTGCCCGGACTGCGGGTCGTGATATGACCAGACGAAAGTCGGGCTGTGAGAGACAACGTGGGCGATATCCTCTGCCCCAATGCTGAGATTATGTGCAATCGGGGTCCTTTGATCAAAGAACAAGGCACCCATATCACTGCGAGTCCCGTCGGGATCATTCCACCAGGAATATGGATCACCGGCATCTATGCACGGTGAGACCGGCTGCAGTCCAAAACGAAGGCTCGAGGGGTCAATATACAGAGGATTGACGGAAATATCCGTGGGGGCCGGGGAACCGGAACTAAAGTTGGACACGTTCCCCCATATGTTGTTATAACCCCTGGTCATCTCACGTGTGACGGACACACCGGCATTGCAGTTGGTCACGATGTTGTTCAGGACAATCGCACCCTCACACCACAGCACCATCCCTACCCGGCCCGTATAAACGGTGTTATTGATGATCGTCGGCGACGATGGATTCCCACCCCAGATGACGGCATAAGCGCCGGGATTATCCCAAAACAGGTTCTGACTGATCATGGAGGCTGAGTTTTGTCTGACAAAAATAACCGCTCCGTTGCCTATATAACTCTCATGGTCGGTAAACCGATTTCCCTTGATGGTGGGAGACGCTTCCTGTATATGGATCAGCGCAGCACCTCTCCCCCCGCTTATGGTGAAGCCGGACACTTCTGCAGTTGCTGGTTCGCTGGAAGTAAACGTGAAGACCGGCAGGGCAGTAGTGTCGGGTTTCAGAAAAGTAACCAGCGGTCCTGCCTCGCTGATGACGACAACATCTTTCCCATCGAAATCAGCGTTCACCCGGTAAAGACCGGGCTCGACCAGAACAGTGTCACCATCTGACGCAAAGGCCAGGGCATCTTCGATTGAAGAAAGGCCTGACGGAACTCTAATTGTCGTTGAGTGAGCAGAAGTTGTCCAGAGCAGAACGACAAAACAGATTAGTGGTCTCATCGGCACTCCGAGTATATGGTCTTTCTTTCAAGATATGCACCAAGTCAGATCTGTCAAGGAATCCGCACCGTTAACGCTCAGGCCCCGGCACGTCAGTTCGTGAAGAAATCGAATATATTTCCGAGCGTCGAGGTGTCGGCCTTGAAGAATTCGGTGTACCTGCACCTTGTGCAGGTTACCGACGAGAACCTTTTCCCCTGAACATCAAAGATCTTACTCCAGAATCCACCGGCAGCCCTGATCTCACCGATTTCATAACGATTATGGGAGCATTTGGGACAAGTGTAACTGAGCATATGGGATTCCATTCATGTCTCCTTCGATATTGGCAGCATCGGATGAATCTGTTTAATCTGAATACCTTACAAACCACGATCTATTCGATCCCACTGCGTTTTTCGAGATAAATTTGTAGACGCAAGGAATCGCCGGAAACCAGCCATCATTTGACTTTGCCGACCGGGGCCAGGTAAACGACGAATTCATCGTCCCCGCTCACACCGACAAGAGCATCGATCTCTCTCTGCCGGTAAGCGGCAACGGCACAGGTTCCTGCATTGATTGACTCACAAGCGATATAGAGGTTCTGGCAAAGATGACCGGAATCCTGCGCAATCAGCTTGGCCGATACAATCGGATATCTCCACTCCGTTCTGTACGGGATGGCCGCCCAGACAAAAACGACCGCGCTACGGGCAACGAATTTCTGGTCAAGACAGGCACTGGCCAGATTATTTGATCCGACTACGCCTTCACGAAGGAGGCACAGCTGGTGATTGAAGGGTAAATAACGGTACAGACCGGCCGCCAGGGTTTCGACCCTGTACACGATCAGGTATGTTTCAAACGGATGACGACCGCCGCCGGAAGGCACGGTACGGAACTTGGTCTTGCCCTTCTGGCCTCTTCCTTGAGTGGCCCAGAGCAGATATGACAACTCTTCCAGTGTAAGAGATTCCCGTGTGTACCGGCGTCGGCTGCGGCGGCGTTTGATGGCATCAATAACAGGCATTCTGCCGCACTTGAACCGATCGGGCGGCACAAGGTCGATCAGTTCACTTCCAGCCGGAGCCTCCTTCTGCGGCGGCGGAGCTTTTATCTTCAGATTCTGATCGGACAGATTGCGGGCGGGATCTTCCCAGAGGTCTGCTTTGAGAAGGTCCCGATTCTGTTTGGCCGACATCATAGTACTGGCTCTCCCTCTGACGTTCGTATCATGCCCTGCACGGGCACTTAGGTTTCTAATAGCATCTGCAATATTGCCCCATCCGGGCAGCCATGAAAGGATTTTCTCTCTGCAAGGGTGATTCACGTCCAGGGTGACGATAACCTGGGACTCTTCCGCGGACGAATTAATCCTTGACAACATTGGCTATGAAAGTATTCTTAAGGTGAGTGGGACAAGGTTCGCTGCGAGCCGGGGGAAGGCTCTAAAAGTATAGGATAATGGAGAATGCACCGTTTCGGATGGCATGGTATCAGTGTGCCGGTACTTGCAGTATCTCTTTTGATGCCGACTGCCTCACGAGAGGCGCAGATCGCGGAGACCGGTGATCTGGCCCGAACCGAACGGGATGACTGGTGTCAGACTGAGCGGCAGTACAGGCAGAACAACTCTCCCGAGGCTGCGGACGCGACGATGGACGGTTGCCCGCTCGAGGGTCCGTGCGATGACCCGGCCACTCGTGATCTGTGGCTGGCCTGCGATTCGACAGATATCACGTATATTCGCCTTAACATACACATACTCACCTTTCCCTCAGGCTACCCACTAGACACTGAGTCTGGCGTAGCTGGAAAAGTAGCTTTGCTGAACCACTTCTTCCAGCCTGTCGGCATTCAGCTTGTGCACGCGGCGGAGTTCATTGATCGCGAGGAGTGGCGCGTCATATCGGGAGGGGAATTGGGAGACCTGAAACGTGAGACAGCCATCGCTCCGGCCTACAGTCTTAACGTCTGGGCAGCCTATTATGATCTCACCTATGGCACGTATCCCTGGGATTACAATGCCACGAACTGGCCCGGGGGAATTATCTTGTCATCGGTCAACTGGCTACATTATCCTATGTCCCTTCCTCATGAGGTGGGCCATTGCCTTGGGCTTTACCATCCCTTTTACGGCGTCGATGAGGTCGTCAATTGCGGCGAATGCTATGAGTCCGTTGATCATCCGGATCGTGACCGGGTGGGTGATTTTTGCGCTGACACCCCCCCGGGGCCGAGACACATCCAGTGCGGAAATGCACCAGGGAGCGATTTGTGCAGCGAATTACCATGGGGCTACACCATGCCGGAGAACATCATGAGTTACGCTCCGGATTCATGCCAGTTCCTCTTTACAGACCAGCAGATATCCCGTATGCGCTGCTGGTTGTTCGATAGGCTGAGAGGGTGGGTCATGGCAACCGAGTTTTCGGGCGAACCGACATTCGGAGGGACTCCCCTCAAGGTTCAATTTCATGGCGAGCCGATCAAGGAAGTTACCGAGTGGTCCTGGGAGTTCGGTGACGGATCCGTTTCAACCGTGTCCGACCCAATGCATACCTACCATCAGCCCGGAGTCTATAACGTGGCATTGGATGTCAACACGCCTGAGGGCTGGTTCCCATATGCAAAAGAAGGTTTCGTAACGGTTCATGCCGACACAATCATGGTTGTCAATACGATGGCAAACCCCGGCGAGTCCGCTCGTGTGGATATATCGATCCGCAACTTTCTTCCGGTACGGGCTATTTGCCTCCCCGTTGTCTATGACGGACCTCTGCCGCTGGAATTCGTATCTTTCTCCTCTGAGGGCCTTCGTGGTGATTGTTTTGCCGATGCTGGCGTCGTCAGCAGGAATGATGCCCTTCGACAATTGACCCTGCTGCTCCGACATACGGCCACAGATACTGTGTACATGCCGGCAGGCGACGGCCCGGTGGTGTCTATTCACTTCGATTTGCCTTACGGAGTAACAGGGACGCAGAACACCGTTGCGATCGCAGATTACGGCATTTTCAGCCCGGAACTTGAGGCCGCCGCGGGCAAATATGAGCCTGCGACTATTAGTGGTGTGGTCGAGGCAACCTGTTGCCGGGGATCAGCGGGCAACGTCAATAACGACACCTCAGACATAACTGATATTGGTGACCTCACCGCCCTGATTGACTTTTTGTTTATCTCGTTCTCTCCCCCGCGCTGCGCACCCGAGGCCAACTGTGACGGCGATCCGCTGGGGGTAATCGATGTTGGTGACCTGACTCGATTGATTGACTTTTTATTCGTGTCCCAGGAACCGTTACCACCGTGCAGTTGATTTGCATTGATTAAGTCGTTAAATATGTTATATTTAGGAGGGATTGGACATTCGCCGAGGCTGGTCCGTCCATGGTATGGGATGCCGGTCCACTCCTTCACCGCCATACGCACCGGACTCGAATAATGCGGTTGTTTGTGCTGCCGCGGAAGGGAACCCTAATGCTGCTTATGAGACGAAGCTCAATATGCATCACTCTGCTCCTGCTAACGACAGGTATGTCCACAGCGTCAGCCTATGAATCCGGTCAGCCAATCCCGGGACGGTTCATCGTGAAACTGACCCCGAATGCCAGGCCAAGCTCGATTTCAGCCTCGTTGTCATCAGATCAGCGATTCCAGGCTGTCTCGCAGCTTCAGGTCAGGTCAACCGTCCGGGGATCGGAGAACTGGGACCGCTGGCACGTATTCCACTCCCCGCGGCGGGATATCACCTCCGGTGAGGTGCTTGATATAATTGGGCCGGGCAATGTAGAGCATATTGAGCAGGATCGCTATGTGGTATTCTTCGAATTCCCCTCTGACTCGTTGTTTGACAACCAGTGGTATTTGTACAACACCGGCCAAACCTATCTGGGCGTTGAGCGGGTTGACGGCTACTACAATGACTTCCAGACCATAAAGCAGGGCACTCCCGGAATTGACATTGGCCTATCCGCCATCTATCAGTCACCCCCGACCGAAGCGACCAGGGTCGTGGTAGCGATCGTCGATTCCGGCACCGATCTGTTTCACCCCGAATTAATCGGTCAGCATTGGAGGAACCGGGACGAAGTGCCCGGGAACGATCTGGACGATGACCACAACGGCTTCGTCGATGACACGCTTGGCTACGACGTGTCGGGGGATTCTATTGCGTTCTTCGGCATCGAGGGTGACAACGACCCCAGTGATCAGATTGGCCATGGTACCCATGTAGGAGGTATTGTGGCCGGCACGGCCAACGGCTTCGGAGTTGTCGGGATTGCCCCCAATGTAGAGTTGATGTCGGTGAAAATCCGTCCCAACGCCACGAGCGCGGTTGGTGCGGCAGGTATTGTCTATGCCGTCAACGCGGGAGCCCATGTCATCAATATCAGTTGGGGAACGCCATTTCAGTCAGTTATCCTTCAGGAGGCTATGGAAATAGCCCGCCTTAACGGCGTCTTCGTCCCTGTGGCGGCCGGTAACAGCTCCAGCAGCGAGCACTTCTACCCGGCGGCTTTCGATTCTGTATTTGCCGTCGCGGCGGGTAACTCGGAAGGTTTCCTTACATCGTTCTCCACCTGGGGAGAGATGATCGATCTGGTCGCGCCCGGTGAGGACATCCTCTCACTTCGCGCCGAAGGAACCGACATGTATGCGGCAAATTCCGAGCCACTGGTGCATATTGTGGGCGACGACGGAAGATATTATCTGGCCAACGGTACGTCGATGGCCGCGCCTACAGTTGCCGGTGCCGCTGCCCTCCTGTGGTCAATAAGGCCCGATCTGACGCTCCATGAGTTGGAAGATATCCTGCGTCTCGGCGCCGTCGATATGGTCGATCCCTTCAACGTTGGCGACAGTTTGCCCGGGCCGGACTCTGTATCCGGACATGGTTACCTGAACATAGGGGCATCGTTGGACCTTTTATCCGCGGGCGGGATACAAATAGTCTCACCTATACAGAAGAACAGGTACCTGCACACAGCCGATGTTATGATTGCCCCTGTTGCAGGGTACAGTGGTGGTTGGGTGCTGCAATACACACTGGAACCGGCTTCTGATAGCTGGATTACTCTGGCCAGCGGCTCTTCGATCCCGGCTGATTCTCTTGTGTACGAATTCACAGATTCAGAGCCGAGCGGTCACATCTACCTTCGCCTTCAGGATGACTACGGTTCTCAAACGACTGTGAGCTTTAGCTTCGTCACGGAAAACCGTGTTGAAATCACGAACCCTCAACCCGGCCAGGAATTTGACCTGTCTGTGGCCATAGTAGGCTCGGCTTATGGAATCGACCTGGATTATGTCAGAACATCGTATGAGTCTGCGGTCAGCCCACTGACGCTTTTGGATTCCGTCAGCGGTGAGTATTTCGACTCTGTCATCTACAGTTGGAATGCTTCGGGCGTACCGCCGGGGGAATACTCGGTAATTCTTGCGGCTTCGTTTGATGGGCAGATTGTTGCGGATACAGTCAGTATTGTAATCAAGTCCGCCTTCGCGGCGGGCTGGCCGCAGCCGCTGGCCGGTCGGGGATCCTATTCGGCAGCCTGCGATGATCTCGACGGTGATGGGACCAAGGAGATCGTCGTCGGCACTGTCTTTGGCCTGCATGTGTTCTATTCCGACGGCCAACCGGTCGAGGGTTTCCCTCTCCTGCCGACCTATGATTGCCGGTGCATACCTGCGATCTACGACGTTGACCGGGATGGCGAGCAGGAAATCCTCTTCACTAATCGATTGGGAGTATTTGCGGCCAATTTTGACGGATCTATGGCGCGCGGCTGGCCCAGACTCTGGGCCAACGACGACCTGGCCTACGGATACCCGACGATGACTGTAACCAAGCTGGGCGCTGCAGAGGACTCGGCCGTGGTGTGCATCACTGACGACGGCACAGTGCTGGCCTATCGCTTCACGGGTGATCCCTATTTCTTCTCGCTGGGGGGCTGGTATGCATCCTTTAACGACTATCCGACCGGCTCCTTCTTTTTCGGTGGTAACGCCGTGACGGCGACCGATCTCAACGGGGATGGCCTCAATGAAGTAGTGGCGACTTTCTCGGCATCATCCAGGGTGGCCGGAATTGCCCTCTTTGATGCCCGCACCGGACAGCCAGCGTTCGATCGACCAGAGCCACACCTTGATAGTCTGCAGGCCGTATACGGCACTATTCTTGCGGATCTTAATGAAGATGATCTTCCAGAGATCATAACGGTTGGTTACGATCCGGACGGCTTTCGCAGAATCTGGGTGAAAACTCAGGGTATCGACGACCTGCCTGGCTGGCCCGTGACGCTGCCGGAGGCAGCCGGATATCGAGGTTCTTATCCCACCGTCGCCGATCTCGACCGAGACGGCAGTCCCGAAATCCTGTGTACCTTTTTTGAGTTTGATATTTCCTCGCTGTATGTCTTTCGAGCCGATGGATCACCGTACATGTCTCTCGACGGCCGGCCCACTGGCGAATTGTATTCCCAGCCTGTCACCTTCGGACCACCCATTGTGGCCGATCTAACCGGCGACCTGTATCCGGAGATCGTAATACGTTCGGGATATATACTGCCGGGGACAGGTCAGGAGCAGGTTCATCTGCTGGATTATACCGGCATACCGGTAGAAGGCTGGCCCATCGCCACGCCGGCGCGGCCGTCTGAAGTATTCTCGACAACGTACGCACCTCTGGCTGATGACCTGGACGGTGATGGTCTGATGGAACTCGTTCTGGTTGGCGAGGCCGACGAAGTGTACGTCTGGAACTTTGATGCCTCTTCGAACAACGGAGAGAATGTCGGCAGGCTTTTCGTGGATAATGCGAATTCAAGTCAATACAAGAATTTCGGAGCACATACTGATGTTAGTGACGATGAATCGGTCCTTCCTGGGTCTTTCAGTCTCGATCAAAACTACCCGAATCCGTTCAATCCGTCTACTCGCATCGGATTCTCGATTGAACGTCTCAGCGATGTTTCGCTGATCGTGTTCAACGTGCTGGGGCGTCAGGTCGAATCCCTGATCGACGGAAAATTGCGACCCGGCACGTACAGTGTGGTTTTCGACGGAAGCGAGTACGCGTCTGGAACATACTTCTATAGACTCAGTGTAGACGGCAGGCAGTTATCCAGGAAGATGGTATTACTGAAGTAGTGAAGAACATTTTCATCCTTATATCGGCACTGTCAGGGCTGGCCGCATCGTCTCTTGCCTTCATCAACTCAGAACCGGACCAGACCGCACTGTGGAACAGTTTCAACGGTA
Organism: Candidatus Zixiibacteriota bacterium; assembly: GCA_020344395.1. GTDB lineage: Bacteria > Zixibacteria > MSB-5A5 > GN15 > FEB-12. The sequence continues at coordinate 2,765,292 of CP070824.1, read as the reverse complement.
TCATCATGGTGGACTCCTTCGCCGTGATAACAGCCCCGGCAGGGATCATGGTGTGCCGTTTCGACTCATCAAGCGGATACTTCGAACCGCTGAGCCACACCTTGCTGCCATCAGCTCCAACCGTTCGCAAATTACACGGCGACTTGCTGGCGGTGATGTCCGACATTGAAATTCTGTATTTCCTGGACGTGTCCGACCTGCCTGACATAGAGCTGCTCGGGGCTGTCGACGTGGATGTGCCGATACTCGACTTCGCGGTTGATGGCCAAGATCTGTATATCTGTGCCGGTTTTGACGGTCTTTTCCGCTACGTGCTGGAGGATTTTGAGGTCGCTCAATTTGTCGATTCCAGCATGATAGGTGTTCACATTGTAGATGTCGAACTGGACGGTGACAGACTCTATGCCCTTGACGATTATAACGGTGTAATCACTTACGATATCTCCGGTGAGGGTCCCGCACAGTATCTTGACTTCCTGCTGTTGCCCATCCAGGGACGCGAGGTGACGGTCTCGGGGCAAGAGGTGGTCATCAGAACAGCGACCAACGATATCCTCATAGGCGAGTGGCACACCGACCACCTGGCCATCACTGATTCGGCCAACGCCCGGTTCATTCCCAGCACTGTGCTTCTCCTTGATACTCTGGTGTTTTCGGTAGATCAGCGGAGTATCTGGTTTGATCTGTACAACCGCAACAGCGGAGAGGGCACACGATACCCGATGGTGGTGCGGATGATGCCCGAGCAGCAGATCGATCTGCTCCCCGATGGCGGTAACCGCCGAGTCGTGTTTCCTTCAGTCGACGGAGGACTGCATATCCTCGATCTGGATCGGCTGCCCCGGTATACGGTTCCGGACCCCGCTTATGATCGACCGGGGCCGATCCGGACTGTCTTCTTCTACGATCAGCATCTCTTCACGGGCGGCGTACGAAACCCGCTGGACAGGTATGAACGTGCCCCGGACAGCCTGTATCGATTCGAGGAAACGATGTTTTCGGGTCTCGACAATGTGCGGGCGGCATCGGCTACTGATAATGCCGTGTCTGTGGTGTATCCGCAGATGGAATCAATCCTTAACTTTAGGGGGTCGGCCGATGATCTTCAGCTTGATACGACGCTCGACATCGACACCAACCTGACCCTGGGCGTTCAGTTGAACACCGAACAGGTGGGTGAATTTTATTCTATGTTCGGATACGGTTGGGTGCACCTTGATGTCTATTCTTATTCCGACACAGCCGCCCTGACCAAAGTGGATATACTCTCCACGCTTGGAGGAATTCTGGATGCTGAGATCATGGACTCGCTGCTTGTCATATCTACAAACAAATCCAACCTTTGGACTTACCGGATCTATGATGATTTTCGGATTGAGTTTCGCTCAACAATGTCAGTCGGAAGCGGTATCTCTGATCTGGTCAGCCTTCCGGCGGACTCCTCCCGTGGACTCCCCCGCCGCATGATCGGCTTCGGTGGCAATCGGTTGCTGCGCCTCGATCTGAGTGATCCCGGCCAGCCTGTCGCGGCCGATATCGTGGCACTCCCTGTCATGATCACAGCGGCCACTCTCGAGGACGGTCTTCTATATGGCGTTGGGCCGACCGGCCTGGGTGTATTCTCTGTAGACAGTCTGACCCCCACACTTATTGACTACGGTGGAAGAGCCGGCAGTCACATCGCTGTGCTCGACGGCATCGCGGCCATATCCGACGGAACAGCGATGCATCTTTTCGACCTGCGTGATTATCTGCCCGACCTGTCGCCGGCGGCAGCGGAAGACGGGCCGGATGAATTCGCCCTGGTGAATTTTCCGAATCCGTTCAACCCGTCGACCACTATTTCCTACCGTCTTGAGAAGCCCGCCATGGTCACACTCACCGTTTACAATCTTCTGGGGCAGAAAGTTGTCCGTCTGGTCGACCGTTTTGAACCAGCCGGCTCTCACGCCGTGGTTTGGAACGGTAAGGACGAATACGGTCGGAGTGTCGCCTCAGGGTTATACTTCTATCGATTGAGCGTCGGCGACCGTGCCACCTCGCGCAAGATGTTACTGGTCAAGTAGACAAACTCGGTATCGAACCTGGATGCTGTCAATGCGAGCAAACTTGAACACATACGGACCCCTGCTACTGGTAGTGCTTTGTCTGTCAGCCGTTAATGCGGAGACGTTTGTCGTCGAGAGCAGCGGCGAATCGCACGACCCGGCGCCCGGGGACGGGGTTTGCGGCACTGCCGGCACATTATCGTTCGATTGCTCTCTGCGGGCTGCCATTGAGGAGGCCAGTGCTCTGCACGGTGCCGACACCATTCTGGTTCCATCTTCAACTGGCACTATCCGGCTGTCATTTGGGCCGCTGGCAATCACCGACGACAGCACCTGCCTGCTCGGAGGCGGCGATTATCCGGCTATTGATGGGGCTGCCAACCCATTCGGGAGTCCCCTGATACTGATCGAATCCAATGACAACGCTGTTTCCGGCCTGTCTATTCAGAGGAGTAAGGGTAGTGCGATTGTTGTCTATGGGAAACGTAACTGCATCGGGGGCGAGACAGCAGAAGGCCGCAACATTTTCGCATACAACGGAATCGGTCTTGTCGCCACTGCGGCCGTGCATATCAGTGGCTCCAGAGCGGAGGGTAACCGAGTCACTGGCAATTTCATCGGCATGACCGGCAATGGGACAATTGTCAGACCGAACAGTAACGGCATCTCTATTACACACGGAGCGCATCATAATATCATCGAGAACAACCTGATCTCCGGCAATGAATCGCATGGCGTGGTCATATCCGAAGAGGCGGCCCATAATACCGTGTGCGGCAATCTCATCGGTCCCGATGCCGGTGCCTCGGCAGGACCGGGCAATGGTCAGAACGGCATCCTTATTCGGAGCCGAGCTCACAACAACCTTATCGGAGGTGAGCGCATTGTCGAAACCAACCTGATCGGGCACAATGGTAATCACGGCCTGCACATAAGCGGCGCCAATGAAAATACGGTGTACGGGAATAATATCGGACTGGATCACACCGGCCGCACGGCCGCTGGAAATCTCGGCTGCGGCATTGTGATTTCAGATGGGGCGATGCTCAACCAGATTGGCGGGACGACCACTGATCACCTGAACCTGGTATCGTTCAATCATTTCACCGGAATCAGGATATCGGGGGTGGGCACGACCGACAACCAAATCCATGGGAATCACATCGGGACCGACCTTCAGGGGATCCGACCATGTGGTAACGGGGTGAACTCGTTATTGCACGGCCACGGAGTGGCCATTGACTCGGGCGCATCAGGAAATCTGATCGGAGGAACCGAGCCCGGCGAAGGAAACGTCACGGCATCAAATCGCTCTGCGGGGGTTTGCATAACAGGACCGGGGACAGATGGCAACATAGTCGCCGGGAACTATGTCGGCGTCAATTCAAGAGGCAGCAGTTCACTGCCCAACGGTGCGGGTGTCATCATACGTGGCGGGGCCTCCGACAATGTCATCGGCGGGACCACCGAGGCTGCCCGCAACCTGCTATCAGGTAATCGCAGTGATATATTCCCGTTTGGATGTGGTGTTTTGATGTCTGATGCGGGCACCAGCGGAAACAAGGTCAGCGGGAATTACATCGGTCTGGACATCACCGGAACTCGGGCCCTGCGAAACGGCAGCGCCGGTATCATTGTCGCGGAGGGAGCCAGCCATAACACGATCGGCGGCACAACTGAAGCAGAGAGAAACGTGATTTCAGGAAACGGCTCAGACACGTTTTCCAGCGGGTTGGCGCGCGGCGTTCACATCTTCGGTCATGGCACGGGTTTCAACCTGATAATCGGCAACTGCATCGGTCTTTCCGCTGGTGGCGACTCACGAGTGGAAAATATCGGTCATGGAGTGGGCATATTCGCCGGAGCCCACAGCAATGAGATCGGTGGTGCGACACTTGAACACGGCAACCTGATCTCACAGAACGCCGGACACGGAATCGTGATCAGCAATTCATCCAGCTGCTATAACCTGATAAGAAACAACCGCATGCTGGATAATGATTCTCTCGCCGTGGCCGTCCTTGACGGTGCCCAGGATAGCCTTCTTCCGCCTACACTAACCGGAATATCCGACGGTGTACTGACGGGTACGGCCGCACCTCCGGAAGGACAGGTAGACATTTACCTCGCAGCCCCTGATCCCTCTAACCGTGGCGAGGGACGTCTGCTCATTGCATCGGTCCTGGCTGACGCAGCGGGAGACTTCACGGTCGACCTGAGTAGCCTGACCGAGGAGGATACCATCAGCGCCATCGCTACGGACGTAAAAAACAACAGTTCCGAGTTCTCGGTTAACCTCGCCATCGGTACACCGACGTATGTCGACCCGAATTCAACTGCAATGCCGCTTACCTTCGATCTCTCACAGAACTATCCAAATCCGTTTAACTTGTCGACTACAATCGAGTTCACTTTGCCCTATTCGATGAATGTCAAGCTAACGGTATTCGACTTGCTGGGGCGGGAAACCACGACCCTGACGAACAGATTTCTTAAGGCTGGAAGGCAACATGTTTGCTGGGATGGACGGGATGGGAGTGGACGCACGGCTGCAAGCGGCGTTTATTTTTACCGCCTTGAGGCCGGCTCCGATATACGTACGCGCAAGATGGTTCTGCTCAAGTGATCTTAACCTGGGGGAGTTTTTCACGACCAGTATCATAGATTCAAATATCCCTTGTGCGGTTCCATGTGGCTGGCGGCTCGAAAGATTATGCCGATAAAATTGAGAATAGGGTTTTATGAGGTATTGTCACGCTTTCGGGTTCCCGGTCTAACATTAGATGCCACAACGGGATACCAGTTGACATACTGTGTTTTGTCGTTATAATGTATATTAGAAACGACAGCCCGGGCTGGCGTACGAAGGACGCCGCTGACTGCGTTAGACACAAAGGACCGCTATGAAGAATCTCGGACGACTGACAACACTCATCTCGCTGCTTGTCATAACTTGCCCTGGTACATACGCAACCGATACCGACTATACCGTGAAGCTGTTGACCGGCGAATTCACACCAGACCCGGTCAGGTCGGTCGCATCTACCTCGGCCGGATTGCAGGGACGCCACATACTCATTCAGTTTGAAAATCCGCTCACTGAAGAAGACAAATCACGGCTGGCGGGAGAAGGTATAGAACTCCTCAACTATGTTCCACACCACACTTACACGGCTCGCCTGCGCGGACAGATTACCACCGAAGTTCTGTCGGACTTCGGCATCAGATGGTTTGACGCCCTTAAGCCCGAGCAGAAACTGTCACCCATGATCACAGAGACCGGCATAGGTCCCTGGTCCTATCGCGGCGAGAACCGTGTCGAATTCAGTGTGATCCTTCACAAGGACGAAGACGCAGCCCGGTGGGCAACCATTCTGGAGACCGATTTCGACGCGGAGATCCTCGACGTGCTGGGTAGTGAGTTCATCAACATTCTGCAGGTTATTGTCGACGAACCGATGTATTACCGACTGTCGGAGCTTGACGCAGTAATGTGGATCGAGCCAGCCATGCCTGACCCCGTGGAATTCAACAACGGCTCTCGGGCCAATACCCGTGCCGCGGAAGCCCAACTCCCTCCGCTCAACTTGCTGGGGACGGGGATCGTGGTTGCAGAATGGGACGGCGGAGCGGTCGACCGATACCACGCTGACTTTGACAACCGAGTTTCCAACCTCGATGGATCGAACATTTCAACCCATGCAACTCACGTGGCTGGAACAGTGCTCGGGAGCGGCTATGAATCCGGGGGCACCTATCGGGGCATGGCCCCCGATGCCAGACTGCTCTCACTCTTGTGGTGGGGTACCAATTCAGAATTGACCAGCGAATATTCAACCGTTATCAACAGTCGAGGAGCGTCCATATCCACCAATTCGTGGGGCTATGGTACGGGTGATCCAGCCACCGTGGCAGCCTGCGAGGACGTCCTGGGAACCTACATCGGCAAGGATGTCCTCCTCGACAACATCGTGCGCGGCTCCCAGGGAGCCCCGATCACTATCGTCTGGTCGGCCGGCAACGCACGCTCTCATGCCTCGGATGAGTGTGGATCACTGGGTTACGAATACGGAACCATTAAGTCGCTGGCCTGCTCGAAGAACGTCATCTCGGTGGGTGCCATATGGGATCATAACTCCTCTATGACCTCTTTCTCATCCTGGGGCCCGACCGACGACGGCCGTTTGAAGCCTGATGTAGTTGGCCCGGGCTGCACCACCACTTCCACCCAGCCGGGCACCGGTTACACCAACATGTGTGGCACCTCGATGTCGGCGCCCGCGGTGGCCGGGGTGTCCGCCCTGCTGTACGAACAGTTCTACAGAGAGATAGGCACGACGGTATTGCCATCCACTATCAAGGGCATCCTTATAAATACGGCAGTCGATCTCGGGCGTCCCGGTCCCGACTATTCATTCGGTCACGGAAGAGTGGACGCTGTCGTTGCTGCTACCAAGATAGGTATCGGCGAGCCATCATTTGTTGAGGGCACAATCAGCACCGGTAACTCGCAGATTTACGATGTGACGGTCACCGGATCGGATACGATACTGAAGGTGACGCTGATCTGGGACGATCCGGGTGGAATTACCAGTGTCAGCCAGAACCTGATTAATGACCTCGATCTGACGCTCGTAGATCCTTTCGGAGTTGAGTCATACCCGTGGATTCTGGACCCCGCCAGCCCGGAAACAAACGCCACGCGCGGAGAGGACCACCTTAATAATATTGAGACCGTCGAGATAGACAACCCGACCGCAGGTCTTTGGACAGCCGTGGTATCGGGCACAAACATCCCTGAGGGACCGCAGGCTTACTCGTTGATATTCACGCCCGACTCGGCCCATACGCCGGGCGCTCAGATCGCCGTAGCAGCCTATGACGGTGCTGACCTCAATGCGGATCCGGGTACTACTGCCAGTGCTGAATTCTGGGTTTCGAATGTCGGCGCCGCACTCGACTCGCTCCGCGTACAGATAACGGATGACGCTCTATGGTTAGCAAGCACCGTTGATACTAGCATCGTCCTTAATTCCCACGACTCTGCTCACTTTGTGGTGCCGGTGGATCTGCCGGCCGAGGCCCTGGTCGACGAGCAGACGACGGTCACCTGTCGAGTCAACAGCCTCACCAACACGGCTGCCGTCGACATCGCCAACCTGACCGTTACGACCAACGCACGATATGAGGTAGCGTTATCGAGTTTGCCCGAAGATACTGTGGGGTCTCCGGATAGTTTTGCCTTCGAGCTTACTGTTACCAATAACGGCAACACGCCCGATGTCGTCGTTATCACCGGTACTGACGAAAGAGGATGGAGCTTCGACCCTCCGTCGCATACAAAATCTCTGGCTTTGGGTGGTTCTACTGATTTTGCGTTTACGATATCAGTACCGGCTGAGGTTCCGCACCTGAGTGAAAATGTCATATCCGTGATAGCTCAGACTCAGGGAGACTATGCCGACACGAGTAGTTTCAGCCTGATCGCCGACAATGCAATTTTCCCGCCGTCACTTGTGTCGCCGGAGCCTACTGTCTACACGCAGCAGCGACTTCATTCGTTCTCCTGGGATGATCCAGGAGCTGATTCATACACACTATACATTGCGACCGATTATGAAATCACCAGTCCTGTCCGAACGTACGGTGGCATCACCGACCTATCATTTGACATGCCACAGGGTGATTCTCTTACTGATGACACTTACTACTGGGCGGTGCGCAAGTATATCGGCTCAGATTCTTCGTCTCTGCAACTGACTCCCGGACAACTGGTCGTGGATAATAAGGCTCCTTTTGAGGTGATACCTGAATCTCCGATCGATAGCGCCTACAAGGCCAACACGACTTTCTCACTGACTTTCAGCGAAATCGGAGGTGAGGGTCCCAACGGCGATGCCCCGGAGTATGGCCTGCTTCAGATTGCTCAGGATGTGACTTTCACAACGGAGCTAATATCGATAGACTCGATCAGCGGGTTTTCGGTGCCGGCACCGGCCAGCCTCACGGACGGTCGCTGGTATTGGCACGTCAGGCGGTTCGATCTGGCCGGCAATGTTGCTTCCTTTTCGGCGCCGATTTCATTCGTAATCGACACCGAGACGCCCCCGATTCCGACGCCACTGTTGCCGGAAGACGGCTTTCTGACCGATGCCGATTCGGTGACCCTGATCTGGGGTACCGATGAGCCGAGACCGTGGGATGAATCACCCGAGCGCTATTATCTTCACGTTTCTAACCGACCGGATTTCATAGATTTCGACACTTACCAGGGCTACGTCTACGACACGGTAAAGGTCCTGCCGTCCTCGCTGCTGGAGCTGGGCCGCACATATTACTGGCGGATGCGAGCCTTTGACGAGGCTACTCACGCCACTGCATACAGCGACGCTCTTTCTTTTGATTTCAAGTCGTTTATTTGCGGTGACGCCGACGGAAACGGCACCGATCCTGATATCGGCGACCTGACTTATCTCATCAACTACCTGTTCATCGATGGCCCTGCTCCGGACCCCTATATCTCCGGCTCCGTGGATTGCAACGAAATCATCGATATAGGAGACATCACAGCCTTGATCGGTTATCTCTTTATTGCCGGAGACGAACCCTGCTGCCTGTAAGATAGCCACTGATACAGGTATCGAAGGCCGGTTTATCGCCGGCCTTTTTTATTGCCTCGAATGGAATCCGGTCCCGTATCTTATGGCCAGCATGAGTAAACTCACGGGAAATAGCGAAGAGGTCTTTGCCGAGCGACGTCACCGCATGATCGAGAGACAGATCGTCAGCCGCGGTGTGCAAGACAGGTGTGTCCTCGATGCTATGAGAACGGTGCCGCGCCATCGATTTGTCCCGTCCGGATCAATAGAGCAAGCGTACCAGGACGGTCCGCTTTCCATCGGTCAGGGTCAGACTATCTCGCAACCATACATAGTTGCCTCCATGACTGAACACCTCGAACTGACTCCTTCGAGCCGGGTACTGGAAATAGGGACCGGATGCGGCTATCAGACGGCCGTGCTGGCTGAGATTGCAGCCGAAGTGGTCAGCCTCGAGATAATCGAGAAGCTCCATGCTAGGGCATCTGAACTGCTGACCGGTCTCAGGTATCACAATATCATCCTGAAGCATGCCGACGGTAGTCTGGGCTGGCCTGATCTGGCACCTTATGACGGCATCATCGTAACTGCCACCGCCCCGCAAGAACCACAGCCCCTGCTTGACCAATTGTCTGACGGGGGGCGCCTGGTAATCCCCATCGGCAGTCACCATGATATCAGTCAGAAGTTGTGGGTGATAACAAGGGATGGTCAAGATTTCAGCCGGGAGTATCTCTATGATGTCCGCTTTGTCCCCATGACGGGAGAAATCGACCAGTAGGGTTATCGCCCCCAGCCCTCTCCTTACCGCCGCCTGCGCCCCCTTAGCCCACCCAGCGACACAAAAGCGCCGCCACGTACGCGGAAGGATTCCCGATGGCATAGCCGAGTAAAGCCATCAGGACCGACACCGGCACCAGGGCCGGCTTGTGGTAAGCAGCCACGATCGGAGCCGAAGCCGCTCCCCCTATGTTGGCTGCGGATGCTATGGCGGCCGTGTGAACGTCAACCCGGAACAGCCTGGCCGCTCCAAGCAGCACACCGCCGTGAATAAATATCCAGACATATGCACCAAGCAAGAACCAGAATACTGATTCATCCATGTTGCTCAGATCGGCTTTAGCACCCATACGGGCGACAAAAAGGTACACCAGGGCCATCGAGAAAGCGTGTGAACCGGGAATGCGATTCGCCCTGGTAAACGACAGGATCACTCCGAACAATGTGACCAGCAGAATCTTATAGGTATTTGCTGATACAATCACCTGCCCAGAGCCAGTCTTGATTGGTTCAAGCTGACCAGATAGGTATATAGCCAGGGCTGTCACCGAGAACCCGATAAAAGCGAGATACAGGAAGTGACGCATCTCTATACGCCCTTTATCTCGGACCAGTTCACGGGCGGCCTCTTCCATGCGCTCGAGTCTTTTCGACGACACTTTCGTGAACTTGTGAAACCAGCCGGCCAGATTCTTGGAGCCAAGCATGATGGGCAGCCAGATGAGATAAACGGCATTATCAGCTATGACAGCGTAGCCGAACTCGAGGGCGCTCTCATCCAGATCGACCATTTGACCAACCGCCAGCATGTTCCCGGTCCCGCCGATCCAGCTTCCGGCCAGGGCGCCGAAACCCTTCCACGCCTCAGGACCCAGACCGTGGCTGACGAGCATATACCCGATCGGCGCTCCAATTACTACGCCAAGCGTTCCCAGCAACATGACAAACACCCCCTTCCCCATCACTCGCACTGTAGCCAGCAGGTCAACATTCAGGAGCATTATCACAAGAAACATCGGCAGAAGGTTTGCCCCCATGAAATCGTACACCCCTGATTTGCTCGGGATGAAGCCGGTGTTGGACAACAAAACAGGAACCACGTAGATGAATATCAACGGCGGAAAGTAATTGAACAGGTTCCATTCCGTTTTCTTTTCAAGATAGAAAAATAGCGAAGTTATCGCCGCAAGCACGGCCAGGATACCGGATGGTGATGTAATCAGGGCGTCGATAGTATACCTCCTGCAGTCTCGGTTTCGCCAAATCTATTGATCCGGAGCACAAAACACAAATCTAATCTACATGCGATGCCGGCAATTATATATATTGACATGTGGTCGACAGTATCAGACTCAAAAAGGATTACCAGCTGGCGCGGTGTTGTTCCCCGATGCCGGGCAAACCTATTGTAGGTTATCACAGCTATGACAAGGTACTGAGAGTACATCTTGAGGGCTGCCCCAGCTTGCTGAAGGTAGCCCCGGAACGATTGGTCCCTCTGAACTGGGGAGATATTCTGGCCGACGATCCGTTCAGGCCGGAGAGTGACTACGGAACCCTGGACCCGCTTGATTTCCGCGTTCTTCAGCATCACCGCGAATACGGAATAGACTACACGCTGGTGGTTGCCCGGGCCGTCGGCATAACCAAACAGCAGGCCTTTGACTGCCACCGCAAACTCCGTCAACTCGGGCTCCTGCAGCGCGTTAGCGCCAGGATTGTGCAGTACCGAAAAGGAATCGCCGAGCAC
>CP070824.1:2735667-2754015 GCA_020344395.1 Candidatus Zixiibacteriota bacterium | reverse complement strand
TATTGTCTTTCAAAAAGAACAGCGAGAAGGGACTGCTGGTAGTTGACCTCTGCATCCGAGAAGATACTCCTGGCCCGATCGAGATCGGCAGCCGTGATCATGTTCCTTTCGAACAACTCCTTCTGGCGGTCGTACTCAGCGCGGGCGACCTCGTACGCCTCTTTGGCGCGCTTGAGGCCGAGCAGGCGGTATTCGTCGTCACGAACGTTAAAAGGGTTGTTTATCTGCGCCAGCCCGGAGGGCTCTACCGCGAGCAAAAACAGGGCTGCTGCTACGAAAAGAAGACGACCGCCTCTGTTCATATTACTGGCCCTTCTTCTCTCGGATCATCATATTCTTTGCCGCCTCCGGCTTGGGAAGAGATGCACTGTACTGTTCGCTATCACGAGAGAAACCCAGTTTGACCGTCTCACCGATCTTGACTTCCTCCCAGGCAGCCTTGAATTCATCCAGACTCTTAACCGGCTCGGCCTGAAACGTATTAAGAACATCACCTTCCGCAATCTTTACATCTGCAAAGACATCCCCGGCGTTGGGCAGCAAGTGTTTGACAATCAGTTTGTCATCTTCAGCGGCCAGGACCATGCCGAGTTCAATCAGGGGAAGCATATCCTCTGAGCCGCCGATGGTCATCCTTTTGACAACGCGGCCTTCACCGGCATCACCGCCTTCACCTTCGCCGCCTGTCTGCAGAGTCATCATCATCCCCTGCGGTTTGGAGTCCTCATCCCCTTTGGAGAAAGAGGCTATTCTCATACTCTCGTCCCGTTTGATCCCGAGCTTTATTTCATCTCCGGGTTTGAGATCATCGTACACCGATCTGAAATCATCGATGGTCTTGGTTCTCTTGCCGTTGATCATGAGGATGAAATCGCCCTGCAACAGATCGACTTCCTGGTAATCCTTGGCCAGTCGCTCCTTGGGGGCCATCATTTCTACCTTGAGCCTGTCGTCTTCGACGATCAATACTGCCCCGAACTCCGGGAGAAGGAAGACATCCCCTTCGGCCTTGAACATCATAGTCTTCTGCGCGTAACCCGGTGAAGCTGCAATAAGGCCTGTTGCGATCATCGCAACAGCAGCGACTTTTGCCAGTCTTGTTTTAGTCATTTTCCACTTTCCTCCGACCAAACTGTTGGTTTCGCTGGTTTTCTTACGGAGAATTATACCAGCAAGGTTGCGACTCGTACAGTTAAACATCGTTAGGCTGCGTTAACAAATGTTAATTTGGGTGATTGTTGAGAGCTTTTTCGTATATATTCATAAGTATGGCTTTGACAGGCAGAAAAATCAGAGCGATTGTAATTCTGGTCGTTGTCTCGCTGGCCGGTCTGACCGTTCTGCAGTTCTGGCTGCTCGGGTATGCCTTTGATCTTAAGGAGCAGAGCTTTCGCCGGAATGTGCTGAGTGCTCTGAATATCGCCTCGAAGCAGCTGGAAACAAACGAGATTCTCTTCTACCTGACCGCTTCGAATGCAGGGGCGTGTGATAGCACAGGCGCGGTATGGACCGGCCGGGATGTGAACGTGAGTGTCGATTCTGCCTGCGGAGATTCCATCGCCGTCATGGTTGACGCTCGGTCAGGAAAGGGGGAGGTCGGAGCGGGGGACAGCAGTCTCTTCTATGATGTGCAATATCCTCAACGAATCGCCATTGAGGTGTTTGATCCGGTAGTTATGGAACAAGCCAAAGTTTTGGATTCGTTCTACCTTCCCGGACGCCACCGGTTTGATTTTGACGACAGTCTGATGCAGGGTAAGAAGATGATCTATCGTTTCAGGACCGATAGTGCATCTTATTTGGTGCACGGGGTCCAGGGCGGTGACTCGGTGGAAATTGAGGAGGTCAGTTCCGACAGTACCCGAGTGCGAGTGGTCCGTCAGGTGCTCGACCGGTTGGCGGGTGCTGAGACCAAGCCGTTGAGCGCACGCGTTGACACGGCCAATCTCGACTCCGTGGTTGCCTCCAGCCTGTCTGAGGCTGGCGTCCACCTGGATTTCATTTCGGGCATAGTATCGCCCGCCGACGACTCGTTGCTGTACACGTCTACCGGCGGTTATGACTCACAACTGAGAGAGTCCAGCCTTCGCGCGCGCCTGTTTTCCTATGATCTGTTTGCGCCCCGCCATGATCTCGTACTGTTTTTCCCGGGCCGCACTGCCTACCTGTGGCGCCAGGTGGGACCACTATTTCTGGCTGCGGCAGGACTCATGTTGGTAGTCATCGCCTGTTTTGCGTACGCCGTGCGGGCACTAGTGAGGCAGCGACGGCTGTCCTTACACATGAAGGACTTCATCAATAACATGACCCATGAATTCAGGACCCCCATTTCAACCATTGCTCTGTCAACGGAGGCGATCATGCGGTCTGACGTGTCATCGGACAAGGGCAGGGTGCTTCGCTTCAACGATATGATACGTTCCGAAACACAACGGATGAGGAAACAGACCGATAAAATACTGCAGCTGGCCGCGCTGGAGGAAGGCGATTACGAGTTGATCTTCGCAGAGGTCGATATTCACGATATTATCAAGAAGGCGGTCAAGGGGATTTCATTACACGTTGAGAGCCGGGACGGTGATATTCAATGTCAGCTGACCGCAACAAGAACTGTAGTCAGTGCGGATTCCATGCATCTCACCAATGTTGTAAACAACCTTCTGGACAACGCCAACAAGTATTCACCTGCTAACCCCGCGATAAGGGTTTCAACGGCTGATGAGAATGACTTCATCGGCGTGACGGTGTCAGACAGGGGAGTGGGAATCAGTGCTCGAGATCTCAGTATGGTCTGGGATAAGTACTTCCGGGTACCGGCGGGAAACATCCATGATGTCAAGGGCTTTGGTCTGGGATTGTCGTATGTGAGGATGATGGTCACGGCCCACGGAGGTTCTGTATCCATAAAGAGTGAACCTGGCCAGGGCACTGCGGTCAAAATACTCCTGCCCATTGTATCAGGGGAATCCGGGAATGACTAAACAGGCTATCAGGGTACTCCTGCTGGAAGATGATGCCAACCTAGGCCTGGTGCTGCAGGAGCATCTGCAGATGCAGGGATTTGAGGTAACCCTCTGCGTCAACGGTGTTGAAGGGCTGGAGGCGTACTCCAGGGACCGATTTGACCTTTGTCTGGTCGACGTGATGATGCCAAAGAAAGACGGGTTTTCCTTTGCCCGTGAAGTGAGGGCGCGGGACGCAGAGATCCCACTCATCTTTTTGACCGCTAAATCACTCAAAGAGGACAAGGTAGAGGGCTTCCGGATCGGCTGCGATGACTATATTACCAAGCCCTTTAGCGTTGAAGAGTTGCTCCTGCGCATAAGTGCGGTGCTCAGGCGCGCCGGAACGGCCGATGATCGGATCGGGCCGCCAACCATGTTCGAAATCGGCTCCTATACATTTGATTACACACGACAGTTGTTGGTGAGAGAGGGACACGAGGTCCGCCTGACATCCAGAGAAGCGGAACTGCTGAACCTGTTGTGCCGGCATATGAATCGGACGCTTGAGCGCGACCAGGCCCTGCGTGAAGTCTGGGCCGACGAGAGTTATTTCAGTGGACGCAGCATGGACGTTTTTATATCCAAACTCCGCAAGTACCTGAAGGAAGATGAGCGAATAGAGATTCTCAGTGTCCGAGGAAGAGGCTTCCGACTTGTCGTCGGTTCTTAGTATCCCCTGCCGGCGTTTACGTTTTGTGGTGCATCCCGAGAATGCTCGCGTGCTTGTGCGAGGATAATCGTATATGAGAACCGGCTGCCCGCAACCGCTTACATGGGCATCACTTATCCACGATATTTATAGTAACGCATCATATCTGGCATAGCACTTCCGACGGGATTTTTGTGTTCAGCCCTGATGTGGCTTGTAGTCGGATCGATGGCCAGCATACCTGGGTCCTCAGGCGGCGTGAGTGTGACCATTAAACTTCGCACGGAAACAGTCGATAGACACGCTATACCGGAGTCGTGCCGGTGCGGCATGCGGCGATCGAGCACATTTCAGTGGTTATGGGATGACGTCCGCGCTTTCGAGTCTAATGGGACTGAGGATATGAGATTGACATGTTTACCGCGATGAGTGGGCGATCAACAATAGTCTTTCTTGCAGGCGTTTTTTCAGCAGCTGTAATCGTTGTCACGGGCTCTGTTCTCTTCATCCTGTATGAGGCTGCCTTTGATCAACAGCGGGTACGCTTGACTGAGATCGTTCAGAGCCGGGCACGCCTTATGGAGGCAATTGCCAGGTTTGATGCTCTGCACAGTACCGATGATGTTGGGGGCGGGGCGTTCGGTGCGACCATGATGCAGATCACTGAGGCCCACGAGGGTTTCAAGGGTCTTGGTGAAAGTGGTGAACTTACCCTGGGCAAACGTCAGCAAGACCAGATTATCTTTATGCTAAGACACAGGCATTCGGATGTGGATCATCCGCGGCCCGTGAACTGGAATTCGACTTTCGCTGAACCAATGCGTAGAGCTTTACAGGGTAAATCCGGTACGATGGTGGGACTTGATTACCGCGGAGAGCGCGTTCTGGCTGCCTATGAGCCCGTGGCCATTCTGGATCTCGGTGCTGTGGCCAAGATGGACCTCGCGGAGATTCGGGCTCCTTTCGTGCGGGCTGGCCTTGTGGCTGCCGGAGTGGCGTTCATTCTTTTGGCCGGAGGGATCCTCATTTTCTTCTCAGTGGGCAGCCCGATGGCACACAGACTCCAGGCATCTGAGAAAGAGCGTTCGATCCAGAATGCGATCCTCAGGGCGTTTCTAATGCACCCGCACGAAAACATCTATGGCGAAGTGCTGGCCATAGTAATTGAAGCCCTGCAAAGTAAACACGGAGTTTTTGGATACCTCGACGAGGAAGGTAACCTGGTATGTGAGTCGATGACTGACGAGGTATGGAAACAATGCCGCATGGATGATCGGAGCATAGTGTTTCCAGCCGGGACATGGGGCAGGACGATCTGGGGAAGGGCCATCAGTGAACAGGCGCCACGCTATTGCAACCGGGAATTGAGAGTTCCCGACGGGCACATTCAGATGAAACGGGCAGCCGCGGTGCCGGTATTGTACTCTTCAGAATCGATCGGACTCCTGATGGTGGCAAACAAGGACTCGGACTATACTGAGAACGACCTGGCCGCGCTTCAGCGGATCGCCGACTTCATCGCGCCGGTGCTTAAGGCCAGGCTTCAGAAGCTGTTCGAAGAAACCGCCAGGACCAGAGTTGAGGCAGCGCTCAGAGCCTCTGAAGATCGCTACCGTCATCTGGTCGAGGAGGCCCAGGATGCCATTTACTCCATATCGCCGGAAGGCAAAATAACCTCTCTTAACGCCGCGTTCGAGACAATTACGGGATGGTCTCGTGACGAATGGCTGGGCAAATCGTTCGAACAGCTTCTCCATCCGGACGACCAGGTCCCGGCCGCGGCATTCATCGAGGATATCGAGCGCGGTGAATCGCCATCGGCGCATGAACTCAGGATACGGACAAAAGATGGCCGGTATGTGACGGGGGAGTTCCGTGAGACAGTTTTGCGGCACCGGGGTGAGCCGGCAGGTGTACTGGGCGTAGCCCGTGACATCACCGAGCGCAAGAAAACAGAGCAGGCACTGAAAGAAAGCGAGGAAAAATACCGCCGCCTGGTGAACCACGCTACCATAGGCATTGTTGTGGCCCAGGACGACAGGGTACGATTCGTTAACCCGAGGATTCAAACATACACAGGTTATTCGGCAAAGGAGCTTCTGTCAAAGCCATTTGTTGAGTTTGTTCATCCGGACGACAGGGACAGGGCGTTGCGCAATCATCATATGAGACTGGCCGGGACACCGGTCCCGGAGCCGGGAGAACTGAGAATCCTTCACCGTGACGGCAGCGCGCGCTGGATAGAGGTTGACGGTGTTTTGATCAGTTGGGAAGGCCGACCAGCCGTACTCAATTTCGTTAGTGATATCACCCTGAGGAAGGAAATGGATGCAGAGATGGTTCGGACGGAGAAGCTGGAGTCTATTGGTGTGCTTGCCGGTGGCATAGCCCATGACTTCAATAATCTGTTGACCGGGATAGGAGGCAACGTTTCATTGGCTGCGTCAGAGATCGGTCCTGACAGCGAGGCCCAGGTCTTCCTTTCTGATGCCGACAGGGCGCTGGTCCGGGCGCAGGACCTGACGCGCCAGCTACTCACATTCTCAAAAGGCGGGGCGCCGGTCAAGAAGACCGCGTCGATTGCAGAAATCATTGAAGAGTCCTCACGGTTTGCTCTGCGGGGCTCAAACGTGGAGTGCTGCCTTTCTTTCGACACTGAACTCTGGTCGGCAGAGGTTGACGCCGGCCAGATCAGCCAGGTGATGCAGAACCTGGTGCTCAATGCCGATCAGGCCATGCCGGAAGGCGGGATGATAAAAATCATCGGCGAAAATACAGTCCTGAGCGAAACCTCTGCCCTTCCCCTTAAGCCGGGCAACTATCTCAGGATATCGGTTTCAGACGAAGGTACCGGTATTCCGGGCAAACACCTCCAGAAAATCTTCGACCCGTTCTTTACCACTAAACGAAAGGGCAGTGGTCTGGGTCTGGCCAGCACATTTACAATTCTGAGGAATCACGGCGGGCATATATCCTGCGAATCGGAGCTGGGAGAAGGCACCACCTTCATTCTGTATTTACCTGCCAGTGAGTCGCCACCCATCGAAGAATCGGAACTGGTTGTAGCATCTGTTGTCGGCTCAGGCCGAGTCCTCGTCATGGATGATGAAGAAGTGGTGAGGAATGTTACGGTGAAATCCCTGACCCGGGCCGGGTACGATGTGGATTGGGCTCGGGATGGTCTGGAAGCGGTCAACAAATTTCTTGCTGCGGACCAGAAGGGACTATCCTACGAGGTCGTCATTCTTGATCTCACTGTCCCGGGACGCATGGGCGGGCAGCAGGCAATTAAGGAAATCAGGGAGATCGATCCCGAGGTGAGAGCAATTGTCTGCAGCGGCTACTCCAACAATCCGGTGCTCACTGATTTCGCGGGATCCGGTTTCGATGGCATCGTGGCCAAGCCGTTCAAACCAGATGAACTGGTCAGGGTCGTCCAGGAGGTAACAAACGCAGCCGGTTGTAGTGCCGGGACTGTCTGATTCACCTTCCGTATAACGCACGAATCAGGACTGTCCAGACCAGTTGAGTTCCTTCCACGGTACGCATGGTCAAGGCGCGATTCCAATCGTACCGGTTTTTCGTATCCTCTTGCCTATTGACATTCATCCGTTGGGGCCTTACCTAGCCCGTGAGAGAGCCATGCCCGGCGAAAACGGACGGAGTTGCGATGGTATCACCCAGCAAGCAAAAGCGTGGACGTCTGCGCACCATCTCAGAACTTATCAGTTTTCTAAGGACCTCCAAGCGCTGGTGGCTTGGGCCGATATTCGTGTTTCTGATTCTTCTGTCGCTCCTGGCGGTCGTTACCGAATCATCAGCACTGGCGCCATTTTTGTATTCTGTGTTCTAAAGGTTATCGTTGCCCTCACAAGACGACATGGATGACCGCGGTTCAGGATATCCCTTGTCCACCCTTCTGATGGCCGCCGCGGTGTCACTGGTATTGTTTGTCTCGATTGTAGAAGTGGGACTTCGACTGGCAGATCCGGATCTCAGTTACACATCGTCATCCTTTCCGGTCAATCGCGACATCAATTTCTCGGAAGTCTACGAAATGGACACTCAGCTCTTCTGGCGTTTCCGCCGGGCTACACTGATAGATTCAAGACGGTACAGTGGGCTGAGCTATCAGGTTAATTCCCTCAGGATGCGGGGGAAAGAGATCAGCACGCTCACGGACGATTATCGAATTGTGGCGATCGGTAACTCATGCACGTTCGGCTGGGGTATTCCCCAGCAGTACACGTGGGTAGATCTCCTTGAAACCATACTGAACATAAGAAAGCCGGAGAACCGAGTTCAGGTTCTCAATGCCGGTGTGCCGGGATACACATCATATCAGGGATGGCAGTATTTCAAACGCGATCTGCTTGACCTGGACCCGAACATGGTGCTCATCATGTTCGGCTGGAACGATCACTGGCCCGCCGGAAAGAGGATAGAGGATGCCCGCCAGAAGATGCCCGGTCGCGTGTTGGTATCGGTGCATAATCTTCTATCTCGTTTAAAACTGTACCAGCTTCTGCGAAAGGCGGCTTCAAGCGCGGTGGGCGAACCGGTGACGGAATCGCTCGGTGATCTGGCCGACGACCACTCAAGTCCGCGCCGGGTCGCCCTGGACGAATTTGTCAAGAATCTTGAGGCCATGATTGCATTGGCGCGCGAGAATGATGCGAAACCTGTACTGATGATTCCGCCGGTGGCCTCGCCCCAGATATATTATGAGGGTCGGCCCTGGAATCTTCATTATCTGCACGAGCCGTACCAGGGGTGTATCAGGTCCGTTGCCAGTCAGCACTCAGTACCAGTCATTGACCTGCAGGCGGCCTTTGACCGGTCCGCCAACCTGTTCGACAGACATCAGACAGATCCAATTCACTTTAATGTGAAGGGGCACCGGCTGGTCGCCGCTGCGGCTGCAGACGTGGTGAGTCCCCTGATTTCTGAGACGTCCGCACAATGAATGCCGGCCGAAAACACTTCTATCGCTTCTCCAGCGACTCGCTTCTTGATCTCATATCGTCATTTTCCACCTTCAGTCCCTTGACGGCCCCAACCGGGACGGCGGTAACCCGACCGGGCCGGAAATCCGCCGGATCCATCGAATGCGGTTAAAAAAAACCGTGTGCTGAGCACCGTGGCATAACTATATTCGTAAGATCATGACAGGAACGAACACGCTGCCCCGGATGGCAGGATCACAAATCAGTGGAAATGAATGAGAGGGGTAATATGCGCCTAAGAGAGATCATCCTGGCCGTTATCGTTGCCTTGCTGACGTTTGGAATAATTTCAGGATGCGGCCGGACCGCCGACAGAACGGAAACCGATATCACAGTGGGTGTATCATTGCTCACCAGAACTCACCCCTTTTACCAGGATCTGGAGGCCGGACTGACAAAGGAAGCGGACGCTGAGGGTTATAAGCTCCTCATTACGGCCGGGGAATTCGATGTTGCGAAGCAAAAGGACCAGGTTCAGGATTTCATAGTGCAGAAGGTCAACGCGATTGTTCTGTCGCCTTGTGACTCAAGGTCCATCGGCACTGCTGTTAAGGCTGCCAACGATGCGGGCATCCCGGTCTTCACGGCTGATATCGCCTGTCTTGCCGAGGGTGTTCGCGTGGTGTCACATATTGCCTCGGATAACGTCGAAGGAGGCCGTCTGGCGGCCCGGGCGGTCGCCGCGGCGATCAACAACGCCGGGAAAGTCGCCATCATTGACCACCCGGAGGTTGAGTCAGTGATCCAGCGCGTGAAGGGATTCGAGGAGGAAATCGCTGGGTTTGAATCCATTGAGATTGTGACCAAGCTCACTGGGCGCGGGGTGAAGGACCAGGCTTTCCGAACGACCGAGGATATCCTGCAGGCTCACCCGGATGTGACGGCTATCTTCGGAATAAACGATGACTCGGCTCTGGGCGCCCTGGCTGCGGTCGAAAAAGCTGGCAAGGCCGACAGGGTAAAGATAATCGGGTTCGATGCAGTTCCTGAGGCACGGGAGGCAATCAAGGCGGGCAAGATCTATGCTGATGTAATACAGCAACCTCTGGAGATTGGAACACAGACTATGCAGGCGGTGAAGACATACCTATCCGGTGGCACGGTACCCTCTGAAATCCTTATTCCCTGTGCTCTATTTTCTCAAGCGGATGCTATATAGATTATCAGTGGCATGCAAGGACAGCGTGATTCCGTAAGTTCAGAATCGGATAGAATGATGCTCGTGGAGATGCGCGGCGTCTGCAAGTCATTCCCTGGAGTGCGCGCTGTCGATGGCGCGTCGTTTGATCTGCAGGCCGGAGAGCTACATGCTCTGGTAGGGGAGAATGGTGCCGGCAAGAGTACCCTGATCAAAATCCTCACCGGGGTGTATGAAGCCGATAAAGGTGAGATCACATTGTCGGGTCGGCCAGTTTCGTTTCGTCAGCCCACCGATGCACAGCGTGCCGGCATCGCCGCGATCTATCAGGAGTTTACGCTGGTTCCTGCCCTGACGGTTTCGGCGAACATCTTTCTCGGGCACGAGGAAACGTCCAGAGGACTGCTAGACCATTCGCGAGAGCGGGCTCTGACCGGAAGACTACTCGGGCGTTTGGGTGTGGCTATAGACCCTGATGCCCGGGTGGCTGAACTGAGCGTGGCCCATCAGCAGTTGGTCGAGATCGCGCGTGCCTTGGCGCGCGATGCCCGAGTGCTGGTGATGGATGAACCCACCGCCGCTCTGGCCCCCAGGGAAGTAGGTCATCTGTTCGGCGTTTTGAGGGAACTGGCTGCCGACGGCATAGGAATCATATTCATCAGTCATCGTCTGGATGAAGTTCTTTCGATGGCTCATCGAATAACGGTGATTCGGGACGGTGTGACCCTGACTTCACGAAAGGTCGACGAGTTCAGTCGCAACGTATTGATAGAGCAGATGGTTGGCCGGCCAATCGAACAGGAATATCCCAAGGAAAAAGTGCCGGCAGGAGATGTCCGTTTTGAAGTGCGCCTTCTTTCAGGTGGTTCCGTTGAGGATGTTTCGTTCTATGCCAGGCAGGGAGAGATACTCGGCATCGCCGGCCTGATGGGGGCGGGTCGCACTGAACTGGCACAACTGATTTTCGGTGCTCTTCGAAAAACATCCGGGGAAGTGCTGGTTGACGGACAACGAGTGAAAATTGACACCCCGCGGGACGCGATTCGCTCCGGTATCTGCTTGTTGACTGAAGATCGGAAAGCGCACGGGCTCATGCTAAAGGCGTCGGCGAGGGACAACTTTGCCCTGCCCAGCCTGAAGTCCTGGTCACGTCTGACCTGGATAGACCGACATCTCGAACTCAACAGGTTCGCCGGTCGAGTCAGGGACCTGGGTATCCGGCTCTCGGGTCCTGATCAGCCTGTAGAGGAACTCTCGGGCGGCAATCAGCAAAAGCTGCTCGTCGCACGCTGGCTGGAGACCAACTCGCGCATCATACTGTTCGATGAGCCGACTCGCGGGA
Source organism: Candidatus Zixiibacteriota bacterium (assembly GCA_020344395.1). Lineage (GTDB taxonomy): Bacteria > Zixibacteria > MSB-5A5 > GN15 > FEB-12. The sequence continues at coordinate 2,742,875 of CP070824.1, read as the reverse complement.
TCGACGTTGGGGCCAAGTATGAGATGTATCTTCTCATCGGCCGACTGGTGACACAGGGGAAGGTGGTAATCGTAATTTCATCTGAACTCCCTGAACTGCTCGGTATTTGTGACAGGATCCTGGTGATGCGTAAGGGACAGCTATCCGGTGAGATCACAAACGTACCGCGTGCGACGCAGGCAGAAATTATGGCGATGGCCGTATGACGACAAATCACGTAAACAGTCAGACGCGCTCTTCAGGCTTGCGTCGTCTGCTGTCTGATTACGGCATGGCCGTGGTTCTTATATTGTTATGCCTGTTGTTCTCGATCCTCACCGTTTCCGAAAGACATCCAACCGGTGTCAGTGCGGCTCGCTCTTTGTTCGAGGAGACCGACCTGTCATCAATGGCCGCACGTGAAGTTCTTATAGTGATACAGGCCAGCACCGAGGATTCTGTGTTTGGACACGCTGTCTACATGCGACTCCTGGCCGCTGGTTGTGATGTTGAAAAACCAATGTCCGGTACGCCGGAGGAGATTCGTACATGGCTCGAGGGCCTTGCCGCAGCGGGCCGACAGTCGGACCTCATTATAACTTCACACGCGTGCTTTCCTGTCGTCGAATCAATCAGATCACAAATGGCCGGGTTGAGTGCGATTGAGGTCAGGGAGCCGCCCTCGTATCGGTGGCCGACGTTTCTGCTGGCGGAAAATCTCAAGAATGTGGCGAATCAGATAACGGTGATTGCCATCATTGCCATCGGCATGACCATGGTCATCATCACGGCCGGCATCGATCTGTCGGTAGGCAGCCTGATCGCGTTATCAGCCGTAGTCGTGGCGTGGCTGGTCGGGCAGATGGGTGGTAATCAGGCTACCACCGGAGCTATGATTGTTGCGGTGCTGGGAGGAACTCTATTGTGCGGTACCATAGGCGCTTTCAGCGGTCTGATGGTTACACGCTTCAGTATCCCGCCATTCATCGCCACCCTTGCCATGATGCAGGTCGCGGCCGGGCTGGCCTACATAGTGTCGCAGGGACGGCCCATTTATCAGTTGCCTGACAATTTCATCTGGCTCGGACGGGGTGTTGATCCCGTTCTGCATGTGCCTAATGCCGTCATCTTGATGTTGGTCCTGTACGCGGTCGCTCATATCGTTATGACGCGAACGACCTTCGGCAGGTACGTGTACGCGGTTGGCGGCAACCGGGAGGCGGCGCGGCTGGCAGGTATCCGAGTTAACCTGGTCCTGTTTGCTGTCTACGCCATATGTGGACTGCTGGCCGGCCTGGGGGGTGTGGTGATGGCCTCGCAATTGAAAAGCGGTGCTCCCACCTATGGCTTGACCTACGAGTTGTATGTCATCGCCGCCGTGGTGGTGGGGGGGACCAGCTTGATGGGTGGTGAGGGACGTATTCTCGGAACTCTAATCGGTGCCTTCATAATTGCTGTCATCCAGAACGGAATGAACCTTACCAACGTTGAAAGCTATACTCAAAAAGTTATTCTCGGCTTGGTGATTCTTGCTGCGGTCCTCGTTGACCGGCTCAAACAGACCGGGTTTAAGGCAAAGATACCTAAGTTAAACAAGGACGCTCAGAGCGAACGGAGGACTCAGGTTCGTCTGGCAGACAAGGGAGAAGGCAATGCGACTTAGCAGTTTGTTGTTGGCGTTGTTGATTTCAGCAGGTCCTTTGGCGGGTGCTCAGGACAACCCGCAGACCTCGAAGTCACAACTGTATGTTGTGGGGACGGCGCACCTGGATACGCAGTGGCGCTGGACAATTCTTAAGACAATTGACGAATTCATTCCTGCCACGTTTCACGAGAACACTTTCCTCATGGATCAGTTTTCGGATTATGTCTTCAGCTTCGAGGGTGCTTTCCGGTATGCGTTGCTGAAGGAATACTATCCGGAGGAATACGAACGTTTGAAGGAGTATATCGCTTCGGGGCGCTGGCGCGTAACCGGCAGTTGGGTCGATGCTGTCGACGTAAATGTCCCTTCGTTTGAATCGTTGGTCCGACAGACGCTGTACGGCAACGGCTATTTCAAGCGTGAGTTCGGCAAGACCAGCCGCGATATATTCCTGCCCGATTGTTTTGGATTTGGATACGCATTGCCGTCCATCGCTGCGCACTGTGGATTGGAGAGCTTCTCATCACAGAAGCTCACATGGGGATCCTGGGTCGGTGTGCCGTTCGACATTGGAATCTGGGAAGGTGTTGACGGTTCGACGATAGCAGCCGCGCTGAATCCGGGAGCATATGTGTCGAGGATCAGGAGCGATCTGAGCAGGGACACAGCCTGGATCAACGCGGCCGAGCGCCAGGGAGATTCGTCCGGTCTTTATGCCGCTTTCAGATACTTTGGTACGGGGGACACGGGCGGTGGGCCGGACTCGGTTTCAGTCGACTGGCTCCAGCAGTCAATACGCAGCGATGGTCCTCTCAGGGTATCAAGTGTTGGCGCGGATGACCTTGTCGACCTGGTGTCGACTGTGGAGCGAGGGCAGCTTCCGCATTACAGGGGAGAGCTGCTTATGACACGTCACGGGGTGGGATGTTACACCTCGCAGTCGGCCATGAAAAGATGGAACCGCAAGAACGAGTTGCTGGCTGACGCGACCGAGCGGGCTTCCGTTATTGCTCACCGGCTGGGGGGGCTGTCTTACCCTAATGAGATGTTACGAGATGCATGGATACGATTCCTGTGGCACCAGTTCCATGACGACCTCACCGGCACCAGCATTCCCGAGGCGTATGAATTCTCCTGGAATGACGAACTGCTGTCGCTCAACAGGTTTGCGGCCATGCTGGAGCATGCCGTTGGGTCAACCGTCCCAGCTCTGGACACACGATGCGACGGAATTCCGCTGGTCGTCTACAATCCATTATCAATAGAACGTGAGGACGTAGTCGAAGCGACCGTCTATTTGGCGGATGCACCGGAGAATATCCGCGTGTTTGACCCGGACGGTGTCGAGGTACCGTCCAACGTTCTGGAATCATGGGAGGACAGTCTTCATATCTGCTTCCTGGCTAGCGTGCCGTCGGTCGGCTATGCCGTCTATGACGTGTGGCCGACAGCCGGACCATCGGAGCTTCATACGAACCTTAGCGTTACTTCCCGTACCCTTGAGAATGAACGATACCTGGTCCGGGTTGATGAAGCAGGCGATGTGTCATCCATATATGACAAACAGCAGGACCGTGAACTGCTTGCCTATCCCATAACTTTCGAGTTCTTGACGAATACTCCCAAGCGGTGGCCTGCTTGGGAAATTGACTACGACGATATTATGGCACCTGCCAACGAGGTATGGGTTGGTGAACCGGTCATCAGCATCAAAGAGAACGGACGCACCCGTGTAGCCCTCGAAATCGAGCGACGGACTGAGCAATCTGTTATTCGAACGGTTGTCCGACTGTCAGCGGGAGGAGCCTCAGATCGCGTGGAGTTCGACAATGAGATTGACTGGTATGAACGCGAAACCCTACTGAAGGCTTCTGTCGTAGTAACCACGCCAGCAGATTCTGTTTCATATGACCTGGGTTTGGGAAGCATCAAACGCGGTCTTAATCAGGAAGACTTGTACGAAGTGCCCGGTCACCAGTGGGCCGATCTTACCTCTCCTGACAATGAGTATGGCGTGGCTGTCCTGAACGACTGCCGATACGGGTGGGATCATCCCACGCCGGACAAGCTCCGACTCACTCTCGTGCATACGCCCGGAGTCGAAGAGGATTGGAACTGGGTGGGTGATGAGCGATCGCAGGATAACGGACGGCACTCGGTTCAGTTCGCTGTGATGGGTCACACCGGCGACTGGCGGGATGGGAATGTTGCCTGGGAGGCGGCTAGATTGAACCATCCGCTTCGCGTTTTTCAAGCGGAGCCGCACGAGGGAGCACTTGGCAAACGGTATTCACTGGTCGATGTGACGCCGAATTCTGCGGTCATGGTTAACGCCGTCAAGCTGGCCGAGGAGAGTGATGAAATAGTCTTGAGGGTCCGTGAGCTGACCGGCCGTTCGCAAAACGAAGTGGTCATTGAGTTTGACAGACCGGTCCTGACGGCCCGCGAGGTGAGTGGTGCGGAAGATGACATGGGGCCGGCGCAGATAAGCAACGGCAGGCTGATCTTTTCACTGACGTCTTACCAGCCCAAAGCGTTTGCAGTGACACTTGAGGCGCCGCTTCCAACGCCGGTACCAAGACCTGCATTCGCCAAAGTCGACCTTCCATACAACCTCGACGGCGTCAGCCTTGACACTGATCGGTGCGACGGAGATTTTGATGGACAGGGCAACTCCCTGGTCGGTGAATTGCTGCCGGACAACCTGATCTATCGCGGCATCCCCTTCGACCTGGGTCCGACTGATCAGGGTGCGTTGAATGCTGTATCCTGTGATGGACAGACAATCCTGCTGCCTGAAGGGCCGTTTGACAGGTTGTTCCTGCTCGCCGCTGCCGTGAACGGACCTGCGATCACGCAGTTCTCCGTTGACGAGCAGGTGTACACAGTTTCCCTTCAGGATTATGCCGATCCAATCGGCCAGTGGAACAACCGCATGGTGGCGGGTACGATGATGGAGGAACCCTCAGAGATTGCACCCGCTTATATCAATCGGATGCCGGTCGCCTGGTACGGTTCACATCGTCATACGGCTGACTGCGAAAACGACACTTACAAGTTTACATACCTGTTTCTGGTCTCCCTTGAGCTACCTGAAAACGCAGAAAGCATCACGTTGCCGGACAACAGCGGGATCAGGGTGATGGCGGCCACTGCCGCTGACCAGCCATATACCGGTGTTCAGACTTCGTGGCCGTTGTATGACGCCACACGCAGCACTCTGGTCAGGGTTACCGCAGACAGTTCTGCTTTTGCCGGTCAGGCTACCTTCCGCATGAGCAGCCCGGTAGTCGGGACGGCCATTTATTACACGCTTGATGGAACCGAGCCGACCACGTCCTCACTGCTTTACACCGAACCGGTTTCAGTGGCACAGACAACGACAATAAAAGCGCGAGGCTTCAAGGAGGGTACCGAAAGTGCCCATATTGCCTCCAAAACAGTCACAAAGCTGACCCTGGAGATGCCTGTGCTGGCGGATGCGGTTGCTCCGGGTCTGCACTGTAAGTATTACGAAGGTGAGTGGTCGCTGTTGCCGGACTTCGACACTGTCGCTGTTGTCAGTACCTTTATAGCCGATACAGTTGCTATTCCGGAACGGGCGACTGAAGAGGATTTCGGTCTGGTGTTCACCGGGTATGTGAACATCCAACAGGATGGCGTGTACGCCTTATCCATCAACTCTGATGATGGCAGCCGCCTGTATCTCCATGATTCGCTGTTAATCGACAACGACGGATTGCACGGCGATCACGAGATGACCGCACTGGTCGGTCTTGAGGCAGGCTATCATCCGATCAGGTTGAATATGTTCCAATGTAAGGGTGATCAGGCTCTCGGTATGTCGGTGGCCGGACCGTCACTGTCCAAACAGACAGTGCCTGCCTCAATGCTGTTCCACGCGGAGTGAGACCTGATAATGGTCGATCGCGCCACTGGTTCACATAAGACAAGCCTTCACGGCAGGAGCCCTGCGCTCCTGCCAGCAATATTGAACTGCCGAGACTACTGCCTAGTTACATGGCGGCAGGGCAGGGTAAGTTATGAACAGCACGTCTATCATCGCCGTCAGGTCTGACATATCGATGACCTCATCCGGTATGCCACCATCAATCGCCGGTGCTATATCACCTTCCTCTTCACAGCAGATACGTGTATAGTTTATGAAGAGGTAGTCGATCATGCTGGTAAGGTCGCTGATGTCAACGACCTGTTCGGCGTCGTCGCATTCCCCTACCGACTGGAAGTTACCACGCGTGCCTATGCAGCAACCGACTTCGATGACAAAGGATGCGTCGCTGACATCGTTATTCGTAAACACGCTCGACTCGCGCACACGGACATAGGCGTCGCTGGAGGATGGTCCCTGGACCTGCCAGACATAGCTGGTTCCGCCAAGACCGTAAGCTATCGTCTCCCATGATCCGCCGCCGTCCCGTGAAATCTGAATGTCCACGGCCCCGACACCAATATCTTTAGTCCACGTGATGGTCACCAGGCTGTCGCCGTACAGGGTTTCGCCTCCGTTGGGTGAGATCACCGTGATGGCGTTATCGACTTCAGGATCAGGCTGCCCTGTGAAGGTGAGGGCCTGATTGTCTCCCTCTGCCAGCACCCAGAGGTCAGGCTTGCTGTCGAGGTTGAAATCGCTGACAATAATCTCAACCGGATTAGTGCCAACTGTCTCCGACCACGGAAGACCCAGCTTCGGGCCCGATCCACCGTTTAGAGACATCCCCGGCAGCACGATTGCCTTGTTGGAATCGGGAATAGTCAGCACCAGGTCCGGATAACCGTTGCCGATGAAATCCTGCGCCAGCGCTTTGCAAGCATCCGGCTGACCGGTCGGGTAAAGCTCCAGGCTGAAACTGGCGCCGTCGTTCAAGAACAGGGCGTAATTCCCGCTGCCGTCGGAGGACATGACACCAATATCCTTGTAGCCGTTCTTATCAAAGTCGGCCATCAGGATATGCCGGCCTCCGTGACCGCTGGCGAGGATCGTGCCCTCTGCGAATGTTCCGTCACCGGCCCCTGCGTACAGGCGTATTCCATCATCGACGATAACAGCAAGGTCCTCAAACCCGTCGCTGTCCAGATCCCCCACGGCGGCCATGATCGGATCGGCCGGAAGCGCCGACGACCAGCCAAACGGCTCAAAGTTGAGCAGGCCATCACCGAGCATTACTTTCACTATGGCCGGATTGGTTCCAACCAGCCAGATATCCTCATTGCCATCCTTGTTGAAGTCACACAGACCCGCGTTAACCGGATTGCAGTCAACGTAGACCTCACCACCGCCGGGGCCGGTCGGCGGGAACCCACCCACACCGTCGGACAGATACACGGCCAGGTAGCCCATAGGCTGGTTTACCAGCACGATATCCGTGGCACCGTCGTTGTTTACATCTCGATGCGCCATCCCGCATAGTCCGGGACCGTCAAAGATCACCTGAGAACCGGTCGACCCCATGCAGCCTGGCTCAAGTCCGTGGAAAACCTGCACGCTCCCGTTGGGGTAGCCCACCGCGATTCCGAGGTAACCGTCGTGCCATTCGGCGGCGCCGGCTACGAGGGCCGAGTCGTT
>CP070824.1:2698785-2735567 GCA_020344395.1 Candidatus Zixiibacteriota bacterium | reverse complement strand
TATCCCATCTTCATGTTTCCGCCAAAGTACGTGCTTTATCTTGAAATCCTCGCCGCCATGACGGTGGGAATCATATTTGCCCTGTATTTCCTGGCGGTTAATATGTATGGGCTCCGTGTAGATAAGGCCAGACGAAAACTCCATGCTGTAATGGTCGTTCTTACCGCCGGCTGGATAATGTGGGCTTTCATTTCGTGGCTTTATATAGCCCACATGACCTATCTCCTTAACTGAGCAGAAGGATGTCAATTCGAGGAATCAACCAGAAAGCTCAGTTTGCTGTAGATAGCCGCGGTTATATCTTTGTTGAGGTACCGCTCACACTGTAGATTAGACGACGCCGCGAAGGAATACGAACGCATGGAAATCAACAGACGACTGCTACCGTGGATACAGGCAAAGCTCGGCAGCAGGTGGATGCCGTACTTCACCGTGACGCTGGCGTTGATTCTCGTCCTTCCCGCCCTTGGCGCCGGCTGGTATCTCGATGACTATATCCAGCGCTATTTTCTGGAGGCCCGTCATTTTGAAGGCCGTGAGGGTGTGTCGCTGGACGTCTTTCGCTTCATTGAGGGTGATCCCGAGCAGACTCGAGAATGGATGGACGTCGGAGTCTGCCCGTGGTGGACGTCATCCGAATTCAAGATTGGTTTCTGGCGGCCCCTGACAGTTCTGACCCACTGGCTTGATTACCAACTCTGGCCGTCGTCAGCTGTCCTGATGCATCTCCAGAGCATATTGTGGTTCGGGGCGCTGGTGCTGGTCGTGGGCTTGTTTTACAGGCGAATTATGGGACTGGTATGGGTTGCCGGGTTGGCGGCATTGTTGTATGCCATCGACGACGCCCACGGGACAGCCATAGGCTGGGTGGCCAATCGCAATACACTTATAGCTACCCTGCTTGGCGTTATCTCACTGGTAGCCCACGATCGCTGGCGGCGCGATGGCTGGCGGGTCGGGGCCTTCCTGGCCCCGCTGGTGTTCCTGGCGAGCCTGCTGGCAAAAGAATCAGCGATTGCGACCGGCGCTTATTTGCTTTCCTACGCCGTGTTTGTGGACAGGGATTCTCGCACCAATCGCCTTCTGTCGCTTATCCCGTACACTGTGATCGCATTGACGTGGCGCGTGGTGTGGGCTCAACTCGGTTATGGCGCTGCAGGGACGGACTTCTATGCTGACCCGCTGGTTGAACCGGTTCGTTACATCGGCCTGTTGTTCATCAGGTCTCCTATCCTCCTGTTCGGCCAGTGGACTGGGATTCCATCCGAAAGCTTTATGTTTCTGAAAAACGAGGCCATGTGGATAATGCTGTGTATGGCCGTTGTTGTTGTCGTTATTCTGGCAACCCTCCTGATGCCGTGTCTTCGCCGAGATCGCGTGGCTCGCTTCTGGGGCCTGGGAATGCTTCTGTCGTTGCTTCCGGCGGCTGCCACAGTCTCCTCTGACCGGCTGCTCTTCTTCGTCGGTCTTGGAGCCATGGGCCTGCTGGCTCGGTTCTACTATATGCTTACCTCGGGTGTCTCGACTCAGCCGCGTGGCGGGGTGTGGCTTGCCTGGGCCCGCACTGCACTTGTCCTCATGACCCTGATTCACCTGGTGGTCCCGCTTGTCGCGCTGCCCGTCCGCGCACGATTTCCTCTGGGGTCTGAAGACCTTCTAAACCGCCAATTGATCAGAAATGAGTTTGATCCGTCGGTAGAGCATCAGGACCTGATCATTCCGAATGTTCCCAGCAGTTGGATTGCGTCCTACTATTGGATCATGCGCCGCACGAGTGGTCAACCGGTTCCGCACCGACTGAGGGTTTTGTCGTCCGGCCTCTCGGCTGTGAACATCCACCGGACGGACGAACGCACACTGGTCTTGAAGCCCGATGAAGGATTCCTCTCGGAACCGCTGGATGGGCTGGCCCGTTCCAGTTCCTCGCCTATGGCGGTGGGTGAAACGGTGGAGTTGACCGACATGACTGTTGAAGTTCTTGCGCTTACCGACGACGGGAGACCGGCCGAGGTTCGTTTCCAATTTGCCATTCCTTTGGAGGACCCTTCGCTGCTCTGGCTTCAGTACGGAGATGGCGAGTACGTACCCTTCGGGTTGCCTGTAGTCGGAGAACATATACGTTTACCCGCCATACCAGCCCCCTTCTCTATCCTGGAATAGAACAGGCCTGGCTGTTTACGCGCCCTGGTTTTTAACATGCGATTGTCAAACCGCAGGGGGCTTGACCTCATGGGTCGCTCTACCGTTCGTAATTCCGAACAAAAGCCATCCGTTTTTTCAGCGCCGGGTGGTCATAGAACCAGAATTCAGCTACAGGGTGCGGATCAGGATCGGACAAATTGTAAGCCGACAGTTTGTCAAAAGCGGTGGCGGCAACCTCTCCCGATACATCTGTGATGTCCATGCCGTAGGCATCCGCTTTGACCTCCATCCACCGTGAAAAGCCGTTCGTGATCGGCTGGCCCACAAACATGATGACAGATACGAAAATCAGAACCAGCGGCAGGGAAGCGTAATCCCCAAGCCGGTCAAATCTGAATCTCGATTTGAAGCGGTTGATGATGACATGGATTGTCCTGCTGGTAATCCACAATGTCAACATCAGAAAGAGGACGGCGGCTCCGAGACCCTGCCACATATGGTTAAGAACATAATGCCCCATCTCGTGCCCCATAACATATAGAATCTCGTCATGGGTGAATTTGGCGATCAGGTTGTCGTAAAGAACGATCCGTTTGCTACCCAGCAACCCCGTGACCATGGCGTTGACCTTGGTGGTCTGCTTCGAGGCATCTACCTGAAAAACATCCGGCTGGTCGATGCCCACTCTGTCGGCCAGGGAGAGGAGTTTTGATTCAAGTTGCTTGTCTTCGAGCGGAACATACTCGTTGAACAGCGGCATGATAATGACGGGCGCGATGACAATGAAGAATATCAAGAACGGAATGGCGCCCATGGAAAACCAAAACCACCACTTGCGTGACTGGTTGACCAGCCAATAGAAAAACCATGCGGGGATTATGCCGATAAGGACGCCCAGGAACAGCGCCAGCAGGTCTTCACCCCACCATTGCATGAAGGTCTGATTCATAAACTCGTAGTTCAGTTCCACGATGTAACTGCGGTAGATACTCAGCGGCAGATTCAGCAAATAGTCGGCAATCAGGACGAGCGCCAGAACGCCCCAGACAACAAAGAACTTGTATTTCAATTTTGACGCCCAATTGCGAAACCGGGCTGACAGACCACTGAATAAGATGATAGCCAGTGTCGCGATACCCACGAAAAACTCCACAAAGCGCCAGATATTCGTCAGCCTCGAATAGCTGGCAAGCTTTTCGTATCGTTCGGGTGTCAGCGGATAGAGATCGGGATCCGAGGAACTCTGCCCGGCCGCGACTGCTACGCTGTCCGAAAGCGAGTCTGTTGCAAAGATGGAATCCGCTATCGTCCCCTCGGATGATCCGGACACTGTTGCGGCTAGGAACAAGCCGGCCATGAGGCCGAGTGTTGTGTTCGTTCGCGAGCGCATAGGAATCCTCCCCTTCTGCTTTCCTGTTCTACCCGGGAAATACGCTCCGGTGCCCACCGGCACCAAAATAAAAAGCGCCGCCGGTCGAACCCGACGGCGCCGCAATTTCTTCTCAGCATGCGGGGATTCAGGCCGTGGCCGCCTCCAGAGGATATACTGATACCCGTTTGCCGCTGCGTCCTGTCCGTTCGAACTTTACGATACCGTCAATCTTGGCAAACAGGGTGTAATCCGAGCCCATGCCGACGTTGAGTCCTGCCCTGATCGGCGTACCCAGTTGTCGGACAATAATCGAACCGGCCGTCACGGTCTGGCCGCCATATGCTTTTGCTCCGCGACGCTGGCCGTTGGAATCGCGGCCGTTCTTTGAAGAACCAACGCCTTTCTTATGTGCCATATTAGACCTCTATCGAACAGAGTCCGTCGTTTCTTTACTATCACTCGGCTGGCCGCTTCGGGGGGCCAACCACAGCCAAACAATATAAGCAAATCTTCATGCGAAGCAAGGAGTTTTCTAATGCCTTGTCGCGCATTGCCTTACCCTGCTAAAGACCGGCCCCCCTGATGGGGTGGACCGGTTTGCTCAGATATCTTCAACCGGAGACGCGGCTCAGGTGACCCTTTCCGCCTCATGCGACGACGGGTTGAAATCAAAGGTCAGCTTTTCCTCCGTGGCGCCTACCACCAGCTCGCAATCGCCGGCATACTGGCCACGCAAAATCTCCTCGGCCAGCGGGTCCTCGAGGTAGGTCTGCATGGCTCTCTTGAGCGGACGGGCACCATATGCAGGGTCATACCCCTTGTCGGCCAGGAAGTCCCTGGCTTCTGCACTCAGCGAGAAACTGATACCTTTTTCAGCCAGTTGCTTGGCCGTATCAACAACCAGGATTTCTACAATCTGCTTGATATGATCCAGTTCGAGGTGGTGGAAGGTAATGGTATCGTCGATACGGTTGAGCAGTTCCGGATTGAATACCTTTTTCAACTCATCCATAAGCTTCTTCTTCATGCCTTCGAACGACAGATCGACGGCTTCAGCGTCAAATCCCACCGTCTTGCCGTCACGCAACTGCTTCGTCCCGATGTTCGATGTCATAATTACAATCGTGTTCTTGAAGTCGACTTTGCGACCGAACGAGTCGGTCAGGGTACCGTCATCGAAGAGCTGCAGCAGGATATTGAACACATCCGGATGCGCCTTCTCGATCTCATCCAGCAGTACCACCGAGTATGGCTTGCGACGGACCTTCTCGGTGAGCTGGCCGCCCTCCTCGTATCCGACATAACCGGGGGGAGCGCCGATCAGTCGCGAGACGGCGAACTTTTCCATGTACTCCGACATGTCGATACGCACCAGCGACTCTTCATCCTCGAAAAGGAAACTGGCCAGCTTGCGGGCCAGCTCAGTCTTGCCCACACCCGTGGGACCCAGGAAGACAAACACGCCGATCGGACGGCGCGGATCACCCAGCCCGGCTCTCGCTCTGCGAATCGACCTGGCCAGCTTGGCAATTGGTTCGTCCTGGCCCACAATCTCCTTTTTGAGCTCATCCTCCATGCGCAAGAGTCGTTGAGATTCCTGCTCCTCCAGACGAAACAGAGGAATGCCTGTTATCTTGGCCAGCACGAAGGCAACATCGTCCGCCGTAAGGGTTATCTTCTCTTTCTCTCGCTGGTCCTCCCAGTCCTTGGTGAGGCTGGCGAGCTTTTCTTTCTCCGCCTTGATTTCGTCGCGAAGCTGGGCAGCCGTTTCGAAAGCCTGATTCTTGACTGCCTCCTCCTTGCGGGCTTGAAGTTCCGTTACTCTCAACTCAAGCTCGCCGAATTCATCCGGTCGCGTGTATGTCGACAGATGAGCCCGCGACCCGGCCTCATCAATCAGATCGATAGCCTTATCCGGCTGGTATTTCCCGCTTATATAGCGGTTGGACAACTTGACCGCCGCAATCAGCGCATCGTCCGCAATATGAAGCTGATGGTGCTCTTCATACTTGGTGCACAGGCCGCGCAGAATCGCTATCGTGTCCGCCTCGGTAGGTGGCTCCACCATAACGGTCTGGAATCGACGTTCCAGGGCGCCGTCCTTCTCAATGTATTTCCGATACTCATTGAGAGTCGTAGCCCCGATACACCGCAATTCCCCGCGTGAAAGCGATGGCTTAAATATGTTAGAGGCATCAAGAGAGCCTTCCGCTCCACCAGCTCCCACTATCGTGTGTAATTCGTCTATGAAAATGATGACATCATCGGCGTTGATGATCTCGGTCATGACCGCCTTGAGTCTTTCTTCAAACTGACCCCGGTACTTGGTTCCGGCGACAAGTGACGCCATATCCAAGGTCACCACTCGCTTGTTCTCCAGCGTCTGGGGCACGTTACCGTCTACAATTCGCTGGGCCAGCCCCTCCGCTATGGCCGTTTTGCCCACGCCGGGCTCGCCGATCAGAACCGGGTTGTTCTTTTTGCGTCGCGACAGCACCTGGCAAACCCGCTCGATCTCATTCTCTCGACCGATAATCGGGTCCAGCTTGGCGCGTCTGGCCAGTTCGGTAAGGTCCCGTCCGAAATGATCCAGGGCCGGAGTCTTGGACTTCTTCCGCTTTTTCTTGAACGAAGATGGCTTACCGTTCTGGACATTCTTCAACTCTTCGTAAGCTTCCTTGTAGTCAATTTCATAGGTGGAAAGAACCTGGGCGGCAACGCCTTCCTCGTCCTTGAGGAGAGCCAGCAGAAGATGTTCGGTGTCTATATCCTTGGACTTCAGGGCTCGAGCTTCCTGTCCCGATGCTTCCAGTGTCTTTTTTGCCCGAGCCGTGAGCGGCAATTGCCCCATGGTCATGGTGCCGCCGGAAGGCTGGACCACCTCTTCTATCGAAGCCCGGAGGTCGTCTAACTCCAGACCAAGGTTGGAGATGACCTCGACCGCCCGGCCTTCTGCCAATCGAATGAGACCCAGCAGGAGATGTTCGGTACCTATGTAGTCATGACGCAGTCGGGAAGCTTCTTCGCGCGCATGCTCAATAGCCTTGCGAGCAGCTTCTGTAAACATCTCATTCATCTCCAGTCACCCTTTCCCTATATGAAATATACTTCACGTTCGCGTTTATGCAACCGCCAAACTTTCCTGCTCTCTAAACCCTCGTTTCCCGCAGCTTTTCACGAACCATTTGAGCTCGGACGAAATCTCTCCTGGTGTGATCCATCTCTCGATCGTAATACTTCTGCAGGTGGGCCGGCTGGGACAGCAGGAGAATCTCGTTTATCAGCGGGACATCAAGAAAGTCGATTACTTTCATCCCCTGACCCAGTCGTACTGCTGAAAGAAGATTCATAACTTCATCTGAACTCAACACCCGGGCATGTCTCAGAATACCATAGGCTCGCCATATCTTGTCCTCGATCATATCCTGAGCCTCAACCACCAGGGTCTGGCGCGCGGCTGCCTCCTCCTCGACGATCTCCGATGTCACCCGGGTTATGTGACCGAGAATCTCCTTTTCGGCAACACCCAGCGTATTTTGATTCGATATCTGGAACAGGTTCCCCAACACATCGGATCCCTCGCCATAGAAACCTCTTACCACCAGCCCGCTCCTCGTGATGCGAGAGATGGTTTTATCGATCTCCCGTGTCAGCACCAGTCCCGGCAGGTGAATCAACACCGAGGCCCGCATGCCGGTTCCGGCATTTGTCGGACAGGCAGTAAGGAACCCGAAATCATGATCATAATCGAACTCAATATGTTTCCCGATCTCCGATTCGTACTTTGTTGCCAGGTCATACGAACCGTCTGTATCTAGCCCGGCCGACAGCGCCTGGATACGAAGATGGTCCTCCTCGTTGACCATCACCGACACCCGCTCCTGCTCTCCAATGAGCAACGCTTTCGACGCATCACCGTTAAGGAACGTCGGTGAAATTAGGTGACGTTCTACGAGAAAACCGCGGTCCAGATCGTTAAGGTCAGAGGCCTTCAGGTACTGGCCGCCCGTCAACAGTTCTGAACGTGTGAGGGTAGAGTCAAAATAACCCACCACTCTCTTCTTGGTGTCACTGTCGGCTGATGTCGGATATCGGCAGCCAGCCACGTTGCGAGCCAGACGTACCCTTGTGGACAGAACCACTGATGCTTCATCACCACTTCCCGAAAGCCAGGCGGCCGGCGATTTGGCCATCTCTTCAAACATAATAACAAGGTTCCTTAGCTACACAGGGTTAGTCCGTTGACACCGTCTGCTGCAGTTCTTTCAGTCGGTCCCGCAGTTCGGCGGCTCGCTCGAAGTCCTCAGCCTCGATCGCCTTGGCCAGCTCCTGGGCCAGGCGTTCCTCCTCTTTGATCGGCAGCGATGCCTCGTCACCTGAGGTCTGTGACACAGGCTCAGGGTTCTTGCCGCGGTGCAAAGAGGCTCCATGGATTTTGCGCATAATCGATTCAAGCCTCGGCCGAAAACTCGTATAGCAGTCGCCGCAACCGAATCTTCCCTGCCGGGTGAATTCGTCAAAACTCAACCCGCACGAACTGCACAATAAGTCCTCAGCCGGTTTGTGGCGTTGGGATCGCTCCACATTCTTAGCCAGGCCGGATAGTATATCGGCCAGAGGAAACGGGACATTGTCCAGCGGCGAGTGAAATCCTCTGGCAGCGGCACACTCCTTGCACAGCGACAGGGCCAGCTTTTCATTGTTGACTATCTGAGTCAGATGGACCGTCGCTTCCCTCGTGTTGCAGTCTTGACAAACCGTCTTCATAACTACTGCGCATCCTTACTGACAGCCACTTGGCCATCCTGCATAATGAACTCGCGATGGCAACCTTCGGCCAGTTCCCGATTGTGGGTGGCGATCAGAAAACTGATCGACCTCTCCTCGTTCAATCGGCGCAGAAGATCGTGAAGCTTGCGTCCCGTGCCGGTATCAAGGTTTCCAGAGGGTTCGTCAGCCAGCACTATCTCCGGCTCATTCGCCAGAGCCCGGGCCACCGCCGCGCGTTGCTGTTCGCCGCCGGAAAGTTCCCGCGGTCGATGCGACCTTCTATCTATTAAACCAACATCTTCGAGCAGGTGTTCCGCTTTCTCGGTCGCCCCGGCGTGAGATACGCCACCAAGAATCATGGGAATCATCACGTTCTCCAGAGCGCTGAAATCATCCAGCAAGTAGTGATGCTGAAACACAAAACCGAGATTCGCGTTGCGAAACTTAGCCAGTGCCTCCTCCGATTTGTCAGTGAAGGAGATCGCGCCGACCTTGACTTCGCCGCTGGTAGGCCGATCCAAGCCGCCCAGAATGTGAAGCAACGTCGATTTACCCACGCCCGAGGCTCCCGTCACCGAAGACATCTCCCCCCTCCGTAGTTCCAGTGTAACCCCTTTGAGCACAGGTAGATACCCATCAGCAGTCTCAAAACCTCGGTGTATCTCGCGGGCCGAGAGAATTGGCTCGCCGGCTTCCATGTCTGGATCCCTTTCGTTTCCCATACGACGCTCTATACTACTGATTTTCGCCAGATTTCGCCAAACTTTTAGCTAACACAGCCAAACATTACTACTGCCTCAAAACGTCTATAACCGAAACACGGGCGGCCTGATTTGCTGGATACAGAGCGGCCAAAAAACAGATCAAAACCGTGATCGCGCCGGCCAGTAAAAAATCCACTAAATGTGTCTCGATCGGCAGGTAAGAAATGAAATATATGTCCGGGGGCAGTGATATAAGCTGAAACCGGTTCTGGATATACGCGGCGCCCAGGGCGATTAACCAGCCCCCGACCAGGCCCAGAGTGCCGATCAAAATCCCCTTCCGCACGAAGATCCTGCGGATCGACCCCGGCGTACTGCCGATTGTCTTGAGAATCCCGATTTCGGCCCGCTTTTCCATGGTCATCATTACCAGCGTGGAGATAATCGAAAAGGCTGCCACAATCACTATGAGGATAAAACCCAGAAACAATATTTTCTTCTCGAACGCAATCCAGGAGAACAGGTTACGGTGAAGCTGATTCCACGGAGTTATCTGATATCGATAAGCCAGGTGAGAATCAATCACCGGCGAGATCTCCTCTGCATCGTAGATGTCCGTCAGGCGCAGGTGAACCCCTGTAACAGCATCACCGACCCGAAACAGATCCTGTGCATCTTCAAGAGAGATATATGCCTGCTGGCCATCGAATTCGTACATGCCAGTCTCAAAAATGCCGGACACGTAGAACTTTTTCACTCGAGGACGAACGTTTCGCCTCAGGTCCTCTCCGGACATGGAATACAAGACCACCGTCCCGCCGGCCAGCACGCTGAGCCGGCTTGCTAAGCCCCGGCCGAGTATGATTCCGGTCAGCGTATCATCGTCGATCACCTGAGACTCGAAAGTGTACTCCCCGAACTGGATGTCCTTCTGGATATTGGCCGTTCGTGCCTCCTGATCGGGCACAATACCCCGCACGACAATCCCGTCTCCGGAGTTTTCCGACTGAATAGCCGCCTTGGCGTAAATGAACGGCGAGGCGGCCACCACGCCATCAATTGATTCGACCTGCTCCACCAGGGCCTGGTAGTTGTGAATCAGTTCCGTACCGGCCGGGAATATTGAGATGTGCGATGTCGTTCCCAGCAGACGGGTGCGAATCTCCGATTCGAAACCGTTGTGCATCGACATGACAAAGCAGACCACCGCCACACCCAGTGTCACACCGGCTATCGTGATCCAGGTTGATACCGAAATGAAGTATCTCCCGGAGGTAAAGTACCTTCTGGCTATAAATCCTTCAAAACTCATAGAAAACAACCGGTGCCGCCACCGGCAGGCTAATCGGTTCACTTCCAGCTAATTATACCGGTTTGTCAGATGAGCTGGCAATTGTTTTCCGGGAGGATGTAATCCAGTGGCCAAGGGTATCCAGGGCGACTCATCTGCTTGGCAGCAGGGTGGGCGCAAATCGGAACTGAGCAAAGATCTCTCATTTCTCATATTGCACACGATTGATAAGAGACGTTATTATTTATCATAACTCACATTTTGGTCCGTAGGACGGGTCCGTCTTCGAACCTGCCATTCATTCCTGACCTCCCCATTCCACCCATCAAATTTCCCCATAACCGCCCCTGATTCCGACAGACCACCTTCATTATGTGCAGGAACACTCTACAACTTTCGGAACGAAACAGCGTACATGGACGCCGGTTTCATAATCACCATCAAACTGATATGCCTGTATAAAAAAACGAAGGAACGAACCCATTTGCCCAAATCCACACCTTCACCCCCGCCTGATCGAAAACTGGTGTTCGTTCGCCCCTAAAACTCCGCCATGCAAACAGGTGTGGTTTTCTGATAAAACATGCGGTCGACTGTCTCGATAAAACGCGCGTCCGAGATTTTTGCCAGACCATAGGTATGCAGATCACAGAACCGGACTGCACCGGTCACGAGAGAGGAGTAGTCGGCAACGTCCAGCGTAACCTCGGCCTCAAAATCGCCGTCGTCGACAATTGCTGCCCTGCCGTTCTTGACCTCAAGGATGAAAGAACCGTCGTTTTTGGAGAAGAAGCTATCCTTGACAACAAAGTTGAGTTTGGCCGTTACTCCTCCAAAGTCATGGTCGCTGAGTTCATTAAAGAGTCGACGACTGTCCATCACCCGGAACATTATCCCCACGGCAGCCGTGTGACTGGCCTGATTAACAGGCGGCATGGGGGCCTGTTGTAGATCGTTATAAGGATCGCTCAGGAGAAAGAAGAATTCGTCCTCCGGCGTGTGAAGGACGACCCGGTTGATCTGGTCGAACTGTGAGCGGAGAAAGGCCAGCATCTCCTGCAGCGCTTGCGGCGTGTTGTAAACCAGGCGGGTCACTACCATGTTATTGAGCAGCCAGTGACCGGGCTTTTCGGGCTCGAACCGGAAGTTGAAAAAACCCTCCAGGCGGCCATCAATTTCGCACCCGACGAAGTGGACACCCTTGCCGAATTCGAAGACGGACTGCCAGTACGGCTCTACTTCGTACACCATGCCGGTGCGAGTCTCAACAAAACGGTTGAAGCATTCGTTGATAGCTTTCACATCGTCAACGGTAAGATACCGCACGTGCTCCTTGGAGAAACCCCTGGGAAAACTGTCCGGTCTGATACGGTACTGGTATATACGCCCACCCAGACCGAAACCCATATTCCGATAAAAATCGGCCCGGAACGGCCACAGGGTAGCCATGGGTGTGCCTTTCTTGTCGTAATGGTCCAGATAGAACTCCACCAGCTTCTTGGCCACATGTTCTTTCTTATGCGCCAGATGAACGGCCACCCCGCCCAGCCCGCCGACCTGCATTTTCACACTCAGGATGTTCATAGTGAAATCGTGCATCCGCATCACGCCGACCATCTCATCACCGCGAAATGCACCCCAGTGGGAAATCCGCTTATCGGACAGTCGCTTCTTTACTCTCTTCACCGCGTCGGCTCTGTCTTCGGCCGTAACCAACCCGACCCCCGGATAGGCGTCTGCAGCGATGTCCACCATCTGATCGAACTGGTCTTCTGTCAGTTGTCTTATGTCGGTCATATGGTCAGCCCGTTCTCTTGTAAGATTCTCTTGTCTGCCGGCAGTGCTGGCTATGAGGTAGTTGAACTGCCTTTTTCCTCGTCGGTAATCTGTTTGAGAATTTTCGAGACCGGCACGATATCTTCGCCGATCTCTTTCATCTGCGGGAAGAAAATAACATCCCTGATCGAGTGCTGGTCAGTGAGCAGCATAACGAGTCGGTCGATTCCGACACCGAGTCCTCCGGTCGGCGGCATGCCGTAGGCCAGGGCGGTAATGAAGTCGTCGTCAAGCGGTTGAGCCTCTTCATCACCGGCGGCCAGCGCCTTGCCCTGATCGAGGAACCGCTCGAGCTGATCGACCGGGTCGTTCAGTTCCGAGAAGGCGTTGGCCATCTCCAGCCCGGCTATGTACAGCTCGAACCGTTCGGTGTACCGTTCGTCGTCCCTGTGCTTCTTGGCCAGGGGAGATATCTCCACCGGATGATCGACAATAAACGTCGGCTGGATCAGGGAGTGTTCAACCTTCGCCTCCCATACCGCTTCGATAACTTTTCCGCGGTTGATAAGGCCTTCGTCGTCGAGACCGAGTTTCTTGGCCTCAGCCAGGGCCTGCTCAAAGGACAGTTCCGAGAAGTCTACCCCGGTGGCTTCTTTAACCGAATCCACCATGCTAATCCATCGGAATGGTGAGCCGATATCAATATCATTTCCCTGGTACGTGATCCGGTCAGTTCCATGCAATTCCCTGACCGTATGCCGAATCAGATCCTCGGTCAGTTTTGCCACGTCCCTGTAGTCGGCGTACGCCCAGTACAGTTCCAGCATGGAGAACTCCGGGTTGTGAAGCCGGTCGAGCCCTTCATTGCGGAAATCTTTGCAATACTCCCAGACCTTCTCGAAACCTCCGACAATGAGGCGTTTCAGGTAGAGTTCATCGGCGATGCGGAGGTACATCTCCATTCCGAGCTTCTCGTGGTGCGTACGGAACGGTTTGGCGTTGCCGCCGCCATAGAGCGGTTGAAGGATGGGTGTTTCCACTTCCAGGAAACCGGCTGCGTTGAGAAAGTCCCTCACCGTCTGCACAATCTCCGTACGGGCGACAAAAGTCTGGCGCACTTCCGGGTTCGCAATCAGGTCGGCGTAGCGGCGACGATAGCGCTGCTCCTTATCGGTCAGCCCGGAGTGTTTATCAGGAAGCGGATGGAGCGATTTGGTCAGCAGCTCGAAACTGTCCGCATGAATCGAGCGCTCACCGGTCCTGGTAACGAACAGCTTCCCCTCACATCCGATGATATCCCCGAGGTCGAGCAGATTGAACAGCTCAAAGGCCTCATCGCCGACATCGTTTTTGCGGATATATATCTGGATCTTCTCGGTGGCATCGCGAAGGTCAGCGAAAAAAACTTTTCCCATCTTCCGGATCGCCATCAGCCTCCCGGCCACACGAACAACCGTTTCGGACTCGGAGATGCGGTCAAAATCTTTCAGGAGATCACTCACCTGATGCGTTTGCTCAAACTTGTACGGATAAGGGCTGAGGCCCCTCGATGTTACCTGCTTGACTTTATCGCGGCGGGCCTGAATGAGGCGCGTCAGTGGCAGCCTTTCTTCCGCCTCCGAATTGCCCGACACCTGAGTCTTTTTCCCTGCATCATCCATCTGCCGTTCCTAAGTGAGATTAAACGCTGTGCGCATCTACGGATTAGTCCTTTGGGCTATCACGTATCGCCGGCGATCTTTTTGTTCATAGCCTCTGCCACCACAGCCGGAACAAGCCCGGTAATATCACCGCCATTGTAGGCAACATCCTTGACCAGCGACGACGACAGGTAGACCCACGACAGCGATGGCATCAGGAACACCGTCTCCACATCCCGGGCCAGCTTGCGGTTCATCAGGGCCATCTGGAATTCATACTCGAAGTCCGACACCGCTCTCAAGCCGCGGACAATCACGGTCGCCTTGAGTTCAACCACCAATTCAGCGGTAAGACCTGTAAAACGAATCACCTGGATTCTGCCGTTGTGATCAAGCCCCTCCACCACCTGCTTCATCAGGTCGAATCGTTCGTCTGAACTGAAGAGCGGTTCCTTGCCGGCGTTCTCTGCCACCGCTACAATCAGATCATCAAAAAGATGGCGGGCTCGCTCAATCAATGACAGATGGCCGTTGGTTACCGGGTCGAACGAACCCGGGTAGACAGCGCGAATAGCGAGTTTATCAGGCATAATAATCCGCCAGGTATACAGACAGAGGTTCAGATAATATCGATGGCCAACATATACATGCGGACTGACATTGGCAAGCTAATTGAGCGTCAGCCCGAGGGCCACAAGGTAGTCCTCGGCGGCCTCATTCCCGCAGGCTGTATTCTCCGAGAGGTAGCCCCGATTGATCTCGGGGGTTGTTATGCCCGCCGGAAAATACCGGGCGACTGCCTCCCAGACTTCCGTTCCTTCCGGTATTCCGTTGAGGATCAGTGCTGACAGGGGCAGGTTGATTCCGCTTCCCGCCAGGTCGGCCAGTTTGAGATTGATCACTGTCTTCAGTTCCAGTGCCGTGCGCTCAGGTGAGGTGTCGGGCACCGGAAGATCCAGGCGGGCCAGCGATACGATTTCATTCTTACAGATCAGGCAGATAGAGAACAGACGGCCATCATAATCCGCCAGCGCCACCAGGTCGCCGGGTACGCGTCGACTGAAAGTCAGATACCCACTCCCCAGGGCGGCTGCTCTGGCCAGATAACGACCGGTTACATCCCCCTTGACTCCGTAGTACCCTGTTAACTCTGCCAGCCTGTCATGACGATAGATAAGACCGACCTGCCGGTTATGCTTAGACGAACACAACAGGTCAAAGCAGTAATCATTCTCGGGCTCCAGGACTGACCGGGTTAGTTCGAATCTACCACGTGCGTCAAGACTCCTCGGATCACTCCCGATCAGACTGAGATGCTTGAATATTACTTCGACATCCGGTACGGCAAGGCGCAGGTTTTCAGCCACGACGTCCATCTCATCCGAGCCTGCGCGCGGCCTGAATCTCTCCAATCGGCGCACATTCGGCCGGACGGACGGCTCGACCACTTCAGCGAGATAGAGAAACTCACTGCGCCGGTCTATACCAGAGACGGCTGGATCACTCACGGCCTTATCCTTAAGTAAGGCCGAATCTGCTCGAATTTTTTGGGTCCGATGCCGTTGACATTTGTGATATCAATTTCTGTCTTGAAGCGGGAGTGTTGCCGGTACGCCACGATACGATCAGCCAGGACGCGTCCGATTCCAGGCATAAGTTCCAGTGAGTCGGCCGGCGCGTGGTTTGGATCGAGTTGAAAAACGCCCGTGAACTTGCGGTCTTCATCAGATAGGAACACCGGATAATCAACCGATCGTTCAGTGCGGTAGGCGTAGGATTTCACCAGGAGGTAGCCGCCCATGATTGTCGCGCAGGTGGCCAGCACAACAAGAAATTTGAGTTGCCGGGACGTAAATTCAAAATGCCGGTTTACAGAAGCCATTGGCGTTTCACTCATATGCCTGAATATATACCAGACCGTACGAAAATCAACTGCCCCCGGCATGTAAGTCTACCCGAGGCCTACCCGGTCGCGAGGAATATCCTTCGGCAGGGGAACGAGCTTTCCTACTCTGGAGAGAAGTGAGGCCAGCCCATCTCCGGTGGTTGCCACCTTGTCCAGCAGATGCCCCGCAAGTTTCTTATGATAGATTCCGAACAGAGGCTGGTGTAGATTCTGGGGGCTATCGGCGTCGGCATAACCCAGGAATGACTCGCCATCATATTCACGCACCAGCCGGGCGGCCAGTTCCAGGGGGAAATCAACGAAATCGGCTGAGCCGATAAAAACCGCCTCAGAATCTGCACGTTCCAGGGCCGCCGCCACAGCTCCAGCCACACTCATTTTGTCAGACGGATCACACAGGTGAGGGTAGTTGAGATACCTCTCCTTTGCCTGGGAACGTTTCAGCACCAAGCTGACCTTCTCGAAGACAGCCGCGTAGCGACGGTAGCTTTTCTCGAGCCTGGTCAGTTCGCCATCCACTCTGAAATGCTCTTTCGAGTGGTTCTCACCACCGGCCAGTACATAGCAATTCATCCTGGCGAATTTCTCGGTCATCATACTCCCATCCTCCGGGCTAACTCACCTGTCAGAGCGGTGCTCTGCTGTCTATTGGTTTTGGCTGATGAATACTGTCGGACATCAAAAACAAATGAAATATGGCGCTGAGCATGGAAACAACAAAAAAGCTCGGATTGGTTCGTTAAAATGTTGAGATTTGCACTGACCTCATAGCTGGGCTCAGCCTGAGCATCAGGGTCGGCCGGCCTTTTTCCCTGGGGTATTGAAGTCCAGATGGGGGGAAGGAAAGAGGACTATTTGTCCAGGTCTCTGGTGTCCCGGATGTTCCCCGATACCTGCTGGAGAATGCGGTAGCGAGTGGGGTTTCGCTCGGCTTCCATGCCCCAGCCGGTGACCACATTACTGTCCTTATCAGTGATCCTCACAAAGGCGTCCGTCCGGAGCCTGTCAGTCTCCCGATTCCAGGTAAGGAAATCGGTCTCCAGGCGGGTGCTGTCTTCCGAAATCACGACCACATTGCCGTAGATTTTGAAGTCACCCCTTTTATCGTGAATGACGCCGGAATCACCGACAATCCATGAACTCGGCCGGCCGGCGGAATCATATAGAACGATGTCAAGCCCGTATCCCATCGCCGAGTCGATCGCCTCGAATTTGTGGATCTCGTCGGCCAGAATCTCTCCGGTCACCTGATCCTCATTAAGCAATACGATCTTAGCCCCCCTGGTTTCCGTGTCCGGTCGCGCCGCACTATCGACCGGCCCGGGATCGGTGTTCTTGCTGCGGTCCCCGCTTCCGCACCCACCAAGAAGCATAAGTGCTGAACAAAAGAGAGGTATGAAGTAGTGTCTTATCATCTAAAGCATCCAGAGCTTATACAAAAGCCGGCGCCTATTATGACAAAATACAGCCAGAAGTCAAGGCCATAATCATACTTTTGTGCGCCAGCGATTGTGCATCCAGACCCACTGATCTCTGTGTTGATCTACTATTTCCTCTAATTCCCTGGTGCACTTAAGGGTAACTCGGTAAATGTCCTCATCGAGGTCACCCGTGGTGTGGACCTCCACCGGTGGCTTGATGATCACATGGTAACGATTCTCCCCGGTACGCAGGCACGCCATTGGAACCAGAGCGGCACCCGTCCTGAGAGCAAGCAGCGTCTGTCCTACGGGAGTGTTTGACCACCTTCCGAAAGCCGGGATCGGCATTGACCTGACTCGCGATGAATCGGTGTCAATAAGCACGCCTACGGCACCTCCGCCACTCAGCCATGAAAGAAGTTTCTTGGGAGACTCGGTGGTTGAGAGATTGGTAAGACCCAGCGCTTTTCGATTCTCCACGAGCCATTCGTCAAGTTCCCTAATATACAATTCGCGCCCGATCACGGCTGATTCGTACCCGAGCGAAGCGATATAAACCGCGAGCAGTTCGAAATTACCGATATGCCCCGTGACACCGAAGAATCCCTTGCCGCGACGGTATGCCTCCTCGAGGTGTTCTGTGCCTTCAGATGAAATCAACGGCCTCAACTCTGACTCATAGTGCTTCTTGAACCTTACCAGGTCGGCCAGGTTCTTGCCCATATTGGCAAAGAGCAACCGTCCAATAGACTCACGTTCGGCGTGGCTCAAAGTGTTACCATAGACCAGCTTCAGATGCCTATGCACTTTGTGTCGATCTCTCTTGAGCAACTTCCAGGCACCAAACCCGAGCGCCGCCCCAATAAAGTTGGCCGTCGAGCGGGGGATCGAATTACAGAACCTGACAAACAGCATCGCCAGACGATAAACGCAGAATCTTTTTAGTCGCTTGCTGAGTTTCACGGTCTGAACGGTACCTGGCTGTTCAGGAATTCTCCATTGCATGGCCCATGCAGGCAATAGAGGCAATATCCAAACGATCAATCGTGTTCATACGACATGCCGTGACCGAAAGGCCTCCTATACCAGCTTCGACTTAAGAATATCGTGCAGGTGAATGATGCCGACCAGTTTGTCGTCCCTGTCCACCGTAGCCAACTGAGTGATGGAGTGTTTCTCCATAACAGCCAGCGCAGCATCCAGCAATGCATCCATCGGAATGGTTTTTGGACCGCGTATCATTACATCCGAGGCAGCCAGTCTGCTGACATCCTCGTTCTCCTGAATGAGCCTTCGCAGGTCACCATCGGTAAACACACCCGCCGGTCGTCCTTGCTCGTCGGTCATAAACACGCAACCTAGCCGCTTGCTGGTCATCTCGAGAATCAACTCAGGAAAGCTTGTTTTCGGCGTAACCAGCGGAACCCGGTCACCGGTGTGGTGAAGTTCGTGCACCCGTTTAAGCAGACGCCTGCCGATGGTGCCTCCGGGATGCAGGACGGCGAAATCGGAGGGGCCGAAATTTCTTTTCTTCAGAAGAGCCAGAGCCAGTGTGTCACCCATCACCAGAGCGGCGGCAGCCGAAGAAGTTGGCACAAGGTTGTTCGGGCAGGCTTCATTCTCGACTGAGCAGTCCAGAACAATCTCAGCCCGTTCCCATAGCGGGGAATGCGGTGTCCCGCACAGCGCTATCAGTTTCATGCCAATACGCAGAGCCGCTGCGATGACCGGTTCTATCTCACTTACCTGTCCGGACTTCGAGAGGATCATCAGTATATCCTCGGGGCGCATCAAACCCATGTCGCCGTGCAGCGCCTCAGCCGGATGCAGGAAAAACGATGATATACCTGTGGAATTGAAGGTAGCTGCTATCTTCTTGCCGATCAGTCCGGACTTGCCCATGCCGGTGACGATAACACGACCCTCACACTCAAGTATGGTCTCCACGGCCCGGTTGAAATTCTCATCCAGACGCTCTGCCAGTCCGGCCACCGCCTCGGACTCGAGTCGTATGACTTCCCTGGCGTACTCCAGCAAATCAGTCACGTGACCAGCTCCAGGGGGTCAATTCCCACCGCTTCAAAATAGCACTCGAGGATTTCACGGACGGCCGCCTGGCCGCCCTTCGCTTCCGTTACATAGTGCACTGTATCTTTGAGTTCCCGGCATGCATCAGCGACTGCAATCGACAGGCCGACCCGGCGGGCCAGTTTGATATCCAGCAACTCGTTACCGGCAAATGCCACGGACGCAAAGTCCAGTCCAAGCTCTTTGAGAAGCGGTTGGAGCATTTCTATCTTGTCCCTGTAACCCTGAAGCACATGCCTGACACCCAGGTCTTTCATCCTGGTTACGGTGGCAGGAGAAGACCGTCCGGAGACGATGGCCAGCTCAAGGCCATGACGCATCGCCAGAACCATGAAAAAGCCGTCAGATATATTGAATCTCTTCAGCTCAAATCCGTCCGGCCCGAAGTAGATGCTGTCATCGGTGAGCACACCATCCACGTCAAGAGCCAGCAGTCGGATGTCTTTCAGTCGCTTGACAAACTGTTTGCGGGTCAGCCTGGCCATGATCTCACCGGCTATGCTCCATTACCTCAAGTACCGAATCAATCAGCTCTTCCATTTTCTCCAGGGGAAGCATGGCCCCGGCGTCGGAGAGTGCCTCAGACGGCTTCGGATGCGTCTCCACAAAAAGGCCGTTGATCCCGACCGCGACCGCCGCCTTCGCCATGGGTATTATATATTCAGGTTGGCCGGTGGAGGTTCTGCCAGCGCCGCCCGGAAGCTGTAGCGAATGGGTGGCGTCGAAGACTACCGGGTAGCCAGATTCGCTCATGATCATAAGGGACCGAAAATCTACCACGAGGTTCCTGTAGCCAAATGTCGATCCACGCTCGGTAAGCATGATTTTTTTTGAATCAACTTTGGCGGCAATCTTGGCCATGTCCTCAGGTGCCAGAAACTGGCCTTTCTTTATGTTCACCCAGCGCCCGGTTGAAGCAGCCGCTGTCAGAAGATCAGTCTGGCGGCAGAGAAATGCCGGGATCTGCATGATATCCGCGATCTCGGAAACCGGGTCGGCTTCGGTAGTTTCGTGAATATCAGTCAGCACCGGCACATTCAGCGCCATTTTTGCCGTATGCAAAATTCGCAATCCCTCATCAAGCCCCGGACCGGCATACGATCCTGCTGACAGACGGTTGGCTTTTTTGAAGGAGGTTTTAAAGATGTATGGTATATCGAACTTACTTGCTAATTGGGCAACGTGATGCCCGACCTCAAGACATGTCTCCTCCGATTCAATAACGCACGGGCCGGCTATCAGAAAAAACTCACCCTGTTCGATTCGCTGAAGGGAATTTGCCATCATCCCTCAAATATATGGCATGAGGCAACGAAGGGCAACCGGGACAGACCGGCTCCGCTTCAGCCTATTTGGTGGCGCGAAAGTGCCACTTAATCCGGTCGCCGGCTGAGGTCATATACTTATCGGCCGCCACTGACGGAAACGAATCGTTGACAGAGTAAAGCCAGGAATGGCTGTCACAGTTCTCGACTGAGTCGATGGCGCGCACAAAGACACCCTGGGTGGTCCAGCGATACCTGACCCGATAGGCCCTTGCCACCACATCGAAAGCAGTAAGTGAGTCCATCCCGGCCACCTCGATTACAACCGAATCCGGTCTCTCAGTGCCTACCAGTTCTTCAGTCTGGTCTCCCTGCCCGCAGGTAATCAGGGCTCCCAGAGTCAGCCCAAACAACATTACCGATAAGAAAGAACTGTGCCGCTTCACATTGGTCTCCTTGGAAAAATCAAGTCTCTGCATTTCCAGCCTATAAACGCATTTTCCTCAAGCCAGTCAAGATCCACCACCTGAGCGAACGACATGCAGAAGCAATCAGGTTCAAATCGCACTCCCTCAAACGTCCATATCCACATTGTAAAGAGTCCAATACCTGGCACGGTAGCCATCTGCAATGATTTCGCGTCTCGGAAGCTGACCTTAAGAACCTGAAGCCGCTCCTTGAAAGGTAGCGGCTTCATTAGTCCTCTCTAAGTAAGAACAAGAGCTACAGCATATAACCGTTTTTATAATGGAAACAATCACCGCTATTCTCCGCGCATGGCATAGGAAGTGAGTAACCGTCTTTCCTGGCTTGATCGGCAGATTCCCGAAATAGATAGGTGGAAGTCATGCCATGCTGGGGGAAGAACACCCGGGGACTGAGTTTGTCCAGCACATAATAATTACCGGCCCTGACAGATTCAGGGGTGCCCAGGCTGCAACCGAGAACCGGCAGGAAAGCCAGGTCGGGTGTTTTACCGGTGCCGGCCAGGAAATCGATCTCATCGGAGAATGTTGCCTGGATGCCTTCCGTCTGTCCATTGGCATGATCACCGGCATGGAAGATGACCAGACCATCTACCTCAACCAGGAAGCCGACCCCGGCGTCGGTGGCGGTTATTGTCCATATACGCAGGTCATCAATTGTCCGGTCAGTTCGAGGAGGGATGTATTCATACCCGCTTCTGCCTTCCGGATGATGCCCCAGAACATAAGTGATATTCGGGATCTGCTCTCTCCAGCCGAAGATCGTCGTATCAAAGTGATCACCATGCTCATGAGAGGAAAACACCACCACGTTAAGGTCCTTGATTTCGTCTGGGTCGATGCGGCCGTTGGCCAGGCCGGGCTGATCCGGCTTAACGGCTCGCTCAAAATAATCGAAGATGAGGAAATGATTCTCTGTCTTGATTCCCCATCCGGAACAGCCGAGGTACCAGACAGCGGCTTCTTTTTCACCGACACCCTGACCCAGCATTGCCGGGGGATCATAATCTTCTTCAATTCCTGATGGATTGGCGCCGCCTGCTTTCAGCAAGTCGGCAACCGTCTTGTGACCGTAACGCGCCGCAAAATAGAGCGGCGAGTGACCCGCGTTGTCAGGAGCATCGACATTCGCACCGCTTGCCAGAAGAAGCTCCACCACCCTCGACATCCCCTTGATCGCGCACCAGTGCAGGGGGGCCCTGCCATAACGAGAATCCTGCCTGTTTACTTCGGCATGGGCTTCAAGGAGGACCGCAGCCTTATCCTCTTTGCCCTGCCGGGTGGCTTTATTCAGTGCGGTCTCTCCTTCCCCCAGATCGGCGTTCACATTCGCGCCGCTCTCAATCAGAAGTTGAAGCTGCTCGACGGTGCCGGCGCCCACCGCCCACTCGATCGGCCCAGTGCAGCTGTCGCTCGCCGCATCCAGCGGAGCACCATGTTCAATCAGCATGCGCATTACGTCGATCGGGACCCACCTGAAGGCAGAGTGGGCCAACGGGGAGTTGCCATCATTATCCAAGACATTTATGTCAGCACCGGCTTCTATGAGGAGTCTTACGGTGCCCGGCCGACCCGAGTGAACAGCCGAAGCCAGCGGGGTCATGCCTGCGCCGTTCTTGGCATTCAGATCGGCTCCCCGCTCCGCCAGGAACCGCACCAGTTCTTCGTGGCCGCCCGAGGCGGCGCGGTGGAGGGCCGTAGTCCCGAAATTGGTTTTTTCATTTATATCTGAACCCTTATCAAGCAAGAACTCAACGAAATCCCTGTTACCGCTCCAGGCTGATGCGAGCAGCGGCGTGTTACCAAGGTTGTCTCGCACATTCATGAAAGCACCGTTGTCCAGCAGGAACCTGGCCACATCCAGGTTGCCACCCCAGCCGGATACAAGGAATGGCGTGGCGTTGTGGGTGTCCCTCTCTTCGACGGTCGCCCCTTTGGCTACCAGAAACTTCACAATGTCAAGGTGACCGCGCGAGGCAGCACAATTCAGGGCCGAGGAATTATCGCCGTCTCCGGCGCCAACATCTGCTCCACTGGCGATCAGGAGTTTCACGGCCTCAAGATGGCCGTTAAGCGATGCAATGTGCAGCGGGAGACTACCGCCCTCGTCAGCAGCGCTTATCTGGTCCGGATTTGCAGTAATTATCGACTGAAGTCTCTCGATGTCGCCGGTCCGGGCGACTTCATGGATTTCAGCTGCCAGCAGAGAGGTGCCTGCCAGTAAGGACAGGCAGACCAAAGAAATCAGTGTTCTGAGCATTTCTTAACTCCTGAATTGTCCAGGTGTTCGGTAGTAGGTTTGACATGGTCAATTGATTTGATAGACGACTGAGCACTAAGAAAGTTTCATTGAATGCTCCGTCTGGATTTGAGCGGGCTTAAGCCTGATTGGGCCCGGTATTTTGTTGACTGAAATATTTGTCTGTGTTTCAATCCCACTATGGAGTACACCCTGGCAGCATCCCGGTTATCCATATGGATTATGGAACCTTACTGAGCAAGTCTATTCGAATAGCCGCCCGTCACCCGTCGCTGTGGGTCTTTGGCTTACTGTCCGGCTACGGCAGCGGCTTCAATTTCGACACGCGTATGAACTGGGACTTCGATTGGGAACACGACCGGACATTTGATTTGCCCTTCGACCCCACTCCAGAGGTAGTGGGCTCATTTATTCTGGCCATCCTCTTACTGATCGTCGTATTCATCGTGGCTCACCTGATAGCATATCCCGCTCTGATTGAGGGGATTAACCACATAGCGCGCGGAGGGGTGTATCGGTTTGGAAAATGCTTCTCCCGGGGCATAGATCTTTTCTGGAGAATGTTCGGGATGGCATTCGTAGGAGGCGTGGTTGCGGTTGGCATTATCGTGGCCCTGGTAGTTCCGTCAGTTGTGTTCCTGCCCCTCCTCATCATCACCATTCCCGTGGGAGTGGCGGCCATTCTATTGTGGACTCTGATCCTGAGTCTGGGGACTCGAGCCATGGTTGTGCGTGATTCCTCCATTCTTGACGCCATAAACGAGGGATTCTATTTGTTCAAGAGCCGCTGGTCCGACTGTCTGATAGCAGGTATCATCTATTTTTTGATAGCTTTTGGGGTCGGCATTGTCCTTTTCATAATCGCCTGGGCGGTCTTCGGCCCACTGAACCTCCTCGCCGAGTCAATAGCACATGGGGAGTTGGCGGTGCTGATGATCGGATTGGTCCTGGGATTGCCGATATCTCTTGTCGTCGGCGGCTTCACCGGCGTATTCTTCTCGTCGTATGTGACCCTGTTTTACTTTGAGCTGGTGGACCCGGGCTGCATCACCGACCCAAATCGTGCGGAACCGCCCCTGTCACCGCCGCCTCAGAGTGACTCGTCAGGTCAAGCATTCTGAGCATGTTGCCCTCGACCGCCTTTTAGCTTGCCTAATCCTGTACGCCGTCCATAATTTCGTGATATGAGGATATGGGTGATCGTTTTACTGGCCTCGCTGTGTCTTGTCAGTACGGCCAACGCGCAGCAACTTGACGACTACACAGAATCATACCGATCGGCACATCTGCCCGATGTTGCCATAGATGATCAGGGTGCTGCCCTGCAGGCTTCCATCTATCCGGACTTCTACATAACCCGCTCGGTTCTGAGGGATCTCCGCTGGGTCCGCAACAACGATAGCTCATTGGTTGCTTTCTGGGAGGACTCAGGCCGCCAGATCCTGTCGACACTTGCCGAACTGTCTGGAATCGACTGGATCGAAACTGATTTTGATATTCACCTGGTGCGTTATTACCCCTCCCTTGGTGCAGCCAAACCGCTGATCATCCCTCTTGGTGGAATTCGCCGTGGCGTTTTGACCGAGGCCACTCCGACAGGAGCTGGTGGGAAGCTGAATCTCATTTATCAGCTGGCCCTTCGAAACCTCGCCCAGGTGGATCGCGGCCAGAATCCAATGAGTCAGGCTCTGGCCAGCCATCCGCTCATGCAGCCGGGTCCCTATCGTCGAGGCAACCTGGCTATGTTACTGGCGTTGGTGACCGCCCAGGAGATCATCGGCCTTGACTCTACATATGAATCCTACCAGTCTGCTTTTTGGAAGAGCAAGACACCGGGGCGACGGGTACTCGAAGACCACCTGCTGTCCGATTGGATTTTAACGCCGGAACGTCCTCTGGCGCGCTGGGTGATCGATGAACCACCGGGGTCGCGTCTGGTGGCAGCCACCCGGCCGCCCCGACTGACGAGGCCCAGACAGCCCGGGCGACCGCGCGTCTATATCGAAGGACTTCCCTTGAAAGGTAAGCTGGGGTTTTCAGTTAAATCTACCGGCTCCAATTATCTGGCCATAGACCAGATTGATGTATTCAGACTGGGATATGCCTGTGGTCTCAGAGAAGGGGATATCATTCACCGGATCGATAATCGACGTGTTCGCACGCACAAAGCACTGATCGAAGCGATCCTGGCCGGCATGGCCGAAGGGGGGGCAACTCTCGAGGTGGTCAGGGATAATCAGCCTGAGACGATTATCATACGGGAGATCGAATTGCCGTCTCTGGAGGATGATGAGTTCTGGGAGTACATGGATGAAAGTTACCTCGATGAGGACACAGCAACCGACTCTTCCGTAACGCCAGATTCCACCGCCGACGAATAAACCGAACCGCGTGATCTGGGATTGATCTGCCTACCCTCAAGCGAGTACACAAAAAAAGACCCGCTTCCAAAGGAAACGGGTCTTTACGGAAAAACCCTCATCTTGAGGGTTCCTGTAGTCCTATTAGCGGCGGCGACGCCGGATGGTCCTGCGCGATGAAGCGCGGCGGGTATTCTTGCGACTCCGGATGTTACGGGTCGTACGACGAGTCGATGAACCCCAGCTCTTCTTGGAAGAAGTCTTGTACTTCCGCGTGAACTTAGTGGACGGGTTGTCCTTCCAAGCCGACGGATTAGCCTTCTTGATGCACAGATCGGACGCCTTATAGCGAACCGAGTACACTGTGCGACCAAGCTGACGGGCGATCCATGCCGTGCTGTGGTTGCGATAGAATTTCCGCATGAATGCGATTTCCTCGCGAGACCACTGATTGCCTCCGTTGGTGGCGCGGCGCGTGCGAACTCTGCGTGTCGCAGGGCGACGCGACACAGCGCGACGGGTTCTACGCTTTGTCTGTCTGTACGCCATGTTCAACTCCTTGTTTGAGTTGTTACTGATTGCGAACAAGGTCGATGGCAACGTCCCTGTACGCCGATTAAGCTAACTCATACTAAAACAGATCGACCGGTCCCTAAAATACTTAATAGCAAGTGCTTAAGATTTCCCGCCCCGGGGCAGACGCCATTGTCAGCAGACCCAACCGCGGTCGCGCCTCTCGGGACCCTCCGGAGAGTGCAACTTTGATACAAGAGTCCATGAGCAAAATGAGCCCACCGACCACCTTTTGCGCCCACTTCTTCGCCGTAACGCTATGTAATGCAATCACTTATACCTGACGGCCCACCCCTCAGCGGTGTGCCGGGGGCAGGCTTTACTGCAAAACCTAGCAAGTGGCCTGTGACCGCCGCCTGAACAGGGTGCTCCGAACGCCCGGATTCGCACTGGCGCGTGTCACAAAAATTTTCCATCTGACCCGAGCGCTTCTAGAGATTCGACATTATCCAACTCCAATGTGTTAGTGTTGCCTTGAGGCCATGACCCGCCTTCCTGCCGAAGCAGCAATTGCACTTGCGAGTGCCGGTCCCATACGGTAGATTAGCGAAACTCTCATCAGCAGGCAGAGTCGAGTGAAGAAAGAAATTTTCCTGATCGCCCTGTTCATTGCAATCACGGTCGCAATATTCTATCTCTTCTATCAGATAGTCATCCCGTTCTTTGTCCCGATTTGTTGGGCGGCGGTGTTTGCAATAGTATTCTATCCTATGTACGAAAGGTTGCTGGCGCGCCTGAAGAGAAAAGGCCTGGCTTCAATCATTGTCTGCCTTCTGATAGTCGTGCTTATCATCGGACCTGTGACCTACCTGTTCGTGGCCCTTGTTGACGAGGCAATATCCGCGGTCGGAAAAGTAAATGAAATGTACCGCGCCGGCACCCTCAGTGAGTTGCTCAGTCTGGACATCCCCTTCATAAACGCGATGACACAAAAACTGTCTGCATACTTCGACCTGTCAAAGATAGATTTCTCAGAACTGGCCAAGGATGCTATCAACAAGGTCAGTGGGACGGTCGTCAGTCAGACGACTTGGCTGGTGGCCAACTTCACCAAGGCGATCTTCTTCTTTGTGCTGATGGTTTTCACCATGTACTATTTCTTCAAAGAAGGAAGCAGCATTGTGGCCAAGCTCAAGCGGCTGGTGCCCCTCACCGACCAGCAAACCAGTGACACCTTCGGGCAGCTTCGGGATGTAATACAGGCGACTATGTACGGCGGCGTCGTAGTAGCACTTATTCAGGGTCTCATAGGCGGAATCCTGTTTTTCGCTGTGGGCATATCATCCCCGGTTTTCTGGGGTGCAATTATGGCCTTTCTGTCCGTCATACCGCTGGTGGGGGCGTTCCTGATTTATGTGCCGGCCGGTCTGATTCTGATTATTGGTGGATCCTACGTGAAGGGGATCATCGTCATCCTGGTGGGAACGGTTGTCATCAGCCAGATCGACAACGTCATTCGCCCGTACTTGATCTCAGGGCGCACCGCCATGCACCCGCTGCTGCTTTTCTTCTCCATACTGGGCGGTATCGCCCTCTTCGGCCTGCTGGGAGTGGTGCTGGGGCCCATGATCGGCGCTGTCTTTATGACCTTGCTCAATATCCTGGAATTATCATTGCACCCCGATCAGAGTCAGGCGGAAGCGACAGATTAGAGTGAGTACAGTTACCTGCCGCGACAGGGCCTTCTTTGCCGCAGCCATTCAAGTGAAGATTTTCGGGTTTGACGCCAACATTCGGCTTCTGCCGCTTCTCAATTAACAAGCACTGGCGAGGAGATTTACATGAAGCGCTTCTTGATTACCGTAACATCTATACTGCTGGTCTTTCAAGTGGCCAGCGGGGCTGGCCTTGACCCGTCCTATTCGGAAGACGCCACGATTGATACCGTCCCGTTTTTCGAGGGAGGTGAATATGACGCCTCGGTGCCCGGGCCGAACGACTACCTGAAACACGCGGTCGGTGAACGGGCCTGCCGCTATTATGAACTGGTACCATACCTGGAGGCAGTGGCTGAGGCTTCTGATCGGGTTATACTCGAAACTCACGGCACCACGCACGAGGGACGCAAGTTATACAATCTGTTCATTTCCAGCCCTGAACAGATTGCCGACCTTGAATCGTTGCGGGCTTCAATGGACAACCTGGCCGACCCCAGTTCAGGTATCACCGACTCTGAGCTGGAGGAGATGTACGCCAATCTGCCGGCGGTCGCATGGCTTGGCTACTCGATCCACGGCGATGAATTGTCCGGCGTTGACGCTGCCATACAGCTTATTTACCAGCTTGCCGCAGGGACCGACCCCCAGACGCTCGAGATTCTTGAAAATACGGTGATCATCATTGATCCCATTCAGAACCCGGACGGTCGGGAACGATATATGTCCATGCTGCAAACATATCAGTCTCATGTTCCGAATTACAACCGGAGAGCCATGCAGCACAGCGGCGTCTGGCCCTGGGGTCGAACCAACCACTACCTGTTTGACTTGAATCGCGACTGGTTCGCCTTGACCCAACCTGAAACAAAGGGTAAAACCGCTACCATTCAGAAATGGCACCCACAGTTGGTTGTCGATGCTCACGAGATGGGTTCCAACGACACGTACCTGTTCTCACCACCCCGCCAGCCCATCAACTACAACACTTCCGGCAATGTATTGAAATGGTGGCCGTCATTTGCCAGGGATCAAGCCGCAGCGTTTGATGACCGTGGCTGGACCTGCTACACCGGCGAATGGCACGAGCAATGGTTCCCGGGCTATGGATCTTCATGGCCGTCCTTCTTCGGAGGGATCGCTATTCTTTATGAGCAAGCAGGCGTCGACGTTTTTGCTGTTAAGCAGCAGGACGATTACCTGCTTACCTACCACGAGGCGGTCAACAAGCAGTTCACCTCATCATACACCAATCTTAGCACGCTCGCTGCCAACCGTGAGGAAATCCTTCGCGATTACAGAAATGAACGGGAAAGCATTGTCGACCGGGGTCGGCGAAACAATCTGACATTCATCATCAAGACCGACAGGGACGAGCTGAAGACAAAACGATTCGTCGAGCGGTTGAACCATCAGGGGATTGAAGTCAGCGCAGCCAATCGAGAGTTCACGGCGTCGGATGCTCACGATATCAACGGAGACACTCACAAGTCCATGACGTTTCCGTCCGGGACCTATGTTGTTTCAACGGCCCAGGTAAACGGCGCTCTCGCCAAGGCTGTCCTCGAGTTTGATCCACACCTCAAGCAGGAATTCCTGGAGGAGGAGCGGCGCGAACTGGAGAAGCACAGCGATACCAAGATGTATGAAGTCTCCACCTGGTCCGCTCCGCTGGCTTACGATCTGGATGCCTATTGGACTACTTCGCGCGTGAACGCTGATCTATCCAGAGTAACGGAAGTTGCGATGTCGACCGGCAGACTGATACACCCTGAGGCTCAGATGGGCTTTATAGTCAACATGGTCGGAGAAAAAACATACCTGTGCCTGGCGCGACTTTTTGCAGAGGGGGTTACAGTCTATACTGCAGAGAAGCCGTTTGAACTTGAAGGCAATAATTATGAAGCCGGATCTCTGGTTATCCGCAAGCGGGGTAATAGACCTGACCTGACCGATTTGCTGGCTCCGATAGCAGAGGAGATCGGCATCGATATCGTGGGTGTGAACACAGGAGCATCCTCGAAGGGCTCCTGGCTTGGTGCCGGGACGTTCCGGCTTCTGACCAAGCCAAAAGTGGCAATCGTTGCAGGAAACGGCACGAATTACCATTCCTTCGGCACCCTGTGGTATGCCATTGACAGGGAACTTGAATACCCACATTCCCTGGTCAGCCTTTCGAATTTTCAGCACAGTGGCCTGGATCAGTTCAATGTGCTGGTGCTTTCATCCAGCTGGGGGCCGATGTCGGCGCACCTGGGTGAAGGCGGTAAGCGAGCCATAAGCGATTGGGTTTCAGATGGCGGCACGTTGATTTGCATGGGCCAGTCCGCAGCCTGGGCCGCCGACACCGCAACCGGCCTGTCGCAGGTGGTAATCAGACGACAGGTACTGGACAAGCTGGATGAATACGATGTGATGGTTGCCCGTGAAAGAGCCGCTGAGAAACCAACGGTAGACACCATGGCTCTATATTACCCGGTAAAGGTGCCCGCCGAGGATAAGCCGGACGAGAATGACAAAGGCTCAGCCAAGATCACCAAAGAGGAGGATGAGTGGATGCGCCGGTTTTCGCCGGTTGGAACGCTCCTGCGGGCCGACCTTGACCGGGAAGACTGGCTGGCCTTCGGGATGAAGGAATCTGTCCCGGTGATGGTTCAGTCTCGATTCGCATTTCTGGCCAAGTCCCCGGTGAGGACAGTGGGAAGATTTGCTGACATCAACGATGTTCGCCTGTCCGGCCTGCTGTGGCCCGAGGCGAGGCAGCGCCTGGCCAACACGGCATTCCTGACCCGCGAACGCAAGGGTAAAGGCCAGATCATCATGTTCGCAGCCGAGCCCAACCATCGAGCATATTTCTACGGCACACGCAAGCTTTTTGTGAACGCTCTCCTGTACGGACCCGGCATGGGAACTGATTTCGAAGGACCGTACTCTGAGCAATAGCGACATTGTAACCGCCCTGGCACAGGACACAGAGGCCCTGCCCGTAGACGGGAGGGCCTTTAATTTCGACTCAGAATACAGATATCAGATGGCCGGCCGGGCTCTGCCTATTCTCCGGAATACTCGCAGGAGCAATCACCGGTTTCGTAGATGGTGATCTTGCTGAGGATGGGCAACTTCTCTTTGATCCTGACCCATAGCCATCGAGCGATGTGTTCACTGGATGTGATGTCCAGACCCTCGACATCGTTCAGGTGCTTGTGATCGAGCTGCCTGACAACGGGTCCTGCGATCCGGGCCAGGTCTGAGTAGTCGATCAGAAAGCCCGTGGCCTCATCGACTTCGCCGGAGACTTCGACCCCAACCTCATAGCTGTGCCCGTGCAAATTATGACACGGGTGACTCGCCGGTAAATGCTCGAGCCGGTGGCTGGCTTCAAACCGGAACCTTGTAGTCAAACTGACTTTCAAATCGTATACCTCATCGTTTGCGCTCGTTGTTCCAGGCCAGGACATGCAGGCGTGGCGAGAACCTGAAGCCGTGTCGGGCACATTCTTTCATTGCCCGCGGCATGCTTTCCAGTTGCTTCTGCGCCGTGTCGCCTTCCGGCATCAATATAACCGCTTCCCGGGGAATCAGGTTGAGAAAACCACGATTGATTTCCTTGATGTCTTCCGGTCCGGTCACCACAAACTTGAAATCCGCCTTACCTGAGGCTGCGATTTTCCACAGAGCAGCGTGCACCAAGTTGGTTTCAGGGGGCAGGCCATTGTTGCTCAGCTTGGGCGAGCAGTTCCACCACGACA
Source organism: Candidatus Zixiibacteriota bacterium (assembly GCA_020344395.1). Taxonomy (GTDB): domain Bacteria; phylum Zixibacteria; class MSB-5A5; order GN15; family FEB-12. The sequence continues at coordinate 2,704,110 of CP070824.1, read as the reverse complement.
CAAAAGCTATCATCTCATCCGAAGGAACGATGGTTCCATTCGTCTCCACCTCGAAGAAGGCAAAACCGTTTTCTTTAAGGCTGAGCATGACGCCGGGCAGCTCCGGTTGATGAAGAAGCGGCTCGCCGCCGGTAATTACCACATGAACATCCTCACGCCGGACATCTTTTCCCCGAAGATCCTCACACATTGCAGCCGAGATTTCATCAGGTGTCATCAAGTTATCCGGCTCAATCTTTGTCGGGTCCCAGCAATACGGCGTATCGCACCAGGAACAGCCCAGATTGCAGTAATTCAGACGCAGGAACACAGCCGGTGTGCCGAGCCACCTCCCTTCCCCCTGAAGAGAATAGAAGATTTCATTGACGGGCAGCTTGCCTTCAGGTAGTTCCGGCAGCGGAGCGACATGTGGTGATGGCGTCATGGTTGCTCTGAACCCCGGTACCGAGTTGGATCGGGCACTCCGGCTTCGGAGAAGCCCTTGCGCCGAAGACTGCAACTGTCGCATCTGCCGCAGGCCAGACCGTCCTCCGAAGGATCGTAGCAGGAGTGGGTCAGGGAGTAATCCACGCCTAGCTCGACTCCCTCGAGGATAATCTCAGCCTTGGTCATGCCGATGAGGGGAGCCTGGATTCTGATGGGCTGACCGGCCACAGTTGCCCTGGTGGCGAGGTCGGCCATCTTCTGGAAAGCCTGGATAAACTCCGGTCGACAGTCCGGGTAACCGGAGTAATCAACATTGTTGGCGCCTATATAAATCTTCGCGGCCTTCTTGATCTCCGCCCAGGCCAACGCAATGGAGAGAAAGATCGTATTGCGGGCCGGAACGTACGTCGCTGGAATGGCTGACGCCATATCATTCGCGGATCGATCTTTCGGCACTTCGATTTCTTCAGTCAGGGCCGATCCGCCGATGCTGTTCAGAGCTAACGGAAACTCCAGGTGCTCAGCAACTCCAACCGCGGCTGCGACCTTGCCGGCAGAGATCACCTCAACCCGGTGGCGCTGACCATAGTCAAATGTCAGAGCGTAGCACTCCAAACCTGACACTTTGGCGATTGCCAGCGTGGTGGCCGAGTCGATTCCGCCGGATAGCAATATGACTGCTTTCTCCTTTGCCATGTTGCGGTAATGTATGTGCAAGAGAGAAGAAAAAGCAATGGGAGGATTGACAAGTTGCTGAGGTGATCTTGACATCTCGGCGTCACTGATCAGCCGCGCGACATCCAAGCAAATGAGACTGGACAGAACCGACCGTATTGTTTAGATTGGTCAAACCAAAGAGGATGACCGACCCTGTCGCCGCGACCATCGGCGGAACACCTTTGCATTACAACGCTGTTAGAATATAGTGTCGAGTCACCAACTCTACACGCAGGAGGAAGAAAGTGTTCAAGGTAATCCGCAGCCAGACAGGGTATGCATCATCTCTTGTTCGCACAATACCATTTACTGTGTTCGCCGCATTCGTGCTGATATCGACGACGTCGGCATCGGCCGCACAGATGCAAATCACCGTAGATGCGACAGAACTTCCCCGCAAGATGCTCCACACAACGATTAATCTGGACCTACTCGGTGATTCGGTGTCACTCCTGTATCCGAAGTGGATTCCGGCCCAACACGGACCATCCGGACCTGTCGAGAACATGGTCGGGTTGGCCATTACCGACTCGAAAGGGGAGGCTGTCCGGTGGAAACGCGATTGGGCAGATTTCTATCGTTTTTTTGTCTTCCCAAACGGAGAAACTGATGCTCACTCCGTCGTCCTGTCCTATATCTGTAATCAGGATTTCATCACGGCCGGGTTTTCATCGCTGGGAATAATCGACTGGAACTGCGTGGTTCTGTACCCGGAAGGACCGGCCATATCTGATATCTATGTTGATCTGAGACTGGTTCTGCCGCAAGGGTGGAAATACGGCTCTGCTCTGCCCTACCGGGAAACGCTGGGTGACACGCTGGTCTTCCATACGATCACGTTTGAAGAATTGATCGACATGCCGCTTATCTGCGGCGTTGACTTTCGCACGGTCGAGCTAGCAGCCACGGGTCAGGCCACATACTACCTCCATATGGTGGCCCAGCATAGCGACGATCTCCCGGATGAAGATGCTGATTCGATCTGGGTCCCGTTTCGAGACATGATGTACGAGATGGAGGTGCTGTTCACGCGGACGCATTTTGACAACTATCATTTCCTTCTGGTCCTGAGCGACTCAGGGTTTGGGGGCGGACTGGAGCATCGGAACTCAAGTCTGAACGGGCGCGAGGCCGACGCCATGCACAAGGACAGCTGGTATGAGTCGGGGGTGCCAGGACTTCTGGCCCACGAAATGGTTCATGCCTGGTGCGGCAAGTACCGGCGGCCTCTTGGCATGGCTACCTCGGATTATCAGAAACCAAAGAACCTGGATTTGCTCTGGGTGTATGAAGGCCTGACCACGCACCTCGGCAACCTGCTGCCAGTGAGAGCCGGTTTCGTGTCGTTCTCCGAATTCAAGGACAAAACAGCATACACTGCCGGACAGTTGTTACATCAAAAGGGCCGACGATGGCAGCCTCTTCGTGACACTCAGGTGGCGGCCCACCTGATGTGGGGCACCTCCGATGCCTGGAGATTCCGAAAGAGAAGTTCCGATTACTATCGCGAGGGAGCTCTGCTGTGGCTGGAAATCGATGCTCGTATACGCTCGGCAACCGGCGGCAAGAGGTCGCTCGATGATTTTTGTGGCAGGTTTTTCAGCGATGGTGATCCCGATGCTCACTACGTCACCTTTCAATTGAGTGACATCATTTCAATCCTCTCTGATCTGGCCCCGGAACCCTGGGATTCGCTTCTTGACGCCAGGCTCAATCACACGCAAAGGGATTATGATACGACAGCTCTACACTGGTGGGGCTACCGCCTTGGCTATACGAACAAGAGATCCAGAGTTCTGGAACACGAGGAAGAGCGCAAAGAGTATCATGACCTTTATGAGTCTGTTGGCTTCTCAGTCAATGATGACGACAGAATCATCGGTATAGTCCCCGAGAGTCCGGCTGACAAGGCCGGCCTTTACGCTGGTGCGAGGATTGTGGCGGTCAACGGCAAACGCTACACCTACCAGCGCCTCGAAAACGCCGTCCGCAACTCCGGGAAGACCGGTGGCGTCACCCTTTTGACGCTGCGTGATGAAAACATTGCGGAAGCCAAACTGGAATATACTGACGGGCTTCGCTTCTTCACGCTGAAACCACTCGAAGGCAAGCAGGACTGGCTGAAGGAGATCGCCGAACCAAGAACGACCGAATAGCGCCATTTCGTGAGAGGCTCGATTCGCGGGCAGTATTCAAGACGGCTGTGACCAAGATGTTCACGCCGACGGGTACGATTGACGCTTACATTCTTGAGCGTTGTTAGATAGTAAGGGCAGCGGGGTCAATACCAAAGTGGGTGGCGAGACTGTTTGTTACCTGGCGGTCCAGCACGTGGTACGGCTCCCAGGCAAGCTCATCATATAGAGATCGTGAGATGGCCGTGAACTCGTCAACGATTTCCGGATCGAAGTGCCCCCCGCCCTTCCTGTTGATTATCGCCATCGTGTCCTCATACTGATAAGCCTGCTTGTACGGTCGCTCGGATGCAAGAGCGTCAAAAACATCCACCACCGCGAATATGCGGGCGTTCAATGGCACCGTCTCGCCGTGGAGACCGTCGGGATAACCGGCCCCGTCATAACGCTCATGGTGGTGTCTGACGACATCAAGCGCATCCCCCAGCCACTTGACACCGCTGATCATCATGGTTCCGATCTCGGGATGGCCGTTCATGATGGTCCGCTCGTCCTTGGTCAGGTCGGCCCCCTTGAGCAGAATCTCATCATGGATACCGATTTTGCCAATATCGTGCAGGAACGAACCCTTCATGAGCGACTGCACCTGTTCCTGCTCGAGACCCATCGCTTCGGCCAGTCGAGTGCTGTAGAGCGTGACTCGAAGGTTGTGCTTGCTGTTTAATGTGTCGCGCTGGGCGATAGCTTCCCCGAGCGCCCGGACCATCTGAAGGTTACCCACCAGGAGATCATACTCCAGCCCGATCAGCAGGCCCCGGAGAATTGTCTCAAAATCAAGCGATGATCTGTCACCTTTCGCAGGTGGTTCGTCGTCGCGAGAAGCTTCCAGACCACTCGAAGCGCACAGGTGTTCGTGCAGTTCTCCCACAATCAGGTTGGCCACGAAGGAGCAGAATTCCACGCTGTCGACCTCGGGCGGTTTTTCGGCCAGGAGGGCGGCCGTCTCCTGCCCGATTACCTGTTTGAGGCGGGAGGAGAATAATCGCCGGGCGACTCTGTCTTTGACTTTCTGTTCAATCATGGCTGAAACCGGATGCAAACGCAGGTGCAAGCGCTGCCTAAAGATAATGGACTCGTCCAGAAACGGAAAGCAGAATCGACAGGTACGCTGCCATGGTTTCGAGATGTTGCGCCGGCCCGCATGACAATCGCAACCTAGACGCAGGATCAGCGTAATCATATATTGATTATGTTTGATCCGATGATGGAAGGTACCCTGTTATGATACTTATCGCCACGAATAAGCTCCTTGCTGTCTTCCTGCCCATATTCGCGGCACTGGTCGGGACACTGATCGCCATCAGCGTTAACTCACGGAATCGGAACAAAAATAAGTAACGTGGGAATCACACCGGGCAGCCTGCAGCTGAAAAAATATGGAGAGCTTCCATGCGACTTAAGCTGACACTTTCCATCGCCGGCCTGATTGTGCTGAGTTGCGCGAGCCAGACCCGGCGGCCCGAGCTGACTGTCACCTATGTCGCCAGTTGTGGCTTCCTGGTGGCCACCGGCGACAAGACGGTCATAATCGACGGGCTTCTGGCCGATTACGAGACCGTTTACTATTATCTCCCGAACGACAGTGTCATCGACCTAATGCGTGAGGCGAAAGAGCCGTTTGACCGGATCGATCTGATACTGGTTACCCATGCCCATGCCGATCATTTTGACGCCGAAGTTGCGGCCGCACATATGCTGAACAACCCCGGGGCCATCCTGGTAGGGCCCCCTCAAGTTGACGAGAAGCTGCGAGCTACGGCACCCTATCAGGATATCGAGAGCCGACTACACCTTGTGCCGGCGCGTGCCGATTCGGTAGTGGAATTCCAACTTGCTGGAATCCACGTCAAGGCCCTGCCTTCCGAACACGCCCCGTTCTGGGATGTCGATACCGTGACCGGGGACAGGTCCAATCGCCACGCCCACATTGAGCATCTCGAGTACATCATTGATCTTGCCGGCAGAGTTCTGTACCACTGTGGCGATG
>CP070824.1:2691819-2698685 GCA_020344395.1 Candidatus Zixiibacteriota bacterium | reverse complement strand
CAGTACGAGCCTGAATATGATCAAATGATGGTCCGAAAGGGATCCATCGCCATCGACGGCGTATCGTTGACCGTCAATGATGTTCACTCCGGCTCGTGTTCGGTCAATCTCATTCCACACACGCTCGAAAGTACAAATCTGAAAAACCTGAAGAAGGGCGATGAGGTGAATCTCGAGTTTGATCTCATCGGCAAATACATAAGCAGAATGCTCGCGGATTCCGATGGCGCGGGACTTACAATTGACAAACTCAAGGAAAGTGGATGGTAATATGAGTGATCACATCAAGTTTGACTCCATTGAAGACGCTCTGGAGGATATCAAACGCGGTAAATTCGTGATCGTGGTCGACGATGAAGACCGCGAGAATGAAGGCGACCTGATTATGGCGGCCGAAAAAGTGACTCCGGATGCGGTGAATTTCATGGCTACCCACGGTCGGGGCCTGATCTGTGTCCCTATGAAAGGAGAACGGCTGGAGGCGCTGGATCTGTCTCCGATGGTACAGAACAACACGGCTCGTCTGGGGACGAGGTTTACGGTGTCAGTCGACGCACTTGACGGAACCACGACCGGTATTTCGGCATTTGACCGTGCCCTGACGATTCAGAAGCTGGTTGACGACCGTACCTGCCCTGAGGACCTCGGGCGGCCCGGACATATCTTTCCGTTGCAGGCACTCGAAGGCGGGGTGCTGTCCCGAGCCGGTCACACCGAGGCAACCGTTGACCTGGCCCGCCTGGCCGGGCTCAAGCCGATTGGTGTATTGTGCGAGATTCTTGATTCGGATGGTCGGATGGCGCGTGTTCCCAGACTTCATGATCTGGCCAAAGCGCACGGCCTGAGACTCATCACGGTACGTGACCTGATTGCCTACCGACGCAGAACTGAGAAGTTGGTGCATCGAATCAAAGAGGTTGATTTCCCAACGAGACATGGTGATTTCAAACTGTACCTGTACGGTTCTGACATCGACGAGCACCATCATCTGGCACTCGTCAAGGGTGATGTCGACGGCCGGGCCAACGTGCTGGTAAGAGTGCATTCGCAATGTCTCACCGGGGACGTCTTCGGGTCGAGGCGGTGTGACTGCGGTCCTCAACTGGAACGCGCCATGCAACGGGTGGACGAAGAAGGGACCGGCGTTATTCTGTATATGCGTCAGGAGGGCCGCGGTATTGGCCTGGTCAACAAGATCCTCGCCTACGGCCTGCAGGACAATGGCGCCGACACGGTCGAGGCTAACGAAGAACTCGGTTTCAAAGCCGACCTTCGCGATTATGGCATCGGGGCGCAGATCCTGGTTGACCTGGGGTTGCAGTCAATCAGATTGCTGACTAACAACCCTCGAAAGGTGGTCGGCCTGAAAGGGTATGGCCTTGAAATAGTCGACCGCGTTCCACTCCAGGTGGAACCGTCAAAACACAATCACAAATACCTTGAGACCAAGCGGGACAAGCTTGGACACCTGCTGGAACTTAAGAAATAATGAGGCATACTATGAGTTACAGGACTTACGAAGGGAAAATGGATGCGTCGGGGCTGAAGATCGGCGTGGTGGTCAGCCGGTTCAACAGTCTGTTGACGGCTAAACTGCTCGAGGGAGCCCTCGACTGCCTGGTTCGACATGGAGCTGTTCAGGAGGACATTGCGGTGGCTCACGTGCCTGGTGCCTTTGAAATCCCGTATGCTGCGGCCAAGATGGTTCAGTCCAACGAGTATGATGCCGTGATCTGTCTGGGCGCGATTATCAGAGGAGACACACCTCATTTTGACTATATCGCCAATGAAGCTTCCAAGGGGATCGCCAGAATGGCTATCGATTCCGGCCTGCCGGTCGTTTACGGCCTGGTGACGACCGATACGCTGGATCAGGCCATCGAACGAGCCGGCACCAAGGCCGGTAACAAGGGCTATGATGCAGCGGAATCAGCTATCGAATTGGTGAATCTTTACCGATCATTTGATTCATGAGCGAAGCATCACCGCGAAGAAGGGCCCGTGAACTGGTGCTGAAGGCACTTTACGCGGAAGCTGTCGGCGAATGGGACTATCAGGAGATAGAATCTGATATAATTGCCGATGATGGACTCAGTCCCAGAGCGCTCAAATTTGCCCGTTCGTTGTATACGGCGGTGCGCGAAAACCGCAAGTGGGCGGACGAGATCATATCTTCGCTGGCCGAAAACTGGAAACTCGAGCGGATCGCCACGGTCGATCGCTCAATCATGCAGATTGCTCTGACGGAACTGAAGGAAACGCCCGATGTGCCTGTAAAAGCGGTGATCAACGAAGCCCTGGAACTGGCTAAGACCTTCTCGACGTCCGACTCGGCCAGCTTCATCAATGGGATCCTGGACCACTATGTCAAAGATACATCGGATGGGCGAGTGATATGATCATCTGTTCTCTTTCCCTGATGTATAAGAGCTAAAGACTGGACACCGGATTCAAAAACACTATATTTGTGGACTTTGGCAGCCGGATACAGCAACCGGTACGCCGGGATACATGACGCCTGCATTGCAACGGCATTGATGCTCCATACTTCGACACATAAATTCGACCGGACCAACGCAATCATTGCCGTTGCGGTAACGACTGCGACTCTGGTCGTTTACACGCTCACCAAGGCAGCCACCGTGTCTCTCTGGGACTGCGGTGAGTTCATTGCCTGTTCAGTGATACTCGGCATACCTCATCCTCCGGGCACGCCGTTTTATATTATGGTGGGGCGTATCTTCTCCTTGATTCCGATATTCGCTGACGTGTCGGCCAGACTGAATTTCCTCTCGGTGCTGTGCTCGTCCCTTGCGGCTCTTTTCGGATACCTGAGCATTGTAAGGCTGCTCCGGCCGTGGCTGGGCAGCGATGGGACCAGTTACGGTAAGGCTCTCATGTACCTGGCCGCGGCCAGCGGCACCCTGTTGCTGGCTTTTGGACGCACGGCGTGGACCAACGCAATCGAGACGGAAGTGTATGGCATGTCCATGCTGTTCATGTTTGCGATTGTCTGGCTGACTCTGATCTATTATGAAAAGAGAGGTACTCTGGCCGGCGAGCGAATACTAGTTGCCATTGTCTACCTGGCCTTTCTCGGCATTTCCGTCCACATGACCACCTTCCTGATCTTTCCGGCGGCCCTGATTGTGTTGGTTTTCAAAAAGGACACGCCCGTTAATCACTGGTTCATTTTGGCGGCGTGGTTTGTGGTCGAGCTGTTTCTTGTTTTTGCCCTTTCATCACGGCCCGGTGAACTTCCCTGGTACCTGCCCATTGTCATTGTGATGGTGATTTACCTGTTCTATGTGCTGTCCTTCGAAGTTATTCCGCGTTCCTTACTATACATCGGGGTCGGCCTGCTAATCTCCTGTTTGCCTCTGGTGGCGCTTCGGAGGCCCGATCTGGCCGGTGCGACAGGAGCGATAGCAACCGTCTCGTTCATTCTCGTTTTACTGTATTCGCTATATATACTGGCCGGATCAAGAAAGGGTCCGTCTGCAAAGCGTCAGGATCGCAGGCGTCTGATGGTGGGGGCTGCGTTTCCGCTGGCAGGAGCCGTGATGGTAGTCATTCTGTTGGCCGGCATCAAGGGTTACGGTGCTTTTCTGTTTATTACACTAACCCTTGCATTCGTCGTGGCCGTGCTCGTCTGGAAGTCCATTGAGTTGCCCATCCTGCTGGCCGTGGGTGCGACGTCCCTTGTTATCGTTGGCTTGAGGCTTGCCTTGTGGGGAACAATTGTGGCCGCCGTCGCGATTCTGTTGCTCGGACTACTGGTCAATATGCCGCGGTGGCGCACGGCCCTGGCTGCCGTTCTTTTCGCTGTGCTGGGATTCTCGACGCACTTATTTGTGCCCATTCGTTCCGCTCAACATCCGTTCATTAATGAGAACAACCCTTCCCAGAACACAACCGCCCTGGTAAATTTCCTTGAGCGAAAGCAGTACGGCTCGCAGGGAATGGTCGAGAGAATGTTCAAGCGCCGGGCCGAATGGAGTAATCAGTTCGGTATGCACCGGCGCATGGGGTTCTGGCAGTTCTTCGACGAGCAGTTTGGTTTGTCCGGACCCAAGTTCTTCCTGATCTTTGTAATTGGTCTGTTCGGTATGTGGGAGATTGTCAGGCGAGGTCCCCCCACCGGTTTATTTGTCCTCATTCTGCTGTTGGTCTCGACGGTGGGTCTGGTTCTGTACATGAATTTCGCGGACGGCACGCGCATTAATCCGACCACCGGGCGAGACTATCTGGAAGTACGTGATCGAGATTATTTCTTCACGGCCGGTTTTATGGTGTACGGCCTGGCTATTGGTATCGGGGCGGGTGCGCTGGTGCAGTTCATCAGAGATTCCGTCCGCAAATTCAGTCCGGGAATCAAACGATTGATTCTTGCCGCCTGCCTGGTGCTGTTCGGGCTGCCGGTCTACGCGGCGGCCGGCAATTGGTATTACTGTGACCGTTCAAACAATTATGTTGCGTATGACTATGCCTGGAACCTGCTGCACAGCGCGGACCCTAATGCTGCGTTCTTTACCGGCGGTGACAACGATACTTTCCCCCTGTGGTGCCTCCAGGAAGCCTACGGCATTCGTAAGGACGTGAGAAACGTCAACCTGTCGCTGGCCAATACCAAATGGTACATCAAACAGGTTCAGGATTACATGGGACTGAATCTCGGCTGGACCGAAGAGGAGATTGATTCACTGATGCCTTACCGGTTGCCGGACGGGCGGGTCTTCCGGTTGCAGGACCAGGTCGTTGATGCCATCATAAAGAACAATCCTGATGTGCCGATCAATTTCTCAATAACGACCACCAGTTCGTCGCGCAAGTTCGAGGGCCGCCCCATAGACAACAAGCTGGTTGTCAGCGGCATGAAACATCGCTATGATCCGGAGGCAACCGAGTTGCGCGTCGCAGTTGATGAGGCCCAGTCATATTTCGGCGACACGGCCCAGTTTAGATACGCGCGTATGGCTGACCCGACCTTTTACAAGAACGAGGCTACTCTGAGAGTGATCGCGAATGTGGCCAATAGCCTGAGCATGTCGGCCGAAGGGGCTATTTCGTCCGGCTATGTGGATGAAGCAAAAACCTTTCTCAAACAGGCGCTCCATCTGAGGCCGGAATCCGGCTCAGCGGTCGCCAGACTTGCGAGCATATATGCAGGTTACGGCCAGCTTGACTCCATTAGAGCCATTGAGACAACCTTCCCTCAGGCAGACCGGCGCGAGATCAACCTGGCCCTGGCCAAGGCTTATCGCGGCCTGGATGATGAAGCCAGGGCTCGCGAGATCCTGAATGATTTGCTCACCGCCAGTCCTACCTGGCGACCCGCCCTGGACGAGATGATGCGCTCGCTGGTCAAGGCGCGGGATGTCGACGGCATGGTCGCTCTATTGAATCGCTGGCTTCAGTTCAACCCCGGTGACCATCAAATGCGTCAGGCTCTCAATGATCTCATAAGACAACTCGAGCAGCTGAGCGATACCAATCGGTCCGCCGGATGAACATACTTGCTTTGAACTGGAATGATCTGGAGAACCCGCTTGCGGGCGGCGCCGAAGTGCATCTGGAGGAGTTGCTCCGGCGGCTGGTCAGCTACGGCCACTCGGTCACGCTGTTCTGTTCCGGCTGGCCCGGCTGCAAGCAGGAGGAAGAAATAGAGGGGATCCGGATCATCCGACGGGGCAGACGGATGACCTTCAATCTCGTCGCGCCATTCTACCTGCGTCGGCTCGCCCGGGATAACCATTACGATATTCTGGTCGAGGACATCAACAAGATACCGTTCTATACGCCGCTTTACCTTTCGCTCAAGACACTGGTGGTAATACCCCATTTGTTCGCGACGACCGTTTTTCATGAGATAAACCCGGTCGTAGGGTCGTACATCTATCTCGCCGAAAGGCCGGTCATTACGGTGTATCGGGGCAGGCACTTCAATGTGATCTCCGAGTCGACAGCCGACGATATCGCGGCCAGAGGTGTGCCCAGAAAGGACATATCGGTGATCCACTGCGGTATTGACCGCGAAGTATATGCGCCCGATTCTGCTGTTTCCAAGTATGAGGACCCCACCATTCTCTATCTGGGCCGAATCAAGAAGTATAAATCCATCCAGCATTTGCTGATCGCGTTCAGGCGTGTTCGCCAGCAGTTGCCGACCTCCCGCCTGATGATCGTGGGCGCAGGTGATTACCTCGACAATCTGAAGAAGCTGGCTGATTCGCTCGGCATAACGGAACACGTTGAGTTTCCGGGCTTTGTCAGCCGGGAGGAGAAGGTTGACCGGTTGCGCCGGGCGCACGTATCGGTTTTGCCGTCCCTCAAGGAAGGGTGGGGATTGACCAACATCGAGGCCAACTCAGTCGGCACGGCAGTGGTGGCGGCGGATTCGCCGGGGCTGCGTGATTCTGTCCGGGACGGAGAAACCGGCTACCTTTACGAGTACGGGAACACCGAAATGCTGGCCGAAAAACTCCTCACATTGCTGCAGGATCAGGAGCTTCGCAGACGGATTGAAAACCAGGCCATGGCCTGGGCCGAGACGTTCAACTGGGATACTGCCGCCAGGAAGTTCGAGCAACTGATTATTGACATCGAAGGGGGAAAGATGTGAGCCTGAAATGGAAACGAATCGCGTTTATCATTATCGGGCTGTCGATTTCGGTCTGTTCCCTCTGGTATATTTTCAGCGATACCGACCCGGGTGAATTGTGGACGGCTCTTAAAGCGCCAAACTACTGGTGGCTGCTGCCGAACCTGTTTTTTGTAGTGTTCGCGATGTACCAGCGTGCCTTTCGATGGAAGTACATGCTGGCTCCGATTAAGAAGGTCACGTTTCCAAGGTTATTGGCGGCGAC
>CP070824.1:2682422-2691719 GCA_020344395.1 Candidatus Zixiibacteriota bacterium | reverse complement strand
GAAGACCATGTTCACCACCCCGGCGGGCAGACCTGCTTCGCGCAGAATCTTCATGAGAAAGTGAGAAGTATAGGCGGCGGTTGAAGCCGGTTTCCAGAAAGAGACATTGCCGAGCATGGCCGGAGCGGTCGGGAGGTTGCCGTTGATGGACACGAAATTGAACGGTGTGACGGCGAAAATGAACCCTTCCAGGGGACGGTGGTCCAGCCTGTCCCAGATGCCATCGGTCGACTCCGGCTGGATATGAAAGATCTCCTCCATGTACGAGACGTTGAACCGCCAGAAATCGACCAGCTCGCACACGGCGTCGATTTCCGCCTGGAAGATATTCTTGGAGTGGGCCAGCATGGTGGCCGCGTTGACGATATAACGGTAAGGTCCGGCCAGCAGATCGGCCGCCTTAAGAAATATCGAAGCCCGGTGTTCCCAAGGCATCAGGGCCCAGGTCTTCTGCACCTCAATGGCGGAATCGACCGCTTTTTGAATCTCGGTCGGCCCGGCCTGGTGGTACTGCCCCAGGACAAGATCAAGATTGTGGGGTGAGCGGATTTCGACGGTCTTGCCGGTCCGAATCTCTTCGCCGCCAATTATCAGTGGGATATCAAATTTCTCGGCTTTTAGCTCAGCGAGCGCTTTCTCGAGGGCGGCCCGATCGGCCGAGCCCGGCTCATAGTTTCGGATTGGCTCATTTTCAGGGAACGGTACTGTAAATAGCGACATCTCAACCTCTGCTTATTCGCCGGCCGGCTGGCCGCATTATTGTTTCAAAGTTTCATTTGCAGACCCCTGTCTGCTCACAATGGACCGAATGATAAACAGAAAGAAGGGTTAGGGCAAGCGGAAGGGTACGACGAGTATGCGGAATTCTGGATTCTCGCCTGCGGGCAGGCGAGCTTAAGCGACCATCCGGAAGGACGCGCCAAGCCTCAGTACAGAAGCAACGATCACTGCATGAGCAACGCTACAGGCACGGCTCCGGTGGCGTGTAGCTGATGAACAGGTAATCAATCAGCCTTGTCAGATCGCCAACGTCAACCCACCCCTGACCATCGATGTTGGCCTCGGAAAGGCATCCTGGTAACGAATAACTGATAAACAGATAATCAATCAGTACGGTCAGGTCTCCCACGTCACAGAGATCATCCGGGCCGCCGTCTACATTACCCGCCAGTCCCACACAACAGCAGGCATCACCGACGCCGTCTTCATTGGCATCCCCCTGACCTGGATTATAGACATCGGGACAGTTGTCAGAAGCGTCCGGAACACCATCACCATCCCTGTCCTCAGCCGATGGATCACAACTGTAGTTGATTACCCTGACGGCATCAATCGCGGCTTCACTCGTGATACCTACGCTCTGACCACCAAGGACAAACTTGACCCTGGAATACTGGGCCGGATCGATATAATCGCCAGTCCAGAATCCGTTGGCATACCAGCCACCTTCGGTAACAGGCCCCAGTGGACCAACTTCCTCGACCGGTACCCAGTCGATAGCATTCCGGTCGGTGACTTCGACTTCCAAGGCAGTGTTGCGCGGTGCAGCATCTGCGTTACAGAACCAGCGGGCATATTCAATTCTGAAATTGCCTTCCCTCAGATCGAGCAGCGGCGAAACCAACTCTGTTACACCCCAAGCGGTGAACCCGGGATCAAGCGGCCAGCCAGTGCCACAGTAATTGCATGTTATAAAACAAGCTCCGGAACCATCGTAGTCCCACTCCGGAGCTCCATAGGTGAAGCCCTGACAAGGAATTTCCCGTTCCCAATTCGTCCCGAGCGGGTAGCCCGGCACATAGCTTTCACTGTTGACGGTCCAATACTTGTTGGTCTCGAAATCATCTTCGAACATGACCGTACTGCCATACGCAGCTACGCACTGGTAGCCCGACAGGGAGGAGCCCGTATGGAGGATGATTCCGAAGTTCTCGTCCTCTACAGAAAAATAATACGTGACGGCCGTGGGACATTCTAAAGCAGGGATAACAGCTCGATACGTGTTTCCCCCGAGTGGCTCCAGCGGTTGCGAGACAAAACCGGTCTCATCGATCTCGTACCAGAACAGGCGAGACCCGGGCACTATATTGGCCCAATACTCCTCGATCACGACATCAATGCTGGTTTCCACACCGGGCTCGATTAACTCCGAAGGTTCGCTCAGAAACTCATAGCTGATGACCGGATCCGGTATGAAAGACTCCCCGCCAACGTAGACTGCTGCCAGTGAGGCCTTCACCAGCTTTGCCATGTAGTCAAAGTTCATGTAGGTCGTGCTGTCTTGAGGGCTGCCCAGCAATTCCGACCACGGCCACTCATGGATCCCGAGGGCCTGATAACCCGCCTGAGCAAAGGGCCAGTCGTCCCAATTGGGATAAGGGGGAGTGTGCAGAGCTGTCACCCCAACCAGCGATCGTGCCAGGTCGTCCCATAGAGTCCAGATGCTGGCGTCTTCGGTGTGACATGCAACAGCCTCATTATATGCCGTCTGACTGCCGAGACAGGACAGGCCGAGCATGAAAGCAATACTGTCATTACGGGCCGCTGCTGTCTCCGCGCAGTGCAAGGCGCCGGCATTGCCCCAGGTTCCTGCATCAAACAGCACAAATGTGTAACCCAGCGTCGTCTCAACACTGTTTAGAATTCGCGCAATCTCCAGAGTACCAGAAACCCCCGAAGCATTGTGGTCGGCGCCCGGTGAGCCGGCATAAGCGTCATAGAAGGCTCCGATTAAGACATAGTGATTCGGATACCTGGTTCCGGGTATTGTCGCAACTACGTTATAACACTCCGTGCCTTCTCCAATATCGGTCTCGAATGTATCAACATAGACTGAATCATAGCCGAATGATGCCAGTTTTCCGAAAAGCCAGTCACGAGCAGCGTGACACGAATCAGTCCCGAGTTCCCGGCCGTTGAAGGCCTCAAGACGCTGCGTATACGAAATCAGTGAATCTGTCTCGACCAGGCTGATCAGCGAGTCTGGATCGAGCAGTTCCAATGATACCAATTGAAGCACCGGGTGCATTCGAGTTGCATCCTCTCCAGCCGCGATGTTCACATTCAGCGGATCATCGGCTGACGCTATTGAATAACATATCACTATAATCGTGATGAATCTCACAGTCTGACGCATTAGAGTGCTCCTTTCGACAGTATTGTGAACCAGTTGCTGGTCACATGCTGTTCGATTATTTACGCAGCCTGTCCAGATCTGTTGCAGAAGGCGTTTCCCTGGAAAAATGGCGGCAACGCCTCCTGATAAGAGGTTTGATAACAATATAAGACATAATCCTCGCGGAGCAAGGTCTTCATGGCCACATCCTGGATTCGGCGTACTGCGTACTGTCACTGACAAACAGATGGCGGCGTGTAGCTGATGAACAGAAAGTCTATCAGTCTCGTCAGATCGCCAACGTCAACCCCTGCCTGACCATCAACATCTGCTTCGGAAAGACATCCCGGTAACGAATAACTAATGAACAGATAATCAATCAGCACGGTCAGGTCTCCCACGTCACAGATATCTTCCGGATCACCGTCTACGTTCCCGGCCAGACCGATACAACAGCAGGCATCACCGACGCCGTCCTCATTGGCATCCCCCTGACCCGGATTATAGACATCGGGACAGTTGTCAGAAGCGTCCGGCACACCATCACCGTCGCTGTCCTCAGGTGCGGGGTCGCAACTGTACCTGACCACTTTGACGGCGTCAATTGCGGCTTCACTCCTGATGCCTACGCTCAGGCCGCCAAGGACAAACTTGATCCTCGAATACTGGGCCGGGTCGATATAATCGCCAGTCCAGAATCCGCTGGTATACCAGCCACCTTCGGTGACCGGCCCCAGGGGACCCACCTCCTCGACCGGTACCCAGTCGATAGCATTCCGGTCGGTGGCTTGTACCTGCAGGACGGTGTTGCGTGGTGCCGCATTCTCGTTACAGAACCAGCGGGCATATTCGATTCTGAAATCGCCACCCCTCAGGTCAAGCAGCGGCGAGATCAACTCAGTTACACCCCAGGAGATAGTCCCGGGATCAAGCTGATAGTTAGTGCCACACAGATTGCATGTAACAAAACAATTCCCCGAACCATCGTAGTCCGACACCGGAGCTCCATAGGTGAAGCCCTGACACGGGATTTCCCGCTCCCAATACGACCCGAGCGGGTAGGGCGGATTATAGCTCAGGTTACTGACGGTCCAGTATTTGTTGGTTTCGAAGTCATCTTCGAACACGACCGTCCTACCATACGCAGCCACGCACGTGTAACTGGATAAGGAAGTACCCGCATACGGGATGATTCCGAAGTTCTCGTCCTCTACAGAAAAGTAATACTCGACGGCGGTGAGACATTCTAAAGCAGGGAAAACAGCTCGATATGTGTTTTCCCCGAGCGGCTCCAGCGGTTGCGAGACAAAACCGGTTTCATCCATCTTGTACCAGAGCAGGCGAGACCCGGGCATTATATTGGCCCAATACTCCTCGATCACGACATCAATGCTGGTTTCCACACCGGGCTCAATCAACTCCGGAAATTCATCCAGAAACTCATAGGTGATGATCGGTTCAGGTATGAAAGACTCCCCGCCAACGTAGACCGCTGCCAGTGAGGCCTTCACCAGCTTCGTCATGTAGTCAAAGTTCATATTGGTCGTGCTGTCTTGAGGGCTGTCTATCAGTTCCGACCACGGATACTCATGGATCCCAATGGCCTGGTAGCCCGATTGCGCAAATGCGTAATCGTCCCAATTGGGGTAAGGGTCAGTGTGGTAAGCAACCATTCCAACCAGCGATCGTGCCAGGTCATCCCATATGGTCCAGATACGGGCGTCTTCGGTGTGACATGCGACAGCATTGGCAGTCCCCGCCTGACTGCCGAGACAAGCCAGATTGAGCATGAAAGCAATACTGTCATAACGGGCCGATGCAGTCTCCGCGTAGTGAAAAGCGCCGGCGTTGCTTATTGTTCCCGCATCAAACATGACAAAAGTGTAACCCTGTGTCGTCTCAACACTGTTAAGAATACGTGCAATCTCCAGAACACCTGCAACCCCTGAACCATTGAAGTCAGCGCCGGGCGAGCCGGAAAGGGCGTCATAGTTGGCTCCGACCAGAACATAGTGATTCGGATACACCGTTCCAGGTACCGTAGCGACTACATTATAGCACTCGGTGCTTCCTTCCAGACCGGCTTCGAATGTATCAACATAGATTGAATCACAGCCAAAAGACGCAAGTTTTGAGTAAAGCCAGTCACGAGCTGCGTGGCACGAATCAGTCCCGACTTCTCGCCGGTAGAAAGCTTCGAGACGCTGCGTGTACGAGATCAGGGAATCCGTCTCAACCAGGCTGATCAATGAGTCCGGATCGAGGAGTTCCGACAACTTGAATTGAGGCGTCGGGTGCGGTATAGCTGCATACTCTGAAACCGTGATGCTCGCGTTCGGCAGTTCGTCGGCTGATGCTATTGAAGAGCACATAAAAAGGATCGTTGTAAAACTCATAAGCCGGCGCATCAGGGTGCTCCTTTCGAAAGTAGTGTGAACCAGTTGTCGGTAAGATTCTGTTTGATCATTGCAACGATCCGTCTGAGGCTGTTGCAGAAGGCGCTGGACTGGCAGATGGCGGTGGCAACGCCTCCTGATAAGAGGTTTGCTAACAATATACGACGTAATCCTCGCAGAGCAAGATCTTCATGGCCATGTCCTGGATTCGGCGTACTGCATATTGTCTCTGTCCCTAAGGGCTCGATTATGATACTCGGGACAATCATCATTCATGTTACAGGCACTATCGCCGTCGGTAGACTGTCGGAAGGTCATCTGATTGGAGTTGAGATTCGGTATGGTCTGACATCATCTCCCTCAACAGCGCAAACATGCGCGGGACCAACATGACAGCGCACAGCCGGCGAAGAACCGGGTTCCGGGGCAATACGCAATTTGACCCGCTCGTCTGCCTATTAGTCCCCAAAAACCCGCTAATCTTTCATCAGAAGTTAGGAAATAGAGTCCGCAGCTCAAAATTCACATTATACCTGGCCTGTCCGGCCAAAAGCGGTGCGTTCCTTCATTTAAGTTAATCAAACCCGTCTCGGAATGGATAGATAGCTGATTGCCAATGACTTATGCGAATCGGAGACGGGCCGAAGCACAGCGTGTATTACAGATACATTGTCGGATGGATTTCTTGGATCCGCTTGTTCACGGACACTCGGCCGGCGCCACGTAAGGAGGTATGAAGAGATAGGCTATCAAAGTCGTAAGATCTCCTATGTCCACCAGGCCACCCGGGTCACCATCTACGTTCGCGGCTGCGAGGCAAGCAGGTTGCTCATTCGGAGGTATGAACAGAAAACTTATCAGCGATGTGAGATCGCCCATATCCACCACGCCCTGGAGATCGTCGTCGATATTGCCGGAGCTACTCACGCAACAGCAGGCATCACCGGTGCCATTTCCGTTGGTATCTTGCTGTAGTGGGTCCGGCGTATCCGGGCAGATGTCGCACTCATTTCCGACGCCATCACCGTCACCGTCTGCCTGGTCGGGATTGGCGATTTCCGGGCAGTTGTCACACACGTCTCCACGAGCATCCTCATCGGAATTTTCCTGATCGTTGTTCGGGATAACAGGGCAATTGTCGCAGACATTCCCGACGCCGTCATCATCGTCGTCCTCCTGTTCGGGGTTATGATTGTCCGGACAATTGTCATAGACATCGTAAACATCATCGCTGTCCGAATCGGTGGTCGACACGAAGTTGACCCAATGAGAATTGTAATTAGGCACCGCAAGAACATCATCATAAACATTATAATGCAGACCCGAGGGTGCGTAGTGAGGAGAAGACACTATGATCGGCGGCTGCGAGAAAGCGTGGTCATACCGGTAGACAACGCCGGGCAAACCATGAGCCGATACGTACACGTTGTAGTGCTGGTCCATGGTGATGCCATCCATGTCGCCGAAGTCGGTTACCAATACCGTTGATATGGAAGAGTCGACGATATTGATGGCTTGTATGGGAGCGTTTGCCCCCCAGCAGACAAGCAACAGCCGGTTGTTGATGTCATCGAACACTATGTCCTGGGGATACTGACCTACTCCGGTTCCGACAAAGATCGAGGACTCAAAATCGGAGAGTCTCACTTTGAAGATCTGTCTTCCCGAGCCGACGATGTAAAGATTCCCCGAGGTATCAGTGCACATTCCATCCAGCCAGCCGTAATTGACTATGACGGCGCTGTGAATTAGAGTATTTGATCTGATGTCGATAGCCTTCAGAACGCGATCACAGGTGACAAATAGGATCGTGTCAACCAGATGTACGCCCATGCAGCCGTCCATGTCAGCGCGGTAAAAGCTGGTCAGGCCGGTGCTGTCGACCTCCACGATTCGTGCGCTTCCGTAACATGATACGAAGTACCGTTTCCCGACGGGATCATACGTAACGCTCTCAGGGTTTCGGTAAGCCACCTGTGACACCGCAGAAGAGAAGATAAGGACGGGTCCCAGGAGCGTAACAATGATTGTGCGCAGGTTCATAGAATTTCTCCAGTTCAGGCGCTCGGTTCGAATGATCGCCGCACATTGTGCGGAAGCGGTGTCTCGCTGCGGTCTATCATTTGATAATACTCACTCCCGAACGAGTCAGGAGTGAGTATTAAGGCGAGAATTAGCTGGAAATATTCCAATCTAAGACGTTGTTTCGCAACATATTCACTAACACGGCGCAGTGGGCGTGTAGCTGATGAAGAGGAAATCGATCAACTTCGTCAGGTCACCCATGTCCACCACACCGTCGGTGGAACCGTCACAATTAGCCTCCTCCATGCACACAGGAGGGGTGTAGCTGATAAACAAGAAGTCGATCAGCTTTGTCAGGTCACCAATGTCACATATGTCCTCTGGATCATTGTCGACATTACCCGTCAGATTCACACAGCAGCCGCACAACGATGTGCAACCCGGACGCAGGTTGTCATTGTACCATTGAAAGGCGGCGTCCAGGTTGTTTTTCAAATCCTCGGCAGTTCCCTCATGAATTGTGGTGGCAACCGTGTATGTGGTCAGCACCTCGCCGGGAAGGAATGTCACGTCGTAGACTTCTGTCATGACGCTGTGCAGGTCAATTTCCTCGTCTCCATACAGTACATTTACGCCGGTGTAACTACCCATCTTCTCCCAGAACCAGGCGCCGTAGTTGTCAGGATCGTTGGGAGCAACACCCTGCATGGCAAAGAGCGAATCGTTGCGCATGGTGTAGCTGCCGTACGGTTCACATGTTCCCGCGCAGTTTTCACCGCCGGCTGTATCGGTGGCCCAGTGCATTCCAAGAAAAGCATTCGCTGAGAAGCGGTCCGCATTCAACTGGCACGGTGGAACTGTGGAAGTATCCACACCCTGCTGATAGACGGCACTGTAGGCTCCGACGGCACCAGCCCTATTGGCGCCAGCCACACCTTCACTCGGCGTATCCCAGTCATACATCTCACCGATAGTCACATTGTCAACGGTGGTATCACCCCATGACCAGTAATCGGTCTTGATGATTACGAAGTCAGTGGAATCGCCACCGCCGGTGGGAGCGTAATAGGTTCTCTCGAAGGCGATGGTGGTATCAGGACTGACACAGGTACCGGTGAAATAACCGTCGAAGTTGGCTCCGTCGATGTGAGTATCATCCGAACCGGTGTGTATGCGACGGTTGTCTATGTCCAGGGTAAAACCTTGCGACTGCATACCATGACCCATTTCAAACGTACCATCACCGTGGTTGATGATGATTTCAGGCCCTCCGGAGAACAGATAGATATTGGTGGCCGGGTTCGCGATGCTCGGGTTGCATTCGCCACCGGCAGTGACATAGTCAAGGTTGACAGTGCCAGCACCCCCGAATCCCATCTCACCGGCACTGCCCAAAGCGAGAAAAACAGTACCTGTGCTGATTGTATCGTACTCGATCGGGATGATAGTATCGCAGACCATGAAATTGGTGATGGGAATCGTCAGGTTAGGACGGTTGGCTGCGTTCGAATACAGGGTCAGGTCACCGTTCAGAGCCACCGCCGTGCCGGGAGCACCGATTACGGTACCATCGATAGTCATATCGAAGGTCCGTACATTGTCGACACCCGCCGGAACGGTTATGGAAGCCTCACTGGCCTGCAACCAGCCAGCTACAGGATCGGTCTCGGTTAGTACGATGCTGTCCACATTGAGAGACACGTTACCGTCGTTGGTGATATTGATTGTCTCCACGAACTGTTCGGTGTGTTTCACCCATTG
>CP070824.1:2649598-2682322 GCA_020344395.1 Candidatus Zixiibacteriota bacterium | reverse complement strand
GTGGCGTCCTCTGCCCCGGGCCGGAGACATCGATGGCCGAACTGGCGAAGAGGGCGGCCCGTCTGTTCGAAATACAGATTGAAAAACCCCAGAGCGTGATCGGCCGATCCACCGCGGGCGCGCTCAAGAGCGGCTTTTTCTATGGCACCATCGGGCAGGTTGATTTCATTCTGGATCGGATAATCGAAGAGGCGGGTTTCGATCAGCCTGTGATCGTAGCCACGGGAGGTTATGCCGCGGGCATTCAGGAGCATTCGCGCCACATCAAGATGGTTGAACAGGACCTGACCCTTGAGGGGCTACGACTGATCGCAGGATTTGTTGCGATGGACAAGCCCGGATAATGGTTCACTGAGCGCGTTTGTGTAGCTGCACCAATTTGGGTGGCTGTCCCAGAAGAAAGATCGTTGACATATCGAAAATTCTGGGTATTTTGAAGATAACACCGAATAGACAGAGTTTACGTCTGTTCGTCTTGCCCCCGGGGGGAGGGTACGGTAATCATCACCGATGCGAGACCTCTTTGTCATAACTGCTCTTCTGCTGTTCACAGGCGCCACGGACGTGCCGGGGTCGGATCTGTACAAGGTGGTCATTGGGAACAAGATGGATGCCGAACGGCTTGAGGCGGTTCGCGTCGATCCCCTCGTCAGGGTACATGATGGGTATCTGGTGCTTGCCGACGGTGGCGGGGCACAGCGACTGACGGCATCCGGTCTCCCGGCTGAGCATATAGCATCGGGGCTGTCCAGAGCTGAGATTGCACTGGATCGGCGACGTGACCGGACCAATGTCGGTCGTTTACCCCTTATTCATGAGGAGAACGGTTTGCGGCTGTTCCGCTGTGATCGGACTGAAGCTGCCCTGGCGGGTGTGGATATCTCCGATGTCCTTTTCATTGGTCACCGGCAGCCGAAGATATTCTTTCAGGAATCGCCCATGATACCCCGGCCGGATTTGTCAGCGATGATTGATATTGACTCCCTTGTATCGATGGTAAACAGAGATTCGCTGATTGCTTATACGGAGCGCTTACAGGCATTCGATGGACGGGTGGCAGGCACCGATTCGAGCAATGAAGTACGGGATTGGCTGAGCAACAAGTTCCTGGAGTTTGGATACGACTCCGTGTATACAGAAGCATTCATGGCAGACACATACGTAGGCGTGAAGGAGTGTCACAATGTACTCGCCGTAAAGGTCGGTAGCGTTCATCCAAACCATCATGTTATCGTTGGTGCGCACCGTGACGCAGTCCCCGGCTCGCCCGGCGCCGATGACAACGGTTCCGGCACTGCGACCGTGCTGGAGACAGCCCGCTTGCTCAGAGACGTTGAGACAGCCTGTACCATAGTGTTCGTGCTGTTCGACGCCGAGGAGCCCGGCCTCTGGGGATCATATTATTATGTTGAGTCTGCGATCTCTCGCGGTGACAGTATTGTGACCGCTCTGGTCATGGACATGATTGGATACTACGAAAACAGCACAGAAGCCATGCTGTACTACGGTGCGGATTCATCGTATGCCGAGCTGTGGGCAGAACTGGCGGACTCACTCGTGGGGATTACGGCCGAATTCGGGGGAGAGATTTCGTTATCCGACCATCATCCGTTCCTGCAATATGGTTACACAGCCACCCTTGTTTCGGAACATGTACTGTCCGCTGTCTTCCATACCTCACGGGACAGTACAACCTACATTAGCTTCGACTATATGAAGAGCCTCGTTCAGAGCACTTTAGCCGCCATTTACGCAATTTCGGAGGCTTATGTTCCCGAACCAGCGATTGTCTTTTCGTTCCCGACAGGGCTTCCCGAACTCCTCGGGCCGGGTGAAGAGACTGTCATCGAAGTTGAAATTACCGGCTGCTGGGGAGCTGAACCCCTGCCGTCAAGCGCAAGCGTACATTATGCACTCGATGGCGGGTCGGTGATATCGGAGGCCATGCTTAATACTTCCACGCACATTTATCAGGCAATCCTTCCCGCGATGAACTGCCTGTCGGCAGTGTCCTTCAGGTTCTCAATTGAAGAGGACGGCCTGGGGACATTCACTTTTCCGGATACCTGTATGTCTGCACTTGAGGCAGTTTCTGCTACTACGTCCCTGGTTCTGTTTGATGATGATTTTGAAACTGACCAGGGATGGACGGTAACGGGAGAGGTAGACCATGGTGAGTGGCAGCGCGGTGTACCGAATATCAAGAACGACTACATTTATACAGGCGGTCCTCTGTTTGATTTTGACGGATCCGGTCAGTGTTATCTGACAGGCAATGACGGGGGCTTTGGCAACGTAAGTAACGGTATCACGCAACTTACATCGCCGATAATGTTGATCCCCGCCCCGCGAGCAAGGATGAGTTATGCATCGTGGTTCTTCCACATCAGCCCCTCGTATTTCTCGGGATATTTCAAAGTCCTGGCCAGAAGCGCAGGTGAGGAAAATTGGTCTGTTGTGGATTCGCTCGCGCAAGATCACCCTGAGGCATCGGGGGGTTGGCACATGCACTCTTTCTGGCCTGCTGACTTCGTGGATGAACATGACAGTATCAACGTTCGCTTCGAGGCTGGTAACTTCTATCTCACTGTTCTTGAGGCAGCGGTCGACGCCGTGACCGTGACATATTACGGATGCCCGAGCGACGAGCTGGACCAGGATGGCGACGGAATCCTGGATGCGGAAGACAACTGCCCGGTCGCATTTAACCCGCTTCAAGAAGACATAAACCAGGATGGAATCGGGGACGCCTGTTGCTGCCGCGGGCTTGCCGGCAATACGAATGATGATCCGGACGATGTTGTGGATATTGGTGATCTCACAACGCTGGTCGACTACCTTTTTATCAGCCAGACCGAACCAGCCTGCATGAATGAGGCCAACGTCGACGGACAGGGGAACGTCGACATCGGAGATCTGACCGGGCTGATTGATTACCTGTTTATCAGTTTCACTCCGCCAGCCGACTGTCTGTGATTTTCGTAGCCCAGCGACGGCACTTCTGCCCGACTCAGAAACCCAGCACGACTTTAATCTCGCTTCCGAACGGCGGCAGGTAACAGCCTGAGACTATAACCAAGATCAGAGCTTTACCAGCCGGATTCCGACTTTCACTTTCAACCGCTGCCATGCAACCTGCCATAATGGCAGTAACATTGATAAAGTGGCATTTTTCTTTCGGAACCCTCTTGACAAATACTGTGTTCAATGTGTATTGTTTGTTAGCACTCGCCGCTAGTGAGTGCTAATGGTGTTAGTAGATAGAATAAAGTTACAATCAACAACCATAATATTTCTTAGGAGGAATTTCTGATGCAGTTCAAACCACTCGCAGATCGTGTCGTGGTGAGGCCGTTTGAGGAAATGGAGACCAAGAAGGGCGGTATCATCATACCGGATACGGCTAAAGAAAAGCCGATGCAGGGCGAGATAATCGAGATTGGCCCCGGTCGGACCACTGATGACGGTAAGCTCGTTAATATGAGCGTTAAGAAGGGTGATCGCGTACTCTACGGGAAGTACTCGGGGACAGAGGTCTCTATCGACAACGAAGAGTACCTGATCATGCGGGAGTCCGACATATTCGCCATCGTGGTGAATAGCTGAGTCTCGTGAAAGTGAACAAAAGGAGAAAATACCATGGCGAAGATGATAGAATATGATGCTGTCGCCCGCGGCAAATTAAAGGATGGCGTGGATAAGCTGGCTGAGGCGGTCAAGGTTACTCTTGGCCCGCGCGGTCGCAACGTCGTTCTGGACAAGAAATTCGGATCACCGACCGTTACCAAGGACGGTGTTACGGTGGCGAAGGAGATCGAGCTGGAGGATCAGTTCGAGAACATGGGTGCCCAGATGGTCAAGGAAGTAGCATCCAAGACCTCTGACGTAGCCGGTGACGGTACCACCACCGCCACGATCATCGCCCAGGCGATTTATCGTGAAGGCGTCAAGAATGTCACGGCCGGGCATAACCCGATGTCGATCAAGCGCGGCATCGACAAGGCCGTTGAGAAGGTTACCGACTCGCTGAAGGCAATGTCACAGCAGGTAGCCGACTCAATGGACAAGATTGCCCAGGTGGGCGCGATTTCAGCAAACTCCGACAAGCAGATAGGCGATTTGATTGCCGAGGCCATGCAGAAGGTCGGCAAAGACGGCGTGATCACGGTGGAAGAGGCCAAGACAGCGGAGACGACCCTTGACATCGTCGAGGGCATGCAGTTCGACCGTGGATATGTCTCGCCGTATTTTGTCACCGACCCTGATTCAATGGAATCGGTGCTCGAGGATGCCAGGATATTGATTCACGACAAGAAGATATCCAGCATGAAGGATCTCCTTCCGCTTCTTGAGAAGGCAGCTCAGGCGGGCAACCCGCTGCTGATTATTGCAGAGGACATCGAAGGTGAAGCTCTGGCCACGCTGGTGGTAAACAAGCTTCGCGGCACACTGAAGGTGGCAGCGGTCAAGGCTCCGGGCTTTGGCGATCGCCGGAAAGCGATGCTCGAGGACATAGCGGTACTGACCGGTGGGCGCGTCATTTCCGAGGAACTCGGCTTCAAGCTTGAGAATGCAGTGATTACCGACCTCGGGGCGGCCAAGAAGGTGACAATAGACAAAGACAACACCACCCTGGTCGAAGGAGCCGGATCGAAGGACGACATCATGGGCCGCATCAATCAGATCCGCAAGCAGATCGAGGACACGACCTCCGATTATGATCGGGAGAAATTGCAGGAACGCCTGGCCAAGCTGGCCGGCGGCGTAGCCGTGATCAATGTCGGCGCAGCCACCGAGACAGAGATGAAAGAAAAGAAGGCTCGTGTCGAGGATGCCCTTCACGCCACCCGCGCAGCGGTCGAAGAAGGAATCGTTCCCGGCGGCGGCGTGGCCCTTCTCCGAGCCCTTGAAGCGCTGGACTCTGTCAGCGTTGACGAGGAGGAGGCGGTTGGCATCAAGATCGTGAGGCGCGCTCTTGAGGAGCCGATCCGGCAGATCGCCGTAAACTCGGGCGTTGAAGGTTCCATCGTGGTGAACAAGGTCCAGGGTGAAACCAATGCCTTTGGCTTCAACGCCATGACGGGTGACTATGAAGACCTTATCAAGGCCGGCGTAATCGACCCGACCAAGGTTACGCGTACCGCTCTGGAGAATGCGGCTTCAATCGCGGGACTGCTTCTAACTACGGAAGCCGCTGTCTGTGACAAGCCGGAACCCAAGCAGGCCCCTGGTGCCGGCATGCCTGATCCCGGTATGGGCGGTATGGGCGGCATGGGTGGCGGAATGTACTAAGCTGCCGCTCAACTGTATATGCAATGAAGAAGGCCCGACCCGAATGGTCGGGCCTTTTTTATGGCGGTGCGCTGAGATCCCACTTCTATCCTATCGTGATTTACGTTGCAGGTAGCGGCGTAATCTGTTTCTTTTCCGGTATGGCCAAGCAGAAGGATTTCCTTGCGGCTGTTGCGTCGAAGTTCCCATCGGAGCGAATGACCTTCCAGAAGGGCGTTGCGACATTTCATCCGGAATCGGCGGATGAGGCCGCCGAAACGGTCAAGCTGGCCAACCAATTTCAACAGAAGTTATTCATATCGGGCTTCGCCAATAACATAGACCCGACCGGCAAACCATTTTCGGACATGGTCGTGGTCCGTACCGACCGGCTGAACCGTCTGGAGGAAATTGCCCCTGAAGACTTCTACGTGAGGGCAGGAACGGGGTATCCATTGCATGAGATCAACAAACGCCTGTCGCAGCAGGGCCTGTACTTCCCGCATGCGGCTCTTCCCTATGTCGGCTCCGTGGGTGGGGCTGTCGCGGTAAACGTTTCTGCCGCGTTGGAGAAGCACGACCTTCCGATCAAGCGGTTCTTGATTCAGGCAACGCTGGTCACACCGGAGGGTGAGATCATCACACCGGGATCTGTCAGTTTCAAATCTGTTTCCGGCTACGATATCGTCAAGATACTGGCACCCAGCTGGGGCCTGCTTGGGCTGATCGTCTCAGCTACCTTCCGCATAATGCCGATATCGGCGGCAGAGGAATATCGGAATATGAGGATGAAAGAGACCGTGCGTGAGAGGTTCCTGGCTGGTTTTGATGAATCCAACCAGGACACTGACGCCGTATACTGCAGAAAAATAAAGAACAGGTTCGATCCTGCAGGTGTTTTGCCCATAGTGTAATCAGGTTCATCTGGTGTGGAGGTAATGATGAATAGAGCTCCTGCCAACTCAACAGTTGCCGTCCTCGGTGCTTCACCTAAAGAAGAACGCTACTCGTTTAAAGCAATGAAGATGCTTACCGAACACGGCCACCGCCCGGTGCCGGTTCATCCATCGGGCCATGAAGTCCTTGGACAGGCAGCAGTGGCATCCCTCGACGACGTTCCCCGCCCGGTCGACACGCTCACAATGTACGTTGGGCCGGCAGTTTCGGACGGCGAGTATCACCGCATTATTCGACTGAAGCCACGACGGGTTGTGTTCAACCCCGGAGCCGAGAATTCCACCCTGGCGCGAAAGCTCGAAGAAGCAGGTATAGAGGTGGTAGAGGCTTGCACCCTGGTCCTGCTGCAGACCGGGCAGTTCTGAAGTAAGCGTTACCATCCCGGTGAGCGGTATGTTACGGACAGCCTTGGAACTACCCTGACCGGCTTGGAGCATATGGAAGCCGGTGAGCTGAACGGGCATATTCGGTCTCTCTTCGCGTAATCATGAATGCGGGGCATGGGGTAAATATAGAACTCTGATTGCCCGCTTTAACAGTTAGTCGGCTTCCCGTGAGGCCTCCGCGGGCGGCTTCGCGTAGCGTTCTGGTCCAGCCCAGTCTGGTGATCCATTGCAGGAGGTAGGTTCATGGTCTCAAGAACCTCCGTGTTAAGTCGCCTCACTTGCATCCGTGTTCTGTCAAATCGGCCCAATCGGGAACCTGCGGGTTCGGGTATTTCTTTTCCATATATTTGTGCCACTCTTGCTCGACCGTAGCCACATCTTTTCCAAAAACCCTTTCAAAGCCGTCGTAACCCTCATTCCAAAGGTTGTGGAAGAGCTCGATTCCGTGTTGATCAAGGACGAAATGCACAAAGCTAGCCATCAGCATGTACCCAATCATTTCGGGGTGCTGCCTGAAATCAGTTGCCAGGGAATCAAGCGGGACCGAATTTCCCGTATTCTTCAGTATATGCGCTGCAAGTTCCGCCGGCTCGTAGCCATTGCAAGGTTCGTCGGCGTAGCACGCCAGTCCTTCTGACAGCCATGACAGGGCAGGTGCTCGGTTCCATTCCCAGCCGCCCCACAAGTCAGAAGAAACGACGTGCATGATCTCGTGAGCGTCACGGCCAATTTCTTCATCGTTTCGAATGGTCAGGACAGTCCTGCTTCCGGGTTGTGAAATACCTCTGACTGGATACGAACAGATCTCCTTGACCTGATCCCGGGAGTCGCAATAAAATAAATCAACAACCTTGTCATAGTCTGTCACTCCAAGTAAAGCCAGGTGCGATGCCAGATGAGCCTCGTTCTGTTTTATAAGTGTGTCGATCTCACGCTCAGCAACCGATCCGGGCAAGTAATATACGCGAAAGTGGTCCGATGACCGTGTTTTCCAATCGAAGCCCTGGTTATTGAGCGCGCGCGCAGCAAATCCGACCGGAGCCTCTACATTTGCTCCATTATCCACCAACAGCTGAGCCATGTCTACATTGCTCACCGCACGAGCCACGTAAAGGGGTGTGAATCCATGATTGTTCTGAGCCTCAATATCAGCCCCCTTCTCCAGCAGAAACCTGGCAACTTCCCTATCGTTCTTCCAGACGGCTTGAAAAAGCGGCGTTGATCCATCTCTGCTCTTGGCATTGATATCTCTTCCCATATCCAGAGTATGATCGATAATCTCAACTGATCCCCCTAAGACTGCATAGTGCAGAATATCGTGCTTGTTGATATTCTTAATGTGCGCATCAGCACCTCTGGATAGCAGCAACTTGAAGATTTCTGAATGACCACCGATGGCTGCACGCATAAGCGGAGTGTCTCCATCGACATCAATCGCCTCTAAATCAGCTCCCAGATCCAGGAGCAATTCAACAATTCGAATGTGTCCGTTTGCGACAGCAATATGCAGAGCTGTCGAACCTCGATCATTACTCATTCCTATGGCGGTTTTATCACTATCAAGGATAGTTTGCACTAATTCCAAATCGCCTGATCTGGATGCCTCGAGAATATCATTTGCCAGAAGCCCATCGGACAAAGTCAATAGCCCCACAATTACAACCAGACGCAACTTACTCACCAATCCCACTCCTCTCTTCCTGTTGTCGTCAAGCGGATGATCCCGCAAACCTGAATCATTGATAAAGCCTTATACGCATTGTAGTATTTTGTGTTCCAGATCTTGTCAATCACATGGTGGTTGGAAGCGCTCTAATTATACATAATTCACATAACTGAAATGGATAATTCAAACTCTGACCCATCCGCCGGTGGCCTACACTTTGGCCGGATTTATATCCATGAAGTACCCCCCTGTATTGCAACGGCTTATCAACAATGGTGAGGTTGACGTTACCAAATACAGAACCTTTCGGATGCGGCTCGGGCTTGAGTAGGCAATAGCGGCTCCAATATCACTCTCCCCAAACTTATGCAGAGTTCGCATTTCCAGTGAAAACTGTCTATTCATCGACCACGGGAACTCGTTGGGAGATAATAGCTTGAGTAACAACAAAACTTGCCCATAAACGTAAAGATAGACGATACTTGAAAGGAACATTTCGATGACAATACACAAGTTGGTTGTACTCGTGTTTCTGCCACTCTTAGTGTTTACATCTCTCGCGGGGGCGCAGGCGAACAATTTCCCGGTTTTAAACGGCCCCTATCTAGGCCTGGAGCCGCCGGGGACCACACCTGAAGTCTTTGCTCCTGGAATAATATCCACTGATACTGCTTTCGAATTAGGTATTACATTCGCACCCGACGGCAGAGAGATTTTCTTCACCAGGCGTATGCCCAACAGTAAGAAGAATCGCATTTACCACTCAATGTGTATAGGTGGTGTTTGGACCAGTCCGCAGCTGTCGCCGTTCAGTGATGGCAGCAGAGAATCGGAGCCCAATTTCTCACCTAGCGGCCCAAGGATCTTCTTTAACTCACGCAGGCCTTTACCAGATGGTGTTACAACTGGCCATGAAATGAATGTCTGGCAAGTACGAAGGACTAACGGATCTTGGACAGACTGCGAAGTTCTCGGTGCTCCGGTGAGTAATTACAAACCGATGTTTGTGACAGAGACGAAGGGTGGCACCATCTATTTTACAGGGAATACTGAAAGAGGAATTTACAGAGCCGAGTGTGATTCCGGAACAATCCGTGAGCCTGTCAGACTACCGCATTGCATTAACGGCTTGAACTGGGCCGGTCATCCTTTTGTAGATCCCGAGGAGAGATATCTATTATTCGATTCAAATGTTGATCTGAAAGGTACCAAGAACCTGTTCATAAGTTTCAGATCAGCACAGGACGAATGGAGCCCAGCGTTCAATATTAATGATTATCTGCAATTCCCGAATCATGCTGCCATCCCGCATGTATCACCAGACGGTAACTACCTGTTCTTCAGCTCACGAGGAGATATATATTGGGTGCAGGCTTCGTTCTTAGAAAGTCTAAAGCCCAAAGATGGATTCACGGATTAGTAAGCCCGATATCATAGGGCCTTCAAAGGCTAATTGGCGATACCACATGATATAAGGCTGTCAATGTCCGAAACCAAAGGGGGCGGGCAATCGTAGTACCAACCAAGTGATTTGCTCATCTTAGGGAGGGACGACGGTGTTACACAACTTTCTCAAATCAGCTATTCGAAGCCTGCTCAGGCGCAAAGGTCAATCGGCTATCAGTATACTCGGACTCACAGTAGGGCTGGCCTGTTCGATCATGATATCGATCTGGGTCAGCGGCGAACTGAGCTATGACTCTTTTCACACCAGTGCCCCGTACATCTACCAGGTCTACCACGATTCCAGCCGACAGGGACCGACAGCCCTGGCACCATTTCTGAAAGAGTCGTACCCCGAAATTGAGAACACCGCACGCGTTCACCCTCGCTGGTGGCAAATCGGCCACCAGGATGAATCGTGCAATGCTCGGGTGCACTGCGTCGACCCGTCGTTTCTGAGCATGTTTTCGTTTGACCTCCTTCAGGGTGATGCCGCCCGAGTGCTGGAATCACCGGAATCGATTGTCCTGAGCGAGAGCCTGGCGGCACGCATTTTCGGTGACGAAGATCCAATCGGCCAGACGATCAGTATCGAGAAACGCCAAAATGTGATGGTGACAGGCGTCATGAAGGACGTTCCTTTCAATTCCCATCTCCAATTCGAAGCCCTGGTGAACGTGAGGTTCCTGAATGTCATTTTCTCCTGGTTCCCCCCGATGGACAGTTGGGAAGATGGTGACATGTGGAATTACGTCATGGTCAAGCCCGGTACCGATGTAACGGCCCTGCTGGCCAAGGTTCAGCAATTCGCCGACGCCAGAGGGTTTGAGGTTCAGATGCGAATGGAGCCGATCAGGGAAATATATCTCGCCGGGAGTGGGGACGGTAACCCACCCATCGTCTATATCTATGTATTCATAGGGGCGGCCTTGCTGATATTGCTGTCGGCCGGCGTCAACTATGTCAACCTGGCCACCGCCCGTGCTTCCGATCGCGCTCGCGAGGTCGGCATCAGAAAGGTTGTCGGCGCACGGCGATCACACCTTATCCGACAATTCATGGGCGAGACGGTTGTCGTGGCGACGGTCTCGGCCATACTGGCGCTCAGCCTTGCCGAATTTCTCCGAGAGCCTTTTGAGGCGCTGGTAAATCGGAATTTGTCATCAGGAGTGTTCACCGATCCAGTGCTGGTTGTCGGGGTGTTGGTAGTTGCGCTGATTACGGGTGTCATAGCCGGCATCTACCCTTCGCTGGTTCTTTCCTCATTTCAGCCCACGAGGGTTTTCCGGGTCTCGTCTGGCCGGGGCGGCCGCACCTCACTGATTCGCCGGGCTCTGGTGGTGGGTCAGTTCAGTATCTCGATATTCCTGATAACAGGTGCCATGGTGGTCTACCATCAAATGGACTATCTGAAATCCAAGGACTTAGGCTACAATCACGAGGCGATTCTCTATCTGACGCTGCAGAGCGACATCTTCGCTCAGTTGCAGCCAATCATGAATGATCTGGACGCCAATCCGAATGTGCTCAGATATACGTTTACCAACACCATGCTGGACCGACGTGAATCCACCACCCGCAACGTTGCCTGGGAAGGCCAGTTGGAGGGTGAGGAGATATGTGTGGGTGTGCAATCAGCCGGGTACAGCTTCGCCGAAGTTTTCGGTATCGAGATGGTCGAGGGGCGATTTTTCTCGCCCAACTTTGCCACTGATCTGGAAAGTGGCTACATAGTGAATGAAGCGGCGGTAGCTGCAATGAACATGACCTCGCCGGTGGGCAAACGGTTTTCTCTGTCAGGTCAGGACGGTCGCATCGTTGGCGTGGTCAAGGATTACCATCATCGTTCCCTGCATTATGAAATACAGCCTCTGGTGCTGGCCATACGGCCCGGTTGGAGCGACAACCTGGCGATTAGAGTGGCCCCGGCTGATATCGTGGGTACGGCCAGGGCCATTCAGGCAATAGTGAAGAAGTATGTCCCGGACTATCCCGTAGAAGTACGCTTTTTTGATGAGCGATTGGAGGCTCACTACCGGTCGGAGCGGCGAACGGCCAGCATGTTGACGGCGGCCTCGATTCTGGCAGTCTTTATGTCGTGCTTGGGATTGATCGGACTGGTGTCATATGCCGTGCGGCAACGTGCCCGTGAGATCGGGATCCGCAAAGTGCTGGGATCCTCCGTGACTGCCATCCTGCGTCTGATCACAACAGAATTTATCGTTGGGGTCGGTCTGGCCTGCCTGATTGCCTGGCCGTTGGCCTACTATGCAGCCGACCGCTGGTTGACTTCATTCGCTTATGCAATTTCGCCCTCCTGGCTGACCTTCGCTGTGGCTGGAGGTTTGACGCTGCTGATTGCTCTTTCCACCGCCGGCCACTATGCCCTCCGAGCCGCCCAGGCCAACCCCAGCGACGCGCTCAGGTGTGAGTAGAACGCACGACCTGCAAGTTAGTTGACCCCGCACGCCGGTTTTCGGGCGGTCAGCACCCGTCAGTACCGTGTAGCTGCCAGGGCAACCAATCGGGCTATGAGCAGATATCCATGAGGCCGAGACATCAGACAACCTGGAGCAAATAAGTTACGGTCGCAGAAATTGCGAATAACTACCTCCAAGCGTGCAGGCGGGCCACCATATTTGGAAATAACAGTAGAGACGCAGACAACAAATAAGAATGCACATGTGCCTGATCATTGTGCGAACTTCGCGGGATAATGGGGCAGTACCGCTAAGAACCGCTTCGAGTAGGGGGGAGCTACCTCAGGCACATGTGCCACAAATTTTATACCCGCCGGCCTATAGGGCAATAGCACGGTGTTAGTCGGACAAGGCCGGTGGGTATTTACAAGATGTCAATCCCCGGTGTCAGTGGCCAAATATATCCAGTTGAATGCCTGCGTCAATGAGGGAAAATTACGTATTTAATACGTATGTCAGGTGGCTTGTCGGTTTCGCAGATATACGGACAGATTGACCTGCTTATTGGTGATACCCAGCTTTTCCCTGATCTGTTCCCGGTGCTTATGAACGGTCAGCAACGACAGACTGAGATCTGAGGATATCTGTTTGGATGACCGGCCTTCCTTGATCAACTCGCATATCTGTAACTCGCGCGGCGTGAGGCTCGCATATAATTCGCTGAAGGCGTCGATATTCCGTTCCAGTTCAGCGTTAAGCTTATCCATCAGAGCTTCTATCTCCGGTTCAACCCTTTCGTCCCGGACAATTCGCCTGAGCCTTTCGATAAACGGGGTCACCGTCTGCCGAACGTCATCGCAGATACGCTTTTTGTAGCCCCGCCGTTCCTCCTCGATATGCTCCAGAACCTGCTTTAACGCGACGTTCTTGTCAGCCAGCGCCTGCTGTTCCGTGCGCAGTTCTTCGGTAGTCTCTCTGAGTAACTGCTCTGCCTCTTTGCGGTCGGTTATATCAAAAGCTGTCCCCAGAACCGCTGGATTTCCGAGGTAAGATATGCGTGTGCCGGCATAGTCCACCCATCGAGTCTCACCGGATTTGGTGAGGATTTTCAACTCATATCTAGGTGTAATCCGGTGGTCTTGCTGGCGCGCCATCCCCCTTTCCCTGGCCAGATCTCTGAACTCGGGGTGAATCAGTTCCCAGAAATCCATCGTTTGGATTTCCTCCAAGGAGTATCCGGTGATCGTCAGTGCGGCCGGGTTGGCGTAGACATTCTTCGAGCCCTGAAAAATGAAGATGGCGGCACGTGTGCTTTCTCCAAGGTCTCTGAACTTCTGTCCGCTTTCCCTCAGCGCTTCTTCTGAGGCTTTACGCTCTGTGATGTCCCGAACGACAGCAATAATATGGGGTTCACCCTCCAGATCTATCAGTTGGGCTGACAACAAACCCACTATAATAGTGCCGTTCTTGGCGCGGAAGTTGGCTTCAAGGTTAACCATCCGACCACGTTCTCTCAATCCCTGCGCTAACGCAACTCGATCCTCCGGATTATCCCAGATACCAAGGTCCAACGATGATCGTCCGACTACTTCGCTCCGCTGGTAACCCGTACTGGCCATAAAGCCATCGTTAACCTCCACATACAACCCATCGGCCAGTCGTGAGATGGAGACTGCATCCGGGGTGGTTTGGAATATAGTGCGGAGCCGTGCTTCGCTGTGACGCAGGGCCCGCTCGGTCTCCTTAAGATCGCTGATGTCTCGAACGGTTGCTATCATTCCGACCGAATTGCCGTCCGTATCTCGCCGCAGGGAATTGTGCATGAAGGTCGGAAATACGGTGCCGTCCCGCCGGACATGTTCCAGTTCCCCGATGAACTGGCCGGTTTCTTTGAGTTGCCGGATGGCTGTCTCAACATCGGGCATTTGCTCAGCGGTGTGAAAGATGGAAAGGTGCTCACCAACGAGTTCCTCGGGCTTATATCCGTGCATCGCGGCATATGCCTGATTGACATACAGGATATTCCCATCAAGGTCAGATACCGATATGCCTTCAGAAGTCTGCTCCACGCAGGAGGCTATAAGATCCAGATTGCGCTCAGGATCGTCCTTATGGTGTTCAGAATCGTTCATAAGCTACGGAGCTAACAGCCGGGTCGCGGCAAGATGTGTTGACAGTGGTGGGGAAACCGGTCGCAGGGAATATACTCAATATCTGCCGACCAGGCAACACCGAGTTTTCGCTGAGGGGATTCGTACAACGGGTCAGGTACCAGCGATCGCTCAGGCTAATTGCCTGTACTGAAGGGCGGGATCTCCCACAGCAGAGCGGGAGGGATAGATCCTTCGGCCAGCAGGCGGTCGTGAAAGTCCGACTCAACGAAGGCGGGACCCGCCGCCAGTTCACACGCTTCACGAAGCCGTTTGATTTCCCGCCTGCCGATTAAGGGAGTCATCCAGGCAGTAGGCGCAAGGGTCAGTCGACGCACAGAATTCTGCAGGTAGAGTTCGGCTGACTCGGTGCGGGCGTCCAGGACCTGCACCAGCCAGTCGGTACATTGATCATAGGTGAACTGACCTGTTTGAAGCTTCACTTCGGCTACTATGCAAGCTGCGCTGAACCTGATTCCGCCGAGCACGGTGAGCCATGCGGCCGGGTCCTCTTCTCCATAAAGTCCCCGCTGGTGCATTAACTCGTCTACATACAGCGCCCATCCTTCGATCATCATCGGGCTCTGTTGCCAGCGGCGCACATCGCTCTCCTGCTGCGTGGCGATCTGCATTTGTAAGTGGCGTCCAGGGTACACTTCACGCACTACCGGCCCCCTGAACCCTCGCCTGTGAACGTACCGGTAACGGGCTTCAAGCTGCCGGCGGTCGATATCGTCGGGCACTGGTCGAACGTAGAAATAGCCGGTCTGTTGCCGCTCAAACGGCCCGGCCGGCTGATAGGAATTCCCGGAAATAACGGTACTCAGAGCGGGAGTGGCCTCGATAACCTGCACCGGTGCCAGGCTGTCCGGCAACGAGAGAATGTTTTCGCTTTCAAGGAAAGTCCTAACTTGGTTGCACTCCCATGAATAATAATCCAGCAGATCCTCTTTGGAGAAACTGGCCGGGACAAACACCGAGTCGAGGCCGTTCTGGTGGTTCGTTTCAACGTTCTCTTCGTACTCGCTGTATTGCCGGCTCGCCTCTTCGAGCAGGCTCTGTCCGATCTTCAGCAGAGAATCCGATCCAAACGGCAGGAAATACTCGTGAAGAAGCTTGTAATCATAATTGTTGCGACCGATGGCAAATGCTGTTTCAGCTCCAGCCTCCATCCCGGAGAGGTGAACAAGGTAATCATTCATGGCCTCGCGCGCGGCCGTTGACACCTGCAGGATCTCGTCTGCTTTCTCGGGAAACTCGGCCATAAGCTGACCGGCTACCCGGCGATAAAACTCAAGGCCGGATTCGAGGGCCTCCTTGCCCAGGTCGATCCAGACCTGCGGGGGGTTCTTGATATTCCTCCGGGCGGTGGCGAATAAATCGGGGACCTGTCGCATACGGCCCAGAATGGAGTGGATTTTTTCGGACATCGGTGCGTGACGGGACACCATGAGGGTGAATATTCCGTCCACCGCCTCATCTATATAAAGTTGGGGCAACTTTCGGTGCCATTTAATCTTGTCGAGGTCCTGAAGAGCAATATCAACATTCGATTTAATGAGCTTGTAGTCGATTTTCTGCTGCTGCGAAAACTGGGCTTTCCGGTAACCGTACAGCACTTGCTCAAACTGTTTCAGTTTCTTGATCTGGTCCTTGACGGCCCGCGATGAATAATCGGCCAGCCGGTGATCGTAGGAGTGAATCCCCAGCTCCGTTGCTCTTACCGGGTCAAAGGACTGAAGGCATTCGAGTATTTCAGCGGTCCTCTGCTCAAAAGTCCGTTTCTTGCCAAAACCGGGGGTTGATATCCCCAGTATGATCAGGCTGAATACGAGGGGGCCTATGGTGGTGGTTCTGCGAAGCACGAGTTCTCCTTGACAAATCAATCGGCAAAAGTAGCCAAGTAGTTTATCAGATGCAAGTCTTCACTTTGTACGTTGAAAAAGGGCCGCCAGTTCGATGTGTTTAGTCTGCGGAAACATGTCCACAGGAATAACCCTGTGGAGCGAGTATTCCTGCCGGACAATATGCCTGGCGTCCCGGGAGAAGGTAGCGGGGTTGCAGGATATATAGAGCAGTTTGTCCGATCTGAGCCTCATCAGCCGCTTCATCGCCCTGGGGTGGAGTCCGGCTCTCGGCGGATCTACCACCACAGCATCAAATGCCTGTCCGGCCAGGGCATCTGAGTTCAGAACATCCTTCACGTGGCCCTGAAAGAAAGCTATATTGCCGATATTGTTGAGGGCGCTGTTCTTCCGGGCTATCTCGATGGCGTCCGGAACAAGCTCAACTCCAATCACCTCAGCGACTTTCGAGGCGGCCAGAATCCCAATCGTGCCGGTACCACAATACAGGTCGAGGAGTCGATCGGTACTGACCGGTTGAAGCAACTCGAATCCCGTCTCATACAGCACTTCGGCCTGGCGGCTGTTGGTCTGAAAGAAAGAGTTTGACATAATTCGAAAACGCAAACCGCACATTTCCTCTTCAATATAGCCAGGACCATAAAGGATCTCTTCAGACTCCCCGACGGCGACATTAGCCTTTTTCGCGGTCTGATTCTGGACAATTGTCGTAACCTGCGGAAACTCGACGCACATCGAACTGACCAAAATGTCCTTAAACGGCATGCTCCCGACGTTTGTGACCAGGTTGACCAGTACCTGACCGGTCCGTTTACCCTCGCGAATGACCAGGAAACGCATAAACCCGGTATGGTCACGAACGTCATATACCGGTATTTCCCGGCTTCGTACAAATTCTCTCGTCCAGGCGACAATGCGATTGGACAGATCGGACTGAAGATGGCACTCGGTCAGGTCAAAGATGTCATCAAAGCGACCGCGTCGATGCAGCCCCAGGTTGAATCCGTTGTCGGGTCTGACGTGAAATGAGAACTCCATCTTGTTGCGGTAGAAGAACTCGCTTTCACACGGCCTGATGGCGGCAACATCCGTATTCTCCAGACCACCGATGTGCTCCAAACAAGCTACCACCTGCTGTTGCTTGCATGCGAGCTGCCTTGCATAGATGAGATCCTGCCAGGTGCAGCCACCGCATTGTCTCACATGCGGGCATACCGGTTCTCTTCGGTCGGTACATTTGCTGATTATTTCTTCTACTGCTGCTTGAGAATAGCGAGCCCTGGAGCGCGTTATCCTGGCCAGAACCGTCTCGCCCGGTAGGCCTCGGTCACAGAATACGACCTTGCCGTTAAGGTGCCCGACTGATTTGCCGTCGAAGGCAAGATCCTCGATCTCAATTTGCACCGGTTCCTTGTCAGGCATCTTCGGAATCTCTGCCGGGTGTACAGGGCGGACCTGACTCGGCGCAGTCGTCTTTTTCAAGCTGAATTGTGCAGTGATCGATACTGAAGCGTCGACACAGCATCTCGCTAATCTCAGCGATGACTGCGGGGCCGTCCTGATAGTCGGTTTCGCCAAGACATACGTGGCAGGACATGGCGACATCTCGCGAAGACAACGACCAGATATGCAGGTGGTGAACCCCCTGCACACGAGAGATCTCACCGATTGCCCTCATGACGGTGTCAAACTCAAGGCCGGGCGGTACGGCTTCGAGGAATATCCAGACGGCTTCCCTGATGACCAGATACGACGACCAGAGTATCATCATTGCAATCACACACGACAGAAAGGCATCGACCCACACCCATCCGGTGCTCAGAATGACAATTCCTCCGATAATCACGGCAACTGAAGAAACGGCATCGTACAGCATGTGCAGGAAGGCGGTCTTCATGTTAAGTGATTTGCCTTTTTCAGGCGACAGGATGACTACAGAGAAGATGTTCCCGAGCAGGCCAATGACAGCCACGGTGAAGAAGACCCATGGCTGCGTTAGCTCGGTTGGATTCATCCAGCGATCATAGGCTTCAAAAAATATGAAGATCGCGATTACGACCAGCGCAGCCGCCGAGATCAGCGCCGTCATGACCTCGATACGCTTGTATCCGTATGTTGATTTCTTGGTGGCCGGCATGGCCGAGCCCCTGGCTCCCATCCAGGCAAGGGCCAGGGCGGCAACATCCGACAGATTGTGGACGGCGTCGGCAATAAGAGCCAGGTATCCGGAGATAAAACCACCTATGAATTCGGCGGCGGTGATGGCTGAGTTGACCAGCAGAGTCCAGACAAGCCGACCTCGTGAAACCTCATGTAAACCGTGGGAATGCGCCATCACTCTCCCTTAAGGGCCTTCAGGGACAGGAAACCGAGCACGAGCAACACCATGAAGAGTACGGCCAGAATATTGAAATACCGGTCGATGAACTGCTGAATCCGAGTTCCGTATTTTTCAAACAAAAGGCCGATGAGTCCAGCCACAACAAAGAACCGTGCCGAGCGGCTCACCGCCGAAGCGATCAGGAATATTCCGAAATTCATCTCAAAGAAACCAGCCGCGATCGTGAACACTTTGTATGGAATCGGCGTGAACCCGGCTATACCGACCGCCCACGCGCCGACTTTCATCCCCCATATCTCTTTCTCATTGAACCAGAATTGAGCCGTCTCAAGCATTTCTGTCGAGTTTACTCCTGACAGTGAGGCGACAAAGTCTATTATCCTCTGACCGATCAGTTCGAATGCCACAGAGCCAATCAAATACCCAAGGGCACCGCCCACCACCGAGCCGACGGAACAGACGAGAGCAAAACGCAGCCATTTCTTATGGGCACCCATACACAGGGCGATCAGCAGGGCATCCGGGGGAACAGGAAAGAACGAGGCTTCAGCCCCTGAGAGCAAAAAGAGCGCTGTCTGTCCGTGCTTCGATTCACCCCAGCTCAGCACCCAGTCGTATAGCTGTCGGCTCCACTTGAACGGTATTCCCAGCAGTCTTCTCATAGAACTCATGGGGTCGGTCGTGGCGTTAGGATTCTGGTTGCTCCGACTGGATCTTCTCCACTTTCAAACGGAGGATTCGGTTCTTCTCCTTGGCCAGCACCGTCAGCCGAACATCTTCAATCTGGATCGATTCGTTCTTATCGGGAAACCTGTCGACGGTATCAATGAACAGGCCTGCAAGGGTCTCCGCCTTCTCCTCCGGGAGATTTGACTGAAGTAAATCGTTGACCTCACCGGGCCAGACGGTTCCGTCGGCGAAGACAACCTGGTCGGAATGCCTGACCAGAGGAGCGGCCTCATCGTCATACTCATCCCTGATTTCGCCAACCAGTTCCTCAAGTATGTCTTCGAGCGTAATAATCCCGAAGGTACCGCCGTACTCGTCAAGGACAATGGCGATGTGGTTCTTTCCCTTCTGAAACTCCTTGAGCAGCCGAGCCAGAGGCATGGAGTCCGGGACAAACAACGGTTTCCGCATGGTTTTCTCGATCGAGAAGCGCCGAGAATCGACATCAACGCCGATCAGGTCCTTGGCATAGATTATGCCCAGAACGCGGTCGATGGTATCGTCGTAGACCGGATACCGGCTGTAGCCGTGTCTATTGATCTCATTGACGATCTGCTGCGGAGCAGTTCCTTTTTCAAAGCCGACTACGTCGGCCCTTGGTTTCATGGCCCGCTTGACCGTAGAATTGGTAAAGTCAAATACTGACCTTATGAAGCTCTGTTCGGTCTCACCGAACACGCCCTCGTCTTTCCCTTGGCGAATCAGCAGGTTGATCTCTTCCTCGGATACAGTGCTGTCCATCTGGCCCCGTCGGACTCCAAGGGCCCTCACTATCAGCGATGCGACAGCCGCCAGAAAACGGGACAGAAACGAGGTCACCTGAACGAACAGCTTCAGCGGCCCGGCGACCAGCCGCGCATACTTCTCGGGGAACGAAAGAGCGATGTACTTGGGCACCAGTTCGCCCAACACGACCGACAGAACAGTGATCGCCACTACTACGATCCCATAGGCCAGAGGTGCGGCAACACGGGCGACGAACGGCACCGGGAGCCGCGAAAGAAAGCTCTGCAGTTCGCCTACTAGGGTAATGCCACTGAACACCCCGAGCATAGCGCCGACCAGTGTTATACCGACCTGGATCGTCGCAAGAAACCGTTCCGGGTTGTCCCGGAGTTCCTGCGCCTTGGCCGCCCCCATTTTACGACGCGCCGCATCCTCGCGAAGTCGGCTCTTTCTGCTGGCGATAATGGAAAATTCCGAAAGGGCAAAGAAGCCGTTTGCCAGCACCAGAATCAGGATGGCCAACAACTCTATTGGCAGACGGTCAGCCATACCGGTTCCCGGCCTCCTTGAAGAGCAGGTTGGCTCTGCACGGTTCGCTTGGTTCCGCCTCAGACATTAGTATACGGCACCCGCTGAGCAAGTCTCTCAAGCCGGGCAATTCTCTCCTCGACGGGGGGATGGGTGGAAAAAATGGCCGATAAGCCCCGACCCGAAAGAGGGTTGGCGATCATTAGATGCGCGGTGGCCGGACGGTCATCCAGCCTCATTTTAACGGGTGCCCGATGCAACTTCTCCAGCGCTCTGGCCAGCGGAAGGTACCGGCCGGTGATCTGCCCTGACCGGGCGTCAGCCTTGTATTCCCTTTGACGGGAGATCGCCATCTGCAAAACCAAGGCTACCAATGGGGCGACGATAGCGGCAATCAGCAGGCCGATACCCCCACCCCGGTTGTCATCACCGCGGCCTAAACCGCCAAAAATTGCTCCCCATCTGGCAATGGACGCCAGAATACCGATAGCACCAGCAAAGGTGGCCGCGATGGTGCCAATCAGCATGTCCTTATTGGTGATGTGTGCAATCTCGTGACCTATAACACCTTCCAGTTCCTCATCATTGAGCAACTCGAGTAGCCCCTCCGTTACCGCTACCGCTGCGTGATCCGGGCTACGCCCCGTGGCAAAAGCGTTGGGCGCACGTGACGGCACCACACAAACTCGCGGCGGTACGGTCAGACTGGCCTGTTGAGCGACCCTGTTGACAATCCCGTGCAGCCGTGGATGATCGGCCGAGGTGACCTCGCGGGCCCGATAAATCCGCAGAACAACCTTATCCGAAAACCAGTATGTGGCAAAATTGAGCACTGCGGCTATCACGAAGGCAACCACCAGACCGGACTGCCCCCCCACGTAGTAACCCACCCACATGAGCAGCAGCATCATGCCTATCATCAAGAGCGACACTTTGAGACTATTCATCACGTATACGAATCCTTACGCTCTGCATAAACCTGCAGTTAAGCTAATGTGATCTCTGATCACTTCGTCCTCTTGCGCTTGCCTCTTCCGAACGAACTGATTTCCTCCTGAGCAAAACCGTTTTTCACGTCAGATTCCTCGCTGTCATTGTTAACTGGCGGACTATTCTTACGCATGGCATCGCCGCGCCTGGTTGGTCCGCGACCGTACCTGATTTCTGCTGTCTCAGCATCGCCCTTGGTCGGGTCCGGTTTCGGAATCTGCTCGTTGGTTTTCGAATCGTCCGCTCTTTCATGACTCGGCTTGTCAACTATGATACTCTCCGGTGACTCGACCGATTCATTAACTTCCCTGTCTCCGGGTGTATCGGCTGCGACCGGCAGTGACACGTTTTCGTCCGCGCTGGAATCAGGAACTTCGGTCGAGTGACTTTTCTCCGGCGGCTTGTCAGAGGGCGCGCTCTTGTCTGCGGACCCGTTGACCTCGCTGCGATCAATCTGAGCCGAGACCTTTTTCAGTTCACGGGCAATGACCTCCGGGCTCAGCCGTCCGTCTGAAACCGCTTTCACCGCCGGAGTTTCCGGCTCCGGCTTCCGGTCGCCAGGCTTGCCGCGCTTCGCTTCAGGTCTCGTCTGGGAGGCGCGCTGAAATGCTCCCCTCTCCTGGGTCCTGCTGTCCTGCGTTGGTTTTTCACGACCGTTCCGCCTCTGTTTTGCCGGCGTCGCTGCCTGATCTCTGGCGGCTCCGCCTGTGTCCGGACCGGTCAGATCCATATCATACTCCGGCGCTCTATCGGTAGACATTTCAAAGGGGGATCGCCTGGTCGATGGCGATGATGCCGAAGGGGTCGGTCTCTGCCGGCCAAGAGAGGTTCCGGCAGATCGTACCGGTGTTCGGCCGGTCGACCGAGGTGTGTGCCTGCGATCATCTTTTCTGTCCCGTCCGCGCCTGCTCGTGCGACTGTCCACGCGACGGCGTTCCGGCGTCGGTCGGTCCGGTTTTCCGCGTAACGGTCGGCCCGCCCGTGCGGGCTGACGTTCCTGAGCCGGGCCTCTCGTGGATCGCGCCGTCTTGAACTCAAACGTTTCTGCGATCACAGCCACTCCTACTGAGTCCGCCCAGGTATTTACGGCACTTCTGATTCGGTCCACGAGCCACTCTACCACTAGTATCATCCCAAGCCCGGCCGCCACAACCGTAGGCAGACCGAGCGCGGCGATCAGAACGAGCATGACAGGCACCTGCGGGTACGGCAGTCCGACCCGTCCGAACGCCAACAGCAGCGGTAATACCATAAGCAGGATGTACTGCCACACGGACAGCTGGATATCCGCTGATTGGGTGAGAAAGAGAGTGCCGACTACCACGCACAAAGCTGTTGCCGCAGTACCGGCCAGCATACCGAAGGGAAGGACCAACCCGACCGCCCGGTTATCGATATGGTGCTTATCAGCCAGCGCTGATTGGGTCAACGACAGAGCGGCCAGCGAAGATGAAGCACCGAAGGAAACGAGTGAGGCTGAGCCGAGAGAGCTGAGCAGAGACAGCACGGAGCGCCGACCGAAAATCTTAAGAATTAGAGGCAGTACTACTACGCTCAAAAACAGAAATCCCGCCACGACCGTTAAGAGATAACTGGCCGCCGTGCGCGCAAAAAGCACAGAAGATGAAGGCCCGGCACCGAACAGCCCGCCAACGGCCGATCTCACGAAATCATCGCGGGCCACCAGAGCCCCCACAAGGAACAGCAGACCCAGCGGCGCCACCTGGGTCATTCCGGCCACTACCTTCTGCAACAGCATCTGCGACTGGCTCAACAGGTTTGTGATCGCTCTGGCTCTGGCACCAAACGAGATCAGTCCGCCTCCGAGCATCACAGCCACAAACACTATCCCGCCGACCACCGGCCAGGAGACGGCAAACGGTTTGACTGGTGCCCAGTCCTTGTAGAGGTCGGTCATCAGGTGACCGATACCGTCACCCGGACGGATG
This sequence comes from Candidatus Zixiibacteriota bacterium, assembly GCA_020344395.1. Classification (GTDB taxonomy): domain Bacteria; phylum Zixibacteria; class MSB-5A5; order GN15; family FEB-12. Next base: position 2,658,901 of record CP070824.1, on the reverse strand, counting down.
ATCTCGGCGACGACCACGCCGATGATGCTGCCGGCAAGACCAAGCGCAAAGAAATACAGCAGGGCCTTTCCTGCAGCCCGGCTAAGTTTGCCCCGATTTCCCATTTGCGAGATGCCCGCAATCGCGCTGATTACAATCCATGTAAGTGATACGAATAAAAGACCGTACACAAACAAATCACCAATGAAACCGAATGTCTCCATGAACAACGGCACGCGGTACCCCAGAAATCCTCCCAAGAGGATCGCAACTGCCGATCCGATACCTACCCAACCTACTGCTTTACCTGTCATGTTTTTCCCATCTCGTTCAGGTCTAATTGCCGGGAATTATCCAGATGCTTCCGGAACTGTCATATTCCAAATTCGTCGCCCGGCGGAGGGATCATCCTTCCATTCAACCTGCTCAGTTAGCTTGCCTACGTTCCAGTCCCGGGTCCCTTTGGACAACCACAAGGCCAAATCGGGCCGTTCAAAATAATTCACTGTCTTATCAATCACAGATTCCAATCGCCGCACATATCAGCAACTGATTTCTGCAAAAGAGCTTAACTTTTTAAGATACTGTCTGGGGCATTAAACAGCAAGGCCTTTCCCGGCGCCCGTGGCACGCTCCCGTTCGCACGCCGGAGTGCCGCCCAGAGCCCTATGTACCCACGCTGTTTGACGTTAGCGGGCACCACCAGAACCACATGCAGGTGAGTCAGATTCGGTCTAACGTTCAACTCCTGGCTAGCGTGGCCCGTGTTACAGGCTGTAGTTTAAACCACTTCCGGTCGCCAAATCTACCTGCGAAAACCGGTTTTTTTCGATCAAATTCTAAAGACCAGAAATGCCAGGCCCTATTCGTACTTCAGGCATTCAACAGGATCCGTTTGGGCCGCCTTTAGAGTCTGGATACTGATGGTCAGAAAGGCTAATAGCAATGAGAGAATGCCGGCGGCGGGGAACAACCAGATGTTACCGTCCGCCTGATAAGCATAGCTACTCATCAACTTCCTCGTCACCAGGTAGGCAACAGGCCAACCAATCGCATTGGCGATGAGGATCAAGGACAGAAACTCCTTGAGCAGCATCGTGACGATACCGGGTTTTGAAGCACCGAGAACTTTTCGAATGCCGATCTCCTTTGTCCTCCGGGCGACCATATAGGTGGTCAGACCGAAAAGACCCAGGCAAGAAATGAAGATGGCAATGTAGCTGGCGTACTCAAAGATCGTTCCGACCCGCCGGTCACCGCGATACTGTCTCTCGAAATGTTCGTCGAGAAAGGAATAATCGAAAGGAAACTCGGGGGCGAACTTAAGAGTGGTGTTTCTCAGACGATCCAGAGTTCCCGATACATCAATCCGTGCTATCTTCACAAAAACGTTAGCCAGACTCCAATCCCAGTGCTGATCCATGGTGAACACGACAGGGACAATTCCATTGTGAAGTGAGCGGGAATGAAAATTCTTGACCACGCCCACTATCTGACCCTCCCTGTCCCAGATTGAGAACATCTTCCCGACGGGCGATTCCATATCCATCAGTTTCGCCGCCTCTTCGTTTATGACATAGTTCTGACGATCAGCGGCCAGTTCTTTCGAGAATGCTCTGCCTGCAGCCATGGTCATCTCAAAGGTGTCGAAATAATCACAATCCATGGCGACCCAGTTTATGGTCTGGTAGTCATCCGCAGTCTGGCCTTCCCAGTAGACCGGGTTAATGTTCCCCACATTGGTTGGTATGCTGGATGCACAGGTGACATTGATAACGCCCGGCAGATTCTTGACTTCATTTTTGTAAGACTCAAGGCTTTCCCTCAGACTGTTGTTAAGACGGACGACGACCACCTGGTCTCTGTTGAAACCCAGATCCTTACTGCTGATGTAGTCCAGTTGTCTGAAGACAACCAGCGAGCCAATCACCAGGACAATCGTTGCCGCAAACTGGCTGATCACCAGGGCTTTTCTAAACATGGATTTGCTGGAGCCGGAACTCGTGGATGCCCTTATCGCGGTTATCGGCTTGAAGGACGAGAGCACCAGGGCAGGGTAGCTTCCGGATACCAGCCCGGTAAGGAGTGTTATCAGCAGTAAACCCAGAAGATGAGTTGAATTGCGGGCTAGATCCAGAGCCAGTTGCTTGCCCGACAGGTCGTTGAAAGCCGGAATGAACAACTTGATCAACAGTACGGCTACTAGAAGAGCGACGAAGGACAACACTATCGATTCGCCGAAGAACTGTACGACCAGGTTTCGCTTCGTCGCGCCGGCAACCTTGCGCATGCCGATCTCTTTCGCCCGCCGGCCGGCCCTGGCCACGGTGAGGTTCATGAAATTGATGCATGCAATCAGAAGAATGAACACGGCGATGGCGGAAAACAGGTAAACGTATAATATGGGACCTGTGCCGGTCAGTGAATACAGGTGAAGTTCATTGTAGGGACGAAGGAAGACTTCCACCTTCTGGTCGGTTCTGGTATCATGTTCCATTACGATACCGGATATTTTCCCAACCAAGTCCGGCACTGATGTGCGTTCATTTACGAGGACGTATGAAAAACTCTCCACCGCCCAGCTGTTCAGTCTCTCCTCCCCAAATAGTCTTACCGGAGCGAGAAAACCAAACCGGAAAGTAGAGTTGGATGGCACGTCTGCTATGATTCCGGTCACCGTCAGATCCGTAGCGTTGTTAAGCTTGAGTGTTCTGCCCATCGGATCTTCAGAACCAAAGTACTTCTTCGCGGTCGTCTCGGTAAGGACGATGGAGTTCGTTGTGGATAAGGCTGTCTTCGGATCACCCTCGATGAACGGATAAGTGAATATTTCAGGGAAATCCTCATCAACCAGGGCACCCTGCTCATAGAAATTGTTCGTCCCATATCTCAGAAGCAAGTTCCGGGAGGCATACCTAGTGGCTCTCTCGATCTCCGCATAGTTCTGCTTCAGTAAAGGAGACAGGGCCCAGTTACTGGAATCCCACCACTTTCCCTCGACCCTCAACACCACCTTGTGTATGTTGTCAAGGTTTTCATGATAGGCGTCGTAGCTCAGTTCATCCTGTACCCACAGGAATATCAGACTGCACACGGCAATGCCGATGGCCAGTCCCAGGATGTTGATGAATGAATAGCCCTTTTGCTTGACTGCGTTACGCAGCAGAACCTTGAGATAGCTCATGTCTCCACACTCCTCGTGACGACCAGAAACCTACCTGCCTGCAATTACTCAGGCCGCTATGTCCAACCGCTGATCACCGTGCTCCCAAGCAGATAATACAGCGTCAGTAATCTGACTTATTACAGATTACGGCCTGTTTTACGATTAGTTTCGTAGTTGGGGTGAAGCATCAACCGGAGAACCTTGGCGGCCGCGCCTCAAGAAACTAACTTACACCACCTTCGCCGCAGTTGGTTTTGGTTCAATGGGTTGGCCTCCGGGCCTTCTACTGTTAGGGCCGGCTGATTGGCTGTTACGCGAGAAGCTGCAGGTATTTTGGTTGCACAGCTAGTTGCTGCAATCCCTCCGTATTCAACTCTTCAGCATGCGGATTTTTCGCCGTTTGAATTCTCGCATTTCAAGAACAGTAATCATCAGAACTGTCAAGAGTGTGAGAATTAAAGAGCCTTCAAGTCCAAAACCACCACCAGTCAGCAATTCGTTCCCGGAGATTTCGGTAGTTATGAGATTATAGTCCAGCGGTCGTCCGCTTACTTCAAAGCCGAATACCGTACCCTGAAAGAAGTTCCATGCGGTGTGGAAGACCAACGGCACCCAGATATTACGCTTACGGACGTAATACAGTCCGACAAGTAAACCCAAAAGCGTGCAGTTCAGGATACCGATGATATTCACGTTCTGACCGGTTGCATGTAATAATCCAAAAATCACGCTGATGATTCCGACGGCAATGTATTTGTTCATCGACTGCATCATGTTATTCAGCATATACCCGCGTAGGGGGACTTCTTCCAGGGCAGCAGCAAACAGCAAACCTATCGCCCAGTACAGCAACATCCCAAAGCTGGGGTTGAATGATGTGATCTCAATATTCCCAAGAAAGTGAAGGACCAGGAATCCCGTTCCCATAAGAAGGAGTGGACCAAGAAGACCGAGAATCACATCCCTGCCGAATCCCCTGACTGCAAATCCCAATGAGACAAATGATTGCCTGTCCACAAACCTTCTGAACAGGTAAACGGCCAGGAGCATGAAGATCACGCTATTCGTGACAGAACCCAACCTGTCAATACTGGTCCCGAATAGCTGCATAATCAGCCTCGGTATATAGACTGAATTATCAACCACCAGGTAGAATACGACCAGGCCGACAATGGCTCGCAACCATCCCTGTTTAATGAGCGCGGGTTTGTCGATCTTCATTTCCTACCCTCCGCCGATTTAGTGCGTGTATTCCCGATTCCGATCATCGAAACAAGTAGACTTTCCATGATGAAATCCAAGATGCAAGGATTCTGGGGACAGACACCTTCCTGCTATCTCGTTCCCTTTGGACGCTCAACTCCAAATCATGATATGGCAATATCTACGTGTCTAAGAAAGGAAACGTTACAGAGAATTGCACTGGCCTACTGAAGCTCGGCTATCCTCGTTCGTACAAGATCCACAACCGGCTGCATCTGAGATGAAGCGTACTTCAGAAATTCTTCGTAGGCCCGCACAGCAGCGGCCGTCTGTCCGACAGCCTCGAGGGCTTGAGCCTTGTTGTAGTACAGCTCGGCCAATTCGGGCTGCAGGGCCAGGGCCCGGTCAAAGTCGGTCAGCGCTTTTTCATACCGGCCAAGACTTGAATAGGCTATCCCACGATAATAGTAGACAGCCGGATCGTTCGGAGACAGGGTCAGGGCGCGATCGAAGTTGCCAATAGCCAACTCGGCCTGCTGGCTGCTCACCAGAGCTATCCCCCGATTCAGATAAGCCCGGGCATTGCCGGAATCCAGCGACAGAGCCAGGTCCAAATCTGATATCGCCTGTTCGATCTGCCCCTTGCTCATAGCGGTAATAGCTCGCCCACAGACGACATCGGACGCATTAACCGGTTTGATCTCCAGATGCTTCAGCGTCGGAGCCAAAGCCAGGAGCGAATCGGCCAGGACGTAGCTGAACACTTTGGCCCCATTGCCGTTGAGATGGTGATAATCGCGGAAATATTCGAGGGTCGGCAGTGACATGGTGCGGTTGAAATCGTAGTAGTTTACGCCGTGCTCACCCGCCACCGATTCCAGAAGATGCGACACCTCGGCGTAATTTGTCATGGCGGCCACACCTTTGCGCGGCAGAGGCGCCGTGACTAACAGAATATCCCCGTTGTGCTGCTTCACATAGTTTATGATTTTTCTCAGGTAGTTGACCTGTTTCTCTTCCACCCTGACATCTCTGACGGCCCCGAAGAAATCCCTGGTGTAGATGATCTTCGAGAAGACATAACCGCCTTCACGGTATTCCTGGTTCGGCATGACCTTCTGCTCGACGTCGTCAAACGAATGCGTCAAATCGTACATCACCCTGGCAACGAGAGTATTGATCGCCTGGGGTGATTTCATGGCAAGACACATCCATAAATGATCCCCGGCAATTTCCCGATTTGCCGCCAGATCGTAGAAGCCCTCAAGACCTTCCAGTTGCAGCATGGGTGGATATATTTCCAGAACGACCAGCTTCGGGTTCAGACGGGCATAGTATTGGTGCAACAGGTAGTAAGTATTGAGAGGTGCCTGGGAGCCCGAGCCGATGTTGAAGGTCTTCAGACCCAGACGGGCAAGTACGGCCGGATCGAACGACTGATACGAGTGGGATGAGCCGATGAACAGTATGTCAACATCCGAACGACTCTCGGCTTCACGAAACCGTTGCAGGGTGTAGCCGTGCTGGTAAGGGACCACCGCGTTACCGATCATCAGGTGCAAAATCGAATGGTCACCAATGTAGATGTTGGAGAGCACTAACACAGCCGTCAGGTAGAGGCCGAAAAGCAGACCGACCCAAACAGTCACGCGCCTAACCAACGGTCACCTCGTCAGAACTGGAAGTATATGAACTCGGCATGTTCGTAAACTCCCATCAGAAAAATACCAAGGATTAGAGCATAATCGACGGCCCAGCGCTGCCAGCGGGCTCGACCGCCCATAAACAATCTCAATTCCTGGTTTCGGTGGATATGCGAGATGAACGCCATAACGGCAACGGACAATCCGGCCAGCAGGAGTTCAAACCAGGCAAACATCAGATTCTCGCGATGGAAACCGGCGGGAATATCGAGCTTGAAATTGGTCAGGCTGGTCTCGGCAATACCCTGCAGGATAACCCACGCATCACCGATACTGTTGGCCCGAAAGAATATCCATGCAAACAGGACAAGATGAAAAGTGATGAATATACTCAGGCCGAGTCTGAGTCGCTCATTGCCGGATGGCCGCACCAGTCGCCACATCCTGTCCCGCCAGTCTCTCGTCCAGGTCGATGCCATCAGGTAGATGCCGTGCAGCATGCCCCAGGCCAGGAAAGTCCAGTTGGCACCGTGCCACAGCCCGCTCACCAGGAAAACCACAGCTATGTTATAATGCCAGCGCCATCTACCAACCCGGTTCCCTCCAAGAGGTATATAGAGATAATCCTTAAACCAGCTTGACAGAGAGATATGCCAGCGTTTCCAGAACTCTGCAACCGAGCGGGAGATATACGGCCTATTGAAGTTAGTCATCAGGTCATAACCCAGCACTCTTGCGGCACCAATGGCAATGTTGGAGTAGCCGGAGAAATCACAGTAGATCTGAATTGCAAAGAAGTAAGTGGCAACAATAAGGGTAAGGCCGCTGTGGTCGTCGGGGTGGTTATAGACGTTATTGACATAGACGGCCAGCCGGTCGGCGATGACCACCTTTTTGAAGAAGCCGAACATCATCAGACGAACGCCGTCGGCCATGCGCTGTACGTCGACACTCTTCTTCTCAAGGAACTGCGGCAGTAGTCGAGTAGAGCGCTCGATCGGCCCCGCCACCAGTTGTGGAAAGAAGGACACATACAGTGCGAAGATACCGAGATGTCGCTCAGGGGGACGGGCCCCGCGGTAGACGTCGATCGTGTAGCTGAGGGTCTGGAAAGTATAGAACGAAATACCCACGGGCAAGAGCACGTCCAGCACCGGACTGCCATAGAATATGTTGAACTCGGCAAGTAACAACCTGGCCGATTCGCTGAAGAAATTGAAGTATTTGAACGAGAAGAGAAGTCCGATGTTGGCCAGCAGGCTGAGCAGCAGGTATTTTCGTCTTTTCGTCTTCCGGCCAAGCCTGCCCATCCTGAGACCGGCGAAGTAGTCTATCAGGGTCGAGACCATGATCAGGACGACATACTCCGGTTTCCAGCACATGTAAAAGTAGTAGCTCGCGGCCAGGAGCATCACCCACCGGAATCGGTGCGGCAGCAGAAAGTAGATTATAACAACAGTGGGGAAAAAGACGAGGAACTCAAGCGAGTTAAACAGCATATACGTTCCCACGCAGGCCGGACGGCACGGATGTCATTGAAGCATCGAGTTCATTGCCTCTTGGGAGACGAGTGTCTGCGCACGGTCGATGCCTGCTTCCTTGAGAACTTCATCGGACGTCGCGTCACCCCGGGCAAAGAGGTAGCCGTCATCCACAAGTTGTTTGCTTCGATCCGGGGCGGACTCCATCACGATAAAGGGAGTCTTGCGCTGAGCGAATTCCTCTGCAACCTGACGGCCTACTCTGCTATAACCGGCGATCAGGCAATGGTTGGACAGTTTCCGAATCGGGCTGACAGCTGGCGCAAGCTCGAATGAACTCATAGGTATCTAATAACAGGTGTCTGAGGCTGTTTCCACAAAAAACTGATCAATTGAAATTGCGCCCCGGATTTAAATCGATTAACTCCAGGTATGCCGCGGCAGGAGGACAGTCCCAAGGCCAGGCGCGCCCTGAAAGTGAGCCCATTCAAAACGTTTGCCTCATACCATTTGCCCGTCATAATCTATGCTGCCGGAGTGGTCACGCTATCCTCAATCAGACAGCTTCCGGGCCCCGATGTAGAGCTCTTTCCTGTGGACAAAGTGGCACACTTCCTCGAGTACGCAGTATTTGCATTTCTGACCTTCCGATCGCTGTCAAACTTCATTCCATCAGGAAGGCCAACCGTTCCGGCTGTGCTGTCGTTGGTCTTTCTGGTGATTTTTGCCGGGCTTGATGAACACTACCAGGGATACGTGCCGGGCAGAGAATCAGATACTGCGGACCTGATCGCCGACGTCTGCGGGGCAAGTCTGGTACTGGCAATCCTTTGGCTGCGAAGGCGTTCCCGCAGAGACACAGGTCGATCCTGACTGTTCAAACTTTCAGCAGGCGTTATCCCCTAGAATCCCTTGACAGCAGCGGATAATCCAGTATATTCCAATTGGTTGATAAGGGGAAAAGCTTGTGCTACGTTTCTTGCGGGCAAGTCTTTCCTACTTCTTTTCGGTCTAACATTACCGGCGCAGCCCAAGCGCCAATGATGAGGTTCCCAGGACGAATCGGGAGAATATTCTAATCAGCATTGTCTCGTCTCGGACAAACAAGGGCCCAATTGGCTGACTGATGGAGTACCGGCACCAGACTCAGAGTGAAGAATGTTAATGTTACGTTATAAAGTCAAGGAGCAAAAAGTGAAGAGAGTAACGCTGTTCGCAATCCTAGCGCTGGCCATCCTGGCGGGCTCTGCAACCTCGCAAGTTCACCTGGTTAGCTTCGAGAGCATCACGAACGTCCAGGACGACACCCTGCTTGTAGCGGGCAACACGCACGTTATTTCGCTGCGGGTTACCAACACCGACACCAGCCTTTATAACACAGCTAATGGCTTCCGTATCTTCTCCGATGACGGCGCTACCTGGACTACCATGTCCGGCGCCTGGCTGAACAGTTTTGATGATCTCTTCATCAGGACCTATATTAATCCGTTTGGTGTTGATGGAGCAGGCTCTGACACTATTGGCTTCGCTGGCGTATCGTTCGGGCCTCCCGAGGGTTTGCCGCCAGGCTATGACGCCCTTGCTTACGAGATCACCATCGGCCCGACCTTTAAGGCTGATCACATGAAGAAGATCTGCCTGGATTCGAGCTATTACCCTCCCGGCGGCGTGTGGAAATGGGCTCCGCTGGATGCCACTCCCCAGGTATACCCGGACTGGTCCGGTCAGAAGTGCTGGACTGTCTTCGACCCTGACGCACCGACCACCGTCCTGATGGTAGAACCACAATTGCTGGAGTTCACGGCTGAAGAGGGAGGTCCAAATCCTGCGT
>CP070824.1:2643041-2649498 GCA_020344395.1 Candidatus Zixiibacteriota bacterium | reverse complement strand
AAGACTTATCTCCTGCCACGCCGGTTGCTGCGACGATGACATTCGACGAAACGCCCAGGGGGTTTTTTACCATCATGGGTGTCAGTGTCGAACAGGCGGCGAAGGAGCTCGAAGAGGCAGGAGCGGACATCATCGGCTCCAACTGTGGCAACGGCATCGAGAACATGATAAAAATCGCTGCTGAATTTCGAAAGCATACCAATGTGCCGCTGGCTATACAATCGAATGCCGGCCTTCCCCAGACTATTGATGGTAGCCTTGTTTATGCTGAAACACCCGAGTTCATGGCTGAGAAAAGCCGGGAGTTGATCGACATCGGCGTGTCAATCATCGGCGGCTGCTGCGGCACGACGCCGGCACATATCGCAGCAATGCGCGAGGTGATTCCTCGGGCGCACTGTTAGTCCTCGCTCTGCCAAATCTTGCAGTCAAGGGGCTGTTTCCCAAGAATCGGTCGATAACGCCACCGCGAAATCACATCTCGGCACTACTGCAGACCGTATGCTGTCAGAATGCACTCGTCAACAAAATCATATGTGCCGACGGTGTCTGCATACACATTAACCAGCAATAATGTGATCCTGAGTGTTCTCTTGATCAGTCCGACATCGGCAACATAATCGTAGCCACTAATATCTTCATCCCAACTGCCGCCATCATCAATGTCGTACAGTCGCTGAATCCTATAACAATTGAACGTCCCGGCTGCGGTCTGAACCTCAACAGTGCCCACCGCTCTCTTATCCATCCTCCACGGTGAGCCTTCCGGACGATAGGTCCATTGCGAGTCAACCGCGAGCGGGTATTTCAGACTTAATGCCGGCGGATCCCAGAAGGTGGTGTCGCCCGCTGATCCTGCAATTGTGCAGTTGAGAATTCTCTCTCGCAACTCATATACACTGCTGAACAACTCACCGTTAAACAGGATATTCACGGCCATCGGCCTCACCGGCGTGCCCTTAGCAGCTAAACCCTTATAAGCGTACGCCCAGAAACCGCTTCCGGCATTCGCCATCCAACTGAAACTCTCCGGCAGAACATTTGTCTCTTCCGTGACCTGTTCGCGAAAACGGAAGGTCGCGAGCGTGTCACGGAGGGTATCACCCGACATAACCTCCACGACGCTTGACCAGTCAATAGTGTCGATCAGAGTCTGTATGGGTTCACTCGGCGGACCATCGAGGTCCAGGCTGTCGGCGTACATAATACCCGTGTACTCCCAGCGATTACCGACAGCTACCGGATAGACGAGGCTCGAGACTGTTTCGAAATACCTGGTCGCGGAAACAGCCGATCTCCCCGTCGTGTCAGTGGCCACGACTCGCCAATAGTACCGCGTGTTCGGTGCCAGATTGGTCACCTCGTATGTCGTGTCGGTCAGACCGCTGTCCATTACCGGCGGCTGGTTGGTGCTTCCGAAGAGCAGTTTGAACTCGAGCGGATCATCATCCGGGTCGCTGGCCGTCCAGGACAGACTTACGGTCAGAGGATTGTCGGTGCTCATATTGCTCGGCAAATGAAACGCTCCAAAAATCGGCGCATGCGGGTCAGAATTGACAATCCTGTCGTCATCGCCGCAACCGGCCGCAAACACAAGGATTATTGCCAGAAACCCACATACCAGCATGATTCTGTGATTACTAACCGCGGTCACCTTCCCTTGCATGTCTCATTCCTCCCATGTGACAGTCAGTGCTTCCAGATAGTAAACATATTGTCGTAAATCGTCAACCGGTGTCACACCATGGGCAAGCCTAAGACACACCCGCCCTGCGAGATGGGACTATATTTTTTGGGGGACCCTGATTTCACAGAAGACAGATGAACCATCGACTTCTGTGATGGTGGCCCTCACTCCGCACTCGGCGGCAAGGGCGTGAAAGCGGGCCGGTGTCACAGTCGTGGCGGTGAACCCATCCTCGCACACGATTCGGCCGTTGCCGGTTCTTTCGAAGTTTATCTCGCCCAGGAGACCTTCCGCCGCTTGCAATTGAAACCACTCAAGACGACTATCCCAGAACTTCTCAGAATAACTCGAAAAAATCGCCGTTCCTCCCGGTCTTGTTACTCGCAGACTCTCACGGATCAAGTCGATCGTATCCACGTGGAAGGCTGAGATACCGTTCTGTATGCACACCACCAGATCGAAGGCATGGTCACGAAAGGCAAGACGAACAGCATCCATGCATGCAAGATCGATATCACTCAGGTCGGCAAGGTCGTCAGCAGCCGTTTTCAAGGAGTCCAGAGATGTGTCAATACCGACGACACGGCCCGCTTTGGCCGCCATGGGACGCAGGGTCCGGCCATAACCGCAGCCGAGATCAAGCACCGTCATCCCCGGTTCAATTCTGTCGAGCACAAAGGCTAACTCAGCGTCGAGGTACTGCTGCACGCGCGGCGTGGCGATCTCATAGACACGTTTGAGTCGCTGTGCGGCGAGCTTGTCTGAATAATACCTGCTCACTTCTTCACGAGGGACCTGAGCACCTTCAGGTTCTCGATGTCCTCTTTAAGATCCTCACCCTTGGGCGTCTCCAGGATCATCGGGACCTTCTTGAGGCGGCGGTCGTTGACAAAGTTGCGGAAGCCGTCAAGACCGATATAACCCTGCCCGATGTGCTCGTGTCTGTCCTTGCGCGAACCGAATTCCTTCTTGCTATCGTTTACATGGATGATGCGCAGGCGATCCAGGCCGACGATATCATTGAAGGCCTTTATGGTCTTTTTGTAATCTTTGGGTTCGACGATGGGATACCCGGCACCGAAAATATGACAGGTATCCAGACACACACCGATTCGAGACTTATCCTCGACTCCGGCTATCATGTAAGCCAGCTGTTCGAAAGAGTACCCGAGGTTGCTGCCCTGGCCCGCGGTTGTTTCGAGCAGGAGCCACACGTTGTCTTCCTTCAGTTCGCTGAACAGTCGGTTGACAGCTTCGATAATTCTGTTCATACCCGCTTCCTCGCCGGAACCGACATGGGAGCCGGGATGGATCGCCAGGTTCGGGATCTTCAGAGCCTCACATCTTTCCATCTCTTCTTTGAGGGACAGGTAAGATTTCTCGTACAGCGCCGGATCGGGTGAACCGATGTTGATGAGATAGCTGGAGTGTGAGGTCGCCACCGTAACCCCGGTTTCATCAATCATTCTGAAGTACTCGTCCAGTTCCTTCTGGTCCAGTTTCTTGGCCCGCCACTGGTTGTTGGACTTATTGAATATCTGGATCGTCTCGCATGTCGCCTGCTGCCCGCGCAGGATAGCGTTATACACGCCGCCGGCTATAGATTCATGGGCACCAAAAGGCATGACATCCTCTCTTTCTCTAGAAGTCAATCATCCCATCCATAGATAATAGAAAGGCAGCGGGACAAAATCAAGCCAGTGACCGAGCTAACGCTATCTGGCCTCCGGAATGACTATGCACCTTTTGCTCATGGCGCTCAAGTTTCCGGAGACTCAAGCGACAGGTCAGCGCAGTAGTCCTGAGCTGCTCCAAAGCACTTAGACTGACAGTACCTGTCAGTCACCCCCGGTATCGTGTCGCATGGAACAGAGCGTACACATTCGCGACACTGAAATCGAGGTGACCGAACTGCTTCTCATGATCGGAGAGGGACACAGTTACGAACAGATCCTGGCCGCCCACCCCGGTTTGAACATGGGTGATATTATGGCGGCGGCGAGATTTGCGGCCGATATCATCAATAGTTGTGTCACTGCGCCGGGGATTATCAGGGTCGACCACAGCGTCGAGTTCAGGCTGATGGGCAACCGCATGGTTAATGTCACCGAGATCCGCAAGGAGTTTCCCAAAGCTTTTGCTCCGTGGACTGCCAACGAAGACAACCAGCTTGTCGGATTGTTCAAGAAGGGTGAGAAGCTGGAGCGAATCGCTGAGATCCACCAGCGCAAGCCGGGAGCAATCAGGGCCCGCCTGGAGAAACTCGGTCTTATTGAACGAACTGCCCGGTCGGATTGACACTCAGGGGCGGTGGAGCCTCGGCGAACGCCAGTGACACAAGAGCAGTCCGGACCAGACAGCCCGGTTGCTTTCTGTAACGGCGCTCAGGCTACTTTAGATTCATGGACAGAATCTTCAGTTCGGTCATATCCTCGATTGAGTAGCGAATGCCTTCACGGCCGAGACCCGAGTCCTTGGTTCCTCCATAGGGCTGGTGGTCAGCCCGAAACGTTGGTATGTCGTTAATCACCACTCCGCCGGTCTCAACATATTTGAACGCGTAAAAAATGTCTTTCAGGCGATTGGTGAAAAAGCCCGCCTGAAGGCCATAAGCGGAATCGTTTATTTCATCTACAACCTTCCTGAAGACTTTATATTTCTGCACCACGGCCAACGGGGCAAACGCCTCCTCGGTGCAGACAGTCATCGAACGCTTCACATCTGTCAGGATCGTCGGAAAGAAACAGGCCCCCCTGGCCTTGCCGCCAACAGCTATCTTGGCGCCTTCACTTACTGCCTCTTTGACAAGTTGCATGGTGTTATCGACGGCTTTGCGGTCGACCATCGCTCCGACATCGGTCGCCGGATCGAGCGGGTCCCCGACCTTCAGCCTCTTTGCCTTGCTCATCAAGAGCTTAAGGAACTTGTCGTAGATTTTCTCGTGGACGTAAATTCGCTGCACCGAGATACATGACTGACCGGCCGAGGCGAAGGCACCGTACAGCATCCGGGTGGCAGCGAATTCAAGGTCAGCATCATCGGCCACGGCCACCCCGGCGTTGCCACCTAGTTCGAGCACGACCGGCTTCTTGCCGGCGTTTTCCTTGATCCACCAGCCGACTTCACTGGATCCGGTGAAGGTTATCAGTTTTACCCTTCGATCTTCGAGCAGGGGCGCCGATTCTCTGGCTGCTCCGGGGAGAACTGAAACAGCACCCTTGGGATGGTCCGTCTTGTCAATCAGGTCGGCCAGCATGAGGGCCATCACCGGCGTCGCCGAGGCCGGCTTTAATACAATAGTATTCCCCGAGGCAATAGCCGGGCCGATCTTGTGAGCAACCAGATTCAGCGGAAAGTTGAACGGCGAAATGCCCCCTATGACGCCCATCGGGAACCGACGAACGAGACCGAGGCGCTGCTCGGTTCCGGGCGACCAGTCAAGATCGACCAGCTCCCCCCCGATCCGCTTGGCTTCTTCGGCAGAGGCTCGAAACACGCCGATCGATCTGGTCACCTCGCCGCGCGAGTCCTTCAGCGCTTTGCCGAGCTCTCTCGACATCATTCGTGCGAATTTGTCGAGATTCTGCTCCAGTCCGGCCGCTATCGCCCTGAGTGTTTCCTCGCGCTTGTAGGCGGGCAATTCCCGTGTGACAGAGAACGCTTCCTGTGCCGCTTCAATTGCTTTCGTGTAATCCTTGCTCGAGGCAGAGGCCACGGTGGCTACTACTGAATCGTCATAAGGGTTCACGACCGTGATCTTATTCCGCCGATCAACCCACTTACCGGCCAAATACATTTTGTAACTCTTTGCCATCATCTGCTCCTGCCATCTAGATTCACTATACCGGGCAAACCAATTCTCCTAAACGTTCAGTCAGTTTCAAGTTCTCAGAATAATCAACCGGACAGTCAATCACCACCGGCCTGTTGCATTCAAACGCTTTCGAGAGAATCTCCCGCAGGTTATCTCCTTTATTAACACGCATACCCACCGCCCCGAAGGATTCCGCCAGCTTTAAGTGGTCGGGGTTGGTGAACTGAGTTCCGAAGACATGCCCGTACAAGGTCTGCTGTTTCCACTCGATCAGTCCGAATGTGCCGTCGCTCCAGATCAAGTTCACCGTCGGTGTGCCCAGTCGAACCGCTGTCTCAAGCTCCTGGACATTCATCAGAAATCCCCCATCACCCGAAACGGTCATCACCCGTCGGGCCGGGTTAACGATTTTGGCGGCAATGCCGCCGGGAACAGCGATCCCCATGGACGCAAGACCGTTGGAAATCAGGCAGGTGTTTGGAGCGTGAACCAGGTACATGCGGGCGATCCACACTTTGTGAGCCCCCACGTCGGACACCAGAATGTCTTCATCTCCCATAACCTGACGGATCTCGTAAAGCATCTTCTGAGGTTTCAGCGGGAAACTGTTATCGTGATCATACCGGTGAATGTCTTTCAGAATCTCGTCCCTGTACTTAAGAGCGAAACTGCCCCGACTTGAGTCAAAGCTGTCATCGATATGCTGATTGAGCTCCCAGAGCGATCCTGCGATGTCACCGACCACTTCCACTTCCGGGTCGTACCAGTAATCCACTTCGGCCGGCTCAAAATCTATGTGGATAATCCTCTTCTTGCCATCGGGGTTCCAGAAACATGGCGAATACTCCACTATGTCGTAGCCGACTGTGACGATCAGATCGGCTTCCTCGATAGTACAGGTAACATGATCGCGGGTCTGGAGACCAACTGTGTAAAGGTTACGATCATATTTGACT
>CP070824.1:2614420-2642941 GCA_020344395.1 Candidatus Zixiibacteriota bacterium | reverse complement strand
CCCTGCACCGGGGTATGATTAGGTGTATAGTCGCGATTGCGATCGACGTTGACAATACCCACGACAATCATCTGCGGCACTGGAGGGGTACGGATATAAGTACACTCGGAGAGAAACTGGACCGCCGAGTGGGCCTGATAGAAAAAGAACTCTCCATCCAATACATAGAGTACCGGGTAACCCTCTTTCACATCGTGGTAACCCTTCGGCAGTGCTATCAGCATCGTTCGCTCTTCGCCAAGTACCTCTGAATAAAAAGTAAGGCGTTCGCCGATGCTTATGCTGCTGACTTGCGGCTCCTGAGATTCTGCTCTGGACACTGCCAAGATCAGTGTAAGGACGGCGATCACCGTCGAGAATGCATATAGCTGCGGGTTTTTCTGATTCATATCACCTCCAGCACCGCCACTCCGGCTGACAACAACTTACAAGGATTGATGATTGCGCACAAGGGACTTTTTGACCGGGGGGCCTGCGGCAGAAACCAGAAACCCACCATAAATGGTGGGCCACCCGTCTCGAAAAATGACTGTGAGTTCACCCGGCTCTACTCAGGTGCTGCATCGAGGAGCAGTGGAATACTATATCTCCCGCCATGCCACTACTATCATTTCGGATATCTTGTCAGAGGTGATTTCCCTCAGACTTCGGTCGTAGTGCACGCAGGTACTGTTTTGCATTAGTATGCTTTGACCTACGAATGAGCCGTAGACGTCGGTGTTCTGTTGAATAGAGATTGCCGTGGTCGGTCCCCAGAAAGCTGCGCGAATCTCAGTACTCTGACCGATATTGAGTTCGGTACCTTGTGAGTAGATGAGTAGATCCGATGGCGAGCCGCCGGGGTTGAGCGATGATGTCTGGCCAACGGTGAGATTGCCGGTCATGTAGATGATGACCTCGGCTCCAGGAGCTACCTGTATACTTGTATTATTGTCGAGCGTAATGGACGAAAAATAGTAGACACCACTTGACAGTGTCAGGACATCATTGGTCGCGAGGCTCAATTCGTAAGTCGCTGGGTCATACAAATAGCCACCTGAAAAACCGCTCGGAGCGCTGCTGATGGTTTCAGCCCAATCATATTCTGATTGAGGTATTATTGTCAAATCCTGCACCGGGGCGGTGCTTGTTGTATCACCAGTAACTGTCGAGACAGCGTCCACATAGATTTCTCCTGTCGATGAAGTTGAGGCATCACCGTTCACAGTCGAAGTGTTCTCCAGAATGATCTCGCCATTTGAGCCTATATCGCCGTCATCGTCCAGTTGGGTCGAAGCGTATGAACCGGAATCCGAGTTGTAGGAGTCGGTGCACGTCTGGTTGTCCATAGTTACGCTGTCATCGCCAAAGGCTGCATATTGAAATGGCTTCTCATACTCAGGCACTAATCTTGCCTCGACACTACCAACGGCGTGAAAGGCAACGGCCGTCGATCTAAGGAGAACGGTGTCCAATAATCCTGCCTGGGCTGATGAGTCAACAACGGCGACAGAATACTGAGCGTTTCCGATATCTACGTTGACAAACCCGGCACGCCAGTCGGCAGAATCATTGAGAGCGGCCACGGCATGTGTTATACCTGCGTCAGCGGCGTAGAATGCCGTCTCAGTGTGCACTTGATTGTAGGAAAGGTCAGCATCCAGTGAAGCACGATCCGCAGACACAATAACGACGACCGTAAGCATGAACATCAGTAGTAATGTCATGAGTAAGGCGCTTCCATTCGTCTGCTGTAGTTTCTCGAACATATGCTAATCCCCGTCAATCCACATTTCTAACATTCACGCGATCTGTTAAGGTGAATGCTCGAAAGCCCTGATTATCTGAATAGGTGTCGTCACCACGAGGTACCCGGCTTGTTATTGAAACCAGAACATTGGTCGAGTCAATCTCCGTAAAACTCATTCCTGAGATAAAATCTGCATATATAGTCGGAGGGGCACTGTTCACCCCCTTCATCAGATAGTGAAGCTTCAGGCCGGCAGGCAGCCCCGGCACCGCCTCATAGACACTGTCCGGATACTCCTGGAGGAAATAGGTCGTGGTATCGATCGGCTGAGTGGCTGAATAGTAGACTATGAGAGAGTCTCCATTGATTTCATACGGAGGACCTGCAACCATATATCCGGCCGATCTAAGTGTTTTCCTTATGTCATACAAACTGATCCGGCAGAGATTCTGCATTTCTGATACGTCGTACTGGACCTCGGATTGATGACTTACCTTCGTGAAGAACTGAAAACCGGCCAGAGCTATCACCGAAGTAATGAAAAGTGCTATCACCACTTCTATTAGCGTGAAACCATGACTGTTGCTTCGTGTGTTCTTGGGAATCATCATTCGCTCTTCTGCAAGTAGGTGGACATGATTACCTGGCGACTCATACCCGTCTTGTCGATCCAGTCAGCTGCGACCGATGCCCTGAGAAGTCCTTCCGGAATCGTTGGATCCGAACTGTTATCGAGGATTGTGGTTGTCCTATTGTAGCCAGTCTCGACATCCGGTTCATATTCGGAGTAAGCTGCTGAGGGGATAGAGTCCAGACTTTCAAGATACTCGATTTTGTTTCGAACTATATTCGAAGCAACCAGGGCGTCTTTTGAGATATTATTGGACTCAATGGATAAGACCACGAATGGAGCCAGACCAAGCAGACCTATTGACAGGACAATCAGACTGATCATCACCTCAAGTAAGGTTACGCCATGTTTATTGAATGCATATACGAGTTTCATGGTTTCCAACCTTCCCTTTTTCCGGCACGACGATTCGGAACAGAAGTCAGTCTGGTTTCGGATGCAAAAACGCCAAGAGACTGCCAATCCCGACTTTCAACAAGATGAGTCGTGGCTCTACGTTTTATTATCGACCATTCCCGGTACAGTATGAGCAAAAACAGAGACAAGCTGGCACCTTCACCTCCTGGGTATCCGGTCCTCCCGGTGATCTATGGGAAGCCGGTCATTTCCGATTCGTCTTCGGCTCATAAATGAGGATTGTTTATGTCCTGTATTTATAGGCCCAGGACTCAGAGACAGACGATGATGCACCTCTTGCGGAACTCAAGACAGAAATCCAGCTCACCGACCATCAAGCCCCCGGTGTCTGCCTGCGGCCTGAGTCCGGGATGGTTACGTTTCAAACGCAGTAATACCCGCTCCAAAGGCTTGAAAGAGGGGCCGATACAGTTATATTAGACTATATTCACCCAGCTTAGGACCCGCATCCATATGAGACAGAGAAGTACCCATCATTCCCAGGAGTCAATCATGAATGCCGTCAAATCAGCCTTAAACGTGTCGTTCCTGGTCGCATTGCTGTTGGTGCTTGGCCAGGGCCAAACAGCACTGGCCCAACCCGACTCAATTCTGATCAGCTATCAGGGATATCTTACCGATGCTTCCGGCAACCCACTCACCGGATCGTACACACAGGCGTTCAAAGTCCGTGCCTGGTGGGACCCTGAAGATCAAGTTCTGTGGTCTGAAACGCACCCATCGGTTCCAGTGAACAACGGGTTTTTCAGCGTGATTCTTGGATCGCACACGCCTATACCTGACTCGATCTTCACTGGCGATGACAGATACCTTTTTATCGGTATTGACGGCGATGAAGAGATGGCCCCACCTGTCCTGCTCACCTCGGTACCCGGTGCAGTGGTCAGTCGGCGGGTTGTGGGCGATATCCGCACTGACGTAGGTGAGTTAGTGGTGACCAACCCTGTCGTCAATCCCGGCCAGGTGAAGGTGAAAGTGGTTGACGATGAAGCTGGCGTCGACATATTCGGCAATATCGATTCCTTCGAAATGGCCGGTAACCTGTACATCACGGCCGATCCGGACGAGGCTGGCCTGCTTATGACTCATGGATCTCATGATGATCCCTTCGGCGTTGAACTAATAGCCAGGGCGGGAATGAATGTCGTACAAATTCACCCGCCAGACCCGTGCGTGCCCCCGGACTCTTGTGAACCGGCCCTTGAAATGGTGGCTGAACCAGACAACCATATCTTTAGAGTACACCCCCCGGAACCATGTGAGCCACCCGAACCCTGTGATCCAGCGTTCGAAGTAGAGGCAACCGACTCGTCGACGACTGTCGCTGTGAAAGCTCCGAGCGGCGATGCGACTGAACCAGCGGCCGTCGAAACCTACATGAAGGTGAAGGACTTCTCAGTCGAGAACGAAATCAAGGTTAATGTGTTCGGTGAAGAGCCGGTCAACGTGCTCAGCATGGGGACCAGTCTCGTTGACAGTTCAACACACATGATTGTGAAAGCACCAGATGGAGAGGCAACCATCGAAGTGAACGCTGACCCGATGAATGCCCAACTCACTCTTCTCAATGGCGATCCGGCTGGGCCGGCCGATGTTGTGATGAGGGCACTGCCAGACGGTGGTGGACAGATCGGTATCAACACTGACAATCCTCAGGAGGCACTCGACGTCAACGGTACGACCAAAACCATCGGTTTCAAGATGCCAACCGATGCCGCCGATGGTCATGTGCTCACTTCCGACGCAGAAGGCAACGGCACCTGGCAGGCGCTCAAGGGCTTGGTTGGGCACGCAGAGAATGTAAACACCACCACAGATGGCAGCGGAAACGTCAATGTGACGTATCCGGGAGGGTTGTTTAGCGCCGTTCCTTCTCTGTCGGTAACAGCCCAGTTCAACAGCGCCGGACTCGCACAGATGGGCTGGGTCACTGTCTCCAACCATACCGCGATTGGCTTCACACTCAACGTGAAAGACGGAAGAGGTAGTAACTGGTTAAGTTCAGCCGTTCAGATCAGCTATACCGCGATTGGGAATTAAGAAACGCCGAGACTAGAGTAACCAGGCAACAGACGGACCAGAGGCTGCAATAACCGAGCCTGTGAAAGAACGGCCCTTCTGTATAAGAAGAGACCTGAGGCAGATGGTGGTTCCGGCCGCATCGAAACCCAATTGGATTCAAGCCGTATATCAAATACAAGCCTGGCCTTGCACGAAATTTAGGTGCAATGATGCTGCACTCAGTAAAGGAGCGAAGACCATATGAAGCAGGTAATCGCGCTACTAACACTGACTCTTGTCGTGGCATGTTCAGAAACGGATGATGTTGCGAACGACAGACCTGAGACGGCAGTCAGGTCAGGGGTTGCCATCGTAGAAGGCACCGAGCTTTACTACGAGGAATTGGGAGAGGGGCATCCGGTGGTTTTGATACATGGGGGCGGACTAGATAGGCGGATGTGGGATGCCCAGTTGGAACCATTCGCTGAGCATTACCGGGTGATCCGCTACGATGTTCGCAAGCATGGCCGGACAAAAGGCACATCGAGCGAATACACCGACCATGGAGAACTACATGGGTTGCTGGAGCATCTGGGGGTTGAAAAGGCCGTGATTGTCGGGCATTCAATGGGTGGACGGATCGCTGTCGACTTCGCTCTGAAATACCCCGATATGACCGCGGGGCTGGTCCTCGACGGCCCCGGAATAGGCGGCGTCATTCCTGATACCGACCTGATCCGGAGATACCTGTCGGAGTTGAGTGAAGCGCTCGAACAGGGGGATTTGGAGCGGTCGGCGGAAGTCATGCTGCGCTATTTGACCGACGGACCACAACGCACACCGGAGCAGGTAGACTCGACCATACGCGAACAAGTACGTACGATGTACCTGTCAAACCTGGGACAGGATGCCGACAGCGGACAGGCTTACATGCTAAGCCCGCCTGCTATTGGCAGGCTTTCCGAAGTCAGTGTACCCACTCTGGTCATCGAAGGTGATCTTGATATGCCGGAAATCATAGACCTCGTTGACGTCGTGACCCGAGAAATCCCTGACGCGCGCAGGGTTACCATAACCGGTGCGGCGCATATGGTCAACATGGAGAAGGTGGAGGAATTCAATCAAGTGGTCCTCGATTTTCTGGCCCGACTGAAGCTGGACGAGTCTCGGTAAGCCATCGTGTGCTGATCTCCTGCACCGGAGGATGCCTGGTCGCTCGTGTAGAACGCTTGTGGCTGTGGGCATACCTGGCAGGCCAACGGTAGAATATCGTTAAGTATTACGCTGGTTGCTGTAATTGGCGTATTGTCAACGCTGTTCACGAGTGCTGGCAGGTCAGCAAATATTGATTGACCAACGACGACATCTGAGGGCATCAGCAGAGGAGTTCACATCACCGACTCCGTGTGTACTTTTGGAGTTTGTTGGACTGAGACGCGATCGCGGGACATTAAATAATCGTATGCTTCGTGACAGCGTGTACCGAATAAACCTGACCGGGCGTTTGACCACTCCCATCGGTTTCTGCATGCCGAAGACTGTCGGAGCAGCCCCGTACTGAGATTCCAGCAATTACCAGCCTTAAATGGCACTGTACTATTTGGGGCACTTTGTCTCAGTGTGTGTACCCTTGGGGCCACACGCTTCCGGTTACCCCATTATCTGCACCCACCTAACCTGCTGTGGATGGATGGGTTCGGTTAGTGGGTGCCGTTGGCACGAGGTTTGTATGGACCTTAGCGTGAGAGTTGGGAATCCAGTCATTGCACCACATTTCTGAAAGAAAGGACAACATGAAAAGACTATCAAGCTCACGGGGGGTGACGGGCATGGCTGCTCGGACAATGATAGTGCTGGCGGCTGTCAGTCTCCTGGTTATGGTGGGGTGCTCAAATCAGCCGACAGAGCCGGAGGCGGAGGCGGTCGAAATCGTGACAAGCAGGCAAATCACTACTGCAAGTCTTAGTGTCGCCGATCAGGTATTGGAGACGACAGCACACATGAGCCCGTATATGATAAATCTTCAATCCCAGGGTGCCTCCGAGAGCGTCCTGGCCATCATCAGAATCGGAATCCCGTCCGGCTACCGCCTGACGGATTACGACTTCACGCTTTCGTTCAACGGTGATGACGTGATAGACGCCTACCGCTGTGTCTATTGCTATATCGATGATAATCTCATAATCAGCTTCGCAAAGGACGAAGTCATCGCCAGCCCGGTTAGTATAGCGCTCGCCAACACCGTGGCCGAGGCGGGAGTGAACGGATACTTCCGAGTTGAGTCTGACAGCGACGGCTACGACACCCAACTATCCGCAGTCGGCAGTGTTGAGATTATCAGCCCGGCCAAGAAATAAGTAAGATGAACCCTTGAGGGTCTGACTGAACACTCGGTCAACCTCGTAAGATTAACCGAAACATGCGATGACTATGGAGCAGATCGCGGGTCCTCCCCGATCTGCTCCTTCCTATTCGTGTCTCAGCACATCTACGGGATCAGCCAACGCTGCTCTGACGGTCTGTACTGTTACAGTGACGGTTGCCAGAATCAGCGCGAGGCTGCCGGCCAGCACAAAAACTCTCCAGTCCATCTCAATTCGATAGGCAAAATCCATCAGCCAGCGAGAAGTAACGTAATAGGCCACCGGCCACGCAAACAGATTGGCCACCAACACCAGTTTTAGAAATTCGCTGCCTAGGAGTAAGACGATTCGAGAAACAGACGATCCGAGAACTCTGCGGATGCCGATTTCTCGTGTGCGACGTTCGACCACGAATATACTCAAACCGGCCAGACCCATGCATGATACCAGCAGCGCCAGACCCGTGAAAGCGCCAAACAGTATCCCCATGTGCTGTTCGTTTTTATAGATCCGATCACGCTGTTCATCGAGGAACATGATCCGCTGCAGTGCGCCGGGGTATACTTCCTTGATCGTTCCTCTGATATGATCCAGCGCTGAAGCCAGATCGCCTTCACGCACACGCATATAAGCTATTGTCGAATAGCACGGATCATACACAACTGCAAGGGGTTCGATGGCATAGTTCAAGGGACGGAAATGGAAGTCCTTCACCACGCCGACAATCGTATACATATCTCGCCCGCCCTTGTAGCCGATCCTGGTGCCCACCGGTGCGTCAAGTCTCAGAGCCTTGACTGCCTCCTGATTAAGAACAACGTACTTTCCATCTTGAGATATCTGATCGCGGTCAGAGTAGGGTTGCCCCTCCACTACCTCCAGGCCAAAGACATCTACAAAGTCAGCATCCGCATGGATTTCCCGTAAAAGGGTACTTCCATCGCCGGGCTTATCTTCGGGATACCACTCTCGGGTCGAGATAGCCGTTCCCACGCCCGGAACGGCGGAACACCAGGTGACGTGCTCAATGCCGCTATAACTGAGCAGTTCTCTTTTGAACGTTGTGCCCTTCGCTCTCAGAATGCTCTTGTTGCCCCAGTACACCACATGCTCTCTGTCAAAACCGAGACCCCGATCATGCATATGTTTCACCTGAAGGTAAATTGTGACCGATCCTACAATGAAGATGATCGAGAATACAAACTGACATACAACAAGTGCCTTGCGAAACAGCCCTCCTCCGCTCCGCCCGGCAGCCACTCCCTTCAGCACGCGTGCCGGTTGCAACGATGACAGCAGGACGGCCGGGTAGATTCCGCCTGTTACTCCCACCAAAACGACTACCCCGCTCAGGCCGACAATAAGATGCTTCAGGCCGACCTGTCCGAAACTGAGTTGAATTTCCCACGTCGATACGATCGCCGGCAATACAAGTTCGGCCAGTAGGACAGCGAGAGCCATAGCCAGGGCGCACATCAGGATCGATTCTGCAAGAAAACGTAATATCAATCCGGTACGACTTGCTCCGGAGACTTTTCTCAGGCCGACTTCTCTGGCCCGGTACATGGCCCGCGCACTCGACAGGTTAACGAAATTCATTCCGGCTATCAATAGTATCAAGAGAGCTGCGGCCGAAAACAGATAGACATACAGCTTTTCTCCGTGAGGGGCCAGGCCACCTTTCACATCTCTGTCGAAGTAAATGCTTTCCACCGCCTGCAGGTGAACCTCTACCCCATTCGGCTGGTTGGGCTTGTCTGCGAGGTAGTATCGAAGCTTCTGTCCGAGAGACGCAAGCTCAGTATCGTCGCGCAATTGCACGTAGGTTGCCAACCAAGGCTCACCGCGCCATGTGTTCAGTGATTGGAAGATTCTCACCAAGGAAGACGGCGGCAGTAGGAAGCTGAACTGCAGGTGTGATGTCGGGTCGGTGTTCTCCATCACGCCGACAATAGTGTAGGAATATCTGGCACCCCGCTGCAGCACCTGGCCGATCGGGTCCTTGTCACGAAGATAAGTCTCGGCGATGTCTCGGGTGATCACCACACTGTGATTATCCCTGGCCAGAGCGTCCCAGTTGCCCTTGAGAAAGCGAACAGGCAGCATGTCCGCTATGTCCGGATCAGCCACGGCAAAGATTCTATCAGCGAAGACTTTGTCTCCAAGGCGGAAACAATCAGAAGGCCCCATGAGGGCGATTCTTACACTTTTTACTATTTCCGGAAAATCATTTTCAAGCGCGGGCCCCAGCCTGCCCGGCGTCGTCGTGGTTTTAACAACAGTCTCACCCCGAGGGTAGGAGACGACAACGCGATACAGGTTGTCAAATCCGTAATTCCGATCGCGGTTCACCTCGCCCTGCACCCACAACATGATAAGAATGCAACTGGCGAAACCAACGGCCAGCCCCACTATGTTGATCATCGATACCGCCTTGTTCCTGAGGAACTGTCGATGAACGACCTTCAGCCAGTTAAGCACAATCGTCGATCTCCTCTCCGGTCAGTGTAATCAATACAAGTGCTTACGTGCAAGATAGGAGAAGGTTACGGCCTAAGTAGGTTCCAAGCGGCTCCATTCTACTTCATTGGACATCACGATACACATATCGAGAAACACTCTGCAACTCCAGGAACAGGTTGCAGGGAAATCTGAAAACCGGTTTAATGCTCATTATTCCTTCTGTCTCAACTCCCTGAAGAACTGCACAGGGATTTGGCTTGACTGCATCCCGGACGGTTTGCAGAGCCGCTTCGCATCCCAGGACAATGATTGCGTCATAATTCCCGGCACGCTTTTTCAGCACCTCCCGACGCCCTGAAGTCCACATACATAAGACAAACTGATGTATCAATCTGCTCTTAAAGACACCCGTTTTGATCCCTTTTCTTTCCAACTTCGATTTCAAGGTTTCAATAGACCGTTCATAAGAGTCAGTTTTCAAGAATTTGCGAAAGAGTTCTATATATGGCTTGTTGTTCTTCACAGCCGCGCTGGCCGCGGGACAGAATCTGCAGGGGACAATTAACACTGATCCAAACTGTTCATATTGAGATATGTCATCGATGGTTTTTAGAGCAAACGGCATTGATTACCTCCATTCTGATTGTTCTACTTGGTCGATGTCTGGCCCGGCAACCTCAGGCGTCATGCCACATTCTCCTATAGAGCTACGCGCCAGACCGGGTGACCAGAAGCTGATTGTGCGACATTAGCGAATGCACACGGCATTCGATTCGATCATCCTCAGCCGTACCATGGCTTTTCGTCCATCTCAATTTGCAGCCCATCCATGAGCTTATTGAAACCACTGAACAGATCGACCACCGCCATGAGTTCGATAATTGCCTCGTCATCCAGACCCAGCTTCCGCACCGCGGAAGTATGCACAGAAAGTCAGTACCGGCACCCCATAACGGCCGAGACGGCGACGGCAATGATCTCTTTGGTGAGCGTATCGAGCTTTCCCGGAGCCTGCATTACTGTCTTTACTTTGTTCCAGTTGGCTTCCAGGAAATCCGGCTTAACCGCCATGGCCCTGTACATGTTGGGGACGAAATCGATGCCCAGAGTCGCTCTGATATCCTCGTAGATCGCCCTGGTCTTACCGGTGGCCCCGGCCTCGCTGATCATTTTGACAGAAGTCATGGTGTCCTCCTCTGGTGACGGTCAGGGTGGCAGATCGGGCTCCGGAGGAGCATCGTGTTTTCGTTGTCAACAGGCTAATCCACCACTCCGGCTGGCAACAAATTACGAGGATCAATACGAAGGCACAAGGGACTTTTTGGTCAACTGACGTGTGGAGACCCGAGGCTCCCCCATTCTACTTCTGGTGTGATTGTGCCCGCAAGCGCGGGATGAACATAGGCGTGCGTTTCTTGTAGGCGAGGTATTCATCACCGAGTCGTCTGGTGAGCTCCGGCTCTTCAATTGTCTTCAACTCCACCACATGAAGCAGGATGTACAGCGGCGTGAATATGAAGAAGAGCGAAACCGATCCAAACAGAATCGCCAATCCGAAAAGCAGCAAAAACACACCTGTAAGCATGGGGTTTCTACAATAGGCATAGGGACCCGAAGTAACCAGTCTGCGCGGTGGATTGATGGGCACCGGCGAACCTTTCGCTCGCAGAAATAGCAGTACTGTCCATAATATCAGAGCCAAACCGGCCAGGAGCAGGGGCAGTGATAAATAGACTTTCAGAGATTCTGAGAGGAAATCGGAAAATCCTAATATCCTGTCAACCTGACGGGACAACACGACAAACAAAGCCGTCAATAGCCCAAAGAAAGTCGCGCCGATCGGCGTCAGCGGAAGGCGCACCCTTTTACTGCTCGTTGCAGCCCTGTGTATGAAGCGTATCAGTCTATCACTGAAGGCCACGGTTTTACATCCTGTAAGTTATCTCCGAGCTAACATCACTCCAACAGGGACTGGGCGGCGGCACAGGCGGTTCTCGTTCCGTGCCAACTCCACAAGCCCAAGCTACGGCATCTCCAATCTGGATGCAAGATGCATTTGCTGCGGCCTGCAAAGGGCGCTGTGATATTCTTGTCCAAATAGAGATTAAGAAAATTATTGCCATGAGGTGAACTTCGTCGTAGTCAGAGGTAGCATTGTACCCGGACTGTCTGATGACATACAGTCGCCGTTCAAAGGTAAAGGAGATAGAATGATGAAACCCATCTGGTTACTTTGCGCTTTGGCTCTAACAGGAGTCGGCCTATCCGCGCACGCCCAGAAAGCAGATGAAGTGACTTTTACTCATTATGGCCACGCCTGCTTTCTAATAACCACATCAAATAACACTCGTATTCTGACCGACCCAATGAAACTGGAGGGATACCATATCCCCGATAGCGTAAGACCCGATCTAATCACCGTGTCACATCGGCATATAGACCATGACAATGTCTCTGGAGTCTCAGGGGAACCGCTCGTATTCTATGGCGTCAACGGCCCCATGGACAGAGGGCTGGAACACAAACTCATCCCCATCGACACTCAGTTCAAGGATGTGCGGATTTTTGATATCGCCTGTAACCATTTCAATCCTGCGAAGAGTTCGATCCTGAATGCCATTTTCGTGTTTGAATTCGACAGCCTCAGAGTCGCTCATCTCGGTGATTTCGGCTATGTTCTGAACGCAGAGCAGAAGGCGCAAATCGGCGCTATCGACATTCTGATGATTCCCGTGGGAGGAAACTACACTTTGTCGCCGGTTGAGGCCGACAGCATTATCGCTCAGCTCAGGCCCAGGATGGTTGTATTACCGATGCACTTCAAGACGGATGCTTCTCCCTTTCTGGCCTATACGGTGGAGGATTTTCTGAAGGACAAGAGCAACGTCCGACGGTTCTCCGGTGACACCTTCACGTTCGATCTTCACAATCCGCCAAAGGAGCTGCAATTCGTTGTCCTGCACTCTTCTTTAGAATAGCGGTCACAGACAACGTCGGAGCCCCCTGCTTGAACCGCAACCTTTCTATTTCGTGCACGTAGAATAGCAAAATGTCGCTGTGAGTATCCGTTATTCAAGGAGAAAAAAAAGTGATCTCCAAGCCTTGCACTGTAATCACTGTTATAGCTGCTGTGGTCTGCCTTCTTTCGATTGCAGCGGACGCTGGGATGGTGGCCCTGAATTCAGAAGACCGTGACAGGCCGCAGATTTGGCCTGCGATGGCGCCCGGCCCGTATGCGGTCGGCTACATGGTGAAACATGAGTACGATCACACCAGAACATTCAGGTCCAAGTTAGACTATTTCGGCAAACCCCGGCAGGGTCCGATCGCACGCCCTTTGCAAATCTCGGTGTGGTATCCGGCCGAAAGCTCTGCAGATCCCGAGTATATGAAGTTCCAGGAGTATTTTCATGCCAGGGCAACTGAGACTGATTTCACCCCTCCTACTCCTGAACAACTGAACATAGTGATAAATGGGCTGAAGCATGCATGGCCAATAGAGTTCAGAGTAGAGCCTGAGCGCCGCGAGACTGTGAGAAGGCGAATAGATGAGAGCCTAAAGGAAGAAGTTTTTGCTGTCAAGAATGCGACCCCCGCTCAAGACTCTTTCCCGCTGATCATCCATATGCCGGGCTATAATGGTTCCCCCTCCGGTCATTCATCGCTTTTCGAATTCCTTGCGAGCCACGGGTACGTTGTTGCTGCCGTGCCGAACATGGGAATGTACCGGCGGAACATCGACAACGAGGCAGCCAGTCTCGAAGTGCAGGCTCGCGACCTGGAGTTCGTGGCCGCACACATGAGTGACATTCCTTTCGTCAACGGCTCGCGAATCGGAACAACGGGAATGAGCTGGGGAGGAATGTCAAACGTGCTTTACGCCGCGCGCAATCATCTCGTGGATGCAGTTCTCACACTGGACGGGGCGATCACCATGCCGGAAGAGCTGGACCTTATTGAATCGATCGCGGGTTATTCGCACAAATCTCTGGACGCGGCATATATGCAACTTCTGGTCTGTCCTGCCGAGGCGAAATTCCGCCCCAAAGACCTTCGCTTCTACGATTCGCTTGAATTCTGTGATGCGCACATGATTCAATTCGCCGGGGTCGATCATGACGCCTTCTCCTGCAGTTATCTGCGTCTGAGGAATTTAAGTGAGGTCGACCCGGGAAGGATCGCCTATCTCGAGGAGTTCAGCAGAGAGATCTATCGCAACGCACTCTCTTTCTTCGACGCATATCTCAAGGATGATGCCACCGCTCTGGAAACCTTGACGTCCGGTGCGAACTCTGGTAGCCAGACTGAGCGCCAGGAAATGATAGTTCTCAGGGACTTGAAGAAGGGAATGCGACGTCCTCTCACTAGAAAGGAGTTTGTTAATATCATCAGGACACAGGGTGCTGAGGAAGCTTCCGAGATCTACAAGGACTATTGCAGAACCAAACCCCAGAATAACCTGATAGTCTCATCGGTGATTGGACCCGTGTACATGAATGCTTTCGAATCCGGCGATCTCGAGGAAGCGCTGGCCATCTGTGAACTCTGGGAAACTGCATTACCCGGTGAACGCGGGCCACTTTTTTCAAAGGGGAGAATCTACACCAGGACCGGAGAAACCAAGAAGGCAATTCAGTGCTATGAGAAGGTTCTTCGCCTCGGAGGTGAAGGAAGATCAATCGAGATTGCCCGGGAACGACTAAACGAATTACGTTCCGAGCCTCAGCCGGAAGGATCTATCAGGATACGGTGGTTAGGGCATGCTTCATTTCTCATGACGACTGCCGCCGGCATGACCATCCTTACCGACCCGATCGATTTCAAGGGATACAGCCTGCCGGAGGCAACCTCTGCAGACATCGTAACCGTTTCACATGAACATGTGGACCACAACTGCACGCAAGCAGTATCCGGATCCCCGGCCATCTTCCGTGGTACTGACGAGCGATGCCGTAAGGTCAACGTTATCGACACCAGCATCGGAGATGTTCGGTTGTTTACGGTGCCGTCATTTCACGATCCGGGACATCACGGCCGCAATGCGATCTTTGTCTTTGAGTTCGACGGTGTCCGCATTGCCCACCTGGGGGATATAGGCACCGTTCTGACCGATGACCAGATTGATCTCATTGGAGATGTTGATATACTGATGGTCCCGGTGGGCGGCCAGTTTACCATCGCCGGCTCCGAAGCAGACATCATCGTGGACCAACTCAATGTGAAACGGCTCGTGCTTCCGATGCACTACCGGACAGAAGCTTTCGATGCAATGCCTTTCACGGTCGATCCATTCCTGACCGGCAAGGAGAGCGTCAGGAAGTTAGAGACCAACGAACTTGTTCTTGATACGGTGGGGGCGGCGCCGAGCAGAGAGTACGTGGTTCTGCGTTATTGAGCTTCTGAGTATCAGCAAGATAACGTGATCCTGTAAATGTCGGACAATTGTCGGCAGGAGCCCTGTGTTCGACTCTACTCTTCAGGTGAGAACTCATCCTTGCCCACGCCGCATTCAGGGCACACAAAGTCATCGGGCAGATCCTCAAAGGGAGTCCCGGGCTCGATTCCCTCTTCCGGCAATCCAACCTCCGGATCATAAACCCACTCACAGACGTTACAGATGTACTTCTTCATTTTGCATTCTCCTTCACCCGGTTCCGATCGGCGAACATGGCACCAACGGGGCCGTTTATCTTCACTAAGCCATTTCCTTCGCTTTTTCCGCCAGCATTCGCCCGGCGTTGCGGCACTCGTCGAGTATTTCTGAAGAGGGCCTGTATTTGGATTTGAGCGGCTCGCGCAGCATTTCCCACTTCATGGATTCCATGAAATCGTGAACCGCCTCCGGGCCTCCTCTCCCCCACCCGAAGGAGCCAAAGGAAAACCCGGCCTTGCCCTGAGGCCTCAAGCCTTTAAGGTATGTCATTACCGCCGCGGCCATAGGCATCATACCGTTATTGAGCGTCGACGATCCAAAGGCGATGGCGGCTGCCTCGAGCGATTCGGTCGCAATGTGGGTAAGATTTGAACTGCGAACATGAATGAGTTGCGCGTCAACATCGTTCAGCGAGGCACCCTCAAGGATAGCTCGAGCCATCTCGCCCGTGCTTTCCCACATGGTATCGTATATAACCAGGATCTTCCGTTTCGGTTGATGTGCGGCCCAGTTTCCGTAGGCCTCGAGCAGTTCCGCGATATGGGTACGCCAGATCAGACCGTGGCTGGGTGCAATCATCTCAATATCGATCGTGTCCATTTGCTTCAGTACTTTTGCGATCTGTTTTCCATACGGCATCAGGATATTGGCATAGTATGCCCGCGTCTCGTTCATGACAGTCCCCAGCGAGATTTCATCAGCAAACCGCTGTGTGGAGGCATAATGCTGACCGAAAGCATCCATGGAGAACAGCAATTTCTCTTCAGGAACAAGAGTGAACATCGATTCCGGCCAGTGTACCATGGGGGTTTCTATGAAGCGAAGGGTGCGGTTGCCAAGAGTGACGGTATCCCCTGTCTTTACGATCTTCGTTCTCCAACCGGACATGTCACCGTGTTCGGACAGAGCGTCCATGCACTTTTGATCCAGAACCAGCGTTGCGTTCGGTAATGCCGCCATAATTTCCGGCAGGGCTCCTGCATGGTCCGGCTCGGCGTGGTTGCAGACGACGTAGTCAATACTATTCAATGATGTCAGGTTCGAAATATTCTGAAGCAGGCGATGTCCAAATGGGGCTTTGACGGTATCAACGAGGGCGGTTTTATCATCCTGGATCAAGTAAGCGTTATATGTTGTACCGCGCTCGGCGGTGTAGCCGTGGAAATCACGAACTGTCCAGTCGATGTACCCGACCCATGTTATGTTCTTTCGAAGTTCCGTGTTCATACTTTTATTCAATTCTTTCTGACCACTCAGCGCGTATGACTGGACCATCACCGACTTTCAGACCAGTTCTGCCATCAGGCTGCGAACGTCTATTCCTTCGATATCCTGGTTTACGAGGGGGTCTGTGCCCAGCTGCGGGAGAGACTCCTCATAAGGGTTCTGATCTCCCTGGTAGAAGATCCCTGTAGCCAGTCTGTCTTCATCGAACTCAACAGCAGATATCAGGGCCTTGTTCCTGTCGGCAGGGTCGTGACTCCCCTCCTGCACGTCATAGACACGCTCCTTGTACCACTTGTAGCCGCGGGCTGGATTGTACGTCACGCAGATCTGCATAACATCTATGAAGGCAAAGCCCCGATGCCTGACCGCCGCAACCACCAGGTCGTTCAACTGATCTATGTTTCCGGAGAAACCGCGCGCCACGAATGTAGCACCGGCCGCGATAGCCAGGGCGACGGGATTAAGGGCCGTTTCAATCGCACCCTCCGGGGTACTGCTCGACACGAACCCTTTTTCTCCGGTGGCCGAGGCCTGCCCGGTGGTCAGCGAGAAGACCCCGTTGTTGTGCACGATATAGGTCAGGTCGATATTGCGCCGGCAGGCCTGAACAAAATGGTTCAAGCCCTCACTGAAACCATCACCGTCACCACCCTCGGCGATTACCACCAGCTCGTGATTAGCCAGTTTTATCCCGGCCGCCACCGGCAATGACCGGCCGTGCAAGGCGTGTAGCCCGTAGACATTGAGCCAGTGTGGAATTTTGCTGGAGCAGCCGATACCGGATGTCATAACCACTTGATGAGGCTCAAGGTCAAGCTCTAACAGTGCCTTCTTGACAGCCGACTGGATGCCGAAGTTGCCGCAACCGGGGCACCAGTTGGGTCTGGCCACAGTATTGAATCTGGTTTTATCGTCGCTATTATTCATCTTCTATGCTCCTGAACTGCATCCCTTCTTCCTAAGCCTCCCGGAGACGCTGACCGATGAGATCTGCCAGCTCATCCCGCATGAACTGCCGCCCGTTATATTTCAGTATCTGATCTTTTATGAGTATTCCGGTTTGTTGCCGGATCAACTGCCCCAGTTGGCCGGTGGCGTTGTTTTCTATCAGGAGCGTGCGTCCGGCTTTGTTCAAGACCCGGCTGACATGGTCCACCGGGAATGGCTCCATATAGATTACCTGGAGGAAGCTGCAGTCGATTTTGTGCGCCTCTTTGAGCTGGGTTATGACGTCAAGGATGACCGGTTTGGTCGATCCCCAGCCGACCAGGGTTATTTTCGCCTCAGGATTACCATGAAGCCGTGCCCCGATATCAGAGACATCCAGCGTGGAAGTCTTGCGCTGTCTTTTATCCATCTGGCTGGCGCGGTTGTCTGCATCTTCGCTGACCAACCCCGATTCGGTATGCTCGTTACCCGTCGCCTTGAACACACCACCGGGTGCGCCGGGCAGAGCACGAGGTGAGATACCTGAGTCAGTGACCTGATATCGTTTGTAGTCACTCATGCCGGCGAGTTCCTCGGTCCGCAGGAGATCACCGCGATCGATCTTCATATTTGCAGTCTCAAGTGGTTCCTGCGTCCAGGTAGCTTCGGCGAGATGTTTGTCCGACAGCAGTATCACCGGTGTCTGGTATTTGTCAGCTAGATTAAAGGCGTCGAAGGTCAGGTAAAAGGCCTCCGATACGTCGCCGGGGGCAACCACAATGCGTGCAAAATCTCCCTGGTGGGCCGACAGCACGAACTTCAAATCACCCTGTTCAGTCCTAGTCGGCAGGCCTGTCGCCGGACCCGGTCGCTGCGCTACAAATATCACCAGCGGGATTTCAGTGATCCCGGCCAGACCGAAGTATTCCGACATCAGGCAGAAACCGCCGCCTGATGTTCCCGTCATAGCTCGCACACCCGCGAAAGAAGCCCCGATTGACATGCCGGCAGCCGATATTTCATCTTCCGGCTGGATGGTGACAATGCCTCGGTCACGGGCCTGCTTTGTCAGGTAAACCATAACACCGGTTGATGGACTCATGGGGTAAGCCGAGTAGAACCTGACACCCGCCTTGATTGCACCCAAGGCAACCGCCTGATTTCCTGTCACAAGCATCCGATCCGGCCCATCACATTTTTCGAGGACGATCCCGACCTGTTCGGCATATTTCTCGCGGGCAATGTCGTAGGCTTGCCGTGCGCCCTCAAGATTGGCCGCAACTACTTTGTCATCGAGCTTCTCCAGAGATTGTCTGAGCATGTCCGCGAGCAACTCGAAATCGAAGCGCAGCGATCCCATCACTGCTCCCAGACCGACGGAATTGACCATTTTCTTGCTGCCGCCTGCGTCTTTGGCGATCTGAGCCATCGGCATATCAATTACGATGATGTCACTGCGTTCGATGTCACCCACTTTGAGGCCTGCATCAACCGGGCTGACCTCGACTCCCTCACGGTCATAAATCAGAGCCCCGCCGGGTTTGATTTTGTCCTTATGCAGGACGACACTCCTGGCATCGAGCGCCAGAAGCAGGTCGACCGAGTTGACATGGCTTCCGATTGGCTTCTCCGATACCATCACCTGAGCATAATTGTGTTCACCTTTAATGTTGGAGGGATACTCCAGGTTGATGAAGACATGCAGGCCAGCCCGCGAGCAGATGCGTGCCAGCGCATAGCCGACCGTATTTACCCCCTGTCCGGCGAACCCGCCGACCACGAAACTCAGTTCATTTGTTCCCTTCACCTATCCACCCTTCCGGTCCAGTGCCATCTTTCACCGAATCCACTCCTCTTATTAGAATGCAGACTTATGTCCGCCTACCTTCACACGGACAACAGCAGCATCCCACAATATGCGAGAATTCCCGGCCTTCGGCCAACAAATATCAGTGGCTCAAAGATTACTGTTGGGTAGGCGGTGCAGCCTGACGCGTGAATGTTCCTGGCTGGGGAGGTTAATTGTGTTGCCGCCGGTCAGAACTCAAAGCGAGACTTTAAAGATTATACGTAAGCCTCTGACTCATTATGTGTTATATCGCATTCTCAAACAGCTTGGATTCTCCTGTTCTCTTTCCGTTGGCGTGTATCAACACACTGTGTACGAGCCACATCCCCGGACAATGGACCATCAGCCGTCCTCAAATATTGTACAGAAATGATCGGCGGAGTATATTCGATCCATGCTGCGCACTCTAAGACAGCCGGCCCTGCTGATCGTCGATACCGGGTATGACCTGAAACTGTCTGGAGCCGTCGGTATATTCGTGCTCCTCTTTCTGGGCATCTTTCAGCCATTCGGGCTGAGCCGGGTCTGGCCGGAACTGAAGTATTACCTGATAGTCGGGTACTCGGCCACCTGCTTTGTCGTCCTGTTTCTCAATTTCCATTTTATTCCAAAACTGTTGCCGCGCGTGTTCGACGAGCAGCGCTGGACCGTCTTGAAGAGAATGATCTGGCAGCTATGGCTGGTTTTTGCGGTCGGGACCGGCAACTTTCTGTTCGCCTGCTGCTTTAATCTGTTCTATGACTTTTACCAACTGGATCTTGATTTCTTCTTATATCTTCAGCTGATCACGCTGCTGATTGCTATTATCCCCATTGTCGTCGTGAATCTGCTACGGCAGAACTACGAGTTGAGAAAGAACCTCCAGGCATCACAGGAAATCACCGCCCGGCTCGAGACTATCGCGGCCCGGGACGAAATGCCGCGGGATAAGGCCAGTCGGGATATCGTCCTCACGGCTGAAAACGAAAAGGACAGGTTTATGATTCCGGCTGACAGCTTTCTGTTCGCTCAATCAGAAGGAAACTATACGAGGGTTTTCGCCCAGGAGAATTCAGCCGAGAGCCTGTTCATCCGCTCAAGCCTCAGCAGAATCGAGAAGCAGCTGGCCGATTTCCCTCATCTTGTCAGGTGCCACCGGGCCTATATCGTCAATATAAAGAAGGTGAAAAAGGTCACCGGCAACGCCCTTGGCCTGAGTCTGGAACTCGAAAGCACCGATAAACCGGTTCCGGTGGCTCGCAGCTATGTCCGGCAATTCAAACAGCGCATGGGTATGTCCTGAAAGCTTGAATTCCGTCCCGGTTTCTTGCACGTTATCCCGAATTTCTACCCGACCTCCTCCAGAATTCGTATCCTGAGTAGCGAAAGTCACAGAAGAACGAACAACGAGGAAGAATAATAATGAAAAAGGCGTGTAATCAGTTGAGATTTTTGCCAGCCGCGGCCCTGCTGGTCGCCCTGGTTTCCGGCATGGCTTACCCCTGCTCAACCTTTATGTTGAAAGACGAAACCGAGCTGCTGTTCGGGTGGAACCTGGATTTTCATTCCAGCAAGGGGCTGATCGTAATCAACAAGAGAAACATAGCCAAGACCGCCATGCTGGCGCCGCCGGAGACGCCGATCAGCTGGGTGTCCCGATACGGCAGCGTCACATTTAACCAGATAGGCAAGGAATTTCCATACGGAGGAATGAACGAAAAGGGGCTGGTAGCTTCGCTGTTGTGGCTTGGCGAAACAGCCTATCCGGAGCCTGACGAACGGCCCTCGATGCTGGAGTTGCAGTGGATTCAGTACCAGCTGGACAATTCAGCCACGGTTGAAGACGTTATCGGCAGCAACAGTGAACTTCGAATCTCCAGCACACAGAGTCTGTCCACGCAGCACTTTTTTGTCTGCGACAAACAGGGCAAGGCCGCGGCGATAGAGTTCATCGGCGGTGAAATGGTCTGCCATACCGGCGAGGATCTCCCGGTGACGGGTCTGACCAACAGTCCCTACGACGAGAGTCTCGAGTTTCACCGCGCCTTTGACACTCTCACCCTGGAGGACAAGATCGTGCGAACCTCGCTCGATTCGCGGGAGCGCTTCGCCAAGATAGGCCGGTGGACCAAAGCTTTCCAGACTGAGGGGATTGTGCCGGCTGTCGGGTTCGCCTTCGACATACTGGGGGCCGTGAGTGCCGGCAAGAACGATCGTCATTGCACCGCATGGAGTATTGTCTACGATGTCGCCAACCTGCGGATACATTATAAGACGTACGAGAACCGGGCCGTCAGGACAATCAGCATGGAGAACTTCGATTTCTCATGCATGACACCTACGCTGGCGCTGGACATAGCCCGGGATCTGAACGGGGATGTTTCTTCGGAGTTCGTGGAGTACACGCAGGCGATGAATGCTGAGCTGGTTACGGCGGTGATGGCCATATACAACGAGACGTTCTTACTGGGTGAAGTTTCGGACGAGGCTGTTCAGTATCTCATCTTCTATCCGCAGACTGTCCGGTGCCAGGAGGGAATTGACGCGGAGCCGGCTGCGCTGAGTAGGTGAGTGGATTAGAACTTCAACTGCAAGTCCACCTGAAGGCGCTGGAAATCGGTCGTCCGGGCCTCTTGAAGGCCGATCTCGTTGAAAAAGTAGGTCACATTGAAGGCGGTGTTCTCAGCCAGCAGGAGTGAACCGCCAATCTCGTGCCCCCTGGCATCAGTGCCGCCGTTCCGAAAGTCCGAATCGGTGAATGCGCCCACCACGGCATCCTTCTCGAGCCGGCGATAGATGTAGCGGAACGACCAGCCGCCCGGCCTGTCGGCCTTGCCCGCACGCAGACCCACGAGCCAGCCGGTTTCAAGGCTGTCGGCGGCGGTATTTATGACATAATCCCCCATGACTGTAACCGGGAACGGCTCGAACCAGTGAGTCACTTCCCCGTACAGTTCGAGTAAATCGTAGTCGGTGGCATAAACATCCTGCATGTCGTCACCGATGATGCCGCGTGTCACCGAATTCCCCATGGCCTCGTCCGATTCATAGAACGGCTGAAAACCGATGATGCTGACATAGTTGAACAGAGCCGCGCCCACCGCCACGCTGGTCTTCTTATCGTCGAAATACATCCGTCCGACCGCCTGTGCGGCTCCAAGCCATGAATCGTCGCTCGACTCACGCTCGTCGATCCAGAGACCCGAACCGATCAGGGTCACATCAATACCCTCGATCTTCTTCCGGAGCGTGATCACCCCTCCCTCGGGGTTCCAGTCGGTGTCCCATATCAGCTCAGACCCGCCCGCCTTGAAAAACGGATTCTTGAACTTGCCGGCCGTCAGCACCAGTCCCGGAAGTCGACCGTGGCTGGCCTCGAAATAGGCCATGTCGATACCGATCTGCTTGGTGGTGAAAGCACCGTCCAGCGTCTGGTTGGTGGATACCGGGTCATCCGACCCTGATGCCAGTTGAATGCCGACATTAGTATATGAAGACACCTCCGCGAAAACGCCGAGACGTGCCCGCAGCCTGTGCCGGTGGCGGGCATTGTCATCCCCATGCTTTAACATCTCGTGCCGGTAGCGAAGATCCCCCTTGACCTTGACCGATTCCCACCACTCAGCGGCCGTTAACTCCGGCCCGACCATCATACTTGCCAGCAACGTCACTGCCGCAGACATCCATATCCTGTTCGCTCTCACACTTTTCTCCATAGGCTTGTTTAGCACAAATTAACCGTATCAGCCAACAGAAGTTCCCTCGCTTCACTCAATAGTGGTGGAGCGGGGCGCGAGCATGTTTTCAGGTGCCAGGAGTTCGTCAAGTTTATCTTTGGACAGAAGCTTCCTTTCAAGCACCAGTTCATACACACCCCGGTTCGTTTCAAGTGCTTCCCTGGCCAGTCGAGTGCAGGTATCATATCCAAGGATGGGACTGAGAGCGGTAACAACCCCGATACTCTTGGTGACCATGCGACGGCATTCTCTTTCGTTGGCCGTGATGCCATCGATGCACCGGTGTTTCAGCGTTGCCATGCCATTTTTCAGCATCTCAATCGATTCAAAGATCGACTCGGCGATGACCGGTTCCATGACGTTCAACTCCAGTTGACCGGCCTCTGCGGCCAGGGTCACGGTCAGGTCGTTGCCGATCACTTTGAAGGCAATCTGGTTGACGACTTCAGGGATCACCGGGTTGACCTTGCCGGGCATTATAGACGAGCCGGCCTGCATGGCAGGCAGGTTGATTTCGTTCAAGCCAGCCCTTGGCCCGGACGACAGCAACCGCAGATCGTTGGAGATTTTTGACAGCTTGACAGCCAGCCGCTTGACCGCCGACGAATACATCACGAAGGCCCCGGTGTCCTGGGTCTCCTCGACCAGGTCGGGCGCCAGCTTCACATCATAGCCGGTCACTTCCGCAACGTGACGGATGACACACTCGGCATACCCCGGAACAGCATTGATACCCGTCCCTATGGCTGTTCCACCGAGGTTCAATTCCAGAAAGAGCTCGGCATTGGCGTTAAGACGGGTGATTTCTTCATCGAGGGTAACGGCGTACGCCTCAAACTCCTGCCCCAGTGTCATCGGCACAGCATCCTGAAGCTGGGTGCGGCCCATCTTGATGATATCCTTGAATTCGGCGGCTTTGTTGCGGAATGAATCCACCAACTCCTGCAGGACCGCGGTCAGATCGTTGTTGCTTGAGATCAGGGCCAGTTTGAGAGCGCTCGGGTAAACATCGTTGGTCGACTGCGACATGTTGACATGAGTGTTGGGATGACAGAACTTGTATTCCCCGCGTTTATGACCGAGTAATTCCAGCGCTCGGTTGGCGATGACTTCGTTGGCGTTCATGTTGGTCGAGGTACCGGCCCCTCCCTGGAACATGTCCACCACAAAATGGGTGTGGTACTTTCCGTTGATGAGATCATGGCATACTTCGACGATGGCATCCGCGATGGGCTGCTTGAGCAGCTTCAGTTCTGCATTGGCCTGAGCCGACGCAAGCTTGACCTGACCCAGGGCACGAACCAGAGCCGGGACGTGGTTTATCGAAATACCGCTTATCGAGAAATTGTTGAGGGCGCGCAGGGTCTGTATGCCGTAGTAGTATTCATTGGGGACTCCAAGTTCGCCGAGCAGGTCATGCTCTACCCGCATGTCTCCCGACACATACTGCGCCGCCACGTTGGCCACCCGGCTGGAGACCTGTCTCATCCGGCGAGAGATGACCCTGGCAATAACCGAAGCCATCTTGAAGCCGATGGAC
Source organism: Candidatus Zixiibacteriota bacterium (assembly GCA_020344395.1). Lineage (GTDB taxonomy): Bacteria > Zixibacteria > MSB-5A5 > GN15 > FEB-12. Next base: position 2,618,425 of record CP070824.1, on the reverse strand, counting down.
GGCTGTTTTACGCATATTTCCTCATAGCTGTCCCGACTTAAGGTCAACAGCGTCGTTTCTGAAAGGGTGCGTGCAGAAGTCGAGTGCGGGTAGTCATCGAGCAAAGCGCCCTCGCCGAGAAAATCACGCTCACGGAAGAAACTCAGTCGTTTCTCCTGCCCAAAAGCAGTCTTCTTGTAGAGTTCGATTTCACCCTCGCCGATGATCCACAGCTTGTTCCGCGGGCTGTTCTCTTCGAACAGGACGCTGCCGGTATCATACTGGCCGAACTCTACCACCTCGGCGATAAGATCGCGCTCGGAATCATCAAGGTTCGCGAACAGCTTCACCTGGTCTATCAATCGTCTAATCTCTGTCTTTTCCATACTCATCTCCACCGGGGTTGGGTTTGCTGAAGAATAGTCGTCGGGACTTGACAAGGCAAGCGGCCAGACGTCTGTCTCTGGATAAAGTCCTGAAAATTTTGGCCCGATACGGTGATGGCTCTATTTACTGCCGTCCTTGAGGAACATGCTTACGAGTTCGAACCGACTCTTGATACACAGTTTCTGATATAAATTGTAGACGTGATTCTTCACTGTATGCGGTGCGATATAAAGCGTCTCGGCGATCTCCCGGTTGTTCTTTCCGTGCAGGATGAGTTCAATGATCTCTCGCTGTCGGTCCGAGACTCCGTGTCTCTGACAGAACGTGTCCAGATCGGCCGCGTTCCCGATGTCAACGGGAGAGCCGCCGAACGCGGGAAGGTATCGTCGGTACCAGATAAACGGAAAGATATTGAAGGCAAGGCTGATAAAAGCACGAACGAAGCCGTGACTCGACCCGGCGAAGGCGGCCGATGTTAGCGTGAGCGCACACCCGCTCAAATAGAACAGGCCGAGCACTCTCACCGCTCCCGCCCCCAGCCCTGACCCTGCCTCGCCACCCCTGATCGCGAGGCGACCGAGGATCCACACGGCCAGCGCAAACAGGAAGGTCAGAACACCGATATTGACGGCATTAAAAATACCTATCACTGTTGAGGTCTGATTGACCAGCAGAATAAGCCCGGCTCTGGCCACGATAAGGACGATTCCGACCAGAAACAGCCACTGAATGCCTTTTGTGGGGCTCCTATCGCGGAAAGAGAGGTTCAGGCTGATCAGGAAATAGACCAGACCCACAAAAAACATGCTGGAAAAGGGGTCGATTATCTCGCCGAACATGGAAGTCTTGAACAGCAGTGCATTGTCAAACAGATTGATATGCACGTATTCAGAGATTACCCCTGTCAGGAAGCCGAGATTTAGAAACAGGTAGCACCACCACATGGGTCGGAGAAACGGAAAGTCGTACTTCCTGATATACCGGAAGGTATCGAAAAGGACACCTGTCCCTGCGATCAGAGCGACGATCTGTATCCAGATTTTTAGATGCTCCATCGAACACGTCTCCACCACGGGCGTTGCGTTTCCCCTGTCAAATTACGCCCATCAGCTTAGTACGCAAGCGCTTTTCTCGGTTTTGCCCGCAACTGAGAAAACCGTCTCATTTCGCCATATGAGACGGTTTACCCAAAAACCTTCTCGCTGAGGTATTCGTAGACAGACCAACACCTCATGAATCCAAGGAGATCATTTCGTGAAGAAGAATGTAGTTGTCGCCGGCGTGCTGGGGGGACTGGTTGTTCTGGTATGGTTGACCTTTTCTAATGCGATGCTGCCGATCAAGAGCAGGTTGATCCGCAACACAGTACCTTTGGAGGCTCAACTGGAAATCCATGCTGCGCTGAAAAATAACATTACTGAGCCGGGAACATACTCCTGTCCTTACGTGGGCTGGCATGAGGAGGCCTCTTTTCCGGATTACCGCGATCAGCCTGTATACTCGATCACCTACGACGGATTTACACACGGTTCAGCCGGCAGTCTGGCCGACTTTGTCCCGATACCGGTTCCCTTTATTGTAGCGATTATCGCGGCGTGGATGCTTTCTATGACGTCTCGGAACATACTCTCCAGGTATCCACGTCGCGTTCTCTTTGTGGCAGTTATTGGCCTTATAATTGCACTTTACGAGGACGTGCTGCAAATGAGCTTTGGCCCCACCCCAAAAAGCTACCTTGTGTTTCTGGCCATCAATAATGTGATCACGTGGACCCTGGCCGGATTGGTTATTGCGTGGAGAGTCAGGCCGGTCGCGGATAAGACTGTTTACAAAGAGTAACGGGCCTGGTCAGTCAGGCATCAAGTATATCACGCCACCGGATGGCTTGAACCGTTACGTCCCCAGCGCCGCCGTCAGTTGGAGATTGGACAATCAAACCGTCAGAGTTGAGCACGGCTGTCATGGCGGCTGATGATTTCTTGGGTGAAAATTCAACTACCGTGCGGCCATCTTCTTCCCGGATAAAGCCCGGCCAGATCAGGGTGCGGCCTGATTTGCGAACGCCTCCGGGCGCCAGAACAGCAGGCTGCGGCTGAAGATGATAGTCGGTGCGTCCGGTCATCTTCTTCAGGGCAGGTATAACGAAAACCGAGCACGTCACGGCCGTCGAAAGAGGGTTCCCCGGCAGCCCGAACAAGAGTTGCTTTCCCTTTGTTGCGAAGTAGATCGGCTTGCCCGGCTTGATGCGAGCTTTGTGGAACACAGTCTTCCACCCGGCTGATTCAGCCATCTTGACCACCAGGTCACGCTCTCCGGCGGATACGCCACCGCTGGTGACGACCACATCATGGGGGGAGCGAAGGGTTTTCTCTAGTTCCTCACGCCTGTCCTGAACGGCGGGCACCCTATGCAGACTGGCGCTCAGTGGTGTCAGCAGGGCCTGGAGTGTGAACGTATTGGCATCATAGATCTTGCCGACGGCCAGCCTCTCCCCCGGACTGATGATTTCATCACCGGTTCCAAGAACAAGCAGTGAGGGTCTGCGGAAGGTAGTAACAGATCGCAGGCCGATAGTAGCCAGAATGCCTGTATCCAACCGTCCCAGCGTTGTCCCTTTTTCGTAGAGCTTTTGCCCGGCCGCAATATCCTCTCCCGGCGGACGGACATTGGCACCAGAAGCAATGGACCCGAAAAACCGAACCTCGGTCTGATTATATTCCGTGTGCTCAAAAGGCACCACGGCATCAAACTCGTCCGGCACCGGAGCGCCAGTCATCACCTTCACAGCACGCCCACCACTAACGCTCTCCTGACCGGCATCACCGGCAAATATCGTTTGACCTATCGGGAGAATACACGGGTTGCTGTCGGAACAGCCGGCGAGCCATTCGGATCGCACAGCAAAACCGTCCATGGCCGAGTTCCTGAAAGGCGCCACGTTGATGGACGAAATCACGTCCTCGGCCAGAACATAACCAACCGATTCCTCGATGAGCCGCCCCTGGGTCCCGAGTACCGGAGTGTTTTCGAAGACCAGGTCACATGCTTTCTGTAACTCGATCATGCCTGACTTCCCCTATTTTCTCTGTCGGACGTTCCCAGGCTATGGTATCCCCCACACGAATCACCCCACCCCGTGCAATCCTGGCGAACAGGCCAAGGCGAGGCATTATGCAGTCTCCCACGGCCTCACGAATGTAGCAGCCATTGTGGCACTCCTTGCCGATCTGTGTTATCACCAACCGTACCTGCGCCCCTATGCTGAGCATATCTCCCACCGACGCCGACGACAGGTCAAGACCCTGAGTGGTGATGTTCTCGGCAAAGTCACCGGGAGCGATCTCAGGCAGTTGTTCGCGCACCGAATCAAAAGCCTCGAACGGCAACAGCGATACCTGCCGCTCCGAACCGGCATGCGCATCACCCGCGATACCGAAACCCTCGACCATGACAGCTTCATCGACATTGGTCTTCTTCAGACCTTTCTCGGGTGATACGGACAGACGATGAACTCTACCGTACATAGTCACCTGATTCACCTCCGGATTTCGCTACCAAGCAGACACTTCGGATTTCTATGTCTCGCTGGACTGCCTTGAGCATGTCATATACTGTCAGAGCCGCCACCGAAGCCGCTGT
>CP070824.1:2608569-2614320 GCA_020344395.1 Candidatus Zixiibacteriota bacterium | reverse complement strand
CCAGAACGTCAAGCTTGGTGACCGCAATCGAGCCCACGCCGTTGACTCTCACGGTGTGGCGCAGGGCCACCAGATCGAGCCAGCCGGTGCGCCGGGGTCGGCCGGTGGTGGCACCATACTCGGCGCCACGATCACGCATCTGCCGGCCGATATCATCATCCAGTTCCGTGGGGAAAGGACCCGCTCCCACGCGGGTGGTGTAGGCTTTGACGACTCCTATGACCTCGTCGATCATTTTGGGACCGATGCCGAGCCCGGTCAGGGCACCGCCCGTGGTGGTGTTAGATGAGGTGGCATACGGGTAGGTTCCCAGGTCGACGTCGAGCAAAGCTCCCTGGGCGCCCTCGAACAGAACCGACCTGCCCTCGCGGCGTGCGTTGTGCAGAGCGAGAGAGATATCAAGCATCATGGGGCGGAAAGTATCGGCCATGCCGATCAGGTCCTGATATATCTTGTCCAGGTCAGCGCGCTCGTCATCAATGCCCTCAAGGTAGGCAGCCTTGGTGACTCGTTGATACTCCAGCCGTTCCCTCAGGCGCTTGGGCGCAAACAGATCGGCGACCCTGATGCCGCACCGGGCCACCTTGTCGACGTAAGCCGGTCCGATACCGCGTCCGGTGGTGCCGATTGACGCGGCGCCTCTTTTCTCTTCCTGGCAGGTGTCCATAAGTCGATGGTAAGGCAGCACCAGGTTGGCGGCCGGTGATATGAACAGTCGGCCGTGGTAGTCGATGCCCTGATCGGTGATGAACTGGAGTTCATTGACGAACTCGAACGGGTCCAGGACGACACCGTTGCCGATGTAACAGGTTTTGTCCGGGTGGATGATGCCGGATGGTACCAGATGAAGGATGAGTTTGCGGTCGCCTACGATAATCGTGTGACCGGCGTTGGCCCCCCCCTGAAAGCGGGCGATAATATCGGACTGCGCGGCGAGGAGGTCGACGACTTTTCCTTTTCCTTCGTCGCCCCACTGGCATCCGACAATTACGCGGTTCTTGCCCATATTAGTATGCCTCTCATAATTTGACATGCCGGCCGACCAGATCCAGCACGGCGCCGGCCAGTTCCCTTTTTCCTATTCTCTTCACCGCCGAAGTGGCAATGACATCGCAACCCAGTTCCTGCTCGGCCTGCACCACCCGGCGGGCCAGTTGGTTCTTCGAAAGCTTGTCACTCTTGGTCAACACAGCGAGTACCGGCAACTCTCTCTCGCTCAGCCATGCAACCAGTTCAGAGTCACCGGCGGTCATCTCTCTTCGACAGTCGAGGAGCAGCAGCATACCGATGAGGTTTGGTTCGGTGGTAAGATATGTATGCAGCAGCTTGCTCCATTGCGCTTTGACACTCTTGGCGACCTTTGCGTAGCCGTAGCCGGGAAGGTCGACGAAATAGAACTTTTCGTTCACCATGAAGAAATTGAGCGAGCGCGTCTTGCCGGGGGTGGATGATGTTTTGGCCAGTTTCCTGCTGCCGAGGAGCATATTGAGGAGTGATGATTTGCCGACGTTCGATCTTCCAGCCACCGCTATCTGGGGTCGGCGATCAGACGGTTGCTGGTCGGTGCTGAAGAACGAACCGATAAACTGCGTATGCCATTGAATGCTTGCGATGGTTATAAGCTCCTGATTGTGGTTGGTTACTCTGCTGATGACACACTCGGTCGACATTATCAGGTCGGCCTGGCGGAACTCTGGCTGCTCAGTTTCACTCTGGCACCGGCGTAGGGGGACTCGGTCATGGCCATTCTCAGGGCGTCCTTCACGTGACGGACATAGGTGAGGTTCAGTCCTTCGAGGAGTTCCGGCGGCAACTCGGCGATATCTTTCCTGTTTCGCTCCGGCAGGACTATTTTGATGATACCTATCCGTTTGGCGGCCAGGAGTTTTTCATTGAGTCCGCCGACCGGAAGCACATCACCGGTCAGGGTCAACTCGCCGGTCATGGCGATATCGGTTCGCACCGGGATTTCGGTCAGGGCGGAGAGCATGGCGGTCATGAGGGTGATACCGGCCGAGGGGCCGTCTTTCGGTACCGCCCCTTCCGGTATGTGAACATGGAGTTCGAGCGTTTCGAAAAACTCGTCCGGCAGCCCGTATTTGGAGGCATGTTTACGGATGAATGACAGAGCAGCGGTAGCCGACTCCTGCATGACGTCACCGAGTGACCCGGTCAGAGTCAGTTTTGCCTTGCCGCGCATGGGGACCACTTCGACGGGAAGCGTATCTCCGCCGAGTTCGGTCCAGGCCAGACCGACTGCATAGCCGACCGTCGGGGTCGGTTTGATATTGGTCTCCGTATACTTCTGAGGTCCGAGCGCTTTGTGCACGCGGGTCTTATTGATTGAAATCTTTCTGGTTCGCTTACCCTTGGCCAGTTCGACGGCAACCTTGCGCAGAATCGAGCTCAACTGGCGTTCGAGTTCCCTGACCCCGGCTTCACGGGTGTAATACTGAATGGTTTCGAACAGACCGTTATCGGGAAGGTCTACATGTAGTTTCTCCAGCCCGAGTTCAGACTTGAGCTTGGGCAACAGGTACCCTCGCGCGATGGCCGCTTTCTCAAAATCCAAATATCCGGGCAGGCGAATGATTTCCATCCTGTCCTGCAGCGGCTGAGGAATGTTAGCCGTCGAGTTGGCGGTCGTGATGAAGAGTATATTCGAGAGATCATATTCCAGTTCAAGATAGTTATCCGAGAAAGTGCTGTTCTGCTCGGGATCGAGGACCTCCAGCAGGGCCGAGGCCGGGTCGCCGCGAAAATCCTTGCCGATCTTGTCAACCTCGTCCAGCAGAAAGACGGGCGAAGAAGACTCAGCCCTTTTCAGGGCCTGAATGATCCTCCCCGGCATGGCTCCGATGTAGGTGCGCCGATGACCCCGAATTTCAGCCTCGTCATGAATGCCACCGAGGGACATGCGTGCGAATTTCCGTCCCAGCGCCCGGGCCACCGAGCGCCCGATTGATGTTTTACCGACCCCGGGGGGACCCACCAAGCAGAGAATCGGACCCTTTACTTTACCGGAAAGTCGTACCACGGCCAGATGCTCAAGAATGCGTTTTTTCGGTTTCTCCAGGCCATAGTGATCGCCATCCAATATCGACTGTACTTCACCGAAGTCGGTCCTGTCCTCGGTTTTTACATTCCACGGCAGCACCAGCAACCATTCGAGGTATGATCGCACCACGCCGGACTCGGCGGCGTAGGGATGCATCTTGGACAGCTTGTGAATCTCCTCCTCGGCCCTGGCTCTGACGGCATCAGGAAAATCGCCGGCATCAAGTTTGGCGTACAGGTCTTCGATTTCAGCGCCCGGCTCATCGCCCTGACCCAGCTCGTCCTTGATCGCCTTGAGCTGCTGCTGGAGATAAACTTCTCTCTGACCGCGAGACATCGACTCACGAACGGTGCCGTCTATCTTCATCTCGATCTTGAGGATTTCCACTTCCTCCCTGAGAACCTCCGAGAGTACGAGAAACTGCTCTTTTACCGATTCGGTCTCCAGAATCCTCTGCTTGACGTCTATTTTCTGAAGCAGGTGGGCAGCAATGTTATCGGCAAGGTGATGGTGGGCCTCTATTGATGCCACCGAAACCAGTACCTCGTCCGGAATACGTCGATTGAGCCTTACATATTCGGCAAACTCCTCGGACACCGAACGGGATACCGCCTCAGTTTCGCGATCCTCTTTCATCGTTCCGCGGGGCAGAATGTGCAGACGAGCTGATAGGTAGCCGCCGGATGACTCCAATTGTACCATCTCGGCTCTTATCACACCCTCAACGAGAACTTTCAGGGTGCCGTTGGGCATTTTCATGACCTGGAGTACCCGTGCGACAACGCCGACCCGAAACAGATCTGAAAGTCCGGGATTATCAACGGCCGATGATTTCTGCGCTATCAGAAAGACCTGTTTATCCCGGATCATGGCTTCCTGCAGCGCTTTGACCGTGAACTCACGGCCGACCAGCAGCGGGTAGATCATGTGGGGAAACACCACCACATCTCTCAGGGGGATGACCGGCAGCCGGGACCTTATCTCAATCTCTTCAGAATTGTGAGTAATCTTCATAATACGCTAAACCGTTTAAGACAGGCATATCGCTACGAAACCGCCAAACTCTATACTATACCCTGTTTCCGGGCCCAAGCCAAGGACTTTTTGGAGTCCAGCAGGGGGAGAGCGGGCCGGGAACACGGCAGCGCCTCTGTCCAGATCCAGGAAGAAGCAAATTCCGCTTCACCTGTAGACTGTCGTCACTACCAGCCAGAGGATCATGAGAAGGGCCGCCAGTACGGTCAGAAGAATGTACCAGCGTGGATCTCTTCTGGAAGTAGAAGTCAGTTCCGCTCTCATTTCGCTTACGTGAAACGAGGCCATTTCATTAAGTGTGATCAGCAGTTCTGAGGCCGAGGCGAATCGATCGGCGGGGTCCCTGGCAAGCATCCGCTCCAGCACGAGTCTTGCTTCTCCGGGCACGGCCGACAACTCATCTGCCTCCAGAGATATACTTTCGTGCCGGATACTCCGGGTAAGCTGTTCTCGGCTATTGGCTTCATACATAGGCCGTCCGGTCAGCATTTCATACATGACGACACCCAACGAATAGAAATCGGTCTGACCGTCAACATCGATTCCCATGATCTGCTCGGGGGCCAGGTATACAAGATCACGAGCTTTTGAATCGTCGTCGATCCGCCGGGTGACACCATAAGCCAAACCGGCATCGGCAAGCCTGCCGCTCCCATCGCGCGTCACAAAGAAATTGGTCGGTGTAATATTGAGGTGAGCAGAGTCATGCCCGTGCAGGGATTGCAGGGCCCGGGCGGCATCGATCAGGAGGCGGAGTACGCGATCAAAGGTCAGCCGCCGTGACCGGGCGAGCTCAGCGACGGTATGCCCTTCAATATATTCACGGATGAGGTACTGCTCGCCTTCGATATCCTCAATGCTGTAGAAGGCTGCAATGGTCGGTTGGTTCAGGGCAGTTATTCGCTGCATATCGTCCTGGAAGCGCTCCCGGAATTTGCCGCCCGGAAGGGGAGTATGCAGGTGCTTTATTGCCACGGGTCGCTGAAGGCCGGTGTCGATGGCCATGAAAGTCTCGCCGTGCTTTCCCCTTCCGAGTGTCTTCAGGATCTGGTAGTGCAGCAGGTTCTTCACGGCGGCGCGCTCAGAGAAAAATAACCGGCACCAAGTAAGAACATGAGGGTGTGGCAGGGCAAATTAAAAAAGTGCGGTCAGCCGATGACCTTGAGACGGGCATACCGGGCCATGATTTTTTTGAGACCAAGACCGGAAAACATAATTTCCAGGCGGAGAGAATCGCCAAACCCTTCAACCGCAGTAATGGTGCCGCGGCCAAAGGTCGGGTGTTCTACGATGCTCCCGGGGCGCATCATCTCGGAGCCTTCGTATTCATAATAGGTGTCGGTAATGCCCGTGGTGCGCCCGGCTCGTCGAAGTGACGGCGCAACGGTAGTCGCGGCGGCCTGTGAATAGCGCTGGGCTGTCCGTCTGTCATCGGTGTCGACCAGATCTGGAGGTATTTCCCGCACGAATCGCGAGGGGACTGACTCTACCTCACCAAACTGAAATCGTATCGAGGCAAGAGACAGATGCACGGACCTTCTGGCACGGGTCATGCCGACGTAGAACAGCCGCCTCTCCTCTTCAAGTTCAGCCGGTTCGACGACAGCTCGCTGCAACGGAAAACGTCCTTCCTCCATGCCGACCATGTACACGTGATC
>CP070824.1:2597123-2608469 GCA_020344395.1 Candidatus Zixiibacteriota bacterium | reverse complement strand
AGAAGATCCCGTATGTATCTGTCCTGACGAACCCCACCACGGCGGGAGTGATGGCGTCTTATGCCTCTCTGGGAGATGTAATCATCGCCGAACCCAAGGCTCTCCTCGGCTTTGCCGGCCCCAGGGTGATCCAGCAGACGATCGGTCAGGACCTGCCGGAAGGCTTCCAGTCATCCGAGTTCTTCCTCGAAAAGGGCTTTCTTGACAAGATCGTCCACCGGAGCGATCTGCGGGATACTATTGCCGGCCTGCTTCGATATATGTGGAGGCGATGATGACTCGCCACACCTTTACTGCCGCCGAACGATTCATACTCTCGCGCGAGTTCTTCGGTATGAAACTGGGTCTGCAGAATATCACGGAATTCCTCGATTCAATAGGCCGTCCCCAGGACAGGTTCGAGTCCGTTCATATATCCGGCACCAATGGCAAGGGCTCTACAGCCGCCTTTCTGGCCGCCATACTACAGGCCAACGGGTACCGCACGGGATTGTTCACCTCGCCTCATCTGGTCAGTTTTCGCGAGAGGGTCAGGGTCGACGGGCAGATGATCAGCAAGAGGGAAGTGATCTCCTTCGTGGATCGTTTCCGCAAGGTCCTCGTAAAAAAAACTCTCCTTCTTTGAGTTATTGACATCTCTCGCCATGGATTGTTTCTCACGGTCGGAGATTGACGTTGCCGTGGTGGAAACAGGGCTCGGCGGGCGGCTTGATGCGACTAATGTCTTACAGCCGTGCCTGACCGTCACCACCAGCATCGACTACGATCACACCGAGATACTCGGTTCGACGATTGCGGAGATAGCTACAGAGAAGGCCGGGATAGTGAAGGAGTCTGTCCCCCATCTGATTGGCACCCTGCCGAAGGCAGCAGTGGGAGTTATGCAGCGGTTGTGTAAAGCGAGAAACTCGGACCTCGTCAGGCTGAGGCAGCGTGACTACAGGCTCCGTTCGTCAGGCCGTGAAATCGACTTCAGCGGTCAGAAAATCAGGCTGAAGGGCGTCACTCCCGGTCTGTGGGGTGTTCACCAGGCGCATAACTGCATTCTGGCCCTGAAAGCATGTGACCTTCTGAGTAAGACAGGGTTCCGTTTCAGCCGGGCAAGAACACGACAGGGTCTGTCATCGGTCGAGTGGCCGGGTCGCTTTCAGGTCTTATCGCGTCCGGGGAAACCGACCCTGGTGCTGGATGTCTGTCATAACGCTTCGGGCGCGGAAGTGTTTGCCTCCGCGTTCGAATCGATGTATCCCGGACGTAAGGGAGCTATTATATTGGGATTGGTCAAGGGAAAGGAACACCAGAGGATCGTCACTGCTCTGTCTCGTATCGCCTCGCGGTTTGCACTGGTACCGATGAAAACCCGCCGCTCGGCCGATCTGGCAGGGTTGATAGAAAGCCTCAATTGGTCAGGAATCCGTGTCGGCAAGTATGGCCGCCTGGACACCGCGTACCGGCGTCTGTTGAAAACCGCCGACGCTGACGATATTATAGGAATAGTCGGCTCACACTATCTTGTCGGTGAGTTCCTCGGGAAGAACAAACTGTGACGTCACGTAAGCGCAAAAACAGGCCGGACAGGTCAGAAGTACGATCGTCCTCCGACCGGCATTCCGAACGCGGCTCGGCTGCGGTCGCTGGTGAAGATCCGGCGGTCACCGAATCGCTCGAGGCGAGGTTGACTCAGTTAAGTGACACCAATCGCCGGCTGAAGAGGAAGATCTTCGACTTGTATACGGTTGTGGAACTCAGCCGGAACTTCAACGCAGTACTTGATTACCAAATACTGCTGGACAGTTTCATCTTCACGTGCCTCGGCCAGATAGGCGGACTCAAGGGCACGATATTTCTGCGCAAGGACGGTCAGCCGGGAAGGTTCTATGCAGCGATGTCGAAGGGCTCTGGAGGGATACCCGGCCCCGGCCAGTATTTCGAGACTGACTCGAAGCTTGCTGAGTACCTGTCAAAGGTGAACCGACCAGCCCTTATCGCCGACCTTAAGCAGGACGTTTGTACAGATGATGAGAGGCATATTCTGCGGTATTTCGGCGATGGCATCGCCGTGCCGCTGGTCTACCAGACACGACTCAGTGGGTTGTTTGTGATGGCGGAAAAGATCAATGGGGATGATTTCAGCCCGGATGACACTGAGTTTCTGTCCATTCTGGGCAACCAGATCGCGGTAGCCATTGAAAACGCGCGCCTGTACGAAGGTGAGAGAATGGCCACTCGTCAGCTGCGGGCGGCCCATGATCAATTGCTGAGGACCGAAAAGCTGGCCGCTCTGGGTGAGATGTCGGCCAAGGTTGCGCATGAGATCAACAATCCGCTGGGCATAATAAAGAACTACCTTGCCCTGCTTCAGCGCTCTCTGCAGGACAATGCCGATGCTCCTGAGCACATCGATGTGATCAGGCAGGAGATCAATCGGATCGCTGAGATTGTAAGCCAACTCCTGGAAACTCACCGGTCGAAACCGGTGGTCAAGGACCGCGTTGATGTGAAAGAAATCATCGGCGAACTCATGATCATTATGGAACGTCTGCTGGATTCATCCGGGATCAAAGTACAGAGCAGCCTGTGCGATGAGCCGGCTATGATTGCCGGATCGACGGAACAGCTCAAGCAGGTCTTTCTCAACTTAATTGTCAACTCACGTGACGCGATGGCGGGCGGCGGCAAGCTCACCGTTTCGGTAGAGCGACCGGGAGATGAGGTGGTCATCTCGTTTGGTGACACCGGCCCCGGAATCCCCCCGGAAATTGTCGACCACATCTTCGATCCGTTTTTCACTACTAAAGAGCCGGGAAAGGGGACCGGTCTTGGGCTGTCGGTATGCCACGGCATCGTTCGAGGTCATAACGGCTCGATCAGTTACAGGAACATCGAATCGGGCGGCCTGTTCGAGATCAGGCTGCCTGCTGTCAGACAGGAAAGCGAACATGACACCGCGAGCTGAGTTTATCGTCGTGATCGACGACGAAGAACGGATGTGCGATTCGCTCCGGACGCTTTTGACCGGCAACGGCTATAATGTAGAGGCCTTTCAGACTCCGATAGATGCCCTGGAGGTTATTAAGGAGCGGAAAGTTGATCTGGTCATCTCGGACATCAAGATGCCCCGTATGAACGGCCTTGAAATCCTCCGCGAAGTAAAGCGAATTGACGAGGGGATACCGGTGATACTGATGACGGGCTACGCCGCGCTCGACAGCGCACTGGAGGCTATTGCGGAGGGAGCGTATGATTACCTCCTCAAGCCGGTCGAGTTCACACACCTGGAACTGGTGGTAAGCCGCGCGATCGACAAGCGCAAAGCCGAGCTGGCCAGGTTGCAGCTCATGGAAGAGTTGAAACTCTCCAACCTGATACTGCAGCGCAGAATAGGCGAATTGAACGCGCTTTACGAGGCCGGCAAATCTATCGGGTCATCAGCCAACCTCTCCGAGTTACTTCGACAGATTGTGGTACTGGCGTCGTCTGTCACCGAGGCCAAGACGGGCTCCATCATGTTGCTTAATGAAGCCAGAAAGTACCTGACCATCGAGGCCGCGATTGGGCTGGAGGATGAGATCGTTCGCACCACCAGGCTTCCGATTGGTGCCTCAATAGCCGGATATGTGGCCAAGACCGGTGAAGCCCTGATCGTGAAAGATGTAGAGCACGATGCGCGATTCAAACGAATCAACCGGGAGCGGTATGGTGCAGCTTCGTTGCTTTGCACGCCGCTTAAAATCAAGAACGACATTCTTGGCGTCATTAACATGGCCCACAAGGAAGGCGGAGGCGTCTTTTCCGACGACGATTTGAGGTTGCTTTCTACTTTTGCATCACAGGCGGCCGTGGCCGTGGACGATGCTTACCAGTTCGAGAAGAACCGACGCAGGCTGGCCGAGTTCGAAGTTCTGCACGAAATTCAATCCGAGTCACACAGCATATCCTCCCTGACGGCCTTCAGGCGGGTCCTGGTGGAGAAATTGCAGAAGGTTTTTGAGGTTGATTATGCCATCTGGTTCGATATCGACCCAACCACAGGGCGACTTATGGCCGATTCAGCACTGGGTGATACCGATATGCCTCTTACCGATAGCGGTCGCATTAATCTTTCAAAAATGGAGCAGATCGACATAATCCTCAAAGGGTTTGACCCCGGCACGATAAACCTGTCCGATTCGAAGCAACTTACCGATCTGGTGGTGGCAAGCCTGCGCAAGAATGCAAACTACCCGAAGCCCCGGCACGCATACATGGCTGTGCCGATTTTCAGGCGAGGAGAGCTGGCCCACATATTCTACCTGGGGGCAAACTGCGAACGACCCTATAGCGAAGATGATTACTCACTGGCACGCCTGGTGATTTCCCAGGCCGCAGTGCTGTTTGAACGCGAGCGTGCTCTGTTGAACGCCACCCGGCTGCTTACGATGGGTAATATGATCTCGGAGATATCCCATGATCTAAGGAAGCCATTGACATCCATACGGGGTTCGCTACAGATATTCAAAGAACGCTGGCCTGATATTGCCGGCCAATCAGAGCTTTTCGGCACAGCCGAAGAGGAAGTGCACCGTATGAACGACATGGTGCGTGAACTGGTGGACTTTTCTAACCCGAACAAGTACGAAACCAGCAAAGAGGATCTGCAACGGATTGTATCGCGTGCGGCGGAGCTGGTCAAACCTGAAATGACAAAGAACCAGGTGAGTTTCCGGTCAGAATTCGCGAATGTCAACTGGGAAGTCATTTTGAACAAGAACCAGATTCTGGAAGTCTTTCTTAATCTGTTCCTTAACGCCATCGAGTCGATGCCTGACGGTGGGACGCTGACCGTCACAGGCCGGGTGAAGAAACCTCCGCATAGAGATGAGCAGTACTTATCGGTTTCCGTAAAGGACTCCGGTCCTGGGATAGCCAAGGAAAACCAGGCTCGGATTTTTGAGCGCTATTACACCACCAAGGAAACCGGCACCGGTCTGGGGTTGGTCGTGGTTGAACGGATCATCTCCGCCCACAGCGGAACTCTTCACGTCAAGTCCGGGGTAGGCAAAGGGACCGAGCTTACGGTCTATTTGCCGCGTCCCAACTAAAGCTCTGCATTATTTTGCGGAAAATCGGCAATATTTAGGGGAATTGGCTTGATTTCGACTGAGGTCTGTCGATAATTCCAGTACTGAGGTTACCAAATGGCCAAACTGAAGACAAAAATCCTGGTTATAGACGACGATCCGAAGGTTTCGTGGCTCCTGACCGAGGGGCTGGGCTCCAACTTTGACTTTTTATCTGCGACCGATGCGGCCGAAGGTATACAGATGGTCTCGACGGAGAAGCCAGATTTGATCCTTCTGGATATCAAGATGCCGGGCATGAGCGGTCTGGAAGTGCTTGAACGTCTGAATAAGATGGATAAGCGACCGGAGGTTATCATGATTTCGGGTCATGCCGACACGAAATTCGTGGTCGAGTCAATGAAGCTGGGAGCGGCGGAATTCGTGGTGAAGCCGTTTGATGTCAGAGAAGTTGAGATACACGTCAACGGTGTACTTGAGCGAGTCAGGCTGCGCGGCGAGGTCGATCTGTTAAAGCAGGAACTCAAAGTACGATCTGACTACTCTAATTTCATAGGCGATTCCGAGCCGATGGTGCGAGTTAAAGGTATCATCGAACAGGTCGCTGACTCGGAGCTCACGGTGCTGATTCGGGGCGAGTCGGGTACGGGAAAAGAGATAGTGGCCAGGCAGCTGCACGCCTTGTCGGGCCGTAAGAAGGCTGCCTTCGTGAAAGTTAATTGTGCCGCGATTCCGCGCGATCTGCTGGAAGCTGAGCTTTTCGGCTATGAAAAGGGTGCCTTCACGGGAGCACACAAGAACAAGCAGGGGCGCTTTGAACTGGCCAATAAAGGGACCATATTCCTGGACGAGATCGGTGACATGCCGCTGGAACTGCAATCCAAGCTGCTTCAGGTTCTGGAACAACAGGAATTCGTCAGAGTGGGAGGGATCCAGAACATCCACGTCGACGTCCGGATCATCTGCGCTACCAACAAGAATCTGGAGACAGCCATTGATGAGAAGGGTTTTCGCGATGATCTGTTCTACCGGCTGAACGAGATAACCTTGTTCCTGCCGCCACTTAGAGATCGGCTTGAGGACATCGCCCTTCTTGTCAGCCATTTCCTGGACAAGTACAACAGGCAGTATGACAGGAACCACCCGTCACTGTCGGTGCCGGCAATGGACCGGCTGACTTCCTTTGCCTGGCCCGGGAATGTGCGGCAACTGGAGAATATGATTAAGCAGGTGGTTGTTCGTGGAGATGAGGGCATTGTCTCCGAGCTTATACTGTCAGCGGATCGGCAGCCGGCACAACTCGTGACGGCGGCGGCATCCCAACCGCCTGTGGCAGTTGGCGTTACCGATGGGAGCGAACCGGACTTCTCCCTGAAGACAAGAATAGGCCGAACAGTGGCCAGTGAAGAGAAGAGGATCATAAGCGAGGTCCTCAACCGGACAAACTGGAACCGACGCAAAGCGGCTGACCTGCTCCAGATCAGCTACCGATCCCTGCTTTACAAGATCAAGGACTACAATCTCAACGCCACCAAATAGTCATCCAATAGGTGCAGTCGATCGGCACTGCGAGACGGTGTGCAATTTTTGAGCAGACCCTTGCACACAGTGCACCGCCTATTGCAATCTGCTGGTGTGGAAGGGACACTGAGAGCCCATCATAACTCGATGGAAATCGTTGTCATCGCTCAACTGATTGTCATATACCGTCACACATCGCTGAAAACATCGCCATACGGCCGGTGACTGAGGCTCGTTGGAATGAATATTGCTTATGATTTTCGGGAGAGATAATATTGTCCCGTGAAGGATCACGACCGCTCAGGCGGCCAGACGGAGAGCACATCTTGGAGAGTTCATTTCAATCCTTCCTGAATCGAGCCGACGACGAATTGCATCGCGCGGAACGATACCGTATCTTCATCTCTATCACCGTGATAGACCTGGGCTTTGTAAGGGAAATGACAGGCGAGCGAGGTATGGGCCAACTGCGTGAGGCGGTGGGGCGAATGATTCGACAGCAGGTTCGCGCCTGTGATTACGTCTCCGATCTGCCTAAGGATTGCTTCGGATTGCTGTTCCCCGAGACCACACGGCAGGGTGCCGAAGTTGCTCTGAAGCGAATTACTGAGATGGTACGTGACGAGGTTCGGCGCATGACCGGGAATACTATAGGAAAGATCCTGCCGAAAGGGCTTGCATCTTACCCTGATACGGCCGGTGCGGCTACTGTCAGCCAGTTCATGGAAGACCTCCGTCGCAGCGCCAGGAATTAGTGAGCCCTGAGGGGCGTCTCCTTGAATAGTCTACCGTGGGTGCGAAAAGAGATGACCGGTGGTTGTGGCAAAAGAAAAAAGCTCCACCGACGAACATGTGGAGCTCTGCAAAAACTCCCGCAGTCTGGGCCTGTTGCGGTCTTAACTGACGGTCTCACCACCCCATAATCTGTTCCAGGTTCTTGTTGAGGCGGTGGATTCTTTCCTGATAGTCCTCTTTCTTGCCCATTTCCCTCTCCACCACATCCTTGGGGGCGTTGGCCAGAAAGTCAGCGTTGGCCAGTTTCTTGCTCACTTTTTCAAGATGGGCTTTAAGGCTGTCAAGGTTCTTCTGCAACCTGACTTTTTCTAATTCTATATCGATCAATCCTTCCAGAGGGAGAAAAACCTCGGCTCCTGAAATCACGGCAGAGGCCGAAAGAGGTGGTCTCTTGACATCGGTGCCGCAGAAAAGGTTTTGGACCTGAGCCAGTGACCGGAAGTAAGCAATGTGGTTTTCCAGCAGTATGCCGAATGATTCATCACTCACGCGGATGTGAAGATCTGACTGCTTACCCGGTGGCACATTCATTTCGGCCCTGATAGACCGAACCGCCGTGACAACCTCCTGAATCTGCTTGAGCGAATCCTCAAGGGAGTCGTCAATATGAGACCCCTTCGTTGTCGGCCATGGTCCGAGGGACAGAGTACTGGCGGCGTCGATATCATCTCGACCATGAAGCAGCCGGTCGATCTCCTCCGTAACATACGGAATGAAGGGGTGTGTAAGTCTCAGGATCTGCTGGAGGACATACGTAGCGACCTGAAGAGATTTCTCTCTGATAGGGGCACCCGGTTGATCAGGCTTTATCAACTCTATATACCAGGAGCAGTAATCCTCCCAGGCGAAGTTGTAAAGCGTTTTGGCCGCGGCAGAGAGTCGGTATTCTGACAAGGATTTATCGACGGCTTTTATAGTCCGTTCCAGTCTCGACAGGATCCAGCGGTCGAAAATCACCAGGTCACTGTCGTCGAGCGGCTCACCTGCCGGTCGGCTGCCCTCGAGACGCATGGTTACGAATCGTGACACCTGGTACAGCTTGTTCACAAAATTGCGTCCACCCTCGAAAGTATTGCGGCCGATCCAGGGATCCTGCCCGTCCGGGGTCGCCAGCACCAGTGAGATTCTGAGGGCATCGGCGCCGTATTTGTCGATAATCTCCAGGGGGTCGATGCCGTTACCAAGTGACTTGGACATCTTGATGCCATTAGCGTCCCGCACAGTACCATGTATGTACACGTCGGTGAACGGGCACTCCCCCATGAACTCATAACCGGCCATGACCATACGTGCCACCCAGAGGAAGATGATCTCAGAGGCCGTGACCAGCACCCTGGTAGGATAGAAAGCCTGCAATTCAGGTGTTTTCTCCGGCCATCCGAAGGTAGAGAACGGCCACAGCCACGAGGAGAACCAGGTATCGAGGACATCCTCATCCTGAACCAGGGACGCCGGGTCATAACCTTCGCACTGCTCAGCTGCTGGACGGTCCGCAGAAACAAACATGGTCCCGTCCTCGGCGTACCAAACCGGGATGCGATGACCCCACCATAGTTGACGTGAGATGCACCAGTCCCTAATATTCTCCATCCAGTGCAAGTACGTTTTGGACCAGTAATCCGGGTGGAACCTCAACTTACCTGTTTTTAGTGCATCTATAGCTGGCTGTGCCATCTCCGACATCTTCACAAACCACTGGTCGGACAGGTACGGCTCCACCATGTTGTGACATCGATAGCAGGTCCCGGCTGACAGGTCGTATTTTTCGGTCTTCTCCAGCAGCCCTTTCTCCTCGAGGTCTGCCAGCAGTCGCTTCCGCCCTTCAAACCGGTCCATCCCCTTGTACTTCCCGGCGTTTTCGTTTAGACTGCCGTCGGTGTTGAGGATGTTGATTTCCTCCAGATCATGCCGTTTGCCGATTTCGAAGTCGTTCGGATCATGAGCCGGGGTAACCTTGACCACGCCGGTACCGAATTCCGGATCCACATACGTGTCGGCAACGATCGGGATTTCGCGCTCCAGAATCGGCAAAATAACCGGCTTGCCGGCCAGCTTCTTGAAACGGCTGTCTTTTGGATTAACGGCCAGAGCCGTGTCACCCAGCATTGTCTCAGGCCGCGTGGTGGCTACGGTCAGATAGTCGTCGGAGCCTTTGATCTTGTACTTGATGTACCAGAGGAAGCTGTCAAAGTCCTGGTGTTCGACCTCGTCGTCAGACAGAGAGGTTTTGCACGACGGGCACCAGTTGACAATCCTGTTTCCTCGATAGATCCACCCTTTCTTGTGAAGGTGGACGAAAACTTCGGAAACGGCCCTCGACAGAGATTCATCGAGCGTAAACCGAGTCCTGTCCCAATCACAGCTACAGCCGATTTTGCGGAGCTGGTTGAGAATCCTGTCTTTGTTGTCGTGGGCCCAGGCGGTTGTGCGTTCGAGAAACTTCTCGCGGCCAATTTCCCGTCGAGTCGAACCCTCCTTGGCCAATTCTCTCTCCACTTTGACCTGGGTGGCAATGCCGGCGTGATCGGAGCCGGGCAACCACTCGGTTTCGTAGCCTTCCATACGGTGTTTGCGTACGAGGATGTCCTGAATAGTATTATTCAGAGCGTGTCCCAGGTGCAGTACATCGGTCACGTTGGGTGGCGGGATGACGATACTGTAGGTTTCACTGCCTGAGGTCGGGTCCGCGCCGAAAAGTCCCAACTGGGTCCACCGCCCGTAGAGTCTGTCTTCGACTTCAGCGGGTGAATACGCTGCTGATTTCTTGCGGTTGCCGGTGTTTTTGTTGTCCATACATTACCGTTTACATATTATTGTCTGGCCGGTGACCGGATATGGGCCGGCCGAAGCTTTCCAACATAGGTGCGCCCACGATTCTTGTCAAGGAGAGATGAGTGGGGTGCACCAGCCGAAAGAAGCACTATAAAACCATATCGGCAGGTATGACCGACCCCAAAACACGCGTTCTGGATCAAAGCCGGCCCCCATTTGAGCGGCTGGTGCTTCTTATGGAGATTCTGCGGTCGCCAGAGGGCTGTCAATGGGATCGAAAACAAACCCACGAATCACTGCTGCCTTATTTAATCGAAGAGGCTTACGAGGTGGTGGAGACAATAGAGGATCATAATTACTCCAGCCTTAAAGAGGAGTTAGGTGATCTTCTTTGCCAGATCGTGTTTCATGCCCAGCTTGCCCGGGAACGGGATGAATTCAGTATTGATGATTCCATCAACCATCTGATTACAAAACTGGTCAGTAGGCACCCTCACGTATTCGGAGAGCGGAAAGACCTCGAACCGGGAGAGGTCAGAGATCAATGGGAGAAGATCAAAGTCGATTCCGGCGAGAAGGAATCTTCCCTGGCCGGGCTTCCGTCAACGATGCCGGCCCTGACGATGGCGTATCGCATTGGAGAAAAGGCTGCAGGGCGGGGATTCGACTGGATTCATGCAAACGATGTGGTGGAGAAGATCGACGAAGAACTGCGTGAACTGAAAGCGGAAATTTTTTCCTCCTCGGATTTAGATAGAGCCAGAATCGAGAACGAAATCGGTGATTTGCTGTTTGCCGTATCGTCGCTGGCTCGGAAACTCGGTGTGGATCCGGAGATGGCACTGAGACGGGCACTGAGCAAGTTCCGCGGTCGCTTTGAGCGTCTGGAAGCCAAAGTGCGGTCGGCCGATCGAGACTTCGATAACTTCACGCTCGATCAGTTGGAAGAAATGTGGCAGCAACTCAAGGCGGATGATTAAAGGCGGGTAAATGGGGCAAAAAAGGAATGGTTTGTATGTCCGAAAGATCCTGTATCAGGCTGCAATCCGCTCGAAAATTTCGCGATTTTTTTTGTTGTTTTGAGTTTTGAGGGCTGACTAATTTTTGCGAACCAGGCATAAGGAGACAGAAGCAAGGCATAGACTTACTGATAGATCGAGAGAATACTGAAACCTGAACTTGATAACTCACTATGGGT
>CP070824.1:2549719-2597023 GCA_020344395.1 Candidatus Zixiibacteriota bacterium | reverse complement strand
CCAAATGGCCCGCCGAAATGACTCTGCCATAGTCGGTCTTGAAACCACTGGCGACACCGTACACGAGCAGCGCCAGCATGGCAAGTCTCACATACGGAACCGCTCCGTGTCTTCCGAATACCGGCTCCATAACTTCTGAGAGGAGTCCCCTCAACCCATAGACTATCACTA
Organism: Candidatus Zixiibacteriota bacterium; assembly: GCA_020344395.1. GTDB lineage: Bacteria > Zixibacteria > MSB-5A5 > GN15 > FEB-12. Next base: position 2,596,852 of record CP070824.1, on the reverse strand, counting down.
GCGAGATGGCCAGCACGCTTACAGAGAGGGCGACGTATTTAGCTAGCGATTCCATCTATACATTCCAGATACTCATGGTTGACCCTCACGACCGATCATCTCTCAACATTCCAATCCTCACCGTGAATGAGGCTTCCAATCACTCTCGCAATCACGACAGCCACGGCAACAACAACCAGCGGCCATATCAGCCCAGAGGCCGCCATCACACCAGCCTCAATAGCGGCACCCACCACTGCGTCCGTGCCTCCTTCATACAAACCAGTATTGTGGAACATTATACGCTGCACGCCTGCTGAAAAACCAGCCAGAAATAGCACATAACTTACTAGCTTCAGCCAGGAAGCCAGAACCTTCTCACTAAGGACTGAAGATAAGACGGTAGCTAGGGCTTTCCGGACGGCCGCGATCACAGAAATCGTAAGGAAGAACGATACTCCCAGGACCGCCATGATGTGTAAAAACACTGGCATTAACTGAATCCCTGAACTGCAAATATATGCTGGTGGGTCCACATCTGCAAGTACTCAATCACCTGACTGCGATACGGTACATAACAACTGCCTAAACTGCCCCGGTCGGACTGACGTGCCAAGGCAGCGGGCACAATCCCCCCAAAGATCCTCCCGCACCATAAGTGCTTGTCGTCGTGTGGATTGTCTTTTTGACGCCCGCATGTCCCTACACGCCAGCACATTAAGTTCTTGACAATCCCTCTATTAAATAGATATTACAGGCGTAGGAAAGTGCGTAGGTCTGGCCCGTTTGGCTCGCCCAAAGCATTTTACGCCAGGTTGGCAGGCAACAGGGAGAAGGGAGGGTTCGCTTTCCGCGGTCCCGTAATAGAGCACCCTTCTACGGACAGTTCTTACCACAAGACCCGTCCCGTATCGCATCAAGAGTATAACCTGCTTCTACTAATGGACTTGGAGTCCCCGTACGGGTGAACTCCGTCGTTGGTGGCAGGCGTCGATACCTGGCCCTTCAGGATTACGGACAAGGACCTTATTGGACGCAAGAACAGCAACATTACCGGTCTTCGGCTGACCGAACACAGGCCCGACAATGTCTGCCGGTTTGCCGAAGACAGACCGTGCCGAGAGGAGGTGGTCTTACAGAACTGGAGTAACACACAGACGATGTAATCGGAACTAAGCTAATGCTTCCATCGATTCTGCCCAGGACAGCCGGGAAGGGCAGCTTTGTAACGGCGGGTTATGGGAGATCGGTTTCAAAAGGAGCAGTAAATGACAAGAAATCTAGTAACATTGGCGCTATTGGCGGTGCTACTGGTTGCCCTCGTAGCTGTGCCGGCCTTCTCGAAAGGCAAGTACGAGCATCACGAAAGGGTAGCCGCGGAGCGCTCCAATAGCGTTATTACGTACAGCCTTCCGTCAACGATATCCAAGTTGCCCAAATGGGGAGATATTGCCAGCCCTGAAGGTACCGTCAGGACCACCAACCAACCGACCCGCGTCGGACTCGGAACGGCCCTGTCTCCGTCGGGAATCTCCTCCCCCGGCTTCTCGGTTATCGAAAGTTACAATGACGATCAGATGTTCCCCGGCGGCAACCGCCAGGTCGATTTTCGGGGATCCTCACCGTCAGTACACTTTACCTATGGTTCGGCCAAGTCGACCACCCAGCCGGGCAAGTTCGGCTACAACGTGTATGATCCCATAGGCGCGGTGTGGCCTCGCGGGGCCGGCGTAGGCTGCGAGATTCAGGCGGCGGATGCTGAGGGCTGGTGGAATAATATGGATATGGGGCCCCAGGGCTACATCATCATCGCGGGAAATGACGACGCTTCCGGGACCCTCGACAACCATTTCTTTTATCAGACGATGACCCACGGCTGTTTCTGGGGTACCGGTTCCCAGATCCCACCGTCGCAGTACAACGTGAACTTCCTGACCCCATCACACTACCTGGCACAGTTGCGAGTCGAGGTACAGGAGGTCGGCAGTGATACAGTAGTTCACTGTCTTGCGGTGGAGAGTGCATCGACTAATGTTCAGGGCGATCTGGACCTGATATCACTGCACTACTTCCGCAAAGCCAGTTGGTCACAGGCCGGTACCTGGACCGGGCCGACCACTCTTGATTCCATTAACCGGTCATCATTTTCGCAGGATCTATCCAACGGCTCCATCGCCGCTTCGAGGGTCTCAGACAAGTTGCTCGTAGCTTACACGCATTTTCACGAGCTGGCCTGGGTCAATAATCAGCGGTATGATGTCGAGGTATACTTCAGAGTCTCTGACGACGCCGGCCTGACATGGGGACCGCCCGTCAATATGACCAATTACTCACGCATCGAAGCTTCCTACATTGCTTTCATCAACACACATTCGTTGATCGACTCCGAAGACGGCCTGCACATTATCTGGACTGCCTGTCCGATGGTTGCAAACGCGTACGAAGATCCGACCGCGGATTTCGGCGACTTCACAGCCGCTCTTATGCATTGGACTGACCGCGTGGCCGGCCCTAACGCCGGTGGTACTATCACCCGGGCGCACAATGCCGAGTGGGGTAGAGTCAATGTTTGTGGCTATCCTTCTCCCGGACTCAGTTGGATTGGTTACGAGTCTATTGCAGAGTGCAACGGAAGACTGTATTGCTTTGCCTCTCAGTATCTGGATGCCTGGGGTCTGTGGGGCGTAGCACAGACCGATGACTGTGCCAGTGGCTTTTCCGATCAGTTGTTTGCCGCCAACGGCGAAGTATTCGTTACCGTGTCAACAACTCTCGACGGCCTCCTCTGGGATGCGGCCCGGAACCTGACTAAGAGTTACACACCGGACTGCGACTCGGCCGGTTACGGTGGCGTGTGCATGAACGACGGGCGCGCAACGGTCTCGCGGTTCGGACAGGACAGTGCCGCCTATGGCGCCGATCTATACTGGCCGGGCGGCGAGTTGGTGGTGCCGGACAACGGAACGTGGCCTGATCCGTACTATCTGCACCTGTTCTACACGGAAGACCACTACCCGGCTCCGGGCTGGCGGTCTCTGATGAGCGAGACTCCGGCCGACTACAACATGGTGACACTCAATCCTCTGAAATGGATGAGAATCCCGTGCGTTGATCCTATCCCGGCGGCATGGCTTTCGAGCTCGCCGTCCTCGCTTGGCTATCCGCAGTGGGTCAAGCATACCGCTCAATACGTGGAGACTATCAACGTCACCAATGACGGCAATGTCCCGCTTAACGTAACGGCCATCACCGACGTTGAAACCAGTCCCACAAGTGATTGGCTGTCGGTCAGCGAGACGTCGTTGTCCGTCCCGGCCGGTGTGGACAACCAGCGCACGTTTGACTTGACCATCGACGGAACGGTGATCGGTGCCCCGGGGACAGTTGAAGCCCTCAACGGCTTTGTTGAACTGGCATCCAATGCGACCAATATTCCGTTCGACACTATTCTGATCATCGATTTCCTGGTGATCGACACGATGTGGCCCCCGGTGTATGATACGGTGACGACTTACAACGGGACCCGTCGGGATATAGCGACCGAAGGTGATTTCACGGTCCTCGTCGTCTCTACGGGAGGCGAGCTTGGGTACAGCGGCCTGGGAGAGGTAAATCTTGACTTTACCACTTACGGCGGCGAGTGTAACCCGAGCGTGGCCAGTCCGGGTACAAATGTGTACATGTTCAGCAGCGGCCCGTTGCTCGTTCGCAATGACGGTGGCGGCAGTTACGCTACGATGCAGGGTATGTGGGAAGGCTCACCAGCGCAGCCGCTGGATATAAGCAGCCGGCGGCTGACGGGAGCTTCTGACTCCGCCCATATCGTGGCCAGCAACTACGAAGCGTTCTTCACGGGAACGTCAGTAAACCCGGACAGCAGCATTGCCTTTGAGAGAACAGTCTATGCACCAACCGGTGGCGGCGACAGCACGGACTTCATGATCGTCAAGACCGATTTCTGGTCCAATGACGGCGTCGCCCATAGCGCCCTGGCAATCGGTGAAGGGACGGACTGGGATATACCGGCTGATGACGGCGCCAACAACACCACGGCTATCGTGGAAGGTTACCAGGCTGTCTACCAGCGGGGCATAGACACAGCAACAGCAGCTTCTTGCCAGGATGACAGTGCCCGCTTCGGCGCAACCGGTTTCCTCGGAATGCACACGGCCGCCGACACGGCCGGTGGAAATGAGTGTGCCGGTACGTGCGAACCGTATGGTGCTTACACCATGCGCAATGACAGCCTGTTCGCAATCCCGGTGGAAACCGATTCGCTGGGACGGTTTTTCTGGGAAAAAATGGGCACTTACTCCGGCTTGAATGCTGAGGCTGATGACGAAGACGACCTGTTCTCCGTCGTGACCGCGGTTTATGACTATACCATGGAACCCGGAGAAAAACTGACCACGTATCTGGTGGTTACATCGGTCAGAGACGGCACGCTTGACGATTTGAAAGCCAATCTCGACGCTGCCTTCAAGTGGTATAACGACAACCTGCGTCCGGGTTGCACATCGTTGTGCGGCTGTTGTGTAAATCTGACGGGTAATGTCGACAATGATCCGGAAGACATTTGCGACATTGGAGACCTGACAAAGCTGATAGACTTCCTGTTCATCAGCTACACCCCTCCTGTGTGCATGGAGGAGGCCAATTGTGACGGTTCCAGCGACGGTGTGGTAGACATGGGTGACCTGACGAAGTTGATTGACTTCCTCTTCATCAGTTATAACCCGCCCGCACCCTGCTAGCAGTTCACAACAGGTTTGAATCAGACCCGGCGATGTGCTTGCATCGCCGGGCTGTTTTATGTCCGCCGTGCTGCGAGAACCCGCCGATCAGCGCATCTGCCGGCTACAATCACAAGCAAAGGGCAGAAGCACCAGGCTCCTGCCCTTCTGAAAAGAGGTCAATGTGAAACAGCCGCTGAGGGCGTTCTATGGCTTATCAACCCATATTCTTTATGATCTGGGTGGCAAACTCCGAGGTGCCGATTTTTCTGGCTCCCTTCATCTGCCGGTGCAGATCATAGGTGACGGTCTTCTTATCGATCGTCTTCTGGATTGCCTTCTCGATCCTCTCACCGGCTTTGCCCCAGCCGAGATAATCGAGCATCATCACCGCCGAGAGTATTACCGAACTCGGATTGATAACATCCTTGTCGGCATACTTCGGCGCCGTGCCGTGCGTTGCCTCGAACAGCCCGATGTAGTCACCGATGTTCGCTCCGGGCGCCATGCCGAGTCCACCCACCTGCGCCGCACAGGCGTCGGAAAGGTAGTCGCCGTTCAGGTTCGGCGTGGCCACGACCGAGTACTCATCCGGTCGCAGAAGCACCTGCTGGAACATCGAATCGGCAATACGGTCTTTAATTAGAAGCTTACCTTTCGGCATCTTGCCGTTGTACTTATCCCACAGTTCTTCCTCGGTAACGACCTTGGAGCGGAACTCCGTGGTGGCCACTTTGTAACCGATGTCCTTGAAAAACCCCTCGGTGTACTTCATGATGTTGCCCTTGTGGACGAGCGTCACCGACGGGAGTTTCTTCTCGATGGCATACTTGATCGCCTTGCGCACAAGGCGCCTGGTGCCGGTCACCGATATTGGCTTCACTCCAACACCCGAGTCTGTCCGTACCGAGGTCCCCATGTTCTTGTTGAGCCAGTTGATGACCTTTTTGACCTCTTTTGTCCCCTTCTTCCACTCTATTCCGGCGTAGACGTCCTCGGTGTTCTCGCGGAAGATGACCACGTTCAATTTCTCCGGATGCGTCACCGGAGAGCCGACCCCCCGGAACCACTTAACCGGTCGTACGCAGGCATAAAGGTTCATGAGCTGTCGCATGCTCACATTGAGAGAACGGAACCCTCCGCCAATCGGCGTCGTGAGCGGACCTTTGAGAGCCACGATATGCGACCTGATGGCGGCAACCGTTTCTTTGGGCAGCCACTCCCCGTACAACTCGAACGCCTTCTCACCGGCATAGACATCCATCCAGGCAATCCTGCGCTTGCCCTGGTAAGTTTTCTCGACTGCGGCGTCCACCACCCGGCGGGTCGCTTTCATGATGTCTCGACCGATGCCGTCCCCTTCGATTACGGGAATGATTGGGAAGTTCGGGATGCTGAGCTTTCCCTTCTTGACAGTGATCGGTTTCCCGTCGGCAGGGATTTTTATGTGTTTATACTTGGCCATAGATGTCCTCTTAGTAACCCATGATTTTCAGGTGTTCTTTGTAAGTTTTGGCTGACTTCTGCAGCGAACCCAGCTCTCCCTTGTTCAATTTGAGTTCGAGGATCTTCTCAACGCCGTTAGCGCCAAGAACCACCGGCACGCCGATGTAGATATCCTTGATTCCGTACTGCCCGGTCAGGTAAGCGGAAGCCGGGAGCAGCTTCTTTTCATCATTGAAGATGGCGCGACACATGTCCACCGACGCTGCAGCCGGCGCGTAGTAAGCCGAACCGGTCTTGAGCAGCTTGACAATCTCACCGCCGCCGACGGCCGTGCGCTGACAGATAGCCTTGATGCGATCCTTTGGAATCAATTCGCCAATCGGAATACCGGCAACAGTTGTATAGCGCGGCAGCGGTACCATCGTGTCGCCATGTCCGCCGAGCACCATGGCCTGAGTGTCGGTCATCGCGACGTTGAGTTCCATGGCGATGAAGGCTCTGAATCGGATGCTGTCGAGTACGCCCGCCTGACCCAGTACCCGGTTTTTCGGAAATCCGGTCACATGACGCATGTGATACGTCATCAGGTCAAGCGGATTTGACACCACGATGACAGTCGACTTGGGAGCATATTTCTTGATGTTCTTGGCGGCCGACCCGACAATATCGGCGTTCATGTTGAGCAGATCTTCACGCGACATACCCGGCTTTCGGGGCAGACCGGCAGTCATAATGACAATATCAGATCCTTTGATATCGCTGTACTTATTGGTACCGGTAATCATGGCATTGTATCCGCGTACCGGTCCGGCCTGAGTCAGATCCAGACCTTTACCTACCGGCATGCCTTCAACGATGTCTACCAGCACGACATCGGCGAAGTTCGCCTCCGCCAGGTACATAGCCGTGGTGGCTCCCACGTTCCCTGCTCCGATGACTGCTATCTTCTTGTTCATCATTCCTCCTGTGCCCGATCGGGCTGTTTACTTATTTGTGGCCATTGTTAACACTGTATTGGAGGCGTCGTGAACGACGGCCATCCGACGGAGGCCCGGCCTCCCATTTGCTTTCTGTTTTAAGAATTTGTCCACATCGGCCATTGGCTCGTAAAACACCTTGCGCACCGTCTCGTCAGGCAGCCCTGAGTGCAGCAGTACCTCAATGCGTCGCGAAATCCCGTTCACCCGCGACAGCTTGTGTGAACCGAACACGGTTTTGCCTTCCTGGTGCTCGTTCTTCTCACGATCCCACTCATCTGCCAGCTTGAAGAATCTGTCAGGGCCTATTCCTTCGGAACAGGCTGAAACCAGAATATCCGCCCCGCCATCGGCAACAGCCGTCTGGCTGTTCTCGAGGGCCTTCTGCACCTGATACAGACTACGATCAAAGGGCGACCTCACCTCACACAGAACAACATCATAAGGTTCCGTGACACTCTTGGCATAAAGCCCTTCGGCTGCATCAACCGCTTTAGCGAAGGCATCATCGAGGGGACCGAAGAATGCCCCCGCGATTTCTCCGGCGGCATCGAGCACCACCTGCACAGAGAATATTCCGTGGGCTCCGGCCATCTGAGCGACTTCTCCCATGTGTTCCGCCACCGGGTTGCCTTTCAGCTTCAATGGGGCCGCCGCGAGAGAGTTGGCCATGTTATGGTTGCGTTCAATCGTGGCAATATCAGACAGGCCCGGCAGGATCGATTTCCGACCACCGGTGAAACCGGCAAAGTAATGAGGCTCGCTCGAGGTCAGGACAAGCGTGCGGCGCGCCTTATGAAGCAATGTGTCCACATAGACCGATCCACCATACCGATCCTCACCGATCATGGTCATACTATCCTGATTACGGGCATCGTGAAAGGCAACCCGCGGGCGAACCGTCTCAAGATGTTCTCCGAAAATCTTCTGAAGCTGCGGTTCGGTGGGAGGTGCGTGGGTACCGCACGCAACTAGAAATCCGGCCTTCTCCAGCAGGTCAGGGTACCCGACCTTCAGCCAGCCCAGCAACCTGGCCGTGGGAGTGTTGCGATTGGCATCATTGACAATAATGAGAGGAGTGTCCTCAGCCAGAAAATCGCTCAGCCCCTCCTTCCGGGCCTGCACCAGAAACCCGTGCGACTCCACCGGGTTTGAGGAGCGTCCCGGCTCGTAGAAATCCACCTTTGTGCCGGATGGAATATCCACCGTGAGCTGGCCGGTACCATATGTCAAATCTACCTTCATGGCTTGCCTATCACGGGAAGAAAAAGGCTATTTCCCGGGCTGCGTTTTCATCGGAATCCGAGGCATGAACAGAGTTCCGCTCGGTGCTCCGGGCGATGTCGGATCGGATGGTCCCGCACGCTGCTTCCTCCGGGTTAGTGGCACCAACCAGTGCCCTGAGATCCGCCACCGCGTTCTCTTTCTCCAGCAATACCGGGACGACAGGGCCGGACGTCATGAATGCAACCAGGTTGTCATAGAACGGTTTCCCCCTGTGCACGGCATAAAACTCCCGCGCTCCATCGACCGACATCTTTATCATCTGCATCGCCAGTACCCTGAACCCGGCGCGCTCTAAACGCGCAATAATATGGCCGATCAGGTTTCGTTCCACAGCATCCGGCTTGATGATAAGGAGCGTCCGGCTCATCTCAACCTTTCTTCTCCTTCAGCCTGGCAGCCTCGCGGAAGCCGATCTCGATAGCCTTCTTGTTCTTATCAGCCGTGCCCCTGGGCGCCCTGTTCAAAACCGCGTTCGTCAGGGCCTCGCGATCAACAATACCGGTCAATTCAGCGATGGCAGCCAGCGCAATCACGTTTGCAACCATGACATGTCCGGCCTCCTCGCGCGCCAGGCGCGTGAAAGGCAGTCCGTAGTACTTGTCAGTGGGAAAATCCGTAACAAGCACGTCATCGACAATCAATACGCCATCTTCTTTCAGGTCGGGGTAGTAACTGTCAAGTGATTCCTGAGTCATGGCCAGAAGCAGATCGAGCCTCATTGCCTTGGGGTAAAATATCTCGTTCGGAGAAACTACCACATCGGACTTCGAGGCTCCGCCGCGGGCCTCGGGGCCATACGACTGGGACTGGACAACGTTCTTCTTCCCGCCTATGCCGATGGCCTCCCCCATGATGACGGCAGCCAGGATCATCCCCTGACCGCCCGATCCGGAGAGACGCATCTCGAAACGATCGTGCGGGATCTTTATTTTCTCCAGCAGGGCACCCATGGTCAGTTCCTCCCCTGTACGGCATCAACAACACGCTGATACTCGTCACAGAATTCAGTCTTATCGACCTCGTGGAGCTTGCCGGTGACAATCTTACCCTCAAGTTCTTCCGGGGACATCTTGCGCGACTTGGCTACCGGCACCGATTGCTCCTTGAAATGATTTATCATTGAAACAGCATCACCCTGACGATTGAGTCGTCCGAAATAGGTGTGGCAATTGGACACGACTTCCACCAGTGAGAATCCACGGTGAGCCATTGCGTCCCCCAGCAGTTTCTCCATCTGAGGGGCATGATAGACTGTGGTCCGGCCTACAAAAGTGGCCCCGGCGGCTGCCGCCAGGTCACACGGCTCAAAATGTTTCTCCACATTTCCGTATGGCGTGGTCGTGGAAAAAGCCTCCGATGGCGTTGTCGGAGAACCCTGCCCTCCCGTCATACCATAAATGTAGTTGTTGAGAAGAATTGCCGTGATGTCAATATTGCGCCGACAGGCGTGGATGAAGTGGTTGCCGCCGATGGCAAGTGCGTCTCCGTCGCCGGTAATGACGATCACCTTTAGCTCGGGCCGTGCAAATTTCACACCGGTGGCGAACCCCAGCGCCCGGCCATGCGTGGTGTGCAGAGCACTAACATCGAAATAAATCGGCATCCGACTGGAACACCCGATGCCTGAGAGCATGGCGATCCCGTCCTTCGAATAGCCCGCCTTCTCGATGGCACGAATGAGAGCGCTCATGACTATGCCGTTCCCGCATCCGGCGCACCAGACGCTGGGGAATTTTTTGCGGGGACGAATGTAATCGAGAATTACATCTGATCGTTGTTTGACTGCGGTGGCCATCATAGCACCTCATCAAGTTTTTCAAGTAGCTGCATTGGAGTAAGTATCTCGCCGTCATATCGCAACAGTGTATGCACTTCGGTATCCCGAGGGAGTACACGCTCCACTTCAATAGCGACCTGACCCATGTTCAATTCGCCCACGATCACCTTCCGGCACCGGGCGCACAGCTCCATCAGTTCCTTGTCAGGAAACGGCCAGATGGACTGAAGCTGGATAGCACCCACTTTGGCTCCGGCTTCACGCGCGATCTTGGCCGCCTGGAAAGCGGCCCGGGCAACTGAACCGTATGAAATGAAAAGGATCTCTGCGTCGTCAATGAACTCGGTCCTGAGCCTGGTTATTTCGTCAACATGACGCATGATTTTGTTCCTCAGCTTATCCAGCTTGGGAGCAATTTCCACGGGTTTGTTGGTCGTGAACCCCATCGTATCGTGAGTCAAGCCGGTAATGACATTTCGGTATCCCTCTCCGTATGCAGGCATGGGATTAACCAGGCTTTCCGTCATTTCGAATGGAATGAACTGTTCCGGCGGGCAGGTGGGTTTGACACGCTCGACCACCTCACACTCACCCGGTTCGGGCAATGTGATAATCTCACGCATGTGACCGATAACCTCATCGAGCAGAAGGGTCACGGGTGTTCTGAATCTCTCTGATAGATTGAACGCTCTGATTGTCTCGGTCACCGTCTCAGCCACTGACGACGGCGCTACTGCGATGGCCGTATAATCACCGTGGGTTCCCCAGCGAGCCTGCATGGTGTCCGACTGGCTGACCTTGGTCGGGAGTCCGGTCGAAGGTCCGCCGCGCTGCACGTTGATGATCACACAGGGTGTTTCAGTCATATAGGCATACCCGATGTTTTCCACCATCAGCGAGTAACCGGGACCGGAGGTTGCCGTCATTGATTTGAGTCCTGCCACCGAGGCACCTATTACCGCAGCGATGGAGCCGATCTCGTCTTCCATCTGGATGAAACGTCCTCCGATTTCCGGAAGTCTCCGCGCGCATCCTTCGGCCACCTCAGTAGACGGGGTAATCGGGTAACCGGCGTAGAAGCGCATGCCGGCATAAATGGCGCCGGCCACACAGGCGTGGTTACCCTGCATCAACACTCGTTTCTTATCTGGCATTGAGTCCCTTCCTACTTGTAATTAGAGGTGATGGCCAGATCCGGACAGTGTACCCAGCATATGGTGCACTGGTTACAGTCCTCGGCGCGAGCCTGAATCGGTTTGCCGTCACGATCGGGTTCAAATACTTGCTTGGGGCAGAGCGCGATACAGATATTGCAGGCTTTGCACCAGGCCATGTTGATACTCAATGGAGGCGGGCCGTTGGTGTAGTCGTATTTGTTCTTCGCGGCCGGCTTGGACGCGCTGGGACCCGCCGGGCTGGCATCAGTCATGTCGTCTCCTTTGATCGACAAGTGCGTAGCTAACTGGTCAAGTATACAGGATCTATCTCTTACGTTTAGCACCGCTCTTCTTGCGGGCGGTCGTTTTCTTCTTTGCTGTTTTCTTTTTCGCTGCCTTCTTCTTCACCATCTTCTTTGACGCGGGTCGCCTGGCTGCCTTTTTCCTGGCCGCCGCTTTCTTCTTAGCTGGCCTGCGGGATGCGGGTTTCGATGAAGTCGATTTCTTCCTGGATTTCTTTATCTGCTCGGTGAGCAGTTCGGGAAGCTCAGTAGGCGATCCGGCGACCGGAATACCGACCGCGTTCAGCGCCTTGATCTTCTCTACCGCCGTCCCCGACCCACCGGATATAATCGCGCCGGCATGGCCCATCCGCTTCCCCGGAGGAGCGGTCTGACCGGCAATGAAGGCTACCACCGGCTTGGTCACATTTTTCTTTATAAACTTCGCCGCGTCCTCCTCGTCGGAGCCGCCGATTTCACCCAGCATTACGATAGCCTTGGTAGCACTGTCGCCTTCAAACGCGCTGAGGCAGTCGATGAAAGTCGTCCCCGCAACCTGGTCGCCACCGATCCCGATACAGGTGGTTTGACCCATCCCGGCACAGGTTAACGCCCAGATAGCCTCATAGGTCAGAGTGCCCGACCGAGAAACGACCCCGACCGGGCCCTTTTTCACAATGTTACCCGGCAGGATACCGACCTTCGACTTGTCTGGCGAAATCAGGCCCGGGCAGTTGGGTCCGATCACGCGGGCACCCTTTGATTTAGCGTAAGGCACCGCCTTCATCATATCATTGGCCGGCACCCCCTCGGTAACGCACACAACCAGCTTGATGCCGGCGTCGACCGCTTCATATATGGCGTCGACGGCGAAAGCCGGCGGCACATAGACCACCGACGTGTTTGCCTTTGTCTTCTTGACCGCCTCGGCCATACTATTGAACACCGGGATACCGTTGATCTTCGTGCCACCCTTGCCCGGTGTCACGCCACCGACAACATTAGTGCCGTACTCTTTCATCTGCTGGGCGTGAAACGAACCATCGCGCCCGGTAATTCCCTGCACAATCAGCTTGGTTTTCTTGTCTATGAAAACGGACATAATCTGTCTCCCTCAATACTCAGTCGTCTTATTGATCAACTCCGGCTAACTCTATCGCCTTTTTCACGCCGCCATCCAGCGTGTCGGCGGTGGGAAGTTTACGGCTGGCCAGGATTCTCTGGGCCTCGGCTTCGTTGGTGCCGGTGAGACGTACCACCACGGGTACCGACAGGTCAAGCTGGTTGAAGGCGTCGACCAGACCGTTGGCCACATCATCGCACCTCGTTATGCCGCCGAAGATATTTATCAGGATGGCTCGCACGTTCGGATCCTCGAGAATGATCTCCATTGCGCTCACGACCTTCTTGGGATTGGATGAACCACCTATGTCGAGGACGTTCGCCGGTTCCCCACCATACCGCTTTACCAGGTCCATGGTCGTCATGGCCAGACCGGCACCGTTGACAATACACCCGATATTGCCGTCCAGTTTCACGAATGACAAATCAGCTTCGCGGGCTTTTACCTCTGATGGCTCTTCGGCATCTATGTCCCGCATGGCCGCAACGTCTTTCTGCCGGTAGAGCGCATTATCATCGATGTTGATCTTGGCATCCAGAGCAATCACACGACCGCCGGGAGTGGTCACCAGCGGATTGATCTCAACCAGCGAGGCATCAACCTTCCAGAATACACTGTAAAGCTTCATGATGATATCAGCAGCCTGACGCACCTGTCCGATGTCACGATAGAGACTGAAGGCCAAATCGCGAGCCTGGTATGCCCGGAGGCCAACGGCAGGATCGACCGCCAGCTTGTGTATCTTCTCGGGCGTCTTGGCTGCAACTTCCTCGATGTCAACGCCGCCGGACGCCGAAACCATGATCACCGGCCGCTGGCTGGCCCGATCAAGGATGATCCCCACATATGCCTCAGAAAGGATTTCCTCAGCCACCGTAACCAGCACGGTGTTTACGGTTAGGCCTTTGATGTTCATGCCGAGAATCTGCTGGCCCAGAATTCGCGCTGCTTCAGGCGTCTCGGCATACTTGACACCACCCGCTTTGCCGCGACCGCCTACGTGCACCTGGGCCTTCACCATCACCGGTTTGTTGTACCGCTCGGCAATTCCCTGGACTGTGCCAGAATCGTTGGCTACGTCACCGTCCGGTACGGGGATTCCGGCCGCTGCAAACAACTGCTTGGCCTGATACTCGTGAATCTTCATCGATCACTTTCCTCGTTGCTATCCTTATTCTCAATATCTGCTTTGTTCAAATCATATTCTCTGGCCAGATCGATCAGGGCATCCCTGGTGTTCCTGGATGGATCGTCCAGCACCCGCTCAAAAAGATAATCCATGACCCTGCCGACCGAAGGGCCGGGGTCCAACCCCAGCAAGTCCATAACATCATGTCCGTCAATAGCAAGGTCTTTCACACTCAGAGGAGGTTTACGTTCGAGTTCTTCCCTTATATCTGTTTCAAACCTGTCAACGTCATCAGTTGTTCCGCCCATCCCCTGCGCCTCGACATCGGCGCGACGTAGATCGAGCAGGTCAAAGATGAGATCCGGTCCGACACGCCTCAGAAGTCTCCGCAGCCCCTTATCCGTCACCTCTGTCGTGAACATATGTCGCTCAATAAGGGTCTCGATATCCTTGATGAGATCATTGGATACCCGCAGCCGGGTCAATATCTGACGTGTTGTTCGAGCCCCTACCACTTCGTGACCATAAAACGTAGCACCGTCTTTGACGGGGCGTTTAGTCTGTGGCTTACGGACGTCGTGAAAAAGTGCGGCCAATCTCAGCCTGAGAGAACCCTGTGCAGCATCCATGGTTCGCAGGGAATGCTCAAAAACATCATACTTGTGATAACCACCGGGCTGATCTACGCCCACGCAATCCTCAAGTTCAGGCAGTATTTCCTTAAGCAACCCGGTTTGCTGCATCAGACGAAATCCTGCCGACGGACTTTCAGACCTTGTTAGCAGCTTGGTCAGCTCTTCTGATATCCGTTCGGGAGTGACAGTGACGATCGAGGCGGCGTGACGTGTCATCGACTCCAGCGTAGTCACCTCAATTGAAAAACCAAATCGTGCCGCAAACTGCACCGCGCGCAGCATGCGAAGCGGATCCTCCTTGAAGGAATCCTCGGAAGTCATACGCAGTTGCTTGTTTTCAAGGTCAAGCCGCCCGCCCAGAGGATCGATTATATCCTCGCTGTCAAGAGCCAGCGCCATGGCGTTTACCGTAAAGTCACGTCGGATTAGATCATCCTCGACGCTCAGATCCGGGTCAAAATCTACTGCGAAGTCACGGTGCCCGCTGCCGGTGGAGTGCTCTTTTCGAGGCAGGGTTATGTCGAATGTGAACGACTTCTCTGCCCGGTACTGGGTAAATTTGATCACTCCAAAACTACGCCCGACCAGATCTACTCGACCATGTTTCTTCAGCAGCCTGGAAAGATCATCGTAAGTGATCCCCGTCACCAGATAATCTCGATCCTTGACAGGGGCGTCGATGCTCAGCAAACGGTCTCTTACAGCACCTCCCACCTCATATATCTTCCCCAGGTGGAGAATATCCTTAATGGTTTCCTGTGACAGGCTACACATCATCAGTCCGGGACAATCCGCGTGCCGGCCTCACCGCTCAGCGCTTTGCCGGCATCCTTGAAGTTGCTGATTGCGACCATGCTGCCCCCGCTCTCGAGAAAGCTGACTGCGGCCTGAACCTTTGGCCCCATGGAACCGGCAGGGAAATGACCCTGCTCCTGGTACTCTTTCATCTGAGTAACCGTACACTCTTCAAGAGCCGTCTGGTCCGAGCGGCCGAAGTTGATTACAACCTGGTCAACCGAGGTCAGGATTGAGAGTATCTCGGCATTTATCTGGCTGCCGATTACGGCCGAAGCTAGGTCCTTATCGATGACCGCGTCCATCCCTTCCAGGTCACCGTTATCTTCCACATATACCGGAATGCCACCGCCGCCGCCGGCAATGACAATCGTTCCATCTTTCACCAGCCGCCCGATGATATCGGCTTCAACAGCTTCATAGGGCGCCGGCGACGGCACCACCCGGCGCCAACCGCGGTCTGCATCCTTTCTCATTTGCCAGCCACGGGTCTCCGAGAAGATCCTGGCTTCCTCTTCAGTATAAAACTGCCCGACAAACTTGGTGGGGTTGGAAACCGCCGGGTCGTCTTTCCTCACCAGCATCTGTGTGATTATAGTGACGATCGGCCGGTCGATCCCCTCGGCACGAAGCCGATTCTGCAGAGATTGCTCGATCATGTAGCCCATACCACCTTCGGTGTCAGCCACCAATACTCCGAGCGGCAGGATCGGAGCTTTCCCGCGAGCCGACTCAATCCGCAACAGGGCGTTGCCGACCTGCGGACCGTTGCCGTGCGTGACGACCAGGTTGTAACCTTCGCGAACCAACTCGACGATCCCGTCCAGTGAACTGCGCGTGTTGGCAAACTGGTTTGCGATGGTATCCTCCTGCCCGGGGACAGTAATAGCATTGCCGCCAAGGGCCACAACCGCTGTCTTTGGAATTGCCATTTCAGCACGCGCTTTGAAAACTCAGTCCTGTGGCCAGCCGGGATCGACCATGCCGACCCGGGCTCGACCGTCACATATCACTTCTTACTTCCGGTTCTCCCGGATTTTCCGGCCTTGTGGGGCTTCTTTGCCAGGAAGCTCTCCAGAACTCCCGTGAGATCAGGTGTGCCAATCTCCTGTAATCGATAAGACAGGCGGGTGGCCGGCCTGCGGATCTTTATGATCCGTTTGAGGTCTATGGGTGTCGCTATGATTACAGAGTCGCACTTTGTCTTGTTGATAGTTGTTTCAAGGTCCTTAACCTGTTCGTCACCGTAGCCCATGGCCGGGAGCAGGATGCCGATATCAGGATACTTCTCAAACGTTTCAGTTATTGAATTGACCGTGTACGGTCTGGGATCAACGAGTTCAGCGGCACCGAACTTCTCAGCCGCTACCACACCTGCCCCATAGGGCATCTCGCCGTGAGTGAGGGTTGGACCATCTTCCACAACCAGCACTCTTTTTCCGGTGATCAATTCAGGCTTGTCAACAGAAATCGGAGATGCGGCGTCGATGACCACCGCCTCCGGGTTGTACGCAGCAATATTCGCCCTGACCGTTGCAACGCCCTCGGGGTCAGCCGAGTCGACCTTGTTGATCACCACTGCATCGGCCAGAAGCAGATTGACCAGACCCGGATAATATGTCAACTCGTGACCGGGCCGGTGCGGATCGACAACCGTTATCAGCAGATCAGACTCGTAGAACGACATGTCATTGTTGCCGCCATCCCATAGAAGCACATCTGCCTCTTTCTCTGCTTCCCGAACGATTTTTTCGTAGTCTACCCCGGCGAACACTGTTACCCCCGAGACGATATGAGGCTCGTACTCCTCGCGCTCCTCGATGGTGCATTTGTGCCTGTCCATGTCCTCGAGTGTCGCAAACCGCTGGCATGCCTGCCTGGCAAGGTTTCCGTAGGGCATGGGATGTCGAATGGCAACGACCTTCTTGCCCATTTCCTGCAGGATTTCCGCCACTCGCCGAGTAGTCTGGGACTTGCCGCAGCCGGTACGGACCGCACAAACAGAAACAACCGGCTTTTTCGCTTTAATCATGGTCGGTCTGCCACCTTCGACGGCAAACCGTGCCCCGGCCGCCATTACCTCGGCAGCCTGTTCCATGATATACTGGTAAGAAACATCAGAATATGAGAAGACCACTTCGTCGACTTTGTGTTTTGATATCAGGTCCAGCAGTTCGCTCTCATCTACTATGGGAATACCCTTCGGGTAACGCCTGCCGGCCAGCGAGGCCGGATACCTTCGGCCTTCGATGTCGGGAATCTGGGTGGCGGTGAAAGCTACAACCCGAACGTTGGCATTGTTTCGATATAGTACGTTGAAATTGTGAAAGTCGCGCCCGGCCGCGCCCATGATAATGACGTTTTTCTTGTTCACCTTAGCCATTGTAAACTCCTAAACTTGCAGATTCTTCTCCAATTCACTTACCTCGATGCCGGGCGGATCGTCATATCGATGACGCCCGCCAGATATGAAGAATCATGTACTGCAAGCGGTGTCGTTCTTGAAAACCATGGATCAGACTGCAACACCTCATTGTTCTATCGCCTGATTTCATTGGATCACTGGTTATCTATCTGGGCGCGTTGCATGGTGCCTGAAAAATCAACATATACCGACTTCCATTCATTGAAGACATCCAGCGCGGCCGTGGCTGCCTCGCGATGACCGTTCCCCGTCTCCTTGGTGCCTCCGAAAGGAAGGTGCGTCTCAGCACCAATCGTAGGAGCATTAACGTAGAAAAGGCCGGTGTTGACATCACGCATTGCCGCGTAGGCCCTGTTGACGTCTCTTGTGTAAATGGACGCCGACAACCCGTAGGCCGTATCATTGGCCATTTCGATGGCCTCGTCAAATGTCCTGAAAGTACCGATTGAGAGCACCGGGCCGAAGATCTCCTCTTTCCATATGCGCATCTTCTGTGAAACTTCCGAGAAGATAGTCGGCTGCACAAAGTAACCCTTGTCATAAGTACCGCCGGTCAGCCGCTCCCCTCCGGTCATGAGCCGGCCACCATCTTTCTTGCCTATCTCGATGTACTTGAGAACGGTGTCAAGCTGGTCCTGGTTTATGCATGGCCCCATTTCGATCGACTCGTCCAGTCCGTTGCCGATCTTCAGGCTCTCGGCTCGCTTAACCATCATCTGGATGACCTTATCCGCCACATCGACATGGCAGATCAGACGGCTTGTTGCGGTGCAACGCTGTCCGGTGGTTCCGAACGCGCCCCAGGTGGCTCCATGAACGGCCAGTTCGAGATCCGCATCATCCATTACGATCTGGACGTTCTTGCCTCCCATCTCGAGACAGCAATGTTTGAAGTCCGGCGCACATGCTTCGGAGACTTTGCGGCCAACTTCTGTCGAGCCGGTGAATGATATCACGCGCACGCGCTCGTCTTTGATAAGGGGCTGACCCACCTGACCGCCCGAGCCGGTAACCATATTGATGACGCCGGGCGGAATGCCTTCCTCGTGACACACTTTCACCATATTAGCCACCGACAGCGGCGTATCCGTGGCCGGCTTTATTACGACCGTGTTACCGGATATAAGGGCGGGCATCGTTTTCCAGGCCGGTATAGCCATTGGGAAATTCCACGGCGTGATGAAACCGCATACACCCAGAGGTTGACGGACCGTCATACAGAACTTGTTATGCAACTCGGACGGCGTGGTGGTCCCAAGAAGGCGACGTCCCTCTCCGGCCATGTAATATGTCATGTCGATTGCTTCCTGAACATCGCCGCGCGTCTCAGCGAGTATCTTGCCCATCTCTCGCGTCATCTCTTGAGAGCAGCGCTCCTTCTGGCCAAGCAGACGCTCGCCAACGCGGTAGAGTATTTCACCGCGTTTGGGTGCAGGATAGAGTCTCCAGGATTTGTATGCCTGGGCCGCGGCCTCGACCGCGTCTTTTACATCGTCGGCATTGGATTTCTGAAACACGCCGACAAGTTCGTCGATGTTGGCCGGGTTTCTGTTTTCAAACGTCTCTCCGGACCGTGACTCGACCCATTCTCCGTTAATAAAGTTCTTAAATACCGGGTCGGAACTCATAGTTAACTCCCTATATGTCAATAGGTTCCGTCTTCTCGCTCTCTTCGGCGGTTGTGAATCTATTCACACAAAGCCGATACAAGCGCGCAATATACACCTTAATTGAATCCTGTCAACCGGTTTCGGTCGCTCGGGCAGCCATTTTTCCCTTGAAGCACAACGGATTACACCGGCTTGAACGAGGTCTCGTAGAAGGTCATGGGCAGCATCAATAAAAACCCGTTTATTCGGCGTAACTTGCAGAAACATTTTGACTTTTGCTGTTTTCATACGTTCTTCTATTAGGATCTAGGATTCCAACTATGTACTCACTTCTTACTGCCATATGGCTCTGTCTGCCGGCGGCACCGTTGAACCCTGTTGAGCAGGATACTCTGTCGGATTTTTCGGTGCACTTCTCTGTAGGGGCCATCGGACCGAATGGCGTTCTCACGGCCGGTCCAGAATTCGCCGTACATTATGAGATGCTGGCGGTGCACCCGATCCTTATACGAGGCGGAATAGACTACTCTTACGGTGAAGTGACATCACTTCGTTACCCTGCCGGTAACCTGCACACCGGCCTGGCGACTCTTGAAGTACTGTATTACAAGGGCACCAATGGCCTCATCGGTTATGTTGGTGGAGGTGTGGTTTACGGCAAGCAGTTCTTCAGCCCCAGGCAGGCCGCCTCTGATTCTCTGTGGGCCAAGGAGGCGGTGGCCGATGTCAGGCTGACAGATCAGGTGGGATATCGTTTCACGCTGGGTCTGAGGTATCGCCAACTGTATTCGCTTGAAATAGGTGTGACCGAACTCTACCCCGACTTCATCAAGGAGAGCCTCGCGACCAGCAATCAAACTATCAGCAAATACAAGCAGATCAAAACCGGCGGGTTCAGACTCACCCTGGGATACATCATCCCCCTGTGAGCGTCGCTTCTGCTACTCGTCTCCTCCCCGATAGCGCTCCAGAAAACTGTCACGGAAAGACTCAAACCGCTCTTCTTCAATCGATCTTCGAATATTCCTCATCAATTGCTGATAGAAGAAACACGAATGATATGAAGCCAGGGCCAGACCGGTTATCTCTGACTGGTTGTACAGATGCCGCAGGTAGGCTCGGCTATACCGACGACAGACCCGGCAGTCACAATTGGGATCGAGAGGCCGCTCATCCTGTGCATATGGTGCATTACGGAATACGAGGGGACCGATGGAGGTGAAGACCAGCCCGGTCCGCGCGCTACGGGTGGGCAGGATACAATCGAACATATCGACACCGTACGAGACAGCCATCAGAATATCCTCGGGATACCCGATACCCATCAGATAGCGCGGATTCCCGCTGGGCAGATACTCTATTGTGTGGGCCAGCATCTCTTCCATAACGTCTGGAGGCTCGCCGACCGAAAGGCCGCCGATTGCGTTGCCCGGGAAATCCAGCCCGACTATCTGCTCGGCCGATTGCGTCCTCAACTCCTTGAACACCGACCCCTGCACTATCCCAAACATACGAGGTGTGTCTTTTCTCATCCCGGCTAGCACCGTATGCCGATCAAGACACCGCCCGGCCCATTCGAAGGTCCGTCGCACTCCCTCCGCTGCCTGAGTGTGATCGGCCGGATAGGGCACACATTGATCGAAGGCCATGATGATGTCGGCGCCAATGGCGTGCTGGATGTCTGTCACGATCTCGGGGGTAAAGAAGTGCCGCGATCCATCGTGGTGCGACTGGAACTCGACCCCGTCATCGTTGATCCTGTTTATATTGCGGAGCGAAAAAACCTGGTACCCGCCGCTGTCGGTTAGAGTCGGACCGTTCCAGCCCGTAAACACGGCCAGACCACCCAGGGATTCGATCAATTTGTGCCCCGGTTGCAGATACAGGTGGTAAGTGTTGCCAAGCACAATCTCGCCACCGATTTCGACCACATCCTCGAATGACAGCCCTTTGACGGTACCGGAGGTCCCCACCGGCATAAAGGCCGGAGTCTGGAAGGTACCGTGCGGTGTTGTTACCTCTCCCCGTCGGGCGGCTCCGTCTTTCGCTTTTTCATGGTAGATAGTATCGTTCGTCAAGACAGTCACCCGACCGAGCGTGTTATCATCTCACCTGAATCGGACCCTGGGCCTGACCGGTTATAAACTGCTGGACAATCGGATTGGACGCTGACCGCACCTGCTCGGGACTGCCGTCAAATTCCACCCGGCCGTCATAGAGCATGATAATCCGGCTGGCCACCTTGTAGGCCGAAACCATATCATGCGTCACGGCAATCGATGTCACGTGAAGACGCATGTTGAGTTGAACGATAAGCTCGTTGATCATGTCAGCCGTAATAGGGTCAAGGCCGGTGGTTGGTTCGTCATATAACAGAACCTCAGGGTCAGTGGCAATAGCACGTGCCAGGCCCACCCGTTTTCTCATACCGCCGGACAATTCAGACGGGTGCTTGTCCGCCGCCGAGACCAGACCCACCAGCTCCAGCTTACTCATCACTATTTCACGAATCTGTTCCCGATCGTACTGTCGAGACTCCCGCAGGCCAAGGCCTACGTTCTCGGCCACCGTCAGCGAGTCAAACAGGGCGGCACTCTGGAACAGGAGACCGATGCGACGTCGCATCCGGATCAACTCCCGGGAGTGCAGCAAAGCGATGTCCTGATCATCGAACCTCACCGCGCCCCGGTCAGGTTCGATGAGACGCATCAGGTGCTTGATCAGGACAGACTTGCCGCATCCGGATTGCCCGATGACAACAACTGTCTCGCCTTTGTCGATCCTGATATCGACGCCACTGAGGACCGATTGTCCGTTGAAGCTCTTATGAACGTTGTCGAACTGGATATAAGACACCGGTCTGCCTCAGATTCGAAAGAGCAACATCGCGAATATGAAATTGAACACCAGGACCAGAACTGACGATATAACCACCGAACTGGTCGTAGCCATACCCACACCCTGGGCACCGCCTTCGGCGCGAAAGCCCTCATAACAGCCAACCAGTCCAATCAGCAGGCCGAACACGCCGGCCTTGATCAAGCCGTTTATAAAGTCACCCACCTTGAAGGAGTCCTTGAAGCCGAGCAGGAAAGTCTCAGGAGATACGTTAACACCCAGAACCGAGACAATCAGCCCGCCCATGATAGCCACGAAATTTGAGAACAGCACGAGCATCGGCACCATCAGTAAGCAGGCCAGTACCCGCGGCAGAACCAGATAGCGGACCGGGTTTATTCCGAGCGCATCCAGGGCGTCGATCTGCTCGGTCACACGCATCGTGCCCAACTCGGCCGCAATTCCGGCTCCGACCCGGCCGGAAAAAACCAGGGCTGATAGCACCGGGGCCAGTTCAATGACTACTGCCTTACCCACGGCGTGCCCCAGCAACCGAAGCGGGGCGCCTATGAACTTGAACTGGTAGGCGGCCTGCCAGGCAGCGACAGCCCCTATGAAAATTGAAATAACCACGATCAGCGGCAGAGATTTGACGCCGATGAGATAGAACTGCTCCATGATCAGCCCGAACGAACGAGGTATCTCCCTGAGTGAACCAAGAAACCTCAGAAGCATTATGGAGAGCCCACCAAGTCGATTGATGAAACTCACACCACGTCGACCCAGAACCGTCAGCCCGTAATCCATTCTAGCTCCTAGAAGGGAACATCACCGTCGTCAACCGGTTGAGCACCGGGAGGTAGTTCACGGTGAGTGCGTTCAAGATTTTCAAAACGGGTGATCTCTTTGAGGAAAATCAAATTCACGGATCCTGTTTCACCATTACGCTGCTTCGCAACGATAATCTCTGCCTTCGTTAATATCGGCTGATTCTTCGGATCCCTTCGCTCATCGGCACTCAGATATGCCTCGGGCCGATATACGAACATGACCAGATCGGCATCCTGCTCTATCGCCCCCGACTCGCGCAGGTCCGACAGTTGCGGCCGCTTTTCACCCCCGCGCTGCTCGACCAGACGGGATAATTGCGAGATCGCGATCACCGGAATGTCCAGCTCCTTGGCCAGGGATTTGAGACCCATACTGATCTGCGCTATCTCCTGCTGGCGGTTCTCGGCTCTGCCGCTGGCATGCATCAACTGTATGTAATCCACAACGATCAGTGCCACGTCATGCTGTGCCTTCAGACGCCGGGCCTTGGCTCTCATCTCAAGCACTGAGAGAACAGGAGAATCATCCAGAAATACTTCGGCCTTCCCGAGACGATTCATTGCAGCGGAGAGAGCCCCCATGTCTCTGTCAGATACCTTGCCCTTGCGAATGCGCTGCTGGTTTACCCGCGCTGCTGTACTCATCATGCGCAGGATGAGTGCCTCATTGGACATCTCCACCGAGAAGAAACCGACCGGCTTCTTCAAATCAACAGCCACGTTCTGAACAATATTCAGAGCCAGCGAGGTCTTGCCCATCGACGGTCGCCCGGCCACTATGATCAGATCACCGTTGTGCAAACCATTGGTGAGAGCATCCAGATCGTCGAATCCGGTACTGAGCCCAAAACCCGTGCCCTCGTCTCGGTACTCGTGAATCGTCTCATAGGTCTGACCCACTAAGTCCTTGATCGGAACGAACCCCTTGCGAAGACGTTTCTCGGAAATAAAAAAAATGTTCGATTCGGCATCATCGAGCAGATCATCAACTTGCTTCTCCTGAACATAACAACTGTGTATGATCTCATTCGAAGTCGAGATCAGGGAGCGAAGGACTGACTTCTCCAGTACAAGTTCGGCGTAGCTCGCAACGTTTCCGGTGGATGCTACCTGCTCAATCAGATCGACGAGGTAGGTTCGGCCGCCAATCTTGTCCAGCACACCCTTTCTGACCAATTCGTTGGCAACCATGGTTATATCGCAGGGCTGGTTGCGGCCGTACAGTTCCAGTATTGCCTCGAAGACAGTCCGGTGGGCTGGAGAATAGAAATGGCTGGGGTCGTCGAAGACCTCAATGACCCGGTTGATCGCCTCCGGATCCTTGAGAATCGATCCCAGAACATCACGCTCGGCATCAAGTGCCTGGGGTGGTTCCAGGCGCTCGACTTTTCGTTCGGCTTTGGCACGGTAGGCCATCTGCTAACTTACCTCAACCCAATTGCGCGTGGCGACGCATCAACTCCTGCATGTCGGCCCAGGTATCTTTCTTGTAGGCCGGGAATCGCAGCAGCGCCGCCGGATGATAGGTCACCAGGGTCGGTATACCTTCAAACTGATGCCACCGGTTGCGCAGCCGACCCAGCGGCGTGGTAGTATTCAGGATCGCATGAGCCGCCACCCGCCCAAGCAGACAGAGCAGTTTCGGTCTGATCAGACGAATCTGCTCCCTGAGGTACGGCATACATTTGGCCATTTCGACCGGCTGCGGATCCCTGTTGGCAGGAGGGCGACACTTAAGAACATTGCCGATATAAACCTGGTCGCGAGACAATTCCATAGCGGCCAGGATTCGATCCAGCAGCCTGCCGGCACGCCCGACAAACGGCTCACCGAGCCGATCCTCTTCGGCCCCCGGCGCTTCTCCGATGAACATGATATCCGCATCCGGGTTACCCACACCATACACAAACTTGTTGCGGTGTTCTCCCAGCGGACAGAGTTGACAGTCCGAGATTGCAGCCAGGTGTTCATCTATCGATGCAAACTCGGAATCAAACGACAATTCCATCGAAGAAGGTCCGTCCTGATCCATGGGAAATTCGGGGTAGTCAGGCAGGCCGGCTTTGAGGGCGGACTTGACTGTCACCAACTCCGGGCGAGGCCCATCGATCGACTCAGCCGGGTTTGGCAAGTCTCCCGGAGGATCACCCAGCACGGCTTCATCCAGTCCGATGCTCACCTGAGAAAGCAGGGCGCGTCTGAACAGTTTCTGTAAGTCAACCGGCTTGTCTCGCATGAATCCTCGACCGAAAGGTGGAATTCCATTCTAAAGCATGCCGGACAGTTTTTCAAGCAGTTTGTAAGCGATTTCAGATTTGGCCATCAGCGGCCACACTTCAGCCCTTCGGCCGGGCCTGATAATGGTGACTCGATTGGTATCGTGATCAAAGCCTGCACCGGTCTCAGTGGGATCGTTCAGCACCACCATGTCCAGGTTCTTCTCTTTCAGCTTGCGCCGGGCGTTGGCCGGGCCGTTTTCGGTTTCGACCGCGAAACCGACCACCAACTGGCCCGAATGTTTCTTTGCCGCCAGAGAAAGCAATATGTCAGTAGTCGGTTTGAGGGTAAGGTTCTGGGCGGCGGCATGTTTCTTGATCTTCTGCTCAGCCACGCGCGCCGGTCTGAAATCCGCAGGTGCAGCCGCCATGATGAGAAGATCAGTGCGCCTGAACCTCTTGCTCACCGCCCGATGCATCTGGTCAGTCGTCTCCACGACAACAACATCTGCGGCCAACGGCGGGTTTAGTGATGTCGGCCCGGATACAAGCGTCACCTTGCCTCCCATCGCCACAGCCGCCTCAGCCAGGGCGTATCCCATTTTCCCCGATGAACGATTGGATATGTATCTGACGGGATCGACCGGCTCGCGGCACGGACCGGCTGTTACAAGCACCCTACGACCGGTCAGGACTTTTTTTTTTGAGGAGGTTTTCGGCGCAGAGATTTCTTGACAGCTTCAAACAGTTCTTCCGGTTCAGCCATGCGACCGACCCCAACCACGCCCTCTGCCGTCTCACCCTCGAACGGTCCAACCGTCTGCCAGCCAAGCTCTTCAACCAGATACTTAAAGTTCCGCTGAGTCGTACGATTGTGCCACATGTTGGGATTCATGGCCGGAGCCATCAGCACCGGCCCGGTAGCGGCACACATGATCGTTGACAGCAAATCGTCGGATATCCCTGACGCAGCCTTGCCGAGAAAGTTTGCCGTAGCGGGAGCGATAACGGTAAGATCAGGCCAGTTCGCCAGTTCTATGTGTCGCACGGCCACAAACTCCTGCGGGGGGAACATCTCGACCGCCACCGGATGACCCGATACCGTCTCCAGGGTAAGCGGGGTGATGAACCGGGTGGCGCTCTCAGTCATAACCACGCGGACCTCGGCACCATCCTTTACAAGAAGTCGCACCAGATTGGGGACCTTGTAGCAGGCGATTCCGCCCGTAAGCCCGATCAGGATTTTTCTGTTCCTGAGAGACATCTCAATTAATGCCGTGCGGGAAATCAGACCCCTCCTCAAACGGAGAAGGGCTTCCCGGCATTTGCTGGTCCTCGAATGCTACTAGGGCGACCAGCATCTTCAACTGCCCGAGCGTGACCGGTTTCTGGCCCAGAACACCGACACGACCCAGAATCAACTCGAGCTGACGCGAGTCTATCAGACCGACCGTTGAAGCCTTGACGAGGAAACTGTATGCGTCCGGCTCGAACCGGGATCTCTCCAGGTCGGACAGGATTCTCACCGAACCGTCTGAACCACCGAGATCATCATACAGACGGTCTCCGCCAGCCTGCAGGTGATCGAGAATGTAAGCATAAGCCGACGATATTTCTTCATCGGAATATCCAAGCCCCTTGAGATCACCTGAAACTTCGGTCAGCGCAGCCATTTGGCCATGCGTCTCGTGGAGGCGGTCCATGAGGTAGAACAGTATTTCGAGCACACGGTTGTCCACAGTCAGTCCTCATCTATGTCATCTATGAAAAGATATCGAGAAGGTGCGTTTTTGGCAAGACGAATCGACCGCTCTGCAAACCATTTTGCAGCCCGCGTGAGCCGCCATCACCTCGCCGGGCGGGCTAAGTCAATGCACCGAATGAAGATAGTAGGAACGACTAATTGTCCTCCGCCCCCTGGTCAATCCAGTCTCGGATCTTTAACTGATCGGTCATCGGCAGCGTATCCATTGCTGGCGGCATACGACTGCCATACCCGTAATCAGCCGTCGCCTTTACGTAGAGTGAACTTGAATTGCTCGCTCCCACGATGACCACCTGCCCATGCCAGCCGACGGCGGTCCGCACAGAATCGTAAACAGCATTGCCGACCTGACCCATGGTGAAGCCTCCGCTGGTCACCAGGCCGTGACAACCGGTCAGAGCACAATTGCCATCTAGAATCGTCTTGATACCAGAAGCACCAGACCACGTTGCATCGTTGTCCAGGATGGTGCCCGTGGCAGTTGAATCAGAAGACGTCGCACCTGCCAGATTACTGATCACCAGCAGGAAATGCTCAGTCTGCTCCCACTCCGCATCATCGGTTGTCTGAACCGTAATGAAGGTGGAAATACCTCCGATAGGAATGGTGTCAAGGGAGTCGGTGATCGGGGTGAAGTCCTGCCCGCCGACAGCTGAACTGTCTACGGTCTTGAACTGATAGATGACGGGCGAATCACAGGCTTCGCTCAGCCGGACCACGAAGATAGCCCCGTATCCCTCCACGCCTGTTTGATCGACAACAGTCAGAGTGGGTGTGGTTCCGTCTCCGGGCTCGGTCGGAGCTTCATCTTGTCCCGAACAGCCGGTCAGCCCAAGAGTCAGAGCGACGATGGGCACAGCCATCGCTCTGTTATACCATACGTCTCGACCTGTCAGCAAGCAACGTACCATACCGAAAACGATTCCTCCGGCGCACATCAATGCTTGAAGTGCCTTACACCTGTAAACACCATGGCAGCCCCTGCTTTATCGGCGGCGGCTATCGCTTTCTCGTCACCCTTTGACCCGCCGGGTTGAATGATGGCCGTCACGCCGGCATCCGTCCCGACTTCAACACCGTCAGGCATCGGGAAGAACGCATCGGATGCCATCACCGCTCCTTTGGCGCGCTCGCTCGCCCGCTTGACGGCCATAAATCCGGAGTCAACTCTTGATGTCTGACCCATCCCGATCCCGACTGTGGCCGTCCCCTTCGCCAGCACAATCGCATTCGACTTAGTGTGCTTGACCACTTTCCATGCGAACAACATCGATCGAATCTCGTCCGGCGTCGGTTCTCGTTGCGACACAACTTTCAGATCGCCGGGGCTGATTTCATGAGTATCTTCGGTTTGCAGCAGCAGCCCTCCCTGAATATGCTTCTGTACCATCCGGCCGAGCGGACGGCCGCCGGCAATCTCCGGAAGAGCCAGAAGCCGTCGGCTTTTCTTCTTCTTGAGAAGCTTGAAGACCTCATCGGAAAAGCCGGGTGCCAGGATGCACTCAACGAATTGAGTATCGTGCAGCAGTCGCGCAGTATCCATATCTACCTCCCGGTTCAAGCCGATGATCGAACCGAACGCGGACAATGGATCACTCTCGAAAGCCAGTCGGTACGCCTCGGCCAGACTGTCCGCTGTTGCCGCTCCACACGGATTGGCGTGTTTGACCACACATGCAAACGGCTCCGAAAAATCAAGAAGCATATCTAAAGTGGCATCGAGGTCACCATAGTTGTTGTATGAAAGTTCCTTGCCGCTCAGCACTTCCGCCCTTACCAGTGTCGGTCCACTGTATTGGTTCGCAGCATAAACAGAGGCAGACTGGTGCGGGTTCTCACCGTATCGAAGTGAAGACCCTTTCCTGTAGGTCATAATCAGCGAGTCAGGAAAAGTACTTGCGTCCTGTTCTCCGTGCCCGGCAAAGTAGCCGGCAATGGCCGTGTCATAAGCCGATGTCATCTGGAACGCCCTCGTCGCGCAGCGCTGTCTGAATTCAAGTGAAGTCGCTCCCCCGTTTTCTTCCAGTTCCTTAAGCAGCGAAGGGTAATCAGAAGGGTCTACCACGACTGTCACGCTGATGTGATTCTTCGAGGCTGATCGAATCATAGCCGGGCCACCAATATCAATGTTTTCGATGATTTCATCATGAGTTGCATCGTCGCGCGCAACGGTCTTTTCGAACGGGTACAGGTTGACCACCAGCAAATCAATTGCCTTGGAATCAAGCTCCGCCAGTTGCTGCACGTCGTCCGGATTGTCACGACGAAAGAGCAATCCCGCATGTATCTTCGGGTGGAGTGTTTTTACCCGTCCTGCCATGACCTCCGGCGAACCTGTAAAAGTCGACACGCCCACCACCGGAATCCCTTCGTCTCGCAATAATTTCATCGTACCCCCGGTCGAGAGAATCTCCACTCCGGCGTCCTTCAGGGCAGCCGCCAGTTCGACAATCCCTTGTTTATCGGACACCGAAAGCAACGCACGTCTTATCTTCACCTTCCCACTCATTGTCAGACCTTTCCTGTAAGGAGCCTCTGTGCTGTACGGTACCTCTCCGCGGACGCAGCCACCACCTCCGCCGGAAGCTCGGGAGCGGGCGGTGCTTTGTCCCAACCGGTTTCATCCAGGTAATCGCGGATCGGTTGTTTGTCAAAAGACGGCTGAGATTTGCCTATCTCGTATTTGTCCACGGGCCAGAAACGGCTTGAATCAGGCGAGAGTACTTCGTCGATGAGAATGAACTTCCCATCCTTGAAACCGAACTCGAACTTGGTGTCGGCTATTATGATACCTTTGGTTAGAGCATAATCCGCAGCCCTGGTATACACTGCAATCGACTTCTCGCGGCAAAGTTCGGCGGTCTCAGATCCCACCTGCTCGACCATCGCCGCAAAACTGATATTCTCGTCGTGCCCGTCATCGCTCTTGGTTGAAGGTGTGAAGAGCGACTCCGGCAGTTTTTCGGATTCCTGGAGACCGGGCGGAAAGCTGAACCCGTGCACTTCATTGGAGTCGTTCTGCCGGGCTTTCAGCAGTTCTTTCCACATGGACCCCGAAATATATCCGCGCACAATACACTCCACATCAATTCGGTCGGCCTTGGTCACTATCATTGAGCGTCCGTCGAGTTGAGTTCGATAAGCGCGAAGTTCCTTGGGGTACTCGTCCACATCCGCCGTAACCAGGTGATTGTCAACCACATCCTTCAGCAAGTCAAACCAGAATAGTGACATCTGGGTAAGAACTTTGCCTTTCCCTGGAATCCCGTTGGGCATGACGACATCAAAAACCGATATCCTGTCGCTGGCAATAAACAGCAGATTATCACCCAGGTCATAAATGTCCCGCACTTTGCCCCTTCGGCTGAGAGGAAATTCCTTGATGTCGGTTGTTAGCAGTATTTCATCCATCAGATATCTCGTATTCTCCGTCAATGAGTTTTTGAAGCACTATGGGATAAAGTTCATGCTCGACCTTGAGCACACGGGCGGCCAGGCTTTCCGGCGTGTCATCCTCACGAACCTCCACCTTCCGCTGCTCCAGTATTCTGCCATGGTCATAGATAGCGTCAACAAGATGGACAGTAGCCCCGGATTCCCTGTCGCCCGACGCCAGAACGGCCTCATGGACATGATGACCGTACATACCCTTGCCCCCGTACCTAGGCAGCAGAGCCGGGTGGATATTCAGAATTCTGCCGGGGTACTCTCTCACAATCAAATCGGGTAGAAGTTTCAGATAGCCAGCCAGTGCAATATAGTCGATTGAACGTTCTCTGAGCCTAGACAACAGATCCTCGGCGGCTGCCTCTTTCGGTGCATCCTTCTTCGGACGGAACACTGATACTTCGATTCCCAGCCCGCGGGCAATTTCCAAACCGGCAGCCTTGCGAGTGCTGGATACCACCCACACGATCTCGGCCGCCAGTCTGTTCTCCCGGCTCGCCCGGTGAAGGTTCTCAAATCCGGAGCCCCGGCCGGAGATAAAGACAGCCACTCTCGGTCTTTTCTCTGAAATCATCTAACCTGCTTCAAGTTTCTCTATTAGTATTCTCCTGACCACCTGAGGATCCGCCTGACCACCGGAGTTGCGCATTACCTGTCCGACAAAGAAAGTCAGCAAAGCAGACTTGCCGGCTTTGAAGGCTGCCACATTCTCCGGATTCCCGGCAAGAACCTCATCAATAATCCTCCCAATTACGCTCTCATCCTCGATCAAGACAAGTCCCTGTTCTTCAATTATCGACTGAAAATCGTTCCCCGTGGTCAGCATCTGCCGGAATACATCCACGGCTGTCGCTGCGGAGATACGGCCGGTCCTGACGGCTGAAAGCAACCCGGCCATCTGGTCCGGCGTGACAGGGCAGTTCTCGATCTCAACCCTCGAATCGTTCAAGTAGCCCAGGAGGCGAGTTTGGATCCAGTTAGAGGCGGTGCGGCCGTCGGGGAAATCTCTCACTACTGCCTCGAAATAATCGGCCAACCCGCGGCTCTGCGTCAATACAGCAGCATCATGATCCCCTATGCCATACTGCTTAACAAAACGACCTGCCCGAACCTCAGGCAATTCCGGCAACTGTCGGCGGATTTCCTCAATCCACTCCTCTGACAGTACCAGGGGCGCCAGGTCTGGTTCGGCCAGATACCGATAATCAGGCGATTGTTCCTTGGTCCGCATGATCTTCGCCGCCTGCGCGGATTCGTCCCAGAATAGCGTGGCCCGGTCCACCTTGCCTCCGGACTCTGTCACTCCGATCTGTCGCCGCACCTCGAAAGCGATTGCCCTCCGAACCGCTTTGAAGGAATTAAGATTTTTGATCTCCGTTCGAGTCGCCGTCGCATCGGCACCGGCAACTCGGACCGACACATTGGCATCAACCCGAAGCTGCCCCTTCTCCATATCCCCCGCACATACATCCGCATATTGAAGTATTTGTTTAAGTGTCAGTAGATAACCATACGCATCTTCGGGGGATCGGATATCAGACTCGGAGACAATCTCGATTAAAGGAACCCCGCAACGATTGAAATCGAGGCGCGTGTGTAACTGCCCGCGTTCCGGGTGAATAGACTTGCCGGCGTCTTCTTCCAGATGAATTCGAGTCAGCCGGCAGCTCTTCCGGGTCCCGTTCCGACCGGGGTACCGGACTTCTCCGCCGACAGCCAGCGGATGTTCGTACTGGGTGATCTGATATCCCTTGGGAAGATCCGGGTAGAAGTAGCTCTTGCGGGCAAACCTGCTCTCCGGGTTAACCGTTCCATCGAGGGCAAGCACAGCGCGAGCGGCACAGACAACCGCCTGCTGGTTCAGAACCGGAAGTGCCCCCGGCAGCCCGAGGCATGTCGGACAGGTGAGGCTGTTGGGCTCAGCTCCGTAGGCGGACCTGCAGCCACAGAAGATCTTGGTTTCTGTTTTCAGTTGAGCGTGTACTTCCAGCCCGATTACCGTCTCGTATCCGTTTGCACCGGTCATTGCAATTACAGGGCACAGGCGCGTGCTCCTATTGCGGCAGTGCTGAGCCGCATTCCTCCAACCACATGGGACGGAAATAAATACTAGAGGGCTATGATGTCAATCCATAACCAGTCGATCAGACCGGTCCATTTGGCCAGTACGTAAAAGGCCCCGAATTGAAACAGTATAATGTACAATCGCACGGATGTAAGACTCTCTGCGTGGCTGGTATCGTAACCTGCCTTACGGCAAATGTGAATGGGCAGTCTGGCCGCAAAGGCGATGAAGTTAAACACCCAGAAAAGAGGGTTCACCAGCTGAATGGCCTGTCTCCATTTTAATCGACGGTAGGCAATGATCCCCTTGTCCAGAACTTTCAACGGTTCCTTATCGTCAAGATTGTAGTGACGGGTGACGTGATCACGGAAGATAGCCCTGATGACGTTTATACGTACCCTGCGATTGCCCTTCACAGGGGCGTCACGCGTGACCAGACCACCCATACCGACCCGCCTCAGCGAGTCGACTATCTCAGCGGTCATGGGTTGCATCTTCTCTCGAACCAACTGAGCTGGAACATTGTTGTCCCGGTTGGTGAAGCCAAGATATTGGCTGTAGAGATTGCGAAACTCCAGCAGCCGGGCCAATCGATCTTTAACTTCGAAATACAGCATTAGGCGCTGCTCACCGATTCTATGAACCGCTCGATATCCGAGTTGAATCTTTCAGGAATCTCCAGGTTGATCATGTGGCCTGTCTTCTTATAGATGACCATGCTCGAACCCGCGATCCCCGCATGCAGTTGCCTGGCCAGTTCGATGAACATCGTATCAGATTGTCCTGCCATGATCAGCGTCGGTACTCCTATCCGATGAATATGATCCAGGTCGTATGTTCTCGGATATTTCCCACGCATTTTGTCCAGCCAGACAGCACCCGGGTGTTCACGCATCATAATCTCAAGCTCACGTCCCAGATCCTCGTTGCGATTACGATAATACCGCAAACTCCAGTGCATCCATCTTGCCCGGGCTGCTTCCAGTCCCTTCTCGATGGCCAGCTGGTCAATCTTGGAAATCTTTTTCCCGACCGAATAGCCGGCCGCTCCCGACGATACCAAAATCAGCGATCGGAGCCGCTCCTGGTGTTTCAGCGCAAACCCGATAGCCGTGGAGCCGCCCATCGACAGTCCGATCAGATGGAACCGCTCTAGTTCTATTTTATCGGCAAGCTCTCGTAGTTCTTCGACCCGGTGGTCACGGCTGTAACCGGTCGGGGGAACCGCCGACAGGCCATGCCCGCGTGAGTCAGGACATACCACCCGGTAATTGCCCCTGAAATGATCGATCTGGCGCTTCCACATGCGATGATCGAGGGTAAATCCGTGAAGAAAAACCAGCGGCTCTCCCTCTCCAGCGTCAGTATAGTGAATACGAAGATCTGCGACTTCAGCGAACGGCATGTCTTATCCGAGATGGTCCAACCGGTGGGCGATTCGAAAAAGTGAAAGCTCGTCGAGCCACGGAGCGGTAAACTGCACCCCGATGGGGCGGCCGTCCTCTGCTTGACCAAATGGCACCGATAACGCCGGTACACCGGTCTGCGAGGCCGGGATAGTGTAAATGTCCGACAGGTACATGGCCAGCGGATCATGTGTCTTCTCACCAAGCTTGAAAGCCGGGGTTGGGGCGGTCGGTGAAATCAACAGGTCCACCTCTTTGAATACTTCCTCGAACTCACGCCGCATCAGCTCACGAACCTCCATAGCCTTAACGTAATACCGATCATAATAACCGCTCGCAAGAACATAAGTGCCCAGCATTATCCTCCGCTTGACCTCGCGACCGAAACCGGCCTCGCGGGTGGCGGCATACATCTCATCGAGTTCCCGGTCCCCTGCCTCACGCAGACCATATCGGACACCGTCATACCGGGCCAGGTTGGTCGAAGCCTCGGCCGGGGCGATGATGTAATGCATCGCCACCGCATACTTGCCGGAGGGCAGGGAGATTTCTACAATGGTGTGGCCGTCTCTTTCGAGCTTACTGGCAGCCTCTCGCACCACGGACTCAACTTGCGGGTCCAAGCCTTCAACATAATGCTCCTTCACCATCCCAATGCGGTACTTCCGGTTGGATTCTGCATCTTTCACATAATCAACCCGGTCGAATGAAATGGAAGTCGCATCGTTGTTATCCTCGCCGCATATGACGTCGAAGATTAGCGCCAGATCATAAACATCCCGCGCGAAGGGCGAAACAACATCGGTCGACGAACAGTATGCCACCAGACCATATCGAGATACCGATCCGTAGGTCGGCTTCAGACCATAGAGGCCGCAGAATGATGCCGGCTGCCGAACTGATCCGCCTGTCTCTGATCCAAGTGCCACCGGCACGATACCCTGCGCCACGACCGCCGCCGAACCGCCTGATGAACCCCCTGCCGTGAGAGACTGATCAAGTGGATTCTTTACGACTCCGAAGTACGATGTCTCACTGGACGACCCCATGGCAAACTCATCCATATTGGTCTTGCCGATTATGACCGCCCCGGCCTTTATCAAGCGACTGACCGCCGTCGCATCATACGGCGGGTTATAATCCTCGAGGATGTGAGAACCGCACGTTGTAGGATAATCCCGATAACACAGATTGTCCTTGATTGACACCGGTACACCCAGCAACGGAAGACCGTCGGCCATGTCATCCCTTACCCGTTTGTCAATAGCCACCGCCTGCTCCAGCGCTCTATCTTTGCACAGCGTAATAAAGGCATTAAGCGGTTCCCCTTCAGCCTCGGCCAACTGCAACGCTTCCCTGGTGATTTCAACGGCTGAGACCTCACCCTGTGAGACAAGACTCACTATCTCAACTGCCGTGAGTTGCTGATAATCCGGCATGTGGGGAATATAGACAAAACAACCCTGACGGCAACAGTCAGGGTTCTATCAATCTGATGAGAGCAATTAGAAACGCACCGGTCAGGCGCCTGCCGGCTCGACCTCTTCCTTCGGCTGGCCCAAAACCGGGAGGGCTGCTACGAAATCGTCGAGATTGGATGGGTCCTTCAGGTTGAGAATCCGGGAACGGTTCTGATCGAGTTTCTCGTACGGCAGTTCTGCTACTTCGTCACGGGTGTACCTGAGCACACTGTCCGGCCTTCCGCGAGTAATGACACCGACCCCCCAGTCACAATTGAAGGCTGTGAATCTCAGGTCGTGGTGAGCCGAACGCAACCAGGCCACAGCTTTCCAGACATCACCGGTCCAGGCGCCGTCCCATTTCGGGTCCTTCTTTGCCTCTTCAAGTCGGTCGAACGGTGTGGCAATCAGCTCCGATATCGGGCTGCAATCGTGCATCACAATTACACCCCCGTTGTTGAGATATCGCAGACAGTTCTCGACATCCCGCACCGCTTGCTTCCACTCGTGAAGGCCGTCGACAAAAGCAACGTCAATCCCCAGAGGTCCAACGATAGTGTCGGCCTGCGTGAAGAAATCATCGGAGGTCATCTGGTAATACTGGGTCGAATTCTGCAGAGATGTGCCCTCGGCCTCCGCATTCATATCCGCGCTTTGCCCGGGCTGACTGCAATTCTTCACCTCGATTGAGATATCCGTGCGATCGATATTACAGCCCAGGTGAATGGCCGGCGTATGGTTGAGGCTCTGCGCCATCACCTGCGCGAACGCATTTACCAGATGCTGGGAGGGACGTTCCGGGTCCACCCCGATGCGATGATCAACTTTAACTTTGAGAAACGTCTCCGCGTGAGCCACCCCGATCTCGAGGTATCGTTTGGCTCCAGTATGATCAATGATTTTCTGAATTACTTCGGCGCGATTGTACATGAGAGAACCATCCTGTTCTTCCGGTCATTCCGATTGATGTGACAGTCACACGTAGCGCCCGTCCGGCCGTGCGACTGTCACACATCATAATCAAATCATCGGTCGGGGTCGCACAGGAGTTTAGCCTCGATCCGGAAGAAAAAAGGGTCCCATGCCGGGACCCTCGCAACGTCGAACCTTCAGAGTGTGTGTTCTAAAGCATGGTCATATACCGGTCGATCTCGAACCTGCTCACGTGCACACGGTAGTCGTCCCACTCGATCCGCTTGCTGGCCACCAGTTTGTTCCAGATATGGTCACCTACCACCTCGTGAACCAGGCCGCCCTCCTCGGCCGCGCGGATAGCGTTTTCCAGGGAATTCGGAAGCGTTTCTATATTCAGATCGTTCATCTGGCTATCTGACATGCCGTAGATGTTCTCCTCGATCGGTTCGGGCAGTTCGTAATTTCCCTCGATCCCTTTCAGACCAGCGGCCAGCATGCAGGCAAAGGCCAGGTAAGGATTCGTACCCGGGTCGGGAGAACGCAGCTCCACCCGCGTTGCTTTCTCCTTGCCCAAACGGTAGGTCGGAACACGCACCAGGCTGGATCGGTTACGCCGACCCCAGCTAATATAGACCGGCGCCTCAAAACCGGGCACCAGCCGCTTGTACGAATTCACCCACTGGTTGAGTACCAGCGTGATCTCCTGAACGTGACGCAGGATACCGGCCACAAAACCTCGCGCTGTATTGGACAGATTGTACTCATCGTCCGGATCGAAGAAAAGGTTCCGGCTGTTCTCAAACAGCGACATGTGGCAATGCATCCCGGAGCCGTTCTCGGCGAACACCGGCTTGGGCATAAAGGTCGCGTAGACATCGTTCTCCATCGCGATCTCTTTAACCACGAACCTGTATATCTGTGCGAAATCAGCCATCACCAGCGCTTCCTGGTATTTCAGATCAATCTCGTGCTGGCTGGGGGCTACCTCGTGGTGAGAACACTCCACCGGCACGTTGATCAATTCAAGGGCGGCGACGGTCTT
Source organism: Candidatus Zixiibacteriota bacterium (assembly GCA_020344395.1). Classification (GTDB taxonomy): domain Bacteria; phylum Zixibacteria; class MSB-5A5; order GN15; family FEB-12. Next base: position 2,559,514 of record CP070824.1, on the reverse strand, counting down.
CTTGCGAATCTGCGTGCCGATATCGACCGTACCATAGTCAAAGTACCCGGCGTGATCCAGAAACTCCGGTCGGCGGTCGCTCTTGAAGTAGAAATACTCCATCTCTGGGCCGACATAGAACGTCCAGCCCCGCTCGGCGATCTTCGATAACGTCCGCTTGAAAATCCACCTCGGGTCACCATCGTACGGCGATCCGTCGGGGTTGGTGATGTCGCAGAACATCTGGGCGACCCTCTCCCCAGCCACCTCCCAGGGAATGACGCGGAACGTCACCGGGTCGGGCATAGCCATCAGGTCCGACTCCTCGATTCGGGCAAACCCTTCTATAGATGAACCGTCAAAACCCTGCCCCTCGCTCAGCACCTGTTCGATCTCGGAGCGGCTTATCGACATCCCCTTGATCTTGCCCAGAACATCCGTGAAACAGAGCCGGATATATCGCACCTCGGCTTCATCGATCTGTCTTAGTACATCTTCCTTGGTCTTGGTCAATTTGATTTCTCCTGCAAAAGGCTTTGCCCGCAAAATCCCTAGTTAATCGACGCCCCCGGCGAGCGCAAATAAAAAACGGCAGGTTCAGTCCCCATTTTGCTGCACTCAGGGTATTACCCCGGCGTCACTCGACATCCAGAAGCAGGTTGATCTCCCGTGTCGAGGGCTCAAGCTGCCTGAGTCTGACCCCGGCCAGCTTGAAAATCTTCCGGGCGGCTACAAACACGGGGTCGTCGCCATACTTGTCCGACAGGTAGACCACCTCCTTTATCCCCACCTGCACCATCAACTTGGCGCATTCATTGCAAGGAAAAAGTGAGACATACAGTCTGGCCCCGTCGAGGCCCTGCTTGTTGGCGGCGTTGGTGATAGCGTTCATCTCGGCGTGGCAGACAAACGGGTACTTGGTGTCGAGGAAATCACCCTCCCGGCTCCACGGAAGAACGTCATCGGAACATCCCATGGGAAACCCGTTGTAGCCGATGCCTATGATTCGCATGTGCTCGTTGACGATACACGCCCCGACCTGGGTGTTGGGGTCTTTGGACCGATGGGCCGACAGTTGGGCCACGGCCATGAAGTAATCATCCCAGCTTATGTAGTCTGTTCTCTTGTTTGCCATGCGGGGGATTATATAACTTTTCGGATGCAGGTTCAAGGGGAAAAGGGCCCACGCCCCCCTCCCTCTGTCATTCCGGCCCACGCGCCGGAATCCATTGACGGCGAACGCCGCTCTACTACAACAAGTCCCCGGGTGCCCATCCGCGGGTGGGCTACGCAAACGGTCGGGCTCAGTTAAAGGGCGGCTCACCACCCAAGAATAGATACGCTATCAGAAAAGTCAGATCACTTATATCCACAATGCCGGTCTGATCGTAATTGGCTGCTTCCACCGGCGAAGGTGGCTCCCCATCGATGAACAAGTAGGCTATCAGCAAGGTAAGATCGCCGATGTCGAGGACCGCATCTCCATTGAGATCTCCCTGGCTGCCGTCAGATGGAATCAAATTGAAAACGTAGAAGTGCGCGTAATCCTGTTGACCGATTGGCTTCACTCTCCAGAAGAAAGCAATGGTGTCAGTCACAACCAGCGGCGTATCCAGTTCCAGGTTGGCCTCTGCTGTGACCGCCTCGACGAGCAGATTCTGAAAATCTATATCTTGGGCTAGCTGGAACTCAAACGCACCGGATCCAGGCCAGCGGAAACATGTCTTGGCGTTGTAAATGAACCTCCCTGAGGCCGGCGCCACTTCGGAGTTGGTGGGATATATCGTGAAACTGTAGCCATCCTGGCTCATCGCCAAATTGCCGGCCAGACGATACCTCAGACCATCAATGAAGTACTCCAGATTATAGGTCTCACCGTCGACTATATCCGGTCTCGGGGAAACGTTAATAGAATAGGGGCCAGCTTCAAGAACGCCAGCTTCAGCCTGGTTATCAATATAGTCGTTGTCATTAATGTCTCTGAAGTAGAATCCTGCCGCTGCCATGCTATTGCTGATACTGCTAACGGTACGCCCTGTGCTTGAAACGAGTTCTACAGCCGCGTTGTCGCATCCTTGGACCAGTAACGGTAACTGCTGTAAGCCTTCAGGGTCATTCTCATTGAAAAAGACAAACAGAGAAGCTCCAATATCCACCTGAAAAGAAGGAGTAACCAGATCTAAGTCTCCGTCAAGATCTATATCAGTCGCGGCGAGTTGATGGGGCTCATAATTCGGCACGTCGTATCTCAACTCATTGGGGAATGCACCTGATCCGTCGCCGAATAGAATCCCAAGATATCGGCCGGCTCCATTCATGAAAGCAATATCAAGGTTCTTGTCCCCGTTGAAGTCCCCGGCGCGGGTAGAGAATACCTGGCCCCTGACATTGCGTACCAGGACCTGATCAAACGACCCGTCACCGTTCCCAAGGTATGCCATGATCTGGCTGGATGTTCCACCGATTGAGGGAGTCGCCAGCACAAGGTCAAAAAGTCCGTCGTGATTGAAATCGGAACCCTGGTTGGTGACATCGATATCCAGAGCACCATATACCTGATCATAAAACTGAGCGAAAGAGAATCCGCCGGTCCCATCACCCAGATGGACTTCCAGGCCCGACGCAGTGCCGATAGCCAGATCACGGCACCCGTCAAGATTGAAGTCAGCAGCGTTGACGGTTATCGCCACGTCGGCCACTTCAAAGGTGTTGACCTGCTGAAAAGAGTAAGCCGCCTGCCCGGCCAGAACGGTCACGTCATTCGAGCCAACCGTGATCAAATCGAGCCGGTTGTCGCCAGTAAACTCTCCCAGGGTAGTGCTACGGAAAGAGGGGATGGGGCCATGTTCATTGGCTACCGAAAATGTGTTGTCTCCGTTCCCTTTGAGGATTAGAACCTGGCCTGCCATCGGGGCCCAGTCTCTCACAGCTATATCCAAAATATCGTCGGTATCCAGATAGCCCGGCTGCGCTACCCACTTCGGATATCCATCATCGTAAGAGTAGACTTGAGCGATGGTCCCGTCCTGGTAATCAAATAGCTCAAGACTCGGAGAGCCGAGCGCTCCAAGGCCCGTTACGAATATCTCCGAATATGGATCGTCATCGAAATTCCCTGTCTTGATATCCATAGACACCAATGTGTCCGGCACATCGATGCATGAAAACACCACGAGGAAGCTTTCGTCCGCCACAACCTGAATCAGTACCTCGCCGGTGTCACAGTTACCTGTAGAATCGCAGAGCCTGAACTCGGCCCGCCACAAGCCAATGTCCTGATTGCTCGGCGTCCATTCAAATAGAGCCGGGATCTCCTGAGACAGAACCGGCTGATTCTGAGGCAATAACGTGGTGTCTTCAAGACCCCGAAGTGAAACCAGTTCCGTGGTCACAGGAAAGCCCTCTGGCGAACCACCGTCGATTTCAAACGATACCAGCGAGGCCACTGCCACAGGTTGTATCTCCTCAGGAACGACGATTACGGGAGGGCTGAGACCTGTCAGCACGTCAAGCACAAGGTCACCAAACTCCGGATAGTGCTTGGTTGAATTACTCGAGGCCCCGATCAGAGAAAATGGACTGCCGGGAGGCACAAAAGTGCTATCAATACGTATCTTTCCTGGATTCACCCCGGTCACATAGATATGGCAGATCGCATCGTTTCCGACTGGAATATCGTTGGCCCCCATGCGGAATCCAGCAATCAGCAACGTGTCTGGATGAATGCCGTCGTCTGAGTAAAATCGGACTATCCGCAGAAGTAACACTGATGGATCGGCCATACGGTTTATAAACACGACGGAGTCGAAAGTGATCATTCCGGAATCAACCTGCCTTGTCATAAGCCCAAAGCTGATTGCCTCAATATCTCCGTCATTGATCAGGTACAAGCTTATGGGACTTGATTGCCCCACCTTGACGGCTTGTCCCTCCAGACGAACTGTATCCTTTATGCCGATGTCCTGACCGTAAACACCAGAGCAGACACCACATAGCACCAACACCAGTCGGATAAATATCTGTCGCATAGCATCATCCCCTATCTTCCCTGGCCCTCCGTCGAGGGCCGCAACCCGGTCTCACTCACATATCACTGACCTTCCGCTCCGTTCTAATTATAGACATACAGGATACACATGTCAAGTTTTTCTGATGCGTGGTAACCCGCGACCCCTGGTTCTGTAGATCTCCATACCGCGCCCACCGGTCAGGCTCAGCAAGCGTGGGGAATAGCCCTTCACAGGACATTCTATTCGGTCGTCATTCGGGGCTCCGAGCCGGAATCCTGTGACGGCGAATGCCGCCCACCTGCCTTGACAAATAGACATGTTAGACTATATTGCTCGTGAGATGACTTCTCAAAACAGGAATCCGATAAACGCCCGACAGGCACTCTTAGGTGGCGCTGTCTTGATCTTCATGATGTGTATGACAATGGGAATCGAATGTCCTAATGGCGACTCACCTCCAACCCCAACCTTGGCCGGACAATATACAGGTACCTATCACTTAATGACTCATGAGGGCTCCGACACCCTTACTGACACACTTAATCACGTCGACGTCAGGTTTGGCGCGGAAACCTACGTTATCAAAGTGACGGACTCTGCAGATATTCTCTTCTTCTGCAGCTCATCCGGTGAGTACGAAGTTTTGAACGGCGTCGAGTTTTTCGAGGAAGAATCTAACCTGGCCCAAGACTCCTGCGATTCAGAGCACAACCCGCGCGGTTTCTTCGGTCTGGATCAGGTGTCCTCACCGGGCAGCTTGATAATCAAACAGGACTTGACCGATGACACGGGTCTGCGTTCTGTAAAGACACTCACGTTAACGCTTGTTGTAGACTAATCAGTGCGGCAGACGCGTCAGTGCACCGTCCCTTGGTGGCCCATCCGCGTGCCGGAGGGTTTCTCGTTGGACCAAGGGACGATAAAACAGCAGATCCCCCACCCCTTTCGTATTGACAGAAATCGACCAGGCAGTATATTATAGGAACACGCCTCGATCTCCACTGTCACCGAATTGCGTCACAGGCGGCAGGAACGATATGCGAGCAACACCGACACTATTGGCAGCGGCCATCTATTCTACGGTCGGAATGGCCGCAGCGCAGGATCCGTTGTTTCAAGCCCCGGTTGACTACTCCGCCGGACATGGACCATCACTGGTGGGCGTAGCCGACTTCGACCAGGACGGTGACAACGACCTGGTGGTGTTGGCTGGCCCCACGCCTACCTGTCGCTTCACGCTTATGCTTAACCAGGGTGACGGGACATTCCACTTGACCGACGATTACGGCGGGTGCTGCTTGGCGTCCTTCTTTCCGGCCCGTCTGGATGGCGATAACTACCCGGATCTAGCGGTGACCAAATTCACAAGCTACATGGATTCCTGCAGTATGGCGGTCCTGACCAACAACGGCGATGCAACCTTTGGTTCACCCGCGGATTACATAACCGACGGCCATCCGTCATACGTATTTGCCGGTGATGTGGATGGGGATGAAGACAACGATCTGGTCGTATCAGACCCTCAGGCCGATCACGTAAAGGTTCTTAAAAACAACGGAGATGGGACGTTTTCTCCAGCCACATACTATGCCGCCGGATACCGGCCTCGATTAATGGTCTTGAGCGATTTTGACAGTGACGGCGATCTTGATCTGGCTGTGACAAATCGGAATTCCGACAGTATCTCGATCATGAAAAACGACGGTGACGGTATCTTCGGACCGGCTGTTGGCTATGCTGCTGCCGATATGCCTGGAGAGATCAGATCGGTGGATCTTGACGGTGATGGTGACAACGACCTGGCTGTGCAAAACTCCGACTTGACACTGAACGACGGCCTCGACAATGTTTCAATCCTGCTTAATAACGGCGACGGGACGTTTGCACCTACGATCAATTACTCGGCCGGGCACGCACCCTCGTCTATTACGACTGCCGACCTGGATGGTGATGGCGACAGCGACCTGGCTGTGACAATCGCGGCTGAAGAAGGTGTTGCCATTCTCCGAAACAACAGTGACGGTACCTTTGCCTCGGCTGAAGTCTACCCGACCGGAGAGTTGCCAACTTCGGTGTGTGCCGCTGATTTCGATGGTGACAGCGACACCGATCTGGCGATAGCAAACTTCATATCCCACACTGTCTCGATTCTTCTTAACACGACTAATACTCCGACCGGCATTGAGGAAGGCACCGCCGATCATTCGCTGCCCGCTCATCCGCATTTGTTCCAGAACCATCCGAACCCCTTTAATCCGACCACCGAGATTAGCTTCATACTCCCGGTGACTGCTGCCGTCAGACTTGATATCTACAACGTTCTCGGCCGTAAGATATCGACACTGGTTGACGGGCGGCTAGGGGCGGGCGAACACACGGTGGTCTGGGATGCAGCAGACAAAGCCAGCGGCATCTACCTTTACCGCCTGCAGACTGATGACGCCGCCATCATGAAGAAAATGGTCCTGGTGAAGTAAGGTCTGTCGACGGGTGGCCCATCCACGTGCGGGTGGGTTTCTCTTTGCACCCCTGCATAGTACCTTAAGCTTTGTCAGCAATGATAGTTGACTTCACCCCTCGAAAGAGAAACCCACCATGGAATGGTGGGCCACCGGACGTATTATCCGGAGTCCTTCGCTTGGTGTCCCTTATACTCCTCAAATCTCCTCTTCAACTCAACCACAAAAGTCTCATAATCACCTTCTGTGACCCTGTTCTTCGGAATAACAAGCGCGTGACCAGCCCCAACGTAGAGAAATGTGTGATCAGCGGTGCTTGCTATACGTTCAATGCCCAGCCATTTGGTGAGACTTCTGCCTGTCTCAGCATAAAGGTTAACTCCATCCTCACCAACTGACATTTCTTTGTTTCCAAGAGCGGACCTGTTTTTGGCCTCGCTTTGGAGACGTTTGAATCGCCTCAGGAAGGTTCTGCGGCACCATCGGTCATAGAAGACGACATACACGAGCGCTGCGACCAACATGAGCGCAGCCCAGTACCAGAGTTCGAGAACGATATTCACTACCGCTAATAGAACAAAGGCCAGGGTCCAGCCCAGGCGTCCCGTAAGTACTCGTTTGCGAAGCGAAGGAGAATTCTCCCAGTAGTGCATGGCGAAGGCGAGATTATCGTCCTCCGTTGTCTCAAACTTGATCGCGAATTCTGCTTCAGTCATGACACTGCTCCTTCTGTTTGCCGACCCTCCTCCCCATGATCGAACCGCATCACACGACCACACCCTTCGCTCAGAAGTAACGTAAGAAGCCAACGGTTCAAACTCAAGTCGAAATCGAATGTCGAATCCACAAGGGTTTCCCCGGTTGCCCATCCACGTGCGGGTGGGTTTCTCGTTGCACCCCTGCATAGCACCTCAAGCTTTGTCAGCTATGATAGTTGGCTTCACCCCTCGAAAGGGAAACCCACCATGGAATGGTGGCCCACCGGACGAGAGGCCCATCATGCAAACGGTGGGGCACCCAACGAATGTAATCTACAGGCGGAAGAGATACTGCAGCTTCACAAAAAATTGTCTGGACGCCAATCGCGTGGAATATGAGCTGCTTTCGTTGAGCACAGTAGTCTCCAGCCTCTGGTAGTTACATGTTATCCCGGCATAAAGGACCGAGAATGGGTTCAGGCGATAGGTCAAGAGCGGATCCACACGCCATGTTTCATAAAAGCCGTCCTGTTCGACCACCAGGCGCACCGCGAGGGGCTTTGACACCTGATAATTGAGGCGAGTACGCCAGATGAACCCGTCAAACAACTCATCGCCGCTTTCTATATCATTGGCATGAGCATAATCCATCCATTGCTGCACAAGAATGCGATCGTTCAACTTAAGGTCGAGCGATAGATTCAGGTCAAGAATCCTGCCCAGGGTTTCTTGCCTTCTGGCAATTCTGTGCCCGTATGTCACCGCAGCATAGAATTGCACCGGATCACTGATAGAAAACGTCGCATCCTGGTATACGTACCAGGTATCGTCGTACTGCTTGCCACCGAAGTTCTCCGATGTTCCCACGAACTGTGAATAGAATGACGCCTGGGCTTTTCTAAGACGGGTCCACAAGCATAACTCGTAGGTTGTATGTTTCCGCTTGCCATCCCAGTCCCACTCGGCATCGGCTCTAATATGGGGATTAATCGTCTCAAACAACCCGGTCTCAGGGCGAATGAAGTGGCCAATCACGGTCTGGGTGTTGTGATAATCGTTCTGGCGGACAAGAGCAATATAGTCGTGAAAGGCAGGGTGCGCTGCCATATAATCGATCGATACGTTCCAGTCACTTGTCCACCACCTGATTAAGGCGTAATTCCGGCTTCCCCAAAATGATTCGCCATCAAAGGCCCTGGTGTGTTTGCCGTCCCAAAGCGAATCGGGATTCGGGATAAAACCCGTTAGTTCAGTATCGAATGATTCCGATACATGGCTCACCGATACCTGATATACCGCACGCAGGCTTGGAGCAATACGAAACCGACCGTCGCTTGTAATCGTGGAATTTGACCGGCCGCCCTCGAATCTCTGGTCGGTGACAACCAGGCCAATCTGCGAACCATTGGCTACCGTCTGTACGATTCGAAGAATATTCGAAGTGCTCCGGCCGGATGGTACACGGAAACTCCTCTCCCCAGATGGTAAGTAGATATCTGACCGCCGATCCTGTGCTATAAGATAGCCAATACTGGCACGACCCAAACGCACCGTTGCCTTGCCGGCAAACTCAGGATCATTGATGGCGCGCGTGTACAAGGTCCTCATAGGTGTACGGAAAATATCGTTACCCTCCTGAAAAAACGGTCGCCGCTCCGGGTAAAAGAGGGCAAATGTGGTATTGACATCTATTTGTCCGGCATCTGCTTCGATCTGGCTGAAATCCGGATTGAGTGTCATCTCAACCGTCGCATTAGTGGATATCCCGTACTTTGCCCACAATGACATGTCTCCTTTAGCATCATCATTAACAAAGTCGCCCTGGGACGAGCCTTCTCCGAGGGCTCCAGACTGGTAACCGACTACAGCCGGCGTGATCTCAATACCCCGACCCGGCGTAACTCCCGATATCCCGCTCATGGTGCCCCATTGGCACGGCCAGCAGTTCTCATCACGGTCATAGGCGGCCCAGGAGTATTCTGACTGCACGTCTCTCGGGTGATTCCGCCAGAAATCGACTTTCCAGATCTGGTTCCCCTCGCGAGAGAAGCGAAGAGATGCAAAAGGTATGGCCATTTCGACCTGGTAGCCGGAGTCAGTGATAATACCGGCCGATTCCCAGATTAGATCATATCCGATATCTTCACCACCGAGGCTCGCCCACATTGCATCGTTCTGAATGCCATAGGGATTTACGTAAAAAACGTATGCCCAGGCGGCATCGCCATAAGTGTCCAGGCACAGCCTGACATAATCGTCATTCGGTATCTTGTCTCGTTCGCAGATTGATGCTCGAATGGTGCCCGGGGCATCATGGCAGACAAAGGCAACATAGAGGTTGTCCTCGTCATACGTGATGTAGGCCTCTGTCTCCACCGGAGGCCTGGTTTGATCGCCGGGATAGTGTTCGGCGAAGTTGTCTGCCCTGGAGGCTCCGGCCCATTCTGCATCGTCTAAGCGTCCATCTATCTTGATATGATTTATTGTCTTTGATAGAGTCAGTTCCGGATTGTACGTCGGCGTGAACCCGGTTTCCTGCGCGCTGACAACGCTGCACAATCCTGTCAGAAGAAAACCCACTATTATCCAGAGAACTCGAATTATCTTGTTATCCATGTCAAATCTCCGATGTTGCTTGGACTACTTTCA
>CP070824.1:2531020-2549619 GCA_020344395.1 Candidatus Zixiibacteriota bacterium | reverse complement strand
CAGGTGACGGCGCTTCACTCGGCCATGACGGAGCGCGAACGGCTGGACAGCTGGCAGGGGATCCGCTCCGGAAAGTACCGGATAGTGGTCGGGCCGCGATCCGCCCTGTTTGCACCGATGAAGAATCCCGGGTTGATCATCGTTGATGAGGAACATGACGGGTCGTACAAGCAGGACGATCCCGCCCCCAGGTTTCATGGTCGTGATGCCGCTATCATGAGGGCAAAGATCAGCCGTATCCCGATCCTGCTTGGCTCCGCCTCTCCGTCTGTCGAATCATATCACCACGCCAGGACAGGGAGATACCGATTATTGACGCTTACCGATCGACCGGGAGCGGCCAAGCTGCCCGCCGTCGAAATCGTGGATATGCGCAGCCAGAAGATAGGGGGTGAGCACACCTTCTTAAGCTATCCTCTCAAGAAGCATCTGCAGAGATGTCTGAGCGACGGAGACCAGGCGATCCTGTTCTTAAACCGCCGCGGCTATTCACCGCAGTTAAAATGTGGTGATTGTGGTCATCACCCGATATGTCCGTCGTGCAAAGTGGCCCTTACCTATCATAAGGTGGGACAAAAGCTCTCATGCCACTATTGCGGTCACCTGCGCCTTGATTACCACCAGTGTGAGAAGTGCAAGGGCATTAAGCCTGTTTTTCTGGGAGCCGGCACTCAGAAAATAGAGGATCAGATTCCGCTCCTGGTAGATCAGGCTCGCACCATTCGCTTTGACTCGGATACAGCCTCAGGACGAAGACGTGCTCACCGGATCCTGCGTGCTTTTGCCGACCGCAAATACAATCTCCTTCTCGGGACGCAAATGGTGACCAAGGGACTTGATATGAAGGGCGTCTCGCTGGTAGGTGTGCTCTCGGCCGATCACGGCCTTGACATGCCCGATTTCAGGGCCAGTGAGAAGACGTTCGCGCAACTGCTTCAGGTGGCCGGGCGTTCCGGCCGGTCGGACCGTACCGGACATGTGACCATACAGACTTATCGGCCCGATGACCCGGTGATCGCGGATGCGGCTTGTCAGGATTACACTGCATTTTTCGATCGAGAGATACTGTCGCGGAAGGAAGTCCGGTTTCCGCCATTTCGTAGGCTGGCCAATCTGACTCTGTCGGGCGCCGACGACAGAAAGGTCCTGAGGGCATCTGAGAAACTGCGCGATCTCCTCCGGAATGCATGCACGGGGTCGAACTTGGAAGTGCAAATCATGGGTCCGGCCCCATGCCCACTTCATTATCTACGCAACAAGTACCGCTATCACCTGCTGGTGAAGATTATTCACATGGTCGGCTTCGCACGGTTGCTTGCCAAACTGGAGGCCCACCAGCCCGGCTTTGGCCTGCCGTCGACGGTTAAGATTGAGGTCGATATAGATCCAGTCGACATGATGTGACGACCAAACCAACCAGTACCGACAAAAAAGCCGTCCCGGATGGGACGGCTTTCGTTAAGTCACGTTCTCTGAAGTGAGTCTCAGCCCTTCTTCTTGCCATCCTCTTTTGGAGCCTCACCTTCAGCCTCTTTGGCACCCTCAGCGCCTTCAGCCTCTTCAGGAGCTTCGACTCCCTCTTCGCCCTCGACAGGTTCACCCTCTACGGCTTCTTCCTCTGCAACCTCCTCAGCCTTGATGACGGTCGGTGCTGCGATCACTACGATCGTCCGCTGTTGTTGAGACAGTATACGTGTGTTCGGCATAGTCACGTCCCGGACGTGAATCGACTCACCGATACCGAGATCTTCAACATTAATATCGAGTTGATCCGGGATGTTGGCCGGCAGGCATGAGATTTCGAGTTCGTGCATGGTAATCTGCATGATACCGCCATCGGTCTTTACACCTCTGGGCGTACCGACAAAATTCACCGGCACTGAAACATTAATCTCCTTATTCATGGAGACAGCGTGAAAGTCTACGTGCATGACGCGACTGGTGATCGGGTCCCGCTGAATGTCACGCAAGATCACCTTATTGGCTTTGCCGCCGACATCCAGATTTATAATGGCCGTTCCAACCGAGCCTCGCATCGCAGCGCGAAAATCTTTTTCCTTGACGGCAATGCTGAGCGGCTCAATTTCGGGACCATAAACGACGCCGGGTATAAAACCCTCCATGCGGGCACGGCGGGCAGCGCCCTTACCGGCCTCGGTGCGTGGCTGGGCGGCCAGCGATAGCTCTTTCATATCCTGACAATATCCTCCTAAAAGTCAAACTTCTTGGGTTCAAGCTTGAGGCACCTGATTCTTCTCATCAAACAACGTAGAAACAGATTCCTCTTCGAAAATTCTCCTGATGGCCTCGCCGATCAGTTCTGCACAAGAGATTATCTCAAATTTGTCCGGCAGCGCCCGACCGGTCTGGTCAACGGAATCCGATATGACCATTCTCTTAATCGGTGAGTTCTGGATGCGCTCAATGGCCTGCCCCGAAAGTACGCCATGAGTGCAGGCAGCGTAAATGTCCTTGACTCCGTGCTTTTGCAGATAATCAGCCGCTTGGACAATGGAGCCGGCTGTATCAACCATATCATCGCGGATGAGCACGTTCTTTCCCTCAACGTCCCCTATCAGGTTCATCACTTCGGATTGATTGGGCTTGGGGCGACGCTTGTCGACGATGGCCAGGTCGGCATGAAGTATTTCCGCGGTCGTACGAGCGAGTTTCATTGAGCCGACGTCAGGCGATACCACGACCAGGTTATCCAGCTGCAGTGAACGAAAATGCTGATTGAATGTCGGAGCCGAATACAGGTGATCATGAGGCAGGTCAAAGAACCCCTGAATCTGACTGGCGTGCAGGTCCATCGTCATTATCCGGTCGGCCCCGGCCGTTGTGATCAGGTTGGCGACGAGCTTGGCTGTAATCGGAACCCGCGGCTTGTCCTTGCGATCCTGTCTGGCATAGCCGAAGTACGGCATCACGGCCGTGATTCGCATGGCCGAGGCACGCCGAGAGGCTTCGATGAGCATCAGTAGTTCCATCAGGTTCTCGGCCGGGGCATTTGTCGCCTGGACGATGAACAGGTCAGCGCCACGGATGTTCTCATCTATCTGCACAAATACCTCTCCGTCAGAGAATCTGGTCACCGTGCAGGCGGTCAGTTCGGTATCAATATACCGGGCAATGCTCTCGGCCAGAGGCCGGTTCGAATTGCCCGTGACCAGCTTGATCATGTTCCTGATAATCATCTCTGTCTCGTCTTCCCAAACTAAAACCTGTCTCATCACGGCTTCTTAACCGTCACGAAGCAGGCTGAACCGTTAATATGCTGGGGCGCCAGGATTCGAACCTGGGAATGCCAGCTCCAAAAGCTGGTGTCTTACCGCTTGACGACGCCCCAGGCAGCTATCGGGTGCGTCATTCACTTCTGGCGTTACTCGGGCGGGGGTCCGCCTCGAGCTTTCAACTCCTCCTCGTACGCTTCCAAAATCCTCTTTTCCAACGTTTCACGCATCTCTCTGTTCACTGGATGCGCAACATCCTGATGAGTTCCGTCAGGTCGCTTGCGACTGGGCATGGAGACGAAATATCCATCATTACCTTTGATGATCTTCATTCCACGAACCACAAACGCGTTGTCAAATGTCACGTTGGCAAATCCACGAAGTTTGTCTTCGTTTCGCAAAGTGACACGTATCTCAGTGATCTCCACGAGCTCCCCCGTCAATTACCTTTCCCACCAAAACAAACCGGCTGGGCATAGTTGACCTGCCAGCAGTCCTGGCAACACAAACGAACCTTACTGCGATCAGGCTCGCCACTGTAAATGCCAAAGAAAGTGGGCCCGGAGCCACTCATTCGGCAAAAATTCGCTCCAGAAGCCAATAAACCATCCTTTATCCTCCCGAGTTCCGGGTGGGATGCCAAATGGACGCTCTCAAAGTCGTTCCTCGAACGTGCGAGGAACTCAAGGAGCTGCTCAACCCCTTGGTATATAGAAAAATAACGATCCGGGGCCGGCATTGTCAAGCCTCTTTTGAGGCCCGCGTAGCTCTCGGCCGAGGAAATGCCAAACGGCGGTGTAATCAGCACCATCCAGTAATCTGTGGGCAGGCTTATGGGATGCACATGATCCCCTCTGCCGGTGACCGCTGCCTGACCACCTGAAAAGAAAAACGGTACATCAGAACCCACAGCCAGCCCTAGTTCAGACATGCCGGCTCGATCCAGATGCAGGTCAAAGAGGATATTACAGGCCCTGATTGTCGCGGCAGCATCGCTTGACCCACCCCCAAGACCTCCTGCGACAGGAATATTCTTCTCGAGGTACACTTCGAGGCCGGATTCAAGATCAAACCGATCTCGTATCGCCACATATGCTTTAGTAATCAGATTCCGGCCGTCAACAGGCAGATCAGCCTCACGAGCAAGTTCGAGCCGACACTCCTTCTGATGTAAGACCCTGAAGACTACCCGATCATACAGCGAGACTGCTTGGAATATCGAGTTGATATTGTGGTAACCGTCTTCCCGCCGGTTCAGGACCTCCAGGCAGAGATTAACCTTGGCCGGGGTCAGAATCGACACGCTGTCTTCTGAGATTCGCTCGACTAACACCTGATTGTCCGTCCTGATCCTTCCGTAACGCTCCTTTGAATAGGCTATATTAGCTTTTGATATGGTAGTGATTTTCCGGGTGAAGCGAAACCGCTTACAAAAGCGGGAGGGCAGCTTGAAATCAAGCGGCTTCTTGGGTATAATTGGCCCGTTGTTACCATAACGATTGTAAGCTGTGCGCAGGAGATAGAAGATGAATCCGTTTGGTGCCAAGGCAAAACTTAAGACCGGCTCTCAGGTCTATGACATTTTCAAACTCGAGAGTCTGAAGAAACAATGTGATATCGAGAGATTCCCATATTCGATCAAGGTCCTGATGGAGTCGGTACTCAGGAACGTCGACGGCCGCGTGATTACAGAGGATGATGTTGTTCGCGCCTCCGCGTACGATGTGAAGGATGCCGGCCGGGTCGAGATTCCTTTCAAGCCGGCACGGGTTCTTCTCCAGGATTTTACCGGCGTTCCCGCGGTGGTTGATCTTGCCGCCCTGCGGTCCGCCATGAAGCGTCTTGGCGGCGACCCGAAGAAGATCAATCCGCTGGTTCCGGTGGATCTGGTGATTGACCATTCTGTTCAGGTCGACTCCTACGGGACCGATGATTCATTGCGGATTAACATGGAGCGCGAGTTCCAGCGCAATCGCGAAAGGTATCAGTTCCTTCACTGGGGTCAGCGGGCTTTCGATAATTTCCGAGTGATCCCCCCTGCAACCGGAATCTGTCACCAGGTCAACCTGGAGTATCTGGCTTCAGTTGTTGCAACGAGTAACGGCATGGCTTTCCCCGACACTCTGGTAGGAACCGACAGTCATACTGTCATGATCAACGGTCTGAGCGTGGTCGGATGGGGAGTAGGCGGCATTGAAGCGGAAGCGGTCATGCTCGGTCAACCGGTCTACATGCTGATGCCGGAAGTCATCGGATTCAAGCTGACCGGCAGGCTTAACCGGGGTACTACTCCCACGGATGTTGTCCTGACCGTAACCCAGATGCTTCGGGAAAAAGGTGTAGTAGGCAAGTTTATCGAGTTTTACGGCGACGCTCTGGATGAGATGACCCTGCCTATGAAGGCGATGATTGCCAACATGGCCCCGGAGTACGGTGCCACTATGGGCTTTTTCCCGACCGACGCCTCGACCCTTGAATATCTGCGCATGACCGGCCGGAGCGAGGAGTCGCTGGACCTGGTCGAGTGCTATACCAAAGAGCAGGGTCTATTTCGTGAGAAGGGATCCAGTCCGCCGGAATATAGCGACACTGTGGAGCTGGATATTTCCACCGTCGCCCCTTCCCTGGCCGGGCCCAAGCGGCCGCAGGACAGAATAGCCCTGTCAGACATGAAGGCACGCTTCAATGAAGCGCTGGCAGCGCCCGTGAAACAGCTCGGGTTCGAAGTTCCGCAGGAGGATCGCGACAACACGGCCCGGGTCCGGAACGGTTATTCGGCTGAAATCGGACATGGCGCGGTAGTTATTGCAGCAATTACATCCTGCACCAACACATCGGACCCGTACGTGCTCATGATGGCCGGTCTGCTGGCCCGGAAGGCGGTCGAGAAAGGGCTTCAATCCAAACCGTGGGTCAAGACATCACTTGCTCCCGGTTCCAGGGTGGTCATTGAATATCTGAAGAGTGCCGGGCTGCTGTCCGATTTGGAGAAGCTTGGCTTTCACAACGTTGGGTTCGGGTGCACCAGTTGCATCGGGAACTCCGGACCGCTGTCGGAACAGGTGGTTGGCGCAATCAGTGGAAGTAACCTCATTGCATCCGCGGTTCTCTCGGGCAACCGCAATTTCGAAGGACGGGTCAGTCCGCACACCAAGGCAAACTACCTTGCTTCCCCTCCGCTGGTGGTGGCATACGCGCTGGCCGGGACCGTCGACATTGACCTTACGTCCGATCCGATAGCTGAGGGAGCAGACGGCCATCCCGTCTACTTGAAGGATATCTGGCCGGATGATAGGGAAGTGCTGGACACAATCAGGAAGCACATTACGCCGGAGATGTTTCGATCAGGCTACGAGTCGGTCCTTGACGGCAACGAGACCTGGAATGCCATCGAAAGTCCGGCCGGGGACCTGTATGAGTGGGACAGTGAATCAACCTACATACAGGAACCACCCTTCTTCGTTGATATGTCTAAAGAGCCGGGTGAGATCCAGCCGATCCATGACGCCAGGGCCCTGGCCATGCTGGCTGATTCCGTCACCACAGATCACATTTCCCCGGCGGGTGTGATCAAAGCGGATTCCCCCGCGGGGCGCTATCTGCTTGAGAGGGGTGTTCAATTTGCGGATTTCAACAGTTACGGATCTCGCCGCGGCAACGATCGGGTAATGACACGCGGAACGTTTGCCAATATAAGGTTGCGCAACCTGCTGGTACCCGGGAGCGAAGGCGGAGTTACCGTATACCATCCAGATGACGAAACGACAACCGTATACGATGCCGCACAGAAGTACAAGAGCAACCACACTCCTCTGGTGATCATTGCCGGCAATGACTATGGTATGGGTTCCTCCCGCGACTGGGCTGCGAAAGGGACACTGCTTCTGGGGATCAAGGCTGTGTTGTCGGAATCATTCGAGCGCATCCACCGTTCAAACCTGGTCGGCATGGGAGTACTGCCGCTGCAGTTCGCCAAGGGTGACTCACGGGAATCGCTCGGACTGAAAGGGGACGAGTTGATTACCATCGAGGATCTCGACGATAACCTCAAGCCGCGACAGAAAGTGCTCGTCAAAGCTCTCTCGACCGACGGAGAGAAACAGTTCAGGATGACGGTTCGGATCGATACCCAGATCGAGGTCGAGTACTATCGTCATGGCGGGGTCCTCCCTATGGTACTCCGTCAAATAGCCAGCCGCAAGTAAGGTGACTCAGCATATACTGAAATGCTGATACAGGTCTAAATCGCTGAGGATGTTAAGGAGATAGAAAATGCCAGTTGCAACACCTGAAATCTACAGGCGCATGCTTCAAGCCGCCCATGATGGGAAGTATGCCTATCCGGGTATCAATGTGTCGTCTGTTGTCACGGCCAATGCCGCGTTGAAGGGGTTTGCTGACAGCGGGTCGGATGGAATCATCCAGCTCTCCACCGGAGCCGGCCAGTTTGCCTCGGGGTTGAATATCAAGGATGCTGTCCTAGGTGCTGTCACGATTGCGGAGCATGTGCATCGAGTGGCCGATCAGTACAATATCTACGTAGGCCTCCACACCGACCACTGTGTGCCGAAAAAACTCGACGCCTTCGTTCGTCCACTCATCGCCGAGACAGCCAGGCGGCGCGCCGACGGTCGGGGGAATCTGTTCAACTCCCATATGTTTGACGGTTCGGAACTATCGACCGCAGAGAACATGAAAATCTCGACTGAATTGCTTTCCGTGTGCAAGGATAATGACATCGTTCTCGAGGTGGAGATCGGTGTCGTCGGGGGAGAAGAGGACGGCATTGATCACAGCGACGCTCCGTCGGAAAAGCTCTACACCACGCCTGCTGATATGCTGGAGGTGGCGCGGGCTCTCAGGCCGGTCGGCGCACCCTTTATGGTAGCGGCTACCTTTGGAAACGTCCATGGCATCTACAAACCGGGCAACGTCAAGCTCAAACCGGCCATTCTGAAAGAAGGACAGGCAGCTGTCACCGCTGAATTCGGCGAAGAGGCCAGGTTCATGCTGGTATTTCATGGCGGGTCCGGATCGGACCTGTCCGATATTCATCAGACCCTCGAGTACGGTGTGGTCAAGATGAATGTTGACACCGATACGCAGTATCACTTCACCCAGGCGATCGTGCAACATGTTGATGCCAACCGGAGCGAACTGACGCACTCGGCTGATGAAATGGCCAATAAGAAGAAGTTCGACCCCCGTTCCTACCTGAAGCGGGCTGAAGAATTCATGGCCAAGCGTGTTCAGACGGCCTGTGATGAACTCAAATCGACCGGCAAATCTATTTTTGCCTGAGTCGTCGGCAAGTCAGTGATGGTCACTGCAATCTCTGGCGACAAAGAAAACTGTGCTCCCGACGGCAGCGGCATGACTAAGAGGTTGACAAAGGATAGCAGCCGTCGTTACTAAATGCCTGGAGAAGAACGGACATGAGTGAGAACGCAATGGACAAACCCTCCGGCGATATTATCAAAACACCTTTCTATGATTTCCATGTTGAAGCATCTGCGAAGATGGTGGCGTTCGCCGGATTCCATATGCCGGTGCAATATGAAGGTATCACGGCCGAGCATCTGGCTGTGAGGGAAAATGTGGGGCTTTTTGATCTGTCGCACATGGGTGAATTTGAGGTTTCCGGCTCCGACGCACAGAGTTTCCTGGAAAAGACCACAACCAACAAAGTAGCGGCGCTGGAACCCGGGCAGATTCAGTATTCCTGCATGGTATATCCCGACGGTGGTATTGTCGACGATCTGCTCGTGTACCGTCTTCAGGACAGTTATATGCTGGTCGTCAACGCAGCCAACACCAAGAAGGACTTCGATTGGCTTTCTTCTCATATCGAAGGCGATGTCAAACTGGTTGACTGCTCGCTGGACCTGGGGTTGCTGGCCATCCAGGGCCCCAATGCACACAGAGTGATGGCAGAGTTGACTGATGTTGACCTGGACAGCATGGCGTACTATACGTCTGCGGTGGCCAAAGTGGGCGGCGAAGAAGTTCTGTTCTCTCGAACAGGCTACACGGGAGAAGATGGCTTCGAACTGTACATTCCCAGTGAAGTATGTACTCGGATATTCAGAGCGGTAACTGACGCGGGGGAAAAGTATGACATGAAGCTGATCGGTCTGGGTGCGCGCGACAGCCTCAGGCTGGAAATGAAGATGGCCTTATACGGCAACGATATTGACAGCAGCACCTCGCCTGTTGAAGCCGGTCTGAGTTGGATTGTTGATTTCGACAAGGAGTTCATTGGCCGAGAGGAAGTGGCACGTCAGAAAGCAGAGAAACCGACCCGCCGCCTGGTCTGCCTCGAACTGGATGGTCGGGCCTTTCCCAGAAAGGGTTACAGCATCTTCTTGAACGATAAACCCGTCGGTAAAGTGACCTCCGGCACCTTTTCACCGTCACTGCAAAGGCCGATTGCCCTGGGCTACGTTCCCCGGAAACTGGCCAGGAGTGGAACGCAGGTACAGATAGAGATTCGCAACCGACGTTTTGATGCGCAGGTCGTAAAGCCGCCGTTTTATAAGAAAGGATCCCACCGGTAGGGGCTGCCTGATGAGGTGGCGCCCGGGATGGTTTTTTTGGGCAGGCTGGTTTTATCTGAAAGGCGCGCGATGCTTTGTCAGGCAGGTAACCGGACCGACCTTTGGAGGGTATAAAGATAATGGTTAGACGCACTCTCACAGTATTTTCCATCATGATCCTGGCCGCCGGGCCCGGTCTCGCCGCGGATGCTCTGGAATGTGCTTTTTCCGTCAGTCAGCTTGACCCGGTTGACGGCCGACAGGTCCTGCTGTACTCCGACACCTCCAGGGTCCTCAAAGGCACGTCAGTGGTCGGGACTTTCGTGGCCTTTTCAGTAGATCTGCAGATTACCGATCTCGATAGCGCCGGGGCTTCCTTCATGGTTCATGTCGTGACCATCGGTCAGCCGCCGTCCAACTACTCGCGCAGGTTCAAGGTCGAGTACAACTTGCCGGCTGCTCTGGACGGCATTCAGGGGAAAGGCGACGCCGAATATACGTTTACCATTGTTCCGCTGGCGCTGGTCGATGTGGACACCACCGGTTGCGGGTGGATGCACACTGCATCGGACGATTTCAAGGTTGATCCATCCGCTCATTTCAATATTTACTACGTGCCGTTTACCCATGGCGATTTCTACTGGAATTCTGTTAAAGGGTTGATGGAAACGGAATACCGACAATTCAGAGACCTTAACAGGTTTACACTGCCGGGCAAATATTCCCTCTTCCTGTGTCCGTGCCGGATTCCCTCCGTGATCTGGGACAAGCGCTTCGGAATGATGGTTGACCCCACTCGGAATATTCTCTTCTCCGTATACAACACCGTCGGCAATACGACCGATCCGTTTCTGGCTCTGCATGTGTCCATTCTCCGGAATTACGGGTATGCCCCTCCGTTCATCTCCGAAGGGTTCGCCGGCTATCTGTCCGACGCACCGTGGGCCATGAAACGTATACGTGAAGCTGGACAGGATCCCTCCCTCGATGAATTGCTCGACACTTACTCCTATTTTCAATGGGACCCGTATATAGCTGACAGGAGTTCGGCTACTTTTGTCCGCTATTTGATCGAGGAATACAAGATCACCAGGTTTCTCGAATTGTACCGCATGGCCGACCACCTAAACCTGAGGTCGTCGCTCGAAACTGTGTATGGCAGGACCATCAGCGAACTGGATCAGGCCTGGAAAACCTACATTGATACTATTACTGTTAAATTCGGCCAGCTGCAGCAGTACGCCGACCAGGCTGAAGTACTATTTCGTCACGAACTGGTGGAAGATTATGGGAAATCGATGCTGGCCGTAGCGAAAACACATCGCGATTCTGTCGATGCGGTGGCCAGGCTGGCCCGGACGTCACTTTTTTCCGGTGAATATTACGATGCCATTTCGTATCAGAAGCAGTTGATGGAACTGAATGTAGTCACTTCCAAAGTCTTGATGGCGCTGGGGAGCTTTCAGATGATGGCCGGTTACTATCACCAGGCCGCCGAGGTTCTACAGCGAGCAAAAGCTGCGGATTCGACCGACCAACTGGTAGATTTCAATATCGCCATGAACCATCTCCACCTCGGAGACAAACAGATGGCTCAGCAGATACTGACCGGCATTGTGGATTTTCCAACTGAGACCAGTCCCCAGGCCGAAGGCCGGGTGATTCTCGGCAATATCCTGATGGAGTCAGATGACCCGGCGATCAAGTTGAAAGCCACCAATTACTATCATGAAGCAATCGCCCTGCTGGGTAAAACCGTTCGTACCAGCGCCCCGTCGGCTCAACAACAGTTGTGGAATGGCATTGCCCACCTTGGCATAGATGATACTGGAGCCGCCCTGGACTACCTTGAAACAGCGCTGTACCTCGAGACCAGAGCGTTCTATACGGGTATGATCTACCTGTGGCTTGGCAAACTGGCTGACGTCAGAGGTGAGCGTGATGTCGCGCGGCACTACTATGGAAAGGTGCTCTCGCATCCATCGGCCGATTATCACCAGCAGGAAGCGCGACGCCTGCTGGACAATCCCTACCATCATTAGCCGATGTTCAGCTTCCTTAATTCTACTTTCCTGCTTGCTGGTGTCGCCGCCCTGATTCCCCTGATTATCCATCTGCTTTCGCGCCGGAGACGCAAAGTGGTTGAGTTTTCATCGCTGCGGCACCTCAAGGCCATGCAGCGGCGGCAGGTGCGGCGCCTGCAGCTGCGGCAGTTGTTGCTGCTGATTATTCGCATGCTGATTATCCTTATGGTCGTACTAGCCTTTGCTCGACCGACCTTCAGGGAAGGGGGAGCAGGATCACATGCATCCGTCTCCGCCGTCATCATTCTGGACAACTCTGCATCCATGGAACGGTACGTGAAGGACGGTAAACTTCTTGACATCGCCCTCAAACGGACCAGGCAGTTGCTTGAGAACTTCGGTCAGTCCGATCGAGTCTGCCTGTTGCCGCTGTCGCGTCCCGATGACAATCGGCCTGCGGATTTCACGTCGGCCGCCGTAGCTCTGGCGCAGCTTGAGATCGTTCAACCCTATGCAGGTGCCGTGGGCTTCTCTGCTGCCCTGGAGGCAGGCGCCGATATGCTGCGGGAATCGGCCGATCTTAATCGTGAGATGTATATCGTTACCGATCGTCAGCGCAGACTGCTTCCGGAAAAAGCGGTTCTTGACGCCTCAGAGGTAAGGCTTTGCTTTGTCGATCTTCCGGCCGAGGAGATTGATAACCGCGGCATAACGGCCGTCAGTTTCGGGGGTCAACTCATTCAGCCGGGTCACGATTTTGATCTGGTGGCCGCGGTCAAGAACTACGGACCCCGTGCCGTTAGTGATCTCATAGCGTCCTGCTGTATCGATGACCGCCGCGTATCTCAGGTCGATTTCGCGCTGAATGCCTCCGGCGAGTCGACCGTACGGTTTACTCGATCGGTGCTGCAAACCGGTTTCCATTCGGGCTACATTGAGATTTCAGATGACAGTTTCCTGCCCGACAACCGGTACTACTTCAGCTTTCATATTCCCGACCAGTTTAATGTCCTGGTCATCAGCGATGATGAGGCGGCGGGATTTGTATCCCTGGCTCTGGTACCTGAAGATGAGGGTCAGCGCTACTGGTCGGTTAAGGAGGCCGGTCCGACTGATCTCACCGGCGTTAATATATATGATTACGATCTGCTCTTGCTGATAGGTGCTCCCGACCTGCCCGACCCGTATGCCCGACGGGTTGCCAGCCAGGTACGCCGGGGCACACCCCTGTTCGTGACCTACGGTGGAGAGACGGATATCCAGCAGTTCAACGCTGTCTATTCTTCGTTCACGGGCGTCACCTACGGCCGACCCGTGCGTGAAGATTTCACGCGGTCGGGTTACTACAGTCTCCAGTCGGCCGATCTGGATCACCCCATCTTTTCGGTATTCAATTTCGAAGATGGCCGCATGCCGGAGATCAAGTTCTATACGCTGCCCGAATTGAGTGTCTCCAGCGATGCCCGCGTGTTGATGTATTTTACCGGTGATCGCCCGGCGCTGGTGGAAACGATTTACGGCTCCGGCAAGGTTATCACGTTCACCGGACCCATTGCGCCATATTATGGAGACCTGGTGTCGCACGCTTTTTTTGTACCCCTGGTGGCGCGAACGGCTGAGTATCTGGTCTCTGATCTGTCGCGGTTCGACCTGCAACTGCTGACTGATCAGAACATTTCCCGCTCTTTATCGCTGACGGGTTCGATTCTGGATCCCATTGAACTGCATACGCCGGATTCCGTAATTTTCTTCGTTACCCCTGATGAGCAACAGGGAAATCTGGTCGTGCGTGCAGAGCCGACCGATCGTCCCGGGATTTATCATTTGCGCTACCGCGGGCAGGAGATCGACCGGTTTGCGGTCAACGTAAACCCCGATGAGTGCGAGCTACAGAGCATCGATCCTGACCAGTTTGCCACGGCTCTGGGTGCATCTGCATTCGATGTGATCTCGTCTGATTCGGAGATGGGCCGGGCCGTTGCCGGCTTCAGGATCGGGCGCGAACTGTGGCACATTTTCCTCTGGATAGCGCTGGCTCTGCTGGCCGTTGAGATGATCCTCGGGCGAGGAGCGAAAACGACGGAATGAATCATGACTCTTCTCGCCGCGGAGAATATATCGAAGAAATTCGCCGATCAGGTAATTCTGGATGGGGTATCGTTCACTGTCACGCAGGATGACCGGATCGCGCTGGTGGGCAAGAACGGCATCGGGAAAACCACCCTGCTCGAGATTCTGGCCGGCAAACAACGAACGGACTCCGGACGAATCAACCTCTCACGGAAATGCCATATTGATTATGTCGAGCAGGAGAAAACCGAATTTCTGGATCTCTCCCTGTTCGAGTTCGTGGCCGATGCGCGGCACGATCTGCTCTCGATGCGAACGCGCATCATGGAGTTGGAAGAGGCTCTCGAACACGATCCTCATGACAACACCTCCCTCTCCCGACTGGGTGAGCTTCAACTGCGCTTCGAACAGGAAGGCGGCTTCGACTTTGAGAATGAAATCAGCATTATTCTGCAGGGTCTTGGATTCGAAAGCGAGCGCTATTCCGAGCGAATGAGGAACTTCTCCGGGGGAGAGAAAAACCGGGCCGGGCTGGCCAGGATTCTGGCCGGCAAAGGCAGTCTGCTTCTGCTGGACGAGCCCACCAATCATCTCGATATTGAATCCACCGTCTGGCTGGAAGAGTATCTGGTGAAGTTGGGAAAAGCCTGCCTGATTGTATCGCATGATCGTGCTTTCCTCTCGGCAGCGGTGAGTGAAGTCTGGGAGTTAGCCGACGGAAAACTGGACACCTATGCAGGTGGCTTCGAGAAATACCTGCGGGAGCGCATCGACCGGAGGAAACTGGCTGAGCACCATTACCGTCACCAGCAGGAAGAGATCAAGCGGATGGAGGAGTTCATTCGCCGCAACATGGCCGGCCAGAAGACCAAGCAGGCTCAGTCGAGACTCAAGTATCTGAACCGACTCAAGAGGTTGGAACCGCCAAAGAAAGACACGGCGGGGCCGTCCATTGCCATGCAGTCCTCCGGCCGATCCTGGCTGAACGTTCTCAAAGTCGAGAGCGTGGCTCTTGCCTACGGAGCGAGAACGATTATTCAGGATGCCTCCTTTGACCTTTACCGGGGCGACAAAGTAGGGCTGATTGGACGGAACGGCTCCGGCAAGTCGACATTATTGAAGGCCCTGATAGGGGAGTTGGAGCCGGTCGAGGGTTCTATCGCTCTAGGTAACAACGTGGAAGTTGCTTACTTTGATCAGGAGCTTTCGGACCTGAACGAAAACAGTCCGGTCCTGGACAGCTTCTGGCGGGTCGACCCCTCCGCTGAAGTCGGCAAAATGCGCTCTTTCCTGGGCCGGTTCGGCTTTACCGGTGATGATGTCCTCAAGAGCGTGGCGGCGTTGTCGGGTGGTGAAAAAACCAAACTCTGTCTGGCATCGTTGCTGTACCATCCTGCGAATCTGGTAATCATGGATGAGCCCACCAATCACCTTGATATGAACGCCCGCGAGGCGCTGGAAACGGCTCTACTCGAATATGATGGCAGTTGCCTCGTGGTCAGTCACGACCGGTATTTTCTTCAGCGCGTGGCTGATCGAATCATCAGCCTGGAGAACGGACAGGCTTGTGTATTCGAGGGCCGATATGATGAATTCAAAGAAAGAACTCTGGCCGAACAGCCACCTCCGGAGGCTAAAGATCCTCAGGCCAGGAAAGCATACCTGGAGTTCCGGGAACAGTCCCGGGAGCGGGCCCGGCACCAGCGCAGGATCCAACTGACCAAACAGAAAATAACTGAGATGGAAAACGAACTGGAGCGACTCGAAGCCGACCTGGCTCACGGTATTCCAAGGGACAACTGGGAGGAACTTCAGGCGGCGTCTGAGAAGAAAAAGGCTGCAGAGGCCAGCATACTGAAGCTGTATGCTCGTCTTGAGGAGCTGGAGCAGACGGAGAATGATTAAGCTGCTGTCTCTTTCAGGGTCTCCGGTCGAGAGCAGCTCGACCGATATTCTTCTGGCTGCGGTGGCTGAATCATTCCTGAGCCGTATCGACCGCGACAGGGCACTTCATGCCGCGTACCGGCTGCACGACACAAGATTTCTGCCGTGCGAGGCCTGTGGAGAATCTCCTGAACCGGAGTTCTGTATTCACGACGATCTGAAGGAACTCTATGAAAAGGTAGTGGAATGCGATTGCCTGCTCTTTGGATCACCCATATATTTTGATTCCATGTCAGCCCAGGCCAAGATGTTTGTAGACCGGTGCAACTGTTTCCGTCCGGCTGACTTCGAAAACCGTAACCCTGATCATGATTTCATTAGCCGACTTCACCGAAAACGCCCGGGGGCTATCATTCTGGTCGGCAGCGAGGGCGGGTGGTTCGAGGGGGCGCGGCGACCGATTGCCGGCTTCTTCAAGTGGATTGAGGTTGTCAATGAGGGCGTGATCGAGTATCGATCACCTGATTTCAGGGCTAAAGGCCAGGTTGTGTCTGATTTGAATATTATGGATAAGGCGAAGCAACTTGGACGACACCTTGCGGAGATTGTGCTGAGGTCATCAAATGAGCGATGAGATGCAGCGATACTATGCATTACGGGCTCCCGAGTATGAGCAGATATATTTCAGGGACATTCCGGATCGCCGCCGCGAGCTCGATGCGGCCGCGGCCTCTATTGAGAAGATAGCTCAGGGTAAGACAGTTCTTGAGCTTGCGTCCGGTACGGGTTACTGGACCCAGGTGATGTCGAACACAGCCGAGCGAATCATGGCTGTTGACCTCGCCCCTGAGATGGTTCGCGAGGCCAGAAAGAAACAGTACCAATGCCCGGTCGAATTGGTGCATGGCGACCTGTATGAAATGCCCTTTGAAAGATCCGGTTTCGATCTGGTGGCACTGGGGTTCTGGATGTCGCACCATCCGCGGCAGCGTTTTGGTACCCTATTCGATGTCCTTGTGTACGGACTCAAACCAGACGGCAAGATCTGGGTTGTCGATAACAACCCCCCGGCTGAAGGACCGGAACTCAAATTCGTTCGAACCGATGAGCATGGAAACAACTATAAGCAGCGCCGCCTCAACGATGGACGGGAATTCGTCGTTCTTAAGAACTACTTCTCCGAGGCTGAACTGAAGGTACTTTTCTCCACTCGGTTTGACATCGAGAGCATGGTTTACGGTACATATTACTGGTCATCGTTGTTGTCCCTCAAAACATCGGCTGCATAAATCGTCCATCCTGGGAGGGTGTAAAACTAACTTAAAAAGTAGTACTATGACCGGGGGGCAGGCCAGTTTTGCCATCGCCATAAATGCTGTTTCTCAGCATACCTTATTGCTCAGACGCAATGATTACTCGACCACGGGAGGTGAAAGAAGCACCTTGTCTACCCATCATAACTGATTTAACAATAAGCAGGTTAACAAACGTGTCAGCCGTCCATTCAGCGATAAAACTGGCACCCGACCCTCCACTCTTGTCTCTTTCCGGTATAATATAGCGCGATGATTCTAATGTTTCTGGATTCACCGTGGTGCCTGTATATTTTACTGGAAGCCTCCCCTGAGTCTCATAATGGTCCGCTGAAGTAATTTTGATCTGACGGTGAGGATCGATATTTCAAATGCTAAATGTTATCGTCAATAAAAGGGGCGTTTGTTTGAAGTCTCTGTAAACAAACTAATATGCCGGAACATAAATGGTCTGTCCGTCAGATAACCTGATTGTTTCGTCCGCTAGACAAAAGAATAATCCTCATTCATGGTTACACTCCTTTCAAATTGGGTATCATCTTACGGCTTCTTATTCTTGAAGCCTCTGTATTACCCTCACGTCCTCGAGCAATGGTGATGCCGCGAGCTTTTCTCGGTTCGCGTTTCAGGTAGGCCTTACGCACAAGTTGGTTGACTTGCTCGTGCGCGCTGGCAGGTGATATCCCGAGAACGTCTGCGAGTTCTTTGATCGTCGGAGGGAATCCATGGCCGATTGTAAGAAGGTGAATTTCCCGCAGGGTGCGGCGCTGTGGCGCAGTTATCTCCTTGACAGGACGCCTGCCTCTTCTGAGTTTCTTCATTTAAGTCGAGCTCCGTGAACAGACCGCCGTGTTTTCTTCCCCTGTGAGGGACCAGCAGTTGTGTGTAGGCCGGACTTTTCACCTCACAATTATCAACTGTTCCCATCCGGCGACCCGATCAGGCTGTCCAACGTGGCTACAAGATGTCGTGATCCCGGATCAGGCTGGACAGAGTGAGCATACCTACAATCTTGCCCTGGTCTTCGACGGGTGCGCGGTGAACTCCGATCTGCTGAATCAATCGGATCGCATAGCGGATATCCATTTGTGCTGGAATCGCTATGACCGGTTTGGTCATGATTTCGTAAACATGCACGCTTTCGGCATCACGGCCGGGAACGATAACCTCCTTGATCAAATCCATGATAGTGACGATGCCCCATGCATCATCTTCATTGCGTTTGGCCACCAGCAGTTCGGACACATTGGACTCACGCATCATTGCGGCAGCCTGCTTGGCAGATGCCATTCCACCAATGCTCAGCACCTCCTTCTGCATAATGTCTCTTACCCGTATGATAGGTGCAGACATAGATCCTCCTTATTCCTTAAAGGAAAATGGGTCTTATTTCTTTGCAGTCATAAATACTTATCCCGGACCTCTTCTTTAAACTTCTCCATCTGAGTCTCCAGGCCGACTACCTCCTCTACCAGCAGGACGAATGCGATACCTGTTCCTGGCTTGTCGAATTCCCCGGCGGTTTTTATGGCTTCCAGG
>CP070824.1:2514236-2530920 GCA_020344395.1 Candidatus Zixiibacteriota bacterium | reverse complement strand
AAGACCAGCCATGATGAAAGTTGCGATATTGATATCGGTTCGATAGGCAAAGTCCTGCAACCAGTAATCCATCGCTAGATATGCCAGAGGCCACGCAATAGTGTTGGCTACGATCACGAGCACAACAATCTCCTTGCAGAGTAACTTCAGAATCTGGGTACAGGACGATCCGAGCACCTTGCGAATACCAATTTCTTTAGTGCGTTGCTCGGCTGCATATGATGTCAGTCCGAAAAGTCCAAGGCAAGCGATGAAGATAGCCAACCCGGTGAAGCTGGACATAATGTTTCGTGATCTTTCGACGTTTCTGAATTGCCCGTCAAAGTTCTCATCAAGAAAGAAGAAGTCAAACGGCACATCCGGGACAATTTGATTCCATTTATCTCTCAGGAATCTGATAGTCCCCTCCAGATCCTCCGGCGCAATCCTGACAGTAATCATATCCATTCTGCCCCATCGAAACGGATAATCCTGATAATTACCCATGTACAGGGGAGAGATAGTCTCGGAGACGGCTCTCAGATGAAAATCTCTCACTACGCCTATCACTGTGGTCGGCACCCAGTCATCGAGATCGTGTGGGTTGAAGGTCTTGATTATTTTGCCAACAGGATCTTTCCATCCATATCGCCTTGCAGCCGTCTCGTTTATTATCGCCGAATGCTTTTCATCGCTCCCGAATTCATAGGAAAAGTTGCGGCCAGCTACAATTTCTATGCCCAGAGTTTCAATAAAATCCGCGTCGACATTGATCTCATCCATCAACTGAGTATGCGCCATGTCGTAGCCTTCGGGTATCTTTGCATTAATGGGAGCACCCAATCCGGGAATAGTTGAGGATGCCGCGACACTGATCACTCCGGGGCCGGCGCCGAATTCCTCTTTCATCAATGGTATGGATTTCTGAGAATGAGCATTCCTAGCTCGCAGGATAACGACGTGCTCTTTATCAAACCCGGGGTTCTTCTCCTTCATATAAATCAGTTGATCGATAATAAGCCCGGTTCCGCATATGAGAGCTATGGAGGCTGTGAATTGACCGACGACAAGTATACTCCGCAGTGGAGATCGGGAGGACTTTGCTTGAGAGAATCCGTGTAGAGCCGTAACCGGCCGGAAGGATGAAAGGAAGAATGCCGGATAGCTGCCTGCGAGGAGCCCAACTGAGAGCACTAATACAATGAGTCCGGGAATAGCCCCCGGGATCTCAAAGACATTTCTCGGCAAATCGCGTCTCGCCAGAGTCTCAATTCCGGGCAGCGCTATCTCGACCAGAAGGACTGCAAGAGCGAAGGAAATACAAGTGAGCAGCAATGTTTCGCTCAGAAACTGAATAACCAGCTTTCTGCGTTCGGCGCCAAACACCTTGCGCATACCGACCTCACGCGCACGGTTAGCAAAGCGTGCGGTTGTGAGATTCATAAAATTGGTACAGCCTATTAGTAAGATAATCAGAGCTATTGCGGAGAAGACATAGACATAGAATATGGGGCCGCCTGCTTGCCCCAGAGGACGGAGATACATATCCCTCAAAGGCCTGAGGAATAACTCCTTGGTCGATCCTTCAGCCTTCAATTGGTCCCCTGCATAGGTTTCGATCAGAGTAGAAATCCTCTCACTGAAAGCACGACAATCGACACCTTCCTGAAGAAGCACATAAGTGCGATAATTAAAGGAAGTCCAATCTGTCAAGCTAGGAGATACTCCTCCCCCCTGACTGTAAAGAGTACTGAAAGAACACAGTGCCTCAAAACCGAAAATGGAATTCGGCGGTATGTTTTCGATTACACCGGTGACAGCGTACGCATCTTCCCCTGGGAACCGGACCGCTTTCCCAAGAGGGTCTTCTTCGCCAAACAACTTTTGCGCTAGATCCTCGGTCAGAACGATCGAATAAGGGCCGATCAAGGCATTGTCGGGGTTACCCTTTATGAACGGCCAGGAGAATACTCCGAAGGCAGAATTATCCGCATACTGCATCCTTCGTATGAGAATCTGGCGGCTTCCCAAGTCAGCGGAGGAGCCTGGTTTATCTCCAAACCTAACAGCTTCTATCACTTCGGGATATTTCTCGCGCAGTACTACAGCAGCCGTCGCATTGCTTGAGGACCCCTGGATATCTGTCCCGCCCATGTTGACGTTTACGCAGAGGCGGTGAATCCTGTCGGCATACTCGTGATATCTGTCCACGCTCAGCTCTGAGTCTACGTATACGGCTAGCAGGATACAACTAGCCATCCCAACCGCCAGACCAACAATGTTGATGAAGGAATATCCTTTGTGTCTTAGCATGTTCCTGAGTGCGACTGTTAAGTAGCTTCTGATCATCGTAGTTTCTCTAACTTATCCTGTTACTCTATTCGTACTTCAACGCCTCGACCGGGTTGGCCCGGGCGGCTTTGAACGATTGGTAGCCGACAGCCACCACCGCTACTGCCAGAGCTGACAGGGCAGCCCAGGCAAATGTCATCCAACCCAGTGACGTGTGATACGCGAACGTTGCCAGCCATTCGTCTGCGGCCAGGTACGCCACCGGCCACGCCAGAGCGTTGGCTGTGACCACCAGAACAATGATCTCCCGGGTCAACAGGTTAACCACGTTGCCGACCGTGGCGCCTAGGACTTTTCGTACGCCAATCTCCTTGGTTCGCAGTTGGGCGGAATACGAGGCCATGCCGAACAATCCCAGGCCGGCGATCATGACTCCCAGGAGTGCAAAAGCACCGAAAATAGTGCCCAATTTCTGTTCCGCACGATACTGCCTGTCAAAATCCTCATCCAGGAAAAAGAAATTGAACAGCTCGTCAGGGATTAGTTCGTCGTATGTTTCCTGCACGAAGGTCATCGCTGGCCGGAGGTTGTTCACATCAATTGAAAGCGTCAGGTAACGGAAATCCTCCCCCATGATGAACATTCCCATCGGCTCCACGGGACTCTGCAGACCCTTAAGATGAAAGTCACGAATTACGCCGATAACAGGTCGGTTCTCAGCCCATAGATGCTTGCCCGGGGTTTCGTCAATGCTGCCCCAACCGAATGTCCGTACCGCAGCCTCATTGAGTAAGATGCCTTCGCACATCGCGCCCCGGCAGTCCGGAAGAAATGTCTCGCCAGCGATCAGTTCGATATCGTAGCTTTCGAGAAAATCCCGATCCACGCCGTACCAGTTGATTGTGTGCATGTTGGTTTCGGCCTCCCCGGTCGGAAAGCAACGCCACTGATAGTTCCACCGGCCGGGCACACTGGTCGAGAAAGTCGCTGCCGTAACCGCCGGATGGTTTGTGAACTCATACTTCATGGTGTTGTGAGTGGCAAAGGTTACGGCTCCGCGTGGCATCTCCATTACCAATTTCTGCTTCAGATCGAATCCCAGCGGTTGCTCGCGCATATAGTCGAGTTGTTTGTAGACCGTCATAGTGCCAACTATCATGATCACAGCCAACGCAAACTGTATTACCACAACGGCACGTCGGAAATTCCGGCCGCCGAAATGACCGGCGTTGGTCTGTCTGAGCATGTGAGCGGGACGATGCGACGAAAGAACGAAGGCCGGATAGATGCCGGCCACCCCGCCAACCAGGAGGACCATTCCGCCCATTATCATCATCATCACCGGGTTAAACACGTCAGCAAACAGGTATCCTGTGCCGGCAAGTCCGTTGAAAGCAGGGAGCGAGACATCTACCAGCAGCAGCGCGATAGCCAGGGCTAACAAGGCTGTCAGGAGTGTCTCTCCCAAGAATTGTCCCATCAGTTGAGTTCTGGCTGCCCCGACCACCTTGCGCGTGCCAACCTCAGAAGCACGGCTTGCAGCACGAGCCGTAGACAGGTTCATGAAATTCAGACAGGCGATCAGGAGCACAATCAGCCCAACCACCGAGAATATGTAGACGTTATTGATATTGCCCGGTGCCTCAGCCTCCCAGCGACAATGGGAGTAGAGATGAATATCGGAGACTGGCTGCAGAAATAGTATTGCCTGGCGATTATTTTCCGCGAGCCTCTCACCGATCTGTTCGTGAATCAGAGTAGCAATTTGACTCTCGAATGCGTCAGGATCGGTGCCTTCAGCCAATTTCACATACGTCTTGAAAAAACCACCGTCCCACGAGTGCCGCCAGTCACTCTCCTGCATCGAAGACCAACTCACAATGATTCCGAATTTCAGGTGCGTGTTGGTCGGCGAGGCATCCACCACGGCGGTGATTTCGTAGTGGGCAGTGTCGATCTGAATTGTCTGCCCTACCGGATTGTCGACACCGAAGAGCTGCTCGGCAATCGGACGCGTGAGCACAACGGTGTGCGGGCGCTCGAGGGCGCCCGTTGAACTGCCGTGGATGACCGGCATATGAAACATGGTCAACAGGTCATTCTCGGCATACTTGATATTGTCGACTTGGACTGCCTGGTCATTGAATCGCACGGTACGAGGACGCTCCGGTTGAATACGAAATACCTGTTCGACTTCGGGGTAGTTTTCCCGCAGATGCGGCGTGACATTTTCCGAACATCCTGCAATGAGGGACACGTCAGCCTCGGTTCCACCCATTGTTGATATGCGATAAAGTCGCTCGTGGTCTGGATGGTAGGTATCGTAACTGAGCTCATGCCAGACGAACAGCAGAACCAGCAGGCAACTGGCCATACCGAAGGCCAGCCCGACGATGTTGATAGCGGCGTACCCTTTGTGTCTCAGAAAGTTCCTGAGTGCGACTGTTAAGTAGTTTCTGATCATGGAAGTCTCTCTAAGTTGTCCTGTTACTTGTCTCTATTCATATTTCAACGCCTCGACCGGGTTGGCCCGGGCGGCACGAAAAACACATACGACTACGGTAGTTAGGGATAATATCGTGGCCAGGCCAACCGGTAAGCCCAGCGTCCAGACATCTATTTCCGTCGTGTGAGCGAAGTTTTCCAGCCAGCGGGAGGCGGCGGCATAGGCCAGAGGACAGGCAACGATCCCGGATAGTGCGATCAGCACGGCTGATTCGACTGACATGGACAGAGTAATTCTGGATGTGGGTGCCCCGAGTACTCTTCGGATCGCTATTTCCTGAGCTCGCTGCCGGGCCGTGAATGATACCAGACCCAGAAGACCCAGGCACGCCACTGTCAGGCCCAGACCGGAGAGAAGACTCATCAATTGCCCCATTTGTCTTTCAGTCCGATACTGGTGGTCAAAAGCGTTATCAAGGAAAAAGGCTTCAAACGGGGTCGACGGAAAAAGCTCCGACCACTTTGCCTCGACATAGTCCAGAGCTTCATCTATACGACCTGGGGCGATCATCAGCGTGAGAGCATCAAAACGAGAATCACTGAATTCCATGAAGAGCGGTTCGACGTCGTGTTGCAGCCCGGCATAGTGGAAGTTGGCTGTTACACCCACGATCTCCTTCTGCCGACCAAGCCAGCTTTCCCAGAGCCGTTCCCCAAGAGCAGCCTCGGGAGACGAGTAACCGAGGTATGACACAGCCGCCTCGTTGATGAGAAAGGAGCGTCGATCATCGTCGGTACTGTCGGAAAACGGCCGCCCAGCCACTATTTCTATCTCGTAAAGTGGCAGGAAGTTTGGATCGCAGGAAATGAATCTCAGTTCTTTAGGCGGATCCAGGATACCCTCCTCATAGCTGAGAAAGCCTGAGCGAGTCCAACGGCCGGGAACACTCGAAGAGGCCGCTGCACCCGTGATGGAGTGATGCGCCACCAGTTCCGATCTCAGGACTTCCCAACGACTCCTTACATGTCTGTCGAATCGAAAGGGTATTACCAGCTTCTGCTCCATGTCAAAGCCGATTCCCTGGCTGCGCATGTGCTCCAATTGCTGGTGAACAGTTACCGTGCAGATAGCCAGGAACATCGAGATCCCGAACTGTCCTACGACCATCGTCCTCAACAAAAACGATCCTCTGGTGCCCGCGGAAGAAGACCCTTTGAGCGTCAGAGTCGGTTTGATAGATGCCAGGACAAATGCGGGGTAACATCCAGCCACGATGCCGACAAACAGCACCAGCCCGCCGACCGCCATAACACTCTCTGGATAAAGCAGTTGCTCCAGCTGCAGCGTGGTGCCGGCATACTCATTAAACAGGGGCAGGGCCAACTCGGCCAGAAGGAGTGCCATTATCAGTGAGATGGCAGTAATAGTCACGGATTCACCGAGGTACTGACCAATCAATTGGAAGCGACCAGCTCCGACAACTTTGCGCAGCCCGACCTCGCGCGCTCGCCGAACCGAGTGGGCAGTTGACAAATTGATGAAGTTCATACAGCCGATCACAAGAATCAGCAGCCCGATCACCGAGTAAATGTAAAGGTACACGTAATTGCCGGGTGTCTCCATTTCCCCCCTGCCGGGCATCATCGTGAAACCAGTAAGTTTCGAATCAAAATGAATGCCGGTCAAGGGCTGCAGGTAGTAGTCTCGCTCCTGCCCCCAGGCTGACAATTCTGACCCCTCAAACTCATGCGCCAGGCGGCGAATATTCTCCTCGAACGCGATGGCGTCGATCCCCTCGCGCAGCTTCACGTAAGTGTATGCCCCGCCGCCGTACCAGGACTCATATTGTTGATTCCCAGCCAGGATTGCCAGCGAGACGATGACGTCATACTTGAAATGCGTGTTGGACGGCGCATCTTCGACAACGCCGGTGATGCGGTATTCGACCAAGCCGGAATATTCGTCATTCAGACGCGCCATAAAAGGGTCCTTGAGGAGTATCGTTTGGCCTACCGGATCCTCATCTCCATAGAACCTGGCCGCTATACTCTCGGATATTACGACCGTCAACGGCTCCACCAGGGCCGAGTGCGGGTTACCCTTAACAAAGGGAATCGAGAAAACCTGGAAAATTTCGGGATCGGCGTAGTACATCCTATCCTCATAGCAGCTCAAGCCTTGCCGTTCAATCAGGCCATTGAATATTCGATCGATGCGCACCGCATTTTCAACACCGGGTTGGCCGGACTTGATTGCTAAGGCAACCGCCGGACTGACCTGCGGAGAGCGAAACTCACCGGCTGGAACCTTGCGGTGTTCGGCGACACGGTAGATTCGCTCTGCTCCCTCATGATATCTGTCGTATGTTAACTCATTTCGGACGAATAGAGCCAGGATGATACAGCACGCAATGCCCAGGGCAAGTCCGGCGATATTGATAGTGGCGTACCCCTTATGTCTCAGTATGTTCCTGATTGCGACTGTAAGGTAGTTCTTAATCATGGCAGACTCTCCAGAGTTGTACCTTCACTCGTGTCTATTCATACTTCAGCGCTTCTACCGGGTTGGTATGAGCGGCTTTGATTGCCTGATAACCGACACTGACCAGCGCAGCAACGAGTGACACAGTGGCCACAAACACGAAGATGAGCGGTCCGGTGTCGGCCCTGTATGCAAATCCATCCAGCCAGTTACGCGCCCAGAGGTACGCTATGGGGTATCCAATTGCACAGGAGACACCGACCAGCAGCAGGAACTCTCGTGACAACAGCCATACAATTGCACCGGTCGGAGCACCATGTACCCTGCGTATACCGATCTCCTTGGTGCGCCGCTCGGCGCTGTACGAAGCCAGACCGAGCATCCCCAGGCAGGCTACAAACAGAGCCAGCACCGCTGCACTGGCGGCAATGCGCCCCATCCGCGATTCTGACCGGAATTCATACTGATACGCATCATCAAGAAATCCGTAAGAAAAAACACCCTCCGGCTGGAACTCGGCGTGCACGGATTCAATGTGAGCAAGGGCTGACGGAATATCATCAGCACTGATACGTATGAATACGCGGTCCCCGGACTCCCTGTAGATCAGGGCCAGTGGCTTGAGGCTTTCGTCAAGCGGCTCAAGGTGAAAATCCTTCACGACCCCGATAATTCGCCTGTCCCTGCCCCAGTAGGTGAATCGCTTCCCGATCGGATCATCAATGCCCATCATGTCGACAGCACTCTGATTCAACACGATACCGTCTATAGTATCTGATGGGAATGCCTGCGAATAGAAGCGACCCTCGCTCACTTCGAGCCCAAACACCCTGTCATAGTCAAAAGATACCCAGTCAAAATGAATCTCAAGATTGAGATCAGAGTCCTTCCCATCAATATCCCAATTCGGACCAATCGTGCTGTTGATGTGGGTTATCAACTGAGCCGATGAGGTAACATCCAGCACACCCGGACTTTCCAGTAGCTTGTCCTTAAAGGCTGCGTAGTGGCTCTGCACTCCTCCCATGTGTCGCAAGAACACGACGTTTTCTCTGACATAACCCAGATCCGTGTTTCTCATGTAATCGAGCTGATAGTAGATCACCACGGAGGCTGTGATGAGAATTCCGGAAAGTCCGAACTGCACCAAGGTCAGCACACGCCTGAAATTGAGCCCGCTCCGACCCGGGTCGGAGCGACTCCTCAGAATCGCCGCGGGACGCAACGATGAAACGACCAGAGCCGGATAGAACCCGGCCAGAACGCCGGTAATGACAATCACGCCAAGGGCAAGAGCGACGAATTCAGCGCTGAAAAAATGGAATGAAAGCTCCTTGCCCGAGAGTTCATTGAACAGCGGCAGCACAAGTTCCGCAATCGTCAGGGCTAAAGCCAGTGATACAACCGACATCAACAACGATTCGGTCAACAACTGTCTTGCTATTTGCGTGCGGTGTGCGCCGACGACTTTTCTGACACCGATTTCTCTGGTGCGCGTGGCGGACCTGGCCGTCGACAGGTTAACGAAGTTCAAACAGGCTATAGCCAGAATCACTATCGCGGCAACCGACAAAGCATACACGTACGTGATCCGCCCGCTATCTCCAGCCAGTGAATACAGGTGATAACGGGACAGCGGGTGGAGGAAAAACGAATCAGACACCTCTTCCTGACCACGCTGCTCTGCCAGAAGTTGCCGGCAATACCTGTCGACCGCCGCACTGGCGTCACCGCACGAAACGGTTTCCGACAGCAGAACCCATGTGGTATAGTCTGCACCGGCCCATCTATCGAGGTCCGCACCGATTTCTTCGAGGACCTGTAGCGGCACAAGAGCGTCGAAGCGAAGACTGGTGTTGGCTGGTATATCCCGAAGGATACCCGTAACCTGACAACTGAACTGACCTTCGACTGTAACGCTCTGCCCGATCGGATCTTCATCACCGAAATACTTTCTGGCCGTCGTCTCCGTCAGGACAATGGACCAGGGTTCGGTCAGAACACTCGCCGGATTCCCCCGAACGAGCGGATAGCTAAAGACAGAGAGAATGCTCGGATCAGCCAACGTGACAGCCTCACTGGAGGATTCGTCGGCGTGCGCCAGCGTGAGCACCTCCTCCTGGAGTCTGACATACTCCTCAATACCCGGAATATTGTTTTTGAGCAAGGGGCCAAGTGGTGATTGCTGGGTCGGAACCAGTTGTTGTCCTGTATCCAGTTGCCGGGCCCAGACCACCAGAGCTGTCCTGTTGTAGTTCGCGTGATCCGTATCATAGCTTATTTCATGAAGCACCCACTGGAAGATCAGGATTGAAACGGACATTCCGACCGCCAGGCCAATGATATTGATGGCGGTGTAGCCCTTTTGCCGCGCCACTGATCGAAGCGCGGATCTGACATAATGTGCTAACATCTTAAACTCTTTCTACTCATCACTCTCCAGCCACCCGTCATGGAGGCGGATAATGCGCCGGCTGTACGCGGAATTGGTCTCCGAATGGGTTGCCTGGATGATGGTCGTTCCCTCCTCGTTGAGTTTTTTAAACAGGTCCATGATCTCCTTCCCTTGTGCCGAATGGAGATTACCGGTGGGTTCATCAGCCAGAAGTAGCTTGGGATTGGCAATAAGCGCCCTGGCCACACCTACAAGCTGCTGCTGACCGCCGGATAATTGATTCGGAAAAAGATCCTTCTTCCCCACGATCTGGAAGCGGTCCAGCGTGTCACAGACCATGCTCTTGCGCTGCGAGCCCTTGATTTTCTTGTACAGCAGTGGGGTCTCGAGATTCTCGTACACGGTGAGTTCGTCAATGAGGTGATAACTCTGGAATATGAAGCCCATATGTTCCTTGTAAAGGGAAGCGCGCTTCTTCTCATTGAGTTGATGTACAGGTTCTCCCAGAAAACTATATTCACCCTCAGAAGCATCATCCAGCATGCCAACGATATTCAGCAGGGTCGATTTGCCGGCCCCGGACGGGCCCATTATCGATATGAACTCACCTTCCCGAATATCAAGAGTAATACGCCGCAGCACATACGTGTTTACGGAACCTGTTCGGTAGTATTTTGCTATGTTGCGAAGCTCTATCATCTATCAATCTCCCAGGTTTATCCAGGTCTGTTTGGTTCGTTCAATCAATGCAATCAAGAGTTTATTCATACTTCAACGCCTCCACCGGATTGGCCCGGGCGGCTCTAATGGCCTGGTAACTCACGGTGAGCAAGGCGATGAGCATAGCTGCAAGACCCGCCAAAACAAACGTGCCTATTCCCAATTCGATGCGATAAGCAAAATCCTGCAGCCAGAGGTTCATCACGTAATATGTGACAGGCCAGGCGATAACATTGGCTATCGCCACCAGTACCACGAACTCTCCCGTCAACAGCCGAACTATCCCGGTCACCGAAGAGCCCAGCACTTTGCGGATGCCGATCTCCTTGGTCCGCTGCTCGGCCGAGAAAGCCGCCAAGCCGAGCAGGCCCAGACAGGCGATGAAGATAGCCAAACCGGTGAACAAGACCATCACGTCGTCAACGGATTCTTCAAATCTGTACTGAGCGCTCAATTCGTCATCCAGATAAGTGAATTCAAGTGGGCGGCTTGGAACGAACTCTGCCCACGCAGCCATCACATGCTGCACTGCCGAGCGAACACCCGGTGGCTGCATCCGAACAAAGACCTGGTCATACCACCCCGCGTTGAGGGCCAGCACGAGAGGACCGACAGGCTTGTGCAGAGACTCATAGTTGAAATCTTCAACTACACCTATCACCTGCCCGGCGGAATCAGCACCATAAAATCGGAGCGGTTTTCCGACTGCCTCGTCCCACCCCAGCGTGCGCACCGCTATCTCATTAAGAATAAACGAACTCCCTGAATCCGCCGGCCGGTCCTTGGAAAACGGCCTTCCTTCAGTCACGTCAAGCCCAAATGTCTCAAGAAAATCGTAATCCACAAAAATAGTCGGCAGATCGATCCTTTCGTTCGATCCCTGTCCCCGGTCGAAAGGAACGACGTTCCGCTTCACCCCGGGGGTAACTGACGTGAAGGTTACATGTGACACATCCGCATGCTGCAACAAGCGATTCCTGAATGCGTCGCCACGGTGCCCGACATCCTGTCGAAGATCCGTACCTGCCAGCAACATGCCGATTATGTGTTCCGTTGTGAAGCCAAGTTCTTTGTTCTGCATGAAGTCAAGCTGACTGTGGATGGTCAGGGCGCTCACTCCGAGAACGATCGATACCGTAAACTGCAGTACGATAAGCACACGTCTCAATCGTGACCGTTGCCTGCTGCCACATGTAGTTGTGCGTCTCAAGACGGTCCCGGGCCGAAAACCAGAAAGAACAAACGCCGGATAGCTACCCGCCATGAGCCCAATCACAAACACCGCGAATACAAACCCAAGGCAGAAATACCAGTTCCCGAGGATTGCCGGACTTAGTCCCGTCAACAGATGTCTGTTCAGCACCGGCAGACACAGTTCGAGAAGAACCACCGCAATAACCATAGCCGTCGAGCTCATGACGCTTGATTCCAGCAGGAACTGATTAATAAGTTGCCCGCGGTGTCCTCCACAGACCCACCGTAGGCCAACCTCCTTGGCACGCGACATCGCTTTGGCCACGGACAGGTTTACAAAGTTCACACAGGCGATGAACAAGATTAGCAGGCCGGCCGCCGAGAATACGTACACGTAGAACACATCACCATTCTTTTCAATCTCCGCACCGAGGTGAGAGTAAAGGTGAATATCTGCAAGGGCCTGCAGCGATAGACATGTCTTGCCCCTGAACCGCTCCGGGAAGAACCGGTCTACGAAGCCGGGCAGTTGGTTATTGACGGATATCGCACTCACGTTGTCAGGCAACAAAACATAGGTGGGGCAGGCAGTCCAGTACCAACTCTGCAACCAGGCGGTCGGAGTACCGACGGTGCTGAAGACAGTCTCCATGTCTGCCATAGCAGCAAGAAAATCAAAGTGAATGTGGCTGTTCGCAGGAATCTCCTCAAGTACCCCCGTGACAGTATAGTCGAGTTTCTCCTCCAAAGTGATCGTCTTCCCTATCGGGTCCTCGTTCCCGAAGTACTTGCTTGCCGTGGCTTGCGTCAAAACAACACTATAAGGTCTTGTCAGTGCTGTAGCTGGATCCCCCTCTTGAAGACCGAATGAAAACACCGCAAACACGGTTGAATCGACGAAGAAGAACCGATCTTCGTAAAAGCGGTTCTCCTCATATGAAATCAGCGGTGTCTGGTTCCAGAGCTGAAAAAACCTCACGGTCAGTATTTCTGGAAATTGACTTCGAAGAGCCTCAGCAACCGGGAACGGGGCTCTTGCGAAGTAGTCCGCCTCAGCCCCCTCCTGGGCTCTGATGCCTTTGATAATCCTGTAGATATTCTGCTGGTGTTCATGAAAGCGGTCGAAACTCAATTCTTTCTGCACCCACATCGCGATGATTACACAAGATGCCAGGCTTACGGCAAGTCCGAAGACGTTAATGAACGAATACCCCTTGTGCCTGATGAGGTTTCTAAGAGCGACCTTCAAATAGTTCTTCAGCACCGTGTCACGCTCCGTGCCCCTCCCCCGGCTGTCTGCAGCTTCTATTCATACTTCAGCGCCTCCACCGGGTTGGCCCAGGCGGCTCTAATGGCCTGGTAACTCACGGTGAGCAAGGCGATGAGCATAGCTGCAAGACCCGCCAAAACAAACGTGCCAATTCCCAATTCGATGCGGTAGGCGAAATCCTGCAGCCAGCGATTCATCGCGTAATATGCGATTGGCCAGGCGACGGCGTTGGCTATCGCCGCCAGTATAAGGAATTCCCTGGACAATAACTGTACAATACCCGACACGGTCGCCCCCAGCACTTTGCGGATACTTATTTCTTTGCGCCGACATTCGGCCGAGTATGACCCCATGCCAAAGAGCCCCAGACACAGTACAAATGTGGCCACGACAACAAACAGCCGGTAGATGACACCCAATCTCTCGTCCGAATAGTAGGAACTCGCCAGCATGTCGTCCATGAAGACGTAGGTCAGGGAAGTTTCGATACCAAGTCTGCGCCATGTCGTTTTCAATGCCGCCAGAGCTCTTTCCTCTCCGTCAGGGCTGGTCCTGATACCCAGATATCTCATGGCATCCCGGTTGAGCATCAATAAAGTCGGACTGATCTGGCTGTGAAGTGAGCCATAGTGAAAGTCTTTCACGACTCCGATGATCCGGCCATCCCTGCCGCTGGCTCCATGACCGCTGTACGTCACCCGCTTGCCAATTGGATCCTGAAACCCCATCACTTTGACGGCTGCCTCGTTTACCAGCATGACATCCTCGGAGCCGGCTCCGTCTCTCTCCGTAAAATCCCGGCCCCTAAGGATCTCAAGTCCCAACACTTCGGCATACTGGTAGTCCACAAACATTGGATGAACCGGCACATAGTCGTCCGGATTCTTGCCCTCCCAGTCCCACCGTATCGTCGATGCGGCCGCAGTCATCGGCATTGAGCCGGCCGTAACACCTGAAATGTCATCGCTGCGAAGAAGTTCCGCTCTCATTGTCTCAAAGTGCTTTCTGGCCTCGCCGTCGATTCCGGCATAGAGGAAGTGGTCAGCAGTGAACCCAAGTGGTGTCCGCTGGACATATTCCAGTTGCCCCGCGATGACAATTGCGCCGATCATAGCTACGATGACCACGGCAAACTGACACGTGACCAGAACCCGTCGAAAGAAGGCCCCTCCTTTTCCGCGAGACAAAATCCCGCCAACCGCTCGCATGGGGCTGACGGACGACAGAACGAGGGCCGGATAACTGCCGGAAGCAAGCCCTGTGAATAACGCGATCGCCCCGAGTGCCAGTATTAATGTACTGATACCATGGCCGGCCAGGCTGAGGGGCTTGCCCGTCCACTCCGAGACAGCGGGCAGGGCGCATTCGACCATCACAATGGCCACGCCCAGAGCTACAAACGACAGCGTGATCGACTCAGCATAGAACCGGAATAAAAGTGAGGCTCTCTGGGCACCAACAAGCCTGCGTATGCCGACCTCTCTTGTACGGTCGGCCGCCCGGGCTGTAGAGAGATTCATATAGTTAAAAATGGCAATCAGGAGAATGAAGCAAGCCATGCCGGCAAACAAGTAGACGTTCTTTATGTCCCCATGACCTTTCACATGATCCGAATAGTCACGATGAAGGTGAATCCGAGTTATGGGCTGAAGATCCAGGCGGCTGTTACCGCCACCGGACATGTACCTGGTTCGAAGATCGGCAATCCTCTCAGCAACCTCGGAGCCGGAGGTGCCATCCGCCAACTGAACGTAAGTGAACAGCCCACATATGGCCCAACTGTCCCGTTCCCCTGCCCAGCCCGGCCATGCCGTGATCGGAAGCAAGCAGTCAAACACCAGGTGAGAGTTTTGCGGAGGATCCTTCAATACTCCGGTTACAA
Organism: Candidatus Zixiibacteriota bacterium; assembly: GCA_020344395.1. Lineage (GTDB taxonomy): Bacteria > Zixibacteria > MSB-5A5 > GN15 > FEB-12. Next base: position 2,516,261 of record CP070824.1, on the reverse strand, counting down.
CGAAGTCACGTTTCTGGATATTAAGAACGCGGCCAACCGGGTTGTCGCCGCCGAAGAGCCTCGCACTCATTGATTCGGTAATAACGACGGATGACGGATCGGCCAGCGCCGTAGGGGGGTCTCCCTGAACCATAGGAAATGTGAACAACTTAAAAAAGCTGCCGTCGGCGTAAGCGACGTCTATTCCGGGGAACTCATCGTGACCTCGCCTGACGACCCTGCTGCTATACAACTGAACTCGGCAGGACCTCTCGATACTCATGAACTCATTTTCAAGCGCCGGTGCCAGTGGCACCGGCGTGACGGCAATACTATAGGACTCATCGGGGCGCTCGATGTCCATGACTACCCGGTGCAGTCGATCTGCGTTCTCATGGAAACGATCATAACTCAACTCGAAGACCACCCAGGCCATTATCAGGATGCAGGCAGCCATACCTACCGCCAGACCGCCAATGTTTATGAATGAATACCCCTTATGGCGGACGAGGTTTCTGAACACAGTAATCAGGTAGTTCTTTAGCATGGTGTCATATTCCTGCCGTGATCCCATGCTGTAAGTGGTTGCTATTCATACTTCAACGCCTCCACCGGGTTGGCCCGGGCCGCTCTGATGGCCTGATAACTGAAAGTCAACAAGGCAATGAGCATGGCTGCAAGACCCGCCAGAACAAACGTGCCTATTCCCAATTCGATGCGGTAGGCGAAATCTTGCAGCCAACGATTCATTACGTAATATGCGATCGGCCAGGCGATGACATTGGCTATCGCCACCAGTACTACGAACTCCTTTATTAACAGCTGTATAATCCCAAGCACCGACGAACCCAGCACCTTGCGGATCCCGATCTCTTTGGTGCGCTGTTCGGCCATGAACGCAGCCAGACCGAAGAGACCAAGGCATGCTACCGCTATACCAAGCAGGCCAAAGCTTCCGACAATCCCGCCCACTCTTTCTTCGGACCGGTAATGGCGATCGAAGTCAGCGTCGAGAAAGTAGTACTCAAACGGACTGGACGGGAAAAGTTGCTGCCATTTCCTTTCAACAAAGCCGAGAGTTTCTGCGATGCCGGCAGTGTTTAGCGTCAAACTTATGTTTTGGAACCGCTGCGGGTCCAGATCTATGTACAGCGGTTTGATGGCACTCTGAAGCCCCTGGAAGTGAAAGTCTTTCATGACCCCTATAATGGTCATTCTGTTATCACTGGGCCCCAGGACAGTCTTGCCGATTGCGGAATCCGGAGAGTTCCATCCGAACTTCCTCACTGCCGCTTCGTTAATGATTCCCGCCTCCAAGAAGTCTGCGCCTATCTCGCGGCTGAAGTTCCTGCCGGCAATCAGTTCGATCTTGTATTGGGAAATGAAATCGTGATCCACTTGAGCATGGTAAAGGTGTTGCCTAGCCTCGGCCGCATCCGGTACGTTGAAGCCATGGATTTTGTACATTCGACCGGGTGTCAATGACAGCGCAGAAGCTCCCATAATCGTCGGATGGCTCATGAACTCATTCTTCAATGCTTCATAGTTGTCAGCGATTGACACGTGTTCCGGTATTGGCAGTATGAGTTTCTGTTCCGCATCAAATCCAAGAGGTCGGTTTTTCATATGGTCAAGCTGACCGAAGATGGTCATCGTCGCGAGGATCAGCAGTACTGATGCAGCAGACTGTCCAACGACGAGGATCCTTCTCATGGCCACGCCTTTCGCTCCAGCGGTCATGTCACCTCTAAGTACTGATACGGGTCTGATCCTGGAGAATATGACCGAAGGATAGCTGCCCGAGATAAGACTCACAACCAGACCGAACCCGACCACACCGACGAGCATCAGCGGATCGGCCAGAGTTCCCAGGGTGAGTCTTAGCCCCGCAATATCATTTACCAGGGGGAGCAACAGTTCAGCGATCAGGCAAGACAACAGCAAAGAAATACCGGTCAGTAATCCTGCCTCTCCAAAAAACTGCAGCGCCAGTTGACCACGACTCGCCCCGGCTACCCTTCGCATGCCTGCCTCCTTGCTTCTGTA
>CP070824.1:2495727-2514136 GCA_020344395.1 Candidatus Zixiibacteriota bacterium | reverse complement strand
GAAGCCGACCACAACATCAAGAATCTGACCGAACGGGTGGCTCGTCGCATGACCGTAACCGATGCCCAACTTTTGATGTTTCGAGATGCGACCGAGGCCATGACTGCGTTATTCAAACTGGCTGATAACTCGTCGGGCAAGGTCATGGTGGCCGGGCACGCATCTCCTGACATTGAAATTGCCATTGACAGGGCTGATCTTGAGCCGACGGAGTTCCTTGGAGCTTCTCCGTTCGCAGCCGATCCCGGTATGCTGGTCAGCGGCATTACCGGAGAGGCGGAGATCATCTATGTCGCCAATCCTAATCGCATCACCGGGGCCGGGTTCACGTTTGAGGAACTGAATCAATTAGCCCGGGCGGTGCCGCGCGGCCTGATGATCCTGGACGAGCACTACTTTGACTTTCTCGGTATCACCGGAATTCCTTTGCTCAATGAGTTTCCTAACCTGGCCGTTGTCAGGTCGTTCACAGCGGGCTTCAATATCGGCTCGGAGTCGGGGTTCATCGCCGCTTCGCCGCAGATCATGGAGAAATTGCGTGGTGCACAATACTGGCAAAGGATGTCATCCACATTGGCGAAGATTATCACCAGCGCACTGGCCAATGAAGCTGCACAGGGTCAACGCCTGACAATGATTCACGAGGAATCACTGCGCCTATCGAAGATTCTGGCCCAGTTAGGTATCCAAACTCGTCTGGCCCCGGCGGACTTCCTGCTGCTACGCGTAGGCGATACCAAGCGCTTCTGCAATTATATGGTCAGTCATAAGGTGCCGGTTGAGAACATTGACGGGTACCCGGGACTCAAGAACTACGTCCGGTACGTTGTCAAGTCGGAATTTTCAAATGATCGGTTCATACAGGCCATAAGGTCAATGCCTGCGAATTATCACAGGATTTCTGTGCGTGATAAGAGGGCCATAAGAATGGTCCGTTCGCCCGTGGCCAGCGAGGAAACCACTTTGGCTGTTTGACTCCTGTAAGGTCGGAAAAAAACACTGGCCTCGGAGAATGTGATATCCGTTATTGGCCGGAAACAAGGGAAACATCCTGGCCCCCCCGATGCCTCCGCCAGATTTGAGAGTTCGGGTGATCAGGGATGTCAGCAAGAAAAGCACGGATGCTGCGACAAATGGACGCATCACAAGACTCTCGCAAACGCTCATTTGAAATCCCGGTACTGCCTGTAAAGGCCGGTCGCGGCCCAGCCGATATTACGTCAAAAGAGTCGGGACCGGACGAGACCTACCGGGTACCATGGTCTAATCAGGAGCAGACTTGGAGAGAACGGTCGAGCACCTCATCGACAAGATTTGCGGAAGCTCCAGCCGGGGTATTGATCGGCGGACGGCGGGACGGTGAATCCAGGGTCGCAGGGTTAGTTTTGAGAATCTGGGGCAAGCTTTTTCAAACGATCTCCCGGCCGGTTCGACGGGTACTTCTTGCAAGCGCAGGTCAGATCGGTACGGCTGTGTTCTCTCTGGCGGCTCTGTGGGTGGCCATGTCGGTGAACCATTATTCCGGCGGCTGGACATTACAGGCCACAGCCGGATTGTTGATCATAAGAGTCTTTTATTATCTTACGCGGGGACCGGCGCCGGTTCTCATGAAGTACCGCATCCGCAAACGGATCTGGTGGGTATTTGCGGACGAACTACAGATGTCAGTAGCGTTTCTGGCCGCCTGCTTTTTAATGTCCTGGCCCATAAGCCTGCAGGGCGTCCTGACCTTTGTGAATATCAACCTGCTGGTTCAGATTGCTTTGTTACCATATGCCCGCTGGATTGTGAGAATTCTGTCGGCCGAAGTTTATGAACTGGATGCGGGTTCATTTGCCCGGCGCGCGGTTATTCTAGGCACCGGAAAGCATGCCCAACGGGTGGCTGATATGGTTCTGGAGTCGCCTGATATGGACACCAAACTGGTAGGCTTCCTTGATTACCGACGGGACGGGATGTGGCGGTATCGCGATGCGCCTCTGCTGGGGCATCCCCATCGATTGGAGGCGATCATCGCCGGTAGTCAGGTCGATGCGGTCTTTGTGGCCGTGGATCCCGAGGACATGACGCGATCGAGGTCGCTCTTTGATACGGCCGAGCGGATGGGCGTGCCGGTATTCGTCATGCCCAATGTATACTATCCGACCGTATCCCGTATCAGGCCTTCGTTCGTCAACGGTATGCCTGCCCTTGTTTATCGCTCGGAGCCGGAAAACAGACCGGCGCTTTTTGTCAAGAGTGTGATAGACAGACTTGGGGCGCTGATCAGCCTGGTATTGGTCTCGCCGATCATGGCTGTCGCAGCTCTCTGCATTAAGCTGGAGAGCAAGGGTCCGCTGATTTTCAGGCAGACGCGGACCGGTGTTAATGGCCGAACCTTTCAACTCCTGAAATTCAGGACGATGTGTGTCGACGCCGAGTCAAAGAAGGCTGAATTGACGGAGCACAATGAGATGTCCGGCCCCGTGTTCAAAATTCGCCGGGATCCCAGAATCACCCGGGTCGGGCAATTTCTCCGCAAGTATTCCATCGATGAGCTGCCGCAGTTGGTTAACGTCCTGAAGGGGGAAATGTCCCTGGTGGGACCGCGACCGCCCCTGCCCAAGGAAGTAACCAGCTACATGCCATGGCAACACCGGAGGCTTTCGGTTAAGCCGGGTGTGACCTGCCTGTGGCAGGTAAACGGGCGCAACGAAATCGGTTTTGAAGACTGGATGCGCCTTGATCTGGAATACATCGATAACTGGTCACTCTGGCTGGATGCGAAGATAATAGCCAAGACCGTCCCGGCCGTTCTCAAGGGCACCGGTGTCTAGCCGGGGCTGAAGACGGACGCTGGTCATCGGATGGTCCGGCCGATCAGGGCATCGGGAGCCGCAATGAATTCTCCTCTCTTGAAGATTCCCCTCATACTGGGCCTGCTTTCGTTTCCGAGTATGGCCGGTGTGTTGCCGCTCGGGCCGCCCGAACACAGCCTTGTGTATGATCGACTCGAACGCATAGGTGTTCTGAGCCTGGATCAGTATGATTACCAGATCGGACCTTACAGGTTTGACCATGCACCTTTCGTGTTTGGACCGCTGGAGAGGTTCGAGGCTGACTCGCCCTCTGAGATCGGACTTTTTGCATTTACCAGAGAAGATTTCCGGGCCGCCGAACGGACGCGCGCGGTCGGGTACGAGCAACTTCGCGCCGGGCTGACCGGAGAGCCAGTGGAGAACCTGTTTCTTTATGGTTCGTTCGTGCTTGATGAGGAGTTGGCCGAGGACGAAGGCTATCACGGAAAAAGATGGCGTGGGCTGGCTGGCGACGTGCAACAAGCATTTGCCCACCTGCAGGGGGGTAAGATCAACCTGACATTCGGTCGGTTTGCTTCCTTCTGGGGAATCCGTAATTCACTGATCTTCTCGGGCAGCCAGTATATGGACGGGTTCGGCTATACATTTCGCTGGGGAAAGCTGGCCGTGTCTTACCGGCTGGCGCGGCTGGATGGCTTGAGTCCGGACATAGATTCGGTTGCCCAGTATGAGAATCGGTATCTCGCAGCCCACCGCTTTGATTATCATTTTGGTGCGCGTTTGCGCCTTGGTGTTTTTGAGACGGTTGTATTTGGCGGTCCCGGGCGACAGATCGATTTGTTCTATCTCAATCCGTTGTTGTTTTATCATGGAACGCAGTTGAATGAGGGGACCAACGACAACATCATGATCGGTCTTGACTTTGAAGTGAAGCCGAAGAGCGGCTTAAAATTGTACGGTCAGCTTCTTGTCGATGATATCCAGGTCGACAACAAAACCCAGGGGGACCAGGAGCCGGATGAATACGGCCTTGTTCTTGGCATGTACGCCGCCGACCTGGCGGAGTGGCTCGATCTAAAAGCTGAATACTCCCGGGTAACCAACTGGACCTTTAACCAGATGCTGCCAAGGAATCGCTACATCAACAACGGACGACTGATCGGCTCGGCGCCGGGCAATGACTATGACCTTCTGTCATTATGCCTGATTCGCTGGCTGGGTGATTTCACAGCGACGGACCTGCAGTTCGAGTACTACCGCCAGGGAGAAGGAAGAGTCGGGGCTGAATGGACGGCGCCGTGGACACAGGTCACAGGGGATTACACTGAACCATTCCCGACCGGAACGGTCGAGAAGACCGCTACCGTAGCTGCCGGTTTCCGCAGTTTCATAAGAAACCATGTCTTCATCAGCCTTGAATCAGGTATTAGTCGGATCCACGACTTCAGCCACGTCTCCGATGACAACCGCACAATCACATTTCTCAATTTGCAGCTTTCCGCCTTTCTAATTGGGTCGACCAGGGTCGATTGATCCTGATCTCATCCTGACAGATTCAGTAAACCTTTCCCGGGTCAGGTTGTTATAGGTCTACATAGTCAGAGATCTGAGCCCCGACGCAGAGCGAATAAAAAGAACTGCGGCTGTAGGAAATCCGATGTGCCGAATGGCCTTCGCCATGATCTGGTTGACCGCAGTGAGTCCGATATCCTGCGGTACCAGAGGAGAAACTGATATGCCTGAGATTGCTGTCGCTGAAAGTAGAGACACCAACCATCTGATCGATGAGAACTCACCCTATCTGTTGTCCCATGCCCACAATCCTGTGGACTGGTATCCATGGGGTCCGGAAGCGCTATCGAGAGCCCGTGAATTAGACCGGCCGATCTTTTTGTCGATCGGCTATTCCGCCTGCCACTGGTGCCACGTAATGGAGAGGGAGTCGTTTGAGAACGAGGAGATTGCCGCCATCCTGAACGCCAACTTTGTCAGCATCAAAGTTGACCGTGAGCAGCGTCCGGATCTTGACGATATATATATGACTTTTACTACTATGATGACCGGCTCGGGTGGATGGCCGATGTCGGTGTTTCTCACCCCTGACCTGAAGCCGTTTTATGCCGGCACATATTTCCCGCCTGAGAACGGGTACGGCCGACCGGGCTTCCGGCGTTTGATCACCGAGTTGGCGAGAATATACCGCCAGGGTAGTCAGAAGGTGATGGAATCAGCCGAGTCGATCTTCACCGAGGTTAATCAACGACTGAGCGCAAGCCTGCCGCGGGAAACACTGCAACCGTCAATGATTGCCCGAGGCGCCGAGCAACTGATGTTGAATTTCGACCACCGCAACGGCGGTTTCGGACCGGCGCCGAAGTTTCCGCATGCAACCGATTTGATGTTATTGTTGAGGCATTACCGTTCGAATGGAGATGATTCCTATTTGCAGGCGGTCACGAAAACGCTAAAGGCAATGGCCGACGGAGGCATCAGGGACCACCTTGGCGGGGGGTTCGCGCGTTATTCTACGGACGAGCGGTGGCTGGTACCTCATTTCGAGAAGATGCTTTATGACAACGCGCTGCTGACTTTAGCCTACGCCGAGGCTTATCAGGCAACGGGCGAGGAGAGATTCGTCGAGACGGTGCGTCAGACGCTCGACTTTGTGCTGCGGGAGATGCGGCATGACAAAGGCGGTTTCTATTCGGCGCTGGATGCTGACAGCGAGGGAGAGGAAGGTAGGTTCTATCTCTGGGATGCATCAGAAATACTATCGACCCTGGGGGAGGAAGCCGGCGACTTCGTCAAATACTACAATGTGACGGCTCAGGGAGATTTCGAGAGCAGGAACATCCTCCATGTTACAGCCGCATCCTCAACCGTGAGAGCTGAATCAGACCGTTCTGATTTTGACCAATACCTGGCCGATTGTCGAGCGAAACTGCTCGAAGCGCGGGCCAGTAGAATCCGACCGCATACCGATGATAAGATTCTCACATCATGGAACGGTCTCATGCTCTCCGCGCTGTGCCGCGGCTATCAGGTTACCGGCGATGAACGGTACCGTCAGGCCGCCTTAGATAATGCCGGATTTGTGCGGGCCGTACTGTTCAACAACGGCCGACTGATACACGCGTATCGAGATGGTAAACATTCGAAGGGCCTGTTCCTGGAGGACTACGCATTTTACCTTGGTGGTCTGATTGATCTTTACCAGATAGACTACAGTGATGCGGGCAAGGGGTGGCTGGAGATGGCGTGCGAGCTGGCGGACACCGCGCTGAGCGCTTTTCAGGATGAATACGGCCGCTTCTATCTTCGTGATGAGGGGCAAAATGATCTGATCATCAGGCCGCAGGAGGAGACCGACGGCGCCCTGCCGTCACCCGGTTCAATGCTGATGTTGGCTCTGCTGAAACTGAGTCGCATCACGGGAGAGAGCAGGTATGAACAGGCTGCGACTGAGGGCCTTCGGGCCGTATCAGGACTGCTTCAGCGTAACCCATCCAACATGGCTTCTGCCCTTCTGGCACTGGACCATATTACCAGCGAGAAGATTGAGATTGCACTGACAGGGGGCGGGCCTGACCGAGACCGAATGCTGGAGGTGATTAATAAGAGATACCTTCCGAATAAGATTGTTGCGGTGAATGTCTCCGGGGACAGCGACTTGCCGCTATTCAAAGGACGAGATCCGATTGAAGGGCAGGTGCTGGCTTATGTGTGTCGCAATTCTGTCTGCGGGCTGCCGGTCGGCACGCCGGCTGATCTTGAAAGCCGGCTCAATGCCCTGTGAGACTCCATAACTGTATGGGCTGGTCGACTATTTCGCTGGAAAGTTGAACCTGACAGGCCTATAATTGTTATTGATCAGGATGTCGCAGGACGGTTGTGAATAGAAGAGGTTGTGCCTCAGCGAGGTGTTATTGGAATGATGACGGCGAAGATGAAATGGACGGGGGGGATGAAATTCGAAGGGATGTCGGCCTTTGGACATCAGATTGTAACAGACGGCGCCGTGAAGGCGGGTGGCACGGAGGCAGGATTCAAGCCGACGGAACTGTTGCTCTACGGAATGGCCGGATGCACGGGCATAGATGTAGTTCGCATACTGGAAAAGCAGCGGCAGGATTTGACTTCGCTGGAGATCGAACTGACCGCTCACCAGAACGAAAAGTACCCCAAGCCGTTTCATACTATTGAGATGAAGTACATCGCCCGGGGAAAGAACCTGGACCCGGCCAAACTGGCCAAAGCGATTGAGCTTTCGGAGAGCAAGTACTGTGTGGTCAGCCAGACGGTTCAGAACGAGGCAAAGGTTGTGACCAGTTACGAGGTGGTTAACGAATAGGAGAGGGTCATGGGTAAAGAGTTTGTTTATGAGTTGAAGTCCGAAAAGAGTTTCGGCGAGGTAGTCAGCAACATAGAAACCGGCGCACCTCAGAATGGTTTCAGGGTGCTGGCGGTTCACGATGTCCAGAAGACACTGGCGGAGAAAGGGCTCGAACGAGGCCCCCTGAAGATCATTGAGGTCTGCAACGGTGTATTTGCCCACCAGGCGCTCAATCTGGATGCTGATGTATCTATGTTCATGCCCTGCCGATATTCGGTATATGAAGATTCAGGCAAGACCGTGGTCAAGCTGAATCGTCCGTCCATGATCGCCGAGATGCTGCCGGAGGCGGGGCTGGAATCGCTGGCGGCTGAAGTAGAAAAGACACTCCGGAAGATTATGCAGGAATCGGTATAGCAAAGTGATATACTGGATAAAACAAAGGCGCAGGAATATACTGTTCACTATTGTCGGCGGGGGGCTTGGTTTCGGCTTGGCAATTGTGTATTCTCACTTCGGGTCGACCTGACCGCTTATGTGCTCGCCGATCGTGACCACGTTCATCGGCGGCGCACTTGGGGCGGTCATGTCCCTGCACGAGTAAGGAATTGGAATGCCACTATTTGATTTCAGATGTGACGACTGCGGTCACAAGTTCGAGGAACTAACCGGGGCCGATGACTACCAGGTGATGTGCCCCAACTGTTCATCGCGGAAGACCAGCCGCCTGCTTTCCCTGTTTGCCGCCTCGGTGCCGTCACCTGCGGCGGCCAACGCATGCGGACAGTCCTCATGTCCATCCGGTGGGTTTACATGAGCGAGTTGAGACGCTTGCGGTCGCAAGCATTGGTGGGCAGTTCGGCGCTGTGCTCATTACTTATTGCTGTTCTCGTGTTGGGCCTGTTGGGGTGCACCAAAAAACAGGTTGAACCCGTGGACCTGGTCTGGACGGACTTTGCTGAGGTCCAGCCTACCTTTCCCCGGTGCCAACGCCCTGTCTTTCTTTATGTCAGTCAGAATGCTTGCGAGTGGTGTGAGCACATGGACAGCCTCGTATTCGCCCGTCCGGAAATCGCCAGGCACCTGAATGAGAACTACATCAATGTTAATATCAATGTAGATCTCGATTTGCCGGTGACCATCCAGGGCAAGCTCTATCACTACCAGGAGTTTTTCAACCTGCTGAATATGCGTGAGATTCCAGCCTATTATTTTTTCGACACGGATGGTCGACCGATCGGCGTCTTGAGTTCAGCCATGCCGGTCAAGACCTTCAAGCAGTTGCTGGTGTATGTGAAAAACCGGCATTTTTATCGTACCCGCTGGGAGGATTTCCTCAAGCTCCCGGAATCAAACCTGGACACGGTATGGGGTGAGTTTTAGGATTGCGGGGCCGGTTTACCATTTTATTTGCGGTGCGGGGCAATAATGATCGCTGGCTTAATTTGACACACGGGCAGAATGATCGTCATCGGTTCGGTTTTCTGGCGGCGGCGCAGAACTTTCTGCTGGAACGGGAGACTGGATCAAATGACAAACAATGATAGAATCCCTTTACCTGAAAACCTGTTTCGCGGAGCATCGACCTGATTCGCGGGTTTGGGTAAGCACGCTCGTAATGCGTTTCGTCGTATCTCTGCCAGGTGCGGCCCTGTTTTTCAAGGAAGGTACCACTTAACCTTGTCATGGACCTGGCTTTCAGAAATTCGGAACGCATAACCCATATCTGCTTATCCCGAATTCCTACCCAGGGTTGTTCATTCCAGAGTATCTTGAACATCTCAACGGTATTCATATCGAACACAAACCAGCCACCCGGGATAAGATGACGGTAAATGGAACGAAAGGCTGCTTTGAGGTCTCGCTCTGTCAGCAGGTAATTGAGCGAATCAAAGTAGCTGGTGATCAAGTCATACTGCTTCGGCCGCTTACTGCCCGACCCCTTTCTTTGCGCGATCTCGAATCGAGGCAGCGCCTGCCGATACAGGGTGACTTTTCTACCGCGCAGTTTTTTACGGGCCGCGGACAGCATGGCAGGGCTGCGATCCAGACCATCAGCTTTCAGGCCTCCAGCCGTTAGCTCCCGCAGGGCCGTTCCCGTGCCGCAGCACACATCCAGCGCCGTCTTCGCTTCGAAATTAAACTTCTTCAATATCCGCAGAGTGTAAGCGACCATCCTTACTGAAAAGGTGTCGGGGTACATGGAATCGTAAAACCTGGCTAAGTAGCTGTACGGCATCATGGTGTCATCTCCTTTGTGTAATGTACGCGTTGCAGCGCGGTTTTGTTCAGTTCCCCATCAAACCTGACGGCGGTCCTTCCGTCTGGCGACAACACAAATGCGCGTGGTCTTCTTCGTCGGTTTGTCGAACGTGAGACAATCGTAGAAACCTTTGACCTGAAAACCGGTTTCACGCAGCAGGTGCCTTATGGCACCGTTCGAATAGGCATGCTCGACGTGGGTTTCATCAAAGCGTTTCCAGTTGCGGCCTGACTTTACGAAGAATGTTGTCTCCAGCGTTGAAGATTTTGATCGGCGGTGGTAGGCAGATCGCCATATCCACGCAAGTTTGTTCCCGACATCACAGTATGTGTCGCTGCCCCAGATAGTCTTCAACGCCTCGGGTGTGTTCATGTCGAAGATGAACCACCCTTCGGGCCGAAGGTGTCTTTGTACGGATCGGAAGGCCGCCTTCAGTTCGCGCTCATTCCTGAGATAGTTGAGTGAGTCGTAAAAACAGGTTACGAGGTCGAATCGCACAGTCCTGCCGCGGGAGTCGGCAATTCGAAATCGGGGTAATGACTGATTTACCAGTTTGACTGTTCTTCCCCGGAGTTTATTTCGCGCCTGCCGCAGCATGGCGGCACTCCGGTCAAGGCCGGTCATGGCGATGCCGGCATCCGCAAACAGTTTGAGGGCGGTGCCGGTGCCGCAGCACAGATCGAGACCGTCATCGGGCTTGATTTTGAATCTCCGTAATAAGGTCTCGGTGTAATCGACCATGTCCACCGAGAAGTGGTCCTGACCCATGCGGTCATAGACTGAGGCGAACTTGTTAAAGATCTTCCGTGATCCTGCTCTGCCTGACCTTTGTGACATTCCCGCTGAAGCCTTTTTGTTGACAATCAGTTAGCTCAGTGCTTTCCAATACCTGCAGCAATAACTGAATTTATCCACGCCAGGCAAGTACTATTGTCGAGTTCCCGGAGTGCGTCCGGGTGAAAGGAGACCCGATGTCTACGATGTTCTGGATCTGGATGGCCGCGGCGGTGGTGTTTCTGATAATAGAACTGGTCACCCCCACTCTCATATTTGTATGTTTTGTCGTTGGCGCAGCCTGTGCCGGCATCTATGGCCAGTTCTCACCAGAAGGATACACGGGCCAGGTAGCGATTTTCCTGGTGGTGTCGTTGATACTGCTTCCCTTCACCCGCAAGCTGGCAGCCAAAATCACCAAGCCGGTGCCCCAGGCTTCCAACGTTGACCGCATGATCGGTCAGACAGCCCTGGTCATTCGGGCCATTGATCCGGACGAGGGCGGCCAGATCAGGTACGAAGGTGAAGTCTGGGCGGCTCAGGCCGACCGGCGTATCGAAGAGCAGACGAAAGTCATAATAACGGCAGTCACCGGGACTCGGGTGAAGGTGGAGAGGCAAGAAGAATCTGATAGTGAAAGGACCTGATGATGAATGCGGTTCAAATTCTACTGTTGCTTTTTGGGGTGCTTGTATTTGCCCTTGTGGTTTCATCGATTCGCATCATCCGCCCCTTCGAACGGGGACTGGTGGAACGGCTGGGCAAATTCCAGCGGATACTGGAGCCCGGTTTGAACATGATCTTCCCGCTTACAGATAGAGTGATCAAGGTGGATATGCGGGAAGTTGTGATCGATGTTCCGCCCCAGCTTGTCATAACGCGGGACAACGTCAATGTCGAGGTGGATGGCATCATATACTGCCAGGTTACCGATCCGTTTCGGTCGCGTTACGAGATCACCAATTATATAAGGGCCGCCACGAAGCTTGCTCAGACCAATCTGCGTAATGTGATCGGCGAGATGGATCTGGATTCCGTGCTGTCCTCGCGTGATGAGATTAACGCGCAGTTGCGGGATGTCATGGACCAGGCCACGGACAAGTGGGGTGTTAAAGTCAACCGGATCGAACTGCAGCGGATCGACCCGCCCTCCGATATCACGGAAGCCATGAGCCGCCAGATGAAAGCGGAGCGCGACAAGCGGGCTATCATCCTCGAAGCCGAGGGAACCCGGCAGTCCGACATTACCAAGGCCGAGGGGCAGCGACAGGCCCAGATACTGGAGGCCGAAGGTTTTGCCGAAGCGGTCAAGAAGAAGGCCGATGCCGAGAAATACCGGCAGGAGACGGTGGCTAAAGGTGAGGCTGAGGCGATAGCGAAGGTCTTTGCGGCTATTCATAACGGCAAGCCGGATGATAAGCTGATTACTCTGAAGTATCTCGAGATGCTGCCTCGGCTGGCTGATAAGGAGGCCAACAAGATCTTTCTGCCCTATGAAGCCAGCGGTATCATCAGCGCGCTCTCGGCCATGGTAGAGGGTATCTCGAAGAACGGCAGCCCGACTAAAGAAGTGCCGGTTACCCCGGTAACCGAGGCGACTACCTGACTATTGTCGAAACCAGCGGAGGCCCAATGTGACAGCGGCCGGATGTTGAGTCCGGCCGCTGTTTGTTTGAATCAATCGTACGATTACGGTGTCCGGCTGTATGCGCACAGTGTTTGACTTTTCGGCTGCGACATAATACACTTGGTACGACAAACAATTGGTGGGATTGAGGCGGATATGGCAGAGAGTGACCGAGGAAATGTGCGCAGGCCGGCGGTGGCGGGAAGTTTCTATCCGGCCGGGCCGGCTGAACTGGCCAAGACTATCGCAAGGATGATGTCGGAGGTTGAAAAGGTCAGCCTTGAGAATCGGCCGCTTGGCCTGATTGCGCCGCACGCCGGCTATCCTTATTCAGGAAAAGTCGCGGCCAAGGCCTACAAGCTGCTGGAGGGGGAGGAATACGATTCGGTGGTGGTGGTCTCTCCCTCGCATACGGTGTTCTTCAAGGGGTCATCGGTATTCGATGGCTCCGGCTATCAGACGCCGCTGGGTCTGGTCGAAGTAGATGGTCAGCTTGCCGAGAAAATCGCCTCAATAAACCCAACGGCTGTCTACACCTCGAACATGGGTCATGCCACCGGGGCCACCCGGGGTGAACACGCCCTCGAAGTGCAGCTTCCGTTTCTTCAGATTGTGCTCGGCAAATTCAAGCTCGTTCCAATCGTGATGGGTGACCAAGAAGAGGAAACCATTCGAAGCCTCGGTGAGACCCTGGGCGCAGCTCTGCAGGGGACTAATACCCTGATGGTTGCCTCGACGGATCTATCTCATTTTCATTCTGAGGATACGGCCCGCAAGCTGGACTTTGCTGTGCAAGAGGCCATTGAGAGGTACGATCCGGAGGCTCTGGGCAAGGTTCTCAGTTCCGGTGAGGGTGAAGCGTGTGGCGGCGGACCGGTCTCTTCGGTCATGATGGCGGCGAAGCGTCTCGGCGGCGACCGGGTGCAGTTCCTGGAGTATGCTACTTCGGGCGCAGTTACGGGAGATTTTGACGAGGTAGTTGGCTATCTCTCAGCAGTTATTGTAGCGGGCAAGCAGGCGAAGACCGTCAAATCGGTCATCGGGGAGAGGGCGGCGGCACCGTCTGAGGACAAGATCCTCACGGATACCGACAAGCAGGAGTTGAGGCAGATGGCACGGGACGCCATCGAGGCGAAGCTGCAGGATTTGCCGCATGAGTCGATGCCGGTCAAGAAGTTCGAGCGCAAGTCAGGGGCGTTCGTGACGCTCAAGATCGATGGTCAGCTCCGCGGTTGCATCGGGCAGATCATTGCGCGTGAACCGCTGTACAAGATTGTTGCGGATATGGCCGTGGCGGCAGCGTTTGAGGACCCGCGCTTTCCCCCGTTGACGGCGGTTGAATTTCCGAAAATCGAGCTGGATATTTCGATCCTGACCCCCCTTGAAAAAGTGCATGACTTAGAGGAGATTGAAGTCGGCCGCGACGGCCTGATGATCAAGCTTGATATGCACTCGGGGCTGTTATTGCCGCAGGTGGCGACGGAGAATAACTGGGATCGCACCACCTTCCTCGAACAAACATGTCTTAAGGCCGGTTTGCCTAAGAACAGCTACCGCGACCGGCACGCCGAGATATACAAGTTTTCGGCGGAGGTGATTTAACGGGCACGGATCAGTGAAGACTGTACCAATGCCAGGCGACGAAGTGTAGCTACTTGTTTGAGACCGTCTAATAAGCTACCTTTGGGGGATGTCGGATAGTAAACCTTCAGTTCTGATCACGGGGGCAAACGGGTTTGTCGGCTCGCACCTGTGTCGAAGGTTCTCAGGTGAAGGGTTTGACGTGGTTGCCGGTATCCGCCGCACCGCGGATATGTCCCTTATCCGGGACCTGCCGGTGGCCATTCGATACGGTGACGTGACGGACAGTTCATCCCTGCCCGCGATGGTTTCGGAGGTCGACTATATCATTCACAACGCCGGGGTGGTTAAGGCAAAGCGGCCGGCGTTGTTCTTTGAAGTAAATGAAGCAGGAACGGCCAATCTGTTCGAGGCTATCCTGCAGAACAATCCCTCGGTCAGGAGAGTTGTGCTTGTCTCATCTGTGGCTGTGGCCGGTCCTTCAGAGAAAGGACGACCGGTTGTCGAATCAGATCCACCCAACCCCAAGACAACTTATGGCCGCTCCAAAGCGGCCGGCGAGCGGATTGCGTTGTCTTACGCCGACCGGCTGAGTGTTGTGGCCGTGCGCCCGCCGGCTGTGTACGGTCCGGGCGATAAGGAGATGTTTGCCTTTTTCAGATCTGTTTACATGCGAATCAAGCCGCTTATCGGGAATTTGTCGCGACGTGCTCAAGTCGTTCATGCGGATGATCTCAGTGCGGGGATATTTGCAGCCGCCACCCGGGAACTGGAGAGCGGGTCGGTATACTTTACTGCCGAGAACCGATCGTATACGATCAAGGAGATGTCCAATATCCTGCAACAGGCGTGCGGGCGATATGCTCTGCCGGCTGTAATACCGGCACCGCTGTTTAAGCTGATTGCCCGCGCCTCGGAGACAGCGTTCAAAATGGTGGGCGCAACACCGATGCTGACGCGCGAAAAGTCAGACGAGTTGCTGGCTTCGTGGGAGGTCTCAACTGATCGCGCCCGTGAGGAACTTGGCTTTGATTCGAAGATTCCGTTTCCACAGGGGGCGAAAGAAACATATGATTGGTACATAAGAGAGGGTTGGCTTTGATGCTTTCAAGTAGATTGCTCGTATATTGCGTTCTGGCCTCCGGCCTTTATCTGTTGATCATATCGGTGCTCCTGAGGTATGTCGGGCACCGGCTCAGAGTGACCGAAGGGATTAAGCCGGAGTTACTGGAGTCAACCGGACTAACGTGGTCGTTCATTCACTTCCTTATTGAGGCTGTTTTTTTCGTGTCCATCCCGACCATTACGTACGGCTTCTTCTACCTGTTGATTCCGCTGTCTGGTGCCAAGGCCGGCCTGGCCGCGGCTCTGTTTGCGTTTACCCTTGGTGCCGCGCCGGTATTAATGGGCCTTTCGGTGAGAGTGAAGTTGCCCATGCCATTTCTGTTGTTCACGCTCCTTTCACATCTTCTGAAGTTGGCCGGTTGCATGGCTATCATCGGATATCTGTACTCCCTCTGAGGTTCCTGAATGAAGATCGACCGCGATGAGAGATTCGCAGCCGCGCGCCGACTTTTTCCCCATACGGAGAAGATAGTTTATTTCAATTCCGCGTCGTATGGCCCGTTTTGCACTCCGGTCCAAAAAGCAATCGAAGACAATATTGACCTGCGCGTGCGGGCGGAAAAGGATGACTCCCACGATGCTTTTGCCGTCAGGGATTCGCTTCGCCAGGATTTCGCCGATCTGATCGGTGCCCGCAAGCAACAGGTCGGTATCGGACTGAACACCAGTTTTGGGCTCAACATTGCGGCCTTCGGTCTCCCACTTAAGGCAGGAGATGAAGTCATCGTCTCTGAAGTCGAGTTTCCTGCCGCTGTCTACACATGGAGAGCCGCAGCCGAGGCGCGCGGATTGAAGCTCAAATTTATAAGTGCACCGAACCGGTACTTTGACATCGACTCGTTTAAGGGGGGTATTACCGGGAGAACCGCCGTGCTTGCCCTGTCCTGGGTGCAATTCTTCAACGGCTACAGGATTGATCTGGAAGAGGTGTCGTCTATATGTAAGAAGCACGGTATCTACTTCGTGGTGGATGGGATCCAGGGCATGGGTGTTGAGCCGATCAACGTGTGTGACGCCGGGGTGGATGTGTTTGCGTCCGGTTGTCAGAAATGGATGCTCTCGCCGCAGGGCTGCGGGTTTTTCTACCTGTCCGATAACGTGCGCGATCGTATCACGCCTCCGTTCATGAGCTGGCTGGGAGCCGACTGGCAGATGAAATTCCAGGATCTCTTTCACTATGACAAACCGTACTTCGATTCGGCGGAACGTTTTGAACTGGGTTATTATGCGGTGTTAAACATCTTGGGGATGGACGCGGCCGTACAGATCTTCAAAGATCTCGGTGTGGCCAATATCAAACGTCACAATCGGGCACTGATTGACCGGCTGGCAGAGTACGTCAGATCGAATCCGTACTACCGCATCACATGTTCGATGGAGCCGGGTCACCGCTCTTCAATCTTCACTTTCACGTGTGACCATGTCGCTGAACTGCATCGGGCCATCCTGGATCAGAAGATCATCCTGGTCAATCGTGAGAATTCAATTCGCGTTTCTGTTCATCTTTTCAATGACGAGGCTGATGTTGACAGGTTGATAGAGGTCCTGGACGATTTCTCGCGCGGGCAGGGGCGGTAAGGCGATGGTCACGATGGTCCTGAGATTCTGGTGAGTGAATTGTCCGGGTTGCAGAACAGCAAAGTACTTGTGACGGGGGCCTCGGGATCGCTGGGGAAGCAACTGCTTTATCAACTCTGCAAGGCCGGCACCAAGCCGATGGCCCATATGCGTGGGAGTTCGGATTCATCATTAGCCGATAGCCTGGGTCTGGAGAAACGGATTGCTGACATCTGCAGCCGAGAACAGCTTCATGGTCTTGTGGAAGGGATAGACGCGATCATTCACACGGCAGCGTGGGTTAATTTCAGAAAAGACCGCCTGACTCAATTCACCGCCTTGAATACGGTTGCCGCGGTTGAACTTTTTCGTGCTGCGGCCGAGGCTGGAGTCCGCAGATTTGTGCATGTCTCCACCGTGGCTGCGCTCGGGGCGTTGCCGCGTGGGGCCAGAATGGAAGAGACCCGAACGGGCGACCTGATAACCGAGCAGGACAAGTTTAATCTGGGCCATTTGAGTATTCCCTACATCATGACCAAGCATGCCGCAGAGGCCGAGTTGCGCAAGGCGGCTGAAGAGGCCGGTACAGAATTGGTGATCGTGAGTCCGTCGGTCATCGTCGCTCCCTCGCGTACCGGTGACGATCGGGGGAAAGCATCAAAGATGTTCGACCGTCTTTTTTTTCCGGTCGTGCCGGTGCGGGTGAATCTGGTCGACATTCGAGACGTGGCGACAGGCATTGTTGCGGCTCTGCAAAAAGGGAAGCCGGGTGAGCGTTATCTGCTGACCGGTGATAACATTTCGGTTGGGGACCTGGTGTTGGCGGTGTCGGCTGTGCTGGGCAAATCGCCACATCTGGTGCGCCCGCCCAGAGCCCTTCTGAGCGGAGCGGCCCGTCTGTCGGTGTTATTCTCCAGGCTGACTGGTCGGAGCAAGCTGTCGTTTTACCCGGACATAGTCAGGCTGCTAGACTTTGACTGGGTGTACTCGTCTGCAAAAGCCAGGGAACAGCTTGGCTTCCAATCGCGCTCCATTCACAGCACGCTGAACGATCTACTAAACAACAACTTCACCGGCAGCTACATGAAGCCGTGAGGGGGGGCGAGCACCTTTATCCACAATCCAAAAAGCAACTCTGTCTACCGAACAGTCGCTCATTCCCCGCCAGTGAGGGTAATCAGCGATACCACCCCGCCGCTGGGGTCCTGGATGATACAGAAGCGACCCACGCTGGGGACATCCTGCGGGCCGTGCATGAGCACACCTCCCAGATCACCGACCTTCTTGGCCAGGGCATCGACATCATCAACAGCGATATAGGACATCCAGTGCGACGGGACCTCCTCGGGGATCTCCTTGGGCATATCCATCATGCCGCCCACGTCGTTATCCGCGGTCTTAAAGAGAGTGTATTTCATGCCGGGCATGCCGCTGTCGGCGGCTTTCCAGCCGATCAATTCGGTATAGAACTTCTCTGCCGCGGCAGAATTGCGGCTCATCAGTTCGTTCCAGCAGAACGTACCATGCGGGGGCTTTCCGTTTGACATTCGGATTTCCTTTCGGGTTAGTAAATTACTGATTATGGACGAATATGCCGACTCGGCGGTGGATTGTCCATCACATTCTTGTGGATTCAGGCCCGGGCGCAACCGTCTACTCCGCAGTGACATGGCCAATTCCGGATCGAATAATGTCGGAGGAAGTCTGGTATATATGCTGGAGGGAGCGGATCCGGCCGCACGAAACACTTGAATGCTGAAACCGGATGTCTCTTTCTGCGTTACAACAGTGTTATTGCAGGTTTTCGGCCGATAGATTATATTGGTTATGGTTCTTTGAAAAGAGAGGCACAGCCTCTTTTCCGCCCTGGTAACCAGGGCCTCCAAGATGTGATTGGGGGTGACCAGGTTTCGACGGGTATGGTGAGGGGTTGTTGGCGTGCCGGGGATGTCTGGAGCCCCGTTAACAAACCGGGCAAACCACCAAATGGCGAATTCAATTTTGCCATGGCTGCCTAATTAAGGCTTAGCCCGTCGCACCTGAACCACAGTCTCCGGGGTCGGGCTGCGGCGACGGAAAAGGAGACTCGGTTCTTCGATGTCTATAAGGAGAGCCTAAATATATAGACTGGCCCTGCCGGTCAAACCGGCTTGCCGGTGGCCTGTCGTTCGGCGGCTGTCAGGGCGAGAAATTGTAGAACGACTACGCACGTAGATGGCGACTTGACATCATATTCGGACGGGGGTTCGATTCCCCCCACCTCCACCAAATTGACTTTTTCCTAAGTCATTGAAAATCAACGCTAAGTGCCTGAAATGCAGGCACTTTTATGTCCTGCACGCCATGAATAA
>CP070824.1:2490228-2495627 GCA_020344395.1 Candidatus Zixiibacteriota bacterium | reverse complement strand
TGGACTTTCCGGGTTCCATCTCAGTCACCTGGAGTAAACTGAACAGTTCCCCCTTGTATTCGCCGCCGGGTATGAAATCGCCTACCTTCAAGTTCTGGTGTTCGGGAATGATGCGCCAGGCGCTGGGCACGCCGCCATTGTCCAGCTGATCGAAGTTGTAGAAGCCGGCCCGGCCGTATCCGATTTGCACGATCCAGGGCCAGATCTCCTCGGGTGGGGCGTTGATTGTGACGGCACGGGTGGCGTTGAAATTGGGATTTTCATGCAGCTCGTCGCCGGCCATCTGTCTGCTGATTTCAACATCCGTTGCGCCCCAGTTCATCTGATAATCGCGAAGCCACGTGATATACAAAGCCAAAAGTAACAGCAGAAAGAGAAGCCATGAACTCACATTCCAGAGCACGGCCGTCAAGAATGGTCGGACTGTGTTTCTAAATGTGCTTGTCCGGATCATCACTTACGTTTCCATCACATAGCGATGATTACAGTGATCGTCGCCCTGCATGAGAGTCTTGCTGCGATGAAGCACTATGCCGGGATTGAAAGCTTGCGCTGTGGCATAGTCCGCAAAGCAGATATAAGAAAAGCCGATTCGGGCAGCATCGGCATCGCAAAAGATCTTTGCCCATAGACACTCGCTGACTCTTAGTTCGAGAGCTCTTTCGTTATTCTCGACAATCTCATACACCGCCCCATTTTCGAGAATCGGCCCCGGCTTCTCGAATATTCGGGCGAAGGTGGGCAGGCTGTTGTCCGGAAGGCTTCGCACGCGCTCAGGCATCCTGCGTCGAACTACCTCCGAGGTGATCTTTCTGAGCATCTCATCCAGGGCATCTGGGCCAATATCCTCCGCAAGGACCTTCATGGCGGGTATAAGCCAGCTCGCGTAGGCGAACTTAAGGACCTCTTCATACGTCATGCGCGAATCTCTGAGGAATCTGTGCCTCGTATCGGCAGGGGTGTCGGTTGAATCTGCAGTGGTCGATGCCACGAGGCTCCTGGCTCCCAAACAGAAGAGACACGCCAGAGAAGTGGTAGACGAAAGAAACTTACGCCGACTGGTGGAGGTCTGTGATTTTTCTCCAGCCATCTACAATCTCCTTCTAAACCAGCCCCGGAAGGGCTCCTGTTACAACTGTTCCTCAATTGACTTGGTAATATCCGACTTCACCTCGCCGGTATGTCTGGTGCTTTTTTGTTCAATGAGCAGAATCCAGCACTCCTCTTGAGAGAACACCCTGTGCTGCACTCCTTGTCTGACTATGTAAAGATCTCCCTGGTTCAGATCGAAACTCGCTTCGTTCTCGATTTCCATGACCAGTGCACCTTTGACGATATAGAACAATTCATCTTCGTTGTCGTGAGTATGCCACGGTACGTCATCACCCTTCACCCTGGTGATTTTGACATACACATCATTCACTTCACCGATAATCCTGGGCGAGAAGTAACCCTGAAGCTGGGGGAACAGGGTATTAAGATTTCTCTTCTCATGTTTCCCAGGTCCGGATTTTTTGACAGCATCCTTCACAATAAGGAACCTCCTGTCTGTCTATGACTAATTCGATTTTGCGATGCGAAAGCCGGAATTGTTGCACCGGTCGTTTCTGACCCAGCTGCTGCGGTGAAAGACTCGCGCTTCCGAAGCATCCCCGCCCCATCTGCCGCCGCGCAATGCGTGTCCACGGGCCTCTGTGCAGTACGGGTTTGTCTGTGCTTCGCTCGTATACTCGGCGAATTTATCGCTCACCCACTCCCAGGCATTGCCGCTCATATCGTACAGGCCCAGGCTGTTGGCGCTGAGACTTCCTACCGGGGTAGTGCATTTTCGGTACTCTCCGGGCTCGAAATAAGAGTATTCTCCGGCGTTCGCGCGGAAGTTGATCTGCGAGGATTTGGCCACATTCTCGCCACTGCCGAATCTCACCTTGCGGCCGCCTTCTCTTGCCGCGTACTCCCACTCAGCTTCGGTAGGAAGACGATACCCCTTGACCGCCGTGATATCCAGAGTGGGGTAGCCGTGTTCATCCAGGATAGCTCCGGTTTCGAGGTCGTAAGCCAACGGCAGCCCGGCTTTTTTGCTGAGCCAGTTACAGTAGTGCATGGCATCATCAACCGAGACGGCCAGCACCGGATGGTCGGCTGCCTGTTTGATGCCGGGGTTCTTCCAGTTGATGAGAGGGTCATAGCCTATCCATCGGGCCTTGTCGGCATCCCAGAACCCGGCACCACTATAATCCAGCAACCGCAACCTGAGTTCGACCATCTGCTCGCGGGACAGGTTGCCTGAGGCGAACTGCTCCGAGATCTTCTTGCGGGCATCCTCATCGTTGGGACCTTCGGCTGACGTCTTATAGCCTGTTTCCTGAACGAACCTCTCGAAATCACCGACAGTTACCTCGTATTTAGCGATATGAAAATCGGACAGGGTGACATTATGGGTCGGTCGCTCGTTTTCTCCTCCTTCGCCGAAAACATCACCCCTTTGAAAAGTGCCGCCTTTTACGAGTACCATGTTTGCGGCTGCTGCATCGCCTCTGTCGCCTGAAAAGGCGGCCCCAGCCGCGACAGCGAGTGCCAGCGCCAGGCAAACCGCCGTTTTTGCCCCGCCTGCTGTAAGCCTTGGTCTTGACATTATTATTCTCCTTATTCCACATGTTGTTTTCCATTCACATAGTTCAGTACGTTCAGATATTATTGAAAGTTTCATGTAAAAAAAGGATTCTTGGCCTTATTTTCCGGTGAAGTTCTTAAAGAAGCCTAAAATAGTCTTGCTTTTCTTTTCACTTTCGAGGAAGCGGTCGATGAAGTGATCCAGCGTACTCAGGATCTCTTCCACCTGGGCCAGCCGCTTGTGCACTTTGCCGCTCTTTTTTGTGTCGGTCTCGGTCATCAGGTTTCTGAGAGCGGCAATAGCCGGGTCAAACTCCCTTGTCTTTCTTCCAACCGCGATTTTATACAGCATCTTCCAAGTATCCGGCTCTGCCTCGTAGAAATCACGCCGTTCGCCTGATATATTGACCCGACGGATCACGCCCCAGTTTCTGAGGTCCTTCAAGCACATGCTGACATTGCCGCGACTTATGTTCAGCCTATCGGAGATGGTCTCGGAATCGACCGGGTCTTCGGAGACCAGGAGAAGGGCGTGGATTCGGGCCATGGAGCGGTTGATCCCCCAGAGGATACCCATCGATCCCCAGTTCTCGATGAAGCTGTCGAACTTGTCTGACTTCATACCTTCACTTTTTTCAGAAACCACGAAAAAGATAACATTTGAGATGGACTTGTCAAGTCGGGTAGGGCTTACAGCCTGGAGGTTATCAGTCACGCGAAAGAGCACTCAATCTAACCACAGGCAGTCGGCTCGACGTTAGGCGGTATGAAAAGATAACCTATAAGACTGGTGAGATCGCCGATGTCAACTGTGCCCTCCGTATCGCCGTTAACATTGGCTTCATCCAGACATGCCGGCTCGGGATTAGGCGGAATGAACAGGTATGAAATCAAAGCCGTTAGATCGCCGATATCGACCTCGTCCAGTTCATCGAAGTTTACATTACCGCGCATTCCAGCGCAGCAGTCGACAGTGTACTGATAACATACGATTGGTGCTGAGACGGGATCGACCCTGGTAGAATCCCTGGCATCAGTTACCGAGACATAGTAATACACGCTGGTGCCGGGTGGCAACGGTGGTATGTATGCTGCGAAGGTAAGATCTCCGGCTGCGCCGTCACCGTGAGCACCATCATCAACCATTGCCACTGCCTGGAATCCGCTGCCTGCATCGTAGTACAGGTTGACTTCTTCGATCCCCATACAACCGACTACCTGCGCATAGACCGTGACGGTATCGTTTGAATTCGACTCTGTTGGAGTGTGACCGGTCGAGTCAATGGTGGTCGTTAATCCCCAGATCCGGACCGTTTGATCCCAGCTCGCGGTGGCGAACATCGTACCTTCCGGATTGAAACTTCCGCGCAGTACGGGCCCGGTGTGCTGGTCCAGTCTCACGAGTTCGGCCCCGTCGACTGACCGCCTGAGGACGACCGAACTATTGTGGCCGCAGGTCAGCATCAACTCGCCATCGGGGCTGAAGTTGACGCAGTTCACCCAGCCCTGTCCGGCGCTGCAACTCCAGATTTGATCACCACTTGCCACATCCCAGAGGCGGACCGTTCCGTCGTCTGCTGATGAGGCCAGACGCGTACCGTCAGGGCTGAACTTTACAAAGCCTACATTATTCGTATGGTTCGTGAGGGTATGCACAACAGTGCCTGTCTCACTGTTCCATACGCGGACCGTATTGTCGGTGGCCGACGATGCGATAAGATCCTGATGGGGGTTGTAATCCACCGACAGCACCCATCCGGCATGCCCCGTCAGCGTGTCGAGGATATCGCCGGTAGACGGATCCCAGATTTTTACCAGTCTGTCTTTGCCGCCGGAAACCAGCAGCCCGGATGATTCCTGGAAGTCCAGGCTCCAGCAGCCGTAGTTGTGTCCCGGGAGTATCCGAAGCTGGCTGCTCGTTGCGACATCCCATAATCGTATCTCGCCGGGTGTTGTGCCGGTGAAACCGTCGGTTCCGGCCGAGGCCAGGATTTGACCATCGGGACTGAACGCCAGGCCAAGTACCCAGCCTTCGTGTCCTGTAAGTTGTATCACCGAGTCGAGATCATTTACTTCTCGAAGGAGGACCATCTGGTCCTGGGTACAGGTGGCAAGCAGGTCGCCGTCGGGGCTGAAAACCGCGTTCCATACACCGTCGGTGTGATCAGTGAGCGTATACAGCAGCTCAACGCTCGGAGCATTTTCGGCTGTTATCGTGCATGAGCCGGAGCTGATTTGATCGGCCATCGCCCCCGGACTCAGCGGCAGAATGCAACCGGCTAACAATGTTGTCAGGTAACTCAATGTGTGCTTTTTGTATGTGTGCATTGTCACCTCCTGTCTGTAATGTCTCATCCAATACGCGAATCTTACACGTGAAGTTTCAGCGGTCGGGCCAAGTTGACGGTTTGTTCACAAGGACGTCATTACAGGGAGATGGAGGGGCCGAGGGTAGGCCTCCCAATCCCACTTGCATTGCCCTTTTGAATCCCTATATTCCCCGGACGCATTGTGAAACGGGTAACAAATTCAGGAGTCCACGATGGAATATCGCATAGAAACTGACTCGATGGGGGAGATCAAGGTTCCGGCGGACAAGTACTATGGCGCCCAGACGGCCCGCTCGCTGTACCACTTCAAAATCGGCGGGGAGCGGATGCCCCGTGAACTGATCCGCGCTATGGGCATACTCAAGAAGGCAGCCGCGCTGGTCAATATGGAGCTCGGGCTGCTGCCGAAAGAAAAGGGTGACCTGATCGTAAAGGCGGCGGACGAGGTGATCGAGG
>CP070824.1:2464893-2490128 GCA_020344395.1 Candidatus Zixiibacteriota bacterium | reverse complement strand
CCTCGACCTCCATCGAGCCGTCGGTCATAGTCAGATCGAACTCCCAGTCGGTAGTGACCGGTGTCCCGGCATCCTTCTGGTATGTAACCGATACGGCTACGCTGCCGGTCCCCGAAGTCGGGCAGCCGGTGGTCCAATTGCTGCCGTTCTTGAGGACTGTCCAGTTGGCGAAGGTAGCCTGGAGATTGTAGCTCCACCAGACTGTAGAGTCGGCATATACGAATTTCGATTGGACCTCGTATTCGTGCAGACCGTTGACGGTAGCCGTTGAACCGTCCAATCCGGTGAGCGCAAAGTCACTGTGCCTGTAATGGTCAGTGAAGGTCACGGTGGTATCGTTGTTCCGGAAACTAAGGTAGTGCTTATAATTGATCTGATCAGCCAGATGGCCATCGGATTGCGGCACACCATTACGGCAGAACTGAATCGAATCCAGTCCCCACATCTGCGCTCCTGCCTCAAGCAGGAAGAAGATTGTCCAGGTGTCGGAAGAACTGTCTTGCGGCACATACGGGCCGAAGACTATTTGCATCAGAGCGGCCGCCGAGGCGGTGCTGAAGGAGAGACCATCGTGTATGATGGACTCGGTTGCCCCTACAAACTCCTCCACCTGATCCTGGGCCGGGACAAAGTAGGGATTGGCGATACTATCGTTCGTTTCATCCGTGATCTGCGTCGGCGCCGGATCATCATCCGAACAACCGAACGCTATCAGGAGACATGCGGGTACTAAAAACAAACCCACGATGAGAACGAGACTACGGGAACGCATGCTGCGACTCCTTTCTTGAAGCTGTCCTCTGTCGTGGGCTCGCCCAATGCCCTATGCCTGATTCAGCAGGAAGGTCATTATCGCTTTTTGAATGTGCAGCCTGTTTTCCGCCTGATCGAAGATCGCTGACTGTGGGCCGTCCATGACATCGTCGGTGATCTCTTTTCCTCTCTCAGCCGGTAAGCAGTGAAGCACAATAGCTTTCGGGTTGGCCCGAGCCAACAGAGCGCTATTTATTTGAAACCTCTTTAGTTTTTCTGCCTTTTCTGCAGCTAAATCCTTCTGGCCCATCGAGGCCCATACATCTGTATAGAGTACATCGGCATCGACTACGGCTTCTTTAGGATCGTCAGTAAGCAGAATCTCACTGTCCGGGTTTCCCCTGGCTCTGTCGGTTATAGAGTCATCCGGCGCGCATTCCTGGGCTGTCCCGATCCGGAGTTCAAGCGGAACCAGCGAAGCCAGATTCAACCAGCTGTTGGTGACATTGTTGCCATCACCCAGATAGGCTATTCGGTAGCGCTCCTTCTCTCCAAGCTGTTCTGTAACAGTAAAATAATCCCCCAGGATCTGGCAGGGATGGACCAGATCGGTCAGGCCGTTCACAACTGGAACCGAGGAATATCTGGCCAGCTCCTCAACATCTGTCTGGGCGAAAGTGCGAATCATGATGAGCCCGACATACCGCGACAGGACTCTGGCGGCGTCGGCCACCGATTCCCGGCGACCCAACTGTATTTCGTTGTCGGTGATGTACATGGCATGACCGCCCAGATCGTTGATGCCGGTTTCGAAAGAGACTCGAGTTCTCAGCGACGGTTTGGTGAAGATGCAGGCCACCGACCTACCAGCGAGGGGTTTCGGGGAGATCTCTCCGGATTTCATTCTACGACAGAGATCAAGAATTTCCTTAATTTCCCCGGCCGTCAGGTCGGTGATCTGGCACAAAGATCTTGGCATAGTACCTCCTTATTTTCAGCCACTCAGGTCAAATTTCCGCGGAATTAATGCTCGGATAATGGGGTTGTCAAGTTGAGGTGTCGATCCCGGAACCGGACTGCGACTTTACTTTTTAGTTTCCCCTGATAAAAATCAGGCCTTACTTTCTGCCAGGATCCGATCAAGTCATGGAGATAGGAAGAGCGACTGAACCGGTGCGGGGACAATGCTTGGATACAATCGATGGCATTCACAAGGAGGTAAGATGAGCAGTCTGATCAGATCACTTACCATCGGTCTGCTGGCCATGTTGGTGGGCGCAATAGCCATGGCCGATACGACCGTTGAATCAGGCGGACAGGTGCGAATCCGGGGCGAGATTGCCGACAAGAGTTTCGGCGATGCTGAGACACAGAGAACCTTCGTGGCCATGCGTACGCGGGTGAATCTCACCGCCAGAGTCGATGACAACGCGACGGCGTTTGTGCAGTTTCAGGACACACGGACCCTGGGTGGCTACGACCAGTTCAGCCAGCCCCAGTCGGGGACTCTTTATGACGGCAAGAATGTTGACATCCACCAGGCTTACGTTCAGATGGACAAGATCTGGTGGGATGGCTTTGGCGCCAGGGTCGGTCGCTTCGAGTTCATTCTAGGCAACCAACGCGCTTTCGGAGCAGTCGGCTGGAGCAACGTCGGTCGGGCCTGGGAAGGCGGCGTTTTCTGGTACGGCAAGGAGAACTTCAAGGTATCCGCATTTAATCTGAAAGTCCTGGAGGTTAACGACACCAGGTACAATCGAGACTTTGACATTATCGGACTGAATCTGGACTGGGTAAAACCTGACCTGGAACTGTTCGGGGTTTACGAATACAATGCCGACACGACTTTTTACACCGCAGGCATTAACAAGCTCGACCGCATTGACCTGGGTTTATACTACCGGCGAGAGCACAACCAGTTTGATTTTACCTTGAATGGCATTTACCAGACGGGTAAGCAGCCGGTCCGCGTAGGAACGTTGATCGATACTGTGAACGCTGAACTTGACATAGCCGCTTTCATGGCCGCCTTCGAGATCGGTTACAGCCTTGAGGGAGAATCCAATGCCAGGGTGGCCGCCGGGATCGATTACGCTTCAGGTGATGACAACGACTCTGACTCGGATTTCAAGGCTTATAACAATTTATATTACACGGGTCACAAGTTCCGAGGCTACATGGACTACTTCGCCGGTGCCGAGGCGTCGAAAGCATATGCCAACGCCGGCCTGATGGACCTGATGCTGCGCGGGAGGTTTGATATTGCACCGGGCTGGACGCTGAAAGGAGATTTTCACTACTTCACGGCAGCGGCTGATTATAGGGATCCCACAGATACGACGGTGCTCACCACGGACATCGGCATGGAGTTTGACTTCACCATGGTCACGACCAGCATAGCCGGAGTCAAATGGCAGGCAGGTATATCCATATTCCTACCCAAGGATGCCTTTGCCGGAAGAGTCGATCCGGATCCGGGTTTGTGGCTTTACGACATGGTAACGATCAACTTCTGAGGTTAGTTATTGAGATTGGACTGGGCATTGAAGCGTTGATTATACGGAAAGGCTGTTCAAGTATTGAGCAGCCTCTTGCCTAGCTGCGTGCTCCATCTCATGTTGTCAAAAAACTTGCCACACGTAACAAACAACCTCATATTCCGTATTAAGTTATGAAGAGCACAATGTTTCGAATTGAGGGTTAGTTTGGTTTGAGTACCAGAAATCTTATCATAGGTCTGGCCTTAGTGCTGATTGGCCTCGCTTTTCTCTCGCGGACCTTTGGCGTGTGGTATTTCAGCGCCGGCGAGTTCTTTAAGATATTGCTCTCGATCCTGCTGGTCGTTGCCGGGTTCTGGCTGATCGCACGAAAGAAGAAAACAGAGGAGGTCAGAGTATCTTCGGAACATGATACCGCTCCAGCGGCACCCCCTCCCATCCGGCCTTTGCAGGACGAAGGCACAGAACCAGCCGGATCGACCGGCAGTGAGTGGACCAGTCAGAAGCAGTCCACGGAAGCGCCCACCATGTCCGGGCCCGGCAAACTGAAGTACAACAAAGCCCTCGGTGATATGTTCATCGACTTCGACGGAATGGATCTGCAGTCTGTCGAGATTTCAGCCTTCATCGGAGACATCGAAACTAAGCTTAGTGGCGGCAAGCTTGCCACCGGGCTGAACCGCATGGTTGTTTCCGGATTCATCGGTGATATCCGTATTCTGGTGCCGACAGGTATGCCGGTCCTGGCCCAGGCCTCCAGTTTCATTGGTGATGTCGAAATATTCGGTCGGCGAACCAGTGGCTTCGGCAACAACATAAGCGGCCAGACCCAGGACTACGAGCAGGCAGAATCCAAACTTTATGTCGCCGTAAACAGCTTTATAGGGGATGTACGGATTTACGAAGTGTAGCTGTATCTCTGGGGCCTCTTACTATAAGATGTAGCGGCTCAGATCTTCGTCCTCGATTATCTCGGACAGCTTTTTCTGAACCATTTTTGCGGAGATGCTCACTTTGCGCTTGCCCGCCGGCGGCTCAAAAAGAACCTCCTCGAGAATCGTAGTCATTACAGTGTGCAGGCGTCGGGCCCCAATGTTTTCAGCATCATTGTTGACACGCTCGGCGATCTCGGCGATTTTCTTGACGGCCGCCTGTGGAAAATCGAGATTCACGCCTTCTGTTTTCAGCAGGGCCTTATACTGGGTGACCAGGGCCGTCTTCGGTTCAGTCAGGATCTTCTCAAAATCAGACGCTGTTAGCGAGTCAAGTTCGACCCTGATGGGAAACCTGCCCTGAAGTTCTGGGATCAGGTCGGATGGCCTGGCACCGTGAAAGGCGCCGGCGGCAATGAACAGAATGTGGTCGGTATGTATCATACCATACTTGGTCATCACCGAGCCACCCTCAACTACAGGCAGTATATCCCGCTGCACGCCTTCGCGGCTCACGTCCGGTCCCGTCTTGCTGGTGCTGCCGACGATTTTGTCAATCTCGTCTATGAAGACTATTCCCGAGCTTTGCGCTCGCTGCAGAGCCTCGGAGATAATTTCATCCATATTAAGCAGCTTGCCCAATTCTTCGTTGAGGAGGAATTTCCGTGCTTCCTTGACTGTCATCTTACGAGGACGGGTCTGTTTGGGCATGAGCCCCGAGAACATCTCCTGGAAGTTTACCCCCAACTCTTCCATCCCCATCGGAGAGAAAATCTCGACCACCGGATACTGTGTCTGAGGCGCGTTCACCTCGACCTCTCTGTGGTCGAGCGTACCGCCCAGAAGCATTTCCCGGAATTTCTCCCTGGTGCGACTCTCTTTCTCCTCGTCTGGCTTGTCTGCTGATTCCGCCGGACTTTTCAGCGGCTTGCCAAGCAGGAGATCAAGCAGGCGCTCGGTCGTGTTCGACTCAGCCTTGGCTGCAAGCCTGTTCGATTTCTCGGTCTTGATCATGTTGACAGCGATATCGACGAGATCACGCACCATCGATTCAACATCACGGCCGACATAGCCCACTTCCGTGAACTTGGATGCTTCAACTTTTATGAACGGGGCGTCAGCGAGGTCGGCCAGGCGGCGGGCGATCTCTGTCTTGCCCACTCCGGTCGGACCGATCATGATGATGTTATTAGGCATGATGTCTTTGCGCAGGTCCTCGGGAACGTTCTGACGACGCCAGCGATTTCTCAGGGCGATAGCCACCGATTTCTTCGCATCGGCTTGACCGATTATGTACTTGTCGAGTTCGGCGACTATTTCACGCGGCGTCAGGTAATCATTGTTCATTTTATAGTCTCAACCGTTATGTTCTTGTTCGTGTAGACACAGATGTCAGCCGCTATTTCGAGAGCTTTGGCAGCAATCTTCTCAGCCGACAGTTTTGGATTAGCGTGAATTATACCGCGCGCGGCCGCAACTGCGTATGAGCCTCCGGAACCGATAGCGACAATTCCATCATCGGGCTCAACGACGTCACCATTTCCGCTGATAAGAAAGAGATGGTCGCGGTCGGTCACCGCTATGACCGCTTCCAGTTTCTGCAGCATCTTGTCGGTGCGCCATTCCTTGGCCAGTTCCACTGATGCCTTGGGCAGGTTACCGGAGAATTCATCGATCTTCTTCTCGAACAGTTCAAAAAGAGCCAGTCCGTCAGCCGCCGTGCCGGCAAAACCGGAGAGGATGGAACCATTGCGCATGGTTCTCAGTTTGGTAGCCTTGCCCTTAAGAATGGTGTCATCCCAGGTAACCTGGCCGTCACCGGCCATGGCCGCTTCGCCATTGTGAATAAGCGCAAGTATTGTCGTGCCGCGGACTTTCATACATCCCTCTGTATCATTCCCCACCCGCCCTGGGGTGGGCTTTGCGGTATGTTTTCTTCATCGATTCGGCTGAGACGTGAGTATATTTCTGAGTCGTGGAAAGTGATGAGTGCCCCAGCAGTTCCTTAATGAGCAGCAAGTCGGCACCGTTTTCAAGCAGGTGGGTGGCAAAAGAATGGCGAAGGGTGTGGGGAGTGAGTGTCAGTCCTTCATCATGTGCATACTTGCTAACCAGGCGGTTGACCGACCTTATCGATAACGGACGTCCTGACCGGTTCAGAAACAGGGCCGATGTAGAAGTGCCCTTCTCACTTATGTACAAGTCACGTAGCGACAGGTAAGTCTTGAGGTCGTCCAGAGTGGCATCACCGACGGGCACCACACGTTCCTTGTTGCCCTTCCCGACCACGGTCAGAAGCCCACGGCCCTGGTCAATATCGGACAATTCGAGATCGGCCAGTTCCTGACGCCGAAGTCCGGCAGTGTACAAGAGCGCTACCATCAGATAGTCTCTCATATACGCATAGCTTCGCTTGTTCTCCCGTGCGTTGCCGTGTTCGAACAATCTGGAAGCCTCAACCTGCGGTACGAATGAAGGCAACTCATCCTGAAACCTGATTCGCGGCAGTCTGAATATGTATGGTTTATGCCCGGGCTCTGTGGCCAGGAACTTCTGAAAGCTTGACAGCGCCGAAAGAAAGCGTGCTATTGATCGATTCGACACGCCCTGCTGCGATCTTTGACGCAGGTACAGGCGGAGAAACAAGGGATCATTCCGGGAAGCATGCGGCTGATCAGCGTGCTGTCGCTCGAGAAATGCCACCCAGGCACTCAGATCCCGCCGGTATGCGGAAACAGTGTTCGATGACCGGTGACGTTTATCTGCAAGATAGGTCAGGAACCGGGACAGAGCCTTCTGCAACATAGCAAGCCATGATATTCAAATCAGCTTGCGGCGTCAATTTGTTTTGTTATGACGATGCCTGACGTCCCGAGGACCGGCAGCCAATTCCCCCTGGATGGCTTGAAAGAATCAGTGGAAGCGGATGGATATCGTCTAGGTGGTAACACCGATGTCTTCGGAGGCGGCAGCCGCGGGACCTTCAATTGCGTCAAGGTGCTTGCATCCCGGGCATTTCAGATGTTCTCCCCTGGCCTTCGAGACCTTGTGCAACATGAAGGGATGCTTGCAGACCGGGCAGGCTCTGTTCACAGGACGATCCCAGCTGGCGAAGTCACATTTGGGGTAGTTACTGCACCCAAAGAACAACCGTTTGTTCCGGGACTGTTTTTCGATAAGATCACCGCCGCACCCTTCTTTGGGACATTTCACGCCCAGCTTGATAGGCTTGGTGTTTCGGCAGTCCGGATACGCCGAGCAGGCCATGAAACGGCCGAAGCGACCGGTTTTTATAATCATATCCGCGCCGCATTTTTCGCACTTTTCATCGGTTCGGTTTTTGGCCTCTTCCTCGGGCAGCGGCCTCGTCGACTTGCAGTCCGGCCACCCTGAGCAAGCCAGAAAACGACCGTTGCGGCCCCACTTGATGAGCATTTTCTCGCCGCATTTGGGGCAGACTTCATCAGTTTCTTCCGTCAAAGAGGCTTTGATTTCGGACTGTTTCCCCTTAACGAGTTCGAGCGTCTGGACGAACGGCCCGTAGAAACCCTTCACCACTTTCACCCAGTCGTCCTGCCCATCTTCGATGGCGTCAAGTTCCCGCTCCATATTCGCGGTGAAGGCCACGTTGAATATCTCGGGAAAATGCTCAACCAGTATACCGCTCACGGCCACGCCCAACTCGGAGGGATGCAATTTCCTCTCGGTCAACTGGACGTACTTGCGATCCTTCAGCGTAGCAACAATGGTAGCGTAGGTCGATGGCCGCCCGATGCCGTCCGCTTCAAGCCGCTTGACCAGCATCGCCTCGGAATATCGGGGCGGCGGTTTGGTGAACGACTGAGTCGGGATCAGTTTCTCAACAGCGAGTTGATCTCCCTTGTTGAGGGGCGGCAGAGAATCAATTCCGTTGCCGTTGCCGTTCTCGTCCGGTTCCCTGGCTTCCTGATAGAGTTTGAGGAAACCATCAAAGACCACGTTCTGAACCGATGCGCGAAACAGATATTGACCGGCCGTGATCTCCACTGTGCTGATGGACAGTTTGGCCGGGTTCATCTGCGAAGCAACAAACCTCTTCCATATCAGCGAATACAACTTAAACTGCTGTGGGGTCAGGTGCTTCCTGACCCTGGCGGGCGGAAGGTCCAGGTAGGTCGGGCGAATCGCTTCGTGGGCATCCTGGGAAGTCTTGCGCTTGCCGAAAACATTCGGCTTGGCCGGCACGTAGTCCTTGCCGTACTCCTTAGCGATGAACGTCCGCACAGCGGAAAGGGCTTCCTTTGCTACCCTCGTGGAGTCAGTTCGCATATATGTTATCAGGCCGGTCGGACCTTTCTGCCCGATTTCGATGCCCTCGTATAGTTTCTGCGCCACCGCCATGGTCTGCTTGGGTGACATATTGAGAACTTTGGCCGCCTCCTGCTGTAGTGTCGACGTAATGAATGGCGCCGAGGGCCTGCGGCTTCGTGTGCTTTTCTTGACATCCGAAACAGTGAAGGTCTCTGTTTTCAGATCCGCGACAATTCGATCGGCCTCTTCCTTTGAGGTCAGCACGATCTTGGTGCGGCCCTTTTCTCCCGCCTTCACAACCGTCTTGCCGTCGATTTTGTACAGGTTGGCCTTGAAGCTTTCTCGGGATGACGTAAGCAGTATGGCACTAATGTTCCAATATTCCCGCGACTTGAAAGCCCGGATTTCGTCTTCACGCTCGCAAATCAGTCTCAGGGCTACTGACTGTACCCGTCCGGCCGAAAGGTTCCTGGCTACCGTACTCCAGAGGAATGGAGACACTTTATAACCGACCAGGCGATCGAGGATGCGACGGGCCTGCTGAGCGTTAACGAGGTTGGCGTCGATTTCTCCGGGCCTGGCCATAGCTTCCGTCACGGCGGACTTGGTGATTTCGTTGAATGTGACCCTGCAGAAATCAGCCTTGCTGCTTTTCAGCGTGTTGGCGACATGCCAGGCTATCGCCTCTCCCTCGCGATCCGGATCCGGCGCCAGAAAGACTCGACCGGCCCCTTTGGCCGCCTTTTTCAACTCTTTTATGACCTTTTCTTTGCCTTTGATGATTGTATAATCGGGCTCGAAATCATTCTCGACATCAACCCCGAGGCGTGATTTGGGTAGGTCAATAATGTGTCCTACGGTGGACACTATGTCATAGTCCTTGCCCAGGAACCGGGCCAGGGTGCGACACTTGGCGGGGGATTCGACAATTACTACGTTCTTGGCCATTATAGGTTCCTGTGCGACCGGATGGTAGCGTGTACGTAATTATTCCGTATCGGACCGATCGAAATTAACTTTACCGTCAATCAGATCCTTTAGCGCAACCATAGTGATTTTTCGAGCCTCAATGTCCACCTCGGCATCCTGTTCGAGCTGCTCGAGGCGCGCCAGGCGCTGCATATTGAGATGTCTTGCGTGCTGGGCCGCGATAATCACAGCCTCATAGCGGTTTCTTGTGACCCTGTCCAGTTCATCCATCGATAATGACTTCATATTTTCTCCTAGGTTGCGCGCTGTATTCTAACGTGTTATACGTGCCATATGTTCCGCGGGCAGGTGCTCAATCCGGCACGGATGTGCCTCTATTATGGACCTGACCTGCCGCACGGCCTGGCCAAGATCCCTGTTTATGACCAGATACTCAAAGTCATACTTGGTGAAGTTCCTCATCTCGGTACGAGCGGTCTCAAATCGCACCTTCAGTTGCTCATCGGTCTCGGTCCCGCGCTTTGTCAGGCGGCTCTTAAGGGCGGAAATCGAAGGTGGTAGAACAAATACGGCGATGGCATCAGGGAACTTCGCGTGTATGGAGCGTGCGCCCTGAACATCCACGTCCAGAAGCATCACGCCCCCACGCCGACGTACTTCTTCCAGGGGCCCTTTTGGCGTCCCATACTGATACCGATGGACGCGAGCACATTCGGCGAAGAATCCCTTGCGCCTGAGACGATTGAATTCGCCGTCATCCACGAAGAAATACTGGCGGCCGTGGCGTTCCCCTTTGCGTGGCTGACGCGTCGTATAGGATACCGAGAAGCGCCATCCTGCGTCCCGGCGGCTTGGCGTGAGCAGTTTTCGGCATATCGAAGTCTTCCCGCCTCCGGACGGTGACGAGATGATCACGATAGTGCCTTTATTCCCAGGGGCTGCCATACGAGATCACTCGACGTTCTGTACCATTTCCCGGAGTTTCTCAACCTCTTCCTTCAGGGCAATGACATCTGAGCTGATGCTGAAGTCAGAACATTTGGAGCCGATAGTGTTGACCTCCCGGTTCATCTCTTGAAGGATAAAATTGAGCCTGCGGCCGGCTGGATCCTTGGCCCTGATGGTGGCTGCAAACTGAGTGATATGGCTGTCCAGACGCACCGTTTCCTCGGTTATGTCAGTCCTGTCAGCAAATAAAGCTATTTCTTCTTCCAGGCGTGGTGACTCGTCAATCGTACCCTGAAGCAGTTCCTGTATTCTGGCCTTGAGCTTGTCTGAGTAGAGTTCAACCGAATTGGCAGTTTTATGCCTGATTCCCTTGTTGAGCTGGGTCAAGTTCTTTAGTCTGTGTCTCATATCGCGACCCATGGCCGTGCCTTCCCGCTTGCGCATACGGACCATCCTGGTCACTGCCTGGCCCAGGGCGGGTTTAAGAGTCTTCCACACCCGTTCGAGGTCGATTTCAGTCGTGGCGGCAGAAACAGCCTCCGGCAGCAGGAGAAGGTCCCGTAAGGTGATATTGTTCTTAGTCTTAAGTTTTTTCTGCAGCCCTTTAAGCTGGGTATTGTAGGCTTTGATGGCCTCTTCATTAATAGTATACTGCCCGGCCCCACCACTTGATTCGTCGACGGTGACATTGACCGTGATCTTCCCCCTGCTGACCAGATCGGCCAGAAACTCTCGAATCAAAGGTTCCAGGGACATATACGGCCGCGGCAACCTGATAGCGTACTCCAGAAACCTGTTATTAATCGATGAGGCTTCAACAGTTATGCGGCCGATCTTGCTTTTAACCTCGGCCCTTCCAAAGCCTGTCATTGAATTCATTCAGTCCATCTCCCGAAACAAGGCTGAAAATAGAGCCTGCCCGGCAAATGTCAACCGCAATTATGAGCGAACGAGGCTATTTCCCGGCGAGCCATCAGTTCTTGGCCGAATCCGTCTTGATCAGGCTGCCGGCAGGGGTATCCCGGAGAGCGGGTGCAGACAGATTCCCCAGTTGATTCAGCGCCTCCTCAATGCGTCGGGCTGACTCCTGAATCACCACCAATTTATCACGCACCGAGGCGTCACAATCCTGAACCGCGCCGCCCAAAAGCAATTCCGACATGCCCAGAATGGTCATCAGGGGATTATTAATCTCGTGGGCAAGCGTGTTGGCGGTAATATTGATCATATCCGCCTTCCGGCGTGCACTCAGCCGCGGCTTGAACGGTCTACCGTTATAACTGAACGATCCGATAGTCAGGGCGTTTTCGATCAACTGCGGAATCACAATATGATAAGTGGCATCCTTCAGTACCAGCGCCGTGTAATCATTGTCCGTGGCAGGTATGCCGGGCTGGATTTGCCCCATCGGCAGGGTCAGGATAATCGGGATAGTTGGACGGAAGCCTCGCACTGCCTTGAGCAGACTGGCGTTACGGTCGGTGTTTATCAAGCTGTCGACAATCAGGATCGAGTAGCTGTTTTGGCGGATTTCCTCAAGAGCTTTTCCAGCTGAGTGGATTACCACCGTTACACAGGAGCCGATTCTCTTGTGTATTTCGCGATCGATCAGGGTAGCGTGATATCTATTCTGTTCCGCGATAAGAACGCGCACAGGTTTATCCATCAGACACCCTCTTCCGCCAGAGTCACCGTCCGAGATCCATCATGGATCTCCAGTGAGGTTACCGGAAAGACAAATTTGAGACCAGACCGTTTTCGGCCCGCTTTCACCTTCTCCAATCGACCGCCGATCACTCCGGCCAGAATTCTTGCCGAAGCCAGACCGATTGACCCATCCACGCAGCCAGCGAAGGTATCGGTGGCCGTCGTAAAGGGCTGCAAGGAACCGGCCTCAGGCCAGGTCATACCACCCCGCGTCCTCTTGATAACGGCGACACAGCAGGTGTTATCCCCTGCTTCACAGGAGATAGTAAGTTCAATATCATGATTATCCGAAGCACATGCACTTGCCAGGATAGCCTGCATTATTGTACCGACTGCCTGTTTCGACGCGTGGACTTCTGAAACCGTCGGCACACTCACAACTATATGCTTTGATGGATACTGATTGCGAAGGTCGCTGACGGCCGTGTTTATCAACATAGTTAGATCAGTCGCCTCCACAATGCTGGCTGCCCTCATGTGTTCAGCCAAGCGGGCCATCTCAGCCAGTGTCTCGGACTGGCTGGTCAACACGCGCGACAGGAACTCCAGGTTAAGAGTGCCGCTCCTGACCGTCTCACTATCACTCTCAATAACCGGCTGGGAGCACGCAGCCCGTTTCTCCACAACTCCGTGACCCTCGTCTGTGGGATTGTTCCCGACGTCAGGGTTAAGAATAATCTGAAAATTGACCGGGTTACCGGCGACGAAATTCAGGCATATTATGGCGGATACAGGGGTGAGGGAGCCGTCGTGACTTATCAGTTCGACCCGCACGGCGTCAAAGAAGGACTCATAGTGACTTCGATCATCTATTATCTGGTTTATAGCCTGTTGGTCGTCATCTGACAGGAACTCTTTCAGCACCTTGCCGAAGAGCTGTTCTTTTGAGTATCCAAGGAGTTCAGCCGTGAGATCATCAACGTATACAAAGCGACCCTTGAGGTCTATCTTGCAGAGGGCACAGCGCGTCACTCGGCGGATGATCGCACCCGCAGGATCAGATTTGTGGACATGTTTAGTCGATTGTTCCAAAACTACACAGCGGCACCAACCCGCGAGCCGGTTGACCCGGCGGAAATGGTGCAGGTCCTATCCCAATAGTTGTCTACAGGTTACATCGGAACATCTGGCGCCAAAGTTAAACGCCAATCGGGCCCGTCAGGCCGTGACTGTGCCCACCCTTACCTTAAACATCTGTGTGACAAGGAGTTGGGGCGCACCAGGTATTGTGCGACGTGCGTGCGCCAACGCGTCCTGCAGCCACTAATCTTCCACCTCGGGCTCAGGGCGATCCGGTCTCAGGATAGTTGAATCCTGATTGAGTGATCGTCACACTGTCCGGTTATGGCTTTTTCTTGAACAACCCTTTGAGCAGGTCCCCGGCTTTGTCTTTGAGCTGCTTGCCTGCCAGGTCAGCTACCTGTTTAGCAATAGCGTCAAAGTCGACGCGGACGTTCGGCCTGCTGCTGGTACCGCTAATGACGAGTGGTAAAGTCAGACGGACCGGATCGCCCCCAGTCAGAAGCCCGGCGGAGCCAGCAACAGATTTAGCGACCTCGGCGGACATCGCCTCGGTCAAAAGCAGATTCACTCGATAGTCGAGGGTGCTGTCGAGCAGCCCGTACGAGCCCTCGATTTCAAGATCCCCGACGTCGGCGACTTCCGATTTGAGCTTATCAGTATACAGCCGGCCGTCCCTGACAATAACGCCCGTGTTAAGATCTTTGAGGTGTTGCTCGCCCGAAAGCCGCTGCCGGAAGTTGCCCGGAAGCTTTTCAAGGGTGTTGGAGATCCCCTCCGGAGTTACGAACCTGCCCTCGCGACCGGCAAGGTCACCGGACATGTCAATAGACTTGAGGAACTGGTCCGGTTCCCATCCATGCGCCGTGTAACTGCCCGTGAAATTACTGACACCATAGAGCATGTTCTTCACGGGCGTGAATTGCGTGGCCAGATCGTTAACCTGGATTTGTTCGGCGCTGAAGGAGCCATCGTAAACCGGGTTTTCGAAGTCGCTCAGATCAACGGTTGTCTTACCCGACATGGAACCTGAGTAGACTGATCCGCTTACATCATAGCACTCAATGCGGCGATCCTTGATCCTGACCCGGCCGACGATGGAAGTAAACTCTACGCCTGCATAGATTAAAGTGTCAATGGTTATCGTACCTGCCCCGTTGATGTCCGGGAGGATAACGATGGAGACGGAATCGAGCTGCGGGGGGCCCTCTTGCTGTGCCGCACCCGGTACCGCCTCCGGGAACAATCTGTCTGTGTCGAACCTGTGCGAACTAAGCGAAAAACTGAAGTGTGGTTTCCGCGCCCCGGCCCGGACGGCCTCGTCAACAGGAAGGAGATAAGGGAAGGGGTGAACCAACTGGCCGGAGAAGGCCACATCGGTTGTCGTAAACCTGACGGCTATGCTGTTGACGGTGATGGTGTCGGGGGTGAGGACCATCTCGGCTTCAAAAGACTCTATCGGTTCAGGCAACAGCGAATCAGTGTAGGCGGCTCCTCTTATGGCAACCGTCCCGCTGACCTGGACACCGGCCAGATTCGATGCCTCTCCCCGAAGGGCGAGGTCAGAAATAAATCGGCCGGTCAGACTGGGGCTTCCTTTCTCCGGCAAAAAGCCCTCAAGCATTTGAAGGTCGATATCTGTGGTCATGGTTCCATCAAAGGCCGGTGATATCCCTTGTGCCTCGGCCGAGTCGGCCATCACGAGAGGAACCAGATCTTCGATTCGACCGGCAAAAGAGAGCTTCCCTGAACCAAACTCAGCTTCCAACCGGCGCACGTTAAGTAACTTGTTGTCGAAATAAGAATCCAGCTCAAGCCTCGTGACCGGTACAGGCATAAGCAGAGAATTGTACTTCCCCTCGGTTACTTTGAGATCACCCGAATAATCAAGACTGGCAGGAACGCTGGTGCGACCGGACAATCTAATATCAAATTCCGCTTGCCCGCCCAGTTCATGCTCACTCTCAGAGGGAAGAAACGGCTGGATAAAGGCCAGATTGACCGTGCCACCCAGTTCCGCATTGACGAACGGATCGTCAAAATCGTCGACCACCACCTGACCACTTATCGGTCGGCCGTCAAAAGTACCATTCTCAATGTTCATCCGTACATTGTCCGGTTTGAAATCCAGCATGGCTCTGGCGAGTCTCAGTTCGCCGTCCAGCCCCTCCTTCGACATGGTCATACCCGAAATCACCGCCGTCCCGGCATAAGAGAGCAACTCGTCGGCCCCCGGAATGTTATATTCCAGATCAACGTCGAACGAAAAATCACCGTCCAGTTTGAAGTCTGCCAGTTCCTCGCGCTGTTTCGGCGGCAGGAGCGACAGCAGGGCGGCCACACTTACCCGGTCCGACTTGACGTTAACTCGGACGCTGGGATTAGAGAGCAGACTGTCAGCCTGCGTGGACAGGGCAAACTCCAATTCATTTACACTAAGATCAGCTTTCTGCACCTCCAGATGGTCGCGCGAATAGTCGTAGTAAACCTCGTAATCCAGTGATACCGATACCGACTGCAGAGGTTCGTCCAGAACCACGGTCAGACTTTCGATCTTGAGTTCGCCGCTTGAATTGTAGTGATCCGGAAGAGGGTTCTTCAGAGAGGTGGTCAGGTCCATATCGACAGCGGTGAACCTGACGCCGGTGCTGTCATCCTGGTACACCAGGTAGCCGTCCTCTATCTCCAGTGCTTCGAACGATATGGCAGCTGCCGCGGCCTTAGCCTCGGGCGACATTTGCTCAAGAGAAGAATCCGCAACGGTGGTGTCAGCCGACTCGAAGGCATAGTTTATTGCTCCGGCCGAATCTTTGTGCAGCAAGATGCGGGGCTGTTCAACAATGAACCGATCTACGCGCACTTCTCTGGACAGCAACGGCCACAGCGACAGCTTCAGATCAACACTCGAAGCTTCGAGGAAGTTTCCATCCGTGCCGTCTGGGTTCGAGATGGATACATCCTCCAGCTTAATTCCAAGACCGCCCCAGAAAGAGACATCAATGTCACTCACCTCAACCGCTCTTCCGAGAGCGTTGCCGGCTCTTTCCCTGGCGATCCGGCGTACATCCTCTTTGGGAAAGAACAGACTGATCGCCACCCCGGCAGCCACCAGCAGGACGATTACTATCAAGCCGGTCCAGAGCAGAATTTTCACCAGTTTCTTCATAAATCAATGCTTTCCAAACTCAACCCTTGTAACCCGCAACTATGTCTTCGCCTCCCGGAAAATCAAACAAAAAACCGGCTGCACGGTTAATGAGCGGCCAGGGCAAGACGGGCCGCCGGGGGAGGCGGCCTACCTTGACAGCTTCCAGGGTGTCTATATTTCTATTGAGTTGCCCGGCTCCAGAATCACAACCTGGGCGTATTTCACCTTCTCAGCGAACGCCTGTGGTGATGCCTTAATGACCGGAAAAGTGTTGAAGTGGATAGGGACAACCCTTTTTGGCTGCAGGAACTCGACTGCCTTCACGGCATCATCAAGACCCATCGTAAAGTTGTCACCAATAGGCAGAAAAGCCAGGTCGATCTCGTTCATCTCGCCGATCAATTTCATGTCATAGAACAGACCGGTGTCGCCGGCATGATAGACCGTCTTCCCGCCGATCTCGATAAGGAAACCGACGGGTGGTCCGGTATAGATGGAAGCATCATCACCGTAGCCACCCCCGTGGTGGGCAATAGTAAGTTTCACACGGCCGAAGTCAAAATCGTGAGCACCACCGATATGCATGGGGTGAATATCGACCCCCTTTTTGGCGCAGAGATTGGTCAGTTCGAAGGTGCCTATGATCGTTGCCCCGGTACGTTTGGCGATGGCAATAGCGTCTCCAATATGGTCGCCGTGGCCATGGGAGACCAGAATATATCCGGTGTCAACCTCGGTGTGCTTTGCGGCCGCCTGCTCGTTCCCGGTCAGAAAAGGGTCGACTATGAGCTTCTGATTGCCTTCAAACAGCTCCACGCAGGAATGCCCAAGGTATTTGGCTAACGGCATAACGCTCTCCTTCCTTTGAATTCAACTGTACGCCTGACGAAGGTTATATTGCCGATCCCCAAATGTCAACAACTGAAGGGCCAGCCGCAAATCAGGTCATACGGCTCGGGATGACCGAATCAGTCCGCCGCCCAGCACGACATCATCTTCGTAAAACACGGCCGACTGACCAGGTGTTATAGCCCGCTGGGGCTGCTGAAAGCTGACCGACACGCTCCGGTCATTGAGGATCTTAACCCGAGCCCGGGCCGGATCATGCAGATACCGAATCTTCACGTCGGCCTTGAACTCCTCATCCGTTGACCCCGGGGCACGGGCAACCCAGTTGACGGGTTCCACAGTCATCTCAGTGGAATGAAGTGCTGAGTCGTCTCCGACCACGATCCGGTTATCCCCGGCATCAATTCTGAGCACATAAAGCGGCGTGGGGTGGGCGATGCCCAGGCCACGGCGCTGGCCTATCGTATAGAAGGCTGTCCCGCTGTGCTGGCCGAGAACGCGACCATCGGCGCGCACAATTTCGCCTGACTCGAACGTCCGGCCGCGTCGAGCTTCATATTCGCGCAGGAACCGTCGGTAGTCGTCATCAGCAACAAAGCATATTTCACGTGACTCGGATTTGCCGGCCGTACGAAGTCCGTGTTGTTCGGCAACGGTTCGGACCTCTGTTTTCTTCATCGTACCCAGGGGCATCAGGGTTCTGGCAAGAGCTGATTGAGTCAGGCCCCACAAGACGTACGACTGATCCCGTGTAGAATCGACGCCTTTTCGAATTTGCCAGCGGCGTTCCGGGGGATTGGTTACCTGCGCGTAGTGGCCTGTTGCGATGACATCACAGCCCAGTTCATCCGCTTTGTGCAGCAAGGCCTTCCACTTGATTTCAGAATTGCACCTGACGCACGGGTTGGGCGTCCGTCCCGCCCGGTACTCCGACACAAAGTCCTCGATGACATCGCACGCAAACTGCTCGGACAAATTCAGCACGTAGAAGGGCGCTCCAATGGCATCACAGACGAAGCGACAGTCAGTGATAGAATCAAGCGAGC
The DNA here is from genome assembly GCA_020344395.1 of Candidatus Zixiibacteriota bacterium. Lineage (GTDB taxonomy): Bacteria > Zixibacteria > MSB-5A5 > GN15 > FEB-12. Next base: position 2,472,007 of record CP070824.1, on the reverse strand, counting down.
AGCAGCGTCCGTCTCTGTAGATGTCACCCCCGACCTCGAGATGATCCCACAGCTTCATATGTACCCCGACAACCTCGTAGCCCCTGTTCTTCAGGAGCAAGGCCGCCACCGACGAGTCAACTCCGCCGGACATGGCCACCAGCACTCTCTTCGCACCTGTCATGGTCTCAGTGCAGAACGTGGTTATTTACGTTTATCCCATAGAGGTGACATCTCGCGCAGCCGCTGGACAATCGGTGGGAGAATCTCAAGCACGTAATCGAGATCGGCGCGAGTTGTGGCACGCCCTATCGAGAATCGGACAGCGCCCTGCGCGGATACGGGAGGCACCCCCATGGCCACGAGAACATGAGACGGCTCTATGGCACCGGATGTGCAGGCGGAACCTGATGATGCAGCCACTCCCTGCAGATCCAGATTCAATACCACGGCCTCACCCTCTATACCGTCAAATGAGATATTCACCGTCTGGGGGATGCGGGACTCGCGCGAACCGTTTATACGACAGTCGGGGATCAAGGCCGTAGCCGTGTCAATGAAGAACTCGGTTAACTCTGACATGGTACTGAAATCGTCGTTTCTGCGCCGGGCCGCAACCTGAAGGGCCGTGGCCAGGCCAACCGCCCCGGCTACGTTTTCCGTCCCCGGTCGCCGCTTCCTTTCGTGGGCACCACCGTAGAATAGCGGCGCGAACTTGATCCCTGTTCTCACAAACAACGCTCCCGTTCCCTTAGGCCCGTAAATCTTGTGGCCGGTGAGGGATAGCATGTCAACGCCCAGTTTCCTGACATCAACCTCAATCTTGCCGATTGACTGGACTGCATCCGTGTGAAAGAGAACCCCCCGCTCACGCGCCACAGATGCGAGAGCCGTAATATCTTGTACGGTTCCAGTTTCGTTGTTTGCATGCATAACCGAAACAAGGGTGGTCCTGTCGGTCACCAGTTCAGCCAGCTCATCGGGCAAGGCCAGGCCATCTGAATCGACTGGAAGCAGGTTCAGTGCAAAACCCTGCGTATGGGCGAGGTGTTCCGCCGGCTCGATGACTGCATGGTGCTCAGCCGCCCCAACGACCAGATGGTCGCGCCGTCCTCGCAGATGAGCCGCAGTGCCAAGGACGGCGATATTGTCGGATTCGGTGCCACCTGAAGTAAAAAATAGCTCGGATGGCTCACAGTTGATGAAAGAGGCAATGGACTCCCTGGCCTGCTCCAGGGCAACTTTGGCTTCACGGCCGGACGAATGAACAGAACTCGCGTTCCCGAAAGTGCTGCTCAGATACGGCAGCATGGCCTCAACCACCTCGGGATCGCTCGGAGTGGTGGCGTTATAATCGAGGTACACTGTTTTCATGGTATTTCAGGTTAATCATTCACAGATTGTATTCCACGACATCGGGCAGGCCATCCGGGTGCGGCTCGCCTGTCATTGCTAGAACGCGTACAATATAGTAAAGTGCCAGCGCTCGGCGCTATTGAAATTCCTCGACCTGATACGACGAGCATAATCTATCCGCACGGGCCCGGCCGGAGTGACTATCTGAACGCCCGTTCCGAAGCTGTAGGCAAAGGCATCCCACGAGATTTCTTCTCGTCTGCGGAATCCATTGCCTATATCCATAAATATTGACTGCCACAGGGGTAGCGTTCTCATCAGGTTATTGAGAATGGGAATCTCGTTGAACACCTGCACTGTTTTCCATCGGAATTCCTGATTGAAGACCAGTGTGTAGCGTGCGCCCACGAGGGCTCCGTCCTCAGTATAGCGTCCCAGGCTGTTCTCTTCAAAACCACGCAGCGTGTTAGCCCCGCCAAGGTAAATCACCTCATCAAGCGGAACCTCCGCCGACTCTCCGAAGGCATCCGACCAGCTACCCCTGACCCGGGTGGCCATGATCCATCCCGGCCAGACTACTTCGTACCGAGACCATGATGCCTCAAGCTTGTAGAAATTCTCGTCACCGCCCAGAAAACCACCATAGTAATCGACTGAGAGATCGGCTACCACACCGCGACGAGGTATGAACAGATTGTCCCTGCTGTCTCGCCGGAAGGCGGCGAAGAGTTTGCGTCGAGCCGTGTTATCGGTGGATCTCTTGAGCCATTCCACCTGGTCTTCGGGCACGCCGCTGATCTTGACGAACTCATATTGTATGCCGAGTGCTGTCAGCACCTTCTCCCCGAACGCCTTGCGCGTTGATGCCGATGCCAGCCAGGATCGCTTATCAAAATCGTTGGTAGGGTCCTTGAGGCGCGGCTGTATCTCAAAAGTGAGGGTGAGCGGCATTCGCAAACCCAGGAACCATGGCTCCGTGTAACGCAGCCGATACCGGTGAGTGATCAGCCGCGAGTCCGTTCCCAGCGAAAATGAATAGTCGGCCAGAAGCTCGTAGCGTCGCGAGCCGAAAAGATTGCGCTGGCCGAAACCCGCTGAAACATCCCAGAGCAGGTCGCGCACTTCTGATTGACCGGCTCCGGTTCGGAAACCGAGGTATTTAGGTTTGCGCTCTCTCACGCGCAAGACGAAGTCGGGATTCAGCCTGTCGTCGGTGTCATTTGACATCTTGAGACTTATGGTACTGTAATAACCTGATTCGAAAAGCCGCCGTTGGGATTTTATGATGTCGTCGCGCCGGTAAACAGCGCCGGGCTTGATCTTCAGCTCACGCCTTGCTACCGACTGGGGAAACTGCTCGGCACCTTCGACTGCCACCGCACCAAAATGAACCAGTGAATCGGGCGTTATGACAAAGACGACGGGAGTCTGTTGCGGCGACGCAGCGGTATCGCGTGCCCAGACTATCTGTGCATATGGATAACCGTTATTAGCCATGTGTGTCTTCATATCGAAGACCGCATGCTGAAGGGCAAACATATTGATCGGTTTTTCGGCCTTGAACCGCCGGGCAATCTCGCGGCAACGGTGCAGCAGCCTACTCGACACGTTCCCCCGGACATCCACGGGGCCGTACCGATATCGTGGTCCCTCGTTGATTTCGATTCTCACAAGGGCCGCGGTCGAATCCTTTCCGAGCACCTCGAACGTTTCGTCTACCTCAACGTCCAGAAAACCGTTCGAAAGATACAGGTATTTGACTTCGAGCGTGTCGCGATTATGGGTCTCACGCTGAATTCGGTACCGGCGGTCTCCTCGAATTCTGCGCCAGAGGTTCCGCGTCCGGGAATAAATAAGACTCTTGATGTCACCGTCAGAAAAATGCTCATTCCCCTGCACGACGATGGAATCAATGGCCGGCTTGCTGCGTATCCAGCGCAGCGTGGCCCGGTCGTTGGGAGTGGCCTCACCAGAGGCGACGAATGACACAAGACCGGTGATTACGGCCAGCAACGCCAGTCTCACTAAAACTCCCAGTGCAGGTTGAGGTTCAGGTGATACAACTTGTCCTCATCCTGCCGACCCAGAAGCATCAGCGAACGGTTGAACCGGTATTCAAACCCCCATTGACGATTCGGATCTGAGGAAACATCGGAACCCATATAGACATAGAGACTGGGCCCATAGGAGAGTCCAAGTGTGAACTGGGTTTGCGACAGGTCAGCATCTGGTCCGTAAGCGGGAGCAATCTCAAACGTCTCGACACCCACGCCCAGCAGATCAACGTTGCTGAGTTGTTGAGAACCGATCTTGGACACCTCGGAACCAATGAAGGTGGCAAGCCGCTGCTCAAAGATACCGTTGGATCCCTCCTGACCGGGATATTGATTGGCCACGATCCAGGGCAGGATATCTTCGCGTGTGAACGCGGTATCACCGGAGGCTACACCGAATTCGGGGTAGTCCAGCGTACCGGTCACATGAATGGTTATTTCCTGTGATTCTCGATGTTCTTCCTCTGCGAACCGCACCCCGGGAACACGCGTATTGGCAACAATATCCAGCCGTGGGTTAGGGTACTCTTCATCCTCAAAAACAACCCGACTGTCCGGCTCGATGCGGAACGTCTTGTCAAACAGGTAGCCTTTTCCTCTCAGAATCTCAAGCTCACCCTGAAAGCGAATGCGGCCTTGTTCCCGAATCAGGTTCATCTGCCCGGCGAACTCAGCATCTATACGATCGTTTTTTATCCAGTAGTTGGAAGGGATGTCAATGTTGAGGTCCAAATCCCAGGAGGTTACACCCATCAGAGCGGCCATTATCGGTGAGCCTTCATCCGCACCCGCAAAGTCAGCCAGATACATCATCCGTGAAAGACTGAGATCGCCAGTGACGGTAGGTGGTGTGTCGCCCCTTATATGCAATGTCCCCTCAATGATCCCGTTGATATTCTCCAGGTCATACTCGAAAGGAAAGTCCGGCAGAACGTTGACCGCAAGATCGTAATGGAAGTTATCCAGCGATTTTACAGTAATTGCACCGCTTATCACTGCATACCTGGGTTCGTCGTTGCGACGGCGGTCTTTTTCGTAAACAAGCCCACTGTCGATGATAATTTGATTATCGTGCATCGTGACGCCGACAGAGTCAGCGTATATGATGTTGGCGATGTCAAAGTACTTCAGCCTTGCATCACGAAGGAATGCTGTGCCCTCAAGATGAGGTTCCGACGGTGTCCCACTCAGATGCACGTCTGTCCAGAACTCTCCCGATAAGTCTTCTACGGATGGAAGGAAATAGAACACCAGATCGAACTTCCTGTCCCGGCCGTTCAGATGAAGATCCATTTCGCGGTCCAGAACACGGTCGATTGAACGCGCCGCGAAGGCAAGGTCAAGATACAGGTAGCCATCTCCTCGGTAAATCCCTGAGTCAGACAGAACAACGAGTGAATCAATGGTCAAACGCTCATTTGCGTAGTGCGCCGTGGTGGTCAGATCTACGGCCGGAAGTTGTTCAAGAACCAGCGAATCGACCCGGCCATCAAAACCGATGCGGGGATATGAAAAACTCCCGGCCAGATCGGCCTCGCATGACAGATAACCGTCGACTTCAACCGTGTCCATGAACAGTTGCAGCCAAGGTCGGATCGGCACCTGCGTGATGGTCAGGGTCGCATCCATTGTCTCATTGAAGTCAATCCTGCCGCCCAGTATCAGTTCGGCCGTTTCCCCGGCTATATCGGTGCGCCTGAAAATGAATCCGGATGAGTCAATCGCCACGTGCACGGGACCCTGATTATCGAAGTCCCTCTCGAAAAGGTTCAGGCTGACCGTGTCCAGAATCAGCTCCTGCGGATAAATCCCGTAGTTAAGAGTGCCGGCGGCCAGCCCGTCAGCCTGCGGACTGAACACATGGACACTGTCTATAAAGGCAAGAACCGAATCGAGCCGGAGGTTCAAATGTGTCGAGTCATAAGGAACCGGGTAGATCTTTCCGGATCGGAACCTTGCTGACACCTTTCCATCACGTCCAGTAAGAAAGCGGTCGATGTCGAAATCTGCTCGCATGGTGTCGGCGTACACGCCATAGAGCCACAACGAATCCGATTCAAACCAGCCCTGGAGGTTGGGGTCTGACGACCTGCCGGTAAGCCTAGCCCGGGCCAGACCCCGGCCGCCCGGTTGATCAATAAACAATTTCCCTCTGTAACGGTCCAGATTCTCAAGCCGCGCCTCGACAGCCAGGTCCATGCCGCCCGAGTAAACAACCTCGCCGGACGCAGTAAATTCATTTTCATAGTAATCTACCCTGAACGGATGTAAGAACGTAATGGAGTTCGTTGTGATCCTGGCTGTTCCATCGGCGAACTGAACAGGATACTCATCGAACTCAGAGTTGCGAAAGAGAGCGTCTACAGTAAGCTCCATATCGGCCTCTCGGAACGAACTCCCCTTCAGGTTTATCTGCCCGCTGAGGTCAGATTCAAAGCTGCCGGGCACAAGATGCTGCAGGTTGAAGTTTGAAATCTTGGCATCCAGTTCGTATGACTCCGGATTACCGGAGAAATCAATCCAACCGCGCCCATCGATGCCGCATCCTTCAAGAATCGCACCGTACAACGTGTCAAGAGCAAGCAGTTTGTTGGACACCTCGAACCTTGCGAACAGGTTCTCAAGGCGAGCCATCATGAAGGTTCCCCCAATGTCCACCGAGCCGCCGATGCGTTCTTTGTCGAACACCACCGATCCGTTGAGATCCAGCACACCCTTCAGGGGTGGCCCAATATAGCGACCGAGCCGTTCCAGGTCGATATGGTCAGCGGAAAAATCGGTCCGGCCGGAGAAGTCTTCGAAGTTGACCGATCCACTTGCCTTCACCCTTGTCCCCTGGAAAACTGCCGACAAGTCCTGCACGAGGAGATGTTTCCCGGAAATGGTCAGGTCTCCGGAGGCTGCATCGAGTTTGATATCCCCGCGGTTGGAATCAAAACTGAGTTGGTTGATGGCAACGGAGTAGGTACCCTCATCGGCGCGCACGGCTCCTGACAGGACGATGTCGTTCACTATCGTAGCATCGGAATGGCTAATTACCGAGAGTAGGCCTCGGCTTACCTGCATCCGGTCTACTCTGAAATCGACACCAGCTCCGTTCGATCCGGCGTCTGTTGTCTTCGGCCACACCAAATTATTGAGACTGTCCCGCAGAACCGTAACACGAACGGAGTCAAGGTAGAGGTAGCTCAAGATATAATTCTTGTTCCACAGGTTGGAGATTGAGTAACCGGCCGTTGTCGATCCGATGTGCATGACCTCATAATTGTAGACCGAATCGAAGTACCTGACCGAAATGTCCTCGATCACGACACCTGATATAATGTTGCCCTTGATATTCCCGACCCTTGCTGACAAGGGACTATCCTGTCCAATGAATGAAGAAATCTGCGCGTTTACAGATCTCTCCAATCCCCCAAGGAGCAAGAAATAGGCCACGGCTGCACCTGCTATCACAATCAGAGCACACAGGGTAAGGAAAAGAATCTTGATCAACCGTCGCATTTGTCATCCTTCAGCCGTTCAAGAACAGCACAGGCGGAACGGTAACCATCACCGGCGGCTTCGCCGAAATCATCAACTACAAGTCCCAGCTGCTCTATCGTCGCCCCGACATGAAGTGCGCCGCGCATATGAGAGTGCAGTTGGTGAGTGCGATTCTCAGCCATCAAAAACGCCACAATCGACAGTTCACGCGACACCAGATCAAGACCCGGACGCGAGAG
>CP070824.1:2454006-2464793 GCA_020344395.1 Candidatus Zixiibacteriota bacterium | reverse complement strand
AGTTCTCTGTGAAGGATGGATCTGTCTGCACAACGGTCACAGGAGAACTGTATCCACTCAGAATATCCGGACGATCATCAACCACCGTGATGAGGAAGTCCGAACCCAGAGCAAGCCGAACCAGATCACGACAGACATGCCCGCCTCCAAAGATGATCAGCCGCCCGGGACTGGAGTTCACTTCCATAAACACATCTCCCTCACCCCCGCACGACATCCCCGTGGCATCTTTGCCCATCTGCGAGAAACTGTATCTCTTCAGCAAATGACTTTCACCCGATCTCATAAGTTCGAGACAGTCATCAATGACCAGTTTTTCAAAAGCCCCTCCACCAATGGTTCCGGAGATACTCCCGTCCGGATGCACCAGCATCTTGGCCCCGGGCGCTCGCGGTGATGCACCTGAAGTCCTTACGATGGTGGCCAGTACAAAACACTGACCCTCTTTTTTCTTCAGATAGATTTCCTCATATATGCTCATGAGCTGTCACCTGTCTTGGTGCGGACTGTTCTCTCTGCTCAATAATGTATGGTAATCAGCCTCATCGTCCACATCTATTTGAGGCCTTTCATCTTTCAATACAACTTTGCTGCCCCTGAAACCGGCAATCAGATCATCTCCCACGCGGTCGCCCTGCAGCCTGAGCAGATCGGGAAACAGCCTGCGCGAAAATACGACCGGGTGGCCGCGACCGGCTGGCGTCTCGACATACATCATATCCGGCCTGTCTCTCCTGAACCGCTCAATAGCCCGATCTATCAGACCGCTGGCGACCTCCGGTTTATCCGAAACCATGAAGAGAGCAGCATCAACGTCCTCTGTCAGACTTGAAACGGCACGCTTTATGGATTCGGCCCTGCCAAGAGCGTGGTCGGCATTATGGGTGATATCTGTTCTGTTGCACATATGTGCTCTCAACACTTCCTCAACTCGGTCATGTTCATATCCGGTGATGACAATTATCCGGTCAAGATTGGACGCCTGCATCTGTATCAGGCATTCCTCGACCATGGTGTGTCCCCGGTATTTCAACAGTAGCTTATTGGCCGAGCCCATCCGTGATGAGCTGCCCGCCGCCAGCAACACACCGGTAATTGTCATGCAACTCTCGAATTCAGGTCAGACACAGCCACAATTATAAAGGCCATCCGGGCATTGTCAAGGAGCGCGACGGGCTCGACTCCTGCCGGAGGCCCGACCGCAATAACAAACGGCCGCAAAAAGCGGTTGATTCTCCGCCGAGGCACGATATATTGGCGCCGAGTCGTTTGGGGAAGTCTCCGCACCCATGATGAGTGTCATGTCTGGATGCACGACTTCCTTCTCTGGGTTCACAGGAGGAAAAGTGGATGGACCTTAATCTCGACAATAGAGTCGCCATCGTTACGGGCGGCAGTCTGGGCATCGGTGCGGCTATCGCTCTGGACCTTGCCCGGGAAGGCTGCAGTGTGGCCATCAATTATCGACGCCACGACACCGAGGCCAACAAAGTCGTTGAAGATATCGCTTCAATGGGAAGGCAAGGCCTGGCCGTCAAAGCCGATGTCTCCAGTTATGCGGACGCTGAGAACATGGTTCAGACGGTTGTCAAGGAATTCGGGAAACTGGATATTCTGGTATGCAACGCCGGTATCAACTGGGACGGCGTTATCTGGAAAATGTCGGAGAAACAGTGGGACCAGGTCATCAACGTAAACCTGAAGGGGTATTTCAATTACAACAAGGCCGCGGCGATCGTGTTCAAGGACCAGAAACACGGAAAAATCGTCAACATATCGTCGATAAACGGCCTTCGCGGTAAATTCGCCCAGACCAACTATTCGGCCTCCAAGGGTGGCGAGATCGCAATGAGCAAAGCGCTGGCCCGAGAGCTCGGCAAGTTTAATGTCAACGTGAACGTCGTGGCTCCCGGCATGGTGATGACCGACATGGCCAGAAACATCCCGCCCGAGTTTGTAAATATCGCCATTGACGAGACTGTTCTTGGCCGCATCGCAGAACCGGATGAGGTCGCACATCTGGTGACGTTTCTTTGCTCCGACCGCGCACGTCACATAACCGGCGAAGTCTTCAAAATAGACGGCGGCCAGTACATCTAGGAGGAACATATGTCCCGAGTGGGAATCATAGGTATAGGACACGGACAATTCGGCCGCAGGAGTGACGCTACCGTCCAGGAACTTGCCTTCGAAGCATTCCGGGAGGCGGTTCAGGACGCGCAGGTCGACCCCAAAGAGATCGACGGATCGGTCATCGGTTCGGTCCCGGAATATCACAAGCAGCGCTCTCTTCCGGGCGTTGTGCAGGAATACCTGGGACTCAATCCTGTCCCCACCTGGTTGACCGAAGTCGCCTGCGCCTCCGGCAGTGCGGCCATTCGCACCGCCTGGATGGGCATACAATCGGGGGCTCACCGACTCATGGCCGTCATCGGTTGTCAGAAAATGACGGAAATCAGCACGCCGGAGATTCTGGCCCTGATGGGGCGAGTCGGCGAGGTGCAGTGGGAATCGGTCTTCGGAACCACCTTTCCGGCCTACTACGCTCTGTTCGCCCAGCGGCATATGCACGAATTCGGCACCACCCGTGAGCAACTCCTGCAGGTGGCGGTCAAAAACCATTTCTATGGCGCCAGGAATCCAAACGCACTGTTTCAGAAAGAGATCACGATCGAGAAAGCCCTGGCCTCCGACCCGGTCTCCGACCCGTTCCAGGTGTACGACTGCTGCGCTAATGCCGACGGCGCCGCCTGCGTCATCATGGCCTCCGAAGAGGTCGCCAAAAAATCGTCCAAGCCGGTTGCCTGGCTGGACGGTGTGGGATGCGCCACAGCCAGCATGTCGGTTTTGCGGAGACCAAACCTGGTCGGCTTGCCCAGCGCGGAGAAGGCCTCGCAAAAGGCATACGAAATGGCCGGGATCGGCCCCGGTGACGTAAAGGTCGCCGAGGTTCACGACTGCTTCACGGTGGCCGAGATCATGGCTTACGAAGACCTGGGCTTCTGTGAGAAAGGAGCCGGGGGGCGCTTCATTGAAGAAAAGCAATCCTATGCCGATGGTCAAACCCCGGTGAACATAGACGGCGGCCTTAAGTCCAAGGGCCACCCCATCGGAGCCACCGGCGTCTCGATGACGGTCGAGATTGTTAAGCAACTGAGAGGAGAAGCGGGCGAGCGCCAGGTCCGCAACGCCGATATTGGATTGACCCATAACGTGGGTGGCATTGGACAATACTGTTTTGTCCATGTCGTGAGGAGGGACTGAGCAATGTTTAAATGGTTTGGAAAAGTCAATTTCTCCCCGTATACAAAAGTCACCGATTTCGCTGACCATCTGAAAGACGGACGCCTGATGGGTTCCAAATGCAAACAGTGCGGGCACGAATCGTTCCCGCCCCGGGCCGATTGCAGTCAGTGCCTTTCCGGCGACTTCGAGTACAAGGAATTCAGCGGCAAGGCTACCCTTGTGACCTACACCACGATCCATGCCGCCCCGACCGGGTTCGAGGATGTTGCCCCCTACACGATAGGCGTCGTTGACCTTAAAGAAACTGGCCGCCTCCTGGCCTGGTTTGGAGATACGATCCCGGAGAGTGAAATCAGGATGGGCATGGACCTGCAGGTGGTCCCGCGCATCTTCGAAGAACTGGAAGATATCAAGGTCTATTACTCTCTGGAGAAACCGGGCACCACATGGTCAGTGGCTGAATAGGTTGCTTGATTAAGGATTACCCCACTGAAAAGCCGAAAACGGGATTCCTATCCCATCAAGAATAGGAATCCCGTGCTGTTATCGAACGATCTGCAATGCGATTTGCAGGTGCGCTTACTTATTCTGCCACTCCGGTTTGCGCTTCTCCAGAAACGATGCGATCCCTTCGTTGGCATCGTGTGTGGACATCAGTTCATCAATATAAAGCCGCTCCTGCTCCTGAAGCTTGCTTTTCAGAACTGAATTGAACTCCAGGCGGGCAGCTTTCACCACCAACCTCAAAGATGATGCACTCTTACGCAAGATCTGTTTGCCGGTCCAGGTGTCAACTGCAGCCAGCATCGCCTCCCGATCGTCATACAGGCCGGTCAGCAGTCCCATTCCGGCCGCTTCTTCAGCCGACATTACCCTGCCGGTCAGCAACAGGTCATCGGCCCGCGCCTGTCCCACCTTCATCGGCAGCAGCAGGGACGCCGGGGGCGCAAAAACACCAAGCTGGATTTCCGGTTGCCCCAACATCGCCGACCTGTCGGCAAAAATGAAGTTACACGCCAGCGCCAGCTCCATACCGCCGCCCAGGCACTGACCGGAGATAAGGGCCGCGGTCGGAATGGCCAGATCTGCCAGCGTATAAAACAGCCCGTGAAACTGCTTCAACATGGCCGGCGCTTTCTCGCGCACATGTTCCGGTACGCTGGCGCCAAAGCAGAAATGGTCACCTGCCCCGGTGATCTGAATCAGTTTAACGTCAGGTTGCCCGCGCAGATTATCCAACCCCCCTTGCAAATCAGCCATCATCTCTCCGTCCAGCACGTTCGCCTTGGGAGCGTTCAGCGTCAGTCGGACAACCTGGCCGTCGTGCAGCGATTCAGTCAGGATCTTATCTGCCATATCGCTTACCGTGGCAGGATAGCGTTGAGGAGTTCATCATCCCAGGCGTGACCTTCCGACAGCATCTTGCGCAGTTTGATGAAATCCACTTCACGGTTACCCTTGGGACCTTCATTGAAAGCCCTGAAACCGGCTTTGGCCTCCGTCATCATGTTGAGCGCGAGCCAGTCTCGGTTGGTCTGCTGATTTCTGTCCCAGTGCTCCAGTTTCTTCTTCCGGAGGCTGTTGAGTGTCTTGTTGACACAGTCCGGCATCAGGTACAACAACTTGGTACAAAGCGAGTTGACATAATCATCCAGCGGGGTCAGATCGACCGTCCCGCCAGCCAGCATCTCTTTTCCGGCCTTTAGATCATCGCCGTGTTTCCTTGCACCGTAAACAGGCGCACCGGAATCATCAAGCCAGCGATCGGTGACCAGCAGCGGATTCCGCACAAACTTGTCACCCACCTTCAATACCGGCACGGCTTCGGTGATCAGTCCAATAGTCTTGGCCTCGTAGGCGCTCCACATCTCACACAGAGTACAACTCTGCATCGCCCGTTCGATACCGACAAACAGGTGGAGAAAATCAGTGCTGCCGCCGTCGGGGGCACTGCCATGCCTTGGCCCTGCCTGACCGAATACCGCCAGATCGCTGGCCACAGCAAAATCGCAGGCCATGCCGATCTCCTGCCCGCCGGCGATACGCATCCCGTTGACCCGGCAGATCACCGGCTTGTCGCACATCAGGATTGAAGTAATCATGTCGTTGAACAGGCGCATATACTGCTTGTACTCCAGCGGCCGCCCGGAATAATACTCGGCATACTCTTTGGTGTTGCCACCCGTACAGAAAGCCTTGTCCCCCACCGCCGTGAAGACAACTGTTGAAACCGAACGATCATTGGAAGCTTTGCGGAAAGCAAGAATGACCTCCTTGACGGCCGCCGTGGTGTAGGAATTATACTGCTTGGGATTGTTCAGAAAAATCCATGCGTTATGCAACCCGTCTACCGCCTGGCCGTTAAGGTCCAGACACGGCCGCAGTTCATAGATGATCTCCTTGAACTCCACATCAACCAGATCGTGACTGACAATACCTTGACTCATTTGCTAATCTCCCATCGTAACCGACAAACATTTGCGTTCAGTGTTAAAGCCTCGTACATCTTTCCGCTCCGACCGTCTGGAGTCTCAAAAATCCGGCGTGAGGACCGATCTTTTCAGCAGCTTGTGCTCAAGGGTCTGCTGAAATATATCATTGATTTGAGACAGCGGGAACGTATCGGTGAACGGTTTGAGTTTCAGTTTCCCTTCAGCCGTGAGCTTCAGCACATCGGCATAAAGCTCCGGCTTGCATCCCCAGGTTCCTATGACCTGTCCGTCAAAAGCCATCAGATTGCTAAGTCGAAGCTCAAGCTTATCCAGGGTGAAGCCTACTATGGACAGGACACTCGCAATCCCCATGAGCGCATAAGCCAGTTCCTGACCGGCTTTGGTACCGGATGTCTCATAAATCTTCCAGCAGAATGGTGACGCCCCCATTTCTTTGCAGGCTGCCTTGACCTGTTTCTTGATTGCTTTGACATCAAGATCCTTCGAATTCAACGTACCTGAGATTCCGATTTCAGAAAGCTGGTCCAGTTTCTCCTGCGCGATATCAATCGCGAGCACTTTGGCCCCGAAAATCCTGGCCAGTTGAGCCGTGTAGATACCGATACCCCCCACTCCGATCACAACAGCGAAGTCACCCTCCTGCAAGTTACTCTTGACAATAACCTGGTACGGTGTTGAGACAGCATCCGCAATCACCGATAGCTCCGCTAAGCTGTGCGACGCCAGAACAGCATCAGATACCACGCTCAAGAACCTGGCCGGCACTACGATGTGGCTGGCAAAGCCGCCGTTGAAATCGTTGCCCGGCATTTTCTGACTCTGGCAGATATTGCTTCGCCCCTTCTTACACAATTCGCACTCGCCACAGGGCAGCACGGCCGGAATGATAACCGGCTTCCCCTTCAAATCGGCCGGTCCCTCGAGAACTGTCCCGCTTATCTCATGTCCCAGAACCAGGGGCAACTCGTGGCGCGTGGGCACGCCATAATGCCAGAAGCTCAGGTCAGTGTGACACACGCCGCATCCGGCAATCTCCACCAGGGCCTCGCCTTCAGCCAGTTCAGCCAAGGGAATAGCAACCTGCTCAAAGGGCTTGTCCTTGCCGGTCATTTGGTAGGCTTGTATTTCTTTCATCGTATCCTCCTGTAGGGTACTATCCGAGTATTCTCACTGATTGTCAAGCCCGCCCTTAACGAAGCTGCCTGACGCTTTGCCAACCAACACCGTGATGCCGGCCAATCGACGCCTCAGAAGGTCACTTCGTCCGCTTTTCCATCAAGTGTACCAGGGCCGTGATGGTCTCGTTGACCGGTACCGGCATGCCGTGCTGGCGCCCGTATTCGGCAATTCTTCCATTCATGCGGTCGATTTCCGTTAAAAGACCATTATCCAGATCCACCAGCATCGAGGGACGGTGGTATCCACCGGCCTTGAGATACTTTGTGCAGAACTCGAGAAAATCATCTCCGTACGTATGACCTTCCGCCTCCGCCACGGCGATCGATTCCTCGAGAATCGCTTTGACAAGGCCCATGCCCGTTGGATTTTCCGTCACCTCTCTCATGGTTAGTCCGGTGATCGCGCAAACCGGCGCCAGCGCTGCATTCAGAATCGCCTTTTCCCATGTGTAATGCTGGATGTTATCCGGGACTTCCGTCGCCAGGCCAACCGAACTCAACATCTCGGCAACCGTGGCGGCCATAGCCTCTCCCTGCGGCGCCAGTGCCGCAACGTAATTGGGAGGATTGAAGAATATGACATGCATCGTATTCGGGGCGCTCATCCCGCCGGCATAATTGACCACCATGCGCAGGGTTCGGCCCTCACCGACGACCTCAGCAGCTTCCATTTCATTGTCCAGCCCGTTCTGAGCACACATCACAAAAGCCTTGTACAGACCAGACTTGTCGAGTTCGCCGACAACCTGTTTGAGAACGGGGGTCTTCACCGAGATGGCCACCAGGTCGAGATCGTACCTCCCTAGGTCCTGAACAGAATAACAGGTCTCGGTTACCCCGACTTCCTTTTCGATCAGGTTCTCAAGGAGAATTCCTTTATCCTTCATCTGATCGATCTTCTCACGATCAACATCACACAGCACCACGAACGCCCCGGCTTCGATAAGATGGGCGGCCAGGGCAGTTCCGATCGGCCCCATACCGACTACGCCCACTTTCAGACCGATTTTGCCTGTTTCTTTATCGATGGCTCCCTCCTGTAATCATAAGCCTACCTGTATTCTTCTTTTATCCACAACACATACCACTGCGAACGTAAGCAGGCTGGTTATCCAGCAGAAATAGATGGGATGGGGCAGGCCCAGGCCCGCAAAAAATGCGGACACCGCAGGAAATATCAGCCACACCGCAAGCGCAGCCATGGCCACAAGCAGCGTGGCTGTGGCGTGGGAACGCCTGCACACCTGCGGCCAGAATATAGTCATCAGTGTCACCAGCGTGTAGGCAGTGGTCAAAGTCAGGCCGATAAGCAGGGTCTTTAGAATCCCGGATATTGACACCGCCATCAAGTAAGTAAGAACACTCAATACCAGTACCGACATGCGGGAGATCAGCCGCTCCTGTTTCTCCGTGAGATCAGGCACCGCAAATCTCTTTATCAGGTCCCCTACCACTAATGTTGCACTACCAACCAGAAGAGCGGAAGCCGTGGACACATCGGCCGCCCACAATCCAGCCAGAATAATGCCGGCCACGACAGGACTTAAGCTCAGAACCGTGCGCGGCAGAGCCTCGGTCGGGATAATCCCCGGATGCATCACGGCCGCGGCCACACCGATAACAGCGCTGATGAATCCGACCGGTAGAATCATCAAGCCGCCGACGATAAAGCCCTTTCTGGCAGCCCTAGAATCCCTGGCGGCAAAGCTGACCTGGGCTATTGATTGCACCGAAAACACCGTTGTGCACATAACCACGAACCAGGCGATGACAAGGCCCCAGCCGATCGCTCCCAGATCGAAACCGGGATGATCCATCGGAAGCTGAGCGACTATTTCACCCAGCCCTCCGACTTTCCCGACCGCCATCACAGCACCCAGGATTACTCCGGCGTAGATCAGGGTAACATTAATGATGTTGGTCAGTCCGGCTGCCCAGAAGCCTCCTATTAATGTTATGCCCACAAACGCTATGGCTGTAACCAGCATACCGGTCTGGAAGCTGAATATGTCCGGCAACAGCGATGACAGAATGGCTCCACCGGCGACATATTGAAGGGATGTAATAACCAGTTGCAGGATAAGCTGTCCGATCACGCCCACCACCCGACCGGACACGTTATAGTGTTTCTCGAACAACTCCGGAAGGGTCGTAATCTCCAACTTGCGGTAGCGATGCGCAGCCACCAGCCCTACCAGCAGAGCACCGGCCGCCCAAGCGGCATTATACCAGCCAGCCGATAATCCCGCTGAATAAGCCCGCTCGGCAACACCTATGGTGGATGCACCGCCTATCGCCAGTCCCGTAAGCAAGGGAGCAATCACCCAGAACGGCAGGTTCCGTCCGGCCAGAAGGTAGGCGATCATGCCGCCCCGGCTGAGCCGCCGGGTCAGCCATGTGATCACATACAGCAGTACGATATAGCAGCAGACAATGCTCAGCGGAATCCAGTTCATAACGTTGTCACCGTCGACAGAAGAACAACGGTGCTGATCAAACCTTCCTTGTCTTCAATCGAGCGTCAACGACCCGGGCTCCCTTTCCCTTATCGAAGACAAAGACAGGATTCAGGTCAATCTCGTCTATCTCCGGAAAATCAGAACCAAGCTGAGAGAGTTTAACCAGTATTTCACATACTGCATCTACATCCGCAGGCTGCGCTCCTCTCGCTCCTTCCAGGATAGGGTACCCCTTGATCGACCGTACCATCGCAAGCGCATCCTGCTGCGAGAGGGGTGCCAGCCTGAACTGCACATCTTTCAATGTCTCGACGAACACCCCGCCCAGGCCGAACATGAGCGTCGGGCCCAGATCTTCGTTCCCTTTGGCACCAACGATCACTTCTCTGCCCTCGGACAGATGCTCCTGCACGACAAAGGCCGGCTTGTGCTTCTTGAACTTTTCAGACATGCCGTCGAATGTTTCCAGAAGTGCCGCCTCATCCTTCAGGCCGAGCGCTACACCCCCGGCATCGGACTTGTGAACAATCTCCTCAGCATCAACTTTCAAAGCCACGGGATAGTTGAGTTTACCTGCCTGCTTCTTAAGTTCTTCCTTCGTTTTGACGCGCACTGTTGTCGCCGTGGGAATGCCGTAGCATTGCAGCAATTCAAAGACATCTGCCTGAGGCAGAAACTTGTCCTGCCCTCTGTACCGCTTTATGATCGTCTCAGCCCCGGCTTTGTCAGTCTCGTGAGTCACATATGCAGGTTTCTCACGCTTCTGAATCTGCCCGTACTTGATCATGGCGGCAAGCGCCCTGGAGGCCGATTCAGGGAAATCGAACACCGGGATACCACTCTCACGAGTGAGCCGGACCACCTCGCCGAACTTCTCTTCGATGGTCAGGATTATGCAAATAATCGGTTTGTCCGCCGTCTTGCCAATTTCAGCCAGACGGTGGGCGACCTCTTCGCAGTCAACAAAGGGAGGCGTTACAAAATTAAGAATGAGCGAATCAATGTTCGGGTCCTTAAGCAGAATATCCACCGTGCCGCCGTACTCTTTGGCTCCGGCCGTGGCGACAACATCCACCGGGTTGGAGACAATAGCCTCAGAGAAGAGAAGTTCCCCCAGCGCCTTGCCGGTTTCCGGACTCAGCTTCGCCAGCTTTAAGCCGGCTGCGATACACTCGTCCACGGCGATAATCGCTGGTCCGCCCGTGTTGGTGACGATGACGATGTTTTCAGATTTCGGGACCGGCTGCGTAGAAAGAGCGATGGCTGCTTCAATCATATCCTGCTGCGAATGAAAACGCATCACCCCGCTCTTTTCGAAGATAGCGTCCGCCAGAGTGTCCTGCTCAATGAGCGAACCGGTATGCGAAGCGACAGCGGCAACACCTTCTGATGTCCTGCCTGTCTTCAGTGCCAGGATCGGCTTCTTCGGTGTGACCCTGCTGGCCACTTCG
>CP070824.1:2446811-2453906 GCA_020344395.1 Candidatus Zixiibacteriota bacterium | reverse complement strand
TCGCGGCCTCCTGCGTGACAGGCAGGCGTTCTAACCAACTGAACTACAACCCCGTTCAGAAAGATGTCGACGACCCGCCGACAAACATGTCACCGGCAAAGTCAATCCATTTCCGGGCCGCAGGGCTCAAAAAATGGGCGGTACTGGATTCGAACCAGTGACCCCCTGCGTGTAAAGCAGGTGCTCTAACCAGCTGAGCTAACCACCCAGGTCACTACGGTCTGCTCGCCCAACCGGCCGAGCCAGTCCCTGGCTCACCAGACAGCGAGGGCCAATATATAAAAGTATCGGTCAAGGTCAAGAAAATTAACCCCGTCATGCCTAACCCAAGCGGTCCCGACGATCAGGCCGGTGGTCAACCGGCTAACCATGCAATCAAGGAAGTATCTGCACCAGGCAGTACAGCCACATTAATCGTCTGATTCGGTCTGAGCTTCGTCCACTTTCCCCTTCGCCATGATAGCGAAAGGGACCATCCCATAGCCCAGCACAAGCAGAATCGGAGCCAGTGTAATATCACCCTGCCAGAGCAGTATGAAGCCCAGCACAATCACGGCCAGCGATATCGCCAGCAAGATGTAATTCTTCTTGCCGAAAGGCCATTCGTAGGCATGGTTCTCAGCCGATTCGACTTTTTTCTTAGCAGTTGCCATATATGACTCCGAAATTAGAGCTAAATCGTACCTTGTCAAGGAGTTTGTGCTGCCGAAACGCACCCGCTCTCCGGTGCTCGGTTATACATATGGGCCAGTCCAACCGCCCAGAAAAACATCAGCGGGAGCCTGATCTCATCGTCTGAAAAGACCTCATGAAACAGGGATGTAGTCAGACAGCAGATTGTCGCGGCCAGCGCTGCTCCATACGACGCCGATGCAACGGTATCACCCTTCCGAAGGCTCTCCCGAAAGCCTTTCAGAAAACAGCGAATCACACCAAACCACATGGCCCCAAAGAACAGCACGCCTGGAACCCCTGTTGTGGCTGCGGCATGAAGAAAGTCACTGTGGGCATGATGGAGTTTTCTTATCTCAGGTATATCAGGGCGCAATGTAGGAATATAGGCCTTTTTGAAGTTGGCAGGACCAACCCCGGTGATCGGATGCTGTTCTGCGATTTTCAGCGTGTTTCTCCAGATAAAGACCCTGCCACCTTCTGACTCGCCGTAGAGATCCTTCTCGAATTGATCGACAAATCGAGCCCCCACACCCGGAATGGCAAGCAGGGTGACAGCTATCACGCCGAGTGATACGAGGCTTGCTTTCCACTGTATCCGTCCGCACAACACCAGCAGATAACCCATGCTCAGGATTACGGCTACCACAGCACCGCGGCCAAAATTGAGAATAGTCACGAGAAATGCCAGGAAAACGGCCACTGACAAAAAGACCGTCATCCCTCGAGAGATTGTCTTGTTCCCTACCAGCAGATATCCGAACAGCCCGGCCGCAGCCAGGGCGAAATAGTTGCCGAACGTCACCAGACCGGTGAAAAAGCCAGTGGCCCGATGACCGAATCCCGGGGCGGGCGAAAGCTGAATATCAACGAAGGCAGTACTCCCCGTGAAGTACTGCCAGATTCCCACGAGAGAAACAAAGATCACACCACAGGCAAGGGATACAAGCAGTGGCCAGAGCATGCCGCGCCGGATGACGTGGATACTGATTGGTATAGCGATAAACAGCCAGTTGTCTCTTACAGCGTTGAGAGAACCCCACGGCTGCTCGTTCACAAGCGAGGCAGCCACCAGCCAGACCAACCATGCTGCGATAGTGATGCAGAACCACCGCGGCAAACCCGCAAAGAACTTGACTCTTCCGGCTATTACTATGGCAACATAGAACGCAGCTGCCAGTCCTAGCGCCGTTTGAGAGAGAGCTACCGAGAACGTCGACGAAGACAACGATAGTGCAAGCAGCCCTGCAAGAAGGTGCTCAGAAGTTTGCAGTCGATCATCAGCCATACACGAACCTTGCTCACCTCACCCGGCAATCTTTTCGATCACAACCTCCCCCGAATTCTTATCGACCACCCCCGTCAACCCTATCCCCCAGATGAGCATCAGTAACTGCCGTACCTCCTCATCCGCAAAGGCTGCCTCAGTCAAAGAGCAGACAAAAAACGTAACAGAAGCGATCAAGGCAGCCGTGCATACGGCTCTGTCCATAGCCTGGCGGGCCGGATCGCGCGCTCCTTTTAACAGCCGCATCGCAACTGCTATCCAGAGTCCGAGATAAATGATCAGACCCGGAAGACCCGACAGAACCGCCACGTTCAACAAATCGTTATGTGCATGTCTCTGGCGATGCCTTTCGGGAACATCATAGGCCACCAGATCATAATACTCAGCCTCGAAATTCCCTGCTCCCACACCGGTGATGGGGTTGTCGGCCAGGATTGTCAGAGTGTTGCTCCAGATATGAAGTCGCCCAGTTTTGCTATCAGTGTTGAAATCAGTCTGGAATCGACTGCCAAGCCGATCTACCAGCCCGGGGGCAAGCGGAATAGCCAGCAAGCCGACAGCGATCACGACCGGCACCACATAGCGCCATCTGAACAGCAACAGACTGGCTATCAGGAGCCCCGTTGCCGTCGCCAGAACCGGACCTCGACTGTTGGAAAGAAATGCCGCGACCACTGCCAGGATGGCCGCAAGTATAATCAACCATCGCTTCCATCCGTCGGAATGCTTCACCGTAACCGCGCCGTAGCCGACCAGGAACAGAGCAGCTACCGCGATGTAATTCCCGTACGTCAGGGGGTAGGAAAAGAAACCGCCAGGCCGGTAGCCGCCCGCTCCAGCCGTGTGCATCGGATGTCCGGTGATCCAGTCAACGCCTGTGAACCTCTGCGTGATACCATAGATGGAGGCGATAATCACTCCGGCCGCAAGGGCGAGGACCAGCCATTCGCGGAACTTTCCTTCTCGCAGCAGCAACAT
This sequence comes from Candidatus Zixiibacteriota bacterium, assembly GCA_020344395.1. Taxonomy (GTDB): domain Bacteria; phylum Zixibacteria; class MSB-5A5; order GN15; family FEB-12. Next base: position 2,450,968 of record CP070824.1, on the reverse strand, counting down.
GCCGACCGGGACAGCCAGAAACAGCCACTCTTCCCTGAGCATCTCAATAGATTTGAACGGTGTGTCGCCAAAAAGAGAGCTGATAACAAGCCACAGAACATAGAGGCCCATCCACAGGTAGACAGTCCCAACAGACCTGTCCTTCGGGCTCCTTCTTTCAAAGATCACTATTCCAATGGAACAGAGAACCGCCATGCCGAGGGAAATCTGCGCCATAGCTATGCTAAACGCCGAGGAAAATGCGAAGAGACAGAAGAATATGAGCAGCAGATTCCTCATACCCCGCGATGAAGTCGGACTCATGCGAAGAGATCCTTCTCGACCAACTCCACTAAAGTATGAACCATAAAAAGGTGTTCTTCCTGGATGCGCTGGGTGGATGTATGGGGAACAATCAGGACTCGATCAACAAGTTCCTTAAGTTTACCGCCCGTACCTCCCAGCAATGCAAGAACAATAAGCCCCCTGGACTTCGCCTCCTTGACAGCCTTGACAAGATTCGGTGAGTTGCCGGATGTTGAGAGCACGATCAACATGTCTCCCTTGCAACCGAGACCTTCGATCTGGCGCGCAAAGACATTCTCATAGCCATAATCGTTGGCCGCTGCCGTCATTACAGCGGGATCAACGGACAGAGCCATGGCCGGCAGTGACTGTCGGTTTCGCTCGGAAGTCAGGCGGACAACCAGTTCGGCGGCAAAATGTGACGCTTCGGCGGCCGATCCACCGTTGCCGGCAAGCAGCAACTTGCCGCCTGAACCGATCACGCCTGACATGACATTGGCCGTCTCCAATATCTGATTGCCCAGCTGTTCAACGACAGCTTTCCTGAGTATAGTTGCCTCATCGGCCTGCTTGATCAACTGAAGGAGTCTCTTGTCGCGAGTCATATGGTCACCATCTCCACGGGATGGCTCGCAGCGGTCAGGTCTCGCAAATAATGGAAACCGCTGTCGCGCTCGAATCTGTTTCCCATAACTATATTCGCTGCACCCGCTTCTACCCTGGCCGCACAGTCCTCCACCGATTCCAAACCACCCCCGACCATAACCGGTATGTCTACATAAGAGGCCACCGCCCTGACCATCTCTACCGGTACTGTCTGCTCCGCACCCGAGCCGGCCTCCAGATAGACCATCTTCATACCCAGGTACTGTGCGGCCAGAGCATGGGCGCAAGCGATATCCGGTTTGCCGCGGGGAATCGGCATAGTGTTCGAAATGAATTGCACCGACGTCAGGGTACCTGATTCGATGAGCATATAGCCGGTCGGAATGACCTCGATTCCGGCCTCCTTCACCATGGGGGCACCTTTCACCTGCTCATCAATAAGATACTGCGGGTTACGACCGGAAATAAGCATCGTAAAAAGGATTGCATCAGCGCCGGAAGTAACCTGAGTATACGAGCCGGGAAATATGAGGACGGGAAGTTCTGTCACTGACTTTATCCGCCTAATCGATTCACTGAAGTTCGAATGCAGCATAAATGACGTTCCCACGAGTATGGCATCAACGCCGCACTCCATGGCGGCCTCTGACAACTCAATGACCTTCCGTGCATCCATTCTATCCGGATCCAGCAAGAGGAAGAAACAACCACCCCGTTCCCGACGAGTATTCAAGAGAGAATTGTAGACAGAATCCATTCTAGTCTTTCTCCATCTCAGCTACATACTTTTCGACAGCCGGTTTGAAATTTTCCCATACGGTGCCGGTTGCCACCGATCCCTGTGCAAAGCGCTTCTTGCCGCCGCCTCGGCCGCCAAACTCCGGCAGAACAGACCTGGCAAAGGCACCACTGTCAAATTGACCCTGGGTGGACGCGGCAGACGAAGCCTCTATAATTACATTCCGCTTGTCACCGACGGTAAAAAAGCCAATCGCTATGCTGGCATTGTTTCCCTTGGTCGCCTGGTCGGCCCAGGCCCCGACATGTTCGGGGTCGCATACGCCGAAGTCGCGAGCGACTACAGTGTAGATTCCGATTCTTGCTTGTGAGACTGAGCCACTCCCCTTGTTGGCAAACATCTCCGCGCGTGTTTTCTTGAGATCCTTCTGAAGGGCCGTATTCGTCTCCTTGAGTTGACGGACACCATCCATCGCCTCGTTTTCCGGTCTTCCCACCAGAGAACTGACCATGCCCCGGAATTTCTTGGCCTCAAGCATATACTCCTGAGCGGCACGCCCGGTAATAGCCTCCAGCCGCCGGACCCCGGAGGCAATTCCAGTCTCCTGCACAATGAAAAATGGTCCGATCTGTGTAACATCATCCACGTGTGTCCCGCCGCACAGTTCTTTCGAAAACCCGCCGACCGAGACAACCCTCACCACGTCAGCGTACTTCTCTCCAAAAAGAGCCATGGCGCCGGCGGCGCGGGCGTCCTCGACCTTCATGTCCTTCGTCCCGACCGCGGTGCCTTCCAGGATCCGTGAGTTGACGATCTCTTCGACACGACTGATTTCATCCGGCGTCATGGGCTGATGATGGGAGAAATCAAAGCGCAGTCGGTCCGGTCCTACGTAAGATCCGGACTGTTTTACGTGATCACCCAGAACCTGTCGCAGGGCTGCGTGAGCCAGATGGGTGGCGGTGTGGTTGCGCATGGTATCCCAGCGTCGCCTGCCATCAATGACAGCGGTTACCCGCTGGCCCTTGCGAAGATCCTGCGAACGGCCTTTGTCGAGATACCCGAGGTGCACGATCTGGTCCAGGTGATTGATGAGACTGGTCACGGTCATTCTTGTGTCACCGGCTATGATCTCGCCGGTGTCATCTATCTGTCCCCCGGCTTCAACATAAAAAGGCGTCTCTTTGAGAATGACGGCCACCCGTGATTCTTCCTCAGATTCACGCAGCTCCGCGACTCCACGCGATTCAGTCTCCAACCGCATATCCATGCATTCCTCTCGCCTGACGAAACGGGTGGGCTCGTCCGGTAACCCGGCCTGCTCAAGTCCTTCCAGCATCCTCTTCAACTCGGGACTACCCGTCATATCAAATGCGGCACCGCGCCGTGAGCGCTTTTTCTGTGCCTCCATGGCTTTGTCGAATCCATCCTGATCCAGTACAAGGCTCTGTTCCGCGGCCATCAGTTCGGTCAGATCATATGGAAAACCGTAGGTGTCATAAAGTCGGAATACTTCTTCTCCCGGGATGACGTTGCCACCACTTGCCTTGACCTTAGCCGCTACCTTCTCGAAAAGATCCAGTCCCGTCTCAAGAGTCTGGGAAAATCTCTCCTCCTCGGCTTTTATCACGGCCACCACGTGATCCTGTTTTTCCCGCAGCTCCGGGTAGGCATCCCCCATTTCTCCAGTCAGCACCGGGACCAGCCTGTAAATGAAGGGCTCCTCGGCTCCCAGGTTACGACCGTGCCGGGCCGCCCGTCGCAGTATGCGTCTCAATACATAGCCGCGGCCCTCATTGGATATGCCCGCCCCGTCGGTAATTGCAAAGGTTAGCGCCCGGACATGATCGGCAATGACGTGGTGTGATGACACGTGATCCGAATACTTGGAATGGGTTATGTCCGAGATGGCCGATATCAAATTCTGAAAAAGGTCGATCTGGTAGTTGGATTCGACATTCTGCAGTACTGCAGCAATCCTCTCAAGGCCGGCTCCGGTGTCGACAGAGGGACTGGGAAGCGGGACAATCTTGCCGCCGTCCAGCTGGTCGAACTGCATGAACACCAGGTTCCAGATCTCCACAAACCGCTCGGTCTCCCCGTTCACGATATCATCCGGGCCGGTGCCGAATTTTTCACCCCGATCAAAGTGTATCTCCGAACATGGCCCGCACGGCCCGATATCACCCATCGACCAGTAGTTGTCTTTTTTGCCGAATCGCAGCACGCGGCCGTTCTTCAGCGCGGGAGCTACTTTTTCCCAGAGGTCAAAAGCTTCATCATCTTCGGTATAAACAGTCGCATACAGTCGATCGGGAGGCAGGCCGAGATCCTTTGTGACCCAGTCCCAGGCGTAGACTATCGCTTCGTCTTTGAAGTAATCGCCAAATGAAAAGTTGCCCAGCATCTCGAAAAAGGTATGGTGCCGGGCGGTAAACCCGACATTATCCAGATCATTGTGCTTCCCGCCGGCCCGGATGCATTTCTGAGACGAGGTTGCCCGCTTATAATCCGTATGACGCTGACC
>CP070824.1:2426582-2446711 GCA_020344395.1 Candidatus Zixiibacteriota bacterium | reverse complement strand
TCAGGATGTATGGCTCACCCGCTTTTATCGTGTCAATGAGCGGATCGAGAACACCAAAAAGACTTCCGCCGACAAGTCGGAACAACCCCGCCCCTGCCGCCGCCTGCCCTTCATTGACCAGCGTCAAACCCATCACAAATGAAGATGCATGGGTGACATAGATTGTGTCTTTCTCCGGCGTGCGGTTCAGAACAAGGCTGGCAGGTGTCTGAATCACCACGGCAGCATTGTCATCCAGAGGTGATTCCCACACCACGTCGCCCGAATGAAGACCCACCACGAAGACCTCGGCGGGACTCGGCGCGAGTGAAGCAGTCACATCGAAATGAATCTCTATGGAGTCACCGCACGGAATCGAGCCGACCGGCAGATCCGGTGCATACTGTGAATTCCCGTCACTGATCATGCTGATTCGAAAAGGACCGGAGTAGTGCTCACTCAGATTGACCAGAAGGCACCTGATCTGAAACGGCTGGCCGGTGTTGACGTTCGGCTGGTTGGGCGCTATTACTGAGACTTCTGTCAGTTGAACACCCTGTGTCTGGATGCCTTCTATCTCGAATAGATTGGAATAAGCGATGGGAGCCATAATTCGATCCGATCGATCGAATACCACCAAGCCCAACCGTCTTGAACCGGGCGCGGCAGGATTGCCTATGTCGCCGAGCACGATCGAGAAACTCACTGTGTCGATACCATCAACTTCCTCCGTGGAAATGCCAAGGCTTGTCAGAAGCGAGGTCAGGTGAACGGTCAGAGAGCCGCCTGATCGGTCGAGCGACTCGACGACAAATGTACGTTTATAATCACTGTGACTGAAATCGATCAAGCTGGCGCTGTCCAGCAGGAAGCCCTGGGGAAAAGTAACTACAAACCCGCCGCCGGGAAGCTGTGAGAACCTTGTCGAGACTATGGAAAAGTCAAGGCGGTATTCGGTTACTGCCCCGATGCTGTGATCCTCGAGACTAACCGCGAAATCAAGGACCTCAGTAAACCCGCCAGTGACCAGACCGAAGTCATCTGCACCAGTGCTAACCTCAGCGGCGCCAGAGCCACCCAAAACCAGAGCCAGCAGAGCGAGACAATAACAGACTCGGATCAACGGCTTTATCAAAGCAGGTTTCAAGAATAACTCCGTGCAGTCATGTTCGTCGACACCTATATCGCCTCACAGCGAAATCAGCAAACCTCATGCCCCTCAACTCTTTACCCTGCAAATAAGTAAGATGAAGTCAGCTTTCCACCGATCTGTCTGGCCTATATGTATACTTCGTGAGCCATGCGACTTAACAATTCGCCCCATCCAACCACAGCGGGCATAGCCATATCGCAGTCAGTCCGTGCCCCTCAGATTCCATTCAACCCTGAGATCGTATGTATACAGTTGCATATTATTGGCAATATGAGAGTACTAAGGTCACCCCTCAGAGGTAATACTCTCGGCCGCCGCCACCGTGTTGGACATCAGCATGGCAATGGTCATGGGGCCCACGCCGCCCGGGACGGGCGTAATGTAAGAAGCAACCTCCTGAACCTGTGGAAAGTCCACGTCACCGACCACGCGGTAGCCTTTTTCTACCGATGAATCCTCCACTCGGTTCTGCCCGACATCAATAATCACTGCGCCAGGTTGAACCATGTCGACAGTAATCATAGCCGGGCGCCCGACCGCCGCGATCAGAATGTCTGCCCGTCGACAGATGTCGGCAAGGTTCTTCGAACGAGAGTGAGCCACCGTGACCGTAGCGTCAGCCATTTTTGCCTTCTGCTGCAGGATGGCTGCCACCGGTTTACCGACGATATTCGATCTCCCCACTACAACCACTTCCTTGCCGGCCGGGTTGATCTCGTAATGCTCCAGGAGCTTTATAATCCCATGCGGTGTGCATGGCAACAGGCCCGGACGTCCCAGCAACATCAGGCCAACGTTGAACGGATGGAAGCCATCAACGTCTTTTCGCGGATCAATGGCCAGCGTGACGGTCAACTCATCGATCTGATCCGGCAGGGGTGATTGAACGAGAATGCCGTGAATATTCTTATCCTCGTTTAGATCGCTGACCAGTTTGAGCAGTTCTGCCTGTGTCAACTCGGCGGGTCGCTGGATCGCCTCCGAGTGCAGCTTCAGCCGTTCACAAGCCTTGATCTTGCTGTTGACATAGATGGCTGAGGCGGGGTCATCTCCGACCAGGACCGTGGCCAGACCGGGCGTGACGCCACGCTCCTTGAGAGCCGCAATCCGCGGCTTGAGACCGGACCTGACTGACTTTGCAACTACCTTACCTTCAATGAGTTGTGCATTCATGCTGAAGTATCACTTTCAGAGTTATTGTCCGCCTTGCTGCCCTGGTAGGCGGCAAGGTCAAAATCGTGGGTGAAGCTTTCAAAGCTCGTGGCATGTCCATCCGATGGGTCAACGGTCACGACAACACCCTGCAATTTGACATCCTCAGATGCGGTAGAGAAACGTTTGGGCATGCCGGTGAGGAAGCGACCGAGGGATGGTCCCACCTCCATACCGATGATGGACTGGTGCGCACCGGTCATGCCAGCGTCTGTTACATAGGCGGTGCCGCGACTGCTGATCCTTGCGTCCGCCGTCCGAACGTGCGTGTGCGTACCTATGATGGCCGAGACTTTGCCGTCGAGATGGTACAGCATAGCCTGTTTTTCGGAAGTTGCTTCGGCGTGGAAATCGACCAGCACCGTATGGACCCCTTCGAGTCGGGACAGGATGCGGTCGGCCGTTTTGAAGGGGCAGTCCAGGGTGTGCATGTACACACGACCCATGAGATTGACAACGGCTATCTTGTGCTCCCTGATCTCCACCACATGAACACCGGAGCCCGGTGCTTGCCTGGGATAGTTGGCCGGACGAAGCAACCTCGGGGTGTCGGCGATATATTCCAGAATCTGAACTCGGTCCCAGATATGATTACCGGACGTCTGGATATCTACACCATAGGCAAAGATCTTCTGTGCCATTTCCGGAGTAACACCGAATCCTCCCGCCGCATTTTCAATGTTGGCAACAACCAGGTCCGCGCTGTGTTCTTCACGGAGGTCCTTGAGCATGTGCGCGACTGCCTGACGCCCCGGACGGCCACAGATATCGGCAATAAAAAGAATACTTAATGACGACACTTGACTGCTTTCTAAGACGGGTTCGCTGAAGCCGGACGATCACCCGCCACCGATCGTCCGGTTAGCGATAAGATACAAATCTCCGGCCTGAATTGACAAGTCTTCACTACCTCAGCGAGCATATTCAGTGGAGCGGGTTTCACGAATTACGGTAACCTTGATCTGTCCCGGGTACTGCATCTCGCCTTCGATTTTGGCCGCGATGTCGGAGGCCAGAACCGAGCTGGCGAGGTCGTCTACCAGCCCGTGTTCAACTATAACACGAATCTCACGGCCGGCCTGGATGGCATACGCCTTGGACACACCCTTGAAGCTGTCGGCCAGTTCTTCCAGCTGGCGGAGTCTCTTGATATATGCTTCGAGCGGTTCGCGTCTCGCCCCCGGTCGGGCGCCGGACACGGCATCGGCCGTCTGAACAAGGGTCGGGTAGGGGCTGAGCATCGGGACGTCTCCGTGATGCGCCTCGGCCGCATTGACCACGATTTCATCCTCCTTGAAGCGTCTCAGGTAGTCGGCTCCGATCTCGGTGTGAGTACCCTCCGTCTCCCGATCCACGGCCTTGCCAATATCATGCAGCAAGCCGCAGCGCTTGGCCAGAACGGCATCCAGCTCAAGCTCAGCGGCCATTAAGCCGCACAGCATAGCTACTTCCTTCGAATGGGCCAGCACGTTCTGTCCGTATGATGTCCTGTAGTGGAGCTTTCCGAGAATCCGTAAGAGATCCAGATGAAGACCGTGCACACCGAGCTCGAAACAAGCCTGTTCCCCGGCCTCGCGAATTATCACTTCCATTTCTGTCTGGCTCTTCTCCACCACCTCCTCGATCCGGGTTGGATGGATTCGTCCGTCGGTGATCAACTTCTCAAGAGCCATGCGGGCTATTTCACGCCGAACCGGGTCATAGCCTGAGAGAATGACGGCTTCCGGAGTGTCGTCAACAATCACATCAATCCCGGTGCTGGTCTCGAAGGCGCGGATATTTCTGCCCTCCCGGCCGATGATCCTGCCCTTCATCTCATCGCTGGGCAGGTTTACGACCGAGACAGTGGTCTCGACGGTGTGGTCGGCGGCACATCGATAGATGGCTGAAAGGATAATCTCCTTGGCCTCCTTGTCGGCGTCCTCTTCAGCCTTGTCCTTGATTTCTTTGATGAAAGAGGCCGCTTCCAGCTTGGCCTCATCTACCATATTGTCCATTAATTGTTTCTTGGCCTCTTCGGGAGTCATCTGAGCTATTTTCTGGAGCATCTCGTTTTGACGAGCGATTATCTCGTGAAGTTCCTTTTCCCGCAGATCGATCCCCTTTTCCCGGGATGTCAGCGTCCGCTCCCGGACGGCGAGGTCGTTTACTTTGGTCTCAATCAGGTCAACCCTCTTCTGAAGATTGGCCTCTTTACCGACAAGATCTTTCTCCAGGGTATCTAGTGCATGCTTCTTGACCTCTATTTCCTTGTCGAACTCCCCTTTTACCTTGAGGAAATCTTCCCTGGCCTCGAGAACGGCCTCTTTCTTTTTGATCTCAGCTTCTTTGACCGCCTCAGATACGATTCGATTCGCTTCGGCGTTAGCCTTGTCCAGGCTTTTTTCTCCGAGCCGGCGGGAGAGCCTCCAAGCCACCACGTACGCAACCACGCCCACAACCAAAGGCGGGATGATCCAGGCTATGTATGTCTCCATAGCACCTCCCATCTGATCAGGACGAACCAGATGATCTATTCTATTTCAATTGTCCAGAAGAGAAGAGAAACAGAGCGGAACTGAGACTCAGCCCAGAAATCAGTTATCGTCAATCACTCCATCCAGGCGGGCCAGCAGTTGGTCGAAATCGGATGCAATCAGGCTCTCAGCTGCCGAAAGACTATCTCGTTTTTCGACCAGTTCGGAGGCGATGGACATGGCAGCCAGAATCGCCACCTTGTCCCTAGCCTGAGAACGACTTCGCCTGGATACTGCCCGCATTCTGGAATCCACAAAATCAGCGACTTTGGAAATGTACGCGGCGTTGCCATTCGCCGCAATAGGGTAATCCTCCCCAAAAATCCTGACAATAACTTTATCTTCCACCGAAATATCAGCCATATTGGGACTTCAAGATCGATTTGAGGTCTGTCTTCTTATCTTACTGGCGTTTATAACCTTATACCAATCAGGTATTGTTTTGTCAAGCTAAAAATCACTCACCCATGGCTTCGAGCTGTTCGAGTCGATTCAGCACCATCACCAGCTTGCTGCGCGCCGTCTCAGACTGATCAGCCTGGACCAACCTGGTGTCCCGCAGGCTCCGGTTCAGCCGAGTCAGTTCTTTCTTAAGATCGGAGTTCTCTCGAGCCAGTTCGGAGTTTTCACTCTTCAACCGATCCACTTTGGCAATGACAGCATCAATTCTCTCTTCGAGTAACGCGAACTTTTCTGAGCCGGTCATTTTGTTCTGATCTCCGCTTTGAACTCGCGCTGGAGCATCTCGATGATGTCCAGTTGGACTTTGTCTATCTCCTGGCTTGCCAGCGACCGATGCTTCAAACGGAATACGATTGCAATCCCTACGGATTTCATCCCTTCAGCAATCTGTTTTCCCTTATAGTAGTCAAAGACGTCCACCGTTTCAGCCATGTCGCCGGCCACTGACCTGATCCGTTCAAGGACCTGACCAACTTGAACCGTTTCGTTAACAACGAGGGCCAAGTCACGTGGAGCAGCCGGGTAAATGGGAAGCGGCTCGAACTCTGACAAGTCTCTGCTTAACTTAATTAAATCAGAAATTTTCAATTCCGCAATATGTACAGGCTGTTTAATGTCGAATTTCTTGAGAATTGTCTCAGTAATCTGTCCGATCGTACCTATTTCGGTGTCTCCACACCTTATCGAAAACGAAACCTCTTCTTCATAATAAGGTGCTGTTTCGGCCTCGAACCTCAGCGACGGCCAGCCGAAGTGCTCACCCATACTCTCAATTGCACCGGTAACATCATAGAAGTCAAACGGGCGACTCGCGTTACGCCATGAGGCCGGCGAATTTCCGGTGACGAGAATCATCAGCCGATTATCTTCCAGCCACAGGCCATCCGGATCCGGCGGGAAATAGGCTTTGCCGATCTCAAACAGCCGCAGATCCATATTCCGGTGCGCCACATTATGATTCACCGCAATCAATCCCGTATGCACCAACGAGTTGCGCATCATGTCGAGATCTTCTGAGACCGGGTTGACAATTTTCAGATACGGCAAACCGGAATCGATGATGGCCGCCTGCCTGCTGTGAACAAGACCATGGCTGATCATCTCATCAAAACCGGCCCCCGTCATCATCCGGCGCACCTCGTCCTCAAAGACGTCTTCCTCATGAGTCGGCGTAAAGAGTGGCCCAATATTCTCCTGGGCATCCGGAATGCTATCATACCCCTCGACCCGAGCTACCTCTTCAATGAGATCAATCTCCAAATTGATGTCGTGCCGGAAGGTTGGTGCCGTGACTTTCATTGGATCGGACCCGTCAACCTCAAACTCAAGATCAGCGAAGATCTGCTTCATCCTTTCGGGCCTGATATCGGTACCCAGGACTTTGTTACACCGGTCAGGACGGAAGGAGACCGTCACCGGATCTATGCGCTTCGGATAGCAGTCGACAACACCCTTGAGCACGCTGCCTCCGCAGACATCGTGAAACAGGTGTGCCACCCGGGCGGATGCACCAGGAACATTATTCGGATCAACTCCTTTTTCGAACCGGCTTGAAGCTTCCGAAATTATGCCCAGATGGCGTCTGCTCTTGCGGATAACGGATGGGCTGAAATAGGCCACTTCGAGAAGGATGTTGCGTGTCTCAGACGACACTTCTGAATCCTCGCCGCCCATCACACCTGCCGCGGCCTTGCCTTCTTTGCCATTCGTGATGAGCAACACATCCGGTGTCAGGGTGTGCTCTTTGCCGTCCAGGGTGGTCATTTTTTCGCCTTCTACAGCCCGCCTGACCAGGACCTCGTCGGAACCGAAACGGTCAAGATCAAAAGCGTGAACCGGATTGCCTGTCTCCAGCATGACCAGATTCGTTATGTCGACAACATTCGATATGGGTCGCATGCCGCATGACAGGAGCTTCTTCTGGAGCCACCACGGAGATGGTCCAATAGTGACATCCCTGATGATACGAGCCGTGAAGCGAGGGCAAGCCTCTTCGTCGGCAATCGAAACCTGTATATGATCAGCGGCGCTTTCGGCCGATTCTTCAAGATCGAAACTCGGATACCGGATTTTTACGGAAGCGAGAGCGGCCAGGTCACGGGCAATGCCGATGGCCGACATTGAGTCGGCTCGATCCGGGGTCAACTCAAAATCAAGGATGTAGTCGTCGTAGTCCAGGCACTCCGCCAGCGGCTTACCGACCGTGGCATCATCATCGAGAACCCATATTCCCGAGTGATCATCCGAGATGCCGAGTTCTGCCTGAGAGCATATCATCCCGCAAGAAGTGACACCCTTGATCTTTACCTTTTTGACTTCGAAGCCGCTGTCCAGTTTCGCGCCAATCAGGGCCACCGGGACCTTCTGCCCCGCCGCGACATTAGGCGCCCCGCAGATAATATCGAGGTTTTCAGAGCCTATCGCGGTGACGGCTCTGCGGATCTTATCAGCCCCCGGCACCGGGTGCAGTTCCAGCACTTCTCCGACGACGACCCTGTCAAGGTACCGACTGGTTGACACGATATCCTCACAGGCTGTACCGCATAGAGTTAGCCGCTCAGCCATTTCCTCTACGGGCCAGTCAAGTCCGGTGAGTTCTTTAAGCCAGTGATATGAGACTTTCATGGCTACACGAACTGCCTGAGGAAGCGGATGTTGTTATTAAAAAACAGTCTGATATCGTTGATCTTGTACTTGAGCATGGCGACCCGTTCGACGCCCATGCCGAAGGCCCAGCCGGTATACTTTTCCGGGTCGTAGCCACCTGTCGTCAGGACATTAGGGTGGATCATACCACAGCCGAGGATTTCCAGCCAGCCGGAGAACTTGCAGAGTTGACAACCTTTGCCCTTGCAAAGGAAACAGGTAATATCAACCTCGGCCGACGGCTCCGTGAACGGGAAAAACGACGGACGGAACTTGAGCTTGGTATCCTCGCCGAAAAAGGCCCGGCAGAAAGCCACCAGGGTGCCTTTGAGGTCGCTCATTGTCACGCCTTCATCGACCAGAAACCCATCAACCTGGTGAAAAGCCACGTGGGCACGCGTTGAGATTTCCTCGTTTCGGAAGGTCTTGCCGGGGGCGATGATCTTTATCGGGGGATTGCGTCTTTCCAACTCCCTGGTTTGCACCGGGGTCGTATGCGTCCTCAAAAGACGGCCACCTTCAACGAAGAATGTGTCCTGCATGTCGCGCGCCGGGTGATCCGGAGGGAAATTGAGAGATTCGAAGTTATAGTAATCCGTTTCCACATCCGGGCCACGCGCAATTTCAAACCCCATGCCGTAAAAGGTCTGGCAGATCTCGTTCATTACCTGGCTGACAATATGCATCGCCCCGATTTGCTGCGCTGTCCCGGGGAGAGTTGGATCGAACGCTGATGCTGACTTCTCCGTCGAGAGTCCCGTGACAGCCTCGGCAATCTGCTGCTCAAGCTCCGCTCTGATTTGATTGGCCCTGGCTCCGACCGCCTTTCGCTGGTCGTCGGGAAGATCTTTCAGACCGCGTAGAATAGCGGTCAGAAGGCCCTTGCGACCCAGGTAACGGACTTTGATCCGGCCGAGGGTATCGGCAGAGTCGGCACCTTTGATCTTTTCGACGGCCTCCCGGCGCAGATTGGCTACATCATCCAGCAACGACATACAGGATCAACCGCTGCTATTTACCGGTTGCAATGTCGGCCAGGCGATTGAATGTGGTCAGGTCGCGGGCGGCGATATCAGCCAGCGCCTTTCGGTCGAGTTCCACCCCGGCCTTCTTAAGGCCGCTCATAAAGGTTGAGTAGTTGATCCCATACATTTTGGCGGCCGCTGATATGCGAGTAATCCACAGGGTTCGGAACACCCGCTTTTTGTTGCGGCGGTCACGGTAGGCATACTGGAGGCCCTTGTTTACGGTCTCAAGGGCAGTGCGGTACAGTTTAGACCGGCCGCCGAAATTGCCCCGGGCTTTTTTCAGGACCTTCTTGTGCCGCCGATGAGCGGCGACGTTATTTTTCGAACGTGGCATCTATTCTGATCTCCTTACGCAGGTCATGGCTGGTCTAGCCAGGCAACATGGCCTTAACCCTCGACATATCCGCCTCTGATATCAAGGTTGCTTTTCTTAACTTGCGAAGGCGCTTGGTCGGCTTCTTGTTAAGAATGTGTGTTTTGTGCGAATGGTGTCGCTTGTACTTTCCTGTAGCGGTCTTCTTAAATCGCTTGGCGGCACCTCTTGTTGTCTTCATCTTCGGCATATCTATTCCTCTTCCTTTATTTCCTCAGCTTCAGTCATTCTGAACCAGTTGTAGTCTGCTCTGGCTGCGCGCGTTCAGCCGGTTCGGCCCTGGTCTTGCCTGTCTTGGCGGAAATCGGACTCAGGATCATGCTCATGGTGTACCCTTCCATCTTGGGCTCTACGTCAACCTGGGCGATGTCCTCAAGTTCGCCGCGCACTCGATCCAGGATCCTCCGTCCGAATTCCTGGTGTGTCATTTCTCGGCCGCGAAACATGACAAAGACCCGGACCTTACTGCCGGATTCAAGAAACTCCCTGACATGGTTCGTTTTGAACCGATAATCATGGTCGTCGATCTTTGGCCGGTAGCGCATTTCCTTCATCTGGACTGAGTGTTGTTTCTTCTTCGAAATCTTGTCTTTCTTGGCAAGCTCGTACTTATACTTGCCATAGTCCATTATGCGACACACCGGCGGTCTGCTGTTGGGAGCTACTTCTACCAGATCAAGACCTTGTTCACGGGCCCTGTCCAGCGCTTCACCGATCGGCAGAATACCGATCTGCTCCCCGGACGGACCAATCAGTCGCACCGGCGACACTTTGATCCGTGTGTTAACGCGTACCTCGAGCTTGGCTATGTATTCCTCCCTGGTTCGGGTTTACTGAGCATTTTCCAGACCCTTGCCGGCTATCTCAGCCTGCAACAGGGCAATGGCTTCATCAATTGACTTACTTCCTGTATCTCCAACACCGTGTCTTCTTATCGCTACCGAGCCGGACTCAACCTCTTTCCGACCGACGACAAACATATACGGCACCTTCATCAACTCGGCGTCACGAATCTTGGCGCCAATCTTTTCCGACCTGTCGTCAAGCTCAGCGCGAAGATTACCTTCGCGGAGTCGCTCAACCACCTGGGCAGCGTAGTCGTTGTGATCATCGGTGATCGGCAACACCCTCACCTGCACCGCCGCAAGCCAGAGAGGAAAATTCCCGGCATAATGTTCGATCAGAACACCAAAGAAGCGCTCGATCGACCCGAGCAGAGCTCGGTGGATCATATACGGCCGTTTACGCTCGCCGTCGGAATCAATATAATGAATATCGAACCGTTCGGGCAGAGAAAAATCAAACTGGATGGTGGAGCACTGCCAGGCCCGGCCAAGGGCGTCCTTTATCTGCATATCTATCTTGGGGCCGTAGAAAGCACCCTCACCCTCGTCAACGGTGTATGACAGCCCGGCTCTCTCGAGCGCTTCCCGTAGACCTGCCTCGGCCGCCAGCCAATCGGCCGGGTCACCGATAGACTTGTCGGGCTTGGTGGAAAGGAAAATCTTGTAGTCGGTGAAACCGAACGACCCCAGAATGTGCACGCAGAAATCCAGCAGCCAGACCAGTTCGTCGACCATACCTTCGCGACTGACAAAATGGTGCGCATCGTCCTGCGTGAAGCCGCGCACCCTCATCAAACCGTGTAAGACACCCGGTTTTTCGTATCGATAAACAGTGCCGAGTTCAGCCCATCTCAGGGGGAGGTCCCGGTATGACCAGCGCCGCGACTTGTACATGAGTATATGGAAAGGACAGTTCATGGGTTTGAGCTGGTACTCGTGCTGGTCGACGTTGATCGTGCCGAACATGCTTTCGGCGTAAAAATCGGTATGCCCGGACCGCTTCCAGAGATCCAGATGCGCTATATGCGGGGCAAAGACCAACTCGTAGCCATTACGAAGATGCTCTTCACGCCAGAAATTCTCAATCTCGTTGCGGATTCTTGACCCTTTGGGCATCCACATGATCAGTCCGGCCCCGGCCTCCTCACTTACCGTAAACAGTTCCAACTGCTTACCGAGCAGGCGGTGGTCCCTCTTTTTAGCCTCCTCCAGTCGGTGAAGGTAATCATCCAGCATCCCCTTTTTAGGGTACGAGATGCCGTAGATTCGCTGCAGCATCTGGCGATTCTCATCACCACGCCAGTAGGCTCCGGACGAAGCGATCAGTTTGAAGGCCTTGATTATACCCGTGCGCGGTATGTGCGGGCCACGGCAGAGATCCACGAAGCGAGAATGATAGTAAAACGAGACTGTGTTGTCTTCCATCTCCTCAAGAAGCTCAATTTTGTAGTCTTCCTTCTGCTTCTTGTAGAAGTCTATGGCTTCCTGTCGAGGTTTATGCTCGCACTTGAACTCGGCATCTTCGGCGATGATCTCGGCCATCTTGCTTTCGATGCGGTCGATATCTTCAGGGGAGAACGGCTTCTCCACCTCAAAATCGTAATACCAGCCTTCGTCAATGGGCGGGCCAATGGCCAGTTTCACCCCGGGAAACAGTTCCTGCACTGCCTGGGCCATGATGTGAGAACTGGAATGCCAGAACACCTGGCGTCCCTCTGCGTGGTCGAAGGTCAGGATTTCCAGGGGAGCATCGGCCGGAATCGGATACCCAATATCCCGCACCACACCGTCCACCTTCACGGCAATCGCATCTCTGGCCAGACGAGGCGAGATGGATCGGGCGATGTCCAAACCGGTGGTACCGGGTGCGTACTCCTTAACGGAGCCATCCGGGAATTTTATGTTCACGCTGGTCATTTTATCTCTTTCGACTAATAATCAAAGGCGGGAGGCCGGGCTCTGGCATACCCAGGCTTCCCGCGGAACTTGGTGGGCGATACTGGAATTGAACCAGTGACCCCTTGCATGTCAAGCAAGTACTCTAACCAACTGAGCTAATCGCCCACGGTCACTTCTGTTAACACTCCACCTCAATCCGATGGAGCCCTTATTCTATTAGCTAATATCGATCATGTCAACTGGTTTTTTAGCTGGTCCCGGCATAAAACTCCTTACCCTCTAACAGGTTACCGGACGGACATTCTCACGTCCGGCCCAGAAAATCTACCAGATCGCCGAGCACGTGACACAGGGTGTAATCCTCCCAAACACGGCGCATCCCGCGCTGAATATAACCCACCCGTTCTTCAGGTCGGTGCAGGAAATACTCGAACATCTCGGCATATTCACTTGGTGAGGTCGCGACCGCCATCTCGTCAGGCGTGAAAAGACCAGACATGGCCATCGGATTGTCCACAAGCTCAAACCCACCACAGGCCGGGATAATAAAAGTCCGGTCGTTGACTTCATTATAGGCATCGTGCTGGGCCCGGAGATGATAGTTCGGATAGATCCGGGCGAAATTGTACATCATTGATGATTCTGCGAGCGGGAGTTCCCCTATCCCGACCGGCCAGCCGACCCCAGCCAGAATACCCCGATACCTGCGGCAAACAGGTGTCAGATAAGCCTCGGTGAGATCATTCTTCAAATGCGAGTTTGTTCCCACGAAGAAGAAATCCCAGACTTCCCGACCGGGCTGCATATAGTGCCTCTGCGGGTTGATGGCAAACGGTAGAGACAGGAGAGGCTGATCAAGAACCGAATACCTGTTGTCACGGGCGGGGTCGCGGTGAAAAGTGACGTAGAAATCCACCGGCTCATAAGAGTGTTCCAGGGTCGTGACATATCCGATTTTCAGCCCGGATTCCTCCCGGGCCCTTTTCAGCGCACCGGAATCAAGCTGTTGTTGATACGCCGGATCGGCCACGGAGATGATGGCGGTCGGCTTGAAAGCGCTCAATCGTGCGGCGGTGTCCTCGCCCCAGTCCAGAAGCATAGTGGGAACGCCCATAATGTCCAGCGTTTCCGACCAGCTTTCCATAAGGTAGCGTAGAGCCCCGTTGGCCGGACGATGCAGGAGTATTCGTTGATCAGTGCCGGTATAACGGCCTGTGAACTTGTCCATCGTCGTCTCACGCAGCCGCCTGTTTTCAATCAGGAGAGGAATCCTGGATTCATCAGCGCCATTCCCGGCTATCCATCCCGCGGAACGCATAAGGTTGACCCGCTGCCCGGCACTGGCTGGTTTTTGCAGGGCCACATCCGCGTAGAGCTGCAGGAGATTCAGGTGAGCGTCGCCACAGCCGGGATCGACAGCGAGCGTTTTGAGAAACGTCTCCTCCGCGTTTTCAAAATCATCCTTTGCATACAGAATGACTCCGGCATTGTTCAACGTCCGCGGATCCTGCGGAGCCAGTTGTACCGCCTGCACGGCATACTTGCCCGCGCCGTCGACGTCACCCAGGCCGACCTTCACTTCGGTCATTCCACACAGAGCATCGACCGAGTCGGGCACTTTCTGGAGGACGGAGTGAAAATGTTGGGAAGCCCGATCAAAATCGCCCAGGGTAAGTCGGTGCCGACCTTCGAGTACTTCGGACTCGGCGGCCAGGCGTCCGTACAACTTCTCGATCTCCTTCTCATGCATGCGCGAGTGCCTGAGAGACTGTTCTGCAAACCGGCGGATGCCATTATCGAAGCGATACAGGTTAGCATCTATCTCGCTGTGCGTCTCGACGTTTTCAAACATCTGCGGGACGCGAAATCGCTTCTTGGCTTCATACAGGTTCAAAGCGAGCAGAAACTGCTTGGTCGCCTGATACTCGGCTGAGCCGGGACTGTATTGGGCCAGTAGTGGATGTTTAAGGTATATGTGATCAGCGACGTTCTCAGCGTAATATTCCTTCACCGCGACCACCAAGTCGATGCGTCGGCCGACGTCGCAACTGTTGTTGCTGCCGTGGGTCCGCCAGTTGAAGCCGGGTCCTTCGATCAGCTTAATGCCCGGACTGCATTGCACCGCCTTCAAAGTAAAGAGCACATCCTCTCCCCAACCATAAGGAAAATGCTCAAAGAACAGCCCGTTCTCGCGCAGGAATGATATCCTGAACAAACCGTTATGGGGCACAATCACCGAGCAGGTGTGGAAACCACGCTGAAGGGCGGCTTCGGGTTCGGTGGGCCAGGATGTATACTCCCATGTATCTGTCACGTCACCCCTCTCATCCACCACGTTCAGCCCACCGCACACCCAATCGAGGTTCGGGTCATCCTGAAACTCACGGATCATGCGCTCGATGTAATCCGGTTCCACAAAATCGTCACTGTCAATCCGGTAGAAGAATTCTCCGGTCGCCGCTCGGATCATTTCATTGATCGTCTCGCCGTGATGCTCCACACCGAGGTTCTTCTCCCGAACGGTGAGGTTAATCCGGCTGCCGTAGGAACGCAGTATATCGGCCGTTTTGTCCGTCGAACAGTCGTCGATCACGTGTATGTCGAGATGGGGGTAGGTTTGTCCCAGCAAGGAATCAATGCATGTCCGGATAAACCGCTCGTGGTTGTAGCTGGTAACACAGACAGTGACGGTGGATTCTTGTGGCAATGTTCGCTTATTCAAGCCGGGCCCAATCAGATTATGGTGGCCTGCCTTCTGGCCACCAGTTCATAGCCCATGACATGCCCCAGCCGGTCTACGTCAGGCAGGTGTTCGGCAATCTGTCTGGCAACATTATTGATCCTGGCCTCGAATCTGGGGCTGTCCGGATAGACCAGGAGCGGATGCACGACACGACTTATCAGGTAATAGGTACCGAAATACTGACGGTCCGCTATCTCGAATCTTTTTTCGAGTTCATTTTCCAGTTCGGCCTCGCGGAATTTGAGTGCACTCACATTATCCGGAGCGACTGACGGAATGGCCTCGAGGCCAACTTTCAGCCGGAGTTCGTTCAAGCGCTCGAGACCGTCCTCAGTGCCCTCAACCATCAGGTATCTGCCTCCGGGTCGAAGGACTCTGCTCACCTCATCAAGCGTTGCGTACTGATCATCCCGACTGGGAAGATTCTGCAGGCAGCGCTCACTCAAGACCACGTCGACTGAATTGTCGTCATATGGCAAAGCCCGGATGTCAGCCTCGCGGAATTCCGGAAGGCATTTCAGCTGATCCTTCATGCGAGTCCTTAGTGTATGGGCACCTTGAATCATCTTGGCCGAAAAATCCAGGCCAACGAAATTCGCACACATCTTTTTCGCCAGCGACAGTAGCGTGTAGCCGTTGCCGCATCCGATATCCAGTATATCGGCAGTTTCAGGCAGAGAACTGAGCGCCGCGAAGACCTTCCGTGTGATGAACGATATTTCAATTTCTCTGAGGTTGGTGTCGCGGGAGGTGGCATAGGTCTCTTCCACATTCCTGGCATCATAAATCGACCGCACCTGCTCGGCCTTCTCCTCGCGTGTGGCCTGCCGGTACTTTTCCAGTGCCTCCTTGGTCCCTTCCGCCGACACGACTCTACCCGGCCCGGCGGTCCGGGAGACAGCCCCACCGTCGGACGATCTGGATTCTGAAGCCTCCTGGTAAAGAGTGTGAAGAGAGCAGACTCGATAATCCTTTCCGGCCAGCCAATCGAGCAGTTCGTCGACAAGAGTGCGGACTCCCCGTCCCGGATGTGAATGCGGTCTGGCCGAGGGTTCTTCCAACTGAGCCCTGATAGAGTTGTAGAAATCGTTGCCCGGCACGTTAAGAGAGTACAGAAGGGGGTGGATATTGAATATCTTCAGACCGGGCGTTTCCAGATGACTGCGAAGGAGATTAAACTCAAAAGCCAGGCCGCGTTTGTAGTGGATGTCATCCTCCCAGAAGACCGGAAAGCGCCACATCCCGGAATTATGCCGCAGCGGCACGCAGCCGGGCTGGAGGAACAGACACAAATTGCTGTCATAGTGCAGCCCACGCGCCGCAAAGAGATCAGTGATCGGGGTTGAGTCGACAAACGAGTGTGATCGGAAGGTTGATGCGTCGGGCCAGATATCAAAGAGATGATCGACCGCAGCTTCCGGAGTACTACCGTGGGTGCTTCCCGGTAAAAAATTGGGATGCAGCCCCACTCCGACCCGATCATCGGAGGATAAGCGCTGTTTGAGGAACGCTGACTGATGCGTGACAAATGGTGTCAGGGGCACTGAAAGGCCGTCAAATCGCTCCCAGAGCGTTTCAATCGCCCATTCCGGTGCCCAATCAATATCGGAGGTGAAACAGAAAACCGGTTCCCGGTATTGTAACTCCATCTGGTTCATCCCGGCGTAGACTGCCCGAGTTCAACGTCCCTGAGTTCCAGGGCAGGATCGCCGGATCGGTCGGAGTCAGCCCACTGCACGTCGATAAGCTTCAAAGAGCCGTCAGAACAACAAACACAGATTGCACCCGACCTCTCATAGGAATCGCCAACCTTGATTCCCGGCGGTACACGCCCCTCAATCACCTCGGTTCGCCAGATCAGAAGTTTCCGGCCCTGGATGGCTGTAAATGCCCCGGGATAAGGTCTGGTTTGCGCGCGAACGAAATTGTAAACCTGCCATGCGGGTTGATGCCAATCTATGATGCCGTCATCAGGGCGCCTCCGGGGAAAAACTGTGGCCTCCGCCTCATCCTGCTTATTTCGCGGCGCCGATCCATCAGCAATGGGCGGCAGGTAGTGACGAAGCAAGCCGATCGACTCTGCTGTCACTTTCTCGTAGATGGTGGCACAGTCATCCTGCTCACCAATGGTGATTCTGGCCTGAGCGATGATATCACCGTCGTCCACGCCTTCAGCAAGATAGAACAGGGACACCCCAGTCTCGGTCTCACCGTTGATCAGGGCCCAGCTAATCGGTGCCATGCCCCGGTATTTCGGAAGCAGAGAAGCGTGGAGACCGACACAGCCGCACCGCGGATACTCCAGCGCCTCGTGCGGAATGATATGATACCAGCCAAGCACGGCCACCAGATCGGGGCGCCACCGCTCAAAAAGCGCGAGATAGTCTCTGGCTCTCGGGCGGGTCTCGAATTTCTCTATCTCACAGCCGTACCTGTCCACGACCTCGTCGAAGCCGGCCGGCGTTGCTACTGTCAAATTGTCCCGGCCTGACCGCATCCGGACGACCGAAGGCGTCGTTATGAGCCCCACCAGGTCGGCAGACTTAATGGGAAGGATACCGTCCTCGATGCACCGACGTCCGAAATATGTACTGCTGAGTACCGCGACCCTGAGCTGTCCGCGTGCCGCCATCACCGACGAACCCTGTTGACTGCATCATGAAGAACTTCTACCGTTCGAGCCACGTCATCATCACTCATCCCGGGGTGCAGCGGCAGAGCCAGTCCCTGACGATGCAGAACCGTCGCCACCGGGCAGGGATCTTCCTCATCACTGTCACCTGAAAAAGCAGGCAGAAGATGAGCTGCCACCGAGCCCATGCCGGCCTCGATGTCACTCTCCCCCATGCGTGAGACAATCGCGTCTCGGTCCAGGTCAGAATCAAGCGTCAGCATCAGGGTCTGGACGCTTGTCTTAAGGTGCGGGGTGGTTTCGGTCCAACTCAGATACGAAGGCAACGTGTATCCTCGGTCGTGCTGCAGCATCTCAAGATAGACACCCACCAGTGCCTGTCTCTTCCGCAGGATTTCGTCCAGCTTGTCCATCTGCACTACGCCTATGGCTGCGTGAATGTCCGACATACGGTAATTAAAGCCTGGAATCTCGAGGCTGCCGTGGTTGCGCAGGGACCGGCATGTCTCAGCCAGACTGTCATCGTCCGTGATGATAGCCCCTCCCTCTCCGGTCGTGATGACCTTACGTGGATGAAAACTCAGGACCCCCAGCCTGCCGTTGGTGCCGACGTGCCGACCGCTGATGAAACTCCCCAGGGCACAGGCCGAGTCTTCAAGTACGGGGATATTAAACTCGTCGGCGACCTCCTGCACCACCTCGATATCACAAGGGTGACCAAACTGGTGCACGGGGATAAGAGCGGACGGTCGACATCCTGATTTGCCGAGCCGGGTGATACTCGCTCGCAGGTTGTCAGTTCCGAGGTTGTAGGTCGAGAGAGACGAGTCGACGAATATCGGCCGGGCGCCCATCAGGCGGGTGACATTGGCGGCTGACGGCCACGCAAAGCTGGATACAAGGACACAATCGCCTTCTCGAATACCGAGGGCCATGAGAGACAGGTGAAGGGCCGCTGTACCGGAAGTAACGGCAATGCAGTGACGACTTCCGCAATACCGACTCAGCTTTTCTTCGAACTGATCGACCCGGGGACCTTGTATCAGCCAACCGGAATCGATAACCCCTCGCACCGCTTCCGCCTCACGGTCATCGAAATACGGTTTCGCCAGCCGGATAGCGTGCGGCTTAACGTGAGCTTGGTCAGCTCTCATCCTTTTCAGTCCCGATCAAGGTACGCCAGCGATGACGGCCGGGCTCTGCCATCGGGTCCTCGACCTGATCACGGTAGAAGTCGGCGGTCCGGAGGATGCCCTCCTCGAGATCGACCTTGGCCTCGAACCCGACCAGTTCCCTGGCTTTCACGACACTCGGGACTCGGAGTTCGACGTCAGGGCCGAGCCTGTCAACAAATCGGATGTGCGAATTGGATCTGAGCACTCTTACGATCGTCTGGGCTAGGCCGTAGATCGTTATCACTGCTCTGGCGTTTCCGATATTGAAAGACTCGCCGACGGCATTGGGGTGCGTCAGGGCGAGCAACAGGCCATCAATGAAATCGTCAATGTAACACCATGCCCTGATCTGGTTGCCATCGCCATGGATATGCAGGTCCTCATCTCTAAGGGCACGCCGTATAAAGACCATCATGGCTCCCTCGCCTATCTGTCCCGGTCCATAAACATTGAACGGCCTCACAGACACGGTGGGCATGTTGAACTCCTGATGATAGGCCTTGGTCAGGTGTTCGGCAGCCAGCTTGCTCACCGCATACGTCCATCGCGCCTCACCGACGGCACCGATTCGGGTGGTGTCAGTCTCCTCCGACCTGAATGCCGACTGTCCAAAAACCTCGCTGGTGGAGAAATCTACTATTCGCTCAATAGTCGTCAGGTTCCGGGCCGCCTCCATCACCTTGGCCGTTCCCAGCATATTGACCCGCATCGTCTCGGTGGGATGTTTAATAACAGTGTCTATGCCTGCAATGGCAGCACAGTGGACAACGATCTGAGCACCCTTCATTGCATCTGCCAGAGCCGGATAATCAAGCACGTCACCCTTTACAACGGAGAGATTAGGGTGATCGTGATAAGGTCTCCGAGCCAGGGAATTCCGGCGCAGGTCATCAAATACGATTATACGGTTGTTTTCAACCAGCCGGCCGATCAGTGATGATCCGATAAATCCGGCGCCACCGGTTATGAAAATCTGTTTGTCTTTGAGCATAGGCTCCTTCACAAAACTTCATCCGCACAGCCGGTTCGCACGAACGACTGCAAGCGCTTGTTTCAGCCCCGATGGTATCTCTACTCCCGCCTGGTATCAACAAAAAACCCCGGACGTGATGGCCGGGGTGTCAGCTCGGGCATGTCTTGATGTCACTATGTCAGTCCCGCCATTTGCATGAAGGTCTCGGCTTTGAGATATTCCTCGCGAAGCATCTCACCGAACTCATCCAATTGGCCCTCATCCAACTGCATAAAAGAGAGAACACCATCCTCCAAGTCACCGACCAGATGCTGCTCATCTTCGTCGTAGAAAGTCCTCTTGGCAACATAGTTGGAGATGTGCACGATGTAGCTGATGGGGTCTTCACTTTCGCTCAGTTGCGGCAGGTGATGATGCGCAATGCCTTCGGTGAGTCTAGCCGGCAGTTTCCAGCCCTCAGCCAGGATAGCCCCAACCTGCGAATGGTTGTAAC
>CP070824.1:2415396-2426482 GCA_020344395.1 Candidatus Zixiibacteriota bacterium | reverse complement strand
AACGAGGTTAAGCGTCAGGCGAACATAATCGCCCAGTTGCTGAATGCTCCCGCTGACGGCCAGATTAACGCCAAACGCACGGTGCGCCTGACTTGCACTGGATATTTCTTGTTGTCTCACCTCGCTGGCCGGCACCACCCATAATGTGCCGTGAAACTGCTGCATCTGTGTGAGTTTGCTGGAAAGAGTCTCCACTAAGCCATCACAGAGCGCTCCCGCGCTCATAACGTCTCCCGGACTGGCGAACGGAAGAACGGCCAGATGTTTCTCGCGCGGTACCGATGCAAACCACCCGGATCGGTCCATCCACCAGACGAACACCACCATGGCCACCACAATCACGACCAGGGGATACATGATCAACCGACGGCGCACCCGCGGGGAAGGCCTACTGACACCCGATGCATCAGCCTCACGCATGAGGCGCTTGAGGTCTACACGGAGGTCATCGGCATGCTGATAACGCTCCCCCGAGTCCTTCTCCAGGGCCTTGTCAATGATCCGCTGGAGTTCATCAGGGACATTCGCTTTGTACCGGGCCAGGGGTTCCGGAGTATCGAACGCAATCGCATGCAGGGTGGCAGCGACATCTTCACCTTTGAACAGGCGTCGGCCTGTTATCATCTCGTAAAGGACGACCCCCAATGAGAAGAGATCTGATCGCTCATCAACCTTTTTCCCCCTTGCCTGCTCCGGCGACATATAGGCCGCGGTACCCATGGTCGAGCCGGTTTTCGTGATCTTATCAGAGCCCTCCACTGCGGCCAGTCCGAAATCGACCAGTTGCGCGCGACCTTTGTCGTCCACCAGAATATTGGAGGGTTTTACATCGCGATGGACAATCCCGCTCCGGTGAGCCTCGGCCAGACCGTCGCACATTTGCACGGCGATGTCGACAGCCTCTTCCGTATTGATTTCTCTCTTCTTGATGAGATCGTGCAGGGACTTGCCTTCAATGTACTCCATCGCGAGGAACGGACGGCCCTCGTATTCCGATACTTCGTAAACCGTGACGATGTTCGGATGTTTCAAACCTGCGGCAGCCTGAGCCTCCCGAACAAAGCGGGCCCGGGCACTCCGATCGGTTGACAGGTGATGCGGAAGGAACTTAAGCGCCACCCGGCGATTCAGCCTGGTATCCTCGGCCAGATACACTTCTCCCATCCCACCGGCACCGATCTTGTTGCTTATCTTGTAATGCGATATCCTGAGGCCGGCGATGAGAGCTATAAATGACTCTGTGCGGTCATTTTGGGACTCATCTATCGCCATCAGCGAGCTTCCCTTACTGGCCGATCATCGATCATTGTAATAACGACCACGTTAAAGATAGTGTTAATACAGGCACAATGCAATCGCCAATCCTCGGTCTGATTCTAGCAGAATAACAGCCCGGCGGCTCAAGTAAGGACGCACCGCCGGGCCAGCAGCTCAATCAGAACAGTTGAGCCTCATCATGTGGCTTGTTCAGTCATTATGAACAGTCCACCAAAGGAGTAAAGGAGATGAAAAGGAAATCAATTAGGGTGGTGAGATCACCAATATCAACCTCACCAACCCCGTCAGTATTCGCCTGTTCCACACAACAAAGCGCATCATAGGAGATAAAGAGATAATCGATAAGTCTCGTCAGATCACCTATGTCGACGGTATTGGTTTCATCACAGTTAACATTGCCGGTCTTCGTAACACAACAACCGAGCTCACAGGCATCACCGATGCCGTCTCCATCATAGTCATCCTGTCCCGGATTCGGCTCGTTGACACAATTGTCGCAGCCAGCCAGGACACCATCGCCGTCGGCATCACCACCCAGTCCGAACACGTAGGCGCGACCGGCATCGGCCCCGCCCGAATCGCTGCTTTGAGCTCCAACAAACAGGTCACTAATACCGTCTCCATTGTAATCAAATCCACCTTTGAGGTAGCGACCGAAATTGTCACCATCCGCCTCACCGTGCAGTGCTCGCAGGATCTCTCCCGTCTGGCCCGAATAGACAAAGGCTGCGCCGGTCTTCACACCGTTATGATATTCTTTTGGCGCTCCGACTGCTACATCGTCATATCCGTCACCATCAATGTCACCGACACCGGTTACCGACCAGCCCAGACGGCTCTCCGTCGTTACGCCCTCGAAACTGTGCAAAATGGCGCCGTCGAAACCGGAATACACATACGCAAATCCAGCCATGGGCCAGTACGCCCCGGCAATTACGTCATCATAACCATCGTTATTCACATCGCCGGCACCTGCGACGGATGAACCTAGCGTGTGGTTCATGTAATCACCTGAGAAAATCATATCGGCACCGGCCGCACTCCTGGTAATCGGATACGGCCCAGAGCCTCCATAGAAAACGTATACGCGACCGGAAGCCGCTGCAACACCCTCGTGCAGGAATGCTCCTATGACAATGTCAGGAATACCGTCGTCGTTGACATCGCCCGCATCGGCCGCCTCGTAGCCAAACCATTCGTTGTTTCCCTCCGAGGCGAACGTGTATAGTTTGTCCCCGGTCTTGCCCGAGAATACATCCACAAACCCGTCCAACGAGGAACCTCGCTCAACCGAGGCTATGATTATCTCCGAGCAGGTATCGCCGTCGATATCATCTATCCCGGCAACACACCATCCCAGGTTGTCATAATCGGCGGCTCCATGGAAAATCATATCAGCATTGAAAGCAGTATCAGTCTTCGGATAGGGTCCGGAACCTCCATAGAATACATACGCCCGTCCGGAATTCTCGCCATCCTGATCGCAGCCGTACGCACCGATGATCACATCGTCAAAGCCGTCGTTATTCACATCACCCGCCCCGTCAACGGATTGCCCAAAGTCATCGGTAGGCGCCTCACCGAATATCACCATCAAGGTGTCTTCAGTCAAACCTGAGAAGACATAGGCCTTCCCGGCACTCATGCCCATTTCATCATTATAGCGGCCCCCTACGACCACATCATCGAAGCCATCACCGTCAAAATCCCCGGCCCCGGCCACGCGCCAGCCCAGCCAATCACCTTCAGCCTCACCGGTAATGATGAACTGGGGCGACTCACACTCGCAGGCATCACCGATGGAATTGCCGTTTAGATCTGTCTGTGATGGATTGGCAATATCCGGGCAGTTGTCCAAATCAGCACAGTATCCGTCACCGTCGGCATCGTCAGCCGCATCGAAGGAACAGGGATCGCAGGCGTCGCCTATGCCGTCGTCGTCGGAGTCGGTCTGATTGCTGTTGGCGTCGTCCGGACAATTGTCGAGATACGCGCATAAACCGTCGGCATCATAGTCCGCACAGTCGGTGACTACTCGCGCCCTGATAAGCACATCCTTATTGGTCCAATGACTATAGTTAACTCCATTGCCCGACCACCAGGAAAGCCCGGAGTGTGGTTTTCTTGAAGTGAACGGGACCGCGTACGTATCGTTCTTCCATTCAACGTCCACTACAAAAGCCTGACTCGCCGTCAGCGCCATAGCAGAAGGCAGCATGATTTCATAGTACCGACCAGTCGGGATATTGGGGAAATCGCCCGAAGTTGAAGTTATCAAATTGGTCGGCACATCGGCCACCATACTCTCATACAACTTCATTTCATACGGCGTCGAGGTTATCGTCCGCTGGGCTGCAAGAATTGAAACCAGCGTTCCGGCATCACCGGCCCTCAGTGCAACAACCCCATGACAGTCCCGAACATAATTGTACCCCCATCCGCCGAACCCGGCGTATCCATGATGAGCTATCGTATAGCCGTAAACCTTCCGTTGCGTCAGATCAACGGTGACGTTTGAACCCGGCCCGCTCACGTATGCGAAATTGTCCGCGATAACCCCGGTGGGCAACCCGTAGACGTCATTAGACGAAGGGTAAGTAACATCTGTGAAGCTCGTATTGTTCGTACTTCCCGGGTACGGATCACCATCATCCATCTTGGACATTCTATAGTCAATCTCATCAAGGCCGTCGGCCTCCTCCAGATCAACAAGCCTGAAATCATCGGCGGAATTTCCACCTCCCACATCGTTGTTGCAATGCCAGATCAGCACACCTTCACCATGAATATCTGAATCGAAGCCGGTACGGGTTCGGTTTTCGAGCAAGAAGAATTTTCCCCACTGGAAGGGATCATCCCATAGTTTATAGATGACCTGACTGCTCACCACCGGCGGAATTGAGACAGATTCGGTGCCGGATACTACCGTCGGTATAATCCAGCCGAGCTGAACCTTGCACCATGCACACATGTGAGTAGGTCGATGTCCGGATGTCATGGCGCCGTCAGCTCCGCCGGCACCCATCGCCATCAGGCACCAGCGGCCGATACCGTTACTGGAGTAATCACGGTCATACTGGTCGGGCAAGCCTATTTTGTGGCCGTATTCATGGACATACACTCCGATCCCCCGGAATTCATCAAGCGAGCCGTCACCCTTTTCAGCCATCTGGATGGTAAAAGACTTAATCTTAATAAACCCGCCGCCAGCTGCAGCGTCATTCGTTACGAACTCGGATCCACCGGCCGAAGTCAGACTGCCGGCATGGGGGTGAATGTTGTCGGACTCGCCATTATTGGTATCACCCCCGGCGCAGACGACCGTGAGAACATCTACGTAACCGTCATCATCTCCCGAGTTCGGCGTGCCATCCGGACCGTCATTATCAAAGAGAGAGAAATCGACGCTGATATCAGCGTCATCAAGCAGGCTAAGAATGAACCCACGCGAATTCCTGGGGAAATTGCTGCTCAGCCCGTTCTGTATACCTCCGTAATACTCCATCGTGGAGTCGGCCGTGAACGGGCCAAAAACCGTCCCGGTCAGATTGTACTGTCCGGAGGAAACTTCGTCGAAATAGTCGGTCATGCTCCCGGTAGGATTATTGTCGAATATGAAGTTCTGCATCTGGGTTACCGAGAACGGCATGGCTTCGTCCGTGTAGTTGCCAAGAAGCACCGGCGTGACTCCGGTTAAGACCGGCATCCGAAGACTTGCACCTCTTGCTAAGGCCTCCTCCTTTTGCTTCCTGAATTCCTGTATGCGCAGAGCAAGCGGGCCCGATTCGTTTTCGAGTTGAGCCTCTCTCAAAAGCTCCAACACCTCAGACGACCATGGCTCCCGATTCTGGCGGGGCTGGGTACCAAAAACCGGCAAAGCCAGCGACACCATCAGCACAACAGCCGGCAGGTACTTAATGGCAGTAAACTTGGATCGCATGACTACGTCTCCTCCTGATAGAGCGTTAGGGTTCGAAAGGATCGGGATTGAATAGGTTCCCCATTCCCTCTGGTCGTTGATGTGATTTCGTAGGTGATTATACCGGTGAATTTAGACTGTTTGCGTGTCACTGTACCAGTCATGCTTTTGCTGTACATGACTGTGCTACAACCAGCTTTCTTAGGCAAACTCCATCCTCTGCACCCCCGGCCTGGAGGCACCGAATTGGTCGCGAGCTTTGCTCACGGGGTAACTTTATAGCTTGCAGATGGGTCCAGAGCCTCGAACTCGATCGGCCCGGCTACCAGCCAAGGCAATGGACTCAACGGGTAAAGAATACTAATTCGGTCTCAATTGTCAAGAATTATTTTACCTTTGCCCCTCAAAGAGGTTATTCCCGCACGTATTTCCCGCTGCCTGGCAAGACTCGGCACTAGAGGCTTGTCCGGAGTCAGGCATGCCCGGGACACCGCAGACCGCAGCGTCGGGTAAAATAAGCTTTGGAAGTTCATATCCCTCCCTGTATTATGGACCGCTAACTGGTAATCACAAACGTTCAACCGGATCGAGACAGCCATATGAGTGACCATTCTGCAAACGAGCTTCCCTTAGAAGGGTACCGGGTACTCGACCTTTCCCGGATTCTTGCCGGGCCTTACTGCACCATGATTCTGGGCGACCAGGGCGCCGAAGTGATAAAGGTGGAAAGACCCGGCACCGGTGACGATACCCGCACCTGGGGACCGCCATTCTCAGGAGGCGAAGCCGCTTACTATCTCTGCTGCAACCGAAACAAGAAATCGATCGTCATCGACCTCAAGAAACCCGAGGGTATCGAGCTGGTGCGCGAACTGGCCAAGACCGCCGATGTCTTCGTCGAAAACTTCACCCCGGGCCTGACAAAACGCCTCGGACTTGACTACCAGACCCTGAACAAGCTCAATCCGAAGCTAGTATACGCATCTATCACCGCCTACGGTCAGGACGGCCCCTACCGGGACCGGCCGGGGTACGACATGGTTCTTTCCGCGGTCGGCGGCCTGATGTACATCACGGGGGAACAGGATGGAAACCCATGCAAGGTCGGCGTGGCTATCACTGACGTGCTGACGGGTGTCTATGCGTCGGGGGCAATCACGTCCGCGCTGCTCTGGCGCGAGCGCTCCGGCCGGGGACAGTATCTTGACATAAGCCTGTTGGATATCCAGGTCTCTGGTCTCGCCAATATCGCCAGCAACTATCTGGTGGCTAACAAAGAAGCCCAGCGCTGGGGCACCGCACATGAATCGATCATTCCGTATCAGGTCTTCCAGACAAAAGACCGCCCGATTGCTATCGCCGTCGCAAATCAGAAACTCTGGATCAATTTCTGCCGTGTGGCCGGTCGGGAAGAATGGCTGGACGACCCGCGCTTTGAATCCAACCCCAAACGTGTCGAGAATCGCAAGATACTTCTGCCTCTCGTACATGAGCTATTTGCCGAAAGGACATGTGACGAATGGATGGATCTCCTGGTGGGGGCAGCCATCCCATGCGGCCCTGTGAACAACATGCAGCACCTGTTTGCCGACCCGCAGGTACATCATCGTGACATGATCGCCGAGGTGCCGCATCCAACCATTGGCGCACTCCGGCTTGTCGGCCTTCCTATAAAGTACTCCGAGACGCCCGGCAAAATTCGCCTCCATCCTCCGCTCCTGGGTGAACATACCGATGAATTGCTCACCGATCTGCTGGGGTATTCACAAGAGAAGATTGAGGCTTTGAAGACAGACAAAATTGTAGCCTCACACTGACGACAGCAACGGGAGACCACCTCCGATGCCAGGAGAAACAGCCACACGGTCGCCGCGATCCATCACCATGCGGCTGGGGGCCGCTGTTCTGGTCGCTGTCGTGATCTGGTTTCTTCCCGCACCCGAAGGCGTGACCGGCGAGGCCTGGCATCTGCTGGCTATTTTCGTAGCTACCATTGTCGGCATCATGCTTGAGCCGTTACCGATGGGAGCAGTAGCCGTGTGCGGACTGGCTGCCGTTACTTTAACTCAGACTCTCAGTCTGCGCGACGCTTTGAGTGGCTTCAGCCATTCGGTTATCTGGCTGGTCGTGATGGCGTTTTTCATTTCCAGAGGATTCATCAAGACCGGCCTGGGTACGAGGATTGCCTATTCGTTCATGAAGCTCCTCGGGCGCCGCACCATCGGCCTCGGCTACAGTTTGATTGCCACCGACCTCGTACTCGCACCGGCCATTCCCAGTATCACGGCCAGGGCCGGTGCCGTCCTCTACCCTATTGTAAAATCGGTAGCCGAGGCATTCGACAGCCATGCCGGCAATCATACCGAGCGCCGCATTGGCTCGTTTCTGATTATCAACTCGTTCAACGGCAACCTTATTACCAGCGCCATGTTCCTGACGGCCATGGCCGCCAACCCGTTGTCCGTGCAGATGGCTGCCGAACAGGGTATCGAGATTACCTGGCTGAGTTGGGCTGTCGCGGCTATCGTTCCTGGCCTTGCCAGTCTTATCGTCGTGCCCTTCTTTCTCTACAAGCTATACCCGCCTAGGGTTAAGAGAACT
The DNA here is from genome assembly GCA_020344395.1 of Candidatus Zixiibacteriota bacterium. Classification (GTDB taxonomy): domain Bacteria; phylum Zixibacteria; class MSB-5A5; order GN15; family FEB-12. The sequence goes on along the minus strand of CP070824.1, from coordinate 2,418,684 downwards.
CCGCACGCCACCGAGATGGCCACAACCAGACTGAAACAAATGGGCCGTCTGAGGCGGGACGAAGGGATCATGCTGGCAACCTCAGTCATTCTTCTGATCCTGTGGATTTTTGGTAAACAGCTTTACGTGCACAGCGCCGTTGCCGCACTGGTCGGGCTGACCATTCTTCTGCTGACCGGCGTTCTGACGTGGCGCGATATTCTGGCCGAAAGGGGTGCGTGGGACACTCTTATCTGGCTGTCGGTGCTGGTGATGATGGCAACCTTCCTCAGCAAACTGGGCCTGGTCGGATGGTTCTCTGGCACTATCGGTGCCGCGTTCACTAATACTGATTGGATGATCGCGTTTCTGGTTCTCAGCCTCGTCTATTTTTACAGTCATTATTTCTTTGCCGGCAACACAGCGCAAATAAGCTCGATGTACGCGGCGTTTCTGGGAGTGGCCATCGCGGCAGGCACGCCACCTCTCCTCGCCGCTCTGGTTCTGGCGTTCTTCAGCAACTTATTCAGCAGCATGACACACTATGGTACTGGTCCTGCCCCGGTATTATTCGGGTCAGGCTATGTTAGGCTGGCAGATTGGTGGAAGCTGGGTGCGGCAGTAAGCGTGGTGAATATCATCATCTGGCTGGGCCTCGGCGGCCTGTGGTGGAAGTTCCTCGATATCTGGTAGGAACCGGTGGTTGTGAAGACAGAATCAAACTCATCCATCAGCGCTGATTACACGTGACGGATGCGTGAAAACCGTTGCGCGTGTCTCACGAACAAAAGCGCAAAGCGTAATATTCGTCTTGCGGGCAACTTCAATCGCCATCGAAGTCGGGGCTGATACAGCCGCAATCAACTCGATCCCGGCTCGTGCACACTTGCCGACCATTTCCAAACTTAGCCGACTGGTAAGGGCGGCACCACGTCCGGCGACCTGAATCCCATCCAAAAGACACTTGCCAAAGGCCTTGTCGAGAGCACTGTGACGGCCCGTGTCTTCGGCAAAGGAAAGAACCTTCCCCTTCTCGTCAAACACAGCCGCAGCGTGCGTTCCTCCGCACACTTTGAACAACTCCTGCCGCCTTCGAAGATCGCTGTAGACCACGCGTAAAAGCCCGGCATCGATTTTCAAAGTGTCGCCGGCGCCTGGCAAGGCCTCGATGCGCTGCATCAAACTCTCGCTGCCGCACGCTCCACACGATGAGACAATCATCAGGTTGCGACCCGGGTCCGCGATGCGAGGAACCTCGTGGGTGAGCCGGACCCGAAGGGTGTTAGGATCGTCGTCACATTCTTTCAGAACCTCTATGTCGGCCGTTCTCTCAATAACACCCTCGGTGTAGAGAAAGCCGACCGCCAGAGCCCGTTTGTCGGTAGGTGTACATAGAATTGTATAGTTCTCTATCCCCTCAACATCAATCGTGACCGGCGCCTCCTCGACCACACAAACGCTCTCTTCCTGCGGCTGGTTCGAGGCACCCTTTGTTGAGATGCGGTCAGCCCTCACATATCTCACAGCCTCTGGATGCTTGTTCTGTTCACCCATAGTCGACCAACTCGACTCTGTCAAACTGCAGATTGCCGGATAAGATGACGTGTCGTCGGAAAACCGGCATCACTGGGGCGGGAGCGTGCCGATACCCGGCTTCGGCTCCTTGGCGCGATGTATCCGGCGGAACTCGAACCCGGCTATATTCAGCGTTGGCAGAGCACCACAGATAAGAACCGCCTGCCTTAAAATCAGTCCGCCCACCAGACCGAGCACAGCACCAATCACCGCCACCGCAGCTATTCCGCCTACTCCGCTCTCGGGAGTAGAGTTGTACACAACTCGCATCAAAATGACCGGCACGGCCAGACCCAGCACGAAATATCCGAAGACAAACATGCGTTTGCGAAGAATACGCTCGGCCGACTCTCTCGGGTCAGGTTGACGGAAAGCGGCCTGCAAGAAAAAGACAATCGCCAGCACTTCAAGTACCACCATGCCCATCGCCTCAAGGGCCATCGTCCGCAGAGTTTCGACGGTTGTGTGAGTAACGCCGGACAACGTCATCCCAAGCATGATCGCGAAATGACCGGTCACCAGAGCGGAGACAACAAACACCACCGGCACCACGCCCGAGCGCCAGAACGGAATCCCCTTTGATGCACTGAGCAGGATACCCGTGTAGGCCATCGTTCCGATAGCACACACTACCCCTGCTATAGCAATGATGTTAATAGCTGTCTGACCTCCGGCCGTTGTGCCGACATCCGTAAACTGACGCAGGACCAGATGTACAAACGATAGTACCATGAAAGCTGATATGATCCAAGTGCCGCGCGCAATCCAGGAAGTCCCCGGTCTCATACCGGCGAGAAAGGCGCGCGTCGGAGAGCCCAGGTCCGCAATGAGAAAAAGGGTCCCGATCAGAAGAGCCGGGAAGCCGATCCAGAGCCCTATGGTGGTGGACAACTCCATGCTCGCTCCCATAAAGCTGTTGAGGGCGGCAATCGTGTAAGCTCCACCTCCAACACCTCCAAGAAACAAGTACGCGGCAATGAGCCAACCCCAGTCGTGTTGCAACTGACCATTGACTTTCGGATCCATAGCTCTTCTCCCAAATGTTGATTTATTTTCTCAGGCCTGACAGATGCGTCCCTGACATCACCTCGGAAACAGATAGTAGACCTTCGGCTTGTTTCCGAACTCAGGATTGAGCACCTGCCCGCGTTCTTTCTTTATCAGAATAGTAACTTCACTCTCAGGGTCGTCGTGCACACCGAAAATTCGCGCTTTGGCCGGACACGCCTGCACACAGGCCGGTTGCTTCCCATCATCTATCCTGTCCAGACAGAAGTCGCATTTGGTCGCCTTCCCGACGCCCGATTTTTCCTCCCATGACTTCTTCTGAAACTCTTCCAGTGGAGACAACGGCAAGCCATCCGGGAAGTAACTCTCCCACTTCTCGACACTGTACCGCGCACCATACGGGCAGGCCATCACGCAATATTTACATCCCATGCACTTATCCTGATCAACGATCACGATCCCGTCATCCCGCTGCTGGGTGGCTCCGGTCGGGCACACTTCCAGACACGACGGCTCATCACATTGCATACAGAGCACCGGCAGCGCCTGACGCACTGCATTGGGATAGGTACCCACCTCACCCATGAGGACCCTGGCCCAAAAAACTCCCGGCGGCGTGTGGTTCGCTGTCTTGCAGGCCATGCTGCAGGCATAGCATCCGTAGCACCTCTTGAGATCTATGACCATTCCGTATCGTGGCATGTCTGACTCCGAATATGTCTGTTC
>CP070824.1:2395499-2415296 GCA_020344395.1 Candidatus Zixiibacteriota bacterium | reverse complement strand
GACAAGCGATGTAAATGTTCTCAATGAGATGTTTACATCGGGAGTAGTCACCATCGTCGGCGACATCTTCACGCTGGCGTTAATAGTTGCAGCCATGCTATGGTTCAACTGGCAACTTGCCCTCATCACGTTTCTCGTTGTTCCGCCGCTGGTCGCTGCAACATTCATTTTCCGGGCCAGAGTCCGATCAGTGTATCGCGATGTCCGCCTCCGGGTGGCCCGGATTAACGCATTTTTGCAGGAGCATCTGTCGGGAATACGCATTGTGCGACTGTTTACAAGGGAGAAGCGCACCTACGACCGCTTTGACCGGATCAATCTGGATCTGCGCGCGGCTCACTTTCGCTCCATCTACTATTACGCTACTTACTTCCCTACCGTAGAAATAATCGGCACCCTGGCTGTGGCTCTGGTTTTGTATTACGGCGGCGTGCGCATAGATGCAGGGACTCTCACTTTCGGCGAACTGGTGGCCTTCATCACTCTGACCGAGATGTTCTACAGACCGATCAGAGATCTCTCTGAGAAGTACAACATACTACAGTCATCCATGGCATCATCCGAACGCATCTTCGAACTGCTGGACACTCAATCAGCCGTCACGGAGGTCGTCTCACCGAAACAAATAGCAGAATTCAGAGGCCAGATAACCGTCGATGGGCTCTGGTTCGCTTACAAAGAGGATGACTGGGTTCTCAAAGATATATCGTTCCAGGTGCAGCCGGGTGAGAAGGTTGCGATCGTGGGTGCCACCGGGGCCGGGAAAAGCAGTCTGATATCACTTTTGTATCGGTTTTATGATTATCAGAAAGGATCCATAAAGATCGATGGTGTGGCTCTGTGCGACCTTGCCGTCGCTGATCTGCGGTCACATCTGGGCCTGGTCCTACAGGATGTCTTCCTGTTCAGCGGGGACCTGGCCGGTAATGTGAGACTTCGCGACAATGCCGTCTCCGACGCGCAGGTACGGCAGGCCCTGGACCGGGTTGGGTTCGGACGATTCCTGGCCGAAATGCCCGACGGGCTGAAGACAGAGGTCAAAGAGCGCGGTGCCACCCTCTCCACAGGGCAGAAACAACTGCTGTCATTTGCACGAGCGCTTGCTTTCGACCCCGACATCCTGATCCTCGACGAAGCCACCAGTTCGGTCGACACTGAAACAGAACGACTGATCCAGCAGGCCCTCGATGAACTGCTGAGAAACCGCACTTCAATAGTCGTAGCTCACCGGCTATCCACCATCGAAAAGGCGGACAAAATCGTTGTACTGCACCGTGGTGAACTGCGTGAGATCGGCCGGCACGAGGATTTACTGGCGAAAAAGGGTATATATTATAGATTGTACCACTTGCAGTACCGTCAGGAGGCGGCAGAGCGCAAAGTGGCCTCGTGAGATGTTAGGGACCAGGTATGCTGTCACGGAAAGAGAAACGCCAGTTGAGGACTTTCGCCGAAGAGACTGCCCGAGGAGCAGGCAAGCTGCTTCGACGAGGTTTTATGCGATCAAAGAAAGTCACTCTTAAAGGTCGGATCGACCCGGTGACGCAGTATGACCTCAAATCTGAAAAATACATAACGTCCCGGATCAGACGCTCCTGGCCCGATCACGATATATTGACCGAGGAGGGTAATTCGAAGCGATCGGAATCGGCATTCTGCTGGGTCATTGATCCGCTGGACGGAACCGTCAACTACGCTCATGGTTTCCCGGTGTATTGCGTATCCATCGGTTTACAGTATAATGAACGGCCCGTCCTAGGAGCTGTCTATGATCCCGAGCGTAACGAGATGTTTTCCGCAGCGGTCGGAATGGGAGCTTCACTGAATGGCAGGCGGATCGGAGTTTCGTCGGAACGCCGCATCGAGCGCGCCCTGCTGGCGACCGGTTTCGCCTACAACATCGGCACAGCAGAGAGAAACAATTTGGGATTATTCGCACGCATGGCCAAGCTGGCCCAGGGCGTTCGCCGACCAGGATCAGCCGCCATTGACCTTTGCTGGCTGGCAGCCGGTCGGATCGATGGTTTCTGGGAACTGTACCTTCACCCCTGGGATACGGCGGCGGCGGTCGTGATCGTCGAGGAAGCCGGCGGAGAGGTAACGCAAATCAACGGGCGGCCATATTCGATATTCGACGACGACCTGCTGGCCGCCAATGCCGGACTGCGGCGGACCATGCAGGCAGCCCTGAGCCCAGCCGACAGGACCTGAAGCCAGGAACTCGGGGACGCCGGATTTTGTTAATTGCGGTCAAGGGCGGCTATTGGTATATCGGTACTGAGATAAGATGAAGAAGCCCCAACTTATAAAATCGCTCTCAGGTATCCGAGGGATTGTCGGTAACGGTATTGACCCGATCCTAGCGGCGCAGTATGGCGCTGCCTTCGGGACCCATCTAAAAAAGGGAAAGGTAGTTATCGGATCCGATAGCCGGCCCTCCGGCGAGATGTTGCGTCGCGCCGTTGTCTCCGGCCTGGTCAGCACAGGAATAGACACGGTGGATATTGGCATTGTCCCGACGCCAACCGTTGAAATCGCTGTAACCGGGCTCAAAGCTGTGGGTGGTATCTGCGTCACCGCCTCGCACAATGCAGCTCCCTGGAACGCGCTGAAATTCTTTAACCGGACCGGCCGGTTCCTCACCCGCAGACAGTTTGAATCGATCGAGAAGATTCTCGAGGTCGGGCGCTTTGGCTTCAAATCAGCGGACAAGCTGGGTAGCGTCACGGAGCAGGATGACTGGGTGACCCGGCACATCAGCCAAACGATGGTATTACCTGTTCTCGAGCGGGCAGCCATTAGACGAAAGGGACTAAAAGTCGTCGTTGATGCCGTTAATGGGGCGGGATCAATAGCCCTGCCGGGACTTCTCAGGAAGCTGAGCGTTGATGTCATAGAACTTAACTGCAAATCAGATGGCAACTTTGTGCATGATCCCGAACCTTCACCGAAGAATCTGACCCAGCTCTGTCGTGCTGTCAGGCGGCACCGCGCCGATCTGGGGATGGCCTGTGATCCCGATGCGGATCGTCTGGCCCTGGTTGATGAGCGAGGCATAGCTATAAGCGAGGAATTGACCCTCACCATAGCGGTCTGGGAAGTCCTCAGGAAAAGGCGCGGCCCAACAGTCATCAATCTCTCGACCTCGCGCACGACGGCAGATATTGCCAGGATGCTCGGGTCGCCCGTCCACTATGCAAGGGTTGGGGAACCAAACGTGGTGGAGGTAATGCGGAGGAAGAACGCAGTCATCGGCGGTGAAGGAAACGGCGGTGTAATTCTGCCATCCTTTCACTCCGGCCGTGATGCACTGGTCGCAGCAGCCCTTGTGCTTTCGGCCCTGGCCAAAGAGAAACGGACCCTCTCGGAGCTTGTCAAATCGTTTCCCACATATTATCTTATAAAGTCAAAATCACAGCTTCCGAATGACTTCAATGACAGATTAATGCGATTCGAAGCTGAGGCCAGCGACATGCTGGGAAAGTGTAGGATCAACCGACTTGACGGACTTCGGTTTGATTTCGCCCGAGGCTGGGTGCAGTTGAGGAAATCAAACACGGAACCGATCTATCGACTGGTTGTAGAAACGGACAACCGGAAGCTGAGCAATTCGCTGAGCAGGAAGGTGTTATCCTTTTTCAAATAGGATAAGAGATTATGTGCGGTATAGTAGGTTATGTGGGTGAGAAACAGGCCCAGCCGATATTACTCAATGGTCTAAAGCGCCTGGAATATCGGGGGTATGACTCGGCCGGCCTGGCCCTCCTGACTCCGCAGGGCCTTACCGTCTCCAAATCGGTTGGCAAAATCAAGGATCTGGAAGCCTTGTTGGGGGAGGAGGAAATCCAGAGCTTTCACGGTATGGCTCATACGCGCTGGGCCACGCACGGTGAGCCGAACCATGTAAACGCGCACCCTCATACGGATGGATTTGGGGAGATTGCACTGGTTCACAATGGAATAATCGAGAACTACCGTACGCTCCGAGAGTACCTTCAGCGTGAGGGTTTCGTCATTCAGACGGACACCGACACGGAGATCCTGGTTCATCTGATTCGACATAGTTACAGGGACGACCTGACGGAGGCGGTCAGAGTGGCCCTGACGCAAGTCAGAGGCACTTACGGCATCGCGGTGGTCTCGTCTTTGCACCCCGGTCTGATCGTGGCTGCGCGCATGGGTTCCCCTCTCGTGGTCGGTCTTGGTGACGGCGAGAACTTCGTCGCTTCGGACGTTTCCGCTATGTTGGAACACACGAATCGTGTGGTTTATCTCGAGGATGGCGAGATCGCAGCCATCACAAAGGACGACTACAAGATCACCACAATCGACAAGGTCAAGATATCGCACCAGATCCAGGAGATCAGCTGGTCTCTGGATCAGATCGAAAAGAGCGGGTATGACCACTTCATGCTCAAGGAGATTCACGAGCAGCCTTCCACATTGCGCAACGCCATCAGAGGGCGGCTCAGCCATGATGACGGCATCGCCCGGCTCAATGGCTTAAATCTCCATGCCGAAGAACTGCGTAGAATCAGACGCGTTATCATCACTGCCTGCGGAACCTCGTGGCACGCTGCTCTTATTGGCAAATATCTCATTGAGGAGGCGGCACGAATACCGGTTGAGGTCGAGTACGCCTCTGAGTTCCGCTACCGTTCACCGATCATTGACGATTCGACAGTACTCTTTGCCGTCAGTCAGTCCGGGGAGACGGCCGATACTCTGGCCGCGATGCGCGAAGCCGGGCAGCGCGGCTGCACCGTGCTGGGGATAGTCAATGTAGTCGGTTCCACTATTGCCCGTGAATCAGACGGCGGTGTGTACATTCATGCGGGACCGGAGATCGGTGTGGCTTCCACCAAGGCTTTTACCTCTCAGGTGATGGTGCTGACTATGATCAGTTCCCTGCTGTGTCGCATGAGACAGTGTTCCGTGCAGCAGGGCCGGGAACTGATTCAGGGGATTGAGAAAATTCCCCAGCAGGTTGAGCAGATTCTTTCTACAGAGCAGGTCATCAAAGATATTGCCAGCATCTACTACCGCGTGGATAACTTCCTGTATCTGGGGCGCGGGATTAACTTCCCGGTAGCCCTGGAGGGGGCCCTCAAACTAAAAGAGATCTCTTATATACATGCGGAAGGCTATCCGGCCGCTGAGATGAAACATGGTCCTATTGCTCTCATCGACGAAAACATGCCGGTGGTGGTGATTGCCCTCAAAGATCCGGTCTATGACAAAGTTATGTCTAATATTGCCGAGGTTAGAGCCCGAAATGGGAAGATCATTGCGATTGCTACCGAGGGCGACACGGAAATCGCTGAGCGCGTAAACCATGTCATCTACATCCCGCACACCTTGCGTCAACTGACCCCGCTACTCTCCGTGATACCGTTACAGCTGCTGGCCTATCACATCGCGGTGCTGCGCGGGTGCCATGTCGACCAGCCCCGGAACCTGGCCAAATCTGTTACCGTCGAGTAGGATTCCCTCCGAAATCCTGATCCGTCTCAGAATCTTCGGATGATATCGGCACGCCGGATGACCCCGGTCAAAGTCTCATGGCCTCGTGCAGTTTGATTCTGACCAGGAAGGCATGCCTGTCTTTGAGGGGCACGATGGACATCAGGCAACCCTCGCGCAGGATAGCCTTGTTCCTCTCTGTCGCTGTCTTCTTGATCAGCGACTCGACCGTATAGACAACGTCCTTCAGGTCGCAGTAGTTAGCGACGAAGTAATTGAGAACCTCGACCTGACTGTCTTCCTGACGGCTCATGGGACAGTTATCGGCAACCGGCCGAAGCAGCTTTATGGCGGCAGCAGACAGGCTCTGGCTTACGCCTCGAGGGTTCCAGGCTGTTGATGGCAACTACTGATTTGACTATATTCAGCATCTGTAGACGATCAGCAGGTTTTAGAAATGAGCGATTCGGTAGATGCCAAGGCGGACATTGTCCCTTATACTTCTGAATACTCGGTGACCGTGCGTTCCTGGATCGATTCGCCGGAGACATTACAGAGCCTGTGTCGCAGTGATGAATTTCCGCCTGCACAGGACATTGTAGATTCCTGGCAACTCCCGACTGTCTCGGCCTATATTCTGTTCGCCGAAAGAAAACCGGTTGCCTACGGTGAAATTCTCCACCGGAAGCTCGAACGCGCCTTCGAAATCGCCCACCTCATCGTTGATCCCAGCCTCCGGTCACGAGGGTACGGCATCAAGATGTTGAAGCTTTTGTATGACCGGGCGGCCGTCAAACCGGGAATCACCAAGGTGCTGATAAACATACACACACCAAACGAGGAAGCACTCGGCTGTTATCTAAAGGCCGGTTTTGAGCTGGTCGGTACTTCGACATACGGCGAGGGGCTGCAGATGATTCGCACAGTATTTCGCAGGAATTGAAGTAAGAAATAGTATTACCATAGGAGTGAATCATGGCCGATTATAAAAATCTGGTCGTTGAGAAAAAGGACAACATCCTTGTTGTCACCGTATCGAGGGAGCGAAGTCTCAACGCTCTAAACAAGGAGACCGTTGCCGAACTGCAACAATTGTTCAGTCATCACTGGTCGGACGATTCTGTCGGCTGCGTGATCGTTACCGGAGCCGGCAAAGCGTTTGTGGCCGGGGCGGATATACCCGAGATCGCCGAGCTCGATGCGCGATCGGGCACGGAACTGTCTGCCCGTGGCCTCTACCTGATGAAAACCATCCAGAATTTCCCCAAACCGGTAATTGCAGCGATAAACGGTTTTGCCCTCGGTGGCGGGTGTGAACTGGCCATGGCCTGTGACATCCGCCTTGCCTCCGGGAAGGCCAAACTGGGCCAGCCTGAGGTTAACCTGGGCGTTATACCCGGTTATGGCGGCACTCAGCGGCTTTCCCGTCTGGTGGGACGGGGCAAGGCTATGCAGCTCATCCTCACGGGTGACATGATCGGCGCCGAGGAGGCCAGGCGGGTCGGCCTGGTGGACGAGGTATACCCGGCCGAGGAGCTGATGGACAAGGCCATGGAGATGGCTAAACTGATCTGTTCCAGAGGACCGGTAGCCGTCCAGTTGGCCAAGGAGTCTGTCAATCGCGGCATCGATATCGACCTCGCACACGGCTGTGACCTGGAGAAGGCAAACTTCGGCATGGCCTGCGGCACTGACGACAAGAATGAGGGAACAGGAGCTTTCCTAGAGAAGCGCAGCCCCAAATTCACCGGTAAGTAACAGCCGCCGGCTGGTTTCTGACCGGCAATGCGGACTGCACCAGCGCCGATGATGGCTCGCAGGTCTGATCCGGAACATCGTACCCCATCTAATGAGCTTGCTAACAAACTCCGGGCATTGCTGTGGCTGGTGTAGAGCCAAAAGGAAAAAACTTATCAAACAATATGGTAAGTATTTCGTCTTGGTGAACTAACGGAGTGTACGCAAACCTGATACTGAGGATCATTATGAAAGTAACTAACCACACCATTTGCTGCTCCATCCCGCTACGTACTGCCGTTGTCACCGTTCTGTCGTTACTGGTGGTGGCTGCACCACGCGCCGAAGTGATTGATTTCGAGTCCGACCGCTGGACTCTCGTAAACGCTGAAATTGGGCAGCATATGGGCCGGAAGTGTCTCTCGGGCATCGCTTATCTGGAAGATGTCGAGTTTGAGGACGGGGTTATTGAAGTGGATATCGCCGTGGATGGCTCCCGGTCATACCCGGGCATCGTATTTCGGAAAACGTCACCCGGTGATTACGAGCGATTTTACGTTCGTCCGCATCGAGCCGGACTCTATCCTGACGCCCTCCAGTACACGCCCGTTTTCAACGGTATCGCCGGCTGGCAGCTGTACAATGGCGATGGCAGTACGGCCGGGGTAGAACTCCCGATCGATCAGTGGGTTCATCTGAGAATGGAAATCAAAGGGACACAGGCCAGACTGTACATAGACGAGTCCGAAGAACCTGCTCTGGAGATTTATGAACTTCAGCACGGCTTGAGCAAAGGCGCGATCGGGCTGCTCGGTCCGAGGGACGCGACGGCATACTTCTCCAATTTCAGCTACATGCCCGACCCCGACCTTCAATTCGAGCCCCCCCCTGAGCCAATGCCCCCCCTGGGGTTGATCACTGACTGGGAGATCTCCCAGCCATTTCGGGGAAGTGAAATCGACGTCGAGCACTCCCCTGAGAGCCAGGGCTTGACGCTAACATGGCAGCCGGTCGAAACCCGACCGGGCGGGCTGGTGGATATAGCCCGCTACACTCCCAGGGTAGGTCGTGTAGCCGACTGGGTTTGGGCCAGATCTACGATTCATGCCGATGCCGACACTGTCAGAGAGTTGAGATACGGGTACAGTGACTACGTCGGTGTGTTTCTCAACGGTCGTCTCCTGTGTCAGGGATTCAGCGCCTACCAGTCCCGGGACCGGAGTTTTCTCGGTATCATCGGCCTGAATGATGTCGTTTTCCTGCCGCTGAAGAAAGGGGAGAACGAGCTATTACTTGCCGTTGGAGAATCCTTCGGCGGATGGGGCTTCATGGCTCAGTTCGGTGACACCGTGTATGCCGGCCCCAGCATGCAGAAGGGCTGGGAAATAACCGGGACATTAAAATACCCCGAGTCGGCAGTCTATGATGAGGAACGTGACGTTATCTACGTGTCTAATTACCTGCGTGACGTCGGCAATGAGTTTATCTCCAGGGTAGGTCTTGACGGTGAAGTCCGGGACCTGGAGTGGGCAACCGGTCTTACCAGGCCAACAGGAATGCTGCTCGACAATAACAGGCTGTATGTCGTCGAGAGGCGTAACCTGGCTGTCATCGACGTGGAAACCGGTGCGATCTCAGATAGATATCCCATTCCCGGAGCTGGATTCCCAAACGATATAGCTCGCGACGCGACCGGCACTCTCTACATCTCAGACTCGCAGGGAAACAAGATTCACAGATTCAAAGATGGACAATTCGACATCTGGCTCGAGGGTGGCGCCATCAGCGATCCAAACGGCCTTCTCTTCCATGATGGCCGGCTGCTTGTCGGTAATTCCGGCGATGGCTGCCTGAAGTCCGTAAGGCCGGAAGACAAGAGCGTTTCAGTTGTTACATGCCTTGGGAGCGGCGCCATTGTAGACGGCATTAAGACGGACGGACAAGGTAACCTTATTGTGTCGAACTACAACGGTAAAGTTTACCTGGTATCTCCGACCGGAGACAAAACACTGCTGTTGGATTCCTCAGCCAGGCCCATGAACTGTGCCGACTTTGATTTCATCGAAAGCGAACAACTCCTGGTGATACCGACTTTCATCGACAACCGGATTATGACCTATACTTACCAACCTGCCCCGTAGCCGGCTCAGATCAAACCAAGACCACACCCCTACTCGACGCATCCGGGCAGTGGGGGAGCGGCCTGCAGAAACAGGTACTTGATCATCCAGGTAATGTCGCCCATGTCCACAGTACAGTCGGCGTTCACATCCGAACCGTTCAGACTCTCAGGAGGCGTGTAGGATATGAAAAGATAGTCGATCATGGCCGTCAGATCGCCAATATCAACAACCCCGTCGTCATTGGCATCACCTTCGTTCACCGGCTCAAACGGATCTGCAAAGTACTCCAGTACCTTCGCCATCATCGCCTGAGCCGAAGCGGGTGAAAGATAGTATATCGGAAACGACAGGAGTATCCTCTTGCCCGCAGCCCCTTCCCAAATCACACCCACCGGCTTGCCTTCCCAGTCCGGCCAGTCAATAAACGAATCGTAAGTGTATATCACTGTCGCCCCCGGTAACGTATCCAGCACCGGAATATAACCGTACTCCATCAATCCACGACCGGGCTCTATCTCAACCGACGGCCACCCGTTCTGACCATGGGCACCTACAAAATCAGGCGAACTCCAGTAATCATAACCGGAAACACCAAAATCAGTGTACAGAACGTGGCCTTCAGGTACCAGCGTCTCAGTCCAGTTCTGAATCACGTAAAACCCTGATATCAGCAGGTTGGCACCGTAAGCACAATACCATGACAGGGCATCATCACTGCCAGCAATTGTCTTATTGGTCTGCGTGTAATCATCATCGATCCAGATGATGGTGGAATACCTGCCGGCCTGGGACCGGGTAAGAACATCACTCGCGTCGTCCAATTTCAGCAGCGTATAGCTCCTGTCTCCCATCAACGTGTCAAAATAAGCCTCCTGGTGCTCCTGGTCGGGCATGTATTGATTCTCTGTGTAGAATGCATCCACAATACAAGGACCGCCATTGAACGCCGCCGACAAAGCACTGACCCCGGCCGATGGATCCGACTCATAACCGTCAGCATCAACCGCCGTGATAACATAGTCGTAGGCGGAACCGCCGTGAGCCGAAGTGTAAACAAGGCTCTCAGAAATCACGTTCGACTCCAGTAGCTGGTAGTCACCGACTCCTGACAAACGACGATACACATTGTAATAACTGAAGTCAGCCTCGGCATTGGCCTGCCAGTCCAATACAACACTGGCCGAGTCTGTCTTGGCCGTGAATTCAACCGGCGCTCGCGGATAACGCCTGGGATCCAGCGAAACCTCACGTGCAAACAATGAGTGATAGCCGTCGGGGGTTATGCCCACAACCATGAAGTAGTAATCCACTCCCTCTGTCAACCCGCTCCAAACATACGAATCCGATCCCGTGCAGGAACCAACAACAACTGAATCAAGATACTCCCCTGAGCTGAGACCACGATGAATTACATACTCCAGATCATCCTGACAATCTGACCATGAAATCTCGAGCGATTGACCGTCGCCTACATCAATGATGGTGTCAGGGGTTGGAAGTGATGGCAGTTGAGCGGTCAGGGCAATGGCGGATGTGGCCATTTTGACGACTTCCGTCTGGTATGGAAAATCCAGTATCGAGGTAACATCGCCAAGAGTATGCCAGACGTAAAAGTTTGCGTTTGCTTCGGTCAGTGTGACATTGTCGTAACCCCTGTCATGAAACGGGGTGTGGTCGCTGCCGGGCCACGAATCCATCAGATCCGGCGTTACGGCAGTAACTCTGCCTGCCACCGAGGCAGTAAGTTCTGAATAGCCGTACGATCCACCAGCCAGAATATCAATGATCCACGGTTCTCCCCCGGTGAAACCGATACAATCAGCGTTGAACATGACAATAATGTCCGCCCCCGTCGCTTCAAACTCGGCAGCGGCGGCCTCAGAGCCCAGCAGACCTACTTCTTCGGCAGTGAACGCGAAAAACACGACCGTTCGTCGCAGTGGTACGTCCGCAAGTATGCGCGCCACCTCGAGGACCATCGAGACACCGGAAGCATTGTCGTCGGCACCGGGAGCATGGATCCACCCCGGCTCAGGCTGACTGAGGGTCAGTGCATCATAGTGCGCCCCCACGACTATCACCTCACCGGGCATCTCGGTCCCCGGCTTGACTGCCTTGACATTGTAATGCGTCTGGCTGTTCCATTCAAACGATGGAGTTGACACGTCGACGTAGCCAAAATCACTGAACTTCTGCACCAACCAGTCACGCGCGTGGTCGATCGAGTCAGTCCCGACATACCGGGTGTAGAAATCCTCCAGCCGTTTGGTATAGTTGTATACCGAATCCGGATTAACCAGAGCCGCGAGGGTGTCAGTTGGGTATTCGGCAGGTGGAAATGTCGGCGCCATGACCACCGGTGGGTGATAATGGAATCTGATGCGGCGATCCGGCATCGGTACCGCCAGACATCCGGTTGTCCGTGAAAACAGAGATGCAGTCAGACCGGTCATTTCGACAACCTGAGTCCCCGATCCTAGATCAACAATTCTTCCCAGATGTGACAGGTCAATCCCCGATTGATCAAGGCGTACCTCGCGACAAAACACCAGATAGCAATCCTCGGGGATAACATCCCTAATTGCGGTCTCAACCGCTATTCCGGACGCCTTGAGCCGGTTAGCTTTGTCATCATCCATGAGCACCACGAATCGAATACCCGCCTTTCCGCAGGCAGTGCCCAGGATACTGGTAGCTATACGCGCTTGCCCCTGGCTGCTCAGACGGACGAGGCCAATATCCTCAGCCATTGCAGACGACACCAGGATACAGATCGAAAGATACGTCAGGACATGCCAGGTGCTGCTTCTCACTTTGTCTCTACCCTACGGCACGAAGTTCTTCTACTCGACACACCCGGCCAGTGGGGGAGCACCGCCTATAAACAGGTACTTGATCATCCAGGTGATGTCACCCATGTCAACAGCACAGTCGGCGTTCACATCCGAACCGTTCAGACTCTCAGGAGGCGTGTAGGATATGAAAAGATAGTCAATCATGGCCGTCAAATCACCTATGTCAACTACCCCGTCCTCATTGGCATCACCTTCGTTCACCGGCTCAAACGGATCTGCAAAGTACTCCAGCACTTTCGCCATCATCGCCTGCGCCGAAGCAGGCGATAGATAATAGATCGGAAATGACAGGAGTATCCTCTTGCCAGCAGCCCCTTCCCAAATCACACCCACCGGCTTGCCTTCCCAGTCCGGCCAGTCAATAAACGAATCGTAAGTGTATATCACCGTCGCACCCGGCAAAGTATCCAGCACCGGAATGTAACCGTACTCCATCAATCCACGACCGGGCTCTATCTCAACCGACGGCCACCCGTTCTGACCATGGGCACCTACAAAATCAGGCGAACTCCAGTAATCATAACCGGATACACCAAAATCAGTGTACAGAACGTGGTCTTCAGGTACCGGCGTCCCAGTCCAGAACTGAATCGTCTGAAATCCGGATATCAATATATTGGCCCCGTAGCCGGCGTACCAGTACAAGGCATCATTACTGCTGAAGATGGTCTTATTCGTTAGCGTGTAGTCATCATCAATCCAGATGATGGTGGAATACCTGCCGGCCTGGGCCCGCGTAAGAACATCACTCACTTCGTCCAACTGCAGCACCGTATGGCTGCGATCTCCCATCAACGTGTCAAAATATGCCTCCTGGTGCTCCTGGTCGGGCATGTATTGATTCTCTGTACAGAATGCATCCACAATACAGGGACCACCATTAAACGCCGCCGACAAAGCACTGACCCCGGCCGATGGATCCGATTCATAACCATCAGCATCAACCGCCGTGATAACATAGTCATAAGTGGAACCACCGTGAGCCGACGTATCCACAAAGCCTGCCATAGTAACACCAGACTCAAGAAGCTCGTACGATCCAACTCCAGATATCCGACGATATAAATTGTAATAACTGAAGTCGGCCTCGGCGTTGGCCTGCCAGTTCAGCAGAACACTCGCAGAATCTGTGGTGGCTGAGAACTCAACCGGCGAACGGGGATAAAGCTGAGGATCAAGCGAAACCTCCCGCGCAAATAAAGACTGATAGCCGTTCGGAGTATAGCCCACAACCATGAAGTAGTAATCCACCCCTTCCGTCAACCCGCTCCAGACATATGAATCCGATCCCGTGCAGGGACCAACAACAACTGAATCAAAATACTCCCCGGAACTGTAACCACGATGAATCACATAGTCTAGATCATCCTGACAATCAGACCATGATATCTCGAGCGATTGACCGTCGCCTACATCAATGATGGTGTCCAGCACAGGAGACGAAGGCGCTTGAGCGGTAAGAGCAATCGTCGCGACTGCCATACGGACGACTTCGGTCATAAAGGGAAAATCCATTCGCGAGGTGATGTCCAACACCGTGTGCCAGCCATCATTGTTGAAATGCCGCTCCGCAAAAAACACCGTATTATAACCGCGGTTATAAAACGACCGGTCATCACTTCCGCCCGTCACGTACTCCAGCCAGGGTATGGCAGTTGAAACTCGGCCGCCGGTAACGGCGGCGAGTTGCGCGTAGTTATCCGACACGTGATAATTCAGGTCCACATCCCAGGGCTCCCCGCCGGTAAAACCAATCATATCGCCGTTGAACATGACTATGAGGTCGGCGCCAGCAGCTTCAAACCCCGCCGCCGAAAAGTCCGAACCGTAAACGCCGGATTCCTCGGCTGAATACGCCTCAAATACAACCGTCCGTCGCGTAGGGATGTCAGCCAGCATCTTGGCCACTTCCAAGACCATCGCCACTCCGGATGCGTTGTCGTCAGCACCGGGAGAGTAGTCCCACGGATCATAAGGCTGATTAAACATGATCGCATCATAGTGCGCTCCCACAACCACGATCTCGTCAGGAGCACCAACCCCCGGCTTGACAGCTCTGACGTTATAGCACGTGTGAATCTCCGTGCGCCACCAGTTCCATGCATCAAACTCAGGCGTTGTCACGTCAGTATAGCCATAGTCAAGAAACTTCTGAGCGATCCAGTCTCGCGCCCGGTCGATCGAGTCAGTTCCAATATACCGAGTATGGAAATCCTGAAGGCGCTGGGTGTGAGTAAATAACGTATCCTGATCCACCAGTGCAGCCAGTGTATCCGTGGGATATCCATCAGGCGGGTAAGCCGGAACTGGCACCAGTGGAGGATTGTAATGAAACCGAATAGGGCGCTCCAGCAGTGGAATAGTCATGAATGGCATTGTTCTCGCTGACAATGAAGCCGTGGCGGAACTCATCTGAACCATATGAACGCCCGGTTCCAATTCCATCGTCCGCCCGAGCTGCTGGAGATCCACATACGTCTGCCCGGCTCGCCTGGCCGGTTCCAGAATCAGGTACAGGTCCTGCGATACAACTCCGGGCTGTATGATCTCCACCGCAATTCCTGCGGCTGCAAGACGCTCTGAAGCCGCCTCATTAACGATCGTAAGAAATCGCTCACCTATTTTGCCGTAAGCATACCCCAGGATCGCGGTCGCCTCGTCGACCTGGTCACGGCTGTTAACGCTAATAAGGGCAACGTCTTCCGCCGTGGCAACCGAGAACGAAGCCAACGCCAGGAGCACTACTACGGGCGTTACCGTTCGAATAGTCATAGATCACCTCTGCGCTGTGCACCTTCCTGTCATATTGACAATGATGCGATTTCGAATCATACCTTGTTAAGATTGTCCTGAAGCAGTTCCCTGGGGCGGCTTTGCATATCCAGTCTGGGCCTTCGGCTCATCAGACTCAATACGTCTGCGGATGAATCCTTGCCGCCTGTCGACCTCCCCCCGTGCAGTAACTGCGACGGTTCCAAAGGACCAACAAGTACAAAATAACAGACATTCCACTCAAGTCAAGAGTAGAGTCTAAGAGTTGCACTGGACTCTATCGATTCGAGCCAGGCAGGAGCATACTTATGCTCCCGCCCGCAACATATCTTATATCAGTGTACCGAAGCGTCCGAAGCCTCGAGTTTAACATCGGGTTTTTTCAGCTGGTCATAGTGAATGAACTTCTCGGGCAGTTGGCCGTGCACCTCAGGATGGACATACAGACCTCGCTCCTGATCGGGCTTGTCCACTTCGACCTGTATACGATTGACCTCTGCCCAGGCATCCCTGCGGACACCGGTTACCTGCCAGGAGACCTCAATGTTCGGCCGGTCGGTCCGAATGGTAAACTGATTGCCCGAGACCTTTTCCGCAACGATGGCCTGGGCGAATTCGCCTATCACCGTCAACTGATAACGGAAGTCCCTGTTAAGCACTTCGAAGTAATCGGGCAGCGTGACGACCGCTTCACCATCGGCATCGGTGACAATATTGCCGTTGTATACATTCATCATATCAGGTGATTCAACGAACGAATGCTGCAAATATTTATTCTCGGGATCGAGAGGATGGTCAATTCTGAATGAGCCACCACCTTTGCTGAGGGTCCCTGTAACATTCACGTTCCCGGAGAAGTATCCTGCGTAATATGTTCCGATGCCGCTGCCGGCTTGCCCGTAAATGGCGTAATTAGTTCCCGATCCGTTGGCATAGCCGTGAACGCCGTAATTCAGCTCCCAGCCACCGTCCACCCGTCCATATACGCCGGTGTAGGTGTTTCCTGCCAAAGCGTAGTTCCGCGGGCTGCAGGAGCCAAGGACACCGTAGGCTCCCCCGTGAAATGCGCCCCCGACACCCATAGAGTCATCATTGTGAATGGAACGGCCATGCACTGCAGTTTGATCCAGTATCTGTGCTGTTCCCGTGTACTCGGCCAGAATGGCCTTTCCGCCCCATTCATCGTTCGCCCTGAAGTAGCCGGCGACAACCGATGCCGACGAAGCGAACACTCGCAGATTGCCGAAGGTGGCTGTATCCATGCCGATCCTCACCACGTCGGTGCTGTCCTTCAGATCGACAAAGGTCCCGTTGTCAGTCCACCCACAATTGGCACCCTCATCGTTTGCCGCTGCCCAGGCGGTGCCGTTCCATTTCATTACCTGACCCGAGGTGGCGCCGTTTGTACCTACGTCAGCAAATGAAATCGTTCCATCCTGAATGTTGTCGGAGGTTACGGCACTGGCTGCGATCTTGTCGTTGGTGACCGCACCGTTGGCCAGTTTCGGCTGCGTGACGGCATCGCTCTGGATTTTGTCCGCAGTGATGGCACCTGTCCCGATCTTTGCGTTCACCACTGCCCCGTCGGCAATCTTGTTACTGGTCACAGCCTGGGTGGCAATCCTGTCACTCGTCACCGCCTGGGTGCCGAGGTCGCTGGTCATAACCGTCATATCCAGAATCTTGCCGCCGGTAACAGCATCGGTGGCCAGCTGAGCGTTGCCGACCGCGCCAGAGCCAATCTTCCCGCTGGTAACAGCATTGTCGATCAACTGGTCGGTGCCGACAGCACCGGCGCCAATCTTGGTCTGAGTCACCGAACCATCGGCAAGTTTCTCATTCGTCACGGCTGACGCTATCAGCTTGGAGGATGTCACGGCACCGTCGTTGAGTTTCGGGGTGGTTACGGCCAGGCTTGCGATTTTGGCCGTGCTCACGGCGTTATCGGCGACTTTCTCCTCCGTCACGCCTTCGTCAGCAATGGACAGGGTAACATCGCCTGTCTCACCGCCGCCGGCCAAACCAGACCCAGGGTAGACCGCCGTGATATCGCCGCTGCCTCCGCCAGCGTCGTCGTTTCCGGGGACCCAGTCCGAACCGTCGAACTTGATAACCTGCCCGGTCGACGCACCCGCTGTGGTGACGTCAGATAGATCGTCAAGCGCATGGCTGTGACCGCTGGACGCAAAGTCCGAAGCATGCTGGCCGTCGACAGCGTCGGCATTCATCGCGTAGCCTGAACTGTCGGACCTGAGCGTCTCATAGGCATAGGCTACGGAGGTCAGCCTGGTGCGAGGATCGATCTCCGGGTCAACTCCGACCGTGATGCCCAGATAACGGACCGAGTCGGCCGAGAACAGATCATCCGGCAAAGGAACGGCGGACCCAAGCTGATACTCAAACAATCCATCGGTGGTGGTCACCTGCCTGTACCCGCTGGACCAGAGCGAATCATCCCCGAACGCGCTTCCGTAAATCTTGAACTTGACCAGGTAGTCTCCGTCCGGTACCGGAGTACCGGATCCATCGGTAAGTCGCCCCTGGTAAGTCACCAGTTGCGGCACTTCCGCCTTTGTTTCGGCCGCAAAGCAGAGGGCCAGCACGGCGCAACCCAGAAGCACCGCCAAGCCACTATGTGGCATGAGCTTACACATAAGGATTCCTCCTATCTTTATGATTCGCAGTCGATTCCTGAAGTAGGCTCGGATATGGATTACCTCATCAAAATATAACCAGAATAGACAGGCTGTCAATGACGGAGATAGTTCCCCCTGATGATCACATGACTGCGTCTCGTCGAGTCTGGCCCTCTTCGAAATACTGCAGTATCTAAGACGGGCAGGGAGTGATTCCCTGCCCGTGTTCATCCGCTTGTCCGAGAGCGGATTAGTCTCTTGCCTCAGCCGCCTCTTCGGCGATTTTCAGAGCCTCATAGTCAACCGAGTACTCAGGTCCCAGACCAAATGCTTCGGGGTGGACATACAGGCCGCGCTCGTCATCCGGTTTATCCACCTCAACCTGGATGCGGTTCGCCTCCGCCCAGGCGTCCTTGCGCACACCGGTGACCTGCCAGGAAACTTCCATGAACGGCTCACCACCGGCTATCCTGAAGCTGTTGCCGGATATCTTCTCGGCAACATACAGGTTGGGACCGGGCGCACCGATGGCCGTAAGCTGATACCTGAAATCACGGTTGAGTTCCTCGAAGTAGTCCGGCATGACGATCACGGCTTCGCCGTTTGCATCCAGGTCAACGTTGCCGTTGTAGACATTCATCATGTCGGGAGATTCGACAAACGAATGCTGCAGGTACTTGTTCTCCGGGTCGAGCGGGTGATCGATCCTGAACGACCCGCCGCCTTTATAAAGCGCACCAGTCACGTTCACGGAACCGAAAAAGTATCCCGCCCAGTTCGTGATGGCGGAAGTTGCATAGCCGTAAATGCCGTAAGCGGTGTTGCCGTCATAGGCCCTTCCGTATACACCATATGAATACCCCGTAGTAATATCTGGATCCTTCGCATCAGCAGCAGCCCACAGACCGTATCTGTTCGAGCCATCCGATTCAGCTGAACTCTGCACGCCGTAGCAGGTCCCCCCTGAGCCCGTGGTAGTATGATGTGCTATGGACCTTAAGCCTATAAGCTGACCGACTCCGGAGTTTTTGATCCAGCTGTAGAGACTATACCTGGTGCTCACCTGATTGATATCGCGCTCGAGGTGAGCCAGCGAAAGGCCATCAGGGGTTACCCCGTCACCCAACCTCACGCCAAGGCCGGATACCCTCATCACGCTGTCCGTAAAGTCCGCTCCTCCGTGGAAATAGTTCATCTGATTAAAATTGTTGACTTGATTCAGAGTAGCCGCCGTGCCGGAAATTTTAGCAGCTGTTATGGCTGCCGCGGCGTTGATGTCTGCATCCATGATCGTCCCGTCAACAATTCTGTCCGAATAGACAGAGTTGGTTGCCAGTTCGCTGGCACCAACGGCGCCGGCAGAAATTTCGGGGGCGCCTACAGCATCATCAGCCAGTTTGGCAGTTGTCACCGCATCAGTGGCGATCTTCAACTCTGTTACGCCTCCGTCAGCGATCGACAGAGTGACATCACCCGTCTCACCGCCACCGCTCAGGCCGGTGCCGGAATAGACAGCCGTGATATCGCCGGCTCCAGTTCCCTGCTCATCATCGGCGGCTGACCAGCCGGAGCCATCCCACTTGATCACCTGATCCAAAGTTGCACCGTTCTGACCAATATCTTCGAACAGTATGGTGCCGTTGAGTATTTCACCCTGAGTGACGCAGTTCAGTGATAAATCAGCGGTGCCAATCGAACCGTCAACAATCGCTGTGCTGGACACCGACGCGTCAGCCAGCTTGGCAGCCGTTACGGCATCATCGGTCAGCTTGGTTGTTGTCACCGCATTACTGGCGATTTTCAACTCTGTTACGCCCCCGTCAGCTATTGACAGAGTGACATCACCTGTCTCACCGCCACCGCTCAGGCCGGTGCCGGAATAGACAGCCGTGATATCGCCGGCTCCTGTTCCCTGTTCATCATCGGCGGCCGACCAGCCGGAGCCATCCCACTTGATCACCTGATCCACGGTTGCACCGTTCTGACCAATATCTTCGAACAAAATGGTGCCGTTGAGTATTTCACCCTGAGTGACGCAATTCGGTGAAAGATCAGCCGTGCCGACCGAACCGTCAATAATCTCCGTGCTGGATACCGACGCGTCAGCGAGCTTGGCAGCCGTTACGGCATCATCAGCCAGCTTGGCTGATGTCACCGCATTGGTGGCGATTTTCAACTCTGTTACGCCTCCGTCAGCGATCGACAGAGTGA
>CP070824.1:2351939-2395399 GCA_020344395.1 Candidatus Zixiibacteriota bacterium | reverse complement strand
CTGCAGTTCCCAGAAGTCGTACTCGGTCACACTTCGGCGATTAATCTGAATAACCCGATCACCGACCTGCAATCCGGCCTCGCTTGCAGGAGAGTCGGAGTGAACGCGCTGGATGCTGAGGTAGTTGCCACTGCCGGGTCGCAAGGCCAGTCCGGACATATTGTATATAAACGGTGCCGTAAAGTTGCGGTTGGGTTCGACAAACAACCGTTGCCTGGAATAGTCAAAAACCAGGTTGAAATGGGACAGCAGTCCCAGCCCTATCATGCCCTCGTGAAAAGTATGGCCACTGTGTTCTTCGGAAACAAAGCCGGATAAGACATCCTTGATCTCGTAACCGCCGATGATGACCGAAGGCAGGCGTCCAATATGGCCCAGCGTCTCAGTGCCCTGAATGTTGCGGCCCAGACTTGCGGGCAGGGCTCGCTCGGGCACGGTGATATCATGTTCACCTCTGGTCGCAATCTGCAACTGGTCGTTGTAGCCAAGGTCCATCATCAGATCCATAGATACGCTTCGGCCGTCCGTCAATGATAACGAGGCAGGAATCGCCCATGGCCCGAAACCCAGTGGTGTCCACGGAATTTCGGCGCCTTGGCCGCGATACACGAATTTGTGCGGCTCAATCAAAGTGATCATCATGTCGTCGAAATTGATGTCAACGACAAAATGCTTCAGGAACGTCCCGCTGACCTGCCCTATGCTGCCCTGCCACATGTTGCTGACCCCTGAACTGTACGGCGTCACCACGGCCGTCTGATCGGTGAACTCGACACCGGGAAAGCGGATAGTGATACCGGAGGCAGTCCTTGAGGCAATCGAAGCATCGTCATCTGGTCCGCCCCCTATGTCGGTCTCTCCGTCGTAATTCAGATTCAAGGAGTCCACCGTGGGGCTGCCCCAGAAGAGTATCTGATCCCACATGAAGCCGTCGTCGAGCAACATGTAAACTTCACGGCCGTTTATTTCGGCTCGAAACCGGATATCTCCACGAAACACCTCGAATGGAAAAGTGATAATCCGATCCTCTGAAAGGACCCGGTAGCTGCCCGGCGGAGGCGTCAGAGTTGATGTGCTGTCATCACCATCTGTGCGTATGACCGGTGTGAGAATGAGGCTTAAGATCAGGAGGTGATGTAGCCACCGGCGTCGTCCTGCGATAGACTGCAATGCCCGCTGTTTCATGCTACCGCTCATTTGCCTGCTCCTTCCATGCTGCAGATTCCTCGACTGAAGAGATCCAGATAATTCTCCACATACTCACCAGGCTCAAAAACAGCAAACGAGTAACCGGGCGAGAGGGCCCTGTAAATGACACTTCGCAGCGAGTAAAGATACTGGCTGATACACATATCTACGTGAAGACCGGGGCGCAGAGAACCGTCTTGCATGCCCAGCCTGAACATCTCCCGGAGACTGTCCGCGAGACCGTTGTTCAAATTCTCAAAGGAGAGAAAAGATTCCCGGCTTAGCTGTTTTGGGTCAAGCCGCGTGTAATCCCAGTAAGCCTCCAGTCGCATGTAATGGGGGTTCTCCTGGGCATAGGTGAAAAGAGTGTGGCCCCAGACGGTTATTTTTTCCAGACCTGACTCTACCAGAGCTACAGCCCGCTTCTGTTCTTCCCAACGCGCGGCCAGATCTTCGACGAAGACGAGCAAACAGATCTCGTAGCGGCTCTTGAAATAGCTATAAATGGTCCGGCGGGTGTAGTCGACCGCGGCCGCAATATCTTCCATTCTTGTATTCTCAATGCCCTTCGAGGCAAAGAGCCGGCGGGCGGCACCCGTGACGAATTTTCTGCGAACCATGCGTTCCATCGTTTTTCGAGACATAAACTTCACTCCAAAGCCAATTACACATGATGTGTAATACATTATACACTACGTAAACTTACCTATGATGTTTCGAGTGCCGGCAGATTTTGAAGTGAGCGCACGCGCCACGATACCCCCGATGCCGTCGCAAAGGCTGTCCGGCATGACCCTGTTTGGGCAGGATACAAGCTGGGGCAGAACCCATCATTTAGTAGTGCCCTATATTCCTCGCTAAGTACATCATAAAGGAAAATAAAGTCAATTATAGGTCTTTGATAAGAGGCCTGCTGACATTAACTTATGGTAGATATCAGTCTGCGCTCATTTGAGGATAAAGACTGGTGTTTCCTCTCTGTCCTTCATCGCCTCGGAAATTACGAATGAGAGAGTCAGTCAGTGTCATTTGGCAACGGGTCCTGACCGGAAGTTCGGAAGATTGGACGAAGTTAGTCACCAGGTATGCATCTCTCGTTTACTCGGTTGTACTGCGTTTCGGTCTGACCGGGGATGACGCGGCGGATTGTGCCCAGCAGACTTGGATCGCGCTCTATAAGAGCAGAGAGTCAATCAAGGACCCGACCAGGTTACCATCCTGGCTGATCAGGGTAGCCTCACGTAAAGCATCCAGAATGGTGCGGCGCCGGGCGAAGGAACTCAGGGCTCTGGGGCAACTCGCGGCCGAATCCACAGTACCGCCACCTGAAGATGACCTCATTCGGCTACAGGAACGTGCACAACTAAACCATGCTTTCGAACACTTGGATGACCGTTGCCAGGAGGTGCTCAGGGCTGTCTTCTTTGCCGCCCCAAAAAAGTCATACGCAGAAATCGCAACTGATATGGGGATCCCGGTGAACAGTCTGGGCCCTACCAGGATACGATGTATCAAGAAGTTACGGAGAATTCTCGAGGATTTAGAGGGTCAGTAGGTACTTAAACTCGAAAACCAGACACATGATAGCAGACGGTGATTGACAGAACCGACCGGGCCTGCCACCAGGCGGGTGTCACCGCAGAACTTTTGAAGCTATGAAGAAACGCAACAAACATCCAGATCGAGAGCAGATGATAAAGGCTGCTGAAACCGGCAGGATACCGTTCAGGTCTCACCTGGCCGAATGTCCTGACTGTCGAGAACTCTATGAACTCCTTGGCCGGTTCAGGGGCCTGGTCGATGTGGATCTGGTCATGCCCCCGCCCGACGTTATGTCCAGACACAGCTTCATTCCTCAGCTTCTTCAGTCTCGAGAGCAAGCGCGCACAATCTCCGGTACAGTGGAGTTCGATTCCTGGTCCGGCCTCCCGGCCCTTGCGTTGCGGGATGCGGCAAGGGGTATGGAACGCAGGATGCGGCTGACAGCCGGCCCGGTATCGCTTGAACTCGTTGCAGAACGTCAGACTAGGCATTGGGAGTTTACCGCGAGAGTGTATCAGCGCGGACGGGTATCCTCCGGGTTCATTCTGGAGGCAGGGCGAAAGCAGTTGTATCCGGGTCGACGCTGGTGTTTCAGGTGGACGGCAGCGAAGCCGCCCCGGAAGCTCGGGTTGCGCTCCGCCGACCTAGCCATAGACTTTGGTGCACTTAATTGGAAACACAGTGTGTCATGATGGAGAAGGCAGCACGACAGTTTCTGCGCAGCGGAAAACTCGGTAAGGCTGACCCATCTGATATGGCTCGGGCCTGTGACCGTATCATCCGCGAGCTGACACAGCAGTCGTTGACCGAGGCGGTGAGAAATGCCCGCGCCTTTGTCAAGCAGGCCATGCGACACAAAGGTGTTCTTCTTCAGACAGCCTACCGCGCGCTTGGATGGGCCCTGCATGTCAGCGGCACGTATCGACAGGCTGAGCCTGCATATCTGAAGGCTCGGGCCCTGGCTCTCAGGGAACCGCTTGTCCGGGCCCGCATTGATAGAATCCTTATTGACACATATATGTACCTAGGTGACTTCAAGGAAGCTCGCCGCCGGGCCAGGATATCGCTAGCCACCTTTCGGAGATTGGGAGAAGACGGTGAGGCTGCCAAGACGCACGCCAATTATGGCAATCTTCTTCACCGGCAGGATCGCCACCGTGAGGCACTCAAGCAATATAGCCTGGCCGGTGACTATTTTAGATATCGCAGGGACAGGTTGAGCCTGGCTCTTTGCCAGTATAACCAGGCCAACACGCTGGTTCAGTTGTTTGACTTCTCCAGGGCAAATTCTCTATACAAACAGGCCGAGAAGGCGTTTGCAGAACATGGATATGATCTTTATTCAAATGAGTGTCGATACGGTTTGGCCTGGCTGCACATGTTGGAAGGGGACTATCACCAGGCACTGAGTATGCTTGCGGACTGTGAGGCTCACTACCGCAAGGCAGGTCAGCCCAAGGGTGAGATGCTGTGTCAACTGGACCGAGCGGAAGCATATCTGGGTTTGAATTTGTTTACGGATGCTCGGAGAGCGGCCCACAGTGCAGGAAAGAAATCACGGCGACTGGGGCTGGACTACGAGTCGGCCAAAGCAGAGCTTTTCGTGGCCAGGGCGGCGCGGGCGGTTGGGCATCAAGCTGAGGCCTCCCGAGCGCTGGGACGGGCCAGAACCGGTTTTGGGAAAGTCAATAACCAGGGATTTCTGGCCGCTGTGGAGCTGTCGGATTCCTTAATCAGTGCAGGCAAACGGACACCAATTGCCCGGATCAGGCGCATCCGAGATAAGTTTTCGCGCGCCCAATTGCCATTGTGGGAAGCAATCTGCGATCTTCAGATTCTGGCCTCCAGGCCAGACGACAACACGACTTTCCAACGCCTGAGCCGAAACGCCGCCGTTAAGACGGTACCGCATCTGTACGCGCAGTGGCAGACTATTCTGGGAGACCGGCAGGCCGAGCGGGGACGGATGGCGGAGGCGCGCCGTCACTGGAGTCAGGCTGTCGAGCGACTTGAAGCAGTGCGGGCCAAATTGCCGCCCGTAGAGCTCCGCTCAGCTTTCCTGGCCCACAGGAACGATCCGTACTTGAGACTGATTGCATCAGAGACTGCCATCAGCCCGGCTCGCGCCTCGACCTGGGCGGAGCGTTACAAAACCGCCGGCCTCTGGAGACCACCTTCCGAGAACGATATATCCAGCAACCTGCGCCGGCAGGCTGAGACCAGCCTCGAACAGCTCGCCCGTCAGGTCACAACCCTGTCTGCGCGGATATCAGAGTCTGCCGGCACCAGAACCGAAGGCACATCAGCCGTGGCCGGGGAAATTCGAAGGCTACAAAGACAAGTGCGTCATAATGTAGCGCAGCTTGAATACACTTTGCCTCCGGCAAAAGTACGTTTCGATGATTTGCTGAAAGATATTCAGGCGGCATCGATACGCCAGCCGATCGTGCAGTTTCATTTCGAGGGAAACGACCTGGTTGCATTCATCCATGAACGGGGTGAAACAAGACACCACAGACTCGGCGATGGGTTGCGCATTGTCTCGGATTATCTGGGATGCTGGCAGGTACAACTGAACCGCGCCCTTATCAACGGGGGGAAAAACCTCCGCTCTGATCTGAAGGAGGAGAGGCACATCTTTTCAGATCTCGCGGGCTGGCTTTGGTCACCTCTGGAGATCTCGAACAGAGACAAGAGGGTGCTGATCATTCCGGACGGAAAACTGACCAATCTGCCCTGGCATGCTTTGTCCACAAACGGTCATCCTATTATAAGGGACCAGCACATAATTGTCGCTCCCAGCATACGTCATCATATCCGTGCCGCCGGACTGAGAATCAAATCAGAGCAGATCAGAATTTTTGTCGGTGAAAGTCAGGATCTCAAACATACTCGGGAAGAACTGTCAGACCTGCTAAATCAGGCATCGCCGAACGTGACGGTCTTTGATCCTTGCCTGAGAAGAGACTGGCCGGACAATACCGAGAGCAAAGTGTGGCATTATACAGGGCACGCTCGGATGCGGAGTGATAACCCGTTTTATTCGTCCTTATCGCTGTCAGATGGGCCGATATTCGCTGCTGATTTCAGGCTGAAGCAGAACAAGGTCGGACTGGCCGTCCTGGCTGCATGTCGGACCGGACAGCAGACATACATCCCGGGCGTGGAATCATCCGGTCTGGTGCGTTCACTGCTGGAAATGGGGGCCAGGAACGTGCTGGCCAGTCACTGGGCGGTGTCGGACAAGTCAACCGCTCGATGGATGCAGCTGTTTTACCAGAATTATCTCTCCGGAAAATCAGTGCCAGAGGCTGTTTCCGAGGCGGCTCTGGCCGTGCGAGAAGAATTCCCGTCCGTCCACAATTGGGCGGCTTTTTCACTATTTGGAGCGTAATGCAAAGAGAAGGAGATATGATCATGAAACGACTCAGTGAGCACATGAGCCTGATGGCGACGGTTGTGGCAATATGCCTGCTGTTGTCCGTGGCTGTTCAGGCTGAGCCAAGGTTCGCGTCCGCGGAGCTGGTCATCAAGATGGCGGAGGGCCAGTCTGTTGATCAGGTTATAGCGGACTACGGAGCCTACGTTGTCCAGGAATTGCCTCAACTCGAGGTGCACCTGGTCAATACAATTGCACCGGGAGATTTGATGGCGTTGGCGGCGGAGATAGAGGCGCTGCCTGAGGTCCAATTCTGTCATCCTAACTTCTTGATTGACCCTCTCAACTCGGTACAAAGCAGCCTGCCCTTTTCCGATGTCGCCGGAACGGGGAGCTACGAGGACCAGCCGGCTGCGCAAACGTTGGACTTGCCTACAGTGCATTCGATTGTGACCGGCGGAGGTGTCAAGATAGGTGTACTTGACGGCGGTGTGGACCTCGACCATCCCGCCTTTGAAGGGTCGGTAGTGTCCGGATATGATTACGTCGACGTGGACGCTGTGGCAAACGATGAACCAGGTGGGGCCAACAGCGGCCACGGTACTTTCGTATCCGGCGTTATTCATCTGGTCGCCCCGAGCGCACAGATAGTGGCCTATCGTGTGACTGACGTCGACGGTGAAGCGGATGGCTTTGTCGTTGCAGAAGCGATTTTACAGGCGATCGCAGACGGCTGCAAGGTGATCAACCTTTCGCTGGTATCAACGGCAGATCATGAGGCCATTGCCGAGGCTGTCGATTATGCAAAACAAAACAACGTTATAGTCGTGGCTGCGGCCGGCAACGAACCGCTGGGAGAAGCTCATTACCCGGCCAGTGATCCCAACGTGCTGGCCGTCGCGGCGATTGACTCGGTGAGCCTGCTGGCCGATTTTTCTTCGTTCGGGGATTACATTGATGTGTGTGCCCCTGGCACTGAGGTATACTCCCCTTACCGGGATGAAGGTTATGCCTGGTGGGGAGGAACCAGTTTTGCTGCTCCTTTTGTGAGCGGGCAGGCTGCTCTGGTGTTTGCGCTCGTTCCTACTGCTACCTGGGATCAAGCCCTGAATGCTATCGTGGGTACGGCTGTCAACATCGATAATATTAATACAGGGTACGCCGGCCAACTGGGATCCGGGCTCATTGATGTAGGTGCGTCCCTGACAGCGGCCGCAGACAATTCGTGCGGCGATTTTGATCTGAACAGCAGTATCGACATACTCGATATTACCAGGCTTCTCGCCTATCTCTATCTGGACGGTGATCCGTCACCCAATCCGTCGCTTGGGCTGATTGACGGCTATCTCGGCATCACCAGTAATGACTTCATGACGCTGTGGAGCTATCTGTTCTGGACGTTCACTCCGCCATCCTGTGTTCTGCTTCATGAGGGTGGCTACCCGGTATCTGAGGATACGGTACGCTTCATGAACCTCTCGGTGCCACCGGGCTACGACACCTGGGATGTAGATGTCTGGATCAACGCATCGGATAGTTTTGGTGGTGTTTCGCTGGCCTTTTCATATGACTGTGCCACTTCACCGCTGACTATTGACAGCGTCCAGTGGCACGAGACGAAAGGCTCTCTGGTAGAGTTCGCGGTGATTGATGCCGAGTCATCGACAGCGGTTCTGGCTCAGACCGAGATGTTCCCCACCGTATGGGATTACATTCACTTTGCCACGGTGACGTTTTCTCTGACGCCGTCGGACCAGGAGCAGTTGATAGATATCGCCCTGACCGATATACCGGATGACGGTGCTACCCACACTACAGTCATCTCACGTCTGGATGGTGGGGAGAACCCGGGCGCAGTGGTGATAGGCGAAGTCCCGGTGTTGGCGGTTTCAGCAGGTAATCTGTACTGTGATCCGTTTGGCAACACCTGTCTGGGGATCCCTCGGGGTAATATTGACGGCAGTTTCGACTACGAGGTTGATATGGGTGATCTGACGGCTCTGATAGATTACCTGTTTATCAGCATGGAGCCTCTTGAGGCGTATGGTGAGGCTGACGTGGCACCGCTGGACGGTCCCGATGGTGTGGTGGACATAGCCGATGTGACAGCTCTGATCGATCATCTGTTCATCACTTACACTCCGTTGCCGTCCTGTGCCGATGCCGCGCCGCCGGCTGTTCCGGCCGACCCGGTGGGCTCGATTGGCACCGTGTTCGAAGACGGCAGAACAACCGTCTGGATCAATTCTTCGACAGAACTTCGCGGTCTGCAGATTCAACTGAAAGGTGATGAAGGAACGGCAATCACCAGCGCCCTCAGCGATCGCATGGATCTGATATCGGGCCAGACCGGCGATCTGGTGTCCGTTGGTATCGTTGATCTGGATGGTGACCAGACGTTGTTGGCCGGGCGGACTGAGGTTCTGACTCTTGACGGAGAGTACGAAATCGTCTCGGCCGTTGCATCTGATATAAGCCATCACGCCGCGCCACTCAGCGTTGGCTTGTCTCCGGGAGATCTATCATGCGGCGACTTCGATGAAGATGGCTGGATCGACATAAGTGATATCGCTCAGTTCTTGGGCTATCTGTATCTGGACTGCGACCCATCCCCTAATACGTCGCTTGAACTCATCGATGGCTATCCGGGCATCACCAATAATGACTTCATGACACTGTGGAGCTACCTGTTCTGGACGTTCACACCGCCCTCCTGCGAACTTCTGCATGAAGGTGGTTATCCGACGTCTGAGGACACGGTACGCTTCATGAACCTGTCAGTGCCACCGGGTAATGACACCTGGGATGTAGAAGTCTGGATCAACGCCTCGGATGATTTCGGTGGTATATCGTTAGCCTTTTCGTATGACTGCGCCACTTCACCCCTGACTCTCGACAACATTCAGTGGCACAATCTTGGCGGCGAGATAAGGGAGTTTGCGGTGGTGGACGCGGTGTCGTCGACTGCTGTCCTGTCGCAGAACCAGGTCTTTCCCAGCGTATGGGATTACATTCACTTTGCCACCCTGACGTTTTCCCTGACGTCGTCGAGCCAGGAGCAGTTGATAGATATCGCCCTGACCGATATACCGGATGACGGTGCTACTCACACTACAGTTATCTCACGTCTGGATGGTGGAGAGAACCCGGGCGCAGTGGTGATAGGCGAAGTCCCGGTGCTGGCGGTTTCAGCAGGTAATCTGTACTGTGATCCGTTTGGCAACACCTGTTTGGGGGTCCCGCGGGGTAATATAGATGGCAGTTTCGACTACGAGGTTGATATGGGTGATCTGACGGCACTGATAGATTACCTGTTTATCAGTATGGAGCCTCTTGAGGCGTATGGTGAGGCTGACGTGGCACCGCTGGACGGTCCCGATGGCGTCGTGGACATAGCCGACGTGACGGCTCTGATTGACCATCTGTTCATTACTTACGCTCCGTTGCCGTCCTGCGCCGATGCCGCGCCGCCGGCCAGGGCCATGTTGCCGGGGTCGGTCGGATCACTCGAGGCCAGACAGGTGAGCGGCAATACTGAGTTGACGCTGACTTCTGATGTCGAGTTGCGCGGCATCATGATCAGTCTGACCGGCCGGGGGACTGCCGATGCAGCCAGCCTCGCCGCACCCGAGCTTGATCTGCTGGTCGGTCAGCGAGATGATCGCCTGGTTGTCGGATTGCTGGAT
This sequence comes from Candidatus Zixiibacteriota bacterium, assembly GCA_020344395.1. Classification (GTDB taxonomy): domain Bacteria; phylum Zixibacteria; class MSB-5A5; order GN15; family FEB-12. Next base: position 2,385,604 of record CP070824.1, on the reverse strand, counting down.
CTGGATGGCAGCAACAGCATCCCGGCGGGAGAGAATCAACTGGTGACGATCGAGGGAAACTACGAGGTGGTTTCCGCAACGGCGTCGGATGCAGATCACCGGTCTCTCGCGCTTGCTGTAAAGGGAGCCGGGGAAACCGGACTGCCGGATGACTATTTCCTGGCCCAGAACTATCCTAACCCGTTCAATCCGGTGGCGACCATTGCCTTCGGTCTTCCGACAGCCTCAGAGGTCAAGTTGGAAGTCTACAACGTCCTTGGACGAAAAGTGACCACCATCATTGATGGCCGTCTCGAGGCGGGGTATCACAGTGTACAATGGGATGCCACGTCCGTGGCCTCAGGACTCTACTTCTACAGAATGACAGCCGGTGAGTTCGTTGAAGCGCGCAAGATGCTGTTATTGAAATAAGAACACCGTCGCGGTTCGTCCACGACCGGTAGTAGGCAGACCGGCAGGCTTAGCATAGCCTGCCGGTTTTTTTAATTATGCCCTGTTTAACCGCAGGAGGGAGCGTTCGGCTTAATATGGATCCTGGCTCTTATCAGATGGCACCACCGGGGCAAGGGAACCGGGCCGCCAGGACGTCATTTTACACACTTGCTTTAGCAGATCAACTTTGTCACATTCCCCATGAGTGGCAATCGATGAGTTCCTTCGGACCCGACATCGTCGCCACTGACGATACAAGACGATGAATGACCTGGAAAGACTTCGATCTCGCATCAAGACACTGACCAACTGGCCGTCTGTAGACCGGTTGAAAGTAATATCGGACACCTCCGATTGTATGCGAATTCAGCGCGGCAACGTGATCCGGGTAGGAGGTCGGGAGTTCGTGATTGAAGGGCACCGCTATGAGACGCGGTTTGGCATTGAAGATCAACCCAAGTACTGGGTATTCAGCGCCATAGACCTTGAAACGACGAACAAAGTGATCCTGAAGATGACCTTCCACGAGGAGTTTGTCGTGCATATCGGCGTTTTCAAGATACGATGTTATCGCAGCCCGGAGAAAGAAGCCAGTGTGCTCAATCTGGTTCAAGGCGATCACCGGTTTATGCAGGGGTTTACGGAGTTGGACGATGCGGGGAACCATGTTCGCATAATCGATTTCATAAGAGGCCCGTCTATCTTTCAGCACATACACAACAATTCCGCGCCACATGAAGAATACTTTCAGCGGGACCTGCCGCGTATCCTTCACAATCTGTCCGACAGTATGGAGTCGATCAAGTTTCTTCATGAACACGATACCTGCCATGGTGATATCCGGAACGATCATATAATTATCGACAGCGAGACCGGTAAGTACCGCTGGATTGACTTTGATCTGAACCAGCACGTGTCCGATTTCGATGTGTGGAGCATGGGTAATATCATCAGCTACGCTGCGGGTCAGGGTATTAAATCCTTTCACGTTGTCCTTCAAGCCGACGAATTCTCACAGAAAATAAAGAGAAGCCTAGGGCATGGCGATGGCTCCGCCTTCTACGAGTACCGCATAATCAATATGAGGAAACTGTTTCCATACATTCCGAAACGTCTTAACAATATCCTCATGCACTTTGCCATCGAACCACGAGGACATTACGGGACGATGGATGAATTAATCAGTGACTACCGGGATATGCTTGACGCAGATTTTCCCATCCCCGCATCCACGGTGGATGGTAGGGGAGCCAATGCGGCATCGGAGGACAGGCCGTGAAAACTGTGATTGTAGGCGCTGGGAAGGGCTGTATAGGCATCCTCGACCTGGCTACCGGGCCTTTTCTCAGAGAACTGATACTCGATGTGAAGTGCGTGGTGGATATCGATCCCGGGGCGCCGGGCGTGCTGCGGGCGAAGGAACTCGGCATTCCCACCAGCAATGATCTGATCCAGGCGATGTGGGGGAAAGATCTCGAACTGGTGATCGAGCTGACGGGCAGTGACAAAGTGCTCGAAGATATCTATCGACTGCTTCCCCACGGTGTCAGGCTGATCGACCACACCATCGCCCACATCTTCTGGGACCTGGCCAATGCCCAGAAAGAACAAGAATGGCATCTGGTGGAGATAACCAAGCTCGAGGAGAAGATCGAAACTGAGCGCCGGTTTCTCCAGAGTCTTTTTGATACACTCCCCGACCTGATTATCGTTTTTGACCGCGACAAGAAAGTGATTCGGACCAATGCCGCCTTTCTTGAGTTTGGCGGGTTCACTGCCGAGAACGTGGAGGGCAGTACCTGTTTCGATGTGCTGCGTAATACCGAACTGTTCCCTTCCTGTGATGAGATATCGGGCATCCTGGATGATGTCCTCCGGAGCGGTCGTCAGCGGTCCATTGTCTGGCAGACAGCCCGGCCAAGGGAAGCATACTGGGAGATAATCCACACCCCCATCCTCGGGCGGAGCGGATCACCGGAAGGGGTCGTTGGAACATGGCACCGGATAACCGAAAGAATCATGCTTCATCGCGAGATCGAAAGCGCCGAACAGCGCTTCAAGAGTTTTATCGACTCGGCTCACGACTGGATCTCAATAAAAGATCTCACCGGACGCTACCTGATCGTCAATCCTGTATGTGCGCAGGCTTTCGGCCTGACTCCTGGAGATTTCATCGGGCATAAGCCGGAGGAAATACTGCCGGTTAACGTCGCCCGCATAATACGAGAACATGATACCGAGGTCATCAAGTCGAGTCGGCACCGCACCTATCATGAGGTATATCACCTGAGGGGTCGGGATCGCCATTTCCAGACAGTCCGCTTTCCGTTAACCGACCATGGCGGTGAAACCACGGGGATCTGCACCATCGCTCGTGATGTTACGTCCGAAAAGGAACTCAATGACCAGTTGGTGCAAGCCGCCAAACTGGCTGCCGTCGGCAAACTCGCAGCCGGCGTGGCGCACGAGATCAACAATCCGTTGACAGGGATTCTCGCTTTTGCCGAAGATCTTATGTCGGAACTGCCTGACAATCATCGATATCGCCACGACTTGGGCGTAATTGTCCGGGAAACCATCAGGTGCAGGGAGATAGTGCGAAATCTCCTGGATTTTGCACGCTTCGAAAAACTCGATCTCCAGCAACGCGACCCCAACCGTGTAGTTGAGGAAGCTCTGCTCCTGGTGCACAAGCTGCCTCAATTCCGTAATATCTCGATAACAAAGAACCTCGTCGAGAAACTCCCCTCTATCCTCTGTGACATGCAACAGTTACAGCAGGTCATTCTTAATCTGATGCTCAACTCAGCCGACGCGATGGACGGTCACGGGCAGATAACTCTCCGAACCAGCTATGATGTGGTTGCGGATAAATGCATCATAGCTGTGGAGGACAACGGTCCGGGCATACCAGATGAACTGGCAGACAGGGTTTTTGAGCCGTTCTTCTCGACCAAGGGCACCAACGGCCTCGGCCTGGCGGTCAGTTGGGGAATTGCAGAACGTCATCACGGAACCATCGTGATTGAGGAATCCGAACAAGGTGGCGCCGTGTTTAAGATAGTCCTGCCGGCTTCCGGCAGTAATGATTGACAATACAGGGTTGGAGATACTGGAGCAGGATTATGAAACGTAACCTCAGCATTCTGGCTATTGACGACGAGCGGATAGTCCTGGAGAGCATCCGGAAGCATGTCAGAAAGGAGGAGTTTACTCTGCATACGGTGCGCTCGGTCAAAGAAGCACTTTCTTTAATGGACGAAACCAGCATCGATATCATTCTCACTGATCTGATGATGCCGGAAGTGGACGGTCTGGAGTTCCTTAAGATTATGAAAGAGCGGGCGCCGCAAATCCCGGTAATCATGATTACGGGCTATGCAACGATCAACACCGCCCTTGAGGCAACCAATCTGGGTGCCTTCGATTATGTGGCCAAGCCTTTCACCAGATCGGAACTTACTTCGGTGCTTCAACGTGCCTCGGAATTCGTCCATGCAACTGAGGCTCGCGATTCATCCAGTCCGGTCGACCCTCCCGTCTTGAGTGGTGCGACGGATAGAGACAGGCAACCGACAGCTATCCGTGAGTACGGCTGGAAAAGACTGGAGGACGATGGCACAATCCTTCTGGGCGCTGCAGGTGATTTCCTAAGTACTGCGGGCCGTATCCAGAATGTCTTCCTGCCGACCAGAGGAGACGAATTGCGCCAGGGCAGCGTTTATCTCCGGATATTTTCGACCGATCTTCGATCACATATTGTTCTCACACCTCTGTCGGGCCTGGTCGTTGAGGTCAACGAAAAATACCTTTCCGATCCGGCGAGCCTGTCCGGGGATTCCGATTCTGAGTGGCTGATCAGATTGAAGCCGTCCAAGTTCGAGTTTGAAGCGGGGGAACTGGGACTGTAGTTATGGAGCCACTCAGGACAGCATCAGGATCAGGCCGTATCCAGCGAGTTGCAGGATTATGTTCAATTTCCTGACGAGCGGAGTTGAATCATGGATATTCAATCGAAGGTGATAGTATTTCTTGTGGTGTCAGTGGGATTTGTTTGGCTGTCGCGTAGATCTTTGCGCAACATACGCGCCCACGGTTTCTATCGGTTCTTTGCTTTCGAATCGATCCTGGCTCTGATACTACTGAACCTTGACTGTTGGTTCGACGCACCCCTGAGTGGCCGTCAAGTGATCTCCTGGTTGCTGTTGGCTGCGTCCGGGGCCCTGGTGTTTTACAGTTTCCTGGTGTTGCGCAGGATGGGCAGACCCGGCCGCGAGCGTGATGATCCGTCGCTGACAGGTGTCGAAAGGACCACCCGGCTGGTGACGCGCGGGCCTTACCGTTACATCCGACATCCTATATACAGTGCCGGTGTCATTGGGACCTGGGGTGTGTTTTTCAAACAGCCGTCCTGGGCGAGTTCTTGTCTGGCAGTGATTGTTACCATCTTTTTCACCATGACCGCGAGGGTGGAGGAAGCTGAGAATATCCACTTTTTCGGCGATGAATATCGAGACTATATGAAAAAAACCAGAATGTTCATTCCTTTTCTGTTTTGAACGGTCTCCGCTGACTCTGGAAACAAGTATCCCGGTGCAAGATGAACGTGCCATCCCTTTTAGTTGACACTCACACATCCCCTCGGTAAATAGCGGCTGAAACTGATTTTGTAATCACCGATCTGTTATGGCCATCTTCAGCATCATTGCCGTTTTTCTTACGATTGCCGCTTTGCTGAGCTACATAAACTATCGATTTGTAAGGCTACCATCCACGGTTGGACTGATGATGATCGCGTTGACGCTGTCTTTGTGTCTGATCGGACTGGGCAAGCTTGGATTCGGCATTGAAGAACAGGCCGGGCGGTTTCTGACCGGAATCGACTTCTCTGAAACACTTATGAAAGGGATGCTCAGTTTCCTGCTGTTTGCAGGGGCCTTGAAAATCAATCTTGAGGATTTGTCCGAGCAGAAATACATAGTCGGCGGCTTGGCCACAGTCGGCGTTGTGGCTACCACCTTCATGGTCGGCACGGCCCTATACTTCGCATTCCAGGTGCTGGATGTACAGTTGTCATTTATGTACTGCCTGGTGTTCGGTGCTCTCATCGCTCCGACCGATCCGGTTGCGGTGATGGCAATCCTCAAATCAGTCAAAGCACCCAGGAGCCTTGAAACCAAGATCGCCGGGGAATCGTTGTTTAACGACGGCGTGGGTGTGGTGGTGTTCCTGGTTATGGTCGGGATAGCCACCGGCGGAGCGACTACCGGTATCGACACAGTACTTGTCTTGTTCCTCAAGGAGGCTGTAGGCGGGGTCGTTTTCGGGTTTGCCATCGGCTGGGCCGCATACCGTCTGCTTAAGAATGTCGATGACTACTCGGTAGAGATTCTAATTACGCTGGCTCTCGTGAGCGGGGGGTATGCTCTGGCAACCGCGATTCACACCTCAGGTCCGATTGCAATTGTTGTGGCCGGTCTCATGATCGGTAATCACGGTCGGATGTATGCTATGTCTGATGTCACCCGCGACCATCTGGATACTTTCTGGAAGTTGATCGACGAGATCCTGAATGCCGTCCTGTTTGCCTGGATCGGCCTGGAAATACTGGTGCTGGCTTTCAGCTGGAGTTACTTCGTTGCCGGGTTGGTGGCTATTCCACTGAGTCTGCTGGCCAGGTTTGTATCCGTATCGGCGTTTGTTGGTCTTCTCAGATTCAGACGGCAGTTCAGTCAGAATGCTATACGCATACTGACCTGGGGCGGTCTAAGGGGAGGAATATCAATTGCCCTGGCTCTGTCGCTCGCAGCCGGCGAGGCCAGAGACCTTATCGTGGCCGTAACTTACGTGGTAGTGGCGTTTTCAGTGCTGGTTCAGGGCTCGACAGTAAAGCGGCTGGTGCAAATGTAGGGCGGCTTCTCTGAACCTGGCACCGGTGAGGAAATAACCTACGACAATTGCCATCCTGAACCAACAGAGTTACTGAAAGGTCCGGCCATGCATTTCGGGCGCGTTCGTGAAGACAGTGAACGGCAGCGACACTTTCAGCGGCTGAGAGTTACCTTCCGGTTGCCGCCCCAAAAAGATTATTCTTAAGACTGATGCTCAATACTATTACAAAACGCCAATCCATTTGCGCCTGACAAATTAAAACAACACGGGAAACCGGGTCTCCGGTTTCCCTTGCTTCAGGTTGTCTGTCGCTTATAAAAGCAGTGAGCGAACTGTCACTACCGGTTGCGCCGACGATAGTTGTCACGGCCTCCGCGACCACCGCCGCCGCCACGACCGCCGCCGCCACCGCGACCGCCACCACGGTCAGTGCGCGGGCGCGCTTCGTTGACGTTCAACGCGCGTCCGTTCAACTCCTGACCATTCAGGCCACTGATGGCACTGGTGGCTGCGCCATGATCGGGCATCTCCACAAAGGCGAATCCTCTCGATTCCCCGGTGTACTTGTCAGTGATGATGTTTACGCTGGAAATCTCGCCAAAACCCTCAAAGGCCTGACGCAACTGTTCCTCTGTCGTGTCAAACGACAGATTACCCACGTAGATGTTCATTCTACTCTCCGGTTTTGTTTATCCGCTCATGAAATCTGATCCCGAAGGAATTACATTCGTCGGGATAAACTCGTTAAAGCGCACCATTGCGCATCGGTCCCGCGATTTAGCTTTATCGGAGATTTCACACGAACAACAAAGCCTGGACAATAGCATAGACCGAAACCAATTCCAACAATCTATAATATCGGTTTGTTCCTGAGATGTCCATAGAGAATTTGGTCAAATTAGTGGTCAAGCCCAGAAAAGGCCACCGCCCTGAGTTGTAGAACGCTAGCCCCGAAATAGATAAGTATTTGCCCGACAACGCATTACGGGCCACGATAGACCGCGCCGTGCGGCGCCGTGTAGCCAATTGTCATCGGTGTGTGGGAGAGGGGGCGTGGTTCACCGGCCTCGATACCGTCACACAGGGAATGAAGGTGCAACGAGAGGGCCGATTACACTATATTCTATGGCAAATAGAGCGAAGGCTGCCGCTCCGGTAATTCACACGCGATTCTGTGCGATGCCTGGAACTTTGGCTGGCAACATCACAGGAGTCCCGCCTGTCCAATCGGGAACGGTGTTTTGACAGGAGGTTTTATATATCATGACGGTTCTCTCAGGGTATCCTCGGCTCCTGGCGGGGGCTCTGCTCGCAACTCTTATGTGGTGCGGTGCGCTGAATGCGCAGACAGCTCCCAATGATACGGCCAGCGCCCCGGTTCCTCAGACACTAGAGGAACTGGATATCAAACTGGATGAGATGGTTAAGGAACGATCGATTCCAGGTGCCGCCGTGGCTCTCGTGTCCAGAGATTCCATCATATTCATTGGCACCTACGGGTTTGCTAATAAGGAAACCGGCGAGCCGGTAACGGAAGAGACGCATTTTCGTGTCGGCTCATGCACCAAGAGCTTTATCGGATTGGGGTTTCTCAAGCTTGTTGAAGAAGGCAGGATTGATCTGAACACCCCGGTCCGCGAAATTGCCCCCGAGATTGAGATAGACAATCCATGGCGGGAGACTCACCCGGTCAGGGTGATTCATCTGCTGGAACATACGGCTGGCTTTGATGATTCGCACTTGAATTGGTTTTATTTCGAAGGTCCTGTGCTGCCACTTAAGCGCTGTCTCGAAATCAAAGCTAATCTGCGGACAGTGCGATGGCCGCCCGGCACCCGCTGTAGTTACTCAAGTCCCGGGTACACCCTGGCCGGATATATTCTTGAAAAGATCAGCGGCCAGCGCTATCAGGACTTTTTGACCGGAGTTATTTTCGAACCGATTGGTATGAATACCACCACCATCGGGAGAACCGATGAGCACCGCGAGATGCTGGCAGCAGGATACAACAAGGACAGGGAACCGGTCCCTCGGTGGTTTGACTACGACGAGCCAGCCGGAGCCCTGACCACGTCTGTAAAAGAAATGGCTCTGTTCGTGCAATTCATGCTGAACCGGGGCAGGGTGGGAACGGAACAGGTCATCCGTGCTGATCTGATCGACAGAATGGGAAGACCAACTTCCACCATTGCGGCGCGAGCGGGTCTGGAATATGGCTACAGCTTTGGGATCTCGAGTTCCACCAAAGAAGGTCGGAGGTGGTTTGGTCATGGCGGGATTGTCCCCGGTTTCTTCGCCGACTACTCGTACAACAATGATTGCGGGCTGGGCTACGTGGTGATGTATAACGAGTTTGCTTTTGTTATCTATGATGGCCTGATGGCCGAGGCGCGCGGATTTCTCGCGTGTGATGCCGACAGTACTCCTGCGCCGCCGGCACGGGTCCCGGCGGAAATTCTCGAATCCTATTGCGGCTATTATGAATATCGCAGCCCAAGAATGCAGCTTCTGGAGTTCACCGACCTGCTGTTCTCGGGAACAACCATTCTGTATGCGAATGATACCCTGTATCAACAGGACTTCATGAGCGATAAGTCGGCGCTGATTCCTGTTTCGCAGAACATGTTCAGAAAACGAAATCATCCAGGCGCCAGCCGTGTTTTCGTGGAGACCGAGGATGGCAAAATGGTGTACGCCAGCCAGGGCTCATATTACGAGCGAACTGCAGGTTGGAAGCCGCTGGTACATCGAGCCTTCTTTTTTGTAGCGTTGCTGACGATGCTCTCGGGGGTCGCTTATGGCTTGTTCTGGATACCTGTACACCTGTATAAGAAAGTCTGGAAAAAAGGCGACAGATCACCATACTTATGGATGAGAATTATCCCCCTGCTCGCTGTTCTTTCGCTGGTGCTGGGGGTTATGCCGGTTGCGGATCAGACCATGCTTCAGTTCGGGCAGATGACAGTACGTAATGTGATATTCTTCATATCCACACTTGTCTTTGCCGGACTCTCAGTTGTGAGCGTTTATACCACGTATAAGAGTTTCTTCAAACCCGTGAGCAAGTTTGCGCGAGTATATGCAACGCTTCTTTCTTCCGCCTGCCTCGGGATGACACTGTATTTCGGCTACTGGGGCCTGATTGGACTGAGGACATGGTCGTACTGATAATATCTGTTCGTTGCAGCCGGGTAACGTCCCGGCCTTATTACTCGGATCATCCGCTAGACTGACCAATGGTAAGGAGAACGGCATGTCGACAGTGCTGATAACAGGTGCAGGCAGAGGATTCGGGCGAGAGTTGCTTGACGTATATGCTGAGCGCGGGTGGGTCGTCTTTCCCCTGCTGCGAGATCAGAAAGTCGCCGATGATCTATCGCAAGCCTTCCCATCGGGCTGTTTTCCGATCGTCTCAGACGTGACATCAGAATCGCTGGAGGACAGAATCGTTGCAGCGTTGCAAAAGCATGCGCCGGCTCTGGATCTTCTGATCAACAACGCCGGCAGCATCAGGAAGGCACGCGGGGCAATGGAGGCACCTGTTGATGATATGTTGTCATACTTCAACGTTCACTGTGTTGGTGCCCTGCGTTGCACGAGGGCGGCATTGCCTTTTCTGAGAAAGGCACCGAAGCCGGTGGTGGTGAATATCACCTCGCGCTTCGGGTCAATCGGCAAGACGGCAGCAGCCGGGCATTCCTCGGCGCGCATGGTGTACTCCTATAAGATTGCCAAGAGCGCACAGAACATGCTTACCGCCTGCCTTAACCGGGAACTGAGAGGGGAGAATATCCTGGTGCATGCGGTTCATCCGGGCCGGCTGCTGACTTCGGCGGCAGCCCGAGATGCCGACACGGATCCGCGGGAGGCGGCTGAGAGGCTGTTTGAGTGGGTCGGGCAGGTTGATGAGTCCCTTGCCTGCAAGTGCTACGATCTCATGGGCGGCGGCACAATCGAGTGGTAGCAAGAATCCTCAGGGGCAACCAATTTCTGCTGCCTGATGTGGACACGACGGTGTCGGAGTCAAAACTGGTGGACTGATTCAGGCAGCCGGATGCCTGAGTTTTTTCTTGTATCGCAGCGATGTTTGTAAGTTGATTGGGTGGTAGCAATCAATCAAGACGTCCATCTTCATTGCGGAAAGGACCCGGAATGAAAAAACTGCTCACCATCGTTGGCATGCTTGTGGTTTTGACAGTTCTGAGGACACCGAACCTTCAAGCCGGGGTAACAATCGAGATCGGCCCGAAATTCGGTCTCAATCTCGCATCCTTTGCGGGCAAGACTGATGTTGATTCCGCCGACATTTATCGGTCCGCCGATGCTGGATACATCGTCGGGGCACTGACCGGGGGTATGGTGGCTGTGCATCTAAACGAACGCTGGGCCGTGCGGACCGAGGTCCTTTACTCGATGAAAGGTGCTGACTGGGACGCGAGTACAACCATCGGCGACACCAACTACTCGGAAATCGTGTGGACCAGGCTGGACTATGTTGAGATTCCGGTCCTGGCACAGTTTTCAATCCCCACGGCAGGGCGCCTGAAGCCATACCTGTTTGCCGGTCCGGCGGTGGCATTCAACATAGCCACTGAATGGAAGATTGAAGACGAAGGTTTCGTCGGAGGGACCAAAGTCTATTATTTTTCGAAATACACCGATGACATACCGGATGTCAAGGACACGCAATTCGAGGTGGTTGTCGGAGGCGGTCTCAATCTTGGGTGGGGCACGACGAAAGTATCCATCGAAGGCCGATACACGGCCGGTCTGGAGAAGGCACGTGAAGGTGCGGACTTCAGGCACAGCGTTTTTGGGATCACCGCAGGAATCAGTTTTTCAGTGTTACAGTGAATTATAAATGCAGAACCCGACGTCGAATCTTCTGATTCAACGTCGGGCTCTATATCAGTCCGGATAAACCGGATGCTGATTAAGGAGGGCTATGAGTTCTGTCGTTACTTCAATAGCACCATCTTTCGAGTAAGGACAGCTTCGTTCGTTTCCAACCTGTAGAAGTAAATACCGCTGGCATATGTGCTGCCGTCCCAGGCTACCGAGTGCCGGCCGGCACCAAGCTCACCATCAACCAGGGTACTCACCATCCGCCCGACGACATTGAATATCTGCAGTCGGACTTCGGAGGCCACGGGCAGGTCAAACATAATGTTCACGGCAGGGTTAAACGGGTTAGGATAGGCCGTAAGAGTCAGGGCCGGCATCGAATCCATGGCCACGTACATGGAGACAAGCAAGATTACGGGATTGTCGATTCCCGAAATGTCAAAGAGGATAGAATCGTAATGCGTGCCCGCCATGTAGTTCCACGGGTCGAACACGAGGAAGACCGAATCGTTGGTGAACCCAACCGAGTCAGGTAAGCTTACAAAGCTGGTCGGCCCTCCAATGACATAGCCACTGTACATTGCGGGCGCGTTAGTCGAGCTAAGGAAGACTCCGACGGTATCGAGCGGATCATGAATGCTCATGAAATTGCTCTGCACAAAGGACGGGTCGACCCACGCCGAATCGTCGCTTGGATTAACCGGCTCGGTTACCGTCAGGTACACGACCGAGAATACCGGTGTGTTGGAGGCATTCGGAACATCGAATTGTAAAGTGTCCACGTACAGTCCCGGTGTCATGCCCAGGCCGCCGTTGACGGTGAAATTCACCGAGTCATCGGTCGTCCCGCTGAAATCCAGCAGCACGAGGAAGTCGGCTTCGTCACGTATTCCTACGGTGAAGTCGTGAGGCTCCTTCGTGCATGTAAGATACACGCTACCCGGCTGCACGAGCTGGCTGTCGGAAGGTGCCTCGAACGCCTGACTGACAGGCCAGGCAGTAGCCACGCCCAAGCCGGAACCGGCCCCGCCCACATCCACGTAGACTATACCATACACCGGAGAGTTGGCCGCATCCTGGACCACAATCATGAGGGTGTCGGCATACAGTCCGGAGTCGAGTCCGGTATCGCTGCCGACCGTAAAGAGGATCGAGTCATCGGTTATTCCGGCGTTGTTCAGCAGCGTGGTGAAATCCGGTGAATCCAGAAAGCCGACGGTGTAGTTTGTCGGCCCTCCGCTGCAGGTCAGATATACACCGCCTGAGAATGTAAATGGACTATCAGCCGGAACCTCGTAGACCTGTGAGTAAGGCCACACGATAGCTGTACCCTGCCCGCTTGAATCCGGAATCAATTCATATGAACGACAGCCGCCGCACTCGGTGGGGTACGGAAGGGAATCGCCGTTTATGACGGCCTGCAGGATTATCAGATCGGATAGATCTATCCGGCAGTCGCCATCGATGTCGGCGTTGCCGATGCATGGCAGGTAGGCAGTGTCGCCGGTGGTGAGAGCAGATACCAGAAGATTCGCGTCGCTTGCTTCATAGAGGATGCCGTTGCCGTCGACATCACCGGGAAACCCACAGCAAGTTGCACCGCCAACGGTGTCGATTGTCAGATAGACTTCAAGATGAACGGGGCTGTTGACTACGCCTTCGACTTCGAAAGCGATCGTGTCAACATAGATGCCCGGCTCGAAGGTCGAATCGCTCCGCACCACATAAGCCACAGAATCATTGGTCATGCCCGCTGAATCCTGGATGGTGACGATGCCCGCACTGCTCAGCACGTAGGCCGTATAGAAGGCGGGTGCGTTGGATGATGTGAGATACACGTCGTCGTACTGCTCGAAACTACTGCCGGCCGTTGCATTGAAATAGACGCTGGTTGGCTGGACATGGGCGCTGTCAGGCACTGGTCCTGTGGGCTGGACCAGAATCGGCACGTCCACATAAACCGGGTTGTTGACCGCACCCTCAACCATGAACCGCAGGGTCTCGACGTACCACCCGGCCGGGGACCCGTTGGCGCTCACCTGGAAGCGCAAGGAATCGTTGGTTATACCATGATCCTCCAGCAAGGTGATGAAATGGGGTGGCCCGACAACTTCCACAATGAAGTTCGCCGGGGCATTGGACGACGTGACAAAGACACTACCAAATACCGCCTCAGTTGATCCTTCATCAACGACGTACACAAAATCGGTATCGTGGTAAATCCAGGCGCTGTCGCCATTCGGGAGGAAGAGATATTCCGTGCAGAGACCGCACTCCGGGATGGGTGGCACGGTATCGCCCTGGATAACAGCCTGCATATAGACCAGATCATCATTGTTTATCAGGCAGTCTCTGACCACGTCGGCATTGCCAATGCAGGGCAGATAAGTCGAATCGCCGTAAAAAAGGGCTACGGCCAGAGTCTCTCGGTCGGCGATCTCGTAAGCAACCCCGTTTCTATTCACATCCCCCGGTTCGTCGCAACAGGCGGTCGGACCATTGGGATCTGTCAATTCAACGTTTATGACCAGCAGCGGCGGTTGCTCCACGCCATCCACTTCGAAAACCACGGAATCTGTGTAGAAACCGGGGCCAGCGGCCAGACTCGGAAGCACCATTACCGTGATAGAGTCCACGGTGATTCCTGTTAATGAATCGAAGAGATAACCGGTGGAGTCCTGAAGATATAGGAAATCGTTCCTTGGCTCTAACCTGTACCCCAGGTAAGATGCAGGGGCGTTGCTGGAGTACAAGACGGCTGTCTCTGTCAATGCCATTTCGGAGTACGCCGGAGCCCGGAAGTTCAGCACATTGGGGGCAACGAAAGCATGATAGGTTGTGTCAGGATTGGGAATGACCGTCACGCAAACCGTCAGGTCTGTCGGGACCGGGACACCGTCGACATCGAATCTGACGGTATTGTAGTATGTGCCGACCGGCCCGGGAGAGGGGCTGATGTACAGCAGAACCGAGTCGTCGGTGAACCCTGTCAAAGAATCAGTCCAGACAAATGTCGGGTCACCCGGCAATACTTGGGGTACATACATGGCAGGAGCATTGCTTGAGTAGATGTGAACCCACGCTTCCGGCACCACGAGCGCCTGTACTCCTTCCATGAATTCCATGAACAGAGTATCCGGCACAACCCAGGCTGTCTCCAGCGTGTTCATAAAACCGATTGACAAATAGAAGTCGACCAGGCCGTTTCCAAGCTGTCCCTGGTAATCAGGGTTGTTTTCATCGAGGTCGGCCGCCGTAAGAGATATGGCCGTGATCAGGTCCTGACTTGACGCTGTGGGGCGAACCTCTCTCAGCAGGGCGGCCTGAGCCGTGACGAACGGTGTGGCAAAGCTGGTGCCGCTCCACCAGGCAAAGCCGTCGTCCTGGTAAGTGGAGTAGATGTCCGTTCCGGGCGCACAGACATCAATCTGGTTACCATAGGTAGAAAAATCTGCCAGCAGTTGCGCGGTATCGACGGCGCCCACTGTGATAGGCAGATCCCAGGCTCCGGGATAGACCGGCAAGCTTGTGCCTTCATTGCCCGCTGCACAGATGACCGGTACTCCCTGGCTGGCCGCATAGGCGATGGCATCCTTGACGGCCATATGCTCGGCCATCAGCACAAGACTGAGATTAATGATGTCGCAGCCATCGTCAACGGCGTTCTCAATGGCTATGGCCAGCGTGAACCCGTCTCCGATTCCTTCGGCATCAATCACTCGGTAAGCCCGAATCTCTGCGTCCGGTGCACCGAGGTGAATTACGCCGGCCACAAAAGTGCCGTGGCCGCTGCATTGTCCTCCGGGTTCATCAAAAGGAGCATCATCACCATCCACATAGTCATATCCGTAAGTAGCAATTCCCGACAGCTCAGGGTGGAAGATGTCAATGCCGCCGTCGATGACCGCGACGGTCACGCCGCTTCCGCTGGCAAGGTCCTGTGCTGAGGTCAGGTCGACTGTAGAAACCGCCGGCTGATCGTCGAAACTGCCGGTGCCGGCCACGTCAGAGAACGGGTAACTTCCCTGGACGGGGTGCAGATCGTCGACCAGGTAGTTTGGATGAGCGTACTCGACTTTCCCCACCTGGTTGAGTTCTTCCGCGAACTCCTCCGGGTTGTCGTCCGGGCCAAGTTGAAACAGGAATGCTCCCGAATGGGACAGTTGGCGCGATACATCGGCATTTATCGAATCGCTGAACTCGGCCCAGGATACTGTATCAGACGTGAATTTTACTACTACCTGCTCTGCAGTGAAAACAGCCCGGGGAGCCTCGAGGTCATCCGTTCCGGTTTTATCTCTGCTGAGCCCGTTGTTATCGTCAGCCCGCACGAGACCATTGCCTACTAACAGTATGACGAAAACGGTGATTCCTGTCCAGACCGCTCGCGCAAGAGTCCATCTAATGTGCTCGGTAATCATGTTGTCATCCTCACTCTCAATATAATGCCAAATTCCAATTATCCAGCGCCAAATGTGGAGAAAGCTCCCCAGTTGTAAACTGACGGGAACGTCTCCCTGACGCCCTCAGCAGCGTGCCTGACGGCCTCACCGGCTGTCGAGCCGCTCAAATAAGATTTATACATAAGATCCATCCATAGTGAGGTGGACAGATCGGAAACTGCCCAATTACTTGCAATGACATTCTGAGCTCCCATTTCAAGGAGCGATCTTACCAGGCCGGTCGATTCCTCGCCAGGAAGGCTGGTGTGCTGACCGGTCCGGCAGGCCGCAAGAGTAACCAGTTTTACACGATTTCTCTTCAGTCTGAAATCGGCGGCAAACAGGGGGCCGTCAGCCAGCATCAAGGCAGAATAAAACGGGTTGTCAGATCTCAAAGAGGCATGGCCTGTGAAGTGCCATAGACCGGCGGAACTGTTATCCGGCCAGTCGGAACGCCGGCAAGGATCGTAGAACTCAGTGAGATGCTTGGGGGCACGGGACCGAACAGCCGCGAGCTCCTCCCTGATGTGCGGCAGACCATGAGATTCACCTACAAAGATCCTGACCTTCCTGGATCGAACGGAAATCCGCTCTGCATGAAGGTGGTGCCTGAGACTGGGGGCAAACACAAGTTCGAAAGAATCCGTCAGGCAGCCACCGTTGTGATGCAGCCCTGCCCATGGTAGGCTGGCCAATTGTCCTTCCGGCAAGATCAACAACCGATGATTATCACCGGGCAGCTCCAGTGGCGGAAGCAGCCAGGTACTTATTCTGCGGAGGATTTCTTTTTCATCGCTCAGATCGCGCGACCGGGGCTTCCTTATCGAGGCGGGTGCGCATTCCACAAGAAAGCGCCAGCGTGCGACCAGCCCGCCCAGGACTGCAGTTCCGTCGGGATAGCAGTGTGCTCTGCTGCTACCCCTGTAGTGCACGAAGGCGAATATGTCCCTTGCACCAACGTGGAACTGGACTATAGGTTGTTTCATTGAACATGACACGATCTGGGAAGAGACATCCTCAAAAGCCTCGGGCCGCGAATCTTCAAGCTGCTCGAGGGATGCCAGCTCGTTCCGAATTCTCCGCCCCAGTTTATCGAAAGCCTCTCCAACCCGGCCGGTCATGGAGCGGTGTCCAGACTTGTCATCCACCAGAGCCGATACGGCCGTAACCTGGGTCGCGAGTTCCGACAGACTCTTCTCTATCTGTTGACGGGCCGGGTTGGTGGCGAGGACTTCATCTGAGGTGGCCCACAAACCAGCCGTCTTGAATTTCTCAGACCAGACTGCAGCTTTCAGCGGGTTCCTGTCTGATTCGGCTCTGATCAGCTTGCGGTAGGGATCGGACTGCTGGCCGAAGAAAGCTGATCGCATCTCGACCGGTGGCAACTTGGCTCGAACAGAATCAAGTATGTTGGCTGCCCTGGTCCAGTGCCGTACTGCCGAACTCGTCCGGCTGCGGCCCGCCTCTCGGTCGCCCATCAACGTATGGTGCGAGGCCAGGAGATGAGGTACCGTTTTCACCGCCTTGTTTCTGGCCAGTCTTCTGGCAGTCGAGTGATCATTCGGTTGAGCCGCGAGAATCTGCAAATCGCAGATCGCTTCCCACAGAGGGAGCTGGGCCTTGCGGAGAAGCCTGCGTGATGAGGCCAGCCTGGCCCGGTTCAAACCGTTGGAGGATTCCAACTGCGCCTGAAAAAATCTGACCGCGGCCAGAAAACCCTTACTCTTCTCCTTGCTGAAGCCCTCTTCTGCTCGCCGGAGGCCGGCTCGGGCGGCACGTATCTGCCCGAGACCCAACGTCGCCTTGGAGCAGAAGAATTCTGCCTTGGCTTTTTCATACATGATCCCAAGTTCGCCGGCTTTTCTCGAGGCGTCCTCAGCCGCCTTGCGAGCGTCCACAAACAGGTTCAAACTGAGGTAGGATTCGGCTCGATCCAGCTGGCACAGTATCAATTCGCGGGGCTGTTTACCCTGCCGGTAGCCGTTCTCGCAGACTGACAGCTCCTGCAAAGCCATGTGGAAATCACCCTGAAGCATGTGGAGCCAGGATAGACCATAGAGGCATCCGGTGGCGTGTAAGAGGTGACCGTGCCGCTTGAATATCTTTCGTGCCTTCTCGTACAGTTCCGCGGCTTTCTTAAAGTCAAACAGCTGGACGAGCGTGTTAGCCAGGTTGTAGAAACACAACGCCGCGGCCAGATCGTCTTTTCGGGAAAGGAAATGATCGCCGGCGCGCTGGTACAAAACTCTGGCTTCTTTATGCCGGTCCTGTCGATGCAGCAGGTTGGCATAATTGACGTTGGTTTTGGCAATGTCGTCATCCGCCTTCAGGCGGCGGAAGGTGCCCAGGGCCATGCGGGCTCGGCGTTTGGCTTCGCCCAGGCGGCCAAGATACATGTAAACGTCTATCAGTACCCTGTCTATGCGTCCCCGGGAAAGAGCATCCCGGCGAAGGAGAGATCTGGCCTTCAGGTATGTCTTTTCGGCCCTTGAATACTCGCCCCCGACCAGATAAGCCCATCCGAGGGCTCGCAGTGCGGTCATCAGAAGAGGCCCGCCGTAAGGCTCCGCTCGGGTGACAAATCTGCGACCGAGATCGATGGAGGTCGGTACTGAAACCTGTGTCTCGGTTCTGACTATACGGTCGCAGACTGTTGCCAGCTCCTCAGGTGTAATCTTATCAAACTTGCCGGTTGACAAGAACCTCTCGGCGATACGGTCAGGGTTGATCTTCTTCATTGCCATGAAAGCTGTTCAAAGACTATATCATGTTCATAGGACAACAATTGTAAGTTCCGCGGTACCAGCTTTGACGACCACAGAAAGTATCCGCCAGAGCCAGCCAGAATTTTTCGACGGCCCACTCGAAGCACCATATCATGCCTGACGCCTTTTCTGGAATATACTCGGGCCACAAACTCCCAATCATTTCGGACCTTCTGGGCAACAATCTCCAGCTTGACTGATCCTGCTTTAAGGGTGAGGCGGCGCAAATGACCATCCATGACGTTACGGAGCGCGGGAGCCGGGCCTTGTCGCCACGAATCATAAGTAATCCGGCCTACTGCGATCTCTCGTCTCGGCTGCTTCTCAAACATCAGCGGGATGGCTCCGTATCTCTTTGTAGCATCATCATTTGGGTTAATCATATCTTCCGTCAATCGAACAGCACCAGCCTCAAGTCCTGCCAATATTGACTTCATGGATAGTGCTCGTCCTTTACTCTGTTTTCCGATCCTGTGTTTCTTTGGCATTATGCTTTACTGCCTGTGCTGCTTAAAGGAGCATCCTGTGTTCG
Source organism: Candidatus Zixiibacteriota bacterium (assembly GCA_020344395.1). GTDB lineage: Bacteria > Zixibacteria > MSB-5A5 > GN15 > FEB-12. The sequence continues at coordinate 2,366,696 of CP070824.1, read as the reverse complement.
ATTTAGTCCGATTCAAAACCAAGATTCTCTATGATTTTTCTTAACTTGATCATGCAGCGAGAGCGTAACGGTCCCAATGAATTGGGTCTAATCTTCAGGATTCCGGCTATCTCCCGGTACGATCTCTCTTCCGGGGACAAGTATAGGGCACGCAACAACTTACGACATCTCGGGTCGAGTTGGCGCATGCCAATCTCGATGATAGCCTGGGTTTCAAGCTGTTCTATGACATCAACGGGTAGGGTTACAGTCTTCTTTGCCTGCTCGAATGACCTGCCCGCAGAGGCACCTCGGCGGAGTCGCTCAAACATGCGTACAGCTCTTCGGTGGGTTGTGCGGATCAGCCAGGCCGGCAAGGCCTTCGGATCGCGTATTGAGCTTCGTTTGCGATAAAGGGTCAGCCACGTTTGTTGGGCGCAGTCTTCGGCGTCAGCGACATCCAGTCCAACACGAATCGCGATTGTGTTGACAAGACCGGAATAAAGCCCCACCAGTTCCTGCCAGGCAGCCGGGCTACCCTCAAGGACACCCTGCCATATAATGTATATGTTAGTAGCCATTCAACACGCCGGCCGGAATTCAGCCTCAGCCGCATACGAGATTTGCTCGTTACGTAACCGCCAATGTAAGTTAACCGGCTTCATGGTTAGCAGGCAATATACGTTTAATGTGCCGGGCTGGTTTCTTCTGTGGAAGACAATAAATCAATCCACCCCTGTCGACAGTATAATTACGCTTCAGGTAGTCTTTTGTTCGATATAAATGTTATGAGCGGCCGGTTGTGCGTGATGAGCAGGGGCACTTATCTGGTTCGAAAGTCTCAAGGGTCAGACATCGATGTGGCTGCCTGAAAGAGCTGCAGTGTCGAGTCATCAACTCAACACTGCAGCAAACAGGATATTATAGTCTACAGAGGCTTCTGACACACCTCAGGTGCGGGGAATGGCGGGATGAACAGGTAGCTGATCAGGGCGGTCAGGTCGCCCATGTCTACCACGCCATCTGTGGTGCCGTCGATGTTCGCCTCCTCCATGCACGGTGGTACCGGGAAGGGTGGGATGAACAGGTAGGTAATCAAAGTCGTCAGATCCCCGATATCGATAACGTTTAGTATGTCGCCATCGACATTCCCGGTCGGTCCGCTGCAACAGCACACAATAACCGAAACTGATCTGGCGCTACTGCTCGAACTCCAGCCGCACTGGTTGCCTGCTATAACTTCATAATTATACGATCCTGTATCGTTTGACAGGCTGACCTGGATGTTCGGGCCTTCGTAAATCTGGACCGCGTTTTCCGACAGTCGATAAGTTGTTGCGCCGCCAACCGGGCTCCAGGAGATGGTGTAGGTGGAGTCCTCGCACGGAATCGTGTCCGAGGACGAGGGAGCAGCCGGAGCAGCCGGTGTCCCGACCACATGTACAACGGTTTCAGGGCCGTAGTCGCTCTTGCCGCAATCGTTGACTGACCGGACCGAGTATGCATATGTTCCTGCCGGCCGGGTTACGGGTATTAGCATTCCGCCCGAACCTGACCAGATGGGGACACCGTTCTCATACAGCACATAACCGGTGGCGCCAGCGACCGTAGCCCAGTTAAGCGTATACTGAACGCCGGCACATGGTGACGGGTCTGAGACGTTGGGTGCACTTGGAATGGGAGGTACATCCATCTGGATCTCGACGTGTGCTACGGCACTACTACTGCCGTAACAGGAACCAACGGCCGCCTGTACATAGTAAGCGTAGGTCCCGGAAGAGTGTGAGAGCACCCTGACTGTATCGGAGCCCTCCCAAATCAGGCCGCCGTTTTCAAACAGACGGTAGCTGGTTGCACCGCTGACCCTGCTCCACCACACTTTGTATGATGAATCTGCGCACGGTGCCATGTGAGCCAGCACTGTGCTGGGCGGCGATGGTCCGGCCAGAACCTGAACCTGCTTTGTCCCGCTTGGGCCTCCGTAGCCACACTGGTTTCCGGCTGTTACCCAATAGTCGTAGGATCCAGCTCCGTGCGAGAAGGTCTCCTGTAGGCTCGGCCCTTGGTAGACTATACCGCCGTTTTCGTACAGGCGATAGCTCGTGGCGCCGCTCACCGGATTCCATTGGACAGTATACTGTTCACCTTCACACGGGTCAGGCGGTGTTGCGGTCGGTTTAGCAGGAGCTGCAGGTGTCCCTGTGACCTGTACCTGAAGGGTTCCGCTCTTGGTTCCCCAGCCACAGCTGTTTCCGGCCTCGACCCAGTAGCTGAACGTGGCAGGCCCACGTGAATAGAACTGGCTTGTCGAGGGACCCTCGTAAATCAGAATGCTGTTTTCGTACAGACGGTAACCGGTTGCGCCTGAAACAGGCGGCCAGTATATCTCGTAGCTCTGTCCTTCACACGGGTCCGGAGGCGAGGCTGCCGGAGTGCTGGGCGGATTGGGTACCTGGTCGAGAGGAACAGACAGGGTGTCACTCGAACCACCTAGACCACAATCGTTGCCGGCCTGCACCCAATAATCGAAGGTCCCACTTCCATGTGAGAAGTCTCGGTATGTGCTGCTGCCCTGATAAACTATGCCGCCGTTCTCGTACAGACGATAATACGTGGCCCCGCTGACCGAGCCCCAACTGATCTGATAGCTCGTGGTGGCACAGGGATCAGGGGGACTTACAGTCGGCCCGGTGGGTGGCGCAGGTGTTGATCGGACCTGCACAACCCTAGTGCCACTGGGAGGACCGTAGCCGCAACTGTTGCCGGCCCGCACATAATAATTGTAAGTTCCGGGACTGTTGTTCATCGGCACGGAGGTGCCTGAACCTTCCCATATCAAGGAGCTGTTTTCGTACAATCTGTAGCTGGTGGCTCCGGATACTGAACTCCAATAGACAGTGTATGCCTGGAGTGAACACGGCTGAGCCACCGAGACAGTGGGCGTTCCGGGAGCACTGGTCGGCGGGGTGGAGGCCGTCACCCTGAGATAAGGCCGGTTTCCGGTACCGTATCCATACCAGCGGCCGGGGTCGTCGTTGTCAGAATATTCCTGTAATCCCACTGCGAACCAGTTCCGGCTGGTTGCACTTTCCAGGTCAGATCTCGCCAGAGAGCTGAGCACGACAGTGTGGCTGCCGGTGGATCGCATACAACTGGAGCACTGGACGTAGTTGGTATTATAGATGGCACTAAACAGGCCAGAAGTGCTGCTATACGTTACCGGATCGATTGTTAACCTGTTGACCTTCAGAGTGTGAGGATCGCTGGAGGCGTCATAACAATATCCCACCAGCTCAACCGACTCAACACAGGCATTATCTGGCAGGCCGGTGATGTCGAATTTGGCCCATCCGCGGTAAGTGTAATCAGGGTCTAAAATATTGCCGATGTACCCCACACGAATGGAGCCGTCATATCGGCTGTAGGTTGTTGATCCGATCAGTGGGACGGACCTCCTGACATAACCAGTCCAAAAGGAAGCGGTCTGGGGGTAAAATGTGTAGATGGTCGATTCCGGGGAAGTCTCCGAAACCGTTGTGCTGTCGGCCAGGCCGAGTTGGGGAATCGCGACAACTAAGACAGCAGCCAGCACAGCCCACATGGTTCTTTGCAGATGGTTCATGTACTCTCTCCCTGCCTGCACAGGTTAGTAAGTTAGATTTTTTGAGACGACTGATATTTTGATGCGACTATTAGCAATTACGGACGATTCCGCCAATCTGTCAAGACATTTCGGGGTGCCGGGTTGTCAGCTGCGATCGCCGAGTGACGAGCAAAATGGTCTACATCGCGTTTGTCTGCGGTGCAACAAGCTCCCAGTTACTCCGTAAATAGAGTTACTGTAGGAGAAAGCACTATGAACAAACATGTCAAGTTACTTGCTGCCCTGTACCTGTTGTGGGGAGCGATGGGTCTGCTGGCGCTGTTATTCTTATTGATTCTGACAGTCTTCGGTGCCGGGCTGGCCGCGACTGATAATGTCCGCGCGGGTATGATACTTGGAATACTTGGCTCGATCGTGGTTCTCATAACGACAGTTGTCTCATTGCCTAATATCATCGCCGGAATGGGTTTGCTGAAGTACGCACAATGGGGACGGATCCTTGCGCTCATCTTGAGTTTCTTAAACCTCTTTTCGTTTCCGATTGGTACCGCGCTCGGGGGATACGGTATATGGGTTTTGTTTCAGCCGGAGACAATCGCCATGTTTCAGGAGAGAGGTCGCTAGCGCTCGGTCGAACCTCTCCACGTCTCAAGTCGGATCATGGTCTCTATTGCGTCGGCGATTCGGCTTTCATGGGCTGCAGACGCCAGTACGTCAGTGTACGCCAGAGCCACTCCGCTGGTCCGAAACGGAAGTACGTGAGCCAGAGCGGGCTCAAAAACAACTGCAGAACCCAGATGCCGAGCACGAATCCCATCAGGGCAAAGCGATCAACCTGTCCAAACAACCCGAGACCAAAGCCATAGAAAATGGCCGTACATATGATTGTCTGCATCAGATAGTTGGTGAGAGCCATCCGGCCAACGGCCGCGAGGTAGCCGGTCAGTCTGGCGAGGAGTCTCTTCCTGACCGCAATCATTATCACCCCTGTATGCCCCAGTGCAACAAAGATGCTGCCGATATAGTCGAAATGACCGCCGATGGTCAGTATGTAAACAAAGTCAAAACCAGTCTCCATGTTCAGGTAAACGGTCGTTGCTACCAGCGGCAAGCCGACCGCGTAGCCGACCGCTATGCATCCGAAGAAGAACTTGTCTGATCGTTCCCCCGAAAACACCCCGAGCTTCATGAGCGCCATCCCCAGCAACATGAGCCCCAGCACGCGACAGAATACCATGAAGAGAAATGCCTGAGTCTGCATTATCAAGGTTACCGGAAACCGATAGGCAAAGTTCTGGCTGAAGCTGCCTTGATAAGCTGTAACTTCAGCCTCTATAACAGACGGCGGGGGCTCGAAGGATGTTCTCACCTGGCTCCATATCTCCAACCACATCTTCTGATCGGGTGTGAGAGTTTCACCCGCGGTCTGGGAAATCTCAGCGGCTGTGCCCCGGTCCCTGATCATGCCACTGAACATGCCCATACCTGACTGCAGAAGAATACCGATCACCAGCACAATCACCCCCAGGATTATCAGCAGCCTAGGCGAGCGTCTTCGCAGCGGGTAGAGAAGAAGGCCGCAAATGGCATAGGAAAACAGAATGTCACCATACCAGAGAAGGTACGCATGGGCCAGGCCAATGAGCAGCAACCAGAAGAGTCGGCGGTAGTAGACGCCCCCGAACCGCTTCTGATTCGCTTCGGCTCGATTGGCCATCAGGATCAAACCAGCCCCGAAGAGCATCGAAAAGATTGCCATCATCTTCTGATAAAAGAATAAAGACGTAACTTCCCACGTTAACAGGTTCAGGCCGGTGAATCCGCCGGCCAGGGGCGGATTCATGAAAACGGGCATCGGCAGGGCGAAAAAGTATATGTTTATCACCAGAATACCCAGCACGGCAACACCGCGAACGGTGTCAATGGCCGTATTACGTTCGGTGATGGTAACCGGCTCGAACTTGCGACTCAGGGGTCGATCGCCGGATGACTCGTCATAATCAGAAGCGGCTGGTGGCTGTGGCTCAGTCATATTCTCCCTCAATTCAGCAGGGGTGTTTGTTGTACGGCAGAACTCAGAATAAGCCATGACCCGGGTGATGGCAAGTGGAGTTCTGTAGAAACGCTTGCGGATATCATCATGGTAAACGTATCTTGCGTCAAATACGGGTAGGACAGAGACAAAGTTGCAACTATCAAAGGCAAAGGAGTCCGGTATGCGCGTTTCGAAATTCATGGGACAAAGCATGATCGTCGTGGCCTTAGTTTTTCAGTCGATAGTGGCTGCTCCCGGCGATACCATTATGTCATTCACCACGCCTTTCGATTGTCCGCAGGGGCTGACGTTCGATGGTGAGTACCTGTGGAATGTCGACAGGAAAAGCGACATGATCTATAAGATCGATCCCCAGGATGGATCGGTGGCTGATTCCCTGCCGGCTCCGGCCTATGTTCCGCGCGGGTTGGCCTGGGATGGCGAGCGGCTTTGGTGCGTCGATGCTGAAGAGCAACTGATTTATGCGATAAACCCGGAAACCAGGGTGGTGGAAAAGACGATTTACTGCCCGGTGTCACGACCAACCGGCCTGACGTGGGATAATGGGCACCTCTGGCTGGCCGCAGATCGTGGTGACCGAATTCGCAAGATAAGCAGCGAAGACGGTACGACTATCGAATCGATTCCGGCACCGACATCTCACGCCTGGGGCCTGACCTTCGATGGAACCTACCTGTGGGTCTCGGATCGCTATAAGGATATGATCTATATGGTTTCACCGGCTGAGGGGGATGTTGTCGTCTGTTTCGAGGCGCCGGGGTCGCACGCACAGGGACTGGCCTGGGATGGCTCGAATCTGTGGAACGTTGACTACCAATCGGATCTGATCTACAAGCTGGTGACTGACGATGGAACAGTCTTTTCGCGATCGGATGAGAAGGCGCAGCAGATGGAGTTTATACATCAGGTCAGGAACTATGGCCCGGGTGATCTAAAGACGCTGGATGTATACCTAGCTGTCCCGCAGAGTCTAAACAACCAGGATATTATCTCGGAGATTGAATTCGATCCCCAGCCAAAAGGAATATTGAGCGATAAATGGGGTCTCGAGGTGGCTCACTTTGAGTTTACTGATATCGCACCGACCGATTTCACCAACGTCACCATGCTTGCTTCGGCCAGACTGTACAATACGCTGTACTTCATTTTCCCCGAGAAGGTAGGCAGCCTGAATGACATACCCGAGGCAATACGCGAGGCATACTCTGTTGACGATGCCAAATTCTCTCTTGACAATGAGATTATCAGGGATGGTCTGGAGGCGGCTGTGGGAGACGAGACCAATCCCTACTGGATCGGCCGGAAGATCTACAACTATGTTATCGATCACATTGAGTACGAACTGGCCGGAGGCTGGAACATTGCTCCGGCTGTTCTCGATCGGGGCACCGGATCGTGTTCCGAATACAGCTTCGTGTATATCGCTATGTGCCGGGCCGCCGGCCTGCCGGCCAGGTATGCGGGGTCGATCGCTATCCGTGGCGATGATGCCTCCTATGACGATGTTTTCCACCGCTGGGTGGAGATATATCTGCCCAACTATGGCTGGATACCGGTGGATCCTTCTCGGGGAGATTCCAAGTGGCCCGCCGACAGAGCCAACTCCTTCGGTTACCTCAGCAACAGGCTCCTTATTACCACCCTTGGCGGTGGTGGCAGCGAGTTTCTGGAATGGCGCTACAACGCCAACGAGAGGTGGACATCAACAGGCCGGTGCAAGGTCGTGGTGGAGAACTTCGGCGAGTGGACGCCGATCGAGTCTGGGACTGAGTGACAGCCCCGGGGGGAGCACTTTCGGCCGGGCTTGATTTCTGCCGGGTAATGCCAATTGACGGCAGTCTGTGAAGGCAGCTTCTACCTCACGCCCGTGGGCCGGAGGGGGATGAACACTGTCTAAAATTTGCACACCTCCATTCGTTAACTTTTGCCCCGGACATTAACTTCTGACCGGGAGTGCCGACTATCTGAGGAAAAGGGGGGTGGCGTTGATAACCGCCTTGGCTCTTCAGATCCGCGCCTCCGGTTGAGAGGCTTCGGTGGGCTGCTAGCCGGCCTGGGTGCGAAGGCAATTTCGGGAAGGAGGAGTCCATGATGCCGACCATTAAATCGGCTGCTCTACTGATCTCCATCGTACTTGTCGCTGCGTTCGGTGCCCTTGCAGGTGACAAGCCGACCTTCGAGTTTGACTGGTATGGATATGTCAAGCTTGATGCGTCCTATGATCAGAATCTAACAAGCAACGGTAACTACATCATGTGGGTGCAACCTCAGCTGGGCACTGAGGATGACGCGCAGTTCAACATGACGCACCGGCAGACGCGCTTCGGCGTGGTCAGCGAAGGTAAGGGGTACCGGGAGGCCGTCGTCAACGGCAAACTAGAGTTCGATTTCTACGGTGGCGGCACAGCAGAAAACGACGCCGCCCTGCTCTTGAGACATGCCTATCTGACGGTACAGTCCGGTCAGACCCAGCTGTTGGCCGGGCAGACCGATGATCTGATTTCGCCGTTGCAGCCCACGACACTCAATTACGGTGCCCTGTGGAACACTGGCAATATCGGCTATCGCCGCCCGCAGATCAGACTGTCATATCGCGTTTCATCGAATGATCAGACTGACGTAACGTTCTCCGGCGGGTTCTTCCGTACCATAGGCAACGACCTGACGCCTACTCTCAGCCTGGCTACGGAAGTCGCCGACGGTTCCGACGATGGTACTGACGCCGCCGTTCCGTCATTTCAGGGACTGGTGGATGTGAACCATAAGCTTGCCTCAGGTACATCCGTGCGATTTGGAGTATCGGGTCTTTATGGCCGCATGAAGGCGGAAGGAACGCTTGGTACTGAAGAGACCTACAAGAGCAATGCTATCGTCGGTCATGTGGCTGTGGATCTGCCGACCGGCGCCGGTTTCTCGGGTGAAATACAGAAAGGCGCCAACCTGGCTTCTTACCTGGGCGGTATCGACAATAACAGTACTTTCGATGGCGTAACTACCACTGGCGCCTGGGCTTCATTCTGGATGACACCCAATCCGAAGATGAAGGTCACAGCAGGTTTTGGACTGGATAATCCTGATGATGACGATATTGCGGACGGCAACAGATCCAAGAACCGCAGCATCTTCGGCAATATCCAGGTGACACCGATTCCGCTCTTCACCATGGGCCTTGAACTATCACAATGGAAGACCCACTACAAGAATAGCGGAGCGGCTAAGAGCTTCAGAGCTCAGACCTCGTTTGTCCTGAATTTCTGATTATGCCCATTAGTGCGTACCAACCGGCCGCCGCGTCGTGTAAACCGATAGCGGCAGGCCGGGGTGCGCAACTGCGAGTTGCTGACGGACAGGCGTGCAGCTTTGAAGGGAAGCGCAATGAAGGTGTCGACACTTAAGGTGAGAATCGTCCTGTGGGTGGGGGTATGCCTGCTGCTGGCCATCGGTTCGACGGTTCTCTATTCTGCGCTTTCTATGGAAAGCGTGGCAAGCAGAAGTGCTGAAGCTCATCTGGCAAGTGTTGCGAAGTCTCAGGCCAACGCCGTCAGTGCAACCCTGGAGGAGGCGCTTGGTGTGGGTCGCACGTTGGCCGGAACGCTGTCGGCCATCAAAGACCGATCCGCGACACCCGACATAACCCGGGAAGACGTAACAGGGATTATGCGTGCCCTTACAGAAGAAAATGAGACTTTTGCCGGAATATACACTTGCTGGGCACGTGATGCCTTTGACGGCAAGGATTACAAGTTTGTCGGGCAGGCTGGGCATGACAATGCCGGGCGCTTCCTACCCTACTGGATCAAAGGAAACGACGGAGACCTCAGCCTCGCATCATACTCCGGTCACACAGAGTCGCCGGACAAGAACTATTATCAGCGGTGCAAGAACAGAGGTGAGGAAATACTGGCTGATCCTCACTACCGTTTTACCGCAGATAACAGTGAGATCGTTACATCGGTGCTCGTTCCCATCATGGCCGACGGCCGATTCTATGGCGTAGTGGGCATAGATCTGAAGCTTAGCCTGTTTCAGGAGATAGCCGATCGGCTGTATTTATATGATGGTTCTGGTCGTATGGCCATTCTCTCAGAGGATGGCGTTGTGTGTGGTCTGACCGGCCGGGGCGCGGACGCTGCGGGCAAGCTCGAACGAATCGACCCTGATGCAGGGAGCGGGATCCCGGCCGGGGGCCGCTTGCCGGCGGGGACGGGTGGAGTCGCTGCAACTTCTGATAAAGGCATTTTCCGAGTCACCGCGCCTGTGAAGGTAGGTGAAACCACTGAACGATGGTCCGTGGTTATCGAAGTCCCGGAGGACAGAGTTCTTGCGGAGGCCGCAACCCTGGTCTGGAATCAGCTGTGGATTGGCCTGATTCTTCTGCTCGCCGCGCTGGTAACGATGTTCGTCTTTGCCAGACGATTTGCCAAACCGATCGAAAGCGTTGCCAACGTCTTGCAGGATATTGCTGTTGGCAGTATCCAACACGAGGTGGAGGTGAGTTCCAGCGATGAAATAGGGCAGCTTCAGACGGCCTCGAGGAAGTTGATTGATCGGATACGGGAAATCGCTGACGCCGCCGAAAGGATTGCAGCCAATGATTTAACGGTCACCGTGGAGCCGCGCTCCGACCAGGATGTACTGGGCCGCTCGTTCGGTGTCATGGTGGCAAACCTGAGCCACCTGGTCGGCCGGATTGGTGACAATGCCACGCACCTGGTGAACGCCGCCAACGATATCGCTTCCTCTTCCGAGCAAATGTCGAGGGGATCGAGAGAACAAGCCGATCAGATCAATCAGGTCTCAACGGCCATCGAACAGATGGCCGCAACAATCGTCGAATCCGCAAGGAATGCCGAGGAGGTCACCGAGGTCTCAAAACGCGCCTCGGACACAGCGACATCTGGAGGCGAGATAGTGGCTTTTACAATTACGGGCATGAAGGCCATTGCTGATTCCGTAAGCAAGTCGGCCGACTCTATCGGCAAGCTGGTTCTGTCAGCCAATCAAATCGGGGAGATAATTGGAGTGATTGACGATATCGCTGATCAGACGAATCTACTGGCCCTCAACGCTGCTATTGAGGCCGCTCGGGCCGGCGAGCAGGGTCGGGGTTTCTCCGTGGTGGCCGACGAGGTGCGCAAGCTGGCCGAGCGTACCGGTCGAGCCACTGCCGAAATCGCCGGCATGATCAAGGGTATTCAGACTGAGACGGCTGAGGCCGTGGGCGTCATGGAGAACGGGATCACGGAGGTTGACAAAGGTCGTGAACTGGTTGACAGGGCAGGCAACAGCCTGACCGACATTGTCAACATGTCACAGCACGTTATGCAGATGATTCAGCAGATGGCGACTGCAACCGGCGAACAGTCATCTGCAGCCGAGCAGATTTCGCAGAACGTGCAGCAGATCTCCTCGGTAACGACCGAGACGGCCAAAGGTGCTGAACAGTCCGCAAATGCTGCCGAATCACTCTACCGTCAGGTGGAAGAATTGCAGAAACTGGTCACCCGCTTCAGGATTGCTGACGGTGATTAGGGCCGTTACCAATATCCGGACATACCAGCCAAGCGGCGGAGAGGCAGTTCTCTCCGCCGTTTCTTTTTTTCATGATGGATCAGCGCGGGCCGGGGAACAAGCTCCCCTCAGCCGTTGTCTTATAAGATATGAATGGTACAATAATCAAGGCCGCGTCAGTGATCAGTGCCTGCTTTGCCTTTATCTTCCTGTTTGCAGCATTGGCTCAGTCGCCGGAGCAGAATATGAAGTACAATGAACTGTCGCCAGAAGAAGAACGGATTATTCTCAGGAAGGGAACCGAACCGCCAAATTCGGGGAAATTCAACAAGCATTCGGCCAAAGGGACCTACCTGTGCCGCCGGTGTGACGCGCCCCTGTTCCTGTCCGAACATAAATTCAGTTCCCATTGCGGATGGCCCAGCTTCGATGATGAGATCCCCGGTGCCGTCGATCGGATTCCCGATGCCGACGGCGTACGAACCGAAATTGTCTGCCACCGTTGCGGCGGTCATCTCGGTCATGTATTCGTTGGTGAGGGAATGACCGATAAGAACCTGCGTCACTGCGTAAACTCGCTTTCACTCTCCTTTGCCCCGAGCGTTGAGGCTTCAGGAATGGATACCGCTTACTTTGCAGGCGGCTGTTTCTGGGGGGTGCAACATTTCTTCCGCCAGGCTCCGGGAGTGGTATCGACCAGGATCGGATACATGGGTGGGGATAAGCAAAACCCGACATACCAGGAAGTCTGCAACGGCTCCACAGGTCACGCCGAAGCAATTGAGGTCGTATTCGATCCCTCAGAAGTCGACTACGAAACTCTGGCCAGGCTATTCTTTGAGATCCATGACCCGACCCAGATGAATCGTCAGGGGCCTGATATCGGAGAGCAGTATCGATCTGCTGTGTTTGTCCGGGATGATGATCAGGAGAACACCATCAGAAAGCTGATCGACATTCTTAGAGACAAGGGATTCAACGTCGTTACTGAAGTGGTCCGGGCGGGTCAGTTCTGGGAGGGGGAAGAATATCATCAGGACTATTACGACAAGAGCGGGGGCCAACCTTATTGCCACTCCTACACCCGGAGATTCTAGCCGGTGCTGGAACCCCGAAGAGAAGACTCAGTCAGGCAACTCGGTTTCGGCCGGAATAACGCCTGAACCGGGGATTTTTTGCTGATCAATGACGTGGACACCTTCGATCAGGATCGAATCAATGCTGCGGAATATATTCGGTTCGGGGAGTTCGTCGGTGGAGATCGGATCGACGCTCCACACACCCTTGTCCCACTGAAGGCCCGCAATTACTGCGGCTTCGGCAAGCAACTCATCACACTCGGCGTGAATGATCTTACCCTGGACAAGCACGATCGTCAACTGCTTCCCTCTGGCCGTGATACTGATTCGCACCGTTTTGCCGCTGGAACCCATAGCCTGCAGCAGATCGATAACGTTCATATCCTCGAGAGAGCCGTGCGTTCCCATGTCCTGCATGATCCTGATGCGCTGGTCTGTTTCGGCGTTCAAGCGGCTCCGAATGCGATTCATTTTTACAAGCAAGGGATCGAGATCATGGTCAATAGGAATAATATCTTCGACCCCAATACTGAACAGTCCGTACAGTCCCTGCGCTGACGCGCCGTCAACCATCACAAAGGTCGGAACCTGACTTACCGGCAACCCTCGTGAGACAAGATTCTTGACCAGATCTGTGACCTCGGCAGCGTCGCCGGATTTCTTAATAACGATAATGTGCGGTTGATCCCTGTCGGCAAACTCCAGACATTGATCGACCGAGTGAGCCATGGTGACATCGAAGCCGAGGTTCAGCAGACAGTGCTCGAGCATCAGGTGATCCTCATTTGTCTCATCAAGGATGAGAGCATTACAGTCCGGGCTTCTGACTCCAACTGTCACTTCTTCCCGTCGCAGCAACTGCAGGAAATGTTCCACTACTTCGCGCAGGAACAGGTTGTCAGTCCGGTTTCGCAATGTCTGTTTGACTGTCTCGAATTGATCCGTCGTGAGCTTTGTCTGGTCGGGCCAGTGGTCGAGATAGAAATCTACTATCGTCACTATGTTGCCGGCCACGTCCGTAAACGTCAACTCCGGAAGGGGTCGGTTCGCGATCTCCTTGTACATCGAACGTATGATGTCCACAACGGCTCGCGGGAACCTGCGCAGCTCCAGGCTCTTCGCCGACAACTCGATCAGATTGTGCTCCCAGTTGGGTTCGCTTGATTCCCCAAAATACATGCGGGCAAGTTCGTGAAGATAAGCGGCGTTGGTGACAAGCATGCGGTGTTCATCGGACAGGCCGATCAGTCGACACAGGCGATCAACAAGGGCACCAACTTTCTGACTGTGATCGGAGGACAGTTTATCCTCGGAAATCAGAAGGGAGGTGAAGAGACTCAGATTGTTCTGCAGAAGATCCGCAAACACTGTCTGACCCGAATCTCCAGCTATAAGATCCATGGCAGATTTGAAATGACGTATTGGCGCTGTCGGGGCCTGCTTTCGGAATCTGTTGATCAATTCCAGGAAACGCGCCCGATCGGTGTCTTTTATCAGAAGAGCACAAAAGTTACCTTCGGAAAGTGCCTGAATTGCCTCTGTCTCTGACTCAACAGCCACCACGGACGTGTTTTCCCGGGCCAGTGCCTTCCAGAGGTAAGCGTCGAGTTGATAGTCAGGTGATACCAGCAGAATGGCGTTCCCATCCAACTCTGACAGGTCTACATCCGGTTCTGCTTCTGAGTCGTCGATGTGTTCCGAATCGGCGGTGGAGTCTGAACTCACTCTGAACTGTCCGAAGGAATCTCGGTAATGTTCCAGGATGGCAGTATCCAGGGCTGTTCCCAGTGCAACGTTCAGGTCTACCTCTCGGACTCCCGCCAGCCGGGTAAGCTCATGCACCAGCCCGGAATCTACAGGGTGTTTGCACACGACCCTGAGAAGGCCTGATCCCTGGCTGAATTCGATGGGAAGGACTCTCCTCCGCCAGGCCAGGTCGGCCGGCAGAATGGCCAGAACCTCGGGGTCAACTTGCAGATCGGAGACATCAATCACCGGATGCCCGGAAGCTTCGGCCAGGATTCCCCGAAGTACTTTTTCGCCCAGGTAGCCCAGACGCAGCAAATGATCATCCAACTCGCCACCCGATTGAGCCTGACAGGCCAGCGCTTCGCCTAACTGATCTTCACTGAGCAATCGGGCGTGTACCAGAATCTCTTCCAGGGTCAAGCTTGCATCCTCACAGGCTATCGGCTACAAGGCCGGTTCCAGCAGATCAGGTTGCCGGGTCGTGGCCATTGGGCAAAGATGGCAAGGCAGACCCGACAGGTGGCTGTTAACATCTATTCTCGGAACAATCAACAAAAGATTCAGTCCGGAACGGATTGTACCACAAAACGGTGTTACGGAGGACGTAGCCGGGAGCCGGATTCTAAGCTGTTTGGAAGATTCCCGTTGCGACCGACCGCCGATATATTAGATTGAGAACCGATCTGAGTTGGCAGATGTAGAGTGCTGTCGCCTCTGATCAGGAATAGCTGACAAATGAACCTCGATTTACGCAAAACGAACTGCTGCTGCGAGACCGA
>CP070824.1:2323499-2351839 GCA_020344395.1 Candidatus Zixiibacteriota bacterium | reverse complement strand
GCTACTTTAAGTATTACGAGTACGAGCACACCATCATCAATCTGCTGCCCGGTGCTTCGTACTGGGTTTCGGTGACAGCTTTTGATTACGGTTCCTTCGTGCTGGATGCTTACCCGCTGGAGTCGTCGGCTGCGGCCAACGCGGTGGAGGGCATCCCTTTAAGCGGCACGCCGTTTTGCTGTGTGGGTCTGGCAGGTAACATCGATGGTGATCCGAATGAGCAGGTAGACATAGCCGACCTGACGGCTCTGATCGACTACCTGTTTGTCAGCTATACGCCGCCATCGTGTTTGGGTGAGGCCAACCTTGATGGTGACCCGGACGGTCTGGTTGACATCAGCGATCTGACCCTACTTGTAGACTACCTTTTCATAAGCAACAGACCGCTGGGCAATTGTGAGTGAATGATGGCTGTGCGTTCCACGGTCGGGATCGATTGACCTTGACAAAGAGTGGACCAGGGCGTATATTATGTGGCACTGACAACGGGAATCGGTTACAACACAGGGGAGTGCCGTGCTCAATATCTTCGTTACCGGAATTCGGAGTGATGGATTCTCTGACTGATAGAATGTTGCTTGCACTGGGCCGCTTGAGTTTGTGGAGACGGGAGGCGTTTCATGAGGGTTTTAGCATATCATAAAGGTGGTAGCTTTAGCATTCTGATGCTCGTGGCGCTGCTGGTGTTTTCCGGCCGTTCCGTGCTGGCTGATATTGACTGCATCACGGACGCCAGCGGCTGCTGCTGTGTCGGAAAGGTCGGTAATGTCGACTGCGACTACACTGATTTGGTCGACATCAGTGACCTGACCAGGCTGATTGACTACCTGTTCATTTCTCGCGCCCCGCTGCCGAATTGGGCTGAGGCAAATATCGACGGAAGCCCGGGCGGCGTAGTCGATATTGCTGATCTCACCCGGTTTATTGACTACTTTTTCATCAGCTACGCCGAACTTCCGGAATGTCAGGGAGATTTCAACACTCCCCCCCGCACTCACATCCTGATTCCGGAGCCTGAATGGAGATTGACATACATCAATGCCGTCGAGCCGGGGAATCCGGCCACCGGTATTCCGGTGGCGTGGAAGGGAGAGGACCTTGTGGATCACCCGTACTTATTCCCCGGCTGTGAGTTTGAATGGCGACTCTATGGGCCGTATCCCTACAACCCGGCTTCCGACGGTGCCTGGGTACCTCCCGATCCTGACCCAACCATGGACACCACGTTCGAAGAGATCATGGATAACTTCGTGAAGCCGGTTTTCCGACGGGCCGATGGTCACATTTACATCCTCGGAGAAGGACACAGCTTTCTCATCTGCGATACTATCCCCGTGCCTTTTGAGGTCGACCCGACCGGGTTTGTAATCGAATGTGATACGGTTCTGGTCGACACCTTTCAGGTGCCGGATCCGGTGGGGATATTCGATACCATTCTCGATGTTGACGATCCGCTGTTCAGGAAGGATTCGCGTTATGACCGCATTGCCCTGAGATCATGGGATGGCATTGATTTCTGGAGGCCTGATACGTCGGAATGGCTTTATGACGCTTTCAAGCATAATCCCTCGGATACCACCCTCAAGGTGAAGTTCATATTCTGGGTCCGGGCCCGTGACCCGTTGGACTCGACCCTTCTGGACCCGACCCCGGCGTGGATCCCGGTACGGGTCATTGAACCAAAGTTTGAGCGTGATATCGGAGTCATTGATGTGCAGATTTCGTTTCAAGTGAACTCCAGAAACATTGATTCAGCCCGTGCCTATTGGAAGCGGGCGATACACGCCTGGAGTGTGAGCAGTGGCTCGGGGGTCACCTATGTCGATTCCGTTGATTACATTGTGGCGGCAACGGCTTTTGGCTTCAGTGTTTCTCTCGCGGATCTACTGAGTTATAAGACTCTGTTAATAGTCAATGACCAGCCTTTTCCTGGTGCCATGATGAATCCTCCCTTTGCCTTGGATGTCTTCACCGCAGTTGATGTTGGTGTTGGTATCTGGCTCTGCGGTCGCGCCCAGGCCTGGGGAGCGGAGGCAATGGCACCCCGTTTCGATGTGTTCGGCGGTCTGTCAGACCTCTATGTAGATGGCTTCCGACAGTTGTTCGGCGTGCAGAACGCTGTTTACTCCGGTTGGGTGTGGCATATCCTCGTGCATAATCTAAGAATTGAGGATTTCGTCGGGGCGGCCAGTGCCAATGCAAGTCTCTGGCCCGAGTTGACCATAGACACGGCCATGCTGCATCAGAGGTACCAGTGGCGGGAGTACTACCCCTGGATCGATACGATCGGTGCCCTCCCGGAAGTCAATTACCTTGTGCCGACGGCCCAGGCCGAAGTAATGTATACGTACAAATCCCTGTACGACGCTGACCACTGGCTGGATGACACGCTCTTCAATTTCCAGGGGCATGAAGTGGCCATACGCCACGAGACGACTTCTTCCAGAACCGCCTTCTGGCTGTTCACGCCTTACGCATTCGAGGGACCGGAGATGCAGACAACAATAAACGATATGCTGAGCTGGCTGTACGATCCGGAACTTGCAGCGCCCGTAATGGTACCCCGGTATCCCGAGGCGGGGATTCAGATCGATTCTGAGACCGTCGGAGACGCATACTGGAGACGATCAGGTCTGTTCTCAACTGATGTTCTGCGCTTAATTCAACCTGACGGTTCAACGGAAGGAGGGCAGTAATATGTTACGCAGATTTCCCTCCATGCTGATGACAGGCGTTTTGCTTTTGGTTGTCTGGACTTCCGGCGGATTGGCGCGGACGGCGGTTCAGGAAAGAACCAGCGGCAACACCGCATCGATGGCCTCACCGGCGTACTGCATCGCTACGCACAACGTGGGTAATATAGCGTTCGGGGTCAGCAATAACGGCACTTTCGGAACGGGCTACTCATCTTCCGGAGACCGAGACTGTTTCACAGGACAGGTTGTGCCTTTCATGGAGTTCCCGAAAGGTAGTGGCAGCCGATACCTGTTTGGGGCAGCACTCTGGATCGGCGGGGTTATCGGCCCTAATCCCCTGGACACGCTGGTTTCAGTAGGTCAGGACGGTTGGACCGGTGGCGCGGAGTTTCATCCCGATGAGTCTCCCACCGGCAATCTGATATATCGATCCACCATTGATCCTACGAGGCCTGAGGCCGTGGGAGCCGTTTCAGAACAGGACTATATAGCCGTCTACACGGATTCTTTTACCACCGGCGTCGCCGGTCTAGTTCGGGATTTCATAGACGGCCGTCCGCACATTCCACTCCGGGTCCAAGTGGCTCAGCGCTCGTATGCATGGAGTCACCGGCATGCTGAAGATTTTGTGATCTTCGACGTGGAATTGGTGAACTACGGTCCGAACTATATTGAGTCAGGGTATGTCGGCATATTCGTAGATGGTGATGTCTACGACGAGAGTTATTCGTCAGGATTCTATGACGACATCACTGGTTTTGTATTATCCGCGGGTATCCCAAACCTGCCGGCAGGCTGCGATGAGCAAGCGGTGTTTAATCTGGCGTGGTCTGCCGACAATGACGGTGATTTGCACATGTCACCTACGGTGGCCGGCGTCACAGCTACCCAGCTACTTCATGCTTCAGGGTCTCCGGAAATCTCCTATAACTGGTGGGCATCAAACGGAACCTCGTCGGCGGACTACGGCCCTATGACTCGCGACAAGTTCCGTGATCTGCAGACCGGCGGTCAGGGGACGCCGGAGGGTGATCGCAGCAAATACTGGTATCTGAGTAACCACGAGATCGATTTTGATCAAGTTTACACCGGCGTGATTCAGAGCGACGACTCCGTGTGGATCCCGCCGGACCCGGTTCTGGCACCTGCCTTTGCGAACGGCAATGACACCAGGTACTTGCTCTCATTCGGTCCATATGATCTTGCACCGGGTGATTGGATACGGTTCACATTTGCGTGCGTCGCCGGTGAGAACTTCCACGTCGTTGAAAATAATATTCTTTCGCTCCCTGATCATCCCGATGTCTTCACTAATAATCTCGATTTCACCGATCTGATCACCAACGCGACATGGGCCAGATGGGTATTTGACAATCCGGGCGTGGATACAGACTCAGATGGATATGCCGGAGAGTACGTGGTCTGCGAGGGAGACACGATCTGGACAGACGGGGATGGTGTCCCCGATTTCAGAGCAGCCTCAGCACCCGCTATTCCACCGCTCAAGGTTACGTCACTGCCGTCCGCCCTCCGCTTGGGTTGGAACGGTACAGCGTCCGAAATGTCCAGAGACATTATTTCCCGGGCAATGGACTTTGAAGGCTATAACGTATACCTGTCGTCGGACGGCACCCCCTCCGGGCTGGCTGTTGTCGCTTCCTACGATATGCGGGACTACATCAAGTACTATTGGGATTCATCGGCCCGCTCGTGGCAAATGGTCGCGGAGCGTTTTACGCTGGAAGATTTGCGGTGCCTGTACGCTCCGGGTGGCTGCGAGGACCCGGATTGGAATCCTGATGGGTTCATTCGCACCAACCCGTACAGAATGCCTGACTTCGACGACTCGGTTTTCTATTTCGAGCCGATCGGTTGCAATGCGGCGCTTTTCGGATGGGAGACACCTATTGTCAAGTCTTACCCTGAGGCCACGGAGCCGCCTTACAGCGACCCGTCCGAGGTGCCACTGGATTCCATTGATTTCTATCTGACCGGTGACGGCTACTTTAAGTATTACGAGTACGAGCACACCATCATCAATCTGCTGCCCGGTGCTTCGTACTGGGTCTCGGTGACGGCGTTTGATTACGGTTCTTTCGTGCTGGATGCTCACGCGCTCGAATCGTCTCCTGTGGCCAACGCGGTGGAGGCCACCACGCTGGTCGGCACGCCGTTCTGCTGTGTGGGTCTGGTAGGTAATGTCGATGGTGATCCCAACGAGCAGGTCGACATTGGTGACCTGACGGCTCTCATCGATTATCTTTTCGTCAGCTATGCTCCGCCGTCGTGTCTGGGAGAGGCTAACCTTGATGGTGACCCGGATGGTCTGGTTGACATCAGCGATCTGACCTTATTGATAGATTTTCTGTTTATCTCCCGCACGGACCTTGATCCGTGCCGGTAATTGCTTTGCCCTCTATGAGGTCGCCCGTCTTCTGACATTCTCTCAGGCTCGCCGTGCCCGTCCGATTTCTCTTTTTGTCCCGCCTTGATGCGTTCCGGACAATCGCATATCTTTCCACGAGTGGAATCTGACAGCAGCAAAATCGACGGTTTCATCAGGAAGCATGCCTTCCTGATTGTCATACTGGTTGCGATTATCCTAAGACTGCTGGCTGTCTTCTTCTCCAAAGGGTTCATGGCATCCGATGATCAGTACGAGACGGTTGATGTCGCTTACAACTGGCTGCGGAACGGACTCTGGTCCCCTGAAGGGTTGCTGACATGGGGTGGAACAGTCACGCGAGAGGTGTCCAGGTTTCCGCTTTACACCCTGTTTCTTTACGGAATCATGAAAATCTACCTGGCTGTCGGCGTAGACTCGCTGAACACGATCATGTACGGCGTCAGGGCTGTTCATGCCGCAATTTCCCTGGTCAGCGTCTGGGCCGTTTTTCGGGTGGTCGAAGATACGACCCGGTCTCGCGGATGGGCGGCCATCGCCGGTCTCGTGACTGCGGCGCACTTTGCCATGCCGTTTCTGTCCGTGAGGACTCTCATCGAAATGGTGGGAGGCCACCTCTGGGTGGTGGCAATCCTCCTGTTTTACCGCTACAGGGATAAACCCGCCGACCTGACGCTGGTTCTCTCAGGCCTGATCGTTGGCCTGGCCTGGGTGATCCGGTTTCAGGTCGCGCTCGCGGCGGTGGCTGTCCCGTTTGTCCTGTGGTGGGAATACCGGAAGCTGCGACCGGCTGTATTATTCTCGGCAGGTGTGGCCGCTGTTGTGCTGATCTCCGGAGTCGTCGATTACTTCCTTCTGGGCAGTTTCGCCGATTCGACCATCAACTATCTCCGACAGAGCATCTCGGAAGCAACCCCCTACAAATCAAGTCCCCTGATTTATCCGGCCGTCCTGCTCTTTTTCTTTATTCCGCCCCTGTCTCTGGCAGCCTTCTCACTCGCTGCTGTACCATCCTATTGGAAGAAACATAGAATGCTGATCTGGACAACTCTCGTCTTCGTGGTGGCTCATACCCTCGCCTCAAACCGCCAGGAACGGTTCATGATCACCATAATTCCCACCCTGATCATACTGCTCACGCTGGCTGTCCATCACCATTGGAGTAACAGGGGTTTGTTGTTCAGGAAGCGCAGGTTGATCAAGACGGTTGTTTACATATCGGCCGCAATCAACCTGTTGCTGCTTTTCCCCATGACCCTGAACTATGCCCACCGAGGGAAGGTAGAACCCCTCACCCGGATTGAGGCTGAGCCCGTTGCCCTACGGGTAATCTTCATAGCTCCGGAAACCGGAGGGATTTTCCCACTCTACTACGGTGGATATGAATCACCTGAATACGGTCACCTACTGTCATGGTCAGACCTGTCGCGCTTTTCTGAGCTGCACTCCCATCGCCCTTACACCCATTTTATTATATACCCTCCCTCAGCCGGGGACATGCCGCGATATGCCGATACACTCACGGCCTACTTCGGACAACTGACTGAGTCATTCCATGTGGGGCCATCGACCGTCGACTATGTCCTGCATTTGCTCAATCCCGAACACAACCCAACCGGGGAAGCGTGGATATACAAACCGGCCGAGCTCGCAAGGGACTGACAAAAAACAGCGGCCGCCCGGTCAAGGGCGGCCGCTCAGTCCTTCCGCTCGGCTTCGGAGCAGGTGGCAGTTAATTCTCGATGTACTTGGTCAGAATCTTGTTCATCCCGGTCGTCATCTTCGAGTTTGTAAAGACCTCGTTGGCGCCAGCCACCATGGCGGATTTCATCTGATCAGCCATAACCTGCGGCGAATAGCAGACTATGGGAATGGTCTCAGTGGCGGTGTAAGAGCGAAGTTTGTTAATCAGAGACGGGGCCTCAATGCCGTTGAGATTCAGATCGATGATAATCAGGTCCGGCTGCAGGTCATGGGCCTTCGTGAAAATGTCGTCCGACCGGATTGCCTTAATTCCCTCGGCTTCGTATTTGTCGAGCACAGACATAATCTTCGAAGTAAAGATCATATTGTTTACTGCTATGATTACCCGTTTGCTCATGAGCATCCTCCCTCATGCATCAGACGAACTCATCAATTGGACAAGCCATCCATGGAGCCCTTAATATAGTCAAATTTGGATCATTTCGCTATAGTGCGACCGAAAAAAAACCAAATTTGCGCCTATCTTGTTGCAATCAATGAAGTTAACTTTTCCTTGATTCCCGCTGGCAGTACTCCAGAGAATCGGTTTGCAGCGGATATGGCCGTTTTTAGTTGATTCTGGGGCTGTTTTGGCGATCGTGGGGTCGCAAATGAGCCTGTGTGACCTGGCCGTGACAAATCGGTCTGTGGGTTTGGCATGGAAAGGTGCCAGTCTGACCGTCGAAACACACCGGAAGGCGTTTTATAGCAATAATCTACGTGAATTCAGGAAGGTCCCCAATGAATAGCGGATGGTGCCTGGTTTGTTGCAGGCCAACCGGAGACAATTTCGGTGGTTGAGCCGTAATATGTTAATAGTTAAGCGCTTAGCCGAGGGCAGCCTGCTGATCCTGTTCGTCCTGGCGACGGTATCCCCCGGTCAGACGCAGACAAATGGAAGCCGGGACAGACAGGCTAAGAACAAAGAAATCTCCATTACCTTCGATGAGCTGCCTGTGGCCCGAGGGTTCGGTGAGGTCGACCGCGAGGCTGTCACGTATCTCCTGCTTGATGCCCTGAAGCGTGGCCAGGTAAGGGCAACCGGTTTTGTGGTCGGGCAGGAAATCGGCGATTCATACGATATCCTGGGCCAGTGGCTCAACGGCGGCCACGCGCTGGGCAGCATGACTTTTACTAATCAGGATTACAACTACATTGGTATTGAACAGTTCATCGAGGATATCCAGCGCGGCACCGAGGCTATGGAACCGATGTTGGCCGGGTTCGGCCAGAAGCAGAGGTATTTTCGTTATCCGTTTCTGCACTATGGCACGGAAGAGACATCACGCCGCGTGGTCGCCACCTACCTGGAAGACATAGGTGCAATCGTCGCACCGGCCACAATTGTGCCTGAGGATTATCTGTACAACCTTACCCTTGAGAAGCTTGGCAAAGAGCCCGACTCGGTGGCATTTGTGAGCCTGATGAACGAATACATCAATCATGTTCTGGACGAAGTCGAACGGGTAGAGCACCTGGCGCTTGAAATCGAAAATCGGCCGATCAGGCAGATCCTGCTTTTGAGGGCCAACCGTCTTAACGCTGTTTACCTTGACGATCTGCTAAAAGCTCTGAAAGAGGCCGGCTATAGCTTCGTCACACTCGACAGGGCACTGCGAGACAGAGTCTATTCACGACCGGATTTCTATTACGGTCTCAAGGGATTGGGTTTTTTGGATCGGATAATCCAGTCTGACCCGGATTTCCTGCCGGCCGAATGAGAGGAAGGGGGCTTTCCGAGGGGGGCTGGCCCATGCTCAGACCGTTTTTCTGAATGTCGAGGTCACCAGTAAGCGTTCGATGGCTCTGGTGTCCTGATCCGATATTTTCTCGATCGCCAGCCCGGCTGCGAACAGGTCCGGGTTCACATCCCGACCGCACCATTTGCTCCTGGCCTCGAATTTGACGCGGTTCTTCCGCTTCCCGGGACCGGGCATGTCCATGGTCAGGCAGAGAGTTCTATCTATCGCCAGTGGTTTCTCGCAGCACAGGCGGATACCATCAGTCGTGATATCTGTTACTCGACCGATTAGCCGGCGGTTCTTTCTATCGGAAACTCTCAGATAGTAAATCGTCTGTCTTCTCGGCAGGACTCTTCTATTTTCCACGCCATTCTCCGTGATTGTCCCCCATCTTTTTTTCTAATCACCAGTATCGGCCGGGTATCGGGTAAGATTACCGGCGACGAGTTCCCCGCTGCATAAGGGGTTGTGTAGTCAACCATATGCCTGATCAAGGTATCCGGAGGTCGTCGTATGCAGGTACGAAAGGTCAAAATTGTGATGTCTGAAGATCTGCTGCCGACGTTATATTCTAGGAGACACTCGGTATGCGCCGGCCGTCCATGCTGGTCGGAGTGGAGTGGTGTGATACAATGGCCCTGCGTGAAGAAATAGAATTGTCAGACAACGCACTGATGGTCCTTCAGCGACGGTACCTTCTCAAGGACCGTAACGGCATCGTGGTTGAGTCGCCCAGGGAGCTGTTTGTGCGAGTGGCTCGTTGTGTGGCGGAGGCTGATCGTCTCTATGGCAGCGATGACGCTTCGGTTGAAAGCACAGTCGAAACGTTCTTTAACCTGATGACATCGCTGGAATTCCTGCCCAATTCACCCACTCTCATGAACGCCGGTCGACCGCGGGGGCAGTTGTCGGCCTGTTTTGTGTTACCGGTCGGGGATTCGATGGAGGAAATCTTCGAAACCAACAAACATGCCGCATTGATTCATAAATCAGGCGGAGGCACCGGATTTTCATTCTCGCGATTGCGACCCAGGAATTCCGTCGTGGCATCAACCTCGGGCATTGCCTCGGGGCCGGTCTCGTTCATGAAAGTGTACGATGCTTCCACTGAGGCAATCAAACAGGGTGGCGCGCGACGCGGGGCAAACATGGGTATCCTGCGAGTGGATCACCCTGATATTATGGAATTCATTGCGTGCAAAGAGGATATCTCCGAGGTTACGAATTTTAATATCTCGGTGGCCATCACGGATGATTTCATGGCGGCTTTGCGAAAGGATGCTTCGTATCCTCTCTATAATCCCTACACCGAGGAGACCCATCAGGTCGACGGTAAGCCTGTCCTTTTGTCGGCTGAAGAAGTGTGGAGCAGCATAGTAGATCATGCCTGGAGAACCGGGGAGCCGGGGATCATTTTTATAGACCGCATGAATCGGATGAATCCGACTGCCCCCAGCGAGACAATTGAGGCGACCAACCCGTGCGGGGAACAGCCGTTGCCCGCCTATGATTCATGTAATCTCGGCTCGATCAACCTCGGTCGGTTCGTGAGTGATCCGTTGCCACAGCAGTATAACCGGGATACCCCGGATAACGGTATTGACTGGACCAGGCTGGCACGGACGGTCCGGGATGCCGTACATTTTCTCGATAATGTCATTGATCGAAATCACTATCCCATTCCACAGATTGAAAGTCAGACACGGAAGAATCGCCGCGTCGGTCTGGGGGTCATGGGGTGGGCCGATATGCTTGTCAAACTGAGTCTCTCGTATGGCGAAGCAGCGGCTAGGTCGCTCGCCGGCAGGGTGATGAAGTTCGTCCACGACGAGGCCCGTAACCAGTCGTCAGAGCTGGTCAGGTCCCGCGGGAAATTTCCCAATTGGGAAGGATCTGTCTTCCATGAAGATGGCCTGGCCATGCGTAACGCAACTGTTACGACCATAGCACCCACCGGGACGCTGTCAATTATCGCCGGCTGCTCTTCAGGCATAGAACCTTACTATTCGCTGCTCTTCGAGCGCAATGTTCTCGATGGTACGCGCCTGCTGGAGGTGAACCCGCTGCTGGCCGAGAAGGCTCGCAGGTCAGGTTTCTATTCGGATCGGCTGCTAAAGGATCTGGCCGGTAAACGGTCTATAGCGGATGTCCGGGAAATTCCGGAGGAGGTGCGGCGTTTGTTTGTTACCGCTTCCGACCTTGAGCCGGCTGATCACGTGCTTATGCAGGCTGCTTTCCAGGAACACTGTGACTCCTCTGTATCCAAGACCATAAATCTCGCGGCCAGTGCCTCTCCGGACGATGTCAGGGCCGCCTTTGAACTCGCTTATGACTCGGGCTGCAAGGGTGTTACCGTCTATCGTGACCGGTCACGACCTCATCAGGTGCTGACGTCGCCGTCTGAAGTTGATCTCAAAGAACCTGCCCCGCCATCCGCAACTGCAAAGGCTGACTCGGTCGCCCCCAGGCCTCTGGTCCTGACCGGATTTACGGAAAAGATCAGGACTGGCTATGGTAATCTTTACGTGACAGTTAATCTCAGGGACGGCAAACCGTTTGAGGTCTTTGCTCAGATCGGAAAGTCAGGCTACAGCACCATGGCCGATACGGAGGCCATATGTCGATTGATCTCGATGGCCCTTCGTTCGTCAGTCCCAGTGGGACATGTTATCAAACAGCTTCGCGGAATCGGCGGCGCGGCACAGGTGTTTTCGGGAAAGAGCCGGGTCTTTTCGATCCCGGATGCCATAGCTCAGGTCCTTCAGAGACATTTCGGGGACGAAGTGACGGGTGCACCGGTGGACGATGAAAGCATGGAAGTGGACATCTGTCCTGACTGTGCTTCGGTGCTGATGCTGGATTCGGGCTGTCTGCTGTGCTCCGCCTGTGGTTATTCCTCCTGCTGATCCTGCCGATAATAAGAGAATAGATGGAATCTGGCAACCTGGTGCTGTTGTAGATGGTGGCAGAACAATACATACCGGCCGGCCGGACCTCGGTCGTTAAACGCAAAGGCAATACTCTGCAGTTACAGACAGAGTACGCCTGCAGACCGGTACCGCGTATATCGACGACCATTCTTGACTCGGGGCAGGTTTTGCACAAAATCGAGCGAGAACTCGACAAACCGGTGTCATCGCTGGCCGAGCAGCGCGA
This sequence comes from Candidatus Zixiibacteriota bacterium, assembly GCA_020344395.1. Classification (GTDB taxonomy): domain Bacteria; phylum Zixibacteria; class MSB-5A5; order GN15; family FEB-12. The sequence continues at coordinate 2,340,098 of CP070824.1, read as the reverse complement.
GATTGAAGAATCCATTCGAAAACAGCATGCCGAGGTGATGGCGCTGGTGAAGAATGACGCCTCGGCCGTGCCGATTTCATCGACCGGAGAGTCGAGCACCAGAAAGGTCAGCCTGAGTTTCTACGATCAGTTTCTCAGTATCAGCGGCGTTAAGCGAGTTTACCGCCTGGACAACGACGGTAATTTCGTTGGCGCCAGAGCCTCCGAACAGTTTAAGACGCTCTTTGCCGAAGTCTTTCGGAACATAAGGGACCTGCTGGAGATCTTTCTGCTGGAGCCCGGCGTGGGCGTCACTCGAGAAAAGGGAGTCTGCGAGATTTGCCGCGATCAGCTTTATCTCGTGTCGGCCGGCCCGGAGTGCTACATCGTCGTTATAGAAAGACCTGACCCGACAATCGAATACGAGGCCGAATTGAAGGACATTGTCGATCCGGACCCATTCAGGAAATCAAAGAGCACCGTTGGCCAGACGCAAACGGGTGATGCTTAATCGACCTGACCGGAGGCAGATAGTCAAAAAGGCCGCCCCAAAGGGCGGCCTTGTTCGTTGGAGAGAGCTTCGTTATTTGAAAAACTCCCATATCTACACGGTAAAGGGTTTTTACAGCCACTCCCCGCATTTTGCTTTCGCTACCGCACCGAAGTACAGATCACGGCGTACACGCAGCGTTGTGGAGAGACGACCTTCATGGGAGAGTTGTTAGAGGTTTTCAAATACTAGACTCTCTCCGTATGTTTCTGACATAATTATCGCTGATAAATCCCGATTTGCAAGATTTTTTTAGCAACGGTTGCGGCCGGTCGTCCGATATGATATGTTCGAAATCGACGCCTGGTTTTGAGCGCTTATAATGGCAGATGCTGTTGGAATCGACATAGTTGAAATCGAGCGGATTTCGCGTGCTTACAGGAGATTCGGCGACCGTTTTGTGGGCCGGATCCTGGGTCCCGACGAGGTCGGGATGATGGGTTCGCGGGCGGATAAAATCGCCTATCTGGCGGGCCGTCTGGCTGCCAAAGAGGCAACAATCAAGGCGCTGGGACATTACCTGACGAAACGGCCACCGATCAGAACGCTGCAGATTCACAAAGGCCGGGACGGCAGGCCGGAGTTGAGCCTGCCCGATGAAGTCCGCAAGCTGCTGCCACCGGTCAAATGCCTTGTGTCCATCAGCCACGAACGATCCAACGCCGTGGGACTGGCCATTATCACGGAGGAAAAATGACACCAGATGAAATCCTGCAGATGTTCAGAGACTCTAAGGCTCTATTGACCGGCCACTTCAAGCTAACCTCGGGTCGTCACTCGGATGTCTATTATGAGAAATTCACTCTCCTGAAAAAACCGACGATCTGCACAGAGATCTGCCGCGAGATGGCTGAGAGATTTCGGTCTCTGGGTGAGGTCACAGTAGTCGGGCCGACCACAGGCGGGATCATAATCGCCTATGATGTCGGACGTTATCTCGGTATGGAGTCGATCTACGCTGAACCCGGTGATGACGGTGGGCGGGTCTTCAAACGGGGCTTTTCACTCAATAAAGGTCAGCGTGTTGTCATAGTCGATGACATCCTCACTACCGGTCGTTCTATCTTTGAGGTTATAGATCTGGTCAGAGATTATGGGGCAGAGATAACCGGGGTTGGCGTGCTGCTCGACCGATCCGGAGGGTCGGTCGAGGTGGACTATCCGTTTCACCCTCTGGCTATGGTATCTGCTGATTCCTGGGAACCGGCCGATTGCCCTCTGTGTGCTAAAGGAGTCGAGCTGACCCAGAGGGGCAGTCGGAAGTTCTAGCGATTAGATGGGGGCTGCAATCGTTGCTTAGCTGGTTACCGGCAATTGGACGGGTTGGGGAGGTGCTGCCTCGGACTCGGCAGCCGCGAGAGGAAAGCGGATAATCACGGTCGTGCCCTGGCCCTCAATGGAGTCTACCGACAGCTCGCCACCATGGTTCTCGATGATTCTGGCACACACGATCAAGCCGAACCCATGGCCGCCGGACTTTGTGGTGAAGCGCTCCCGGAAGGCTCGCTTGAGATTCTGGGGTTCAAAGCCGACACCGTCATCTTTAACTGACAGCACGAACGTTCCTGATTGCGGCTCACGGGCCACGCTGACTTCTATGCGGCCGCTCCCTTTTTCCTGAACAGCATCGGCCGCATTGTTGAACAGGTTGTACAGGAGTTGCTGAATCTGAGTACAATCTCCGACGAAGGGGATGTCTTCGTCCAGCCGCATGATATCAAGCTGGATGGAGCGGAATCGCCGCTGGAGCAGAATGTACTCCAGTACTTCCGGGACCATCCTGTCAAAATGGAATTGCTCACAACTCTTTGAGCCGGTTGGAGGGTCCATGAGGTTTGACGTAAAGGATCTGATCTTTTCGACAGCATCGTTTGCCTTCTGGGTATATTGGAGCAGTTCCGGTGTTTCCTGCTTTTTAATACGCACTTCCAGAAGTGACACACTGGCGGCTATAATTCCCAGGAAATTGTTCAGCTCGTGGCCGATCTCGGCCGACATCCTGCCACGGGCCGCCATTTTCTCCAGTTCGATCGTTTCCTCACTGAGCTGCTCCAGTCGCGTGTAAGATCGGCGTGATTCCTCAAGGAGGGCAAGGTTCTCCAGGGTTATTGCCAACTGACCGGCGGTAATGGCGTAAAACCGCATGGCCGACTCCGAAAAGTCCCACGTGTCTTCAGTCAACTCAAGTGTAATCAAGGCGTAGAATGTCCCCCCCCTGATCACCGGAATAATGACCGCCTGGGCCTGATCATTCAACCAGTCAGGGCACAGGTATGGTTTCAGGTTTGGGTCAGGATTTAATTCAAAGAAGGGGTGATCATCAAGGCAAGTCACCACGACCGGCGCTTGCTTTTGAGTCAGGTCAACAGACTTGAGGCAAGAGCAGAGTGGTTCTGTCGCCAGCGATGTTTCCCGTACATTGTCTTCTTCCAGCGTTACGATTGTGTGACGATCGGTCTGCTGGTCGTAGAACAGGGCCGATCCGAACCTGGACTCCTGGTGTATCATTGCAAATCTCAAGGTCGAGACTATGAGGGATTTCCTGTCACCGGCGGTGAACAGCATTGAACTGAGCGTCGACAGATCATCAAGCTGCCTCGCTGAGTTTCCGGCATCAGTGGTTCTTGTCTTTTCAATGGCGGTGCGGACAGCATCGCGGATTTCCGCCAGTTCGAACGGTTTCATTATGTAATCTATGGCGCCGTGCTTGATGGCATCTTTAGCAGAATTCAAATTGGCATAGCCGGTCATATAGATTACGCCAAGATCAGGGTGCAGTTCCCTGGCCCGCCGGGTCAGTTCAATGCCGTCAAGGTCGGGCATACGGACGTCGGTCAACAGCAGGTCGAACGATTCGCTCGCCAGTTTCTCGAGAGCGTCAGTCGCGGAGGCCGTTACTGTTAACGTGCAGTCTTCGTCAGCCAGTGCGTCGGTGAGGAAGGACAGGACGATCTCCTCGTCGTCGACGGCCAGTATCCTGGGAAGTTGTTTTCCTGCATCGGTCATTGTGTTCTGACCGGCTTTAAGAGCCCGACAATTATTTTCCTGAGTTGTTCCAATTCAAACGGTTTGTGCAAATACTGGAACGTGCCGAGTTTCTGGACTTTCTCAGACAGCTGGTCGGGGAGGGAGTCAGTGAAAACAAACTGCAGCTCAGGTCTTGCCTCCCTAACTTGTCTGAGAACATCCAGCCCACTTGCCTTTGGCATGTGCATATCACATATGCACAGATCATAATCACCCGTGACAGCCTTCGAAATCCCTTCTTCTGCATCACCGCAGGCGTCAACGTCAAACTTGAGATCCGCCAGGTAATCCAGCAAGAGATTTCTCATGACGGCCGAGTCATCTATAATCAGTATTTTCTTCACGATTGTGCACTTTCCTCAATGGCAGAGTCTACCGTTTGAAGTAATTCATTGATGCTGAAAGGCTTGGATAGAAACGCGCAAGCCCCGTTGGCTACCGATTGTGATACCGTGTACAGGCTTGAGTAACCTGATATGACAATTACATGCAGGTTGGGGTCGATTGACTGAGCTGCTCGGACCACCTCTTCCCCTGATACGCGAGGCATTCGGAGATCTGTAATCACCAGGTCGTAGTGGTTTTGCTTGAGCTTGTCGATGGCCTCGTCGCCGTCGGACGCCGCCGTGACATCATAGTCCTCAAGGACTTCGCTGAGGAAATCGCGGATGATCTCCTCGTCGTCGACGACCAGAATCGACCTTTTCTGCTCCGCAGCCATTGTTAGCTTTCTTCTTGCCGGTGGTTTGACTGTTTGGTCCTGTTTCCGGTATCGGTCGAAGCAGCCGATTTCTGCACCGGAAGGACGACTGTAAAAGTGGTCCCGCCGCCCAATTCGGAGGATACAAGTATTTCTCCGTCGTGGTCGCGGATAATCCCGTAGCTGACCGACAGGCCGAGCCCTGTTCCGGTGCCGACTTCCTTGGTGGTGAAAAACGGCTCGAAGATCTTCTTGAGGTTTTCAGGGGATACACCATGCCCCTTGTCTATCACCAGCAACTCCACAGCTCCTCCGAACTCGCCGACAGCCGGGGATATCCGGGACTGCATTGTCACTGTCTGGCCCGGCTCCGAGGCGTGCAGGGCATTAATCAGGAGATTGGTGAATACTTGCTGCAGCTGTCCCAGGTTGCCCTGAATGTTGGGCAGATCCGGTGACAGCCAGACTTCGAGTTCGACCTGGTTTATGCGGAACTGGTGCTCCACGAAGGAGACAGTCTCCTCCAGGGCAGCGTTGAGATCTACGGTTTCAAAATCGACCGACCTCGATGACCGGGAGAATTTGAGCAGGTTTTGTACGATGGCCTTGCAGCGGCGAGCCTGGGTTTCAATGTCGGACACGTATTTCAGGAAGCTGGCAATCTCCTTGGAAGTACCCTGTTTGGAGGTGCTCTTGCGGAGCTTCTCGATAGTAAACTGAGCGTATCCGAGTATACCACCCAGGGGATTGTTCAACTCATGGGCTACGCCCGCCGCCAGTTGACCAATGGCGCTGAGCTTCTCCGATTGGATGAGCTGAGCTTGAGCGTCTTCGAGCTGCCTGGTTCGTTCAACGATCTTCTCTTCCAGAGTTCTGTTGTACTCTTCTATCTCTTCTCTGGATTGCTGTAGAGATTCGATCATGCTGTTGAAAGTTCGGGCGAGATGCCCTATCTCATCGTTCTGTCTGATATCCAGGCGGCGGCTGAGGTCTCCCTGGCGGATGGTATCGGTTACTGCGACCAGTGCTGTCACCGGTTTGGTGATTATGTTGACAATGAGAGTAACGATGAATATGCCGGCAATCAGGACAAGCGCCGAAAGCAGGATTACCGCCACGCGCCCTTCGGCGATAGCCTCATTGACCGTCTCCAGCGAAAGGCCGATCACTATGTGACCGATGACCTCGTCTTGTTGCTCGATTGCAAGGCCGGTGCCGACCTGATCCGACATACCCAGGTGTTCACGACTGACCGTTTCACGTCTCGTGGTAACCGGAGTCGACAGAAGCAAGTGCTCGACGCCGGCAGAATCTTCGGCGTATCGTTTGTAACACAGTCCTCCCGGCTCGACCGTGTGGTCACTCTTGATATGCTGCAGGCATTCCAGATTGCACTTTCCGGTGGATGAAAGCACTTTTCCGTCCAGGTTGACAATCACCGCGTACCTGACGACCTCAAATCGGGCGAGGACCAGCAGCAATTCATCGAGCATATACTCTGACTCAAAGAGCACACCACTTTCAGCATTGATGGCCAGCATCTTGATCATTGTCTCGCCACTGGTTTCGAGCTCGCTACGGAAGCTGTCTGATTGCCGGTCCAGCATGTAGCCGCTGGCCAGCAGCATGCTCACGATCAGCATGGCTGAAATCGGCAGCAGGAATTTGGTCCTGAGGTTGGGATTTATGGCGCGGCCAAGGAGGTTCATCTATACACCTCCTTGGCGATGGCAGTCAGGTCGTCGGGAATCTTGACCTTGATATGTTCGGCCGTGCGCTCGTTATAGTGGAACCATATGACATCGGGAGAGGTGACGGGGATCTTGCCGGGATCGGTTCCTTCGAGAATGCGGCAGGCTGTCTTTCCGGCCTGCCGCCCCACCGCCTTGTAGTCAAAGTCGAGAGCAAAAAGAGCCCCGGACTCAACCACGTTTCGCGAGAAACCCATAAAGGGAATGCCTCGCCGAATCGCCTGCAGGAGTATGAAGCGTGTGGATTGCGGCGAAAACAGGTTGGGGTCGGCCACTGACCAGATGCCGTCGCAGGTTGTGGTCAGCGAATCCAGAGCAGCAGGGAGCATTTTCTGATCGTTGACCTCAACAGCTATCAGGTTGAGCCCCAGCTGTTTTGCCACGATTCGGGATGGGGGGATCAGCGCCGCTGTGTTGCCTGAGTACAACAGCCCCACGTTTTTCAGGCCGGGGATGATTCGGGTAAAATTACGAAACTGGATATCGACCGGGATATTAAGCGATGCCCCGGTGATGTTGCCCCCGGGGCGGGCCAGTGATTTCACGTACCCGGATAGCACCGGATACAGTACCGACGAAAAGACTATCGGCGTCTCGCGGAAATGCGCTTTGGCGATCTCGGTAGCCCGGCTGCCGACTGCGAGAATCAGATCAGGACGGATGTCTCTGACGGAATCTACCTGGCGATCGTAGCTCGGTTTGTCAGGCGATAGAAGGAAGTGGCGAAAACCCGTGTTTGGAAGCTTATTGCGGATCATTCCGCGAGCACCGCTCACGGTACGTGAGGTGGAAATAAGGCTGTCTGAGGTCAGGACGGCCACGGTCTGTGCGCGAAGCCCGTCGGTCAGAAGCGCGCAAGCCAGGAGCGGGCAAACGACTGCTGATAAACGCCTTAAGATAATATTACAACCTAAATTTACCACACCAAGTAGCTCGTCCATGCAGTCCGTATCTCAGTAGCAAGCCGCATCCGCTGGCGGGCGCAGCTTCGCCGATCTATCCCATAAGTATCGGGCCCACGCCGGTAATTCTTGATGCCGGTCGATGAGATAGATCAGTGATCGGGGCGGATGCTGCCCTTAAGAAATCATTCATTATGTCGATATAGGAGTAGAGTCAGTCCATAAACTCAAATGCCGTGTTCTTCGCTGTTAAAGCGGATCGGCGGGAACCTACAGAAGAAGCGGAGAGACAACCTTGAAGAAACTGTCAAGAATAAGTTTTGCGGCCACACTTGGAATCATCCTGCTCCTGGCCGGTGATATGGCGTGGGCAGGTGTGACCGGTAAGATTTCCGGGGTGGTCGAAGACGCGGGTACGGGGGCACCATTAATCGGCGCGACGGTCAGGGTCGCGGGAACCAGCCTGATCACGAAAACAGACGACGACGGTGAGTACTATATCATCAGCGTACCTGCCGGCAAGTACGATCTGATCGTTACCCACGTCGGTTTCGAGATGGTCACCAAGAAGGATATACGGATACTTGTCGATCTCACCACTCCGGTTGATTTCGGCCTTGATCAGGTTGCATATCAACTCGGTGATCCGGTCGTCGTATATGCCTCAGAGCAGGCGATCAAGAGGGATTTGACCGAGTCGAAAATCACCTTCACCAGTGACCGTCTCAAGGATCTGCCCAACACCCTCACGGTGGAACGAATTCTGAGCCACTACCCGGGTGTATTGGAGGACCGCAACAAAGAGATACACATAAGAGGCGGTCGATCCGGGCAGATTACGTACTATTACGACGGTTTTTCGGTGCAGGATCCGTTCGTTCAAACGGCCGGCATCAGAATCATGCCCCATGCTCTCGAAGAGCTGTCGCTCTCCTCGGGTGGTTTTGGAGCTGAGTACGGTGAGGCTCTCTCGGGCGTGGTAAATGCGGTCACCCGTGAAGGCGGGGCCCAGTACCATGGCTCCATAGAGGCATATGAGGGGTTCACCTACCTATACGACGTTGAACAGGGAGACTGGGGCAACGGTCTGTCACGGCACGGCAACAGAGCGCTGGCGTTCAATCTGTCCGGACCTCTGTTAGGCACGAACGGTAAGAAGTACAACTTTGCTGTATCCGGGGAGTATCTACGGAACAACACCTATCTCCCCCATAACTGGTCAATCAGTTACACCGGGGCCGCAAAGCTGTCAATGCAGCCTTTAGCGAACCTCAGGCTCAAGAGCAACTTCACGTATGTCACTGAAGATGGCGATCTGTTCGAGCACAGAGACGTGAATGGTATCTCATACGACTTCAATCTGGACGGACTTCCAGCCTATGAGGAACGAGCGTACTTGGCCGGCCTGTCAGGCAGTTACTACTTCAACGAGAGAACGATTCTCTCGTTAGCGGTAAGTCGTTTCTACACGAAGCATTACCGGTCACCGCGGCACCTTCTGGACGTACACTACACTGACTGGGAGGGGTATTCCGAGGATGCCAACGGCGATTATAATGGCACGATACATGAAGACAACTATGGTTGGGATTTAGATTATACGGATCCGTATGAAGCCCTCGGATTTACCTCAGGTGATGACTTTGATCCCACGTACCTGCTTCGTCGAACCGAGTACAACTCCGTTAGCGCGGGCCTGGTCCAGCAGGTTAACAAGGCAAATCAAGTCAAGATCGGAGTAGAAGCGCGAAAGTACGATATCTTCAAGGACTTCAGACAATTCTACAATGCCAAGCCCTACGCGGAGACCTTTGCGTGCCAGCCGATTTATGCGTCAGCCTACCTGCAGGACAAAATTGAGTACGCCTACGTTATTGTGAACGCTGGTCTACGCTGGTCTTACCGGGATTCCGACATGCGGTACAACCGGCCGGTAGACCCGGTCACCTGGGAATATACTGATTCGGAACCGAAATCACACCTGGCTCCCAGGCTGGGAGTGTCCTTCCCCGTATCGGAAAACTCGGTCATGCATTTCAACTACGGCGTTTACTATCAGACACCAAAGTTTCGATACCTTTACTTCAACCCCCAGGGTGATATAAGCTCCGGTCTCCCCCTGATGGGTAATCCGGACTTGACCCCGGAACAAACAACCTCTTACGAGTTGGGGCTTGACCACCTGATTGATGATGATTTGAGGCTCGATGTCACAGCCTACTACAAGGATATAGAACAGCTGGTTACAACCAGGCAAATGCCGGTGGGGACGGTGATGCCCACCTGGTTCACCAACGACGATTACGGCAAAGTTCAGGGTGTGGATCTGTCACTTGAGAAGCTTCCGGGGGGAGGCTTCTTCAGCGGTTCCATTTCCTACACTTATATGATTGCAACCGGGAACGGATCAGACCCCTTAGAGCCATATTACGCTTTCAACTCGGACGATTCAGCTCTTCCGGTTACCGAGTACCCGCTGGACTTCGATCAGCGCCATACTCTGACCGCGGCGCTTGATTGGAGACTTCCAGAATCCTGGGAGGGGAACTGGATGGGTATGAGAATACCCGGCCACTGGGGGCTTTCGCTGGTGGGCTACTTCGGCTCCGGTCTGCCGTACACTAAGACCGATGCCAACGGTAACCGGCTGGGTGAGCGCAACGAGGGACGACTGCCGTCTCATTTCACTGTTGACATGCGCTTCAGCAAGCATTTCCGGATCGCTTCCGGCAATGTTCTCACCTTCTTCGTGGAGGTCGACAATCTGTTCAACGAGCGCAATGTCCTGGATGTCTACTTGCGTACCGGTCTGCCGGATGATGATGGTGTTCCCGCCCCAACAGGCCTGACTGCAAGTCAGGATGTAATCGATACCGCCGACCGGCTCTACGATTACGACCCGGAGCACTTCTCGCCTCCGCGCGCAATCAGGACCGGATTTCAGCTAAGCTTTTAGTGGAGCGCAGAATGAAAAACCATAGACATACTCTAGGCATAACCGTTCTGGCCCTGTCGGCCGTCCTGGTCGTCGGGTCGGTTCAGGCATTACCTCCGTGGGCGCTCAATCCACGGCTGAGCACGAATCAAGGTACTGGCCCCGAACTTAGCCCCTCGCCCAACACTATAGACCAGATTACGCACGACCACGGCAACATCGTCACCACCGTTGACAACTGGGGATACATTGGTGGCTATCAATGGTACGGCGAGCCATCGGCCGAATGGCCCCGGAACTCGGATCATGACTACATCGGCGAGCTCAAGTACTGGATGGGCGCGGTCAGCGGCCCTGATACTCTGGTGGCCAATTCATACGATGATTTTCAGGGAATGCCCTCACTGATATCGAGTGTGTTGACGCAGAAGATTCTGCTCTCAACCGACACGACCAGGTATTACGACTACAATCCGGCCGATACGACCGGTCTGGGTAACGGCAATCCGGCTAACGGCTGGAGGATCTGGAATGCCGACTCGGCTGACTGGGTGTACACTGTCAACTACAACCCGAGGGATTCGGTCTTTTATCCGGGCGGGCCGATATCGGTCCAGGAATCGCACTTTCGTTTCAATGACGCCGCCCAGGGGACATCCCTCATGGGTCTGGAACTGACTCATACAATCCTGCAATGGAACTACTGCTACAATGAAGATTTCATGTTTGTGATTATTGAAATCACCAATACGTCAGCCACTGATTACAGCGATTTTGCTTTTGGTCTGTATGTCGACCTTGATGTCGGCGGGCCCGACGGTACCGGGGAAAACGGTCGTCTCGGGGACCTCGTGGCATATGATTCGGCTGCCAACCTGGCCTGGACATATGACGAAGACGGTTATGATGAAGGTTGGCAGAGCGCCACCGGGATCATGGGAACCAAGTACCTGGAAACGCCGGATGGCATCGGCATGACCGGTTTCAGGACCGGTCTGTGGGCGCAGGTTCCAAGTGATGATGTCGGCATGTTTGAGTTCATAGACTCGGCCGGCTTTGACCCCGGACTGCCACCTGACGATCAGTACTATATTCAGTGTACCCGCGGGATTGATCTGCTTGCAGGCAAGACTGTTCGGGTCGTGTACGCCCTTGTTGCGGGCAGCGATTCGCTGGATTTCCGGAACAATGCTGACCTGGCCCAGCAGCTTTATGACAACTATTTTGTAGGCCCACAGCCACCGACGACACCGACCCTGAGTGCTGCTCCCGGTGACGGAAAAGTGTATTTGTACTGGAATGATGTCGCGGAATCAGCGATTGACCCGCTCAGCGGTGAAACTGATTTTGCTGGCTACAAACTATACCGGAGCGGGGATCAGGGATTCACCTGGGGGGCCGTCGACTACACCAACACAAACACCTGCCTCGGTGTGGACTATTGCAGGCTGGCAGAATTCTACGTTAACGCGCCCGGCGATCCGATCCCGCGCAGTTTTGTGGACACCGGTGTTTATAATGATTTCGAGTACTGGTACGCGCTGGTGGCTATAGACAGCGGAGCCAGCGCCACAGGCGTCGAGCCGCTCCAATCTGGTTTCGGCACAGCCGGCAGCGTGGTCAATGTGGTCTCAGTGATTCCTCGTACAGAACCGCTCGGCTACTATGATGCTGCGGGTACGGTGCAACACATCTACAACGGCACCGCAAGTCCGTCCGCGGGCACGGTGGTGCCTACGGTGTTTGACGATAACAGCGTAGCGTCGGGCACAACTTATCGAGTCGTCTTTGAAGATCGCCCGGAACGCACCTTCTGGCATCTTCTTAACGAGACCACCGGCGATACACTTCTTCTTGATCAGTTGAGAGAGTCCGGTGATCCTGGGCTGTACGAGGTTGTGGAAGGCATACGGGTTGTCGTCACTAATCCCGATCGTGACCCGATCCTCATGGAGCAAACGGCTCTAGGCGGTACGGAGGCAACCATTGCCATCGCCGAAGGCTGGTTCCTGGGCACCATGACCGGGTACTTCGATGATACGTTGGTCAGCGATGCCAACTACCGCTGCACCTACGAGTTGCGTTTCACGGGGAACGTAACCAACGCGAGTGCCATTAACGATACAGCCGGACTCGGGATGGCCTGGAACCTGCCGTTCGAGGTCTGGAACGCCACCACCAACGAGCGGGTGGCCGCGGTTGTTTATGACTTTGGTCTCGACGGCGCCTGGGACTCCTGGGACTTGGTAACGATTGTCAACTACCCTTATGACCCCGTCACAGATCCCTTCACCTACTATCCGGAATACTTCAGCTGGTTTTTCGGATTCGATTATGTTCTCTGGAACCCGGTGGACGGCGATGTATTTACGATTCAGGGCCCGGCTCTGAACTCCCCCGACGATGAGTTCACGTTCACCTCTGATGGCATAAACGCAGCTTCCGCCACGGCGAACATGGGCAGCATCAGGGTCGTACCGAACCCGTACCTGGCGCACAAGGAACAGGCACCTGATACGACGCTGGTGGGTTCCTTTGCCCATCATATTTCTTTTGAGAACATTCCGGCCGACTGCAAGATCCGCATCTATACTCTGACCGGTGATCTGGTAACCACCCTTGAGCCAGACAACACAGGTGCCGTGAACTGGGATCTGCGTTCAAGTGAGAACAGGCAGGTGGCCTCGGGCATCTATATCTATCACGTTGAATCGCCCTACGGCGAGCATGTAGGGCGTTTCGCCGTAATCCTGTAGTGAGAAGGAATCCAGACGTGAAGACCATTATTTCGTTCATAACAGTCATAATGATTGCCGGACCAGCTCTGGCCGATCATACTGGCGCCGGCACGGTCGGGGCTCAGTTTCTCAAGATAGGCGTCGGCTCCAGGTATCAGGCCATGGGAGAAGCCTCCGTAGCGGTAGCCAATGATGTCTATTCGATGTACTGGAATCCGGCCGGACTGGCCAATATCGAGAATGCTGCGATCAGCTTTACGCGGGTCAACTGGCTGCTGGACATCGATCTGAACTATGTCGGCATGGCCAGACGGTTCGAGGGCGTGGGCGTGGTAGGTGCCTCGGTGATGGTGCTTTCCATGGACGAGCAGGAAGTCAGGACAAAAGAGCAGCCGGAGGGAACAGGAGAACGGTTTGACGCCGGTTCCTATGCCGTCGGTCTGAGCTTTGCGCGCAGGTTGACAACCCGGCTCTCCTTCGGTGTCGCGGCTAAAGTCATCGGAGAAAAGATATATGAGGACCGGTCCGCGGGCTATGCCTTTGACCTCGGTACCCTCCTCTATACCGGCTATCGCTCCCTCCGGCTGGGCATGAGCATCTCAAACATGGGACCGGAGTTACAGTTCACCGGTCCGGAGGTCGAGACCACTACCGATGTAGACTATGTAAGCCAGTACAAGACCACTCCATACGATCTGCCGATGGTATTCCGAGTCGGCGTGGCTTATGACGTCGAGGTCGGACCAAAGTCGCTGCTAACCCTGACCACTGAAATGAAACACCCCAATGACAACCTGCGTCAAGGTGCAGTCGGCGCCGAATATTCCTTTGATGAGCAGTTCTTCCTGCGCAGCGGATACAAACTCAACGCCGACGAAGAGACGTTCTCCCTGGGCGGTGGTGTTGTAACCTCTCTCGGCAACGATGTTTCTCTTACGGTGGACTACTCCTGGCAGGAATTCGGCCGACTTCAGGACACACAGAAATTTTCGGTTGGATTCACGTTCTGATGAATGTTGTATCCGCTTCTTAAGGCCCCGTTCAGCGGGGCCTTTTTTTACGACTGGACTTCTTCGAGCACAGGTCATATCATTGGAAACCATACATGTATAACAGAAAACCCCAGGAAGGTCTTGTGCGTATCCGTTTTTGCCAGGTAGCAACGGTCCTGCTGTTTCTCGCTTCGCCCGCGCTGGGTCAGGCTCAATTCGAGAAAGCTGTCCAGGTCATGGGAGAATACTTCGAGATGCTGGCCACCTATAACATTGAGACGGCCGAACTCATGTGGACCGATCAGGCGCAGGAACGATCACGGCGTTTCGGCATAGAGTTTACCGGTGCTCCCTTAAAGATTGACTGTGTTTCGCCGGTAGGGCGCAACCCTGATCTGATGCTCGGAAACCTGGCTCGGACCGCCCGCAAGCACGAAGACCTGGAGGACGGTTACGTTCGCTTGCTTTACAGCTCGATTGTCAACTCGGATCTTGTCGAGCACAACTACTACATGGTGAAATCGGGCGATTGGTATTTCCTCACTTATGCACAGGATTATTTTGCGAGGAACTGGGATATAGTCGAGTCCAGGTACTTTCGAGTACATGTCGATCCCGATCGAAAGCCATACGTTTATGCGGGCCGGCTTCAAGCAGCCGATCATCTTTTCGAAAAGCTGGTCGGCGATATCCAAATCGGGGACTCGACCGTCGAAATGATCGCTGCAAAGAAGATAGAGTTCTTCTACTGCAACTCGGACGAACAGGTCAAGGAGATTACCGGTCATTCCACGCGCGGCACTGCCGACCTGGCTTCGAGCGATATCATATCGGCGTCATTTCCGCACCTTCACGAGCTTGCCCACCTTTTGGTGAATATCAAGCTCAGGAAACCTCCTCTCTACACCCTGCCGATAGTTCGTGAGGGAACAGCCGTTGCATTCGGCGGACGGTGGGGGAAGGACGTGGAAGCACTGCTTGACCTGGCGTTATTTCTGCACCGCGAGAAACTGGTGGAGCTTGACTCCATTCTGACCCGGAAGGGATTTCATGAAACGGTCGGAGCCGATATATCTTATCCGGTAGTGGGCCTCTGGGTGACTTTCTTGATTGACCATCTGGGACTTGAGCGCTTTTTTGATTTGTATCTCGAGTTGTCCGGTTCCATCGACGAAATAAACAAGCTCGAATCGGATCAGATCAAGGCTGTCTTCACCGATTTTTCCGGAACGACCGACTGGCCGGCGCTTGTCAATAAGTTCGAAGCATATATGCTTGACCGGCTCGACCGCCGGGCGGCTGTCCCAGGCAGGCCGGCAGCAGATGCACCCGTCGTCTCCGGGGATGGCTATTCGCTGTTTCAAGATGACGATTGGCTGGGTTTTGTATTTGTGACCGATTCTTCGGGGGCCCAGGGGAGTCTGTTCTTCGGCAGGGAAGA
Organism: Candidatus Zixiibacteriota bacterium; assembly: GCA_020344395.1. GTDB lineage: Bacteria > Zixibacteria > MSB-5A5 > GN15 > FEB-12. The sequence continues at coordinate 2,325,083 of CP070824.1, read as the reverse complement.
TGGCCTCGAGGGTGTTCGCTCCGAACTTTACGAGGAACAATTTGGGACAGAGCGCGAATTCGAAGGCTTCCGCTATGCCATTCGTTACGACAAGAACGAGGCGGGGCTGTACGATTATGTAACGAGTCGGTTACTTGCCAAGTACATTCATGATATATCCCCGTCCGAAGAATACTACGACCCGGAAGCCCGGTCGCTGGCTATCAGGTTCCGACGTCACCTGGTCGGTAATCTGGATTTTGCGAAAGAGGAGTTCGTACATCTTCCCGAATGAAGGTGCCATGATTGACTGGCTGACCATCCTGATAGCGCTGTTCTGTCTTACCAACGTGGCAGTGATAATCTGGCTCGTCAGACTGATGAGGAAAGGGAGCAGGGATGCTGACGCACCTTCTCTACACTCGTCGATTGAGTTGCTGAAGGCGGAATTGATCAGCAAGCAGGCGGAATCTCTGCTGGCTCTGAGAAACTCCATTGATACGGCCAATCAGATCATCAACGAACGCCTTGCCGAGAGCAGTTCCAGTCTTGACAAGCGCATGGCGGTGTTCGGAGAGATCGAGAATCAGCTTGGCCAGTTGTCCCAAAAAGCGGATAGCATCGAGTCGGTCGGGCGCAACATTCAGTCACTTTCCGAACTGCTGCGTCCGCCGCAGGCGCGGGGGAAGGTCGGTGAAATACTGCTGGAGAATCTGCTGTCCCAGATCCTTCCACGGTCTCTGTATGAGACTCAATATCGGTTTTCCGATGGGACTCGCGTTGACGCTGTAATCAAGCTTGGCGACAGGCTGCTGCCCGTCGATGCCAAATTTCCAATGGAAGCGTGGCAGCGGCTGATGACACAGCCCGATGATACTGGCCTCCAGAAGGAATTTGTTCAGACTCTTAAACGTCACCTGGACGCTATCGGTTCGAAGTACATCAAACCGGATAAAAACACCACGGATTTCGCCGTGATGTACATTCCGGCCGAAGCCGTGTACTATCAACTGGTGGCCGGCGAGGACGCGACCGGGTTTGATTATGCTCTGTCGAAAAACGTCATTCCCAGTTCTCCGGGACATCTCTACGGGTTTCTGGCCTCGGTCTCGGCCATCTACTCGGGGCTGAATCTGGCTCAGGCTTCGCTGGCCCGCGGGGAGAAATGGCTGGCCGACGGGCTTGCTGACATGACCGAGGTTTCCCGACGTCTCGAGCGTATCCAGGAACGTATGGAAGGTTCGCTCCGGGCCCTGTCGGCCGGGCTCGAAAAATCTCGCGGCGAGCTGGGGCAGATTCAACTTCATCTGGAGAGATTGCAGCACCCGGTTGCATCGCCATCGGAAAAATCGGAGACGGATGTGGCCGATTAGGTGATTGTCTGTTCTTACGTTGCGACATGATTGTCCGGTTTTCGCCACATTCACAGTGGATACCGGGGGATTACATCTGAGAAGACATGGTAGCACGGTAGACCCATGGTCAAACCCCACAGCGGCGGTGGCAGCGGGACCGTGTACGTGCGAAAGTCAGTACTCAACGATGGTAATTAAAGACCGGCAGTATCTTGAGCAGTCCCCTGTTATTACCTGCGTAGTTGAGGAC
>CP070824.1:2306608-2323399 GCA_020344395.1 Candidatus Zixiibacteriota bacterium | reverse complement strand
GGCGACGCGACATTTGCCCCGGCCGCCAATTATGCAGCCGGGAATGATCCCTCCTCAGTTTTTTCAGCCGACCTTGACGGGGACGGCGACAATGATCTGGCCGTGGCGAATCAGAGTTCCACTGTTGTCTCCACCCTGCTCAATAACGGGGACGGGACATTTGCATGGGTTGTCCATCACGGCGTTGGGACCAGTCCCCGTTCAGTTTTCTGCGCCGACTTTGACGGGGATTGCGACATTGATCTGGCGGCAGCAAATTATGAGAGTAACAACGTTTCTATCCTGCTAAACAATGGCGATGCGACCTTTGCTACGGCGGTAAACTACGAGACCGAATCTTTACCCAATTCAGTCCATTCAACCGATCTTAATGGTGATAACGCCAGCGATCTGGCAGTCGCAAATATCGGTTCCAGCAGCGCCTCCGTACTGCTGAACGTGCAGGATTATCTGGATACTGACGGAGATGGAAGCTTGGATAATTGTGATAATTGCCCTGCGGATGCGAACACCAGTCAGGTAAATTCGGATTCGGACAGTCATGGGGATGCGTGTGACAATTGCCCGGCAATCTACAACCCCGACCAGGAGGATAGTGACGCAGACGGTGCCGGCGACAGTTGTGACGTCTGCACCGACACCGACGGGGATGGATACGGCAATCCCGGATTCCCGGTCAATACCTGCGATCTCGACAACTGTCCGACTATCAGTAACCCGGGCCAGGTCGACACAGACAGTAACGGCGTTGGAGATGCCTGCTGCTGCGTTGACATAACCGGCAATGTCGATTGTGATCCGGGTGAGGTTGTCGACATCGGCGATCTCACGAGGCTTATAGATTTCCTCTTCATATCTTATAGTCCGATCTGTTGTCCGAAGGAGGCCAACGTTGACGGTGCCGACCCGGTTGATATAGGTGACCTGACAAAACTGATAGACTACCTCTTCATCAGCTATGGGCCTCCCGCGGCATGCCTGTAGCGTGTTCTGGCGGGTCCGGAGACGGACCCGCTCGACCCAACTTGTGCGAGATCGTCGCCCTTCGACTCCGCTCAGGACGACGACCAGGTCGAAACCCCAGTGGTTTCAACATGATGTTCCCCTTGCGCCGTATGGTCCACTATTCCATGGTGGGTTTCTTTTTCGAGGGGTGAAGCCAACCATCATTGCTGACAAAGCTTGAGATGCTACCCAGGGGTGCAGCGAGAAACCCACCCGCGCGCGGATGGGTCACCCGGGAGACACCCACCGGCAAGTGGATGGGCCACCCGGCGATGGCAGGGCGTCTGGAATGCAGGGACAGCGCTCGCTGGATTTCTTATTGACAGATCGAGAAATCAATCTAACTTTATGTTAATATGATCGGTGGCGGCGTGAGTGCCCGCCGGTCGATGGTGGGGTGTCTCATCACGCGCCGATGAAATACTCACGAGAACCATCGGGTTGAGAAGGTTGTATCAGGGATAGAACGGATTCAGACATGAATGGCTCAGTCGTCGACAAGAGTGTCCTGCTTCTCAACCAGAACTACGAACCGCTGTCGATCTGCTCGGCAAAGCGGGCCATTGTGCTCATGTTCCAGGGGAAAGCCGAGATGATCGAGGCCAACGACGGGCTCAAGATACGTACTGTCTCGCAGAGTTTCTCGCTGCCGTCGGTGGTCAGGCTGTGGCAGTACCGGCGGGTGCCGTTCAAGCGGATTATGCTGACGCGCAAGAATATCATCATGCGGGACAAGCACCGCTGCCAGTATTGTGGGGCCACCAAGGGGGCGATGACGGTCGACCATGTCATCCCCCGCACCCGCACGGGCAAGGATGTCTGGGAGAACATGGTCTGTGCCTGTGTGCGGTGCAACAACAAGAAGGGTGACCGTACGCCGCTCGAAGCCAATATGAAACTGATCAAGAAGCCGGTCCGTCCCACCCACATAACCCTGATCCAGCGTCACGTTACCGATCCGGATCATCGATGGCGGCAGTACCTCTTCATGGATTAGACACAGGGGGGAGGCAGATTCATACCTCGTCCCATGGTACGTGAGTACCTTTCCTAACACGCTATGTTGTCCGGTAATAAACCCGTTACAATTTCCATTGATTTGTAATCAGTTTTGTCGTAAATAGATACAACTGGTTATTCTACCTGAATGTAGTGGCCAGGTTTTTTGTTGATTTGGCGGGTTATTAGAAGTAGGCTCAGTGCCTGATTGTGAAGTTGCATCGATGAACGACAAGGCAAGGAAAGAAACAATCCTCAGCGGCATGCAGCCCACCGGGAAGCTGCATCTGGGAAACCTCGAGGGCGCCCTTCGTAACTGGGTACGCCTTCAGGATGAGTACTGGATGTATTGCTGTATCGTCGACTGGCATTCGCTGACCGAAGTCTACGCCGACACGTCCGAGTTGAAGGAGTCGGTGTTTGCCATGGCGGTTGATTTCATGGCGGCTGGGCTGGATCCCGAAAAGTGCGCCATCTTCGTGCAATCGGAGGTCAAAGAACATGCCGAGTTGCACCTGATCTTTTCGATGCTGATAACAGTGCCGACATTAACTCGTCTGCCCACCTATCGTGAGAAGAAAGACGATCTCAGTCTGGATTCGTATGGTTTCCTCGGCTATCCGGTGCTTCAGGCGGCGGACATCTGCATTTACAACGCGCACAAAGTCCCGGTAGGAAAGGACCAGGAGAAACATATCTGGCTGGCCAAGGACCTGGCCATCCGTTTCAACCAGACCTATCGGAAAGTGTTTGTCGAGCCGGAGCCGTTGTTCACGCCGATTCCACTGATTCTCGGCTCGGACAACCGGAAAATGTCGAAATCGCTGAACAATCATATACCGATTGATTTCACCGAAAAAGAGACAGAGAAAAGGATCAAGTCGTATTACACGGACCCGAAGAAAGTCCGCAAGGGTGATCCCGGGACGCCCGAGGGGTGTCCGATTTACCTGCTGCATCAATTGTATACGGCAGATGCTGCGGACAAAATTGCGCCGCCGTGCCGGACGGGCGAGTTGGGATGCGTCGACTGCAAGAAACAGGCAACGGAGAATTTAAACGTGGCCCTGCGTCCGATAAGGGATCGGCGGGCCGAACTGGTCAAGCAGCCCGATTATGTCTGGGACGTTCTGGCCACCGGCCGGGACCGGGCCACCCAGCGTGCACAGAGCGTGATGGACAAGGTGCGTCGGGCCATGAAAACAGATTACAGGTACAAGAAGAGATGACGGAAGCGATTATTGAATCCAGACCGGGCGGTTATCAGGTCGACCTCGAGGTGTTCAGCGGGCCGATGGACCTGCTGCTCTATCTGATCAGGAAAGAGGAGGTCGAAATCTACGACATCCCCATCGCGCGGATAACCAACCAGTATTTGCGATATGTCGAGATGATGAAAACTCTCAATCTTGAGGTGGCTGGCGAATTCGTCCTGATGGCAGCGACCCTGATCCGCATCAAGACAAGGCTGCTTTTGCCGCGCGATGATATGGAATTGGACGAGCCCGACCCGCGGGAAGAGCTAATCATGGCTCTGGTCGAGTATCGGAAGTTCAAGGAAGCCGGTGATATGCTGCGCGAAAGAGCTCTGGAGGAAGAAAAGGTATATGTGCCGGCGTCGCCGGTTGCCAGGACAGCCGGCAGTACCGAATTCTTGCCGGCTACAACCATGTATGATATGTTGACAGCCTTTCACGACGTGCTCTCGACGAGACAGCATGAGCTGGCCCACGAGGTCAACATCGAACGAATCGCGATTGAAGATCGAATCAGGATTATCGTGGCGGCAGTGGGTGCCCGAGACGGCATCACGTTCGCGCAACTGATTGCCGATACGCCTCGCAGGCTGGTGGCAGTGGTAACGTTTATTGCCATTCTGGAACTGGCCAGGACCAGGCGGCTCCGGATTCAGCAGACTGGTCTTTTCAGCGAAGTGCGGGTATATCGTGGAGAGAAATTCGATGATCCGGCACCGGAGATTGAAGAGCCAGAGGTTTCAACATCGGAGGGACAGGTAAAAGCAAGATGATGGACAAGGCATACATCGATTCAACCATCGAGGCAATGATACTCGCGTCACCGGAACCGATACCGGCCCGCCGCATATCGAAGGTTGTGGGTGAGGCCTCACCCAGCAGGGTTGCATCAGCCGTGACCGAGCTGAACAACAGGTATGCTGAAACCGGTTCATCCTTTCGGATCCGAGAGATATCCGGAGGTTATCAGCATTACATACTGCCTGAGTACGTCGATTTCGTGCAAGAGCTACTGTCACGCCGCCGTCGCCTCAGGCTCACCCGCGCAGCACTGGAAACGATTGCCATTGTGGCCTACCGTCAGCCGGTAACCAAGTCCGAGATCGAACACGTACGCGGTGTAGCGACCGACAGCGTCGTGCAGAACCTTCTGGAGAAGGGGATGATCAGGATCACCGGCCGAGCCCGCACGGTCGGCAGGCCACTGCAATACGGCACCAGCGATGAATTCCTCAAGTTCTTCGGTTTGAATTCGCTGGGCGATTTACCCAAGATGACCGAGATCGAGGAGTTGATCGCGGCTCAGGAAGCCAGATCACAAACAGAACTCGAGTTGAGTGCGCTTCCTGTGGCTGACGGGCTGGAAAAACTTAACGTGGCGGACGGTACCTTTGACCCTGAGCGCCGGAGGCGCATCGCGGAGGGAGCCGAGGATGTAGATAAAGAACCAGACGGCGACCCGGCGGAGGCGACCACAGCGGCGTCCGTATCGACATCACATAAAATGGTCTTGAAAAAAGCTGCTTCAACTGAGACCGAACAGGTAGCGGTCGAGCAAGAGCACACGGTCCCGGACGAGCACGGCGGCTCGACGGATTGATCCCGGATCGATTCATGGGATTGACCGTCAAATATGAGTGAGCAGCTCAGCCCGGAAAGACAGCAGTGATCCGGATAAACAAGTATCTTTCAATATGCGGCGTAACCTCGCGCCGCGGGGCTGATGTTATGATAAGCGACGGGCAGGTCACCGTTAACGGCATCACGGTAGAGAAACCGGGCGTCATGGTGGATGAAACCCGGGACGTGGTTATGGTGGGCGGGATTGAGGTACATCCGGTCAAGGAACAAATATATGTCGCTCTGAACAAGCCGCGAAACGTAATGACAACCTTACATGATCCGTTCAAGCGCAAAACTGTCCGACATCTGCTCAAGAGTATCGAGCAAAGGGTCTACCCGGTGGGACGTCTGGACTATGATGCCCAAGGCGTCCTCATTCTGACTAACGACGGCGACCTGGCTTATCGACTGGCCCATCCGAAGTATCGAGTAACCAGGATCTACGAGGTAAAGGTGGCGGGACGGTTTACAGCGGTTGACGCGGCCGCGATCCGCAAAGGGATCAAGCTGGATGACGGAAAAACCGGCAGAGCAGCGCAGGTCAGTATACTGGGGATGAATCAAAGAACCTCGCGCGTAAGGTTGGTGCTGATGGAGGGGCGAAAGCGGGAGGTGAAGCAACTCTGCGCCAAGGTTGGGCACGCGGTTCTGGTACTAGTCAGGGTCGAGTTTGCCGGTATTACTCTGAAAGGACTGAGGACCGGCCAGTGGCGATATCTTTCGACAACCGAGGTAGCCAGTCTAAGGAAGCTGGTGTCTCTGGAGTGACCGTTTCGCCGGGCGGAAACCTCTAGTAATCCTCAAGGTTGGACCACTCAGCATCCTCCAGCCATCGTTTGGGCTGATCAAGAAACTGGATGACATTCTCAATGGTCAGCCAGTGCTTATGCTCTTCGTCTGCTATCGTGTTGAGGATGGCGATCTGTTTTTCATCTGATATGTCAGCAGTTTTGTCACGGTAGAACTGCTCAGATCTCTTCTCCACTTCCAGGGCATGTTCCCAGATGGCCTTTGCCTCTGCAGGTATGCTGAGATCGGGGTTCTCTGCCCTCATCTGTTCGAAAACAGTCTTGATCGACGAGATTATTTTGGTCTTCTCATCAGTGCGGTATTCAGCAGGAGCGCCATCTCGCATGGCCTTGAACATGTTATAGTGCCTCAGCTCATCATCGGCCAGCTCCAGCAGAATCGCTTTGAGAGCCGTGTTCTGCTGCTTCTCGGCATGTTCGAGATAGTATTCCCGACCATCGGTCTCCATCTTCATGGCCTGTTCAAAAATGCTCATGGTATCCTCTCTTCATAATCACAATCCGATATGGGACAATATTGCGTCAAAGGATCTGCCTGTCAATTGTTTGCCGCATATCCATAGAACAGGCTACAGCGGATTTTTGATCCCCGGAAAAGAGTCCGACGTTGAAAAGCCGGATCCGACGAGAAAAGGCTTGTCACGGGTTCCGCAACCGATAAATTGTGCCTGAGTCAAAACGAGCATAGAAAAGACGCGATAGATGAAGCCGACTTTAGTGATCCTGGCAGCCGGAATTGGCAGTCGCTACGGGGGGCTCAAGCAATTGGACGGTGTCGGGCCCGGGGGTGAGGCGATTATCGATTATTCCATATTCGATGCAATCCGAGCCGGGTTCGGCAAAGTTGTGTTTGTTATTCGCGAAGAGTTCGAGGACCAGATTGTCAGTCATTTTGATGCCAGGTTGCGGGGGAGGATCAGGACCGAGTACGTCAGGCAGGAGATCCACATGGTTCCTGACGGCATTGCGGTACCGTCCGACCGCTCTAAGCCATGGGGTACTGCGCATGCAGTCCTGGTCTCAGGCGGGGTGGTGAAGGAGCCGTTTGCAGTGATTAATGCGGATGACTTCTACGGCCCTCAGTCCTACCGAATGGTGGCAGAATTCCTTAGTTCAGAGGCAGGTGACGGGGATGTCTACTGCGTCGTGGGTTATGAATTGAGCAAGACACTCTCCGATTTCGGATCCGTATCACGCGGAGTATGCGAGGTCGACTCCAAGGGGGATCTTAAATCCGTGGTGGAACGAACAGAGATCGAGCGGGACAATCATGGAATTCACTATCGCACCGGTGATGGCCAGCAGATAGCCCTCACAGGACAGGAATCCGTATCGATGAACATGTGGGGATTTTATCCTTCCGTATTCGAGTTTTTCGAGGAGGCTTTCGCCCGCTTCGCGAAGGAGCATTCTCACGATATCAGGGCAGAGCTGTATATTCCGTCGGTGGTCAATGAGCTGATTCAGAACGGACTGATCAGAGTGGCGATGCTCGACAGCACGGAGGTCTGGTTTGGAATGACCTATAAGGATGATAAGACGGCAGCGGCAAACCGCCTCAGGAGACTGGTTGACGAGGGAATGTATCCTGAGAACCTCTGGGCATGACCCGGGCGGGATCATTAACTATGGAGCAAGTGTGATGAAGGTAAAGAAAGCTCTTATTCTGACGCTGATCTGTGGAATCACTTTTGGAGAGCCGGTGACCGGTGCGGGGGAGGCCGAAAACTGCTTTTCCATTGCAGTCGGGAAGGATGCTTCAGCGGACGGATATGTCATTATGGCTCACAACGAGGATGACGGTCCTCCCTGCGTCGTGAACCATTACAAGGTCCCGCGGAAGGCCTACTCACCCGGCGATAAGGTAGTTCTCCTCAATGGCGGTGAGCTCGATCAGGTCGGAGAGACGTACTCTTACATACACTACGAGATTCCCGGTTTTCTATTCTCTGATAGCTACATCAATGAATTCGGAGTGAGTATTGCATCGGATGCCTGTCCGTCACGGGAGGACAGCCCCGAGTTGACGGATGGAGGTATCTCCTACATGCTGCGGGCGCTGGTGGCACAGCGCGCACGATCGGCCCGTGAGGGAGTGCACATCGCCGGTGGTCTGATCGAGCGCTTCGGCTATGATGGCTCCGGGCGCACCTATGTTATCTGTGATCCGGACGAGGGCTGGTTGTTCTGTGCTGTCAACGGGAAGCACTGGATGGCTAAGCGGGTGCCGGACGATCACGTTGCAGCCATTGCCAATACATACACGGTGCGTTACATCGACCTGTCTGACACTGTGAATTATCTTGGATCGTCGGATATTATCGACTATGCCGTGGCCAGAGGCTGGTATGATCCTGCCGCCGACGGCGAATTCGATTTTGCGAAAGCGTATGCGGATTCGGGGGCAGCGTGTCATCCGGGCAACGTCGGTCGGCACTGGGCGGCGCTCAGGTTTATAGCAGCAGACTCCATTTCTCTGACCGATGTGTTGCCGTTCTCGGTAGTTCCGAAAGGGAAGATCGATGTCGCGGCTCTCAAGAGGGTGCTGCGCGATCATTATGATGGGACAGAGCTATATGAAGCTGAGACACAGGAAGAATGCTCGCATCATCGCACTTATCGCTCAATATGCCGGGATGACACGCGAACTTCATTTGTGGTTCAACTGCGTCGGGAAATGCCCCTGGATCTTGGTATCACCTACTGGGTCTGCCTGGGCTCGCCGTGTACCTCGTTTTATCTGCCTTTCTATTTTGGTGCCGACAGATTTCCGGCCGGCTATGCCGGATTTCCGGAGGCTCCGGATGAAGAGACGTTTGACACCCGGCTGCAGTCTCCGTTCGTAGCAGATCCCGGTCAGGCATTTTGGACTTTCTCCAATTTTCACTATCATATAGATAATGACTTTCACGACCGCCTGGCTACGATTCAGGAAAAGATAAGAGCCTTGGAGGGGCGTGCCCACGATATGCAGGCAGGTTTCGAGTCTAAACTTCGCGTGTTGTATGCTGCTGACAAAGCGGCCGCAGGTGGGAGGCTTGTGGAATACTCCACCTCGCTATATCAGGCTGCCATGGATGCCATGGCCGAGGTAATGGCTGGAAAATAGTCCGTCCGAATTGAAATCGGGAGCCTCCTGCGAAGTCAGGAAGCTCCCGAGTATGTTTGTCTGGTCTTTTCCGCGTTCTACGAGTAAATGAGCTTGAGATCCTCGATTTTACGCGGGATGTCTACCGAGTTGGAGCACCTGGCCGAGCACTCTGTACAGTTGGTGCAGACCTGGAGCCCGCGACCCGTCTCGATTTCATCCAGAGCAGATCGAGCGAACTGGAGACTGCCGTACTGGGTAGCATACATATGAGTACGCATCAGAGTGGGGACATCAGCATTGTGCGGGCAGGTGGCCAGGCAACCACGACACTGGCGACAGAAACCCATACTCAACTTAATGCTGTTGTCGGAGAGAAAGTTCTTTTCTGCTTCGGTGTACTCCAGGTCTCTGGCCATAGCGAAAGCGGCACGCATTATTTCATAATCCGGGATAGCCGGCACTGAGGTCGTGACGCTCTCATTACGTAAGACCCACTTGAGCGCGGCTGAGTTTACGGTGACGGAGTCGTACTGTCTGAGAGTGTCTGGATTCGGGAAATTGGCCCCTCCGGCCTGAGTTTTCATTGCGATGATGCCGATGCCCTTCGATGCCGCGTTCTCTATGGCGGTTAGCAACTCCGTATCGTCGGCCAGGGTGAAGTTGAAAGAGGTCTGGATGACATCATAGGATCCGACCCGAACCGCCTCGTTTATGACTGCGGCCATGTTGCCATGCGTAGATATTCCTATGGAGCGTGTCTTGCCTGCCTTCTTCAATTCCAGTAGGGTGTTGATAATCGCTTCATTGGCGACGGTATCGGCGTCACCAACGCCATGAATCAGGAGTATATCGACGTAGTCGGTTCTGAGGCGTCTAAGGCTGCCCTCAAACGTCTCGATCAGCCTCTTGCTGTACTGCTCTCCAGTAGTGAGGCCGCGGCGTTGGCCTGCATCAAGCGTTTTGGTTGTGATAAACACTTTGTCGCGCACTCCCAGCTTGTGCAAGCCACCGGCCAATATCTGCTCGTTTCTGCCGAATGCGTACCCGGCAGCAGTTTCGAAGTGACGCATGCCGATTTCATAACAGGCCTGGACCACCCGCGGGTCGTTGCAGGGCCCGACTCCCATACTGACAACGGGCATTTTCAATCCGGTCTTGCCCAGGGTGCGATAGATAATCTCTTTTTCAACAGTGGTGCCCGATTGATCGTTATCCTGAGCCAGGGTAAGGCCGGCAGGAGCGCCGGCAAGCCCGGCTGTAGCCAGGCAGCCCAGGGAGCTGGCGATAAACTTGCGCCGCGTCAGGTCAGTTTTTTTGGCCTCCATGAAATCCTCTCTATTGTCTACCAGTTTTCTGCATTCTGTTTCATCTGTTGAAATGTGGCCAGCATACCGGAATCACAAGGGTACTATCCATCACACAAGGTGACCCGGCCGGCGACGGTTACTGTTCCTCCTCGGTGTCGGATTCCTGTGAACCGGAAATGAGTTCCTTGAGTCGCTCGATGCGATCAGGGATGCCGGTTTCGAGAACCTCCCTGAAGGCGGGTGTGAGTGTCGAATCGGTCGCCAGTAATCCCAGTGCTTTCTCGTATAGTTGCAAAGCCATTTCGTTATCACCGTTGGACATACAGGCTTCCGCGTAGCTGTCGTGCGCATTTGCAGAGTTAGGGTAGGCGTTGACGGTCATCTTGAAGATGGGCAACGCATCGTCGGTATTGCCCCGCTGCAGAAACTGGTAGCCCAGGGCGTTCAAATTCGCTTCAGGGAGAATTGGGGCAGCAGGATTGGCCAGATCGAACTTCTCTACCAACTCCATGGCCTGTTCGACAGTATAATTCTGAATTATTTCCAGGAACTGCCCTGCGGTAGGCGGTACGTCCTCGCCGGCCGCTCTGGCCAGGTTCATAAACTCCTGCGCATACTGGTTTTCTTCCGGTGTCCGGTCAAGAAACGCCTGGGCTGCGGAGTCGCCAACCAGATGGGCCTTGAAGAAATTCGCCACATATCGGCAGGCTGCTTCATGTCCAGTCGCATCCTGACCGGTCCCGGCAGTATCGACCAGGGCAGCACTCATATGGCCGTAGACAAGAAGTTCGGACGGCTCGACACCGCTGAGGCTGACTGATAGGCGGTCGCAGTATCTCAGGGAGTCAAATACGTCCAAAGTTATTGCTCCTTCCAGGTCAGCGAAGATCTGCAACATCGGAACGCCCATACTTGTTGGCCTGAAAAACGGATTTTCGAAGGTTACTTCCGCGAGTTCAGGCGACAGATAAGCGCCCTGAATCGTAGCGACAGCATCGACACCGGCATTTCGCATCTGGTGCACCAGGGCTGTTATGCCTCCCGCACCGTGACCCAGCAGGCCGACTCTATCACCGTCGGCGTTCGGATAATCTCGAAGCTGACCCGCAACGAATTCCCTATCCCGGGCGCACGCCTCCAGGTCATGCAGGCCGGCAACGGCCAGAGTGGCCGCGCCCAGAGCAGGGCTGGTCGCCACTATAAACCCGTGGCTGGCAAGAAACTCACACATTACCACATTCTCAGCGTAGCCCGAACCAGCGTCGGGATGGTATATGATGACAGGGAAAGTTCCTTCCTGATGCCCTGCACCTCTGACTGCCCTGAGCCTGAAATCCATCGCATTCTGCACGGCGGCGCGGTCGTTGCCCATTATGGGAAGCATGAACTGTAATTCCCGGGTCTGGAGGCCGGAAAGAAGGCCAATGAAATCAGGATCATCCGGGAAAGGGAAGGCATACTCGGCGTAGACCATCTCTGTCATGCTCTGAGGCTCTGCCGCCGGGTACCAGATGCAGATCTGTATCTGTCTGGCTGTTTGGTCATCGGTGGGATTCCCAAAGTAATCTTTCCCGGAACGGAATGTCCGTGTGTAATCGTACTTCTCGATTGTCTCGAAACCAATCGGGTAAGGCCCCGGCTCCAGTTCGCCCCACAGAGCCTGCTCCTGGGCGCTGAGCCCGCTGGACAATAGCAGGGCGGAAAGAAAAGCGACTGCGATGATTCGGCTGCTCCTGTTCATGATTCCCCTGTCAGTAATATAGTTGTCATCTGAATAGTCATATGCTCTAAAGCTAATGGACCCGTACGGTCAAGTCAAGTTCCGGGTGTTATCTGAGATCCGGCGTGGTCCCATCCGGCCCATTGCTCTGGCGCTAGTCAGGAGAAGACTGGTTAATGCGGGGAATACCTTGACAAGCCTGGTTGCCAAAGCTACTTTCGGCCCCTGTAAGTCGGGTATTCATTGCGCCTGACAAGGATTGCGAATGTCAGAACTGAGTTTTGAACGAAAAGCGAAGATTGCAGGTCGAACACTGAAGAATATCGTGCTCGGCAAGCCCATCAGTGTCTCGTTTGAGATAACCTACAATTGCAACGCCAAGTGCAAACACTGTCACCTGGGGGATTACATTGAGGAGCCCCGGCTTAGCCCGGAGGTGTTTGCCCGACGCTTTGTCGAGTTGCATCCGACCGTGGCGCAGATTTCGGGCGGCGAACCAATGCTGAGAAAGGATCTGGCCGACATCATCCGGGAAATGCGTCGCCATGATCCTGTAGCCATGTTCGTGATTACCACCAATGCTCAAAATCTGAATGAGGAGCGGTATCTCAAGCTCCGCGAAGCCGGTATCGATCAGTTTTCCCTGTCGCTCGATTACCCTGATGAACGCCAGAACGAATTTCGCCGTCTCCGAAAGAACTTTGAACATATGTCTGAGCTGGTGCCGAAGCTGGTGGCCCACGGCCATAAAGACATAATCCTGGCCTGCGTTGTACAGAGCGATAACTTTCGTGATCTGCCGAAGGTGGCGGAACTGGCAAAAGAATGGGGAGTAGCCGTCAATTTCAGCACGTACAATTCACTTCGCACCGGTAACACCGACTATCTTGTGAGTTCCGAGACGGACCTGGAGGAATTGGGGCGTATAGTCGATCGGTTGGTGGCAATGCAACGGGACGGGTACTCCATTCTGACTTCCGAGTGGACCATGCGACAGATGATTCGGTTCTTCCGGGATGGCCGTCAACCGGGATGCACGGCCGGCAAGCGTTTCCTTATCGTCAACCCACAGGGGACTCTCGGTCCCTGTGGGTTGATTACTCAGTATTACGACTCGCAGAGGCAGATGTTGAGGGAGTTTACGAAAGGCAACGAATGCGAGGACTGTTATACTTCGCTTCGGGTCAACTCCGAAAAGAGCCTGCGCCGACTGCTCATTGACGCCCTGCGTGTGATTCGTCAAAAATGAGCCCTTTCCTGAGAGCCCCCTTGCCACGTCGCCATCTTTTACAGTGAACCTGTTAAATATCCGTAGAGTCCACCGAGGTACGTGTATCTCACCAGCCGCCCGGACACCATCATAAGGAAGAATGGCAGGACCGGATATCTTTTGGCCCCGCAGGCGGCGTAAACAACGTCGCAGGGAATCGGTGAGGCTGTCCCGATAAAGAGAACCCAGGTAACATATTTCTTCGATTTGCCATGAGTCCACGGATGTTTACGGATGGCCGGGAACTTGCGTTTGACCCACGCATTGTTGGAGAAGTATCGGCCGACCGCGAATGTGACCAACGAGCCCACGGCTGAACCGAGCGCCATCACCGAGGCCAGCCTCAATAGATCATAGCCCAAAGTCATCCCGACCAGAGCATAACCCCAGACCGGAAGAACCAGTGGCGTGCAGGAGACAGCCGTGACCAGGAAAAGAACGAAGTCGACCTGATTCTGCCCGTAACGCATCATCAGGTCAGCCCCGAACAAGCTTATTTCCTTGTTGAAAATCCAGGCCAGGACGGTACTGGACGCCATGATCCCAATAGTGATAATGAGTGGCGTTATACGCTTCTCGGCCTTTTTGAGAGCGTCTGCCTCGGGATCACTTGCTGGTGGATGTGAAGGTCTTGTGGCTCCCCGATCAGATCCAGTTAACCCGGATAATCTGGACAGGGCATTTGTGATAAGGGCGGGCACAGGCAAAGTTAGAAATCTCAGTTTTTCAAATACTCAGTTGTCTGAACACGATGAACCAAGAACCTACCACCACATTTGCTCTTGCTGTTGCAGGGTGAAGATGCGCTCTTCTCGATCCGAACCGTCGGCTACCAGCCAGTACAGGGCGCCGATGGGTACGCTTTCGAAACTTATGGGTTTATTAGTCGCCGTAATCTTGCCAAGGGACTCCCACCCGTTATCCCAGTAGAAAAGTTCGTACACCACACCGGGTTTTAATAAGGTCGTCTTGATTCCCTCACTGGAGGCCTGTTGCGTCCGGGCTGTGGTGGAAACCAATTCGGCTGTACAGGTGGAAGCAGGGTCTGCCAGCAGTTCGTGTTTGTCCCCGTCATCGGATATGATGAACGGAGGGCCTGCGGGTGCTATTTCTTCGTTTTCGTATAGAGCTGGGAGATAAGCTATCCCCGTGCCGATATCTTCAAAGGTTGCGGCGGTGTTGTCCGTAATGCGCGCCCAGTCAATCGGCTTCCATTCCCCGGAGTTAAAGACACAGATATACGCAATATCAATTGAGTCGGGGACCGGTCCCGCAAGTGGTACTGTCACATTCGCGGTAGCCATGTAGTCGGAGGTCACATCAAGATAGCTCTTTCCTTTTAGCCAGCGGGGAATGGAATCCTGCTTGCGTTCCTGAAAAACCAGGTTGCCGGGCTGCTGAGAATATGTCTTGCGGTAGATCTTGGCCGCCCCGTGCGAGAGATCATAGCTGCCGGGGTCGGCTTCGGCGCCCATGAAGGGAACGACCTTACCATCAGGCGTCAGGATGGCGTTCCAGGCATGGTTGTTCCCGGCATCAGCCCAGTATGGCGTGTAATCGCTGGTGACCGCGAGTCCGTTGGCGCGCATGGCGTAGATCGTGACGTTGGTCATGTCTTCACATCGACCCAGGCCGGACTCGAGCATCTCCGCGAGACCCTGATCGGTCGGGTGGTAATAGTAACGCGGGTCGAATCCAAACCACGATCGGATATCCTCGTTGATAAGTCTCGCCGCTTCGACAGGATCAGAGGGGTCATTCATCCGGGAGGGGAGATCCTGGTATTTTGTCCAGAACTCCTCGCGCCAGTTTTCCAGCGGCTCGTTGGAACCCCGGTACGGCAGCACGTACTGACAGAACTGGTCAAATGACAGAAAGCCTGCCCACGGTCGCTCCCGCCAGGCGCGGAAAGCAAGATCGGTCTGACCGATGAGAAAATCGGCCGTAATGGCGTGGATATCTTCGAATGTCTCTTTCTTTTCGTAGTCCATCTCTCCCCGGATGTCCTCAATCGAGTCGGCCGCGGCCGTGAGGCTTTTGTAGTCCGGGTAATCCAACACGTTGAAATCCACCTCCGTCCCCGCGGAGTCGTGGAGGTAATATGTCACGTAGCTGTGACCTTCAATGTTCGCAACCAGATATAACGCAGCTTTCAACTTGAGCGAGTCACCTTCCTGTTCATAATGTCTGATAAACCTCTCAAGTTCCCCCCGGTTTTCACCGGCAGCGCTGAGCACGCTCTCGACCTCAGGAGGATAACCCCCGGCGCCTCCGCATGACAGGCCGGCCAGACCGGCTATCAGACTGACAATGAGAATAAAAGTGAAAGTCGTGAGCTTTGGTTCGCGCATTGGTCCTCCGAAACGTTGGGATAGGTTTCTATGGTACCCAATCCTGCGGATACGGTCAAGAGATGCATGGGATTATTAACCAGCCGCCTTTTCAGCAGGTTTCGGGGCCGCCGATGTTCCGGCTGTCTAATGACTTTGAATTACTGTGGGAAATCGGAAATCCGGCTGGCCGAAACCGAAGGATGCCGGGTATCTTAATTTCGGATCCCTGCACGGCTACCGGTTCAAATCATCGAGGGCGTCAACTGAAACCCAGTATACCGCGCATTGCCAGGGGACAGACACCAGCTTAAGAAAGAAAAGATACTTCCCGTCGGGTGACAATCGCGGAAAACTGGTAGATAGATGACCTTTATTAAACTGCTCTCCGAGGTTCTGAGCCTCTTTCCAGGTCCCGTCCGGTTTCTTGAAACTGATATATAAATCACCGCCCGGGTCCCCGTAGTGCCCCGGCCTGCTTGAATAGAAAACAATGAAGCGTTCATCCGATGCTACACACGGATGCAATTCAGTGGAACTGGAATTTATGGCAGAACTCAGTTTTTCGGCGTCATTGTTTTGATCGCTCGGAAAGGATGTTTTGTAGATATCACGTGAGTCGAAAAAGAGATTCCCGAGTTCGGACATATCGGTTCCATTTTCCCATTCGGGGGTTCTGAAGCTGAGCGGTCTTGGCACGTCCCAGTTCTCGCCCATCCTTTCCACATACCAGATGTTTCTTTCTCCGCCCTCATTCAGGCCGTCACCGTCTTGTTTTCTGCCCGATGAAAAGAACAGATATTTGCCATCTCGCGACATCGACGGTGAACCATCAAAATGGTCACCCGAGAATGAGGCCACCTGAGGAGGAGTCCAGATACTATCAGTCATTTTCATGACGAATATCTTTTCGGAGAATCGAACACTGAAGTCCATTGCCGAGAAATAGACCTCACCGCCGTCAGGTGTAAAGACCGGCGCGCTGTGGAGTTTGTAGCCGGCCGGCATATAATCGAAGGGGAATGGGACAGGCGTTTTCCCAGGCGGTTTCTGACCCAGATATGGTCCCGTCAGTTCTGGGAAATCATCTCCCTGAGCGGCCGACATGCCTGTCAAGGCCACGGTCATGGCAAGAATGCACTGTAGCCCCTTCATAGCAATATTGTCTCGATTTCGTCTGACATTTGTCATCTTCTCGTATCCTTCATTCAGCAATCAGCTACCAAACACATTTACGCTTTGGTGTATGTAATTGTTGCCGCCTTCTCTGGTATCCTGACGAAAGGCTTCTTAATGCAAGCGAGCCGACTCGGAGTATCTGGTCATATGCGTCTGGCCTTTACCAGGTAGAACAGCACAGGTACGATGATCAGTGTCAGCA
>CP070824.1:2295224-2306508 GCA_020344395.1 Candidatus Zixiibacteriota bacterium | reverse complement strand
ATGTTGAAGATGAGTCGGGATCAATTGACGGCGTTCTCGGACAGATCGGCCTGTTCAGTAATAGTGGTAATGGAGTGCGCGGGCTGGCCAACGGAGGATCTTCGGCTGTCGGTGTTTCCGGCCAGGCCAACGCTGCCTCCAGCATATCCAGGGGAGTGTTCGGGGCAGCCAGCGGTCCGAGCACCAATTGTGTCGGAGTGGACGGATTGGCGAATGGCGGGACCAACAATTACGGTTTGTGGGGAAGATCACATGAGTCAGGTTCTTCCATAACCAACTACGGAGTTTACTCGCAGGCATGGGGCGGCGATGCCACTAACTACGGCATTTATACCATGGCCGAATTTGGCACCACCAACTACGGTATCTGGGCCGGGATATCAGGCAGCAGCGGATACGCCGGTTACTTTGACGGCGACGTTCACATCACGGGGACTCTGACCGGCGGCGGCATGAGTGGCGGTGCCAACGGCTGGGTAGACGATGGTGCTACCGTGCGGCTCGAGACGGCCGGCGACGAGGTCGGTATAGGCACCTCGTCTCCTGATGCGAAACTGCACGTGGATGCCTCGCAGATTCACGCCGGAAGGTTTGAGTCGAACACCGGCATGGGTGATTCCGCTGTGCTGCATGCCGAATTCACGGGAAGCGGAGAGATGGACGCCATTGCCGTATACGGAAGCAGCACGCCGGCTGATTTCTGGGGCATCGGGGGAAGATTCGAGTCCAACTATATAGGCGTTGAAGGAAACGCCCTGCCGCTGGGCACTGACCCAAGTTATGCATATATCGGCGCTGTCGGCTCTGCGTCGGGTGGTAATGCGAGGAACTACGGAGTGCGGGGCTCAGCTTCCAATTGCGCGCAGGCAACGGGAGTATATGGAGGAGCTTCGGGCGGAACAGAGTTCGCCACCGGTGTGACCGGTGCCGTGGGCAACAACAGCAGCCTAAGCACCGGGGTTATGGGTTCGGCCAGCGGTTCCGGACAGTTTAATCACGGCGTGAGCGGCGTAGCCACCGGCAGCAGTGCCAATTTCAACTACGGCGTATTTGGACAGGGACACAGTTCCCCGAATGGGAATATTGGTGTTTACGGCTCCGCGGTAGAAAATTACGGATGGAAACGAGGGGTTTACGGCTCTGCCTCGGGCACCGGCGACAACTATGGACTATACGGATTTGCCAATGATGGAGATGCGACCACCAACTACGGTGTCTACGCCAGCGCCGCCAACGCTACCACCAATTATGCCGGGTACTTCCAGGGTGATGTTACAATCACCGGCACCCTTACCGGCGGCTCACCCAGCATGCGCATCGATCATCCGGAGGATCCGGATGACATGTACCTGCAGCATGCATCGGTAGTTTCCCCTGACATGATGACCGTCTACAACGGCAACATCGTTACGGATTCAGACAACCGTGCCGTGGTCACATTGCCCGGTTATTTCGAGACCCTGAATGGAGATTTCCGGTACCAGTTGACAGTGATTGGCAGCTTCGCCAGAGCCATTGTGCTGGAGGAAATTAAAGACAACCGGTTCATCGTTGCCACCGATCAGCCGAATGTGAAGGTTTCGTGGCAGGTAACCGGAATCCGGAGAGACCCGTACGCAATGGCCGAAAGGTTGCAGACCGAGATCGTCAAGGCCGCCCCGGAACAAGGCAAGTACCAGCATCCTGGCCTGTATGGCGCGGAGACTGAAAGGGCCATCGGTGCTGCTGAGCCACTACCTGTCAGCGAACAAATCGATGAGATCGTGCGCAAGCACGCGAAGATTTTTCAGAAGAGGTAGACAGAGAAGTCTTCTCGCATCATACCCGCGCCTGTGAGAGTCTGCCCCTTCGGATCTCACCGATGCGAGAGATGTGCGGATGAACTGCGGTCATCCTGACAGTCTGGCAGCGGGATCATCCGTCAGAAAAGCCGGAAGACCTGTAGCCTGAGTCATGTGTCTTCTCGCCGGGTCCTGAATTCCTGTATTATCAGCTCCCGGCTGCGCCAAAACCTTGCTCGGAGAACACCATCAGTACAAAGTAGGCTCCGTCCTTCTCATCAGCAAACGGTTTATGCTGCCGAGCCACGATCAGGTCGATCGCGCAGCCTTCATCGGTAATCCAGCGCGCTATGCAGTCTTCCCCGCAATCGAGCCGAAGAACGTTTCCTCCACCGGGACTGGTTTCACTGGCAGGATCCCCCAGTGCGGCTATGATCGTCTTTTTGGATCTGGCAAAGAAGTTCCAGCTCTTCAGCATGCCTATATCGGCGGCGTTATTTTCAACCCTCCACACCAACCGAAGGCTGCCCAGCCCTCCTGACTGATCGAACACGAACTGAAGAACATCAAAATCAAAACCATGGATCATATCGTCACGTACAATGTTGGCCTTGTGTTGATCGGGAACACTCAGATACGGAAGCGATGTGTACACGGTGTCCATTTCCCTGGAGGCCAGTTTGTCCGTTGACCATTTGTATTCACGGTTAATGATCCGGCGTATTTGACGCAGTCGCATCCCCCAGTCGACCGGGATTGGAGGCACATTAAGCACCATTGAGTCCCGAACACCCTGCTCGATTGGCGTACTGGCGGCTGCACGCAGCACTTGCACGGAATCGGGAAGCCGAAAGAGCAGAGAGTCATATTCAAGATCGGTTTCATACACATCGAATATGGTGAGACTGGCCACGTCATCCACCACCGCTTTTATTCTGAAAGGGTTACCGTTGTCCTTGCGCCGGTGCAGATAGAGGTCGATTTTCTTGGAGCCTTCAGGACCAGTTAGAAACCATCCACGCCAGAAGCCGAAGACTTGTCCTGTCTCTTTTTTCTTCAAACGGCACTGGACTAATTCACATTCGACTCCATCGATTGTCTCATCAACGGTTTCCTTGTCGATTTGGAGGCTTAACACCTCATCCTCGTTGCCGATGGCAATCGGCGAACCCCAGCCGGAGATCTTGTCATAGATCGCACTCGGCCGCAACGGCCGCGCGCCAATCCTGACCACCTTTGAGGCCGCTCTGTCCGCGCGATTAATACGGTAGGTGGCAAAAAAGTCAGCGATTATCATATCCTGTGGCTTATCTTCCAATTGCTCCGAGTACTCAATACGGTGCAGATAGTCTCCGAACATCCAGATCTCTATCGGAGGATCCACCAGCGTATCGTTTTCACTATTAAGAATGGCACGCCGAAAGACAATGTGCTTCATCTTAGTGTCTGCCGGGAATACCGACATGACAAATAATAGACTCAGGATACCTATTACCAGTGGAGTCGTCCATCCCCTTTGCACAGTGACACACTTGACGGGATTTCTCACGTTACACCCTTATAACGAGCGTCTCCTTATTAGTCTAATTCCAGATCCAAGATGCAATTTGCAGGTGAGTCTGTCAATAGTAATGCCGCCCGCCCAATCCACAATCGTTGGCTGCCAGGGATTTCCATGTTCAGGAGGTCCGGCCAGCCCGGGAAGTGGCCATTGCACCTGCAAAATCGGCCTTTACAAGATTGAAGGGGTGTATTATACTTGCCTTTCTATTGTCTGCTCGGCGGGCCGCAAATAATCGGTTAGGTCGCTGGGCCACAACAAGATAACGAAGGAAACCGTGCGGAAGACATACCACTATGGCCAGATTCGACAATCCTGAAGATATTAAAGTAATAGTCGCCACAGACTGCGGCTCTACCACCACCAAAGCGATCCTTATAGAATACCACAACGGCGAGTACCGGCTGATGCATCGGGGCGAAGCACCCACCACCGTGGAAGCTCCTTTTGAAGATGTCACCATGGGCGTGCTGAACGCCGTGGGCGAGCTGGAGGAACTATCCGGACGCACCCTCCTCGGCAAGGACAACCGGTTCATCTCGCCTTCGAACGGCGACACCGGGACAGACGTCTATATTTCCACCTCATCGGCGGGTGGCGGCCTTCAGATGATGGTGGCCGGGGTGGTACGATCGATGACGGCTGAATCAGCCGAACGGGCCGCCCTCGGCGCCGGCGCCATTGTCATGGATGTCATCGCCTCGAATGACAAGCGTCTCCCCCACCAGCAGATCGAGCGTATCAGGCATCTGCGACCCGATATGATCCTGCTGTCCGGCGGTATTGACGGCGGCACGAGGACACACGTAGTCGAGATCGCAGAGTTGGTTTCGGCCGCCGATCCGCGCCCGCGCCTCGGATCGAGCTACAAGCTGCCGATTATCTACGCCGGCAATGTCGACGCGCGGAAGAATGTCGAGGAAACTCTCTCGGACAAGGTCGATCTTCGCATGGTTGACAATCTGCGACCGATCCTGGAACGGGAGAACCTGGCCCCCGCCCGCGAGGAGATTCACGAGTTGTTCATGGAACATGTCATGGCGCAGGCGCCCGGGTACAAGAAGCTCATGTCCTGGACCGATGCACCGATCATGCCTACCCCCGGAGCGGTAGGTTTAATCATCAAGACCATAGCAGACCAGTATAACATCGAGGCGGTCGGGGTTGATATCGGCGGGGCCACCACCGATGTTTTCTCGGTATTCCGTCCTGACGGCTCCACGGGAGAATTCAACCGCACGGTGTCGGCCAATCTTGGCATGTCGTACTCGGTCTCCAATGTTTTTGCGGAAGCCACGCTGCCGATGGTGATGCGGTGGGTGCCGTTCATAATGGACGAACGCGACCTGCGTAATCGTGTCAAGAACAAGATGATTCGCCCGACGACCATTCCGCAGTCACTGGAGGAGCTTGTCTTCGAGCAGGCCATCGCCAAGGAGGCGCTCCGACTGGCCTTCGTGCAGCACAAATCATTCGCAACGGTTCTCAAGGGCGTACAGCAGCAACGGACTATAGCTGACGCTTTTGAGCAGTCCGCTTCCGGTCAGACGATCGTGAACATGATGTCCCTCGACATGCTCATCGGATCCGGCGGGGTCCTCTCGCACGCTCCCAGAAGGCAGCAGGCGGCCCTGATGCTGATTGATGGCTTCATGCCGGAGGGAATAACCCGGCTGGCCGTGGATTCGATCTTTATGATGCCCCAGTTGGGCGTTCTGACCGAGGTTCAAGCTAAGGCGGCCACGGAAGTGTTCGAAAAGGACTGTCTGATCCACCTCGGATGCTGTGTCGCTCCTTCCGGCACGGCCAAGAAGCCCGGCACCGTGATGAAATACCGGATCGACCTGCCGACCGGAACAGTCTCAGGGACGCTCAATCACCTGGAGATGAAGCTCTTTCCCCTTGGGCTCGATGAAAACGGACTGCCCTTGAAAGCCAAAGCTGTGCTGGAACCGGAGCGAAGTTACGACCTGGGTGCCGGCAAAGGCAACACCGTGAACTGTGAACTTCACGGTGGTGTGGTTGGCATCATCCTTGACGGCCGGGAGCGTCCTTTCAATCTGTCGACGCTCACCGAGAAGGAGCGCGTCAACAATCTGAAGAATTGGATGAACGAACTGAACATATATTCGGGAATAGACAAACTCTGATGGGACAGTATACCAGGAAACCAGATACTACACCGGGATTGCTGGTCGCGGTGACGATGCTCTCGGTTCTGCTGACAGTACCTATCGCCGCGCATGCGGAAGATTATGTCAGCTTTAACGGCAAGTTTCGTATCACGTTGCCCGAAGGCTGGAACCGAGCTGACTACCGGACAGTGGATTATTGGCTCCAGCAGGCCGGCTCTGGCCGAGAGGCACTTAACTACGAGGTGGTTTATTCCCCGAACGAGGGCGGCCTGTTCGCACAGGATGAATACTTGATCCTCACGCTGGACTTGATCGGCGAACAGACAGAGACGCAGATTGACTCGATTCTGAAGGATATGGGCGGTGTCTTTGGCGAGGGCCTCAAATATATGCCGGTCCAGGATTTTATGACCAACATGGAATCCGACGCCCCTGTATACGATTCCAGCAATAAGACTGTCTCTGTGGTTACTGATCTGTCCCGCCCTGGCGAGGAGTTTAAGAAAAACTGGCTGGTTATGAAGTTCTACGAACAGGGCATCGCCAATTTTTACTTCTATTCGCCTGACAGCGTATTCGAAGCTACCAAACCGGTTTTTGCCGGGATAGTCTCGTCATTTTCGACGGACAACCTGGAAACGTCCGGGTCGGCAGAAGATGTCCGTGTGGCTGACCTGGAAGAGCGCCAGTCGGACCGAGGACTGATTTCAGAAATCATGCTGGGGCTGGGAGTCCTGATTCTGATCGCTGTGCTGGTGATCAGAATAAGGAGGAGCCGCAAGAACGCGTAAACTTGTCTTGATTTGAGGAATACACGGATATGGGTCATGCCTACACACCGGGACTGAAAGTCACCGACCGAACTGTCATCAGTAAAGAGCGCATTCTCCCCTTGAAGGGGGATGTTATGGTCAAGGTAGGTGACAAGGTAAGTCCGGATACGGTTGTTGCCCGCACTCTGTTGCCGGGCTCCGTTGAACCAATCAATGTTGCCAACAAGCTGGGCATCCCGCCCGAAGATATCGAGATGGTAATGAAGAAGAAAGTTGGTGATCCCATCGAAGAGGGAGAAGAGATTGCCCTCGTCACCACTTTGTTCATATTCAAGAACCGCTGCCATGCCACCTGTAAGGGTACCATCGAATCGATTTCGAGCATCACGGGCCAGGTTCTGCAGCGAGGAGAGCCATCGCCGGTCGAGGTAAAGGCTTATCTTGAAGGTGAGGTTACCGAGGTGATCCCGGAAGAGGGTGTGGTGGTCACGTGCGATGCCGCCTTCGTGCAGGGAATTTTCGGTATCGGCGGCGAATCGTTTGGTACCATCAAGATCGCTACCCCCGACAACCAGACTGTTCTCTCCGATGATCTTATAGATGACAGCTTGAAAGATCATGTTGTTGTGGGAGGCTCTCTGGTGACCGCAGAGGCTCTCAAGAAGGCCATACAGGTCGGTGCGCGGGGGATTGTGGTCGGCGGTTTTGATGACAAAGATCTCCGCGGCTTCCTCGGGTATGATATCGGCGTGGCGATAACCGGCTCGGAAGACATAGGGCTTACCCTGGTGGTCACGGAAGGATTTGGCCAGATAGACATGGCCCGAAAAACCTATGACCTGCTCAAGCAGCATGAAGGGGAAATGGCCTGCATCAACGGTGCCACGCAGATTCGAGCCGGTGTGATCCGTCCCGAACTGGTAATACCCAGGTCAGTCTCGACCGAACGAGACAGTCAGACCGCCCAGGAGATTTCCGGACTTACAATAGGTTCACCGGTACGGGTCATCAGGCATCCTCATTTCGGACGCCTGGGCAATGTCACGGATCTGCCCTCACCGCTGCAGGTGCTCGAGTCGGAGTCCAAGGCAAGAGTCCTTGAGGTCAAGTTCGAAAATGGCGACAAAGCTATCGTTCCACGGGCCAACGTGGAGATGATAGAGGGTTGACCTGCGACCCCGCGAATGCTTATGCCTCCCGTAGGCACGGGAGGCATTCCTTTAAAATCTGTTCGCTGCGATAATCCGCTAGCCGGCCGTGTCAGGCACAGCTTCCTCGGCCGCAGTATCGGAAACCGTGTCCGGTTCAGCCGCATCCATACGCGTTGAGTCAGCGGTTTCTTCCGGTTGTCCGGCGGCTCCCTCTTGCTGAGGCTCCTGTTCCGCCGTACATCCGATCACCAGCATCGCAGCCAGCAATAACAGGCAAAACAAAGCTACATATTTCTTCATTCCTTCCTCCATTGGCAAAGTCCAAGTCACCACTATGTCGGGCCTATATGCGAGTGGAGCCCCCCCCTGTCAAGTTTTATGTTGAAGGCAACCCGCTTAGTCCTTTAAATGCGTTGTGGATAGCGCTTTACCCGGTGGCCGGAGCACCGGCCGATCGGCAACTTTGGTCCGGAAGATTCCGTAGCCTAAGGTGTATAACAACAGTAAAGGACTTTGGAAACCGCGATTATGGATAGCCCGCTCTTACTTGGTTTGTTCTCAGGGTCGATCTGGCAGATTATCGCCAACACCTCTGCCTTCGGCAAGTTTATCCTTATTGTCTTAGCCACGATGTCATTCGTTTCGTGGGCCATTATCTTC
This sequence comes from Candidatus Zixiibacteriota bacterium, assembly GCA_020344395.1. Lineage (GTDB taxonomy): Bacteria > Zixibacteria > MSB-5A5 > GN15 > FEB-12. The sequence continues at coordinate 2,298,447 of CP070824.1, read as the reverse complement.
AGGAAGTGGCGGCTGTTCAAAGCGCTCAGCAGGGAGAACGACACGTTCAGTCGCGATTTTCGCCGTTGTCGGAAGGTGGGCGACCTTGCAGGCAAAGCCAAAACATTCAAGATGTCACCCTTTTCCGCTATCTACCGGGCCGGAATGGAAGAACTGATGCAGCTTAAAGGGCAAAAGAACGAGGCAGGCGGTCTCCGTGAGTCAGTGGTCGAACTCAATGGGGATGACTTTGAGATCGTGGAAATGACCATGGAGCGGGCCAGCACGGAGGCCTTCGTGAGACTGGAAAAGCAGGTCATCTTTCTTGCCACTACCGGAAGCGCGGCACCGTTTATAGGCCTGCTAGGAACCGTGGTTGGGATTATGGATTCCTTCTGGGCCATCGGCGAGCGCGGTTCGGCTTCGCTTGCGGTCGTGGCACCCGGCATCGCGGAGGCTCTGGTGGCGACAATCTTCGGTCTCGGCGCGGCCATCCCGGCCGTGGTTGCCTACAACTGGTCCAACAATAACATCAAGCGAATGAATGACCGGGCCTACGCCTTCATCCTCGGATTCTTAGCCAAGGCGCGAAAGGAAGAAGCCTGATGCGTCGCCGCCCGAGAAAATACGGGGCGGTCTCGGACATCAATATCGCCAATCTCGTTGACGTGGTCCTGGTCCTGCTGATCATATTCATGATCTCGGCCCCGCTCCTGCAATCCGGCATTGAAATCGACCTGCCGAAAACCAGGGCAGCCGCCCTCAATGAAGAAGCTACCGGGGTCGTCATAACGATCGATGCCGAGGGGGGCATCTACATCAACGACACCTGGTCCCGTCCTGAGAACTTCGAGCGCGACCTCGATGACGCCATGCGGCAGAAGAACACCTCGTCCGTTTTTCTGCGTGGGGATTCATCAATCGCTTACGGATCTGCCATCGGCTTGATCGGTCGGATCAGAGAGATGGGGATAGAATCGATCGGTCTGGTGACTGCTCATGAAGAGAAACCGGGAAGGCCATAGCTGAGGGGCTTGGAGATGATTCGGGACTATGCCTTGTCAATCGGGCTTCACCTGGTGATAATCGTGGCCACCCTGGCCTCGTCGCCCTTTGCGGTCAAACGCATTGATCCTGGCGAGGTCATAAGAGTATCCCTGCACGCAGCTCCGCCTACAGAAGTGATCCAACCTCAACCGGTAGCCCCGCAGGTCCCGAAAGCCGTAGAGGCGGAGCCCGAAGAGATCCCGTTGGACGACCCCACCTCCGCTGATGAAGCAGCCATCGACGAACCTCAGGAAGAACCCGAGCCGGAACCCGAGGAAGAAGAAAAGCCGGAAAGTTACCAGCCCAGAGCTGACGCTGGTGGCGCCGACCAGACCGGCCTCGACTCGGGTCAGACCGAAGTCGAGGCAGCCGGAGGGACACCGTTTGCCGGGGCAACGGTTGACGACGCTTCATTTGACTACCCGTATTGGTTTACCCAGGCGCTCTACAAAATTCAGTCAGACTGGCGGAACCCCGTAGCGGCGGATTACTCGATTGTCTGCGTTATTTACTTTCAGGTTTTACAGTCCGGTCGGGTTGTCGAAGTCAATATACACGAATCATCCGGTATACGACCGTTTGATGAAGCCTGCCTGCGTGCCGTCCAGCAAGCTGCCCCATTCCCGCCGTTGCCCAAAGAGTTCACCAGTGAAATAATCGGCATTACCCTTCCTTTCAAGTATGAACCATGAAGGAACTTCCATGATTCGCACTGCCCTCCTGCTTTGCTTGTTCTTGACAATCTCTATGAGTGTTTCGGCTCAGGATGTACCGGTATTCCCCATCGACACCATCCGCACGGGAGACGTAAGACCCACACCCATTGGCGTTGAGGCAATGAAGTTTGTTGGGAACCGTTATATCACCAGGGATGACTCGGCCCTCATGCGATACACTACCACGATAATCCAGCGGGATATCGACTTCTTCTCCGGCTTCAAACTGGTCGAACTCGACAGCTTCTACCTTAAGACGTACGAAATATCCGAACTGGATTTTCTCGGCTGGGAGCGACTCGGGGCGGACCTGCTGGTCAAACTGGAAGCCGAGTTTCCCGGCCAGAACCTCAGGGTGACCTGGCGACTGCACGAGGTGGTGCGCCACAGGCAGGTCGCTCGTGGGCGACTTGAGTACAACCGTGCTTTCTGGCGGGAACTGGGACATGATATAGCCAACGACATCGTCTACCACCTCACCGGCGAACGCGGTATCTTCCGGACCAAAATCGCCTATATCAGGCAAATCGGAAGTTCCAAGGAAGTGTTCCTGTCAGACTACGACGGCGGCAACGAGCGACAACTGACTCACACCGGCACCACCAACCTCTCCCCCGCCTTCAGCCCGGACGGCAAGGATATCTACTTCACGAGCTACCTTGAAGGGGATCACCATCTGTACAAGGTCAGCGTAGAATCAGGCCAGGTGACAAAGGTGGCCGGTTTCCCGGGACTGGTGGCGGCGCCGTCGATATCGCCCGATGGCACCAAAATCGCCTGCGTGCTGACAAAAGATGGCAACTCCGAGATATATCTTCTCGATTTGAACGGCCGGGTCATCAAGCGCCTGACCAACCACTGGGCCATTGACTCCTCTCCTACCTGGTCGCCGGACGGCTCCATGCTGGCCTTCAGCTCGGACCGAACCGGCTCACCCCAGATTTACACCATGGATGCCTTTGGGCTTAAGACGCGCAGAGTGACCTATGATGGCTATTATAACGATTCCCCGATCTGGTCGCATCGCGGCAACCGGATTACGTTTGTCAGCCGCACTAAACGGGGACGGTTTGACCTTGCCTCGGTCGACACGTCCGGCGCCGATTATCGCATTCTTACGGAGTTCGGCCGCAACGAGAATCCCCACTTTTCACCGGATGGCAAACAAATCGTGTTCTCATCCAACCGGCTGGGCCCATTTGAGATTTTCACCATGGATCTTACCGGTCGCAATCAGCGTCGGCTGACCAGAACCGGTGGTAACACTAACCCGACCTGGGGGCCGCTGAACAGATAACTGATTTCGAGGTGAAAGCAGAGGAAACCGCTGAAAAACACCGGGGACCAGACAAGAATCAGGCGATTTTTATTTGACGGCTACTATGCGCTGACATAGATTCTGTGCAGTGTAAGCAAGAAGAACAAATTACGTTTATCCCCTCAGGGAGGTATAGACTGATATGAAAAGACTGAGTTATCTA
>CP070824.1:2264885-2295124 GCA_020344395.1 Candidatus Zixiibacteriota bacterium | reverse complement strand
TGGCCTCAGCAAACTTCTTGTACTCGTCTTTGAGGAAACAGCACAGGACAATCTTGCCCACATCGTGCAGCAGTCCGGCTGAAAAGGCTGCGTCAGCGTCCACTATCCCCCGCGACCGAACCTTCTTGGCCAGTATCCTGCCACAGAACCCAACAGCCAGGGAATGGCGCCAGAATCTCTCCTGGAATTCCCGGTCGAAGTCGTCCCCCTTAAACATATCGAGAACAGAGGCGGAAAGCACCAGGTTCTTGATCGCTTCCATGCCCACGATGACCACAGCCTGCTTAACCGACTCCACCTCTCGGGCCAGACCGTAGAAAGCTGAGTTAGTCAGCTTGAGTACTTTGACGGACATAGCCGGATCTTCCGAAAGAATCGATGCGATCTGCACGGCTGACACGGCCGGATCGTTTATAACCTTTTGAATCTGGTGGAATACTATAGGTGGTGTCGGCAGGTTTCGGATATTCGATATTATCTGCCTTATCTTGCTGTCAACGGTGGCTGTCGTCATGTGTTTGCGTATCCTTCAGTCGTCCAGGTCTTCCATAAGGTTCTCCGCGATCTTCTCCCTGACCGACAGGCGATCGTAGAAACCTTCCTCGATCCTGTTGCGAATATGATCAACCCTGTGTTCCCAGGTTGTCCCCTTATTCGGTTCGGCGGCAAGAGCTGCGTCGGCCAGCTCGGCCAACTTTGTTCTCGCCTCATTCGATATCTCGATGCTGTCCTGTTTGTCGGCCGGTTTCCCTTCCTGGTCGATCCCTTCCGGGGCTTTTCCGGACGAAGACAGCGGTTCCCTGTTGTCTGAAAGCGGTCCTATCTCCATTTTGTCCTTCCAACTATCCTATCGTCGGCAATTGCACTCACCTTTAGATGGCTTTCACTAACACCTTAACGGGCGCTTACCGTTTGCCGTCAACAAACTGTGGCTCGGTGTTGGCATCGCCTATATAGCGCAAAATTTTCTGGCTGTTTCGCAACTCCTCAAGTTCACCCTTGATTCGCCGATGGCGATCTCGTGCATATTGTTCATTTTCTGCCACCAGCTTGATGTTTTTCTTCACCAGTGTAATTATGCAATTGGTGACCTTCTTTATCTCCGGGTGCACCGAGACCGCTCGGAACAACTGGGAATTTCGGTCCCTGATCGCATGTATTTTCGTTTCCGATTCCTTTATCCGTCGCTGGCAACGTTCGATCTCGGCGTAAAGTTCAAGGAGGCTGTCGTCTTTATCGTATTTTATAATGTCACGCTGCTTGTCCAGCAAGATATACAACGATTGGTAGAACGAGTACTCTTTCTTCAATATGGACAGCAATTCCTGTTCGAGTTGTGATAGCAGACTACCGGCCATGATATCCGTTCCTCATCCCGTCGTTGTGAAACCGTCGTGGACTTCGGCCAGGGCTGGTTCATCGTTTGTCACACCCGGCTCCACGTCGGAGGTCTCTTGGATCCCGGCCCAGCCCTCACGGAGCTTCCTGAGGATCTTAATATTGCCGATTATGACGGTGGTATCCTTGGTTGCCTGAGCCACATCAGTTTGATTAATGATAAAAGCATAGAGCCGGCCGAGATTGTTGGCGATCTCGCCTCCTTTTTCATTGTCCAGGGTTGTATACAGATGGGTCATGAACTTCCTGCCTCGCTCAAGCTGCGCATGCCCGTCATCGAATCGCTGGTCACGGTAGCACTCCGTGGCCTTCTGGTAAGCTGTAATAGCTCCATCGTATACTTTTATAACCAACTCCAGCGGTGATTTACCGAGCGTGTTTATTTGCTCGTAGGTGCCTGTCTTGTCCTGCATGGCCGATCCTCCTAGCCTCGCGAAACCCTGCTGTTAAATGCATTCCAGTTTGCCTGTATCTGAGTTAATTGCCCTGCCAGGTACTGGCTGGTCGCGCTCAACTGTCCTAGTAACTCCTCCATTCGCTGGAATCGGAGTTGAAGACGCTCGCGCCTGTCCAGCAATCGCTCGTCAAATTCCTGCACTCGCCGCCTTATGTTCTCAATCTGGCTCTCGTAAGAGGAAATGCGTCTGTCGATGAGACCGTCACCGGTTTTCGTGAGACTGTCCAGAAGACCGTCCAGGGATGAAGCCACACCTTTGGTGATGCTGATAGTCCCCTCATCTCCATCGCCAAGCTGGTCCTGGGTGAAGGTGATTCTCAGCTTGAGGCCATCAGTGGTTGCATTGCCGTCTTTTCCGGTCAGATACTGACCGCTCCCCTCAGCTTCTTCCCCGTTGATGGTCCCTTCGACGTCCTTGCCGTCAGTGCCGACGCCACCGACCAGACCCAGGACGGCCAGGGCTGAACTCGGTATGGACGTGACGATGCCGACTTTTGATCCGGAGCCGTAAGTCGAGCTGGTCAATTCCAAATTGCCTATGCCGGCACCGGTGGACACCCATGCAACGGTCAGGCCTCGATTCCCGATCCTAGCGTCTCCATCTATCTTGTCCTGTATTTCCTTGATCAGTTCGGCAGTTGAGTTGTATGTCTTTTCGGCCAGAATTATCTGATCTGATTCAACATTGTTTATGGTGAACTTCAGCCGATTGTTCGAACTGTTCAGAGTGATCGGCGTCGTAGCCGGGTCCACCAACGCCGTCCCCGTAAACGTCCCCTGGGTGGCCGCCTGGGTGATGTTTACAGCATAGTCGTTGCCAATCTCGGTATTCGAGCCTGCCGACATAAAATCTATAAGGTTGGTTGAAGACGACCCGGAGTTGGCAAACATGTTTATAACATTATCAAGGTTGTCCCTGATGGCGTTCTCGAACTGCGTGCTGTCTTTGATCGATAGTTTTCCGTCAACACCGGTCCTGATACCTATTGTTGCCAGCTGATTGTAATTAGATGTCAGGCCGGTCACGCGCGATCCGATGACCCGTCTGATAGAGTACTGCATTGACTGCACCAGAGAATCCCCGAGCAGAATGCCGACTTCCTGGGTGTCTTCATTATAGGAGTTCTGGTCGTCTATGAACCCGTTTACATCGTTGTAGGCACTTATGAAGTCGTTGATGGTGTTCTTGATACCTGTCACGTCAAGATCGGTGTTGATGGTAACAAACTCACCGGGCGTGGTCTCTCGACTGAGGTCCAGGGTTACCCCCGCAATGACATTGGCAAAAGTGTTGGTTCGCGAGGTGACTGTGATGGGTGACCCGGTACCTCCGCTGGACCCGACCGCAAGTTTGGCATCCGAGGCCGCCTGCAGCAGCGGGGAAAAAGTCTGCACCTGAAATACATCACCGGCCGTCAGTTGCCCAGCCGAAAGCGACAGTTTGAGTCCGTCGGAGCCGGCACCCACCAGTTCCACCTCGGTGTCGGCCTGAGTGAAGACAATCGAACCTGAATTGGTGCCGTCGCTCCAGTCCACGGTAATATTGTCCGTACCGACCACCTGGGTGCCGGTGCCCTGCACCGTGAAGGTGTAGGTCTTGTTCTCGTCGCCGGTGAAGGCCGCCGAGGCGCCCAGGGACAGAACAGCATCTGACGAAGAATCTATGAGCACTTCTTCCGGATCATCAAATGACGAGGTTGTGAGGTTGAGGTTGCTGCCACCCGATAGACCGGAATTGATTTCAATCGTGTTGGCGAACCCTGACTGGTCGGCGGTGATGATCAAGCGGTATGGCTTGGATTCGGACCCGTCGTTGATGATGGTGGCTCTGACGCCCGCGTTGGCATCGTTTATCGCCTGCTTAATACCGACCAGGGAGTTGTTGCCCGAGTCGATGGTGATGGTTTTGGCGGAGGCACCACCGACGGATATTGTGATGGACCCTGTTCCGAAGTCCGCAGCCGACTCACTGGAGAACCCCTGCGTGGCGAGCTGATGATTTCGGGCCAGAGACAGTACCTGAACATTATACGACCCCTCCGCCACTCGCCCGGTGGCTTTAGCCGTGAGGACGGTTTCGTCGGATACGGCGACGGTCCCTTTTTCAAAGGTGGCTTTTCTGGTAAGCTGAAGAGTCTTGGATTTGAGAGCGAGTATTTTGGCCTGAAGGGCCGAAAGGGTGGAGACGATATTGGTTTTTTCCGCCTGGTCGGCTTCCAACAGTACGGCGGGTCGTCTCTCAAAAGCAATAATGGCATCAATGTAATCTCCGGTGTTTATCCCGGAACTGATGCCTTCAATTGTGAATCCCGGCATGTTACTCCTATTTACCGTCTGACTTCACTGTCTAATTCATCTCGTGTTGTTGGTTCGGGAGAGATTTACTCTCTCCCGAACCCTGTTTATCGCAAAATGGCGACTTAGAAGAGTGAGAGAACCACCTGCGGAAGCTGATTCGACTGCGCCAGCATAGCCATGCCGGTCTGCTGCAGAATCTGATTCTTGGTGAATTCTGACATCTCTTCAGCCATGTCGGTGTCACGAATCAGCGACTCAGAAGCCGTCAGGTTCTGAGATGCGATCCGGAGGTTTCTCAGGTTGGATTCCAGAGTGTTCTTCTGGAAGCTTCCAAGTGTACCTCTGGTGGTCGAGACCTCGTTGATGGCCGCGTCAATAATGGACTGAGCATCCTGAGCACCCTGGACACTGGTCACGTCGATGTTCGCCAGCGAGGTGAACATGTTCGAGGGCAGGTTCTTACCCAGTGACGAGGAGGCCATGTTGCGGATGGCAATCTTCACAGTCTGGCCGACGTTGGCGCCAACCTGAAAGACCAGCGACTGATCTATGTCGTTGATCGTCTCAGTGCCGCCCTGCGCCGTCAGGTCGTAGGTCAGCTCGACTGATTCGGAACGATCAGCATTAAAGACAGTTGTCTTCACGCCAGCCGTGACCGAAGTCGCCGGACCGCCGTCCAGCCTGACGTCGAACTTGGCCGCCTTAACATCCAGCAGCAGGTTGCCAATGTTGATGCCGTTCAGGGCCGTGTCGACAATCATGCTGACCTGTCCCTGTGTTACGTCGGTAGCCGCAGCACGGTCATACAGAGTGGCCGTGCCGGTCGTAGCATACTTCACCGAACTGATCGAGTTCGTGTAGTTATCGAAGGCGACCAGTGCATCGGTACCGGCTTGTGCCAGGGAGTCGGCGGTCAACTGGAGCGCGTTCATCAGATCACCGGTGCCGCCGGCGGTATCGTTCAGCGCAACCGAGTAGTCTGAACCTTCATCCCGGGTGGCAAACTGGATCTGATTAGTGTTAACGACGGATGCAAGTACATCGTTAGTGGTCGCGCCACCAGCAATAGTACCAAACCCGCCGCCGCCGCCCAGCGTCCGCAGAGACACGTTCAGAGCGTCTACCAGGGCGCTGTGTGACGTGTAAGTGCCCGCCGCAACCGTGGCCGTGGCTGTCCGACCACCGCTCCACTGAGCTGTGACAACGTCAAAACTCAGAACGTTGGTCGAAACACCTCGATCACTACCGGTTGCAATGTCAAAGGCCTGAGCCGTACCGGTCGTATTCTGGACCGATTCGACGCGCAGTGAGTACTGCGCACCGGCATTAGCCGCTTCGATGAAGACAGACTGCTGCTCGGCTCCGACGGTGGCGGTTGCATTGACCTTACCGGCCAGGGCCGTGTTCTGGTTAATAGCAGCCTGGATCTTGGCTGTAATGTCAGAGGTCTTGTCTCCGGCCGCGACGTCGAATGAAATAGTCTGGTTGCCGGTTACGGCTTCGCCGTTCTCCTGGTAGTTGATCACAATATTGTATGTACCGGCATCACCGGCGGTAGCCACTCCGACACCTCCTTGCATGCCGATGGTGGCGACGCCAGCCGTACTGACCATCTGTGCCTGCAAGGCGATCGCGGCAACTTCCATGCCGTTGCCCCAGGCATCCGTCATCGAGAATGAATCGGATGTCTTCTTGGCGACGTCTGAGGCCTGCACAACGTCGATGTTGTGAATCATCTCATATAGGTTGACCGGATCCCCGTCGGTGTTGGCCAGTGACAGACCCAGCGAGGTCGTGTTCAGCGAGGCGGTGGAGTCTGCCGTCTTGGTGGCCGTGATCGAGTGCGCGCCGGTCGTCATGTTGGACTTGTTGATCGTGAGACCGGAGTTACCGGCCGACGTGATGGTAGCCACGTTGTCCTTGGTGCCATCGAGAATCTTCTTCGTACCGAACTGGGTATTGGCTGCGATACGATCGATAGTCTGAACCGCATTGGCGATCTCCGCCTGATCGGCAGCCAACTGGTCAGCGTCGTTGAAGCCCTCGTTGGCGGCATGAATGGCCAGCTCTCTCATCGAGATCAACAGGTTGTTGATTTCAGTGAGAGCCCCTTCCGCCGTCTGGATCATGGTGATTGATCCTTCAGAGTTCTGAATCGCGCGGTTGAGGCCGGCGATCTGAGCACGGAATTGCTCGGATATAACCAGGCCGGCCGGATCGTCGGCTGCCTGGTTAATCCTGAAACCGGACGACAGCTTCTGCATCGACTTTGTGATTGCTTCTGTCGTCAGTTTCAAGTTCCTGTTGGCGTTGAGCGCCGCGAGGTTGTGGTTGATACGAAGTGACATCTGTCATCTCCTCCTTGAAAATGTATTAGGTTTCCTTACCTTTTTTTTCAGGACTGGATTAGACATCACTTCCAATGTTTTAGGTGGTTTCACCTGTTTATCCCATAAACACTGACTAATCAAAACACAGCTCGTACCTATTTGCCCTCCGTCTTCAAGCCTGTTTGGCTGCGCTACGCGCATCTTTCATATGCAGTTAATCGGCAGAAGCGTATGGGACTTAAGGAGATTTGCCCTTTTTTTGACCGCTGGAGGCCGGTTCGTGAGCAGCCCGATTTATGACCTGCCCACGGTCTCCGTGAGAGAATTCAGACGATTCTGAGCGGCCTCGAAACTGGGATCAATCTGAACCGCCCGCCGGTAGCCCAAAATCGCCGAATCTGTATGTCCCATATGGAGATAGCACTCGGAAATCCCGAAAAGGCCCTGAGGATCGTCGGGGTGTGACGTCAGGTATTTCTCGTAATAAGGAATGGCTGACTCGAAATCACCCGTCTCTGCGTACAGTTCGGCCACGAGATGCAGCAGGGCCGACTCCGTGGGGTTCACATCCAAAAACCGCTCGAGTGCCCATATGGCCCCCTTTGGCTGGTCCAGTCTTATCCGTGTCAGGCCCAGATTCCGGTAGGCCAGATCCAGGGAAGGAGTGCATTCAAGAGCCTTCTGATAGTACTTCTCTGCCTGTTCGTACTTGGACTGCTTGAAATGGCAGTTGCCCAGGTCGTTTAGAATCTCGGCATCTCCCAGATTTCGAGTCACCAGACGGCCATATGTCTCAGCCGCCTTCTCGAACTCGCCCAGACCGAAATACAATGCGGCCAGTTCCTTCTCGACGCCTAAATCCATCAGGCCTCGTCCGACGACACGCTCAAGATGCTCAGTAGCCTCGCTTTGCCTGTCAATCCTTTCGTAAAACCGGGCCAGCTTCAGCACGGCCACCGGGTCGTCGGGAGCCAGGTCAAGCGCTTTGAGATAGTATTCCTCAGCAGAAGAATGGTCTTCGCGATTGTCCCTGATGGCAGCCATGCCCAGAGCAGCATCAAGGGAAGTCTCCCCGTGGGTCAACTGTCTCTGGAAGCAGATCTCGGCCTCATCAATCCTGTTTTCCTCAATGTGCAGACGACCGAGCCGGGTATTGGCATCCAGGTACGTTGGATTGAGCTTCAGCACATGCTCATAGTTCTCTCGCGCTCGACCGGTATCACCAAGACCCTGCCAGGCAACAGCCAGGGAATAATAGGCCGTGGCCCGGCTATCGACGTGGAACAGGATGATATTGGAAAGTTCCTGACCGGGGTCATAGCTCGCCTGGACTTCCAGATAGGTCTCATAACGCTTGATAGCCTGCCTGAAGTCGTATCTCCGCATCGATATATGGCCCAGCAGCAGCAGCGAATCCAGGTAATCGGCTTTGTACTCCAGGGCTTGTCGGCTGAATTGCTCCGCCTTGTCGAATTGCCCCGTATGGAAGTATGTCCAGGCCAATTGGTCGATGCACATTAGATGAATATGGCGTTCATTGCTTTTGTCCGGATCAGTGAGTTCGACGCCTCGGCCGGCGTGGCGTATGATCTCCGAGGCATTTTCCTCCGGGAAACCTTTCTCCCCGGCCCTGAGCAACTGGGCCAGGTTGAAATGGGCGAAGGCATTATCGGGATCCTGCTCTAACTGTTTTTCCAGCAACTCCCGGGACCGGGCCAGTTTCTGAAGCATCTTATCCGGTGAAAGCCCGTAACCGTAATGCTTGATCCTGATGGGCGTCCGAACCGCAGAAAGCCCTGGCGGCACATCGAGTTGGTTGTGGACAATTCCTTTGTACCGAAGGTTCAGCTCGCGTTTGAAGAATCTCTCCGATGGAAGAAAGGTAGTCATTTCTTCGCTCTCGCCATATATGTTGATCACATTTACGGAGATGAAAGCGTGCTTTCCTTCATTGAGGAAGCGAATGATCTGCGGAACATCCTCGGCAACAACCCGCTCGTCGGCATCAATGATAAAAATCCAGTCGCTGGAGGCATGTTCCAGGGAGTAATTACGGGCTTTGGAGAAATCCCCCTCCCATTTCTGATGGAATATCCTGGCGCCGTATGACTCGGCAATCTCAATCGTTCGGTCCGTCGAACCGGTATCGACCAGGACAATCTCATCCACCCAGTCTCGTATCGATAGCAGGCATTCCTCGAGCATATCCTCTTCGTTCTTGACAATCATACAGGCCGAAACAGTCGTTTTCTTCTGATAGCCTTCAAGCACCATGCGCAGTTCATGGACCTGGCGACAGTTGTCCAGGCCCAGTTTTACTACCTGTTCAGCCTTTTCAATCTTCTGTTGCTGCGCCAGCAACGAGGCCAGGTTCAGATAAGGCAGGTGGTTTGCCGGATCAGAAGTTATCGCTTCCTCGAAATACACAACGGCCCGGTCCGGGTCACCGAGTTCCTTGTATGACGTGGCTACAAAGTTCAGCAGTTGGGAACGGTGCGAGGATGTTGCCGTCTGACATGGGACGGATCCTTCAACATCATGCGTGCTGAAAAGAGCCAGGTATTTCTCGGAGGCGGCTATAGCCTCTCCGTACTCCCGCATCGAAGTTTTGAGATAGGCCAGACAATAGTATAGATCGATGCTGTCCGGAAAGCCCTCCAACCCATGTTTGACAACCCGTTCTGCTTCAAGGTAACGTTTGCTTCGGATGAAGGTAAAAGCCATAAGCCGGTCAAAGCGAAGCCGGTCACCCGGTCGGTCGAAGGTGAAGTTATCCTCCAGCGGCCTCAGCATTTTGAGTAATTCGTCCTGCGAGTCGTGGGTCTCGTAGAATTCCGCGAGATCCAGTATAGCTCCGATATCTCCGGGATCATTACGGTGAGCAGTCAATAGTCTGTCAAGCGACGACTTGTCCTGTGGGCCGCCGGCTCTTTTCCTGGCAGTATTCGACGGTGTGCCTTTCCTTCGTCTCTTGTTGTTTCTGGTTTTAGACATCGAATCACGCTTCCCCGACAGTTTTCCCGGATTGTACGAGACGACTCAGCAAATCTCTTATTTCGTCCATCTTATCCTTCTGATCGAATCGAGACCTGATATGCTCGCGATTCCCGGCCGCCAGTCGGGCTCGGTCAGCGGTCTCTAAGTTGGTCAGTAATCTCAGACAATCATCCGGGTCATTGTACAGGTAGCGGTCAGGGTACAGGTTTTCGGCTCCATACCAGTTGTGGATGAGCGGCATCAGGCCCGACGCCATCCCCTCGGCTATCGAATAATGAAACGATTCAAACAGTGATGTCGATATGACATAATCCTTGTCTGCGTACCATGCGGGCATATCTTCAATCCACCCATCGAAGCTGATCGGCAGCTTGATTTTGTCGAGAAAGTGGCTGAAATAAAGGGCGATGCGCGGGTCTTGGTGCGTTCCGGCAATATGGAAAGTATACTCGGGATCGTACTCGTGGATTTTCTTGAAACAGTACAGCAACAGGGCCGGATTCTTCTTGTAGTTTATGTACCCGACCGAGGCTATTTTCTTGCCATACCGTTTGTCACGCGGTGTTCTGAATCTTTCCAGATCTACCCCATTATGTATGACTGTGCTGGGCGGCAGGTTCTTTACCTGCGGTCGGACAAGACTGCGCACAGATTCGTTTACGAACAGCAGGTGATCGACCTTGCTCCAATCGACACGCCGGGGCATGTCGGTGAACGCCTCATAGCTGTGCAGACGGCAGACGATCCGGCATTTCTTAGGCAGCCTGGCGGCCTGGATGACAGTGTCGTCGCACCACTCGAACCAGGCCAGATCGGCCCATTCCATCATATCAGCCATCTGCTGGATGGAATCGCCGTCAAAGAATCGTGTTTCGTTTTCCGCCGAGAGGCTGGAGACTATATCGTTAACAAATGTTGGCTGAGCGGCGAAGAAAGCTATTCTCCCAATCCTGCTTCCGGCATGAACCACGGGCACAGTCAATGGTCCGGTCTCGTCGGTGCTGGAGGCAGCAACCGCCTTCTCCGGGGCTCGAACCAGCTTCTGTCTCCAGCGCGAGATTTCTGCGCGTGAGACCTCATTAAGGCGGCTGTCATCCTGGTGACCGGCGAGGAACTTGTCCGCACGGTCGATCAGGGAATTGGCCAGGAAGTACTCCAGCGCGTTGTTGCGGGCCTTGCTGAAGTTCGGGTCAATGCTCAGCGCTTTCCTGAAGCCCACCTGGGCGCGTCCAAACCGACCCTGATCGAGCCAGATTACCGCCATGTCATTGTGAAGTCCTGCATTATCAGGATGGCGCCTGGATAACCTCCGTAGACGTCTCAGGGCGGCCGTGCGTTCTCCCGCCGCCAACTCCAGGAGAGCCAGGTTATAGCCGGCATCAAAATCACCGGGATTAATAGCCAGGGCGTGTTCGAAGTGGGTGGCAGCCTCTTCCGGGAGATCGAGCTTGACTGCCACTAATCCGGCCAGAACATGCGGTATGGACTGCTCACACCCGTCCCGGGTCAACAGCTTAAGGTGCTCATACGCCTTGCCGTATTCCTCGGATTCAAGACAGCGATTGATCTCGTCGCCGAGTTTCGTGACTGGAGTTGTTTCGGATGCTGCCCCTGGCCTCCGGTTCTTGAGATCCTGGATTCTTAGCACTGGATGTCCTATCTCATTCGTCGTCCTGAGCCGTCCTGGCTGCGACCTGAGACTCATACAACACGACGGTCGGATATCAGGCCGGAACGAGTTCCTCCTCAGTGGCGTCTGTCGGAGTTTCAGCATGAAGGTCAACCCCGTGACGGTCGAGCATCTCCAGAACAGATTGCTGCACCTCGTATCCGGAGTTGACAAGGACAAGCTGCTTGGCCCGGTTATTTTCGCTGTTAATCAGCACCGGCCCCTGCAGGTTCACGGACATCCGCCGGGGATCATCAGGTATCGTGACGATTACGTAGGTTTCAACTGATTCTGCGTTTGACACCTGAAGTTCGGCGATCTCGTTGGAATTAATTTCTATCCGGTAGTCCGGGCATATCACGGCAGGGTTGACGACCAGGAACGCCACCTTCGTCTGGTCCGTAGACTGCAGCCACAGGAATGGTTTCAGTTCTTCAACCTCGACGAGACAGAATCTCTTCAGCGACTCGAATCCAAGTATTGGTCGCTCCATCGTGATCAACTTGTCGCGTGGCACCTCTACATCGCCAAATCGGGCAGTGCTTATCTTCATACATTTATCCTCAAGTTACTCGTCCTACAATTTCATGAAATCCAGCAGTGTCGGCTGAATAATTTTGGCCGCCGACAGCAACGCAGCATTATAGTTGTTCTCAAACGTAGCCAGGTCTGTCACCAGTTCGGAAAGGTCGGCATCCTCTACTTCCGAAAGCAGTCTGGTGAAATTGACATTGGCATCCACAAGTCGGCGATCGGTCGAATCGAGCCTGATGGCCCTCCCGCCAACCTCGGCTCGATAGTTCAGAAGGTGCTGTAGCGAGTTTTCCAGTTCTCTGACCAGCATTTCCGAGCCTTTGCGATCGTTCTTTTGAAGGGCATTGCGCAGGGCGACAGCCGAGCCCATCACATCGGTCGAGCCGAACAGCCCCATGGCCTTGGCCACGTGGTCGAGTGATGCCTCACCTATTACAAAACTTTTCGAGGTATCATTGTTAACAACCTGTATTCCGGTCCCGGCTGTATTTATGGAGGCTGTGATGTCAAGGCCGCAGTTGTTGAAAGCATCAAGCAGGTCCTGAACCGTCGTAAAGGCCGGGTCATCCACATCAATGGTGCGGCTGGCTGCACCCTGGTGCAGTGTTATTTCGCCGCTGGGAAGACCCAATCTGTTGTCCAGCGAGGCCAGAAGTCCGATCGCCGTCAGCAGCGGGTCCAGATCATCGCCCACCCGAGTGCCCGAGAACTCTCCCAGAATCCCGAGATCGGCGGCGGCCGTGCCGCCTGCTTCCGCGACCTCGAAGTGGGTGGCTGGATTCAGGTCGGTGCCATCCAGGACCGGATAGACGGTGCCCAGAATCCCCAGATTTGCCGCAGTTGTTGAACTGCCGTCAATATCCTCGATGGTCAGGCCAAGGGGGGGAACATTGGTGTCGGTAATCGTCAAGCCAGTATTGGTTGCATTTATAGCCATGGTGACCGGCGCGTATCCACCCAACGCCAGTTCGGCGTTGAGTTGAGTGTTGAACTTGGTAATGACGTCATCAATCGTCAGAGAACCGTTTAGATCGATTTTCACGTTGATACCGGCGCCATCGGTGACAATAATCTCTCCAGGGGTAAGATCGACACCGTTACCGGAGTTCAGGTAGGCAAGCAACGAGGACCCGCAAATGATCCCGTCTTCGGTGGATTCCAGAACGATATTGTTCCCCTCATCACCCAATCTGGCCGTGAGGTTGATTATGCCATCTGCCGCCAACTGCGTATTGATGGCGGTGATAGCGTCGTTGACAGTGGTCAGGCCGGTCAGATCGATAGTGGAGATCGGCAGGGCATCGTTGTTTCTGTCCTGAATGGTAAAAGTCGTGAGGTCAACGCCCCCGGCCAGGTGCAGATCGGCCAGCAGGGTCGCATCGGTCACACCGATATTCAGGTCAGCATCCTCGCCCAACGTGGTCAATTGAGTCAGAAAAACAGATGATCCATCGAGGTTGATCGTCATCAACTGGCCGGCGTCGATCTCAAACTGAATCTCGCCCAGGTCTCCGTTGTAGACTACGCCATTGCCGACCTGATTGAACGAGTCGATTTTGGTCTTGAACCCTCCGAAAATCTGGCTGCCACCGATTTCCTTGTTAGCCAGGTAAATCATCTGGTCAAGCACTGACTGAACTTCCACGGCAGCATTGGCCCGAATCGATGCGTCCTTGTCGTCATTGGCCATGCTCTGAGCCAGGTCCGTGGCGGTATTGACAAAATCGGTCAAATCGGACAGGACGGAGTCATAGGTATTGATCCAGTTCCGTCCCTGGGAAAGATTTTCTCGGAACTGCTCGATCTTGGCGAGTTCAGTGCGGTAACTGAGATCACGCAGTGTCCCCAGGGGATCGTCGGACGGCCTGTTAATCCGGCGCCCCGAGGACATCTGGGTCTGCATCTCGGTAAAACGCCGAATCGAGCGCTGCATGTTAAAGATGACTCTCCCAGTCATCATGGATGTTGTAATTCGCATCCCATCCTACTCCACGCTTGATACCGCTCGTTTAGAGACCGTCGGTCGTCTCGTTACGTTTTGAGCCTTTCTTCTTCGGCGATCCCCGGTCCTTGTAATCAACTACCGAGGCCTTCGATCCATCAACGTTTCCCGAGATTTTCCCCTTGATCATTTTCACGACCCCAAACAGATCCCCCTTGATGCTTTTGGAGGCTTTTCTGTTCTCGGCCTGGATCTTGACGTAGATCTCTTCACGGTGGACCACCACATTGTCGGGCGCCTCTATGCCCAGTCTCACTTGTCGGCCACGTACCCCAAGGATCGACACCTTGATATCGTCGCCGATGGTAATCGATTCGCCCAACTTCCTTGTTAGAATCAGCAAGTCACCCTCCGTGGTGTTTTGCTTATCCCCTCACGGGGTCAATATGTTACAACCCGACACGACCCATTCCGAGGATGACCGTGTCGAGCGCTTCGTCCATGGTCGTAATAACCCTGGCCGCGGCGTCATAAGCGTGCTGGAATTTTACCAGGTTTGCCATCTCTTCATCCAGCGACACCCCTTCAATGGACAGCCGCGAGTTTTCGGTCTGGTGCACCAGCAGTTCGTAGTTGCCGGTGAACGAACTGGCCTCGCTTGTCTCGATGCCGACGTTCCCGATGATTGAATGATAGAAATCGTCAATGGTCGAGGAGCCGTTGGCCATCACCGACACATTCCTCAAGCCCGATAACTGCAGAGCTATCAGATTGTCACCGTCTATTGATGCCGAGGCCGCAATCTTGTTTATATCCGTCAGTATTTCCTGGTTGAGCCGTATGGTCGCCGCATCGGTGTAATTAGGATCAAAGAAATCTACACCGTTGACGATTTTTCCGTCGCCATATCCCTGCCGGTGAATAGCATTAACCTCCTCGACGATTGACCTGGCAAGCTCGTTGAGCTTGTCGAGGTATCCCGGAATTATCTCGTCACGCGATTGGGTCAGGCCGGCAAGTTCACCGGAGAGATTCGTCAACTCGATGGAAGTCCCTTGCCACACCAGTATTTCTGTAGACACACCGAACTTCTTCTGGGTAACCGTGCCGATATCGAAGGATGAAGAACCGTCTACCAGGGCCATGGCGCCCATCGACACCGTCTCGGAACCATCCGACTTTTCTTTGGTGCGAACATCAATGAGGGTTGACAACCGGTCGATAAGCCGATCACGCTCATCTCTGAGATCGTTGGCCCGATTACCACCGAGTTCTGCGGATACCACCTGCTGGTTGATGTTTGCAATTTCGGTGGTCAGCTCATTGATCTCGCTGGTCATGGCGTTGAGATCGTCGTCGATGGAGTCCCGCAGCGAGGTAAGCTGGGTATGAAGCTGATGCAAACCGTTGATGAGTTTGCTCGCTTCGGCCACGATTGCGTTCCGACTGCTGGCCGAGGTGGCCTCCTCCGCCGTGGAGAGAGCCGACCAGGCATTCCAGAAGTCATTGAGCAGATCGTTCATGGAATCCGTCTGGGGCTCATTGAGAATGGATTCGATTTGCGTCATGGTCCGTTCTTTGTAGGACCACTCGCCCAGAGCTTTGTTAGCCTCGCGAAACTGGCTCCGCAGGAAAACGTCGCGAACATGGCGGACATCATCGACGGTTATGCCGGTGCCGACGGAACCGTAGGTCAGTTCTTCAGGTCGGGTAGCCGTTATCAGCACTCGCTGCCGCGTGAAACCGGGTGTGTTGACGTTGGCGATGTTGTGGCCGATTGTCTGCAACGTCACCTGGTGCGACAGCAGCGCCCGCTTACCGATTTCCAGTCCCTGGAACAGTCCGGGCATCAGATCCTCCTGTCCACGGCTATGCTTGAGCCGGCTGTTGGTGCTGCCCCGCCGCGATCATAAGCGGGTTCGGGAGTGCTGATCCGGGATAACATAGCCATTGTGCGCGCAATCGATTCGCGCGACTGGTTCAGCAGCATGACATTCGTGTTCCGGACCTGTGTAATCTGTTCGTTGAGCTCCAGAATGAGTTCCCTGAGTTGCTTGAGGCGGTCGGACTGACCCTGATCGGCGAACTCCAAGAGTCGAGACACAGTCAGGTCCCCCTCGATCCTGTTAGCTTCGGATATCTTTCTGACCAGGCTCTCTCGTTCCTGGTTCAGCCGCCGGCTTTCCACGACCATGGCATGCTGCTTCTCGGTACACTCATTGAGGCCGTTGACATCATTGTCCACCAGCATCCCTTTTTGCTCTTGCAGAAGCGCCAGGAATGATTCGAATAGAGCCGCCTCGCGGCTGATCACATCTATCAGGTAATTAATCATGTCCAATATTCTGAGTTACTTCCTGTATTCACACTGTCGGCCCGATCGGGCCGCACTTTAGGACTTTCCTGTGTCAAATGCGCCGTGTGCTTTGATATGGGAGGTCACACGCGTAATGTAGTCAACTGTCTCCTTGAACGGCGGCACCCCGCCGTAGCGGTCCACATTTGCCGGCCCGGCATTGTAGGCGGCCAGGGCGAGGTCCAGACGGCCGAATCTGTCAAACATCTTCCGGAGATAGCGGCTACCCCCCTGGATATTCGCGCGGGGGTCAAACTGGTCAGACACACCCACTTCGACGGCGGTGCTGTCCGTCAACTGCATGAGCCCCTTGGCTCCGGCCGAAGACACCGCTGAGGGGTCGCCGTTTGACTCAGCCCGGATTACGGAGGCGATCAGCACCGAATCAAGCCCGGTCTCCTCAGCCGCCTCATATATATGACGCCCAAACCGGGCCATTATGGGATCATCCCGGACCGCGCGTGGAGTCTGCGCAACCGGTGCAAACCTGGTCGGCCTCTCATGATCGATAAAACCATCATCGGCCTCGGGCACCCCGATTCCATCCGTGTTCAACTCTACCGGACCGGTGTCCGGCTGTTTGAGAGGGATTGGGCCGGCCTCTGACTCGTCGGGCTTTTTGCGCGCGTCTATCAGTTTTTCCAGTGATTCGTAGAGGATCTGGGCAATTGAGCGACCACTGGATGAGGTCAATTTCCGGGCGACTTCCATGTCGAACATGTCCACAAACATGTCTTTACCCAGGCTGCCGGATTTGCCGAAATCCCCAGCCATGGGGTCTTTGGGAACGGTCTGCCGCATGGTCTTGAGCATATAGTACATGAAGAATGCCTCAAACTCGCGCGTGGCGGCCTTGAGACGCGTCTTTTCGGCCTGCGGGCCGTCAGCTCCGGATCGCTCGAGCCGTTCAATATCTGTTTGCGGAAAGACCGGAGGAGCTGTCACCGGCAGCATACTCATCAGAGAATCACCAACTCAGCACGCAGGGCTCCGGCCTGCTTCATGGCCTGGAAAATGGCAATAATATCTCGTGGCGTTGCCCCGATCTGATTCAGAGCCGCCGCTACATGCTTGAGGTATACCGCTTCCTTGAGGTTGACCACCCGTGCGTTCTCGTCGTTCACATTGATCGATGGAAGTTGTGAGATGACCGTCTCACCCTGGGAAAAGGGCTCCGGTTGCGAAATAACGGGCTGGGAACTGATATTGACCGTTATGGTCCCGTGGGCAATGGCTACTGGCGCGATTGTCACATGTTGCCCTGCCACAATGGTACCGGTCTTTTCATTTATGACAACCCTGGCCGGACCATCCGGCACGATTCTCAGGTGCCCGATATCCGATATGAAGCGTGACCGCAAAGTCGGATGCGACAGGGAATCCGGTACCATGATCTTGATCGATCCACCATCGACCGGGTACGCCGCCAAACCGTACTTGATGTTGATGGCCTGGGCAATCCGATGAGATGTCGTCATGTCCGGGTTGAACAGTGACAGGTATATCTCGTGAATGCTTTCCGGATCCGGGCTGATCGGATTGGTCACTTTTCCCCCCCCGGGAACACGACCGACCAGTGTATAGTTATTCACAATCCTGTTGGCGTCGTCGACCTGCACGTTGAATCCACCGATCGACACGGCACCCTGGGCTGTGGCCCGGACCACACCGTCGGCTCCGGACAGGGGTGTCAGGATAAGCGTTCCGCCCTGAAGCGACGAAGCATCGCCGATGGACGAGACAGTAACATCAAAATATGCACCGACCGTTTGTTGCGACGACAACCTTGCCGTCACCATTACGGCGGCAACGTTCTTCACCTTCAGTTTTTTCTGATCGACGGTCACACCCAGGCGTTCCATGAGGTTGGTCATTGATTGCACGGTAAACTGGGTGCCGGAGCCGTCGCCGGTTCCGTCCAGGCCGATGATCAATCCGTATCCAATCAGATCAATCTCTTGTTTATCCTGAAACGAGCAGATGTCTTTTATCCTCACCTTGGCCGCGTCGGATGACATCGGCATAAGGACCGACACCAGAAACAGAGCCAGGCTGAGCCCTGCCGGAACGACAAGATTATGATAGAGCGCTGTTATCATGGGTTGCTCCTAGAAAATCCAGTTCACTATTCTGGATATCAGTCCCGGACGGGCACCGGTGTTGGTGTTACCTTTACCGGTATAAGTCACGTGTGCCTCGGCAATAAGATATGACTCGATGGAATTGTCCGGTTTTATGTCCTTGGTCCGAACCACGCCGCTGAGGTTCAGGGTTTCTTTGTCGCCGGATATACCCAGGACCCGTGATCCCTCGATAACGAGATCACCGTTGGGCCGGACTTCGATCACCGTGACAGACATTTTCGCCCGCACCGAACCGGTCCTGAGGTTCTCGCCCTTACCTTCGAAGTCTTTCTTCATCTTGGCGTCGGCGCCAAACAGTGGGATGAAATCGAGCGGCCCCAGTCCGGGCCCGCCCTTCAGGCTGGCCTCCCCTTCCTTCTCCGTTTTCGATTCCACCTGGCTGCTGGCCCGGTTCTGTTCTACGATCAGGACAGTGAGGATGTCACCCACCCTGTGGGCTTTGATATCCGAAAAGAGTGATTGGCTTTTCCCGAAATCCTGTCCCCTGATCTTTAACGAAAAAGGCAGCAGCAACAGGACGGCCAGGAGTATGAGTATCCTTTTCATGATTACCTCAACAAGAGCTCGTACATTTCACCTCAAAGCTGCACGGCCACTGTGGATCCATCGACCACCCTGGCCGTGACAATCTTGCCGGACGATTTGTTTTTCACCTTCACCAGGTCTCCGATACAGCCGGACTGCAGAGGACGGCCCGGCACCGTAATGCAGCACATACCGTCGTCGAAGATGATGGTGACCTCTCGCCCGACTTCAATGTCAGGCACCGGTTCAACCGCCCCGCTGGTAAGAATCGTTCCTCGTCTGAGGTTACGCTTTGATCTGAGCCCCTCGACCCGATCGATTGAACAAATCGGCTGCTCTCGCAAAGAGGTCACATCCATCCTTTTTAACTCAAAATCTTCCGCATTCAGCAACTGGTTTCTCCGGATTCGACCTTTGCTGACAAGAACACTTGAATACTTTGATACCCGGACCCTGATTTGCGCTCTCCCTATCAGGTTGCCATTCTCTTCCATCTCGCCCAACAGCGTAAGCCGCCCCAGAGGCTCACCGTGAGTCAGAAGACGTAACCGGAGCGACCTCTGCTCGGTGATGTCCGGCAGGACGGGATCATTCAGCACCTCGATCTGGTACTGAGATGGATCCAGGTCGTATTCCTCCATCAGGTATCCGACCACCAGCTCATTGACGGTGGCGGCATAACCCGATGACATCGATGTCAGACTCACCATGAGTATCAGTATCAGTATCTTTCTCATCGCATTATCTCTTCAGGTTATTGGCCACTGCTGACATATCGTCGGCCGTCTGGATCGCCTTGGAGTTCATCTCGTAAGCTCTCTGAGCGACAATCATGTTGACCATTTCGTCGACAACACTGACATTGGAGCCCTCCAGATAACCCTGGCTGATCTCGCCATTTCCTCCCTGACCGGGGATATCAACGGTGGGGTCTCCCGAAGCGCCTGTCATAACGAGGAGATTACGCCCGATCGCCGACAGACCGGCCGGATTCATGAATCGAGCCAGCTCCAACTGACCGATCTGAGTCGGATCATCCTGCCCCACCAGCAAGACCTCGACCGTCCCGTCCTTTCCGACGGCAATTGAGATGGTGTCTTCCGGAATGGTCAGCTCCGGCACCATGAAGTAACCGTCGGTTGTCACTACCCGACCATCCCCGTCGAGTTTGAACGAGCCGTCACGAGTATAGGCCAGGCCGCCATCGGGACGCTGTATCTGATAGAATCCGTCCCCCTCAATGGCCAGGTCCAGGGGAGCACCCGTCTGCTGCAGATCGCCCGGGGTGAACTGGCGAACGGTGGCCGCAGGACGGGAGCCATAACCGATCGCAAGTTCGGTCGGCGTGGTTGCCCCCAAGGCCGAAGCCGACCCCGCTCTGCGAAAATTCTGATACAGCACGTCCTGGAACTCGATCTTGACTTTCTTGAACCCGGAAGTGTTGACGTTGGCCAGGTTGTTGGCGATGGTATCGACATTCATCTGCTGAGCGGCCATTCCGGTCGCTGCTGTGCGCATTGCTTTTATCATGACTCTTATCCTATCTTTGGCTCCTCGTTTTCCTATCTTTTGCCGCCTACCTTCGTGAAGAGATCATCAAGGGAACTGTCCTGCTGTTGCAGGGCCTTGGCATTGGCTTCGTAGGCGCGGTATGATATCATCATTTCCACCATCTCCCGGACGACGTCGACATTGGATGTCTCTAAGTAGCCCTGCCGTATGGTCGCACTGATAGCGGGAATCAGTTCCTCGCCCTCAGGTACCGCGAACAGCGAACCGCCAAGGCGGTTCAAAGCAGCCGTATCGGCAACCGATCTGGGAACGATCCTGTCTACCGGCAGCCCATTGACTTCGATTTCCCCATCAAGACCCACATTCAATTCACCGTTGCCCACCTGAATCGCTCCCCCTTCTCCGACAAGACGGAATCCGCCCGGGAAGGACAGGAAACCCTCGGAATCAATCTGGAAGGCGCCTGATCGGGTCAGGACCGTTTGGCCATCCGGCGACTCAAGAGTGAAGAATCCATCCCCCTCCAGAGCCAGGTCGAGGGGATTGTCGGTCTTATCGAATACGCCAGGCGTGAAATCGACGAAGACCTTGTCGATCATCGGCTGATGCCAGTCGGTCCGTTTAGGCTTTTGTTGACTGACGGCCCGTGAGAGTTCTCTGGTGAAGACCTTATCCTTTTTGAATCCGGTAGTGCCGGCGTTGGCCACGTTGTTCGCCGTGACCTCCTGTTTCTTTACACGAGGGATCATGGCCGAGGCCGAAGTGTATATGCCTTTAATCATACAATCCTCCGATGCCGGATAAGCAGGGAGCATGCCGAGATGCTTGCCAGCCCGGTATCATGTTGACAGGTAAATAGATACAACTGTGCCCCGATACCCCTGAGCGGTCTCCCGGGAACCTATCAAGGAAGAAATTTCTTCGAGGCACGAGAAATTGTTTCTTGCCATAGAGACCCTTTTCGCCTGAGTTCGCCCTGGCAAACGCATCGGCGAGGCCGTGCACGGGCATGAGAAGCGACGGCTGGATTGCAGGGAGAGCCATGTTTGCCAGGGACCCCTGGCTGAATGGTCACGGTCTTGCACAGTACGGCCTCTCCATCCAGAAAGGCATTGCCCGATAGAGCCAATTGTTCTATTTTTAGACAGCTCAAACGAACGGTCCGTCAAGTACTTACCGAGGTTCACACCACTTACCGTTACCGTGGTCAACTTTTCGGTCAGAGTCCGAGACAGAGCACACATTTTGCTGAAGAGCATTCTGATGATTGCCAGAGTTACATGTATTTCAGGACTCGTATGTCTTTACCTGGGTCTTCTGCTGCTACCGACTGCACATGTGTCAGCCCAGGGCATAGATCCAAATCAACCGGACACCCTGTGGGCGGATTCAGTGGTAGCGTTCACCACCGCCTACGAAGCGGTCGTGCCGGTGACTTTTTTCAATGACGAAGAGCTTTCGGGCATTGAGGTGGTTCTGGAATACGGACCAAACCCGGTCGTCCTGGATTCATTTTCATTCCTGGGCGGGCGACTTGAAAACGCAGACTTCAACGGGACATCATTTACGGCCGATTCATCCGTGATAACCATCTTTGCATACTCCGAAATACCTGTCGGAACCGGTCTTCTCGGCAATCTGTATTTCTCCTGGGATCTTTCCGTAGAGCCTCACCTGGTGACAATTGACACGACATCTATCGTCAACGGACAGATCACCAAAACGACCACCTTCACCGACGCTGGTTTCAAGACTTTCGTACCACAGTTTGATTCAGGATTTATAGATTTGCAGGCCGAACCGCCGGAGCTTGATTCCATCTGGCTTCACGATGTCGATGGGATCGCCAATGAACCCCTGGCCATCGATGTCATGTTCTTCAACGATAAACCGGTTGTCGATTTCATCCTTGCTCTCGATTATGCCTCCTACTGGCTGGACTATGACTCAATTTCCTTCCAGGGGAGTCGCCCCATGCCGCCGACCACCAACAGTCCGCTGGTACAGAATCAGATCAGCACCCATGAGCTTCTCTTACGGCTGAGCTTCGACGAAGCCGAACCTCTGGAAGCCGGATCAGGCCTCCTGGCTCAGTTGTGGTTCACGGTCGACGCTGACGCGGACGACACTTCGCTGGCCATCGACACGACACTGTTTGCCGGGGTGATCGGTACGTTGGTCAAGCAGCCGCAGTCAATCGGGGGGAAATCGTTTGTTCCGTTCTTCACCGGCAGCAGTGTCAACATTCAGACCAGCACCGACGTGAAGGACATCACCGAAGATACTGAACTTCCGACCAGTTTTGAATTATCCCAGAATTACCCCAACCCGTTCAACCCGTCCACCCAGATCCGTTTCAGCCTGCCGGAAGGCGGACACGTGAAACTTGAAGTATTCAACGTCCTGGGACAGCAGGTAAGACGTCTTATCGACCAGCCGTTGCCGGCCGGCACCCACGAGGTGACATTTGATGGGCAATCCGATGGCGGGCACCCCCTGGCTTCAGGACTGTATTTCTACCGTCTCGTTCATGATCAGTATTCCGAATGCCGGAAAATGATTCTGCTCAAGTAGCGGCTTAACCCCCTCCTCAAACTTCCAGTGTGAATTGGCCAGGCAGGCCACCTGAAATCATCCGCCTTTCTGGCGGCGCGAATTGGTGGCTATCTCGTCGATTTCTTTGTTCTCAAGGCGCTTCATCTCTTCGAGATGTTTCTCCCGCTGTCGTTCCCTGAGTTTCTCGTAGATTTTCTTCTGGCGTGAAGCATCGATGAGCCGGTCGCGGCTCTTGTCTGCCTCAGCTTCAAGGCCACGCAGAATTTCGGTCCCCTCCAGCGTATTGCTCTTGAGCTTCACCAGGAATCGAGAACATACGAGGAGATCCGCTACCGAAATATCGCCCGTCAGTCTCTGACGCTGTTGTTTAACGGTAGTTTGCCTCTGCGCGTCAATTTCCGACAATCGATCCTGCTGGTGAGCAACTCGCTCCCTGGCCGCGGCGTGCTCTTTCTGTCGTTCTCTCTCGAGGTGTTCTTTTACCTTTAGGAGGGATTCAAGCCGAAACTTGAATTTCTTCACGCCGTCTCCCCCTCACTTTCCATTATCGTCGCCAGATCCCGTACGGCAGCATCATGGTCGCAAAGTTCGTCAATACCCTGGCGGAAGAATTCGTTGATAGCATCCATCTTAGCAATAGCGCGGTCGATTTTCTCGTTAGAACCCTTTACGTAGGCTCCTATATTTATTAGATCCTCCGCTTCACGGTAGGTAGCTACCAGCTCCCGGACCCTGGCGGCTAATTCGATCTCCTCCGGGGGTGACACTTCTTTCATGAGACGGCTGATGGAATCAACGATATCGACGGCCGGGTACTGGTTCATGGAGGCCAACCGACGCGACAGAGCCACATGGCCGTCCAGGATTGACCGAACGGCGTCGGATATGGGCTCGTTGAAATCATCCCCTTCCACCAGCACAGCGTAAAGACCGGTAATTGATCCGTTGGCCGTGGCACCTGCCCGTTCCAACAAGGTGGGAAGCATCGCAAACACGGACGGCGTATAACCTCGCGTGGCAGGTGGCTCGCCGGTGGCCAGGCCGATCTCACGCTGAGCCATGGCTATTCGGGTAACCGAATCAAGCAGCAGCATGACATCCTTCCCCTGATCACGAAAGTGTTCGGCGATTGCCGAAGCCACCATGGCACCTTTGATTCGAACCAGGGCGGGTTGGTCTGAACTCACCGCCACCACGACTGAGCGGCTCAGTCCTTCCGGACCAAGGTCGCGTTCGATGAACTCGCGTACCTCCCGACCACGTTCGCCTACCAGGGCGATCACGTTGACATCAGCGGACGAACCGCGCGCAATCATGCCGAGCATTACCGATTTCCCCACCCCGGATCCGGCAAAGACACCCATGCGCTGCCCTTTGCCAATAGTAGCGGGAATATCAATAGCCTTGATTCCGGTGAAGATAGGCTCGGTGATCCGCTTGCGGCGCAGTACCGGGATAGGCCGGCTTGAAACCGGTCTGGTCATTCCGGCCGTGATCGGACCCTTGCCGTCAATGGGCTGACCCAGCCCTCCGACCACCCGGCCTATGAGTTGAGGCCCCACCGAGACGCGGAGCTGCTCTGAAATCGAGGTCACTATTGCCCCGGGGGTTATCCCGGCCGTGTCCCCGAGCGGCATAAGTAGAATCCGATCGTTTCTGAATCCGACCACTTCAGCCCGCACGCGCGTTCCGGAATCACGGTTCTCGATGTGGCAGAGCCGGCCGACTGAAACAGCCGGCCCGGCCGATTCGATTATCAGGCCCACTACCTGCGTAACTTTGCCGAACTGTTTGACGGTCGAGGCTCGTTCTATACGGTCGGCATACATTTCATATGCAATGCCGCTCACGATTCTTCCTCATCCGCCAGCAGAGCTTCCTCGATTACTTCAAACTGTGACTCGAGGCGGGCATCGATGTCGCCCGATGGTGTCTCTATGAAACAACCACCCAGCTTCACGCGGCTGTCGGCCTCAAAGGTGAGGTCCTTGATGGTTGTCGAGCCGGCCAGCAGACGCTCTGTTTCCTGTTCGATGATTGGTAGAAAATCCGGATGTACCTTGATTTTGAGTCGGGTTCTATCGGCGAGCTGGTCGATCACTCGCGAAATCATACTGAGAGCCAGCTCCGGGTCAACCCTGAGGGTGTCGCAGGTCACTTTCTTCGTTACTTTGACCACCAGCTCAAGAATGTGCTGCTTGGCGTCCTGGAGCAGAGCCTCTCTCTGTCCCACGGCATCCCTGACAGCACCTTCAAACTGCCTGATGACTTTGCGAGCATCTTCCCTGCCTTCGTCAAGTCCGGCGTCGTGGCCTTTCTGATATCCTTCCTGAGCGGCCCTATCGCAAAGTTCGGCGACATGCTTCTGAACCTTGTGTATTTCCTGGATCGGAATCAGCTTCGCGCCTTCCTGTGTAGTAATGAAGGACACAAAAGGGAAGAACTGCTTGAGAGTACGTTCAGCCTTTTGTTCAGCCAGAGTTTCGCGGTGCTGTTCGCCGATGAAGACAACCGGAGCGTCCTCGATCGTTCTAATGATCTTAGACAATAATATCCTCCTTGCCTCCACGGCCTGCAATGATCACCTGGCCTTCTTCCTCCAGTCTGCGGACAGCATCGACGATTCGTCCCTGAGCCGCCTCGACATCAGAGAGACGGGTCGGCCCCATGAATTCCATCTCTTCCTGGATCATGATACCGACTCGTTCAGAGACGTTGGCGAATATCTTGTTCTTGACCTCATCGCTGGCCGCTTTCAGCGCTATGGACAGATCCTTGGTCTCGACTTCCTTGAGCAGACGCTGGACAGACCTGTCATCGAGCAGGACGATGTCATCGAAGACGAACATCATGTTCTTGACTTCAGCGGCCAGATCCGGATCATCGGCCTCAAGCGACTGCAGTATATTCTTCTCGGCTGTGGTGTCGACTAGGTTCAGAATCTCGGCGATGGTCTTGGCACCGCTGGACACCGACAGATCACGACTCGACGAGGCACCAAAATGTGCCTCCAGGGTGCCTTCGATCTCTTTAAGAATCTCCGGCGATATTTTCTCCATGGTGGCCACCCTCAGGGACACCTCCGCCTGCAACTCGGGCGTCAATTCGGAGAGCACCGATGCGGCCTGGTGGGGTGTCAACTGCGTGAGAATGAGCGCGGTTGTCTGCGGATGTTCGTTCTGAAAAAAACCGGCCAATTGTTTTGGATCGATGTCTTTCAGCAAAGAAAAGCCGGTTGCCTGAAAAGAGGATTCAAGTCGACTCATCATATCCCGCGCCCTGCCGTGACCCAGGGCTTTTTCGAGAATGTGAGTGGCGTAGTCAATTCCGCCCTGTGAGATATACTGTCGGGCCATGAAGATTTCGTGACATTCTTCAATCACCTTGTTTTCAATCTCAGGTGGCACGTCGCGCAGGTTGGCGATCTCAACGGTGATTCTCTCCAGCTCGTCCTCGTTGAGGCCTTTTAGCACCAGCGCGGAGACCTCAGAGCCGAAGGCCACGAGCGCAACAGCCGCCTTCTGCTGAGATGTCATTTGTTCATAATCCATGAGCATCCTACTCGACCATCAAAGTCTTGATAACCTTGGCGATCTCCTCAGGCCGGTCCTTGGCCGTCGCCTGCATTTGATCTACGAGCCTCGGTTTTCGGTTCTCTGGAGCGATCGCCTTGACTGCCTCGGCCGGTTCTTGCTCGATCTCCGGCTCAACCGTCTCAGCCACGACCCGAGGTTTTGGAGCGAAGGTTGAAAGCGACGCAAACAGTTTCTTCGATCTCTTTTTCAGGTAGAGAAAGCCAATCACAACGAGAAGAACCACGCCGACCTTGCTTCCCACATCCATATAGAACTCACGGGTGTACATGGTATCGAGCATCTGCCGGTCAGCATCGAGGTTGCGACGGTCGAACGGCAGGTTGACTATTTCGAGTTGATCGTTGCGTTGCGTATTGAACCCAACGGCGTTACGGACTATGGAAGCCAACCGGTCCAGCTCCTCCTGGGGTCGAGGCTGATAGATCATCTCAATCTCGCCGGCATCGTTCTCCAGCTCTTCGTACGATCCATCGATCATTACGGCGACGGACAGTCTTTCGATGCCACCGACGGCGTTTATAAAGTGCTCCTCAACTTTGTTGAGCTCATAGTTGGTGATGGTGTATTCTTCCGAACCCTCTTCGGAACTTTCTGAAGTCTCCTCCGCCTTATCACTGCTGGTGTTGGAAGTTTTGGTGCGTTCCTCACTGCGGATCGACGGCGTATTGGGATCAAAAGTTTCGGAAGTGCGCTCTAGCTGCTCGAAATCAAGGTCGGCCGTGACCCTCACGACCGCTTTGTCGCTGCCGAGAACTCCGTCCAGCATTGTCTGGGCCTTGTGCTCAAGGTAAGTCTCTACATTCTTCCTGACTTCGAGTTGGGAGCTGGATAGTCCGGCCAACTGATCGGCTTCCCGACCCGAACTCAGAAGATTACCTGAGTAATCGAGGATTGAGATGTTGGCCGGTTTCAGACCTTCCACCGACGATGCCACCAGGTGGGCGATCCCGTTGATCTGACGTTTTGAAAGTTCAGCGGTGCCTCTGAGTTTCAGAACCACCGAAGCGGTTGCATCCTTGCGATCCTCCTTGAAAAGACGTTCTTTCGGCATCACAATATGCACGCGGGCGGCATCGACCTCATCCAACTGGACGATGGTTCGGGTGAGTTCTCCTTCCAGAGCCCGTCGGAAGTTGAGATTCTGGAGAAAATCGGTCATCCCCAGGTTATTCCTGTCGAAAATCGAATACCCCATGCTGCCACCTTTAGGCAGGCCATCAGAAGCCAGCGAGATTCGTGTCCTGTAAACCTGACTGGATGGGATCTCAATGGTAGAGCCGTTGTTCGACAGACGATACGGAATCTTGTTGTCGTCAAGGTAAGCTATCACTTCACCGGCGTCAGCCTGGGCCAGATTTGAATAGAGTTGTGCGTAGCGGACATCGTTGACCCAGCCTATTACGAACACGATACCAACGATCGAGCCGATCACGATGCCGAAGAGCATCATCACCTGACCGGCTGACATTCGGCCCACGAAACCGGCGAAGTTTTTAAAGAACTCTTTGATACGATCCATAGCAATTCCTATTTGTACGCTCCGGTTAACCTTCCATGGCTGACCTCAGCGATAAGATCCCTTACATTGGCATGCGCATAATTTCCTTGTAACCCTCGACAATTCGTCCACGAATCTCGAGCAACAAATCCATGGCCAGACCTGCCTCTTCCCCTTTTATCATGACTTCATGAAGTTCGATCGGTTCGCCGGCCATTAACGATCGCTGTGCCTCGGCAGATTCCGTCTGTAGTTCATTCACGGAATTGACCAGGTTCGCAAAAAGCTCGGAAAACTCCGCCCTGGTATCAGCCCCGCCACCGGCATCTGCGACCGAAGGACGGTCGATGCCTTCAACGAGGCCGGGTATGAGCCGGTTAACCGGTGGCATTCCAGTGGGCATAATCAAACCTTGACGTCGATGATCCGGCCGACATGACGAGACTCACCCGAGGACGTCGGATCAGCGTTGTAGGCTGCACCAAAACGTCCGGTATCGTTGAATTTGCCGAATAGCAGCTCCAAAGCCTGCTGCTCCTCAGGACTTAACAGCTCAGCGTAATTCTTGACATCGGCCCTGATAGCCAGTTTTGAAGAGCTGTCGTGATCCTGCGGTTGAATTTCAACGGTCCGCGCGGCCTGGTCGGCTGCAACGGTGTCCTCCTGTGAATCCGGACGGTTCTGCCGTGAAATCTGCTGATACGATTGAATCGCAACAGGGTTGATCTTCATAAGTATTTCCTCACTTTCCTATATTTCCAGGGCGTCATCGGCCATCTTCTTGGCCGCTGAGATCGCCACCGTATTTGCTTCGTATCCGCGTGATGCCGCCATCATGTCAACCATCTCGTCGATCACATTTATGTCAGGCATTCTCACATATCCGTTTTCGTCGGCATTCGGATGGGACGGGTCATGCACCAGTCGGAATTCCCTGTCAGTATCGATCGCCTCTTTGGCCTCGACCGTTCTTAACTCAGATTGTGTTCGCATTCTTGATCCGCCGGCGGGCCGATGCGACGGGTGTGTCTGCGCTAACTGACGACCTGCTCTGCGGAGGTGCCCACTGAATGAATCACCTGATTCCTGCTCGGCAACATAGACTCGCCGACGTCGATAAGGTCCACCCTCTGCGGTTTCGGCGGTCTCGGCATTGGCCAGATTCCGGGCGACCACATTCATCTTGCTTCTTTGCACGGAAAGTCCCTGGGACGATATCTCTATGGCGTTCAGAATTCCACCCATTTGGCTCTCCCTACTTCGACTTGATGGCGTTACGGATGCCCTCGAACTTCTTTTG
Source organism: Candidatus Zixiibacteriota bacterium (assembly GCA_020344395.1). GTDB lineage: Bacteria > Zixibacteria > MSB-5A5 > GN15 > FEB-12. Next base: position 2,266,012 of record CP070824.1, on the reverse strand, counting down.
CAACAGACGGGCGCCGGTAGTAAACAGCAACTCGTTCTGGGCAAGGTTCGAGATCTCTCGATCAATATCAACTGAGTTGACACTCCCCTTTTCAGCCGGTTCCAGTTTCACCTCCGGCGGCCGCTTATCGTTTCGGCCTGTGGGTAGATGAGCCCGATGGGTAGTCGTCCCCTTGAGGTTGCTGGCTTCACCGGTTAGTCTCTCGAACTCAGCCTTGAAATCAATATCACGTGCCCTGTAGCCGGGCGTCGATGCGTTGGCAATGTTGCCTGATATCAACTTGTGGCGGTATGCGGCCAGATCCAAAAAGGCCTTCGCCTTTGGAACGCCGACTCGACTGAACAGAAACTGAGTAAGCACGTTTGCCATAATACAAAATGGTTACACTCGTTCACGCCGACCGAAGCAAGGTCTGTGCCCAAGTGGACGCATAAGACGAAACGTGCTGTCCAGCAACACATTACGACCAGGGAGGCTGAGGGCGGGTTGTCCTCAACGGCTACCGGAAAGGAAACGATTTCCGTCCGGGTGGAAAGATTTTACTGCGCCTGCTCGCTCCAGTATAGTTGTGAGGTGGGTTCCTTGAGGGTCAGTTCCATGGTCAGAATAACAACATCGACTCGGCGGTTGGCGGCACGGTTTTCCACGGAGTTGTTCGGGCGAACCGGGCGATACTCGCCGTACCCGAGCGCCGATATCCGATCGGGCGTGAGGCCGTAACCATCAATGAAGTACCTTACCACCTCCGTCGCTCGAGCCGACGAAAGTTCCCAGTTTGACGGGTACAGTGGCGTTGAGATCGGCCGGTCGTCGGTGTGCCCCTCGATACGAATATGATTCGGCAGCGGCGTGATCTGAGCGGCCACCAAATCAAGAACGTTCAGGGCCTTTTGTTCCAGTGTGGCGGAGCCAACCCGGAACAACGCTGACTCCATAATGTGAATAACCAAACCTCGCTCGGTGATCTCCGTCTCGATTTCCTCATTCTTACCGATCGTCTTGAAGCGTTCCTCGATCTTCTGCTGAATCATCTTGAGATTACCAAGCTTGAGCAAACCATGACCGGTTTTCTTGGTCAGTCCGTTTCGTTTGATGGCTATCTCGTTTCCCCGGAGGACGCCGTTGAG
>CP070824.1:2227469-2264785 GCA_020344395.1 Candidatus Zixiibacteriota bacterium | reverse complement strand
GAGTTCTCCAGTTCCGGCAGATACCGATGGTAGGGCAGTGGGCAAAGCTGCGCTTGAAACCGCGCCCCGGAGAGACAAAAAGGGCGAGGCTGTAGATGCTGATAGATCCGGTGAATTCGAGGCAGCGAAGCCGAGCCCGGAACTGCCGGATCTACAGGAAGAGACTCAGGATCCAAACTATCGCCCGCAGCGTAAGCCAGTGCCTGAGCCCGCTCCATCGGAGATCGGTGCAGGTGATCGTACCGATGCAACTATTGACGAGCCACAGCGGTCTATTACGGCAGAAACGGTTGAGTTAGGGATAGACCGCCAAGTTCCTGTCAGGAAAAAGGAAACCAGTGCCACTGACGCGTTCAGTCCTGCGAGTGGTGTAGAACTGTTTGAGCATCAAGCTAATGACTCAGGCCAGACGCTCGGGTTCTGGCGAGATATGAGAGATTCGGCACTGGCCCTTCTCCGACCCCGAGTCGAAGTCAAGGCACTCCGCGAGCTAACTCTAATAGACTCGACTCGAAAGGTGCACGACTCGCTGGTCCTATCCGAACTCAACCTGCTAACGGCCTGCTGTGAGATTGCTCGACGGAGTTCGGATTCGATAGAGGTAAGGCAGGCCTTGGATATCGTAAGAGGAATCTCGGAAAATGCAAGTTCGCCCAACCGCGAGATGGCCCGCAGTTGCCTGCAACGACTTGGCCGAAGCGAGAGCCGCGATTCAGGTAACTTTAAGGACTAGTGCACGTATAGGCTAACCGGGTAGGCGGTTGACCCGCCCGGGCCGCGTCGAGGGACGACAAGGATCGAGGTGTAAGCATGGAAAAGAGGTTGTACCTTTCAGACAGCAACAAGGTGATAGCGGGCGTTTGCGGCGGTCTGGGCGAATACTTCGAGATTGACCCGGTGCTGGTCCGGATCATCCTGGTCATACTGTGCTTTGCCTGGCTGGGCGGGCTGCTGGCGTACATCGTGGCCTGGATTGCCATGCCCAGGCGCCCGGAAGGTCAGGTCGCGGAGGTTCAGTACCATTATTCCTCATGGCACAAATATATTCCAGGGGTTATCCTGATTTTGATCGGTGTCGTGCTGATGGCACGTGAGTTCTGGTTCTGGTTTGACTTCGAGGAGTTGTGGCCAGGCTTCCTGATTCTCGCGGGCCTGGCGTTGTTGTTCTTTGGAAGGGGAAAATCAAAGGCAGGCGAGTCGCCGGGGTCAGTGAATGGTGCGATCAACGAGAACCAACCTAATGGCAAGAATGACGGAGGGAACGTATGACACCCGCAAGGTTCAGATGGGGCATGCTGTTGATTCTGATTGGCATTCTGTTTTTGCTGCATAACTTCGGGGAGATTGAGATCGAGTTCCTCGTCGACACGGTGGTATACCTTGCGTTCTTTTTGATTGCCATCGGCATTGAGAAGATGTTTACCGGCACCCGCCTGGAGTTCCTTTCGTATCTTTCGACAGTCGCGTTTGCGGCCGTGATGGTCTACTTTGCCATCAGTTGGAGCGGGGGCGACTATTTCAGCACGACGACGATATCGGAGGAATATGACCCTTCCATTCAGAAAATGACCGCCGAAGTGAGGCTCGGCAGCAGCGACCTGACGGTTCGTGATGCCACTGATAAGTTGATCTATGGACGCTTCCGCGAGTGGACGCGCAAGCCGGTGATCGACTATTCTTATACCGATAACGCTGTGGAGGTTGTACTTAAGCGCACCTCCTGGTCGCCGCTGGGCAAATTCGTGACGATTGATCGGGATGAACCGGATGACTGGAAAATTGCGTTCTGTGACCAGATCCCGCTGTACCTGGAATGCCACGGGGATCGCTCGGACATCCATCTAAATCTCTCAACTACTCCGCTTCGCGAATTGTCTTTGGATGCAGATGATGCCGTGGTCTATTTGAAGCTGGGCGACCTGCTCCCACAGGTCAAGGTCGATCTCAGAGGAGAAGACACAAAGGTGCGTCTGAGGGTTCCTCGTGACGCCGGTTTACGGGTGTCAGGAAGTGATCATGACCGGTTGCTCAGGCGGATCGGACTGATAAAGCAGAACGGCTACTTCGTCAATGATGGGTACGAAAATTCCCCGAGCAAAATCGAGATTGACCTGGACGATCGGTTCAGGTCGCTATCTATAGATTTCTACTAGGGTCTCCATCACCCTGGTCCTTCGGGAACTTAAGTGACCGGTCCTGTGGCAGAACCTGTAGCGGGCCATGTGTGCCGGCAGGAAATCGCGTGAAAACAAGTCTCCGGGGCTAGTCTGGCCGGCGATACTTTCATCTTGCGATGCCAAAGCCGGCGGCGTAGATTCATCGCCATGGACGAAATGACTTACAACCTGAGCTGGTTAAAGGATAAGGTGATCGCGATTGACGGCCCGGCCGGATCCGGCAAGTCAACTACGGCGCGCCTGGTAGCGGCCAGGCTGGGGTACAAGTATCTCGATACGGGTGCGATGTATCGCGCCCTGACCTATTTCGCGCTCCGGCACGGAATCTCTCCCGGGGATGAGGGAGCCCTGACGGCACTGGCGCAGAAGCTCTCCATAGGCTTCGAGACCGGTGAGAGCGTAAACCGGGTGTTCCTGGCTGGTGAGGATGTAACCGAAGAGATACGTTCCCCGGAAGTTACAGCGGCTGTGTCAGAGGTGTCGGCCCATCCTGGAGTGCGGGAGGCTATGGTCTCCAAGCAGCGCAAGATCGGCGAAAAGGGCTCAGTTGTGGCCGAAGGTCGCGACACCACGACGGTGGTATTCCCGGACGCCAATCTAAAAATATATCTGCAGGCGACCGCTGAGCAGAGAGCTCAGCGACGGCTCATTGATCTTGCCCGCGCCGGCGTTGCCACCACCATTGAAGATCAAATCGCAGACCTTGAGCGGCGGGATAGATACGATTCCACCCGGGAGCATTCGCCGTTGACCAGGGCCAGCGACGCTTATGTCGTCGACACGAGCAACTGCACTGTCGAAGATCAGGTCGAGCGGGTTCTTACTATTTTCAAGACCGCCATGTCGTGAGAATCAAGATTCTGTACTATCTGGGCTGGAGCCTGACGCGCCTTCTGACTTCGGTGCTGTTCAGGATCAGAGTTACCGGGAGGGACAATCTACCTGCCCGGGGTGGCTTCATCCTCGCTTCCAACCATGTATCATATTATGATCCTTTGGTGGCCGGTTCGTGGCTTAACCGGGAAGTGTACTTTCTGGCAAAGAAAGAGCTTTTCAAGAACTGGCTGTTCGGGCGCATCCTCAGGCGCGTCAATGCGATACCCCTGCGCCGCGGATCGATTGATCGGCATGCTCTGGCTGCGGCTCTCGAGGTGATACGATCTGACTTCGGACTGGTGCTATTCCCTGAGGGCACAAGATCACGGACGGGTCGGTTCCTGGAGCCAAAAGTAGGGATAGGAAAAATCGCACTCGAGACAGAAGTTCCGATAGTGCCATGCTATCTTCACGGCACCGACAGGCTCTTGGACTGCTTCCTGGGTCGCAAGAGAATGTCAGTGACTCTGGGCACGCCTCTTCTGCCTTCAGAAGCGGCTGACGGCAAGTCCGGGAAAGAGAACTTCAGGGCCGTGGCTCAATCTGTGATGGTGCGGATCGGGGAGATCCGCCGGCGTGTGACCGGACTTAAAGGTTCTGATAAATCGGTCGACTAAAGTGAAAAATCACGATTTGACCAAAAAGAACTTGGCAATTCGCGGATTTTTCGTATACTGGTGGGCTTGCTCTGCAATCTTGATTGTCCATGAGTGGGCCGTCCGACGGTTTCCCGAGGGAAAATTCAAGACCGTTGGAATCGATGGAGGTTTATTTTAGAGACATGGCAACGGCCAAAAAAACAACAACCAAAACTGCCGCCAGGAAGGCGTCCAAGCGCAAGGCGTCCAGCGGCAGAAAGACCAGCAAGGTCAAGACCAAAATCACCAAGACCAAGGTCACTGAGGCCACGGGTGCTGCTGTAAAGGCAGAGGACCAGAGTCAGCAGGAGTTGGTGATGACCGCTCGGCGGGAGCGGGTAGCTGAGAGAGCTCGAACCAGGGTATCACGGGAGCCGGCCGCCGAAGTAGTCCCGGAGGTAAAAGCAGTAAAGATCACAGATGTCTCGGGTGTCGTATATGACAAAGTTGATTACGACGCCATGGTGGCAATGTATGACTCCACCATCAAGGACATCAAGGAGGGGGAGATCGTCAACGGTCGTGTGCTCGGCGTGACCATGGATGATGTGATCGTGGATGTCGGCTTCAAATCCGAGGGGATTATCCCCATCGGCGAATTTCCGCGTCCCATCAACATCGCCGTGGGTGATGCGATCGAGGTCTTTCTCGAGCAGATCGAGGACTCCAACGGCCAGTTGATTCTGTCAAAGCAGAAGGCCGATTTCATGCGAGTCTGGGACAAGATCCGCCAGGTACATGATGCCGGCGACACCATCGAGGGACGGGTGGCCCGTCGTATCAAGGGTGGCGTGGTGGTTGACATCCTGGGTGTGGACGCGTTCCTCCCGGGTTCTCAGATATCACTGCGTCAGGTGCCTGATTTCGACGCCCTCATCGACCGAATGATGGAAGTCAAAATTATCAAGCTGAATAAGAACCGACGCAATATTGTCGTTTCACGGCGCGTGGTGCTCGAGGAAGAGCGCGAAGAGATGCGCGGTAAATTACTCAACGAGATCGAAGTCGGACAGATACGCCAGGGTGCGGTCAAAAATATCACCGATTTTGGTGTCTTTATAGACATGGGTGGTGTGGACGGCCTGCTGCATATTACGGATATGTCATGGGGCCGCATCAGGCATCCATCGGAAGTGGTATCGTTGGGCGACAAGATCGATGTCAAGATCCTTGATTTTGACGACAAGACCTCGCGTATATCGCTCGGGCTGAAGCAAATGACACCATATCCGTGGGAGGACATTGAGGGAAAATACCCGGTCGGCAAGAAAGTGACGGGACGGGTAGTCTCCATTACAGATTACGGTGCCTTTGTCGAGCTGGAGAAGGGGATAGAGGGGTTGATTCACATATCAGAGATGTCCTGGACTCAGCACATCAAGCATCCCTCCAAGATCATGAGTGTCAATGACCAGGTTGACGCGATAGTCCTCTCAGTTGACAAAGACAATGAGAAGATATCGCTCGGTATCAAGCAGATGGAACCGGATCCCTGGCTGACAATTGAAGATAGATATCCTATCGACAAGGTTGTCACGGGCAAGGTACGGAATCTTACCGCCTTTGGAGCCTTTGTCGAACTGGAGGAGGGGATTGACGGTCTGGTGCATATTTCCGATATGTCCTGGACCCGGAGAGTTCAACATCCGTCGGAAATCATGAAGAAGGGGGACACGGTCGATGTTAAGGTGATCAGGATTGATCATGACACTCGACGGATCTCTCTCGGTTATAAGCAGCTGGTTGAGGATCCCTGGCCGGTTCTGGCCGAGAAACTGGCGATCGGGACAGAGTGTCTCGGCTCCATAGTGAAGGTGCTGGACCGCGGGGTAGTCGTGGATGTGGGCGATGGCGTGGAGGGATTTGTCCCGAGCAGTCAGCTTGGGTCCCGAGAGATGGCCAACCCTACCGGCTTTTTCAGGGAGGGTGAGGAAATCCCCCTTCAGGTCATTGAGTTTGATCGCGTTCAGCACAAGATTGTTCTCTCGGTTGTGGCGTACTATAAGAAGCGGGAACGGACTGAGTACGAGCAGTACCTGGCCGAACACACCACTGCTTCGGCGGGTACTGTGGGCGATGCGATGCCCGATGACATCAGGGCTGCGGCGTCGCAGGCCGTGCCGGAAGAGCCCGCCGCGCCGACAACCCCGGCTGACGTCGCGGCACCGGCTGAAACTGCTGCTGAGACCGCCGACGTTCCTGAAGCCAGGGAATCAGAACACACCCCTGACCTGGATGAAGGGACAGGGGTCGTGGAGGAACCTGACGAGACGACCAGCACAGAGCTGTCTGAGAGCGGATCCGTGGACGAAGCAGCTGCGGGCGAGGAGGAGTCTTCCGGGGATGCACCGGCTGGTGAGTCTCCCGAGGAGAAGACCGAATAGTCCGAAGGTTTACGGACTGAATCAGAAACAGCGGCCCGGTCGGGTCGCTGTTTTTCTTTGTCTCTAATCGGGACTCTGTGGGGGAATCAAGACGACCGCCAAATGTGCTCATCTTTGTTATGGCATGGCGCAAGACCGCCCTCCATTGAGTCACCAATCGATCCTGAGCCCGGCTCTGTGGTGCCCCACTGAATCCTTGACAAACTGTGAAAATCGATCATAATGTACTGAGCACAGGTGAGCCCGGGCAGGGCTCCCTGTTTGTGTCACTCATAGCGGGAGGGACGTATGAACCTGAGTCTCAGGTGCTTGATCCGTGTGATCGCAGGCGTGACGATCGCGGTGGTATGTTGTCTGACCGCGCAAGCAGACGCTACCGAACTGCCTGACCGGGACCTCGCCCGAAGTGTTAACGCCCCGCTTCCATCCGTTACAGGTAGCGTTTCCCCGGCAAGCTTCGCCGACACTTGCTGGATAGAGTACTACTATGATGATTCTGCGACTGCGTTTTGGGGTTGGCAGATAACCTCATCCAGCCTTAACAGCCATTTCGCCACTCGATTCACGGCTGAACCAGGGTATGTCTGCAGCCTTGAAGTTGTTCGAATACTCGTGCTCGGCTATTCCAAGCTCGGTACGCCTGACATGCGAGTATACGTCTGGGCCGATGATGGAACTGGTCTGCCGGGTCAGGTTCTGGACTCAGTTGATATACCGTACGAGGTGTTGCCGTCGTCTGCTGATTGGGTTGAGGCAGACTTCTCGGCTTTTGGGCGTGCGTTCGTTGACGGTGAGGACTTCCATATAGGCTGGACTATGATTGGAGGGCCCGGCGACCGGCTCGTGTGCATATCTGATTCAGCAACGGGACCGCATGCCGGGGAGTATCGTTCCAGCGCGTTTCATGACAGCGAATGGAGCACCCTATTCGACCTGTATGGAGAGGACGATGCTCTTCTGGTTGAGGCGACCATATGCTGTACCGCAATTCCACCCGTTACCATACATGTGCCGGGCGACTTTCAGACCATACAGGAGGGAATCGACTCAGCGGCACTCGGTCACGGCGACACCGTACTTATCGGACCAGGCACTTATGCGGGTCCAGGAAACCGTGACCTCGATTTCGGCGGAAAGGACCTGGTTCTCCTGTCGGAAAATGGTCCCGAGCAGACAATCATCGACTGTGAGGCAGATTCCACCGATCTTCACCGCGCGTTTCGGTTTGTATCAGGCGAGGACTCAACGTCGCTCGTGAGCGGCTTCACAATCAAAAATGGCTACCATTGGGAGGGAGGGGCTATATTAACTGATAGTGCTTCGCCAACCATCGAGAATTGTGTGTTTGTCGACAACGGGGCGGAGTATCCGGGTGGAGCGATCAACATAGGCCGACCTTCATTCCCCGGCTATGATTCAGGCCCTGCGGATGTGCTTTTGACTGGTGCTGACTCCGGCCCCAGAATATCCCGTTGTCTCTTCGTGCGTAACGTGAGTAAGTACGGCGGTGCTGTCTGTGCTGTCTCTTGGGGTTATATGCAGTTGGTCAACTGCACTTTTTATGATAACTCAGCTGATTATGGCGGCAGTGCTCTCTGTGTACAGGGCGTGCATGCGGAACTCAAAGGTTGCATTCTCTCCTACGGTCAATCCGGCGGCGCTATTGCGACAATAAGCACGAGAGGTGCGCACACTGTTGTTGTCCTTGAGTGCTGTGATATCTACGGAAACGCGGGGGGAGACTGGATTGGCAGTTACGCCGATCAACTCTGGACGGACGGCAATATGTCTCTCACTCCGTTCTTCTGCGATACAGCGGTACATGATCTCACCATCGATGCCGGCTCGCCGTGTGCTCCGGGCTCTATATTCAATCAGTGCGGCACACTCATTGGAGCGAGAGGTGTTAACTGCTGGGATTGCACCGATGCCGACAGCGATCTGATCTGTGATCTGCTTGACAATTGCCCCATGGTGCCGAATCCTGATCAAACTGATGCCGACGGCGATGGTCACGGCGATATCTGCGACGAGTGTCCATATGATCAGGATAATGATATCGACGATGACGGTATCTGCGGTGATATCGATGTGTGCGACCTGGTGTTCGATCCGGGCCAACCCGATGCAGATTCGGATGGTGTCGGTGATTCGTGCGACAACTGCTACGGCGTCGTGAATCCGAGCCAGACAGATGAAGACGAGGATGGTATCGGCGACAGTTGTGACGTTTGTACTGATAGCGATAGCGACGGCTACGGTGATCCGGGTTATCCGGCAAACACATGTCCGGAAGACAACTGCCCCGGAGTGGCCAGCGATGATACGACTGATACGGATGCTGACGGAATTGGGGATATCTGCGATCCGTGCACCGACACGGACGGTGACGGGTGGGGAGATACGGCATTCAGCAACTGGTTCTGCCCGACAGGCGGCCTGCGCGATAATTGCGATGGTATCTTCAATCCGGATCAGGCGGATGCGGATGGTGACGGGGTCGGCGATGTCTGTGATCCATGCACTGATTCTGACGGCGACGGTTGGGGAGATTCCGACCAGGAAAATACATCCTGTCCGATGGGGCTATTCGACAACTGTAGCGATACTTTAAACCCCGAGCAGGCGGATGACGACCTCGATAGCGTCGGTAACGTCTGTGATAACTGCCCGGATGTGTATAACCCCGACCAGGCTGACAGTGATGATGACGGAATCGGTGATGAATGCGAGAGTTGTTGTGTCGGTGTGACCGGAAATGTCAACTGTGATGCCGAAGAAAGTGTTGATATAGGGGACCTTACGTGTTTCATCAGCTACCTGTTCATCGATCCGGAGAGTCCCTGTTTCTGCTGTCCTGATGAAGCAAACTTGAATGGTGAGGCCGGGCAGGATATTGGCGATCTGACGATGTTGATCGACTACCTTTTCATATCGTATGTTCCGCTCGCGCCGTGTCCGTAGCCAGCGCTTGTGTGCTCCAAATAAAAAGATGCTCCAGCGGGTAGTTTCACTATATTGTTGAGTGATGGAAAAGGATAGAAAGAAGCTGTCGGTGCACACGATTGGCTGTCGGCTCAATCAGTATGAGACCGAGAAGATGGCCGCCGAGCTTTATCCCTTTGGCTTTACTCGGGCCGAAGATGGCGAGCCCGCCGATCTATATATCATTAATACGTGTACAGTGACGCACCGAGCCGATTCCAGCAGCCGCAATATTATCAGTCGAGCGATCCGTGAGAATCCAGAGGCGTCGATAGTCGTAGCCGGCTGTTATGTGGATGCAGCGCCGGATTTGATGACGGATTGGGAGGGGGTGGACGTTGTCATACCTAACGCGCAGAAGTCCGAGATCGGGAAGATCCTTCCCGACCGTCTGCCAGATCTTTTCACGAATACGGACGCCGACGACAGGCCTGAAGGGCCAGCCGATTTCCACGATCACAACCGCGCCTGGTTGAAGATCTCCGATGGATGCAATCAGCGCTGCTCGTTCTGTGTCCTGCCGGCGGTGAGAGGACGGCTGGTGAACCGTTCGCCTGGGGAGATAATCGAAGAGGTTAAGACTCTTCTCGAGCAGGGCTTCAACGAAGTTGTGCTGACCGGGGTAAATATCGGTCACTATCGGTGGCGCGAGTCGGAACCCAGGATCGGGAATCTGGCCGGGCTGTGCAGGATAATCCTTGATCAAACGAACCTTGCCAAGCTGCGTATATCATCGATTGAGCCGCAGACCGTAACAGATGAGTTGCTTGAGGTTTATAGGCAGTTCAGAGGACGGCTTTGCCGGCACTTTCATATCCCGATGCAGTCCGGGTCACCGCGCATTCTCCGCATCATGCGGCGGCCTTACGACCAGATGCGGTATCTCAGGAGGCTGGAATCAGTAAAGGATGCTGTACCGGAAGCTATCATTGGGGCTGATGTGATTGTTGGCTTTCCGGGAGAGACGTTTGAGGATTTTGCGGAAACGAGAGAGATATGTGAATCCGGGCTGATTGATTACCTGCATGTATTCAGCTATTCGGACCGACCGGGGACACATGCGGCCGCCCTTCCCGAGAAGGTCGGCCCGGATGTGATCAAAGCGCGGAACGCAATCCTCACTGAACTCTCGAAGGAACTGCGGGCGCAGGCCAACGGACGGCAGGTGGGCAGGACTCTTGATGTCATAGCCGAGGGACATCAGACAGATGGCGGCTTTTACTGGGGGGTGGCGGACAATTATATCAAGGTAAAGTTGCCGCGCGATTTCCCCGGGGGCAGACAGGTTATTAAGGTTGCGATCAAGTCGGCTTGCGAAAAGTATGTCGAGGGCGTGGTTTCTTAGGCATAGTTGAGCGGTCCACTCAACCTCCATATGCATGCGGGCTGGACCTTCGTCAAACATATCGTCGAGGTGGCAGCGCGACGCTCACGGGCGCTCAATTCTTTCCTCTGGTGCCGGAAACTATTTCTCAGACGAAGTGAGGCTGAGGTCTCCGCAGTGCCGTCATGCCCAGCATAACCCACGATCCAATAATGGCTTAACGGGCCACACGAACGGTTGGCATGGGGGTTGCAAATCACAGGCGTGGAGAAATAGCGTTTTACTGGATTAGATATGGCAGACGAAACAACACAGGCAGATAATCAGGATTTAACAAAGGCGCAAGCCACATCCAAAAGTTCTGCAAAGATCCCGTTTCTTAGATACATCGTGTTCGGTGCGGCCGGACTGTTCCTGACCGTAGTAGTTGTGGTTGGTACCCTACTTCTGGTCGGCACCGGTGGTTCATCACAAAGCGAAGCCACGGGACCAGAGAAACCGGCGGTCACCGGTGAGGCTGGATCAACAGCACAGCAGCCGGCCCAGACAAAAAGCCCGCAGAGCGAAGAGGACTCCATCCTGGCCACGTTGGAAACGGATCAGTCGGTTCTTGAAAATATCATGAAGAACCTGGAATTCCTCGACTACCAGCCGGTCGACAGCGAACTGGCAACCGGGGAAACGGGTGGAATGTCGCCGGAAGATTCCATAAAAGAGGTCAACTGGATAGAATCCGAGAAAACCAGGCTGGCGGAGTGGGAGAAGGACCTCAAGTCTCGCGAGAAGGAACTGCGCAATCTTGACAAGAAAGTTTCCCAGAAGGTGTTGAAACTGGAGCAGGCGGAATCGACCCGAACAGCCAATCTGGCCAAGCTTTATGACGGCATGGAGGCACGCTCGGTAGCCAAGCTTATGGCTAATCTTGATGATGACACCGTGGTGTCTATCCTGCCGCGCATGAAGCAGAAACAGGCCTCGCAGGTGCTGGCCTTGATGTCGGCTAAGCGGGCGGCCCGTCTTTCCAAACAGATGATAACAATTGCGGAGAATTGATGTTAGCGCCATCAGAAAATCTTCTGGACATGTTTCCGGGCATTGCTGACCAACCCGGGCTCGGCGAAGTCCCGGCTATGAACGGGGTCGTTGAAGGTCAGCGGTTTGCCGATGTCCTGGGATTACTTCTGCAGCCGGCGCAGGGCAGGATGACGCTGGTCGGGGAGGAACAGCCGTCGTTTGACATGCTGCTGAATGCAGAACTGCCGCCGGAGTCGACTTGCCAGCCGCAGTTCGTTTCCAGGTCCCTGATGAACGCACTGACCCCCGGCGTGGCGGACGAGCGACTATCAAACCCTTCTGACGTGAATGTCATAGCGGACAAAACGTCGTTAACTTCGGACAAACAAGCTGAGCATGGGGTCCGGCAACTGGATTTTCGCGCTCTGCCGATTCGTGAGATTCATGATCTGACCACCCTGCTACCGGTGGAACTCGGGCCCGGGAAGTATGAGGTTGTTAAATCACTATCGTATGATAATAAGATTGAACTCGATGTTATCGAGACTGATAAATCAGATCCGCAACCTATAAGACTTTCAATTGCTAAAGAACTGCTGGCGGATCCCGGGGATTCGTCGTTACCTGATTCGGGCAAGTTGTCCGGCATGAAGGGATCGGCCGGTCCGAGTCGGGTTGCCCTGAAAACACCGGCGGTGTCGATGCAGCTGCTTGCCGACGTTGCGGCGAAAGTAAACGTCAAGGCGATAGAGATCCTGCCCACAACCGCTCACCATCCGGCGGAAGCGAGTGATGACAAAGTTGAAGTAAGGCTGTTTGTTGAGAATGCGGGCCATGAATCTTACGTCAGGGCAAGCCTTTCCCTTACCGAACTCGATCCCAGGACAGTTGAAAAGCGCCCTGTGGGTGATCGTCAACCGGAGCCATCGGGCCAGGCCCAAGAGCCCCTGTTCCAGACGTCTGATCCTGACGATCCTGAGGCGGACCTGCATGATGAACAGTCCGCCAAGCCCAGAGACAGCGCAACCCTTCGAAAGGCCGCCGTTGAGGTTAAGGACAGGCAGATGATCCAGGAATTGACACTGGCCGATCAAGCCAGAACCGATCAGACCAGACCGGTGACCCCGAATCGTGCTTCGACTGATCTGTCAGCCGACAGTAGCGACAAGTCGACAAACCCGACGGATCGCCTCCATCAGTCCGAATCGATCAGGTTTATCTTGCCGGATCGCTTTCAGCAGTCCTTCAGGCCCCACAACCAGACGATCATGATCAAGGTAGAGCCGGAACATCTCGGACCGGCGCGACTAAATCTGTGTATGCGAGGAGATGCTCTGGTGGCACGGGTCGTTGTCGATTCAGTGCAGGCCAAGGCAGCCGTTGAAAGTTCTCTCCATCAATTGAATGATCAGCTTTCGCGGGCCGGTATCAAGGTCGATCACTTGGAAGTGACAGTAGGCGGTGGGGAGGAGCGCCTTCCGTTCTATGAAAGACGACCGCACTTTTCCAGTAGATTGCGCAGCCGGGGTGCCGCAATTACCAGAGATTCTGCAAATGAGACGGAACAATTGATGTCGATGGCAACTCCTTCTTCGGTAGGAGAGATCAGCCGGTACGGGGTCAATCTTTATGCCTAGGAGGCCTTAAACATGTCGTTCATATCTCCTATTCAGACTAATCCGGATGGCAGTGCGAAGGCCACCGGATCCCAGCGCGTGCTGGGGAAGGACGATTTTCTTCAATTGATGGTTACGAAACTTCGTCACCAGGACCCGCTGAAACCGATGGAGGACGAGGATTTCATCGCACAACTGGCGCAGTTCTCGACACTGGAACAGATGAGCAACATCGCCAGCGGAATAGAGGCGTCCAATCAGTGGGATTATCTGCAAATGCAGTCAATGAATAACGTAATGGCGGCTGGCTTCATCGGCCGGGAGATCGAAGCTGATTTTTCGGGCGTCTACCTTAACGATCAGAACCAGCCGACCGTTTCATACTATTGTTCAGAGCCGGCCAGGATGCTCGAATTCCAGATCATTGATGCCGAAGGAAATGTGGTTCGTACATTAACGGTCGAAGATGCAAACGCCGGTAACGGGAACGTCCAGTGGGATGGGAAAGACGAGCGCGGCAATCGAGTAGCAGAAGGCTTCTACACGGTAAGTGCGAGCGGGACATCATTAGCCGGTTCGTCGATGACGCCGCGTCTTTCCTTGATCGGTGTGGTGTCATCGGTCATTTACCGGGACGGTGTCGCCTTTCTGATGGTCGACGGGACGGAAATCGCTCTGGGCGATGTGAAAACCGTGGGTGAGCCGGGCGGCAGCAGTGGCGGGGAATAACGAATCACCGGGTGAGTGAAGGAGAGATCAGAGTATGTCAGAAGGTGTGAGTGTAGCCAACTATCAGCGACCGGTCAACTTGCTGGAGATCGCCGAGCGTGGTCGACTACCCAGGACGGCCAACGAGTCGGACGGCAAGTCATTCCGCGAGATGTTCTCCCGGGAACTGGCGGCCGACCGGTCGGTGTCGTTTTCGAAACACGCCTCACGCAGGCTGTTTTCACGCAAAATCGAGTTAACCGACGATCAACTGGGCCGAATCGCTGGCGCTATTGATAAAGCGTCGGGGAAAGGTTCACGGGAAACCCTCGTGCTTCTGGATGATACGGCGCTGGTGGTGTCGGTGAAGAACCGAACGGTGGTGACGGTGTTCGATCGCGAGAATCTCCGGGACGGTGTTGTGACCTCAATTGACTCGGCTGTGATACTGTGATGACAGATTGTAAGCTAACATATAAACAAGGTACAGGGTCGGTCCCCATAAGAGATGGGGAGACCTTGCGTAACCGCGAGGAGGTAACCTAAAAATGATGGGTTCATTATTTGCCGGCGTGTCCGGTCTGAAGAACCACCAGGTGAAGATGAATGTCATTGGCAACAATATCGCCAATGTCAACACGATCGGATACAAACCTGGTCGCGTTAATTTCCAGGAGGCGTTGGTTCAGACGTTCAAGGGGGCCGGTCGGCCGAGTGCGGTGACCGGCGGAACCAACCCGCAGCAACTGGGTCTGGGAATGCAGGTGGCAGCAATTGACAACATGTTCCTGCAGGGTGGTCTGGAAACCACCGGTCAGATCACTGACCTGGCCATTCAGGGGGCAGGATTCTTTATCCTGGCTGATAACAATGGAAATACGTTCTACACCCGGGCAGGCGGTTTCGGCTTTGACGCCGACTCAAACCTGGTCGACCCGTCGACCGGTCTGTTTGTCCAGGGTAAGCTGGCCGATGCCAGCGGGGTCATTCCGTCGATAGCCGTTATCGAAAACATAACGCTGCCGTTCGGTCAGCAGGATCCGGCCAAGCCGACGGAACTGGTGACGCTGGCCAAAAACATCAATGCAACGGCCACCGATTCCTGGCCCCATCTTATTAGCTCCGGAACTTCCGGCATCGATCAGGTCAGCGGGAAAGCCGTGGATGGGGTTGGCGGTACGCACACGATAACGATCACCGGAGCGCAGGCCGTTCAGTCATCCTTCACCGGCAGCAATGTCGGCAATGACGGGACCGGCGGATTGATAGGAAACCTGGGGGCCAGCATGACACTGGGCGACCTTGGGGTGACCATATTCGATGACTTCGGCCTATCTGTGGACGGCGGCACCGAGCAGAGAATTGACGGTCTGGATAGCTCAACGACTGTCGGCGACTTAGTTAACTTCATCAATCAGATCAACGGTGTGACAGCCTCTCTTACCGGCGGCGAAATCCAGATAGTGCGAGACAAGGCGGGTGCCCCGTCGGACTACTATTTTGATTCACTGGCTGCAGTGGATGGTCAATTAACAACAGGAGCCGGCGGAGGAGCAACGGCCGGGAATATCCTCGGAGTGATCTTTGGTGTTTCCGGAGTAGGATCGCGGATCAGTTCGACTGGCGGCGCGGCTTCGACTTTTGTCGCCACTGACACTTTCCTGCCCGATCGTGGTTATGGGGCGGCTGCAGGTCCGGTTATGACCACGCTGGACCTCATATTCAATGACACTACCGGCCTGGTGACCGGTCTGGACGGGCTGGGTGGCGGCGGTGTAATCTTGACTTCGCCGAACGGGATCAGTGCCACGGCGGGCGATCTGATCGTTCAGACGGATCCAACTCTGTGGTCAACATCGATTAACGTTTTCGATTCACTTGGCGGTAAACACACTCTTATGATAGAGTTTTTCAAATCAATCGTGGATAACCGCTGGGAATGGACAACTTCGTTGACGGGCATCGAGGTGATTACCGGTGGTGAGACCGGTTTTGTCTCTTTCAACAGTGACGGCTCCCTGAACTCATTCGAGTATTTCGGCGGCGCCACAGCAGTTACCATCGACCCGCGCAACGGCGCGAGCATCATGCGGATCGCCTACGATGCCGGCACCATCGGCGAATATGATGGTTTGACGCAATTTGCCTCAGGAAGGCACGACGCCACCTTTGTCCAGCAGGACGGGTACGGTCTGGGCGTTCTCGAGAACATTTCCATCGATCAGAGCGGAAATATCTCGGGCATCTTCTCAAATGGTGTCAGCCGAATCCTGGCGCAGATAATGCTGGCCGATTTCACGAACCAGGCCGGCTTGCGCAAGGCCGGACGTTCATTCTACCAGACCTCGGCCAACTCCGGTGACGCCATAGAAGGGATCGCCGGCGCCACCATCGCAGGTGAGATTACATCCGGAACGCTGGAGTCATCGGCTGTTGATATTGCCCAGGAATTCACGGGCATGATCACAGCTCAGCGTGGTTTTCAGGCCAATGCCAGGATCATCACTACATCCGATAGCATGCTGGATGAACTGGTGAACTTGAAGAGATAACTTAGATGATACGAGTAACGCGGATAAACGACGCGCAAGTGGTCATAAACGCCGACCTGATTGAGTTTCTGGAGTCGATCCCGGAGACCATGATAACCCTTACCACGGGCAAGAAGATCATGGTCAAGGAGACGATCGACCAGATCATCGATCGAGTGGCCGATTTCAAGCGGATGTCGACGACCCGGAGCCTGACTCCGGGTCCCGACGCCGCCAGTTGACGGGAGTATGCTATGCCTGCGGATGATGAAAAAACGACGGTTGAAGTTGGAGAGGAAACAGTTGCCGAGGAAGGAACTGAAAGGGGGGGGAACAGTAAGCTGTTCTTGTTCGGCGGTATCGGTCTGGGTGTAGTCCTGCTGGGGATAGTGCTCGCGCTCTTTGTGGTTCGCCCCATGATGGCGGGATCGGACGGCGGGTCGACTACCGACACCGAGGAAGTCGCGGCGGCCAACGATAAGGAGCCGGAGGAAAAGCCAAAACCCAAGCCGAAGAAGAAGAGCAGGAAGGGCCAGGGTGAGGCCAGCCAGTCCGTGGTCTACAGTATTCAGGATATAGTGGTCAACCCGGCCGGCACTGGAGGGTCGAGATTCCTTTCTGTGTCGTTCGGCTTCGATCTTGCGTCGGCGGAAATGGCCCAGGAATTCGAGGGCCGGGAGCCGCTGGTGCGCGATGCCCTGATCACCATTCTGTCCTCCAAGACGGTGGCCCAGTTAACGGACGTCAAGCAGAAGGAAGTAATACGCTACCAAATCAAGAAGCGTGTCTCGCAGTTGCTGGATACGGATGAAATAGAAGGAGTCTACTATACGGACTTCGTGCTTCAATAGGGATTAAGACGTGGCCAAGATTCTTTCACAGGATGAAATTGATGCCCTGTTGACGACCGTCACAGCAGGCGATGAGGAGCCGAGGGGTGCCGAATACCGGGAGGAGAATCTTCGGTCGGTCGTTGCCTACGACTTCAAGCATCCCAACCGGGTCTCCAAAGATCAGATCAGGACACTGGAGAACCTTCACGACAACTTCGCCGGGCATTTCGGATCAATGTTGTCAGCGGTGCTTCGGACCATTGTCGATGTGGATCTGGTTTCGGTCGACCAGATCACCTATTCGGAGTTCATCATGTCACTGGTGTCGCCGTCGTGCACATACACGTTTTCGGCGGAGCCGCTGGACGCGGTGTGTCTGGTGGATTTCAACCCGACCCTGTCGTTCGCGGTGATTGATCGCATGTTCGGCGGGCACGGCAAGACTCTGGAGACGGAAAGAGAACTGACCGGGATCGAGCGGTCGGTGCTGTCCCGTCTGGTCCAGCGGCTATACGGTGAACTCACCAAATCGTGGGAGCACCTGGTTCAGATCAATATTGATCAGAAGAGCTTCGAAACAAATCCGCAGTTCATCCAGATCGTGCCGCCCGGTGAAACAGTTGTGGTGATTTCATTTCAGGCACGTCTCTTCCAGTCGACCGGATTGCTTACCATTTGTTATCCGTACGTTTCTCTCGAACCGATCGTGGGTAAGCTCTCGGCGCAGAACTGGATCGATGCCACCAAGAAAAAAGCACAGGACTCCGACCGCCAGACGAATATCCACAACGTGAAACAGGTCCCGACCTTTGTATCCGCGGAGCTTCTTCAGACGAAGCTGAAGATGCAGGATTTCATGAATCTGAAGGTTGGTGATGTAGTCCCTTCCGAGAAGAAAATCAGCGAGAGCATAGATATTTGTGTCAACAGGAAGAAGAAGATGATTGCCAGTCCCGGCGTCAGCGGAAAGAAGCGCGCCTTCCAGGTAATCGAAATACACGACAATGTAAGCGAGGAGATGGAGAATGACTGACGAGAAGGACATGGAAATGTCCCCGGACGCTGAACCGTCGGAGAATGTGTCGGCGGACCGGCCAGAGGCAGTCGATGATTCCAGCGAGTCGCCTGTGGCGGAAGAGGACAAACCGGCGGTAGAAGAGGCGGAGGCAAGTCCAGAGGCTGAGGCCGTTGGCGACGCGCCTGCCGACGAACTCGTCGAGACTCCCGGAGAACAGCCATCGGTGGAGAGCGACGAGTCCGAAGCTGTTAATGACAGAGATGCCAACGATCCGGAGGCAGAGGCAGCCATGATGGCAATGCTGGAGGATCTGCCTGAGGAAGACGCGGCGGGTTCGCCCGATGATATCAATTTTGGATCGGCACCTGTGTCCAGCGTCGAGTTCCAGCAGTTGCAGGAGCCTGCTTCCAGTCCGGAACCGCGTAACATCGACCTGCTCATGGACGTGGACTTGCCGGTTTCGATTGAACTGGGTCGGACCAAAATGCCGATATCTGATATTCTCGCGCTTGGCCCCGGGTCGGTCGTCGAGCTGAACAAGCTGGCAGGAGAGCCAGTCGATCTGTTGATAAACTACAAGGTCGTCGCACGCGGTGAAGTGGTAGTTGTCGACGAGAATTTCGGACTCCGCATCACACAATTGATGACGCCGGAAGAACGGCTAAAGGCACTGGCCGATGAGTAAAAAACGCGACCGGAACGTGTTCGTGGTGGTGACGATCATCCTGGTGCTTGCGGTCACCGGCCTGGTCATCATCGACATCGACCCTGTCTCCGCCGATCGCGTGGTGCCGACCGGCGAAAGGCAGAAAGTTGAAGCGGAAGGATCGGGCACGAGTCAATCCTCATCCGGGTTTGCACCTGCAACTCCGGTGTGGAGCATGCTCAAGATGATCAGCGCGTTGGTCGTAGTGATCATATTGGTGTATTTAGGATTGTATCTGCTGAAACGGCTGATGTCCTCTCGCCAGCGCCGCTCCGGTCGTAAAGCGTTGCTTGAGGTAATCCAGTCGACCTACGTCGGCCCCAAGAAGACCGTGTCGCTGATCCGAGTGGCTGATCGGTCGGTCCTGGTAGGGGTCACGGACGCTCAGATATCTATCCTTACGGAAATGGACGCCGACGAAACAGCGGTGATCCTTGCGGGCGAATCGGAAAAGGAGGAACCGGGTAGTTTCGCACGCCTATTGGGCGGTGCTTCTAGTAGACTACGGCAGCTTGGTCTGCAACGAGATCCGGCGGCTCAGGAAGGCTGACCGGCAGGAGTCACGGTCAGTAGCCGTGATAAATCACCGTGACATGGATGTTGCGGTGTTGAAACAAGAGATATAGGATATGCAAAAAGCCCTGAGGCCGGTTCTGTTGGCCGGCATAATTCTAGTTATCCTGGCGGCGTCGAGCGCGGCGCAGTCTCTCCCCAAGATATCTGTTGGAGTTGAGGAGGCCACGTCTCCCTCGGATCTGTCGACTACGCTGCAAATCGTGGTGTTGCTGACAGTGCTTTCACTGGCTCCGGCTCTTCTCATCATGGCAACATCATTTGTGCGTATTGCCGTGGTGCTGTCGTTTCTCAGGCATGCCATGGGTGCGCAGCAGATGCCTCCCAACCAACTCCTGGTCGGGCTGGCACTGTTTCTGACGTTTTTTGTCATGGCACCGGTGGCGAACAAGTCTTACGACGAGGGTATCAGGCCGTACCTCGACGGTGAAATAAGCGGGGAGGAAGCATATGACAAGAGCGCCGCTCCCTTCCGCAAATTCATGATGGCTCAGACGAGAGAACAGGATCTGGCCCTGTTTGTAAGCATTGCGGGACTGGATCAACCGGAGACACCGGATGATGTTCCGTTGCACGTTCTCATTCCGGGATTCGTAATCTCGGAATTGCGCACGGCCTTTCAAATAGCGTTTGTCATTTTTATTCCGTTCTTGGTTATCGACATGGTGGTGGCATCGGTTCTGTTATCTATGGGGATGATGATGCTACCGCCTATTATTGTTTCGTTGCCATTCAAGATTCTCCTGTTTGTTCTTGTCGACGGATGGTACCTGCTGGTGAAATCTCTTATTGAGTCGTTTAAGGTATAGGAGGGTAGACTGTAATGACCCCCCAGATGGTAGTAGGTATTGGTCGTGAAGCGTTGACTGTTGTCTTGCTGGTGGCCGGACCGATGCTGGCGTTCGGGTTGATCATCGGCCTGATCGTATCTGTCTTCCAGGCTGTCACCCAGATCAACGAGATGACATTAACGTTCGTGCCCAAGATTCTGGCTGTGGCGCTGGCTCTGTTAATTTTCCTGCCCTGGATGATCAACACTTTGACTGATTTTGCCCGCCACATTTTCACCCTCATCCCCGGCCTGGTAGGTTGAAATGACTGACGGTACCATTATCGCTTGCCTTGAACTATTTTCCCACAGCGGTGGTAACAATTTCCACAATCTGAGTTGCGGGCGAGATTTCACGACGCCGGCCATTAGCTAAGTCGCTGGCGATAGAGAAGTTAAGCTAATTTCTCGAACCGTTTCACTTCGGCACAAGACTTGAATTAAAGGTGGGGCGATAAAGGATAATTGCGAGGATTTCGAGTTGTTCGAGTTCGTAAACTACGGTGCAGACAAGCTACAGATCTTCCTGCTCATTCTCCTTCGTGCCAGCGGGCTGTTTGTTATCTCGCCGATATTGTCACATCGATCTGTGCCCCGGATGGCCAAGGCCGGGCTGGTACTGTTGTTCTCGATTATCCTGGTCTCTGTTCTGCCGGATCCGAATCTGGCCGAAGTGAGATCACTCCCGGAGCTGCTTGGCATTGCCTTTCGCGAAGTATTCATAGGTGCCATAATAGGTTTCACTTTTGCGCTCTTGTTCTATGCTGTTCACGGGGCCGGTTCACTGGTGGGCTACCAGATTGGTTTCGCCATGGCCCTGGTGCTGGATCCTACGAGCAAGACACAGCAATCGGTTATGAGCCAGCTCTGGTATGTGGTAGCCACGCTGATTTTTCTCACGATCAACGGTCATCACATGATTATCTCCGCCTTTGCGGACAGCTACACGGTGATGCCGCCCGGTCATGTAGTCGTGGCCGGAAGCGCCGGTGAGTTAGTTATCAAGTACAGCTTTTATGTCTTCACCCTGGCGCTGAAACTGGTTGCCCCGGTGACGGTGACGCTGTTCCTGACGGATGTGGCACTTGGTATCGTAGCCAAGATGATGCCGACGATGAACGTGTTTATCGTTGGCTTTCCGCTGAAGATCGGTACCGGCCTTGTGATCCTGGCCTTTTCACTCCCGATCTTTTCCTACGTTTTGCAGCGGGCGACCGGGTACCTGGACGGACAGCTCGGGTCATTTTTGGGTGTTATGGGAAAGGCTTGAGGCTAGATGGCAGAGCAACCCTTACAGGAACGAACTGAGAAAGCCACAGTACGCCGGCGCGAAAAGGCGCGTGAAGAAGGCCGCGTGGCCAAATCGGTCGAGTTAAACTCTGCGGTTATGGTTGTAATCGGCGGACTCATGCTCTGGATTGCTGGTTCTCATCTGTCCGGCGGGTTGCAGCAATTCATGCGACAGATCATGGCCAACGCCCCGACGATTGCCGGCTCCGATCCGACCTTTGCGAGCGTCTTCACCAACAGCATAGGCCAATTCTTCGGCATGCTCGGTCCCGTGTTCGCGTTGACAGTGTCAGTGGCTGTGCTGGCCAACGTGGCCCAGGTCGGCTTCAAGATAACGCCTAAAGCAGCCCAACCCAAATTCGAAAAGCTGGACGTAATTAGAGGACTCAAGCGTCTGTTCTCGCTGCGTTCGCTGGTGACGCTCATTCGTGACAGTATCAAGCTGATGATCATCGGATTCATCGCCTACAAGGCGATTTCGGCTGAGTTCGACGAGTTTTTCCTGCTGCCTGATATGAGCGTGTCCCAGTTCGCGGTGACCATGGTCAAGATGTCTCTAACGGTGGCACTGAAAGTGGGAGCCGGAATACTGGTCATCGCCATTCTTGATTTCATCTACCAGCGGTACGAGCACGAGAAATCAATTCGCATGACCAAGCAGGAGGTTCGCGACGAGTTAAAGGATACTGAAGGTAACCCTCAAATAAAGGCAAGGGTGAGGCAGATACAGCGTGAGATGTCTCGCAAGCGGATGATGGCGGACGTGACTACAGCTGATGTCGTGATCACCAACCCGGTTCACCTGGCCGTTGCCCTCAAGTATGACCTGGATCTGATGAGCGCGCCCCAGGTGGTGGCCAAAGGTGCCCGGCTGGTTGCGGAGAAGATCAAAGAGATCGCCCGAGAGCATGATATTCCCATCGTCGAAGACAGGCCGCTGGCCAGGGCGCTCTACAAGGTGTGCGAAGTGGGTGACGTGGTGCCCCAGAAGCTCTACCGGGCAGTGGCGGAAATTCTGGCTTATGTCTATCGCTTGAAAAAGAAGGTAACGGAATAGTCCATGGCAGGCCCTGACGACAATCTGGTATCGAAGCTGGCTTCACGTTCTGATGTCATCCTTGCGCTGGGTGTGATCGGAATCGTCACCGTGCTGGTGATTCCTCTGCCTACCAAGTTCCTCGATTTCGCCCTGGCCTTCAATATCACTTTTTCTCTGGTTGTCCTGCTGTCGACCCTGTACGTGACGCGCCCTCTCGATCTTTCCGTGTTCCCCGGTATGCTGCTGATCGTCACGCTGATGCGGTTGTCGCTGAACGTGGCTTCCACACGCCTGATACTGGGTACGGCCTACGCCGGTGAAGTGATCAACTCGTTCGGTAATTTCGTGGTCCAGGGCAATTATGTCGTGGGATTCATCGTCTTCGTCATTCTGGTGATCATTCAGTTTGTGGTTATCACGAAAGGGGCCGGGCGTATTTCAGAAGTTGCCGCCAGGTTCACCCTGGACGCGATGCCGGGCAAACAGATGGCCATCGATGCGGACCTCAACGCCGGTATCATAGACGACTCCCAGGCTCGTCGTCGGCGCGAAGAGATTTCCCGTGAAGCGGATTTCTACGGTGCGATGGACGGCGCTTCGAAGTTTGTACGCGGCGACGCGGTGGCCGGCATTCTTATTACGCTGATAAACATCATCGGTGGATTCGTCATCGGGGTGGCTATCAACGATATGTCGCTGCCGGACGCCATGCGAACGTATTCGCTGCTGTCAATTGGTGACGGCCTGGTGACCCAGATTCCGGCTCTGCTCGTCAGCACGGCCTCGGGTGTCATCGTTACCCGGGCTGCATCCACCAACAACATGGGAGCTGATCTGGCCGTTCAACTGACGCGTCAGCCTCGCGCTATTCTCGTTGCAGCGACGGTGCTTCTTCTATTCGGACTGGTGCCAGGAATGCCGACGTCGACGTTCATCGTACTGGGATTGGCTGTGGGTGTGATCGGACTGGCGACTCGCGGAGCCATGCGCAAACGGGTTGAATCCGAAAAGGCTGAGGAAGCCAGGAAGGCCAGAGAAAAACAGCAAATGAGTGCGGCTGAACGGACGGAAGATCTGATCAAGGTGGATACGATTGGCCTGGAGATAGGGTACGGCCTGATCCCGATGGTCGATGCCAACCAGGGAGGCGACCTGCTCGAACGCATCTCGACAATTCGGAAGCAGCTAGCCGGCGAACTGGGCATAGTGGTTCCGCCGATAAGAATCCGCGACAATGTTCAACTCAAACCAAACGAATACCGGGTGAAGATCAAGGGCATACCGGTGGCCGGTTGGGAACTGATGACCGATCATCTGCTGGCCATCAACCCGGGTTTCCTTAATGAAGATATTGACGGATTTGAGACCAAAGACCCGGCCTTCAATCTGAAAGCCACCTGGATTATTCCGACGCTGCGTGACGTGGCTGAAGCGAAGAACTTCACTGTCGTTGAACCCTCGGCCGTGGTCGCGACGCATCTGACTGAGATAATCCGCAGTGCTTCCGCCGAGATTCTCACTCGTCAGGACGTGCAGCATCTGGTGGATACACTCAAAGAGGATTATCCCGCATTGGTGGATTCGGTCATTCCCGAGGTGGTCCCCCTGGGCACGCTGCACAAAGTACTGCAAGCGCTTCTCTCCGAGCGAGTGTCAATTCGTGATATGGCAAGTATTGTCGAGACGGTATCGGACTACATCGGCTCGACCAAGGAACCGGACGTGCTGGCTGAATATGCCCGCATGGCGCTGAAGCGGCAGATTACGGAGATGTACAAGGACAGGGATGGTCGAGTGAATGTGTTTACGCTTGATCCAGCAATCGAACAGAAGCTGGCTGAGTCGGTGCAGAATACAAAGCAGGGGATCATGCTGGTGGTGGATCCGGCCATGTCTGAACTGCTCATCAAGAGAATCGGAGAAGAGGCGGAGAGGATACAGACCAACGGTTTGACGGCGGTCTTGATCTGTTCGCCCAATATCAGGCTGGGCCTGCGGAGACTGATCGAATCATCGCTGCCGCAGGTGGCGGTTCTCTCTTACAACGAAATAATACCGAGCGTGGAACTCGTGTCCACCGGAATGGTGAAGGTGCAAGATGATAATCAAGTCGTTCACAGCTGATTCCGTGGCGGCGGCGCTCAAAGCGGTGCGCACGGAACTGGGGGGCGACGCCGTGGTGCTGAAAACGCGCCAGACGGTCGGCGACAAGGGAGAGAGCAAGATCGAGGTGACGGCATGTCTTGACAAGCCGGCCGCCTCTCAAGCCGGTACGAATTTGGGACAGGATGGGATGTCGCAGGTGGATGGCGTCGGCGACCGAACCGTCTCAGGGCCGAATCCGATGGAAGTCGGGCCCATGGATCAGCGGTACGGTGACGCCGGCAGTCTGTCTTCACGTCTGGATGCCGTTAACCGCAAGCTTGATCTGCTCCTGAGCATGGGTAGCTCGACCGGTGCCGGCACGGGCGTTGACGACGAAAGCACGCAGGCCATCTATTATGCGCTGCTGGGATCCGGGCTGCCCGAGGAATTCGCACTGGCCGTATTGACCAACGCTCTTCGAGCCGGAGGGAAGGCCGGTGCGCTGGGTAAGGCGGTGCGGAGCGAAATGTCTTCCCAATTGTCTGATTTGATGGCGTCGCAGCCTCAGTTCAAACCGGGGGACAGGGTCATGTTCATGGGACCGGCCGGAGTCGGAAAGACCTCGGTGCTGGGAAAAGTCGCCGCCGAACTGGTGTCGGGCGGCGTGAAAGTCAGGCTGGTATCGCTGGATGAAAGCAAGATCGGAGGTCTGGATGAGATTCACAGCTACGGTGATCTCCTCGGAACCGATGTCCTGGATACGCGGCAGGTATCAACCGCTTATGAGCCGTCCGATTCCGAGGTTCTTCTGATAGACACTCCGGCCTTGTCGGCCGACCCCGAGCGTGTTGCCGGTTTCGCGATTCAAGTAGAGCGATTGAAGCCTAATTGTCGAGTCTTGGTTCTATCGAGTCTCTTCGATAGCGGCGATATGGCGAGGTTGGTTGAAGGTGTGATGTCTCTGGAACCTACGCATCTGGTAATGACCATGCTTGATCTTACCAGGCGGTGGGGCTGTTTCGTTGCCGCATGTAAAGCGACCGGCCTGAGCCTCTCGCTCGTGTCTGATGCTCCCAGCGGGTTGGGTCGGGTCTACCTTCCGAGTGTAGATCAGATGGTTAGCGCCATAATGCGACAGGAGTCATGCCATGAATAGACTCAAGCTTCATGACTCCAGAACGCGACCTGGCCACGAAGCACGGATTATCACGTTGTTGTCCGGCAAAGGAGGGGTAGGCAAATCCGTGCTGGCATTCAACCTGTCCGAGCGTCTGAGCGCGCTGGGGAAGCGCGTGCTGCTGGTCGATGCCGACTTCTACTGTGGAAACATACACATTCTGTGCAATCAGACCTGCGATTTTGGTATCGGCGAGGTGGCCCGGGGGAAACTCACGCTCGAGGAGGCGGTTACTTCGGTTTCCGATAAGCTGGACATTCTACCGGCTGTTGGCTGTGATCCGGACCTGGGTTTGCATGAGATTGATGTTGCCGGCAGGTTCATGCAGACGTTGCGCGAGGGCAGTCGGTTGTATGATACGATAATCGTGGATCAGGCCTCCGGTGTCTCGACAGCCCTTACAGCGATGACATACGGAGCTGACGTGAGCCTGATCGTGCTCATCCCGGAGTTTACGTCAATATCTGACGCCTACGGTCTATACAAGTTCCTGCAGCGGTCGGGTGACGGGCTTGACTGTCGTCTCCTGCTCAATCGGGCTCAAGACGGCGAAGAAGCACACTATATATATCAGAAATTCTGCGCTGTGAGCGGACGCTTCCTATCGAAGGTACCCGAGTTGGCTGGTGTTGTCAGCGAGGACCCGGTTGTACGGAAGTCGATAGCGTCACAAGACTCAATATACTCGGTGGCGGGTGATTCTGTTGTATCTCAAGAGCTTACAGAGTTAGCCGCCCGGATCGACTCTGAGAGGAGAGTTGGTCCTATCACCGGGACAGATTCAACAATTAACAATACTCCGGCCCGCGCCGATATAAGGGAATAGCATTCATATGGTTAGCACGCTAGAAAAACCCCTCGGGAGACGTGGACGAATGGCTGAAGCGAAAGAATCAACCATCACGACGGACAAACCACAGGCAACGAAGCGAAGAAAGAGATGGGACGTATCCAGACACGACTGGATTCGTTACCAGCGTTACGGCACGGAAGAAAGTCGCCAGACACTTCTGAACAAATACCTCCCACTGGTACGGAACGTGGCTACGCGGATGGCCATGGGTTTTCCCAGATCGGTAGAACTGACCGATCTGATCAATACCGGTGTGATCGGTTTGATCGAGGCCTTCGGGCATTTTGATCCCGATCGTGGAGTCAAGTTCGAGACCTACGCCGTGCCCAGGATTAGGGGTGCCATACTTGACGAATTGCGCGCTCTGGACTGGGTGCCAAGGTCGACCCGGGCCAAGTCACGAGAGATTGACAGGGCCATGACCGTTCTGGAGAATGAGCTGGGTCGCGCGCCGGAGAGAAGAGAGTTGGCAAAGCAACTTGATATGTCAGACCGTGAGCTTCACCTGGCCATCGACGATGTCTCCAGCACCAACATGCTGTCCCTGGACGAAATTGTCTATCCCGAGGACGACAATCGTCAGGTTCCGCGCATTGAAACGGTCAGTGACACAGTGGCCGGGAGCATCCTCGGTGAAATCGAGCGAGGTGAGTTACGTTCATACCTAGTGGTGGCCATCGATCGTCTGACGGAACAGGAAAAGCTGGTGATTGCGCTGTATTACTTCGAGGAGCTGACGCTCAAGGAAATCGGTGAGGTGATGTCGATTTCCGAATCTCGGGTATCGCAGATTCACACCAGAGCAGTGATGAAACTCAGAAATATGGTCAGGGAAAAGTTTGCCCTGACGGGATAGCAGGAAGAACACGAACAGGGAGCGTGTCTGATGGTGGATACGCCGCTGGATGGAACGGACGCGATTTCATATCAACCGCCCGGCAAAGTCAACCCGATGCAGGAGTCGGAGCGCGAGAAACAGAGACAGTCGTCGCGAGCCCTCAAGGAGAAGATGGAGGATGATCTGACCAAGCGGAAGAGAGAGCAGATGCAGGATGAAGTGGTGCTCGGAGAAGATCATCAGTCTCCCCGGGACGCACAGACAGGGGAAGATGCAGAGGGTAATGTGGACGATTCGCCAGGGCAAAAGAGAGCTTTGCCTCCGGACGACGGTGATGTCGACGACACCACCCATGTCGACCTGAAGGCATGATTTTCCGGACAGAGAGGTAGGATGACATGGAAGTCTTTAACATGGATGTTTTCAGCGAAAGATTCGTAGACACAGGACTGAACGTGCTGGGATACGTTGCCGCAGGGTTCCTCTGGGCGCTCATTTTTACCGCGTTCCGTCGAAAGAAGAAAACGCAACAGCATAAGTCGTTGGCCGTCAAACCGGATGTGGCATCGGGAAAATCCGACGCGAAGCAGCCACGATCCATCAAGGCTACAGGGGGCGAATACCTGCACTTCGATACTTCCTCCGGTGATGCTGGATCGCCGGCTACTCCGCAGGAGAGTGAGTATGACGGAGGGTCTGCGTCGGGCCGCCGGGATCGTGCGGAGACGGTTCGTCTGGCTCGCAAAATGCTGTCCACCGGTGTGCCTGCGGAAAGAATCAGGCGTACTTTACCGATAACCGAGGGTGAACTGGCCTTTCTGAGTCGCAACTAGCGCTATACAATTGGAGATTTGACTGATGGATAATCCGTTCTTATTGCTGAAGATTGAGTGTCCGATATGCAGGACAATCAACGAGTTTGAGATGGTGCGAGTTGGGGCATATACTGAAGATGGAAGGGATTCCGATTTTAGTCCCATGGGCATAACCTGGCGAACTCCCCGCTACCAGGCATTTAACCCACTGGTCTTCTTCACCGCTACCTGTAGCAACTGCTTCTACACGCGCGAACTCACCAGCAAGTACAAGGACTGGAAGAGTGACAACACCTTCCGCACTTATCGACTCAAGCAGGTGAAGGACAAACACCTGGAGCAATTGTCATCCGCCGAGTCGATCATCAAGCAGTTCGGCGAGGCAATCGACATACACCGCTATCCCAACGAATCGGCGGTTCTGAAGCTTCATCTGGCCATTTATGATGAACTCCTGGCCGAGCATGCCAACGAACTGGATCTCGGCAGGTTCTATCTGCGGATAGGCTGGGTATATCGCGATCTCCAAAAGGGTGATAACCCTCAACACCTTCATGTAAGCGGATTGATGCATGAGCTGGACAACGAATACGGCCAACTGAACCAGGTGGTGGACTCTGTCGAGACTGAACTGAAGACATTCGAGCAACAGGTCAGATCACATATCGAGACGGATCAAATCGCGGCTGATCTGAAATCGGAAATGCTGGCTTTTCAAGATCGGTACCGCGAATCACTGGACGGCCTGTCGGGTTGTATCGAAGAAACGCGAGGCAAGTTGTCCAGCCTGGGTAGTCTGATCGAGGAATACAAGCAGGCCACACTGGGCTCCGGCGATGGGGACAGCGGGACCGGTTTCGGCAGCCACGAATCGTTTGGGAAGTTTCTGGGCGATCTGCGCAAGGCATGGCCGGAGATAGTCACAAACGAGCACGAGGCACTCCAGAAGGCGGCGTTTCACTACAAGAAGGCCTTCTCGGCCGGACGCGATATCGCTCCCGGTCCGCAGCAGATCCAGGCCTCGTACATGATCGCCGAGCTTTCGCGGCGGATTGGTGACTACGATGAGGCCAAGCGATTCTTCGCGAGCACCATCAAGACAGGGCAGGATTTTATCTACCAGAATAGAAGCGATCAATCACGGACGGCGCTGGCACGCAAGATTCTTGAACTGGCTGTCGAGCAAGGCCGGGTTAACCTGGCTGCCGCCACGAAGTCATAGTATTGGCGGGATGGTAAATGCGCGCCCTGGATCAAAAGACCGAACACCTCTTCAGAGTGCATGAGAAGATAACGTTGCTCGTAGGTGAGGATAAGGCGGCAGGAATCTACGAGGCACGCATCGAAGATTTCGTCAATGGCGGCATAGTCATCACCCAGCCTGAATTCGTTCGCGGGCACACGCGCCTCAGGGATAAGATACCGACGGTGGTAACCTTCACGCGAGAGGATGCTGCTTATCAATTTCATTCGAGGATTATCAGGCGCCGGCTCAAACATGGCCGGCAGATGGTGTTGAGCCCTCCGACCAGACTTCAACGGGTTCAGCGGCGCCTGTTCGTCCGAACCGGTACGGACACGAAAGCTCTTTACACGCCGGTGGCGCCGCAGCAGGAGCTGAAGAGTGATCTTATCTGGTTGGAATCGCGCTGTGTAAACATCAGCGGGGGCGGAGCCCTGATAACAGTTCAGGACAGGATAAACGTGAACTCCCTGCTGTTGGTGAGGCTGGAGTTCGTTGAAGGTCAGGGATTGCCCGGGATAATGGCAGCCATATGTCAAAGGACGGTTGATCAGGGCGAGGTGAGGCAGGCTGGAGTCGAATTCATCCTGGCGGAAAGACTGGCCAGGCTCTTCCCGAAAGAGACTCTTCGTCTCCTGCCTCAGGCAGTCAAGGAGTTCACCAGACCTAAGCGGACGGAGTTAGCCGCTCGCATTCTTTCTGACCAGAATGAGATGCGAAAGAAAGGACTGTTCTGATATGGCACATGAAGGCTCCTCATCAGGGAGGTTTGTGGCAACACAGGCATTCGATCTTTCCTGCCTGGTCGGGACCGAGATTGCCATATTCTCGGAGCAATTTCAGGGCAAGAGTCTGACAGGCCGGGTAATTTCGGTGCAACCGCATCAGATTACGGTCGAGCGCGGAGATCGTAAGGGACCGCTCAGTAACCTTGCAAATCTGCAGTCCGTCGTGCTACGGTTTTCCTACAAAGGGCAGAAAGTATCGGTACGGGCGAGATTGAAGCGCAGCCTGGGCGGCACGTGCAATTTTATACTGAACCAGAAGGCCACACCCCTTTCTCAGCGACGGTTCCTTCGTCTTGACCTGAAGCGTTCGGTAAGTATGGCGGCTTTCCCCGTTGCCACGCATTCCCGTCGGAGCCTGTCGAGTTTGCGGTGGGTGGCCACCGACAGCGTCAATCTGTCAAGCGGCGGGTTGCTCATGAAGGTGCCGACTTGCCTCCAGGAGGGAGTGTACCTGCTGATCAATGTCGACTGGGAACAGGCGTTCCTGCCGCCGATGGTTCTGGGCAGAGTATGCCATAGTTTTCAGGATGAGGACGGTCAGTTCATGGTGGGCATTGAGTTTCTGGTGAGAGAAGAGAGCCTGAGGCTTCTGCCGAGGGCGGCCAGACAATTGCTGCCGCAGTCGGTCTTTCGGTACACTCTTCAGAGCCGCAGCCGCTTGAACCGGAAGCTACAATTATGGAACCCGGACAAAGAAAGTCAATTTGCATATGGGAGCAAGCAATGAAACCAGATTCGAAGGTCAAGTTAATCAGTGAGGTCGACACTGCCACCGGCGACACGGATGTTCGCCGTCCGTTCAAAGTGGAGCGGCGCAACAAGAGGCGCTTCATTCGGCTCGAGATATCGACCCCGATGTCTCTGCAGACCCTTAAGGATACCCATGGCGGCTTTTGGCCGGACGGGAATGATCGGGTCATCGCCGGTACCGTGCTAAATATTTCAGCCGGCGGAGTGTTGGTGGACCTCAATGAAGCCATTTGCTGCGGCGATATTGTGTCGATGCACTTCATCCTTCAGGATATTGAACCCCTCGACGACGTTCTGGGACTTACCAAGCGAGTGGAACAGACAGAGGAAGGTTGCCTGACCGGCATTGAGTTCCTGTCCCGGGAGCGGCTGGAGGATATGTTGAGTAAGGCGGAAATCGATCTGATTGCGGGCAATTATACGGATTTCGACGGATCGGTGCGCAGAGTCCTAAAACAATACATGTATCGCCAGCCGGCGGAGTAGGTAAGGGCCATGGTAAACAGGCGCATGATAATCAGGCTGCTTCTGGCCATCCTTATCTGCGGCGGCGGTAATCTGTTGTCCAACACTCGAACCGTGCTGTTGCACGTTGAGCAACCGGCATTGCCTTGGATGGAGTCTGCCATCACCCAGAAAGTCGCTCAGCATCTCACACGCAATCGAGATCTGAGGGTCGTGTTGTCCGAGAGACTGGGTGAGGAAACCCCGCCCTTCCCGCACGCGGCTTATGATGTGGATAGTCTGATTGACTGGGGCAGAGAACTGGGGATGCGCTATCTGCTGGTCGTTCAGGTGGCCAAGGAAAGGCTGGAAATCCAGAAGAAGACAGGCATTCCGCTGCTGTTGCACCGCTGGGAGACAGTGGGTGTTGTACAGGGGGAATATCGCCTCCTCGATCTGCAACGAGGACGAATGCTCGCGGCCGAGCCGTTTCGGGAAATATGTTGTGCCAGACGGGTGATTCAGGGTGATCCTGATAACAACCGTGATGATCCCGATCTGGTCCTGCGGGCGTCCGAAAAGTTGGATCTGTTCGATCGTCTTGAGAATCGTCTGGCCGAGAGGCTGGCCACGCGAACGAAAATGCTGATGAGAGGCAGGTAACTTGTACGCTGACAAAGTGCGGCCGGAAGGTAACATCGAATCGCCGGATTTCTGGAAGAAGATCGGTCTGCTGGCCGAGATTTCAGCACGATGCCGCAGAGACCGGGCATCCGGAACCGTTTACCGGGATGTGCTCGGCCTTGTGCAGCAGTTGGTGCCATTCGACGCGGCTACGTTGTTCCTTGTCGATTCTGCGGGCAAACGTTTGGAGGAACGGGCAACGCTCGGTTCTCGGATCGAGATACTCGAGAATTTCAGGCTGAAGTTAGGGGATGGTCTGTCCGGGTGGACGGCACGCAGCCGCAAGCCAATCCTGCTGTCCGATCGCACTAAGAAGAGCAATTTCGATCCGGAAGTCGATTTCGCATGCGTTCTCTCTTATCCCCTGGTCAGGGATGAGCGGCTTATTGGAGTACTGAATTTGGGCTGCCGACGGCCGCAGGGCCTTGCCGATCATCATCTCGGACTGCTGGCGATAGTGGCGGATCAACTCAGTATTTCGATGGAGCGGCTGATCTACGAACAGATAATATCTGCCCTGGAACTCGAGCTGGACAAGACTAAGCAGGATTTCGATGCGATTCGATGTATGGTTGTCCCTGGAGAGCGGGTGGTTGCAGCGGATGAACTGGCCTCAGCGGCCTTTCATGAGGCCTGCAATCTTCTGGAGGTGATCGTGGGCAGCGCTCAATGTCTGCGGATTCAACTCAAGGGTTATGATCAGAAAACCCTCACTCGTCTGAAACGTATTGAGGCCGCGGCTCTCGCCATCACCGAGGTAAACCGCCGTATGCTCGGGATAGGCTCGGTGATGTCATCCGGTCGGCAAGCTCAGGAGACAGGAGCTAAATCGCCCGGTTAGAGGCGGATACACAGCGGTTCGGTGAATCGGTGAGATAGAATGTCTGAGAACAATGAAACAAAAGACCAGGTTCCGCAGATCATCTGCGAAGTTGACCGGCTCAATGATGAGGTCAAATCACTGGCTGTCAACCTCGCTATCCTGCTGGCCAGGTTTAAGCAGAAGGATACCAGCGGTAAATTCGTCGTCCTGGAACCTGATTTTGTCAGACTGATAAACGGGACGGTGAAAGTGGTCCAGGAGGTTACGACCATCCTCAATGCGGCCCAGCATAAGGAGGTTATGGCCTACGAAGTGCCCTCAGGAAGACTCGCCAAGGATCATGTTGAGGTGAAGCTTCACGGTATACTGGAGCAATGCTCAAGGGTCCTGGGCTCTCTCTCTCAACTCAGGGACCTGATGGCGTGATTCTATGCGCCAGGTGCGAGAATCCCGGTCGGCCATGCGAATTGGTGTATTCAGCGGATTGAGGAAGCGGCCCCGATTGCCGATAAACCTTGAGGGGAGCCGGATTTGGCTCACCGCCAAAACAAGCGGATTGCAACGCCCGCCAAGTGAGTAAGCATATGACAGATAATGATCTTGAAAACCTGAGTCGGAAGGCCCGTGAAAAAGGCCAGCCGTTCAAAATCCTCATTGTGGATGACGAGCCCTGGGTGCGCGACGTATTTAGAGATTTCTGCGAGTTGACGGACGCCTTCGAAGTTGACATGGCCTCCAGCGGAACTGAAGCCGTGGGGCTGGTCAGCAAGACGACCTACGACCTGGTGACAATGGATCTGGTGATGCCGGAGATGTCGGGGCTGGATGCCCTTGATCGGATCAAGGAGTTGTCGCCTCGTACGCCCATCGTAGTCATCACCGGAAATGCCACCGAGAAACTGGTCAATCAAGCCGGCGTGCTCGGTGCTTGCAAGGTAGTGTACAAACCGATCAAGCTGGATGAATTCATAGGGGCGCTCAACGCAACCCTGCTGGGTTAGCAGGGATAGCGGGTGAACGCCCTGATTGAATCGATTAACTTCCAGGTGATAAGATGAGGGACGACTGAGGGCAATGGAGAATCTTCTTTCCATACTTATCGTGGACGATGAAGTCGGCATGAGAGATCTGCTGGACAAGATTCTTTCTCGCGACGGGTATCGCGTATTGCTGGCCGGAGACGGGGAAGAGGCTCTGGAAGTGCTGAAAAACGAGAGCCCACAGCTCGTGATTACGGACATGAAGATGCCCGGTATGGGCGGATTTGACCTTCTGCGCGTCATCAAGAAAGACTATCCGGGCGTGGGCGTTATCATGATGACGGCCTATGGTGACACATATACGGTCAAGGATGCCCTGCTGCTTGGAGCAGACGAGTATATTACCAAGCCATTCAAGAGCCACGAAATTTCCTTAGTAGTGGAACGTGCCTACCGGCGCCTTCTATCCGCACCGAAAGAGGACACGGAGCGAGCTTAGGAAGGGGAGCGCGGATGACCAGTACGGGCACACAGACCGGTACCCGTGAGCTAGTTAAGGTCACGATCTCAAAAGACTCAATGGTTGCCTCACTGCTCCTGCGTAATCCGTCTTCGGAGGAATCCGATCCCACATTCGAGGACGTCATGAAGGCCCTCGAGGCGGCAGGGGTCAAATACGGAATCGACGAAGAGGGTATCAAGAAAGCGGTTGATGAGCGCGCCTTCAATACACCGCTCAGAGCTGCTGAAGGCGTTAAGCCCAAGCGAGGGAACTCGTCAACCATAGTCTATCATTTTGACACCCTGGACAAACACACTCCCAAGGAAGATGAGGACGGGCGGATCGATTACCACGACATCAATTTCATACAGAATATCGAGGAAGGTAAAGTTCTCGCTCATAAGATTCCGCCGACTGAGGGTGTCCCGGGCAGGAATGTTTACGGTAAGGAAATTTCGGGGCCCGCGGGTCGGGATATCCCCATCAAGTACGGGGCGAAGACCGTCCTGTCCGATGATGGGCTGGAACTTCGCGCCGCCACCAGCGGCGCTATACTTTTCCAGAACGGCAAGGTATCAGTCAACGATGTTCTTACGGTTCGGGGGGATGTGGATTTTAGCGTCGGCAACCTCGATTGCAGAGGTTCAGTTCGGGTCGCCGGGTGTATCAAAGCGGGGTTTGAATTAAGGATTGATGGCGACCTTGAGGTGTCCGGAAACGTCGAGGACGCGGATATTTACACCAAGGGCAATATCATGATTAAGGGTGGATTCTTCGGCAACGGTCAGGGGCAATTGCGCGCCGATGGTGACATTACGTTGAAGTATGCCGAGGGTCAGAAAATCATTGCCGGCAACGATCTGCATGTTGGCGGAGAACTTATCAACTGCCAGGCTACGGCGAAAGAGAAGATTCATATTAAAGGTCGGCGCGGCAAGATCGTTGGCGGGGTAACTCGCGCCGGTAAGGCGATAAGGACATCGGTGGCGGGTTCGGAGGCCGGGACCAAGACCGACCTCTTTGTCGCCTATAACCACAAGTTGATGAAACGGCATCGCCAGATATCCAACGAGATAGCCCGTCTCCAGGCTGACGGCCAAAGGGTGAAAGATGCACTCCAGGCGCTGTACAAGCTTCAGGCCGGTGACAGCCTCCCTCCAGATAAAGAGCAGGCGCTGGCCAAACTGGAGGCTTTTAAGGAAGGGCTGCCGGGAAACATTGAAGCCCTGGAAAAGCAGAAACTCGAAGTTGAAGAGAAGATGAAGGAATATCGGGATTCCTGCATTATTGTGGAAGATACCCTTTATGCAGGCTCGGTGGCTCATTTTGGCATTCTCTACCGTGAGATTCTCGAGGATCAGACTTGCTGCAAAGTGAGTCTTGAAGGCTCTAATATCATGATCTCGGCTTTCAAGGGTGACTGAGCCGGGACCTATCTCTTTTTTCCATTACTTACAGTTGGAGATCCTGAGTTCTCAGGATATATTACCCCGTGAAACCACAAGGGTTTTCCGGAGAGGTGGCCGAGTGGTTTAAGGCGCACGCCTGGAAAGCGTGTATAGGAAGCCCCTATCCAGGGTTCGAATCCCTGCCTCTCCGCTTAAGACGGGACGGATGTGATTATAGATATTCGTAATGGGACGCGAGGAACCCACCGCATGCGAATGGGCGACCCGGCCGACTTGAGCCGTTCAGAGCTGATTTAAGGTTCGACACGGCAAGGGATTATGCCTACACTGGAGGTACCTTGGACCATCAGGTAACCGCAGTGATACGCGTAAGCTCCAATTAGCCCGGTTTTCCGGAGGATGACAGGACTCCGAGAGTTGATCGCACGGGAAACCCAAAACCCACTTCATCGTCGCCGACCCTTTCAGGTTGACACAGGCAGGCAAGCGACATTACATTTGTGATGTAGGAGATACAACACCATGGGTTACGACACGATCATCAGGTTATCTCCGGGCCGTGGAACGATTTTAGCCATTCTAATTTCGGTGGCTGCTTGTACCGTATATCCTTCCTGTCTGGAACTGACCTGGACGGCGCCTGGTGACGACGGTTATATCGGCAGAGCGTCCGTATACGAACTGAGATATTCAGATAACGTTCTCACCGTTGACAACTGGGATTCGGCGACCAAAGTGACACTTCCCATACGTCCAAGGGAAGCCGGTTCGCGTGAGTTCTTCACGGTATCGGGGCTGGAAGGCGGTAAGGACTACTGGTTTGCCATCAGGGCGGCTGATGACGCGGGAAACTGGTCACAGATGTCAAACGTAGTAGTCAAGAGGGCACCATTGGACGAGTGTGTGGGATTGGCCGGAAATGTTGATGGAGATGAGTACGATATTGTCGACATTGCAGACCTTACAGCGCTGATAACCTTCTTGTTTTATGATGAGGGTATTATCTGCCACGAGAAGGAGGCGAATGTTAACCAGGACCCCGAGGGCCTGATAGACATCGCTGATCTGACTACGCTAATCACTCATCTGTTCAGGCTGCCATCCACAGACCTGCCACTTTGTCAATAATGTGTGGGATGGGGAGCCATCCATAATACGCGGTGGGGCACTCGGCCTGCTTGGTATTTGAGTTTGCATTGGGGGCGCGCGTTTCCTATCTTCCGGTATGTCAACATCATAAGATCTGAGGAGCACCGTTTGGAAGCTGCCTATTTATGCATACCGATGATTCAAGAGATGATCGTACCGAGTCGTTTGTATCCCTATCAACCGGCACGGCAGTATAGCACTACAAGATTGTAAGCAAGATCGGTTACGGCGGGAT
>CP070824.1:2225550-2227369 GCA_020344395.1 Candidatus Zixiibacteriota bacterium | reverse complement strand
TCTCTCCACAGGCAAGCCTGCGGCTTGCCCAACCTCGAGGCGAAAGAAACGTAGAAACCAATATAAGCAATTGCTCGGGTGATTCAAACAACTGCCTTTCCGCAGATGAGGCGGGAGCGTTCGCGTAACTCGCTGGAAGTGATTGGTTTAGGGCTGGTTTTGGGCGGCCGGGCGGGCAGTTGCAAAATGGACTGGTTTTGCTTACCATTTAGCAAAACTTCAATTGAAATCAAAGGACACTGCCTATGAATTATCGACGAATCGGCAAGACGGGTTTGAAAGTCTCGGAAATAGCCATCGGCGCCTGGCTGACCTACGGCGGTTCGGTCAGTCCCAAGCAGACCGAGCCAATCATAAAGTCCGCTCTGGACCAGGGCATCAACTTTGTCGACCTGGCTGATATCTACACCAAGGGCAAGGCCGAAGAAGCGGTGGGCAAAATCATCAAGGGCATGAAGCGCTCGGACCTGGTCATTTCCAGCAAGGTGTTCTGGCCCATGTCGGATAACATCAACGACCGTGGATTAAGTCGAAAGCATATCATGGAATCGATCGATGCGTCGCTTATGCGCCTGGGCGCTGACTATCTGGACCTGTACTTCTGTCACCGCTTTGATCCTGAGACCGAGGTGGAAGAGATCGTCCGCGCTATGGATGATCTGGTTCGCCAGGGGAAGATCCTCTACTGGGGAACGTCGGTGTGGACAGCGGCTCAAATCGAGCGGGCGGTGGGGATCGCCCGTGATTTGCGCGCTTACCTGCCGGTTGTGGAGCAGCCCCGGTACAATATGCTCGATCGTCATATCGAGCTTGATATCATGCCCACCTGCGCTCACCATGGAATCGGTCTTACAGTCTGGTCGCCGCTTGCCCAGGGGTTCCTGACCGGCAAGTATAATGACAGCATTCCCGAGGACAGCCGGGGCGGAAGCACCGACTGGCTCAAAGGTGATCTGACCGAGGAGAATCTGGTCAAGACCCGGAAGCTGGCCGAACTGGCCAAGACTCTCAACCTGTCGCTGTCGCAGCTGGCTCTGGCCTGGGTGCTAAGGCGGCCGGAGGTTAGCTGTGCCATCACCGGCGCGACCAGGCCGGAACAGGTGGCAAACAATGTGATGGCGTCGCAGGTGAAATTGTCCGAAGATACGCTGAGGGAAATCGAGAATATTCTAGATAACCGTCCGCGCAAGTGGGCGTTTTAGGACCCTGTTATGTTTACCACGATTGAAGATTTTGCCCGAACCTGGAAACAGGAGATCGGATTTACGCAGAGTGTAATGGACGCTCTGACCAACGAGTCGCTGACCCAGGCAATCAACGAGGACCACCGTACACTGGGGCGGATGGCCTGGCATATTGCCATGTCGATCCCGGAAATGATGAGCCGCTGCGGTCTTGATTTTGGCGGGGCCGACCCGGAGGCACCGGTGCCGGCTACGGCCAAAGAGATCGCCGAGGCGTACCAGACGCATTCACAGAAGCTACTGGCCGAGGTCGAGTCGAAGTGGCAGGACGCTACGCTGCAGGTTGAAGATGAAATGTATGGAGAAACCTGGAAGCGAGGCAAGACACTGCACATCCTGCTGGTGCACGAGATACACCACCGGGGACAGATGACCGTGCTGATGCGTCAGGCTGGCGTGGTGGTGCCGTCGATATACGGCCCGGCCAAGTAGGCGTGGGATGCTTACGGCATGCAGCCACCGGGCCTGTAAACCGGGCCAGCCGCCCGGCACTGGCCTGGCGTCTAAATCAGAACGGCCTTTTCGAGAATCTCCGAACTGAGCTTCGCGCCAGCGCTATCGAGAACGAGCGTGTT
>CP070824.1:2217113-2225450 GCA_020344395.1 Candidatus Zixiibacteriota bacterium | reverse complement strand
AGTTTTTCAGCCTGCTCCATTACATGGGTCGAAAAAAGGACGGTTTTCCCTGCCCGCTTCAAGTCAAGCAGTATCCCTTTGATCAGTTCAATATTGACCGGGTCGAGTCCGCTGAACAGTTCGTCGAGTATGATAATATCCGGGTCGTGAATGATCGTCGTAATGAACTGGAGTTTCTGTGCCATTCCCTTGGACAGTTCTTCGACCTTCTTATCGCGATAGTCCTGCAGCCCCATGCGCTCCAGCCAGGGATCAATCTGTGAGGCGGTCTGTTTGGACGGTTGTCCCTTCAGATCGGCCATGTAGGTAACAACCTCCCGAAGGCTCATTTTCTTGTACAGGCCGCGCTCCTCAGGGAGATAGCCTACACGGTTGCGAAACCCTGAATCCACCTCTGATCCGTCAAACAGGATGCGGCCGGAGTCAGGTGCGATGATATTCATTATCATCCGAATGGTCGTCGTCTTTCCGGCTCCGTTGGGGCCGATGATACCGTACAAGACCCCGCGGGGAATGCCCAGCGACAACCGGTTTACAGCGGGTTTGCCCGCGAATTCCTTGTGGACTTCTTCAAGCTTCAAAAACATAACACTTATTCCTCGAACAGGGGATTATCTTCTCTGCGCGGCGGCAAATCAAGCAAAAAAGGGCGTCATCACTATTATTTGGACATCATCTCAGTAAACTCCCGGGCATTATTCACGGCCTGGCCGAGATGACAGTTGTTGAAAAACACGTACTGAGCCGATGTTTTTTCCATCAGCTTACGGACTTTCTCACGCCAGAGGTTCAACTCTTCCTTTGAGTAGGTGTAGTCATACCTCAACGACCCACCGTCCCACCACTTGGCGGCATTGCGACCATGCAGGCGGACATACGCAGTATCAGTGGTCGAAAAAGCGTCCGGTGCAAGCAAACCGGGCAGTTCAGGCTCGTCGACACAAACATACCCGATCTTCTCGGCCCGCAGGTGATCATACATTTGGCGATTCACCCAACCGTTGTGGCGAAACTCGACGAACAGCGGGCTGGGAGCCACAGCATCGCGGCATATGTTAAGGTAGTCGAGACCATCCTGTGAGAACTTGAAGGAGTACGGAAACTGCGCCAGCAATCCGGCCAGCATGCCCGATTCAACCAGAGGTTTTACCGCTTCGGAGAAGAAACGAACATCAGATTCGATGTCAGTCCGGCGGTGTGTGAACGATTGTGGCACTTTTACCGTGAAATCGAAACCTTCGGGTGCCTTCTTGACCATGTTAGCAAACACAGCCGGATGGGGAATGCGATAGTAGGTAGAGTTGATCTCGACCGTCGGAAAGAACTTGACGTAATAGTCAAGCATCTTCCCTTTTTCGATACTCTCGGGGTAAAACGGCCCGCGCCAGTCCTGAAAACTGTAACCGGACGTGCCGATTCTTATGGTGGGTGTGATTTTCGTTTCCCTATCCCCAACCACAGGTTCAACGACTCACTTTCCTTACTAATATATCTCCGTTACGCTGAAATATTCAACGGGTTGCTTTGAGTTTTGCAGATAATTGTACAGGCCGGTCCAGGTCATCTTTGTCTTGGCGATTTCTGCTGAAACCGCACCCGCCTGCACTTCGGGCAGATGAACTTCCGTTTCTTGTGGAACGTGCCCTTCTGTTCCTTCATGGCGATCCTGCATTTAGGGCACTGCATTGCGTAAGATAGCCTCGCGGTCTCTAACCGGTAAGCCGGAGAAAATCAGTCAGCAGGAACTCCACCCGCCCGATGAAGGTTGACATGCGAGACATTACGGTATAGCCAAAGGTGGTTCCGAAAAAGAGCATGAGGAAATAGGTTCCAGTTTTCGACGAGAAGCCGAGCGCTCCTCTATGCTCCCGGCTGAAATAGAAATAGGACAGTGTCGTTATAACACCGGCCAGGACGATTATGGTGGAAACG
The DNA here is from genome assembly GCA_020344395.1 of Candidatus Zixiibacteriota bacterium. GTDB lineage: Bacteria > Zixibacteria > MSB-5A5 > GN15 > FEB-12. The sequence goes on along the minus strand of CP070824.1, from coordinate 2,223,518 downwards.
TCAGCCCAGGCTGATCCGGCGAAAAGAGGTGTAACCGTGGCCGATATCTGACGAAGCGTGCGGGCGTCAAGCATAGCCGGTATCGCTACTCCGGCCCCTGAACCGATCAGCACGGCCATCGGGAATCTTGACAACCAGCCGGTTCGCCTATAGAATCGCCCGAACATCATCGCGCCCAACAGCAGTGGTATGACGAGTGGCCAGTCGCCCCGGCGGAAGAGCGGGTGAAATAAGAGATCCATCAGGGTGTTTGTCCAGGTGATAACCAGCACGTAGCCTATGGAGACGCCGATAAGGAGCGATTCGGCCGCACGGTAAATTGGATTGTCACGATAAAGAAACGTGAATATGGCCAGGGTGAGAATTCCTGCTATGAGTGTGCCGAAATCCATCACTTTCTCCCCGTATGTCGGGACCGGAAATAAACAACATTGCCCAGAATAATCAGCACGATGACGTAAAGATGAGCCACTGTCTGGGCCAGCATAGCCCGCCCACCGCTGCCGCCGACGCCAATAAGGCTCTCGTATTCCGCGGCACCCCGTAATCCACCGACCATGGCGTGCATCTGACCCGAGGCCAGATATGGGTCGTAGGTTGTTACCATGGCCGCTGCAACAAACGCTGAAACCGTGATGCCATAACGGGCGTGGCCGTACTCCATCCAATGGGTGGTAAGAGATCCGTCAGCAATGGAGACAACGCCAGCCACATCGGAGTAGTTGACTACTCCCGCCAGCATGGGGATATCTTGATAAGTGTTGCCAAGGTAATCTTCTGGGTAGGTCTTGGAGATAGATTCGCCCATAGCCACGATGGCTGCAACCCATTGCGGTTTGAAACCCAGGAACACGAAATCTTTGCCGTATTCGCAATCGTATTCGCGGCCAGTTTCCTCCATCAGGCGATAGCCGATCCCGGTTCCTTCGGCCAGCAGGGACACACCCACAAGCTTCACACCTCTGGAAAAGGCATGGCGCAGGAACGCTTTCGCGAGCGGGCCTATTTCCGGAAGAGAGGATGCTTCGTGATCGAAGGACACCATTACTACCGATCCTGGCGCCAGCGATGCGATATACTCATGCATTCGCACAGAGTCCGCAGATGGCGTGAGGTCAGGCCTCCCGCCTACCAGCATGGCGATAACCACTACCACAGCCAGTCCGATAAATGCCAGATGTCGGCTCTCGATCTTCACTTCGATTCCTTCCCCAGCCAGGTACGTTCAAGCCCCAGCAGGACTCTCAGGGACGTGGTGAGCGATCCGAGGCCGATCCCGATGAGTATAGCGCGGCGCGCCGACATGGAGGGATTGCTGCGAATCCACTCAGCAAAATCGGAGAATCGGGCACTCATCAGATCGCCGACGTCGGAGCGACTTATGAGTGCCACCATAGCGGCCAAAAGCAATATGAAAGCAGGGCCGGAACGTGCCCTGAAGCCGCGCAATGACGCCGAGGCAACGAAAAACGCCAGGAGCGCAAAAACAGTGGATTGCATCGGTACCTGCACGTTGTCAAAGACCCACATGAACGGAGAACCGGTTCCAATCCCCCATATCAAGGCCAGCACTGGCATAGAAATAAGACCCACAAGCGAGATGATCCGATACAACCGATCCTCTCCCCTCTCGATGCCCTGCAGATTGATCTTTGCGAAACTTACCACTCCCACCAGCAGCGCAAAGGCAAAAACAATCTGCCAGTATTCGCGGGTGACTGTCTCGTTGATGCTGCTCGCGATTGGATGGCGGGAGAAATAGACTACAAAGAGCAGCAATCCTATCAAGCCGCAAACGAGCTGAGGGAATTTCCGTCGCATCAGAACCTCCACCAACTGGAATCAGGTGCTATTGTCGCCCAGATTGTGGCAAGAACAAGGAATACAACAATAAGCACCTTCAAACTGTCTTGCGCGCGGACAGAGGCAAGGATCGAGGCATCCCCGGAAAGATAACCCGAGGCGGCGAACAGTTCTTCGCCGATCAGGGTGTAATCGCAGGCAACAATGAAAAATGATAGCTGAATAGTCGAATCGGTGCCGGCAATCTGGATGGCCCCCACGCTATTACCGGTCTCGGCCAGAATGAGCGACTCGGCCTCAAAAGTTCCCAGAAGGAAAATAGATGCCGGCTGCAGCCTGCTGATTAATCCGTCAACAGCCGCCGCATACCCGAATTGCGACGATGAAACGTACCTGATGTCATCCTCGCGGAATCGATCCTCACAGCCGGCGCGCGCGTACGATTCTCGCACTACCTCCTGGGCAACCGTCATGATCACCGGGTCGTGCGTAGGATAGACCAGCTGACAATCGTACTGTGCGGTCTTATCGGCCACGTGGCTCAGTATATTAAGAGAAGCAATTGTCGTGGGTCTTTGAATGTCTCCCCCCCAGCCCGGTGTATATAGAATCGGCCGTGCCATTTCCGTTGCCCGCCCGATAGCCTCCTCGACCGCCTTCAGGCCGGGTATCTCGCGCATTCTGGCCCGCTCTTGCCCCCGACGCCAGAAGGTCGTATAGAGCACGATGCCGATTGCCACCAGACCGCAAATCAAAACCGGCAATCTATCAGGGTCAATCCAGGCAGTGGAGATTAAGACGGCAGAAACGAGACTCATCAAGCACAGTGAGCCCTTTGCACGCGAATGAATCAACAAAAAGATTTTTCGTTGACTGAGACGGCTCGGTGCGCATATATACCAGTCGAAATGATACACAGCAGGATACCGTCATGAGATTACCAAAGTTGATCATAGCTCTTCTGTTCTTCACCTTGATCGGAACGGCTCAGGCCACCACGAGAATCACCTGGTGGCAGTTCTGGACTGATCCCAACATCAAGCCGACCATCGACGCGATGGTCGATGAGTTCGAACGGGCTAACCCGGACATAAAAGTTGAACTGACCGATCTCACCTGGGCTAATGGACATGAGAAGATAGTGATTGCTTTTTCGTCCGGGATGGGACCGGATGTGGTTGAACTTGGATCGGATTGGATCGCCCAGTTTGCCGATGCCGGCCAATTGGCCGACATATCAGGGGATGTGTCGGAAGACAGCGCGGGCTATCAGGGTTGGGGAATGGCTACGTACCGCGACCGGATCTACGCTTACCCGTGGTTTCTTGGCACCCGATTGATGTTTCTCAATCAAGATCTTCTTAACCGTGCGGGCTATGAGGCTGATTTTTTGCCGTTCAACACGGATGGATTTAAGGAAGTCGCGTTCAAGGTTGATTCCCTTGGAGACGACATTTACGGTTTTGGTTCCAACACGGTAGAGAAACACCGGCTTTACAAGAAGTATCTGCCATTTTTCTGGTCGGCGGGTGGACGGATATTCACGCCCGACAACAAATACTGCGTGATTTCATCGATGCAGGCCATTGGGGCTCTGGAATTCTACAAGATGCTGCACGATTCGTGTGGGTTTGTCGGTACCCAGCGCGAGATTGAGGATGCTTTTCTGGACGGCCGGATCGGATTCATCATATCCGGCGACTGGCTGCTGAAGCGAATAGCTCTGGAAAACAGGGATGTTAATATGGTTTTGACCAATGTGCCCGGACCCAAGTACCCGGGCAAATCATTCCTGGGCGGTGAATTCCTGGCTGTCAATGCGCGAACGGAACACAAAGAAGCAGCTCTGAAGCTAATCAGGTTCATCACGTCACCCGATAATCAGGTGCGCTTCTGCAAAGCCAATCATTCCGCTAACCCGTCGAGTTTGGTCGCGCAGGAAGATGAGTATTTCCTTGAGAACGAACACTTGCAGGCATTTATCCGGCAGATAAGGGCTTCAGTCCATCCGCCGGTGGACCCCGATTGGGTGCATATCGAGGACATCATCGAGGAAGCGGTTGAGGATGCTCTTTTTGGATCGGGGCTTCCGGCCACAGCCTTGCGTGAAGCCCAAATCAAGATTACCGAACTGAAGCGAAAACAATGAGCGGTCGCAAGAAAACCGCCCTCCTGCTTGCCTCACCCTGGATCGTCACTCTCCTTTTGTTCTGGACGGTTCCCCTTGTTTACTCGTTCATCATAGGTTTCACGGATTACCAATTGCTGAAGGGAGCTCGCTGGGTAGGCTTTAGCAACTATGTCGAGCTTTTCTCAGATGAGGTCTTTCTGGCATCCATCAAGAATACTTTCATTTTTGTATTTGGCACTATTCCGATCACTACCGTGGTCGCACTGGGGCTGGCATTGCTCGTCAATGGGCAGTTTAAGGGCCGTGCTGTTTTCAGAGCGGGGTTCTTTCTTCCTTCGATTACCTCCATGGTTGTAATCGCCCTGATATTCACCAGCCTGTATGAGCGCGGGGGTTATATCGCGTTGCTGGCCCGCATGGCCGGGCTGTCACCTCCCGAACACGGCTTTCTCTACAACGCGGGCACGGCTCTTTATTCCATCATGGCCATGGATGTCTGGATGTCCGTCGGTTATTACATGCTGATATTCCTGGCCGGGTTGAAGGCTATCCCGGACGAGCTGTATGAAGCTGCCGAAGTAGCCGGGGCGTCGGCTGTCAGGCAATTCTTCTCGATCACCCTGCCACTATTGAGACCGGTGGCTCTGTTTATCATTGTCATCAATTCCATCAAGTCGTTTCAGGTCTTCGTGGAGATATTCGTAATGACACACGGCAAGTTTGATACCTCCACAATGGTGTATTTCATTTACGATGCCGGTCTGCGCACTGATTTTCGACTGGGATACGCCTCTGCCGCAGCCTATGTGCTGTTTGTCATCATTGCCCTGTTCTCGATTTTGCAGTTCTACCTGATGCGAAGGAGACGGCCGCTATGGTGAGTCGAGCAGGGACGCTCCGCGCCACAGGCAGGTACTTGCTGCTGTCGGCGATCCTCGTGATCATGATCTTCCCTCTGGTGTGGATGTTCCGTGTCTCGCTGATGGAGCCCGGCTCGATCTCCGGTGGCAGCCGCTTTGTTGAGGCTGCTTTTACGGTGTCTAATTTTGCCGACCTGTTTACTTCCGGTCAGTTGCTGCGGCCTTTGATTAACTCGGTCATCGTGGGTGTGATGGTCACACTCGGCAATATCCTGTTCTGTTTTATGGTAGCCTACTCTCTGGCGCGTTACCAGTTCATTATTAACAAGGGGCTCTTTGCAACTGTGATCGCGGTTCTGATGATCCCGGCTCACATTACGATTATTCCGCTTTATGTTCTTTGTGTAAAGGCAGGTATCTACGACTCTTATTGGGCGCTGATTCTCCCCTGGCTGGTCAACCCGATCGGCATTTTCCTGGTCAAACAGTATATTGAGTCCCTCCCCCCGGCCGTTGAGGAGGCGGCCCGGATCGACGGCGCCTCGGAATTGCGGATTGTCTTCCAGATTGTAATGCCGTTGTGCAAACCGGCCCTGGCTGTGCTCGCTATTCAGGTATTCTTCACCAACTGGAATTCGTTTCTGTTTCCGTACATTCTGACGCTGTCTGACAGCCTGCGCACTTTGCCGGTGGCACTGGCTCTCTACCAGGGTCATCAAGCCGTTGACTGGCAACACCTCATGGCTGGTTCGACTATAGCAGTGTTGCCTGTTTTAGTCCTGTTTTTGTTTCTTCAGCGGCAGATCGTTTCCGGCATTACGGCCGGGGCTGTCAAACAGTGATATTTCCTTTTTTTACTTGCGCTATATCTCATACTGGCTTACAATTGCGCGCATATCGGGAGATCTAATTGCTGTTTCAGGATAGAAAGGAATCAACAGGATGAAATCGAGATTACTACTTCTCGCTGTCATGCTGCTTATGATCGCAGGTTGCGGTGTGAACGAGGACTTCGTCGGGCAGCAGATTTTGGAATCGGAGGCGAGGGACGCGGCCAAAATGGAGGCTATCAGGGCCCAGGCTGATGCCAATGCGGCCGAGTTGACGGCGCTGAGGAACCTGGCCACCGAACTTGAGTCAAAAGCCGACATGGCTCTCAATGAGGCCAAGGGTTTCGAGAATTACCAGATTATCTGGGAAGGCGAAGTGAACTTTGCCTATGACAGCTACGAGATTGACGATATTGCCGCCCAGATCCTCAACGACGCCGGAGCCAAGATGGAGGCCTATCCGGGCTCGCTGGCGGAGTTTGTCGGTCACACCGACGCGACCGGTACAGCTAAGTACAACATAATGCTCGGTGAGAAGCGGGCGGGCGCGGCCAGACGTTACCTGGCGGACAATTACGGCATCTCGCTGTACCGCATGTTTGTGCTGTCATACGGCGAGGAAAAGCCGGTGGCTCTGCCGGACGAGCGGGACGCCAACTCCAGGAACCGGCGGGTGAAAGTCAGAATCTGGGGAAATCTGTAAGAAGACAACTTGGAAAGACTTCTGCGGGAAGCGGCGGGACCAGGATGGCCCCGCCGTTTTTTTATGCTGGTTGTCGAC
>CP070824.1:2210954-2217013 GCA_020344395.1 Candidatus Zixiibacteriota bacterium | reverse complement strand
TATGGCGGTATCCTGCGGAAGGACAACAAGCGGCCTTATATTGGTTTTCACTGTTACCGTGAACTCGTGGCTGTACGAACCACAACCTGTATTTACGGTCACGGTAATGATATTTTCAAGACAGCAATCAGAATAGAAGGCCACTTCGCTGGTCTGCTCATCCCACCAGACATTGGTGCCGCCAACCGTAACCGTCACTCCATCGCGGAGGCTATCAACTTTGAACCGGAGGGTATCCGCTTCGCACAACTCGACGAGCGTATCCGAAGGCCAGACAATGTTGTCAATTACCTGGTCCGTAAGAACAGTGACGGTAACGGTCTTGCTGTCGGTGGCTCCGCACATGTCCTCCACCGTGAGGGTAATTACATAATCTCCGGCTGTGTACGGAATGATGCACACTTTTCCGTTCTCGTAGGTGGCTCCCTCAACGGTAACGGACGCGATATCCTCAGGCCCATTGCCGTCAGAAATGAGCGGTGACAAGCAGATCGGCTGCGGCATGCATATATAGATTGTGGAATCATTGAAGTTCTCAATCGTTGGCGCCTCGTTACGTTCGATCTCAATCTCACCACTCCGGATGATCTCCTCACCGCATGAGTCAACAGCCGTCACAGTCAGTGTATAGAAACCTGACGTGTCAGGATAGAAGCAGACTGTGGACGTCTGGGAGTCCCAGGGACCAAGATTAGTCGTTACATAATCCAGGTTTGAGTCGACGATGCTAACCGTTATGCACACAGCTTCAGTATCACAAACGAACTGAGCCGCCGGGTCAATGGTTATATCAGGCGGCAGATTGAAGTCAACGTTAACGACTGCTGTAGCAACGGTCTCATTCAAGCATGAGTCAATGGCCGTAAGTGTAATCTCATAAACGCCGGCTGTGTCCGCCTGGAAGCAGACCAGGTTGTCGGCCTCATAGAAGTCGCCAAAGCTGGTGTAGATTGTATCGATATCAGAATCAACATCGAAAACCGAGGCCGGAATACAGATTGTGTCAGGACCGCATAGTGTGGTGTCCAGGGTTTCAAGGATGGTAACCTCAGGTTCCACGCTACGGGCTATTGCAACATCGAAGTAACAGGTGTCGGCCTCAAGCTCATTGGAAGCAATCACGCGGACGGTATACAGACCGGCGGTATCCACCGGTATGCAGGCGATGCCGCTTTCGAAGTATCCACCTGCGCTCACCTCCACGTCCACATCGGTACCCACAACCTCGATTAGGGCGCACACGGTATCAGGATCCAGTAGACAGAGCCCGGAATAGCTGGTGTCAGCACAGAACAGTATCTCGGGAGATATATATGGTTCAGCAACGACCTGAATATGGCCGGTGTCAGCGCCGCATTCGGTTTCCGCAATAATGTAGAAATCATAAGTACCTGGTTCACCTATAAACGCAGTCATCTCTCCGGACGCTGGTTCATATTCACCGTATGGCTCCACAGATACTCTCGCCGTATCAGGGAAAACGGTCACCGGTACGTGCGCCGTGTCCGGGACGGCATCGGAGAAATCAAAGGTAAAGGTGAACGTGCTGTCCTCAGGTGTTACTTCGGCCTGTTCACCTTCGGTCACTTCGACGGTTATAATCGTTTCAGACGTGTCGCAGTCATCGATAGCCCACAGCCTTATCTCATACCGCCCGGCCGTATCCGTCTCGAAACGAAGGGAATCACCTGCGATGACACCATAACTTGCCCCCGTCGCATACATGTTGCCATCCGGGTCTTCGATTGAAACAGGAAGACATATCGAATCCAGCACGCACAACAGTGTGTCGGTCTCGGCAGCTATGCCGATAGTCGGCAGCGTATTGATGGAGACATCAATCACAAACCCGCAACTGTCGGCGTAACACTCGTTCTCCGCCTTCACGCGCGCCAATATCTGACCTGCGCTGTTGATAGGGACAACCAGATAACCGCTCTCGTAAAAAGCATCCGGCGGCAGAACAGTCAACAGGTCGTACGTTCCGTCTATGTCGACCTGGAATCTTGCTGTATCTGGTGTAGAGCATACAAAGATCGCCGTATCGGCGTTGGTGCATGTCACCACCGGGGCATAAACCAGAGCGACTTCCACCTCGAAAGTCAGAGTGTCGACATTGCACTCGGCGTATCCGATAACTTCAATGGTGTATGTGCCGCTGGTGTCGGCGTAGAAACAAAGAGAGTCGCCGAGGCTGCCGTCGGTCACAATAATCGAATCCGGCGCACCCGAGACTGCAAAAGGCGGGACCAGGCATACCGTTCCCGGGCCACCGCACACCGTAATCGGTGGGATCGGTTCGCCCAACTCGCCCAGCCTTACCCAATTGCGTTGATTTACGGTTACTATAAATGTGATCGTATCGGCAGCATCGCAAGAATCAGTGGCGATCAGAGTTATCTCGTGGGCATCATATGTCTCAGGTGTAAAGCATACGGTTGCCTCGATCGGCTCGATTCTGTCTTCCCCTTCCTCAGTGGCCGCACTGTTGGCCCCAAGGACTGTCGGCGCACCGTCGATCACGATGATTATAGAGCTGTCAGGGGAGGTCAAGTCGCGGAAGTTGTCGTCCGGATCAAGCACCCGTACCGGCAGACAAACTTCCTCCACCTCGGCATCGCAGAGACTCACGCTCGTGTCGGCCCGAATGATCCCGGGAGTGCTGTTGAAGACTGCTGAAATGTCAAAAGTGCATGTGTCGGCACCACAGAATCCGCTTGACGCGATCGCCACAACAGTCTGAGTACCCGCGTCCAGGACGGGCACCATGATGCTATCATTCTCGTAATATGCCGGTGGCAGCACCACGAACTCACCCTGCGGACCGCCAGTCCCCGAAAGAGTTATGGGGAACGGTATGGTATCCGGGGCACACATGAAGACAATGGTGTCGTCCGGGCAGTCTTCAATGATCAAGTCATCGACAACATCAATATTGACCAGCACCCGGGCCGTGTCGGTCTCACACGGAGTAATTCCGACGATAAGCAAAGTGTCAGACAAACCTTCGCCGCTGTAAACGCGGACGTGACCGTTGGCAAATGCAGCCCACGGGCTGACTTCAATCTCATAGCCTGAGCCGTCAATATAGGGCGAGATATCGAAGTAGATTGTGTCGGGATCGCAAAGCAGAGAATCCAGACTTTCCGGGAGGCTCAGGCTCACCCAACTGTCGTCCTGTTCCAGCCTCAGATTTATGTTCACCGTGTCGGCAAGTCCGCAACTGTCAACCGCCACTATTTCAAAAGTGTAGTCACCGAAGTCCGGCGGGTTGAAACGAATCTGATCGCCATCAATCGTACCCAGGGAAGTCGTAGTATCGACAATGTTATTCTCGGCATCTGTAACACTGTAGGTCAGCACCACTTCTTCGGGCAGCTCGCAAAGCGGAGGCATCAGCGGCGCATCAGCACTTACATCAGGAGCCGTGTTGATGATAACCGTTACGTAAATCGAATCTTCACTTTGCAGGCCACAGGTGTCAGCCACCGACGCATGGATGAAATATGTGGCGGCGCTATCGGCTGCAAAGCAGATCTCGTCGTTGTAATCATCATAATCCGCCCCTGTAACGATGACGGAACCGATATTATCATCCTCATCGCTGACTCCGATGGGGAGACAGATAGTAGCCGGAGCACATAACAGAATTGTGGTGTCGGCAGGAAGAGCTACCAGCGGCCGCAGATTTGTCTTAACGGTGACTGTGAACTGGTGAGAGTAGGTGCCGCACGGTGTGATCACACTTACTGTAATGATATTCTCAAGGCAACAATCCGAATAGAAACATACTTCACTGGTTTCTTCATTCCACCAGACATTGGTGCCTCCCACGGTGACGGTGGCACCCTCCGGAATGCCGTCCACGCTGTAGCACAGGGTATCAGCGTAGCATAGCTCCGCAGTATCATCCGTCGGCCAGACGATATTCAGCGCCTGGTCGGTAACGATCGAAACAGTAACCGTGCTCTCCGCCACAAACCCGCAACTGTCCACCACCCTGAGCGTCAGCTCATAATCCCCCATGGTATAGGCATCCATACAGATGTTCCCGGAGCCGTCGATACTGAACGGTTCTGATACGATAATCGAATCGTAGTCCCCCTCGGCATCGACAATCTCAGCGTGCAGGCAGATATGTTCCGGGTAACAGAGATAAAGTGATGTATCGTTAAGGCCGTGGATCGAAGGAGGAGTGCCGATTCGCGCCGAAACCACCACCGAAGCCGTGTCCGCCAGATCACAGTCATCGATAATCACAACGCTGATCGGGTACTCGCCGGTAACCGCCGGAGTGAACAGCACTGCGTTCGAATCAGCAACGTAATTGCCAAGTCCCGGGCAGTATATCAGGCTCGGGTTTTCGTCGTCCACCTGCACCGGCAGCTCGATAGTACTGACCTCACAGAAGTCGAAGCTGACACTGTCGGATTCGAACGAAATCGCCGGCGCCTCATTAATAGAAATCGGTATGGTGACCGTTGTCGTGTCGGCTACACCGCAAGAGTCGGTGCCAATTGCAGTAAGAACATAGTTGCCCGTGCTGTCGGCAATAAAGCAGACCGACTTCGTCTGTGGATTGTACGTTGCGAAATCACTGACATCAACGTGTGACATGTTGAAATCCGGGTCGTCCGGGAATACACGCAGGCAGATTATCTGTGGATCGCAGTACTGGTAACCGCCGTTTACCTCAATGGATATAACGGGGGGCCGATTGAGTTGAATCGTTACCGGCACCACCAGCGTATCCGAGCCGCAGTCATCCTCGGCCACGATCACGACATCGAAAGCGCCGGACTCCGCGGCCGTGACACAAACAGTCTTGCCGTCAAGCGTGGCATTGCCGGATATAACACTCAGCGTCGCTGTATCTGATTCTTCGTTGGTATAGTCGATGCTGAAACAGGTATCACCCGGCTCGCACAGGAAGAAATACTCCGGCCCTGCGTCGATGAATGACGGCGGATGGTCGACATGCACGGTTACCCTGATGGTATCCAGCCGATCTGATTCGTCACCCTGTACTAACCCTTCACCCAATTCAAGCACACAACTGTCGACAACGCGGTAAATAAACTCGTATGTAAAGAGTTCGAAATCGCTCGGTGTGAAGCAACTCTTCCAGGTGCTGTCGTCAACCTGCTCAAAGGTCCCCAGGCCGTCCACCAGTTCAGCGACAATAATGTCGTTCTCCGGGTCGTAAGCATGAAAGTAAAAGCACGTATCCGGCGTACCGCAGAGGTAGAACGTAGTGTCGTAGCCTATGCCGTATGGCGGCAGGTTCAGCGCGACGTTGTCCGTGATGAGCGCCGTATCCTCGCCGCAGTCGTCAGCAGCAACTACTTCAAAGAGAAACTGCCCGGATGTATCCGGCTGGTACGTAATGGCGCCACTGATCGAGTCAATCATGCCCGGACCCGACAGCAGCGAGAACCGCCAGTCACCCTCGGGATCGCTGAAGGTCAACTCCAGCGTCCGCGGTTCTTTCATCGTGCAGAGATCGTCGGAAAACTCCTGGTCGGCCAGATCAGGGGGATAGTTCATGTCGACGGTGAAAGTGACGCTGTCCTCGACGGTGTGCTGTCCATCGGACAATCTGAACACGAAAAGGTACACCCCGGATGCGTCGGGTACCCAGCAGACCGTCGTTGTAAAATCATCCGAGAAATTCCGCTGGTCCATCTCGACAGGGCCGTCCACAAGATCGAGAACCATAGACGATCCGCTGTTCTGATCGGTGCCGCTGACATCGAAACAGATCGAATCACCCAGACACACGGAATAACCGGTGTCGTTGGGGAGGATCAGGACGGGTGCCTGCAGGTCGGGTTCGGCGAAGGCCGAAGCCGGCAGAATTAAGATTAGCAGGATTACTGAGGCCGGGACTATAGCAAACAGGGAATGCCCTTTGCGAACCATCTTTCCTCCGTCTTGGTGCACCGACTAAGGCTGCTTTCTGTCAGACCGGCGACTCTCGTCTGAGACATCGATCGTGCCTCAAACTTAAGCGCTCCTGTCAAGGAGCGCGAATCACCCTTTGCACCGGTCTGATCGCT
>CP070824.1:2196597-2210854 GCA_020344395.1 Candidatus Zixiibacteriota bacterium | reverse complement strand
TCGGATAGTAATACTCACAGCCAGCAGCCTCACTAGCTGCCGCCTTTTCCTCCGTGCTCCAGTCGCCAGCCATGCCATCGTGAACAATCGACACCGGGCAGATCTTGCCGTACTTGTCGGTCAGGTAGTTCATGTAACCGAGATCCCTGACCGCCCTGCCAACCGTTCCGCGAGTGACGACTTCACCAAACCCTTCGCTGAACCAGACATGAACCATGGTTTCCACTGTCATGTCTATCACATCGCGGCCTCTCAGCAGAAGCTCCAACACGTGTACCAATTCATGTTTGATGGTTTTTTTGTAGGAATCCAAGTCGTGTGGTCGGTGCTCATGGTCCAACGACCAGATCACAAAACCCGGGTAGTAAGCTCGAGCACCCCAGCTTTGTGGATATCTGTTCTTGTAGGCATAGATGTGAATCTTGCTCTGACCAGGGGGGTAGCGGAACGATGCTTCTCCGTCAATCCCTAATCTGTGAGTCAATTCCCGTAGTACATCTTCTGCGATCTCGGCGACAGATCGTCTTGCTTCCTCGCTTGCCGCGTCACTAAAGACCTCGAAGTTCTGACTCTCATAGGGTTTGCCGTCGTGGGGCCATTCTACGCGTGAATACCAGGAACCGCTATCAACCATCTGTCCTTGCTCGAGTGTGTTGGCTGTGTTTTTGGGGCTGGCGGAGACAGTACTAATGAGAGAAAAGGAGAGAAAACATAACAAGAATCTGGGTAGCGTATCACTCACTGTAAAGATTGACTCCTTTTGTCGTTGGTTTAATCTACTGTACGAGAAGACTTGGCCCGAAGTCTCAAACAAATCTCATACGCCAGATATTCCCGGAAATAAAGCAAATCGGAAGGACTGTAAAAACGGTCACAATTTGGTCACAATAGGGTGTAAGTCCTTGTGCCGCAACGCGAGTAGGGGGTTCGATTCCCCAGTGCCCCTCCAATCTATTACAATATCTCTACGACCGCCGACATCACCGGCTCGGTGGAGATTTGCTTTAGCTACGACCCCGATGTCGTGGTTAACGTTCGCGAGCATAAACTTCGATTATTCTATCGAGTGGGCGACCCGGATGTCTGGGAGGATATTACATTGCTCCCAGTTGATAAGGCGGGAAATATCCTCTGCGGCCGCACCGATTCCCTCTCGCCGTTCTTTATCGGCGTCTGTTGTATCGGTACTACCGGCAACGTCGACGGTGACCCTGATGATATAGTTGATATCGGCGATCTGACGTTGCTCATAGATTTTCTGTTCATAAGCAAAGAGAAGCTTCTGTGTATGGAGGAGGCCAACATTGACGGCACTGACCCGATGGACATCGGTGACCTGACGGCTCTTATCGATTATCTCTTCATCAGTTTCACACCACCGGCGGAGTGTCTGTGATGCAACCTGTGACGGCAAGAATCAACAGGCTGACATAGAGTGCCTTAATCCGATGAATGGTATAGCTGACTTAAAACGTTCAATGGCTACCCATCACGAGAGCACGCGATACCTATCGAAGGTTCCTTACGGCGAATTCTCCAACCGGCTCAGTCGTTCGGCTGCATCGGCCATTTCCGCCGACCGATAATCAGCTTCGCTCCATATATCCAGGAATCGCCGGTACTCCTGCTCCGCTTCCCGCCGTCGACCCAGACCTTCGTAGGCCAGTCCAAGATAATAGTGTCCGGTCACGTCCCAGGTCGAGTATGCCAAGCGTATAACGGTGAATGACCTGGCCAGTCCTTCCAGTATTTTGGCGCCGGCCTGATACCGGCCCGAAGCGATGAGGGCACGAGCCAGCAGATACTCAGAAAAATACGTTCTTTTCAAACTGTCCACCGTCTCAAAGTGACTGACAGCCACGGATGGGTTGTTTCTGGCAAGCTCCACACAACCCATCGCATATGAGTATCCATAAAGCCCGTCAGCAGCCGTCCGACCGAATCGATTCTCCAACGCTGATGCTTCCTGCATCGCTGCATCGAAGTTTCCTGCACGGGCATGTACCTGCGCCGAGTGCTGGTCGTACCAGAGGCGGCCCGGTCCTGCGAGCGAATCAAACCGTATCGTCATCGTTTCGATATTATTAAGTGCAGAATCTGTCAAGCCAAGATGGTCAAAAATTACTACCTTCAACCATTGTTTGTACGATCTGGATCCTCTAATATCATTCTGAACGTCGAATTCGATTCCCTGGTTCAATTTGGCCAGGGCTTCTTGAAAACTTCCCCTGCGACCGGACATGAGAGCTTCAAGTTCGAACGCTTCTGAGACCGCAGCAGGCCGATCCGATCCGCTCAGCCTGCTTAGCTGAAGGACTGCCTCATCAAAGTCCTCGCGGAAGATGAGCATGGCAATCAGGTTCCTTAGGGACGTTATATATGTGGAGTCTTTTGAAAGAGACTCTCGGAACGATTCAATCGCACCATCGAGATCACCGCTGTTGGCTCTTACTTCACCCTGTGTGTCATAGGGGTTTGGCTCGTCGGGGGCACTCGATATGTACTTGTCAGCAGCGTCCAGCGCTCCGGCCGTGTCACCGATAATTAAGTAGCTGTAGGCCAGCATGTTATAACCAACGCGAAAGCCCGGGTCGATCTCGATAGTTCTTTCATAACTCCGAATAGCCTCTTCGATATTACGGCCCCAGAAGAAATCATAGAAGCCCAGCATTTCGAGGAACTGTCGTTCGTCGGGGAATCTGTCCATCGCCTCGAGCATCCAGGCACGGGCCTGTGCCGTGTCACCGAGTACTAGGGATTCCTGATGTCGAATCAGGTATCTATCTCTCTGTCCGCAGTGGTCAATGTACCTGACTGCCTTGGACACCAGGGCGGTTTCCCCCAATCTTACAAGGTGATAATAGGCCATGGCCATCGTCGAATCGATTTCAATGGCTCGGTGAAAGTCCTCCCGCGCCCTGGTATTGTATACTCTGATAGTGTTCTCGACACCACTAAGGTAGTAACGATAGGCCTCAGGAGAAGAGCTGGTAACCTCCGTTACATCGCGGTCAACTTCGTCTAAGGCGGCCGGCGGCAGGTCCATCCTGTTTTTTATGCGAGCTGTGAGTTGATCGACAACCGAGAACACGTTAGAGCCCGGGACGCCGCTAACTCTCACCGAGGCAACAATGCTGCCGGTTCCTACTTCCACCACCTGACAGGTGACCTCAAGGGTCGGTTCCACTCTGAGTATTTCACCCGTAACCATCCACTTGGCTCGGACTGCCTCCGCAATCCGATTTGCCGATTCTCTATAAGCAGATGATATACTATCCGAATCGATGGTGGCTGCTACATCGTAGAGCCTCTGGCTGGACACAACATTGATGAATCTCGATTCACCCAGATCAGCAGTCAGCAGGCTGGTCAGGATCAGTCCGAGTTGATCCGGATCATCCGGCTCAACCACATTGTCGAAGAACAATACCGCCAGACGGGGCGCGGATGCCACAAGTTCATCGGTCGGATCGAACGATACTTGCCAGGGCTTAAGTATGATCAGCAACAAGACCAGAGATACAGCCGCCACCAGTGCAGGTTTTCTCAGCAACCTGGACTGTCGAGGGGTTCCCGTCTTCTCTACCGCGATCTCGCGTTCACCTTCTTCCAGCACGGTTTGACGAACAACGCGATCCCGAGAGAGGTGTAATGACGCCTTCTCGAATTCGGTAACCTTCATAAAACAGCTGTCACAGTCCAGCAAGTGCGCTTCAAGCCTCTGTCGGTCCTCTGGCCCCAGGATATCCAGCTCCCAGGCATAGAGCATCTGCTCGAACTTTCTATCGATACAACCGCCACTCATTTGGGTTCACCTTTCTCAAGACACCGTGCCAACATACTCCTTGCCCTTGAAAGTACAGAATAGGCGTTAGATTTGTTGATTCCCAGGCGAGTACATATCTCCTCTATTCCCAGCCCCTGGTAACTCAGCACAAGCATTCGGGCATGATTCCTGTTCAAGGCATTCACTTTTCTTAGACACTCCATCAAGGACATTCTGAAAACCGGATCCGGTGACCAGGATGACGCCGGCACTACGGTCTCGTCCAATTCAGACGACTCCGGCTTCCGTCTGGACTGGGCACGATAAAAATCTGTCACCTTGTTTTCCAGGATTCGCTGAGCCCACGCAGAAAAGCTGACCCTGATAGCAGTCCTCTTATAATTCTGCAGGACGGCCGTCAACGCGTCCTGGACTATTTCCTCGCAGTCCTGGCTATTCCATATCTTCCGACGAACCAGCAGGTCGAATCTTGCGGACAACCGTTCAAATAGTTCGTCTTCCGCTGTGCTGTCACCACCACGTGCTTGCTCGTATAAACTCTCAATCACTGACTTTCCTCAGTGAGCGCCAGCTCAGTCCTGGATCGGTCGAACTATCGAGTGGCCAGTCCACTCAAAAAAAGTTACTATTTTCCTCGTATATTTGCAAGATATCATTGAGAATCGCGACACCTTAAACAGACCCCCGGGCTTTGGCAGTGAGCTGTGCAGACGGGTCGGCCCCTGTGCCACCGACTGCACGCCCTGGAGCCCTCATGCCCTTACCTGCGAGCGTTCGGTTAGCTTCGTCAGATTCCGATGTCCGCAGCTTTTCGCCGTACTGCATGGCCTGTCTGGCAGACAGAAAGGAGACACCAGTGACGATTCTGAACCAGCGCCTTGGGTGGTGTCTTGCCAATCATGTCATAGCAGTAATCCGTTTCATCTTTTCGTCTGAGAGTACAGTCGATCAGAATTACACTTAACCAAGCACAAGAGTTCGGAAAGATACAAAAACCAAGAGGTATAACAAATGACTAAACAACAGCATTTACCCCGGCATCGTCTCTTCACCCTTGCGGCAGGTGTTATCCTGACTACGGGTCTGGCGCAGACAACTA
Organism: Candidatus Zixiibacteriota bacterium; assembly: GCA_020344395.1. GTDB lineage: Bacteria > Zixibacteria > MSB-5A5 > GN15 > FEB-12. The sequence goes on along the minus strand of CP070824.1, from coordinate 2,205,968 downwards.
TTCCCGCTACGCCCAACTTCACTCGCATCACCGAAGGCCCCCACGTCAATGATGGGGGATCTTCGTTCGGTATAAGCTGGATAGACTACGATAACGACGGCTGGTTGGATATTTATGTGGGAAATTCCGCGACTTATGAGAACAACTTCCTGTATCACAACGAAGGTGACGGGACCTTTACCAAGATCACAACCGACCCGATCGCCAATGTCATGGCACGTTCCTACTCGCATGCCTGGGGCGATTACGACAACGATGGTGATGAGGATGTCTACGTTGGTCGGCATAATTACAGTACCAACCTCTTATATACCAACAATGGTGATGGGACTTTCACCCAGATCGACACGGCCGGTGACCTCACGATAGATGCCGCGTGCTCAAACACGCATGCATGGATTGATATCGACAGTGATGGTGATCTGGATCTGTACACCCAAACTGAAACCAATAGTCTGCCGTGGTCAGCCCCCAATGCGATGTATCGCAACGATAACGGGATCTTCGTAAAGATCACGACCGGAGAGATTGTGACGGATGTCAACAATGCGCACGGTATGAGCTGGTCGGATTATGACAATGACGGTGACATGGATTTATTTGTGGCCAATGCCTACTTTGACTATCCCCTTCCGGATCCAGCGGACTATATGTACGAGAACTGTTATTATAGAAACGAGGGGGATTTCAATTTCACAAAGATCCTGTCGGGGCCGTTGGTAACCGACCTGTCAATATCATTTGGACCCAGTTTGGGTGATTATGACAATGATGGTGACCAGGACCTTTTTGTTGCGAACGGTGCGTTGGATCTAGTGAATTTCCTTTACAACAACAACGGTGACGGCTCTTTTAATAGAGTTTTCACTGGTGAGGTAGTGACCGACGCTACCCCTACGTTCGGTAGCAGTTTTGCAGACTACGATAATGATGGCGATCTGGATCTGTATGTAACAGCATGGGCGGATAATCGATCTAACCGGCTATATGAGAACAATGGTGATGGCACGTTCACACGAATCGTGACCGGGCCCTTAGTGAGTGACGCAAGCAGCAATTTTGGTCCTGCCTGGGGTGATTACGATCGCGATGGTGACTTAGATTTGTTTATTACTAAGTATCAAAATGATAACCGTCTGTATCGCAACGACGGTAACGGCAACAACTGGCTAAACGTGAAGTGTGTTGGCACTATCTCAAACACTTCAGCAATCGGTGCCAAGGTTCGCATCAAAGCTAATATTTCCGGCAATCCGGTTTGGCAACTGCGCGAGATTTCTCCTGCCGCCAGTTACTGTGTGCACCATGCCATAAACGCCCATTTCGGGCTGGGGGATGCCACTATCGTGGATTCAATGATCGTTCAGTGGCCGAGTGGCATTGAGCAGATTCTAACGGATGTCGAAATCAATCAGTTCCTGACCATCGAGGAGCTCTGTTGTCAGGGTGTAACCGGTAATGTTGATTATGATCCCGATAATCTGGTTGATATCGGCGATCTGACTCGACTGATAGACTATCTGTTCATCAGCTATAATGAACCTGTGTGCCTTGCCGAAGCGAACACGGATGGAGAGGGAACGGTCGACATCGGCGATCTAACTGCGTTGATAGACTTCCTGTTCATCAGCTACACGCCCCCGGAGCCGTGCTTATAAGAGAAGATGTCTTTGTTAATACCAGACAGTATCGATAGCTTGAGGAGGCACGATCATATGAGCATTGATGGTACGGAGTGTCTCTGATGAAGACGGTAATTGTCATTTTTGCATGGACGTGGGATGAGGATCAATCTGTGGCACCAATCCGGCAACAGCCAGAAGCAAGCCGGAGTTATCCTAACAAGGAGCTGAACTGAAAAAAGAGCAAAGCGAATGTGAAGCCCGGACGTGCAGTCAGACTGGAATAATGGCAACTGTGTCGGAGCGAGTGTTTCGATACTACAGGAAACCAGAGAATGACAACTTATACAAAGTTTGAGAAACCGGCTGTGGCAACGAATGGTGTAACGGATACCCGTTCACCGGCCGTTCCGTGTTCAATCAGAGCAGCCTGCGTGCATGCAATAGTGATATTGATGCTGCCGATACTTCCGACGTTATTGGCTGCGCAGGAAACGGCGGAAAAACCGACGTTCGGCTGTGCAACCCAGTGGTTGTTTGAGCAATCCCGTCGGGGTAATGAGATTAGCGCGGATGCGGTGCCCAACTGTCCCATCTATGGTTCGTGCGATATTCCACAGACACGGGACCAATGGCTCGATTTTGCCAATTCACCCGTACAGGTCGTTAGGCTGTTCTTTCACATTGTATGTGAAGATGACGGCAGCAATCCGGCCATCAGCGAGGCAACTCTGGTTCACGCCTTCGACGCCTGTAATGATGCCTTCAAACCGTTTAACATTCAGTTTGTGTATGATTGGCAGTACATCAACTCTACTGAATACAGGGAAATGTACACGTGGGATGAATGGAACTCGATGTGCAATGAATATGCCGCTGACACATCCCAATGGGTCAATATCTTCGTTACTTATGAAGAAAACATGGGCCCCTCATTTTATGATTCGTGGGCGCCTTATATTTGGGAAAACGGTGTTCTTGGCGGGAATTATCCGGCCGTGTATATAAACAGCGTCTGGTGGGACATGTTCGGCGCTCAAAATGACATTACGGTGTTCCACGAGTTGGGGCACCAGTTCGGCCTGTATCATATTTTTCGTGGTGCATCAGAAGTCTCCCAGTGTGGACCCTGCTACGAAAGACCAGGGGCCGAGAATCGGGATTTGACAGGAGATCTCTGTTCCGACACGGATCCTGGCCCGATGGATTATGCGTGTGGGCCTCCGGGCGGAACAGACCCGTGTTCTGACCTGGAGTGGGGGGATGCCAGTTGGAAGAATTACATGGGATATGCCTGGCCGATGGGGTGCAGGGACTACTTCACTCCGCAACAGGGCGCTCGCATGCGATGCTGGATAAACGATCGGTTCCCCGGTTGGATTGCATATTCCCGTCCCTACCTCGAAACCAACTTTTCGGATGTATCTGGCGGTGATGGTGACGGCATCTTGGAGGCCGGTGAATCCATCTACGTGGAGCTTACACTAACTAACGCTAACGATTTCACGGCGTCACAGGTGAGCGTTCGACTGATTACGACCGATGCCATGCTGAATATTACTAATGGCCTTGAGAGTGGGATTTCAATCCCTGCGAGCTCGACTATTGCGGCCAATCCGTTGGAATTTGAAATACCTGTCGACCATTTTCCAGTAGTAGATTCTTTTTGGTTTGTGGTCTCCTGGGATGAATACAATGATGTTGACACTTTTGCCGTTGAGCAGGTCATAGGCAAACCTGGAATTCTGGTGGTCGATGACGACCGGGGCGGCACCTATGAGAGTATCTTCCAACGAGATTTCGAGACATTGAGGGTTCCGATTGACTACTGGGACGTTTCTGTGTCGGGCACGCCCATTCTCACCGATTTGTCGAATCACGAGATGGTTGTCTGGTTTACGGGTGACAGCACTGACGATTATCTTCAGCCTGCTGAAATCTCGGTTATGAAGGACTATTTGGACGGGGGGGGCAGCCTGTTCTTGACCGGACAGGGGCTGGCCAGTGAGTTGCATAATGAGGATTCCGCCTTTCTTGAGACCTACCTTCATTGTCGTTATCACGGCTCCAACTGGTTTCCTTATCATGAGGGAATCAGCGGTTCTCCTGTTGCTGACGGCATGGAGATAGTATACGAGAACATAAACAATCAGGCACCTGGCGAAGGTCAGGAGGTAGTACCTGCTGGAGGAGCCCAGGCGGCCTTCAGGTTCATGAACGAGACGAACGGATATACGGCCATCAGTTATGCCGGGGCTTTCAGGGTTGTTTATTTCTCGTTTGGTTACGAAGCCTTAAAGCTCAATGCGGGAATTTCCACTCATCGCGACGAGGTGCTGATTTCGGTTGTGGAGTTTCTGTATGGCTCCGGTCCTGTTTGCGTGGATTTTGATGCAGATGGTTATGGCGATCCGGGGAATCCGGGGAATGATTGTCCTGATGACAATTGTGCGGCTGCCTATAACCCTGACCAAGTTGATTCAGATGCTGACGGCGCGGGTGATTTGTGTGACAACTGTCTCTTAGCATATAATCCCGGTCAGTCTGACACGGATATTGATGGCATCGGGGACTCGTGTGATATCTGCCTGTCCATTTATGATCCGAATCAGGAGGATGCGGATCAGGATGGCATCGGCGATCTCTGCGATGAATGCACCGATATTGATGGTGACGGTTACGGAGACCCTGGGTATTTGGCCAATACCTGTCCTGAGGATAATTGTCCCGACGTCTACAATCCTGATCAGTCGGACAGCGATCTTGACGGCTTCCCGGATTCGTGCGACAACTGTCCCCAGATTGCCAATGCTGACCAGGCTGACGCCGATATGGACATGATCGGAAATCTTTGTGATGATTGTTCTGATACCGACGGTGACGGTTATGGCAATCCTGGCTACGGTAATGCCTGTGCGGACGACAACTGTCCTGACGTTTATAACCCGGATCAGACCGACACGGACGAGGATGGTGTGGGTGATTCCTGTGAGTTCGGTGGAGCGGCCCTAAGAGACACTATCGTAACCTCCTGTACCCAATTGAAGATCAGCAGCGACGGCAATATCGGCGACCAGGGGGAGGCATTCGTGACTCTGGACTACGGCAACCAGGGGGACTGTGCTGCGGTCTACATGTTTGACGGCTCCCTTATCATTGCCAGGTACACCGGCGGAGAGTATGTGGCTGACTACCATGTATTCGGCCGGAACAGTTTCAAGATACCGGTGGACGGCAACCCCGCTGTTCCGACGACCGATATGGGCGATTACCAGATTTTTCAGACGGGTACTTCCGTTACCGATGACAAGACAATCGGCATCGAAACCAACTGGTATGCACCGACCCAGGCGGATTCCTGCCAGTTTGTAATACAGCGCCTCAAGCTGTACTCGTTCGACGGCGTATCGCATGACGGACTGGTAATAGGTGAATTCATCGACTGGGATCTCCCGTCAGCATCGAGCGTGAACAACACCGGGGGATACGATGATGCAGCCAGGCTGGTTTACCAGCAGGGTCTCGGCTTTGGCTGCCAGGATAACTCCCGTCGTTTCGGTGGCCAGGCTCTGCTGGGGTTCGGGGGTGTCGATGAGTGTGTTGACACCAGCGCCCTGCCATACGGAGCCTATACTGAACTAAACTCCACCTATGTGTATCCCACCAACAGCCTGGTGCCGGAGCAGATGTACAATCGGATGCAGGTTGCCGGATACTCCGCTCTATCGGATCAAGATGACCAGCATGCGGTCATGACTTTCCTGAGCAACCAGACGATCGGCCCCGATGATACGCTGTCCGTATACTCCGTGATAACCACGGTCCGGGACGGCTCGGTGGACGATCTGGTGGACAACGTCAGCAAGGCCAGGCAATGGCTCCTCGATCACATCCATCCTGCTTGCCAGTATGGTTGCTGTGTCGGCCTGACCGGCAATGTGGACGCTGATCCTGAGGATATAGTCGACATCGGCGATCTGACTCGACTGATAGATTATCTGTTCATCAGCTATATCGAGCCTGAGTGCCTTGCAGAGGCCAACATCGACGGAGAAGGAACCGTCGACATCGGCGACCTGACCAGGCTAATCGACTACCTGTTCATCAGCTTCACACCACCGGCCGAGTGTCTCTAATGACACGCGGAGCAACCCTCGAACAGTCAGGTGGCTGGTGGCTTGGCGCAGGTTACGATCCGCGGGCTACTCACTTCACCCTTCATGCTTAGTTCCACAACGGGGCCACGTTAGTACATCCATCAGCAAGATTTTGTGAACTAATTACTTTGGCAAATCAGGACATTGATTATACTTTACTTGACGGCCTGTTGTCCACGGCGTGATGGTTCCTCACGACGTCATCGGTTGGAAGGCCAAGGCGCGATGGTCTCATCCTTTACAGCATATGCCGGCTCGCTATGAAACCTGCCCTCACTGAAATATGGCAAGCTGTCCTGCGTGGAGACGCGGATGCGTGGGAAGACTTGGTGTCTGAGTATTCGACGCTGGTTTATTCGGTGGCCAGGCGACACCTGAGTGATTCAGACGCTGAAGATTGTGCGCAGCAAACCTGGCTGGCGCTGTATAAATCGCGTCATCGGATCAAGGATGCGGCCAGGATTCCAACCTGGCTGGCCAGCACCTCCTACCGCCGGGCCATGCGCATACTACGGAAGAAATATTCTGTGCGGCGGGCGGAGCAGAATGTGCCCGATAGGGCCGGGCCGCTGACACCCGATGAGCACTATACTTATCTTAGGCGGCAGGCCACCCTGAAACGGGCCGTGGAATCGCTGGACAAACGCTGCCGCACGCTTTTGACCGAGCTGTTCTTCTCGCAGGAGGAGACGCGCTACAAGGAGCTGGCGAAGAAGCTGAGGATACCCAGGAACAGCCTTGGGCCGACCCGTCAGCGCTGCCTGAAGAAGCTCAAGAAGATATTGGAAGAATATGAATAGGCACGGTACTAAACGGCCGCGGTATGGAACTAACCCCATGAAAAGCCTTTCGGCGCAATTGAATCCTCACAGGCCGATCAGGACAAAGATCGGCCGTGTGACATAAGTTGTAAAACGATGCGAAACAGCACTCATCCCGATAAGATCCAGCTGATCCAAGCGTTGCGCACCGGCAGGATTCCGTTTCAAGATCATCTGAAGGCTTGTGAAAACTGCCGCACGTTGGTCGGCATTCTCAAATGGAGCGGCGCCGGTGTCGGCCCGCTGGCGTGGGAGCCATCTGAGGCGGCGGTGCGCCGCAGTAAAGCTATTGCCAGAATAGACCAATCGAGGAAACCGCTCAAGACACTCACCGGTGCGATAATCTTCGATTCGTGGAAAAGTCAGCCGGCTCTGGCTGTGCGCCAGGCGCCGTTCGGCATTGAGCGCCGCATCCGCTTCAAGCTGCAGCAGTACACCATGGAGTTTGTGGGCATCCGTCAAATGACCGGCTGGGAGTTTGTGGCTCGCGTTTATGATGGTGACGCGGTCACACGGCAGTTTGTTCTGCAGACGGGGACCAGGAAGCTGGTCGTGGGCAGCGGCGACTGTTTTCACTGGCATTCGCAACAGCCACCCCGTCGCATGAGGCTCCTGTCAAAATTGTTAGGTATCGACCTGGGAAGTCTGCAATGGTGAAGAAACCTGATCCCATGATGAGAGCCGCCAGAGTCTTCCTGAAAAACGGCACCGTCGGTCGGGTCGACCCTTCAGATCTGGCCGCCGCATGTGATCGCCTCGTGCGGGAGGAGACTCAGAAATCTCTACCCCGTGCTCTCAACATGGCTAAGCAATTTGTAGCCCAAGCCCGACGCCATAAAGAGATGCCCCTGCAAACCGCATTAAGGTCACTGGGCTGGGCGAGTCACAGCAGCGGCAAATACGCCCAGGCCGAGAAGGCGTATCTCGAAGCACGTCGTCTGTCCGTTCGCGATCCGAGTATCAGGGCCAAAATCGACCGCATATTGATCGATACCTATATGTATAAGGGTGACCTCACCGAGGCACGACGTCGGGCCCAGTCGGCCATTCGTACTTTCACCCGTATCGGGGAGGCCGATGAGGTTGCCAAGACCCGAATCAATTATGGCAATCTATTCCATCGGCAGGACCGGCATCGGGATGCCCGTAAGCAGTATGACCTGGCTCGCCGTCATCTGGAGGGAAAAGGAAGTCGTGGCCTTGTTCTTGGCCTCGCCTACTATAACCTTGCCAACACTCTCGTTCAACTGCTGGAATTCAAGCAGGCGTCGGAATACTACCGCAGAGCAAAGGAGCGCTTCGGCACGCTCGGATATCATCTGTATGTGATCGAATGTGAGTACGGTCTTTCCTGGCTGTATATGCTCGAGGGAGAATACCATCTGGCGCTTCGCGGGCTGACTCAATGCGAGAGGAGCTATCTTAAGGCCGGTCAGCGCAAGGGCGTGATGTTATGTCGGCTGGACCGGGCCGAGGCTTACCTTGGTCTGAATCTGTTTTCGGACGCATATGACACGGCACGCGAAGCCGAACGGCTGGCGAAACGATTGCGGCTGACCTACGAAATGTCCAAGGCTGCTTTCTTCCGGGCCAGGGCCGCCCACGCTTGTGGGCGGGATCGCGATGCTCAGAAGGCGCTGACTAGAGCCCGGGCCGGGTTCGCACGGGAGAAAAACTCCGGCTTCGAGGCGGCAGCAAAATTGTTCGCGGCTCAGCTCAGGAACGGTGTGACTATTGACCATCGCACCTATCGGTCGGTCCGACGTCTCTTCAAACAGGCACAGCTTCCACTCTGGGAAGCAATATGCGACCTGCATTACCTGGCCAATCGACCCAACGACAGGCATGCTATGAAACGGCTGGCCGCCAACAAAGCGGTCAAATCAGTGCCCCATCTCCTGGCCGGATGGCAGACTCATCTGGGCGATGGTCAGTACCTGCAGGGGAATGTCGAAGGGGCCGTCAGGCACTGGGCCAGGGCAGCCAACGTTCTCGATACGGTCAGGGCCAAGCTGCCACCGCTTGAGATGAGAGCCGCTTTTGTGCGCGGTCGAACCGATCCATATGAACGTTTGGTGACCAGTGACACCGGGACAGATCCTGAACGTGCGGCCATGTGGGCCGACAGATTCAAGACGGCCGGAATCTGGGCTGCCTCTGGCGAATCGTTCACAGCTATGCAGCAACGCGGCCGTGCCGAACAATCGCTGGCCGAACTGTCTCAGCAGGTTTCAGTCCTGTCGGGTCAGTTGAGTTCAATCTCAGGAAAGCGGTCCGGTGCGGCTCTGGGCTCGCATCCTGCATTGCATCGGTATCACAAACAGGTACGCGATAGTCTGCTGGCCCTGGAGCACAAGAGTCTTCGCACGGGGCGTTGGACCGAGCAATTGAAGAGGGATGTGCGGACCTATTCAGGTCGGATGCCAATAGTGCAGTTCCATGTGGGGAAAGAGGACCTCACCGCGTTTATTCATTTCATGGGGGAAACACGAGCCCATCGCTACCGTGGGGGGCGCAGCAAGATTCAGGAAATGATCGGGCTCTGGCAGATTCTGCTCAGCAGGATCCTGATTGACGGCAGTTACCGAACCGCGTCGGATCAAGAGGATGAAAGCAAGCTATTTGGAGCTCTGGGCGAGTATCTGTGGTCGCCGCTTGAGATAGAAAAACGGCGCAGGCATGTTCTGATCATACCCGATGGAGCCCTCTCGAATCTGCCATGGCCGGCCCTTTCGCATGATGGAGAACAACTGATTGACAGACATTCATTC
>CP070824.1:2189705-2196497 GCA_020344395.1 Candidatus Zixiibacteriota bacterium | reverse complement strand
CTCCCCCGAGGACGGCTCTGTCTTTGAGTTGATTGCAGAACTGCCGCCGGAATATCAGAAGATTCGCCTGCAGGCTTCCGTGCCGACAGGTGATGGCACGGTGCATTGGTTTGTTGACGGCCGTCACCTGGCTGCTACTGAAGCAGGGGAGCTGACGTTTTATACTCCTGCCAGGGGGCACCACACCGTTTTGTGCCTGGATGACGCCGGACAGTCGGCCACCGCGGGTTTTGTCGTCGAGTGACACCGGCGTCTGCAGGCGAATAATGCTCTTGCTTTCGGTACGTTGAGGGTGCCATTATTCAGTCGGAATACTAACAGGAGGTAGGTTATGCGGTCAGTGGCAGGATTGACCTTGATGGTGGTGGCTGTTCTACTATGCGGTGCTTTGGCGGTAGTTGCAGAAGAGGAAGAAGCTGCCAAGAAAGTTGACGTCCCCGCAAAAGTGATGGAAGCCTTTAAAGCGTCATTCCCTGACGTCGTGATCAGCAGCGTTGATAGCGAGGTCAAGGACGGCAAGACTCTCTACGAAATCGAGACGGTACAGGACAGCGCCGAAGTGGACTATGTTTACGCTGAGGATGGCACCCTCATTCAGATCGAGGAAGAGATATCCGTGGAGTCGCTGCCGGAAATAGTGGTTACGGCTATCAAGGCGGCTCATGAGGGTTGCGAGATCGACGAAGCCGAAAAGATCACACGTGGCGAGACAGTAGAATACGAGGTGGCTGTCGAAGTCGGCGAAGATGAGTTCGAGTTGCTCGTTGCGTCGGATGGAACGATTCTGCAGCCCGACGAGGCCGAGGCGGATGATGACGCGGATGAAGAGCACGAGGGTGATGACGACGATGAGGACGATGACGACGAGGACGATGACGAAGACGACGAATAGTCCTTGCTCGTAACCGACTATCACCCGTCAGTCGGTAGCCTGCTCTTGTATACATGATTTCTTGACAGAGTCATTTATGCTCTGTTCCTTTTCAGTATGACGTCCGTCCGATTATTGCTTGCCTGTTTCATGCTGGTGGTTGTCGGAGGCGCTGCCTGCGGGTCCGGCGACGAAAAGTCCGACAGCACCTTCGCTCAGGCCCGGGCTCGCATGGTCCAGCGGCAGATAGCCAGCCGCGGGATCAGCGACCAGAGAGTGCTGGAAGCACTGTGCAAAGTCGAGCGTCACAGATACGTGCCGAAAACGTACCGCTCATTTGCTTACGACGACACCCCGCTGCCCATAGGTTACGACCAGACAATCTCACAGCCGTATATCGTGGCCCTGATGACGGAACTGGCCGATGTTGACAGCACCGATCGGGTTCTCGAAATTGGTACCGGCTCCGGCTACCAGGCGGCTATCCTCTCGTTACTGGCCTCAGAGGTCTTCACCATCGAGATCGTCCAGCCGCTGGCCGATAGCGCTAAAGCCCGCCTGAGTCGCCTTGGTTACAGCAATGTAACGGTGCGGGCCGGAGATGGATTTCGCGGGTGGGAGGAGGAAGCACCATTTGATGCTATCGTTGTGACCTGTGCGCCCGAAGAGATACCACCCCCGCTGATTGACCAGCTTGCCGACAGCGGCCGGCTGGTTATCCCGGTCGGTGACATGTGGCAGGAGCTGATCCTGCTGACCCGGGATGGTGACAAAATCAACCGCCAATCTGTTGCGCCCGTCCGTTTTGTCCCCATGACCGGTGAGGCGGAACGCTAGCCGGTTTTCTCACACGCAGAGTTTTCCCGCAGTCGAACCGCTTTTCATCATTGCGTCACAATGGGGAGCTGGTTGCTTTTCCTTTCGCCACTGGATAACAGTTATCCCTTCCCCCCATGTGATGACTAGCAGCTAACCACCGTCATAATATGCTGCCCTATGGGCCAGAGCGACTAAGTCGCTGTGATACCATCACATAGGCTGTTCACTCGTCAGGCTGACGATCTGGCACCCGACGTGCATAAACTGATATCGGAACAAGAAGCTCTCAGTGGAGGAAGCCATGAAGAACCGAGAACAGCACTCATTTGACACGACGGCTGACAGGGCATACACGATGCACTGCTCGTCGGGAATCGTGACTTTGGTGGCTACGTGTTTGATCACGATCCTGACTCTTTGCCCGAGCGTTCACAGCCGGAACGATCTCCGGTGCGGGGATGAAGTGAGATTGGTATCTCAAACGGGTGAAGTGCTTCAGGGGAGACTGACCAATGCCGCCGCCGACTCGCTTGAGGTGAAGGTCTGGCGCGGTAAGCCCGAATTCAGGACGGTGCAGTTCAATGACATCGCGAACCTTTATCGCGTCAAGCGCAAGACCGGACCAGGCATTGTGTCAGGTGTGGTTGTCGGTACTCTCATTGGTGCCCTCGCGGCGGCGGTCATATGTTCGGCTGAGGCAGAGCCAGACGGGTTTGAGGCCATAGGGAGAGCCTGCAGAACCCTGGCCATGACCGGGGGTGGAGCTCTCCTGGGGGGTGTCATGGGCGGCATCATTGGACACAATACCCAGACACTGGGCGAGGTGCAACTTGAGGCGACACCTATGTGCATGTCCACGATGGGAGAGATTGAACCCGTCGGAGTGACCTTCGCAGTCAACTTCTAAACGGAGAAAGTAGCAGAGATGGAGGAAGCTATGAAGAACAGAAAACAGCACTCATATGACACGGCGGCTGACAGGGCATACACAATGCACTGCTCGTCGGGAATCGTAACTTTGGTGGCTACGTGTTTGGTCGCGATCCTGACTTTTTGCCCGAACGCTCAGAGTCGAAACACTCTACGCTGCGGAGATGAAGTTCGACTTGTTACCCAAACAGGGTATGAGCATCAGGGCAAACTGATCACCTTTTCCGGCGACTCGCTGACGTTGCAGTGCCGTGAGGACATCACCAGAACCGTCGCGCGGACCGATCTGGCGACAGTTCATCGCATTAAGCGTGCGACAGCGATGGGCATCATCACAGGCGTGTTTGGCGGCGCACTTATCGGGTTTACGGGTGCGGCTCTGGTGGCTGGCGGAGCATCCGGAGGCGGGGGAGGTGCTAGTATGGAATCAGGTATTGCCATAGCCGCCGCTGGCATTGGAGGTGGGGCCGTCCTCGGGGGCATAATCGGCGGCATTCTTGGGCACAAAAGTCAAAGACTCGGCGAGGTCCAGCTCGAGGGAATGCCTGTATGCATTCCCTTGGGGAAGATTGAGCCTGTAGGAGTGACCCTTGCCGTCAATTTCTAAACAGAGAAAGTAGTAGAGATGGAGGAAGCCATGAGGAACAGAAAACAGCACTCATATGACACGACGGCTGACAGGGCATACACAATGCACTGCTCGTCGGGAATCGTAACTTTGGTGGTTGCGTGTTTGGTCGCGATCCTGACTTTTTGCCCGAGCGTTCACAGCCGGAACGATCTCCGGTGCGGGGATGAAGTGAGATTGGTATCTCAAACGGGTGAAGTGCTTCAGGGCAGATTGACCAATGCCGCCGACGATTCGCTGGCGGTGAAGATCTGGCACGGCAAATTCGGATTCAGGACGGTGCCGCGGAATGACATTGCGGGCCTTTATCGTGTTAAACGTCGGACCTTTGAAGGCATTGTGGTCGGAACGCTGTTGGGTGCCGGCGTCGGTGTCATCGCGGCCAAAGCATATTATAAGCAGTGGAAGGACCATCACCCGGATCGCTGGCGCCCGGATGCCTGGTTTGGGCCCTTTATAGAAATGGGGTCCATGATAGTGGGGGGAACTATAATAGGCGCTGTTGTGGGCGGCATGATTGGCCACCATACTCAGAGACTGGGCGAGGTGCAACTTGAGGCGACGCCCATGTGCATATCCACAAGGGGGGAAGTTGAACCTCTCGGAGTTACCCTTGCCATCAGTTTCTGATTGGAAAAACTCGCAGAGACGGAGGAAGTCATGAGAGACCCAAAACAATATCAGAAGGTTTTGAAAGCTGAAGCGCCGGCTGCAGGATTCCGTCTACCTGAGGCTGTAACCGCAACGATAATAAGTCTGACAGTTATCCTGATTCTTTGCCCGAGCGTCTATAGTCAGACGGCTCTTCGATGTGGAGATGAAATCCGGATCGAGACCCATTCCGGAATGATCCTCCAGGGGAAACTGCGACACAACGCCGGTACCTTGTTGTTCCTGGAGTGCGGCAGGGCAGGGCGGCAGCGAGTGGCGTTGAACGATGTTGCGAAGGCGTGTCGTATCAAACGCGGGACCGGGACAGGTATGTTGCTCGGTGCTGTAGCTGGTGCAGGAGCAGGAGTTCTGGCGGTCAGGATTATAAGTGAGCGTGCATGTCATGAGGGAACGTGTTGTTGGGACAATTTTGGGATTGGCCTGCCGGCTACGTTCATCGCGTTTGTGGGTGGCACCGTTGCCGGAGCCGCTCTGGGTGGAACGATTGGCCACAGTATTGTCAGAACTGACGAGGTACGACTTGATATAGCCCCGATGTGCACCACCTCAACAGGGAGCCTTGAACCAGTTGGAGTGACCCTGGGCCTGAGATTCTAAAGCTGCTCAGTCGCTTGTATCTCTTACAAGACAGTACACTCAGTCGATCAGGTCTTGTTCCGCAGATTGGTAAGCCGTTCTCTGGTGTCGTCGATCTCAGCAATACCGGGATCAGCGTTCTTCCAGATATCCAAAAATGTCTCGTAACGGGCCATCGCCTTCTCAAACTGCCCCTGCTGTTCGTAGGCCAGACCGAGATAGTAATTGATCTTCACTGTCAGATTGCTGCAATACAAACCGATCGAGCTGTAGACTTTACTCAGTTCTTCGAAATCCGCAATCGCTTCGTCGAGCTTGCCCAACTCCAAACGCGTCCGGGCGAGAACGAAACGGCCGAAGAAATCCCCGGCCCCGGATTCCTCAACGGCATGCTCAAACTCCACCTCCGCCGCATCCGTGTTTCCCACGGCCAGTTCAACAAAGCCGCGCGCATAGTGGTACGACAGCGATGGTCGATTCTTCCCCCTGAGGAACTCTTTGAGGTCCTGCGCCACCTGTGTGGCCTGTTCAATATCCCCCTTCTCGGCAAGGAACTGCACGTAACGATAGCGATACAATTCCTTGTCCTCGGGATAGGTCCTGCTGTAAGCCTCTATGCCGAGTTCGATTTCCTGTATGGCCCGGTCAAGGTCTCCCAGCTCCCTCATGATGGTGGATTTCAGAGCATGTTTGTATGCTGACTCTTTGATGGCGCGGTCAATCCTGTCGGCCGTCAGGCCGTCGTCGAGCACGTCAAGGGCCTCCTGGAATTTCCCCTGATAAAATGGTATGTACGAGAGGTACAATCTGGCCGCAGAACGCTGCACCTGCCCCCCTATCGAGATGAGTACCCGGAGGGCGCTGTCAGCCAGGATGTATTCCTGCTTGTAGATGTACATAAACCCGAGATTCATCCAGGAAGAGACAAAGTCCGGTTTAATCTCGACGGCGCGCTTATATGACTCGATGGCTTCATCCAGCCTGCCGTTGCGGGCGCAGATATCCCCCCGGGAATCATACGGATTGGCCTCGTCAGGTGCGGTGGCAATATAGTTGTCGATGGCCTCTATAGCCTTGTCGCCGTTACCGAGCCTGTCATAAGCATACGCCAGCATGTTGAAGGCGACCCCGTAACCCGGATCAATCTGAACGGTGGTATCGAAGAGTCCGATTGCCTCTTCGTAGCGACCCTGAAGGTAGCGGTATCGCCCCATTCGATAGTACGCCTGTTTGTCGTCCGGATAGCGTTGGACAGCCACCCGGAGCTCTTCGATCGCTTTGTCGTAATCCCCGGAATAAGCGGCGTTGAGGCTTCTGATGTAATGCTTTTCTATGGGGCTTGAACCGTCTGAATACTCTATCGCCCTGGTGATCAGATCCCTGTCCTCAAGCTGGGCCAGGTAATAGTAGGCCATGGCGAAGGTGGAGTCGAGTTCCAGCGCCTGTCGGAAGTATACTACTGCCTCTCTGCCGTACAGCTTGTTGTAGAACTCAACACCTTTCAGGTAATTGTAGTAGGCTTCCCTGGAGTTAGTCGTGACCTCGGCCACCAGCCGGTCCGATCCCCAATCCGCTGTCGCCGGAAGCGGCAGCATCTGTTTGACCTCAACGGTAAGCTTATCCACCAGGGCAAATATCCCTTCATCAGGTTCGCCGGTCATTCTGTGCGAGGCCAGCGTAAGACCGCTTGACACCTCGACGAGTTGGATGGTGATGACAGGTTGCGGCTGCATGCTCAGGATACTGCCGGTGATCATCCACGTGGCGCGCGCCCGGCGTGCCACTTCAGCCGCCGTGTTCTTGTCCACTGTCTTAGCGCCCTCCTGGCCCAGTAGCCTGAGAATGTCGTACAATCTCTGGCTCGACACTACCTGAAGGTGGTCCGATTGAGACAGATCAGTGATGAAGAGGTTTGTTATCATCTCACCCAGCGCCCCCGTACCCGTCGTGTCGGCAAGATTTTCAAAGTACATGACGGCCAGTCGGTTCTCCAGCGCAACCAGTTCGTGCGAAGGTTCGAATTCGAGACGCCATGGCTTGAGGATCAGCACCAGCACCACAACGGATATCAGGGCCGCAAAACGGAGTAACAGAACGGCCCTCCGCCTGAGGCCTGCTGATACCGGCCTCGCGGAGTCAGTCCGTTTCATGCCCTGATCATCCGCAACTACGGAATCTATGCACTCCCGCGCTTCGAGGTCATCCCTCACCAATTTGCTCATTGTCTGGAACTGCCGGGCACGTTCAAAACAATGGTTGCAGTCGAGAAGGTGCATCTCAACCTCCCGACGTTCAG
>CP070824.1:2173320-2189605 GCA_020344395.1 Candidatus Zixiibacteriota bacterium | reverse complement strand
ACAGGTCGGTTATGCTTATAGATACTGGTAAAGGGACGGAGCGAACCCACCGCAAGCGGCAGGGGGAGCGGGCTACACATTGATGAGAGAGTACACAAGAGATTCGATGAAAACTGGAATTATGGGAACTAATCCCCAAGAGAACGACAAGGAGCGGCGAATCAAGGAAATAAACCGCACAAGCCGCAGAGTGGCAACGCTTCTATGCATTGTTATCGCTGTTGTCGCCACATTTTGGGGTGATAGTATTGACGAATGGCTGGGTTGGTCGCCGGGTATTGACGACGGTTTCCTGGTAGTAGCCATTGTTCTGGTCGTATCTACTCTAATGTGGTGGCATAAACGGCGTATGCACCACAGAATGGATAAGACGTCTAAGGTCAGTCGAGACAGTGATCGCAGACACTAATGCCTCCAATTGAGCTTTTTGCCGGGTGGCCCACGGCCTGCCGTGGGTTATGATCGTGTTACACGATACTCCAGCCATCGGGTCGATCTGCGATTCGTCGTGAAAACTATCCAGGACACCCCATACCTCACTGAATCAACGGAAGAATTCGATGATATGGACAATAGCCACGACGAATCCCAGACTCTCCCGAGGGTGGAGTAGGAGCGTTAGCCAAATAATAGCGGCCTATTTGAGCTTGCTCCAATATTCAGCGAACCGGGTCCGAATTGTTCAACAACTGCACAGGGTATGGTCATGGGTGCGGCTTCAACAAGGAGGCAACATGGTCGATAATGTAGGAAGATAATCGGCCGTGGTTTTCGGCTATGGCTTAGTCAATCGATCCCCTGGCAAGAGGAATGAATCCTTCAGAGATCGGTGAACCGGGACAACAGTGTGAAGAGAATAGACGAAATACTGTTGGAACAGCGCAAGGTTTCTGAAGCAGATATTGAAGCTGCCTTGAGTCGGCAAAAAGCGATTGGCGGCAAACTCTGCTCCCATCTGCTTGACAGCGGCGCGGCCAGCGAAGCGGACCTGCTGAGTGCGCTTTCAGAGCATTTTGGCGTTCCCGCTGTGTCAATCTCTTCAGTCGTAATTCCTTCCCGGGCCCTGGCTTTGATTCCGCTCAATCTTGCGTTGTCTCGTGTGATCCTGCCGTTCGAATACGACCTTGATCAGAACCTCGTAAAGATCGCCTGTGTTGATCCAAATGACACGGAATTGCGCTCGGAATTGAGCTATCTTCTCGGCAACAGGTTTGTCGAATACTTTGTAGCAGTTGAACTGGCGTTGACCCGTGCTATTAATCATCACTATACACAGCACCAACGAACCGACCCGCAGCCAGATGCCGGGAAAACTCAGACTCAGGTCGCACAAGCAAAACAGTTGGCAGGCACAACCAGGGCGTCATCGCTGACTACGAGTGAAATTGATTCGAAGCGGGCGTTGATATTCAGCGGTCAACCCGGCACCCGGAAGTTGCTGCATGTGGTGCTGGAACAGGACGGTTTTGTAGTGGCCGATGTGGACTCTGTTAACCGGATCGAGGAAAGCCTCAGGCAGACACCATTCGGGACGATCTTCATTCAAACAGACAATCCCGAAGAGCACATTGATCTTCTGAATGGTATTCGCTCTATTTCACCGCCCACTCGAATTCGTGTTTTTCGTTCGATGTCTGATCTGCTGACCAACGATTCGCAGCCAGTACGTGCTGACAATCGACTGGAGAAACAACTGGAACTGTTCACCTCGCTGCTGACAATTCAGGAGCGAGTCCCCCGGAGCCAGAGTATGCGTGTGGCATACTTTGTGGACAAGCTGTGCCGCCACCTGGGACTGAAGGATGACCAGCGGGTAATGGTGATGAGTGCCGCTCATCTTCACGAGCAGGCCAAGTTTTACTATATGACGACGGCAACACCTAACTTTCGACGCCTGATGCGATTGGTTACCAAGCTGCTGCAATCAGTCTACTACGAGCCGGCTGTCATAGAAATCCTGCGGTCGATGTATCTGGACATTTCGGATGATGCCCTGAGTGAATTGCCGATTGAGGCTACAGGTGGGAATATCCTCACTGTTGTCGATATGTTCTCCGAAACAATCCAACCGACACAGAGATTGACCCTTGACAGAATACAGGAATTCCAGTCGAAGGTCCATCAGGAAGTGGGGAAGAGACTGTATCCCGAGGTGTTTGAGACTTTTCTAAAAGTGGTCAAGGAGGAGTCGACGCGGACACCCACAGTGACACGCAGCGGACAAATAATGATATACTCCGAGCCTCCGGAGAAAGTACTGGCTCTGACAGATCGTCTAAAATCGGAGGGTTTTCGGACGATAATAGCTCCTTCACGTTCGTCTTTGTCCCGTCTTTGCAAGAGATGTCGTCCGGATCTGATAGTCCTGCGGGTTGACGGTCCTTCAAGAACTGTCTTTTCAGTGGTGAAGGAGCTTCAAAATCTGCACATCGATCCAAAAGAGACGCCTATCATTGTGCTGGCTCCGCAGGTTTTATCCGGTGACCTTACGCCGCTTCTGGAGTGGGGCATTGCCGATATTCTGGATTGTGAATGCGACCCAGACCATGTCACTTTCAAGGTCAACAAAAGCTGGACAGGAATGAAAATGTCGGCCGACGCGAGAGAGACCGATGACCATCTGATTGCATCTCGGGGCAGCTTGCAGGATATGAATCTCATTGAGTTGCTCCAGGTCCTGGGGACCAGCGGACGGACAACCAGAATAAGGGTCGTGTCATCAGCACCGCCACACCAGTCACTCGAAATATGCTTGAAGCGGGGGCAGATTGTCTTTGCGCAGTTGGATGATCTCCAGGGTGTCGAGGCTATATATGTCGGGATTACATGGGACAGCGGCACCTGGAGTATGGAGCCGATCACAGACGTGCCCGAGCAGGCATCAAACAGCCAGCTATCCAATGAGGCAATCCTGCTTGAAGGCTGCCGTCTTCTCGACGAGATGCGCGCCGCTCACTGAAATCCGCGTATAAATAATCCTCCACAGGGTTTTTTGAATCCACAATGATACTGGATCCAAATATGGGGACAAATCAGGGCACCGAACGCAGAAGACAGGCAATTTATGCGGCGCACTACTGCCCTGCTGCAGACGATTTCGAACGATGTCGGGCAGATTTGGCGACAGGCCTGCTGCCTAATTCTATTCTCCTCTTTGCCGATAGTAGCAGTGAAACGGCGTTTTTCTCGGGTGTGCTCATTATTGATCACCTGTTTAGAAGGTAGGTTCAGAATGGATGGAAAGAGAAAATTCAAGCGACGGTACGCGAATTCTTTCTTTGGAGTCTATTTGAAAGACACCGATGAATTTGTAGGGTGTCTGGTCGATATGACGGTTGCAGGGCTGATGCTGGAGACCATGTCCGCCATGGAAACAGACACTCTCTTCGAGTTTCGGATGGACCTCCCGGTCGAAGTAGAAGGAAGCAAAGATATTACGTTCCGTGCAAAGAGTATCTGGTGCAAGCCTGCTAAAGACCGCGGTCAATATGCGACAGGTTTTGAGATACAGGATGTATCTGAGCCTGAGTTGAAGAAAATCATGCTTCTCTTGGACGGACCGCTCTTCGACGATGTGGACGGCATGGTTCGTGTGAACCTCTCGAAGATTCAACTGCCCCTAACCTGATACTGCTCAGCGTCTTCAATATCAGCCAGAAGATCCCCAGGGTCAGCACCGAACGTCCGTAGTCTGTCTCTCAAAGGCCGACAAGAAATGGCTTTCCCAGACTAGTGCGTCTGGGGCGGCACTCCGCATCGCTGGCAGCACCCGCTTGGGGGATTAACGGCGTGGGGAGGATGTCACCTGTAACCTGACAAAATCAACGATAAAATCCGTATTGCAGAATAAATGTTGCAACCTCCGAAACGGCATTTCGTACAATATGGCATATAAATTCTGGTAAACAGAAGAAACATTGTGAGGATTCCGTCCTATGAAATGGCTTTCACGAAAAGAAGAGTTCCTGCTCCTGGCCATCCTCAAGCTGCGGGACAACGCCTATGGCGTGACAATCCGCAGACATCTGGCCGAGGCGACCGGTAAGTACTGGTCGATAGGTGCCATTTATGATGTCCTTGATCGGCTGGTGCGCAAGAAGTTGGTAACGGTTAGAACCGGTGCGCCGCTGGCGGAAAGAGGGGGCAAGGCCAGAAAATACTACGGTGTCAGTCGCAAGGGTCATGAGGCGCTTAAGGAGGTTGGTACGATTCACAGCCAGATGTGGGCGGATTTCGCGGAGCCAGCCACGGAGTAAGTGAAAGATGAGCAGCAAGTCGACAGACAATCTGCCGCGATTGGCCATCTGGCTACTGCAGAGAGTGGTCTATTACGAGAACCGCGAGTACGCCGCCGGCGATTTTGTTGAGTTGTACCGGGATATGCTCGGGCAGGGAAGTCCGTTTCGCGCGCGAGTGTATCTATGGTTGGAGATCGTCAGGTCTCTGCCCGGGTTTGTCAACAATACTGTATACTGGAGCTTTACTATGCTCAAAAGCTATCTGACAACCGCTTTCAGGAACATGATCAGACAGAAAGCGCATACGGTCATCAACATCAGCGGCTTAGCGGTGGGATTCGCCTGCAGCATGCTTATTGCACTGTATGTAGTTAACGAACTGAGCTACGATTGTTTCCATGAGAAGGCCGACAGGGTCTATCGGATTACGTGGCCGGATGACGTGAATACGCAGCCGGCCCTTGCACCGACTCTGCAAGCGGTTTTCCCGCAGGTCGAGGCTGCCACCGGCTTTGCGAATCTGAGAGTCAAACGTGTGAAGTATCAAGATCGCGTGTTCTATGAGTCTCCAATCCGCAGCGCGTCACACGAAGTCTTCGACATCTTTTCGTTTCCACTGGTAAGCGGGGACACGTCAAATGCTTTGAAGGATCCCAATACAGTGGTGCTAACCCGATCCATGGCGATCAAGTATTTTGACGATGGAGTGGATCCTGTTGATAAGATGATCACCATCGGCGACAATGATTATCGAATTGATGGTGTGATGGAGGACGTGCCGGAAAACTCGCATTTCAGTTTTCAGTGCTTGATTTCCAACAACTCCTTCGGCTGGTATCATGAAAATATATGGAACCGCAGTTGGATGGCCACTTATGTTCTCCTGCGTAGCCCGTCAGATGTAAGTTACATTGAATCCAAATTGCCGGAGCTAATCACAGCGTACATTTTCAACGGCAACGCTGAGCATGACTGGCGTTATATCATGCAGCCGTTGACATCAATTCATCTGCATTCGCATTTGCGCTTTGAATTGGGATCCAACGGCGATTTCGGAAATGTCATCATTTTCTCCACGGCGGCATTGTTGATGATCATCATCGCCTGCATCAATTTCATGAATCTGACCACGGCTAAATCCATGGTGCGCATCAAGGAAATCGGCATCCGGAGGACGATGGGCTCTTCACGGAGGCAACTCATCCAGCAATTCCTGGGGGAATCCATGCTCATGAGTCTTCTGGCCATGGTCGTTGGTTTGATTCTGGTATTCGCGATCCTGCCTGAGTTTTACCTGCTGGTCGGTAGCCAGATAGGTCTGGCAGGGATCAGTCTGTGGACAGTCATTGCCGGATTGGTGTGTCTTTCGATTTTGGTCGGTCTTCTGGCAGGCAGTTATCCGGCGTTCTATCTCTCATCTTTTCGGCCGGCCCGGGTAATGAAAGGTGCTCTCGCCGGAGGAAGAACATCATCAGGATTTCGTAACGGTCTGGTCGTCTTTCAATTTGTGGTGTCGATAGTGCTACTTATCGGTACCTTTACGGTTTACCGGCAACTCGATTATGTTCAAAACAGGGACCTGGGTTTCAACAAGGATCAGGTTCTGGTGATAAAGAATCTGGAACCCGACCCGTTGAGGTCTGATGCTCTCAAACAGAAGTTGCTGCAACATGCGAATGTTGTTTCGGTATCGAACTCGGGCAACCTACCGGGCGCGGAAAACGGCCGGCAGGCGGTGCAGATAGAGGGTACGGACGCAACGTCTCTGAATGTATACTCCTGTGATTATGATTATTTGGAGACGCTGCAGTTGGATATGGCAGGGGGTCGTTTCTTCTCCAGGAGCTTCGGAACAGATACGGCGGGTATCATCCTCAATGAGCGTGCGGTAGAAACTTATAACATCGAGAACCCTATCGGTAAGAGGGCCATGGTGAATCTTGGACGGATAGTACTCGGTAATGTGATCGGAGTTGTCAAGGATTTTCATTTTCGATCTTTACATGATCCGATAGAGCCGCTGGCGATGGTTTATGGCATCAAGAAGGGGTGGGGCATAAACTATGTATCGATTCGTTTCGGTACTGAGGACATGGCAGGCACGATTCAGTATATCAAAGAGATGTGGGAGTCGGTGAATCCTGGCCTGCCTTTCGACTACACTTTCCTGGATGAAGACTACAATGCCCTCTATACCAACGAGCGGACTGCAGGGCGTACTGTCCTGGTCTTCTGTCTCCTGGCCGTTGTTGTGTGCTGTCTTGGACTGTACGGCCTATCCACTTTTGTCATAGAGCGACGCGTCAAGGAAATCGGCATCCGCAAGGTCGTCGGTGCGTCGATGAAGGATATCGTATGGATCTTATCCCGGGGTTTTCTGGGATGGGTTGTACTGGCATTTGTTCTGGCTGTGCCGCTGGCGTGGATTGTACTGAGACATTGGTTGCAGAATTTTGCCTACAGGGTTGATCTGGAAGTGTGGGTGTTTGGAGTCTCGGGAGCGCTGGCGCTGTTGATCGCTCTTGCGACTGTAGGCTTCCAGTCTGTGAGGGCAGCGCTTGCGAATCCGGTAGAATCATTGCGACATGAGTAGGCAGAGATATCTTGGGGGATTGACAGAAGAGACGGGGCTATTGTGAACTGTCCGTCGACAACAGAGGTTACGAGCGGGATACTCGCCGTAGCCTGCAGGTGATAAATCCTTGCCCTTCAGAGATTTCCAGTCTGAGTTCCCCCTGTCAGACGAACTCTGCAACTCGCTTGTAGGTCAAGAGGTCGACGAGGCAGCTTGCAAAGTATCCCAGCCGCTGCGCAGTGCCTTAGAAGTATCACCAGGAATCAGGACGGGCTGATGATCGGCGTCACACTATCTGTGAAATCTCTGCTTACGATTGTTACGGGCACGGCGCGAGTGGATTGAAACTGATAAAGAGGAAGTCAATCAACTTTGTCAGGTCGCCCATATCCACAACACCGTCGCTGCTTCCGTTAACATTAGCCTCGTAACGGCAACAAAGCGGGTCAAAGGAAATGAAGAGATAGTCAATGAGTCTTGTGAGGTCACCCATGTCAACAACGTCCCCGGGGTCACAATTGACATTGCCGGTCAGGCCGACACAGCACGCTGACGATGTGTCAGTCGTATTCAGTAGTATCGAAACATCATTAGAAAGCAGGTTCGCGGTCGCCAGATCGTTATAACCATCGCCGTCTAAATCACTCGAGAAAACAGAGTGAGGACCACCTCCTGTGGTATAGGCGACAGCGCTCTGAAACGTTCCGTTGCCGTTGCCCCGCAGGATCGCCACATTGTCACGGTTTCCGTTCGCAGCCGCCAGGTCATTCCTGCCATCACAGTCAAAATCAATTGAGAAAACAGACCAGGGGCCACCTCCGGCGGCGTAATTAACTGCGCTCTGGAATGTTCCGTCGCCGTTGCCCAAAAGTATCGAAATATTACTGGAGTACAGGTTCGCAGTCGCCAGATCATTTTTGTCATCGGCATTAAAATCGATCGAGAAGACACAGCGGGGACTGGTTCCGGCGGCATAGTTAACTGCGCTCTGGAATGTTCCGTCCCCATTGCCCAAGAGTATCGAAACATCACTGGAGACGTAGTTCGCAACCGCCAGATCGTTCTTATCATCGCCGTTGAAATCAATCGAGAAGACAGAGTAAGGACCATCCGCAGCGGCATAGTTAACAGCACTCTGGAATGTTCCATCTCCATTGCCCAGCAGGACCGAAACATCGTCTGAGTTTCCGTTCGCAACCGCCAGATCATTGTTGCCATCGGTGTTGAAATCAATGGAGAAAACAGAGTGAGGACCATCTCCGGCGGCATAGTTAACAGCACTCTGGAATGTTCCGTCCCCATTGCCTAGCAGTATCGACACATTATCCGAGACATAGTTCGCAATGGCCAGATCGTACCTGTCATCTTTGTTAAAATCAATCGAGAAGACAGACTCAGACCTGCCTCCAGCCGCGTAGTTGACAGGACTCTGGAATGATCCGTCGCCATTGCCCAGCAGGATCGAAACATTGTCAGAGTTTCCGTTGGCAACTGCCAGATCATTGTTGCCATCGCCGTTAAAATCAATCGAGAAGACGGAGTTAGGGCCATTTCCGGCGGCATATTCGGTATGCGGGTCGAACAAATCTTGAGCAGGAAGACTGTTCACGGAAAACAGCATGCATACCGCAGCGACCGCAGATACCCTGGTAAAGGTCTTGGTTTTCATAAGATTCTCCGATTTGTCAGTCTGACAGGAGATTTCCTGTCGTGTTGATATTGTACTCTGTACCCAGCGGAAATATATCAAATTCGCTCCAGAAGTCAATATGGGAATCGACCTGCCCTCCCCTATCCCGCTCCAGTGGCCGTTTTCCTGCCCGCGTATCCACAAACCTAAGTCGCACTACATACATTAGCTGAGAGGTCGCAGGCGGACAATCGTGTGCCCAAGTGCGTTCGACTAAGGCCGTTAACGTAAGGCTCCGATGTATCCAGGCTTCCAGGCGAGACGAGAGGTTGGGGTCTGTTGCGTGTAACTAATGAGCATTCACTGAGTTGCTCCCCCTGTTGGACGAAATTTGCAACTCACTGACCAGCCTAGAAGCAGATGTAGCGGTGCGCAGACTGTCTCAACTGGTTGTCGCGTAGTGTATTAGAAGTGGCATCGAGAATCAGAATGGGATGACGATCGGGGTCAGGCCATCAGTGAAATCTCTGTTCACGATCGTTACAGACACTCCGCCGGTGGTGTGAAACTGATGAAGAGGAAGTCAATCAGTTTCGTCAGATCACCAATATCTACTGCCCCCTCGCCGTCTATATTGGCCTCTTCCGCACAGGCCGGCGCTTCAAAGCTGATAAACAGAAAATCAATCAGCCTGGTAAGGTCACCTATGTCCACGAGGTCATCAGGGTCATAGTCAACATTCCCGGTCATACCTTCACAGCAGATTGCAGGATCAATTTCCACGGTGACATCATCTATGTACCATCCCTCATCAGTGCCGCTTGCGTCCGAGGTGAACCGGAAACCGATCTGAACAAGACCGGCATACTGCGCGAGGCTGCATTCGGCCAGGGACCAGTCCTGGTGGCCCGAATAGCACGCTGTCCCGGCGCCGAGCCGATTCAGAACGCTATCAGAAACCACATATGGATACCCGCCCTCAGGCTCCAACTGATTCCACTCGCCATCTCCCCTTGTTATCCATACCGTCCCGACATCGAAACCCAGGCCCCGGCTGGTGTCAGCCGACGCATCCATAAAGTGCCAGAAGCGGAGTCTAGAATTTCGCTCCAGTAGAAACGGCGGGCTGATCAGCATGGCGTCCATGAAATCGAAATAATCCCCCACACCTATTCGACCGGCCTTGAAACTCGTCGTCCCGCTGTGCTGCCGGCCTGTACTTGAAATCCAACCGTCTCTGTAAGGAAAGAGCATCGAGCCTTGCTGCCAGGTACCGGGTGCATACTCCATATCATCAGCAAATCCGTCATTATCTCCGATGAAGAGTATCAATGTGTCCTCAACCGAGTAGCCCCCATCGGCAGTCAGGACCACGGCCAATCTCGCCACGAGCGGCTGTGGACAATTGTCAGCGATCTCCACTTCGAACGCTGTCGCACTGGTATCTTTGCCCCTTTTGGGTATCGCAGAATCAAAGCTCACAACACTATTCGTGATCGTCAGGAACAGATTGTATGCAGTCATCTCCGCTGTCACCCCCGAAGCCACTCCGCTCTCATTGGCCACAACGATCCTGATCTGGACGGTCTCATCCCTTTGCGCGCAGTTGTCGCCATTGCCCGCAGGATCAGAGATGGCCTGCCCCACAATACGCAACCGCGGAATGCTGAAATCTACGAAATCGACCCGATCTGATCTGCTGATGTTCGGCACTACCAATACCTCGTCCAGCTGGTTGTAGTAGATGTCGCCGGGGTCGACATGCCCTGTCGACACTAACTCAGCAGGACCGGTGAAAAATCGGTCATACCGCAGAACCGCATCAGCACTGAATGAGCTGAACAGGATATTCCCATCACTGTCTTCCGTAAGGCCGTCAAAAAGATGAAGACCCGGCAGGGCCATTGTGTCCACGGAATAATCAGTCAGGTCTATTGCGGAGATGGGCGAGTTGTTTATCCACTGGCAGGCCAGGAGTCGATTGTGTTCAGGGTCGAAAAGCAAGCCGTTGGCCCAGGAGAAGTTCAATACAATGATCTCGGTCGACATGTCACTCAGGTGCAGCCGGTGTATCCTGTTACCCTGCGCGTCGGACACATATATGTTTCCGGAGGTGTCAGCAGTTACGTCGTTGAGGTCAACCTGCCCCGGGAACACCACGTGGAACAGTCGTTGTGCAGTGTTAAGGTCGAACGCAACCAGCCCGTAGGTGCTGGCGCCCACGAACAAAGTGTCGCCCTGTATCAGCAGACCCTTGGAGGTACTCAGTTCGGTGCTGAAATAGGAGTGGATACCGTTGCTGTCGACCTGCACTATGGCCCCGTTCCCCTGGTTGGAGACAAGATACCGATTGTTGACAGAGTCAAAGGCAGCACTTTCGGTGTAATAGAAGAGATTCTGCGACTGGACGGATGCCGAAATACCCGACCAGAGAACGACTGATACGATACTGATTGTCCTGATCATATTACCTCATGATCCGCCCCTGTGCTCTTTCCCGATCAGGAAACCGCTCAGACCTGTGCCGAGGCCCGCATCAACTCTGATTCGAGGCAGGATGGGTTCCCTTAGTTGTCTATTCTCCGGCACTGCAATTCTCACGAGCTGTGCTGAGGCGGACAGTTAAGCTCAGCACTTCCGCTTCAACTCGGGCTACCTATCTCACTACGTACGAGTACTTGTTTCGTTTAGCCCTTTTTACTAAACCTCGGAGATGCCATTACAGATAACACAAGGGTCTATGTGGCGTGTAAAGCAATAGGTGGATAGTGGGCAATTTTGAGTGACACCGAGCATCGCAAGTGTCCTACGCCGTAATATGAAGGTGACGTGAAATCGACTTATTCCGACTAATCGATCGATGCCCGGCTTCCTTCGCTCGTACACCTTCGCGGGTCCGACGTGAGACCAGAGCCATGCAACACGGAAGTAAGCCCACACTTGTGACTGATTGACACTCAACGAAAAGCTCCCCCGGCTGGACCATTATCGAACGTTCCAGCCACTGATTGACTACTTGATCAGGGCAGCGTAACACGCTGGTAGTCGTTTGTTAATCTGCTGGTTAGACTCTATCCCCTCCCCATCTCCCAGTGTGTATCTTCTAACCATCGGTACCATGTGTCGCACGTGGGGGCAGAATTCCTAAGCCGTTGAATTACAACTCGGTATATTATAAGTCCGTTTGCCAGTCCGGCTGGCACTGAGCTTGCAAGAGCGATTGACAGGAAGAACACTCGATTGGAGGAGGAGACCATGATAATGTTAAGACGATTCCTTGGCCTCGAAATGATTGGCCTTATTCTGATGATCGCGTCTGTACAACTGACTGGCTGCTCAGCCATCGGTTATGGCGTCGGACGCGGGCTTGATAATCTTGGTGGTGATTACATCAACAAACCACCGTGTGCGCTGGAATCAGTAAAAGAAGGTGCGGATGTACGTGTCATCACGGTAAGCGATTCCATTTGCGAGGGGAGGTTTGGTGGAATTGAGCAGAGTAAACAGCATGAATACGCCATCAGGTACGCAACGTTTCAACGAGACTTGTTGGCTGCAAATACGGGTTCCCCCGGCATCGGTGATAAATCCGTTGTCTATCTCAACTCCGGGGATTCGATGAGCGGAAGTTTCAGCGGCTTCGATTTACTATTCGGGGTTAACCGCAGGCAACCGGACCGCAAACGTGCTGGCTATACTTCCATAGGTCGCTGCAAAGAAGTCTACTGTGGAGCGATCCATTCTACGGGCGATTCACTGCCTGACAGGGTATTGCTGCAGGACCTCAAATACATCGTATCGAAGGATGGTGACACGCTGAGTGGGGAGAGGCTTGACTATCTGGCGCATTCAGGGCTTTTGCCGTTACGTTCGACAGTCGTGGTTCAGCAAGACGAATTGAAGAGTAGAATTCCCATCGAACAGGTCAGTCGGGTTGAATGTCGGAAGAAGAAGCAGGCACGATGGGTATTGCTTGGCTTGGGGGCAGTATTTGACGCCATCATTATTGTGGCGGCGATCAGAGGTGAACTATTCGAATTAAAAGCGAAAGGTAATCGTCCTGATTGGTATTCAATGAGTTGCTCCCCCGGCTGAGTTATTCTGGAACCTTTCGTTCTCAAATTGACTGTTTGATCAAGCCTGCTTGACCTGACAATCCGACGGTTCAAATCTGGAGTGCGCATTTCTTCATCTTGCGATCTACTACGCTGCCGAAGACAAGTCAGTCAAGCAGGGTATTCCGATTGTGGCAGGGGAGGTGGCTTTGGGAACTCCACAACGACAGCCGCAAATGGCGCAAATGGACTTGACCGGAATGATTCTGCCATTATATTACACGTAATGGTTTTTATGTGAAACATAAACATTTGCGGCTCGTAGAGATGTCTGAAGGATGGAAGCATTTAAGTGAAAATCAAGATCAGTCTGGACCTGATGTTGGTGAAACGCAAGATGTCGTTGACTCGGCTTTCGCAGCAGGTCGGCATTTCGGTGACTAACCTGTCACTCTTGAAGACGGGAAAAGTCAAGGGAATCAGATTCGCAACGCTCTGTGCAATATGTGAGGCACTAAGCTGTCAACCGGGAGAGATTCTGTCGATCGGCCCAGAGTCGGATTGACCGGTAACCAATCCACGGAGCAGGTTTGGAGCCTTGAGACAGGAGAAAACAAGATGGAAGAAAATCGATTCGTAACTGCGGGATGGGTATCGGTTGCGGCCGCATGTGTGTACCCTTTGGCGTTCGTTGCCATGGGCATGCAGGAATGGGCTTTTGACGAGGGGTTGACGGATCAGCGTTTGGGCTTGGGCCCTTCGGACCTTCTATTTCTCCTGTTCGCAGCGCTTTCCATCTACGCATTCTGGTCACTAAAGCGTCTGATGTACGAGCGGTACAGTTTCCGTAAGATCGGCACGATAATCTGGGTGTCAATATTCTGGCATCTGGTTTACTTCGGAGGGTCGTTTCTTGTTGAGTTGTTGTATGCTGCTGTCGGGTTGTCAGACGACTCGGTCGCTATTCTTCTGCTGACCGGTCTGTGGGCCTCGGGTATCGTCGTATTCGGCATAATTGATATCATTATCGGCCTAGTCTTACTGAGTCGTGCCAAGCAGTTCCACACGGCCGTCAAGGTGTTTGGTTGGCTGAGTCTGGTTATTGGCGTATTCGAGGCTACTCTGTTATTGGCTATTGTGGCTTTCTTCTTGATTCCGTTGTCTTATGTTGCGCTGGCGGTAGTATTCCTCAGTCGACCTGACACGGTTGAATACGTGTGAGAAAAGTGGCCGTCTTATCGTCGTCCGGCGGCTGTAATGAGGCACCGCTACCGGAGTGACGGACTAAACAGCCGACAGGTCATGCAACCAGATGTCGTTTCGGAAACCTGATTATTCGTCTTTGATGTCCTGTGAGTAGATCAAACCTTAGTGGCTATAATTAGCTCCCTTGTCTTTCCTGAACTCAGGACTTTCAAGCTCCGATTCGATCTCTGAGCATAGTTAGTCTGCGTTGAATGCATAAGCGGGGGAATGGTGGACACCAGGGATTTGCGAAGGGACCCTGACGATAACGCATCTGATCGAACTACAAGACAGAACCAAAGAGGGCAAAGGCTCACGTTTCGATTCTTAAGGTGTCACATTGGATTGATTAAAACCGATTTAGACAGAGAGCGGTTTTAAATCGCTGCCAAGGCCGGAGGTTGATAGTAGACTGCGCTGGTAGATCAGCCTTTGTTTTAGATCACCAAAATCTGCATTCCATACCGCCGAGATAGTGCGAGATTCTATCAGAAAACTGCGACGGTTCGCTGATATCCGTCCTTGACAGATTTTCAAGGCAAGGCATATTGAGATTGGCACAGGTGGAACTATGACCGCAAGATGTCTCATCGCAGCAATTTTCATATCGTTCAGTTCTCAGGTAACGGCTCAAGAGTTCGAACTGGTCAACAACTTCCTGATGAATCTGAGTTTCGTTACCGGCACTGATCTGGGAATGGAGCGGAATCTGGATGACAATCTCAGTTGGATGCAGGATCAGGGGTATACTCACCTTCGCTTTTTCGGCATTTTCAATAACGGCGTGCACTGCTTTCCATCCCCGACGTTGGATGCTAACGGCTACCCGAACAGTTCATACCATGAGTCTGTGTTGGAGTTGCTGGTAACGAAGGCAGCGCAACACAGCATAGTAGTCAACTTCGATGGCTGGGAGGTTATCGCCGAATCGAACTATGACACGACAGATCTCGGCGTCGGCCATGTTACACCAGCGGAACTGGGCGAAGTAGTTCAGGAAGTCCTTGATCTCGGAGTAACGCTGGTGACCGAAGAGCAGTTTGGTAGCGAGTATTTGCAGGCGATTCAAACGACAACTGCGGCCGCCGGCGTAACTCACGAGACAACTGCCTGTTTATGGTATCAGTATTCATACGCCTCATTGATTGCCGACGCCCAGCTGGCCAGTGTTTTCAATTACTTTCCGCGCCACCAGGGCGAGGCAGATTCGATCATCGCATCCGGTCGTGGGTACGACATTCCGGCCACACTAGGTGTTTGCCACGCTCTCCTTGAGAGCCCCCGATATTTCAATGTACCGACGTCGCTGGCGGTTGGTTCTTTCGGGACCCTGCAGACCGAAAGTTGGAGGAATGTCCTCCGCTTCGCACAGATCCAGCATCATCCGGATCGGTTGTCTATCGAGGAGCAGGATCACGGTTTCCTCATCTGGGGCGGATTTGATTTTTCTGAGTATATCGGGGATGATTTGGTCTCCCTGTCCGAGGAAGCAATCGGTGAGCGTCCAATCGTCAACCTGGTGCTTGACTTAGGTGCAATATACTCCGGTTCATTTACGCCCACGTGGTATGCTCTGCTGGTAAGTGGTCCCGCCATCGTCGGGTCCTTTACGCCACTGGGATTCAAGGTTGTTGCCACTGTCGACTCGCTGCTGCCGGAGGCCGAGATATACTATGTCCTACTGGCCGGCGGTACCGATGCGTCGAATGTAGCACTGTTACCCGATTACATATTGCCCCTCCTGGTCGGTACGAAACCGGTAATCTTTCAGCCAACCTACGGTATCCCGGACGACAATGACGCTTCGGACTGGCTGCAGCTGCGGGCGCACTTTGGTCTGCCGCCGGGCGAGACACAAACAGTCTTCAATCAGATACCCGAAGTCGTTTCGTTCAACGGCCACACGACGATGTGGGGCGGAATAGAGTTGTATTTGACCCCTTGCGTGGAGTTGCTCCCTTCGTCACAGGTGGATACGACAGTCGCCAGCGTCATCTTGTCCGGAGATGTGTCTGGTCAGGAGACTGCGATGATCATTGCGAATGGCAACTCTTGGCTCATAAACAGTGGCGTCGTACACTTAGAAGCATCGTACATCCTGTCGTCCTTGCTTGGGGGGCCAGTGAACAGTCCAGCGGGAGCAGACATCGTGATCGCCGACGGCATGTGTTTGATCTTCGCAGAGTATTCGACTGAGGTCGACGTGAACCTGACTTGGCCCGGGATGACCCGTGTCGTCCGTTACGATCCGATTGGCGACGTGGTATCCGATTTTGAACTTGATCTTCAGGGCAATTTCTCTGCATCAATGACGCGCGGCGAGTTGGTGATATTAAGGCGCTTATCAGTGCCTTGCTGCGAGGGAATCAGAGGAAATGTCGACAATGACGCGGGCAATATCATAGACATCGGCGACCTTACCAAGCTAATCGACTATCTCTTCATCAGTTACACCGAACCTGCCTGCATGGACGAGGCCAACGTCGATGGTGAGGGCACTGTCGACATCGGCGACCTGACGCGACTGATCGACTATCTCTTC
>CP070824.1:2168682-2173220 GCA_020344395.1 Candidatus Zixiibacteriota bacterium | reverse complement strand
CATGTACGATTCTTCGAACTGCTTCTTGCACTTTTCCGGGTTGCCTTCTCTTACCGCGCCGCCGACTGACTCGCCGACGTGGGGCAGTAGAAGATCGCAGCAGAGCGTCTCATCTCCATCCCGTTTCATCGAGAAGAACTTTATCACGCCACCCTGCCCGGGTTTGGGGTCGGCCGGGTAATGGGTCACGAAAGTCGGCAGAGAATCGAGCAACTCACAGATAGCCAACTCCTCGGTGCTGCCCAGATCATCACCGTATTCAATGGGGTAGTCATTCTCCTGAAGGAGCGTTACCGCGTCGGCATACCTGATTCTGTTAAAGGGATTGGCCTGATAATGCCTCAATGATTCAATGCCCGTCTGAGCCCGAGCCGCTCGATACATCACCTTGACCAGAGCTTCAATATTGTCCATCAGGCCATTGAGTTCAAAGTCGCGGCCCTCGAATTCTATCAGGGTAAACTCACAGAGATGACGGTTGGTTACTTTGCGTTCCTGTCGGAATGAGGGGCCGATCGTAAATACGCGGTTATGGGCAAGGGTGAAGGCCTCCAGGTAGAGCTGCCCGGTCTGGCGGAGGAACATGTTGCACCGGTCGCCGGCTCCGTTGTACATCTTTATGGGCATGGCATTGGGGAACCACTCGCATGAGCCGGTGGCTCCGGTGATGTGCGGTACGGAGATTTCAATAAAATTGCTGTCTTCCAGCCAGCGCCTGGCGGCCGCCAGTAACCTGGAACGCAGTACTGTTAGCGATGAATATTCCCCTCTCACAACATCCAGGTGACGCATCATGTACCTCCGAAACATACAGTTAAGAAAAAAGGCCACCCCAAAAACAGGGGCGGCCGTGTTTGCCACGATTTTAGTATCCGGTACAGAGGACTATCGAGCACCGATCGGTCCTCCGTAAGCCGTCAGGCCGAATTTCATTCGGCAGGCAATATTGCTCGTTCGTCCAGTCATCCATCTCCTTCGGCTGCAATTCAGCCGTCGATGGTTATCAAAAACCAAGCATCTGGCCCCAAACCTCTCTAATGTCTCCTAAAATTGAAGGATATGTATTGTTCAATTGTTTGTCAACATTCAAAAACAGACAAGATCAAAATAAATTGCCTGTCTGTTTCCGCGTTGCGGCTTGCATTACCTGGTTCGGCGCTTTGGTGCTTGACGGCGTGGCAGGGTGCGGGCTACCTTGGACCACAGGAGGATAAGTGGTCTGGGAAATTACGAATTCATCGATCACACCGCTGATATTGCGGTGAGAGCTTACGGAGATACTCTCGCAGAGGCTTTTGCCACTGCCGGGAGAGCGATGTTTGACATCATCACCGACAGCAGTTTGATCAGCCCGGCGGAGGAAAAAACCTTCGAGGTAGAAGCCATGGACCTTGAAGGGTTGCTGGTAGGGTTTCTTTCGGAGTTGATCGTTTTGCATGATGCCGAGGGGTGGGTGTTTGACCAGTTAGCCGTCAGGCTCTCCAGTAAAACCGGGCTAACAACAGTGGCAAAAGGAGAGAAATTCAATACCGCCCGGCATCGACACGGCACACATGTGAAGGGTGTGTCTTACCATATGATGGAAGTGGTGGAGCCAGACGGTCGGAAACCTGCCCACGTGCAGGTTCTTTTCGACATATAGGGTTGCAGAGGCAGATAAACAGGCCGGAAGTGAGCGCTGAATTATGGCTTGGCAAGGAAAACTAAAGAGAATAGACGATTGTCGGTTTGAGATACCGCCCGATTATCGAAGCGAGGCCATGGAGCGACATGGTCTGAAAATGCAGGTTCCGGGCCTTATTTACGCCGACGACAGAATGATAGACAGTATCACGTCCGACAACTCCCCGGACCAGGTAGCCCATGTGGCGACGCTACCGGGCGTGGTGGGGCATTCGTTTGCCATGCCGGATATTCATCATGGCTACGGCTTTGCCATTGGGGGAGTGGCTGCCTTCGATGCTCAGAAAGGCATAATTTCCCCCGGCGGGGTGGGCTATGATATCAATTGCGGGGTGAGGCTCCTCCGGTCCGATCTGCACATCGACGACATACGACCCCGATTGTCGGCACTGATTGATACCATGTTCGCTAATGTTCCCTCAGGAGTTGGGGTGGGAGGCAAGATTAGATTGACACCGGAGCAGATCGATCAGGTTTTGCTCAAGGGAGCCGGGTGGGCTGTTGGTGAAGGATATGGCTGGCAGAGCGACCTGGAGTTTATGGAGGAAAACGGCTGTTTTCCCGGGGCTGATCCTTCAGTAGTAATGCATAAGGCCCGGAAGCGGGGGGCGCCGCAGCTCGGCTCGCTGGGTGCCGGAAACCATTTCCTTGAAATCCAGTATGTTGATGAGATTTTTGATCCGGCGGTGGCCGAGGTGTTTGGGATACAGAAGGTCGGGCAAGTCACGGTAATGATCCATACTGGATCGCGTGGTTGTGGTCACCAGATCTGCACCGATAACCTGGAGATGATGAGACGGGCCAATCAAAAGTACAATATCCCACTGGTGGACCGCGAGCTGTCCTGTGCGCCGGCGTCATCACCGGAGGGGCAGCAGTACTTTGCGGCTATGAAGTGTGGGGCCAACTTTGCCTGGGCGAATCGTCAAATGATAACCCACTGGGTGCGCCAGTCGTTCGAACAGGTCTTAAGCGAATCAGCTCAGAAAATGGGCATGTCACTGGTTTACGATATCGCCCACAACATCGCCAAGCTCGAAAGGCATCAGGTCGGCGGGCGGGATACCAGCTTGTTTGTTCACCGCAAAGGTGCCACCAGGGCCTTCGGGCCCGGTCACCCGGACATCCCGGAATCCTACCGGGCGGTTGGCCAGCCGGTTATTATCCCTGGTGACATGGGTTCAGCCAGCTATCTGCTCGCAGGCACGGAAAGAGCCATGATTGAAACCTTCGGCTCGACCTGTCATGGAGCCGGGCGCCTGATGTCGCGACGTCAGGCAACCAAACAGTTTCCTGCTGACAAAGTGCGTCAGCATTTGCGAGAGTTGAACATCTATCTTAAAGCAGCCAGCCGCAGGGGAGTGTCCGAGGAAGCTCCCGGCGTATACAAGGACATCGACAACGTCGTCGATGTGTCGCATCGTTCCGGCATAGCCCGCAAAGTGGCCCGGGTGCGGCCGGTAGGGGTCGTGAAAGGATGATCACTTCGCGCAGGAAGTTCGAGCCTCCCGGCGAACCCGGCGAAGGACTGAAGGTAACCTGGATCGGGCTGCTGGTCAATCTGGGACTTATCGCGTTGAAGTTCTGGGGCGGGGTGGTCGGTCGATCACAGGCATTGATAGCGGATGGTGTCCACTCTGTATCTGATTTGTTCAGTGATGTCGTAGTGTATTTCGGGCTGCGGCTGGGCCGCAAACAGGCTGATGAGACACATCCCTACGGCCACGGTCGGATAGAGACGATTGCCTCGTTGGCTGTCGGCGTGATTCTCGTGGCGGCGGCCTGCTCGATAGCCTATCAGGCGATTGTGGCCATCTACGAACACCGGATCTCCAATCCATCGGTTTTCGCCCTGGTGGTTGCTGCTGTGTCAATCCTCAGTAAGGAGGTCCTGTATCGGTATACTCTTCGTGTAGGACGCCGCCTGCGCAGCGAAGTTCTGATCGGCAATGCCTGGCATCATCGTTCGGACGCTTTGAGTTCTGTCGCCGTCCTGATCGGTGTGGGTGTGGCCCTTATAAACCCCGACTGGCACATCGCTGATTCAGTGGCGGCTATCGTGGTGTCCGTGTTCATTGCCAGGGTTGGATTTCACCTCGTGAAGTCCGCCTTGATGGAACTTACCGATACGGCGCCGGATCAGTCAGTTCTTTCGCGCCTGAGCGCTGTCGCGGAGCAAACCCCCGGCGTCCTACAGGTTCATGATCTCAAGGCGCGCCGTTCGGGGCCTCTGCTGCTGGTCGAGATGCATGTGGTGGTCGAGGGGACCATGTCGGTTCATGACGGCCATGAGATCGCTGAGAAAGTCGAGGACCGGCTGATCTCGAGTGCGGAGCCAATCGGCGAGGTGCTGGTTCATGTTGAGCCGCATACGGAGTATCAGGGGCCGGAATCGGACGACGGTTAATTTTTCAGAAGAGCCCGCAGGGCAGCTTCAAGGTCGGGGTGGTTAAAGGCGAAATCATCTGCAAGTAGTTTCTCCGGCAGAGCCCGGGTGCTCGCAAGGATTTCTTTAGCCATTTCTCCCATGCTCAATCGCAAAGCCAGACGCGGGACCGGCATGACAGCCGGTCGCCCCAGCACTTGACCGAGAACGCGTGAGAATTCGGCGTTAGTCACAGGGTTAGGTGCGACTGCATTCACCGGGCCGCTGATCGAATCATGATCGATGCAGAATCGGATGATGCGGACCAGATCAGGTCTGCTTATCCAACTCATGTATTGTCGACCGTTTCCTAGCCGACCGCCCAGGCCTCGTCTGAAGATCGGCAGCATCCGGGCCAGAGCCCCGCCGTCCGGGTCCAGTACCACGCCTGTTCTCAGGTTCACCAGTCTGACGTCAGTCTGCTGCAAGA
>CP070824.1:2153689-2168582 GCA_020344395.1 Candidatus Zixiibacteriota bacterium | reverse complement strand
TTGCATGTCCTTCTCCTGTCTAAGCTGATAAACAATAATAAGTTGACTAAGCTGAGCCCCCTGCGTCTCGGCCCGCCGGCGCATTGTCACCCTCCCGGCTCCCGGCCGAATCTTCCTTCTTAAGCCACCGCCAGGCCACCAGGAAATACACCAGATAGCCCAGACCAGCTCCGACAAACATGAATCCAAAATCACCCGCTGTGGAGGTCAGGTTCGGAAATCTCTCGGTTAGAATGACCGCCGTCCCGAAGCCGATGCAGATCAATGCCCATTTCAGGTTCTTGATCAGTTGCCACCTGGTGCCCGTGGAGTTTCCGAGCCCGAGTTCTTCCGGTGCGGCACCTCGGGCTATCAGCTTTCTCTTACTCAGGCCGTCAATGATTGCCTTCACAATCAAGGCCGTGGCGGCAATGACAATAAGCATGAAGGTCGGTCGGTTCAAGAGGCCATCTTCCATACAATCCTCCCGGATAATCTGGTTTCACTCTTGTTGACACGCCTGTTCCGCGGCGGTTGCACGCTTCTGACGGATAATCCGTCTGCAACCAAGGAATAACCTTCCGTGTCTATTATGGGTATGGGAGTAACTGAGCAAGACCGGGCTATTATCGGGCGAATACTGTCCGGAGAAACCGACGCTTTCAGATACCTCGTCGCAAAGTACAAGGGCCTTGCGTTCCATGTGGTGCGAAGCATGATCGCAGACAGCTCAGAGCATGAGGACCTGGCCCAGGATATCCTTGCCAGAGTGTTCGAAAGCTTGCCGACGTTTCGGTTTCGGTGCGGGCTGGCCACATGGATATCCCGCATAGGTTATAACACGTGTTTGAATCAACTGCGACGAGTCAAGTCGCGTCCGCACGAGACTATGAAATACCGGGCCGAGGGCTACCGGGTGGACGATATCACACCAAACAGTGGGGGTAATTCAACTCCTGTGGAGTCACAAACACCGTATTCGGTGATTTGTCGTAAAGAGTTGGACGTTGCTGTAAGAGATTCCATCAAGAAACTGCCTGCACATTATCGGTTAGTGGTCACGCTTTACTATCTGGAAAGTTTCAGTATAGCAGATATAGCTCTCTCGCTGGGAATACCGAAGGGCACGATCAAGAGTGATCTCTTCCGCGCGAGAGCGAAACTCAAGGACGATCTGTTGCAGAAGTTTACTATAGAGGATTTACTGTGATGAAACACCCAACTGACAACGCGATCCAGTCTTATCTTCACGATCCGGGCTCGCCGGAACGGGCGCCAATAATGGACCATCTCAAAAACTGTCCTGACTGCCGGAAACAGCTTCTTCTGTATGAGAGACTCAAAGAGCTGGTCGTGTCTTCCTCGTTCAATTCTGCACCTGACAACTTCGAAACGGCCGTCATGGCAAGAATCCGCAGCCGTTTACAGCAAAGAAGGGTGACCGACATCGTCATGACAGCCACTGCCATGATCGGATTTGTATTCATCGGCCTGATCATCTTTCTGACACCACAACTGAAGCATGCCGCTGCCGAATACCTCATGGACGCCTGGCAGTATGCAGGCAAACTGATCACGATCACCGGGGACCCGTCTGATGCCGCAGTGGTGCTTGTGTTTGGAGTCGGGCTGATGGTTCTTTTCGGACTGGTAGATCGAATAGCCATAGGAAGACTGAGATCGGCCACCTCGTCGGGAAACTGAGTCTTAGAGGATTGAGTGATTGCTTGCCGCCTTTATCGGCTGGCCCGGCAAGGGCACCTTTGTGCCCTTGTGACTTGCTTTGGTCACCCTGCAGGATCGAACCGAACGGGAATCAGCACTCACGGCGAAACTTCAGGCAGTCCTGTGCGTCATTAGTTCTAGGAATGTGTAGTGTATGTCAGGATGGACATCCGGCGGGCGATCGGCGTCAGCCGATTGTGTTT
Organism: Candidatus Zixiibacteriota bacterium; assembly: GCA_020344395.1. Classification (GTDB taxonomy): domain Bacteria; phylum Zixibacteria; class MSB-5A5; order GN15; family FEB-12. The sequence goes on along the minus strand of CP070824.1, from coordinate 2,166,675 downwards.
GCCTCCGGTCTCCTGCTCATCGTGGCCTGTGTACAGACGCCAGCCGATGAGTTGAACACAGCACCGGCAGGAACTGGGAGGACCGGGGCTGATTACCTCAGCCAGGTGCCTCCGGGCACGACCCCGGTGCGATTCGCTCCGGACAACATCAAGCCAGATGGATCTGACTATCCCGTACCAAGAGGACCCTACTTCGGTCAGTCCCCTCCGGGAATGACACCGGAAGTGTTTGCGACCGGGATTGTTTCAGGTGACACCTATTTCGAACACAGCAGCCCTTCTTTCTCACCCGACGGCAGGGCTGTGTACTGGTCTGTCCTGACCGTCCATAACGGAAGGCGGGACGAGAAGATAATGTTCACGGAATTGAGGGACAGTGGGTGGACAAAACCGCAGGTTGCGCCATTCAACAAAGAACATCATGGAGGTGGGTTGGCGTTTTCGCCCGATGGTAAGCTCCTCTATTTCTATTCCGCGCGCCCATTTCATAGGGATGAGGACGGTTTTACTGAGAACATATGGGCGCTCGAACTTGACGGTGGAAAACACTCCGAGCCCTTCAAGCTGGATTCTGTGATCAGTTCACACGAGCACTCCGAGAGGAGCCCGTCTTTCTCATCCAACGGCACCATGTACTTCGATCGCGGTCGGGCTGGAACAATTGACATCTATCGCGCGAAGCACATAAATGGTCAGTACCAGGAGCCCGAGAAGCTGGGTGCCGAGGTCAATACCAGTGCCTCCGAGTATGCGCCGTGCATCGCACCAGATGAGAGCTTTCTGGTCTTCTCCAGGTTCGTGGACGATGAATCAGGCAAGAGCGTCAAACTCTACGTGAGCTTCAAACGAGCGGACGGTTCATGGACTAAGGCGAGATGTCTTGGAGACAAGCTCCCGCTCTGCAACAGGGCCCGGTTCCCGGGACTGTCACCCGACGGCAAGTATTTGTTCTTCTGTGCCCACAAGGACGGACGGCCAGATGTCTACTGGGTCGATGCCCGAGTGCTCGATGAACTCAAGCCGGATGAACTTAAGTAGTCGGTGGAGAGTATGTACTGCGGATTTAGCCCTACGACTATTATCTCAATTATCATGATTGCCGCGGGGTGCTGTGTGGCGCAGGATGGTTCAACAGAATCATCAGACTTCCCTGTTCTGACCGGACCTTATCTCGGCCAGGAGCCGCCGGGAGACACACCGGTACTATTTGCGCCTGGAACAGTATCGACTGGTAAAGAACATAGCGCCGCCATGTTCACGCCTGACGGCAACGAAGTGTGGTTCGGCAGGATGTTTCCGGCTAAGATCTATTACATGAAGAGAATCAACAACAGGTGGACTGAGTCAACACTTGCGCCGTTCAGCGATACCTTCAATTACCTGTACCCTGTGCTGGCCGGGGGCGGGGATAAGCTTTTCTTTACCTCTGATCATCCTGTCGAACCATCCGGAGGGCGCCTTCCCAGAAGTCAGGGAGACATCTGGATGGTTGAAAGGACACCGACAGGATGGTCCGAGCCGGAACACCTCAACCATAATGTCAATTTCAGCTCACGCAGCAGTTGCGGTTCGACAGCAGCTGACGGCAGCCTTTATTTTACCGCGAAAGTTCCTGACAGATCTATGGACATATTCTGCTCCAGACGAATCGATGGCGCATATGCGGCTCCGGAGAATCTGGAAGAAATCGACAGCCCCATGCCGGACCATTGTCCATTTATTGCGCCGGACGAAGGCTACTTGATATTCTCGTCGTTTCAGGGTGGGCAGGGCAGATCCGACCTGTTTATCAGCTTTCGCAACATGGATGGTGAATGGACAGAGCCAATAAACATGGGATCAGGAATCAACTCAGCGTACAAGGACGAGTATCCCTTCGTGACTCCAGACGGCAGGTACCTGTTCTTTAACAGCAACCGGCCTTCATCCTTAAATCAGAAGCCGATTCCGGATGGCCCGGGCAATATATACTGGGTTAGTGCTGCGGTCATAGATGAGCTGAGACGAGGGAACTCAGATTGAATCCGAAGCCAATAACCATACTTGGCCTGACATTCGGCCTGCTCGTAGTCGGTGATTCCCGTTCACGGAAACTGTCCCGGGAGATAAATGCTTATCCTTCCGAAGCCCATGACTAGGGTGGGTTCAACGGCGCGGTTTGGACAGCCCGTTCACCCGGCCATGCGGTCCACCGTTGCCATCTGATCCATTCTACATACTGCCGCCAAACCGCGAGAGAAAAACGGCGTCATGTAACTAGGTGTTTTCGAGGAATCTGCCTGCCGTCACGTCGCTGCGTTGTAGCGCCATGAATTAGCAGGTACGCCTCGGACCCCAATCCGCCTTGTGCCACAAGGACTTAAGTCACATCATGGCCCTATGATGACTGTTCTTCTTAGTCCGAGATAGAGGCAACCGAAGAAGAATAAATCGCGAGCTGCAAAAATAATCATAGGTTTTTCCTAAGGTACCCGATATACTGAGTAGTTAATATCGATTTGAGTTCGACCTTTTTCGCAGTTTTGTTCTAAACCACAACACACCGCTAAAGCTTAATCTCGAATTGATCGCGCAATCATGCGCAACATGGTATTTATCTTGAAGTATCTGATATTCATAGGAAGCCAGTTCACTTCGGGATAAGCAACTACGGAGTGTAGAGTGAATATCTACATTGGAAACCTGTCGTTCGATACGACAGAAGATCAATTACGCCAGGCCTTCGAGGGTTTTGGTGAAGTCTCGACCGTTAACATTATCACGGACAAGTACAGCGGAGAGCCGAGAGGTTTCGCGTTTGTGGAGATGTCGACAAAGGACGAGGCGATTGCTGCCATCAGCGGCCTGAATGGTCAGGAGCTGAATGGACGCGCGTTGAATGTCAACGAAGCCAGACCGCGGGCCCAGAGTGGCAACCGTGGCGGCGGCGGCAACTACCGCAAGTCGTACTGACGGCTACACAATAAGGCCCGCGTCGACTCCGGCGTGGGACCGGTTTCTAAGGAGACTGGCCTCCGGCCCGTCTCCTTTTTTTTTATTGCTCGAGAATGATGATGATTGTCGCGTTCAACTTTCCACTTGACTAATAAAACATTATGTACCATTGATGTCGCTTATCGAAAGGTTCACGACCCGACTTGGGATCAAACACCCATAGCACCAACGGAATGTGACGAGATTACGCAGACTATGATTACCATGCCAAACAGGAAAGGAAGCATACCATGAAGAAAGCAGCATGTTTGACGCTGTTCGGAGTAATGCTAATTGGGACTGCTGCAGTGAACGCCCAGACCAGCCCAAGAGTCGGCCTCAGGGCGGGAGTCGGGACCGACATCAACCTCGGTCTGGCCTACGGAGCGGGTGGCAACTTCCTGCTCACCTTCCCCAAGAATCCCAACAGTTCTCTGGAGTTAGGCGTGGTCTTCTTTGGTGGCAGCTTTGACGAAACGACCGAGGAATCTCATACCTATGAAGAAACGACCGATATTTTTGTCTTCGGTGCCATGGCCAACTACCTGATCGGGTATCAGCCCAAGCAAGCTGGACCTTTCTTCATTGCCGGCATAGGCCTGGCCAGCATCAATGTTGAATGGGAAGAAAGAAGCAGCACGGATGAGAGCCTGGGACCCCTGTTGCCGGGAGGGGGAAGCATGCAGTCCGAGGAAGGGTCTGCTGCCGGCACTGTGTTTAACCTGGGCGTGGGCCAATCATTCACGGGTGGTCTCGATATTCGCCTTGAAATACCTGTCATTCTCGCATTCTCGGCACCGGGTGAGGCAAACGCGGTTATTCCAACCGTGATAGCTACGGCAGGCTTCAGGTTCTAAAAAAGAAAACTTGAGGGGACAGAAACAAGCGCGTTTGAACCATCGTCAGCAAGCCTCGCTGCAAGGATATATCTTAGCGGAGGGATCAAATCCCCGAGGCGCGCTCTAGCACATAAGCTTGCGCTCCTTTGCGACCGAATCTTAACTGTTTCTCTGCGCCCAACTTCATTCTTGTTGAGCAATCTTGGGCCAGAACATGAACCGCACGTTCTGTCAACTCGCCTGTCGCTTTCGATGCAATCTGAAACCGAGCCAAAGCGAGTAGGCGACGAGCAACAGAATAATGTCAATGGCCAGAATCATAGGATTGTCCCAGCCAATCCCATCAACCCTGAAGTCAGAGACAGGCCACAGGAACGGTGTAGGGAACAAGGCCAGAGAATGCGTCGGTATATCTATCAGAATATGCAGTCCCCACGCGGCCACCACCCATATTGGTCTTCTTGCCACGAACCCGAGCAGCATAAACACAACGACAAATATGATGAGGCTGTGAGTCATATTATAGAGGGTACGGGCATACATCGGGAAGTCGGTGATATTGGGATGTCCGCTCTCCCAGCCGGGCATCCCGCCGATATCGAGCAGGTAAAGAACCATGAAGAGCCCTTCTGTAAGAACATCGGGCATGATCGAGACACCGGCTGCCACAGAAAAGCCGCGTTTGTTTTTCCTACCGAAAGTTACGCCTCCCCACAGCGCGTGAGACACAAAATCCATATCTGTATCAGCCGATAATGAGGTCTTTCAGGTAGATTGCTTCAATCTGTAAATCCTGATATTAGACAGCGCTCACCTTACTGTCTTCGAATACTATAGTCGCTTTAAAGAGCACATAGCTCCAAAGTTCTTCGATGAAGCGACCACCGGACAGTAGCCCAGACCCAACCGCCTCCTGACTACGAGGGCTCCTTTAGCAGATCCATTACCAACCGGTAAGCCAGGCCGACCGCCGGAAAGCAAACTGTCATGGGTATATCAGAGTTCATATACTTCTCAATACTCTTCTCCGTAGTCAGATCCACCCCGGTCAATTCCCGGCAGTTGATGGTCTCCATCTCCGCCTCGAAGCGGCGACGGAACTCCTGCGCCACCTTTGCCATGCGAAGCCATTCCTCCAGAGTGTCGCCCCGCTCTTTTATGAGGCCGATCGCCATCACAGCACCGACCACGGCACCACAGACGGCCCCTGTGTTACCGATCCCGCCGCCAAAACAACTGGCTATCCGCGGTATGATCTCGTTTTCTATTCCGAATTCCTGGCACACGGCCAGCAGCACGGCCTCTGATCAGACGTAGCCTTGCTCCATGATTTGCGCGGCACGGTTCTGCTCCATGGTCTTCGGTCCTTTCCGTTCTTTGCTTTTCTTGAATATGATGACCAGCCCTGTATCAGGTTTCGCACTGACGTTATTCAGGAAGGATCATTAGTTCATAAGCGGGCTGGCGTCAATCCTGTGAACGCCATTGTATTTACTGCAATTGTATTCGTCTGTTGTTTTTACCCTTTCCCTCTTGAAGCTATCGCAGCCATGATCAAACCCAGGCCTATTCCTAGGAGTATACATCCCACAAAGGCGAGAGGAGATTCCCTGAGAAAGAAGAACCCGGCACCGACACCCATGAGCACCCCACCACCAATAGCCCAGTTGCTCTTATCCATTCATAGTCTCCTTTGCTTTCTACGATCTAAATTGCCCTTTATGGTTGCTTTGTCAAGTTTTGTTATTGTGTCCCAAGAGTCAATACTCTTCTCACTTGGCATCTTCTTGAAATCGCGTGGGCCACCATCCCACATAGAAACAACGTGACCGAGTCATATATACCTACACCCTATAGTGATATCATACGAGGGTCAGTCGAGGTGTTACTCCATACCGCACAATTCGAATATGTAATCAATCAGTGTTACTATTGCAGTTTACCCTCACCTGACTTCAACTTCAACCCGGCGTGTATATCAATATAATCCTCTTTAAATATGTCTTTGAATATTCCTTTAGCTGTTTCCCCTGTGCAATGACAGGGTCCTAAATACTTCGTCAACGTGCGTAGTTCCTGTGCGATAGCCCTCACCTGCGTTGAATCGGTCCGCAGGAGATGAAATCCACCCATAACAAAATACACATCCTGCTTCATCACCTTTCTGGCATGATTGACGATCTCAACTATCCCCGGGTGAGCACAGCCCGTTATAATTGTCAATCCGTTTGACGTCGGAAGAATTAAGGCTTGTTCATATGACTGCTTTTCAATTGCTCCTGTAGTATAGAGATTACCGCCGAAGTGCGCCTCTTCTTCATGTTGAGCGATCTCGGAGACGAAAGGCCTCAGTTTATCCAGTATTGCCTCAAAATCTCTATCCGCCTGATCACCGAATGATTCCCCCTCCGGTCGCGGATAGGAGACCGGCATACATAATGCAGGTTTGTTACATTTATCCAGGACATCGAATAATCCCCCCATATGATCGTTATGAATATGTGAGATGAATACATGATCGATCCCGGAACAATCCACTCCCATTGTGTTCACATTCCGCATGAATTTCTCCGAATTGTTTCCGGCATCGAATAAACAGGTAAAATCCCCTGTCTCAATAAGACACGCAAATCCATGATCAGCGAATATTGAATCGGACTTCGAAGCATTGTCACACAAGATTGTAAAGACAATATTGTCGGGGTTTTCTCGGTCTTCCCGTCCTGCTCCACTATCAACCTGGCCGTGACCCTGTGTGCTCAGAACAAGAGTGATTGAAGCCATAAGATTCAGTATTTTCATATTGTGTCGTCCTTCTGTGGCTGTTTGCTATTCCTTTGGCCGTAGCTCTTCGATGAATCCTGCATTCACCCAAAAGGGGGCATACATTCTTTCAAGACCGCTGAGGAAGAAGAGATACTTTGAGTCGTGAGTTACTATTGGACAATAACCCATCTCCCTGCCGATATATTCTGCAATATCAACCGGTTCAGTCCAGTTGCCATCGTTTCTTCTGAACATCAGGGCCATCCTCTCACCCTCACGCTCTATCGAAACAATCATATAGCTTCCATCCGGGGCTATGTATGGAGAAAAGGCATTGACATTATCCAGCATCTCAATCCGTTTCGGGTCGGCGTAGATCCCATTTTCATACTCCGAATAGTAGATATTGTCCCCGGCACCAAAATCAGCGCCATAATACAGGTTTCCCTGTCTATCAACGGAAACCTGCCAGTGTATACGGGGTATCGAATTGACATTCTCGGGTAATTCATACGGTTCTGACCATCCGGTTTCGGCCCTGTCGCGGGCCATTATGACCTCACACCGTTCGTCATCGGTTTCCTTGAGTAGCACGTAGAACATTTTCCTGCCATCCGGTGAGATAAACGGCACATCCCCTTTTGAAAAGAATTCCGGTTGTGTCCAAGCACCATTCTCCAACCTGGACCAGAATATGCTGTTTGACATTTCGCTTAATACTTCGACACTCCAATACATTTCCATCCTGTTGGCAGTAAACACAATGGAACCATGATATGAGTGTTGGCCTGATACTAATCCCGGAGCGAACGGGATGGCTTTGTTGCCGGGCGTGAGCTGGCCCATATATTCACCGTTCACAACGGGGAATTCCTGAGGGTTGGTATCAGCTCCCGATGATAACAGACATTGGACGATTTCGTCGTTCTCTTCTTCTAAGGCGATATTGTAAGCGCTTCTTCCATCTGCAGTTCGCGAATTAATGTCAGCACCTTTATTGATAGACAACCTGACAATCTCGGTATTGCCCTGCATTACGGCATTATGCAGCGGGGTGAGACCGTAGATATTCTTCTTCTTCAAGGAGACTCCGAAACCGATCAGTTTCTCAACTAACTCAACCGTCGTTCCGGATGCGGCAAAATGAAGTAGATTACTTCCCCCTTCGCTAACATATGAAGGGTCAATTACCTTACCCAAGGCCTTTTCTGCATATGGAACACAGCCGGTTTTTATGGCGTGGATGGCTGTCACCACCCCGTATTGAGACTCCGCACCCGGTATGCTGGCTCCCTTTTCCAATAAATGCTCTGCTACTTCCTGATGCCCGCTCCAAAGTAGATGGAGAACCGGCGGATAATCGGGAATTCCAAAATCGATGTCAGCTCCGTTTTCCAGGAGGAGTTCGGCGAATTCGACACTTTGAGCGTAGAATAAGGGCGTCCATTGACTCGCATTGGCCACGTTGACATCGGCACCCTTTTCAATCAGATATTCAGCAATCGGCTTGTTACTGACACTAACCGCTACAAGCAACAAGGACGATTGGTCGGCTGTTCGTGCTTTGATCAACTGCGAATCTCTCTCGACGAGTTCTTTGACCCTGTCAAGGTCTCCATTGCGTATCGCATCGAATATTTCCTGGGAAGAGGCAACATGACTGAGGACCGAGAGCAACATCACAATTCTGATTGCTGTTTTCATAAATCTCCTTTTAATCAGACTCCAATTCCTCAATGCTTCTCCTTATGACGCAGCAAGAAAAACCGCTTCTACATAGTAGTCTGTCACGCATCCTAATCGTGGAGTCGCGTCCTTGTATCCATGATTCCGATGATATCGAGGAAGCGAAATTCTGTAACAGTCTCGGACCTATCCAGAATAAACTCGATGCGCATTTCGCCATACTCTTCATGTTCTTTTTCGAGCTTGAAGAGATTCTCAGTTATCGGAATTAGATTGTCTCTATTTCCTTTGCTACTAGTATAAATCAGAATTCCATCTTCATAGGTTATGGTGCACTGTTTATCGCCATCGGTGTACAGGTAACTACCCACATATTTATACGCCAGATCATCATTTAAGTTAACTGGATTAAGCCGACCCTGAATAGTCGGCACTAGCCAGTTAATAAATCGCTTTATCCTCTTATCATCAGATTTCTTTTCAAACGCGAGAACTGCTTCCAGATAAGCTGTGTCAAGAGCCTTTTCGGGCGATATCTCAATGTGAGGAATAACACCGGTTCCTTCCCAGTTGGTATTGGTAGCAGGGTTTATAGGTCGGGCAACCGGCACATGAGCGACGATACCAAGATTAGGAAACTCGTACCAGTCCGACCAGTGAGCAGCTCCCGCAGATTTCTCACCAACTACGGTAGCGTTTCTCTGATGTTTCATGTTGTAGGCAAATGCTTCGGCGCCGGACGCGGTTTGATTGCTAATCAAGACATAAATGTCCTTTTGAGCTAGTGACGGTCCCCGTATGTCAGTGTGCGTCCACGCTTCCGCCAGGGAATCGAGATAGGTCCAGTACAGGCTACTTATTTGGGTTGGTTTGTCGAAAAAATAGCTTGCTACAAGCTGCTGCATGTTCTCCTCACCACCGTGATGCTCGCGCAAATCGATTATGATAGCTTGACTGTTCGCTATAAAACCAAGCGCAGCCTCAGCCGTTTCACCGGCATAAGCAGTATCCTTGAATGCATCAACTTTAATATAGCCGATGGCCCCCGGAAGAATTTCCACCTTCTCCCACCCAAAGTTCTGAAGGCTTTCCAAGTAAATCTGTTCCGATGGAATTCCTTTGTCCTCGGTAGCATAAGAGCGATTCTTGGGAATAGGACGAACCCATATGTGAAGGTCTTGGCTGAATTCACGCAAACCATCGCTGATGGACTTCGTAAAGTCCGACAGTAGACTATCACTGTCATACACGCCTTTGGATAGATTACTCTTCAGCAGCGAATCCATCTGAATGGCTTTTTCGGGATAGACGTAACGGCTAGCAAATATTGATGCCACCGAGTCGATCATTTCCGCTCGATCCTGATTTGTTAGCGGAGCAGCATTGGTCGGAGACACAGAGTTCCAGATCAGATAGGCACCAACGATGATCAGACAGATGAATATCGCCTTCAATCGTCTACTATCTCGCAAGCTTGTCAATACCTTTGTCAGCATACTAGTTATCCTCCATCGGTGATTGTAGTTTGAATATAATTCGATCGTATAACGATTGCTTTGCAAGCGCGGATTCAAATTTGTTTATTGCTCCGATCAGATCATTATCCTCCTCCTTTAGGATTTCTCTACCAGCATCCTCAAAAGCTTTCCAAACTGGCTGCAACTTGTTAAAAAGTCTCCATCCTTCAGGTGTTAATGATGCTTTCCGGCGGCGCCTGTCCCTGGAATCTGATTCGGATTGCAGCAATCCCTTTTCGGTCATCTCATTTACCACCTGTATGACCGTCGGGTGCTGCAGGTGAAGTGACTGCGCGATGTCAGTTATTATCGATCCCGGATTATTGGCTACGAAATGAAAAACGGTAAACCATCGTATCTCCAAGTCAATGCCCAAATAGGCATATACTCTTTTGCCCTGTCTTTGGAGTTCATCAAGCAATCGACGAAGCCTAGAAACCAGGGCCAACGAGTCTAAGTCTTTGATATAATCCATTTGTCCTTTTACGTAGGCGCCTACATAATGTTGCATAAGTCTCCATTCAGGGATCGGGTTTTGCAGACATCCGTGCAAGCTGACTACCCGCTTATTATTCATAAGGCTATCAGGAACCAGAATATATCATTCGTCTAACGAAAGAGTTCTGAAAGACTGTGACCAAATTGTGTCCACAACCGAAGTAAGTTACTGCGTGACATTCGGCGAGATAGACGAGTTACTGGGGGAATAGGCGATGGATCCGGCCCCTCATGTGGCTTTAACTTATGCTGACACAATAACCTGGAGGCGGGAGAAGTCGAACCTCATAATCGGATTGTGACACAATTACTTACGCCGAATTGTGGCTGATTGTGACCGTCTTTACTGGTTTCTTTTGTGTGTCACACTGTGACCAAGCCGGGTATCCTCAGGCGAGGAAACTTAATTTTTCCGCCGAACCCTCTGCGTAGGGCTCAATAACTCACTATTGAGGGAGGTCTACCTTGTATTTGGCGATTTTCTTGACCCCTGCGTCGTTCTGCTGCACGGCGTACACAGATCCACGAGCCAATTGCAGGTTATCAGGACCGGAAATATGCCACCCATCCTCAACATCAATCCGGCCATGGTACCGATGCTGACCATCCGGGGAAAAAACATTGACGTCCAGCCCTGTCTGCCCGTCGCCAATTCTTCTTGTACTGAGCAGGTATACCAGACCATCTATAATTTCGATCCGATGGTAGTAGGCCATCTGGTCAGGAAGCACCCCGATCATAGTCACCAATCGTTCTTCCGGAACGTTAAACCTTGCGAAATGGTTCCTCTTGTCCGTCTCTGTGACCGGATGGCGAACTCCGGTGAATGAAAAAGACTCGACCTTGCCATCGTTACCGGCGAGTCGGTAAACCACGGTGTCGCTGTTCTTGCCGAAGTAAACCCGGTCAGACTTGCTGTCAAAACCCATCTTTATTTGTGGCGTCAAACCGACCACCACGCCACCCCCGGTTGGTCTTTTCTCTACTTCTGAACGTGCGAATTCGTGGACCGTTGTTTCTTCGCCGGTCGCCAGATTGACATGAGTCACCACCGCTGAACCTTCCGGGGCATCTCCCAACGCACCAGGCGCCACCCAGAACTCATTCTCGTTTTTGAACGCCAGCGGAAAACGAACAAACGGATTGTTGGACACAGCCTTGACAAATTTCCCCTGCTTGGTGAAGAAATGAAGTTTGTCCATGGCACAGACGACCACATGACCACCAGCTGTGAAGCAGTTAATGTACATGGACACCTCCCCCTCGCCGCTGCCCCGTGGAGCAAACGCGCTGACCAGCTTGCCATCGCCGTCAATAATGTAACTCAAATGCCGTTCGAAATCATGGAAATACAGGGTACCGTCGTCAGCCACACGCGGCTCCGCCGGACGCAACAACTTATCTTCCCCTATGTGCTGAATTTCCCAGACCTTTTCCATCTCAAAGGCCCACTCCTGTGCGGCAGACGCATCGGACCCGAAGGAATAGCCACCACACATTACAGCAATGACCATGACGGCCAACACAGACAGTCTCACTTTCTTCATAACGGAACCTCCCAGGTTTGAGTCTCTATCTTTTTCCAAGCATGCCTTTCACATCCTGTTGAAAATGGTTATTGCACCAAACTACGTTCAATGCGGTAATCTGTTGTGTTAAGAAGTGTTAATTTATCCTGAGTCGGTTATGCTGGCCTGAGCAAGCCATCTCAAGCCTTATCCCATCTCTCCTGTTCGGCATCCTCCGGCCCTGTAGTCTACTTTCTTGTAATCAGTTGTCCCGACAAAGATGCAGCGAATCGAACGCTTTACTTGTCCCGCCGCACACGCCTTTTCAGCACATTGTGACCAAAGCATGTCCTGAATAGTGTCACGTTTGACGTCTGTTCTGCACATGAGTCCGCTCAGACTCTAATGCTCCCTGTGCGCTCAATAAAATACTAATTGACTGGGTGCAGCTTGTACCAGAGTTTAGAACAAGAGTCCATAGCCAGTCAGCTTCTTAACGAGAAAAGAAGAATGATCAACTTCGTAGAAATGATTTTGATGGGTGTTGTGGCGACCCTGTTCATGGATTTACTGGCGGTTCGCCTGGCAAAGACGAAAATTATCCGTCCGCCCATAGGACCTGAGGCTGTCGGTCGCTGGGCTCTTTATATGTTCAAGGGAAAGTTCATACACGAGGATATCCACACAACACCGGCATTGAATAATGAAAAATCAGCCGCATTATTGTCTCACTACCTGATCGGAATCGTTCTGGCGGGCATCTATCTTTACCTCGAATTGAAATTGCCGACAATTCGCCATCAGCCGTGGATGCCTCTGATATTCGGAATAGCAACGGTGCTCCTGCCGTGGCTGTGGTTGTATCCAAGCCTTGGGTTTGGTTTCCTGGCTTCGAAAGCGTCAAGGAGATCACCCTACATCGTTACCAGTCTCGTTAATCATACGAATTTCGGACTGGGGCTGATGCTCTGGGTTGTATTGTTCCGCCGTTTCTTGATGTGATGTAAGATCCACTGAGACTTGCCCGCGGAATGCAGTTACTAAATATGGTCAACGTGTCTCCGCCAGCAACCATCGTGTGAATGGCCCTGTTCCATATTCCACAGATCATTGTGACCATATCCTGATCGCAGTTTGCTTCCTATTTCAAAAGCAACATCTTCTTCGTTTCGACATGATCTCCTGCCTGGACGCGATAC
>CP070824.1:2150426-2153589 GCA_020344395.1 Candidatus Zixiibacteriota bacterium | reverse complement strand
CCGTTCACCGTCAGCCGGCCCGCCGTTCCGACATCCCGACGCACATCCGTAACCCGCAACTCGTCTATCCAGAATTCTCCACTGATCTCCCGGGTGGAGTCCGAATGAACATTCACCAGGCCGGCGGCAAAATAACGCACCTTATTTACATCGGGATTGCCGAAAATACGGTAGTGCTCACCGTCATCCGCCCGCACCTCAAGCACCGGTTGCTGCGTCTTCTGAACGCTGTCCTTCAGCGCCGTAATGGCATTGAAGTCGATGTCCACATGATTCCGCGAGTCCCACCCGTCATAGATCGTCGCGTAATACTCGTAGTAATTCCTGGCATCCTGACCCAGCCGGAAGAAGAACTGTACGCTGCCGGTGTCAGCAAGATCGTCGTAATTCCCGTAGACGAACATCTCCATCCGGCGATATCCTGAATACCGGTCGACGGTCAGTAGATCCTTGGTGGCCAGGCAGGAATCGCCGCGGCGGAGATTCTCGAAGTCCATAAGCAGCGCTCGCTGGGCTTCCGTCACGTTAGTGGTCGGATCCTTGTAAGCCTCAACCCCGGGCGGCGGAACGAATGCCGAATCTTCATCATCGCTGACCTCGGCCACCACAAAAGCGGTTCGACTTATCACCTGATCGGGGCCGAATATCACCGAGTCCTGCCAGTTGGACTGGACAAAATACCAGTCGGCAATCTCCACCGTGTCGGGCGTGTCCTGGGTCATGTCGGATTCGAACCAGACTCGGACATGGCGGATCTTATCCCAGGCGGGCGTGAGAGCGTCGGCCGATCGCACGAACTCATCCACCGCGGCCGAGTCGCGAATGGGAATGCGATAAGTCACCCAGCCGTTCTTCTCCGAACCCTCTACCTTGAAAGAGTCCGGATACATGCCCAGATCGAGCACGTACGAAAAGTAGGCGTCATTCTGTTCAAAGCCGAAACCCCGGGACAGGGCTTCCTGGTCGGGCAGGCCGATAACCGACGGGTCACGCCTGTTGCCCTCCGTGCCATTAAGAAACTCGTAATACCATTCATCGCTGTCCCAGTCAATGGAATTGCAGTTGGGCAGCGGGCATTTTCCTTCGCCCTGGAAATACCAGTTGTCACCTTCCGGATCGGGGTTGTTTACTGCATCGTACCCTTCTTCGAGCACGTCCGGGAGACCGTCCAATCCAACGTCCTCGTTAACATCCCCCTCCACGTCGACAACATTGTTGCCGTTCCTGTCCTCGGTGTCGGCCAGTCCGTTGCCATTGACGTCTTCGTTAATCACCCCGAAATCCAGATGGATTTTGGCCCTGGTATTTTGCCCCGGCCTCAAACGAATCTCGAACAGCTGCGCCCGCTTGGAGTCCACCGCAGAGCCGAAATAGCGCATGATGCCGGCCCACGACGGTGCCACCGCATCCGGATCGGTATTGCCATAATTGAACGGCCTGAAAATAAGCCGCAAGGTGCGTACCGATCCCTCGCCCTGAGCCGACTCGCGGTCATAGATGTCATCCACCGATCGCAATTCCCTGGGTGTGTGCCAGAGCAGGCGACCCTGTTCGTAACCAACATTTGTGATTGGCTGTGGCACGGACGCCTTTGTCCATCGCGTACGAATTGTGCTCAGCGACAGGTTATCCTGGGCTGACTCGAAATCGTCCACCCAGGCGACATTATTGACGTTGGGATTGGGCCGCGACTGAGCCACCTCGGCCTGAATGCCGATACTGGACGGCGCTTCCGTCTCCACCAGCGGCATGGCGTTGACCATGTCGCTCATGAAATTGGTATGGAGCTTCAAACTCATGTCACCGTCGAGAACCACCATCCGCGCCGTCTCTTCCCCTACCTTGGGTTTGCGTTCCTGGGTCTTGTCCGATTTGTAGAGTACCGTAGACCCGAGCTTGAAGTCCTTGCTCCACTCGTACTCCGCTCGAGCGCCGAAAAGTGATTTCTTCTGGACGGCAAAGAAGGGAGCGTACTCATAGTCAATACTGATATTGGCATTGGGATCGGATGCCCGCTCCGTCTGCAATGTCACCCTGCCGATATCGTAGTTGATCTGGTAATCCGTACCCCGGGCCAGCTTGTCGCCATCTAACGTAATCGTCTCCGACCCTTCAATGATATTGGCTCGATCGAGCTTGATAATGGCGCTGCGGGTCTTGGTTATGAACTTGATATAGTACTCGGAGACCTCGCGCTTCTTGATCGAGGACGAGTAGTCGTAAATGGTCGGAACTCTTACCGCCAGCGTGGGGGTGGAAATGCCGTCAGCTCGCTCGAAGGTCGTGTCGGAATCAAAGGGACGACGGTTCGGGAAGAGTAGAAGTCCCCATTCCGGTCTAAAAACATCCTGATAGCCGTCCAGCAAACCGTCCGGGGTCCTTTGATCCGACGTGTTGCGCTGGTCAAGACCGAGAATCTCGATATAACTGGCCGCACGATCACCAACTTCCTGTATATCCCGGTTGGAAGGATTGTTCTCGGTTCCGTCCAGACCTTTGAAGATCTTTACGTTGATGTCGTCGATGTTGATTACCTGGGGGATGGGGTAACAGTTCCGCCACATCAACTGCCACGTTTCCTGATCGGGGTTGGCCAGAGCAGCCGGATAGGCCATTAGTTTGAGGTTGTACAGAGAGTCGTCGCTGATATCTCCAAAGGTCAGGGTATCGGTGCCCCTGGCTACTTTCATGAAGTATCCCAGATACTTCTCTTTGTCCGTGGCGTAATTGAACACCACATAGTGCAGGTTCCTGTCCGGGTCATCGTAGAAGGAATACTGCTCGGGGTCTATCTGCACCACCTCGAGCTCACCGCTACTCTTCCGGTCTTCGGCCGGAAAGCCTCCTGGATCGTCCGGGTCGACCCAGAGATTGGCCGGCACTGCCTCGGGATTGGGATTATAAGTGTCATCGGACCGATAGATGTACAACTCGGTGATAACATCGTTCGCCAGCAGCCCGTCTCGCTCAAGCCCCAGGTCAAATATCTTCCGCTCGATATACTCGTAGTCGCGCAGGTGGACCGCGTTCTCCTCGCCGGTGGCCGTGAAAGTCGCCCGCTCCGTGGATCCCTTCTCCTGCGAGGCAATAGCGGTCAGATTAAGCCGACCGACCTGCGCTTCCGCCTTTATGCCGAAGAGTCCCCTGATGCGGGACGAGTACC
>CP070824.1:2137998-2150326 GCA_020344395.1 Candidatus Zixiibacteriota bacterium | reverse complement strand
TGGGCAAGTCGTCGTTCATAAACAAGCTGCTGGGCGAGGACCGGCTGATCGTATCGGAGAAAGCCGGCACCACCAGGGACGCGGTTGACACGCCGTATGAACTCGACGGTCAAAAATACCTGCTGGTTGACACGGCCGGGCTCAGGCGCAAGTTCAAGGTCCGGGAGAACCTTGAATTTTACACCAACCTGCGTTCCAACAAGGCCATCGATGACTGTGATGTGGGGGTGGTACTTATAGACGGCTCGGAAGGGATGACGGCGCAGGATCAGCGGGTTCTGGCCTCTGTCATAGAAAGTCGGCGTCCCGCTGTCCTGGCGGTCAACAAATGGGACCTGGTCGAAAAAGACAGTCTTACCGCCGACCGGTTTGCGGCGGAGATCAACCGGGACCTGGCCAGATTATCTTTCATCCCCATGGTTTTCTGTTCCGCGCTGACGGGTCAGCGAATTACCAGGATCATGTCAAAGGTGAACGATGTGCACGAGCAAAACCGACGTCGTATTCCGACATCGGAGCTGAACGATTTCCTGAAGAAAGTCTATGCCAGGAAGAAACCGCCGGCCAGGAATCGGAAGTACATCCGCTTCAAGTACGTCACACAATCTGAGATTTCACCGCCCACGTTTGTGTTTTTTGCCAACCACCCCAAGCTGATAGATCGTTCCTATGTCAGCTATCTGGCCAATCAGTTGCGGGCCGACTTCGGTTTCGAGGGTGTTCCCATACGCCTGAAGTTCCGGCGCAGTTGAGTCGTTTGCAAGGCGATTTGGGGTGCTAAGTCGATGCGGGCTAAGTGATTTGGGGTATCCTGCCGATATTTAGGGCATGCCGACAACGCATAAACAAAGCTCGGAAGTAGAAGAACTCCACGGCAAGTTGGCGGCCACCCGGGCGCAGTTAAGCGATCTGGCCATGATGGGAGCGGTCATCACCCGAATTCAGGAAATTGATGCCGTCCTGTCCGTCGTCATGGACATGGCCGTCCGCCTGGTCGAGGGCGAAGTGGGGCTTATGATGATTCATGAGAATGATGAATTGGTGACCAAGGCGTCATGGGGTGTCGGCGGGGACTTTGTCAAGTCACTTCATTATCAGGATGATCTTGATGTGGCGACCTATTGTTTTGATCGAAAAGAGTCTTTAATACTCTCCAACCTTCAGATCAGATCCGACGAAGGGATCAAGATCGACTCCGTTCTGGCTATGCCCATACAGACGATGGACAAATGTCTGGGAGTTATCGTAATAATCAACAAGACGGACGGCGGTGCCTATTCGGACGAGGACCGGGAGGTCCTGAGTATGCTTCTGAATTTTGTCGCTGTTGCTATCGATAACTCCCGCATGATGAGTGAGAGGCTGAGTCGGCAGAAAATAGAACAGGAGATGGCCGTGGCCAGGCAGGTCCAGGAGACAATTCTGCCACAGACCGATCTGCAGGTTGGTGGTGCTCAGATCGGAGCCGTCTTTATCCCGGCCCGAGAAGTCGGCGGCGATTTCTATGATATACTGAAGATCAACGAAGGTCGATTCCTGGTGGTCCTGGGAGACGTATCGAACAAGGGTGTGCCAGCGGCCCTCGTGATGTCAGCCTGCTCCGGAATAATCAAGTCCGTTGTGACCACCGAACCGTCAATACCGGTTGCCGATCTGGCCGCACGAGTCAACGATGTCCTGTCAGAGCAGATCATCAAGGACCGGGACATGTTTGTAACCCTCTTTCTTGCCGACTTCGATATTGACAGCATGAAACTCTGTTACTGCAACGGTGGTCACATCCCGGGACTTTTCTGGAATCATCAGGGGGCAGCAATTGAGGAGTTATCCGACGGCGGGCCGATTGTGGGTCAGTTCTCCGGAATTCGTTTTCTGCAGGGCGAGCGGGCTCTCAGCAGTGGCGACAGGCTGCTTTTATTCACGGATGGCCTTACTGAGGCAGAGGATGTTCATGGAACTATGTTTGGCCGCGAACAGGTAGAGCAGGTCTACAGCGCCCAAATCGGATTACCACCCCGGGATTTCTGTTTGAAGGTCAAGGACCGGATTGACCGGTTCACGGTTGGAGCCAGTGAGGAATCACACGATGATTTCACAGTACTACAGGTGGCGATAGATTAGAATGGTCAAATATACCTTCATTTATCCCTCCAAGGTCGAGGTTTCAGATAGGATGCTCGACGATTTGGACCGTGTTATTGCACAACAGGGAATCGAGCCGACGATTGCCGAGCACCTGAGGCTGGCTGTTTCCGAAGCCTTCACGAACGCCGTAATGCACGGCAACAATCAAGACCCGAGCAGATTGGTGAAAGTCGGCGTGCAGGTGGAAGAAACCGTCGTAACTGCCGATATAACAGACCAGGGATCCGGAGGACTCGCCAGAATTCGCCGGCGGAAACCTCCGGAGCCGCTGGCTGAAAACGGGCGCGGGGTCGATCTGATCGAGCACTACGCCGATCGCGCGCTTTTTCGGGAGGATGATGACGGAGCCCTGGTGGTTTCAATCTCATTTGAACGGAACAAAGAGGAACAAGGGAAGATAACATAAATGTCTGGAGGAAGTCATGGAAATTGCGGTGCGTGAATGCGGATCGGTGATGGTCCTGGATCTGTCCGGAAGACTCGATCTGGCCAGTGGTTCGGCGCTCAAAGAAGAAGTGAAAAAGCTCTTCGGGCAGAACCGAACCTACGTGCACATGAATATGGCCGAGGTGGAATTCATCAATAGTTCAGGTCTGGGTTCACTGGTTTCGATCATGAAAGAAGTACGCCTGCTCAAGGGACGGTTCACCCTGTCCAACCTGGCCAGCTACGTTCAGGAGATCTTTGAGATCACGCAGCTCTCACATATATTCGAGGTTTTCCCGACTGAAGATGAAGCCCTGGCATCATTTCAGACGGTTTCGGCGAGCTGACGAGTGCGGGACCTGAGATATAGAAAAGGGGCGATCAATGCATGATGTGGTTGAACGTATAGGTGGATTGCTGGCCAAGCTGCAGTCGCCGGATTTCTATCAGAGGGAAGAAGCGGTCAAGGAACTCGGCAGCTACACGCAGGACGAAGCAGTGGCTGGTCTGGTCCTGGCTCTGGAGGACCAGGACCTCGGGATCCGAGAGTTGGCCGCTGATCATCTGGCCAAGATCGGCGGCCATACAACCTCACAGTTGCTCATCCGTTTTCTTGCCAACGAGGACATCGGGACAAGGAACCTGGCCTCGGAGATACTGGTGAGAATCGGTTCTGCCGCCGTGCCAGCGCTCCTTCGAAATATTGATACCGATGACGAAGACGTACGGAAATTCATCGTCGACGTGCTCGGCCTGATAGGGGACGAGCGGGCTGCAGAAGCCATCAGCAACAAACTCTGGGATGAAAACGCCAATGTTGTCTGCTCGGCAGCCGAAGCGCTGGGTGAAATAGGATCAGCCGATTCCATCAAACCTCTCCTGGCTGTCTGTGAGAAGGATAACGATGCGCGTCTGCAGGCAATTGAAGCTCTTGGTAAGATAGGGGATTCATCTGTCCTCACCCATCTGATTGACTACCTTGAGGTGGACGACCCTATGGTCAGGTTTGCGGTTTTTGAAGCGATCGGTTACATCGGTCAAGTTGAATCCATCACATCACTTGTGCCATACCTCGATTCTCCTGACAATAGTATTGCCGAAGCTGCTCTGGGAGCCATAATCACCATCAGCAACAAGAATCGCGGCCGCGCTGACTATGACCTTCCATTGGACAAGTTTACAGATTTTCTCTTTGACGGAATCAAAAGCCGCGACGAGGAGATAACAGATTTCACCCTGGACCGGTTGACTCACTGGTATGGATCAGATGTTGTGGAAGGTCTCCTGGACGTCATAGAGCACGTCGATGACGAGCGGCTTAAGCAAATTCAGGAGTCGCTGGGTGAGGTTGGGCATACGGCAGCGGTGCTGGTCCTCAAAAAACTCGCCTCGGCCTCAAAGACTGTAAAACAGAAGCTCCTGGATATTCTCAGGCTGATGATTGACGATCAGATTGCAGATCAACTGATACCATACGTCGGGGATGAGGACCCTGAGGTCCGACAGCGCGTTGCTCACCTGCTGGGGATCAGCGGATGGAGCGGGGCGGTTCCGAAACTGATACAAATGACAGAGGATCCCAACGGCCACGTGCGCACAGCTGCGTACGCCGCTCTGGGGTGGCTGAGCACAGAGGACCACGTAGACAACATTCTGAAGGGTCTCGATGATAAGTATCCCGATGTAAGAGAGGCCGCTGTCGGTGCCCTGGTGATCATTGGAGGTACCAGGGTAGTTGCCAAGTTTACCGCCGACCTGCACCACGACGATGTTGTGCGCCAGCGCCTGGCTGTCACCGCCCTGGGCTGGCTGGGGGAAACAAGTGTCATCAAACCCCTGACGGAGGCGATTAACCACCCGGATGCCGGAGTACGCAAATCTGCCATAGTCTCACTCTCGCGCATGGGTACACAGATAGACACGGAGCCCATAGGGCTCGCTCTTACCGATGAAAACTCGGCCGTTCGAAAAGCCGCCATCTCGGCTCTTGTCACTCTTAAGGGTTCCGAAGCTGTGAACGACATCAGGCCGTGTCTTGATGATCAGGACCTGTGGGTCAGGTACCATTGCATTACGTGCATCGGCGAGATGGGCGTTGCAGATCATGCAGCGTACCTGTTGCCATATCTGGAAGACGATTCGGATATCATCAGGATCGCGGCAGCCAAGACGATGGCAGTGCTGGGAGATGAACAAGCCGTGCCGGCCCTGAGTGACCTGATGCGCGAAAAAAACAAGGATCTTGTAGAGGCGGCGTCAATGGCCATATCGAAAATTAAGGGGGATAAATAGTGGACAATCCATCGATCTTGGTAGTCGATGACGAACTGCTCATCCGCGATCTGCTGTATGATTTCTTCAGCGGTCAAGGCTGGCAAATTTCGGTCGCCGACAATGCGGGAAAGGCGCTCGAAATCCTTCGAGACAAGAAAATAGATCTAGTATTGACAGATATAAAGATGCCCGAGATGGACGGGCTTGATCTCGCCGGTCGGGTCCAGGCCGACTATCCTCAAATACCGGTGGTGCTGATGACCGGATATCCATCCGTTGATTCGGCCGTTCAGGCCCTGAGAGCCAGGGTAGCAGACTACATTGTCAAACCGTTCAACATCAACCAGCTGTACAAGACTATTGAACAGAAACTCAGTGAAAGAGATACAGGCTGACAGCCTCGGGGCCTGAAAATACGAACCGAAAAGGGTGCTGCATGGTTGGAAGCGCGGATAACGACATGGAGATGACTCGTGAAGAATTCATGATGATTCGGGATTTTATCCATGAGAGATCCGGGATATACTTCGGCGAGAACAAAGAATACCTGGTGAGAAATCGCCTGAGCAAGCGAATGGCTGACCTCGGGATCAAGACCGTCCGGGACTATTTCTACCACGTCAAATATGATGTCTCTCTGAAAGAATTCAACAGACTCATGACGCTGGTGACGACCAATGAGACAAGTTTCTTCCGCAACGAGCCTCAACTGCACTGTTTTTCGGAGGAGGTTCTCCCTGCTCTGATTGAAAAGAAGCTCCAATCACCGGCTTCAAGGCACGTCAAGATCTGGTCGGCTGGCTGTTCCACCGGCGAAGAACCTTATACTCTGGCGATGATAATGCTCGAAAGGCTGAAGTCCTATCCCGGCTTTACGGTTGAGATAATCGCCAATGACATATCGGAGGCGGTCCTCCGCAAGGCCCGGCAGGGCGAATATGCGGGTATGACGCTGCGAAATGTAAGACCGGAGTTTTTGAACAGGTACTTCACGAAGCTCGGTGATTCATACCGCGTGAAACCGGAAGTGAAGGCTCTGGTCAAGTTTTCGCATATGAATCTAAACGAACCACGCAAGAGCTATGTCATCAGTGCCGCGGACGCTATCTTCTGCCGAAACGTAATGATCTACTTTTCCGATGGCGTCAGGAAGCAACTTGTGCGCGGGTTTTACAATGCTCTGAATCCAGGCGGGTACTTCTTCATCGGGCACTCTGAAACACTCCACGGAATATCCAAGGCCTTTAAACTCGTCTATCTCAAGAATGCCCTGGTCTATCAGAAGGAAGTGGCCGGGGTGGCTGGTCAGCCCCGCAAAACAACACCGCCACAAGAAATCCTGGCCTGCGCATCCGGAGGTGCTCAGCGGGCCCTTGATCTGCTCAGCAAGATAAAGCCGGTGACGGCACGAACCTGAAGGCGTGAATAAGAGGTACAGGCAGGTTGTATGAGCCAGACAATACTTGTAGTTGATGATTCTCCGACAGTGATCAAGTTTGTAGCGTTTTCCCTGAAGAATCGCGGGTTCAAGGTGGTGACCGCCTGTGACGGAATGGATGCAATAGAAAAACTGTCGAATCTGGATGATGGCATCGACATGGTAATTACGGATCTTAATATGCCCAACCTGGATGGATACGGCCTGATAGAAACCATACGGCAGAACGAGAAATACCATGCGACACCAATAATCATACTCTCTTCCGAAAACCAGGACCAGGATCGCGTGCGCGGGATGAAAGCCGGCGCCACTTCGTATCTGGTAAAACCCTTCAACCCAACCCACTTGCTCGATGAAGTGAATAAACTCTTGTGAGATGTTTCATCGATTGATTTACAGCGTAAGGAGCCAACGTGACTGACCTCAAGATTCTTGCCGTTGACGACAGCCCGACAATGCGACGCATAATCATCAACACCCTGAAAAGGGCGGGCTACCAGGATGTTGGTGAGGCCACAGACGGTAAAGATGCCCTGGCCAAGCTCAAGGTCGAGGACTTCAACTTCGTGATCACAGACTGGAACATGCCTGAAATGGACGGTCTGTCGTTTGTAACCACGCTGCGATCCATGGACGAATACAAGAGCCTGCCTGTCCTTATGGTCACAACAAGATCGGTAAAAGATGACATCGTCGAAGCGATGAAAGCTGGGGTCAACAACTATATCGTCAAGCCGTTCACGCCGGAAACGTTGAAAGACAAGATTCAGCAGGTCCTGAGCGAGTGATTTCGAGATCCTAAAGGAGTAAGACATGCAAGCGACAAACAATGCTCAGTCAAAGATACAGCATGAAATCCTCGAACTCTGGAAGTCGGTGTCCGGTCTGGTAGAGAGTTTTAGGTTGATTCGCAATCCAATTCAGGAATTTCACCGCAAAGTTCCTCAGGCGACCGATCAACTCGACAAAGGCACCGAGCAGACGGAAGCAGTTACACATCATATGATTGACATGGTGGAACGAATCACACAGCGGGACGAAGAAATCAAGGGGATAATCATCGAGGTCAAGAAGGAAGCTGAGACCGGCAATCTGGATGAAGTCCACAACATGCTGGACAAGATTTCGCAACAAGTAAATACCAACCTCAATGATACCTACACAATAATGGACGCTCTTCAGTTCCAGGATATCACCAGCCAGCAGATTGACCATGCCGCAGCCCTTTTGGAGGATATAGAGAGTAAGCTGCAGAACATTATATCGGTGTTCGATGTCGAGTCCCCGACCGCCTCCGACGTGAAGATGCCGGTTGAGGCCAACGCCTCGCCCGACAAGAAGCAACACGCGTTTGACCCCAAGGCGGATTATTCCGATAAGAAGGCCGATCAGCACGACATTGATCAACTGTTCGATAAGTCCCGTGGCATCCATGAATAAGGATTGAATCCTATGCCGAAGGAAGGCGATGTTCCGGTCAATGAACTGGACGAGATGAGGGAAATAATCGGCGATTTCCTTCTGGAATCCGACGAGCTGGTTCTTTCGCTTGACAACAATCTCGTTACGCTCGAAAAATCTCCCGATGATCTGGAACTTCTTAATGAGATCTTCCGGGCCACCCACACAATAAAGGGGACGTCCAGTTTTCTCGGTCTGGAGCAGGTGACCTGCCTGACGCACAAGATGGAGGACATTCTTAACAAGCTCAGGAAATCTGAAATGGTGGTCACGCCTGGCATAATGGATATCCTGCTTGAATCAGTCGATCTGCTGAAGGTTCTCCTTGATCATGTACGGGAAGGAAAGTCGGAGGAACTTGACCTGAGCCGCATCCTCGCGCGCCTCGAAGGCGGCCTCAAGGGCCAGGAGGACGGGGAGGCGACTCGGATGCAGGTAGAGTTCGGAGACGCGGACGGTTTAGCCGTCCCGTCCCCCGCGAGCGGCAATGCGCTGGGCAGACCTGAGCAGTTGCACCGGGAGGTGTCTTCTGATAAGAGGTCCGGCGAGCAGACGATCAGAGTGGATGTGGCAAGGCTTGATTCGCTGATGAATCTTATGGGCGAACTCGTGCTCGAACGTAACGCGCTGATCCAATCAGCCGGTGAGGTCACCAGGGATGACGAGACACTTGATGTGCACGAAAGCCTGAGCCGCTCAGTCGCCGGCGTAAGCTATATCACCACCGAGCTTCAACTGGCTGTTATGAAAATGCGGATGCAACCGATCGGAAAGGTTTTCACCAAATTCCCACGTCTGGTCCGTGATCTATCCAGAGACTGCGGCAAGGAAATAGAACTTCATATGACCGGCGAGGACGCTGGACTTGATAAATCCGTCATTGAAGAAATCGGCGATCCCCTTGTTCACATAATCAGAAACTCCTGCGATCATGGCATTGAGAACCCCGCCGAGAGAGAAGCCGCAGGCAAGGCGCGAAAGGGAGTCATCAAGCTGTGCGCATACCAGGCGGGTTCGAACATCGTAATAAAGATCGACGACGATGGTCGCGGTCTGGACGCCGAAGCCATTCGGACAAAAATCATTGACCGCGGCACACTGTCCCGGTCGGACGCCCGGGAACTCGCTGACAGGGAAGTATTTCAATATATTTTTGAAGCCGGCCTTTCGACGGCCAGGCAGGTATCGGATATCTCCGGTCGGGGAGTGGGTATGGATGTTGTCCGTTCCAATGTTGAGAAGCTCAACGGCCACGTGGAGCTTGACTCCACTCCGGGCGTGGGAACATCGACTACAATTGAGCTTCCTCTCACCCTGGCCATTGTCCAGGGATTGCTGGTCGAGTCCGACGACGAAGTATACATACTACCGCTGTCATCTGTGCACGAGACCGTAAAGACAGCTCAGGTGACTATGCATCAAGTGAATCAGCGTCCTGTTATGCGTCTGCGTGACGAAGTAATACCTGTTATAAATCTCGGCCGGATTCTGGGCGATGTTGCCCCGGGGCCTCTGATGACCGAGAAACCGTACGTCGTGGTCGTCGGCCTGGCTAACCGAAAGCTTGGCATCAATATTGACCGATTCCTGGGTCAGGAAGAGGTCGTTATGAAGTCACTGGATCAGTACCTAGGTGCAACAGAGGGAATCGCTGGCGCCGCGATTCTGGGGGACGGACGCATCAGGCTCATCATCGATCTCCCCGGGCTCTTCAACGTTGCCAAAAGGGTGTCTTCAAAGCAGGACTGACACAGGTGACTTCCTCAGAACAGACAGTCAGAATTCTGGTGGTTGACGACTCCGCCTTTATGCGCAAAGCGCTCACCATGATGCTGGAGTCGGACCCGGCCATCAAGGTGATCGGCACGGCTCGAGACGGCCAGGAGGGCGTCGAGAAAGCCAGGCAATTGAAACCGGATCTGGTCACCATGGACATCGAAATGCCGAGAATGGACGGGTTGACGGCTCTGAGGGAAATCATGGCCAGTAACCCCATGCCGGTCATGATGGTCGCTTCGATGACTACCGAGGGTGCTCAGGCTACTCTGGAGGCGCTCGAACTCGGCGCTGTCGACTTCATCCCCAAGCAGATGTCGTACGTCAGTCTGGATATCATTAAAATCAAGGACGACCTGTTGGCTAAGATCAAAGACATAGCGAGCCGCAGGACGATTCTGATGTCACGGTTCCGGCGTCTCGGCAAGGCGAGCAGTGGGCGTTGGGCGAAAGATGCGGCAACTGAAAAGGGAAATAGTCCATATTCTGACTCTCCCGAAAAACGCTGCCATCCGCAGCCCATCGGCGTGATAGCCATCGGATCTTCCACCGGAGGTCCACCTGCTCTACAGAAAGTAATTCCGAAGCTTCCACGAAGCCTGCCCGCCGGAATCATCGTGGCTCAGCATATGCCTCCGACCTTCACCAGGTCGCTGGCTGACCGACTCGACGGAATGTCCCGAATGTCGGTGCAGGAGGCGGCAGGGGGGGAGCGTGTTGAACCCGGTACCGTGCTCATCGCGCCGGGCGGCCGGCAGATGATTGTAAAGAAACGTGGTTTCACCTCGACTGTTGAGGTCTTTGATGCCCCCGCGGATACTCTGTATAAACCCTGTGTAGATGTGACTATGCTCAGTGTCGCGGAGGCCTATGGAGGTTCGGCTATGGGTGTCGTCCTTACTGGAATGGGCTCAAACGGCATCGATGGTTTCACCAAAATCCATGATCAAGGTGGGGTCGTCATCGCTCAGAACGAGGAGAGCTGCGTGGTATATGGGATGCCCCGGGCTGTCATCGAAGCTGAAAAAGCCGATCAGATTTCCCACATTGACAACATCGCCAACGAGATTGCCAGCTATTTCTGACCAAGTTTTTGTTGAAAATTTTTCCCATGTCAAATAGCATCACGTGACACAAGGATGTGACACGTGATGGATAAGCAGCAGGAAGTATATACATCGCAGGCAGATAGCGCGATTGGTGAAGTTGCTCAATTCACTGAATCCTACGCTTCGTTTAATCGCATTATCAACAGCCTGCAGCGTCAGTACATCGAACTGAAAGAGGAATTCCAGCAGCAGAACGACCAGCTGGCCGAAACGAACCGGCAATTGGTCGAGGTAACCAGGCGGAATCTGGCCGTTACCGAATTCCTTGACAGCATTCTCAGTTCCATCTCGGCCGGTGTGATCGCGATCGACCATAACGGTCTCATTACACAGTTCAATCCTGCCGCCTCGGCACTGCTGGGAATTCCGGGGGATGACCCCGTCGGACTCCCTTACCGCGAAGTGATCCCACCGGGAACACCCCGGGAGGCTAACGCCCTGAGAGCCATGGAGACCGGACAGACCGTTGATACGGTGGAGAAAACAGTGGAGTTGATGGACGGCAGTTGTCTGCATTTGTCTGTATCCACCGCCATCTTGCGCACCGAGGATGCCCGTGCGATGGGGGCGGTAGAGGTCTTCCACGATCTATCGCGAGTTAAGAAGATGGAAGCCGAGATAGCGCGGTTGAATACCCTTGCTGCTCTTGGTGAGATGGCTGCCACCATAGCTCACCAGGTGAGAAACCCGCTGGCCGGCATTGGTGGTTTCGCCGCTTTATTGAAACGTGACCTGGAAGAAGACGATCCCAGGCAAAAGACCGTTAATAAGATTATTCAGGGCGTGGAAAGTCTGAACAATACTGTCTCAACCCTTCTGAACTACACTCGATCCGCCGAGGTGCACAAAGAGGAGCTTGATTTTAACGAGTTTCTTGCGTCCTGCGTGGAGGGATTTCTGCACGAGCACTGCGAAATGGTTGCTGATTTCCGGATTGAGGTTGCTCCGCCGGAAAGGACGGCACCAGAACCGCTGCTGACAGCCCTTGATTCTCGACTGTTCCGCGAGCTGCTTAACAGCGTGTTCACGAATGCCATGGAGGCCTGCGACGGAACCGGCGTAGTTACCATCTCCTGCCGCAAACTCCCGAGACAATCTGCGGCTCAGCGGTACGGAAATAGGCTGCTCCTTGGGCTCGACGAGACAGTAATCGAGATCATTATCGACGACAACGGGCCGGGCATCGAGCCGCGGGCCCGGGAATCTCTGTTTCGACCCTTCTTTACCACCAAACAGGGAGGCTGCGGTCTTGGGCTGGCCATGGCCTGGAAGATCGTCAAAGCACACGGCGGTGACCTTCTGGCCGATGACAGACAGGAAGGTGGCGCAAGGTTCACTATACTTTTGCCAACAAGGATCGAGGCGTGAACGCTACAGACTCACGCGGGAATGAATCGACGGAGTGTTCGAGATGAAGTACTCAGTTCTGGTGATCGACGATGACAAACTGGTAAATGAGTTCCTGATGGAGACACTCAAGAGAGCAGGGTATTCAGGCGATGCTGCTCTTACCGGAGAGGACGGTCTCAACAAGTTTCGCGCCGATCAGCACGATATCGTCATGACGGATTTGAAGATGCCCGGTATGGACGGCATCAGCGTGTTGGAGCAGATCAAGAAGCACTCCTCTGACACACCGGTGGTTATAATGACGGCATATGGCACTGTAGAAACAGCCGTCAAGGCGATTCAGAAG
>CP070824.1:2135043-2137898 GCA_020344395.1 Candidatus Zixiibacteriota bacterium | reverse complement strand
ATAGTGACGTCTTCATCCTTGTGATTGCGCAGTTCAATCTTGAACTCGCGATCCTCGACCTGCTTGGATATTCTGTCCTGCCGCACGAGTGTCTGCTCGCCGACCAGATCAAAGGCCGTGCCGATTGTCAGCTTCAGTTCCTCATTGCGCGGAGTGTGCTGAATCCGGTCTTCGCCGAGGAGGATCAGCGAGCCGTCGTCATCAGCCTTGAAAACTCGAACCCGCCCGGCCGGTAGTGGCATACCAAGGCCGGTCTCTTCGGAGTTTCTGAATTTCACCGCCACCTCGACCCGAGTCGGGTGTTTCTCAGGACTGTAGGCGAGGATCTTCTCTACTGAAGTCTCGGCGGGGTCAAACAGGGCAATTTGTTTGATTTCCCGGTTGGCCAGCGTGGCCGTACGCGGCAGAGTATACAGGTGATATTCAAAGAACGCCTTTTCTTCAAAACCACCAGCCTCAGGCACGGCAGCAGCCATAAACTCCATTGCCATTCCCCGTCCCGCCTTTTTCGGCGTGACCCGGTGGATATCGCCGGCCACCAGCTTCAACTTGGCATCCTTATAAGTCTTACCGGAGGTATTATTGATCGAAGACCAGCCTGTAAGGCCGAGCCGTGTTTCTTCATCGTTAAGCACGCCAACATATTCGGCCGACCAATTAAGTCCGGTTGTCTGGTAACCAACCTCGCATTCCCGCTCACCTGAAAGATCCGACCGGTACAGCCAGAAAAGAGTGGGCCGTGAAATGAGACCCTCTGGCAAGGCGGGGAAATTAACCTCCGAAATATTGCCCATTGAGACAATCTTGACCTTTCCGGACGGATCCTGGAGCGTTACCGAACCGCCGCCGTGGGCAAGCAGAATCCCGGAAAAGAGTTTGCCCTCCTTGTCGATCAGCTCAATCTGCTCATCCACATATTTGTCATACAGTTGGGCAGGTTTGACCAGGTCAAAAGCGTAGTTCTGCTCAAGAATCGACACGGTGCCTCGCTCATCCGCCACCTCGAATCTGACCGAGGCAGGGTCGATCTGGGATGGAACATCGCGAAAGGCGAGTCGACCCAGGCCGGATTCGAACTGCAGGGTACGGGTTTCACTGATGACTCCCAGGTTGCTGTTGTACACCGTTACAGCCAACCCGTCGGCGAGGGCGGTGCCGGCCAGAACGACCAGAAGCATTACCGTTGCGACTAAAACCTTTCTCATGATTCCACCTCTACTTAGTTATACATTCGTCCCGGCGGGTTGCAGACCAAAAAGCTGTCGGGACTGCTTCACTTGTTACACGGACTACCGCCAAGGTGATGTTTTCTTCCGATTATGTCCAGCTAATCTCCCGCCCGTGAAAATCTCCGAATGGTAACCTCAAGTCTTTCTTTGACTTGCCCGGCGGTTGGATTAAGTTCACCAGTGGAAAAACAACCGTTCTCCGGGTCAATTCGCTCGAAAATCTGGCTGTACAGCGAATAAATGATCTCCAGACTCAACCGGTAGCGAGGCGGCAGGCTGGGCTCGATAGTGTCAATTGTCTCTCGGGCCCTGCCGCCGTAATACTCAGCAATCGCCTTAATGCGGCCTACTAATTGCCGGAAGGATTCCGTGGGGGACGCATCGGCGGCAATCGCTTTCAAGTCCCCCTCGTTCAGATCATGCTGACGCAACATATCCAGTGGAAAATAGCAGAGGTTGGCCAGGGTGTCCTTCTGAAAATCCCGGATTATGTGTACAAGATATGAAAACAGAGCCAGGGGACGGGCCGCCTTCCTGATATCGAAAGTTGGTGCCCTGAAGTTACCGTTGGCTTCGGACACACCGCACAAATGCATGAAGACAGCCGCTGGCGAAATGGCGGCTCCTTCGGCATATCTCAGAAAAGCCAGAAAATTCGGATACCCGTCATGGTGCAGATCGTAAGCCATCGCCTTGCAAAGACGCTCCCACGGCCACAAAGGAATCGAGTATTTGACGCGTGTTTCCAAGAATTGCTCTGTAAACTGGTCACCGTTTTCCCCACGTTTAATCGACTCAAGCCAGTCGGAGATCATCCGGGCATAGTTGGAAGCTTCTTCCGGCGTGATCTTCCGGCCGGTAGCCTTTCTGTCATCGACCAGATCATCGATACGCCGCATGGACCGGTAGCAAACCTGAAATGCCTCGTACCTGTCGGCATCCCAGAATCGGGCGGCAATATCGAGAATCGGGTTGGTCAGGATATCGTCAAAATCGCTGTCGACAGCGAAATCGAGTCCGGTAATTCCGTTTGACTCCATAGCAGATTAACCGAATATAATAGATGTACGGCAAGGCAGAAATTTCTATTTCAGGACTACAAACGTTTTCTTACTTTCGAAACCATGTCCGACCCGATCAAGGCCCTCATTCTCACCCACAATTACCCGCGTCATAAGGGTGATTTCTCCGGCGTCTTCCTGCAGCTCCTGGCTCAGAGACTGCCCGAACACGGCGTCCTGCCAATCATTCTTGCCCCCCACGACGAAGGAATCGCCGACAAAGAGACTTTCGGGCAAGTTGAAATACACAGATTCCGTTACGAGGACGACGAAACCAAGGAGACTCTTGCCTATCGCGGAGATATGGATCGGCGCGGGCGCTCAGGACCGCTGAAGTTGCACCGATTTCTGAAGAAGTTCGAAGAAAAGGCGGCGCAGATAATCGAGCATGGTGATGTTGATATTCTTGCCGGACAGTGGCTGATTCCAGCGGGTATAGTTATGCGGCGCCTGTCACGCCGGTCTAACCTCCCTGAACTTCCGATGATCCTGTCTTCACACGGCACCGATCTGAGACTGGCGAACAAGTTCAGCCCGTTCTCACGGTGGTACCTGGGAAGTTGGC
>CP070824.1:2132679-2134943 GCA_020344395.1 Candidatus Zixiibacteriota bacterium | reverse complement strand
CGTCGATGCTGTAGACGTTGGACAGGCGGATGTCATAGTCGACGGCGGCAATGGAGCCGGAACCGCCCTCGGTCCAGCGGCGGTCGGTCAGGATAAAGCCCAGCTTGGAGTCGCTGCCAACGGTGCGGATGCCGCGGAAGGCGTTGACCACGCTCTTTTTGCTGTTGAGCAGGACGCTGCTCTCTTCGAGCGGGATCATATACGGCGTGTTCTCATCGAGGGCCGTCATGAAGCCGACACTGTTTCGTTCGGTGCGTCCGGTCAGCTTGGCCGCGAATTGCGGGTCGTTGACCGTACGGGTGTAGAACGAGTTGAACAGGGTGCGGAAGATATCGGAGCCTTCCTGGAAGAAGGGGCGTCTTTCCGGATAGAACAGTGCAACCGTTGTGTTGACGTCAATCTGTGCGGCATCGGATTCGATCTGGCTGAAATCGGGGTTGTAGGCCCCTTCCAGAGTCAAATCAGATGACAGCGCGTATTTGCCGCCCAGGGAGAACTCACCATCGGGATCGCTATTATCGAACGGTGAGTCGGGGTTGTCCATATCGGAAAGCTGACCGAACTGGCTGCCCACCACCGTGGGTAGAAGCTCCAGGCCTTTGCCGGGACGGACGTTGGCGATACCTTCGATGGTACCCCACTGGCAGGCCCAGCACTGTTCGTTGCGGTCATAGGCCGCCCACGAATACTGTTTGAAACTTTCGCGGGGGTGGTTGCGCCAGAAGTCGATTTTCCAGGACTGCACTTCTTTGTTGGGGAAGCGCATACTGGCGAACGGAATGGCCATTTCGACCTGGTAGCCCGAATCGGTGATTTTGGCGGCCGATTCCCAGATCAGGTCAAAGCCGGGGTCTTCGCCGGCGATACTCGACCAGAGGTAGTCCTTCTGCACGCCGTAGGGGTTAACGTAGAACTCGTAAGCCCAGGCGGCGTCGCCGTAAGTATCGACCAGCAGGCAGATGGCGTCATCGCCGGAGAACTGATCGCGCTGGCACATGGTGGCGCGAATGGACGAGGGATCATCGTGGCAGACAAAAGCCACATAGAGCTTGTCCTCGTCGTAGGTGATATATGCTTCCGTCTCGACCGCCGGAGGCACGTTCTCGCCGGGTGAGCGCTCGACAAAATTGCCGGCGCGTCCGGCTTTTTTCCAACCGTGATCGTCCAGGTTGCCGTCGACCTTGATACCATCGTCGGTCTTGAAGATCTCGAGCGATGGTTTGAACTGCGGTTCAAAAAGTTCGGTCTTGGTGGCAAACGCAAGGGAGCACAGAAGGATTATCATGACAGCGACCATCACCGTGGAGCTGCGTAATTTTCTGAAAGTTGGTAAAATCATCATCTATCAAACCCTTCTTAGCTTTCCGTGAGTTCGGAAAGTCGTATCTGTCATTCTGGATCGGGGCGCACTTGTCCCCGGATACCGCATGTAAAACAAGGTATTAAACTGGTACCTATCCCGCGGGCGATGTTTTGCAGTTTGAGTATACGGGGAAAGATAAAAAAGGTTCGCTTTTGACGGGCGGTGATCGTTTTTTTGTGACTAATGTCACATCTGTCTGTTCGAAATGTGCGCAGGGGAGTTTGTATTAGTGGCGGGTGTGACAGGATGGGCGATTCGCTGAAGGTGTTTTTGTGCAATAGGTGAGGACAGCCTGCCAGGTAGTCCTACCAAGACCCTCCCATCGGGGCAGCCGATGCTTTCCGCAGTGGTCTAATCCCTCCCCACGGAAGCAGGCCCCTATGTTATCCTGACTCGACCGTCCTCAACTATAGTATTTGGCGAACGGGGGGAATATTACACGGTATTTCGGATAATGTGCGGTCGTTGCGAGTTTCTTGACAAATCGACCTTACCGGTCTTATATTATGTAATATCAAGCAGATAAGCAATGAGCGGAGGCTCGTGCAGCATCTTGTAATCAAAGCCAAGCAGGGAGATAAGGCCGCCGAGCGGCAGCTTTTCGAATCTCTGAGCGTAAGATTCGTGCTCCTGGCCAAACGAAGGATAGGAGAGGAGCACTGTAAGGATATAGCTCAGGAAGCGTGTATCACAATTCTGGAGAAGCTCAAGACCGAGGCTCCAGAGGAGAATTTCGAAGCCTGGGCGTACAAGGTGCTGAGAAACAAGATAGGTAACTATTTACAGAGCCAGAACTTGCGAAAGAAGACAATGTTACAGAGTGAGCACATCGAGGATTTGGATCGGCCGTCGACGGGCGAAGTTGACCCGGTTCTGAGAAGGCGGCTTCTGGATTGCCTGA
>CP070824.1:2127594-2132579 GCA_020344395.1 Candidatus Zixiibacteriota bacterium | reverse complement strand
GGTCAAACTTCAGCATGTCCCTGACCTCGAAGGCCCACCTGTCTTATGTCTAGTTGTTGACACTGCCCACAATATCTATCATTGGAAGATTCCGACAATTAGCTGTACAGTACAGTATTTGTAGAGCAATTCCGATTTGGCAAGAGATTGTTGCAGCGTAGAGATAGTCCTCATTTAAAATGTAGGCCCGAGGTGTGATTCCCCGTTGACATTTCTACTGCATTACTATGGGGGCTGACTAATCAATACCCAGAACTCTCGAACTGCGCTTTGAACTCCGATAATGGCGGGGTCGACGTTTCCAAATACAGAACCTTTCAGATGCGGCTCAGACTTAA
This sequence comes from Candidatus Zixiibacteriota bacterium, assembly GCA_020344395.1. Lineage (GTDB taxonomy): Bacteria > Zixibacteria > MSB-5A5 > GN15 > FEB-12. The sequence continues at coordinate 2,132,241 of CP070824.1, read as the reverse complement.
GTAGGCTAAAGACGCCTCAATGTCAGTCTGCCCAAACTTCTGTAGAATTCAGGTTTCCGGTGAAAATCTGTCACTCGACAGCAAGTAAAGCACGTTGTAAGGCAATAGAGTAACGGGAGGCTGCAGCCACTGCTTTAAAACGGCACTCAAATGAAAAGGTCAGCCAAATAAATTGACTGACCTCACAATCTGAATGGACTCACTGCCAACCCAATCCTAGTGGAAAGGCGGTGGCGGATTTCCATTGAATCCGATCGCAGTGAGTATGGCGTGGACCATATCGGCCACCCACATCGGAATCATTGCCATCATGACTGTTTCTCCAGGTTTCAAGGTTGCTTCTCTTTCGGTTGACTTATACGATATTTTAACGTAGACCCAATATATCCAGTTCCTGCAAACTGGTGAAATGGATGATTCTGCCGTTGAATTATTGGCAAATACGGTGTGTCGAGTGATTTGGCTGACCATATAACCTATTAGAAAATGACCGTATGGAAGAAGCCCAGATTGAACGGCCTTTCAAAACCTAAGGTGGGGTTGACGTTACCAAATACAGAACTTTTCGGATGCGGCTCAGCCTTAACTAGGCAAATGCGGCCCCCACATCGCTCTCCCCGAACTTTTGTGGAATTCAGATTCCTAGTCAGGTACAAGTATTCTTAGACAAGCGGAACATACAGGAAAACAACATGTTAGAGTCCTGAGGCGGTCCGCTCCAGGGTGTAAAATCTTGTACTATCGTTCAAGAATATCCGGAAACCTCTTTGGCTCAGCAATATTGCTCTTTAGGTCTGGATTCCCTGCAGCCCGCTTTATATACTCTGTAAATGCCTGTCTCCCTGTTTCATGGTCGCAGGCCTGAGAAGCAGAGACACCTAAAGTCCAGTATGCATTCAGGCGGCTGTGGGCGCCTGTAATGCCTCCGCGTATTGCTTCAATTTGTAATGAGACCGATAGTCGTTGTGACCAGCGATCAGTTATTGTACTACTTTCTGAGTTAGTCTTATTGCCATCCTCGTCAAGTTGTTTGTCGTCTACAGTGTTTCAGATACCGGTGGACGACAGCAAAGCGAACTGTGTGGTGGTTTGGTGCGGTACTACGTTTGTTAGTTGATATCCAGCTTCTTGGCTACCTGCTTGACGGTTACACTACCGGCCAGCTCGACCCCAGCCTCACACAGTATCCGGACGATTGCCTCAACCGTGTACCATTTCCGGGCCATATCTGCCTCCTTCCTCGATCCAGACCTAAATACCATCTTTCAGTCTGGACCGAAATATGGGGGGGGGCAGGTCAAACGAGGACCGGCCATTTTATACGCCTTGCTTTTTGCCTCGGGCGGTCCTATAATTCACCCTGGTTTTTTCGAGTTAAACCGCACAAAGCGATGTCAGACAATCGTTGCGGAATGCAGGTTCAATATGAGCTTCGCAAGTCACGTTCTATCATAGGTAGGTTAGCATGGGCAAAGTAGAGTCCTTCCAGCAATTCCTGGCGACACAAAGTGTAGAGGTTGAGATCCTCGGTTTTATCCTGAGCCTTCTGCTCGCGACAATACTGGCTTCGATCCTCGCCTTTATTTACGTACGTTACGGCTCATCGATGTCCAATCGGAGGATGTTTGCTCGGAACTTTGTCCTGATCAGCATGACAACCATGGTGATCATCACCGTCGTCAAATCCTCTCTTGCCCTTTCCCTGGGATTGGTTGGGGCGTTGTCTATCGTCCGTTTCAGAGCGGCCATAAAGGAACCGGAGGAACTGTCCTACCTGTTTTTGGCCATAGCCATAGGTCTCGGGTGCGGTGCCGGTCAGTGGAAGATCACAGTCGCGGGATTCGCACTGGTGGCGGCAATGATTCTCATCATCCGTCGATCGTCACGCAAATCTGAAAACAAAAATCTTCATATTACCGTGAGCGGCGAGGGTTCCGATCGACCCGAAGTCAGTCGAATCGTTGACGTGTTGAAGAGGCACTGTCGGGCCGTCGAACTGAAGCGCATGGATGAAGGTTCCGATCACTCCGAGGCTGCCTTTCTCATCGACGTTGACAGCTTTGAACAGCTCGAGCACGCCAGGTCCGAATTGCTGAGGCTGGACAGATCCGTTCACGTGACCTTTGTGGACAACCGAGGGTTGGCATAGGTGCAGCTCAAAGAGCCTGATCACAGCCGTTCCTTCGGTCTCAGACGGCTTACCTCAAATCTCCCCATCCCGCTGCTCTGGTCGATCATGGCGGTTGCAGGGATCGGCCTGATCTGGCTGATTTTGGTGCAGAGTACGCACCAGGGAATGCCTCTTGACACCATAGTGACCAACTACCTTCGCGGTTTGACCGCCTATCCGGAGCATATCCGGATCGGTGTGAAGTTCGGGGACTACCAGAAGCTGGCCTTCAAGCGCGAACAGGCGCTGGAGAGTGGAGTGCTTATCACCTCTCAGGATGATTTTGTCCCGGCCGCGCTGAGGCTGGGCGACAGCGAATACCGAACCAGGATTCGCCTGAAGGGTGATTGGACGCACGACAATCTGGAAGGCGACAAGTGGTCTTTTCGTGTCATCCTAAGGGGAGACAGCACCCTGTTTGGCATGAAGCAGTTTTCGCTGCACCAGCCAAAGGTGCGCAACTATATTTACGAGTGGATATTCCACCAGTTGTTGCGACGTGAGGGAATCATGTCGTTGCGGACCTTGTTCGTCGAGGTATCTCTTAACGGCAAGAACCTCGGCATTTACGCCCTGGAGGAACACTTCGAAAAAAGACTCATCGAACATAACGACAGACGCGAAGGTGTCATACTCAAGTTCGACGAAAGTGTTCGCTGGAAGGATGTTCGCGAATTCTGGCCCGAACCCAGCCCTACTCGACTCGCATCCATGGAAGCAGCTGACATAGATGCCTTTAAGTCCAACCGTGTCATGGCCGATTCCGGTTTGCGAGTTCAGTTTATGCAGGCTCGCAACCTGCTCGAGCAGTTCCGCACCGGAGAGCTGGCCCCGGGTCAGGTATTCGACGTCAGGTTGATGGCCTCGTATCTCGCTCTGACAGATCTTGTTGGCGGCCTTCACGCGTTATCATGGCACAACCTTCGTTTTTACTACAACCCGTTAACCTCACGTCTCGAACCGATCGGGTTCGACGCCATGGCCGGACAGCCTATCGTTTGTATTATAGCCGCCTCCCAGTTTTTCGGAAACGGGCTGAACAGTTTCTGCAAACGACTACTGGACGATCCGGAGTTCTACGCTCTGTATGTGAGCGAACTTGATCGAATATCGCTACCCGAGTTCTTAGATTCCTTCTTCGTAGAAATCGACGAACAGATGAACGCCAACCTCGATGTAATTTACCGCGAGTTCCCGCGCTTTGATTATTCGCCGACTGTTTTCTACGACAATCAACGCGTGATAAGCAAGTCTCTGAGGCCGGTCAAATGCATCAGCGGCTATCTCAGGGAACATAATGATGACCGCGTTGTCCTGGACCTGGCCAATATTCAGCCGGTCTCGGTGTTCGTTACCGGTGCTTCCCTGGGTCAGGTCGAACTCGTACCGAAGGGTGGGCCTGTCCTGCTAAGACACAGCACAACACCGGAATACACAAGTGTGACTTTCGGTATCGCGAGTGAGTCATTCATTCCCGATTCGGTCTGGTCTTCACCTCTGGTGGTCTACCGTATGCTCGGATTGGATTCAAGTCGCTATGATCCGGTGAATCCGCTCCCCAGACTGGACACCGCACTGCTCCGGAGCGATCTGCTACGCAGCGAATTCTCTCCCGCCGGTCATCCGGCCATCACCGTTGAGGAGTCTGAGGGCGTCATGACCCTGGACACAGGCAAGGTGATCCTGCGAAGCAGCCTGGTAGTTCCCGCAGGTTTCTTATTCAAGGTGTCGGCCGGCACAACCATTGACCTTCTGGATTCCTCGTACATCGTCTCGTATTCGCCGGTAGCCCTGACGGGGCGATCGGATAAGCCGATCAGAATGGGATCATCGGACGGGACCGGTCAGGGGCTGGTTATTCTTAACGCTGACAGGCGGTCCACAGTCGAAAACGTCCTGTTCAGTGACCTGGGTTGTCCTTCGCGGGGAGGCTGGCAGCTGACCGGAGCAATAACGTTCTACCGGTCGGCAGTATCGATTGGTTCGTCAGAGTTCGCCGGCATCGCGAGCGAAGATGCACTCAACATCGTTTCTTCCGATTTCATGATCACCGATTGTAGTTTCAAAGAGTGTATGTCTGATGCCTTCGATGGTGACTTTGTCGTGGGTAGTATCACCAACTCGCACTTTTCCGACTGCGGCAACGACGCCATAGATATTTCGGGTAGTGAATGCAGCTTTCAGGACATTACCGTGATCCAGGCAGGCGACAAGGGATTGTCAGTCGGAGAAGGAAGCACTGTGGAGGCAATTCGAATCGTCGTTAGCGATTCACGTATCGGCCTGGCATGCAAGGATTCCTCTGAAGTACGGATGTCATTTTCCGACATCTCCGGCTGCGAGGTTGGACTGGCTCTGTATCGGAAGAAGTCTGAGTTCGGCGCTTCTGCAGCTTTACTTGATTCGGTCAGGCTAAACTCGAGCGATGTACCTTATCTCATCGAGTCCGGTTCTCTTCTATTCGTCGACGGCCGGAG
>CP070824.1:2125308-2127494 GCA_020344395.1 Candidatus Zixiibacteriota bacterium | reverse complement strand
AAGCCCATGGCCAAGAAGTACAGCTTCTTCCAGCCCTTGGCTGGCTGGCGACGTGTGGAGGTGACAGAACGGCGTACGAAACGTCACTCTGCCCGATGTATGAAGGAACTGGTCGATGTCCACTTCCCGGATGCAGACAAGATCCGTGTCGTGTTGTACAACCTGAACACGCATACACTGGCGGCCCTGTATGAAGCTTTCGACGCGACTGAAGCCCACCGCTCGGTCCACAAGCTGGAGTTCCGTTGCACAGCCAAACATGGCAGCTGGCTGAACATGGCAGAGATCGAACGGGCACTGGTACGTAGCACAGGGGGTGCGACGTGGCTGAGTTCGCGATCACGGCTGAGTGTACTGTCACCGATCGCAGAGAGCGGCCACAGTCGACTGCGCCAGCTCTTGCGGAAGATCTCCGGGCCGAGTTTCTCGTAGACAGAGAGCATCTCTTTCCCTGTCAGGCCGGCAGCGATGGCAGCGGCGATGATGGCGCCGGTAGAAGTGCCCGCCAGCAGCCGCAAGGTTTCGTGGAGCGACTTGTCCAGCTGCTCCTCCAGGGCTTCCAATGCTCTGGCGACAATCAATCCTTTGATCCCGCCGCCGTCAATCGAGATAGCAACCTGATCACCGAACGGCTATATGGTTGCCTTCCTACGCTCATCGTATCTTCTCGTCCGTGCGCCACCTCCTGCCGCGGCGTGTCACCGGGTAGTCGGGGGGGAACACTTCGAGTTTCACCTCCTCGCCCGCATGTGTGCTAATCACGAAGAAACGTTGGTTGGGGTATGTGTCCTTACAGTCACGCATGGCTCTAACGATCAGGCTCACATTCTGCGGATCGTCGTCGGACATGCCAAAGCAATGTTCCGGTTCCTTGCCGTATTCCTCCATCGCCTTGTCGACGGATTTTCTGATCGCGCGTTTTTTCAATTCCGGTGTTGTTAAACTCAATTGGGGATCCTTGAGCTCACCTCGGCGCACACCGTCGTTTCCGACAGGGAAAATGGTGTGGTAATTCGGCTCTCGCCGAATCTTGCCATTCTCGACCAGCACGCGCACACCGGCCTTCAGCGTCTCGGGCTTGTGGCCCCGTGCGGTGATAATCGAGACCGGCCGATGCTTTTCGCAGGCGTATTTGAACAGATCCCAGGAGGGAGCCTGCCACTTCTTGTCTGAGGCAATCGCCTCTTCCACGTCCTTCACAAAGTACTGTTTCTGTCCGGGCTTTAATTCGTTTTCGAGGATGTCGCGAAAATTGTTATAGCTACCACGGATTCCATTGATGGTTTTACTGAAGATTTCGTACTTTTTGTACTCCCCGTCTTTTCCTAGGAGAGGCTGGATGTCGGCGAATTGTCCGGTGCTGACACCCTTAGTCTCCCCCGTCTCTGTGTTATGGATGTAGATTTGAGTGTCGAGAAACATGATATTGTCGTCGAAATCAAAAAAGTAGAAGCTCAAGGCGCTGGCCATGGTTCTTCCTCCCTTTCTGTATGCTTACAAATGGCACCCCTGCCCCACCGCCAGGTGCGGGTAGGGGTGCTCGCCTACAGGTTCTCGGATAGGCTATTGGTAGACTAGCTGAATAGCAGCCTCTCAGACTGCTCCTGTGCACCGTCGGTGTAGTACGGTTTCGTCCAGGAGTCGTCAGGGCTCAACCAGATGGCCTGTTCTGCCTCCTCATCGGACCTTTTGTTCAACACGTTTCGCTCGTGGAAGTGGTTGAATAGGCGCATGAATTCGCCGAGATAGATGTCGGCGACGCGTTTGTTGCCCCGAATGATGAGCATGTTCTCGTCATTATTGACTGTGGAGGCCTCACTAAAGTTCGCTGAACCGGTGATGACCACCGGATCGTCCGACAGGGGATCGATCAGCATGTACTTGGTATGCAGATAGTTGACGTGGTCGTTGAGGCCACTCAACGTTTCGATGAACTGCTTGTGCTTATCTTCACCACCTGCCCGGATCTTCAATATATCGCCCCACGCAATCCGGTTTTGCGGGCACTCGGCCATGAGGGGGTACTTGGGCCGCATGAGGCCCGTGATTCCCTCCAGCAAAAGATAGCGCAGGTACGGTTCTCCATGGCTGACCGGCTTTCCCGTTTTCACCTTTTCAAAGATTTCGTCAGCGACGGAAAAGGCTGCGGTGAAAAAGACAGAGTTCTTGGCAGCGTCCAGCCGGTC
>CP070824.1:2112048-2125208 GCA_020344395.1 Candidatus Zixiibacteriota bacterium | reverse complement strand
CGGCACAAGCTTTGTTCATCTCGAAATCTACCACTGCCCTGTTGTCGAGTGATATGTATTTGGAGTCCTGCCCGCCGATCTCGAAGACGGTATCCACGGTAGGATCGAGATTGACGGCGGCGGTTGCCTGGGCCGTGATCTCGTTGCGCACGTTGTCGGCCCCCACGAAGTCGCCGGTCAGGTATCGACCGGAGCCGGTCGTGCCCACAGCTTTCACCTGTACCTTCCGGCCCACCTCTTCTCCGATTTCAGCCAACCCTCGCCTGACCGCCTCTATGGGTCGTCCCTCGGTCATGAGATAACGCCGGGCAATGACATTGTGATCACGATCTATAAGAACTAGATTGGTTGACAACGAACCGACATCGATACCAAGGAAGGTCTCGCGGCCGTCGATATCGGCCGGACGGTCGGCGATCGTGACGTCGTAGTGCTTGGTATCGGGGAAAGCGTATGACAGGGCATCCCGGCCTGAGTCGGGCACGCTCTTGAATTTCAGATAGCTGATAATCTTCTGCGGTTCAAGAGTTACAGCGCTGGCCCCGTCGTCATTTGCCAGCAGTGCCGCTCCCAGAGCCGCCATGATATTGAAATGCTCCGGGATAATCAGATCACCTGCTTGAAGCCCAAGAATCTCGGTAAAGGCCCTGACCATCCCCGGGTTGGCCGCCACTCCGCCTTCGAACGCGATAGGTTGGTCGAATCTCTTGCCTCGTGCAATTGAGCTCTTGAAGTTACGAGCTACGGCAAAACAAAGACCGGCCACAATGTCGTGGTCAGGAGTGGCTATCTGCTGCAGATGGATCATGTCCGACTTGGCAAATACCGAACAGCGTCCGGCTATCCGGGGCGGATCAGCAGAACGGAGGGCAAGTCGTCCGAACTCCTCCTCGATGGAGATATTGAGTCTGGCCGCCTGCTGGTCAAGAAATGAGCCTGTTCCGGCCGCACATTGGGCATTCATGGCGAAGTCAACCACGGTGTTCTGCTTCCGGTCCAGTACGAGCAGTTTGGAATCCTCGCCACCCATCTCTATGACTGTGCGTGCGTCAGGAACCCATCGCAGGTTGGCAGCCGACAACGCCGCAATCTCACCGAAGGACTCGCCGCCCAACACAGACTTTGCCGTCCTGCCCCCGATGCCGGTCAGACCGAGGTGCACCGTCCTACCGGAGAACTCCCCAAACTCGGTGGAGAGCATCTCATGCAACGTCTCGAATGGACCGGCCCTGAAGCGACGGTAACAGGTTCGGACCGTTCGATCCTCATCGAGAACAGCCACCTTTACCGCGACAGAACCGATATCGATGCCTATGGAACAAGAAGTGCGATTCATCGGTTGCGCAAAACTACGTCATTGACCTCATACATGGCAAGCTAAAACCTGATGAATCGAGACATTGCACAGAATCCATTTGTCTTTGACATGTTCCGGCGTATATTCAGGGCCTCTGGAGAGACCGTTATGCGAGCGATATTACAGCGTACATCAGGCGTCGAGGTCTGGATCGACAGCAAATGCCACGCCCGAACTGAGTCCGGCCTGCTGGTACTGTTCGGAACCAGAACCGGTGACCAGGAGGAATCGTGCGGCCTGCTCGCAGACAAAACCGTTAATCTCCGGATATTCGAGGATGCCGGGGGGAAGATGAATCTTTCAGCTCTGGACCTGAAAGCTGAGATCATGATAGTGTCGCAGTTTACGCTGTATGCCGACACGCATAAAGGTCGCCGCCCCGGGTTTTCGGAAGCTATGGAGCCTGTGAGAGCAGCACAACTGTATGAGACGTTCATCGACCGGGTGGCGGCCAGCGGGCTGACGACCCGATCCGGAATATTCGGAGCCAGAATGGATATACGTTTCTCCAACATCGGACCGGTGACAATCATCCTGGATCATGACACCGACTAACCTCAGCAAACTGACTGAGCGGTATGAACTGGTACTCGGTTCCGGTTCGCCAAGACGGCAACGGCTACTTGACCGACTCGGCATCAAATACAGGGTGGTGGTTCCAACCATCGACGAGATCCGCCTTGAGGGGGAAGCGCCCTTTAACTATGCCAGACGAATGGCTGAGGGAAAAGCGCTGCAGATCAGCAGTCGCTGCAACAACGAAATTGTACTTGGCTGCGATACTATCGTTGTACTGGATAATGTCGTGCTCCAGAAACCGACCGACGAAGCGAACGCTGTCGAAATGCTGTCCAGCCTGGCGGGCAGGGCCCACATCGTATGCAGTGCACTGGCTCTTGCGTTAGGTGGGAGACTCCTTCGATCCGGCCACGAGTTGAGTACGGTTCATTTCAAGGCTGTCTCGCGTGACGAAATTCTGGATTATGTGGCTTCCGGGGAGCCGATGGACAAAGCAGGAGCCTATGGCATTCAAGGGATTGGGGCATTTTTAGTTGACAGAGTAGAGGGTTCGGTTGATAATGTCATTGGTCTTCCCTCGGCGCTTCTTGAGAAGTTTGCGGGTGAAGTTCTGCTTGAGATATAACGTTCAACGTACTGAAGATGAGTGAATTACACATAAAGCTCGGAAAGCTATTGCAGCTGGAACGTCAACGACGCGGGCTGGCCCTTGAGGACATCGCGGAAGAGTTGAAGATCACCGCAACTAACCTGGAAGCCATAGAATCCGGTGATGCCGACGCCCTTCCCTCGGAATTGTACTTTGGTCTGTTTGCCAAGACCTACGCCGAGCGACTCGGTATAGACTATTCCAGGACAACTGACGCTATAATGGCCGACCTTGACACACAGGAAGAGGAACCAGCACCGACTTCACGACCGACCGAGATTGGTGAAGAGGCGGCAACGGCACCGGAGGCCGTAGAAACCGAACAAAGTCCGTCGCTGGCCCTTTTCAGCCGGAAGCTGGTGGTGCTGGTCGCAAGTATCGTGGGGCTCTTTATAATTGCAGTGGTAGTATGGGAGATCTTCATAGATCAGGAGCGAGCCGTCCATCCCGGTGACGCAGGTACGGAACAGGTGCGAGCGGTGGCCGATCCGGAGTCCGAGTCATCGTCGCCCGCGGTGGCAGATTACGATTGGAATGTTCCCGAGTATCCACCACCCGACAAGATACAGTTGACTCTGGTCGCTCGTGAGGAAAGCTGGGCCACAATAGTTGCAGACGGCGACACTGTGATATACCGAAGTCTTATCCCCTGGCGAGAATATGTGGCTGAAGCCGACTACCGCTTTCGAGTCTCTATAGGTATACCTTCGAGAGTCGAAACTAAACTGAACGGCCAACTGGTAAACCTCAGGAACCCTGCCACCCGTCGGATATCAAGGGTCGAGATTAACCAGATCAATCTTTCGAGTTTTCTCGATGGCACATACTACGCAGAAATTCCATCCGCTCCCGCCCTTCCCCGCACATCGCCATCTCCTCAGACCGACAGTAACTTGTCTGACGAGTCAGTCACACAGCCGGCAAACTCGGCTACCGATTCTGAGACCGAAACACCTCCTGACCCGGGAAGCCCTGCTTCTGATGTCGATTCACAAGGATATTAGCAGAGATGGGACTTAAGGACATAGTCGGTAACATTCAGTTGTCGCGAGCCCGTCGGCGGATGCAATCGGGACCGTTGACCTTTCCCACCGCGCTGCTGAATCGCAAACATGTATTGGTGTGCCTTCCGGCGGGACTGCGCGAATTGACAATGGTCAAGCAATTCCTGCCGGCCATCGCACAACTGTTCAAGCCGGCCGATATCACGCTTCTGTCGATGCCGGGAATCAGGCTGAACGATATCTACCCGCGCAAGGGTTTTCAGATCCTTACTCCGACGGCGGATCAGTTGTCGTGGGCGGGCCTGCCCAAGAGCAACTACCTTGAGCATCTTAGATCGCACGGTTTTGACACCGTTCTTGATCTTAACCTTGAGCTGTCGAAGTTCACCTCGACGGTTCTTCTGAATTTCCCGGATGCCATCCGTATCGGACGGGGCAACCACCTCGGTGAACCCTATTACAACCTGGAAATAAAGACCAAGTATCTTCGCGACGAAAAGAATATCTACCGATCTCTGCTCGAAACAGTGGGGCTGATGATGAACAGACCGGTTGAAGATTTGACATCACCCGCACCTCGCTAGAATACCAGGAGTTCAAGTGTACCTAAAAAAGCTGTCTGTACTCGGATTCAAATCATTCGCCAACAAGACCACTGTCAAGTTTTCCGATGGTGTGACGGCCATCGTCGGGCCTAACGGCTGCGGCAAGACCAACGTCCTGGACGCCCTTCGCTGGGTCCTCGGCGAGCAGAAACCTACTCTGTTGCGAGGCGGCAAGATGGAGGAAGTCATCTTCAACGGCACGCGTGACACCAAGCCGCTGGGGATGGCCGAGGTCAATCTTATGATCATGAATGACCGCGGTATTTTGCCTACCGAGTACAACGAGGTACAGATTACCCGTCGGTTGTTCCGGAGTGGTGATTCTGAGTATCTGATCAACAAGGTTCCGTGTCGCCTGAAAGATATTACCGATCTGTTTGTGGATACCGGCATGGGGGCGCATTCCTATTCGGTCATCCAGCCGGACATGGTCGAGGCCGTCATCTCGGACCGAGCCGAGGAACGCCGGTTCTTGTTTGAGGAAGCGGCCGGCATCACCCAGTACAAACAGCGGCGCAAGGCTGCTCTTCGCAAACTCGATGCAACCGAAAACGACTTGCTCAGACTGAAAGATATCTACGCCGAGGTCAAGACCAGAGTCAACTCGCTGTACCGACAGCACAAGAAGGCTGAACGTTTCAAGCGTGTGACCGACGAGATTCGTCAGTGGGATATCTATCTCGGATCGAAACGCGTCAATCAACTCACCGCCACCAAGCGCGAACTCAAAGCCGAATCCGATGATCTTGCGGCCAGAAAACTCGACAGGGAAACAAGTCTCGACGGGCAGACGGCCGGTCTCGAGGCCGACCGCAAGGAACTCATCGATATTGAACATCGACTGAACGAGCTTGGAAACAAACTGTACCTCACCAGCGAGAAGGCTCACGGGATTGAGCGGGAGATATCGGTGCTGGCTGAAAAGAAAACCAACGCCGAGAGCCTGATTGCCCGCAATACGGACGAAATCAAGAATCTCCAGGAGCGGCTCGACACGCTGACCGGCCAACATGCTGACGTCCAATCGCATTTGAGTCAGCAGGAAGAGCTTCTTAAACGCTTTACTGCACAATTCAATGAAGCGGAGCGCATTCAGGCCGAGAGCGACGACCGACTCGTCCAGGCTCGATCCGCACGCGAAAACGAAAACGGACGACTGGTAGAACTGGAGAGTAAGCTGTCGTCCGGTCGCACTGAGGAAAGCAGTCTGCGCGAGCAGACCGAAGAGCTGGCAAACCGGCTGAAAGACATTGACCTCCGACTGGAGGACGTCAAGCCGAAACAGGGCTTGCTGATCGAGCGTCTGTCCGAAAAGCGGAAGCATCTCGACAGCCTGATCGGAAAACGGCAGGAGTTGGACCGGCGCCGGTCAGAACTGTCGCATCAAATGGACAAGCTTGCCGAATCGAGTGAAGAACTGTCGCTTGAGATTGCCAATCTTAATGCGTCCGTCGAGGCATGTGAGGCCAGACGGCGGCTTCTCGAAGAAATGATGCTTCAGTTCGAGGGTTACGAATCAGGAGTAGTCACGGTGATGGAGAACCGGGAGCGATGGCCCGGCCTGATCGGTGCCGTCGCCGACATGTTTGTCCCGGTCGAGGGCATGGAGTCGGCCGTCGAGGCGGCCCTTGGTGACATGGCCAGATTCGTCGTCTGTCGTGATCGAGAGTGCGCCGAAGACATAATCGCCTATCTCAAGGCCGATGGAAAAGGCAGAATCGGGTTGCTTGTTCCCCAGACGGGAGCTTTATCTCCTGGTGTGAAGCGTCCCGAGTTTGCGGATATGCCCGGTGTTGTGGGCTGGCTCGACACGTTCGTGAATGCCAACGAACCTCTGCGACACCTCAAGGACGCCATCCTGGCCAGGACGATTGTCTTTGAGCCCGGTACCGACCCCTCACCCATACTGGAGCGTCTGCCTTTCGGCTTCACGGCTGTATCGACTGATGGCACCGTCTACGGACAGAACCTGATCAGCGGCGGTTCCGACGACCGGTTCTCGCTGTTCAGACGCAAGGAAAAAGTCCAGGAGCAGGAGCGCCTCATCGCTGAGCAGACGGAACGGCTGCAGGCCATGTCCACCGCCAAGAGCCGAACGGTTGCTGAGCTGGCATCCTCGAGGGCTGACTTCAACGAACTGATCAACCATCAGGACGAACTCGCCGAGCGAATTGAATCTCTGCAGAAGGAAGTAGGCGAGTGCGACTTTGAGGATCGCAGCCTGGCAGCCGAGTTCGGGCGTCTCAGGCGAGAAAAACAGACCATCACACAGAAATTGGAGCACATGCGTGGTCGACAGGGTACACTGGAGCTGGACTTTTCCGAGTTGTCATCACGGAAAGATAGCCTCATGGCTTCTCTTGAGGAATCCGGGTCCCAGCTTGAGATGCTTGAGCATGCAGCCACTGAAGCTGTCGAACAGGTTTCCAGGGCCCAGGTGGCTGTGATCGAATCGCGCAGCAAGATCGACCAGATCAACGGTCAGATCAGCCATATCGAACAGATCAGAGGTGAGATCGAAGAGACTATTCAGACCAAGAATGACGAAATCGGTGTAGCCCGCAGCGAAATCCATGACGCCTCGCAAAAGACGATTTCCCTTGAAGACAGCTTGAGCGCCGCTTACGAGCACCGGGATGAGTCCACTGATCTCCAGAAGCAAACACGAGAAATCCAGGCCGAGCTGATGGAGAAGGTAGCGGAGCGGGAATCATCCGTCAAACAGCTCCGTACGGAAAAAGAACAATTGGGCGAAAATCTGCACGAGGTTGAGATTCGTCTCAATACCATTGACTCTGAAATCCACACGATCATTGAGCGAACACGCGATGAGCACGAGACCGATATCACTCAGGCTGCACCACTCAGACCAGACGAGAAGATATCAGACGATGAGGCACCGGAGCGTCTGGTGAATCTGAAAGAGCGACTGAAGAAATTCGGAGCTGTAAATCTACTGGCGCTGGAGGAATACCAGGAAGCCAGCGAGCGGGAAAAATTCCTCAAAGAGCAATTGGCTGATCTCGAAGCGGCTCAGAAGGATCTCAAGTCGACAATCAGCAAGATCAATCAAACAGCCAGGAAGTTGTTTGCCGACACCATGGCTTCTGCGCAAGAGCACTTCAGAACACTCTTCGTAGAATTGTTCAGCGGTGGCGAGGCTGACATCAAACTGCTTGACCCGACTGATCCTCTCGAATCGGATATCGAGATCATCGCACGGCCTCCGGGTAAGAAACTGCTGTCCATCACCATGATGTCCGGCGGAGAGAGGGCCCTGACTGCAATCGCCCTGCTGTTTTCACTGTATCTGGTCAAACCCTCTCCTTTCTGTATCCTGGACGAAATTGATGCCCCACTGGACGACGCCAATTGCCACCGGTTCCTGAAGATCATTCGCAATTTCTCACAGCACACACAGTTCATCATCATCACGCACAACAAAATCACGATGGAGACAGCCGACAATCTCTATGGAATTACCATGGAACAGCCGGGTGTTTCCAAGGTCGTCGCAGTCAGATTCGCAACTGAGGATGAGAACGGAGAGACCCGTCTGGTAACGGAGAACCTGCCGGCTCCCGTTCGGGAAAGGATCAATCCTGAGATCGCGGTGAAGCAGGACGACGGAGGCTGATCCGGCAGGTGTCCGCATGACATGGTGAATGCTTTCGACAAACTCAAGGCATCTCTCTCAAATACAAGAGCGAATATCCTGGGGAAGATTTCGCGCCTTGTCGGTCTGCGCAAACTTGACGACAGATTGCTCGAGGAGATCGAAGAGATCCTGATTGAAGCAGACGTCGGCGTCAGAGCAGCTACACGCCTGATAGACAAGATCAGAGAAAAATCAAAACAACGGGGAGTAACCGAAAGCAACGAAGTGATCGGTATCCTCAAGGAAGAGATCATAGAAATTCTCTCACGTGAGGGGCCGGCGCTTTTCCCCGACAATGCAGCCAAACCGATCATCTGGCTTATCACGGGTGTAAATGGAGTCGGTAAAACGACCACAATCGGCAAGCTGGCCACCTGCTTTGCGGCCGAACAGAAGAAGGTGCTGATCGGTGCATGCGATACCTTCAGGGCGGCGGCCATCGATCAGGTTGAAATCTGGGCGGAGCGAAGCAGGGTTGACATAATCCGCGCGCAGGAAGGCGCCGATCCCGCCTCAGTGGCCTTTGACGCCGCCACGGCCGCTCAGGCCAGAAAAGTCGATATCCTCCTCCTGGATACGGCAGGCAGACTGCACACCAAATCGAATCTGATGGAGGAACTCAAGAAGATCCGACGTGTTGTCGACAAGGCGGCCCCTGAGGCTTCTGTGTTTGCAAAACTCATCATCGACGGCAACACCGGTCAGAATGCCCTGAGCCAGGTAAAAGTATTCACCGAAGCGGTAGGTTGTGACGGTCTGATCATCACCAAGCTCGACGGCACAGCCAAGGGTGGCGTGGTCATAGCTCTCGCTGAAGAACTTGGCACGCAGGTGGACTTCGTCGGATTGGGAGAGGGCATTGACGATCTGCAGAAATTCGACTCAAAAACCTTCGTCGAGGCGTTGTTTACATGATTCATGAGCTTACCGTCAAGACCAACCGGCGCGAGGAACTCATCGATATCACATCGCACATACAAAAACTCGTGTCTGAGAGTGAAATACCCGACGGAATCGTCACCTGTTTTGTGCCGCACACAACGGCAGCCATCACGATTAACGAGAACGCCGACCCGGATGTGAGGCGTGACATAATCTACAAGCTGGGAAAGGAGATTCCCCAACATGACTCCTACCACCACGCCGAGGGTAACTCTGACGCCCACCTCAAATCATCACTGATCGGACCCTCGTTGCAGATACTCTTTGACAAGAATCGGCTGGTACTGGGCAGGTGGCAGGGCATCCTGTTCTGTGAGTTCGACGGCCCCCGTACCAGGCGCCTGATCGTGAAAGTGATCGGGCTTGCTTAGAATAAGGCTTGTCTGCGCCGCGAGGGACCGAGAGGCCTGGGTTAAGGAGGGCACAGCACACTACACCAGGCTCCTGTCACGATACGCCGAGGTTAAAGTTGACTTCGTCTCCCCTCCCAAACATCCGCCATCGGCATCACCTTCGCGTATAAGAGCCGCCGAGGCAGACCTGCTTCAGAAGAGTCTGGGCACCGATTTTCGCGTCGCGTTGAGTGATGCCGGGACGCCGTTCGAAAGCCACGATTTTGCCCATTGGATAGACCGGCTGCATACGATCAGCAAAGGCCGTGTTGATTTTGTCATTGGTGGACCGTACGGCCTTGACCGGAAACTCACCGATAGCGCGGATTTTGTCCTTTCACTTTCCCCTCTCACCGTATCCCACCAACTGGCCCGAATTGTTCTGCTGGAACAGTTGTTTCGGGCCTTCTCGATCCTTCACCATACTGACTACCACAAATAAGGAAAGGCGCCCAGCCGACCGATGGTCGACCGAACGCCTACAGAGGAAAGAAAGGGTGCAGTCAGTTATTTCAAAAGCAGCATTTTTCGAGAAGCCGTGAATTCACCGGCCTCCAGGCGGTACAGATAGATACCGGAGGCGATCGTTTCGCCGTTACGGTTAAGACCGTCCCAGAACACCTCAACCGGGCCGCCCTCATCGATACCTGTGAACTCGCGCACCACCCCGCCGGCAATATTGTAAACAGTGAGAGTCCAGGACCCCGGTTTGCCAAGGCTGAACCTGACAGTTGTAGTCGGGTTGAACGGGTTCGGGTAGTTCTGCCCCAGCCAATAATCAGCCGGCAGAGTCATCCCGAGATTCACTGAGCGGTACGGTTTGCCGAAATAGTCCACCAACTCCGAATGGGATAATTCTATGCTACCGTCGCCGGAATATGGAATTTCTATCAGGCGATTGCGGCCGGGCGCTATTCGGTCTGTGCCCAAATCAAATATCAGGAGTCTGAGTTGGCCCTCATCCAACCCCCACTGCAGGCTCAAACCGTCAGCGGCCGAAGTCAGCAATGGCTCGGTGATTTCTATCCCAGGGTCAAGATCATAAACAAGATATGCCGCGCCTATATCACCCACTGTTTCCGTCGTGATGCTGAATATTCCGTGGTCGACGGCAGTCTCTATTATCGCTTGCTCAGCATACGGCACGGTCTTGGGAATCGGGTCGGCGTCACCGGTAACCACCCTGATCAGGTACGACAGGTCGGCCACCGACAACGTGATGCCATCGGCGTTCACATCCGTGGCGGCAATCTGTGCCGCGATATTGATAGTAAACGCACTCAAGCCCTTGATGAAGTAGTTAGTGAATATCACCACGTCTGAGATCTCATAAGCGATACCGTTCAGGTTGATATCTCCACGAGCATCGATCGAGTCCGGGTGGATAATGCAGATACCTCCCTGAACAAACTCGACACAGCGATTCGGTGTGCCTGTTTCTCCAGTAAGACAGCTATCAGGCGTACCCAGGTTGGGGTATCGGCCGGACTCCGGGAAGTTTATCTCGTCCTCCTCATCCCACCGCATGAGACCCTCGTGGCTGTAGATGCGAGTGTCTACGAATGCCAGGAGTCCGGTCGGATCAGAGAAGATATTATCGGCACAATCGTACCAGACGAAGTTTATCTGCGGGAAGGTGCCACCGAGATTCTGATCGTTCGCTATCTGGAACTCCATGAAGAAAAGCGTGCCGTTAGGCTCAAATGCCGAATCCGGCGGACTGCCCATTCCATCGGCCTGATCGGCATAGGCCACAAAGCGAACCAACCCGGAGGGACAACTGGGCAGGCAATTAACGCCTCCCAGGTTCCAATTGAAGTACTCCCAATCGGTCATAACACCGCCGGCCGTAGTCGCGGTCAGAAAACTCATGACACCGGCGTCATAACTAAGCAACAGGTCAAACCCGCCGATGCGGGCGTTTGTCTCGACATTGACGGCCACCGACTTGCGGAGGCCTACCGGCGTGCACTCTCCCCCGTCAATCCAGGTCCTTACACACACGTCGCAGTCATCCCTCTCTACTACATCGATGTAGAGGGTATCCTGAGCCGGGCTGCAACCATCGGTCGCCTCGAAGCAGAACCGATAGGACCCGGCCGTATCGGGCACAAAACTGATCTCGGCCACGCCGGGACCGATCATCAGGAAGTCTGAATTGCTCGGGCCGCAGATCATATCAATGGTTACATCCGATCTGGTGTCAGTTGCTGATACGGTATCGTACAGCGTATCTATGTCTCCCGGACACCACTCGTATATCAGACCCTGCGGCAGAGCAAAAACCGGAGGCTCATCGGCCTCAACCACGACGGTCATACTGCAAGTGGTATCATCACAAAGGCCGGTTACGGTAATGTCGAAATCAAAGGTGCCGGCCCCTGGAACAGGGATTACAATTGTCTGGGCACTATAGTAACCAAACGGAGATACGGTAACGTCGATGCCGGTCCCCGATACCTCAATGGGGACATACAGTGTTTCTGGAACGGCCACACACAGCACGGTATCAATCAACGTAGGACATGAAATTGTAGGGGCCTCGGCCTCAGTTACGCGCAGTTCAAACTCACACGTATCAGCCGTGTTGGGCGTTTCCGCAATGACCATGATCTCGTAAGTTCCCCCGCTATCGGCAAAGACGCATGTAGTACGGTCGACCGGATCGTATGTCCCGGACGGAAGCACGGTGACCTGTATCCCTGCATCGGGTGGGTTAATCGGCATAAACAGGCAGATATCCCCGGAATCACAAATATCCGCGTACTGCGGACCATCGGGGCAGAACAAAGTGGCCGGGTCGATAGTAATGACAATCGTGTCGGTACTGGACAGGTCGCAGCTGTCTGTCACTGTGACATCAATCACATAAGTGTCGAAGCCCGGCGGGGTGAAACACAGCGAGTCATAATCCACAAACTCCACACCCGGCGTCTCCGAACTGATCTGCGCAAAGTTACCTTCCTGATCCTGAATATTCAATGGGACACAAATCCTGAACAGGTCGAACTCTACCAGAGAAATATCCGGGCCAAGGGTCAGCTCAGGCGCTTCATTGATGTCCACATCGACCGTGAACGAACAGGTATCAGAAGTGCAGTAACCATCAGCGATCAATGTGACCGGTACAGCACCGTCCTGTGACAGCGGCACCAGAATGGTATCGTCCCGCAAAACCGAAGGTGCATTGACCCGCACCGAGTCCACGTCACCCTCAAGAGCATAAAGGTACCGAGCCGTATCCGCACTGCAGCGGAACTCGCTGGTGTTCGACGGACACAACGTAAACCTCACCGTATCAAGGATTTCAACAGGGATCGTCAGCGTACATTCATCGACATTGCACCGGGCTGTCGCAGTAACCGGAATCACATAGATGCCGGATGTATCCGCCTCGAAACACACCGTATCGTTCGCCCAGGTTGCTCCGTTCACTCCGACATCCACCGAGAAGCTGTCTCCGACAATGACCAGTTCTCTGCAAACGGGACCCGGAGTACACAGAATCGCCTGAGCAAATGCCGTATCGGGGCACTGGATACTGACCGTATCACCACGAATGATATCTACGCAGACATCCACGGAATCACTCAGGCCGCAATCGTCGAGAGTCACTACGGTGAAACAGTGCGTCGCATCAAGTTGTGACGGAGTGAAACAGACTGTTCCGTCACCCGCATTGTAGGAACCTCCGGTCACAATAACGGTGTCGATATTATTTTCGGAGTCAGTGATGCCGATCGGCAAACAGACTTGCTGCACGGTGCACAGGACGGTGTCCTGCGGCCCGGCGTATGTAATAACCGGCGCCGAATTGAACAATATAGTTACCTGTGCCGCGGCAGTATCCGCCAGCCCGCAGGTATCGGCGACAATCACCTGGATGGCATAGATACCTGCCGTGTCTGCATCAAAGCAGATGCGATCCTTGTAATCATCATAGACAAACGGGCTGTCCACGACAACCGACTCGAGGTTGCCGTCTTCATCAGTTATGCCGATCGGCAGACAAACGGGACCAGCCTCACAGACCA
>CP070824.1:2069501-2111948 GCA_020344395.1 Candidatus Zixiibacteriota bacterium | reverse complement strand
CCTTCCGGTAGAGCCCAATGTTACATCATTCGAAACAGTTGTTATTGTGACGGATCCGTCAGCGGCTCTGATCGCGAATTCGGAACCGATCGCCTCGGGCCCGGTGTTGCCGGGTGCCGTCACGGAGTTATTCCGTCTCCACTTGACTAATGCTGGTTTGCCTGCGGATCCGGATATCCGGGTTGACTCGATCAAACTCAGATTCGCAGCCGCCAGCGGGAATGTGTTCCCGGCAGAACCTCTGATCGATCCCGACCGCAGCGGCCTTTACGAAGACGGCCAACTGGTGTCCGTTGCGTACGTGCATGAGGATCAGTTAGTATTCACCCTCGACAACTTCACATTGACTGCCGGTGGAACAACGCGGACCGTTACGCTCAGACTCGCCATGAATTATGGTGTGGCGGAATCCTTCACGGCACGGCTTTCGGCGGCAGGGATATCGGCCGTCTATGCCTCGGGACCACATGCCGGACAACCCGTTAACGTAAGTACCGGGGCCACCAGCGGTCTAGTGTTCTCTGGCGTATTTACGCCCGTGACAGGGTTGAGCCTTGACGACTCGTTCATAATCAAGGATAACCCCTTCGATCCGCTGATGGAAGCGGCCGAACTACAGTTCTATCTTCCTGAGCCGAGCGATGTCGTCTTCCGGGTGCTGACTCTGACGGGTGAAGAAGTCTACATGCATGAGTATTCTGAATGTGAACTGGCACCGGGTACACTCAACACTGTCCGCTGGGACGGACGAAACGACGAAGGCTACACTGTTCTGAACGGCGTCTATGTGGCCATGCTTCGGATAGAGCGATCCGGAGAGGAAGGGTTCCTCAAGCTGGCGGTAGTAAAACGATGAACAGCATGCGGACTCTTATTTTGACCTGGACCGTGATTCTGTTGCCTGTCTGCTGCGTAACGGCCGGTGACGCCGGTCGTGAGTCTCCGTTTTCGATCGGAGCCGGAGCGCGATCAGTGGCGCTGGGAGGAAGCCTGACCTCACTGGCTGTTGACGGCTCATCGGTTTTCTATAATCCGGCCGGGCTGGGATACCTCGAATTTCAGGAAGTTGATTTCATGCAGTCGCTGATGTTTGAGGGTTCTCGTTACAACTTTGGCTCATATGTTTACCCCATGTCTTCGTCCAGCGGGCTCGGCATTGGTTTCATGCGGCTCGGCACCGGTGATATCGTACGGCGCCGGGAATACGTTCATGCCGGAACCTTCAGCTATTCCACATCGCAGCTTGTCGTGTCATATGGACGGCAATTAAGACAGCTCTTCGGGTTTGGAGCCAGCCTCAAAGTTGTAAATCAGTCACTGGATGATATCACGGCCTATGGCGTCGGCGTGGATGTCGGCGTGCGTTCGATGATACGTCGCCACGTCAATCTGGGAGCCATAGTGCGTGACCTGGTACAACCTGAACTCAGGCTGGCCGGCCGAGCTGAAGAAACACCGCGGTCGCTGGTAGTGGGTGCCTCGCTGAACGACCTGGCTATCTGCACTGATCTTAGATTGACAGCCAGTCTGGACATTGAACACACCGATGATAAAGAAGTCGGGCTGCGGGTCGGCAGCGAGATCGTTCACAAAAATACTCTCGCTCTTCGTCTTGGGTATGGCCGGGACAATCCTGTTGTGGGTGCCGGATTTTCGAGAAATCGCCTTCGCATCGATTATGCCTATGAACTGGTCGACCATGTCGGGGATCTACACCATATATCTCTTTCTTTGCGCTTCGGAAAGAGTGTAGCTCAAAGAGAAGCCGAATTGCGGGAGCAAGTGACTCGTCTGCCTTTTCGGCCGAGGGAAGAGGCAGGGTTGAACCGGCTCAGAGAGAAAGCCAATCGTTTCTTCCACCAGTTTGAACTGGATTCAGCCCTGGTGTATTTCCGGCTGGTTCAGAGGCTGGATCCGAACGATCAGGAAGCCGCCATCAGCATTGAAGCCATCGAGATGGCCGACCGTGTGCAGAAGGACCAGGCGGATCGCCTGGAGATCGCCGCGGACGACCAGCAGAAATTCGTGCGCAGCTTCTATGCCCGGGCCCAACTTTACCTGGCACAGAGAAACTACACTGCTGCTCTGGATTTCCTCGATCTAATCATCGAAATCGACCCCGGTCATCCGTTTGCCCGAGAGCTCAGGAAGATCGTTGAACGGGAAAAAGCCGTCGAGATTAGCTTTACACTGGACACTGCCCGGGTGGCGGAGAGCGAAGGAAGAGCCGTACGCGCGATAGAAGCACTAAACCGTGTCATTGAGCTGGATCCAACCAATCGAGAGGCTGTTGAATCACGTGAACGAATTATCGGGTCACTTGATATTCCACAGCGACTGGCTCTTGGCATAGACCTGTTTGAGCGGGGAGCGTACAGAGCGGCACGCAGACAGTTCAACCAGGTTCTTTCGATCAGGCCTCAGGAAGCGGTGGCTCTTGACTACCTTCGCAGGATAGACGAGGCCGAAAGTCAGGTTCCCCCCGGAGGCTCCACCCTGGAAGATCTGCAGAAGAACCCGCGCATCTGGAAGCACTACACCGACGGCCTGCGGTTCATGCGCGACGGCCAGTACCAGCAGGCAATCGATGAATGGGAAAAGGTGCTGGAAGTCTTTCCGGACAATCAGAGCACGCTTGATAATATCGAGCAGGCAAGGCTGCGTCTGGAGAGTGAGTAGTCGCCCCGCAGGTCAAGCTGTTTTAGTAGACTCCAGCCGTCCTGGGCAGTAGGTTCAGGCCATGTTTCGTCGACCGATCAAGGAAATAAATGCCGAGTTTCCGGCCCAGGAAAGACACCTCGACTCGGTTCAGCGCGTGGTGAGGGAGGCATGCATCGCAGCCGGGATGCGCCGCAAGCAGATGACCTCGGTACAACTGGCCATCGAAGAAGGTGTCACCAACATCCTGCGTCATGCCTACCTTCATGAAAAGGGGATGCTCAGAGTTCGTATCGTCATCTACAGGAAGCTGATTGTTTTTTCCCTTATCGATACCGGGCGTTCGTTTCAGCCGGATGCGACCGGGCGGTTGGACCTTAACAAGCTGGTCGAAACCGGTCGACGTGGCGGACTTGGCTTCTTTATGATTCAGAAGATCATGGATTCAGTCGAATATATCACCTCGGGCGGATTTAACGAACTGCGCATGACCAAGCGGATCTCCGCCGAACCGAG
Organism: Candidatus Zixiibacteriota bacterium; assembly: GCA_020344395.1. Taxonomy (GTDB): domain Bacteria; phylum Zixibacteria; class MSB-5A5; order GN15; family FEB-12. Next base: position 2,108,774 of record CP070824.1, on the reverse strand, counting down.
CGGCGCACCCGGACTGTGGCGTCGCATGTTCACTCTTCGCGCCAAGTTTTCGTTCTGGACCTTTTCTATTGTTTGTCTCATTGTTGTTTCGGCGTTCTGGTATATCCGGACGAACACCGTCAATGAACTGTATGCGCATCTTGACGGCACCGCCGAGGCCCTGGCTAACACTATTGCCGACCAGGCGTCCGGGTATGTTACCAATCGCCGCAGTGATGTCGAGTTTGATCGGCTTGTCGTCAGCTACCAGAAATCCAATCCGTTTCTAAGACTGATAGCCATTACCGATACAGCTAACATGGTGCTGGCGCACTCTGAAGATATCCATAAAATCAGAAAGCCGTATGTACCGCCCTATCCAATCCCCGCGGGCAGCCTTGGGCAGGCGCGCCGCATCGATGGGGCCGGGGAGCAATTGAACTACCTTATGGTTCCGCTCTCGTGGGGTGAGCGGAGACTCGGTACGATTCACCTGCTGTACTCGACCGAACTCATCGACTCGCGCCTCGGTCAGGCGGCCGGCAGATCCTGGATGTTGACATCTGTTCTGCTCGTGTTTGGCGTCATAGGCATCTATCTGCTATCGAGTTATTTTGTGACCCCAATCGTCCGGATTGTACAGCGCGTCAGACGTTTCTCCTCGGGCGAGCTGGAGACCGAACTGCCCCTTGATGGTGCCGCCGAGTTCCTTGAGATCTCCCATGCTTTTAACGAGATGATGACCAGGGTCAGCAGAGATCGCAAGACTGTAATCGAGCGCGAGAAAATGGCCAAGGAAATCGAGCTTGTCTCCCAGATCCAAAAAACTCTGCTTCCGCGTAACCTGCCTCAGCTTCCGGGACTGGAGGTTGACGCCTTTTACCGGGCCGCTTCTATGGTCAGCGGTGACCTTTACGATGTTTTTCCGGTCTCTGAAAACCGGTGTTGTCTGGCCGTGGCCGATGTGTCCGGCAAGGGCGTGCCGGCATCTATGGTTATGTCGATGCTGCGAACGGTCATACGGATTTTCGCGGACGGCTGTGAATCACCGCGCGATACCCTGATCACTGTCAACGACTACTTATCGAACAACATGCCTCCGGGAATGTTTATCACTGTTCTCATGGCTGTTTTCGACGCCTCAGACAGCACGCTCAGGTTTGTCTCTGCCGGCCATAATCCTCTGTTGCATCTTCACCAGGGCACGCAACTGGTTTCCAGAGTCAACCCATCAGGGATGCCGTTAGGGATGCCGACCACTCTGGGTCGTTCATTTGGCGAGTCTCTGCAGGAGGTGGAGCTCCGTCTGCAGCCGGGTGACCTGGTTCTTCTGTACACTGACGGTATTACGGAAGCCACCAGTCGCGGCGGAGAACAATACGGGCTGGATCGTCTCGCTGATTTGGTTCTGCGGGAAGCCGGCCGGGATTCAGCTGAGCGGTTGCAGGACGTCTCTGGCGGCATCGTTAACGAAATCGACACCTTCTCCGGCTTCAGCAAACAAAACGACGACATCACTTTTATCCTGGCACGTGTTCCTGTTGAAAAGCCCCGGTCGCGCCCCGAGACTACAGACGACACCGCTGCTCTGAGCGTTGAGAAAGTTTCCGACAATCCTGAGACTCAGCGCGATTAAGATTTTACTTGCCGTCGTCAACCTGATACCATTGCTTCTGTTACAGCGATCTTGGAAGGAGCCCGTTGCACGGTATGGACAATATTGGTATCTCACTGTCGGAAAACCCCTTAAATCAGGATGTCTCTGAAGTCCGGGTGGACGGAGTGGTCGACACCATGACCGCCGGGGAACTCGACGAAGTCATGAGTTCGCTACTCAAGCGGGAACGATACAACATCGTGATTGATTTGGCCGGCGTTGATTATATCTCCTCGGCCGGCTGGGGCATATTCCTCTCGCACATAAGGGATGTAAGGGCTAATGGCGGCGACATCAAACTTGCCAACATGGTTCCTGACGTATATGAAATCTACGAGCTGCTCGAATTTGACAATGTGCTGCAGGCATACGGGTCAGTGGGCGAGGCGGCCGGAGAATTCGGCGGAGGCGATCAGCCGCCGGCAAAAAAAAAACGTCAGCGGTAGGTGGCAGAACGGTCGTTGAGGCTGTAACGCAAATCGAGCCGTCGGAATCGCAGGGGTCACAAGCAGGCCGTGCTGAGGTTTCGAACCGGGCTGAAGAAGCCCTGGAGACGCTGATATGCAGGATCGTGAAGCAGGACCCCTTTTCGACCATTCCGGAGATTCGCAGGGAGACGTCCAGGCATCTCGCCGGCAGCAGGATTCGGTTCTGGCAGGTATTTTCAGTGCTGCGACGCAAGAAATTGCTGAGGCGACGTTCCAGATTTCGGTACGCCTGGGGTCGCTAGTTGACCGGACATTGAGGTTGACACACTGCCTTAATCTGTTATATTGCAACGAGGTAAAGGTAAGGGATAGTGGTTATCGTGGGTATGGATGTCCGCTCTATACTGATATTACTGCTACTGGCGGCAGTTTTGGAGCTGGCCGGGCTCCTGTACATCAGGATCAGAAGGGAACGGCGACGGAATGAAGCTGTCAAGAAACTGAGCCTGGATGAGTTCTGTGAGTTCCTGCGGTCGAATTCCCTGGAAGGGGCCATACAGATCGTTGCCAGCAAGGTGTCTGACCTCCTCAAGGCCAGTTTTGACTGTGAGCACATAATCTTTCTGCGGAAACGCCGAGGTTTTTTGGAGCTGAACTATTATCACAATATCGAGAGGTTTGATCGCCAGGATTTTCGAACCAGATACTCCAGAGAACTGGCTGAGGGTTTATGCGATGGCTTTGTGCCGCGATCGGTTGACTCGCTGGGAGAATTGATTCCTGATGGTTTGCGCAAACAGCTGCGGCGTCATTCGCTGGACCTCTGTTTCCCGATCTTCTGGCGAGATAATCTGTACGGCGTATACTTTGTAAAGTCGAACTTGAGAACATCGGAGCATTCCTTCATAGTATTGGTGGCGGCGCTGGCCCAGTCGCTTTCGGCTGCCTATCACGTCAAGTGGCATGAAAACAAGCTCGACCGGGTCCGCCAGCAGCTAGAGAAGGCTGGATCGACCTCCGGGTCCGGTGTGACCAGCAGCGTCGACCAGATTCTCAAACTGGTGCGCAGCCGTAATTCCGAATCAGTAGTGCGCGTTTTGTTTGAAGCGATCCACGCCGAAGTGGGTCTGGACAAAGCCGCCCTGTTCTACAGGGGACGCGGCGAGAACGAGGCGCCGAAGCTGGTTCGGACGGATTCCGCCGGAGACCTCGGTGCGCCTGGTCCGGAGCAGTTCGACCGGATAGTGTCGGTGCTGACTGACCATGAGATGATTGAGGCCGCTCGCCTGGGATCTATCGAAGCCGAACTGACGCCTGCCGCTAGAGAGCTTGCGGAGGCCGGACTCAACCACCTCACCCTGCTGCCGCTCACCGCGGGTCGCCCGGCTGTAATGGCCTGGTCAAACGGACGACCTCCGAAAATGATAGTCGAAAGACTACGTGAGTACAAGGCCGCTATGGAGACACTCATTCAAAATGCCGAGTCATTCGAACGCGCCAATGAGTTGTCATATAGTGACGGTCTCACGGGATTAGCCAATCAGCGGTATTTCCGTAAGCGACTCAGGGAGGAAATAGACCGGGCCAAACGTTACACGCGGTCGCTGGCCCTGATCATATTCGATATGGATGATCTCAAGAGCATCAACGATAACTACGGCCACCAGGCCGGTGACAGTGTCATAAGACGGATGGGGCACATATTGCGCAGTTCCATCCGGGCCATCGATATAATAGCAAGATACGGCGGGGACGAGTTCTGTATTATCATGCCGGAGGCCGGGGCGGCTACCTGTGAGCGTTTCATGGATCGACTGCAGAGCAAGATTGCCGGATCGCGGTTTTCCATCGGGTCGGCCGACCTGGAGTTGGAGTGTACCATCTCGCTGGGGGGAGCTGTATTCCCCGATCACGCCCAGGATTCCGAGCAGCTTATATTCGCAGCTGATATGGCCCTGCTGGGAGCCAAGGAATCAGGTCGCAACAGTTATCGACTGTACACCACAGCCGAAAGGGACATTTCGGCAGATTAGAGGGTGCCGTTTTTTCTTTACTCCTGTTCCGGGGGACTCTATATTTGTTAGCTTAACGAGTGACCAAAATTGCCGATCTAAGGTATTGGAATACTTGAAGGTAGGGTTCGATGATTATTCGTCAACGCCTCTGCAAAACAGTCGTTTGCGTTATGGTATTGGTCCTCGGCGGTGCCCTCAGCGCACCTGCTGATAACCAGTACATTATCGGGACGGGGGATATACTTCAAATAAGCTTCTGGCAGGACCCCCAACTCAATGCCGAAGTCAGGGTGAGTGAGGATGGGAAAATCTCCCTGGACATTATAGGTCAGCTTGATGCTGCCGGCAGGACGACTCAACAGCTTCAGAATGAAATCGCAAGTCAGATCTCCCGGCTGAATAAAAACATATCGCAAGCTGTGGTCCGAGTGGTTGAGTTCAACTACCTCAGTGTGTTTATAATCGGTCAGGTCAGAAATCCGGGTAAGAGGAGTTACGAAATGATCCCGGATTTGTGGAGACTGATCAATGAAGCCGGCGGCGTGACGGAAACTGCCGACCTGACGCGTGTCACCATTGTGCGGGGCGGCGACCGGGCCGGGCAGGTGGAAGTGGTGGATGTTCAGAAGGCAGTATCGGAAGGCAAGATCGCAAGCCTTCCTGCGATCGGCCGCATGGACACAATTGAAATTCCTCGTACCGTCGGTGCCTCCTCGACTCCGAATCTGGCTCTGACCACAGACCGGAAGAACCTCATCTACATTCTCGGGGCCGTCAATGATCCGGGCGTCAAAACGTTCGAGGAGGGCGTTGATATTCTCGATGCTCTGGCCATTGCGGGCGGACCGTCCCCCGACGCTGATTTGAAACATGCCAGAATACTGATGAAGGATGGCGAGTATTCTCAGACGATGACCATTGATCTGAATAAGTACACCTCGAGCGGTCGCCCTGCGCGATATATTCTGAGGAAGGAAGATACTATTGTGCTGCCTCGTCGAAAGGCAGGGTTTCTCGGTGTTGGCCTGCCGGTTGCAGCCGGTGTGGCCGGCCTTGTTACCTCACTGGTGATTATACTTGACCGTCTGGGCGACGACAGAGGCGCGCGATGAGAGAGATATCATTCGAGGGCGAGTCAACCTGAGGATTATACCGGGGATCCACCATGGAAACATATCGGCTTAGCAGCAAGATTACCGAGCAAGATCGCGAATACCTGATAAAGACGACTAACGATGCCGGACTTGGTACTGTCCGCACGACGGTATTTATCGACGGAGTACCGGCTGAATCGTTGGACAATCCTCATCCGGTAAATATCGATGCCAAAGAGGTTTTGTCTCTTGTCAAGACAACCCACGAGGAAAAGAAACGGGAGCTTGAGACAGTCTTGCGGGCATACCGCCAGATTACTCCCGAGAGCGATCCGCAGATGCTTTACAATCTCGGCACGGCCTTCTTCTATAAGGGATTCTACAACGAGGCTCGTGAACTTCTGGAAGCCGTCACAAAGTTGGATCCCGATAACCACCAGGCACTGGATTTCCTTGGCAGGACCGAGTTGGCCCGCGGAGATTTCAAAGCCGCGGTAGCCGTTGGCCGGAAGGCTGTCGAGGAAAAGCCCAATTATCCTGACTTTCGGAACAATTATGCTGAAGCTTTGCTGGCGGATAATCAGACCGACGCTGCTATTGAGGAATTGGAACAAGCCATTCGTCTTAACATGTATTACAGCGACGCTTACTATAATCTGGGCCTTGCCAAGCTGCTGCGTCTGGTGACCCAGCCTGAACCATCGACGTTCAGTGCGGATATCCAGGAGGCGGGCGACCTTTTCCACCGTGCCTCTCTAACCTACGCCGATCTGAAGGGAGAAGCCTTCAGCGGTGCAATGGAGGCCCTCAAGCGGCATGATCTGATTCAGGCCATGAACATGTTTCAGCGGGTAAGAGAAGAGAAAAAAGAGCAACACCGGGTCGAGTTTGCATCCTTCTACATGAGGTTCGTGCTGCATCCGGAACTGATCTCTGAGAAGGCTGTCGCAGACCGCATAAGATTTCTGGAATCTGAGCTGAAACGCAACCCGACCTATGCCGACCTGCTCCTGGAGTTGTCTCACTGCTACTTTGAACAGGCGCAACTGGCCTGGAAGAACGGCCTTGAGAAACTTCGCAAGACTATTGAGCTGAACCCGTCTCTATCCAGGGTCTCTGAGGACGCAGAAGCCGCCGAAGAGGTTCACTCGCGAATATGTGATCTGGTAAAAAGGCTAGAGGACAGAGGTTAGGCAGTCCAGCATGGCTCACACCCCCGTTTCTATAGTCGAGTACTGCAATTCCGATGCGCCTTTTCTCACAGAGTTTCGTCGCCTTCTGCATCGCTTGAGACAACCCCGGGACAGAGAGGAACTTAAATCGATTTTGATAACCTCGGCCTTGCTGGCGGAAGGGAAGTCGACAGTGTGCGCCGTGCTGGGCGTGGTGGCCGCTCAGAAGGGAATCAGAACGATCCTGGTAGACTGCGACCTCCGTCGCCCGAATCTTCACACCCTCTTAAACGTACCGAAGCAGATGGGGATGTCCGATATTCTCGCGGCAGGGCAAACGGCCAAGACAGTGACCAAGAAGACCAGCCTTGACAAACTTGACCTCGTGACAGCCGGACTGACGCGATTCCCCGTAGGTGATATTCTCGATATCGGTTCGATAGGCGATTTTCTTTCCAGCCTCAAGCTTTACTATGATCTAGTACTGGTGGACAGCCCCCCGGTGATCCCGGTGTCAGATCCAATGCTGCTGGCCTCGGCAGTCGACGGTGTCCTGATGGTCGTCAAAGCGGGTGCAACGCCGCGCGAGGTCGTGCTTCGGGCGCTCGATATACTGAGAAGCAATGGTGATAAACTGCTCGGTACCGTGTTAAATAACCTGACCGGCAGCCTGCCAGCCTATTATGATAGCAGCCATTACAGCTACGAATACAGTATCGATCGCGCTGACGGGGGGAAAACCGCTCGACAATCCGGCGGGGGTTCCCGGAAGAAAAGGTCGGCGGAGAAAACTACGACTTCCATCGACCGGCCGGATGCCGACAAGTCTCCTCGCCGATAATACTTTCGGCCATATTAACGGCCATGCAACTGAACGTAATAACAGTCGACCTTGAAGAATGGTTTGTGGCAGAGGCTCTGTCCCGCCGATTCCCGTTTGAGGAATGGCCGAACCTGACCTCAACAGTAGTCACTAACGCCAGGCGTCTGCTCCGCCTCTTCGATCGCAAAGATGCTCGGGCCACCTGGTTCGTGCTCGGCTGGGTCGCAGAACAGCATCCCGAATTGATCGGAGAAATAAACGCCGCCGGTCACGAAATCGGCTGTCACAGTTATCGGCATACGAAGGTAACTGACATGACTCCAGAGGACTTTCGCAGGGATACCGAGAGGGCCTTGGCTGCCATCCACGCCGCGGTTGGCTTTCGCCCCACGGGGTACCGAGCACCGAGTTGGTCGATTGACTCGTCGATCGGCTGGGCCTTCGAGATTCTCGCTGATCTCGGTTTTCAATACGATAGTTCCATCTTTCCGATCAAGCACGACCTCTACGGTATGCCGGACGGTCCCAGGCAATTATTCCGGATGGCGCTGAAGGACGGCGGATTTCTCTACGAGATGCCGGCTTCCACCATCAGGATCTTAGGTCGGAATTTGCCGGTCGGAGGCGGCGGATATCTCCGTCATTCTCCGTACTGGTACTCCAGCAGTATGATCAGGAAACTGAACAGCCTGGATCGGCCGGCCATAGTCTATATACATCCGTGGGAAACGGATCCTTCTTCTCCGCGTGTCAAGGGTCTGTCGGCGATACAGAAGTTTCGAACGTATGGTTCCACCTCAACCCTGATGGCAAAACTCGGTCGATTGCTCGATGAATTCGAGTTCGCTACCATGGCCGACTACATCAAATATGTAACGCGCCAGAAGATCGGGTTTGAAAGAAACTGACAGCGTTTTTCAGAATTAGCACCAGGACAGCAGCCCCCCGCGTGACATCCGGGCGGAACCAGGTTTAAGCCCCCGACCGCCGCTATAATGTCCTTGCCGGCCGGGTTCTCAGTTCTCAGATGAAGATGTATCTTTCGGAATAAATGCTTGACTATCCGTGGTATAAGGATAAAACTTAGTAATGGTGACTATTGCTATAAATAGCGAGGTGAAAAATGAGACGATTTATATCAGTACTGCTGGTTTTGATATTGGCTGTTCCGGCCGTCGAGGCCGGCAGAAAGCGTCCCAAGACCGGCAAAGTCAAAGACGGTAAGTACCTTGACAACGAGTCTGCGTTTTCGCTGGCCCTGCATGAAAACTGGAAAGCCAAGACATTCAAGGAAAAACAGGACAATCATATCCGTGTTGTCTTCACTCAGAAAAAGCCGGCCATCCCAGCCCACTTCCAGGACGCAAAGGAATATACTCAGTTTCCGAGGCTCGTGGTTTTTGCTGACACGAGCACCATGGGCATTCACCCTTTTCTGGATTCTCTGAGGTCTGAGACATACAAATCCGATCAGAAGAAAGAGATTCTAAAAGAGTTCGACATCCTCAATCAAAACGAGATTATCCCTGTTGGCCGTGGCAGCTTTGAGGCTGGAGGTGAGCGCGGCACGGTATGGAAGGCCAAGGCACCCTATACCATCGAGATACAGGCGTCGCCCAGTGCAGCCGGAGGAGAGAGGAAAAAGGGAGAATATGGTGGAGCGATTTTTGCGGTCAAGCATGGTGATGTCATTGTGGTCGCGGGCCTCTTCTGTGAATACGACTTCTTCCAGTCAATCCTGACCGAGGCCGGCACAATAATGGCCAGCCTGAAGTGGCCAGAAACCGAAGAAGAACCCGAGACTTAAGCTTGAGAGGAGGACCCAGACATAACCAGCAGTTAAACTGGTTTATCATGCGGTTGAAGTCTCCCGGGAGGTAACGTGCGAATTGCAGCGTTTTTGTTCGTAATTGTATTAGCCATCTGCTTTATGATTTTCAGTCTCAACAATGCGGACGAACGGGTCAATGTGAACAAGGAGCCGTTCGCAGATGGGAAATTCCACAACGTCGCCCTTGCTGAGATCGTCTTCTGGTCCCTGGCCGCAGGAGTTCTGCTGTCGGCCTTCTTGTTCTTGATCGGCTACATTGGACAATCCTACCAACTGAGAACAGCGCGTAAACGAATACGTTCGCTCGAGAACGAGGTGACAATCCTGCGCAACCGCACGATCGAAGAATCAGCGGATCTTCTTAAAGGACTGGACATGAAAGCCGATCAGGAGCAGGTGTCGTTGGGCAAGGAACCTGATCAATGATAGAATACATTCTGGCCTTGCTGGCCCTGTTTTTCGGCGCCGTCGCCTTTTACCTGGGCTATGAGCGTTTCACCGCCAGGCGCCGGGCCTCCGAGTCATCGACTTACGTTCAGGCCCTGATTGATTTACTGGATGGCAAGCAGGAATCCGCATTCGGCAGGTTGCGACAGGTTGTGGCTGAGGACACCGATAATATCGACGCCTATCTTCGTCTGGGGCAGATTCTGCGGGAAAACGGCCGGGCCAATCTTGCATTGCAGGTGCACAAGGATCTGACCCTGAGATCAGGCCTGTCACGGCAGGTCAAGGCGCAGATTCTCAAGCAGCTTGCCCTCGATTACATCGCTGCCGGAGAGCCAACCACCGCGGAACAGGCTTTGGCCGAGATGATAAAACTAGATTCGCGGGATCGCTGGGCCAACACCACGCTGCTTGGTCTGCAGGAGAAGAGCCAGAATTGGGAAGCGGCCTACAATACTGCAAGCCAGATACTGAAACTTCAGGCGGACAAATCAAAGAAGCCCCTTGCCCGTTTCAAGGTGGAGTTGGGAAGGGAGTTGCTCAAAAAAAGGGAATACCACAAGTCTCGCATTGTCCTTAAGGAGGCCATAGGTCTCGATCCTTCCTGCGTGCAGGCGTACCTGTATATCGGTGACTCTTACGCCGAGGAGGAACGCTTCGAGGACGCTGCAAATTACTGGACAAAGTTGATCACAGCGGTTCCGGAAAAGGGGCATGTCGTCATTGAACGTCTGAAGAAAACGCTCTTTGATCTGGGTCGCTTTGGGGATATAGTGGGCATCTGTAATACGATTCTGGAGCATGACCCGAAGAACATCGAAGGTCGTCGCACCCTCGCAGAGTTCCACGAAAAGAAAGGCGATCTGTCCGCCTCAGTCGAGATACTGGAAAAAGTAGTGGACGATTATCCTGCTGACTTCCGGTCGGTTCTGGAACTCGTCAGAATATACCTCGAAAAGGGGGACAGCAAGAAGATCGGCGGTTTACTGCGATCGATGGAGCGCAGGCTCGAAGTTCAGAGAGAGACCGGTGTCGAGAGACCGGCTGACGGTACGGCGGTCGGTGCTTAGTTTGCTCCGCTCGCTGCATTTGTGATTACAATCATGGCGAGGCAACTGGTAATATTGATCATTCTTAGCCTGGGTCTGTACCAGGGAGCCCCGGCTGAGGAACTTTACGGCCTCATTCAAAGAGGAAAGCTCCAAGAGGCCCGGGATTCTCTTTCTGTTTATAGCAATGCGGCTACGCGTGACGGACGGGTGATATTTTGCCAATCGCTGGTGGAAACGGACGGAGTCGAATCGGCCCGGTTGATGGAGGCCGCCCTGAATGCGTCCGTCCCGGGCAGGTATCATGAACTGATATATTTCAGGTTGGCCCAGTACTACCTTCTTGCCGGAAACAGCAACCGTCTGTCCGAACTGGTAGGAGAGTATCTGTCCCGGTGGGAGGGCGGCCGCTACGAGTCCCAGATGAGACGCATCGGAATACTGGTCGAACAACTATCCGATGACCAGGAAGCCGCCATCCGACAGGCCGACAGATACCTGCTTCGGACGGCCGATGGAAAGGACGCTCAGTGGGGGAAAATCGACAAAGCACGGGCGCTCCGTGAAAGTAACAAGAATCACGGCGCAAATACGCTTCTGCGTTCGCTCTCGCGAGAGAAGTCCGGTGAGGCGGTGCCGCTGGCCCTTTACCTGCTCGGAGTGGATGCTGTTGAACGCAAGAGACCGGATGATGCCGTTTTCTTCTATAACCTTCTCCGCGAGGCGTACCCGTCTGCGGTCGGGCTGGACGATCTGGTAGAACAGCTTGGCGGTCTTTCTGACCAGGTATCGTCGGACTCGAGAGCTGAGGCCATCACAGGTACCTACTATTCGATTCAGGTCGGGGTTTTTTCCAGCCGGGGCAACGCCAGGCGCCAGGCCGACAAATTTAAAGCGTACGACCACAAAATCGATATCAAGTCCAAGACTATCTCCGGAAAGAAGTACCGGGTTGTGTACATAGGCCGATTTGACACCTTCGAAGCTGCCCGTCAATTCAAGTCGCAGTTGGAGACCACCCACGGCGAAGCGTACCAGGTCGTGGCGCGATGAAGACAAAAGGCGGCAAGCCCGACAATATCACGCCTTTGATGCGTCAGTTTCATGCCATCAAACAAGAGCATCCCGACAAAATCCTTTTCTTTCGCATGGGGGATTTCTACGAGATGTTCGGCGACGACGCCGTCAGAGCTGCTCCGATTCTGGAGATTGCTCTCACCTCTCGCGCCCACGGCAGAAGTGAACGAATACCTTTAGCCGGTGTACCCTACCATGCGGCGGACAAGTATCTCGCCCGGCTCCTCACGGCCGGAGAGAAAGTCGTCGTGGTTGAGCAGGCTGAAGACCCAAAGCTGGCCAAAGGTCTGGTTAAGAGAGAGATCGTAGAGATTCTCACGCCCGGTACGGCCACTATCGGCGACCCTGCCGCCATCCAATCACCCGGCTGTCTGGCTGCGGTGTGCGGGTTTAACGGCAAGGGGCTGGGGATGGCTGTGCTGGATCTATCTACCGGTTCATTCATGGTCGACCAGGGGGACCGCCTTGAAATATTGGAACGAATAAGAGTTGCGGGCCCGGCTGAGATAGTCTATCCCGCCGATACAGACAGGGATGAAGTCGCAGAACTTCTGGGAATTGAGTCCGGCTCGGAGCGCCTGACCGGATTTGAACAGTGGAACTTCGACTATCGGACGGCAGAGCGTGAGCTTAATCAGCATTTCGAGACCTCCACCCTGGAAGGTTTCGGTGTGCACGGGGCTCGCCTTGCGGTCACCGCAGCCGGGGCCATACTTCGTTACCTGAAGGAGAATCACCGGGACAAGCTGTCTCATATAAACCGTCTGAGTTGTCATGATGATACTGAACAGATGACGCTGGACTACAACACTGTCCGGAATCTGGAACTCATTCAGAATTTGTCGTCCGACTCAGAAGATCACTCTCTGTTCACGATTGTGAATCTCTGCCACACTCCGCCCGGGGCCAGGCGCCTCCAGAAAGCGCTGCTCAGTCCTTACAAGGTAAAAGACAAAATCGAGTTTCGTCTCTCCGGGGTCAGCGAGTTGGTCAAGAGTCGAGATTTATGCTTTAGTATTAGAGAGGAAACCCGGAAGCTGCCCGACCTGGAACGGCTGGCCGGCCGGCTGGGGATCGGCAAGATCAATCCGCGGCAGGTGGCCAGCATCAAGACCGCTCTGCAAGTCGGTCGGATGATCGGCTCGCATCTCGACATCGGTCAAAGCCCGCTCCTTCGATCTGTGGCTGGCTCGCTGCCCGAGTGCCGCGAGCTCATTCGGCTGATCGACGATGCCCTGGTGGATGAACCACCGCTGACCATTAACAAAGGCAACATTTTTAAGCGTGGCTATTCCGACGAACTGGACAGGCTGAATGACTCAATTCGCGAGGCCAGAGAATACATAGGTTCACTGCAGCAGGTCGAACGGGAGCGCACGGGGATCAGCAGCCTCAAAGTGGGTTTCAACAAAGTGTTCGGATACTACCTGGAAGTCACGAAGGTGCATGCAGAGGCTGTTCCCGACCACTATATCAGGAAGCAAACCCTGGTGAACGCCGAGCGGTACATCACAGAAGAGTTGAAAGAAAAGGAAGATCTGATTCTTGCCGCCGAGGAGAAAATATTCAGTCTCGAGGAACGATTGTTCGGAGGTCTGCTGGAACGTCTCGACAATTCAATCGAAGACATTCTCAGTACCGCCGACCTGCTGGCCGAGATCGACCTCGTCTCTTCATTGGCCGAACTGGCTGTCCGCAAGGGGTATGTAAAACCGGAGTTGTTCGAGGACAACCGCCTGGTGATAGAAGGTGGCCGTCATCCTGTCATCGAATCAGTCCTGCCGTCAGGCTCGTTTGTCGCCAACGATGCGAAGCTGGGAACCGACCAGGCTCGCATCGTCATTCTGACCGGACCGAACATGTCCGGGAAATCAACCTACCTCAGGCAGATTGGTCTGATCGTGATTCTGGCCCAGATTGGTTCTTTTGTGCCGGCCGACCGAGCTGAGATCGGCTTGGTTGATCGGGTCTTCACCCGGGTCGGGGCTCTCGACAACTTGGCCCGCGGCCAGTCCACCTTCCTGGTGGAGATGGTGGAGACAGCCAATATCCTCAACAACGCCACCGAACGTTCGCTTGTTCTTCTTGATGAAGTAGGACGGGGGACCTCAACCTTTGACGGTCTCTCCGTCGCCTGGTCGGTGGTTGAGTATATCAACGAGCACAACAATTCACGGACGATTTTTGCCACCCATTTTCATGAGCTGACCGGGCTGGCCGGCCTGTTCAAGCACGTGCGCAACTTTCAGGTAGCTGTCAAAGAGTTCAAGGGGAAGGTCGTATTCCTTCACAAGATCGTGGAAGGCGGGTGTGACGATTCTTACGGGATAGAAGTGGCCAGGCTGGCCGGCCTTCCGCGCGCAGCACTGACCAGGGCCAGGCAGATTCTGAGACTGCTGGAATCCGGGAAGTTTGCAAAATCGGAGTTGGGCAGGCAAATCTACAATGCCAAGGTGCAACCCACCCTGTTTGAAACCGAGCCTTCCGAAATCGAACGGAAACTCGGTGAGGCTGACCTGGAGAATATGACGCCGGTGGAGGCTTTTGATTTCCTCCGCTCACTGAGAGAGGACACCGACTGATGCCTCGTCCCACTGATCGAAAAGGACGCTATTGGATCAGACCACTGCCGGAAAGGCTGGTTAACAAGATCGCAGCGGGTGAAGTGGTTGAGCGTCCGTCATCAGTGGTGAAAGAACTGGTCGAGAATTCACTCGATGCCGGGGCCGACCGGATAGAAATCAGCATCGAGAAGTCCGGAACCAAACTGATCAAAGTTGTAGACAACGGCTGCGGCATACCCGACGAACAGATTGAGATAGCATTCTCGCGTCATGCCACGTCCAAAATATCTGAGTTTCGCGACCTGGATTCTATCCGCTCGTACGGGTTCCGGGGAGAGGCCCTGCCGTCTATTGCCTCGGTTTCTCGTATGCGGATGGTTTCCCGAACATCTGAGTCAGAGACCGGGACCGAGATTATATTCGAGGGTGGTGTTCTGCAGTCCAAAGCGCCCGTAGCGGCGCCTGTCGGCACGTCGATCGAAGTGGAAGATCTGTTCTTTAATACTCCAGCCCGCAGGAAGTTCCTCAAGGCCGAGAGCACCGAACTGCGTCACATCTCACGCGCTAGCACGGCTCTGGCAATCGGCGCCTATCGCACCGGCTTTAGTTTTACTTCAAACGGACGGCAGATTTTTGCGGAACCGCCTGATCAGGATCTGGCGACACGCGCAGGCTCGTTGCTCGCCCCCGGCAAGACGATGATTCAGGTCAGCGGAGAATTGGGGCCGGTCAAGCTGGAGGGCCTGATCGGACCGCCGGAGCTTGGGTACGGTAACCGATCAGCCCAGTACATATTCGTGAACGGACGTCTCGTCCAGGCTCCGTCGCTGTCTCATGCCCTGGTGGCCGGATACGGAGAATTGATGCCGCGCGGCAAGTTCCCGGTGGGTGCTCTGCTGCTGGTCGTTGACCCGGCCGAAGTCGATGTCAACGTCCACCCGGCCAAAACCGAAGTCAGGCTGTCGCGAGAGCGGGAGATTCACGATGCCCTGTACCGTCTGGTGAGACAGTCCCTGCAGCAGGATGGAATAATTCCGGAGGTTCGATTGCCCGGTTCGCCGGGGCACCCTGAAGGCGTTCGAGCACCCCGCGACGCTGACCGGCCGATCTCCCAAGGAAACAGCGCGCGAATACCCGGGATCCGTGACCTGGCGGCATCAAATCAGGAATTTCTCTCAAAATTGTACAGTGCATCAGCCGGTAAGGGATTAAAGCCCGGAGAGAAGATTGTCCGGGTCGACACAGCGACCGGGGAGATTCTCTCAGAACCGGTCGAGACGACCGCCCTGACGACACCGGGGCGGGAAGCTCTGCCGGAAAGCGGCAGCGGTGAACTGCGACTGCTGGGATGCTTCGCTGACCTTTATCTCCTTTTTCAGCGTTCGGACGAACTGCTGATCGTCGATCAGCACACAGCTCACGAGCGGGTCCTTTTTGAAGATATCTCACGTCGGATAGAAGCCTCGGCGGGCCTTGCTTCGCAGCAACTGCTGCTCCCGGTGCAGATCGAAGTATCCCCCGAGCGACTCGCCATATTTGAGGAAGCCAGGTCGATTCTGAATGACTGCGGTTTCACCCTGTCTCCTTTTGGCGGGCGCACCATCAGAATCGAAGCGGTCCCGGCTGTGCTGTCTAAAAAATCTCCGGAGAAGTCAGTGCTCTCGATCATTGACGACATTGCCGCCTCTCGAAAAGGAGGCCATGACCTGCAAAAGGCTATGGCTGAATCCATTGCCTGCCGTTCGGCGGTGATGGCCGGAGACCGGCTGACCGATCGGGAGGCTGTTTCCCTGGTCAGATCCCTTCTGGCCTGCGAGAATCGGTACAGCTGTCCACACGGTCGTCCAACTTACATTCGCATGTCACGTTCTGACCTTGATCGCCAGTTCGGCCGTGGCTGAGCTCACTCCCATCACCGTTATTTGCGGGCCGACCGGCGCTGGAAAAACTGCCGCTGCACTCGAATTAGCTGAACAGTATCAGGTCGAAATAGTCAATGCCGACTCACGTCAGATTATCAGGCATCTGAACATTGGCACGGCCAAGCCAACAGCCGAGGAAAGACAGCAGGCGCGCTTTCACCTCTTGGATCTCGTCGAACCAGGGGAGAGGTATTCGGCCTATCGATTCATCGAGGATGCCTCCGGTGCTATCCGGGACATCCTTGCCTGCGGTAAAATCCCGGTAATGGTTGGAGGAACCGGCCTGTATCTGCGGGCTCTCAGCGAGGGTGTCATCGAGATCCCCCGGTCCGATCCGACCGTGCGGGAGCGACTGGAGGCGGAAATGCAGGAACTGGGCCCTGAAGCCATGCATGAGCGCCTGAAACAGGTCGATCCAGTGGAAGCGGCCGGTTTGCACCCGAACAATCGCGTGCGGGTGATCCGAGCGCTTGAGATTCTCGGTCTCACCGGCAAAACGAAAACTGAACTTGCAGCCACAGATGCGTATAAGAGGTGTGAGTACGACTTCGATTTTCACTGTCTGGCTCCCGACCGGGCGCGGCTGTATGATCGGATCAACACCCGTGTGAACGCTATGATGGCTTACGGTTTGCTGCAGGAAGTACAGGACCTGGTCAATCAGGGGCTGAGAGACGGCATCAGGAAAGCCAATGTGATCGGTTACTCCGAGCTACTTGACCATCTTGAGGGAGCGTTGACACTCGATGAGGCTGTCGAGAAGATTAAACAAAACACCCGACGCTACGCCAAACGTCAGATGACCTGGTTTAGGAACCAGACCGAGTCGAAGTTTCACCAAACAACCGGTTCACTTCTCGAGGCGGTCAGGTTTGACTAGGCTATGGCCCGGATACCGTATGCGATAAAAGTTGACAGCGCTGCTCAATGCTATTTCCATGTGATGCTTACAGCGTCGGCCGCACTGGAGAAATTGTCCGGATATTCCGATATATCTGTAAATGGCAGTGAATGCGAACAAACATAGGATGTGACACAATATGCCCGACTCCAAACACCGTGCTACCAGGATCTTATGCCAGATAATCGGAGTTGCCGGAATTCTATTCATGCTAACGGCATGCGTGGGGAGCCGATCGCTCTCCTCTCCACAAACTTACTCCGGCCAAAATTCCAGCCAGGCCGAACGGAATTCTCCAGAGCCAGCCGACACAGTTGAGGATTCCACTTCTTCCGGGCCGCAAACGACCGACGCCGACAAGGTCAAGGCCGTGCGGAAGCCCTCCGCGGAAGTCGATAAAACGCCCGAGAAGAGTACCCCGGGTAGTACATCCGGCGTGGCTGCACCAGTACATCGGGGAAGAAGCTCGGCTTCCGTCACAGCCGACAGGCCGGCATCTCCGAAGCATACGCTTGGAGTGGATAATGTCGATTCGGCCAGGGCAGTCGATGACGATATATGGCGGCTTTTTGACCTGGCTGAGGAATATCACGCCATGGGTGTGCTGGCCAACCGGGACGGGAGCTGGGAGGAAGCCCAATACTACTTCGAAAAGAGCCTCAGAATACTGGCCAAACTGGATATTGAAGGGGACTCGGTGCTGTCTCCGGAAGCGGTTAAATACAGCAGTCTTATAGACAACGTGGTGGCTGATTATCGCGTGGCCCTTCGCTCGTTAGGGCAGCTCAGCGATGAGACCACCCCTACGGTACTGGTGGAGCGTTTCGGGGAACTGGAAGAAAAGCTGGGTCAGGACACTCTGGTGATAGAGAAGACTGAACCCCAGGAAATAGTGTATGATCTTCCGGTCGTCATGAATGATAGGGTCAAGAGCTCGATCATATATTATCAGACGGTCGGCAAGGAAGTCTTCACAAAGTTTCTGGTGCGCAGCAAACGGTATGAGCGGCTTTTCAAGGACATACTGGACGAGTATGGGTTGCCCCACGATCTGGTATATTTGTCTATGGTGGAATCGGGTTACAACCCGAATGCTTACTCCTGGGCGCGGGCGGTCGGGCTGTGGCAGTTCATTTCATCGACCGGAAGGCTCTATGGACTCAAGCGCAACTGGTGGATGGACGAGCGGAGAGACCCGGTAAAATCGACCCATGCAGCGGCGCGGTTCCTCAAGGACCTTTACGAGAAATTCGGCAACTGGGAACTGGCCATGGCGGCTTACAACGGCGGCCCGGGCCGGGTCTCGAAGACTATCAAGCGGCAAAAAACCATCGATTTCTGGAAGATGCGGCTGCGTCGTCAGACGATGGACTATGTCCCGCTCATTTATGCCGCCACCATCATTGCCAAGGATCCCGAGCGCTATGGCTTCCATGACATCGATACGGAACCGGAAATCGTCTGGGAAAACGTTGAGGTGGATCGTTGCCTTGACCTCAAGGTGGTTGCCCGCGAAATAGGCTGCTCGTTCAAGGAATTGAAAGCTCTCAATCCGGAGTTACTGCGCAACTACACACCCCCCAACACCAAGAAGTATTCGCTGAAGATACCGTTGGGCGCGAAGGACAAGTTCCTTGCGGCCTACGATGATATGCCATCACCGAAAGAAACCAGTTGGGTGAAGCACAGGATAAGGCGTGGGGAAACGGTCAGCACCATTGCGGCAAAATACGGTGTGTCGCAGTATGCCGTTCTTGAGGCCAATAATCTCAAGCGCCGCTCAAGAATCTATGCCGGCAGGACACTCATTGTTCCGGTACCTCTGGACAGGAGCTACAACGGGAAGAGTAAGAGGACCTACGCCGCGGATGGCAATACCTACAAAGTGCGTGGAGGCGACACGCTGTGGGATATCGCGCGCGCCTTCGGCACCTCGGTCGCGGCAATCCGAAGGATCAACTATATCGAACGCGGATCACGAATCTATGTTGGACAGAAGCTCCGCATTCCTTCCAGTGCCAAGAATCTGAAGTCAACCAAGTCGACACCGAGGTACGCATCGAGGTCTTCGGACGGCAGTTCAAAGGCGGCAGGTTCGAAGGGTTCCTCGGGTACTGTCAAAACCTACACAGTCAGGCCGGGTGACACACTCTGGGAGATCGCCAGGACGTTCGGCATGACCACGAGTAGACTGCGCTCCGTGAACGGCCTCGGGCGATCCAGTCGGATCTATCCCGGACAGATCCTGAAGGTCCAGGCAGGGAACGGGGAGTATGTTGTTCATAAAGTCAAGAGAGGTGAGTCTCTGAGCCGTATCGCCAGGAAATATCGAACGACTATTGCTCGCATACTTGCCCACAACGATTTGATTGATCCCGACGATATCAAAATCGGCGATAAGCTGAAAATCTATGTAAGGTAACGGGTGGGAAAATGGCCAGAACTAGAGACGTGGTAGTAGCCGTCATAATTGGCGGAGCCTTTCTGGTGGCGTTTGCGTTTTTTGCGCTGATGTTTGTCGGTCTCTTTTCCTCTTCAGACGGGATTGACCTTGCCGGCCTCGGTGACAACGTGGGTGTTGTCGATCTGTTTGGAACGATTGAGGAAGCCTCCGGACGGATAGTTATTGAGCAATTGGATCGCTGGGCCGACAACAGTTCAATCGAAGCGGTAGTGATTCACATTAACTCGCCGGGAGGAGGTGTGGCCATCAGCCAGGAGGTCTTTGATGCGGTGAGCCGGCTGGCTGCCGAAAAGCCGGTGGTCGCGGCAATGGCTGAGATTGCTGCCTCCGGGGGCTATTACGTTGCATGCGGGGCCGATCGAATTGTAGCCAATCCGGGTTCTCTGACGGGATCCATCGGGGTCATTTTCCAGTTTCACACCTTCGGCGGCCTCATGGACAAGGTGGGCATAGGCACCGAAACCATCAAATCTGGTGAGTTCAAGGATGTCGGCACGTACGAACGCGAAATGACCAAGAAAGAGGAGCTTATGCTCCGCTCGGTCGTGATGGATTCGTATGAGCAGTTCCTTCAAGTCGTGGCTGAATCAAGGAGCCAAGAATTGGACGACGTACGTCGCTTGGCCGATGGCTCGATCTATACCGGTGTTCAGGCCTACAATCTCGGGCTGGTTGACACCCTGGGAGGGCTGCATGAGGCCATTCAGGTTGCTGCCGAACTCGCCGGACTGGGCGGCAAGCCCAGCGTTGTGAGGCCGTATCGACGCGAAAAGATCGGCATTTTCGACCTTATCGGCTCGGTCCTCGGGAACCTGGGCCATCGCCTGGAAAACCAGGTCGGGGGACCCCGTTTACTCTATTTGTATCAGTGACTTCCATTGATTTTTTGGCCATTTCTGCCAAAAAAAGGGTAGACATCGGTCGAATAATGTGTTTTCTTGCTGGGCACAGCGATTATCTTCCCCTGCACCAAAGGCTTATAGCTGATGCTGGGTCTTGTAGCTGGCCGCGGAGGTGAAGAATCGACGGATTGGAGAATAGGACAGAGTAAATAGATGTAAACCTCGAGGGAGGTCACGGTGACAAAAGCTGATCTGGTTGAAAAGGTTGCGGAAAAGACCGGCCTGACCCGGACGGATGTGGCTGTGGTGGTCGATTCGTTCCTGGACACTGTGAAAAAGTCGGTCGAGAGTGGACACAACATTGAGATCCGTGGGTTCGGAACGTTCAAGGTGAAGCTGCGTAAAGCCAGAATGGCCCGGAATCCCCGCACCGGCGAGGTCGTCCCCGTGCCGGATCGCAAGGTGCCAGTGTTCAAACCATCCAATGAGTTCAAGAATATGATAACCAAGTTGTCAGTTTGACGAACTGACAGCCATCTCGGAGGACTAATGCCTAGCGGAAAAAAGCGTAAACGACAGAAGATCAAGACTCACAAAAGGAAGAAGCGCAGACGCGCCAGTCGTCACAAGAAGAAAGACCGTTAGGCTAAAGGTCCCGGAAAAATAATCTCGTTCGTCGGGAATTAGTTTCTTAAAAGGGGAGACTCCTGAGGCCCTGAGCGAATATCAGGAAAGATAATCCTCTGGCCTTTGCATGCCGGACAGTAGATACTTCACGTGACCAGTTGCTTTTGATGCCCATCGCACGCGATGGGCATTTTTGTTGCTGTACGTTTTGGCGGTGAAGACCGGCATCTCACATGTAGCCTGGCTGACCACCCTGATCTGGCTGAGTGCGCGGGTGGTCCTGGCGGACCAGCCTGATTTCCGCGTCAACGATGACGGAGGCACCGCCGAACAAAGCCGACCCAGGGTAGCCGTGGCTGGCGACGGATCATTTGCCGTCACATGGGTGGACAAGAGACTCGGCAACAGTGACATATTCCTGCAGCGGTTCGACGGGGGGGGAAACCCCATTGGAAACAACCTGAAGGTGAACGACGATGTCATCGAAGCACACCAGGCGGAGCCGGCCCTGGCTGTCGATCTGTCCGGATTGTATTCACTGGTCTTCAAGGATTATCGTAATGGACTCTATCCGTTTGATCCCCACATATACTTCCAGCGGTTTGACAGCGCCGTGGCTCCGATCGGTGCCAACCGGAATCTCACCTCCGACGGGCCGGATTCTCTTAAGGAGACTCCTGATATAGCACTGGCCACCTGGGGCGGAGGGGTAGTAGTCTGGGCGGACTATCGAGATCGAAACTGGGATATTTACGGGCAGCTCATATCCCCGGACGGCACGCCTGTCGGCACCAGTTTCAGGGTTAATGACGACATTGGCACGGCTCAACAGCATGCTCCGAGGGTGTCGATAGCTCCTGAAGGGTGGATTGTCGTCGGTTGGTACGATAACCGGTGGGGGGATGACGACATCTATGTTCAGCGGTTTGACGCGCAGGGAGGGCGACTGGGCGCAAATGTTAAAGTGAACTCCGATGGGACTGGAAACAGGCAAGCCTTCCCGGACGTCGCAGCCGATGGCGCCGGACATTTTACGGTCGTCTGGGTGGACTGGAGAAACGGCCAGTATCCCGCCGACCCGGATATATACGCCCGTAAGTATGATACCACTATGGTGCCCCTGGCTGCGGAAGTAAAAGTTAACAAGGACGGGACTGCCCGGGCTCAAAGAGAGCCCACTATTTCGGCTGATCGTATGGGCAACGTTGCCGTAATCTGGTCGGATTCGGCCATCAGTTCATGGGATATCACCGGTCAGATGATCGATGTGGCGGGAGTAATACGTGAGGCCAACTTCCAGGCTAATAGCTACGCCGACAGTGCCCAGTTGCAGGCTGACGTAGCCCTGGACGGTCGCAACCGGTACGTCGTCTGGACCGACCGGCGGAATGGTAACTGGGACATTTACGCGTCTATTACAAAGTACAATGATCCTACTCTGATACCCCAACCGAGTGCCTTGAAGTTCGAAATGGAACGCGGCGGCCCTTTGCCCGAACCGCAACAGATCACTGTAGAACATGCGGGCTACAATCCTCTGAGTTTTGCCGTATCCTCGTCAGCAGAGTGGTGCGGAGTGAATCCTGTAACTGGCCTGACACCCCGGACATTGACTGTTTCGATCAGTGATGATTCCCTGCCTCGGGGTAGCTATTTCGGATCGTTGACTTTAACCGATACGGACAACAATGATTCCACTGTTTCAGTGTCAGTGCGCCTCGACGTTACCTCGCCGATTCTCTCGCTGTCTGCCGATACGATCAGGCTCCGTGGGTTTTCCGGTATCGACGATACTGTCACAGCCGAATTCTCCATCACTAATGAGGGTAGCGGCACGTTTACATGGGACGCCACAGAGACTATCGATTGGTTGCGTATCTCAAGCTTGTCGGGTGTTCCGCCGTCGTCGGTGGAGCTTCATGCATGCGCTCTTGAACTTGGTGCCGGCAATTATATCGAGTCGGTGGTGATCAACGCTGACGGTGCTGAAGGATCGCCCGCAATGTTGTGGGTGGTATTCGAAGTTGTCGACAACAGTCCCTACCTGAAGGTCTGTCCTGACAGTCTGTTTGTTCAGACCGCAGCTCCCGTTGCAGTCGCGGAATCCTTGGTGGTAAGTAACCTGGGCGTGGGTAATCTCTTGTGGAACGCCGCTCCGGACGATTCCTGGCTCATCGCGGATCCGTTGTCCGGCGTCGACGATGGCGTGATCCGACTTTCCCTTGACGCAGGTTCCCTTGCTACCGGTGAGCACGTTAGCTACGTTAGTGTGACTGACAGTGCAGCCTTTAATGTCTCTCAGACAGTGCCGTTCGTACTTCGTCTGGTAGATGCCGTGGATACGCTCCAGTTATCCTCGGCAATCATGAACCCGGGCAGCTCCACAGTGATATCATCGAGTATTCGACTGCTCAACCGGGCCGTACGGATGGTCTTTCCGATTCGGTTCGACACAGCCATGGTCAGATGCGATTCGATATCGTTGTCCAATAGCATGATCGACCGGGCCTCGTTTTCAGCGACGGTTGACAGTGTACATGGCATTATCAGGATCGAAGGTGTGGTGCTCTCGGAAGACAATCCGATCGACACCGGAGCGTACCCCCTGGCAGACCTGCACCTTACCGCGCGATCCGTCACCGGCCTGACCACTCTGGATGTGGTCCGAGATGGCTCGATATTGCCCGGCGTTACAACTGTTGCCGGTTTGGACGTGTTCCCGGATGTGTTGCCGGGGGAAATTCTCATAGACAATTCCACCGACGCCGGCGAAACAGCGGGAGACAATCTGCCCCAGGAGTTCGAGTTGCATCAGAACTATCCGAATCCTTTCAATATGGCCACCAGAATCCAGTTCGAAGTGCCAGCTCCCGACCGAGTCAGGCTTGATATCTTCAACGTCCTGGGGCAGAAAATCGTAACCCTCGTCGATAGAGAGTGCCCCGTCGGCCGACACATCGTCACCTGGGATGGATTCTCCGGAACCGGACGCGCCGCGGCGTCAGGCATTTACTTCTACCGACTTCAGCACCGATCCGGGACCACCGTAAGAAAAATGGCATTGGTCAAGTAGGCACCGGCCCGTTCAAAGTCTACCTCCGGCCCGATTTCCCTGTAACCTTCCCGGGGCCCGATTCGTATACCAATCAAGTAGATACGTAACACAGTAGGTTATGGAGGAAAATATGTCTGTCTTCAGGCTCTTGGTGCTGGTGGCCGCGATGGTATGTGTGGCGGGAATTGCCTACGCTGTGGACAACTCCGGGCGAATTCACGGCAAGATCACTACCGTAGACGGAGATGAATTCGAGGGCATGATCCGCTGGGATAAAAACGAGGCGAGCTGGGTCGACGTGCTGAATGGAACGAAAGAATACCGCAGACGGGATTATGACCGCAGTCGATCCTCCTCGAGGCGCAGATACCGTGATCGCAGCCGCGGCCTCAGACTTTTCGGTCTGAGATTCAACGGGGACCTCTCCTTTTCCAGCTCGCAATCCGGCATTCGCTTCGGTCACATCGGGGCCATGGAAATCGTCGATGATGATCGCGTCGTACTGGAATTGAAGTCAGGGGAAGAAGTAGAGCTCACCAATGGCTCGACCGATATCGGAACCAGCATCCGGGAGATTGTGATCGAGGATTCGGACGAAGGGGAAATTGAATTCAGCTGGGACGATATTGAGCGTATCGATTTCACCAGAGCAGTCACCGATGAACCCTCGGCTTTGGGTGAACGTCTGTACGGAACGCTGACGACACGCCGCGGGATTGAGTTTACCGGGTTTATCTGCTGGGATGTGGATGAAGTTTTAACCAAGGACGTCCTTGACGGGGAGACCAAGCGGCGGACGCGTAAAATCAAGTTCGGGAAAATCGCTGCCATTGAGCGATATTCTTCGAGCGCGGCCCAGGTCACTCTGGATTCGGGGGAGGAATTGGTCTTGCGCGGCACCAATGACGTGGACGACAGCAACAGCGGAATCCTGGTACTGGACCCCGGGCTGGGTCAGGTGGAGGTGGAATGGAGCCAGTTCGACAAGGTCACTTTCACCGAGCCTCCGAGACAGGTGAGCTACGACGACTTTGACGGCGGCCGGCCGATTAAGGGTACAGTTTACACGGAGGATGGCGACGAATACACCGGCACTATTCGCTGGGATGACGATGAAGAATATACATGGGAATTGCTCAACGGAGAGTACAGGAGAATAGAATTTGACGTTGAGTTCGGATTGATAAAGCAGATCCAGAAGGATTCCTATCGAGGTTCGGTCGTCACATTGCGGGATGGTCGTGAGTTCGAATTGAGTGACTCCAACGATGTTGACGAAGACAACAAGGGCATATTCATCTTCACCGATGACGGTGAAGAAATCGTCGTCGACTGGGAAGACTTCGATCGGATCGAACTCTCGGAATGAAAGCGTCGGCAGGCTAAGTGAGCTTGCCTGCCTGGGATGATGCACACAAAAAACCCCTGACCGATTTCCTTCTCCTGGCCAGGGGTTGATTCTCTTCTATTCAAAAAACGGCTATTGCAGGTCGGCCTCAGCTTTGGCTTCCTTGAGTTCCTTGACCAGATCTTCGGCCATAGCCACGTCGCTCTTAGCTTTGGGGTTCTTCTTACCGAGACTTATGAAACGTTCCCAGTTAGCGATGTTCGCATCATAGGCGTCAGGATTGTCCGATTGCATAGCCACGGCGTAATTATAGGCAGCCTTGTAAGCCCTTTTTGCGTCGACGCCCTCAGCCGCCCTGAATTCGGAAGCTGCCTGGCGGAACTTTTCCTGACCCAGGTAGATAGTACCCAGGAGGAAGTGGGCGTTGTAGTTCTCCTTCTTCAACTCTATCGATCTGGTCAGTGCCGCTATGCCGGATCTCGAGTCATCCTGCCGGTGGTAGGCTTTGCCCAACATATAATAAGTCAAATGATCGCCGCCTTCCAACCGATGACACTCTTCCAGCGTCGTGATCAGGGCTGCATAGTTCTTCTGGCGGTAATAGACCTTGCCGAGTTCTTTGTGTAACTCACTGTTGTCGCCAGCAATGGCAATGGCCGACTGGAATGCCGCCTCGGCCTCGGTGTATTTTCTCAGGACAACATTGACCCGCCCCAGGTTGGAATATGCGTCAACATTCTGGTTGTCTTTTTCAGTGGCGGTCTCGAACATCTCCAGCGCCTGGTCATACTCTTTCCCCTGGAAATAGATGACTCCAAGATTCAGGTAAGCATCCGCATAATTGGCGTCCTGGTTCACGGCAGCCTTGAAGGCAATGATGGCGGCATCAGTGTCACCATCTTTCATGGCGGTGACACCCTTATTATAGTGCTCTTTTGCTTTTTCCGTATCGGCCACTGCTGCGACCGACCAAATGGCCACAAGGGCCAGAATGAATAGTGTCCGTCTGTTCAAGAAAATCCGACGTGTCTGTGTATCTGCCACGGTATCTCCTTTCAAGTCATAGCTAACACGTTATACGGAACTACGTTCATCTGGTTCATTTTGCTTAAAACGATCACAGTTGTTTTCGGTGTGCCGCAACCGCTTTAGAGAGCTCAGGGTACTTCAGAGCTAGTATCCTCGCCGCCAGAACGGCTGCGTTTTTGGCCCCCGGACCTCCTATGGCTACCGTCGCCACGGGGATTCCCGGTGGCATCTGGACTATTGACAGCAGCGAATCAATGCCGCCAAGGGCGGCCGGCAACGGCACACCAATAACCGGGAGATCAGTATGAGCTGCGGCTACGCCCGGCAAAGCGGCCGAAAGGCCGGCCATGGCGATGATCAACCCATAACCATTCTTCTGAGCCTGGCTGCATAGTTTTGCAGTCTTGTCCGGGTGCCGGTGCGCCGACGAAATTTCGACGTCGCCCGAAATGCGGAAAGCCGCGAGTTGCTCCCGGCACTTCTCGGCATACTCCAGGTCCGATTTCGACCCGATCACGATGAGCACTTTTGGTGACTCTATCACTTTTGCTCCTTCTTTCCGTCCTCTAAGCACCTGTAACCTATATCGCGTCGAAAAGTTGCACCATCAAACCGAATCCTTCGAACCAGCGAATATGCTTGATTCAGGGCATGCTTAAGATCTCCGGCCATTCCCACGACTCCCAAAACACGGCCTCCGGTCGTAAACCACTGACCCTTCTCGCGCCGGGTGCCTGAGTGGAGAACAAAGCTGGAGCGGCCTTCTTTGTCGCTCAAACCTGAGATCTTCTTGCCAGTCCTGTACTTTCCGGGATACCCCTTGGAAGCCATGATCACGCAGGCGGCGCTTCCTTCACGCCACTCCACCTTCTTTTGTGAACTCAACCTGCGATTAACCACTCGCGTCAGCAGCTCCAAAAGGTCGGTCTTAAGCAGAGGCAGAACCGCCTGGGCCTCGGGATCACCAAAACGACAGTTGAACTCCAGTACCTTGACCCCCCGGTTAGTAATCATCAGGCCGGCATAGAGAACCCCACGATAGTTGATTTTTTCGAGCCGTAATCCGGCCAGGGTCGGGGTCAGCACGTGATCATGCACTTCCTCCAACAATGCGTCGTCCACGAAACCTGCCGGACAGTATGCGCCCATTCCGCCGGTGTTGGGGCCTCTGTCTCCTTCATAAGCCTGCTTGTGATCCTGGCTCGGTAACAATGGAACGATAGCCTTGCCGTCGGTAAGAGCCATCACCGAGAGCTCCTGACCGCGCAGGAATGACTCTACGATTATGCGATCTCCCGATTTGCCGAAGATCTTGTCTACCATAATCTTCTCGATCGCATGTTCGGCCTCTTCCAGGCTCTTGACCACAATGACCCCCTTTCCAGCTGCGAGGCCGTCGGCCTTAATTACGGCCGGGTACTCCAGGGTCTTGCAGAAACCGATAGCTTCTGAGGCAGATTCAAACACTCTGAATGGTGCGGTGGGAATGTGGTACTTGGCCATGAACTGTTTTGAAAACACTTTACTGCTTTCAAGTTGGGCCCCTTTCCTGTCCGGTCCGAAGACTTTCAGTTTTCGGCGATGAAACTCATCCGCTATGCCCATCGCCAGCGGCTGTTCAGGGCCGACCACGGTAAGGTTGATTCGGTTGCGATGGGCGAAATCGGAGAGGCCTCGGATATTTTCCGCCTTGATGTTCACGCAGCGCGCTATCTGCGACATACCGCCGTTGCCCGGCGCGCAGAATATCCGGTTGACTTTTCGTGATTGCTTGAGTTTCCAGGCAATGGCGTGCTCTCGGCCGCCGGACCCTACAATCAGTACTTTGAACTGGTTTGGACCATTCTTCTTAGGCATGTTAGGCTATTATATGCCTGGTGCCGGAAAATTCAACCGTTTTTTACAGGTGCGCGGCTTGTTTCAGTCTACCGGCGGGCTGTTTGAGGCGCGCCCGGCGCCGAAGTTGTGCTGAACATAATCAGTTGACAACACGTCCGAGTATTGATTATCTTGGCTGCCTGTTTCGGCGGGTGACCAGGCCGTCGCTTGCCGCACGACAGGTTGGGAATGAATTGTTGGATTTTCATGAGGATGTGATAATGAAAAAGCTGTCACTGATTCTGACACTGGTTCTTATGCTGGCCGTTAATGTGACTGTATTGGCTCAGGATGATGAAGAAGAAGAAAGGGACTTTCTTGAAGTCGGCCTCTTCGGTGGGATGGTGATTCCCTCTGAGGGTGTGGCTGACTTTGTAAGTAGAGGCGACGACTATAACGTTGCCATGGGTGCGAAAACCGGTCTGGGTCTGGGTGCTGAAATCGGAGCTTTCCTGAACGCAAACCTCGTGCTCGGTGTCAATTTCACCTATTCAACGCATTCAGTCGACGCCACTGACGGGGAGATCGGAGACCTGAAGCACCGTTTCTACAATCCGAGTGTGTACCTCAAATATTACCTGTTCGGCGAATCCAACTTTGCCCCGTATGCCAAGATACACGTTGGAGTTGACAATCCGCGTTTTGTGACGCAAGTGGTTGACTTTGAATCCGGCGGGCTCAAGATGCGTGAATTGTCTTATGATCCGGTGTTCAGTTTCGGTGCCGGTGGTGGATTGTTTTACTATACGTCGGATTACAGCGGCCTGTTCCTCGAGGTCAACGGACACTATGGAAACAGCAAGAATACACAGGGCAGTTTTCAGGACGCAACCTATGATTTCAACGAGTCGTCAATACTCGTAGATGTACATCTCGGGGTTAAAGTATTCTTCAGCACCGGCGAGTAAACCCGAGGCGCGTCAGAGACAATCACCGAAGCCCGCCTGACGGCGGGCTTCTTTTTTGAGTTTGCCTCCACCTGTCGTACAATATAGTATGGCTCTTATGAAACGCCCCAAACTGCTTGTAGTCGACGACGAACCCGAACAGCGAGAACTGGTCGGCGGGTATCTGAGTAAGAACGGTTTCGAGGTTACTCAGGCCGAAAGCGGCGAGCAGGCGCTGGAGTTATACGGTAAACTGTTCTCGCCTCTGGCTCTGGTAGATATGAAAATGCCGGGCATCAATGGTCTTGAACTGCTGACTCGCCTCAAAGAAATAAACCCATACATACAAGTCATTGTGCTTACTGCATTTGGCTCGGTAGAATCCGCCGTCACAGCCATGAAAGCGGGAGCCTTTGATTACCTGTCCAAACCGGTTGAAGATCTGAACGAGTTGCTGTTGAAGCTGGAGAAGGCGGCCGCCCAGAACCGGCTGATTGTCGACAATGTGGTCATGAGCGAGCGGCTGGCCGAGGTGTTCCCTCAGTCCGAGATTATCGGCCGGTCACCGGCTATTGATCGGGTACGCGAACTGATATCGCTGGTCGGCCCAAAGGATGCCACTGTACTCATTACGGGGCCGTCGGGCACCGGCAAAGAACTGGTGGCCCGAGCTATACATTCCCTGTCTCCCCGCGCGAGTAAGAGGCTGGTAGCCATAAACTGTGCCGCTTTTCCGGAGACTCTGCTTGAGTCCGAGCTGTTCGGTCATGAAAAGGGCGCTTTTACCGGGGCCGACAGAGCCAAGCAGGGAAGGTTCGAGTTGGCCGACGGCGGCACATTATTCCTCGATGAAATCGGCGATATGCCGCTGACCATGCAGGTCAAGTTGCTGCGCGTTCTCGAAGAAAGGGCAATTCAGAGACTGGGCTCGGTTAACGAGATCCCCATCGATATTCGTATACTTGCGGCTACCAACCGCAACCTGAAGGAACGGATTAAACAGGGTACATTCCGCGAGGACCTGTACTATCGTTTGAATGTGATTCAGGTCGATCTGCCCCCGCTGGCTGATCGAACGGGAGATATTCTCCTTCTGGCCGACAAGTTCATCGAGAAGTTCTCGCGAAAAATAGGCAAGGAGATCAAAGGGATCGACCCGGCGGCCGCCTCGGCGCTGACCGAGTACAGCTGGCCCGGCAATGTTCGGGAACTGGAAAACGTGATTGAAAGAGCCGCTGTTCTCTGCCGCTCAGAACACATCTCAAAGCGGGATTTGCCCGGTCTTACACCGGGCAGGCCCATGCCTGCGGGTGGGTCTGTAAGGCCTTTGTCGGATGTCGAGATGGATCATATCCAACACTGTCTGGATCAGATGGACTGGAATATCGGCCTGACCGCCGAGAAACTGGGCATACACCGCAACACCCTCCGAACAAAAATAAAAGAGTACGGGTTGTCCAAACCCTGAGTTCCGGCGCCTGAATTTGGTGCCTGGGAGTCTGTCTGTGCACAGATTTTGTGCGCCAAAAAGCGTTTCCCTCTGCTGTAATTCCCTGTAAGTCGAGTCTCAATAGTGTGTTAGCGCTTTGGGCACGCCGCTTGATTAGTATTTACCCAGACGCAGAGAATAGACATGGAGACGACAATGAAAAAGATTACGATATTGCTGGTGACCATCGCGGCCATGTTCGGATTGTTCGGATGTGAGGACAATGATGACATCATACTGGTCGATCACGATCCGGCTCCACTGGCTCCGCAGGGAGTTTTTTCGATAACCGGTGACGAACGGGTTACGATTGTCTGGAACGGGCTGTATGAGGATGACATCGTCGAATACGTGGTTGGCTGGAACGACGAACTGCTCGGCGAATACTTCGAGGTCGGCCGGGTCAGCGCCTTCCCGCGCCCGGACGATAACAGGTATGGCTTCGTTGATACCGATGTAGATAACGGCACCACCTACTTTTACGCAGTGTGGGCCATCGACGCCGCCGGACAGGTTTCGGAGGCATCCCTTGAAGCGGTCTTTGATACCCCGCGACCCGAGGGCAACGTAACCCTATATTCGCTCTTTTTCCAGCCGGGTGCCTCGGCCTTTGATTTCGACACCGAGAATATTCTTCCCTGGGATGCCTTCAACGGAGATGTATACGTGGACCACGCATGGCTCATCAATCTTCCTGACAGCCAGTTGATTTTCTTCCTTAATTCCAGTGATGACATGACAGATATCCAGGATCTTGGTTACACTGAAGACTTTGATGAGATCGACTGGGCACCGGCCGAGGGATGGTCTGATCTACGTTACTACGAACTCATCGCCGGTCACACCTACGTGATCTGGACGCATGATTACCACTATGCCAAGATGCGCGTCACCGATCTGAGCAGGGCCAGCGGTTGGGTCAATTTCGACTGGGCATACCAGACCGCTGACGCCACGGACACGCTGGGCAACCGCGAACTCCTGCCGGAGCTGCCCGATTCTGAAAGAGACGCCAACGTAGTTGAAGAACATACAAGTTTTCAGTGATAGATGCTGAATGTGTTAATGGGAAAGGAAGTGATGACGATGTTAGCCAGAATGATGAGAATCGGATTGATGACCGCCGCGACGATAGTCGCCGGTCTAATGAGCGCTTCGGCGCAGGATGAGGATTACGTATCACAGGATTATGATTTCGTAGCCAGGATCGACCGTTACCTTGACGCTGAGGTGTGGACCGATCACGCGGACGGTGAGTATTACGAGGGCGACAACATCCATATCAATTTCCGCGTGAGCAGGGACGCTTTCGTGGCCATATATGCGATCGATACCAAGGGTATGGTGAAGTTGCTCTTCCCGACCACGCCCACCGAGGATAATTATATCTTTGGCGGCACGACCTACTCCCTGCCGGGACCCGATGATGACTACGATCTGGTCGTGACCGGACCCGAAGGTATGGAACATATCCAGATCATAGCCTCACGGGAGCGGTTTCCTATTCCGACCTGGTACAACAACTCCGGCCTGGTGTTTGAAGGTGACGACCGATATGAGTACATGGACTATCTCAACAGCCGGCACTTTGTGCGTTACGACGGTCAGCGCTTTGCCTACGATCGCGCCGTGATGTTCGTCAGAGAGTGGGAACGCTACTATTATCGCCCGGTATACTATCCGACCTATCCGTCGTGGTCGGTCTTCGGGAACTGCTACATCGACTACCCGTATGGCGGGACCGTTTATATCAACGGTATCTACTGGGGTGTGGCACCACTCTATATCCCCCGGATACTGGTCGGCTGGCACACCATCACCATATACGATCCGTACGACTGGTGCTGGGAAACTGATTTCCACGTCAGCCGCTACAATACGGTCGTGTTTGACCATACCGTGATCAAGACCCGGGCCATAGTTACCTCCAAGTACGCCTCGGTCACGAAGACCAAGTATCTTGACCCGTTTGATAATGGTTATCCGAGCTTCCAGAGCAAGAAAGTGCGCCTTAAGCATGCTGGCATCGCTCCCAAGACCGGTTCGGGAACAGTCAAGACAGTCCGCGGCAAAACAGCCGTGCGAGCCAACGCCGGCAACGTTGTTGTAGCCAAGAAGCACGTTCGCGGCAATACCAAGCTTGTCAGGACGGAGCGTGGCTACGAGACGAAGGCTACGGTCGGACCGGGCGGCAAAGTCAGACAGTCAGAGAAATCAACCACGTTGTCACGCACCAAAAGCCGGACCAGTTCCCGCCAGGGGATCAGCGAAACCGGGAAGCGGACCTCTGAGCGTGCATCCGGGACCACCGGATCGGGAGACTTTTATCGGAAGAAAGGCGGCAGTACCGGGAAGGGCTTTTCGGGTTCGACCGGGACCAAACGAGAGAAATCCGGCCGGGTGCAGTCCGGTTCCGACAGTTATAAGCGAACCACCAAGGCCAGAGTCAAACCCAGGTCCAACCCGCCGCGGAGCACCCAGAAAGGGACCGCGCCAAGGAAGGTCGACCGGAAGCCTGCTGTCAAATCGAGCGGCAAGACCACCAAGTCTACGGGTACCAGGGTGAAGAGCAAGCCGCCGCCAAAGTCGTCCGGTGGAGGCAAGAGTTCCGGCTCCAGCAGGACCGTCAGCCCCCGTCCGGCGCCGAGCAAGTCAGGCTCGGGCGGAACGCCCAAGTCATCCGGCGGTAGCAAGTCCAAGAAGTCGGGCGGCGGCCGGTCAAAGTCTAAGTCGGGTGGTCGCTGATGCCGACATTTTTACTGTTGACGATGTCAAGATCGGAGTTAGATTAAGGATTGGATAGAGCAATGAAACGGCTGATTACATATATAGTCTGTGTGGCCTTTTGTCTGTCTCTGGCCGGACCGGTATACTCGGTTGAGAAGAAGAAGAAGGACAAGCCCAAGACCGAGCAGAAGGACAAGAAGCCAGCCAAGAAACCGACTCCTCCGAAGCCGACCAAGAAGCCGGAGCCGCCGAAGAAGCCGAAGTATGACGACTTCGTGGACAAGAACAAGAACGGCATTGACGACCGTAAAGAGAACCTGAAGAAGAAGCCGCCCAAGACGAAGAAAGGTAACCCGCCGGCTGAACTTTAAGATCGCCTATGAAACATCCTCATAGAAACGTAAGACCCCCGCTGAAGAGCGGGGGTTTTTTTGTGTGATCTATGGATGGGCCGCCGATCCGGTTGCGGTTGGGCCTCCTGTCTACCGTCTTCGGTATTCGCTCAGTATTTCCTCAGGAGATAGATGTTCAACAGCACCAGCGTACGCCGAAGCCGCACCCGGATCATAGGGGTCGCCTGTCCCCACAAAGATGGTGATGCGCCTCATGACATAGCTATTCACAACACCACCGCACACCCGTGTCTCCACCTCCCGGCTGTAGGCCGGGAACTCCGGGCCAGTCATTGCGAATACGTTAAAGATCCAGAACCCATCATGATCGGTCTCTTCACCACTCACGCGCACAACCGTACTTTCAGGTGCCACGAATTCACGGGTGTAGCGAGTGTATCCGGCCGAGTTATCCCAGAAGGTCCCATAGTAATACACCAGGTACCAGTCCGCGTTGGGAATAGTCTCCCAGCGGATGACCAACTCTGTGCCTTTGCTCACGTACATGGAATCGGACACACCCTGGAAATGGATCGAATCTACGAGCCGGTCAACCAGTTTTGTGCGGATGGTGCTCGTGCCGGACGGCAGGAACACGCCGATATTCAGGGTATCTCCAGAAGCGTACTCATCCGGCGATGTAGACACACATCCGGTGGCCTGAACACTGTACCCCTGACGTGGGTCCCAGTATGTATACAGTGAACATGGCTCCTGCAAAAACATCACTGAGTCAACATCAGGTATGAGACCATCCGTGCCACTGAGACTGCCCCGGAAATCCCAGTGGGAGGAATAGCCGTTGACAGTTCCGAACAGCACGGCTTTGGGGCCCGATACCCTGTAACCGGATGGGTTGCTGTCATCACCACATCCGCCTGCAACCGCCCAGATGCACAGCGAGAGGCCGATGAGCAAAATGATTCTTTTCATGATTGATCCCTCCATGCACAGTATTCTGTCATTTTCGAAGCTGTGATAATCTAGCGAAGAGACGATCCGGAGTCAATAGACCGGCGGCTCATCGAGAGCGTAGCATAATATCTTGCGGCTTCGATCATCTCCAGTCCGCCTGAGTTACTACGTATCGTGAAACAACCAAAGCTCGATGTCGTAGAAGGGCAAGATAAGCGTATTGAAGACCTCGGACGCCATATGAAGATTCTTTTACTCCAGCCGGCCAAGTCTCCCGCCTCAATCGGTGGAGAGGACATTTTTCTGTACGAGCCTCTTGCCCTGGAGTACGTCGCCGCCGGGGTCAGGGATGACCACGATGTCAGGATACTTGATCTTCGACTTGAGCCGGATTTAGAGAAGAACCTTGACGAGTTTTGCCCGGATATCGTCGGCGTCACAGCGTACACAGTTCACGTGAATGTAGCCAGGGCTTTGATGAAGCAGGTGAAAGAGTGGAACAGAAAGGTAGTGACAGTGGTAGGAGGTCACCATGCCACCGTCAAACCTGACGACTTCGTTTCGCCTTCGATCGATGTTATCGTGATGGGGGATGGAGTCTCTGCTTTTCGGGAGATCGTAAGGAGATCGGAACGAGGTGAAACACTGGATACTATCCCCGGGGTGGCACTCGTGAAAGATAATAAGCTGATGATCTCCGATCCGTCGCCAGCCATTGAACTTGATGAGCTTCCATTCCCTGACCGTAGGCTGACATCTCAGTACCGGCATAAGTATTACTCCGAATGGATGAAACCGCTGGCGTCCATAAGGACTTCCAAAGGATGTCCTTTTCGATGCACCTTTTGTGCCCTTTGGAAGCTTACCGGTGGACGGTACCTCAGGAGGCAACCGGAGAAGGTGTTGGAGGAACTGGGGGAAATCCACGAAGGCAATATCTTTTTTGCCGACGATGAGTCGCTGGTGGACGTTAAGCGAATGAGCGCCCTGGCCCGGCTGATAAGGGATGCACGGCTTGGGAAGCGGTTCTTCCTGTATGGCCGAAGCGATACGATCGCCAAAAATCCCGGTTTGATCGAGTTGTGGTGCCAGGCCGGTCTTGAGCGTGTCTTCGTCGGTCTGGAGTTTCTCAGTGATGACAATCTGGCCTATATAAACAAAGCATCCACGGAAAAAGACAATCGCGAAGCGGTGCGGATTTTGACGGACCTTGGACTGGATACCTACGCCTCGTTTATAATCCGGCCGGAATTCACCAGAGACGATTTCGCGGCTCTCGGCTCGTATTGCGGCGAACTCGGGCTGAGTTATGCATCGTTTTCTGTGCTCACGCCCCTGCCCGGAACCGATCTCTACGAAGAGACGAAAGACCGGCTGATCACTCGAAACTACGACTACTTTGACTTCATTCACACTCTGCTTGCAACCGAACTGCCGCTCAAAGAATTCTACGAACGGTTCGCCTGGCTCTACGATGGCGCCATACCACTGAGAAAACGATTGGGTTTGCTCAGCAAGTTTCCGCTTAGAGATATACCATCAACTGTGTCAAAGTCCCGAGCCGTCTTCAACAGGATGAGAACCGCGTATCGAGACTACGAGTGAACCATCGACTGGACGCCCGTCCGTCTGCGCCTTGATTTCCGTCACTCCGGATCAGGGCACTGTCAGATGGTAGACAGTGTCCCAGTTTTGGTACACGGAGAAATACACGTCTTTGGTCGTCGGGGAATAGATAACGGACCATGTGGTGCCTTCTTGCGTCACATCCTGCAGGATCTTCATGCCGGCTTTCCACTCTATATTGCCCTGTGTCTTCTCGAGAGTCTCGGATATGCTTCGATAACGCCAGCATTTCTCTCTCAGGTCTGCATCCGGCACTTCGAATATGGGCTTGTTGGTTAGTACCTGCCAGGATTTGTCTCCGTGTATTCTTCTCCATTGGTCCTGGTCATATTCCAGAGTAACTGATCTGCCCGTTGCATCGACGATAAAGAAATGGGTGTTCAAGGAGTTTTTGTCGGCATCAAACGGAATTGATTTTTCGACTACGTTCATGGCTTCCTCGATGTTTCTCGCTTGATCAAGAATCTTGCGTACCATGAAGGTCACGAATACCAATCCAGCACCGTCTTTTGCCTCATGAGTTATCTGCTTTACGCCGGCCAGGCCTACCACGAGACCGTGTTCATTGATCCCATCCGTCGCATAAAAAGGAGCCAGGAGCAGCCTGTTTCCCATTTCACTTGACCTGAACCTCTCCAGGTCCAGGTTCAACCCGAAACCCAGTTCGATGGCCCTGGAAAAGGAAATCGAGGAATATCCGTCGGGGGGCCGGTATAGGCTGATGATAATGGAGCCCACATTTTGATTATCGAAGTTTCTGCCTGCCGTGACAGAATTCCCGGTGGTCGCTGAGAACACACTGCAATACCGCCAGGTTTGATCTATGAGAGGGTTGTCGATCATTTTCTGGTTTTCTGTTTGAAATAAGTCCTTACGGTCGCCAGAGTGAGTCAGTAGATAAAGACCGCCGTGACAAGGTCCGTCCGTGCCCAGGACTTTCACCATGCTTTGCAGTGTCCTGGATTCATTCGATCCGGAGTCAGGAGGCTGTGCAAATTCCAGTTCGGTGATCTCGTCCTGTGCACTCACAAGGGCTGAAATCGCAAGCAACAGAACCAGGGTCAGAAAGGTAGTTTTTGTCTTCCTGCAATTGGATGTCATGTCAAAAATCTCCGCTTCTTGTTCATGTATACATAAGGTATAGACTGAATAAGACACAGCAAGGTTGCATTGTGAATTAGCGCGTTGCGGGTGGTTTTCTTGTCTGATTGACAAAGTGCGGGGTGCGGCGTATCCTCAAGGAAGTATTTCGGAGGTGCTATGATAAAAGATGATGGCCCCATTGTCGTAGAACAGACATTTAACGCGTCGATTGATACGGTTTGGGATTCGATAACTCAGATCGACCTGATGCGGCAGTGGTATTTTGAGAATATCCCGGACTTCAAGGCCGAAGTCGGGTTTGAAACTCAGTTCAACGTGGAGAGTCAGGGCAGGAATTTCCTTCATATGTGGAAAGTGACCGAAGTGGTGCCGGGCAGGAAGATAGCGTACGACTGGAAATACGATGGCTACCCCGGCGATTCGTTCGTGGTGTTTGAATTGTTCGAACACGGTGACTCCGCAAAGCTGACGCTGACCGTAAACGTGCGGGAGGACTTTCCTGAGGATATTCCGGAGTTCAAAAGAGAGAGCTGTATTGGGGGCTGGGAGTTTTTCATCAAGCAAAGGCTGAAGGGGTATTTGGAGAGGGCGTAGGGAAGGTCAGAGATTGGCGCGGCGGGTTCGAAGACGGACCCGCCCTG
Source organism: Candidatus Zixiibacteriota bacterium (assembly GCA_020344395.1). Lineage (GTDB taxonomy): Bacteria > Zixibacteria > MSB-5A5 > GN15 > FEB-12. The sequence continues at coordinate 2,070,791 of CP070824.1, read as the reverse complement.
CACGACTTTACAATCAATCATTGTACCGCCGAAAGACCTTGGTTGGCATGCCGGGTAAAAGCACGAAAATATCATCATAGTATTTGCGGACCTGATTTATACGTTCTTCGGCGACGCTTTCAATAACTGTACTGACGTGGCCCAAGGCAATGTGGCGAGGCTTAAGCACCTGGAGGAAGCGAGGATAGACAGGATTTGGACTCAGGGGCCAGGCGTACCCAACGACGGCTAAATCGACCGGTGCTGCTTCCAATCCAAACTTCAGAAAATCATCTGGCTTTCCTAAATCTCCCTGATGGAATATGCGCCAGTCGTTGATACCGATAAGATACATGAGGTTCATCGGTGTCTTATCGTCAAGGTGGAGTGTTGGAACAATGGTAAGGGGAATGCCCGCCACTTCCTTCTTGACCTCTTCTCCGACTTCGAGATCAATGGAAATGATCCGCGACTCGATTCTCGACCAGTCATTTGCGACTTTGCGCATTTCCTTTACCGCATCCGTCGGAGCGATTAGGATGGGCTCCGGCCGAGTCTCCATGTATCGCGAGACTATAGCAGAATTGAAGTGATCCGGGTCTTTATGCGTGACCAGTACCAGATCGATATTGTCGAAGGGGGGTATCCCTTTCACCATACTGTCGAGGGTCTCGGGCGCGGGATACCTGCTCCTATTTAGCTCGCCGAAAAGGCAGTCGATCATAACCTTGGAATCGGCCGAGTTTACAAGAACACCCATGTTGGCTATGTAGGTCAAGGTCAGTGAGTCTCCCCCCTCAGGCTGTTTCACCGGAAGAGAGCTTCCCGCAGGTTCTTGCTCCGGGTAGGATCCGGCCGTCACTGGGAATCCCTCTTGCCGCGCTCCGGCAATTAATAGCAGGACGAAGGACATTAGAATCACCACAAGGTTTGAGTCACACTTGATCATTCGAATACCTCCATCTCGATATTTATCTGCTTGTACGTCAGAACTCGGGGCTTGTCACGATTTATTCTTATTATCTTCCAGGGAGTACCGCTCCTCATAGTACAGGTATAGCAAGTTCTTACTTGAAACTCAAACCCGACATAAGACTGGGGAGAGCGATATCGGGGCCCCAATCAATTGAAACAGCTGGGTCACCCACCGCCTTCGAAGTTGCGGCAGGTCTTGCGAATCCGTGCAAACGGATTTGTGTGACCTGCCGCCATTGCTCGACATGCGCTCAGGTTTCAGGTCACAACCCCGTTTTCACGGGATCAAGACCTGACACAACGTTGGGGAAATGGGTTCGTTCCTTCGTTTTTTAT
>CP070824.1:2053658-2069401 GCA_020344395.1 Candidatus Zixiibacteriota bacterium | reverse complement strand
GTGTTCACCCGGATGGTGTCAATGTCCTTTTCCCTGAGCGACCGAGCCAGGTGGAATCTGGAATCATGGAGGTTGGCGCGGCACACAAGCTTGTCAACGAAGTGTCCCAGCTGGTGCGGAGTGACGGATCGCTCAAAGATCAGGTTGGAGACATCCAGCAACTGCAGATACTGCAGAAATTGAATACTGAATACGGTATCTTTGACGCCGATATTGAGAACATACAGCGTGCCCCTGAGGACATTCATGTTGATACTGGCCTTGTATTGGAAGATCGCCTGCAGGGCAGCGAACGGCTTCTCTACCGCTTTGAATGAGAGCGGGTGTCCAGCCCCGTATATGGCCATCTTCTTGCAGGCCATGGCCAGGTCTCGCACCAGAGTGTGGGCAAGTTCATTGAAGTCCCGTCGGAGCGCAAACTCCGTCACTATCTGCTCCCTTTTACTCACGATGTCCTCCAAAACAGGCGATTCGGCCGGACTCGGTGGCCACATACACGTGCCGACCGTCCGATACCGGAGGAAAACCGATGGCACCTTTCAAACGATGCGAAGCCAATAGTCTCCCCGTATCGGCATCAAGCGTGACTACCTGCCCGGTCATGGTTCCGGCGACCACGAATCTGCCTATCAATGTTGGTGATGCTTTCACAACTTCGTCAATCCTGTAGTTCCAAACCTCTCGTCCCGTAGCTGCATCCAGCGCCACGATGCCGCCTCCGGAATGAGCGGCGTACAACCGGTCATTGCCGACGGCCGGTGAGTTCCATATGGGACCAGCCAGCTGGACTTGCCAGATAATCTCTCCATCCTCAGGTGCAAGGGCGTGAACCTTGCCATCAATTGTGGCCGCGTAGACCAGTTCGCCCACCGCGACAGCACTCATCAACGGGCTGGACAATTCAACCTTGTACAGTTCGCTGCCGTCCTCGGGCGATAATACGTGCACCACTCCTCGATCGTCCGGCTGATACACTCTACCGTGACCGGATGACGCCGGTGCAGCACATTTGTGGCCTGTTCTGAATTCCCAGACTTCAGCCAGACCATCAAGATTGTACGCGACCAGCCTGCCATCGCCGGAACTCATTAGCAGGCGGTTATTTACTATTATCGACCCGGGAGCTACATCCTTTATGGGAGCCTGCCAGAGTCGACGGCGGTTCAGCAGATCTATGCCATACAATCGGTTCCGCCTGGGACGAAGGCCGCAGAAGGCAATAGAATCACTCATGATTATACCCGTCTCTGCCACCCCTTTAACCTTGAGAATGCCCAGACGCTCACCCGATTCCAAGTTGTAGAATTTCACCTTTTTCTTGGTCCCTGGATAAACGAGGGCACCGTGATAGATGGTCAGCGGCCCGGCCGGCTTGTCATTGGATTTCTGCAGCCAGATCAGGTTCAATTGACCGCTGAACTCCTCGGACGCAATTGACCCAGTGGCAGCGATGTCCCGCCTGGGGTAGGGCCAGGCGGAGGGCGTGGCCATACGCTCAGGATCAAGGCGGTAACGCGGCGAGCAGCCCAGGGCAACCAGGACCAAAATTACAGCGGCGAGGGAAGCTTTGCCCATCAGAAATTCCACCCAAAGAAGAAATCAAAGTCAGTACTTCTCCTGACCGACTTGAAGCCTTTGTTTATAACACGGGAAAAATCGAACCGCAGTTGAACGAAATACCCGAGACTGACGCGGAATCCAGCACCGAACGAGCCATACAGAGACTCCGGAATCCTCAGCAGCTCCTTATCATCAAGAGCCGATCCTACGTCGAAGAAAAGTGCCCCCCTTATGGCCTGAAACCCAAGCTCTCCCATCGGGAACCCTATGAGAATGTTGTCCACCAGAGGAAACCTGAGTTCATTAGAGGCAAAGAGGATATTACGACTGTAGAAGTCTCGACGACTGAATCCGCGGAACGACCAGCTTCCGCCGAAGTATATCCGCCTTGGCTCCACGCCTGACGAACTATACCAGAAAATTCGGTTGGCAAAGGCAGATGCTTTGGTCAGTCTGAGATAATGCCTGATATCGACCCACGCCATGCGATTATGTGTGAACGGTTCCGAGAAGGCGTTGGTCAGCGCAAACGTCAGGTTATACCGGTGCCCCTCAATCGGCCCCGAATGCTCCCATAAAGAATTATCATAGACCACACTTACAAGGTTTGTCAGAAGGAATCCCTCCCGGAAGACAATAATCTCATCGAGGTCTTTCTTCTCGTATCGCGCATAAGAGGCCAGATCGACCCGCAAGAATTTCGAAAAGGGATAACTGAGGAGGCCGACGCCGCCGGCCTGGCGAAGCCGATAAGGTATTTCATCATTGGTAAAGTACCGGTTATGGTTGACAAGGTGGTAGCCACCTACACCCCAGTTGAACCTGTTCTCAAGGTTGACATAGGTCACTCCCACGTTGAATGACTCCAGAAAGTCATCTTTGTCCTCGGCCGTGTTGGATACCACGAAGTGGAACATGTGGTTGCCCAGCATATCGGTGAACAGCCCCTGCACCCCACCGAGAGTGCCATACACTGGATCATACGCAACTGTGGACTGCGCTATATCAAACGAATAGTCCGTATCGTATTTGACCGAAGCGTCGCTGACGGAAGTATCGATACGCTCAGGCAGCCAGGGCATCGTCCGGCGCTGTCCGTGTGTCGCCAGCGGTTCGGGCTGTTCCGGCAGGGCCATGGAATAAATTTTGAATCGCATCCCCTCGTACCCGGTGTACAGCAGATCTTCACCGTCGCGAGTCAGCCTTGGATCGAAGGCTCCCGTTGCATATGTGGATTGGCGCATCAGGCGGCCGTCACCTTGAAGCAAAAAAATGTTGTTTGTACCGCTCCGATTCGAAGAGAAGTAGATGCCGTGATCAGTCACATCCGGTGTTCGATCCTGATAGGACCCATGGGTCAACTGGCTCAGGCTGTCGGTCGCAAAACTGTACGAAAACAGATTGACGGCCCCGCCGGGGCCATCGGGCCCACGATCCGAGGCAAAAACCACTGACTCTCCGCCCGGGGAGAAGGCGGGATCGACATCGTAGTAAATGTCATCAGTTATCCGCCTGTAATTTCCCGTCGTTACATCCACGACATAGATATCTCGAAAGCCGCTTGGCCTGGCGCCGGAGAATACAATGCGACTCCCGTCGGCGGACAGTCGGGGCGAGGTCGCCGAGATCAAATCCGGAAAGTCAAATTGGCGTACGACTTTCCCCCGGTTCAGATCATATACGTACAGGTAATCGCGTTCCTTTGACAGTGAGGAGAAGACAACCAGACCGGAGTCATTGGCGTCGATTCCTGATCGCAGCAAGTGCAGAGATTCGAACTTTGCTGATCGTTCCCCCTTCAACAGCGTTCGTATCCCCTTCTTCGACTCGTTCCGAGGTTTCATATAAAGCCCGGTGTATCCCATCCGGTTGGCCAGGAAGACCAGCCATGAACGCTGACCGTGACCGTCATCCCATTCAATCGGCACGCCTTTGACCGAAAAGCCGTCATGCGTCAGTTGGGTCGATTCCATACGGGGGAGGCCGAGTTCGTCAAATCCCGGAAAATACTGTTTCTTCAGCCAGTATTCCCATTTTCGCGAGAGTTCCTCCAGATTGTCTCCGAGCGTCAGTTCAACGATCTCTTCAAACTTCCTGGCTTTGGCCCAGTTCTCGAAGATCATGACGGGCTTGTCGGCACCGTATTCCAGCTCTATGAATCGCAGGATCGACTGCCCGAGTTTATACGTGAAATAGGACCCCCGGATGGTCCACAGGTCCATAATAGGAATGATGCGATCACCAAGCACCATATCCGCGAGGATCATATCCGCCTCGGCGTCCCAGTCCTCCGACCAGTGCTCGGCCAGCCCTTCGATGAACCAGAGCGGCGGCCACGTGTATTGAGCACGGTGCTGGCGGTAAATCTCATACTTGAGCCTGGAGATGGTCATCACATGAACCAACTCATGCTTGATGACGTGAGCGAACTCAGCATAAGAACCGTCAAACGGCACCACTACCCGCCCCTTGAGAAACTCCGTGAAGCCGCCCACTGACTCGGGAACCAGCCCGGGTGTTACGTTGGTCTGTGAAAAATAACGGGGCGACGAATATATGATCAGTGGTATCTTCCTGCGAACTTCGTGGTTGAATTTCGCGGCCAGCTCGCGATAAGCCTTCTCGGCAATACCGGCGGCGATGCTGGCGACCTCCTGTTCATCCTCGTAGAAATAAAGGTTGAAATGGTCGGTCGTCATGACTTTCCACCGAAAGTCAGTATACTGGACCTTATTCTTGCCGAAAAAGAACTGCCCATACGCATCCGAGACCGAGAGTATCAGCGCACATGCAGACACCAGCAGAAGTCGGCTGATTGTGCGAAAGAGGTTGGAATTGCACAGTTGCATTCTGTACCCGTCACACCGGCTGACCGGGATCATCAATGTCCTGTCCGGGGCTGTCATCTACTCTCTTTGTCGGCCAATGTGGCACATGATTCACTTCCGGTCAATTGTTGCGGATGCCCGTATCACAGCCGCACGAGGCACATCTGGAGCCGTCCAATCCTCTGACCGTCGCGCGGAAACCGCTGCGTTCGACCAGGAGAGCACCGCATTCCGGACAATGCGTATCGGACCCCTCAGCCGACCAGACATTCCCCAGATAGACGTATTTTAGCCTTCCGGCAGCTAGTTCTTTGGCTCGCAAGAGGGTCTGAGTGGGAGTGGAAGGAGCCTCCATCTTATAGTCGGGCCGGTAAGCTGAAAAGTGCACCGGGATTTTATCCGACAGATCGGCCACAAACTCCACCAGGTCCGTTATGTCGGCATCAGAGTCATTTTCCCCGGGAATGATCAGGTTTGTAATCTCCAGCAGAACATGAGATTCGGCAACTCTTCTGATGTTATCCAGCACCGGGGCCAGTTTCCCCTTGCAGATTCTTCGATAGAACCGCTCACGAATACTCTTCAGATCGATGTTCATGGCATCGACATGAGGCAGCAATTCCTGCAGTGGCTCCGGTTCAAGGTATCCGTTAGTAACAAGCACAACTTTGAGGTCACGCTGGCGCAGCAGAGGCGCAACGTCAAGGATGTACTCAAACCACATGAGCGGTTCGGTATAGGTAAAGGCTACGCCGATTGAGCAGTCCCGGGCCGCCTGATCAGACAATTGTTCAGGGTCAACATACACCGTCCTTGCCTTCTCCTGAGAGATAGTCCAGTTCTGGCAGTGGAGACAACCCAGACTGCAGCAGTTGGGTCCGGTCGAGAGAATCATCGAGCCGGGATAGAAATGGTAAAGCGGTTTCTTCTCTACCGGATCATTGGCCAGCGAGACCAGTTCACCATAGTTGTCGGTATACAGCGATCCCTTATCGTTGAAGCGGCTGCGACAAATACCATGTTTGCCGTCTGTGAGCAGACACCTGGCCGGACAGAGACAGCATTTTACCCTGAGGGAGTCAAGTTTCTCGAAATATAAGGCTGGTTTACGCAAGGCGACCTCTCCTCACGATGAAGTCGATAGCCGCCGAAAGATTGTCAAAGACACATTCATCGGTGAGCTTACACCCAACTTGCATTTCTACTTCCGCCTTCGGTCCATGTCCGGTACGCAACAGGATGGACCGGGCGCCAATTACACGACCCAGATCGAAATCCGGACGGCTATCGCCTATGACATAGGAACGTCTGAGGTCAATATTGAGTTCGCTTACCGCCTGTTCTGCCATGCCCGCGCTGGGCTTGCGGCAGTCGCAGTCAACCGTGTACTCGGAAACGGTTCCTTTGATGGAGTGATGCGGGCAATAGTACAAGCCGTCAATTGTGACCCTCTCGGCGGCCAGGAGTTCCAGCATACGGGTGTTTACCTGATCGACCGCGTCAGTCCCGAAATAGCCCCGGGCCACCCCTGACTGATTCGAGACTATTACAAGCTTGTATCCGGCGGATGATGCCTTCCTGAGAGCACCGGCCGCTCCCTCTTCGAGTTCAACCAGATCAGGGTCAGCAAGAAAGTGCTTATTGACAATGACCGTGCCGTCACGATCCAGAAGCAGGGCTGGATCTCCTCTTCCCCTTGAGAGAATCCCGGCTGCCGCCTCAATCACCTGATCTGCATTGATCCTGCTGAAGCAGAAACGCTCTTCTCTGAAACATGGCTTGCGCCCGTGCAGCGAACAGGGACGACAGTATTCGTCAACTTCGATGACGGCGTCACGTATGCCCCGGGGTGCAAACCCGAGGGCGGGATGAGTCGGCCCGAAAATCGACAGGACCGGCGTCCCGACGGCCGAGGACAAATGAGCCAGGCCGGAGTCGTTGGCAATGGTCAGGTCCGCCTCTGAGATCAAATCGGCCAGTTCCGGGATGGTCCGATCTTGCATGATCTTTACGGCGCTTTCCGGCACGCTCGCGGGTGCATCGGTGGAACCGGAGCCATCGGACCCGATCACCCAGCAGATCATCGCTCCCAACTCGTTGTGCAGCCGTGCCGCTACGCCCTCGAAGCGCTCGGTGAACCACTTCTTATTGGGATGCGCCGCACCGGGAGCCACGATCACAAGCGGTTCTGAGTCCGATGGCCGGCTGCGTCGGTCACCGGTCTGGGTAGACTTCATCAAAGGTCTTGTGCAGAAAGACCGGCCGTCGAGCTGCCTGAGGCAGTCATTATACATGTCGATCGTGTGTGGCCAGGCGGCCGGGATCGTCTTGTTGCGAACCAGACGCCTTCGTTCCCATCGCCGCTTGGGGTAGACAACAGATCGGCCTGCTGTTATCATCTTGCGGGCCAGCCAGGAGCGGCCGTTGCCGTGCAAATCAACGACGATGTCGAAATTCATATTGTCCAGCCCATAGAGTCTCCGGATATACTCTTTCGGTCCGGGATTATCCGGTACGGTTTCAATGCGGTCGACCCCGTCGAAGTGCCGGACCACCTCGGCAAAGTTCTCCCTCGTCAGATAAACTAACTCGCTGTCGGGCCAATTGAGCTTGAGATTCAGGACTGTCGCAGAAGTAAGAATAACATCTCCGAGCGAGCCGAGACGAATAACCAGAAGCTTAGTGCTCATCGAGAAAAAAGATACAAACCAATCAGGCCGGCGGCAAAGCAATAATAGGCGAAGTACTCGAACTTGCCGCGCTTGATCGTCGACAGCACCAGATATACAGCCACTATGCCGAAGAGAAACGATACAAACATGCCCAGCACATATGGTCCGGCCAGATCCGAGGTAATGCGGGTCAACTCCCGGAGGTTGAATACTGCGGCTCCCAGTATTGCAGGAACGGCCAGCAGGAACGAAAACTCAGCCGCCTGAGATGGCTTCACACCCCAGACCATCCCAAGGGCAATAGTAGAGCCCGATCTTGAGACGCCCGGGAGTATAGCCAGGGCCTGACCGATACCCATCACCACCGCAGAACCGGCCGACATGGGATGCTCCGACCGTCTGACATACCGGGGCAGCCGCAAAATCAGGCCGGTCAGGATCAAGAAGCAGGAGGTCATCAACGGTTCTGAGAACAGTGCCTCAAACGTCTCCTTGAACAGCAGACCGACGACCACGGCTGGAATGGTGCCAATTACCAGAAACATCAGCATCATCCTGTCCGCCCGCTCACCTCCGGCAAACAGGCTGCGCACCAGGCGCAATATGGTAGAGCGGAAGTAGATAAGCACCGAAAGCAATGTCCCCACGTGGAGGATCACTTCAAATGTAACGCCGGGTTGCTTGACTCCAAGCAATTCCTCGGTCAGGACAAGGTGGCCCGATGAAGAAACAGGCAGGAACTCTGTGAGCCCCTGGATTACTCCGAGGACAAGCGCATCGAGATATGACACAATATCCGCCAGTCAGCAGGTCTGCTCGAGGACGGCGATGCTACATTACTTCGAAATCGATGCCGAAGAACAGCCCGTCATTGCCGTCAAGTTGGAATTCACCGAAGAGAGCCACGGTTGGCGTGACCTGCCACTCGACTCCGCCGGACAGACCGAGTTCCAGATCGGAGTCAGAACCGCCGTTACTGACGGACTCCAGACGAACACCGAACCGACCGTACGGCGATAACGTCGTATTATTCGACAGGGCTGCCGGATAGGAACCAACGAGAAATCCTCCCAGTTGCAGGACCGACAGCCAGTCGTAGTCGACGAACTCGAAGGTTCCGCCCACCGCGAAGTCGAACGGGTTAGTCGTGGTTGGCCCGAAGTTCCAGAACTGCCATTTAAAATCCGCCCCCAGCGAGAACTCGGTGTCGCCACCATCCGGATCGACCAGGCCAAGCTTGAAACGAACATCAGTGAACTGCGTCAGACCGTAAGCAAAGCTGCCTGTAAACGATGTCGAGTTATCTCCAAGACCCAGGCCGACGCCCATATCTCCACCCCCCTGGCCCAGTGATCGTGCTGTCCACAGGGTTCCGAATGACGATCCCCACGCTCCATCCGCCAGCACTGATGTTGCCGGCAATGCAGCCAGCAGAAACATAACCATGAAAGTTTTCTTCATAATCCGAATCCTTTATAAATCCATAATACTCAATACAACTGAACTGCGATCAACTTACCCGGGGCCGGGAAACCAGTCAACTACAAAAAGCCCCCCAGGCAAGGGATTAAAGGTTGACACCCACACTGACCATTAGTTTTTTGAAAGCTCAGTGAACAGGATCAACGCCCAACAACATTTCAGCAGACTCAACTCAGCATCGTGGGATGCTCCCCTCTAACTGAGGACAGGAGAGGATTTCATGTCCATGAAACCTGATCTATCAACAGAGACAACCGGCAAGACCTCCCGTCGTCTCACCTGGAGCACCAGGTTCGGCTTTATCCTGGCCGCAACCGGTTCAGCCATCGGACTGGGGAATATCTGGAAGTTCCCCTATATCACCGGCGTCTATGGTGGTGGAGCCTTCGTGCTTGTTTATATCGGCTGTGTCATCGTGGTTGGTCTTCCCTTGATGATATCAGAACTGATAATCGGACGCCGCGGCAGACAGAACCCGGTAGGGGCGTTTCAGGTTCTGTCGCGCGAGGGATCACCCTGGCAGATACCGGGGTGGATAGGTGTGGCCGCGGGATTCGTCATATTGTCATTTTATAGTGTTATTGCCGGTCATGCCCTGGCCTATATATTCAAATCCCTGCCCGGTTTTGTGGGAACGGCAGATCAAATCCGCGAACAGTATTCAAGTCTCAAGAACTCGGCCGGTAGCTCGATCGCGTGGCATACCATGTTCATGGTTCTCACCATCGCCATTGTCGCCGGAGGTGTGAGAAGAGGCATCGAGCGATGGGCCCGAATCCTCATGCCGACACTTTTCTTTCTGCTGCTGTTCCTGATGATATACGGCCTCGCGTTTACTGAAGGGGGCGCTGCTGCCATCAATTTCCTGTTTAACCCGGGCTTCTCGGCACTCTCGGCAGAGGGCGTTCTGTCGGCTCTCGGACATGCCTTCTTCACGCTGTCGCTGGGGATGGGCGCCATGATCACCTACGGCAGTTACATGAAGAAGGAAGTGAATATCGTCAGGGACGCTGTCACAATATCGTTTCTGGACACTTTCATCGCCCTGATGGCCGGTCTGGCTATCTTCTCAATGGTCTTCGCATACGGCCTTGAACCGGGAGCGGGACCGGGGCTCCTGTTCGAAACGCTGCCTGTTCTGTTTGCCGAAACCGGGCCCTGGGTTGCAGTCTCTTTCTTTGTGCTTCTTACGTTCGCGGCTCTGACTTCAGCCATTTCGCTACTGGAGGTGGTTGTGTCATATTTCATCGACAAGCGTGGTTGGTCGAGGATGAATGCGGCAATTATCATGGGAGCTGTGATCTACTTTCTGGGCCTGCTGAGCGCTATTGAGTCCATTAAGGTCCCCTTCCGCGGCTCGCCCACCGGCTTCTTTGATATTTTTGATTTCGTATCTACAAACTACATGTTGCCGCTGGGAGGCCTGCTTACCGGATTGTTTGCCGCCTACGTGGTCAAAGACAGAATTCGCTCGGAAGAGTTTGGTTCCTCCGGAGGCCTGTATAGAGCGTTTGTAGTTGTTCTGAAGTTCATCACACCGCTGGCTGTTCTGATAGTGCTGCTGCACGGCCTGGAATTGCTGCCGTTCATGGACTATGGCAACTGAGCACCGGCCTTTGCGACGTTACATTGGAGAATAAACGGCAGGCCCCCGGCCCGCCACCTTCTATTCGCAGGAGAGATACTTCAGAGCCTCGGCCTCAAGCCGGTCCCGGTCAAATCCCTGCAGGTTCTGCGATCTCAGGTACTCGATAAACCCGGAATCGAGGCGTCCAATGGCCGATCGCCCGAATCCGATTTCACTCTGCTCGTCTTCATGCCTTTCATACTGAACCTTCAGATCATAAGAACCCTGCTTCAGTGCAGCAATTACACTGGTCGGGATCGTCTTCATGGTTTCCGCAGAAACACCGCGAACCTTCACCCGGATGATTTTGTCACTGCTGCCGACCTCTTCAAGTTTCGCCCTGATAATATCTGCAAGTTGGTCGCCCCGCTTGCCTGAGGCATCTATCGGGTCCATATCCACCATCTGCCGAGTGGTTACCTCATGAAAAGTAAGCCTGAAGGGCTCCAGCTCGACTTCGATGAATCCTTTCGGTGCGGCCCGCTCGGCCTGGGACAGCCGCTCCGTGGATCCAGAATAATACGCCCTGTCAGACACCCGCTTATGATTGTGATAATGACCTAGGGCTGCGTAATCGAACTGCCGGATTATGTCCAGGGGAATCTCCTGCTCACCGAGATCAGCCATCGAAAACTCAGGCATGCCTGCCGCGACACCGTGAGCCACGAAAAGGTTGTACCTGGCGTTCGGGTCGGGCTTGCATGCAGCCAGTTGTTCCTTGAGGTCGGAGGTGGTTCGACAATACGGTAGAGCAGTTACCTTTGTATTCAGGATGTCGAATGTTCGAAGGGCGCTCCCGGCTGCAACATAGAGATTGGCAATCTGCTCGTAAATCTCGATAGCCGCTCCCAAGTGCGGCTGATTGGGAGCGTCATGGTTGCCGCCAATGATAACGGTCGGGATCGAGTTGACCTCTGCAAGACGATGCAACTCACGGCCGGCTGTCGCTATAATTCGATTGAGTGGACGAACGCTGTCAAAAAGATCGCCCGAATGTATGCATAAATCAGGGCCAATTTTGATTATCCGGTCTATTGCCTCGATGAAACTGTTGATGATGTCCTCCTGGCGGACAGTAAGACCAGATTTACCTCTACGCGAGTGCTTTCCACCGGCACCAAGGTGGCTGTCAGAGAAATGGCAAACCTTCATTCCGCAGAATATACACCTGCAGGGCATTGGATCAAATCACAAATGCGACGCGGGAATGCAGGAGATCAGTACAGATTGTACTTGGCAATTCGGTCACGAAGGGTGTTGCGCGAGATGCCCAGAGTCTCCGATGTCTTTACCTGGTTGCCTTCAAATTGCTTCAGGCAGGACGAGATAACAGCACGCTCGAGGGCCGACTCAAGGAAATGGTAAATCTGACCTGGCGAAGAAGCAATCAGCTTGGGCATTACGGGGTCGACGATCTTCTTAAAGGTATCCGTGTAGTCCTCAAGCAGGTTGGTCAGGTCGATCTCCAGTTTAGGGCTGTCATCGGACAGACTTGGAAAATCTTCCGACTGAAGATTGTCGTTCTTGGACATGACCATGGCCGTATGAATGTTGTTTTCCAATTCTCGGACATTCCCCGGCCACGGGTGCTTGCTCAGGTACTGGACCGCTTTGCGTGAAACCTTTCGTGGCGAAACGCCAAGTTGGCGTGAAAACTTTTCGATAAAGTGGTCAACCAGTATCGGGATATCACCGCGTCGTTCCCTGAGGGGTGGAATGTAAACTGAAACTACTTTGAGACGATAGAACAGATCGACGCGGAACGAACCCTCTTTCATGGCCTGTACCAGTGACTTGTTGGTGGCAGCGATGATCCGCACATCCACATCTATTGACTCGTTACCACCCACACGCTCGAAGCGCTTCTCCTGCAATACGCGAAGCAGCTTCGACTGTGTCAGCATCGACATGTCCCCTATCTCATCCAGAAACAGGGTGCCACCGTTGGCCTGTTCGAATTTTCCGATGCGCTTGTAATAGGCACCGGTAAAGGCACCCTTTTCATGGCCGAACAGCTCGGATTCCAGAAGGGTCTCAGGAAGAGCAGCACAGTTGACCGACAGGAAGGGATGGTTCTTGCGTTTTGCATTCCGGTGGATTGCCCTGGCCACTAGTTCTTTGCCGGTCCCGGATTCCCCAAAAATGAGAACGGCTGCATCTGTCTTGGAGACCTGGCCTATTACCTTTGCTATCTCGACGATTTCCGGGGACTTGCCGACGATCTCGTCAAGAGTGTGCTCCTCAGACGGTTCTATTCGCGCTTCTTCGACAGGCCCCGTCTTGCGCTGGGAACTGTAACCGCAGGCCTTGTTTACCGTGGTAACCAGTTTCTCTATTTCAAACGGCTTGGTGAGATACTCATAAGCGCCTTCCTTCATGGCCTCTATGGCGTTCTCGGTTGATACGAATCCGGAGATCATTATGACGGGCATATCGGTATTGATCGACCTGATCTGTTTGAGCACGTCCAGGCCGGAGAGAGTCGGCAGATTGACATCGAGCATCACCACGTCGACATCGTCATGCGCATGCAGATATGTACGGACCTCTGTCCCGTCTTCGAGAAAGGCGAAATTGAATTTGTCGCTGTCGAACAGGTTCGCCAACGATTCGGAGACTTCCCGATCGTCGTCGACCAAAAGTATGTTTTTCATCTCTCTTTGTGCCTTTGCGGTACATTCCTGTTATCGGCGTAGAACGCGCTTTCTATAAGGGGAAAATGCCCCTCAGCCGGTGATTTTAAGTGCTTCTAGAAAGATTACTTGCATCGACGGACTAGGTCCCCGGTGATCCCGGGCACGTCCCGGTTTGCGGTTTCACAGAGGTTCAGAACGAAACAACTAGGCGAACGGCAGTGCCCGCCGATGCTGCCCGGAACTGATTACGGTTAAGGGATCGGTGTCCGCTCAATCCGCCTGATCGGCCAGGAATCGAACAGTGGCTCCCATCCACAGGAAGTTCGCGGGCATCTCGACTATCAGGCCCAGAAGCAGCAGCCAGTATACAAGCTCAGGACGGAAGCTCTCGACTATCCGGACCGGGTTCGATGAGATGGTGGATAATGCCACGGGCAGAGCGAGAACTAAGGCGGCCAGAACGAGACAGGTAACAGGGTTGTGAATAAAGATTCTCAACGATCTGACTATGGCCCTCCCTATGTTCTCGCGGTAAACGGCCAGACAGGGTATGGTGAACATGAAAGCGCCAAAGACGAGGGTAAATCCGGCCGGCAGTAATACTACCTGGAGAGCCAGAAGTCGGCGTGGTGTTTCGGTCAACGGCGCCAGAAGCCTCGGAAGGAATTCCCCAACAGCAATTGTCAGGAGGTTGACCAGCAGCCAGGCCAGCACCAGGTGCGGCCAGAGTCTCAGGAATGACCGGTTATACGATCGGTCAAGCCCTCCGGTCACAAATCTGGAGTTGAACATTGCCGCCACCAGCCCGAGGGCCAGACTCTCGAAAAGCAGACCCGTAAGGATCTTCGCCCAGCCAAACTTACCCGCAAGAAAATACAGGTGGTTCGGAAAGTGATCAAATGCTTCCGCGTCTGCCGAGCCGGTCAGAGAGTCAATAAGAGCGACCCACCATGTAACGGCACCGTGAAAGGCCGGCGAGGAGAAATTATACAAGGCATACAGGATCAGCCAGTTGATTGCAAAATAGAGGACAAGCACCAGCAGGATCTTACCTCTCCTGATCTGGGCCACCGTATCAACAATCATTCCGAAAAATCTGTTGATCGAGTCAATTATGGACAAGGATATCTGCCCTCGCTATTTTGCGACAGAGACAACATTGGAGCCGGTGAAAGCCCCATGTCGATCATATACGTAGACACGGTACCAGGCGGTGTCCATACTCGCCGGAATATAGTCTGAAAAAGTCGTCGTCATTCGATCCCCCAGGTAACCGACGAGGAGATCTGCCTCCGTGACGGTACCGCCGGTGGCCCTGAATACACGGTATGAGTCAAAATCACGCTCGCTGGAAACTGACCACGAAAGAACAGCCGAGGCCCCGTCATCCCCGAGCGATCCGGCCACCGTAACCGGCTCGGGAGGCAGGTTGGCCTCAGTAGTGCCATCGAGAATATTCGAGGCGGTATCCTGGCCAAGCTGGTCTCTGAGATACACGGCATAAGAATAACGTGTGTCGGCCGTCAGACCGGTATCCACGAGGGTGGTGGTATTAATATTCGTGATTGTTGCAACCAGGGCCGAATCATCGGTCACGGATGTACCGAAACCGCGGAATATACGGTAAGACAGGAACTTGACGGTAATGGCTTTTGTCCAGAGAAGATTCATCTCATAGGTCGACAGGGGCTCCACGAGCATAAGATCCACGGGAACAAGAACGCTGGCAATGTCCAGGCGCTGGAGGGCAACGAGCTGTGCCTGGGCGTTGCCGGCCTCATCGTTGAAATATCCGGTCACCTCCCCATCGGTCAGGTTCATGTCGGGCGGAACAATGAAACGGCCGGTGAATATGGAGTCGCCGGCGGAGTTGTCGCCGTTGGTACCATCGTTAAACAGAGGCAGCCCGGAAACCGTTCCGAATGAAACAGTGGCGGCACCATCCGGCTCACCGGCATCCAGCGAAAATGTGATCGTGTCACCGGTAGCAAACGTCGTCATGGTCGGGGTAAAGGTCACGGACCTGATACTGGCCCGGGTATCAAGAATAATATCATCAGAAACAGGATCTCCGCTTCGGGAACCATCGAGGAAAGCGAAGCGGGCATAGACGGTCTTAGGGCCATCGCCTCCGGAGAGGTTGAATGTCACCTGAGCAGCGTAGGCCAGGACTACAGAGTCACCAAAAGCGGAATCCTCGGAAAGAATGACGTGAGAAGTAGGGATGTTTGAGATCAGGCGAACCGAAACTGATCTGCTTTTGGTGTATATGCTATTGCTGTTGATAGAAATGCTGAGGACCGTGGCACGAGCCGAAATGGTCTCAGATCGATGGCCCTCTATCCCGTCCTGTGTGACAGAAGCCACCTGAAAGAAGTAAAGACGATTCAGGGCCATCCCACTGAGGGTTATTGAAGTGGCAACCGTTGAGTCAATCAGGACAAAACCTGAGGTTGAATCAGTCGACCGGTATACTCGGAACTGATCGATCCCGGTGCTGCTTGTTACCTCCCAGCCCAGGGTCAGAGACTGGCTGTTTATCACCGCAGACAGACTGGATGGTGTCGCAGGAGCGACAGGAAGGGATCTGACCGGATTACGCGATTCTATGTGGCGGTCACATCCGCCCGCCAGCAGGACTAATATCGCACCTATAACCAACAGTTTTTTCATCGCCTCTCCCTGTTCAGAACCCCTTCCGCACTACCAGACCCAGCATGCCCTCGTCCCGAGCCGGCGCGATACTGAGGCCCTGTACCTTCAGCAAGCCTCTTTCTTCCGGTGTAAAGATCAGGGCATCCAGGACATTTATCGCCCATACAGCGGCGATGGCACCAATAGTTATCCGGCGAGTGTTCTCTGAATCATAAGCCTCCTCCTGAGCAATCTCGAGTTCATTCAGTCTCCTCTGGAGTTCGGCATATGACGCCCCGGTCGC
>CP070824.1:2041314-2053558 GCA_020344395.1 Candidatus Zixiibacteriota bacterium | reverse complement strand
CTCAGCCAGAAAACCATACCCGGGATGGATAGCATCCGCACCTGTCTGTTTTGCGGCGTTGATAATGGCGTCATGGACAAGATAGCTCTCCGACGAAGGAGACTTTCCAACATAAACCGCCTCGTCCGCCATCCGCACGTGATAGGCGGCCTTATCGCACTCGGAAAACACAGCCACCGAGGTGATACCCAGATCCCGGCAGGCACGGATCACCCGAATGGCGATCTCGCCACGATTGGCGATAAGGATCTTTCTTATCTTTATGTTCATCGGCGTTTCGTCAGCAGCAATACTCGCTCATTACAGCGGTATATTTCCGTGTTTCTTGCGCGGGATTGAGTCCTTCTTGGTATCAAGCATCTCGAAGGCGCGTATCAGTCGCGGTCGAGTTGTCTTCGGCTCGATGATGTCATCGACATATCCGCGCGCGGCGGCGATGAATGGATTGGCGAATTTCTCGCGGTAATCTTCAGTCTTTTTCTGAAGTTCCGCTTCCTCATCCAACGCCGCGGCAATGTCTTTCTTGAAGATAATCTCTACCGCTCCCTTGGGTCCCATCACGGCAATCTCCGCAGTTGGCCAGGCGTAGTTCATATCGCCGCGCACGTGCTTAGAATTCATGACATCGTACGCTCCTCCGTATGCCTTGCGTGTAATAACAGTGATCTTCGGTACGGTGGCTTCGCAATATGCATACAGAAGTTTCGCACCGTTCTTAATAATCCCGCCATGCTCCTGGTCTACGCCGGGCATAAAACCCGGCACGTCCTCAAAGGTCAGGAGAGGCACATTGAAAGAATCACAGAACCGGATAAAACGAGCTCCCTTCTGCGACGAATTTATATCCAGCACACCGGCCAGCACGGCAGGCTGATTGGCTATTATCCCGATTGACCGTCCTCCCAGGTGAGCAAATCCGACCACGATGTTCTGAGCGTACTCCTCGTGCACTTCAAAAAACGACCCGGCATCCACCACGGCGTTAATCACTTCCTTGATGTCGTAGGGCTGGTTGGGATTCTCGGGTACTATTGAATTCAGAGCTTCATCCTCGCGATCAAGTGGATCGGTACACTCAACCACCGGTGGGTCCTCGCAATTATTCTGGGGAATGTAATCAAGCAGCCGCTTGATCCGACTGATAGCATCCGCCTCGTTGTCACACGCGAAATGCGCCACGCCCGACTTGGTCGCGTGAACTGTCGCTCCCCCAAGCTCCTCAGAGGTCACCTGTTCGTGGGTGACTGTCTTCACGACATTCGGCCCCGTCACAAACATGTACGAGGTCCCTTTGGTCATGAGCACAAAATCTGTAATGGCCGGACTGTATACAGCGCCGCCGGCACACGGTCCGAGGATCGCCGAAATCTGCGGCACCACACCTGATGCAAGTGTATTCAAAAGGAAAATGTCGGCATACCCTCCCAGCGACACCACCCCCTCCTGTATCCGTGCGCCACCGGAATCGTTCAGTCCAATCACCGGCGCACCGACTTTCATGGCCATATGCATGATCTTACAGATCTTCTCCGCATGCGCCTCCGACAGCGACCCCCCCATGACCGTGAAATCCTGCGAAAAGATATACACCATCCGGCCTTTGATCTTGCCGCATCCGGTCACCACGCCATCACCAAGATACTTATGCTTATCCAGCCCGAAATCCGTCGAACGGTGGGTCACAAACATGTCGAACTCTTCGAACGAGTTGGGATCGACCAGAAGTTCAATCCGCTCTCGCGCGGTAAGTTTGCCCTTCTTGTGCTGGGCATCGACACGCTTCTGCCCGCCGCCAAGTTCGGCCTCGGAACGCATCTCTTCAAGACGGTTCAGTTTCTTTTCCAGTGACATCGCCTTAACTCACTTTTCCTGCTCGCATCGATCGATGATGCGATACAACGGCTTTAGATCGCAGAATACACGCCATTCGCTGACTAATCCCTCGGACACCACGCCGTACCACGCGGCAGGAATACTCCAGCGATTTTCTTCTGATATTTTTCCGTCGACGGAATACACCCCGCTGGCCTTTCCTATAGCCATTACAAGGTTTCCTTCCGCCACCACCTTATCAATGTCTATCTTGTATTCCGGCATCATTCTGAAGTACTCTTTCCATCCCTCTCTCATGTGCGGTCGTCCCTTACCCTGACCGCCACACGAGTCAGTGAAGACATGATCCTCCGTCATCAACCCGACAATCCGCTCCACCGAACGCTCATTAATGGCCTCAATAAACTCGAGCACGGTATCTCTGGGATTGTTTGTAGCCATACGCTGTTACCGGTCTAGTGCACTCCAACCTTCGAGTCAACAGCCTCAACTATAAGGTTCGTACCGTCCCGCCTGACCTTACCGAACGGCATCCGCGTATCGTGATCAAAGGCCAGTACCACCCCCGTGTCGACTATCCTGGGCAATTCTCTGCGCTTGATCTCCATCGACTCGAGAGGATACAGATCCGTCGCAGGTACGAACGGGATCCTCAGATGGGCTGAGGTGGGAAAGATATCTGCATAATACAGGCATAGCCTGCCTTCCGACTCGATCTCCAGAGCGAAATGCGCCGAGGTGTGCCCGCCGGTCCGAACCGCCCTGATACCGGCGACTATCTCCGTGTCCCGGTCGATGAAATCGATCTGACCGGCGTCCTCAAGAGCCTGAAGCCGCGCAGGAACATAAACCGCACCGGTGCGTTCATCGGGATTCATGGCTGATTCCCACTCACCACGATGCACAACGTATCGTGCTTTGGGAAACCGTGGCACATAGTCACCGTTCTGCATTCTGACTGCGCCACCGGCATGATCGGTATGCAAGTGCGTAAGGATCACATAGTCCACATCATTCTCAGTTACCCCGCACGACCGCAGGCCTTCGCCCATGTGCGACACACCGTCGGTACCGTACACTTTCATCTCCCGTTCCGTCAGCGTATCGCCAAGACCGATATCAAACAGAATGATCTTCTCTTCCGTCTTTACCACGAAAATGTTGGTCACCATCGGAATAAGATTATTCTCATCGGCGGGGATCAGTTTCTGCCACATCGTCTTGGGAATCACGCCGAACATGCTCCCCCCGTCGAGCCGAAAGTGCTGCTCGACAAAACTATCTATTTCAAAACGCCCGAGCTTCATCACCTGCCGATGACGTTGGCGGCAATGATCAGACGCTGGATTTCCGAGGTGCCTTCGTATATCTCCAGCACACGCTGGTCACGGTAGAGCTTTTCAATGGGTGAGAATTCGCCGATGTATCCGTAACCGGCATGAATCTGCATTGCCTTGTCCACACAAAAATTCGCCACTTCAGAACAGAACAGTTTGCACTGGGCCGCCTCGAACGAGAACTTCTCCCCTTTATCCTGCATATGAGCCGCTTTGTAGGTCATCATTCGGGCCGCTTCGAGTTTGACGCTCATGTCGGCTATCATCCATTGGATGGCCTGCAACTTCGCGACCGGCTGACCGAAAGCAATCCGCTTCTTGGCGTAGGCCACCGATTCATCGAGCGCCCGCTGTGACAGACCCACTGCCTGCGCACCCACGCCGATCCGGGCACCGTCCAGCGTGGTCATCGCGTAGCGAAATCCCCGGCCGACGTCGCCCAGCAGATTCTCCTTCGGGACCTTCACATCCTTGAGAATGATCCTGGCCGTGGTGGCCGCCCGCATACCCAGCTTCTGCTTCAAAGTCGTGGCCTGCCAGCCCGGCTGATCAGTCTCAACGATAAAGGCGGACATCTTGGGCTTGTCCTTGATACGGCAGAACACAACCGCAATATGTGCCGCGTCGCCGTGCATTATGAAGATCTTCTCCCCGTTCAAAACGTACTCGCTGTCGGTCTCCACCGCCTCGGTCGTGCAGTGGGCTGCGTCCGACCCGGCATCCGGTTCCGTCAGCACAAACGACGCAACATACTCCCCCGACATGCACTTGGGCAGATATTTCTGCTTCTGCTCTTCGCTGCCGAAGTGCGTGATGGAAAAAGTCGCGAGCTCCCCTATAGCACACAACAGCCCGAAGGCGGCATCATGATAACTCAACTCTTCGATGACCGTTATATAGTCCAGGTTCGAACGCCCCTGCCCGCCGTATTCTTTTGGCGTCGCGTACCCTATGAACCCCACATCGCCCATCTTGCGGTAAATCTCAAACGGATATTTGCGCGGCTCCGGCATCTGATCCCACTCGGCCGAAACCGGGAGAATCTCACGCTCACAGAATTCCTTCACATCGTCACGAATTGCCTGCTGCTCCGGGTACATATTGTATGGCATCTTACCTCCTGTTTCCTTATGTAGAATGACTTCCCTGCTACATCAACTTTTCGTCCCGTTTCCGCTCCGTCACGGCCTTCCTCAGAAACTCAATGGCATCCTCGGTCGGCGCGCCGGGCGTGAATATCTTCGCCACCCCCATCTTCTCCAGTTCGTCTTTATCCTCATCCGGGATGATCCCCCCGCCAAAGAGAAGGATATCATCCGCGCCGCGCTTTTTCATCTCATCGAGAATAGCCGGGAACAACGTCATGTGGGCACCTGACAGGATGGATATCCCGACGGCGTCGACATCCTCCTGAATGGCCGCCTCCACGATCATCGGCGGCGTCTGGCGCAGCCCGGTGTAGATCACTTCCATGCCGGCATCCCGAAAGGCCGACGCGATAACTTTTATCCCGCGATCATGCCCGTCCAGCCCCGGCTTAGCTAACAGTACTCGTATTTTCTTGGTCATTAGTCACTCTATATTCAACTACTTCTGATTCAGGTCAGTATTACGCAGGCGGTGATTGCTGCTTTCATCCCCTCTTACGACGCCCTCATGGCGCCGGCGCTTTCCGTCCATTCTCCCCACACCTCGCGAAGAGTATCGCACATCTCGCCGACCGACACGTACGCCCTGGCACACTCAAGAATCGCCTCGAATGTGTTGCCATCCCCCCGTGCCACCTGTCGAAGGTTTTCGAGCGATGTCTGGACCGGACCCGGATCGCGTTCCCCCTTTATCTTCTTCACAAAATCAACCTGGTCGATTTCTATCTGGCGTTCAATCTTGAGCACCGGTATTTCCAGCTTCTCATCGTCGAGGATGAAATCGTTGATACCGACCACCTTGCGCTCACCCTTTTCAATCTCCTGCTGATACCGGTAAGCCGACCGGGCGATCTCGGTCTGGAAGTATCCCTCCTCGATGGCCGCCACCACACCGCCTCGACGGTCGATTTCCTCGAAGATCGCCTCGGCTTCCTCTTCCATCTTGTCCGTCAGGGATTCGACAAAATACGATCCGGCCAGTGGATCGATAGTGTTGGCGACGCCGCTTTCGTAGGCAATTATCTGCTGTGTTCGCAGCGCAATGAGCACGGCCTTTTCCGACGGAAGAGCCAGCGTTTCATCCATTGAATTCGTGTGCAGCGACTGTGTCCCGCCGAGTACGCCGGATAGTCCCTGCAAAGCCACCCGCACGATGTTGTTCTCCGGCTGCTGGGCGGTCAGCGAACAGCCGGCCGTCTGCGTGTGGAAACGCAGCAACCAGCTTCGAGGATCTTTCGCGCCGTACTTGTTCTTCATGCGCTTGGCATAGATCCGCCGCGCTGCCCGGTACTTCGCAATCTCCTCAAAGAAATCCGAATGGGCATTGAAGAAAAATGACAGCCGGGGCGCGAAATCGTCCACGTTTTGCCCGGCCGCAATAGCGGATTCTATGTAGCAAAAACCGTCCGCAAGCGTATAGGCCAGCTCCTGAGCCGCCGTGGCCCCGGCTTCACGAATATGATAGCCTGAGATCGAAATCGTGTTCCACTGCGGTACCTGCCGGGTGCAAAAGTCCATCAGGTCGGTGATAAGGCGAATCGACGGTGTCGGCGGGAAGATGAATTCCTTTTGCGCGATGTATTCCTTGAGAATATCATTCTGGAGCGTCCCGCGAACCTGCTCGAAAGGCACCCCCTGCTTCTCCGCCACACCAAGGAGAAAAGCGAGGGCCATGGAAGCAGTGGAATTTATCGTCATCGAAACCGAGACTTTGGACAAATCGATCCCGTCGAATAGTATTTCCATATCCGCCAGCGTATCGATCGCCACACCGCATTTTCCGACCTCGCCTAGCGATCTGGCATGATCCGAGTCGTAGCCCATCAGCGTGGGCAAATCGAAGGCCGTCGAAAGCCCGGTGCCGCCCTGCTCAAGCAGATACTTGAATCTCTCGTTGGTCTGCCTGGGCGTCCCCATTCCGGCGAACTGTCGCATCGTCCAGAGGCGCGTGCGGTACATGGTGTGATGCACGCCCCTGGTGTAGGGATATTCTCCCGGCAGCCCTATGTGCTCAAAATAGTAATCTTCCCCGCCCTTGTCTGTAATGGAAGCCGGTGTATACAGCTCGTCTATATCCCTGCCTGACACTGTAAAGAAGCGGGGCATCGACCGCCTGGAGCGAGTTCCGGCCGCTGTCTTATCCCATCGCGACAGTCTTTCCTTGAGCGACTTGAGAAAATCTCTGGCAAACATGCGGTTCTCCAAATAAATATAGACTGTGAAGATAACACGCCCCTGATGTAAAATCAAGCAGCCAGCGGCCTCAATTGGAAGCGCAATACAGATATAACGTCAAACGATAGAACAGCTTAGAACGAGCGCGCCGACCTGCTCAGCCCCGGCAGAACTTGTCATAAAGACGATCACCGACATCGAAAGGATTGGATTTCCCGTCGCAAATATCATCGATGATCTCATCAAGATTAAGCTCACTTAGAAATCGTGCATCGAGCTCCCGCTGGAATCGGGTTCTCATGATCGATCTGACTTTCCTGCGTATCTGTTCGCGACGGTGTTTCTGCAACACACCGCTGCTCTTGGCGTATTCAAAGTGCGCGAGAATCGATTCGTACAGTCGGTCGACATTCTTGTTGTTGAGTGCCTCGGTCGGAACGATCGGCGTGGTCCAGGTGTCGTCGCTCCGATGACGCACCTCAAGGGAATGCTTCAGTTCTGCCGCGATTCTCTCTGCGCCGGGGCGGTCTGACTTGTTGATGCAAAAGAGATCAGCAATCTCTATCAGCCCTGCTTTCATGGTCTGAACAGCATCCCCCGACTCGGGGACCAGCACAACCACGACCGAATCACATGTATCGATGATGTCCAACTCTACCTGGCCCACTCCGACCGTCTCGATCAGGGTTATATCGAATCCAAACGCATCGTAGACAATGCACACATTGTCCGTCGCCGCGGCCAGTCCGCCGGAGGCACCCCGGGTCGCCATGGAACGAAAATAGACTGTACCGTCCGTCGGCAACTCCTCCATACGTACCCGATCACCCAGAAGGGCCCCGCCCGTAAAGGGAGAGGTAGGGTCAACCGCCACGATTCCGACACGCTTACCGTCAGCAACAAATTGTCGAGCCAGGCTGTTGACCAGAGTTGACTTGCCTGCCCCCGGAGGGCCGGTGATTCCTATCCGCAACGACTGCCCGGACTTCTCATAGAGTTTAGCCAGAATTTCACGGTAGCCATCGGTGCGGTTCTCCACCACCGAGACCACTCGTGACAGGGCGCGAACATCCCCTTCCATGAACCTGTCCAGCACTGTTGCCATTATGATCGGTATTCGGGCGACATGTCACCCGCCGTTAGTTTAATATCGCGCAGGCGTATTTGTATATAGGTCCGGTCGTTGTAAGTATTGAACTCGACGGCATATACAATATCGACCAGACACCCTCGGTCAGATATCTTGGCCGCGAAATGACCGAAACTGAAGCCGATCACATCGAAGGACGCGTCCCCCTTCTTGACTCTCATCTTCAGGTGGTTGTTGCCGACGATATACGGCGTGCCCAGCACCTCGCAGTTGCGGGTCAGGAAGATGGGGCGCATGTTCTGAGGTCCGAATGGTGAAAACGACTCGATGGATCGGACAAAGTCCTCGGTGATATCCGACAATTCGATTTCAAGATCTATGTTCAGCCTCGGCTGAGTATCATCGTCGGTAAGACTGACGGCCGACACCTTTCGAAATCTCTCTCGAAAGGCATCGATATTCTCCTGTTTTATCGAGAGCCCGGCAGCGTACTTGTGTCCGCCATAACGAACAAGCAGGTCTTCGCACTCTTTCAGAGCTTCGCAGAGATGAAAACCCGGAATAGACCGTGCCGAGCCTTTGCCGATGCCATCCGATATGGCGATCATTACGGTGGGCAGATGATATTTCTCCACCAGCCGGCTGGCCACTATCCCGATTACACCCTGGTGCCAGCCCTCGGCTGCCAGGACAATGGCACGATCATGTTCGAGGTCAACCGTCTCCTGCATCTGCGCCAATGCCTCCTGAAGCGTCTGTTCATCGATCTCTTTGCGACGGCGATTTTCACGATCGAGCTTCCTGGCAATCTCCGAGGCAAGACGCTCATCCCGGGTGGATAGCAGAGTAATGGCGTCCCGGGCGTCCCCCAGACGCCCCAGCGCGTTGATACGGGGAGCCAGCACAAACACGACCTGACCCGTGCTTATCTCTTTGCCCATCAGGCCGGAGACAAAGGCCAACGATTTCAAGCCCGGCTTGGTGGTTCGGGATATCTGCTTTATGCCGTACCGGGTGAGGATGCGGTTTTCGCCAATCAACGGCACGATATCAGCCGACGTGCCCAGAGCGACCAGATCAAGATGCTCGTATAACTCGGACTCATCCTGGGAAAGCCTGCGGTAAAGCGCCTGAGCATACTTGAACGCAACCCCCACGCCGGACAACTCACCGCCGTAATCGCACCCCGGCTGCTTGGGATTTATGGTCGCAAAGGCCTCCGGTAATAGCTCTCCCGGTTCATGATGATCGGTCACGACGACATCAACGCCCTGGTCATTTGCGTAATGCACTTCCTCTACTGCCGTGACACCCGTATCGACAGTGATTATCAGATTCACGCCGTTTCGTCTGGCGTCGTCGATGGCCTCTTCCGAGAGGCCGTATCCTTCGGTCAGACGATTCGGCAGAAAGAAACTTACCTGGGCTCCCAGCTTGTTGAACACCAGATAAAGCAGGGCCGTAGCTGTAATCCCATCTACATCATAATCGCCGTAAATCATGATGCGCTCATTTTCCATCAGAGCCTGAGCCGCTCGCTCGACTCCCGCTTCCATGCCGGCCATCTGAAACGGGTCGCCCAGATCCTCAATAGACGGGTTCAGAAACTGGTGAACGAGTTCTGCGGTATCAATACGACGATTGATGAGAACTCTAACAACATTTGGGCTCAAACTGGTGACGGCAGAAAGCTCGGATACGACCTGTCGGTCAGGTTGGGGCGCCAGCACCCACAACACATCGGCGGACCGTTGTGCCCAACTCATGGGAGACTTCCTCGTTTTGCAAGCATGTCAAGCAGGAAATAAGCCGAGTTCTGTAAACTCCGTGTGGAGTCAACAGTCATTTATCTTGGCAGCAGGTTACCCGGCTGCTCCAGCGGCCTACCCGGGAATGATAGCGGAGCGAATCAACTCCTCTTCCCCTATTTGGCCTTGCTCCAGGCGGGGTTTACCCGCCGGCTGCATTTCTGCGGCCGGCCGTGGTCTCTTACACCACGTTTTCACCCTTACCTCAAAAGAGGCGGTATAGTTTCTGCGGCACTTTCCGTCGGATCGCTCCGCCCCGGTATTACCGGGCGCCTCGATTCTGTGGAGCTCGGACTTTCCTCACCCTGGGATTCAGAGCGCGACTGTTCCTCCTGCTTCTACATGCTTTCGTTTATATCCAACCACAACAACTTTCACAAATCATTCTCCCATTTGCCGCGCGATCAATAATGGCGCCAGTAGTTCGGCGCCTCCTTGCTGATCGGCACCGAGTGAGGGTGCGACTCCAGAATGCCGGCATGGGTTATCCTCACCAGTTCTGCTCTATCTTTTAGATCGGCAAGCGAGCCTGCTCCGCATAGACCCATCCCGGCTCGAAGTCCGCCTGCAAGCTGGTGGATCAGATCCACAAGCGGGCCTTTATAAGGCACCCTGCCTTCTATCCCCTCCGGGACGTACTTAGTGGAATCACGCGACGATTGCTGAAAATACCGATCAGAGCTGCCGGATTGCATCGCGCCCACCGAGCCCATACCTCGGTATACCTTAAACGATCGGCCCTCAAAGAGCACTGTCTCGCCCGGCGATTCCTCTGTCCCGGCCAGCAGTGACCCGACCATAACCGCCCTGGCTCCACACGCCAGCGCCTTTGTAATATCTCCCGAATAACGGATCCCACCGTCCGCTATAACCGGCACACCGGCATTGTCTGCCACTTCTACGGCGTTCAGGACAGCCGTCACCTGTGGCATACCGGCTCCCGTTACCACCCGTGTGGTGCAGATTGACCCGGGGCCTATGCCCACTTTCACAGAATCAGCCCCGGCGTCGAGCAGGGCCCTGGCTCCCTGACCGGTTGCAACATTGCCTGCCATCACCGGAGTATCAGGGAGTTTCTTCTTAATCTGTGTTACCGTTGCCAGCACCCCGGCGCTGTGGCCGTGCGAACTGTCCACGCAGATCAGGTCGGCCCCTGCCGCCACAAGCGCAGCGGCCCTTTCCTCGGTGTCCGGCCCGACCCCTACTGCCGCTCCCACCCGCAGACGCCCTCGTCCGTCCTTCGCGGCCAGGGGATATTGAATACGCTTCATTATATCTTTGACGGTGATCATGCCCTTGAGCATGAAATCATCATCCACGATCAGCACCTTCTCAATTCGGTGCTTATGAAGGATCTCCCGCGCCGTGGCAAGATCGCATCCCTCCTTAACAGTAACAAGGTTCTCGCGCGTCATCACCTCGCCAATGGGCAGAGTGGTGTCCTTTTGGAACCGCAGGTCACGATTGGTCAGAATCCCCACCAGCAGACCGTCCTCCGTGATCGGAATGCCGGAGATGGAGAATCTCTCCATCGCCGCAAGGGCATCACCGATGGTTCGGTACGGAGAAAGCGTGATCGGATCCACGATCATGCCGGACTCGGATCTCTTGACCTTGTCTACCTCTCCCGCCTGGTCCTTCGGGGAGAAATTCTTATGAATTATGCCGATCCCTCCCTGGCGTGCCAGAGCTATCGCCAGTCTGGCTTCCGTGACCGTATCCATTGCGGCCGACATGAAAGGAATATTGAGGCTTATCCCCGGCGCGATCTCGGTGGTGATGTCTACGTTGGCCGGAAGCACCTCGGATTGAGACGGCACCAGCAGAACATCGTCGAAAGTGAGGGCTGTTTCATCAAGAATCTTTGCCATCATCCACCGAATTCCGTTTCAGCAGTGCCCGGTCAGTACCAGGCGCCGACTATTCTCAGTTTGACTCCTCATTATCCCAATACAGCAGGGAACCACAGTTGTCGCAGGTGTTGATCCTGTCGGCTCTCTTTATCTCCTGAATTTTCTTCGGGGTAAGAGCCTTGAAACAGGACCCGCAGGCACGTTTCTTCACCTGCACAACGGCGCGGCCCCCCTTGCCCCGGCGTACGCGCTCGTAAACCGAGAGGGTCGGCTTGGGAATCGAGGAGATTATGGTCTGTCGCGCCTGCTCCTTGGTCATTACCTTGGAACCGATCGAGTCTATCTTCTCCTGAAGAACCTCCAACTGCCTCTGATTGTTCTCCTGGATTCCACCCGCCTTCTCTGTGAGCCCTTCAATATCCTTCTCCAGCGTCGAGATTAGTTCGATTGTCTCAAGCAACGTAGTCTCGCTCTGCGAAATCGCAGCCTTTATCGAGTCTATCTCGGCGACCAGTGCATCATACTCCTTGTTGGTCTTGATAGACATCATCTGCTGCTGGTATTTGGCCAGTTCGGCTTCTTTGGTCTTAATTTCTAATTCAAGACTTTTCTGCTGTACTTGAGCTTCCTCAACCCTCTTGGTGGCAGTCTCGAGCTTCTCCGCGGCCTCTTGCATCTCGCTCCTGAGATTTTCCATCATGTCAGGCAGGTAATCTTTGGACCGTTCTAACTCACCCAAATCGTAATCAATCACTTGAAGTTCAAGAAGCTTCTCGAGATGGGGATGCATCCCAAATTCCTCCATTCTACCCGTCGGAGCAGACCGGGCATCAAAAAAGCGCAGTCCGTGTTTAGTCATCGGACATGCGCTTGCCTAATTTCCGGCTGGCCACTCGTTTTCGCTCCATCCGGCGCCCGAAAACGGCGGCAGCACCAATTATTTTTCTACACGCACAACTCATACATTCACATGGGCAATACTGGATTCGAACCAGTGACC
>CP070824.1:2033784-2041214 GCA_020344395.1 Candidatus Zixiibacteriota bacterium | reverse complement strand
AGATACAAAATGGAGTCTTGAGGCGTGGCGCTGTTGTATTCGTTGGGAATAGGATGAGGTGAGAGATCCATGTGGCCGCGACCGGTCGTGCTGGGATCGTCCGGGTCCTCATACTGGAAATTGAACCTCAGAACCAGGCAGTGAATGGTTGTATCAAAATCGGGGGCCAGAGCGGCTCGCGGCAGTGACCAGGCGTTTCGCCGATCCAGCGGCAGGGACTGCTCGGGCTGGATGGACGGCGTCAGACAGCGATGTTTAACGATGTTACTTTCGGACCCTGGTTCAGGCTTGGTTTTTACTCCGCGCAGGATTTTGTCTCCCGCCGTAGCCGGCCCGGGCAGGAACAGCACCAGACCAGTCACCAGGGTTGCAGCGCTCCGAAACTTCCTCCAGATCAATAACTACCCTCCTATGGTAGAATTGACAATGAAATCCTCAATGTGTTGGCCAGGGCCACCGCATCATCGGTAGGAATGTACGCGAAGTCAAACTTAATCCAGTCAAAAGGTGTTACACCCGCACCAACGGTCAGGGTCTTGACCTGTCCCTCCTGGTCATATATGTAGCCGGCCCGGGCTGCGAAGAGATCGCTGTACATGAATTCCACACCCCCGTTAAGGACGATCTCTTCAAGCTCCCGACTGAATCCGTCGTCCAGACCCACCAGCATCTTGTTTATCTCCGCTGTCACGAGCAACTGGTTGTAATCTGACCGTAGAAGCTTGTAAGCGAAGCCAAAAGCGAAGTTGCGCGGCAGCGGATCCTTCTGTGCAGCATCAATATAAGTCACGCTGGTCCCAAGGTTGGTAATAGCCGTGCCCAGTGTCAGGCGTGGATTGACACGGTACAGGAAACCGAAGTCTATAGCGCCCGCAGTCGAAGTACCCTTGCCCAGCTCCCGGGACTGACCCTGGGGAGATAGCCGCGAGTGGATGATTTTCCCTGTTACGCCTGCGGACAGCTTACGTGTAAGCTGGGTGCCGTAGGAGCCCGCCAGCGCGATCTCGAAGCCGGTAAAATCTCCGAGTGAATCACCTTCGGCGCTCATGGCAATGAGCTTCCCGTAAGAGATGAAAGTTGCACTCAGGCCAAAAGTCCCCAGATCACCAACGCCGAACACCGCCGAAAAGAAATCATAATATAGATCGGGGGCAAGCTCGGGCAGCCAGTTGGCATGCATAAGCGAGATTTCCGAACGGCTCTCGCCGCGTGTGACTACCCGTTCGGTGCTGGCGAACCAAATCTCGTTATCGATGGTAAACAACTGCGCCATAGGCACATCACCGAGACGACCCATGTCGGCGCGCCGCCAGGCTCCATCCTGGTATTCCAGCAAGCCGCCGTCGGTTCCCACGTAAACGATGTCATCGAACCCGACGATGGTTGCCGTGGGCCCTGAAGCAGGGTTATTCTCAGATGGCCGTTTCCAGCGGTCGCCGTCCAGAATCAACGTCCCTCCATCGGTACCGAGCCAAATGCGATTCTGCATGTCAACGTGTACAACCTTTACCTTATCAGCAATACGCCCGACATACGGCACTCTGATGATCGTGCCCGGCTCTAAGTTTGAAAGCGATTGTGTCTCGGTGGTGCTATCCGACTTGATCTCGTTGATATCCTCGAGCTTTGCCAGGTAAATGGCTTTGTCTTCATCAGTACCATGCACTGAGAGGCGATCGGCAATGCTGTCAGGGGTATCGTCCAGAGCTACGGTATAATCGAAGAAGTTGGACCAGGTTTCACCATCGAAGTGATACAGGTCAGCATCAACAGCCACATAGATATCGTTCATGTCGGTTCCGCCAATGGCACTGATTCTTCCCGAAACAAGAGTATCACCGGCGGACATGGGGACCAGATTCAAGCCTCCATACAGGACCAGTCCCTTATCCGTGCCTACCAGGATATTATCCTGTACCTGGGCCAGGGCGGTGATGTTCTCAGACGGCAGGCCGTCCTCCACACCTAATCGCCGCCAGGTCAATCCGTCGGTTCTCAAGATGCCGTCAGTGGTTCCGACAATCAACACGTCTCCGTTTGACGCAATCGCTGTCGGCTGTCCGGTGAGTACGGCTGAATATGGCAGGGTAAGAAACTCAGGAATAAATCGGCCGATAGAATTGGCCACGGCAAAATTGATTCGCTCCAGTTCCTGGTCTGTCAGAACGCTGTCCTTCAGACCCTCCCGAGTATGTTCCTGCACCTTGGCAAATTGTTCCCAGCGAACCAGGCACAGTCTGTAGGCATTGATCAGCGAGTCCAGTCTTGACTGAAGCGACTCGCGGTCGGCGTAGTCGTCCGGCGCCAGCTCCATCACGCGGTCGCGTATCTGTATGATCTCGTCAGAGGGCACTTTGCTGTTGGCTCTGACGACCTGGGTGACTATCTCATTCAACCTGGTGTCGTCCTGAATGTTGAAATACGCTTTTACCTTGGAGTCGACCGTTTCGTCAGTCTTCGTATGAAATTGCTCTCCGGATTGCCAGTTCTTCCCGTCATAACGGACAATGCCGTTTTCCGAGATGACCCAGATATCGTAGGCGAACAGGCTTGAACCCGAACCTGTCCTGAGCGCGGCCATGCCTAACATGGGGCGATGCTCTTCAGGGATACGTGCGTTGATCCAGGTCGGCGAGAGCGGGTGTGAACCGAGTCCGGCCGGGTTCCAGTGGGTCGCGGTGGCGTCATCGGCTATTGCTACGTAAGCCTCGCCCATACCTGCCGCCCGGGACCCGGGCGCGATGCGCAAAAACAACATCGCGGCACTGGACACATCGGCATAGCTGCTGGTCACGGAGATCCCAAGGATCAATATAGCAATCAGCGAATAGGCACAGTGATTTCTCATCTCATTTCTCCAGACTATCAGTTAATAACGACTACTTTTCCAAATTCTTCAAGCCGGTCGCCACCGGCCGAGGGTGACGCCGAAGCCTTATAAATGTATACACCCGTGGCTACTCGGTCTCCATCGGCATCCCGGCCATCCCAGACCAGTGATGACCCGCCTCCGGGGTATGTTCCACGTGGCAAATTGTATGCAGAAAGTACTCTAATCTTCTTGCCCGAGAGAGTGAATATCTCAAGGCTGAATTCGTCAGCCGGCTGCGTCAGGCTGAAGTAAAACGTGGTCGAGTCCGCCATGGGGTTGGGATGGTTCAGCAAATCCGTAATGGCCGGCTCGGTCGAAGAGGCGACCTCCACGGCAAACTGGGCCACCGAGACGTTGTTGGCGTTATCCCAGGCCATTATCTCGAACTGGTGAAATCCTTCCGAGACCGTCCTCAGGGGGTATTGCAGCGAGCCCCGGTTGATATTGTCCTGATCATATTCGAAGAGCGACGTCAGATTGGCCCGGTTGTCTACCTGGTCATCTATCTCCAGGGAGATACCGTGTCCGAGATGGTCGGCCAGGTTTATCCCGGCTGGATCTTCCAGCGTAAGTTCCAGGACATCGTCAGAGGTTACCAGATCGCCACTGGCAAATCCGGCCCGTCCAAGGACGCCATAATCGATGATTGGACCGACCGAGTCATTAACATCGGCGATTGAGTCCCTCACCACGATACTGTCGAGCTGACCCAGTCCGTCGACGGTGTCAAAGAGAGCATATACAGCAACTTTGGCTCCGGTACCACCATAACCCACATCAAGGGGGACCATGAATTCAAAGTCAAAGTTGCCGGCAGCTATCGTGGCCGACCCTCGGTAGATTGACGGTCCGGTTACCTTGTATGATACTTCGCCAACCACATTGCCCCCATCGATTAACTGAAAGAGTTTATTCCGGTCGGAATCCACGACCTTGACCAGCAGCCTACCGTCAGCTGCCACTGTCTGACCGGTCGAGTCGATTATTCGACCAACCACACGTTCCTGGCCGAGGGCGGTGATGCTGTCCGGTGCCTGCGTGAATTCAACGCTGAGTTCAGGTCGGCTCAGACCGACCAGTGGATCGCCAAAGAAGATGTATTTCTGGTCGTTAATCTGCCGAATTATGCCGGGATACTGGCGCAGTAGTTTAGCCGCGTACATGGCCTCACACATGGACAGAGAATCCCCATTAAGAAGGACATCAAAGACTTTCCTGTTGAAGGCAGCGTTGCTTGATGAGTATACCAGCCGCGTGGCGGCGATAACGGCGATGGCACCACCGTTGGCCATGGCCAGCAGCGCCTCGCCCATGCCTTCGCGCAGGGGATCATCGTAGAAACTTATGGCACATGAGGCCGCAAACACGAGCGGCAGCCGCCCGCTGTTAGTCAGCCTTGGCAGGTCATCGTGCCGCACAAAAACGTGCTCGTGGGCCCACACATCCGGGTTCCCATGCCCGACATAGTTGATGATAAGCGCGCCATCGTTGAGCGAAGTGACAATGTCATCGTTGACGGCCGGTTTACTTCGTCCCTCGAAGGGGTACTCCCACAGGTATATTTTCTTTCGCTCAAAGCCCTGCGGTATATGGTTTTTCTCAAGGTCTTCAGTTTGCGTTCCATGAAACAGCTCATCGTCGCTGCCCGAGGTGTACTGGTCATCGGCCACCAGCACTATCCGGTTTCTCCAGAACCCATAATCTGTGGACGATTCATACTGGATTACTTTTTGTGTCACCGTATGAATCTGATTGCCGTCCGTCACCGGCCAGCGAGCGGTCATCATGTCCAGTCCCCGATCCGGAACATTGATATAACTGGTATCGTGGTCAAGAATGCCGATGCTGCCGAAGTGCACATAGGCATCGTCGGAACACGCCGAGTCACTCTGCCTGATGTACGGAGGGACGTGATAGACACCACCCGTGCCCAGATGATCAAGGAAATCGTACGACCCGTCACCCACGAAAAGCACGGCTGACGGTGCCGGCGCGGAATAGTTCTCGTATGCAAATTTGAGAAAATCTCTGATAGCAGTCGGATCATACAGACCGAAAGCGAAGTTATCCATAATGTCGTCCACTTCGGCCAGCCTGACAATATAACCCTGGGCTTCTCTGTAATTGATATAATCATCGAGGTACCCGGCCAGGGCGTCGTCGGTGATGAGGATCAGATCAGCCCGCTCGGTTGTGCTTCGCAGGTCCTCGACCATGATCTCGCTGATGGAGCCAGGTGTGATAGCCTGCTGTATTGTCACACAGTAGAAGCGATTGGGGCCGGACGGTTCCAGAACGGTTTCGAACGAGAGAACTCCCGCGGTCCGGTCATAGCCGGTCAGATTGACGGGGCTGAGAGGGTCGGCCAGGTCCAGAATCAGCGGATCGGCCGAGAAATTGTCCTGCACCTCTACCAGCGCGCGTCCGTCGAACGATCCCAGAGTGATATCGAGTATCCCACTCTCCGGCCTGAGATAACTCTGATAGCTGACCTCGGCATGATCGAAGTACGGTGGCGTTTCCGACGATACAGGACCGAGGGAGATATCCAGTTGAGTCAGGCCATCGGTGAGCTGCGTTGTTTCGAATGTGCAGAGACGACTGTTACAGCTTTTGCTGGTGCCGGGACTGCCGTTGATCCATACATCCATGTAGCTTGCGCCGCCCGTTCCGGTGTTGGTATTGCCGGCCAGTCGCACTTCGGCCTGACGGCCAGGTATGGCACCTGTGGTTGAGATGAACAGCCTCACAAACGTCGTATCGGTCCAGAACCAGTTGTAGTAGTCCTTTGTGTGCCCATCGGCCGATCTGGAAAGGAGGTTCATCTGCTCTGTGTGAACAGGTCTGGTGAATTCAGTTATTGTTGTGTCGGCCGTTCCGGAGGGAACAGCAGCGACTTCGGCCATACGCTGTGCCGGGCCGACAAAATCACCCGACACCGCGAGCCAGTAAACATTCTGTGTCGTGTATGGGTTATGACGATACTCGGGCATCTGATTGGCGCGGTGCACCCAGCGATTGACTGACTCACCGAAGAACAGAAACTCATCTCCGGCCTCAAACCATCCATCGCCTCCATCCTCTACATAGAGGGCTACCTCCTGCAAAACCGGACGCGCCGAGTCATTGTCTTCCGGCAACACCAGTCCGCCGGCGCTAAACAGCCGGATTGAGTCTGACTCCAACCCACTCAGGGAAATCCCTGCTGCCGCGAACTGGGAGCCTGTTATCCGATGCAGGCCTGTCCGGGTCACGGGAATCTTATACCACCGGGATGCAAGCTGTAGTGTGTTCGTTGCCAATACACCCGGAGCAGCCGGTATTTTGCGCGGTTCCACCCAGGTCAGGGCCTGATCGTAATTCGCCAGAGTCGATTGAAAGATGCGATCGAACAGTCCAATCTCCGGCTCGCCAGATCTCTGAGCCGCGGCCGTCCGATTGAACCCGATTTTGATTTCAACTTTTTCGAAGACGGCATCACCGACTAAAGGGCTAACGCGAACCGACACTATCCTGCGACCTCTCACCAGAAAAGGTCTGGAGATTTCTACGAGGGGTGCCCTCGAGATGCTCAGGGTCGAATCGAGGAGGCCGGCTCTGCGGCACGGTCTCGGGTTGCTGCCTTCGGCTGATATCAGGTATGCTGATCCACCCACGGGGATACAAACCAGAACATTACGAGAAACTGCCAGCTGACCGGTCTCCGTAATCTCCTGATCCAGGTTGGAGAGAATTCGGTCAAATGAGACGCTGCAATGGAACTGTGCTTCGGAACATGAAAAAACCTGCACGCCTTGCGCGGCGCCGGACGATGATCCGACACCTGCCAGGAGCAGGCTCATAAGACCAAGGAGAATATACAGATATCTTTTCATTGCACCGGGTCGTTGCCCGGCCCAAGGAACCAATCGCGTCTACAACACGTTCCTGGAGCCGAAAATTACTACTTTTTCAACGCCTTCCAAAAACTCAGAAGCCAGTTAGCTACGTGTTATAGATCGATCTCCTTTCTTCTGTATAAACCACTACAATATATATGGTTCCCACCAATCTGTCAACGGCATGGTGAGAATCACCGACTTCGTTGCCTGCAATTCTCCGGCCGAATACTGACCAATCTCCTCGGGTCTTTAACTCTCCCGCGTAATCCGCTGTCTAATAATGGCATACGTCGATAGCGGTCAAGTTATCCCTCAAGCGTACCCGGATACAGAATCCATCAACCTTGAACAGCTTTTCACAGAAAACAGGGACAATATTGCCGCACCGAAGGATCTTGCCTCCACAGGCACTCAGCGTTCGCCCACCAATACTTCACAGCTCTGCCTTTATTTCGGCAGATAATTCAGGTCCCATCCGTTCAAACTCGCGCATGCGATCCGCGTAATCATCCACCATCCCCACCGGATTAAACACAGCCCTGTAGACCTCGTCGAAAAACTCCACGTATCGTGCCAGGATTCCTTCTGTCGGTGCACCCAGATGACCTGCATATCGAATCTCGTCCAAGGCGTAGTCAGCCATATCACCGTAGGCATCAAGAACAGGCGTTTCTGTG
>CP070824.1:2026614-2033684 GCA_020344395.1 Candidatus Zixiibacteriota bacterium | reverse complement strand
GATCTGGAGTTCGGCCGGGCGGATCACAGAGTGGGGCTACGTAGTTGAACTGTCAATTCCGTTTAATCAGTTGCGCTTCCAGCGCACGGACGGGCCCCAGGTCTGGGGTTTCGATGCGGTGCGCTCATACCCGAGAAACCAGCGTCACCATATAGGCCTCTTTCCGCGCGATCGCAGCAACAACTGCTACTTGTGTCAGGCAGTCAAGATTGAGGGATTCGAGGGAGCGTCACCGGGTAAGAACATAGAGCTTGCTCCCACCGTGACCGGTGTGCGCACGGATAGTCGCGCCGACTGGCCGGAGGGCGGATTTTCAAATGAACGCGAAGACGCAGACGTTGGAGTCACAGCTACATGGGGCATGACGCCCAACCTCACCTTGACGACCGCCGTCAACCCCGATTTCAGCCAGGTGGAAGCTGATGCATTCCAGTTGGACGTCAATCAACCGTTCGCATTGTACTACGGTGAGAGGAGGCCGTTTTTCACTGAAGGCAGCGACTTCTTCGAGACACTGAAGGATGTTGTCTACACGCGCGCAATGCGAGATCCGGAATGGGGGATCAAGCTGTCCGGAAAAGAGGGCAGCAATACTATCGGTCTTTATGCAGTTCGGGACAGATTGACAAACCTCATCTTCCCCGGCAGTTATGGATCATACGAAGCATCACTGGATAAACCCTCAACTGCTGTCGTAGCTCGATACAAGCGGGACCTGGGCAGCAGATTCACACTGGGAACCTATGTTACCAATCGCGAAGGAGAGGACTACTACAACCGGCTCATTGGCCTTGATGCCGATCTGCGTCTTACGCGAACAGATCAGGTACAAATGCAACTTCTGGGCTCGAGCACAAAATACCCACATGAAGTGGCCTTGGACTATTCTCAAGAAGGTGGCCGATTTAATGACGGCTTCATAGCCTTCGAATATGACCACAACACTCGATCACTCAGTTGGTGGCTGGACTACGACGAGATTGGCCCCGGCTTTCGTGCTGATCTTGGTTTTATCCCGCAGGTGGGAATCAGAAATGTAGAAGGGGGCGTATACCACAACTGGAACAGCCCTCCCGGTAGTTGGTGGGCCAGGATACTGGCAGGCTTTGAGTTGAATTACTACGAGGACAAAAATCGGACACCGATCGAGAGAGGAGGAGAGGTTTGGTTCCAGTATTCAGGTATCTTCGAATCCGATCTGTATCTGGAGGTAAGCCAGTCCGATGAACTCTACAGTGGTAAAACCTTCGACCTGACTTCCGTTTATGCCCAGGGCTCCATTCGTCCATCTGCCAGCATCAACACCGGGCTGTCCATTACGGTTGGTGATCGTATTGACTACGATAATGTGCGCAAAGGTAGTCGTTTTCAAATTCGCCCATGGATGACACACAGGCTGGGCAGACATATCAGGCTCGAGCTTGTCCACAGGTTTGAACGCATGTCGGTCGATGCTGGACGACTGTATACGGCCAATGTCAGCTACCTGGAGGCAATTTACCATTTCAGTAGTCGCGCCCTCCTGCGATCCATCGTTCAATATGTTCATTATGATTATAACCCGGCGGCCTATACATTTAAGAAGGATCCCCAATACAAGCGGCTAAGCTCCCAGTGGCTTTTTTCATACAAGATCAATCCGCGGACAGTCCTGTATTTCGGCTACAGCGACAATCATTACGGAGCAGCGAACGGCAACCTGGTCCAGTACGACAGGACTCTCTTTGCAAAGCTCGGATATGCGTGGATACTTTAGGAACGGGGGGTGTGTGAAGAATTCAGACGGAAGGACGCTGGCATGATTACGGACACTTCACGGATTGCGATGCGATTACTCGCGTGCGCATCGATATTTGCCTTGATTTTAGTGACTCCGACCGATGCTCAGTTCAGTGGAGTCACTGAAGGACGGCAAAATAATGACAGTTCGGCCTCTCATGAGGTCGGCCTTCAACCTCCACTGCTCCCCCAGAGTTCATTGGCGAGAGGCCGTGATCTTTCCGCCAGCGAGGCCCTTTCTCTCTGCCTTCTGCGGTCGAGTACGTTCCTCGGGGGAAGTGGAATGGACGGTGCGGACGGGGCACCTCATATAGACGTGACCCTGGATTCTGACGGAAACGTCCTGGTCGCCGGGATTACCAGGTC
Source organism: Candidatus Zixiibacteriota bacterium (assembly GCA_020344395.1). Lineage (GTDB taxonomy): Bacteria > Zixibacteria > MSB-5A5 > GN15 > FEB-12. Next base: position 2,031,539 of record CP070824.1, on the reverse strand, counting down.
AACAGATTTTCCGACCACCCCCGGTGCTTTCCAGAGTGACATCGCCGGCGAAGAAGATATATTCATTGCGAAATTCGACAGGAACATGACTACATTGCTTGCGGCCACTCTTCTGGGCGGGACCCAATCCGATCAATATCCGAGAATCTGTACAGATAATGCAGGGAATGTGTTCGTAGCCGGCGCCACGGAATCGACTGATTTCCCGATCACATTCGGTGCATATGATCTCGGACTGTCCGGTAGTTCGGATCTGTTCATTTCCAAGCTGGATGGGTCTTTAAGTACTATCGTCGCTTCCACCTATCTGGGTGGCGATGGAACAGAAGAATTCGCTATCGGCCTGGACGTAGATGAGAGCGGCAGAGTGTTTGTTACCGGTTACACAAATCATGAAAGCTATCCAACGACGGCCGGGGCTTACGATGAAGATTATAACGGAGGAACATCCGATATCTATGTATCCAGACTTGACAATAATCTGTCATCGCTGGAGGCTTCTACATTCATTGGTGGATCCGGTACGGATGAACACCGTAATGACTTGGCTGTCGATCCCGGTGGAAACATCGTGCTACTTGGATCGACCGGTTCCGACGACTATCCGACTACGGCATCTGCTTACGATACCAGTTTCAACGATATAATCACTCAGGGACCGTTGGCTCGTGACCTCTGCGTCACCGTACTGGACAGTGATCTGGCCAACCTACTGGCTTCTACATACCTCGGCGGAGATGGTTTCGACCGTGCATACCGACTCATGGTCGCGGGAAATGGAGATGTATATGTCACCGGGCATACCAGTTCTCTCGATTTTCCGACAACACAAGGGGCGTTTGATGACGATTACGACGGGTTCAGCGAGACATTCGTGTCCAGATTCAGCAACGACCTGACACAGCTTCTAGGCTCAACCTATTTCACCCCTGATGGTGCCGGCGGCGGCTATTTCATGGGTATGTCAGTGGATACAGAGGGTCATCTATGGCTGGCCGGAGGCTCCGGCCAATCCGGTTTCCCGGTGACCGAAAACGCATTTGATCCAACCTACAATGGCGGTGAATGGGATGCAGTCCTGGTGCAGTTGAGCAACGAGTTTGACAGTCTGCTGTACTCAACTTTCTTCGGTGGCAGCGGGCGAGAAATGGACGCGTCCGTCGCATTGCAGGCCGGTGGACGCATCTATTTGGCCGGATATACGGCCAGTTCAGACTTTCCGACCATTGGCAGCGGTTACGACCAATCATACAATGGCAATCAGGATGTCTATGTGGCTCAGTTCTCAACGAGTATGTTTTCCAGAGTAACTTCGGGTCCCCATGTCAATACTCCCGGTATGGCTATGGGTGCTAACCTTATAGACTATGACAATGATTACTATCCCGATCTGTTTGTTCCTGTTTACGACGGCCCTAATCGTCTGTACAGAAACAATGGTGACGGATCATTCTCCATACCGGCGGGAAACATCATTCTCGCCGATGACAGCTCGATTAGTTCAGGCTGGGGCGATTTTGACAACGACGGTGATTTGGATGCGTACATGGGCAGAGGGCTGCACGAAAGAGTCGCGAACTACTACTACGTGAACAACGGCGATGGTTCGTTCACTAAGAACACCAGCGACATCATTACAATAGTCGAGGCTGCGTCAGTGGATGTAATTTGCGCTGATTATGATAACGACGGCATTCTTGACATATTTACGCCATCGTCGATGTTCACCGGAGCCAGCAACGATCAACTATTCAGCGGTGTGGGAGACGGCACCTTCATACAGGTTACCAGCGGTGCAGTTGTCGAAGATGAGACCAAATCCGGAGGTCCCCTATGGATCGACTTTGATGACGACGGCGACCAGGACCTGATAGTCGGCAAAGGCGGTACAAGCGATGTGTTGTTTAGAAATGACAGCGGGGAGTTTACGGCCATTACGGGCCTGGATTTCCTGGTGGTAGAAAGCGGCCAGGGTTTCTGTGCCGGGGATTTTGACAACGACGGCGACCTGGATTTATTCATTCCTACGTGGAATGGGCAAAACAGTGCGCTGTTTGAGAATACGGGAGGTGGTACGTTTGTCAGAGTCTTGGCTGAACCGATGGCCAGTGACGGGTTGTGGTCCACCGGTTGCTGTCCGGGCGACTTTGACAATGATGGTGACGTTGATATCTACATTGTCAACGACAACAGTGGTGAAGATCGACCGGACTACTTCTATATCAACGACGGCACCGGAGCGTTTTCCTCCTTTGTTGACAGTGCTCTTGTGGATAATGCAAGTGATTACTCATGCAAGGCAACGTGCGCCGACATCGATCGTGACGGTGATCTGGATCTATATACTGTCAACTGGTATGCCGGTGAGGCCGATGTACTGTTTCTAAACAACGGCAATTTCAACAACTGGATCACGATAAAACCGGTTGGAACAGCCTCAAACCGCTCAGCCCTCGGAGCCAAAGTCCGCGTTCTGGCCAACATTCATAGTCAGGGAACCTGGCAGATGCGAGAACTGAGGAGCGTCAACGGCGCCCGCGGGCAAAGCCCCCTCGAGTGTCATTTCGGCCTCGGCCATGCTGCCATTGTCGACTCGATAAAGATCGAATGGCCCAGCGGCGCCCTGCAGGTTCTGACGACGGTGCCTGTGAATCAGTACCTGATCGTCGAAGAAGACTGCTGTAACGGAATGGCCGGTAATATCGACTATGATCCTGATGATATAGTCGACATCGGCGATTTGACCGCGCTGATTGACTACCTTTTCATCAGCTTCGAGGAACCGGCATGCATGAAAGAGGCGAACGTAGACGGAACTGACCCGGTGGACATCGGAGACCTGACGGCTCTGATTGACTTTCTATTCATTAGCTTCACTCCGCCGACGCTGTGTCTTTAGGACTGCCGGCGATAATCCAACACAACATCCGCAAAACTCACCATGCCTTATTCGGTCCGAAATCCCTTGTAGGCCATTGGCAATCAACGGGCTAGCAGTTCTGAGGTAGTTCGAAAATCGTCAATAAAGGGTCGCTTAAGAGCGAGTTCATCCATGAAACAGGGTTGGAGTGGAAACGGCGTCGCCTGCATGGCCGTCTGCTACGACCCTAAAAATCTGGGGAGAGTGATATTGGGGCGCATCTGCCTATCCTCCCAATTCATAGCTGCTTTCGAGCAGGCTGATGATAGGCCAGGACTCTCTGGTTGATCGGCTGACTCATAAACTGGACCGAAAAACGAAGAGAGGGTCGGCGGGATGTCACTTGTTGCTTATATGATCATGAATCGGCAGATTAGCCCAGAGAAATGCCAGTATGTTTTGAGCTGCATACAGCGTCCCATAGCCCAGAACTGGAGGAAGAGCATGAGCGATTACCAAATAGAAATAGAGATATATGAGGGTAAGGGCGGCGAGTTGAAGAAGGACGGAGATGCTGTTGTCTATCCCGATCTGGTCAAAGAGGGAATCTGCGCCTGGATGTATCGTGGCGATGGTCAAGAGAGCTACAAGACCGGCCGTCGGTTCTCGTATCCCGAAGATGCTGATAAGCTGTGTCCCTGGCTGAAGGATAGTCTTAGCGGTATTGTCCGGGCCCTCAGCGAAGGAAAGACTCTGGATTGGCAATATGAAGGCACTCCTTACGTGAAAGTCATGGACCCTGAGGGCGTAACCACAGAATTTGTACGTTGTGTTGACCCTACTGCTTCAGGCATTGTGGTAAAGGTTATCAGAACCAAACTGCCTAAGTAAGGCTGAATGAGGTGTGACAGTCGTATTGAGTCTATGGCACCGGGGCTGACCCAGGCAGGGGTACAACAACCGGGGCCACGTTTGTTCATTAACTCCAGCCGCGCAGATAGAAAAGCGTCGTTACCCAATTTGCAAGGATCATCACAACGCCGAAGATCAAGGCGTGCGATGCAAGCAAGGCCCACCCGGACAATATCTGACCGACGAAACAGCCACCGCCGATGATTGCACCCAGACCAACCAGCACACCGCCTCCGAAGGCCAGTACAAGCGTGTCGGTAGGTGCGCTTCGCCAGCGAATCTCACCTCGCATCCAGGCTGAAAGGGCTGAACCAAGCATGAAAGTCCAGGCGAGGAAACCGGCCACATGGATCTCTCCATGTAGTGTCGAGCTCACCATGGCTCTCGGGATGTGGCTTGCACCTAAAGGGTAATACCTGCCAACGGCCGGTCCAGCCAGGAAGGCTGCCCAGCCCAACAGGCCGACGATAAGTGCCACGCCCAGCGGCTTCCACCGTCCATCGGCGGGAAATATGTCACTCAGTCGGAATGTCAGAATCTGACGGCGATACACCAGACTCAACGAGGCCAGGCCGATCAGAGCAATACCGGTCGCCAGGTGGGAGAAAGATGCGCCATCGGTCGGGGACAGATTGGGCGGTGGATTCCAGGACGAACCGATTTCAGCAAGGTAGGCAATGAGCGATCGCCCCCACGTCGACATCCCCGCAGTCATTCCGACGAATATGCCTGTCACGGCCAGCATTGAGGGCCAGCGTCCTTCAGTGGCCTTGAAGAGTGAGCCGCTGACACATCCGCCAGCGAAGACCATGCCAACGCCGAAAATCAGCCCACTGATTGCAGCAGGTAAGAGGCTGATCCGGCTCTGATATACGGTGATCAGCCCTGTAGTGTGCATGAGCCCGAAGCCCAGCATGGCGGTTAACACGGCGACGATGATAGCAACCAGCCCACGCATGTCCCGGGACAGGACCACTGCGCTGATCATGGACGCGCTGCAAAAGCTCGCTCGTTGTACGGCGAAACCCAGAGCAAAGTAGATGGCGGCAATCACAGGGCGCATGTCTCCCGTGACTATTCCGATGGTCGTAGTGACTGCAATCAGCAAGCTAGTGGTCCAGTAGACCCTTGAGGCAATCGCGCGCGATGGTTT
>CP070824.1:2020342-2026514 GCA_020344395.1 Candidatus Zixiibacteriota bacterium | reverse complement strand
AACACATCCGGCGGCTCGGCGGAGTTTCAGAAGCTCCTGAACATCGACGATGCGCTGTTCAGAACACGTCAGCCTGACGTAATACCAAATGTCTATGCCTCCCTTTTGAATGACGACAACGCAACAATCAGCCAGCCGTACGAAGTCAAGATACCGGAATTACGTTATGGCCATCCCCATGAAACTGATTTCGTACTTCTTCAGGACCTGGACGCAGTTACGGTCTACCTGGTTTATGGAAACGGTTCGCAACGCACCATGAAAGTCTTTCTGCAGAAGGACGAGTCAGTCAACAGGGTGGTGGTGCAATCGGAGCAGTTCTCTCAGGAAGTGGAACTAGGTGAGTCGGCGACCTTCGATCTCACCCTTGAGCTTTTCAGCGGCCAGAGCAACACTTTCAGCCTTGAGGTTGTGAATCTTCCTCAACAGATCGGACGTTTTTTCAAGGCTCCACCCGGAAACGCACGTTTGAGCCAGGTGAAGTTTACCGAGACAACGCACAGCAAGAACGCAGCTCTCGAAATCGCGCTGCCGGACAGGCCGACCGACGACGTGGCCATGGATCAGCCGATCAGCTTCTTCGTTGTCGTGCTACCGAACGACAAGTCCGGCAGCTTCCGGCAAAGCGAAGGAAGAACCTGGACGGCTGACGACCTTGAAGAACTTGACGTCGGCTTCGTCGAATTGGAGTTGATACCCAGAGGTATGGGCGAACTGGCCGTTCGTTCACCTCAGCTCTATCATTCGATTCTTCCGGACGAATCAGCACAAATGTATTTCGATATCACCAACGAAGGATCGCACCGCCTTGACAATATAGAGGTCAGGGTCGACCTGCCTCTTAACTGGACGAAAGCAATCAACCCCCTGACTATTCCTGCTCTCGAGATCGGGGAAGAGCGGAGAATAAACTTTGAATTCACACCACCGGCAGACATTGCTGTGGGCAAATATGAAATTCGCATCCGCACGACCGCTATGTCTAGCAACCGGCCGGTCACCAGTGAGGACAAATCAGTCACGATCGAGATCAGAGCAGAGACCAACGTTCTGGGTACGGCTCTGCTGGTGGTGCTCCTGGTCGGCCTGATTGGCGGTATTGTAGTCTATGGGATACGTTTATCGCGAAGATAGAACATTGTCAATAAACAGATGAGGCAAACAGTGAACGAACAACCTACCCGGGAAACGACCTTGAGGCTGGAAGCAGTGAATCTCACCAAGCGGTACGAGGATGGCGTTCTTGCCCTGGACCATATCAATTTTGCAGTACAATCGGGAGAGCTCTTTGTCATGCTGGGAGGCAACGGCGCCGGTAAGACGACGGCCATTAACCTCTTTCTCAATTTTCTGGAGCCAACTGAGGGCGAGGCGAGGATCAATGGCATAGCATCACACAGGGAGCCGCTGAAGGCCAAACAGCACGTGGCCTTTGTGTCAGAGAACGTCATGCTCTACGGCAATTTTACAGCTATCCAAAATCTTGATTTCTTCGCCCGGATAGGCGGCAAGACCGACTTCAGGCGAAACGACTATCGTGATGTCCTCCTGAGAGTGGGACTACCCGAGGACGTCCATGACAAACGTCTGAAAAGCTTCTCCAAAGGCATGCGCCAGAAGTGCGGTATCGCGATTGCCATACTCAAAGACGCGTCGGCCATTTTGCTGGACGAACCCACGGCGGGCCTCGACCCGAAGGCCGGCCACGAGTTTGTTCGCCTGCTTGATTCACTCAGAAGCGAGGGCAAAGCCGTCTTCATGTCAACACACGATATCTTCCGGGCCAGGGAGATCGCAGATACCTTTGCCATCCTGGACCGTGGTCGCATCATCATGCAGGAGCCTGCCTCCAACCTGGCCGGTAAGGACCTGGAGACTCTCTACATACAATATATGGCCGGCCACAACAACTCCTCTGTAGCTGCTGCCGGGGGCATTCATGCTTAGGACCGTCATCGATAAGGAAGTACGTGACATTGTTACCTCCACCAAGTTCGCGGTAGCCTTCGGTGTTTGTGCCCTGCTCATCATTGCCGCCTTCTATATAGGAGCAACCCACTTCAAAGTCAGTCAGGAGCAGTACGAGGCCTCCAAGGCCGTCAACCTGCGCCAAATGGAGGGTGTCACGGACTGGATGCAGATTCAACAACACCGCATATTCCTGCCGCCCAAGCCACTGGCCGCGCTGGTTTCCGGTGTATCCAACGATATAGGAAGAACCGTTGAGATTGTCGGACATCGTGAGATTACGGCGCGCGACAGCAAGTTTAACGAGGAGCCTATTTTCGCTGTCTTCCGATTGCTTGATCTTGAGTTCATCTTCCAGGTGGTTCTATCTCTCTTTGCCATTCTGCTGGGCTATGACGCCATCAGCGGCGAAAAGGAAAAAGGAACACTCAGGCTGTCGCTGGCGAACGCATTACCCCGGTCGACATACATTCTCGGCAAGTTCATCGGTTCCTTTGCGGCCCTATCGGTGGCTCTGCTCGTAGCCATTGCGATCGGCTGCCTGCTGCTGCCGACGCTGAGTATATCTCTCACCGGGGAAGAATGGGGACGCCTGGGACTGATAATTCTTGTGGGACTGCTTTACTTCGGAGTATTCCTGGGCGCTTCCGTATTCGTATCCAGCCTCACTCATCGCTCCTCGAACTCCTTTCTGCTTCTTCTGGTGATGTGGATAATGACTGTCATGGTTATTCCGAGGGCCTCGGTTCTTTTGGCCGGGCGCGCCGTCGATGTGCCGTCGGTAGATGAAATCGACGCTGAGAAAGCGACGCTTGCGTCGCAACTGTGGGAGGAATTCAGGGCGGATCTGAGCGGGTTCAAGCCCTCGTCCAACAGTCAGGCAGACATAGAGAAAACGATGGACGAGTTCAATAAGTATATGGACAGCCTGACGACATTGCGCAATGAGAAGATAGCAGCGGTGACCGACCGCCTCAACGAATCCAGACGAAATGCCCAGGTTTCGCAACAGCGTCTGGCCTTTGACCTGGCCCGCCTGTCACCGGCGACATCTCTCACGCTGGCCACAGGCACACTGGCCGGCACATCCCTTGACCTCAAGGGTCACTTTTTGGAGGAAGCGCTGGCCTACCGCGAAGGCTACTACGATTTCATGGAAGAGAAGACGGGCGTGAATATGCGTGGCGGCGGGATGTTCATGAGAATGTCCCACGGTGAGGAGGAACCGGATCCGATCAATCCCCGAGAGTTACCGGATTTCCGGTATCAGCCGGCCACACTGGCCGCATCAGTTGAGAGCGCGGTTGTGGATATGGGTATCCTGGCCCTGTTCAACCTGCTGTTCTTCGCCGGTGCTGTGATGGCTTTCCTCAAATACGACGCACGATAGTTGGAGATTTGGAGACGTAAATATGCTTTCTACTCTAGTCCAGAAGGAGCTTCGGGCCATGCTCCTGAGCCCCAAGTTCGTCGCCACGTTTGCTGTATGCTCCATCCTGATGCTGCTCAGTGTCTTCACCGGAGTGCAGGAGTATGGAGCCGCTGTGAGGCAATACGAGACCTCGACGCAATTGAGTGAGCAACAAATGCGGCAGGAGACCACCTGGGCACGCATGACAACCACCGTCCTGAGACAGCCTGATCCCATGCAGATATTCGTCGGTGGACTTACTTATGACATTGGGCGATGGTCGGGTATCTCCACCCGCAATTCGATTAAGCTGAGCGGCAGCACTTATTCGGACGATCCGATTTTCGCGGTCTTCAGGCATATAGATTTTGCCTTCATCGTGCAGTTTATCCTGACCCTTTTTGCTATCCTGTTCACCTATGATGCCGTAAACGGCGAGCGAGAATCGGGTACCCTCAAACTTGTCTTTGCCAATGCTATCCCCAGGGCCCGATACCTGCTGGCCAAATGTATCGGCTCCTGGCTTGGTCTGGTGATACCGATCTGCATCCCGATCATACTCTGTATGCTGCTCGTCGGGGTCATGGGAGTAAGCCTGAGCGCAGTTCACTGGGGACGGCTGGTGACGTTTCTCGGTATCTCGCTACTTCTTTTCACGTTTTTCATCGTGCTTGGCGTATTCATATCCTCACTTACGCGGCGGTCCTCGGTGTCGTTCCTGGCAGCGCTCGTCGTCTGGATCGGATTCGTACTCATCATCCCACGTACCGCGGTGATGGCAGCCGATCAAATAGTGCGTGTGCCACGCGTGGCCGAGATCGAGGGACAGAGAGACGGCTATGCCAAAGACAGGTGGGCGACCTTCATGGAAGAAAGTCAGGAAAGATGGGGATCACGGTGCAGCCTAGAGGAGTTGGATGAATCCGAACGCGATACCGAATTGTGGAATAGGATGCAGGAGGAAGATTCGTTACGGCGGATTGTTGAGAAGGAGATTGAGAGCTACGAAACAAGACTCCAAGAGGATCTTCGGCGACGCAAAGCAGCTCAGCAGCATCTGGCCTTTATTCTCGCCCGCTTCTCCCCGGCTTCTGCTTATCAACTGGCGGCAATGTTCCTGGCCGGAACAGATATCTCACTTAAGGCCCGCTATGTTGACGCCATGACTGCTTATCGCACGCAATTCAATGATTACGTCGAGAAAAAGCAGGCCGAAACAGGCTCAACCGGTGGCGTCATGATTACTATGTCAAGCGAGTCGGGCATATCCATCACAACGGGTCGCGACGATGTCGGCATCGATGTCAGCGAAGTGCCACGTTTTTCTCCACCGGAGTACACCTACGTGGCAGCTGTCGCGCCGATAATTCCGGATTTCGGCATTCTGGCCTTGGCTACTATGGTGGCCTTTATGGGAGCCTTCATCGCGTTTTTGCGATACGACGTGCGATAAAGGAGTCTCAGATTAAAGTCGGGCTTCGGCAGCCCAACCGCTCCTGTCCTAGCCGAAGAACGGCTTCCACTTTTCTTCGGCGGGTTTTGGGGACAACAGGCTGACCATCACCAGACTGACCAGCGATAGACCCAGGGCCGGGTAGATCGTCTGTAAATCGAACGGCCGCTGTAACACTTCCCACAAAATCGTTACGACCGCCCCCGAAGCCATTGACGCGATGCCGCCGGCCACGGTAGCCCGCTTCCAGAAAAAGGCAGCCATGACGGCCGGGGTGATGCCCACACCATACACGGTATATGCATAAATAGCCATCTCCAGAACTCGCTCGAAGAAGCTCACCTGCACGAAAGCAATCGCACCCAGCAGCACCACCACGATGCGTGAGTAGAGCACCATCTTCTTTTGCGAAAGGTCCGGGTTGATGAACCGCTGGTAAATGTCCCGCATCACGTTTGTGGCGGGAACCAGCAGGAATGAATCGGCCGTGGAGACAATGACGGCTACGATCGCAGAAAGCAGCAGACAGCCGATCAGGACGGGCACTCCCTGTTTTACTGAGTACAGGATGACCATCTCCGACTCAATCCCCTGATACAGAGCTGAGCCGATCACGGCCAGGAACACGATCAGGGTCTCGATGATGATCGTTCCGATGATCCATCCGACAACCGCCCTCCGGGCGGCTCCCTCATCACGGGCAGCGAAGAACCGCTGATACATCCCCGATTCGCCGAGCAGCAGAAGCATCGTCGGCAGTGCGTAGGCCAGTGCCTGCAAGAGGGTCAGATCACCGAGCACCTGAAAGTGTGTTTCCGGAAGCTGGTTAACGACTTCGTTCCAGCCGCCCGCATTGCTCAGCAGGAACGGCAGGGCAACAAACAGACCGATTGTCATTATGATACCGTTGACAACATCTGTATAGGCAACCGAAATCAATCCGGCCAAGACGGTGTAGAGGATGACGAATACTGCGGTAATAATTATTCCCGTCTCAATGGGAAGACCTGTTATCAGGTTCAGGACCATTCCACCGGCTCTAAACTGGTAGCTGACGATGGCTGTGTATGCGATAATGGTAACGACCGTACCCAGCACGCGTGCCCACTGATTGTACCGGGCTTCGAGAATGTCCGGAACGGTATACTGGCCGAACTTTCTGACCCGGCCGGCAACCAGGTACAGGATCACAAGGGCACACCAGACCCCGGCATCAAACCAGAGAGCCGGAAGGCCCCTGTTATAGGCCAGGCCGGCGCTTGCGATTATCGAGCCCGAACCAATCCAAGTAGCCAGCAGAGTCCCGACCAGAACCTTGGCCGACAGCTTGCGCCCGGCCA
>CP070824.1:2016724-2020242 GCA_020344395.1 Candidatus Zixiibacteriota bacterium | reverse complement strand
ATCATCCCAAGGTAATCGAAGCCGCGGTCGGCGCCATGAAGGAGTACGGCACCGGTTCGTGTAGCTCGAGGATCCTGGCCGGCACCACGAGTCTGCATACGAAGCTTGAGAGTAAGCTGGCCAAGTTCAAAGGCGTCGAGGACGCCTTGGTATTCAGCACGGGTTTCATGACGATGGCGGGGACCGTATCCGGTATTATGGGCAAAGGCGATGTGATCCTGAGTGACGAGTTCAATCATGCAAGCATCGTGGACGGCTGTCGTCTCTCCGGTGCTGATGTGAGGATTTACAAGCACAACGACATGGGCAGCCTTGAAGAGCACCTTGCCGGCCGCCCCGCATCAGCAAATAAACTGATCGTCACAGACGGTGTCTTCAGCATGCGGGGGACAGTGGCGAATCTACCCCGGATAGTCGACTTGGCGCAGAAGCATAATGCTGTTCTGATGGTAGACGATGCTCATGGGACGGGCGTGCTTGGTAAGACGGGCCGGGGAACGCCGGAGCATTTCGGCCTTGATGGCCGGATCGATATTGTGTGCGGTACATTCAGCAAGTCGCTCGGCACGATAGGTGGTTTCGCCGGGTCCAGCAAGGAGATCATATCATACCTTCGGCTGAATTCCAGACCGTTCCTGTTTACGGCTGCACCGCCGCCTTCTGTGGTCGCAACGGTGATCGCTTGCCTGGAGGTGATCGAGGAAGAGCCAGAGCTGCTGGTAAAGCTGCACGACAACACCCGTATCGTTAAGGAAGGATTGTCAGATGCCGGCTTCAGCTTGGAAGACACCGTAACACCCATCATCCCCGTCTTGATCGGTGATGATAGGATCACCTTCAAGGTGGCCGCCGCTCTGGAGGATGAGGGAATAATGGTCAACCCCGTCGTCGCGCCCGCTGTACCGCCGGGAAATTCTCTGATCCGAATTAGCGTGATGGCTAGCTTCTCGACGGACCAACTTGTCGAAGCCATCAGGAAGATCAAATTGGTCGGTCAAAGAATGGGGATCGTGTAAGGTATCCAAATGACCGCACGAGTATATTCAATTTCAAGCTTCAGGTTCTGGGGCGCTTACTGGACAACCATGCGTCCTTACCTGCTGTTCGTATCCGGTGCAGCGGGATTGTCCGGGTTGGTATTCACAGAACAACTCTCGATGATGCGTTTATTGCTGGGTTTCCTCCCTCTGTTCTTTTCATACGGACTGGGACAGTCGCTGACCGATTGCTTTCAGACGGATACGGACGCGCTGTCCTCCCCATATCGTCCTTTGGTGAGAGGATTGATATCAAAGAAGCAGGTCCTCTTCGTCAGTCTGTGTGGGTTGACGGCGTCGGTCGCCCTGTTGTGTTATTTGAATCCGATCGTCCTCATCCCGGGCTTCGCAGCCGTACTCGGATTACTGACTTACACGAAGTTCAAGCGCACATGGTGGGGTGGGCCTCCTTGGAACTCGTGGATCGTGGCCCTTCTCCCGATCGTCGGCAGGCTGGTCGATGGGCCGGGCACACAGGCACGATTGTTCGGCCTCTACGAGCCATTCTCCTTGTCGTTCTTCTTTGCAGTATTGGTGGTTTTTTGCGCATATGCAAACTTTGTCATAATAGGGTACTTCAAGGACATCTCTGCTGATAGTCAGACCGGTTACAAGACCTTCCCTGTTGTATTCGGCTGGAAGGCAGCAGCCATTTACAGCGACATCACGGCAGGCATCACGGCGACCTTAGCGACATGCACCGTCGTGTTCTCCGGATGCGCAACAGTCTGGTCTGCATTCATACTAACAGTAGCCGTCGCTGTGAACCTCTATGGTCAGATGGACATACACAGAGTGCGTGATGAGTGCAAGGCACATGGTCCCATATCGCATGTCCTTCGCGCTTTCGTTCTCTACTGCCTTGCCATTGTAACGACAATGAAATTTGACTGGATAGTCGCTGGTGTTCCCTTCTATCTCTTATTCGAGCTGAGCATGTATCTCAGACCAGAGGAGTCCCAGGTATGAGCCATGCAATGGTTTTCCTCAATCCACAGTGCAACTACGGAACGGGAAGAGCCCGGTGGGAAGCTCTGAATGAGTCCCTTGAGAAGCGATTCGGCCGGTTCCAGATGGTGGAGATAAGGTCGCCAGTGGCTTTAGTTGATCGGGTATCCAAGGCGGTAGCGGATGGGGGCTCGTTTCTCGTTGCCGCAGGTGGGGACGGGACGGTCAACCTCCTCATGAACGCGATCATGGAGGCACAGGTGGCCGACAAGGTGACCATCGGCGCGGTCGGGCTGGGATCGAGCAACGACTTCCACAAGCCGTTTCGTCCGAAGTTGATGCTAGGTGGTACGCCGCTGAGACTTGACGTTACACGGGCCGAGAGATGTGATCTGATCCGCGTCGAGCACGAATCGCCGGTGGGAGAACTCAGCGTTCGACATTGCTTGATCAATGCCAGCATCGGCATCACGGCTGAAGGCAACTTCATCTTCAATCGCCGCCTGAGTTTCATACAGGCTATCCAGCGGTTATCCGTGAACGCTGCCGTCATGATCGCTGCTCTCAAAGCCATCTTCAGCTACCGAGACATCCCGTGCAGATTGGCTATCGACGGCGGCGAAGAGAAGGCAATGCTTATGAGCAATCTGGGGGTCATCAAGCGTCCGCACTTCGCCGGAGGACTCTGCTATGATACTGCCATCGAACCTGCAGATGGAAAGCTTGGCATCAATATTTACAGAGATTTGACGCTGTCGGAGCGGATCAAAGCGTTGGTCGCTTTCCAAAGAGGCCGCTTCAGAGGTCGTTATAAAGCCTTGTCCTGGACGGGCAGCCATCTTACGGTAAAAAGCAATCGGGTATTCGTGCTGGAGTTGGACGGTGAAGTGGTTAAAGCGAGGGCTGTCCGCTTCCTTGTTGTACCTTCCGCGGTGAGGTGCTGTCGATGAAAGAAATCGAAGAGATCGTCGAGAATGCCATGATAAACGCACTGGCAGGTGCCTTCCGTCGGGCGCCAAAACAGGCAAACAAGGTGCACGAATCCGACGCAGAGCTAATCGAGTTCCCGGGAGATCCAGGTAAGCTGCTCGCCGTGACCACTGACACGCTATGTGAGGAGATTGCAGAAGGAGTCTATCACGACCCTTACACGATGGGGTGGGTCACAGCGAACGCAAACCTCAGCGATCTGGCAGCGGTCGGAGGCGAACCCATCGGATTGGTGATCTCCGCTTCAATCGAGCCTCATCGGGGCAAGGAGTTCTCGCAGAAAATTATGCAAGGAATAGAGGAGGCCTGCCGTGCGCTGGACGTTTTCGTCCTTGGGGGCGACACGAATGCATCACCCGCGCTTTCCCTGACCGCTTGTGCCGTGGGCTGGACTGCACGAGACAAAGTCCTGACCAGACAGGGCCTGGCGTCAGGAGACGCCGTCTTTACGACCGGCGGCATGGGGGGAGGCAATGCCCTAGGGTTGGTTCGCCTTGCCGGCATGCCCGACGATGCCTTTCCCGAGTCATCGTACCGGCCAAC
>CP070824.1:1999916-2016624 GCA_020344395.1 Candidatus Zixiibacteriota bacterium | reverse complement strand
CCGAGTGATATCGTAAAACGACGGGTCGGAGCCGACCAGGGTGATATCGGTGCCGTGCAGGGTGGTGATGATCTTCGGCTGACAGGCCCCTGCGTCGGCGAGGAGATTCCTGGCCAGGTACGCGCACGTGGCATGGGGAATGGCATAATGCATGTGCAGGATATCGAGATCATAGTTCCGGGCCACATCGGCCATCTTTGACGCCAGAGTCAGGGTATAAGGCGGGAACTTAAACAGCGGGTAGGCCGTAGTTTCCACGCCGTGGAACATGAGATTATGCTGGAACTTGTCAAGCCTGAAGGGCAGAGCGTAGGAGATGAAATGCACCTGGTGTCCGCGCGAGGCCAGTGTCTGGCCGAGTTCGGTGGCGACAATCCCGGATCCGCCGGCCACCGGATAACAGGTAATACCAATGTTCATAGCCTACTTCATCTCCGAAAGGCTGAGCACCTGGTGGGCTTTCTCTTCCCTGTCCATATTATCATATATGAATTTCACGACATCATATCCATACCTTGACACGAAATATGTGATATTCAGCATTCGCTCCTGCAGAACGCGATCCGGGCAAACAGCGTTCGACAGGCGATATACGCGATCGCGCAGCTCCTGGCTCTTCTTTTTGTGCGAGGCGAAGACCTTCCCCTCGAAAGCCTTGAGATTGAAATCAATCTTGCCCGAGGTGTGTTCAGCAAAGCTCTTCAGGGCCGGGTCAAAACCCAGAGAAGTTTCGGCAAAATCTTCGAAGTGTGCCCGCAGGTGTCGACGGAAGCGATGGAAACTGTCTTCGAGATCGCCCGGAAATGTCCCGGCCAGGACTTTGTTCACGACCTGTTCGATATCGCCGGTGAGTTCTTCGAGGGTTATATCCTCATCTGCCATGAGCTTCTCAAACCGTTTCTCAAGAAGGGTGAGCGTCGGCCTGGCCGAGCAAAAGGGTGCGGGAAGGTCAAACAATCCGAAGATTGGATTCATCTGGGCGAAATAGGCAATCTCTGATGGTCCTCCCCTCTGATAGGCGGTCGGAAACAGGAAGGTCTGGAGCACCGGACGCGTCAGAACGTCAGGCGAAAACCGCTCAGGTTCCTGTTCGACCCGGGCCATCAACTCTTCCCGCGTGAGGTTGAGATCGCCGACTGTAAATGAATCCCCCTCGCGCATGATTGGCTTGCGACCGTCGATATCATAGAACAGGTGCGCTGCATTCTCTTTCTTCTCGACCTGTATATGATAGCCGGATCCACTTATCTGAGTATTGCGCTGATCAATAGTGCTCCGGAGTTTGCTCTGAACATCAATCATCTGCCTGAAGAATGGAATGGCCAGACGTTTGGCCTCGGCATCACCGGGATTGAACAATGGCAAACCCAGATCACCGGTCAGGTTGGCCATAAACTTTGCAAAGCCGGTCACCAGCGTATCATTCTCCGTGTACGCGCGATCCACCAGATCGTACAGGGCCGGCGTAAAATCGGTCTCACCTAGCGTCTCTCGGAGTTGGGTCTTGGCCCGGTCAAGCTCTGTCTTGTCGGTGAATTTCACGCGGGCCATCGGCCATTCGTGGTCAGGTTCGGACTCGTAAGCCACCCTGACTACCTGTCCCTGGCGGTCAAGCAAGAACGTATGGTTGGCTTCCTGGAAGTCATGATCGTCGCCGGCAATCCAGAAAATCGGAATGACCGGGCGATCCAGCTTTACCGAATAGAACTCGGCCGACTTAACGATGGCTATGGCTTTGTACAGCGTAAGGAGCGGCCCGCCCAGAAAGCCGGCCTGCTGGCCGGCAAAAACACAAACAGCCCGCGGGTCCTTGAGCCTTTCGATGGTCTCAAATGTGCGGGGAGCTGCATCGTATGATCGGTTCTGCCGTGTGAGAATTGCTGCTGCTCCATTGCGGTCGAATGACAGGCTGTCCAGCCTGTCAGCTACAGCAGCCAGGCTGCACGCCTCGAAGAAACTCCTGGCTGGATCTGAACCGGCAAGAAAGTCAAGGTAGATGTCGGAGTAGCCAAGGTTCTTGCTGGATTGAATCAGGTTACTGATCAAATGCGACTTCCTCTTTAACCACCTTCTCAGCCTTTCTGCTTCTACGAAAGACGAAAGCGACCACGTCGTCTATGACGGTGTAGGTCACCGGTACCACTACCAGAGTCAGCAACGTCGAGGAAAGCATGCCGCCGATAACCGCCCTGGCCATGGGTGCTCTAAACTCAGCACCAGGTCCGATTCCCAGGGCCAGAGGTAACATACCAAATACGGTCGCAAAGGTCGTCATCAAAATCGGGCGCAGCCTTATCGGGCCGGCCCGAAGGATGGCCGCTGTCCTGTCAACACCTTTGCGGCGCTCCTGTTTCACAAAATCGATCAGCAGAATGGCGTTCTTGGTCACCAGCCCCATAAGCATGACGATACCGATCAGTGACATCATCGACAGCGATGAATTAAACACAAGAAGACCCAGAATGGCGCCGACCAGCGACAGCGGCAGAGACAACATTATCGAGAAGGGATCAAAAAACGACTCATACTGGGATGCCAGCAGGAGGTATATGAATATAACAGCCAGGATCAGTGCTCGAAAAATGTTGGTGAATGATTCAACCATAATCTCCTGAGTGCCGACCGGGGCCACCATGTAACCAGGTGGCAATTGGACAGTCGTATCGACCGTTTCCTGGGCAAGGGTCGTGACCGTACCGGCAAAAGCATCGGCCAGAACGTTGGCATTCACCCTCACCTCCGGCTGGCGATCATAGCGACTGTACTCACCGATGGAGGTTCCTTTGGTAATCTTTGCGATTCTATCAAGGGGAACCAGGAAAGTCTTCAGGCCCGCGACCTCTTTGTTGCTTTCAACGAGTATCCGGCCCAGGTCGCTCTCCGATGATCGGAAGCGCTGGTCAAGCCGCAAACGGACGTCGTATTCGTCGTCTCCTTCCTTGTACCGGGTAACGACATCCCCTTCAACAAGAGTACGAATAGTGCGTGAAAGAGTGGCCAGGTCTATTCCCAGGTCGTCCGCCAGTTTGCGATCGATCTCAATCTGAAATTCCGGTTTGCCTTCTTCGAGGGTGTTATCCACATCCGTCGTCCCCGGCGTCTGGAGCATGATCTCCTGCACTTCACGGCTCAGGCGAATGAGCTCGTCACGGTCATCACCCCGTATGGACAATTCGACCGGCTTGTCGCTACCGCCTTCATGCTCACCGGTTGTCAGGGAGTATTTGATACCGGGGACGGCTGCTATCATCACGCGCAGAGAGTCGATAAGCTCAAACACAGTAACGTCGCGCTCCGATGCGTCATTGAGTATGATCAGCAAATTACCGTTGGTCACTTCAGTATTGCCGGCACCGATGGTCACGTACGTTCCGGTCACGTCCGAGATCTGTCTGACGACAGACTCAACCCGGGCAATTCTGTCGGATGTTTCCTGCAGCGTGGTGCCGGGGGGTGTCTCGATGATGACACTGATCTGACCCTGATCGGCCTCTTCAAAGAACTCCGTGCCCAGAACCGTCACCATTGCCAGTGCCGCAATAAAGGTGATGCCCGCCGTCAGGATAACCACGAGGCGGTGATTAAGTGACCAGGCAAGGAGCGAACGGTAGCCGGGCCTGATGGCGTCGAAGGCTCGATTCCAGATCGACAATGGACGTCGAGTTCGCAGCCATAACCGGCGCCAGCCCCTGGCTCGAGCGGGATCAAGCGACTCCGGATCCTCCGCCGGCGGAGACGTTCGCGCCGAGAGCATGGGCACCAGCGTGAAGGCCACAAACAGAGATATCAAAACTGCAAACGCGACCGTCATGCCAAACTGGTAAAAAAACCGTCCCACGATGCCTTCCATGAAGGCCACAGGAAGAAAGACCACCATGATAGAGAAGGTTGTTGCTGAGACAGCCAGACCGATTTCCTTGGTTCCGGCAAAGGCGGCTTTGAACGGAGACAGTCCTTCCTGCATTTTACGATAGACGTTTTCCACCACTACAATAGAATCATCGATAAGAATGCCGACCGCCAGCGACAATCCGAGCAGAGTCATGAAGTTGACCGTAAAGCCAAGGAACTTCATAAGGGTGAACGTAGCAATGATTGAGATGGGAATAGACAGACCGGTTATTATCGTCGGTCTGATATCCAGCAGAAACAGGAAGATCACGAGCACAGCGAGAGTAGTTCCGAACTGGATATTGAAGAGGATCTCGTGGATGGAGTCTTCGATAAAGACGGCATCATCACGCACAATTGTAAAATTCACATCAGCGGGCAGTTCCTCATCCAATCGGGCCAGGACTTCTCTGACCTCTCTGGCCAGATCAACTACATTGGCGCCTGACTGTTTAATTATCCGAAGGGAGACAGCCGACTTGCCGTTAAATCGCGACAACGATCTCTGCTCCGCGACCGTGTCCTTCACGGACGCTACATCTGACAGGTAAATAGGTGTTCCCTGACGATTCTTGACAATGACCGACCCGAAATCATCGACCGAGCGCAGCCGTCCCTGGACGCGGACCAGGTATTCACGGCTGGCCTCGTCCACCCGGCCGCCCGGCACCTCCATATTGGCCCCCGCGATAGCCCTGTGCACATCGTCCACCGTCAACTGGTAGGATGCCAGCCGATCAGGGTTGAGCTGTACCTGTATTTCGCGCTCCTGACCGCCAACCAACTCCACCGAGCCGACTCCGGTTACCGCCTCGAGTCGGGTCTGAATTTTGTCCTTGACCAGTTTGGTCAGATCGCGCGGCGGCCTGCGGCTATCTACCGTCAGCGCCATGATTGCCTGCGCGCTGGGGTCAAACTGGCTTACCACAGGTTCCTCGATATCGTCGGGCAGGATGCTCCTGATACCAGCTACCTTTTCTCTGACATCCTGAGCAGCAACAGACCCATCAACTTCCAGTTGAAATTCCGCGAATATTAGTGAATACCCCTCCCGCGAACGCGAAATAATGTGACGCACGCCTGAGATCTCGTTTACAACGTCCTCAAGGTTCTTCGTCACATCCTTTTCGACCGCTTCTGCCGAAGCACCGGGATAAACTGTCGTCACGACCACAAACGGGAAGTCGACTTCCGGAAACAGTTCGACCGACATGTCGGTGTAGGAGAACCAGCCCAGAACCAGCAGGGCGGCAATCATCATGGTCGCAAAGACGGGCCGATTTATTGATATCTCGGATATTTTCATTTCACGATTCCGTTGAGGGCGGTAATGTTCACCCTGGTTCCGGTGTCCAGATAATCCTGCCCAAGGACAACCAGCGTATCACCGGCCTCCAGACCGGATTCGACGATCACCTGTCCGCCCAGATCGACTCCGAGCGCGACGGTGTGCTTCTGAGCCTCACCGTTCACGACCGTGAACACAGTCGGTTGCTCATCCAGAGTCAGGACAGACCTTCGAGGCACCGCGATCACGTCCTGCAATTGTTGCTTGATATGTCGTACTCGCACGAACATGCCGGGGCTGAATAGACCGTCGGTGTTTTCAAGAATGGCCTCGACCTGGAAGGTCCTCGTCAGCGGGTCTGCCGACGACGCTATGGCCGCTACCTTGCCGTTGCCTTCCTCGGTCACAGCATCACTGTTTATCCTTACAGCCCCGCCGACGCTGAAATAGGCAATCTCGTCAGCGTTAACGCCAAATTTCACGCGCAGGCGGTCGGTTGTCGCGACCGTCACCAGGTTCTGTCCAATCTGAACAAAGTCGCCCTCCTCGACATCCAGTGAAGTCACGGTGCCGGCTATCGGTGAATGAATTTCAACCAGCCGAGTGACCGCGTCCAGGTTGGCCCTGGCAACCTCAAAATCGGTGCGGGCTGCATCGTAGTCCGACTCGGAGACCGCACCTTCCTTGAAAAGGTACTCCATCTTGCCGACATTCTTCTCGGCGTTGCGAAACAGCGACAGGGTCCGATGGTACTGTGAACTGGCTCCTTCACGGTTCAGCTCCAGCAGGATCTGGTCGGCCCGGACTGTCTGACCCTCACGTACCTGTACGCTGCCGACTGCCTCCGAGATCTTGGCCCGCAATACCGCCTGTTTCTGCCCTTCGAGCGAACCTGTATACTCCCGGACCAGTTCCTGGTCGGAACGCTGCACGATCTCAGCTTTGACCGCAATCCTCGTCTCCTCTTTCTGAGCCTGCTCGGTCCCGGAACAGGACAATGTCCAGGTCAGGACGGTCGAGGCTATTGCCAAGTACGTCAGTTCGCGTGCGTATCTCATCGGTTGCTTCCTGTCACCTCAATGTCAATGGTTGTAGCCCGCTTAAGCCTGGCTTTAGCTTCTCGGAAAGAATACATAGCTTCAGCTAGAACGCGCCGCGCCTCGGTTAATGCCGTCTGGGCCGAGAGTACTTCAAGCTGCGTTCCAACGCCCGATTCATATCTCAGGTTGGCAATACGCAGCCCCTCATCGGCCTGCGCGATTGTCTCACCCTGGATGTCAAGCATCTTCTTGGCCTGTATCAATCGATCATACGCCTCTTCGACTTCGAGCCTGATATCATCTCTCAGTTGAAGGGCGACCAGTCTGGCCTGATTGTAATCCGCTGTTGCCTGTGAAACCGTACCTCGGGTCTGGCCACCGGCGAATATCGGAAGACTGACCGTCACCCCGGCTGTAAACGACCGACTGATGTTTTCATCGAGGGTAAAGGCGTCCGATTGGGCCTGCCAGTCGTACTGGGACACTGCTTCGATACTGGGATAATAGTCGGCTCGAGCCACTCGAATCGCCTTTTGCCTGATCTCTGCCATCAGGTCCGCTCGACGCTGCTCCGGTCTCTCGGCCAGAGCCATATCCGTCAACTGCTCCAGACGCGGTAGAGACTGGAGTGATGTGTCCGTAGGGCTGTCTATGAGGTCTATTTCCTCTCCCAGGTCTATTCCGAGAAAAGATTTGAGTTTCTTTTCTGAGAGTCTAACTTCGGATTGTCCTTGCAACAACTGAGGCTGCAAACCAGATTTCTCCACGCGGGCCCGCAGCAATTCATATTCGGAAACCAGCCCCTGCGAGTGATGTTTTTCTACCACCTCGAGGCTGTAGCTGGCCGCTTCAAAGGACTTCTCCAGAACCGCCAGCCGCGCCTTCTGAAGTACAGATACGTAAAACAGCAACTCAGCCTGCAATTCGACATCCGCCCGGACCTGGTTGGCTGCCTCAACCGACTGGTCTCTGTAAGCACCGGCCAGCTTCATGGCTGTGAACACTCGACCGCCCTTCCAGATGGACTGACGCAGCGACAGCGTAGCACCAAAGCTGTTCTTGAAACCTGTTCGCAATTCCATGGCAGAATCTCCTGTTGCCACGAAGAACGAGGGTATATAGAAAGTGCGGTTGTACCTGCCGTTCAGATCGAGCCGAGGAAGCGCGCCGGCACGGGCTTTCCCAACGTCAGCCTCAGCTTTGCTGACATCTTCCTTGGCGGCGAGGTAGGTGCGGTTGTGTTCAAGAGCCAAACGGCGGGCTTCATCCACCGTGAGACGCGTCGCAGCCGGCGAAGAAACACCGGCCCCCAGCATCAGAGCGCAGACGATCCCCCGAGGCCACCGCCTTGTCTGCAGGAGTTTTTTCATTTGTGCCTCGCCGCCTTGCGCCGTCGGTGCGGCACATCAAAGCATTCTCTGACCAGCCTGTTTTGCGCTTCCACGTCAACCAGGCCTGGGGATATGATCCGGAATATCGACAGTCCGTCGACCAGCCCAAAAGTCAAAACGCCCAGATCTCGCAGGGATTTCCGGTCAGTAGCGTATTTCGAATCCACATGCGTCTCCCAGACGTCCACGAGCGTTCTCAGCCAACGGGCGATATACCTCTTGATTCTCGGAATTTTGATGGCCTGAATCCAGATTTCTATCAGATCGCTATAATCCGCCAGATCGCACCTGTGGGCCGCGTGACCGGCCATTCTGAAGAACTCCGAGGGGCTCATGCCAGGTCGGATGGCATTGCGAATGGCCACATCGTGACGCTCCGAGATTGATTTTACCAGATTAAACAGAATGTCTTCCTTGCTCTCAAAATGGAAATAAAGGGCACCTTTGGTCAGTCCGGCATGCCGGGCTATTTCCTCGACGGTAGTCGCACGGTATCCCTTTTTCACAAACAGTTTCCGCGCCGAGGTTAATAACTGTGTACGGCGGACGTCGGCGGGCAGTTTCGGACTTTGATTTATCTTAGCCATATTGTCAACGGTCCGGAGGTATACGGATTTGCCTCTGTATACCTACCGGCCGGTATCTAAGATATGTCCCGCGCCGGATTTGTCAAGACCCCTGACACAGAATAATCACCTGAAAACCGGCCCCGGAGGGCTCATATCCACTTTTTGTAACGAAAAAACAGTATCATACCGAGCATTACCATCAGCATAATACCCAACGAGACAAAGTAGCCGTACTCAAGGTTCAACTCAGGCATATTGGCGAAATTCATACCCCACAGGCCGACCAGGAAGGTCGGCGGGATGAAAAGAGCGGTCAAAATGGTAAGGACCTTGATAATCTCATTGGTTTTAGTAGAGATTGTTGAGTAGTACACCTCCAACGATGAGTGCAGCATCTCGCGGTGGGAATCGGCCATTTCGTTGATCCTGACAAGGTGATCGTGAATATCGGAAAAATACACCCGCAGATTGTCCGAGATAAGTCGATAGGGCTGACGCGACATTTGATTGACGACCTCTTTCTGGGGCATGACAACGCGCTTGAGCTGCACGATATCCCGTCGCATGGTAAAAATCGATTTCAGGGTGTCTTCATCCTGTTCACCCAGGATGTCCTCCTCAATCTGGTCGATCTCATACTCGAATATATCCAGGGTGGCGTTGTAGTTATCCACCACCGTATCTACGATAGCATGGAATAGATGATCGGCACCGCGTCCGATCAGGCGATCATCCTTCTCGGCCCGGCTGTACAGATA
The DNA here is from genome assembly GCA_020344395.1 of Candidatus Zixiibacteriota bacterium. Taxonomy (GTDB): domain Bacteria; phylum Zixibacteria; class MSB-5A5; order GN15; family FEB-12. The sequence goes on along the minus strand of CP070824.1, from coordinate 2,007,687 downwards.
GTCAAATATCCTGTGGTCATCATACCGGACCGATACCACGGTGTTTTCGCTGAGAAAGAGGTCAAGCTCGCTGATCTTAAGGCCCTCTTCCCTGCCGACATAATCGACCATGGGAAAGACCAGGAAAAGATAGCGATCGTAATCGTCGATTTTTGTCCGCGATTTTTCAGAGATGACGTCTTCAATGGCGAGGGGATGGAATTTAAAATCATGTGTCAGCACATAAGATTCCTGGTCGGTGGGCTTGCACATGTCGACCCAGAGAACAGACTGTTCGACGGCACAGAGGCGATCAAAGTCAGCAATATCCTCCAACACTTTAACACGCTCGCCCGGCCGGTAATAGAACGACCTGATCATACCGTCTCTTCCTCGATGAAGGCCCCCTCCTCGGATATCCTGCGGTAGATGACCTCATCCTCATGCTCTCTGCTGATCTTACGAAGTGACAGTCGTTCGGCGTGCACGAACCACAAGCCGAGCACAAACATGGGAAGGATGTCGATGAAATGAAGAGCCAGGGCAAAGAGAACCGCGTCGGTCCGACCGACTCTGAAGGCGGCCAGGGACGTGCTGACGGCCACCTCAAAGGTGCCGGCGTTGCCCGGGGTAATCGGGATGAGCAGGACCAGAGTATTGATGATCATCAGCACGGCCGCGCCGACAAAAGAGATATCAAAGCCAAAAGCCAGAAACAGAAAGTAGATAGCCATCATATGCACGGTCCAGGCCAGAAGGGAGTAAATCATCGATCCGGCCAGGTACTGCGATGAGCGCAGGGTCTCGATCCCTTTGGCGAACGATCGAATAAACTTCTTTACCGTGATGTACGCGCCGGGCCATCGATCTCGCATCCGTCTGCGTCCGAATTCCTCCATACCTTTCTGGAAATGCAACAGCGCGTAGAGCAGCACCAACAGCGCTACCGTCGCACCGGCGATGATATACCCTATGAACCGATACCGGTCCGGGAAAGGAAAAGCAAGGGAGGCCATCAGTACAAAAATGATCAAGCTAATGGCGTCAAAGAGTATCTCTAAAATGATGGTGGAAAAGATATATGTCTTTCGCAGCCCAATTTTGCGCGCAAACAGTATCAGACGGCCAACCTGACCCGTCAGAGCCGGCATTATGGTGTTCAGGGCCTGTCCGGCCGAATAAAGGGTAATCGATCGAATGAACGGCAACCGTGACTGCTGCGAAACAACGAGCTTGTATCGGAGACCACGGAGAATTACAAACACAAACGATGCGATGATTGACAGAGCCAGGGCCACCGGATCAAGCTGCGAGAGCAGCCCTCTCAGCTCCTGTAGACGTATGTCCTTGATACAAAAGGCGAGCAGGATCAATCCGATCAGGCCGCCCCAGAACTGTTTTTTCTTCCAGAATCGAACCATATTGTCTACGAGGCAAAACGTTGCCGACCAAGATAGACCATGTTCGAAACGGTGTCAAATAAATAAAGGCAGCCCGCTCAGCGTAAGTTATTATATGATATCAACTAAGTTCTTCTGGACCCACCCGCGTCGCTTGTTTTCGAACAAAACGCTGTAATAGTCTCCCGACTCGGCCAGAACCTCTACAACCAGACCCGGCGCACCTCGAAGTTCAATGTCGGATTGTTCGGACGGACCCGTGCGCACCTGACAGTCTTCGGCGAGAATGACTGCTCGTTCGGTCAGGTATTCATGCCGATACTTGTACGTCGTAAAAAATGATGATATCACAAAAAGGGTCAGCGTCGAGACGACCGTTCCCTTCAGCCAGGCAGAGCGCATACCCACGCCGAACCGAACCGCCAGCAGCGCAATCAAAAGGACAAAGAGTGCCGACGACAGCCAGGCCAGCGAATCCAGGTGATAGGGCGCCACCAGCATCTGCAGGAAAGTACGGACCGGGTTGAGTTTTACACCTTCCATCTGAACCGACGTAAACCCGGACGCAAAGCTCAGGTTTTCGGCAATATCGCTATTACCGGGATCCAGCCGTGCGGCCCGATGATAGTTCAGAATAGCCCGGCCCAGATCACCGCTCTTGAAGTACGCATTGCCCAGATTGTAATAGAGAGGAGCCGACTGCAGACCCTGAGATAGTATGCTCTCGTATTTCTGTATAGCCTGTCCGAATTCTTTTGACTCATAGAGTTCATTGCCCGCAGCGAAGTCATCCTGCGGTGTCGCCGCCACAGTTATTGCTGTCGCGCATGTAAGCAGACTGAGGAAAAGCCAGAATGCGGATCTAGACAAAGCGCACACCCTCTATTTTCACCATTATCTTCTCGGCGGACTCAAGTGAATCGACAATCTTCTGTTCATCGACGCCGGCCGCCGCAAAGCGGGCATAGTCACATTCCTGAAGGAATTCTACAGTCTCTTCGATCAGAGTTTCATCGGCTGATCTTTCCCGTAACAGCTGCGACAGGCTGTCGGTGGTAAGGCCATGCGGGGATATATTCAATTTGTCTGCAACGTACTGCAACAAGGCCAGCGATATCTCAGCATAGAATTCCTGAGCCGTTTCCGTTGATGCGACTGATTTCGCCTTGGCCAGACGCTTTCGCGCCATCCGCGAAGCCGCACGTGAACGCGCATAGCCGATATCACCGGCCAGTTTTTCCCGACGCAGACGCAGCACCACCATCCCGGCCAGGAGAAATACGGGAACAGCGTTGACCGCCACATATACGGGACTGAACAAGATGATCCGGCCAATAGGACTCAGGTCCCCCGCGTCCTTCTTGATAAAGCGAATGTCACGACTTCGGGACCCGATGGTCATTTCCGGTGCTGTATACGGAACCTCTGATCCAGCCACATAACCTTCAGGCTTGCTGACCTGAAGGGTGATGGCCCTCGTTCTGACCGAAGCGTATCGTTCAGTCTCGGGATTGAAGAAACTGAAGGCAACAGATGGTATTATCATCTCCCCGGGCACCTTGGGGATAAACACCTCCTCGTAAACCTTCGTCCCGCCTATCTTATCATCGAGCTTGGTGACGTTCTCGCTGCTCGAAGCACGATAGATTCTGAAATCATTGAGATCCGGCAGCACCGGTTCGGCCACCGACTTGATATTCCCTACTCCGCTGATACGAAAGGTCACCGAAACCGGCTGATTGACCTCAACTTCGCGCTTGTCAGCAGATGCCGTGATGGAGAATCTCCCGATCGTGCCGGTGAAATCCCTGGGGCGACCAACGGTGGGAAGAGGTCGTACCTCGATATCTACCGGCAGCGTCCGCATGGTGACTTCCTCGCCGCTGCCGAACATGCCCATGAAATCGAAAGGATCGCGCCGACGGGACCGTTTCGCCACCGTTGCGGTGAGAACAGCACGACCTATGCTCAGAGTTCCTGTCTGAGTAGGAAACAGGGCGTACTTTCTTTCGATGACCCGGTAGTTGCGGTTGTTTATCTTCTGAAAGTACGGCGCTTTGTTACCAAGCACTTCGGTCCAGAAACCCGTGGTGGTAGGTTCGGACAGCTCGGGAGATCCGTAAGTCTGAACGGCAAAGTATATTTTCAGAGTCAAAGTGACCTGCTGGTTGACGAACGGATTCTTATTATCCACCACCGCTTCCATAAAATAATCGCGGCTCTGGCCGCGTGAATCGGTGGCCCGACCTTCCAGTGACGGCGGGGTAGCCGTGGCAGTCCCAAGAACGGTCACCTCAAGCGGGTTTCCCTCGTAACGCCTGTTATTATGTACAACGGCGACGCCGCGGATCGGAAACGTTCCTGCTTTCTGCGGCAATAACATGTACCGGTAGGTCACGGACGCAGAGACCTGACCGTTTACTATACTTAGATTGCTGGAACGGCCCTGTGAGTACACCTCAAACATCGGTAGCGTCGGTATCTTGGGGGCAGGCAGATTTTGATTGGTCCCGATGACTTCGACCTGCAGCATGATCTGTTCATCCATGCCGATGCTGTCCCGATCCACTGATACCAGTACCGACTCAATCTCATCGGTGGCCGGCACGGAAGACGACATCAGCAGGATACACGACCCGGAAAGGACAAGCCATAATGTCAGTCTGGTCAATTTCACAGGCAACTACCAGTCCTTGCCAATATACCCGCGGTCGCCGCGGTGACGCCTGATCTGCTTCTGGATTTCCTGTTCATCATCGCGCAGAGCATTCAGAATACGTTCTGCATCTTCTTTCGACATCTCCTGCTGATCCTGTACCTCCTGCTGTTGCTGCTGGTCCCGCTGCTGATCGTTTTGCTGGTTCTGATCTTGATCCTGCTGTTGGTTCTGCTGCTGGTTATCCTGCTGGTCCTGCTGCTGTTCCTGCTGCTGCTGCTGTTGCTGCTGCTGTTGTTCCTGCTGCTCAGGCTGCAGGTTTTCTTTGAGCATCCGCCGGGCCAATTCGAGGTTATACTTGGCATCTATATCGTTCGGGTCGATGTTCAGGGCTCTTTCGTAACTGGCAATAGCGTTCTGATAGTCCCCCATGCGATAATAGGTATTGCCGAGGTTGTAGTGAGCTTGTCCCTCGAGACTGATGTTGGTCGTGGCGAGGGCACGATTCAGCTTTTCGACAGCTTCCTCATACTTACCCTGCTGGAAGAGGGTACTCCCCATGTTGTAATCAAGCTCGGCAGACTCGGGGATCTCTGTCTCGGCCAGATGGTACTGCTCCATGGCGGTCTGATAATCCTGCTGGCGGAAAGCCTCGTTACCTTTCCGGACCGCCTTCACATAATCCTGCGCGAACACCAAAGGTGAAAAGAAGAGAAAAGTGATACAGCTGATGATACCAGCGCGATGAGACATGCTATTCGCTCCTGGGTGATCGTTTTCGTTCCGGAAGAAAGAACTCGCCGACGATCAGGATAAGACCGATCAGCAGCGGCCATTGGAACCGGTCGTCGTATCTGGTCACCAGGGTACCTTCCAGTTCTTTCTTCTCCAACTTCGAAATCTCGGTGAAGATCCTGTCCAGTTCCAGTTCGCCGGCCGTGGCATGATAGTATTTGCCTCCGGTGGCCAATGCTATCTCCTGCAGCATCATTTCATCCAACCGGGAGACAATCACCTCACCACTTTCGTCCTTTTTAAATCCAACCTGATTACCTTTACGATCAAGTACCGGAATAGGTTCCCCGGCCGGGCTGCCAATCCCCACCGTATATATTCTGACTCCATCTTTACGCGCAGTCTGGGCGGCTTCGAGCGCACCCCCGCGGTGGTCCTCACCATCGGTCAAAAGCAGCAGTACCTTGTGCTTCTTTTCTTTTTGCGAGAAGGCCTCCGAAGCCACCTCCAGAGCCGCCGTAAGGGATGTGCCCTGGACAGAAACGGAGTGGTTGTCCATCGCTTCGAGGAGCATCCTGGCTGCAGAGTAGTCGAGAGTTAGCGGGCACTGCACGAAGGCTTCGCCGGCAAAGGCAATCAGCCCGATGCGGTCGCCCTCGAGGCGATCAACAATCGACCGAATCTCCTGCTTGGCTTTATCCAGCCGGTTAGGTCTTATGTCCCGCACCAGCATGGAGTTGGATACGTCAAGGGCGACGATGATATCCAGTCCCTCGCGTTTGAGCAGCTCAAGGTGAGTGCCGAACTGCAGGCGGGCCAGGGCAGCCGTCACTAAGGCCAGTCCGAGTACCAGCAAAACCACCTTGGTTCGCTGGCGGGCAAAGGAGATGTACGGTGCGTTTTTCATCAGCAAGGGAATATCACCGAATCGGGCCAGCAATTTCTTCTTGCGCGCGATCGCCCAGAGCAGAAACAGCCCCAGGATGGCGACTCCGACCAGGAGCATGAAATTCATCGGTTCAGAGAAGCGCATATATCAAACCTGCCAACACCTATGGTAACTTTCGAAACACCGAATTGGCGAGAATGAGCTCCAGCACCAGCAGTACAAGACCGGCGTAAGTAAAGTAGTGGAACAGTTCCCTGTACTGCATGTGCGCTGCTATCTGGATCTCGGTTTTTTCCATCTCATCTATGATTGAATAGATCTCTTCAAGTTCCTCGCCGGACCGGGCACGGAAATATTTGCCGCCGGTTTTCTCCGCGATCGCTCTGAGGGTAGCCTCGTCGATTCTGGTGGGCTGATAAACGTACCGCTTGCCGAATATCGGATCCTGGTAGGGATGCATGACGTTTCCCGTCTTGCCGGCGCCTATAGTGTATATCTTGATATCCATGGCCTTGGCGAGGTTGGCGGCGGTGACAGGGTCGATTTCTCCGGCATTATTGTCACCATCGGTGAGCAGGACCATTATCTTGGATTTGGCCTCTGATTCGCGAAGCCTGTTGACGCCGTTAGCGATGGCCATACCTATGGCCGTGCCATCGTCGATCATGCCGAAATCGACCTGATCGACGAAGTTGAGGAGCACATCATAGTCCACGGTGAGGGGGCACTGGGTGAAAGAATGGCGGGCGAATACGACCAGGCCGATACGGTCGTTAATTCTCTTGCCCACAAATTTCTTGAGTTCCTCCTTGGCCACATAAAGCCGGTTGTGGGGCTTGAAGTCTTCTGCCTGCATCGATGATGACACATCGAGGGCTACCATTATATCGACGCCCTCGGATGTTACCTCGGTTATTTCGGTGCCGGATCTGGGTCTGGCAAAGGCCAGGATAAACAACGCCACCGCCGCCAGTCGGAGCAAAGTCAGCACAAACCGGTAGCGCTGTCGGTTCGACCGGGCCGCCCGATTGACTATCCTGATGTCGGAGTACTTGATGGTCGCGGACTTTGCTCGGCGCCGGACGGTGTGAAACCAGATCATGCCGAGAATTATAAGACAGCCGGCTACGAAGATCGCAAGCGGTGACAGCTTGGTCTCAAACAGGTCGAACAGGTTAAGACCCAGACCATAGAACTCAAGATTGCTCATGCCACTTTCTCCCGGGACTCGGCGGCCGCAGATACCGGCTCTGCAGCCTGGGAGCCATCCACGGCCCGGCGGCGTTCAAACTCGCTTCGCACCGATTCTACAAGGCCATGCACCAGATCAAAGTCGGCATCCAGCCGCTGGCGTTCGGGTACATGACGTGCAAATTTCACCAAATCAGCGTGCATCAGAAACCGAATAGTCTTATCATAGTGACCGTCAGGCATTGTGATTTCCTCAAAACTTTCGAGGAATTCTCCTGTCGTCATTTCGAGAACATCCACTTCGTACATCTTACCCAGGTACTCTCGGGCTATTTCCGTCAGTTCGAAGTAGTACAGCTTGTAGCTTTCGCTGTCCGGTAGATTGCGTTGTTTCAGCACGGCCAGTTTCTCGAAGGCGATTTCCCAGGGATCGCGCAGATCAATCAGTTCCCCGGTCTTCTTCCGTCGGCGGCGCACAAACCATATGATGATCAGCGTCACAATAATCGCCAGAGCCATGCCACCCCACAGATAATACGGATTTATCATACCTTCGAATTCATGCTGGGCTTTTAAGGGCCGTATATCCAGCGAGTCTCCAGTGTCCGACAACAGCGAGAGAATCTTGATCGGAACCGGCTCAGCCAATACCAGGTGCCGGGTGCTGTCAGGGAGCGTGAAGATCAGCGGCATAGCCGGGATAGTGTAGTCGCCGGTGGTAAATGTGGTCAGTTTGAAGACGGTCTGAGTCTTGCGGCGGCCATCGGGTAGAATTTCCTCTATGTCCGGTTCATAGTCCTTGACATCGAAAGCTCCAAGATGTGCCCCCAGCGGCGGCGGCACGAGCTGGTATGATGAGTCGTAAGTAATTGCGATGGTGTAAGTGATCAGGTCGCCAATATACACCTCGGCGAAATCGAC
>CP070824.1:1985220-1999816 GCA_020344395.1 Candidatus Zixiibacteriota bacterium | reverse complement strand
GAAAGCATCTTCTGGGATCATTACATGAGATGTCGCTGACGACCACCTTCGAGGCGCCTGCAGCAAGGCACAGTCTGACCATCTCACCCACCAGGGCCGGGTTTGTGTTGGCAGCCTGCTCAGGAGTCCTGTCCCAGCCGACATTCGGTTTAACAGTCACACTTTCACCCGGTTTGATGAATCTGGAGATGCCTCCAATGGCATCCAGGGCAGTGTTGAGCGCGGCCACCGGGTCCGGATGTCTGGCCAGAGTGATGCCGGGGTACTCAGGATCAGTCGGCACGGTAAAATCGGGCTGCAGCGTAACGACCGGCCTGGCGATTTGGACATCACGGTTATGAAAGACCACGCCAGTTCCCCCGGTTACAGCCGCGAGGGCCGTTGCTTTGCCTGCTGTTATCAGGAAATCACGTCGTTTCATGTCTGTTACTACCGGGTGCTTCCCAGCGAAGATAGCAGGCGAGGTCAGAGAGGGCAACAATGATATCTCCTGCCGGAAAATACAGCGGGCCGAACCATGGGGTCCGGCCCTGACTGTTGGATCGTTATAGAGGATGCTTTAAAGCTTGGCCAGCTCTGCTTCGAAGCGGGTCACCAGGTCGTCCAGTTGATCGACTACCGCCTGTATGGTAGCCGGGTCAGACAGGTCGACGCCGGCCTTCTTCAACTGTTCCATCGGATAGTCATTGCCACCTGATTTCAGCAGTGTCGTGTACCGGTCGAGCGCATCCTCGCGTACGCTCCTGTCCTCGGAAGCCAGTTCCTTGTACAGCTTGGCCGAGGCGGCGAAACTTGTTGCGTATTTGTAGACATAAAACGGGGTCCTGTAGAAATGTGCGATCCTGGTCCAGGTAGAACCGTAGAGATCATCCAGGTCAGCCGCGTCGCCGTAGTAGTCGGTCAGCAGTTTCTTATACAGGTTGCGGAGGATCTCAGCGGTTATGGGCTGACCCGCCTCAACCATCTGATGGGCCTGCCACTCAAAGTCGGCGAACATCACCTGTGTGTAGAACGTTCCCAGAATGTTCTCGATGCTGCGCTGCAGCAGGACAAGCCGTTCGAGCGGGTCGTCGCTCCGCTCGAGCAGGTAATCCACCAGGAAGTTCTCATACATGGTCGACGGTACTTCCGCCACGAATATGGTTGCATCGGCCGTGGCGAACGGCTGGTTTGCATCAGACATAATAGTGTGCATGCAGTGTCCCATCTCGTGGACCACCGCAAGGACATTGTCCATGGTCTTGTTGTAATTCAGTAACAGGTAGGGATGGACACCATAGACGGATGCCTGAAAAGCGCCCGATCTCTTCCCCTCGCTTTCATACACATCGATCCAGCGACTGTCGAAGGCCCTGCGCACGTCATCCTGGTAATCCCTGCCCAGCGGGCTGGCGCATTCGACAATCCAGTCGATGATATCGTCGTACTCGTATTCTTTGTCGAACTCTACCAGCGGGATCGACCCATCGTACAGATGATAGGTTTCGAGGCCGAGTTTTTCTTTACGCAGTCGGTAGAACCGGCGGAGCGGTTCGGTGCCGGCTTTGACGGTGTTGACGAGGGTCTCATAGACAGAAACGGGAACGTTGTCGCCGTCGAGGGCCGCCTCCAGCGATGTCTCGTAATTGCGTGCCTGTGTTTCCGCCCAGTCCGATTGAAGGACACTGTTGTAGATTGCGGCGTAGGTGTTCACGTTGGCGTGGTAGGTACTGTAATGGGCTTCGAAGGCCTTCGCTCGATCCTCCTGGTTCCGGTTGGTCCCCAGAATGTTGTAGTACATTCCCGGTGTGACCGTAACTGTATCGCCACTGGAAAGGGTAATATCCGGGAAATTTATGTCGGACGTAGCGAGTTCCCGGTAAGTGGCCGCCGGGGTGGATTCGAACCGGTTGAAATACGCCAGCAGTTTCTCCTTGTCTTCGTCGAGCACATGTGCCTGCTGTCGGTAGAGGTTCTCGATCTGGTATCGATACGGAGCCAGTCCTTCTGTTTCATTCAGCCACTTTTCCATTGTGCTCCAGTCGATGGCGAGCAACTCCGGACTGAACCATGCCGTCTCTGTCTGGAATCTCGCGTATAGTATCTGAATGCGCTGCAGGCGAGCAGCAATCTCGTTGTCTCTCGTATCCGTGGCGCTTGACAGAGACGGGAATTGGTAGACTTTGTACAGGAGCATCCCCAGTTGATCGGATGCCAGCTGTACCTTCAGGAGCTGGTCTGGCCCTTGGGCCAGGGTGCCCTTGAAAGCCGCGAATTCGCCCATCAACCGTTCAAAATCGGCCATGCCTTGTTCCCAGGCGTCCCAGTCGGCGTAGATGTCACTCAAGTCCCACTTGTACTTGTCGTCGATCTCGTCTCGGCTCTGGCTGGTCTGGGCGGCGATATGGCCGCTCAGCAGCATCACTAGGGTCAGCACGAGAACAGCCAAAGTGGGTAGGGTTCTGGTTGCTTTTGCAATCATGTCAGGGTTCCTCAGGTTTGTAATGTATTTATCTGCTTTTCAATCCAGCCCAAGTTATCGATGCAGAAGCGGTTGTCAAGGTTATTTGGACTCGCTGAACCGGTTGGTCATTATCGCCTTCAGTTACACTTCAGATCCCAGTTCACTCTTTACTTTACCCGCGATGCGGGTTATTGTTGCGAGAGATTCGATACTATGATTTTGGGGAACTGACCATGCGCTATCAGATTATCTGCTCCTGTCTGTTGATGTTTGGTTCAGCAATAGCTGAAGAACATCCTGACTTTCGGGTCTCAGTCTACCCGTTGGTGGAAGGGCATTTCGGCAAAACAGAATATATATATGAGGAGGTCGGTCTGGCGGATGTAGGCGGGACGCCTACTCTGTTTTCGGTCAAAAGCCAGCTTGAGTATCCGCTCGATTGTGCCGTGGCCGGCGGGCGGGTGGAAATCCAGTACTTCAGCCAGGGCCGTCCGGAAATCGGTTGCTCGGTCGGAATTATGGCCAATGCTGAGACCGTGACGGGAAAAATGAGGGACCGGGACTGGATTGATGATCGGTTGGTGGGCGATACGGATTCGGAGGCCAGAACATGGTTCTTTCAACTCGACCTGGAAATATCGAAGCGATTAGCTGGCCGCGATAGCCTGTCCCTATTCGTGGTCGGTGGCTTCAGGCTTCAGCGGATATCACAGGATTTGGTGGGTTTGGATGGGAGGTACTTTAACGACTCAACTCGAATCTGGGATCCTGTGCATCTGGAAGTTCCAGTCGGAGGCTATGAGATTACTTACAGCCTGCCCTTTGTCGGTCTAAAGCCACAGATACAGCGAGGTTCTCTGACGGCATCAGTGAAAGCGGCGATGGTTTTGGTGTTTGCCTCCGATCAGGATCACCATCTTCTGCGCAACTTCACCGGAGAAGCCAAAGGCTCAGGAAGCGGCTTCATGGTCAACGGACAGGCTCGGCTGTCACTGGGTCACTGGAGACCCTCGGGCAGTGTGTATGCGGTTCTTTCCGCGGATCTAATGCACTTGCGCGTGGATACTTCTGAGAAAGTCACCTTTTACGGATACGATTCCGGGACCGAAAACGATCTCGGTGATGTACTCGAGAACCTTCCTCACGAAATCAAGAGCACTCAGTATGGCATGTCGCTAGGTATTGGCCTGACTTTCTGAGCCCGAAGGGTTCTCAGGCGGGAAGGGAGAACTCAACACGGGATTGGAACTTGTGTTGAGTGTGTTCCAACTGTTTCAATATGGGGTGCGACGGAACAACCTTCGTTTCGTCCCGGAACGGCGTGCTGTCAGCGTTACCCGCGGTGAGCCGCCGGAAGCGCTAATCTGCTGATCAACAGGCAATTGGCAGGCTTCGGGGACAATCGAAATGCCAGGCAGATTGGCACAGTTTTTACATACTCAGACAACAGTAAAAGGCGGGTGTTACAAGGATGGAGGGCTCTTGCAGAGGTCCTGAAAACGGGGCTTTGAGGGAGCGACCAAAGCGAGCACACCCCTCCGTTCCGACAGCGGCAAGCGCGAGTTTGTCGGGAGGGGGTAAAGATGCTGTGTGTACCGGCAAGATTCGCCTGGCACAGCGAGAAAAAAACAGCCTTGAAAAAGGCTGTTTTTTTTGTCGATGACTGGTCGATGGCAGGATGATGCCGAATCACAATGTCATCGGCAGAGTATAATAGTAGATCAACCGATGAGTTCTGCAGGTGCAGCCTCAGGCCTCACGAAAACTGGTGCGTATGGAAGAATCTGCAGCAATCAATACCGGTACCCGTGATGAACCCAGGGTCGTAGGTAAGCCGAAGATACTACTGCTGACGTCCAGCCGATGTCAGGGCACATGCTATCAGCGTGCTTACAAACTCGCCGAGGCCCTTCGCGCCGACGGCTGGTCGGCTGACGTTATTGTCCACAATCGATCCGAGCCCTCGTCGGGGATCCGGCTCCGCTCGATCGTCAGCCGATGGCACCACATTCGCCGCCTGGTGGGCATGATCCCGCGCTACGATATCATTCACATCAGCGCTGATGCGTCCGTGCTGTTTTATAGCTTTGTGGGGCCGGTCGTTATGCTGAGTAAATTCTTTGCCAGGAAGGTCATAGTGAATTTCGCGCCGGTCAACCTGGATGATTTCCTGGCCCGCTGGGGAAGACTGGCTAATGCGTTTATGCGGGTAGCGGATCGATTACAGGTCGACAGCGTATACATGGCGGCGATCTACTCGCACCACCACCTGAAGGCGGACGTTCCCACCGCTATGTTCGACGCTGCAGCAGTCCCGTTCCGGGCCATTGAAAGGTTGCAGCCGAAGATTCTGACCGATCGTCCGCTGACCAGAGACAACAACGTGGCTTGCCTGATCCGCGCCTTCAAGTTCGTCAAGGAGAAATATCCCCGGTCGGAACTGGTTATAGCCGGGGATGGCCCGCAACGACCGGCCCTGGAGATGATGATAAAGACTGAGCACATTTATGGCGTGACCTTTGCTCCGGCCGAAAGTCTGTCTGAAGCCGATCGTCTGTTCGATGAGGCTGAGGTGTACGTAAATTCATCCTCCTATGACAACCTGCCGGAGTCAATCCTCAGAGCCTTCGCGGCCGGGCTTCCGGTGGTCACCACCGATGCCGGTGCCATCGAGCAGCTTGTGATCGACCGTGTCAACGGGATGGTTGTTTCTGTCAATGATCACGTGGCCATGGCCGAGCGAATCATCGAACTGATTGAAAAACCGGAGCTAATCGGGCAGTTTGCCAAACATGCCCGCACTGATGTCGAACAGTTCGGTTGGGACAAGGTGGGCAAGACCTGGCGTCATTTCTACCGGTCAGTGATGGCGGATTGACACTTAAATCTACCCTGACAACATTATGTGATTGACCCCTCCGATGACGGTGGCATATATTCTGTTTATGGGCACCGTCTACAGTCACAGCCGGCTGGGAATGTTCAGGACCTGCCCCCGCCAGTACAGGTTTCGATACCTCGACAAGGTGACGGTTCCATACAGGGTGTCTGCGGACCTGTATCTGGGTAGCGCAGTTCACCGTCAGGTCGAACGGGCATATTCACTGGGGGCCGACGGCGTTCTCTATTCCCTTGACGACATGATTGGCAATTACCGCAAGGAGTGGGAGAAGCCGGAGAAGGAATCAATCGTGGTGTCGAGTGAGTATCGGTCGATTGAGGATTATATCCGTGTCGGCGAGGAGATGCTGCGACGGTTTCACGAAGAGTATCAGCCGTTTGACCAGGGGACACTCCTCGGTGCCGAGTTGAGAATCAGATTCCCGCTTCAAAATTCGCCGTTCAACTTCATGGCCATAATCGACCGGCTCTGGAAGCGGGATGATGGAGTGGTTGAGATCTGCGATTACAAGACCGGGCGACGGCTTCCACAGGGTATTCGGGACCCTCTGTTTTCCAGTCAGATGGCCATCTATCAACTGGCCGTGCAGGCGAAATATCCCCAGTTTGAGCGCATTGAGGTGGCCCAGTACTTCCTGAGGCTTGATGAGGTTATCAGCGGAACGATTACGCGCGACGAACTGGACGAACATGCCGAGAGACTCAGGCAGGAAGTGCTGCAGATTAAACAGGCGGAGCGGAAAGACGACTTTCCTGCGCAAGAAGGGGCCTACTGCGATTACTGTGACTACCTCAATCTGTGTCCCGCGAAACGGCATCGGCTGATACTTGAGACAGCCGGAGCGGCAGATGACGAAACGCAGGTATCCGCTGAATCAGCTTCGAAACTGGTCGACCAGTTTGTTGAAGTAGATAATGAGCTCCGCAAGACCAGGTCCCGCCACCAGGCGCTGAAGGAAGGCCTGGTGAAAGCGGCTGATGAATTGAACGTGGAAAAGCTTGTCGGGTCGGAGTCGGAGGTTATTATCCGCCGGTCTCACCAGCAGTCTTTTGTGGGAAAGTCCCTGGATCCAGACGAGTATGTTCGTCTGAGTCAACTGGTGCGGAGCTGGGGACTGGATGAGTGCTTCGCGCTTGATACCGGTGCACTCATGAAGGATTTCTTCAAGAAAGAGAGACTGTCGCCGGAACAACTGAAGGAGTTGAAAGAGTTTCTGGTCGATAAAGAGACCAGCCGGGTGACTATTCGCCGACCGCGTAGACCGGCTGAAGAAGAACAGTCCTGAAAATGAAAAACCCGGCTGGTTCGGCCGGGTTTTAACAGTCGAGATTGACCAGGGTATCTATTCGGATTTTCTTGCCACGAAGACCGGGATAATTTTCCTCTGCGTCCAGTCTGTGACCTTGGTTGGGTTCTCAGGGGGCCCCTGCACTGAGTCAGCAATGACTTCAAGTTGATTATTGGGGTTCGTCGTGGTTGTGTCCACTGACAGATCCTCGATGGGTTCATCAATGAGGGAAGAGACAAAGATGGTAGCCAGTCTGCCTCTGCCGGGCGGCAGAGTCTTCTTGCTCGAGGTCAGGCTTGCTATCATGCCCAGGGTCACGCATTGAATGGCCGTGTCGGCGCGAAAAGCCCGCACGTTGAAGTGTTCGGCGCGGCCGCCGGTATAGATGCAGGAATCAGCGACAATCCGGTTGAGACCGGCCTTCATCTTCAACGGCACGGACATGCCAACCACAGATTCATCATTGAAAAATGACACGTTAATCGACCAGTTGAGCGAATCGATCTTTGACACCTCGGCCCAAACAGTGTCAACCGCTCCGAAACTGTCCGTCTGGGACGAGGCTGCCCCGGGCACGAGGACGGAAAGGCACAATAGCGTCAGCAAATTAACAATCAGTTTCATCTTTCCTCCGGTGTGTATTCCTTTGTTTACCATCGTTTTCTACCGCCGAATATCGGTAAAGATCCTAATTTCCCGTAGCATCGTCAACCTCGGTTAAGGACGACCTCAGAAGAGCCACCAGCGAATCCGCCCGGCTGACCTGCTCAAGCTGTTCCCGGCAGATCTGGGCGGCGGTCAGCACGGCCCGTCGTCCGACTTCGGTCGCGGGAAACCGTTCGAAAATCGAAACCAGGGCATCGGCGGCTGCAGGCCAGTCCTCTCTCATCGTAAGGAGTTCGGCCTTGTACGACAGGGCTGCGGCCACTCGATCACCCCTGGCCTGAAGGGCAGTCTGGTCATAGAATTCTGCGGCCCGATCCAACCACTGCTGAGCCATACTTTCCCGATTATTCCGGGAATAATGCCGGGCCAGGTAAAGGTAAGTGGACATGGCTTCATTCGAGAGTTGGTACTCATCAACCAGGAATCGGTACTCAGTCTCGGCCCTTTCCCAGTTGCCCTCTGCCTCGAAAGTCTGAGCTTTCAGGAGTTGCGCGGACGGAAGACCTCTGAAGTACCCGGGATAGCTGTCTTCCAGCCGAATGAGTTCCAGGCGGGCTTCTCGGGGCTTTTGTTGAGCCGCCAGAGCTTGAGCTCTGCGAAACATCAGAGCCGCCGCCGTCAGGCTGTCGTCAGGCGACAGATCCGATTCGACCTGGTCGTAGAGGGCCAGTGCTTCGTCAGGACGGTTCATACGATTAGCGTAGAGTCCGGCCATGCGCATTTTGGCCACGGGCGGGACAACGCCTGCGGAATCCGTCAGCTTCCCTGCATGCTCAATGGCAAGCTCAAATTGCCCGTCGAGTTCGTACAAGCGCGAAAGGGAACTATGCGCCAACATGCTCAATATCGTGTTGGGAAAATCAGTCAGCACCCTCTGATAGTACTCCTGGGCCAAGGCGAAGCGATCCGAGGCTCCCGGTTCGTTCCCCACCTGCCGGGTCACCCAGTACAGGTGTAGGGGAAGGTTGAAGATGCCACGCGCGGGCTGCCCCTGCCGGTTCAATGGTGGGTAGAACTCGGTGACGGCAAAGTCATACACGGCCTGACAGCTATCCCATTGTCCGTTCGCCTGCAGAGCCCTGCCGAGACTGAAGTGTACAAGCATTGCCTCGGGTGCCGGGAGCCGGATACGCTTGATGGCCTGATTGAGCAGAGCCACACAAGTGTCAAACTGCCTCAGCGCGAACAGATACCGCTCAAGTTGCGAGACGTTTTGAAAAGTAAGCTGCTCTATCTCGCGGTATTCTTCGGGATAGGTCTCCGGGTCAATGGAATCGAGGGCCGCATAGCAACGATCTACCAATGGAGCGTACTCGTCGCGCAGTTCGTTGAGTTGTGCCACTGCATTTGCGTTCGGATCGTGCCTGAGATCCCTGGCAAGGCGGCCAGCCGCAAACGACTGTTTCTCCAGGTCATAGCGGATACGGACTGCAGGGTTATCGGAACAAGAAGCCAAACTCAGGGCTATAGCCATGAGCAAGGCCGAATACGGACCAAAGATCTGACGAGTGTACACACAACTGCTCATAAACGACCACATTGAAACAGGAATACAATATAGAGTCGGCTTATAACCCTAACAAGGCAAAAGCGCAGGCAGCCCCGAATCGGCCATAGAGTTCTATTGAAGCTAAAGGACTACTTGGAGCGCCGGATTCTACGAGTCACACCCAGGCCGGCCAGGCCAAATCCAAACAGAAGCAACGTTGCCGGTTCGGGGATGACGTTGTATTGCTGATCGATCCAATCGTTGCCGCAGGCAAGGGTGATGTGGAAATCCAGATTATCGAAGTCACCCAACAGGGACCGGTCAAACCTCATTTCCCAGACCCAGGTGTCACCATTTCCACCCATCGGAAGGTAAGTTTCATAGTCGGATTCCATGGAGAGCGCGAACTCGACGTTATTTCCTCCAAGGACCAATGAGGCAAGGCCCTGGTCGATCTTGTGTGCACCGGCGGCAGTGCGAATTGCGGTGCTGTTGTAATACGAATGAGGGATATCCTCAATGCTGGTCCAGGCCCCGCCGGTTACATCCCAGAGAGAAGTCGTTCCCAACGAACCGAAATCACCAAGCTCCACGGCATAGCGAGTTGAGCCAGTGCCGATGAATAAATCACCCAGACGGAAAGCTGTGCTGCTGGGATTCCCCTCCCAGTAGGCTGTGTGCCCAAAGGAATTAGCGAGGGCGACGTAGACAAAATCTCCTACTTCGGTGACCTGCAGACCTTCGAGATCGGAATACTCGCCCCCGGCTCCATACATCCCGGGAGAAGGCAGGTGTCCGACACCCTGCGGATAGTCATAGGGTGCCCAGTTGTTGTTGTGGTCGAACGGAGTCGAGCCGTCGCTGAAAACTTCGTCAAAATGGTAATTGAACCCGAAACAACTGGTGGCGAAGAGCAGCAAAAGAACCGTTAAACGTGATGTGCGAACCATGACTATCCTTTTTACAGTCCGTTATTATCCGATGAAAACTGTGCAATTTTTGTGCCGACGACCATAGCTGCCATCGGGGTCATAAGCTAAAGATTATCAATAGGTTAGATCAGGGATGAAAATAGTGCGGGTTGTGTCTTTATCTATATTCGGCATTGCTGTGCAAAATTTGAGCAGGCGAAGTCAGGATTGCCGAGCAGCCAATTGCAGGTTAGGGTTTTTTCCCGCCCGTATACACAGATTCCTTTTGCCTCGACTATCCAAAATCGCTCACAATTCAGTGTTGTTGGCTTTCTCGGTTGGATTGAAAAAAGAGGTGTGAATTGGGAACCGAGAATCAGGGTCAGATGTGTCTGACTTCGGCCGGTCTTGCCGGAGCGAAAGTCGCAAAGGCCGCCTCAGACAGACGATTCCAGACGCGCGACAGGCTCGGGGCGATGTTGAAGTTATCGTCCGGCGATATTGGCTCCGGGCGATTCAGAATAATGCTGTACCGGTTTTTGACCGAGCAGGTACCGGCAGTAAGTGCCTGTGTCTGGACATGGGTGAGACTCTCGGCGGCGGTCGGTGAGTATCGTGTGGCGAGCGACGGTAAGCAGTCTGAGGATGTAAGAGCACAGGCGAGGCTGAATGACCTCTGGCAGCGGGGATATACTAATCTGCTCGGGAACCGCGTGGGCCTGGCGTCGCTAATGCCCGATCTGTTTGCTTCACTTTTTCGAGATGGTCTGTTCGGGGGATTTGTGACAGTGGATCGAGACGGAAGCGGCGTTGACCAGTTCTTGCCGGTTGATCCAATTGATATCCAGGTTGACGAGCAGGGACAGACACGACGATTGATGCTTGACCTAGATCATGCCAGGATCAACCTGGATCGACCTGATTTCTACTTTATCCCGTTCAGCGCCGGGATATCACGACCGACGGGGCGGTCGATGCTGCAGCCGATTCCGTTCGTCAGTTACATTGAACAGCAGCTAGTGGACGATATGCGGCGCACCAGCCACAACTCAGGCTACCACCGCGTCCATGTCCGGATCACGCCGCCGGAGCGTATGGCCGGTGAATCGGACAGCGCTTATACTGACAGGATCAATTCCTATTTCGACTCCACCGTACGGATGATCCAGACCTGTGAACTGGACGATAATCCGGTTACCTGGGATAACGTTGCGATCGACTGTATAGGCCCGGATAAATCCCGCGAGGTGTCCAACAGTTGGTTTGTAAACCACCGGGCGATGGTCGAGGAAATATGTGCCGGCACCAATCTGGCTCCTTACCTGCTGGGGTATTCCTATGGAGCCACCACCACCTGGTCTAACTTCAAGTTTGATGTCGTCATGCGCCAGGTGCGATCGATACAATCCGAAGTTGCTCATTTCCTTGAGTGGTTGGGCAACATCGATCTGGCTCTGGCCGGTCTGGACAGGAAGTGCCGGTTTGTATTCGATAATAGCTTTGCCTACCAGGCGGTCGATCGGCTTGCTCTCAGGAGCGGAGAGATTGAAAATCTGTTGAAGTTGTATCAGGCCGGCCTGATCGACAAGGACACCGCCTCCGTCAAAGTTCGGGAGCTTGTCTGAGTCAAGAGCCAGGCTACGCCGATTGGCGTCGTGGTATGACCGACCCGGCGTTCTTTGCGGACCGGTTTCTCGGAATCAAACTCCACCCCGGGCAACGGCAATGGCTCGAAAAATCTACCGGTCGCGAGAACGCGCTGGTGACAGGCAACCGCTGGGGAAAGTCGTTCGCTTCTGCCGTCAAGCTGATCCATACGGCCATTTACCGTCCGCGTGATTTGAAGTATGACCTGTCCGGTCGCTATCGTACCGTGATCGGCTCGATCACGCAGGATCAGGCTAACCTCATGTTTAATCAGGTTATCCGGCTGGTTCGCCAGTCGGAGATTCTCGTGCCGCTGATCGATGGACTGGTGAGAACACCGTTTCCAATCCTGGCATTCGGAAACGGCGCGACCGTTGAAGCGCGTACCACCCAGAATCGAGGGGAGTACCTACTCGGCAACGACTATGATTTGTTTGTCTTCGACGAGGTCGCTTTCGAACCTGATCCGGAATACGTGGTCGAGGAGGTCATCATGATGCGTCTGGCCGACCGGGAGGGGCGGCTTGATCTGGTGTCGACTCCCAACGGTCGAAACTGGTTCTACAGGCGGGCCATGGAGATTGCTGCAGGTAAGCGACGCGGACATTTCCAGTCCGGAGACAGCCGCGAGAACGTACATATATCATCCGACTACCTGGATGAACGTGTACACTACTTCAGTGAGTCCAGGCTGAAGCAGAACATCATGGGTCAGTTTGTGGACTCGGGTGGGGAAGTCCTGCGCAGCGATTATATCGATCGTGCTTTGGAAAACATCACCGGGGCTAAAGAAAAGAACTCATCTGTTCGACCACTCTATATTTCCGGGTGGGATCTGGCCCGCAAACAGACCGCCACGGTGGGAATCACAGTCAGTGTGGTCGACGGTTACGCCTCGGTGGTAGAACTGGAGAGGTTCAGGCGATTCGACTGGACAGTGGTGATTCAGAAGATTAAAGAGCGGCAGAATAGGTATCCCGGACGACTGGTAATCGACGCAACCGGTCTGGGTGATGTGGTGGTTGACCAATTGTCCGACTACAATCCTGAATCGGTGATATTCACAGCCAATTCTAAAGCTGAACTGCTGACTAACGTCGAGCTGTTCCATGCCCGGGACGCAATATCGTACAACCGCTGGGAGTTACCGGGCGGGCCGGGGAGGACCTGGTCGTTTGAGGAGGAGTTGCGTGATGCTCGTTGGGATGATAACAATCGCTGTGATGCTTTGATGGCCCTCGCCCTCGCTCTGTGGCCGCTGCGTAGAAAGAGCCGGCCGCCGGTCCTTCCCCGCGTGGCCAGGGTTTAAGAACAGAACGTGGTCTTAAAGGCAAACGCCTGCCAGGGAAGGATACCCAGCAGGCGTTTCAGGGAGGAGGGTTGGGGAGCCGTCGTTATTTCATTTTTCTTCTCCGCAGCATATACATGGCTCCGAGACCACCTGCCAAAAGCAACAGGGTAGTCGGTTCGGGCACCGAAACCGGTTCCGTATCTGGCGGATACGTTTCCGTGTCGCCATCATCGGGTCCTGTCGCCGATGCCACCTCCGTTGAGTCGGCTATGCTGTCGTTGCCTCCGGCGTCGGTCGGCAGATTAAATCCCTCGACATCGTTAAACGTCACTGTGAGAGCAAGGATGAATACTATCAGCGCCAGGAGATATTTCAAAGGTTGACTTCGTTTGCTTCTGTAAACCGTCATTTCCATCACCTCTGCAGAAACTTACAGTCGAATCGTCACAGGGCCTTTGAGCAAGAGCTATGCCAACCTCGTCCCGTTCCGGCCGACCCGCCGTAACGTATTGTTAAAGAATGCTTTACGAATTTCGCAGAAGCCCCTAGGTCGCTCACGGCACTGGCAACTGTTTGCGCAAAATCGCTGTCGATCAGCCGGTAATTACAGCGGGAATGATTTCAGCATAAAGATTTAAGGAGGAGTAATGACCACCAGCCTGGGAAGAATTTACACGCAACTGGCGCAGAATCTGATGTCTGTTCCGCCAAAACTCATCAACCTGATAAATGAGAACGTCGGCCCCCCGCACAAGGTTGCAGGAGAAGACGTCCATGTGAGGGCTATGTACGTGGTCTCTGATCAGGTCAATAGTTATGGTGGATGTTTCCCGACCGACGAGCATGAACGGCTGGTCCGTTTGTTGATTGATACGCCGGTGCTGGTGGGTCATCGTAAGGACAAACTGCCGGTCGGGCGCACTTTCCACGCGGAGGAAATGGAACGGAACGGTGAGAACTGGGTGAAGAGTTACTTCTATTGGCTCAAGAGTGCCCAGGGAGCCGACAACCTGGCCGAGAACATTGACGGAGGTATCTACAAGGAATGCTCGGTCGCCTTCACCTATCGTCTGCCCGAATGCAGTATTTGTGGCAAGGACATTCGCGTTTGCGAACATGAGCCACGCCAGGAGTATAGAATCGCAGGCCAAACGGCGCGATGTCACTACAACTACCGTCAACTGGAACGCGTTCTGGAGACATCCCTGGTTTACCGGGGTGCCGTCAAGGATACGGCGATAACGCGGGACCTCGGAACCCGGGGGAAGATAATCGGTGAGATAAGGGGGGAGGTCAGAGCCGATGGATTTTCTCTGCTGAGCGACCCTACTCAACTCAGTTCCGATGTTGGATACCTGGTTGTACCGCACTACGACGGAATCCTGGTGAGAATTGAGCCTCAGGACGGAGACCCGGCGCTGCAACGTCCTGACGGTAGCGAGATAGACTGTGATCAAGTTCAGGCACTGCGCCAGGCCCTCCCGTGTCTGCCACACACCATGACGGCCATGCTGATCGGCTACAGGGGCAGGGAACGTTGTCGGGTGACGCAACTTGAGAAGTTTCTTCAGGGTGAAAGCTCCCCGGTGAAACGACTGGCACTTCGCATCTATCCGGATGGATCAGGAATAGCAGAGGCCCTGAGAACCCGGACTACGGGCGCCGGGGCCGATATCGGGATCATTCCATACCGGGTGGTTGAGAAAAAACTGGTAAAGAAAGCAGCCCTGGAGATAAAGACGCGTGACGGCGTGGAGATCTATGCCGCAGGCGGAGTGTACAATGAGCACGAAGGCTACCTGTATCAGCCGTACGAGGAAGCGGCAATAGACAGAATGAGCGACAAGGTCGTCTTTACCATCAGTTCAGAGGGCGAAGGTCACCTTTGGATGCCGCAGAATCGCTCGAGCCGGGCCTGCCTTGAAATCCACCGATTCAACGACGAGAGATTCAAACAGG
>CP070824.1:1968639-1985120 GCA_020344395.1 Candidatus Zixiibacteriota bacterium | reverse complement strand
AATGGCTCTTTGTCATTATGAGGATCCGCATACCTCAGAAAATACCATGACGAGCATACGAATGTGTCCATCGTATCCGGGTCGCGACGAGCCTCTCCCCCGCAACCGGGGCAGGTGGTATTGACATACTCCGGCACATCTTCGAGCGGCGATCGACCTTTCGGTATGAAATCTGTGACCGATGGCAGCAATACCGGCAGATCCGCCTCATTAACCGCAACTTCACCGCACTTTTCGCAATGTACGATGGGAATCGGGCATCCCCAGTACCGCTGGCGGGAGATGAGCCAGTCTTTGAGCTTATAGTTGACCGTGCGCCGCCCGAAACCCTCCTCCTCAGCGTATTGGGAGACGGCCTCAATCGCCTCATCCCCGGCTTTTCCATCGAATTGCGCTGAGTTCACCATGGGGCCGTACTCGATAAAAGCATCTTCCATCGTGTCGGCATCCAGGCTGGTCTCGGCGTCGGGGTGAATCACCACCCCAATCGGGATGTTGTAATTCCTGGCGAAGGCAAAATCCCTTGTGTCATGAGCCGGGACCGCCATGACGACACCGGTGCCGTAACCGGCCAGGACATAGTCTGCCACCCAGAGCTGAACCCGCTCGCCGTTGTACGGATTGACCGCGTACTTGCCGGTGAAGACTCCATCCTTGTCTTCGGTGACAGCAGCCCGCTCGATATCGCTCCGTGCGGCGGCTTTCTTCTGGTAGGCAGCTACGGCTGCCGCATGTTCAGGGTCCATATTGAGGCGTTCAAGGATTTCGGACTCCGGCGATATGGCCATAAAAGTCACACCGTAAATCGTATCAGGCCGGGTCGTGAAAATTGGCAGCCTCTCCCCCGTCTCTTCAATGGTAAAGTCCACTTCCAAACCGTAAGAGCGCCCGATCCACTCACGCTGCATGGTCTTGACATTCTCGGGCCATTCGGTCAGGTTATCGAGGTCATCAAGGAGCCGGTCAGCGTAGTCGGTGATCTTGAAGTACCACTGCACCTGCTTTCGCTTTTCTACAACCGTCTTACACCGCTCGCAACGGCCGTCCACCACTTGTTCGTTGGCCAGCACGGTCTTGTCTTCGGGACACCAGTTGACGAGCCCATGTGCTCGGTAGGCCAGGTTCTTCTTGAACAACTGGATGAACATCCACTGAGTCCATTTGTAGTACTCAGGCAGGCTGGTGGTCACCTCGCGGTCCCAGTCGTATGAAATGCCGGCCCTCTGCAAAGTTGACCGGGATACGGCGACGTTGCTGGAGGTCCATTCCTCGGGATGAACGCCACGCTCGATGGCGGCACGCTCGGCCGGCAGGCCGAAAGAGTCCCATCCGAAAGGATGCAGCACTGTTTTGCCCCGCATCATCTGGTAGCGGGCCACAGCATCACCGATAATGTAGTTGCGGAAATGCCCCATGTGGATATCACCGCTGGGGTAGGCAAACATGACCAGCGTGTAGAACTTGTTGCTGCCGGGGTCGGTTACAGGAACGTTATAAAGCTTATCTTCAAGCCACCGCTGTTGCCATTTTGACTCAATCTGTTTGAAATCGTATTTCCGATGAGATGGCTTTGTTGCCTGCATGTTGCATTCCTCGCTCAAGCAATTCGAAGCGCCAAATTAGCACATAGCTCCTTGTAAGGCAAGATTTTTGAGTTATCGGCCGGTTCTTTGGGTCGCTTAGCTGATTTTCCGAAATCGGTTGAGAGTAACTGTTCCACCCGATAGACAATTTGTGAAACCGGCCTTCAGTCGCTCGATGACGGCGCCCTTACCGCCTTTTAGCCTGCGAAGGACCGCCAGCCTGCTGTCAAATGAATAAACCGGAATGCGACCGGCGCTCAGGTGTGAATCAGAGTTGGAGGGAAACCTCATGGTCAGGCCAAGTGTGTACCCCTCCTCACGAGCCAGATCCTTCACGGATGCGTTAACCCGGCCAAACGGATAACTGATGGCAGTGACGGCGTGCCCCAGTATGTCCTCTAGAATCTGTCTGGAGCGCCTCAACTCTTCCCTGGCGACATCCGGACTGCACCTCGTCAGGTCAATATGATTGTGGCCATGGGTGCCGAACTGTACACCCTGACCGGCCAGGTCTCGAATCCCCGGCTTGTCAAGATGCGGCACGTTGCAGAGGAAATGACTGTAATCCCAGCGATTGGGTTTTCCGAGCCACGCGGTCGGCACAAGCACCAGGGGCACAAATTTATGCTTCTGCATTAACCGGGGCAGCACATCACGAAGGTGCTCGTAGCCGTCGTCGAAGGTGACACCAACAGAATCAGGAGAGCTGTTATCGGCAACATCCTGTACGGTCTTAAAATCGTATCCGGCACTTCTAACTGCGGTCAGCAGACGTTCGCACCGAGCCGGACGGAAATTGGTTACGCCAAAAGTGGGACGGTTGACAATTTTGTGGAAGGTCAGGATTCTCGCGAAAGTACCGCGCACAACAATCCACTCATCCTGCTCGTTATCAACGGACGCCGTCAAAGATCGCTTCATCCACCGGGCCGAGTACAGCCATCGCCATCTCGTCGTCGTCAAAAACCTGGTTGGCAACCTCCAGGATATCTGAGGGGGTTACCTGCTCAATTTCCTGGAAGCTCTCACTCAGGGTCGTAAAATCCTGGGTCAGAAGTTCGAGTCGGGCCAGTCGATTCATGCGTGCCATGGTGGACTCCAGCGACAGGGTAACCTGCCCCTTGATCTGCTCTTTTGTCCTGTCGATGGTGGCTGATGGTATCTTTCTGGTCTTGACCTTTTTGAATTCTTTCTGAATGACGTCGTATGCGAGCCTCAGATGATCCTTGTCAGTGCCAATATAGGCGCCGAATATCCCGCAGTCCCTGAAGAAATCATGATAGGTGTAGACCGAATAGGCCAAACCGCGCTCCTCGCGAATCTTCTGAAACAGCACGGAGGACATGCCTCCACCCAGGTAAGAATTCAGGATCAGGATCGCGGGTTTCTCTCTGTCGGAGTACTTCACGCCGGGATAACCCAGGCAGAAATGTGCCTGACTGTTGCTGTTTGACTTTATGCTGATTGCTCTCGGCTCACTGCGTCTGGGGGCAGAGAGGGAGTTCGAACTTCCACCGGCAAATTCAAAGCTCCGGCGAACCAGACGGACCAGTTTCTCATGCGAAACCGATCCGGAGGCGGCTACTACAACACGTGTCGACCGGTAATTCTGTTTTCGGAAGGCCAGCAGGTTCTTCCGCGTCAGACTGAGGATATTATCCGGGGAACCCATGATGGGGCGTCCCAGCGGATGGTCACCCCAGAACGTCGCAGCGAAAAGATCGTGGATATGGTCAGACGGGGTGTCGAGTGATTCCTTGATCTCTTCACTGATTACAAGCCGTTCCTTTTGAACGTTGGTGTTGGTCAGCGTGGCATTGCAGCAGATATCGGCAAGAACATCAACAGCCTCCTCCAGGTGCTGGTCGAGGATTCGAGCCGTGAAGCAGGTATGCTCCCTCGAGGTGAAGCCGTTGAGGCCGCCGCCGATGGATTCGAGTGATGATGCGATCTGTTTGGCCGAGCGCCGTCTCGTGCCCTTGAAAACCATATGCTCAAGGAAGTGCGACAGGCCGTTCTCCTGAGGCACCTCGTTGCGTGAGCCAACGTCAATCCAGACGCCGATGGAGACAGAGCGGACCGAGGGCAGTCTCTCGGTGACTACCCGAAGTCCATTTCTCAACGTCGTACGGCGATACAATGACCGCTCGTCAGCTTTCCGCGTCTTCACCATGCCGCTCACCTGGGAGCGTGCCGCCGCCGGTTATTGCCCCGACCACCCGGTCGACCTCCCCCGCGCGGCCCTCGATCCTCGGTATAGGGTATGCCCTGCTCTTCCGCAAGGACGGCCTTTCGGGACAAACGGATGCGATCACCTTCGATCGCCAGGACCTTGACTTTCAATGGATCCCCCAGCCGGCAGACATCTTCCACTTTCTCGACCCGACCCAGGTCAAGCTCGGATATATGGACCATACCATCCTTACCGGGGAGAATCTCCACGATGGCGCCGAATTCAATGACGCGCGTGACTCGACCCTCGTATATCTTACCGATTTCAGGGTCTTCAACAATCGCCTGCACCCGAGCCACGGCGGCCTGGCCGGCCGCGGCATCGACAGAGGCAATGAGGACCTTGCCGTCATCCTCTATATCAACCTTGGCACCGGTCTCTTCCACGATCGATCTGATCATCTTGCCGCCCGGACCGATTACGTCGCCTATCTTGCTGGGATCAATGAAGAAACTGATAATCCTCGGAGCAAACTCGGAGAGCGTGTCGCGATGCGTACTGATGGTCGCATTCATTTCGTCAATAATCGCCAGGCGTGCCTCACGGGCCTTACCCAAAGCAAGGCGCATGGTGTCAATGTCGAGGCCGCTTATCTTGATATCCATCTGGATAGCATTGATCCCGTCTTTGGTACCGGCCACCTTGAAGTCCATGTCACCGAAATGATCCTCATCGCCAAGTATATCAGTCAGAATGATCACATCGTCATCTGACTTAATCAAGCCCATAGCGATACCCGCAACAGCCGTCTTAATGGGCACGCCGGCATCCATCAGGGCCAACGAGCCGCCACACACCGTGGCCATGGAAGAGGAACCGTTGGATTCCAGGATCTCAGAGACCAAGCGCACGGTATAGGGGAAGTCCACGTCGGATGGGATGATAGGGCGCAGTGCCCGCTCCGCCAACACACCGTGCCCAATTTCGCGACGTGAAGTACCCCGTATCGGTTTGGTCTCACCTGTGCTGAACGGTGGAAAGTTGTAATGAAGCATGTAGCTCTTGGTTGATTCCCCTTCCAATTCATCCAGCCGTTGTTCATCCATCTTGGTACCAAGCGTCACCGCTACTAGAGCCTGGGTCTGGCCTCGGGTAAAGAGTCCCGATCCATGAGCACGCGGGATAATGCTGACCTCAGGGGTAATCTCTCGTATTTGGTCAAAAGTACGCCCGTCAATGCGCACTTTATCCTCGAGGATCATTTTTCGCATGCAGGCTGCATCGAGGTCATGGATTATACCCTTAATCGCGGATTGTTCCTCCGGGAACTCCTCTTCCAGGCCGGTCAATATTTCCTCGGTCAGTTTTCTCTTGGCGTTCTTTCTCTCGTCTTTGTCCGCTATTCGATTGATCTCGCCAAGTCGACTCTCGGCCATCTCGGCTACCTTAGTCTTCAGATCTTCGTCCACACTGACCGGCGTGTACTCGAATTTCTCCTTGCCGCAGAGTTCTTTCAGTTGGTCGATCTGTGCCACAATCTGCTTGATATGGTCATGTCCGAAAGTGAGCGCCTCGATTGTTGCATCTTCAGTAATCTCCACACCGCCGCCCTCGACCATGGCAATACTGTCAGCCGAACCGGCCATCGTGATATACAGATCGCTCTCCTCAAGTTGACTGACGGTCGGGTTGATGACAAACTCTCCATCGATACGACCGACTCTCACGCCCGCAATCGTCCCTTCGAACGGAACATCTGATACGGCCAGGGCCGCGCCCGTACCGATCAAAGCCAGAATGTCGGTATCGTTCTGCAAATCATGCGACAGAACATAGGAAATACACTGAGTCTCAGACTGAAAATCATCAGGAAAAAGTGGGCGAATGGGCCGATCGATGATCCGGGCCGAGACGATTTCCTTCTCCGAAGGACGTCCCTCGCGCTTGAAAAAACCGCCCGGGATTTTGCCGGCGGCATATGATTTTTCTCTGTACTCGACTGTCAGAGGGAAAAAATCAAAACCCGTCTTTGGGTCGGGGCCTGAACAGACGGTCGATAAAACCATTGAATCGCCGTAACGTACGGTGACCGCGCCGTTTGCCTGTTTGGCCAGCTTCCCGCTCTCAATCGTCATGGTGCGGCCGCCGATTTCAAATTCTATTTTGTGTGACATGTATCTTTCCTGAACCTCTTAGCGTCTCAGTCCGAGTCGTTTAATAACATCACGATAACTCACAATATCGCGTGATTTCAAGTAATCCAGCAGGCGTCGCCTCTTGCCAACCAGCTTGAGCAGGCCGTGCCGGCTGTGAAAATCCTTTTTGTGCTCTTTCAAATGACCGGTCAGATCCGTGATCCTTTCGGTAAGGAGCGCGATCTGAACCTCCGGAGAACCGGTGTCGGAAGGATGGAGTTGCTGCTCGGCAACTATCTGCTCCTTCCGCTGTTTGGTTACTGCCATTGCTTTTCTCCCTTTCGTATCAAACTCATAATATACTTCTTATCCTTCCCTATCTGTTCGATCAGGGTTTCAGTAGAGTCGAATTTATGATTATTCCTCACGAATTCCTTCGGGTAGACAATCAACTCTTCGTTGTAAATGTCATCGTTAAAATCAAAGAGGTTAGCCTCAACGGTAATAGTATGAACGGGATTGAAATGGTTCCGGCCTATAAACATCATCCCGTCCCTGTCCTGGCCACGCACGCGTGCCCAGCAGGCGTAGACACCCTGCGGCGGCAGAAGTTTACGCGGGTTGTACTTCAGATTGGCTGTCGGATACCCGATCTTGCGTCCCAGTCCGATACCTCGCTCGACGGTACCATAGATAGCGTAATCGTGCCCCAGGAGCTCTATCGCCTCCTGATACCTGCCGCCGGACATGGCGCGCCGTATGCGCGATGACGAAACCGGCTTACCGCCACAAAAAACCGGATCGACAACCTCAACGTCGAACCCCAGTCTGCGACCGAGGAGCTGCAAGGACGGGATGCTGCCCTCCCTGCCTCTCCCGAAGCCGTGGTCGTATCCGACGATCAGCTTCCTGGCACCGATGCGACCGACCAGAATCTCTTCGACAAACTGCTCAGCGCTCATATCTCTGAGCTTCTTGTCGAAGTCCAGAACCAGGACCTTACCTTCAAAGAAATCAGGGACAAACTGTTCTTTTTCTTCAATTGAGGTCAGCAGCATCGGTATCTGATCCGGGGTGACAATCACTCGCGGGTGAGGATGGAATGTGACCATGACGGCGTCGTAGTCCCCCTGATCACGGACCGCTTTGACACGCCTGAAAATCTCCTGATGACCTCGATGGATACCATCGAAGGTGCCAACGGTGACGACGGCCTTTCGTTCGCCGACCGGCGGAAATGCGTCCAGACCCTTAAAGAACTCGACGCTCAATTGAGAACCCTTTCATACTTGAATATCCTGATCTGACCGTCCATACCTATAGATGCGGAATCGACCTCCGCCTTACCGACGGCCAGGATAGAGCCATCTGTGTTCTTCAGAACGATGTGATCGCCAACTGTAAAACTCCCGTCAAGCTTGACAATGTCCTTTTTCTTCAACATCGGTCCGCTTACGATGTTTTTGGAGAACTTGTCTTTGACCGTTATTGCAGCACACCCAAACAGACGCTCGAGCGGGATAATATGCTCTTCAATGGACCTTCGGTCAATCATGTCCGTCAAGTCGGAGACGGTCAGCGCATCAGTCAGCTCAAAAGGCCCGACCGAGGTCCTCTTGAGAGCGGCAAGATAGGCACCACAGCCTACCCGCCGCCCGACTTCGTCGGCCAGCGAACGGATGTAGGTACCTTTGCTGCAGGTCACACGTATGAATAGATCCGGTTTGTCATATGAGAGAAACTCGATATGTCGTATGTGAACCGTTCGTTCGGGCGGTTCAAACTCTTCGCCTGACCGGGCCAGCTCGTGCAAACGTCGGCCGCCCACGCGAATGGCCGAAAATCTCGGCACCCTTTGAACCTGGGTGCCCTCAAACTCCTTCAGCAGAGACTCCAGGTGGGCGGGTTTGAGGCTCGGAATATATCTTGGCTTGGCGTTTTCGTCGACGCCCTCGGCATCAAGCGTGCTCGAGGTCAAACCCAGCCGTATACCAGCGTCGTAGGTTTTATCATGATCGGCCAGGTACCGGATAACCTTGGTGGCCCGGCCAAGGCAGACCATCAGCAAACCCTCGGCCCGAGGGTCAAGAGTGCCGGTATGGCCGACGGAGCGTTGCTTGATCAGCTGGCGAATCTGCAGCACCACATCGTGACTGGTCAGACCAGCCGGCTTGTCTATCAGCAGAGCACCGTGATATTGATCAGTTCGACTTGCCATAAACCTCCACAAAACAACGGACAATCTCGTCCCTGGCCTCCTGAAGAGGAAGCTTCATGATGCAGCCGGCTGCAGCAGCGTGTCCCCCACCTCCATAGCGGGAAGCAATCGATGCTACGTCGATACCGTCCTGTGAACGCAAGGAGAGCTTCGTGCAGTTGTCATCGACAGCTCTCAGCAGAGCTCCGGCTTTGACACCACGGGCGAAAAGAGTATAATCGACCAGCCCTTCTGCCTCCGACGGTTGTGCGCCCGTCTGTTCCAACATGTCACGCGTCAGCTTAAGAAGACAGAACTTGTTGTCCTGAACGAACTCGATGCCGTCCAGCACTTTGCCCATGAGTCTCATGGCAGCCGGACTCAGACTGAAGTAGACCTGGTCACATGTCTTTCGCGGATCGGCGCCGGCCTCGATCAACTCACCTGCGATCTCCAGCGTGCGACGCGTGGTTGAGCCAAATCGAAATCGTCCCGTGTCCGTCATTATCGCCGTGAACAACAGTTCCGCTATCGGTTCCTCGATCTTAAAGCCTACGTGGCAAAAGTATTCATACACCATTTCGCCGACCGACGAGGCGGTCGTATCGATCCAGTTGACATCCCCCATCTCGGTGCTGTCCCGATGGTGATCGATATCTATGATCCGAACATCATCCCGAAGAAAGCGCACGGCCGAGCCTATGCGATCGCGGGAGGGGCATTCCAGGACAACCGCCGTATCGACGCTCAAATCACCGGGCATATCATCAGCCCGCCTGATCGTTTCGGCACCCGGCAGGAAGCGGTATTTGTCGGGTATCTCAGATTCGCGAACGAGGTGGACCTCGCGGCCGATTTGCCGGAGGTAGGCACCAAAAGCCAATTGAGTACCCAGGGAGTCACCATCAGGATCGATGTGCGAGACAACAAGGACCTTCCGGCTCTCGTCGATGAGGTTCCGAATCTTCTCGATAACCTGACGTCTGTGAACCTGTAGTTTTTTACTTTTTGTCTTCTCGACCGATCTCATTTAACAACTCTTCTATCCTCACACCCCGTTCGATCGAAGCATCGTAGGTGAATGTCAACTCCGGGACATGACGAATATTCAGATTCTTACCGATCCGCGACCGAATCCGCTTGCGCCGACTGTTGAGGTATGCCTCAACTCGGGTGCGGTCTTCCTCGTTACCGAAAAAGGAGTAATACACCCTGGCTATCCTCAGGTCTTTGGTCAGTCTCACAGCAGTGAAGGTGGTCATCCCAGGGGAAACATCGGCCAGTTCAGTTTCCAGAAGCTCGGATACATCCCTGAGGATTTGCTGATTAAGGCGATCAGCCCGCTTAAACTGTCTCATTTCCTGCAATACCAATTCAGTTCAGAGTGCGTGCCGTTTCCACCAGTTCGATCGCCTCAATAACATCACCGACCTTGATGTCATTGAAGTTCTCGATACCGATACCGCATTCAAATCCTTCTTTAACTTCGCGCGCATCTTCTTTGAACCGCTTCAGCGACGCAATATGCCCCGTGTATATCTCTTTGCCGTCTCGCACCAGCCTGACTTTATCTTTGCGGCCAATTCTGCCTTCCCGGACATAAGTGCCGGCTACAATCCCGATCTTCGGTACCTTGAAAATCTCCCTCACTTCTGCGAGACCAACGAATTTCTCGGAGATCTCCGGCGACAGCAGACCCTCGAGGGCTTTTTTCACATCGCTCTCAGCTTCATAGATGACGTTATAGCGTCTAATATCGACGTTTTCCTGTCGAGCTGTCTCCCGTGCGCGCATGTCAGGTGAAACCTGGAAACCAATAATAATAGCCTCGGATGCAGCAGCCAGCATAACATCAGATTCTGTGATGGCACCTACACCGCGGCGAATAATATTCGTTTTCACCTCAGATGTCGCGATCTTACCGAGGGTGTCGGAGAGAACCTCAACAGAACCGTCGACATCTCCTTTTATTATCAGGCGCACTTCCTTTATCTGGCCTTCCTGAATTTGATCAAATATCTTTTCAAGTGAAACGGGGCCATGGGCGCGACGATACTCATACTCTCGCTTGATCTGCCCACGCTTGATGGTAATCTCCTTGGCCTCGTGGTCGCTACGAACAGCCATGAAGGTGTCACCTGCCTGCGGCACCCCGGACAACCCTGTAATCTGAGCCGGGGTGGCCGGGCCTACCTTCTCTATCCTCTCCATTCGGTCATTCGTGACCGTGCGAATACGACCGCTAAAGGTACCGGCCACTATCGGATCCCCTATGCTGCAAGTCCCTTTTTGGATTAGCACCGTAGCCACCGGACCTCGACCTTTTTCGAGATGAGCGTCGACTACGACGCCCCGGCCGCGTATCGACGGATCGGCCCTGAGATCCATCAGTTCGGCTTGAAGCACGATCATGTCAAGCAGTTTGTCGACACCTTCCCCGGTTTTGGCCGAGAACTCAACCGTAATCGTCTTGCCCCCCCAGTCCTCCGGGTTAAGATTATGAGCAGCCAACTGGGCCCTGACCTCATCCGGGTTGGCTTCCGATTTGTCTATTTTACTGAGCCCCACGATGATCGGGACCCCGGCCGCCCGGCTGTGGTCGATGGCCTCAACCGTCTGAGGCTTGACACCTTCATCAGCGGCAACAACAACCACGACAATGTCAGTGATCTGTGATCCGCGAGCTCGCATAGCGGTAAACGCTTCATGGCCGGGCGTGTCAACGAACACGATCCGCTTGTCACCGTGCGACACCTCGTACGCACCAACATGCTGGGTAATAGCGCCGGCTTCACCGGCAACTACGTTCGTCTTCCGAATGTAATCCAGCAGCGAGGTCTTACCATGATCGACGTGCCCCATGACCGTTACCACAGGAGCCCGTGTTTGGAGATGTTCTGAATCTTCTTCCTCGCGGGCCGACTCCCCGATCTCAGTGATCGTCTCCGTGTCGAACCCAAACTCAGCGGCGACCATCTCGATGGTATCCATGTCCAGACGTTGATTGATAGTGGCCATCATACCCAGTTCAAGCAGCTTGGCAATCACGTCGACAGCCTTTAGATCCATCAGGTTGGCCAGTTCATTTACAGACATGAACTCGTTGACCTTAATAGTCCTCGCTTCGCCGGCGCCGTCCTCTCCCTCTTCTGCAGTCGCCCGACGGTACTTCTTCTTGGTTTTGCCAGCCGACAAATCGGCCATGGTCGCTTTGAAACTGCGTGAGACTTCCTGGCCGTCAATGGGACGACGATCCTTTTTGCGCTTGCGTTCCTTTTTCTTCTTCTTCCGCTCAAGTTTGCGCATCACACCGGTGACCATATTACCACCGCCCGTCACCCTCATGCCGCTAACGCCGGCTATGGTGGCATCAGGTGCCGGGGAAGGCCGCTCGCGGACCTGCTTTTTCGCCCGGGCAGCCTTTTTCTGCTCCATTTCCTGGCGAGCAGCTTTCTTCTCCTCGGCAAACTTCTTATTCGCCGCATATATCATCTCCGGAGTCGCCACCGACATATGAGATTTCGGCTCAAAACCCAGTTCTTTGAGAATCTTCACAAGGGCCTGAGAGGAGACCCTGAAATCCCGTGCTACTTCGTAAATGCGTCTGGTCTTGACAACCATTCCTGCTCACCTCCTCATATATCGGTCGCTAGTGTCGTCCCGGGCTGCTGACCTCTCACTATTCTGTTTCTTCCTCTTCCATCGGTTCGAGGGTCGGTCCGGAGACTTCCGGCAGGTCGTCGACTTCCGTCACAAAATCCTCATCATCCTCAAAAACGTCGCTTGCCGTCAACTTCTCCTCCGCCTCGGCACCAGCCGCGGCCTTCTTCTCGGCCTCTCGCTTCTCGTACTCTTTCTCCAGTTTTTGTGCCATTGTTTTGGCTCGTTCCAAAAGAGCCTCTGATGTCTTTGGACCCAGCCCCTCGATTTTCATCAGCGTCTCCACTGAGGCCTGGGCCAGGCGCTGCACGCTGCTGATATCTGCATCGATGAGACGGTCTCGCAGCTTGGTGCCCACTCCCTCCAGTTGGCCGATGGGAACCAGAAGTTCTGCTTCACGACGTTTGGCTTCATTGAACTCTGACTCTGAGAGTATGTTCACCTTCCAACCGGTAAGCTTTGACGCCAGGCGTGCATTCTGACCGCTGCGACCGATCGCAACCGAGAGTTTTTCATCCTCAACCACCACCGTAATTTTCTGCTCAAGGTCGAAAATATCGGCGTGCATCACCTTTGCCGGTGCTAGCGCTCGTGTAACAAACAATTCGGGGCTGCTCGTGTAGGGTACGATATCGATGCGCTCATTGCTCAACTCTCTCACAATAGCCTGAACCCTAACCCCCTTGATTCCGACACATGCTCCCACAGGATCGATTCTCTCATCAGATGAATAGACGGCAATCTTGGCCCTCTCCCCTGGTTCGCGCGCAATAGCCTTTATCTCGATCACTTTTTCGTAGATCTCCGGAACCTCGAGGGCAAAGAGAGCGCGCAGGAAGTCATTGCTCACACGCGACAGCGTGATCTGCGGACCACGGGGAGTCGACAGCACGTCCTGGATATAGGCTCTTATCCTGTCACCCTGGCGGAATTTTTCCCGCGGGATCTGCTCTTTGGGTGGCAGCACACCTTCACCACGGCCAAGGTTGACGATGACATTTCCTTTGTCAATCTGCTGCACCACTCCGGAGACAATGGTGCCGACCTTATCGATGTATTCATTAAGGATGCGTTCATGTTCGGCGTCGCGAATCCTCTGAACCATCATCTGCTTGGCCGAGGCGATAGCATTTCGACCGAACTCGGTTTCATAATCGATGTAGATGTCGATTTCATCACCGATTTCGGCACTCGTGTCGATTTCCTGGGCCTCCGTCAGATTCATCTCGACGTTCGGATCCTCCACCGATTCAACCACCTTCTTGGTTGCTATCATCAGGAGTTCGTTGTTCTTCCGATCGAACTTGAACGAAATATTATCTGTGTAATCGTACTTCTTCTTGGCCGCTGCCAGAAGACTGGCCTCCAATGTTTCGACCACGGCGTCAAATTCTAGATTTTTCTCCCGTGCGATCAGGGTCATCGCCTCGATCATGTCATACGCCATCTCAGTCTATCTCCATCAAAAGACTATCTTCGCCGCCTCAATCTCATCGAGGGGCACCTTGAACTCACCGGTGTCATTTCGAAAAACCACTTCACTGCCAACAGCCGATACTATCTCGGCTGTAAGCTTTTTGCGGCCCCGGTCCGCAAACCTCAGGGCGACGATCTCTCCTACCCGGTAACGAAAATCACGCTCCGTGGTCAGTTCGCGGGTGAGGCCGGGCGAGGACACCTCAAGCGTGTAACCGTCTGGGAACATGTCCGTTCCATCAATTACATCACCCAGCATAGTCGAGAGTTCGGCGCAGCGATCCAGTGTCACACCACCTCTGGCATACACAAATACGCGCAGGGTTGTGTTGGACTTATAGCGCGACACGACTACCTCGGCAAGTTCGCAATTCTCACCGGCTAAGAGCGGCTCAATGAGCCCGGCAACTTCGTTTCTCTGGTCTTTCATACTCCGACCAATCCATAGAAAAGAGTGGGCACCGGCCCACTCCCAGAACCTATTAACATAACAACCAACCCCTTACAGCGCAACAGTTTTTATTGCTGTTTGAGCCTTTGGGCCATCTTTTCGACAGCCGGGATTATGTCGTCAGCCGGTATCAATTCGACTCCGGGTTCTGACCGGGCCTTCAACTCTACGCATCCTTCTTTCAACGACTTATCACCAATAGTGATCCGAATCGGTAGGCCAACCAGATCGGCATCATTAAACTTCACTCCTGCCCGCTCGGTGCGGTCGTCATATAGCACTTCAATCCCGGTTTCGCGCAATGCAGCATACGTCTTTTCGGCCACGGTGACGTGCTCTTCTTTCTCCATATTCAGCGGAATCAGGGCAACAAGATACGGAGCCATGCTGACCGGCCAAATAATGCCTTTATCATCGTGGTATTTCTCCAGTACAGCCTGCGGTGTGCGGGTGATACCCACTCCGTATGACCCCATAATGATCGGTTTCTCCTCACCGCTGGCATCGAGAAACGTAGCCCCAAGGGCCTCCGAATACTTGGTGCCAAGCATGAAAGTATTGCCAACTTCAATCCCACTTTTGGCCAGTAGACGGCCGTTGCCGACGGGAGAGCCGTCCCCCTCAACCGCCAGCGTGATATCAGTAACCTGGGACGGTTTGAAATCCCGGTGCACGTTTGTGTTCAGAATGTGCTTCTCATTCTCGTTGGCACCGACAACAAAGTTCCGCAACTCGCCCACCAGTGGATCGACGATAATCGTCATATCCTCGAGTCCCACCGGACCCGTGAAGCCCACCGGAGCGCCCGTATACCGCAGGATTTGCTCCGGCGTCGCCATTTCCAGATCGACGCAACCCAGGGCATTCTTAAGTTTGATCTCGTTGACGTCCCGGTCACCACGGACCATGGCCGCCATCGGCTTGTCATCAGCCATATACAGAAGCGTCTTGACCAGCCGAGTGGCATCTACCTTCAGAAAAGCCGTCACCTCTTCGATAGTGGCGGCCCCGGGGGTGTCGACAGTCTCCATGTCCTGCAGCTCAGCGTCGATCTGGACGTCGGCCAGGTCTCTGAACTCTGCCTTCTCCGCATTGGCCGCGTACGAGCCATCATCAGAGATCATTATTGTCTCTTCGCCGGCATTGGTGTCTACCAGGAACATGAATTCGTGAGCCGCCTTCCCCCCCATAGTCCCGGTATCAGACTCCACCTTGATGACATCAAGTCCGGCCCTCTTGAAGATCGCAAAATAGGCATCAACCATGGCCTGGTATGACCTGGCAAACGATTCCTCATCAGCATCAAAGGTGTAGGCGTCCTTCATTATGAATTCCCGACCCCGCATGAGGCCGAACCGGGGTCTGATCTCATCACGGAACTTCACCTGGATCTGATAGAGATTGAGCGGCAGCTGGCGGTAAGATTTGACCTCGCCGGAGATCAGGCTGGTTACCGATTCTTCGTGCGTCCCGCACAGAACCATTTCGTGATCGTGCCTGTCCTTCATCCGCATCTGCTCTTTGCCGGCAGATATATACCGCCCGGTTCGCTGCCACAGTTCAGCCGGACACAGGACGGACATGGTAACTTCTAGGGCACCGGCCCTGTTCATCTCTTCCCGCACGATCTGGGAAAACTTGCTGATGACTCTCTGCATCAGTGGCAGATAGAGGTATACTCCGGAGGCCAGTTTGCGGATATACCCGCCCCTGAGCAGAAGTTGGTGTGATATCAACTCTGCGTCAGACTGGTTCTGGCGCAGGGTGGGAATGTATGTCTTACTCCATCGCATCTGCTAAATCCTTGTCCAACAATGTGGTGCTGTCAAAACGATGTTGCCCGTGGCCGGCCACGAGCACAAAAATCTAACATAGCCAAATAACAGGATATCGCAAACTAAAACTGGCTCCTTATATGAGGTCTTCAGCAGCTCGTGGTGAAAATTACCGGTTGTCAAACGCCGACGATTTCAATATAAAGAGACTCAGGTTATGGCAGAAATTGCCTGAACCGGGCCTGACTGAGAAAACAGGCCCCGCCTGTCTGCCCCCGTGGTGCAACGGATAGCGCGTCGGCCTCCGGAGCCGGAAATTCAGGTTCGATTCCTGACGGGGGTATTTTCTATGGCTGCCTCACCACGCCCGGACTGGATCTGCCTGTCCCCGGCAAACCCCGTACCGCTGTCATGATGGTTTTGTATGGCCGGATCGCTGAGGCATATTCTCTTGACTCATTATTTTAACACCTCGAAATTGTGGTGCGGAAAACGGGATCACACATCGTGTGATTCCGGGGTGAACATCCAATGGAGGGTGGAGAAATGAAACTCAACGTAAAAGCCTTCGCGCTGTCCTGCGGCCTTCTCTGTGGAATCGGCCTCTTTGTTGTGACCTGGTGGGTCATCCTGTTTGAGGGTTCCACCGGCGAACTGCATGGCATCGGTCATGTCTACCGAGGTTTCAATATCAGCCCTGTCGGGAGCGTCTTTGGCCTGATCTGGGGTTTTGTTGATGGCCTGATCGGAGGTGCCATATTCGCCTGGCTGTATAATCTTTTAGCCGGCCGTTCCAAGGGCATGTGATCCTGAGACTTCATCTGGATTGTTCCAACTAATAGCGTTCATAGCTTGATGAGATGCGGGAGGCAAGAAGTAACTTGCCTCCCTGAAATCCGTAGTGTACCTTATCGCCGCCTGTTAAGCAGGTTACCCCTGTGCCGGAGTGGTGAAAGTGGTAGACGCAGGGGACTCAAAATCCCCCGATGGCAACATCATGCCGGTTCGAGTCCGGCCTCCGGCACCACAGT
>CP070824.1:1965944-1968539 GCA_020344395.1 Candidatus Zixiibacteriota bacterium | reverse complement strand
CTGGCGACGGGGCCAGCGATAACGATGCGTTGCGTCGAAATCCGGGAAATCTGAGCTTAACAAGGAATCGGTTCCAGGTATGTCTTCGGTTAACACGGGAATTCCCGTGGAGTGTGAGGATATGGGCAACATGCGGCGATTTGTTGTCGTGGTAGTGGCAGCTTTGGCGGTGACGTGCGCTGATGCGGCTGATCTGACGATGTGGTATGATAAGCCTGCGGATAGGTGGGTGGAGGCTCTTCCTGTAGGTAACGGGCGGTTGGGGGCGATGGTGTTCGGAGGCATCGGCGAGGAGAGGGTCCAGTTCAATGAAGATACGGTCTGGGCGGGCGGCCCACATGATTACTCGCATGAGCGAGCGGCGGAGTATCTTGGGAGGATTAGGCAGCTACTCTATGAGGGCAAGCAGAAAGAGGCTCAGGACCTGGCAAGCGAACACTTTATGAGCCTTCCGTTGGGGCAGTTTCCTTATCAGGGCCTGGGAGACCTTACACTGAGGTTTCCGGGGCATGCGGAGTACAGCGATTACCGGCGGCAACTAGATCTGGATTCGGCGGTGGTTACCGTCCGCTACAAGTCGAACGGCGTCAACTATGCGCGAGAGGTGTTCGCCAGCTATCCGGATCAGGTAATTGGGATGCGTGTGAGGGCCGACAAGAACGGATCGATCACTTGCGATATGAAGCTCACTACCCTGCATCCGCACGAGAGAGTATCGGCTGACGGATCGACACTGGCCGTTCGGGGAACAGTCGGACCGTTTAAGAACAAGCGGGTGGAGGTGACGAAGGACCAGGATAGGCTGGGTTACGCGATCAAGTTGGTGGCCGAAGCCAGGGGGGGACGTATCGAGGCGACCGACGGCGCCGTCAGGGTAACGGGAGCAGACGAGTTGTGTCTGTATCTGACGGCAGCGACGAGTTTGAGAAATTTCCGCGATGTTAGCGGCGATGCCGTCAGGCGGTGTGAGAGGGTAATGGCCGGCATCAAGGGGATCGGTTTTGACAGGATCAAGAGCGGGCATGTTGAGGATTATCGCAGATTGTTCGCGCGCGTGTCGCTGGAACTGGAGGGCGGCCAGAGAGCTAACACTTCAGTCGATAAGAGGATCAGGCAGTTTCTGGATGGGAAGGATCCGGCCCTGGCAGTACTGTATTTTCAGTACGGGCGATATCTGCTGATCAGTTCGTCGCGGGCGGGGTCGCAGCCTGCGAATCTGCAGGGTCTGTGGAATGAGAGCCTTGCGCCGCCGTGGGACAGCTAGTACACAGTCAATATCAACACGGAGATGAACTACTGGCCTGCGGAGGTGACGAATCTGGCGGAGTGTCATGAGGCCCTGTTCGATGCATTGGACGAAGTGGTGCTGGCGGGGAGACGGACGGCGAAGGTGCATTATGATTGCAGTGGATGGGTCCTGCATCATAACTTCGATCTCTGGCGGGGTACGGCGCCGATCAATGCATCGAATCACGGCATATGGGTGACAGGGGGCGCATGGTTGTGTCAACATGTGTGGTGGCATTACCAGTACAGCGGGGACGTGGGGTTTCTGCGGGATCGGGCTTATCCGATCATGAAGGGGGCGGCGGAGTTCTTTGCAGATTATCTTACAGAAGACCCACGGTCGGATAAGAAGTGGCTGATATCGGGGCCTTCAAATTCGCCGGAGATCGGCGGGCTTGTGATGGGGCCTACGATGGATCATCAGATTATCCGGTCGCTGTTTTCTTGGACGATCGAGTCGGCACAGATTTTGAATGTGGACGCCGAGTTCGCCGCGAGACTGGCGAAGCTGCGCGGGCGGATCGCTCCGAACCAGATAGGTCGCCATGGACAACTGCAGGAATGGCTCGAAGACAAGGACGATCCCAAAAACAAGCACCGGCACATATCCCATATGTGGGGTTTGTATCCCGGTCAGGAGATTACGCCGGAGGGAACACCTGAGCTGTCGGCTGCGGCGAGAAAGTCGCTGGACTTTCGAGGGGATGGCTCGGTTGGGTGGTCTCGAGCGTGGCAGGTGAACTGTTACGCGAGGCTCGGGGATGGTGAGACGGCCTACGCGCGGCTGGCGAACCTTATTGCCAAGAATGCGAATGTGAATCTACTTAACAAGTGCTGGGACAATCGGGAGCTACCCTTCCAGATCGACGGCAATTTGGGGGGAACGGCTGGAATTGCAGAGATGCTACTGCAGAGTCATGGGGACAGGATCAGAATTCTGCCGGCGCTGCCGAAGGCGTGGGCCGAAGGGAAGGTCTCTGGGCTGCGGTCTCGCGGTGGTGTGGAAGTGGACATCGCGTGGAGGAATGGCAAGCCGAAGGAGGCTGTCTTGCGCGCCAAGATGGACGGCCGACATGTGATCTTGCCTCCCGAGGGCAGCAGGATCAAGGGCTCACGGACCGTGGAACTGGAAGCCGGCGAAGATTTTCGCATCGTGTTCGAATAATCGGCGCTTAGCGATGGCGGAGGACCTTCTTCTCCGGTTTAATCGACGACGTACGAATCTACAACCGGATCGTACATCCCCAGTCACGCTGTTCCACTACAAACAAGCTCAAGGAATCGGCAGGGTGTGGAGCTGCCGGCTCC
>CP070824.1:1962637-1965844 GCA_020344395.1 Candidatus Zixiibacteriota bacterium | reverse complement strand
ACCTCCGCGGGCAGAGTACCCACTGACCTCGGGTATCGCGTCTATGTGGACTACCTTCTCAAGCCGGAGAGCCTGTCCGAGGAAGAAAAGAAAGTCATCAAGCAGGAGATTCTGCGCGAGGGTCACGGCGTGCAGGAGATTCTTGGCCAGACAGCCAGAGTCCTCAGCGAGATCACCAATCAGCTCGGCCTGACCATGGCCCCCTCTTTCGAAAAGGGCATCTTGCACAGCCTGAGACTCATCCCGGTGGCCGAAGGTCGGGTGATGGTGGTGGTGGTGGTGCAATCCGGTCTGGCCCGCTCGGTCATTGTCGAAGTGGAAGTTGCCTTCAGGAGAGGGGAGTTGCAGGATGTCGAGGGCCTGCTCAATGAGCGACTGGCCGGGCTGACTTTGCAGGAGATCAGGCGGACTATATCGGAAAGGGTCGCGGACGTCTCCGGGAAGGGACGTCTGCTCCAGCTTGTCCTTGATTCAGGTGACAAAATATGGACCGAGGATCACTCGGAGGATCTGAAAATTGCCGGCACCGATGTTTTGCTGGCCAAGCCGGAGTTCACTGACCGCAAGAAGGTGTCGCAGTTGATGCAACTCCTCGAGGAGAGGAGAATCCTATCAGAGCTTTTGAGTCAGACTGAGGAAGAAGGATTGATAATTACCATAGGTAAAGAGAGTAAGATCGACCAGATTGTGGACTGTTCGCTGGTCAAGTCTGCTTATCGAGTGGGCAATGTCACAGGCACGATCGGCATTATCGGTCCGACGCGCATGCCATACGCAAAGGCGGTTTCAATAGTTGAGTACGCGGCGAGGTCGATTACGGAAGTTCTCACCGGAATAAGCAACCACAAGGATAGCTGAGGAATGGCGAAGGATAAGGAAGTCAGGATCAATATAGGCGGCGACGAAGAGGAGTCTACCGACCAGGCTGAAACTACGGCCGAGCCGGAGCCGGAAGAGACAGCCAGCACAGACGAGCAGGCACGGGAACCTGAAGTCGAGACGCCCAAACCGGAGTTGACGGAGGAAGAGAAGCTTGCGGCCAGGGTCGCCGAACTCGAAGACAAGCTGTTGCGTGCCCAGGCGGAGCTTGACAACTCCCGCAAGCGCTCAGCCCGAATGGTTGAGGATATGCTTCGCACCGCCAACGACCGTTTGCTGTCTGAGCTGCTTGACGTGGTTGACAACTTTGAGCGGGCTCTTCAGCACAGCGGTGACAATTCGAGTCCCGAGGCGCTCGGTCAGGGCATGGAGATGATATACAAGCAACTCGTTACGATTCTTGAGAGATATGATGTCAGGCCGATCGAAGCGGTCGGGCAGGCGTTCGATCCTAATCTTCATGAAGCGCTCATGCAGATTGCCTCCGAGGAGCACGACGAAGGAACCGTAGCGGAGGAAATCAGCAAGGGATACAAGATCGGTCCGCGGGTGCTCCGCCACAGTAAGGTGGCTGTGAGCAGAGGCAAGCCAAATGAGGCTGAAGAGACTGAGGGTCAAAACGAAGCAGAGTAGATGAGAAGTGAAATTATTCAGAGGAGATAAACAATGGGAAAGGTAATCGGTATTGATCTTGGCACCACCAATTCGTGTGTGGCCATCCTCGAGGGGAAGGAACCAGTCGTTATTCCCAACCAGGAAGGGGCACGGACGACGCCGTCAGTGGTGGCTTTCGCCAAAGATGGAGAGCGCTTGATCGGCGCGGCGGCCAAACGACAGGCGGTCACAAACCCGGAGAACACGATTTTCTCCATCAAGCGATTTATGGGACGTCGTCACCACGAGGTTGACTCCGAGGAAAAGATCGTTCCATACAAAATCGTTGAGGACGACAAAGGCAATGTGCTGGTGGAAGCCGGTGGCAACAAACTCACGCCGCCGGAAATATCCGCTATGACGCTTCAGTATCTCAAGAAAGCGGCCGAGGCCTACCTCGGCGAGGAAGTAAAGCAGGCTGTGATCACTGTGCCCGCGTATTTCAATGATTCGCAACGGCAGGCCACCAAGGATGCAGGCAAGATCGCCGGGCTTGAAGTCCTGAGAATCATCAATGAGCCGACCGCAGCATCGCTGGCGTATGGCCTTCAGAAGAAAGCCAACGAGAAGATCGCGGTGTATGATCTTGGTGGAGGGACTTTTGACATCTCCATCCTGGAGATCGGAGACGGTGTTTTTGAAGTCCGATCTACCAACGGCGATACTCACCTGGGTGGTGACGACTTCGATCAGGTCATCATTGACTGGATGGCTGAGGAATTCCAGAAGTCGCAGGGGATCGACCTGCGAAAGGATCGCATGGCTCTCCAGCGGCTCAAAGAGGCCGGTGAGAAGGCGAAGATAGAGTTGTCGTCCACCATGCAGACGAATATCAATCTTCCGTTCATCACCGCCGACCAGGCCGGCCCCAAGCATCTCGACCTGACCCTGACGCGGGCCAAGTTCGAGCAGTTGTGTGACCATCTTATCCAGCGGACGGTGGGGCCATGCAGAGCGGCGCTGTCCGACGCCAAGTTGTCATTCGGCGAAGTTGACGAAGTGGTGCTGGTCGGTGGCATGACCCGCATGCCCAAGGTCGTGGAGACGGTCAAAGAAATGTTCGGCAAAGACCCGCACAAGGGTGTCAATCCGGACGAGGTGGTGGCCATCGGGGCGGCCATCCAGGCGGGTGTGTTGACCGGCGACATGCAGGATATCGTGCTGCTCGACGTGACACCCCTTTCGCTCGGCATCGAAACACTGGGTGGTGTCATGACAACCTTGATCGAGCGGAACACGACTATCCCGTCCAAGAAATCGCAGATATTTTCAACGGCTGCCGATAACCAGCCAGCGGTGTCGATTCACGTGCTCCAGGGTGAGCGCAAGATGGCTGTCGACAACCGGACTCTCGGCAAGTTTGACCTGGTGGGAATTCCACCGGCTCCACGCGGCATGCCGCAGATTGAAGTCACCTTTGATATCGACGC
Organism: Candidatus Zixiibacteriota bacterium; assembly: GCA_020344395.1. Classification (GTDB taxonomy): domain Bacteria; phylum Zixibacteria; class MSB-5A5; order GN15; family FEB-12. The sequence goes on along the minus strand of CP070824.1, from coordinate 1,962,881 downwards.
CAACGGCATTGTCCACGTCTCGGCCAAAGACATGGCCACCGGTAAGGAGCAGTCGATCAAGATCGAGGTTTCGTCGGGACTATCCGACGATGAGATCAACCGTATGGTCAACGATGCCGAGAAGTATGCGGACGAAGACAAGCAGAAGTCCGACCTGATTCAGGCTCGCAATGAGGCCGATCAGCTTATCTATACCACTGAGAAGACATCGAAGAATCCAGAAAGAAAGCTAGCCAATACAACA
>CP070824.1:1957033-1962537 GCA_020344395.1 Candidatus Zixiibacteriota bacterium | reverse complement strand
TGTGCTTATGGCGCTGCGGTTATCTTTGTCGGCCTTCTCATGTTATCACCGATCGCCAGGTTCAATTTTGACGATCTCACCGAGTCGATTCCAGCTTTCTGTGTGATTGTTATGATGAGCTTTTCCTACAATCTCGGTGTGGGGATGACGGCTGGATTTGTGGTTTACCCGCTCATGAAGCTGGTTTCCGGCCGGGCGCGTGAAGTTCAGCCAGGAGCCTGGGTTCTGGGTCTGCTGTCGCTGTTGTTCTTTGTGTTTTATCCTTATTGAGCGGGGCGGGGGCCGTTTTATCCGCATGATCTGATTTATGTGACACTCGCGCAAATCAGAGTGAACCGAACTGCATTGTCGACAGTATAACCATCAGAACAATTGGGCTTGGGGCTTGATTCCCTGAACCGGTTCTAGACATATTAGCATTATCCTAAGGAGGGAATCCATGTTTCTGCATCTTCGCAGTATGGTGGTGAGTCGTCGACGTATGGTTGCAGCTGCAACTGTCGTTGCTGTTTCACTGGCGGGCTTTGGTCTCTGGGCCGATGTCCCCGGTCCAAAACCGGACCACAATGTTCGGGTGGAATCGCTCAGTACCCGGGGCACAGTGCAACCGGCTACGAATATTGCCATCAAGTTTTCAAATGATCTGGTACCACGGGACAGCCTGAACCGTCCCGTGCATCGCATCCCGGTAGAGTTTTCACCGGACATCCCGGGACAGGCGCGCTGGGCAGCTACCGATGTGTTAATGATCTATCCCGGCCAGCCCCTGCGTCCGGCCACACAGTACCAGGTGATCGTAAGGGCCGGCGGTGGTTACGTCAATGGCAACGCGATTGGCCAGGATCAGAAATTTAGCTTCCGCACGCCGCCTCTCGCAGTCGAGGTCGTCCGATACAGCGCACAGCGAACCCGCGGGAATCCCCGTCAGGCCCGCTTGCTGTTCGAACTCGAATTCAACTACCCTGTGGAACGACAGCAGTTGCAGAGGGCACTGCACATAGAAGGCCACCGGGACGCCACTCGTTCCACACTGTCGGTGATCTGGCCAGACTCCGCCCTCGACGGGACACCATTGACGCCTGAAGCCAGTCAGTTTCGTCTGGCCACCGAACCGTTCGATCTTCGTAAAGGTGAGCAACAGTACCAGGTGACAATCCAGCAGGGGCTTCGGTGTGCTGGATGCGGGCTGGGCCTCGCTGCGGACTATACCTATACCATGAAAGTTCCTCGCAATCCGCGACTGGATTTATGGGTGGAGCAGGTCCAGGCACAACGTCCCGGAAAACAGGGATCAATCGTCCTGCAGTTTTCGGCCCCTGTCCCTACTGAAGAGATCCGTAACCACGTGAGCCTCGACCCGACTGTGCCATTCACTGTGGAAAGGAGTTGGAGAGGGGCCCTGCTGCGCGGCTATTTCAAACCACAGGCAGTTTACACCGTCAACATCGCAGCCGGCCTTATGTCAAACGACGGTGCCCTGCTGGAGCGCGATTATTCCGGCAGGGTTCAGATGGGCGACCTGCCGCCATCGATCCGATTCACTTCACCGGGCCTTTATCTGCCAAGTGACGGCAGTCGCCTGTTGGAAATTGCTACTACTAATGTTGACACTCTCACGATCGAAATCAGCCAGGTGTTTGCAAATAACCTGGTAACTTACATGGCCACCGGTGCCGACCGGGGTGGACGGTCCCGGGGATCCAAGGACCCTTTCGGTCGTAGTTCGTTCGTCATGGATTTCCCGCTGGAAGCTCGGAAAAACCAGGAGCTGATATCCACCGTCGATGTCGGTGCCATCATCGGCGATACCCTTCGTGGTGTCTTTATTGTCTCGGCCCGCACCAAGACAAGGCGCTGGACCTCCGATTCGCGGCATGTGATGATCACCGACCTCGGGGTGATGGCTCGAATGTCGGAGAGCTACCTCATGGTTTGGACCAACACTCTGTCACAAGCCGAGCCGGTCAGCAGGGCAACTGTCAAGTTGTTCTCTCGCAACAACCAGTTGTTGTTGGAAGGCCGCACGAACTCGAAAGGCGTGGTGGTCTTTGCTGACATTACCGATCAGATCGAGGGCTTCCAGCCGTTTCTTATCACCGTCGAGAAGGACGGTGACCTATCGTACCTTCGATTGGACAACACTCGTCTCCCTACAGGTGATTTCGATGTGTCCGGGCGTCCATATCTGACTGAGGGGTATGAGGCCTTTCTTTACATGGATCGGGGTGTATTTCGACCCGGTGAGACTGCTCATCTGGTGGCGATGGTACGTGGGGAAGATGGCGCGCGGCCGGCATCTTTTCCGTACCTTGTGAAAATCGCGGATCCGCGAGGACGAGCTTTTCGTGAGTATCGCCTGACGGCAGATCAGACCATGAGCAGCATTGATATCAATCTGCCGGCCGACATACTTACCGGCCGCTACCAGGTCACGGCATCCCTTTCAGATGATCATGTTCTGGGTCAGGCCGGCTTTCTCGTGGAAGAATTTGTGCCGGATCGCATCAAGGTGACGGTAGAGACGGATCGGTCACTCTATCAGACCGGCGATACGATAAGCGTAACCGTGAATGGCCATATGCTCTATGGCGCCCCGGCAGCGGGATGCAAAGTGACCTCCGAGATCATTCTCTCGCCACAGGATTTCCGGCCGGTCGGGTACGCCGCCTACAGTTTCCGAGAGTCCGACCGCGAATCGTCAGTAAAGAAGACAGCTCTGGGAGAGACGCAACTGTCCGATTCCGGCATGGTGAGATTTCAGCACGTTGTCGCCGAGGGGCACCGTCCGCCGGGCCAACTATCGGCTACAGTGTGGGCCACTGTCTCTGAGGCTGGTGGACGATCTGTCAGCTCCAACGCAAGTGCGACAGTGTATCCGTACGGGAGGTACGTTGGAATACGAACAGACCTGGAAGGATACGCCAGGATCGGCGAGCCGGTTAATGCACATATCATAGTGCTCCACCCGGACGGTCAGTCGGTGACGGCGGATTCTGTCGAAGTGATGTTTTCACGCCTGGTATACAATTCGATGTTGCAGCGACAATCTGATGGCAGCTATCGGTTTGTCTCGGAACAGACAGTGGAGCCGATTGACAGCCTGTGGGTATCTATCGATGCTGACGGTGCGACAGCCTCGTTCACACCTGCTGACTACGGCCGTTATCAGATTGTCGTAACGGACAGAGAGAGCGGCCACGCCGCTGACATACAGTTCTTTGCTACCGGCTGGGGCAGGGTGCCCTGGTCGCTGGCCGAACCGGATCGGTTGCAGCTCGACCTCGATCAATCAGACTACCTGCCGGGTTCAAGAGCCAGGTTGCAGGTGCGTGCTCCGTTCAGCGGCCGCGTTCTGGTAACCATTGAAAACGAAGCCGTCCAGGATTACCTGATTGTCGATTTGCCGGAGAACACAGCCGAGATCAAAATTCCAGTGAAGCGTGATTACTCGCCGAACGTTTACATATCGGCCACCCTCATTCGTCCGGCGGGGGACATCCACAAGTATGCGCCTGCCCGGGCGTTTGGCATGGTGCCATTGATGGTGACGGCCCGCGATCGGCGACTGGATATGGTTGTCGAGGCTCCTGCAGAGGTCAGGCCGCGTTCCACGCTCTCGCTCGGTATCACCACCAACGGCTCGCACGAGACGGTGTTAACCGTGGCGGCGGTTGATGCCGGGATTCTGCAGCTGACTGATTTTACAACCCCTGATCCCTTTGGCTTCTTCTATGGCAAGAGGCGGCCGGCGCTGAACGGCTACGATCTGTACTCGCTGGTCTATCCTGAGACCGAACGAGCCGGCAGTCATCTTTCTCCGCCCGGCGGTGTGGCTGCAGACCGTCAAATGAGACACCTGAATCCGTTTGCTGCCCGTCGAGTCAATGTCGTCTCGCTCTGGAGTGGGGTCGTCGGCGTCGATTCAACCGGTCGAGCCCGAGTTGATTTCGACGTGCCTGAGTTTAATGGGCAACTTATAGTGATGGCGGTGGCAGGCGACGACGACCGGTTTGGCTCGTCTTCATCCAGCCTGCTGGTCAGAGAACCGATCATCATCCAGGAAAGCTTCCCGCGTTTTGTTTCACCGGGTGATGAGGTAAACGGATTGGTGACTGTGTTCAACGGGCTGGACACGGCCGCCACTATTCTCGTTGACGCTGATATCGCCGGTGCCGCGGAACTTACCGCCAGCTCATCCCAGCAGGTGTTTTTGGAGCGCCGTCAGCAGGGCTCGGTCATTTTCGGATTCAAGAGTGGACTCGCGCCCGGAAAAATTGATGTGAATATCCATGCCCGTGCCGGGACAGAAGAATCGCACGTATCGTTTGAGCTGGCCAATCGTCCGGCGGTATCGCTGACAACCGAGTTCGGTTCGGGTGTAGTTCAGGCAGATTCCCCGGCTGTCTTCACCCTGCCTGGCGGCTGGGTCGAGGGAACGGGCGAGTACATTCTTCGTACCTCGTCCCTCGGAGCCGTCCAATTTGCGCGCAACATAGAATATCTCCTGCGATATCCATATGGCTGTGTCGAGCAGACTACCTCGGCGCTTTTTCCGCTGCTTTATTTTGATGATCTGGCAAAAGTCGTGAGGCCTGAACTGTTTGGAGGAAGGGGTCACGAGTATTACCTGGCCGAGGGTATCGACAGGCTCCTGCGCTTCCAGCAGAGCAGCGGTGCCTTTTCCTATTGGCCTGGCTCCGAGCGCATTCACCACTGGTCGTCCATATACGCCGCACACTTCCTGATCGAGGCCAAACTTGCCGGTTACGACGTTGAAAAATCCGGCTATAAGAAGGCGGTGCGGTTTCTGGAGAATATTGCCCGCAACCGTCAATTCAGCGATGTCACCACGGAGCACCGCATCTATGCCTGTCTGGCCCTGGCCAAAGCTGGTGAACTTGAAAAGAAGGAGTTCAATTTTCTGTCGACCGTCAACTCAATCGAATTACCACCTTATTCCGCCTACCAGTTAGCCGCGGCCCTGGCGCTTGCTGGTGATGTCGACCACGCCAGAGAGATAGTACCGTTTGACATCCAACCCGATCTGTCGGAACCCGACCACGGAGGCAACTTTTCGTCCGGCGTGCGCACCAATGCTATTCTGCTTGACCTCTTGCTCGAAGTGGACCCGCACAATCCATCCACGGCAGCACTGGCAAAGTCACTTCTCGAGCAGGCGCGCTTCAATCGCTGGTACAACACTCAGGCCACCGCGTTTGCCCTGGTGTCACTCGGCAAGTACTTCAGTCGTACCGAGCCGGCTGACTTTGTAGGCAAGGTGAGCATCGAAGGCGGCGAGAGCTACAGAATCGATGCGACAGACTTCTCGGTGAGTTCCGAAGATATGGGGGGACGGAAGATCACTATCCAGATCGATGGTCAAGGCCCATGCTTTTACTACTGGCAGGCGAGCGGTGTCCCGACAGCACCGATGTTACTCGAATATGACCGCGGTGTCGTTGTGCGAAGAGAATACCTTGATGAAACCGGCTCACCGGTGGACC
>CP070824.1:1954016-1956933 GCA_020344395.1 Candidatus Zixiibacteriota bacterium | reverse complement strand
GGGCGCTACGCACGTCCTGGCAGATTCCCTGTTTGTAATCCTGTCTTTCCTTTTCGATGTGGTCCAGGATTTCCTTCAGGGCAATGTTCTTCTGGGTTAGAGCCTCGCGCTCGGTCCGGAGCAGGGCGGAAGCCTGCCGCAGTTTGTCTTCAGCTCTCTTCCATTCGGAGATATCGGTAATCACGGCAAAGGAGCCGATTGTGCGGCCATCGGCGTCACTAACCGCCTCGGGCGAAACGATGGTTGTCACCTCCCCTTCGTCACCTCTGAGCCACTGTATCTCATAAGATTCGTGAGCACCTTTCTGGCAATCCTGCAGTTGTTGCTGGACGAGCGACCAATTCTCGTTGTCGAGATACTCCCGGAGCGTGCTGCCCGTGATTTCATTGCGGCTCACGCCGAGCAGCTCACACAACTTCTTGTTGGCAAAGGTGACCCGGCCTTCGTGATCCAGGACAACCAGACCCTCACTCATCGTCTCCACAAGACTTCGGTGCAGCTTTTCACTTTCACCCAGAGCATCGTCAGCCAGCTTACGCTGAATGGCCATGGTAATGTGACCCGATACGAAGGTCATCAGATCCATGTCTGATTCCTTGTAGAGGTTGGGATCGGTGTAACTCTGGACGGCAACAACGCCGATCACTCCATCGGCAATCTTCAGCGGCACACCGAGCCATATTTCGGACGGTTGTCCCACTACGGCCACCTCTCCCTCGGCTTCCAGTTGCCTGTCGACCTTGCCGTCCGCCAGAAGGGGAAGTCCGGTTCTCCGGACGTAGTCGGTCAGCGTCTTCTTCAGTTGTTCCGGGCTTGAGGGCAGTTGTTGTTCATACTGGTCGACGATATACGGGAAAGTGTAGCTGTCGTTATCCTTGTCGTAGAGAGCGACATAGAAGTTGGTGGTGTCAATCAGGGTACCCAGGATCCGGTGAATGGTCTTGAGCAATTCTTCCAGGTTCTGGGACAGGTTGGTGGCTTCGGAGATCTCGAACAAGGCGGCCTGGACTTTCTGTATTCGGCGGCTCTCGGTAATATCGAGACCGGAGCTGAGAGTACCCTTGATACGGCCCAAGTCATCGTAAAGCACGGTATTATACCAGGCCATCATTTTTTCTTCGCCGTCAGCGGTCACCACCTGGTTTTCGAAGTAGTCGGCCTTGAATTCGCCGCCATTGATCATCTTATGGTAAAGGGAACGAACCGGTCCGCGATGGCGCTCCGGCACGTAGTTATCGAACCAGTTGGTCCCGACGATCCTGTCCTCGTCGTACCCGAGCAATTCGCACCCTCGCCGGTTGACCAGAACCACCCTCTCGTCAGTATCCAGCGCCATGAGCATGGTCCCGGCGACATCCAGATAGGTTTGGGCCTTGTCTCGTTCGTGCCGGAGGGCTTCTTCGGCATATTTCCGCTCGGTGATGTCGTGGTTGCTCGCTCGCCGTCCCAGATAGGTCCCGTCGTCGGCAAAAACCGGCTGGCAAACATGGTTGATCCACCGCTCCTCGCCGCCCCGGGTGGTAATGCGGAAGTCTATTGAGGTGACCCTGCCCGGCTCATTCTCGTCCTGGAGATGGCGGTCCAGCACGGGCAGATCATCGTTATGAACGATCCGCCGCAAGATACCGAAGTCCTGCGCGAACTCCTGAGCGGTATAGCCGGTAGTTGTTTCGCATGAGGGCGTAACATAGACGCATTTGCCGTCGGCGCCCAGCCAGTATTCCCAGTCGTAGGTAAAGTCGGCGACCGTCCGAAATCGCTGTTCACTGTCGCGCAGTTCCTGTTCGACCTGCTGCCGCTCCAGGGCCGTGCTCAGCATTTCGCCTACTACCTTCAGCAACCCGATCTCATCGACGGTCCAAACCTTTTCCTTCCGCTCCGAGTCGAAGCCCACAAAACCGATAATCTTTCCCCGCCGCATCATCGGCACGCAGAGGACCGATTGAATATTCTCTCGTTCGAATTCAGCTTTTTCGGCCGCCGCCTCGTCAGGCAGGTCGGCCACCCGGGGGATATGGAAGGCTTCACCTTTCAGCATGGTCCTGAGCGAGTAGTCAAAAGCCTCGGTGGGCAGGTTCTTCAGTTGGTCGATGTGCGAAGCGATTCCTTCGGCGCACCACTCGTGGGTGTTGTCCATCGTCGTTCGATCATCAGACAGGAGGAACACGTAGCAGCGGTCAGCCTGAGTAAACAACCCGACCGCGCTAAGGGCATTGACGATGTTGTCGTCGATGTGATCGAGGGGCACGGAGATAAAACGGGATGACAGGGACATTATCAGATGCTCGAAGTCGAGGCGGTATTGAAGGGCTTCCTGAGCTTTCCGGCGTTCGGTGATGTCTCTAACGATGGTGACCACTCGAACAGTGGCGCCTCGTTCTGTGACGGGGATTTTTCGCGTTTCGGTGGCGATACTCCGACCGCCGACGGTGTGGGTTTCTTCCGTCATTAGCATTTCACCGGTGCGGAAGACCTGCTCGTATTCCCGGCGGACGGTGTCATTCAAGAACGGGAAGACATCGAAGACATTGAGGCCGACGGCGTAAGCGGGCAGACCCAGTTTGCCGCTCCACTCGCGAAAGGTGTTGTTGACCAGCGTCAGGCGGAGATTGGCGTCGACCACGTGGATCAGATCGCTCATCGAGTCGATGGTGGATCGATATAAAGCTTCCGAAGCTTCCAGAGCCTGCTCGGCTCGTTTCCGTTCGGTGATGTCGCGGCCGACGGAAAGATATTCGATCAGAACTCCGTCGTCATCGTAGATGGCGCGGTTGGTCCAGCGCTGCCAGTGCAGTTCGCCATCGGGAGCGAGAACGCGATGCTCATGTGTTTCAACGGGGTGCTCGCGACTGATGGTCTTGAAGTGATCTTTTACCTGGTTGCGGTCGGCTTCGGGAATCAGGGTCATAAAGGTCTG
>CP070824.1:1936620-1953916 GCA_020344395.1 Candidatus Zixiibacteriota bacterium | reverse complement strand
GTAGGGCGGGTCCGTCTCCGAACCAGCCAGGATAAGGCTGGCTATTTCCAGTCAGTAAACGCCATTATGGCCCACCCGAACGAATTGTCGACCTTCCAACTGGGCAGACTCTTGACCCGGTTTACCAACTCCTGCGGGTACCGCATAATCACGATATCTTCACCCTGTTCCCACCTCGCCGCAACATCGTCCATATTCACAATAGCCCAGGCATGGTCCCATCGATCGCCTATTTCATACTTGTTGAACTCGCTTCGGCACCAGTGCTGAAATTCATCCTCAGGAATGTAGAGTTCATCTCCATAGAATTGCCTCGCCTGCAGAATCACAGAGTCACCGTTTGAAAGAAAGATGCACCGTACATCACCGTAGTCGTCGATCCGTCGCACAGAGTTTACCTCATGCGCACGAACAAACACTACTGTATCATGGTTTGATTCAAGATCGGGAAAGGAAGCCTCAATGGCCAGCCGAGCCTGACCATAATAGTGCGACCATGAAAGGCCCGTGTTCTTTCCATAGATGCCATATTTCAGTACAGGTGTGAGCCCTCGAGATGCACAGTAGTATCGGGCGTTCGGCCGACCAAAGTTCCAGATGGCTCCCTGCCCATAAGCCAACCCCAATGAGAAATTCTGCCTGAAACCACCGTTGTTCTCACTGTAAAGGCCGCCTATTTCAAGATGAGGATTAAAGTATGGACTTAGAATGCCGTTCAAATGGAAATATCCCGCCCAGTAGTTCTCATCCGTCTCAGAGTAGTATCTGGCAATCGACAGATGATTGACAAAGAAAGGCCAGGCTGCCCCGAATCCAAAGTTGTAGTCCTTTCCAATACCGATATAGGCATTTACCTCAGGGAAGACCAGTGATCGAGGTTTAACAAGCCTGTTCATATCATAATGCCAGACCACTGATATCATCCATTCTTTCTTCTCCAAAGGCATACCGGGCAAGAACTGATGACTCGTACCGCACCCCATGTACACTATGGAAGTCAATCCCGCAATGGCTGCCAGCCGCCCGAGCGTGCTCATGGCTGTAATTAACATAGTCCCCCGGATGATTGTCAAGAGCTAGTAGGGCGGGTCCGTCTCCGAACCCGCCAGGATAGCTGCTAGTGCCACTCCCATTCGAGAAAGGGCTTTTCGATATCGGTCATGGCGTTCACGACCAGTTCCACCAGCCCGCCGTACAGAATGTTGCACCGCTCAAACAGACCGTAAGCCGCAAACATGTCACGCATGGCGCCCTTACAGTTTGAGCACGGTGCACAGACGTATTTCTTGTGTTCAGGACCAATGATATCCTGAAAGACATCCAGCACCTGGCGCAGCTTGGCCCGGCCGGATAGTATCTGCCTCCAGTCAGGGAAGTTCAGGTCCTGGGTGATGGCGAAGCCTGAGCCGCCGCCGCAGCAGTAGTTCTTCACGCCGTGCGGTTCCATCTCGCGAAAATTATTGCTGACCGCCCTGAGCACTTCGCGCTGCGGCTCGACAACACCCATCAAGCGAACCAGATTGCACGGATCGTGCAGAGTCGTGGTGAGGTCGTCATTGCGTGAAGCATCGAGCTTGAGCTTGCCGCTCTTGACGATATCGGCCAGCAGTGTCATGGAACTTTCGCGAGGTATATTCAACTCTCCGGGAGCCACCCGGTCTGCAATCACGGTCAGGGCCTTATGGGCATGACCGCACTCACCAATGACGATCTTCTTGACGCCCAGGTTCTTCGCCGCCTGAAGGTGCTTGAGAGCCACCTTGGCAAACTGCACATCATCGTACCAGGTCCCGTAGTTGACGCCGTCATAAGCAAGCAACTCACTGGATAGCGTGTAACTGATCCCGGCCGCCTCGAGGATGATCGCAAACGCTTCGGGGTTTTCGGGCCACGCAAGATACTCACCTGCATTATGAATCAGCAGTATATCGGCACCGGCCTTATCCATCGGCCACTTGAACTTCATCCCGGCCCGTTCCTCGACCTCTTCTTCGAGAAACTCGACATTATCGAGATACGCCTGCGGAGACATGGCCGTTGAAGATCCTGTTTTGAGCTGCTGCACCGATCCCTTTTTATGCAGCGGCTCCACCGCGATACCCATCTCCTGACTGAATATCTTGCGCAGTTCCCGCGTGACCAGGGCATTGTCCACACCGATGGGGCAGGTTTGCGCACACCGCCGACAGATCGTGCACCGATAACACAGCTCCATAAGACGAGCGATCATGGTCCAGGTGGCGTCGATATCGTTGCCCGACAGAGGAGCGAAGAACTTGCCCCCTGTTTTCACATATTTTTTGTACAGACGCCGCATAATGTCGGAACGATAGGTGGGACGATAAATCTCGATCTGGCCCGATTCGTTATAGATCGGACACGCCGACGCACAGGTCTGGCACTTGGCACAGTACTCCATCGTGAGAAGAAGCGGCTGGATAAAGGTCCAGTTGTTGTTCTTATCAAAGAGCTTTTTCAGACCGGAGAGAAACTGCTCGACAAGTTTGGCCTTCTCTTCGTCCGTTTCAGGACGAGGAAATTTGAAGCCTGTCACACCATCAAGATCACACTCGACTTGCTTGCGCTTTTCGTCGGAAAGCGGTTTCAGCTTCGGTTCAAGGTCCAGCTTATCGTATGGAGGGGGAAGCGGCAAGAACCCTGACTGATCCAGTTCAACGAGTTGGCCCGGTTTGTGGCTGAAGTCCTTGATGCTCGTCTTATTCTTACTCATCTTTGTCGTTCTCCTCCGATGCAGTCGCGGCTTCAGCCCAGGTACCTCCTGTCTTGACGTGCGGGGCGTTCCAGGTAACCCGGCGGCCCAGGGACTCGGCAACAGCTTTCTCCACGCTGCCACCCGGCTGGTTGGGTTCGTCCTCCCATCTGACCTTGTGATACGTGAAGTACTTGCCGAACATGTGAGTCATGTGAGTAAAGGGAAAATATACCAGCAGGGCTACTGTCAACCACACCAGGACCGAACCGGCTCCCGAAAGAGGAGCGGCCGGTTGAAACGTGATCAGGCTTTGAATGTAACCCCGAAGTTGGGCATAGGCCGGGTCAGCAGTCTGATAGGTCCAGTAGCCTGTCACGAATACCGCCAGAAGGAAAAGCAGGTTGACGTAGTCACTGAGTACCGCCGCCCGCCGCAATTGCGATGCGAATGTTCTTAAGAGAAGCAGACCAAAGGCCCCCACCGCACTCAACAGCCAGCCAGCCGTTCCCAGCGTAACTGTGAGATGATGCAGAATCACTGTAATCACGCTCGATGAAGCCGCAGATACTTCCACTCCGGCTGCGCTGAGTATCGCACCAACGCCCAGCAGAACCACAAACGCGATCAGGCAGTACATCCCGAAATGGAAGGGAAAGGAAAACACCCATAACGGCCGGTTGTTTTCATAAACGGACTGGATAAGAACTATTTCCTTGAGCATCTCCTTCAATTCACTGATAAGCGAGATGTTCTTCGGTTTGGTCCACCAGTCCACCGTCTCGAAGTAAGAACCGCCGTATTCAGCTTTACCCTTTTCGTGCGGGATCGGATACAGGTCCCACCTCAGGTGGAGCGGCATTCGCGCTATCCGAATCATCTTGGCCGCGACCGATATTATGAAAATCAGGACGGCCAGGTAGCTAAGGACCTGCAATAGGCTCATCTAATCCTCCGTACAATCAAAGTCGTCACATCACTTCAGCTTCTGCTTCATCTTGAGTTCTTTTTTCTTATCTTCAAGGACGTCAGTCCTGACCTTCATCGTCTTCTCCCCGAAAAGCGAAAAACGCAGCCACTGGTACCCGAATTTCAGAAGTTCGACCTCACTTTGCTTGATCTTGTCCAGCACCTCCTCGTCAACTTCGAACTTGTTAAGAAAAGTGCTGTCGAAGACAAACCGGCGGAATTTATCGATGTTGTAGCACACCAGAAAGAACATTTCGATTTTCGGCGGTGTGAGATTCTCGGCCTTTTCGAAGAACGGGTGAAGGGTCAGATCTTTGAAATACTCGCCCATCTCGTTATAGTCGAGTATGCCCTGATCGATCAACCATTCCCGGATAGTCTGTTCTTTCTTCTCGGCAAACCCCTCACAGACATCCTCTTTCAGCAGGAAATAGAATTCCTTCTCAACGGCCTTGTCCTCTTCTCTGGGCGAAGCCATACCCAACGGGTACATCCGGCAGGACCATGGTCGGTCCTCGTAAACCGTACAGCCATTCTCCCCTACAAAGGGACAGGCCTTACTCTCATCTTCGCTCATTTGAAGGAGAGTCACAGGATATTTCAGATTTTTATCGAACGGCAGAAGGGTGTACCGGTCGAGAAATTCCTGCGATGATATTCCCAGCCGGTTTTTCAGCCGTATGATGTCATAAGGTGTGAGGAAGATATTGACATCTCGGCAGCAGTTGTTGAAACAGGGTACGCCGGGATGACAGGAAAAAGTAAAGGAGTCGTCCTCAGACAGCCTCGGGTAATCCTTCAGGATCTCTTCCTTAAACCTCTGAATCTCGTTCATTCCTGGCCTCCTTCATCAACGAGGCGGTCTCTGAGAGCATCCGGCGACCAGACCGCGATCGGTCCTGACTCACCTGTCTCGGGATCATACCTGTGGCGATACGAGGCGGCCTGTTGATACTGACTCTTCATCCACTCCCAGCCCCTGGCATAGTAAGGGCAGTCGTCATTGAAACAGATATACTGAAACCTGGGATCCCAGCCGGACTCTGCCGGGGGAAGCCATTTTTTCATCGGCGTCTGACAATGCGGGCAGTTTGTTGAGTTGTTTTCCATAATTCTTCAGGGCACACTAGTGGTTTATAAGTCATTCAACATGTAACACACCAAATTGGTTTCCGGGTCCTCGATGTCAAGCCAACTAAAGGAAAGCCCTCCAGACCCGCAGGGCCCGGAGGGCTTGGCCTTATCTCAGCACAGTCCAATCCTCGATCAGTAAACGGTTTTGATGTCGCGCTTGATCATCTCCCATTTACCGTCGGCGGCATTGTACTTGCAATTAGCGAAGACCTTCCAGTCGTCCTTCATGGCCGGACGATCGGCCCGGAAGTAATATCCCGGCCAGCGAGTCTCGTCACGGAACAGGATGGTACGAACATGGGCTTCGGCCTGCCACATCCGATGGATGTTCTCCCAGCAGCGCATGAGTTCATGATGGCCCTCAGCACACAGGCTCTCTGAATCTTCCCTCAGGAAGTCCAGCAACTCCAGACCCTTGTTGAGCAGTTGCTCGTTGGTCGTGAAGTTGGTGCTGACGCCGCCGGCATACTCATCCATGATCTTCTGCAGTCTGAACATAAACTGCTTGGGACGGATGTAGTTCGGGTTGACGTCCGGATCGGTGCTACCACCCTGGGACTGCTCAAACAGATCCAGTGGCTTGAGAATAGTGGCTTTTAGTTCATCGATCTTACCACCATCAACCGAGCCCATATTGGGGTTCTCCACTGCGTAACGCACCGCTGACTTGGCCGCGATTCTGCCCTCGGCGTGGGAGCCGGAGGAGAATTTGTGGCTGGAGGCACCTGAAGCATCACCGGCCGCAAACAGACCCTTGACCGTGGTCATGTTCGCGTAACCCCAGAAGTACTCTTCAGGGGCCAGATCTTCGGGGCCGCTCACCCAGGCACCAGAGGCGCCGGAGTGGGAGCCGATGAAGTACGGTTCGCAGGCTGCGATTTCAGACGGTGCTTCCTCCGGGAAGGTGTTGGTCGCCGCCCAGAGAATGGCCTGTGAGATGGTCATATCAAGGAAATCTTCCCAAGCCTCGGACTCGACTTCCTTCAGCTTCTTCTTCTGGGCCTTCGGATCCGGAACATCATCGACGATCTTTTGGATGGCCTCTTCGGTCCGCATGTAAATCGGGCCCTTGCCTTCCATGACGTCCAGCATCATCAGCCAGTTACGCAGGTTGGCCGGGACCGGCTTCACGAGGCCGTACGGCTTCCACTTCTCAAGCTCATCCCTTCTGGTTTCCATGTAGTTCTCACCCAGGCCGTTGGTGGCACGGGATTTGAACAGGAGGAACCAAGCGCCGACCGGACCGTAGGCGTCCTTGAAGCGAACCGGGATAAACCTGACTTCCTGGCAGGTCATCTCAGCTCCGGCCTTGATAGTAAAGTAGGCGCTGGCACCCGAATTGAAGGGCGGATACCATGACCGACCCAGTCCTTCACCGCTGGAACGCGGCTTGAAGACGTGCACCGCGCCACCCATGGCAGCCACCACGGCCTTCGCCTTGAAGACGTAGAACTTGTTCTCGCGCACACTGAAGCCGACCGCGCCGACACAGTTTCCGGCATCGTCAACCAGCGGCTCAGTAATAAAGACACGTTCATAAATGTTGTCGGCGCCCAGGGCATTCTTAGCCGCCTCGGCAACGACAACCTTGTAAGACTCGCCGTTGATCATAAGCTGCCAGCGACCCTCATGAACATACTTGCCGTCCGCGTCGGTCCAGATGGGCAGTCCCCACTTCTCGAAGAGGTGGACCGTGGAATCGACGTGCCTGGCAATATTGGCCACCAGGTCCTCACGAGTGATTCCCATCAGGTCGTTGCGAACATATTCCACATAATCCTCGACGGTGTTGGCGCCGGAATTGACATCAACATACTGGTTGATGGCCGACAGACCCATAGCGACAGCACCGGAGCGGTCCATCGCGGCCTTGTCAACCAGCGTAACCTTCAGGTTGTTTTTCTTGGCCCAGTAAGCCGCTTCGACAGCTGCTCCACACGCGGCCATCCCACCACCACAGATCAGAACATCAGTGGTGACTTCTACGGTTTCGAAATTCGCCATATCCTTGCTCTTCCTTTCTCACTTGACCTTTGGAAGTCCACCACACTTGGTTGATTCCGGCTCCGTGAATAGAAGCGGGCTCTTCAAATCGTCGGTACCGGTGGCAAAGCCGCCATCGGGTACCGCCGAACCTTCCGGTGTGGTCCGGATCGGGAACTTGAACCGCTTGAGTGTTCCGTTGCGGAATTTCACGGTCCACAGAATGCTGTCCGAACTCCTCAGCGGAGTCACGAAAGCTTTCAGCGGAACGAAATCCGCATACCCGCGTACTTCCATCGCCTGCACCGGGCAAATCTTCACGCAGCACATGCACTCCCAGCACATGGCCGGGTCCTGGTTGTACGCCTTCATTTTTTCTTTGTCGAGGACCATCAAGTCGTTCGGACAAACATACTGGCAGGCAGTCTTGTCCAGCGCCTTGCAGCCATCACACTTATCAGGGATCACATAACTTGGCATTTATACCTCCTGATCAGGTGTTTCATTAATCCCTATTCTTGTTTCTTATTTCCTATTGTTATCTCTTCGCATCTCCGGTCGCATGACCGTGCATCTTCACCTCAACCTTGTCTTCCTCCTTGATCCCTCCATAGTAATCGCGGAGAATGGCCAGGACCTCCGGACGGCTGAACTCGGCCGGTACATCACCCGCCTCGGACAGCGCCTTGCGCAGGGCCGTGCCGGAAAGGAAAAGACGATCCTCTTTGCCGTGCGGGCAGGTTTTCATCGAGGCCATGCCACCGCACTTGTAGCACCAGAACGTCCAGTCGATGGGGAGCATCTTGCATTCAAGAGCACCATCCCACAACTGGTGGAAAACATCCTGGGCATCAAAAGGACCGTAGTAATTGCCGACTCCGGCATGGTCACGACCGATAATCATGTGCGTGCATCCGAAGTTCTGCCGGAAGACGGCGTGGAGCAGACCCTCACGAGGTCCGGCATAACGCATGTCAAGCGGATACCCGCCGGTGACAACCCGATCTTTGTCGAAATATCCCTCAACCAGGGTGTTGATGCACTTAACTCTGACATCCGCCGGAATATCGCCGGCCTTAAGCTTGCCGACCAACTGGTGAATGTAAAGCCCGTCACTGACCTCGATCGCGATTTTGGCCAGGTACTCGTGGGAGCGATGCATCGGGTTACGCAACTGAAGCGCGGCGATGGTTTTCCAGCCCTTCTCCTCGAAAATCTTGCGGCTCTCAGCGGGGCGCTGGTAGATGCCCTTGAACTCCTCAGGGAAGTAGCTTTCGGACAGAACCTTCACCGGTCCGGCCAGATTCCAGGCTTTCTGAGCCATGACCGTCTTCACGCCCGGATGCTCTTGATCGGCGGTAGTGAAGACATTCTTGCATTCAAATTCCTTGTCGATCTGGTAGGATTCGGTCACCTTCATGGTGCCCATAATCTCGTCAGTCTCACCTGACACAAGGCAAATGTCAGTTCCCGGATCGACTTTCTTATCATGCGACAGGGTGACCGGAATAGGCCAGAACACACCGTTGGACATTTTCATGTCGGCGCATACGCCCTTCCAATCATCATGACCCATGAAACCCTCGAGTGGTGTGAAACCGCCGATACCCAGGAAAATGAGATCTCCGGTTTCGCGCGTCGACATTACAACTTTGGGCAATGTCTCAGCTCTCTTCAGCTCTTCCTGCCGAGCTTTTCCCTCGAGAAGAAGAATCTTTAACGTATCACTCGCGTGCGGTGATATCAGACCAGTTTTGGCCATTGTGTATCTCCATTAACAGGTTCGTTGTCGTGCGTCGACTTTGTTATATATTTCACAATTTTATTTGCAGGAACCGGAATCTGAAATTGGGCAGCGATTCAATTCATGTATACATTATGTTATTTTTTTCACAAGTCTCTTGGTCTCCGACCGTCTCAAACGTACAAGCGACCTGCCTTGTCGGAGAGCGACGCGCAATGTAACCTCCGCTGCCTTTCCTGTCAAGCGGAAAATCCTGACTCCCAGCCCTTTGCAGATACAAAAACCAGCCCTGAGCCCTGCCCGGGTTCCCCTCCTGAAAGTAACAGGAGTGATTCTGTCCTGTTTAATCGGGAAAACAGCTATTTCAGCACCACACAAGCCGCTCCGGCTCTGGTTAGTGAGGGCTTACGCCGGGCTGCCTCAGGCACCGAGCCCTGGCAATTAACCGCTACTGATCAACGAAATAACCCGGATTTCCCCCGGTCGGTCCAGCACCGATTCGACCAATTCTGTAAAGCGGATAAAAGTACTCCTGTTTCTTGTCATAGCCGTCAATCTGTCCCTCGCCCGGTCATCCTCACAATATCCTGGCCGGGCCCAGTCATGCCTCAACCGGTAACACATTGTGAAAGAAGTAACAAAAAGACTTTACTGGCGGGTCGGGGAGTATTACATTAACCGCCGAGCGTTTGGGTAAGTTACAGGCTGTTCGGGCCTGCAAACGCAGCACGAACTGATAGGGAGTACGATCATGACCGAACGTCGGACTGTGGAACCCGACCTGAGTTTTATTCAGGACATCAAGAGCGCTGGCGGTGAGACTCTTAAGAAATGTTATCAATGTGCGACCTGTGCTACGGTGTGCAACCTTTCTCCGGATGACAGGCCGTTCCCCCGGCGGGAGATGATCCTCGCCGGCTGGGGCCAGAGTCAGGATTTGATCCGGGATCCCAATGTCTGGCTCTGTCATCAGTGCAACGACTGCAGCACATATTGTCCCCGTACGGCTCGCCCGGGAGATGTCCTTGCAGCCGTCAGAACTTATGTCTACAAGCACTTCGCGTTCCCTTCGTTCATGGGGTCAGCCCTATCGAGCCCGGCCGCCCTGCCGCTACTGCTGCTCATCCCGGCTGTAGTGCTGGCTGCCTGTATCTTGCTGTTTGCTCCCCGTCTGGAGAACGGCGGCTTTCAGTTTCTTGCCGGTGGCACTATTGATTTCAACTTGTTCCTGCCCCACAGTTCCGTGGATGCGCTGTTTGTTTTCGGTAACATCATCATCTTCATCTTTGCAGCTATCGGCTTCAGCAGATTCTGGAAAGGCCTGGGACAGTCAGGTGAGGGTCGGCAGATTTCGTTCCTCAAGGCCCTCGTCCTGACGGCCAAAGAGATCTTCGCCCACTCTAAATTCAAGGACTGCGACGCCAACCGACCACGGGTTATCGGCCACCTGTTTCTGTTCTACGGGTTTGCCGGCGCCATGGTGACCACGGGAGCCGTGTTTGTGTTCGCTTTCATTCCCCATTACCTCCAGTTGCTCGGACTGGATAGCCTGCATCCCTATCTCTCCCTGCCCATCGATCTGCCCCACCCGGTCAAGTTCCTGGGTGGTCTGAGCGGCCTGGCCTTAGTTATAGGAGGTGCTTTGCTCGTATTCAGACGGTGGGCCGACAGGGACGCGGTGGGTGCCAACGGGTATGCCGATTACCTCTTCCTGTACATTATCTCGCTCACCGGCCTGACCGGTATGCTCTCCTGGCTATTTCGCTGGGGAGACATGGCCACGGCGGCCTATGTCTCTTACTTCCTGCACCTGCTTTGTGTCTTCTTCCTGCTCTGGTACATGCCGTATTCGAAGTTTGCCCATATGATCTACCGCACCCTTGCCCTGGTACACCTGCGGACGGTAGGACGCATCAAGGACTGACGCGAACCCGAAGACCCGAACAGGCGAGGATGGATCAGACATGACATCAACTCACGGGAAGTTTGGAACGACCATCAACTGCATGGACGGCCGAGTACAGGCACCGGTATTTAAATACCTGTCCGACAACTATCAGATCGATTACGTGGATACGATTACCGAGCCCGGTCCGACCAAGGCGCTCGTTGCTGGTGACAGTCAACTGATAGAATCAATCAAGTCCAAAGTCCTCATATCCGTCGAAAAACACGGCTCTTCAATCGTAGCTGTCGTGGCTCATGGTGACTGCGCCGGAAACCCTATTCCAAAAGACGAAAGCATCATTCAGACACGCCAGGCCGTGGAAGTTGTGAAATCCTGGAACCTGCCGGTGACTGTTATCGGTCTCTGGGTCGGCGACGAAAGATGGATCGCCGAGCTGATCACTGACTGAAACCACGAACACGCAGCGGCGCTGATCACAAGCGTTAAAACTTGCACAGCCAACCTCGAGGGGAGCATATTGTGCGCTGATGCTCGAGACACACGGTCTCGACTGCAGCATGCGGCTTACAGCGCGAAGAGGTTTGACATGAAGACAGACTTCAGCTCTCTGTGGAAGCACGAAGATTACTGGGCTATCTGGTTCGGGTTTATCATAATTGCCGGTGCCTTGCTGGCGTGGATTCCAAAGATACCCAAGGTCGGCAAATGGACCGACCGGCCGCTCGACGCATTCATGACAGTCACTGATGGAATTGCCACCGGGAATATCATTCTCCCGCTGCTGGCCCTGATGATCGGGCTGGCGGTGCTGACAGCTATCGGAATCGCCTTCATGAAAACGGAGAAGGTCGGAACGTACCTTCTCGGTTTCCTGGGTGTATTCGTGCTCTCCTGCCTGGCCTACTGGATCGCGAACCAGGAAAACGTCAAATACTGGGGCCTCAGTTACGCCATGTGGGCACTTTTGGTGGGCCTGCTGATTTCAAACACGATAGGCACTCCAAGATGGCTGTTGTCCGGTGCCAAGACTGAGATGTTCATCAAAACCGGCCTGGTCCTTCTCGGAGCGGAAGTACTGTTCAAGAAGATCCTCTCCCTCGGTCCGCCCGGCCTGATGGTGGCCTGGATTGTGACCCCGGTGGTGGTAATCTTCATGTACATATTCGGTACCCGCTGGCTGAAGATGAAAAACAAGAAGCTCTGCATCATCATAGCCAGCGCTACGTCTGTCTGTGGTGTATCGGCAGCTATTGCGGCCGCTGCCGCCTGCCGGGCGAAGAAGGAAGATCTGACCCTCGGCGTGGGCATGACGCTCATCTTTACCGTGCTGATGATGTTCTTTATGCCCCTGGGTATCAAGTTCATCGACATGAACCCGATCCTCGGAGCCGCCTGGATGGGTGGGACCATCGATTCCACCGGCGCCGTCGTGGCGGCCGGTTCAATGCTGGGCCCGGAGGCCGAGCAAGTGGCCGCCGTGGTCAAGATGATTCAGAATGTCCTAATCGGCCTTCTTGCCTTCGCTATCGCCCTGTACTGGGTGGCCTCAGTAAATCGCACGCCCGGCGGTCCCAGACCTAACGCCATGGAGATATGGTACCGCTTCCCGAAATTCGTGCTGGGGTTCGTGGCCGCCTCGCTGCTATTCTCGTTCATAGTCGTACCGGCGGCCGGAGGCGATGTGTCGGCCGTTGAGGGTTCATATATCAACCCGATCACACGGACTCTACGCGGCTGGTTTTTCTGCCTGGCTTTCACATCGATAGGCCTGGAATCGAACTTCAAGGACCTGGTTGGCCGTATGGAGGGCGGCAAACCTATGATCCTGTATGTAATCGGCCAGTCGTTCAACCTGATCCTGACCCTGACCGTGGCCTTTGTAGCTTTTATGGTGCTGTTCGCTGATGCGATTTGAGAGTATAGAAAGTAACACTGTAGGTCAAGCCGCCTGCGGCTTGACAGCCAAGAGTCAAGCGCCAGGGCGCTTGACCTACGAGAGTAAGAAAAGCATGGATAATGGCGCAATCCGAAGATGCTTCCGCTTCATGATTGGCCTTGCGTGCCTGACTCTGTTTGCGGGGTTTTTCATGTCCGGCATCACTCCCCCGGGCGCATGCGGCGAGGTCCTCCGCCACAATCAGGCGAACAATATCGACGCCTCTCCTCTCTTCTATTCCGAGGTTGAACATATGTCGGCGCTTGAAGAAGCCGTCAGGCAGATGCGGACAGGGGCCAGGCAAAGTCCTTAGAACGGGTGACCCACCCGCCGCTGGTTAACGCACAGACTTCGACTGACTGTACTCCAGCAACTCCTCGATCATGGCCGGGATGTTGTGCTTCCCGGCTTCAAGAGACACTTTCAAACCGTGCGATTCGATGATCTTTGATGTTATCGGACCGATCGACAAAATGACCGCCTCGGCTGCAACCCGTTCCCGCTCATCATCGGATAGATTAGCCGCAAATCCATCGGCACTTGAACCGCTGGTGAACATGATGACGTGCGGTGGATGTTTAAACAACTTCTCCTTGGCCACCGCCGTCCACGCGACTTTCAACGTTTTGTACACCTGCAGAGGTACGACTGACGCCCCGACTGATTTGAGCCTCTTCTCCACTCTGTCATCAGCGAGATCGCCCCGTACCCGGACAACCGTGGCGCCCTGTATATCAAAACACTCTGTCAACTGCTCAGCCAGTTCTGCCGTCGTTGCCACCGACGGCACAAAGTCAGCTTTAAAACCGTATCTGTCTAAGGCCGACGCGGTGCCGGTCCCGACGGATGCGATCTTGTAGTCGCCGAGTTTTCGAAAATCCCCGACAACTTCCTGCCACTGCTCCAGGAAATACCGCACGCCGTTTTCACTGGTAAAGACCAGCCAGCGTTCGTCCGCTTTGAGATCTTTCACCCGACTCCAGGCGCTGCGATCGGGAGATGCCTCAGTGGCAATCGTGGGGTATGCCAGCACCTCGGCGCCGAGCGATCTTAGATCAGCATAGAGTGTTCCCGCCTGATCGGCCGGACGCGTGACCATTACCCTCATATTTGACAGTGGTCTGCCGCTCAACCAGTCGAGTTGCTCATGGAATTTTGCTGCCTCACCGACAACGAACAATGATGGCGGCTTCAAGTTCGCCTCGGTGGCTTTCGTGACAATCTGTGAGAGCGTCGCGTTTATAGTGCGCTGAGTCGACATCGTCCCCCGCTCAATCCCAATCACCGGCGTATCAGGCGACATGCCACCATCCAGAAGCCGTGTCACGTTGTTCTTCAACTCTTTCACGCCCATGTAAATGATCAGGGTTCCGTTCTGTGCCTTGGCCAGCCACTCCCAAGGCACTGTCGTGTACTTCTTTTCCACAGCCTTGTGACCGGTCAGGAAGGTCACATAAGACGACACCCGCCTGTCGGTACACGGCACCCCGGCGTACGCCGCCGCCGCCATCCCGGAGGTTATTCCGGGCACCACTTCAAACGGGATGTTCCGATCCTTAAGATACTGGGCTTCCTCGGCTCCGCGTCCGAAGACAAAAGGGTCTCCCCCCTTCAGCCTGACCACGTCCTTGCCATCACCGGCCAGTCTGGCCAGGAGTTCATTCAGTTTGTCCTGTGGCAGGGAGTGATGTCCGGCCTGCTTGCCGACATATATCCGGCGCACACGCTCGGGCAGAGCGACTATCAGTTCGTCCGGGATCAAATGGTCGTACACAACGACGTCGCACTCCCTGAGCAGCCGCTGTCCCTTGACCGTCACCAGATCAGGATCACCCGGCCCGGCTCCAACCAGGTAGACGGTTCCGATATTGTCTTTCTCAGGGCTCATCAGACCTCGAATCCTTTCGGGGCGTCACCGGGCTGCGGTTCTTCTGATTCCAGCATGTTATCAAGCTCACGCTCGATTTCTTCGGGACTCGATTCTTTCAGCATCGTTTTCCAGTCAGCTTCAAGAAAACGAGCATAGCAGTCCATTTTTCTATCGTGGTCCTCCGCCCAGCGCTCGCGCACCTTCTTGCGAAACGCCACCGCATGCCTCATCAGTTTGCTCCAGTGCTCCGGGAAAATATTGCCCATGATAGTGCGCAGGTGTCCGGCCACGAAGGGAGCCTTGCCGTCGGTTGCAATGGCCGCGGTCAGGCAGTCTCGCTTGACCACCGCCGGAAAGATGAAGTCGCACAGGGCTGGATCATCAACAACATTCACCGGGACCCCCGCCACGCTGCAATCTGCAGCGACCCTTTTGTTCACCTCCCGGTCATCGCTCGCCGAAATGACAATCCCGAAACCGGACGCCTCGGGTGATTGATATTCTCTCTTTACAAGAGTGACTTTGCCGCGCTCGGCATGATACTGGAGTTTCTCATGAATCTCTGGTGCGATCACGGTGAGATCGGTCTCGTAGTCCATCAGATTCTCTGCCTTGCGCAGAGCGACCGGTCCACCGCCCACAACCAGGCAACGCCGCTTCTTCATGGAAATGTTGATCGGCATGTAATTAAGGGTCATACTATTCTCTCTCTGAATCTCCGGCCGCCGTGCGGCTGGCGATATTGATCACGCGATCAACAAGTCGACGGCTGGCCTTGTTAAGTTCTGTTTGCAGTTCGGGGGGAAGCTTTGTGACAATCGAAGCCAGTTCCTCCTCGCGTATTGCCTCAAGGGTGTTACTGCGTCCGTTGTAAATCGGCTCGTGCAACACGTGGTGATACCAGTATTTGAATTCACTCAGTCTTTGCTGCAGGATTTCCTCCGCCTGCGGGACTGCTTCGGCCCGCCGCTCCTGCTGCTGAGCGATTAATCTCTTTATATCATCCATATCGTACACTTGTAAGGTCGGGTAGCTTGCGGAAAGCCGCTCCACATCGCGCGGAATGGCCAGATCCATGATGACGCACGTGCGGTCCGATCGCCTGCCGACGACTTCTTCCAGCATCCGGGCGGTGATGATAGGTTCAGTTGCCGAGGTGCACGAGAAGACAACATCCGCCTCGGTGATCATATCCGTAAGCCTGTCGAGGCTCGCGCCTTCGCCGTTGAATTTTGAGGCAAGAGAGTGGGCCTTGGCCTCGGTACGATTGGCAAATATCAGTTTTGAATGATGACTTCGACTGAAGCGATCCGCAGCCAGACTGATCATCCGGTTCACGCCG
The DNA here is from genome assembly GCA_020344395.1 of Candidatus Zixiibacteriota bacterium. Taxonomy (GTDB): domain Bacteria; phylum Zixibacteria; class MSB-5A5; order GN15; family FEB-12. The sequence goes on along the minus strand of CP070824.1, from coordinate 1,938,319 downwards.
ACAAAGAGAATGACCGGCCGGTCGGGGATATCTGCGCTGTCCCTCAGCAACTCCACCGCCGCTGCGGCCACCGAGCAGGCACCCTTACCCATATCAGTGTCTGAGCGCACTTGCTTTCCTGCCCGAAATGCCTGGTGAAGCAGCCGGTGGATGATCTTCCCGGCCGACTTGACGGCACAGGCTGAGCTGTATGCATCCCTTAACTGACCAAGAATCTGGTTTTCGCCCAGCACCATGGAATCGAGCCCGGCTGCCACACGAAACAAATGAGCCGCCACGTGCGAGCCTTTCTTGGTCGAGAACAGATTTCGATGCGGTGTCAGATCAGTAGCGTTGAATTTCCTGTAGAATTCCGCCACCACGTCGAGCGGATCTACGTCTGAGCCGGCAACAAAATAAAACTCCACTCGGTTGCACGTTGAAAGAACGAGCGACTCCATAGTCTGGTGAAGACCGCCAAAAAGCGCATTAGCCTTTCCCAGTTCGTCGGTGCCGATCTGGAGCGGCTCACGCTGTTCCAGCGTGGATGTTGCGTGGCTGGCTCCACAGAAAGCCAGCCGCCAGTTTCCGGGACTCATTGAATGACTACCTTACAACTACTAAGTACAATCTTATTTCAGACCCGAGCATAATGCATCACCACGCCTGCGATTGCAACCCGGCCGACAGAATATCGACCTTCTCAAACCCGGCCGCCCGGAGAACGACCGCCGCCTGATAAGAACGCGATCCCCGCTGGCAGACAACCAGGAGAGGCCTTGTTCTGTCAAGTTCAGAGAGACGGGACCTGAGGTCCTCGAGAGGAATGTTTACAACCTCGGCCCCAACATCGGAGAAAAACGAGGAGACAGGCTTCTCGACCGATTCCTCGGTCTCCCGCACGTCCAGCAGCAGCTTTGAACCTTCCCGGGCCACAGTCTCCAGGGACAAAGGGCTTGTGAAGCTAATGCCATTCATTTGAGCCAGGGCCATGCCGGCCAGTTGATGCAGAGGATCAAGCGCCTCGGAATACGGCGGAGCATAGCCGTGCTCGAGATCCAGCAGTTCGCCTGCTTTAGCATCACGCTGCAGGAATGACGAATAAAGGTCGACCCATCTGCCTACCGGGCCACGTCCGACGGCTTGAAGACCCAGAAGCCGACCATCCGACTCTGCGTACACCATCTTCAGTACAATCATCTCCATTTCAGGGAAGTAATCCGGCCTGTCGGGAAAGGAACCCCATACGGCACGGGCGCCGATCCCCGCACGCGCGGCTTCACTCGAGGTCAAACCTGTGGACCCGACCGAGACATCAAACACCTTAACCAGCGTTGTACCCAGAACCCCAGGCCACTCACCATCGCAGCCTGCGAGATTCTCCGCGATGACACGTCCCTGCCGGTTAGCCAGCGAGCCCATCGCGATGCAAACTGGATGACCGGTCAGTCGCTGAAATGTCTGCGCACAATCGCCACCGGCGTAGATGTCGGGATCCGAGGTCTGCATATTTCGGTTGACAACAATACCGCCTGTCGGTCCGATCTCCAGACCGCAGGTTTTTGCCAGCCCCGCCTCAGGATGCAATCCCAGAGCAAGGAAGACAAAGTCACATGAGATCCGATTGTCTCCATCAATCGTGACAACAGGGACATCGTCAGAACCGAGATCAACCGCCCTTACGCCGGAACCCGATATCACCCGAACATTCTGGTTTGCC
>CP070824.1:1933718-1936520 GCA_020344395.1 Candidatus Zixiibacteriota bacterium | reverse complement strand
ACGATCGGCCCATTTCCTGACCGCCTCGTATATGGCCGACGGCACACACGAAACCACGATCCAACAGGCTGATTCTAAACGGGCTGAAGCGAGGATCCGCACTCGACCCGTATGAACCATACCCGTAAAGCAAGAGTGGATTAGTGCCGTCTCTCTTCATGCCTTTGCGATAGACAAGGGAGATAGGAACTTTTACACCGTCTTTTGCCGGGGCGTAAAGACGTTCACTCTTGTAATTGTCGGAATTGAAGCCACCAAGTACCTCTCGCCGCTTGAGGAGGGTCTTCTGGCGGGTGGTCATGTCGTAATCATAAACAGAGTCGGGAGTCGTCATGGAACTGTAGGAATATCTCAGAACGGAAGTCTCAAAATCGTAATTATCGATAGGGTAAGCAGCATAAGCAGGCTCGCCAAAGTCCAGGTAATGCTCGTCCTGGCCTCTCCAGGGCTTGATTCTCAGTTGACGCAGACCGTTCTTTCGCTCGATCACAACAAGATAATCCCGGAAGATCTCGATGTCCGTCAGCAGCACGTCCTTTCGATGGGGTATCAACTCCTTCCAGTGTTCCTGCCCGGTTTGATCGACTGGAGTCGTCATCACGCGGAAGTTCTTGGCCTGGTCGTTTGTGACTATGTAGAAATGGTCCTTGTAGTGGTCAACCCAGTATTCATGTACCTTTTTGCGAGGTAGAAATATCTTGAATTCACCGCCAGGATCATCTGCATCAATATAGCGGAACTCTGTGCTCAAGGTCTGTCGTGACGTGACAACTATATATTTCTTAGACTTGGTCTTGCGTACAGAGCAAGAGAAGGTGTCATCGGTCTCCTCGAAGACCAGTTCGTCATCGGCGGGATCCGTGCCCAGAACGTGCCGGTATACCCTGTATGATCTCAACGTAACCGGATCCTGTCTCGTATAGAAGACCGTCTTGTTATCGTTGGCCCAGGTGACGTTTCCAGTTACTTGAGGTATTTTATCTTCAAGCAATTCCCCAGTAGTGAGATTCTTGAATTCAATGGCGTATATTCTCCGACCGACCGTATCCACCGCATAGGCAAGCAGGTCTTGATTATGACTTACGACGCCCCGCCGAACCGAGATGAATTCGTGCCCCTCAGCCAACTCATTGACGTTGAGCATGATCTCTTCTTCGCCGTCCAAAGACTCCTTCTTTCGACAGTAAATGGGATATTGCTTTCCCTCCTTCTCGCGACGGTAGTAGTAATAGTCATCCTGCTTGTACGGCACGGACATATCTGTCTGCTTGATTCGGTTCTTGAATTCCTCAAACAGCGTCTGCTGGATCCCTTCCGTGCGGGCCATCACCGAGTCGGTGTACTCGTTTTCGGCCTTGAGATAGTCAAGGACTTCTGGATTCTCTCGTTCCTTTAGCCAGTAGTAGTTGTCGATTCGAACGTGACCATGTTTCTCCAGTCTCTGCGGGATTCTCTTCGCAGTCGGTGGTGCGGATTGGGCAGTGACCCCATGCTGTTCTGTTGCACAACTGTAAAGGGCGGCTGTCGCGATCAAGAACAAAATTGTCCGGCAGCACATTGCTAGGGTTGAACGAAGGTTTGTGTTGAGAAATTTAGCGTTGGCCATTCTCAGTTACTCCTTTGTGGGGCTTGGTACGGTATCTCTGTTTAACTCGTCACCAATCCAGTTGGTTTTGGATGGACATTATATATCCGAAAGACCACGTGGGCGAGATAAAAAGGCGGGTGATATACTGATCCTGATTGAGAATTCGGGTTCTTGCGCGGGCGAGTGGCTCTGCAATAATAGGTTATGGTTTTGCTCGCGAGAATTTACTACCCTGAAGGGTATAACTGGAGTGTGTCCTACACTTGAAGATTGGTATCGAGCTGGAAGAACAACCTCAGGACTCGGGTTTTCTTTTCTCCCATACCGTGACTTCACTCAACGTATGCTCAAACCTGTTTTGTGTGATGCGCAAAACAAAGGGAGTTTTCAGAGCATCTCCAACAGGACTGAAGTTTGGAGCAAGGATCTCGTGAAGCGCCGTCAACGTGGTGTAAGGTTCTCCGTCCTTGCGAATACCACCAAGCCATTTCTCTTTGTCGGTGATGTCTTCGTCCCAACTATAGGGTGAAGCGATCACCAGCAGGCCCCCGGGATTCAGACGCTGGTGGATCATAACCAGAAACTTGCGAGGGTCGTACAGTCGATCGATAAGATTAGCAGCCAGGATTAGGTCGTAGCCGGTATAGAGTTCTTTGAGATTGCAGGCATCCGCCTGATAGAAGGCCACCTTTTCCCTTGTCCCATCGAGCTTCAGGTCAGCCAGCGTTATTTCCCGCAGGCTGGACAACTCGCCTTCCTCCAGAAGCTCGTATCGTGTGAATCCCTGCTCAAGAAGTTCGGCACCGACCTGTATCTCACGGGCGGAGAAATCCAGTCCGGTGACATGGTCGAAGCCGCGTGCCAATTCAAAGGTGGCCCGGCCTACAGAGCAGCCGAGGTCGAGGGCCTCTCGCCGGGGCCGGTCCCGGGTCAGTCGAAGGCACATTTCCGCCAGGGACGCCGGAAAATTCGGCACGCCGAAGTAGGACTGCCCGTAATGGAACTCGCAATACCGTGCTATGGTGTCGTCCATTTCATAGGTGCCCACGGGGACAGATACCTGCCTGGTCGATTCGACATAGCGAAATCCAGCGTGCTGATAGAAATGACGTCGAAAAGCATATCGCGAATCCCTTGTGGCCTCGTTGCCGGTCGATATCCACGAGCCTCCTTTGATGAGATTATGTTTGGCATCGAAGGTCGGAGTGGAGAAG
>CP070824.1:1931012-1933618 GCA_020344395.1 Candidatus Zixiibacteriota bacterium | reverse complement strand
ATGGCCAATCTCCTGCTAATGATCTCTCATATGTGCTTGAGAGTAGCGAGTTTTCCTCATTCTTTCAAGTTCCGCGCCTTGTTGCTGTCGATCTTCATTCTGCCAAGCTTGTTTTGCGAATCTAGATTTTGGGCATTCGATATTCTGTAGGTGTCTGACGAAGCACATCCAAACCGATGTAAGAAAGGGGCTGACAATATTTTAGACTGTCAGCCCTCCGACTATGTTCGGCCCTCTGTTTCTTTCTGTGGTGGCCTACTGTGCCAGGGCCTCGATTTGCCCTGCGGTCAGAGCCACATTGTAGATGCGGACATCGTCGATCAGGCCGAAGAAGAAACTGCCTGCATCGAGGGTCTTGTCGGCACCAATGTGAAGGCCGCCATCTGAACCTACGCCACCTACAAAGTCACTGTCTTTTGCAACCTCAGCTCCATCCACATACAGGTATCTACATAATGCGATGACATCGTACACAAGACCGACATGATGCCATTTGTCATCAGTGATTACAGATTCAGACACTAGAGGCGGGAACGGCGGATGCATCAACCTCGTCATGAGTCTGCCATATGACGCATCGGCTAAAAGCCAAGTGTCTCCTGGATTAGTATTGCGGTCGTCAGTATGATCCTTCTGAGATATCATCACTTGCCCGGGAGCACCGCCCTTAATCCAGGCAGAAACGCTGAATGATCCCTTTGCCGGATTCAAAATAAAGGGCGTGCTGACATAATCATCGATCCCGTCCAATTGCAGCGAGCCACCTACCTTCCCCCCATCAGACTGCCAAATGGGATTGCCATGGAGCGTGCCGTTGTTTTTATGAATGCTGTCAAAGGCGCTGTCGCCGCTTGTCTCATCAAGCTTCCAGTGTGCTCTCATCGGAACGAGATCCACGCGGTAGTCCTCAAACAGATTCTCAGCAAGGACGACCAGATCCTGGACATCAACGATGCGGTCTCCGAAGGGAGCTGGGGCAATATCACAGTATGGCTCATCTGTGCCCCAGTGGTCAATCATCATGCACATATCCACAGAATCGACAATTCCGTCTCTGTTCACATCAGCAATGTTACCTGCATCAGACAATGAACGACTTGCCTGTAATGTGCCGCCGTAAGCGCCCATATTGGTGCGTATACCGTGTGGCCATAGCCGCGCCGTCCAATCTGAAACCGGATCTCCAGCATCGATGCATGGGCTGGTTACCTCATCTTGAATCCAAGCTTGGCTGTTTGTATCCCACCGGCCTGCCTCTGACCTAAGATGGTAGTCGCCATTGGCCGGATCCGCGAAATACGGGTCTGCATCGATATTGCCCTCGCCCCAGTTGAGTCTGCCGCCTTGAAAATCGACTCCAGCCTGTCCGCCCGCTACGTTGCTGTAGGTAATGCTGAATTCTGTAGGAGCCTGCTCCAGATGAATCTCGTTGCCTGTGGCGGCTGTGTTTGCCCAGAGGATACTATTTGTGACCGTCGCAGAAGCTCCATCATAGCAGCCAATCCCGCCGCCTGAGGTTCCCCCTGAATTCCCACAGATAGTGCAGTTGCTGATAGTCGCGGTAGACTCTAGATAGCCGGCTACCCCACCGCACCATCTCGTCCCCCTGTTGTTCGCTATTGCGCACTGGGTCAAAGTCACGGATGAGTTTTCCCCGTAGACCACGCCGCCACCCGTGTTTCCCGCTGAGTTCTGTACGATAGTACAATCGGTCATGGTTAAGGACGAGTTTCTGTAGCAGAGCACCCCGCCGCCACATCCACTTCCATACTGACTACCCATAGCTGAATTCTCCCTAATGATGCAGTTGGAAACGCTGGGGGAGGACCCGGAGAAAGCGAACATGCCACCGCCGCCAAAGCCTATCTCTGTCCTGTTCTCTGCGATGATGCAGTCGATCAGGATTGGAGAGCACGGATAGGCACAAAAGACTCCGCCACCGTTGTGTGCCTCGTTCTGTACTATGGCACAATTCCCTACGGTCCCAGAAGAAGCATTGAACAAAATGCCTCCACCCCATGGAGAATCATCCAGAATAGAACCTTTACCTCCAGTGATAGTGAATCCGTCAAGAATGGACGTTGCGGTCTCATTGTTCTCGAAGATCACGACGCTGGCACGTTTAGGATCAGCCGGCGCACCCATGCGGATGGTGGTCTCATCCGACCCAGCCTCAGAGACCACCGTGATGGCCTTGCCTCGAAATGTAATCGGCTCGGTGATCACATACTCTCCAGGTGCCACCAGCACTGTGTCTCCATCATCCGCAGCATCTATCCCCGCCTGCATGTTGTCGAAATCCGCTTGGCCATCACGATCAACATGGATAATCTTTGCTTGGGCAAATGGACGGAATAATATAACAAGAAGTAGTATGAAGATTATCCGTAAAAGGCGTGAATTACTTCCCGTCGCCATTGTTATGTCCTCCCACCCCCATGCTTGGCCACCAGGACAACAGCCGCACTTCCTGCCGCCGAATCCAACGAATCGAATTGACCAGGCAGGATGCATCGTCGAAGCTGATTGATTCGCAGTATACCAAGTGATGGCCGTCTGTGTCAAGTGCGAACAATCACTTCTGACTCGACAGGCGTTTCCTCCAA
>CP070824.1:1928213-1930912 GCA_020344395.1 Candidatus Zixiibacteriota bacterium | reverse complement strand
GATCCGTGACCGGGTTTCCCAGAACCACATTCATGAAATAGAAGACCTGGTGGTCGATGGCGATCAGGTACTCAAGCATAAACTGCGGGTCGTCCCTTCATAAACCGTCTCACTTCGGCCAGGGTCGGGATGCCCGCCCGCGCTCCCATCCGCGTGCATTTAAGGGCCGCGACGGCGGCTCCGAATTCGAGGCGGTCTCCCAGATCGAAGCCATGCAGCAGGCCATAGAGATAGCCGGTGTGAAAGGCATCGCCGGCTCCCGTAGCGTCAACATTCTTAACCTTGAAAGCCGGTCGTCGAACGATGATGCCATTCTCACATCCGACCGAGCCCTTGACGCCTTCTGTCACGACGATCGTTCCCGGGCACAGCCTGGAGAGCTTCTCGATAGCATGTTCAGCCGTTCTGGCGGCCGTAAAACCCAGGGCATAGCTATCCGCGACGACCAGGTGATCGACCAGGCCGAAGATCGGGGAGACATCGTTTCGAATCGAGCCGACATCGAAAGTTATTTTCGCCCCTACTCGTTTGCCCCACCTGGCGAGCCTTAGACAGGCCGACAGATCACGCCCGTCCAGATGGACTATGCGCGGAATGGGATAACGCGATGTCTTGAGGTCTCTCGCTGTAATCCTGATATCCCGGTTCAGCACCAGGGTTCGTCGCCCGCTACCGACCTCGACGAATCCAGAGGCAGTGTCGGAGGTGCCGCTCTTTTGTATCACGAATCTGTGGTCCACACCCTCATGGGCCAGGTCTTCCAGACCAAACTGTCCCGTCGGATCGTCACCGATAGCCGTGATCAGACAAGTGGTGTGTCCCAGTCGTCGCAGCCCGATCATAACATTGGGCACTGGCCCACCACCCTGTATGCAAAGCGCCAGACCGTCGATCTTGCTGCCTGCGGCCGGATAACGGTCCACGGAAAACAACAAATCAATCGGCATAATACCGAGCCCCAGGCAGTCCACTCGCTCAGTTTTTCTCGAGCCGCTCAATTTTGCCCTTTCCGGAAGTAAGCTCTGTAAGTGCAGACAGCATTTCTTCTGTCCGCGAGCGCCGTATGTTGACCGACAGAGTTACGGCGTCGGTGAAATCTGATCTGATTATTTCCGCCTGCATATGGCCCAGCAATTTCTCCAGCCTGTCGTATACGGGGAACCCAACAGTCAGCCTGAACGAGTCACAGATGTATCTTTCCATAATACCGGCCCGCTGCAAGGCTAATGAGGCCGCTTCACTGTAGGCTCGCGCAAGGCCACCGGTTCCCAGCTTGGTGCCGCCGAAGTATCGAGTAACCACTACAATCACATTGGTCAGCTCCCTGCCGACGACAATATCATAAATCGGCCTGCCTGCCGATCCGCCCGGCTCGCCATCATCAGAATACTTGAACGTTTGGTCTTCCCCCAGCCCGACGCGCCAGGCAAAGCAGTGATGGCTAGCCGAAAACTCCCGCCTGCGAATCATCTCAAGTTCGGCCTGTGCCTCGACAGCGGTAGCAGCGTACAGAGCCTCGCCTAGGAATCGAGAACCTCTTTCTTTGATTTCACTTGAGCCCTTCCCGGCAATGACCAGATAACGATCGTCCACGCCTGCTCCTACACGAGGGCCCCGATGATCATTTCTACTTCATCCATCCCCTCAATGGTGACGGCACCGTTCTGGGTTGCATAGGTCAGACTGGATTCGTCGGCCAGTGCGCCGATCTCCGGGTCGATGACCACGAAAAGCAGCTTGCCGATTTGATTGCAGAACTTGACAACATCAAGGGCACGTTCTGAGTCGGCGTAGATCTCAGGCACAACCACCGCATGGGCCAGTCCCACGATCAGCCGATGGCAGTCCTGCCAACTGTTATCACTCGCCTGTCGGTCCGGGAGGTACTCACTGACCACGCCCCCCGACTGAGCCACGTCTATGGCCAGCGGAATATCTGCATCCCTTTCAAGATGGTCAAAACCACTGTCAATCACAGCGAATGATCGCCCTCCGGCCGCTTTGGAGGCAAGGTGGGCGGCGTTGGCAATACCCCCCGAGAGCGACGAAATAATCTGCAGGTCTTGGCCGGCGAACTCTCTGGCCAATCGAGTGGTCAGTTCAATGCCCTGATTGGAGGCCGAATCAGCCCCAAGCAGGGCAACAGATTTGACCTGATTCACAGGAGCAAGGCCGCGCACAAATATCAGTGACGGGGGGTCGTTCAACTCCAGAAGAGTGGCCGGATAGTCTTCCTCAAAGCGGTTGATGATGCTTATATCTCTCTGCTTCAGCCCGGCCAGAAGCTCTTCTGCATGTTCAAGACCGTCGAAGGCTGTTCTGACCATGTCGGCAGCGCCGGCCGATATGGTGTCCAGTTCCGAATCGGAAGCGGACAGTATTGAACCCGCTGAGCCGAATGCACGGACCAGGGATTCGAACATTCGCGGGCCAATACCACCCATGTGACACAAGGTCAGTATCTGTGTGGTCAGGGTGTAGCGCGACGGATCAATCATGTCGTAATGTAACGGTTTGCTGTGATGTGTCAACCGGGGTGCGTCTTGCGTCCTGTGCACCCAAGGCGCTTGACTGACAGAATCTGTTGGGTATTTTAGGAAGATGAGGTTCAGCACGGCTTTCTTTGTTGTCATCGGCTGCCTGATTGCATCCGGCGCCTTTCTTGGCTGTGGTGGGGAGAAAAGCGTCGAAGAGTTAAG
>CP070824.1:1915079-1928113 GCA_020344395.1 Candidatus Zixiibacteriota bacterium | reverse complement strand
GGCACGGCCATGAGGCCGTTGGCCACGTCGGCGTAGGCCCAGACAGAGTGCAGGTCGAAACGTGCTCCGAGCAACGTGAACACGACAAAAATCCATTTGTATGGTAATTTGATTCCTTTTCCGCCGACATATTCTGCCCCTTTCTCGCCATAATAGGACCAGGCAAGCACCGTCGAGAAAGAAAAGAGTGCCACCCCCACCACTACCATCCACTCGCCGTAGACCGGGAGAATTTTATCAAATGCGGCCATGGTCAGGGGCGCCCCGCTGATGCCGCTGTCCCAGACACCGGAACTGATTATCACCAGGGCCGTCATGGTGCAGATAACTATAGTGTCAATGAACGGTCCCAGCATAGCCACCAGTCCCTCGCGCACCGGTTCTTCCACTTTGGCGGTGGAATGAGCCATAGCGGCCGATCCCTGTCCGGCCTCGTTGGAGAAGAGACCACGCCGGAGTCCCCAGGTGAATGTCAACCAGACGGTAGCGCCGCTCGCCGAGCCCCCGACAACAGCCGTGGGGTTGAAGGCATGATAAAAAATCATGTTGAAGGCCGGAATAATCTGATCACGCTGTATGATCAGTACTACGATAGCACTGGCAACATACACTACCGACATGAACGGCACCAGGTAAGAGGCTACATGCCCGATACGTCTTATTCCGCCGATAATCACCGTGCCGGCCAGTCCGGCCACGATAAACCCTATGACCCAGCGGACCCAGGCTTCATCATCCGGTGATATGCGCAGGCCATCTATCAAAGAGTGCGCCATGGTGTTGGACTGGACCATATTGCCGGCGCCAAATGCGGCGACGGCCGTGCATATGGCAAACATCCAGGCCAGCGGTTTGAAATACCTGTGCATCCCGAGTTCGATGAAGTACATGGGACCGCCGCGAATGTTTCCGTCGGCCTCAACCTTCCGGTACTGGATGGCCAGAGTACACTCGGCGTACTTTATGGCCATACCGAAAGCAGCTGTGAGCCACATCCAGAAAATGGCTCCCGGGCCACCCCAGTAAATACCCAGCGCCACCCCGGCGATATTGCCGATGCCAATGGTTGCGGAAAGGGCCGCTGTAAGTGCCTGAAAGTGAGTCAATTGGCCCTTATGGGCGGGATCGTCATACTTGCCCGTCGCGATTCCAACTCCGTGCGCGAATCCGCGAACCTGGATGAGCAGGGTACGCGCTGTCAGGAAAAACCCTGCGCCCAACAGAATGATGGCCATCGGCCACCCCCAGACGAAGTTGGAAACTGTAGTCAGAAGATTCTGTATGTATTCCATATTGTCGCCATAATAAACCAATCGAGCCCACGCTGGCAAGCTTTATCTGTGCAGGTCGTGACTGACATGAAAATGCCCGACGCAGGGAGTGGTAAGCCCTGAAATAAGAAAGGGCCGGACAAGCCGGCCCCAGAGCCAGTTACTCTTTAAATCCACTGACTCTACTGATTACTGTTATCGGCACATTCGTCCAGTTTTGAAGTCCGAATCGGCAGAATTCAATCTTTCTCATCATGAAGGTGTTTTGACTGATGGAACTGCATCAGGATTGCGCAGATGTGTCGTCGGCACGGGAGTTATTTGTTGCCTTCGAGATGCCAGGCGGATAAGTTCGATCAGGAGTAGAGTATTCCTGATTGAAAGGAAGGATAGTATGTCGGATTTTCAGTATATCCATGCGCGCCAGATACTCGATAGTCGCGGGACCCCGACCATTGAAGTTGATGTTTGTTTGACCGACGGCTCGCTCGGCCGCGCGGCCGTGCCGTCCGGTGCCTCGACGGGTGCACATGAGGCGGTGGAGTTGAGGGACGGCGATGCCAGAAGATTCTTCGGCAAGGGTGTGCTGAAGGCTGTTGCCAATGTGAACAATAAGATTGGTCCCATGCTGATTTCGGATGCTATTGACCCGTTCGACCAGGTGGCCGTGGACGATTACCTCATCAAGATGGATGGAACCGCCAATAAAGGTAAACTCGGTGCCAACGCCATGCTGGGCGTGTCGTTGGCCACCGCCAAGGCGGCTGCAGAAAGCCGGGGGCGCTTTTTGTATGAGTACATAGGCGGCTGTAATCCGAAGATAATGCCGGTACCGATGATGAATATCCTCAACGGCGGCAAGCATGCCGACAACAACGTCGACCTGCAGGAGTTCATGGTCATGCCGGTAGGAGCAAAAGATCTCCCGACCGCTCTTCAGATGGGCGCAGAGGTGTTCGGGCACCTCAAGAAAGTACTGAGCAAGAAAGGATATAACACGGCGGTGGGGGATGAGGGTGGATTTGCTCCCGATTTGAAATCCAACGAGGAAGCCCTCGAAGTGATCATGGAAGCAATCGGCAAGTCCGGCTACAAACCGAGAAAAGATATCATGATCGCACTCGATCCGGCCTCAACCGAGTTTTACGATGCCAAGACTAAAAAATACCATCTGACGGCCGAAGGCAAAAAGCTGACGTCCGACAAGATGATCGATTTCTATGCCAGGCTGGTCAAGAAGTACCCGATAATTTCAATCGAGGACGGCCTGGCAGAAGACGACTGGAAAGGCTGGGCCAATATGACGGCCGAGCTGGGCGATAAAATACAAATCGTCGGCGATGACCTGTTTGTTACCAGTCCGAAGCGTCTCGCGCGCGGGATCAAGGAAAAGTCGGCAAACTCCATTCTCATCAAGCTCAATCAGATTGGTACTCTCACAGAGACGCTTGACACGATTGCCATGGCGCACAAGGCAGGTTTCACGGCGGTGGTGTCGCATCGGTCCGGTGAAACGGAGGATGCTACCATTGCCGATGTGGTCGTGGCCACAGGTGCCGGTCAGATCAAGACCGGCTCCATGTGCCGTTCGGATCGGATCGCCAAATACAACCAACTGCTCCGTATCAACGAGCAGATCGGCAAGCGCGCCGTTTATCCCGGGATGACGGCATTCAACGTGGCGCCCTGAACCGGGGTGTCATGTCGTACTCGGCTGAATACTGCTCCCTGGCGATTCTCCAATCCTTGAGATAGATGCGGCTGCCGAGTAACGGCTCGTTGAGGATTCTTTCGACCATATCACGGCTGTCCTTGTCGTCCTCCTCTATCCAGGTGTAGTAGTAACCAGTGGATTTGAGAGCGAACGATCTCTGCACACCTTCTTTTTCGGGGACAGCCTCATACGAAAGCAGGGCAAAATCACCCGGCAGAGCGGAATAGTACAGAGTATCGATCTGGTTGAGAATCTCGGTGATGTCCCTATCCGAATCATCTTTAGCCTGCACCAGCCGAGCGGGGACTATCTCTATTTTCTCATCCTCTGAATAATCCATTGCCACCTGGTCGATGAGCCAGAGGTCAGTAGCACATTCCAGTTTGATTCTGACGGTGGAGCCGGCAACCGCTTTCAAATCGAGCACGGCCAGCTTCTGAGCGGTGACGCGGGGGCCGACGTCGGGCATCCAGCTCTGCTTCACCCAGTTACCGTTTTGCCATACCGATATGGTCAGACCGCCTTCGCGCATCATCCAGTCGATGAGTTTCTTTCGTTCGGTCGGGTTGTTGTCCAGCTCATGGTACCAGTGCAGTTTGTTGGGACCGCGCATTGAGAACAGAGTCTCCAGTGCGAAGTACCCGAGATGTGTGTTAACGCCGTTGACGATCAACTTGGCAGCGTCAGCGCCATCAGGCCGTTCGAACTCGCAGATAATGCCGTCCCGCAACTGGTCGTCGGTGTTGAAATCTCGGGAGGTGAGATCGCTCTCGAACATTATGTCATCGACATGCAAGATCTGTTCAAGGCAGTCAGTACCGTCGAGACCGGCCGCTGTTATCGGAGCAAGTGGATTCCTGACAGTATGAAGGCTACCCCTGACATCAGGAACAACATTGGTGCCGACGGGATGGTCGACGGCCAGTACGCTCAGTTCGTTGGTGTGTTGTGATTCAGGGGATTGATTGCTCAGAGCAAGGCGGTACGTGCCATCATGCGGCTTAAGATATCGGAGCACTTCCAGGTTGCTTCGCTCAAGACTTCGGCAGACGGCGCCAGCTACAGTTTCAGACTCAAAGTGGTATTCCTGGCCGTCATAAGTGAAGACAAACGGACAGGACCCCGAACCCCCCGAGGTCGGGTAGGTGACGCGAACCCAAAGACCGGTGCCATCATCATCAAGGGCTGTCACGGAGGCAACCGCGAGCACGCCGATTGTCCCGTACGCGGTTAGACTGGACACAACATCCGGCCGGCTGGTCTGTACTAGGCTGACACTGGCCAGCGGTATATTGCCGCGGAATTCCTCGCTGGTGCCGTCGGGCAGGTACTTGATGCCTTGACCTCTGAGCCGGTCACGGGTCACCTGACCGTAAAGAAGACGGTAAGTCGTTCCATCCTTGGCCAGCACATCCATGCGGCCGCTGTCGGTGCGTCTGAGTTCAGTCGTAGGGATGTATGTCGATTTCTTGATGCAACCTGTGTTCGATACTGACACACAACACAGGACCAAAAACAGTTGGAAAGCCTTTCTAATCATTACTACTCCTTTCAAATGTTAATAACCAGTCCGCATATTATCAGGAATCCGTCCATATCGGCCTCAACGGGGCCGCCGGTATATCCGTCTAGCAGGGGATCGCCGGGGCGGGAATATTTGGAGGCGAGGATGTAGCGGGCAGATAAAAAGAAACCGGCCGAACCGGACTGTGCGGCGTTGACAAACTCGAATAGCGCCGTCATGGGGAATCCTATTCTCCGATCAGTCACAAAACTGATTGCTTCGAGGGTGCCATTATCGGCAAGTTTATGCTGGTATACGCGTCCGGCCTTGAGTTTCTGCAGAGCCAGACCGGCACCGAGGGATACCCGGAGACCTGCGCGCCGAACGGTGTTGAGCGTGTACAGGGCGCTGAAACTGATTGAAGAGACGGATGACCTGTTTCCTTCCCTCAGAAGGTTGGGCTTTGTGTCGCCAAACAGGTACTCCCACCACAACGCGAATCGCTCGCTCGTATGAAGCCTGACCCCGAGAGAGAAAGTTCCGGTAGGATTGTCAAACGACCGACTGTCGTCAGCACCGTAATACTCCTCGATACGATCGAAAGTTCGATTCAATGACGTCCTGTTGTGAAACTGAAAGGCCACACCCAGGTTGGTCGACAGGGTGGGATAGCTTCTCGCACGCGTGCGCTTTTTGATCAGTTGAATCTCTTCCTCGTCCGGGAATTGGGGGCGATCATCGGTGTCTCTTCCCCTCCTCTCATATCGAACTGCCGGAGACGGACCACCTCGTGGCTGGCCTACCCACAGACACGGTAGGCCGGACTCAGAAGATGCAGACAATCCCTCGGAGTATAGGGGCGAAGCCAGTGACAACACACCTGCCACCATCAGGAGGAATTTAGCTGATCTTGAAATCCGAATACTCATACTCACCTCACTTGGTCAAAGCTTGTCCATATAAAGATCTCATGGCATCACTACCTCCAGAGCGAAGGCCAACATTCCCGACAGGAGACTGAAGACCGGAAGTCCGAACAGGTGACGTAGTGATTTACGCCACGCCGCGAGGTAACACGCCACAGGCATGGTAATAGCGCCGATTATCAGAAGCAGGCCCGGCCATGGTCCATGTTCACCGAGGTGGAATTGCTGCACTGTGAGGGCGTAGGACATGTTGATGAAAGCGATTCCGAAATATGACACGTGAGCCAGTCGCACGAGGCGGCGGGCCCAGATCGAGTACCCACCGAGCCAGGCCTCTCGATGAAACATCAGGCTCATGACAATTCCGGAGATGATTCCCAGTTGTATGCCGATCCATGCGGCCATCAGGTTCATTTGTTCCATTCGTGATCCTTTCTCCAGGTGCTCGCTTAATCAGTCTTCATTCGTGCGGTATTGTGTTTTGCAAGAGCGGTGCCGGTAGCTTATGTTACCTTATCATGCGAGTAATCCGTTGGCCCGTAATGGTTTGCGGGCCTGAGCCGAGCATGCGGCAGAGTTTCGTCATGTATAGTTAAGAGACACAGACGAACACCCGGTTGTCTCGCATCGGGAGAGTGGAGGCCGGGAACGGTATTAAGCTGTTGGTATGTATGGGATTCCGCTGCCTCACGTGACGTCTGAGCAAAAATACCTGCGTGGATATCATCTATCCACTGCGAGCCGGTTGTTTTGTCCTTCATTATCCATTATGTTTGTATCGTTTATTTTCGGCCCTGAGGCCGGGTTACTAGGTGGATAGCTGTCGATGGGAGTTAATAGGAGCGGAGCAGGTGATCGGGAACCAGATAAGGCCATTTCGGCCGGGACGCTCGTATCCCACTACCGGATTATGGATCGGATTGCGTCTGGGGGTATGGGGGATGTGTACACGGCCGAGGACGTTGAACTCGGTCGCACCGTGGCGGTGAAGTTCCTGCCTCAGAACCTGTCCTCAGATGCTGCCTTTCGATCCCGTTTTGAACGAGAGGCAAAGATCGCAGCTTCTCTTAACCATCCCAATATTGTCACTATCTATGAGTTCGGTGAATACCGGGAATCCCCTTTCATCGCCATGGAGCATGTGGAGGGGAAGACGCTTGACGAATTGCTTGCCGGTGGGGCTCTTCCGGTCGAGCAGGCTGCGAACATCGCGGTGCAGTTATGTCGGGGACTGGCCGAGGCGCATGATTCGTCTCTCATTCATCGTGATATCAACCCGCGAAATATCGTGGTCGACGATAAGGGGAGAGCGAAAATCCTTGATTTCGGTCTGGCCCGTCCAGCCCGGCAGGAGGACAAAGTAGCTGACGACGCTCGCTCCGGGACTCTTTCCTATATGTCACCGGAACAGGTGAACGGGGAGGAGATCGGCCCGGCGTCAGACCTGTTTTCAGTCGGTGTCGTCTTTTACCAGATGCTGAGCGGCAGGTTGCCCTTTACGGGAGATTACGAGGCGTCCATAGTCTATTCCATCGTCAATGATGTTCCCCCTCCTCTGGGCCGGATAACATCGGGAGTCCCATCTGAGTTAGAGCTGTTGGTTCAGCGTCTTCTTGAGAAGGATCCGCATGATCGATTTCAGACAGCCGGCGACGTTGCGGAGGAACTTGACCGATGTTTGTTGACTCTTCAAAAGTTGGGCGGCGGTAACAGCCTTCTCAACGGCTGGCGCGGCCTGGTGGTTACCATTTTGGCTGTAGCGGCTGTGACTGTCCTGTATTTCTGGTGGCCGTTTAGATCCGATGACAGGCCCGGCGTGATGGCCCGGGAACCTGTCCTTGCTGTCATGCCGTTCGATAACCTCGGGGCGGCTGAAGATGATTACTTCGCGGAAGGGGTGGCTGATGAGATCGTTACTCGTCTGTTCAAATTCGGGCAACTAAAGGTCATTTCGCGGTTCAGCACAGCTCAGTATCGGGACACCGATAAAGACCTGCAAACAGTAGGAAACGAACTCGGGTGTCGTTACCTCGTGACCGGACAGGTTCACTGGGACAGAACCGCGGAACCGAGCCGGGTGCGCATCAATGCGTCGCTTGTCGATGTAGTGGACGGCTCGCAGTTGTGGGCGGAAAGCTACGAAGGGGTGCATGCAGGCATCTTTGGGCTTCAGTCCGATATCGCCGCCAGTGTCACCAATGCCCTGAACCTGGCGGTTGGAGAATCAGAACAATTCGCCTTGCGTGCCGAGCCCACCGCGGATCTTCAGGCATATGATTTTTTCCTTCGCGGCAACCAGTATTTTAATACGAGTTGGGGGCGGGATGACGTCCGGAACGCCACTTTGATGTTCGAACGTGCTGTCACGCTGGATTCGACGTTTGCCCTCGCCTGGGCCATGCTGTCGCGGGCTCATGCCAGTATGTACTGGGAATACCATGATCGATCCCAGAACAGGTCAGACCTGGCACGCCTCGCTGCCGACAGGGCTCTGAATCTGCAACCGGATCTTCCGGAAGGGCACCTGGCCCTCGGCTACTACTACTATCATTGCATGGAAAAGTTTACGGATGCTCAGCGAGAGTTCGAGACGGCTCTGGAGCGCTGCACCAACAACGCTGAACTCTACAATGCAATTGCGGTAATACAGCGGCGAACCGGTCACCTCGACAGTTCTCTCGCGAATTTTCAAAAGGCCCTCGAGCTGGATCCTCGCTCACATTTGAAAGCATTCGACGTCGGCCTGGTTCACGGCCTGCTGCGTCAGTATGCTGAAGCAGACACATACCTTGACCGGACCATTCTGCTTTGTCCGGACTGGGATTTGCCGCACATTTACAAGGCCTGGCTGCCCATCTTTCGGGATGGCGATGTGGTTGCTGCGCGAGCAATTCTTGAGGCTGGCAGAGATATGGCTAATCTGGTCGAGTCCCGGTACTACTGGTGGCTGTCACGTATTGTTCGAAGGGATTATGATGTGGTCCTCAGGGAAACCCGGGTAGGGACGGAGGATTCGGCTGTTTACTTCCTGCATTGTGCTCAGATGCATCGCCTGCTGGGGCAGGTTGATCGTGAGCGCAGCTACTGTGATTCAGCCCGCGCCTTGTTGCAGACCAAGCTCCAGGAACATCCCGATGACGCCAGGTATCACAGCTACCTCGGTCTGGCCTATGCCGGCCTTCGTCAAAAGGATTCGGCTCTTTTGCACGGCCAGCGGGCGGTTGAATTGCTGCCGACAACGCGCGATGCCTTTGATGCTCTCTTCCTGTTGATCAACCTTGCCGAGACCCTGGTTATCCTTGGCGAGTATGATGCTGCTGTCCAGCGGCTTGAGTTCATGTTGAGTATCCCCGGATTTGTTTCGAAGCCGTATCTGAAGCTGGATCCGTTGTGGGAACCGCTGCATGACCACCCCGGGTGGCCTGCTCTCACTCATACCGGTTCATGAGCTGAATTAACAGCCGGGAAGCAGCGATCAGTCTTTGTCAGTGCTGATTCCGTACCGGGCGATTTTATCTTTGAGACCTTTACGCGTGAGACCGAGAATCTTTGATGTTCTCAGGATGTTGCTATCGTTTTCTGCCAGGGCCGCGGTGATGACATCACGCTCAACTCTCTCCACTATCTCGCGGAGTCGCCCTCGATAGCCCGCGCTGTCGATTTCATCGGCCGTCGAACCCAGAACGTCGGGGGATAAATGCGGTACATCGATTTCGCCCCCGATGCTGCACACTACGGCGGCCCGCTCGATTTCGTGCTCGAGTTGCCTGACATTGCCCGGCCAGCTGTAACGGTTCAGGACATCAAGAGCGGCGGAACTGATTTTCAGGTCATTATTGGCCAGCTTGATCCTGAGTTTTTCGAGAAAGGAGTGCGTGAGCAGAGGGATGTCGCCGTGACGCTCGCGCAGCGGGGGCAGGCTGAGGGTGAAAGCGTTAAGTCGGTAGAAAAGATCCTGACGGAACTTGCCCTCGTTAATGAACTCCTTCAAATCGCGATTGGTGGCGGATAATATTCGCACGTTCACGTGTTCTGATTTGGATGCTCCAACCGGCCTTATCTCGCCGTTCTCCAGCACTCGCAGGATAGCCACCTGGGTTCCGAGCGGGGCGTCGCCAACCTCGTCAAGGAATATTGTTCCTCCGTCGGCCTCTCTGAACAGGCCCGGCTTGTCCTGAACGGCTCCGGTAAAAGCGCCCTTTACATGACCGAATAGCTCCGATTCGAGCAGAGATTCGGTTTTGACACCGCAGTTCTTGACGACGAACGGTTTGTCTTTTCTCGGGCTGTTGTGGTGAATCGCCCTGGCCAACAGTTCTTTGCCGGTTCCGGTCTCGCCTTCGATCAGGACCGGCGAATCGTTGGTGCTGACGCGCGAGGCTAAAGAGAGAACGGACCTCATGGCCGGTGACTTGCCGATAATGTTCTCGAAGGCGAAGGTGGTTCCAACCTCTTCGCGAAGGCGGGCGTTTTCATCACGTAACTGACCCTGCGTCAGTTCGAGCAGTTTGTTTTTGCCCGCCAATTCTTCCAGTAACAGGGCGTTACTGAGAATCTGGGCGGACTGCGATGCCGCGATACCGACCATGCGGGTCTGGTCTTCAGTGAAGGGCACGTTGTCCCTGCCGCGGATCAGGCTAAGCAGCCCGATCACCTGTCCGCGAGCAATCATCGGGCAGCACAACATGGACTTGTATTTGCCGTCTTCGGATGATAATCCGGCAAAGCGCTTGTCGGTATCAAGATCGTCTATCCGTAAGGCTCGCTTATTGCGGAGGACCCAGCCTGACAGGTTATTTGCCAGCTTGTAGGGGACGTCACCCTCCTTTACCTCACCGGTTCGTATTACTGTTAACAAATCACTCTGATCCGTGGGCGAAACCAGGTTTATGACACCCTGGTCAGATCCGGTCAGCCGCACCAGTTCCTCGACCACTATCGACATGATATGATTGGTCTCGCGAACACGTGAGATCTTATCAACAATCCTATTAATGTTCTTGAGTTCTTCGAGCGTTGCCTGTAGCTGCTCGATATTTGTCTGTTCTGCCATATCCCGTCGGCTCCCCATCGTTTGCTGCACCGTCAAGCTAATATTAATGTGTTGCTCAGGTCAATCTCTTTGTGGGTGAGACTGCTACCGCATGAGGCGCCATTCCTGGCTTGCCCGGTGCAAACGGATATTCACTAACCACTATCTGACCATGTAACTGACTACTGCGTATCCAGCAGGGTTCGTTCAGGTAGTGCCTTCATCCCGCTTGCAACTTCTGCCCCAACAGGTTAGCGGTCCATTTTATGTGCTGTGCGATTTGGCACACCCGTTGCAAAGAGGGAGATAAGCAAGACAGTCGGAGAGATGAGATGAAGGATTCAGTTACAGAAAGACAGGGAATTAAGATCCGGGAAGAGAAGGCCTCCGGCTGCAAAGTGACCTGCCGGGGCAAAGCAAACAGTGAACCATCCATAACATTTTACAAGAAGGGAGACAAGACAATGAGAAGCATGAGTCGAATCGCACTGGTTCTGGCCGCGTTCGTTTTGATTGTGGCGACAGGCTGCGACAAAGCACTCGAGCCGAGCGCCGACTACGCCGCGGATGATGCGGAGATCCTGTCGATGAAGATGGGCGGCATTCCGGCCGGCGAGTATCCAGCGCCGGGAGGACTTGTTACTGTCAGCATCGGAGAGGAATCTCTGGAATTCTGGCCGTATACGGGCACCAATTTCTCCGGGCAACCGCAGGATCCTATCAACCTGATTTTCTTTGGCAACGCCGACCCGCGTGACATTCGGGCGGCTCTGCTGTCGCTTGACGGCGACCGCACGGATGACGGTTTTCCGCCACTGCCGCCGTTTAACTGCACCTGGGATGACGCCATCGGCGACGTTCAGGCATCCTACGGCACTGATGGAGGCTGGACCGGCAGCGCCATTCAGCTTGAATGCGGTGATCACAAGGAGCTTCGCTTTCACCTGAGATTGTTCAAGGTCGGCTGCTGGACCGTGGGTAATGTTCATTTCGAGTTCATGATCCCCGGTACCACGGATCATCAGGTCCTTAGCTGGGAACTGGCCGAACAACTGGTACTGGCTGACTTCATCCGGAGCGGACTGCTGAACGAGAGTGTTCCGATTATTCCGGCGGGCCAGATCAACCCGGCCCCGTTTGGAGCCATTCCGGCTATGATCTATAACTTACTTCCACCGGAATTGCGCATGATCATAGGCGGGCCGATGGACAGTGTTACGGCCGATGTCCCCATTGCGAGCGACGGCAATGTTATGATCCTCAACCTTGAAGGGACTGAGCCCCGTGTGGCCGAAAACCGGATTCAGGATTTCGTGATCGACTTCGATCAGGTTATTCCTAAGCCGTTCTGCGAATCTGGTCCATACGATTATGTCTATGTCAACGGGCCGGTCTATCTCCATCAGATGTCCACGATGTCGGCTGACGGCGTGTACGAGACACATTTCACAGCGAAGGCGGAACTGGCCGTGTTTGACTACAACCCGATGACGGGTCAGATTGAAGGGACGCCGATTACCGCCGTGATCACTGAAACCCATAACAGCTGGTACGGCGATGCCAAGAACTGGGCGACCATGTACAAGCATCAGGCGCTGGTGCCGACCTCGGCCGACGGCGCGGGCCAGTTCTTCGAGCGGATCCGCATCTCCAGCGATGGGGCCAATGCCTATAAGGTCGTGCTGCGGTGCGGAACAGAACCAGCCGACCAGATAGCGTCGGGACAGGATGAGCCATTCGCCGCTTCAACCGAGGTTAAGGGCGACACTGACTGGTAGAGCTTGCCAATCAGTATTGTGGGGGGTAAGCCCGGTGGTTTTAAACCATCGGGCATTCTTATTGCATGGTTACTTTTTGAGCAATCATTCGTAAATGCGTCATGCCGAATGACTTCCGGGTCGATAACAGTACCAAGACGACACACAGAAGGAGGAGAATGAAGTATGGGGTTTCTTAAGTGGGGATCGGACTCAAAGGAAAAGTCCCAGGACACGCCTCCGCAAAAATCTATCTATTTTTCCAACCGGAGAATCGACAGGCAGGGGCGGGCTTGGAAAAGGAAGAGCTTCTGGTTCCGCGAGGTTTATCTGGGTAAGCTGAAGGTCATGGCGCACTTTCAAGATACCGATATCCAGGTTTTGATCGACAGGGCTATCGGCGCTTACATTGCCGCCGAGTGGGATCGATCCGGCGCTGTCGAAAAAATGGTGAAAAAGTCATCTCAGAAAGCTGAGCGGGTGAAAGCCTGATCTGCCCGCAGAGTATCTCCGTTTCCTCGCTGTTTCTTCTGCGGAGCCGCTCAAGCTTTATTTTCATGTTGTTTGACACAGTCGGGATTCATATCCTCGTTTCAGAATCTAAAACGAGGGAGGATTAGAATGCGGCTTGGATCAAGGAAGTCTCTCAGATTGGCCCCGGGATTTGTCATTGTCAGTGTCTTCTCGGCGTTGATATTGCTGTTCTCGCTGTCGTGTCAGAATCAGGAGCAGGCGCCGGCGTCCGACGCTGCTGCCATGGTCGTGGACAGCGTGGCGTCGGAGGACGGAGTGATTGTCTACTACGATGTACGCGGGAGCGGCGAGAAGAC
>CP070824.1:1904580-1914979 GCA_020344395.1 Candidatus Zixiibacteriota bacterium | reverse complement strand
CTTCGGGAACATGCTTGAAACGTCGCGCCATCTGTTCGGCAGATTTGAGGCAGCGTTCTGCGTTGGGGTACAAAAGGTCGTTGGCCTTATCGAGTGTGGTGTGCCCCTTGATGCAGGTGAGAACGTCCTGAAGCGGGCGGTTTTCAGGATGAGCGTAGTGAACATTGTTCGTGGCCACAAGCGGGAGATTCAGGTTTTTGCCCAACCTGATTAATTGCTCACACAGGATTTCATGAGTCGGCAGGTTGTGATGCTGCAGTTCGAGGTAGAAATTGTCCTGCCCGAACAATTCATGATATCGGGAGGCAATTATCTCAGCCGACTTATAATCTTCCTGCAAGAGTGCCTTTGGCACTTCGCCGAGTTGACACCCGGAGAGAGCTATGAGCCCGTTGTGGTAAGTATCAAGCATATCATAAGTGGCTCTGGCGTTTCCTTTTTCATTGTCAAGCTGTGCCCTGGAAAGTAGCTGCGAAAGGTTGGCGTAGCCGATGTTATCCTTCACGAGAAGCAGAAGGTGGGAATCGTTGTCGAGTGTTATCTCGGCGCCGAAGATCGGCTTGATTCCTTTTTGAAGAGCCGCCTGAGAAAAGCGCACAATACCGTAGAGGCCGTTGTGGTCGGTTATGGCCAGGGCCGGGTAGTCGAGTTCGGCGGCGCGTGCGATCAGTTGTTCCGGATGCGAAGCACCGTCGAGAAAGGAAAAGTTGGAATGGCAGTGGAGTTCTACATAATGAGCGGTCGTCACGCCTCGACTCCGCTCAGCATGACGGCTGAGCACGGTCAATCGAATACCCCCTGAAGAAACCAGTTTGAGTTTGATCGGTCGTAAAAAAGCAGGTATCGGCATCCTTGTTGGACGGTCGTAATGCTTCGACTCCGCTCAGCATGACGGTTGGAAAAGATGAAAGGATGCTTCTGTAAATGATTCTGTAGGTCGAAACCCCTGCGGTTTCGACGGGGTTGCTTGTCTTGCAAACGAGAAACTTGATAACCACGCACTTCATAATAGAGACGATCAAATGATGATGCCCACCATTCCCCTGAGAGTTGCCATGGTCCGTGCCATGATGTAATGCAACAGGATTCGGCCCCGGTAGGACCGTCTATGATAAGCTCGACCGGGCGGTGTTCTGCAATGACAACGGTAACTCTGCACGGCGGCTGAAAGAGCCGTAAGCCGGAAATATTGCCCAGGGAATAAAGAGGCGAGGGATGGAAACATTCTATTATCGGTTGTTTGTTTCTTCGCCGATCAGATAATGGCATGAGTGAGAAGCGCTGTTCAGGGAGGATAGCCGGGTGCAGCCTGGGCGTATATACAGAGGAATGATCGTTGATATTTTCAAATGATTTCTTCTCGGATACAGCCATGCCGTCGGCCGGCGACATTATCAGTTGTTCGGTGAGCAGTCTTTCCGTTTGCGGAATGGTTACCTTCAGGCTGGTTACACCACGGCTCAGTTTCAGTTTGTCGAGGTCAAGAGAGAACTGTCGGAGGAAAATAGCCGTGTCCAGAGTCGGTTGTTCCACATAAACAGGCAGGGACTGTTCCTTTTTGTTTTCAAGGGTGAGGGTGACCTTGATCCGGCGGCACCCCTGATTGAAGCGTTTCGGTTTAGCCAGCAGGGGGGACAGCAATTGTTCTATGTAGGTGAGGATGGCCGCGGTATTGTGAATGGGAAAGGTCAAATGGACGGAATCGGTGAGTTCTTCCCCGGGTGATTCCGGAAGGAAATAGGTGTCACTTTCCCCTCTGGCCAGTTGCGACAGGGCGGTGCCTTCCGGGCCGAACCGGCGGATCATCTCGTTGGCCGGAAAAGCAGCCAGTTGCCCGATAGTTTTAAGACCGAGATCATGGAGTGTCTCTTCCGTCTCCGGAGAAAGAGGAATATGCCTGATCGGAAGATCTTTAAGGAAAGCACCTTCATGCCCGGTGGGAACGATTGCATAGGCATTGTCATCCGATATTTCCGCAGCCACGGCCGCGACGAATTTATTCCCGGCGATGCCTGCCCTTGCCGGGTAACCGAATGTTTGCACAAGGCGAATCATCTTCTCGGCAAATGTTCGTTCATCTTTGTAAAGCAGGGTGAGACCGGCGGCATCGAGAAAGAATCGACCGGGATCGGTTTCCTCCACAAAGGGGGAAAGAGATTGGAGCTTCTTGAAGACAGCATTGGAAGCTTCAATTTCCTTTACCGTGTCGTTAACCCTGATGGCCAGATCGGAGCAGAGGGTAGCCGCCTGAGTGGCTGTTATGTCGAGGGTCAGACCGGCGGAAGCTGCTTTTTCGTTGATGGCTACAATCGGGGCAAGGTCAGAGTCGTCGGCAGTTAGAACGAGAGGTTTATCTTGAAGAAACGGTTCATCGTGCAGACATAGGACTACCCGAAAATTTGGGATAGTCAGGCAGGCCATGCGTTCACCGGTCATAACGACAACTCCACCCGGGCGCCCTCTTTGCAGATACGGCTTTTAGTGATCCCGACCCGCACCCGGCTGTTGGATGAGTCGTTGTTTTCGGCCCGGCGAACCTCCAGCCGCAATGAAG
Organism: Candidatus Zixiibacteriota bacterium; assembly: GCA_020344395.1. GTDB lineage: Bacteria > Zixibacteria > MSB-5A5 > GN15 > FEB-12. Next base: position 1,912,425 of record CP070824.1, on the reverse strand, counting down.
CCATGCTCGATGGAATGATGGCGGAGTTGTCTTCGGTTAAAAAGATCGTAAGTGCTCTGACCCGGACAGTCTTGAGGCGCAGTCGGTGAAGCAAGGTAATCGGCAGCGGTTCGCTCTGCCCCACCAGGTCGAATACCAGCCAGCTTGCTGCTTTATGCTGAAGAAGTATCTCGGCGGTGCGAAGGCCGTTTTTGATAACATCGTTTGAGCGGCCGGAGATAGGATCGGGCTTGATTAAAAGCAGGCGGGACAGGTCGATGTGGCCGGCGGCAGCGGCGGAGGGAAAGAAATTGTTGCTGTAATCAATATAGGCAGCCCGTTCCGCCCTGGTCAGGTGCGACAGCAGTTTGAACAGGAACGAAGTTTTCCCCGATGAGGCCGAACCGGTGATTTCAATTAGCTGGCCGTATGGAATGCCGCCGAGCGGGAAGAGAGCGTCAAATTCCGGCAGACCGGAATCGAAGACAACCTTTTCTTCCGATTCGGAGGGAACAGCCCGGGGCCATCGCTTGCGGATGAGGGCTTTCAGATCCGCGGTAGGGAGGCTGTTTGTACGGCAGGGGTCCATAATCTTCCATATCGTCAATACTGCTCAAATGTGCAGTATTATGATATAGAAGATTCCAGGGCTGTCAATAACATATTGCAAGTTGTTTTAAGGCGGTGAGTTACCTATCGGCCCCAGGCCGACTCAGACTCCTGCGATGGCACACCAAAAGCAACCGACAGGTTCAAACCTATAACAAAACCTACCGCCTTATCCAATGCGATCGTCCCACTGGTGATGGGTACACGCAGGCTGATTCCAGGCTGCAAATTGCCAAACACAAGTTGCCCGGAAAATCCAAATTCAAGCCCTACAAGCTCGCCAAAATCAAGATCCTCACCAGTGACCAACGTGTTACCCGACACCCCAAAGCCAAACTTTCCACCGGTTCCTACATACCAGAGTTGAGCGAAACACTTCAGATACAATTCCGGGTCCGCATCATCCTCAGTAATAATGCATAGGGTCGGGCCTATGCCGCCACGAAACTGCATGGGAGATGATGAAAATCTGGCCCGTCCTCCAAAAAAACCGGAAAGAGATAACACGTTAGGCACGAACGCATTTGAACGATAGTAGTCCGTACGCCAGCTGTAAAACGCGGCACCTAATGTCATATTATCAGGGGCGGTCGGAGGGCGTACGCCGATGCGGCCAAAGACTCCGCTCTGCGAACTGCCGAATTCAACACCCATGAATACGTTCCCGATCATGTTCTGGGCCTTATACTCCCAGTAATAGTAGGGATAATCTTCGCTTCTGTCCTCATCGTAGTGAGAAAAAGGTATTTCGAACACAAGTGCGGATTGCCGGGAGACCGGTATCCGTGCCCCGATAAACCAGACCGAGCTTGAGAACTTGATCCCTTCCTTATAATAACCCTGAAGCGTGGGCTTGAGAATCTCCAGGGTAAATGCGGCCCTATCTTCTTCCGGTAGCAGCCACACCGGTTGTGCCTCAGACATTTCGACGATTGTTGCCTGCATAACTAGAGCAAGAAAGACTGAGAGCAGTGTCTTTCGTCTGAGAGACATTGTGCTCCTCCTTGCCGGGATAGCGACATGATTCCCGATCATGTCCGCGATTTTCGCAAAATATACGATATCTCTTAATTTAGTAGATATGGAAACTCGGGTCAAGTAGCCTGTCTTTCCCTCTTGATCATTGACTCGGTTTTGAGGCTTTTGAAAGCAGCAACACCACCATTATTCCAATAACGAAGATGATCGTAGCATAGATGCTTCCTTCGGGCCCGTATCGGCCTCCACTCAGAACAGTTGAGCCCATTGGCTGAAGGTCCAGGAGTGTCCAACCCGATGCTGCATGTCCACTGACCGACAGTCCAAAGATCTTGGCCTGGGCTAGATTCCAGGCGGAATGCCAGCCGCAGACACCCCAGACGCTCCCCTCGTGCAAACAGTATAGAGCAAGGAAGAACCCGAACAGAAAGAGGTTCAGCAGGGCAACCGGATTTGTTGTCGCGTGAAGAACAGAAAAAAGCACCGACGATACGACAATTCCGATCCACGGACGATAGCGTGCCCCCAGGACGCCCAGGTACCATCCACGGGTAATGATTTCCTCTGTTCCCCCCTGAATGATGTATCGAGCCAACATGATTAGTATTCCGCCCAGAGCAATTGCGCCGCCCACCTGGGTATCTCCGGTCTCAGGCGCGACGTTTCTCGACAGAGCCATGAGGCCAACGGTCGCAGCCAGCATAACGAGGCCGGTAATGAAGCCCAGCAGATATTTCAGCAGAATTCTGCTTCCGGTCAGTCCGATTGTCCTCAAAGACCGTTTTTCATAGAAGGTTACCCAGGCCCATAGTCCGACAACCATGAGCGAAAAGGGTACGAAGTGTCCCAGGTCGCCATTGAGGATTCTCTCTACTTCCTCCATATTACCGTACGCCCATAGCAGTAGCAGTACCACAGTGCCAACGCCGAAGGCGATCAGGAGAATATGGACGAACGTGGACAGCAGGATGCCGGGCAAACGCACGGCGCTCCGCGCTTCGCGAAACAGGTAGTTATTGGGATCGAGAAGGGAAGTGTTGTCAAAGACTGCCATTCGGTGCTCAGATGTCCGGCTGACCCGTATCAGGGTTGCGTTTTATATGCTGCCCCAATAACATAGACGATACAGCAAGTTTAGTCAAGCCATCTCTCTTCCCCTCTTGAATATTGCACGGTTTTCCCGTACCTTCCGTCATTCGACTGGCACAGACAGTGAGACAAGCAGTGGAAACCGAAAAACAGACCGCCTCAGGTGAATCAATCCCTCGTGAGACAAAAGACAAGCTGGCGCGCCTCAGAGATATTCTTCAGGATCTCGACAGTGCTCTGCTGGCGTTCTCAGGAGGAGTGGACAGCTCATTCCTGCTGAAAGTGGCTCATGATATGCTCGGCGAAAAAGTTGTCGCCGTGACGAGTGATTCTGAGACCATGGCACGGCCTGAACTACAACTTGCACAATCGATGGCTAAGTCTATTGACTGCAAACACATACTGATAAAGACCAATGAGATGTGCGATCCTGATTTCGTGGCCAACTCACCGGATCGCTGTTTTCACTGCAAGAAAACCCTTTTCGGCAAACTCACCGAGCTGGCTCGAGAGCATAATCTGAAGTATGTGATAGAGGGATCGAATATCGATGATGTGAGTGACTACCGGCCCGGTTTTCGGGCCATTGAGCAGTATGGCGTGAGAAGCCCGCTTAAAGAGGCCGGTCTGACAAAGGATGATATCAGAGTCCTGTCCAAGTCGATGGGCCTTTCCACCTGGGACAAACCGGCCGCGCCCTGTCTGGCCTCACGCATACCGTACGGCTCGGAAGTTACGCCGGAAAAGCTGCATCGGATCGAGAAGAGTGAAGAGTATTTGCATTCACTCGGTTTGAGAGTGGTTCGGGTTCGCGACCATGGCGCTGTGGCCCGTATTGAGGCACCTCCAGAGAACCTTCCGATGCTCATTGATCCGGCCAAGTCAGCAGAGATAAGTGACAGCCTCAAGTCATTCGGGTACCAGTATGTAGCCGTCGATCTTAAAGGTTTTCGATCCGGTAGCCTGAACGAACCGTTGAAGGATGAGCAAGATGGATAAAGAACGGCTGAGACAACTGCTGGAGGAAGTCAGATCCGGACAGCTCGATGTTGATAAGGCGTTTCAGCAACTCAAGAGACTTCCCTTCGAAGATCTCGGGTTCGCCAAGCTTGATACGCACAGGGATATCAGGCGAGGTTTTCCGGAGGTGATCTTCTGCGAAGGGAAAACCAGCGAACAGATCACCGCCATAGTCGAGAGACTGGCCGATGGCGGTCGGACGGTCATGGCCACGCGGGCGGATCGATCAGTTTTTGAAGCCATCAGCGCAATCCGGAAAGATGCCACATATAACGAGGCAGCGCGAATCATTCTGCTTGGCCGTCAGCCCGAGAAAAAAACCGACCATGTGATTGCTGTGGTCAGTGCCGGGACATCCGATATACCTGTCGCTGAGGAGGCCGCAGTTACAGGAGAGGTGATGGGGAACCCGGTGGACCGGCTTTTCGATGTTGGTGTGGCCGGCGTTCATCGACTGCTGCACAACAAAGAAAAGTTGTTCAAGGCGAACGTGCTTGTCGTGGTGGCCGGGATGGAGGGCGCTCTGGCCTCTGTAGTCGGCGGACTGGTTGACAGACCGGTTATTGCGGTACCGACCTCGATAGGATACGGGGCCAGCTTCAATGGCCTGGCTGCTCTGCTTTCCATGCTGAACTGCTGCGCTCCGGGCGTGTCGGTGATGAATATTGACAACGGCTTTGGAGCGGGCTATTTCGCATCACTGGTGAATCAGGGAAAGACCGGGTAGATGCACGTTATTTACTTCGACTGCTTTGCCGGTGCCAGCGGGGATATGATCCTGGGTGCTCTGATCGACGCAGGCCTTGAATCTGACGCCCTGATCAGGGAGCTGGCTAAGCTGAATTTGTCCGGCTATCGGATTGCCTCTGAGAAGGTGACCAAAAACGGAATCTCAGGAACAAGAGTTCAAGTAGAGACCGAGGAACAGAAGGCGCACCGGCATTTGCAGGACATTATGAACATTATTGACGGCAGCGAACTGAGCCCGGCGATAAAAGATAGAAGCAAGGCTGTGTTTCAGCGGCTGGCGGAAGCCGAAGCCAGGGTTCATAACACCAGCCCCGATCACATACACTTCCATGAAGTCGGAGCTCTCGACGCCATTGTTGACATTGTCGGTGCCGTGGTCGGATTGGACCTGCTCGGCATAGAGGCTGTTCATGCTTCGCCAATGCACGTGGGTACCGGTTACGTCGATTGTCAGCACGGACGCATTCCGGTTCCGTCACCGGCGACTATGGAACTGCTCAGAGGCATTCCCGTGGTATCAACTGGTATCGAGGCTGAACTGACCACGCCAACAGGGGCCGCCATCCTGACCACGCTGTCGGAGAGTTTTGGTTCAATGCCATCGATGTCTGTCGGCAGGGCTGGCTACGGCGCCGGCCAACGGGATCTGGAGATCCCCAACCTCCTCAGGGTGGTGGTGGGGCAGACTCATGCAGCAGGTGATGTTACCGACATGGTTGACCTGATTGAGACCAATATCGACGATATGTCGCCTGAACTGGTCGGTCATGTCAGTGAATGTCTTATGAAGGCAGGGGCGCTGGATGTCTACGTGACACCGACTTATATGAAGAAGAACCGTCCCGGAGTGGTACTTTCCGTCATAACGTCGCCTCAGTCTAGTGACGATATGTTGTCGATTATATTTGCGGAAACTACCTCAATCGGTGTGCGCCTGCAGCGTGTCCGGCGAAGTATTCTCCGGAGAACAGTTCAAAACGTGGCAACGAAGTTCGGTGAGGTCGGAGTGAAGGTGAGCAAATTCAGGGGAAAGGTCGTTAATATCTCTCCTGAGTATGAAGACTGCAAAAGGCTGGCTGCCTCAGCAGGTATCCCGGTTAAGCAAGTGTTGGACGCGGCCAAAGCGGCCGCAATGGGTATAGACGAGAAGGAATGAGAGGATGGTTATGGCAGGGAAATTGTTCCGTCTGATATTGGTGGCCGGTGTGGCCTTGTCCGGATTAATGTGCGGCGGAGAGTTGGACACGGGAGAACAGACCGCAAGAGCCGTGGCATATCTGCCGGGCTCAATTGATACCCTGTCTGTCCAGCAGGTATCGGAAGCCCGGACCTTTGTCGGTGACTCTCTCTGGGAATATATTAATGGCGGGGCTGAGTTGTACCACCTGTACGGATTTGTTGAGGTCGCCACGGCCGACTACAGGCATGGCGAGACGGAATTTATCGTTGATGTTTACGAATTCCAATCTTGTGAGGGGGCGTTCGGACTCTTCAGTTCACTCAGGCCGCCCGGCTCGCAGAGAGCAAACTTCGGTGTGGATGGATTCTCCACTTCTTCCAGCCTGGATTTCGTCAAAGGTCGATACCTTATCCGTATCACAGGATTTGATGCCACTCCGCAGACGGGTGAAGCGATCAACGTGCTGGCTCCCGTTATGGCTCAGCTAGTGCCCGGGCGAACAGACTTGCCGGCCGTTTTTGGACTCTTTCCTGATGCTGACGCGATCGAAGCCTCGGAGTGCTTCATCGCCGAGGCCTTTCAGGGACAGAGCTTTCTTACTGACGTGTACTGCCGCTCATACCGTGTCGATGAAGACAGCGTCGTGCTGTTTCTTACAGAAGCAGCGGACAAGCTGACCCGATGGTCAAACACACCTGATTTCGACGGAACATTGCCGACGGCGTTCTCCGGTTTAACGTTCGATGAAGGCAAGGCCATTGAGATCACATCAGATTTTTATGGCGTGACAGTGGTCGGTCAAAAGGGCAGGCTCATGGCCGGAGTGATCGGGTACCATGAGGGAATAGACGACTTCATGAATGGCTGGCTGGCTACTCTGCAATAGTCGCGCTTGGTACCAGTTTGAATCCGGCCACACGACAGGAGAGGAACCCGGTATGAAGCAGTCGATTCGCGTGACTATGGTGGGGCTGATCACCTGTTTTCTTTTGACACTTGCTGGTTCATCCGCTTTCAGCGATTCGAAGAGGCCTCTAACGATCGAAGAAATCTGTCAATCTGAAGCTCTGGAACTGGAGTCACTCGAGTGCTTGAAATGGACTCCTGACAGCAAAGGTCTGACCTACCTGAAAGAAATGGGCCCGGACACTGTAATGTCTCTGTTCATACACGATCTGACGTCCGGCGAGGAGAAGCTGTTGATCGACGGGGAGACTGTTTTCGTTCCCGGATCCGAGGAACCACTGGAGATTGAGGACTACTTCTGGCTTCCGGATGGGAACAGAATCCTCATCCTGACGGATTCGAGGGATATCTGGCGGCACTCCGTGGAAGGGATATACTTCGTGTACGATCCTGACGACCAACAAATCATTCCTGTGCACGATAAAGATGAACCGATCATGAATGTCAGGTTATCGCCCGATGGCAATTCGATTGGCTACGCGTGCGGCACCGACATATACATAACTGATATTGGATCAGGGCAAGCCACACGGCTAACCCACGACGGTTCAGCCGACATCCTCAACGGTCTGTTTGACTGGGTGTACGAGGAAGAGTTCAGCATTACTCAGGCCTGGGAGTGGTCCCCGGATGGGAAACGAGTCGCATTCTGGCGAATGGATCAGTCGGCAGAAAAGGAATTTGTCTGGATAGAGTACGACTCACTTTACCAGACTATCAGGAGTAATCGCTATCCGAAGGTAGGGGAGAAGAACGCCGAAGTAAGGATCGGGATCATCGATCTGGAAAACCCAGAGACTGTCTGGGTTGAGACTGGACAGGAAGCTGCTGAATACATCCCGAGAATTACCTGGACGCCGGATTCGGAGCATCTGCTGATCCAGACCCTGAACCGCAACCAGGACACGCTTGAACTGTTTCTGGCCGATGCTCGAACCGGTGCGGGCCGGGTCATTCTGTCCGAGACTGACGACTGCTGGGTGGAAATCAACGACAGCATCGTGTTTGTCGAAGAAACGGATCAGTTTGTCTGGCTGTCCGAACGAGACGGATTCAGCCATGTCTATCTGGGCAATCTCGATGGTTCGACTCTCACTGCTCTGACATCCGGGGAATGGGAGATACGCCGGCTGTATGGTGTCCGTGACGGATGGGTATATTACTGCTCCAACGAAGGAAACGTGCTGGAGAAGCATATCTGGCGAGTCCGTCTGGACGGGTCGGAGCGCGAGCAGATATCGAGCGGCAATGGCTGGCACAGCGTGATGTTCTCA
>CP070824.1:1898188-1904480 GCA_020344395.1 Candidatus Zixiibacteriota bacterium | reverse complement strand
TACGCTGCGGGCGATAGTTTGGATCCTGAGTCGCTTCCTGCAGATCCGGCAGTTCCGGGCTCGGCTTCGCCGCCTCGAATTCACCGGAACGATCAGCATCTATAGCCTCGCCCTTTTTGTCTCTCCGGGGCGCGGTTTCATGCGCAGCTTTGCGTACCGCCCTACCATCGGTATCTGCCGGAACTGGAGAACTCATCTGATATCCATCAGCCGGCATATCTTTCAGCTCCGGAAGGCCTTCTCCATCTATGCCCTGAGAATCAACCAGCGAATCAGCCTCTGTTGGTATTGTCGGTAACTGGATGGCAGGTTCGTCCTGCAGAATGTCTGACTGGTGCAGGCCTATAAATGTCAGCACCACAGCCGAGGCCACCGCCGTGGCCCATTTCCACACCGACAGACCGCGCTTCTCCGGACGAATATCTGTAACTGACGTCGCCGCTATCCCCAGACGGGCCTCGATCTTCTCGGCATTCTGCTCCCAGTAGGCCCCTTCCGCCAGCTCCCCGTGCTTATCGATCAGGGCCTGTAGCTTCTCAAGCTCTGCAATACGCCGGCAACACTCAGCACAGGTCTCAAGGTGTTCCCTGACTGCTGTCTTCTCGGGCGGCGCCAGCTCGCCGTCGAAATAAGCCGAAAGCCGGTCTTTGAAATACGAGTGCTCCATCATTCACCTACCCGGAACCTAATCATAACAGGTCCTTCAGCGCCTCCAACAAGAATTGCCTGGCTCGGTACAGACGGGAATCAACCGTCCCCGGCGGTATTTTGAGTTGAGCGGCAATCTCGGCATAATCCAGACCCTCAAAGTGCCTGAGGGCAAAGACCGTCCGATACTTTGTTGGCATCGCCTTAACCGCCGCATAGAATCGCCTTGCGGCTTCACCCTCAAGAAGCCTGTCAAACGGCCCAAGCTCACCGCTGGCCGGCTCAAAACCGGCCGCAACCATATTGTCCAGCGATTCCTTCTTCTCCTCTCGTGAAATCTGGTTGAGGGCCAGGTTTCTTGCAATCCTGGACAACCAGGGGTAAAAGGCATGACCGGGTTTGAAGGAGTCCATGGCGTTAAACGCCCTGACAAATGCATCCTGAACAATATCCTCCGTCTGGTCAAAGGAACGAGTCATCGCATAAATGAACCTGAATAATCGCTTCTGGTGCCGCCTGACGAGTTGCCCGAAGGCATTCCTGGCGCCGCCCTGTACGGCCAGAATCAGGGCCTCGTCACTGACGGAACCGTTTACCCGGTTTACCGACGAGGCCTGTTTTTCTTCCGAAGTGATTCTCAACTCCCGATTCATTTTGCCTGTTCCAGCAACCCTACCACGAGTGCTTCCAGCGCTGCTTCCGGTTTCAGTCCCCCGCGTCGCAGGGAAGCGGTGGTTTCTGCACAGATCTGAAGGTTCGATTCGAGCCGCTCGTTGGTGAACCGGTTTGCCTGGTTTCGCAGTTTCCGGGCGAGCCAGCGACGAGCAGGAGGAAGTGGCTTTCGGTTCTTCGTCAAATACAGAAACAGGAAGTGCTGCTCGACAAAATAAAGAATGGCATCAGCCGTACTTCCTTCGGCCAGAAGCTTCCGTACCTGGGCAAGAGCCCGGCGGTTGCGGCCGTTCGCTATCTGGTCGGCCAGATCGAAGACAGAGAACACCTCATGCCCCGAGGCAACCTCCCGTATATCATCCTCTGTGATGACCTCTCCGGCTTCCTTGTATGTAATCAACTTGGCACATTCAGCTTCCAGCGCTCCCAGGTCTCCGGCCACCAATTCCACAAGCATACCCAGGGCTTGATCGTCGATATCAAGAGAACCCTTAACCAGACGCGCTCGGATGATCCGTTCGCTATCATTGGGGTCCAGCTTGTTGAACTCCACCACCGTAGCCTGACGCGAGACTTTCTTGAAGAAAGCAGAAGTCTTCTTCGGAAGTCTGGCTGAGGGCGTTCTTAACACGATAAGTCGATTCGGATCGGTCGGCTCCAGCATACTGAACACCCGATCGAGCTCCCTGGGCTGATACGACTGTATATCCGAAACCGCCAATACCTGCCGCTCTCCCAGCATCGGATAAGTCGACATCTCAGCCAGAAGATCGGGGCATTTTGTCTTCCGGGCATCGATCTTGCGATAGTTCGTGGTGAGTTGCCGGTCGGGGAGGAACTGCGAGGCAACGTATTTTTCGGCCTCCACAATCCTGTAATCTTCAGTTCCGAAGAAGTAGTAGACCGCTGCGAACTTGCCCGCTCCAACTTCGGTTCGAAGTTCTCTCGGCGTCATACTGTGAGTATACGACGACGCCGAAACGGTGGTCAATCGAAAAGCTGGTCCATAGCGGAGTTCTCATCCCGCGGCACCCAGGCAAGAGAGAATCGGTACTTCTGCCGATACTTGGACGCCTTTTCCATGAGATTGGAGAACATTGGAGGAACCTCCTCTCTCCCGTTTACCTGGTTGATAACCGAAAGATTGGTGCCAAAAATCTGGAAGGCCTGTTTTGTGAAGTATTTCTGGTTGGAGTCAATAAACTCCAAAAGAGCCAGCAGAGAAGCAAGATCGGAATGATCCTTATTTACAGCCTCAAAGGGTGCCTTGAATCGTATCCCAACGTCGGGGATATGAAACATGACTATAGATGATTTGCCATCGCGATTCGAGTTGGACCGCTCACAGGTCCCGAAATAGCACTCCATGCCGCTTCTTCGAGCAACCCCTGTGCCCCCGACCTGAAAAAGGCTAAACGATTACTGAAAAACGAGTTGTGGGGGCAGGCTCTGAGATGGACCGGCAGAAAATGCAGCTTGATTCATAACTTTGAGACAAATCACGCCTGCCAAGGTTCATACCCCGCTTAAGACCTGTTCGGCATAACGATCGGTCATTCCGGCAATGTAGTCGGCTATCACCAGCTCTCTGGCCTCCGTCTCCAGGCGGTCTCGGTAACGTGACGGCATTCTGGCCGGATCATCATAGAATCGGCGATAGAGAGTTTCAATCACCTCTCTGGCATGCACGGCCCGGGCCACCAGTTGTGGACTATGGTACAGCCTCCTCTGCAGAAACTCCTTCAGTTCGAGGACCGCTGCTGCGACCTCGGGAGAATACTGACAGACTCGGTCGCTTCCTGCGCGCAGCGCCTCAAGGCTGGTGATCTCGAATTTCTCAAGTCGTTTCGTCGTTTCCATAATCACATCGGTAGCCGTCCGATTGACCAGCCAGCGTACAATTCTGTACCTGATCGCCGCAGAACCATCGTCGGTCAAACGTCCCAGGTCGGCTCCAAACAGCGTTGATTCATCATCCCAAATTGTCAATTCGCCTACTTCTTCGAGATCAATGAGACCGGACCTCAGCCCATCGTCGATGTCATGAGCGTTGTACGCAATCTCATCAGCCGTGTCTACCAGCGATGCTTCAAGGGTAGGCCGTTCAGAATTATCGAAATCCGGATGGTTGGTCGGGGCATTTGTCTCATGTTTGGCAATACCTTCACGGACTTCATAAGTGAGGTTAAGACCGGGATAGCTAGCGTATTTCTCCTCGAGCAGATCCACGACTCTGAGCGACTGCATGTTGTGGTTGAAGCCTCCCGATTCACCCAGCAGTTCGCTCAACACATCCTCCCCCGAATGGCCGAACGGTGTATGCCCCAGATCATGGGCCAGCGCTATAGCCTCACTAAGATCCTCGTTAAGCCGCAGAGCCCTTGCCAGAGTCCTGCTTATCTGGGCAACCTCGATGGTGTGCGTGAGTCTTGTTCTGAGGTGGTCACCTTCATGAGGCAGGAACACCTGTGTTTTGTATTCCATCCGGCGAAAGGCCGCCGAATGCACAATCCGGTCTCGATCCCGCTGGAAAGCTGTTCTCAGCGGGTGTTCTTGCTGCGGATATCGTCTTCCCCTCGACTCTCCGGACAGAGCCGCATAGGGTGCGAGCGTCAACCGCTCACGATCCTCTATGTCGCGGCGCTTAATCAAACTCGTCCCCTTCCCTGGGCGGCTTCGGCCCGCCATAGGCGATCGACAGAGTATGGGTGAGTCCAAGCTCTGGATGAATCGAGGTGCTATATGTTATCATCAGTTGGTCAATTCTCAGATCAAGGCCGCCACCGTACTTGAGCGGAGCTGTGGACAGGCCCCAGAAGAATGCCGAACCACTGGATAGACGAAGCCTTTGACCCAAACCAAACTGAGGCTTCTCCAACCTCTGAAAAGTCGACCGACCCAGTACCGAAAAAGAGCCCTTGCCGACCAATTCTCCGTATAGGCTCACTCTCGGTTTCAGACCCGGAGATGTCTCATACAGGCGGGGAGTGTTGAGATCATCGGCGGCCAACGCCAGGAACCAGCGCCCGTGTCGATAAGACGCCCCCACACCAAAGGTCGCAGACTTGAGTCGGCCATAACCGGAACCAATATCGATGAGCATACCGGAGACTGATAAACCCACCGAAACGGAATCATAATGATAGGCTCCTGATACTTTCAAAGTTCGCTCAGCATAGTAGTCGGTTTGACCAAACTGTTGCAGTCCGAGAGCCATAGAAACCGACCGATGCCTCCATGCCCCGGCCAGGAAAATGTCATCCAGGGCACTGAGGTCGAACTTGCGGTTGTAAGCCGCTTCTACCTTCCACTCGCGATCCTTGATCCCTCCGGTGGGCACCGAGACCAGAGCGGGGGCTGACGTCTGTTCGAGCAGAAGGCACCCACCCAGACCGTCTCCCCGTGACGTCAGGAACTCGAATGCCTCTGACTGCGGCATACACACAATGACGCCAAGGAATAGTAAGCACAGAAACGAACAGTACTTCATCGCGCAATCACCACCGTCTCTTTGAGTGACTGCACTCCACTCGCATCGAAATACACAACGTAGATCCCGATGGGCAGCCTGCCTCCCCCGTCAGAGCGGCCATCCCAGGTATAGACACCGTCTGCCGCCAGGTAGGGCTGCTCATCAAGAAATGTCTTAACCACCCGCCCCTGCCGGTCAAAGATCTTGAAAGTGTAACTGTCGGCCCGGGGGGCGATTATTGTGAAGATTGTTGAATCTTCAAACCCGTTACCATCCGGAGAGAATATCCGGGGCGATATGTCGACTTCCAGTGTGTTCGCTTGCGGTATCAGCTCTACCTCGTTTTCCTCCCCGGGTGTGCCGCCGGGATCGACCGATCGTCCCCACGCCGGCGCATCGCCGTAAAGTCGGCCTCGTGCCCACGTGAAATTGCTATCGTAAACAGGTATATACTCAAACCGGTCCGCCTCAATGCCGTACGGGTCAATCAACAGCAGCGTATCCCGACCATTATTGAGTCGCGTCCACCCGGGTGGCTGCACCAGTGATCCGCTGAATGCTCCATAGTACTGTCTGAAGGCCATCGTATCTGCTGCCAACACCAGGTACTGACCCGGCAGCAATGTCATATCAGAGTCTGATACCGCGTTTGTGTCGTGCATGTCTCCTATCTGCCACCCGCTGACTTCAATCGCCGAATCGCATCGGTTGAATAACTCAATCCACTCGGAGGTCAACCCATCGGTCGGGTTGGCCAGAAATTCAGAGAGAACAACCGGCGGGTAATCACTTCCGGGAGCCATAAAGACAATGCTGTTGTTATCGAGGCGGTCATCGTCCGAAAGATATGCCTGCAGATGAACGTAGAAGCCGGGCAGAGGAACTGTTCTGCTCGTTAAGTTGGTATACCCGGTATCGAGAGGCGGCAGGGTCTGCTCGAAGTAAACTACCACCGGCCCTCCAGTATCTGCCGCGGCGACCGTAATAACCGCCGAGTCCACACTTTGAAGACCGACGTTGCGGGTCAAGAAGGTAAGAGCTGCTCCTCCCTCTGCCGCCTCCACCACCACGGTGTCAAGCGACAGGTCATTCGGCAGCAGCGTGCGCGTGTTCAGGCGTCCGGGCGTGGACCCACTCGGATCGGTAGAGGGCACGGCATCGCTGGAGACAGCCGTCATCCGCTCCCACGACACACCGTCAGCGCCGGCACCGGGCCAGATCAGTTCTGACTCAGGGTTGCCTGTGAGAAGAACCACGATTCGACCGCTGTCGTTAGTCAAAATGCCAAAGCTTGCCTCGATAATCTTGAAATCGATCGAATCAGAATCAATGGCCCAGTACGCCGCAAACCCGGCTGAATCCTTGCATACCACGGCATACTGGCCAGGGTCCAAGCTATCATCCAGCACCAGTCCCTGCCCGGCAATGTCAATCAGATAAGACCAGAGATTTACCCGACTGGCGCCGCTGTTGTAGAGTTCAAACCACTCCAGTGATGTC
>CP070824.1:1895972-1898088 GCA_020344395.1 Candidatus Zixiibacteriota bacterium | reverse complement strand
CTCCCTCACTCCCACTCATCCAATAAGCGTTTCTGGTTCTCGGTCAAAGTATCCGGGATGCGGACCTTGATCTCAACATACTGATCACCCTTGCGTCCGTTTACAGCCAGACCCATTCCCTTGAGTCGCAGCTTCGTCCCCGGCTGTGTGCCCGGCGGGACCGTCAGGGTGACTGTTCTGGCCAGGGTCTTGACATTCTTTTTGCAGCCTTTGATAGCCTCGACAAACGAAATCTCGACCGAGCTGTGTATGTCGTTGCCGTCTCTTGTGAAATGCTGATGCGGCATTACTTCCACCGTTATGATCAAATCGCCGTTTTGTCCGCCATATATGCCCGGCTCACCCTGTCCGCGAAGGCGCAGTCGGTGCCCGTTGTCGCAGCCGGGCGGCACGGTCACGGTCAGCTTCCTGCTGCTGCCGGCGAGGCTGAGGGTTTTCCGGGTGCCGCTGACAGCCTCAAGAAACGAAATCTGTATACGGGCCGCAAGGTCGCTGCCGCGCTGCGGTCCGGGATGGGCTGAGAAGCCACCGCTTCGGCTTCCCTGCATGCCTCCGAAGAAGCTCGCCAGCAGATCATCCAGGTCACCGAAACCCTCCATATTCTGGCCGTTCACGTTGAACGAAAAGTTGCGCTGCGATCCACCTCCGAACGGGTTAATCCCCTGGCCACCGAAGGCACCTGCCCCGGCGTAAGCGCCGTACTTGCGCATGGTGTCGTACTCAGCGCGTTTGTCTTTATCTTTGAGTATGTCGTAGGCCGCACCGATGGCTTTAAAGCGCTTCTCGGCGTCGGCATTGCCGTTGTTGCGGTCGGGATGATACTTCTTGGCCAGTCGACGGTAAGCACGCTTTATCTCGTCGGCGGAAGCATCCTCGGCCACTCCCAATTCTTTGTAGTAATCAACAGCCATTCAGTATCACCTCCTTTATATCTAAGAAAAGGGTCGGTCTTGCCGACCGACCCTCCGCGCTGCCAAGCTGTGGACAAGTGTGACTTGTCTATGTACCGATGACTTTGTGTCATCCATAGTCTGGGTTCTTACGATACCTTGACTTCGATCTCCTTAGGCTTAACCTCTTCGAGCTTAGCCAGAGTCAGTTCAAGCAGACCATTCTTGTAATCCGCCTTGATCTTGTCACGGTTGACATAATCCGGCAGAGTGAACGAGCGGCTGAACGAACCGGAGTGGATCTCGCGGCTGACATAGCTGTCTTCATCTTTCTCCTGTTTGAAGACACGCTCGCCGGAGACGGTCAGGACATCATCATTAAGGCTAACCTTGATGTCGTCCTTTTTCATTCCGGGCAGCTCGAAAGTGAGCCTGACATCATCCTTGCCGTCGACAATGTCGACGCGCGGGCTGAATCCGGAGCCGTTGGAAAACCGACGGCTTGAGATCGGCCGGAAGAAATCATTGAAGAAGCTGTCAAACGTCCTTGCAATGTTTCTTGAGCTGGGTCTTACTGTTAGATAGGTCATTTCAAACCTCCATCGTTTCTCGTTATCGTTTTCGTCTTCTGCCGGACCTATAAACAACCCCCGTGCCAAAACCCGGAATGTATTTATATACAACTACTTAAGATATTTCTGCAACGGCGACGATGGCGGTTGCGGCCATAATGGCAGATAACAACTGCCTAAATGGCATATATTCTATGCCATAACGGCGGATGAATTGTCAGATTGGCAGTCTGTCATTTGTGAATAATCAGCGCTTACCGAGAACTTCGGTTATCGCCTGATTGAGCGAAGTATTCTTGGTAATCTGCCCCTGGTCGGATGTCTGAGCCGCCTGAAAGGCTTTTATATTGTCGATGGACTCCGAATCGCCGATCTGGCCCAGAGCCCGGATCACTGCGGCCCGCAGGTCTTCTCGGGAGGTTCGGCCGCCTCCGATTTCTGAGATTTCTCTGTCGTCCTTCAGAAGGCTGCTGAGGAACCCTCGTGCTTCATCGCCTCCAAGCTTGCCCAGCGCCGCGATAGCTTTGAGTGCCTCCGCTCCGTTGCGTCGCAACAGGTCAATCAGCAGCGCGGCAGAATCGGCATCGCCGATCAATCCGATAGCGATGACTGCGGCCTCGCGGATCTCCCGATCTACGTCTTCGGCCATGAAGA
>CP070824.1:1890286-1895872 GCA_020344395.1 Candidatus Zixiibacteriota bacterium | reverse complement strand
AGCACAATCGCCGAGAACTTCAAGAATCAGGCCTTTGTCGGTGAATCCAAGTACATAGTCAAAGTACTTCTGAGCGTCCTGGGGATAACAACGGGCATGAGGCCCACCGATTGCAGTGAGCGCACCTCGTGACCGGAACAGACTACTGAGTGCATACGACAACAGAGCCGCTTCCGTAAATGAGCTTATGAAGACAAAGTCTACCTTGCTCGGCAGTTCCTTGACGAGGTTTTCCCGACCTGTATATGTGACCAAGGTAACTTCATGGCCTTGCTGCTCGCACCATGTGGCAATTACCTGAGGCATGATGCTGACGAAGTTCGCCCCCATCACACGCATCCAGGCTGTTTTGGATGGCGCCTTGGCCACGAGATCGACAATGCCGATTTTCAGCTTACGCATTAGTTCTCGGCTTCAAGCAACCCGATGAAATCCGGTAGAGGCCGGAATCAGTGACCATGTAAATTCTATTCCGATCAACGAAGCACCTGTCGCTGAGCCCATTTTACTGTCCGCCCCGTCGACTCATAACCATCCTGGCAGGTGCCTTCTCAGGCTTCATGAGTCTTTCTCGGATGGGACTCGTACCGCTTGGCTGCCTGTGGCTCCCGATTCTTGATCCCGCCAATGACGCGATTCCGGACCTCCGACGTGGTCATGCCCTCATGGTAGCTGATGCGAGCCGCTACTATTTGAGCGGTCTCCTGACTGATGCCTGCGTTCCTCATCGAGTTTTCGATTTTGTCTGGACGAAACTTTTCTCCCAGACCGGATCGCTTTGTTATGGTGTTCATTGTCCTTTCTCCTTTTCTGTTTAACTGCTTCGTCGCACTATCTCAGACAATAGGATTCGCGTACTTCTCAATACCCAGCTATACGTTCTCGCGGCTGCGACTCTATCGGGCACCCGGTCTATCCGCGCGCGATCGCAATTCTGCGACTTCTGAATACGGCTGGCGCTTCTGAACCGCACAGATCTATCCGCCGAAGTAGGCACGGGTGGCTTTCGCCTATCGCACCCACCGTAAGGCAGTATACCTGAGTTGAAAAACCTATCAATCAGCCAAAGGGTTGAAAAAGGGGCTAGTCCCTAAGATTGAGATTCTACTATATCTTCTTAAGGTCCTGCTTCGTTGAAGTCCTCACCATCCCTTCGGTAAGGGCAAAGGTGGCCAATTCCAGTCGGGTGTGAAGAGCCAGTTTTTCCAGAGTGTTGTGAACATGGCTTTTGACAGTATGAACTGCGATACTGAGTTCTCGGGCAATCTCTTTGTTGCTCATTCCCCGGGCGATGAGATCGACGACCTCATGCTCGCGCCGGGTCAACCTGACAGCCTTCATCAGACGATCAGCTTTCCCGCTGTGGACTGCGTATTCCACTATGTGCGAGAATAACGATCCGGTCAGGGATGGTGGCAGAACTTTCTTGCCTTCGGCGACCGATCGGATTGTGTGCAAAAAATCATCGATAGTGGCATCCTTGAGAATGAAGCCGGCAACTCCCGCCCGGACGAATTCGGCGACTTCGGCCTGGGCCGGGATAAGATCCATCACCACAATCTCGGCCTTGGGATACTCTCTCTTGATAAGCTCCGCAATCCGCAGGCTGTTCTGACTCCGAAGACCTAAATCGAGGAGAACAACCTGGGGCTTGATTTTCTTGGCTTTCTCCAGAGCATCGCCATTCCCGGTCGCCGAGACGGCTTTGATATCAGGTTGCTCGTTGAGCATGGCGGTTATCCCCTCGCGCAGAAGACGATTATCTTCTATCAGGAGAACTCGGATTCTCGACACGTGTGGCTTCTCCAATATCTGTTGCGTTAGAAATCTCCCCAAAATATGAAAAAAACGGCAAATCCCGTCAAGCACAAAAAGACGTCTGCCCGGCCCGGAACCAGCTATGCTGCAGGCACTTCCCTACTTTTGACGCACCGCCATGTGACCTATTTCGTCACCCCACAACATATTACTTACTAAACCACCTAAACTATTGGTATAATCTGACGTATAGGTAAATAGACCCAGCGTCCCCAAGTTGGTCTTTTTTCAAGCCTTGCTCTAACAAATCAATCCTTGTCAAATCGTCAATCAGGTGACGACGGTGCCATAACGCACCTGCAAAGCCCCATTAGAATCCGTATCAGAGCAATCTGCGAACGGATGCGAAAGGAAGATGTGGCATGAACATTTATGTCCGGAACTTGTCGCCTGAAACCTCCCGCTCAGAACTTCTTGGGTGTTTTGAGACATTCGGTAAGGTTACAGACGTCACTATCAGCACATACAACCTCCACGGCAAATCCAGAGGCTTGGGCTTTATAGAGATGCCGTCCAACGACCAAGGCCAGGCAGCTATCGCTGGCCTGCAAGGCAAAGAGTTGTGTGGAAACCTGCTGAAGATACAAAGCGGATGGGGGGACGAGGCCACAGCAAGACCCGGCGATTCGGGTTGATCGCGGAGTATAGACCAATACCGTATGTCTTTCAAACGCGATGCGCGGCCGTTTTCGGTATTTCAACTGAAAGGAACAAATCATGTCAATCGTTACATGGATCATTATCGGGCTTATTTCCGGCTTGCTCGCAGGTGCGTTGGCCGTACACAGAAGACAGATCATTCGAGTAGAAACTGGTACCACCAAATAGAGGTAGATAGGAAGGATGTTATGCTACGAATTAAGAAAAACAGATTTGGGGTTTTCGCACGGATACGAGGTCACCCCGAAAGAGCTGACGAGCTTCGTCAGCACCTGCACAAATTGAGCAGTTTGACTCGAGCTGAGAAGGGCTGTCTTTCGTGCGAGATAATAGAAAATTCATGCGACTCAACCGAGTTCACGCTTCTGGAGGAATGGTCAAGCCAGGAGGCACACGATTTCCACTTCGAAAGCGACCTAATCCGGAAGATGATAAGATCCTTTCCGCGGCTGCTTTCCAAGGAATTGGACCTTCGCAAGTACGTCTTGCGATTGAATACGGTCAAGTACGGCACCAATAGCTATTGTCTGGCTGTTGGATGACCCGAGACTTATCCACGGACGGGGGTATATCACTACACCCTAAAGAAGGAGAACAACGTGATCATATATGTTGGTAATCTGTCGCCCAAAACTTCGGAACGGCAGCTTCGCAAGGCATTCGAAATGTACGGGAAGGTGGGCAAAGTCCAGATGAACAATCAATCGCGCGAAGGAAAAGCCTGTGGCTTCTGTTTTGTGGAAATGCCATTCAGCAATCAGGCAGCCGTGGCGATCAGGGAACTGAACGGTAAAGAACTAGGGGGAAACGCGCTGACCATCAAGGAAAGTGGAGTGAGTATCTAAGCGTCGATCGCCCTCGCCTTTGGAATCCAATTGAACTGAATCCTCTGCACGAAACCAATCAACTCCGCCACAGGGACGCCCTGGTGTGCCCCGGAATCTTTCAGGTCCCGGAACATGTTGCTCGACAAGATCGTACTGCACATTATCTGGGGAGGGGAATGAGGGAGATTCTATGACTGCGGTCGACCTCACTGAGCATCCAAGGGAAAAACTCTTTACTAAGTGCTTCGAAATATCTTATAATAATCGCATAACTGTCGCGCGGAACATGCGATATCACAGAATTGAGAAGCTGGTATGGAATCTAATAGTCGGCATTATGAGGGAATCGCCTCCGTTGCCGTAATCGGCAACTATTTGCCCCGCCTGTGCGGCATTGCGACATTCACTACTGATCTTGTTGAGGCCATATCGGCAGAAGCGCCAGATATTAGCTGCTGGGCGGTTGCCATGAATGACAAACTTGAGGGATATACATATCCTGGAAAAGTGCGATTTGTAGTCAACCAGAACAGACTTGCCGATTACACTGTGGCATCGGAGTTTCTCAATATCGGCCAGACTGATATTGTCTGCGTGCAGCATGAATACGGTATTTTCGGCGGACCGGCCGGCAGCCATCTCTTGAAACTTCTCGGAGAGCTTCGCATGCCGATCGTGACAACGCTGCATACGGTATTGAGAGATCCCACCCCGGAATATCGTGAAGTCATGCACAAGCTGGCTGACCTGTCCGACAAACTGATCGTGATGAGTCGGAAAGCTTGTGATTTCCTCAAAGATATCTATGCCGTTCCGGAGGAAAAAATCGCCTTTATTCATCATGGCATTCCGGATATGCCTTTCATTGATCCAAACTTTTACAAGGATAAGTTCGGAGTAGAAGGCAAAAGAGTACTTCTCACGTTCGGCCTTCTTTCCCCCAATAAGGGTATTGAAAATGTGCTGCAGGCGCTGCCGTTCGTTATCAAGGAACATCCCGATGTTACCTACATTATCCTGGGAGCAACACATCCGCATATTGTAAAGGTGCATGGGGAGGAATACAGAATCAGCCTGCAGCAGCTCGTGCGCAAACTCAATATCAGCGATCATGTCATTTTTCATAACCGGTTTGTCGAACTAAAAGAGCTGTGTGAGTTTCTCGGCGCCGCTGATATATATGTAACTCCCTATCTTGAAGAGTGCCAGATTACATCCGGAACGCTCGCTTATGCCATGGGAACGGGCAAGGCAGTTATTTCAACTCCGTATTGGTATGCGACCGAGATGCTTGCCGAGGGACGGGGAATAATTGTTCCATTCAAGAACCCTGATGCCATAGCGGAATATGTTAACGACCTCCTGGCCAACGATGCGAGCCTTAATACTATGCGCAAGAAGGCCTATGTATTCTGTCGCGAGGCGACCTGGAAGGAAGTATCCCGAAGATATCTCGAGGTTTTCAGCGAGGTCCAGTTCAACCGCTCCCAGCACCCCCGCCCCCGACACTTGTATATTGAAAACATCAAATCCATCACGAAGTTCGAGTTCCCGGAGATGAAACTTGACCACCTGAAGAGTCTGACCGATGATACTGGCATCTTGCAGCATGCTACGCATACTGTTCCGGATCGTGACCATGGCTACTGCACCGATGACAACGCCAGAGCGCTGATGGTTGCTGCCATAGGCCGGGAATATCTGGATGCAGACAGCACATGCTTCGATTCCCTCAGCAGCCGGTATCTCAGCTTTCTACTCCATTCCTTCATTGCCGAGAATGGGAGGTTTCGCAATTTCATGTCCTATGAACGACAGTGGACTGAGGAGGTGGGGTCCGAAGATGCTCACGGCAGAGCCCTCTGGGGCCTTGGCACGTCTGTTGCTTATCTTGGCAATCCCGGACAGATGGCAATGAGCATGACACTCTTCAGCAGAGCAATTAGAGCTGTGGAACAGTTCAAATCGCCCAGAGCCATAGCTTTTTCGCTGGTGGGCATTCACGCCTACCTGCAGAAATTCTCTGGCGACAGTGAGGTGCGCAGAGTTCGAGAAATCATAGCCAACAGGCTTTTCGATCAGTTCATTAGCAACGCAACGGAAAGCTGGCCCTGGTTAGAGAACGCTCTAAACTATGCCAACGGAAAGCTGTCACATGCCCTGCTCCTGTCCGGGCAATGGATGCAACGTAGTGACATGGTCGACATGGGGCTCAGATCGCTAAAATGGTTACTCACTATTCAGACCGAACACGACCATTTCGTACCCGTCGGCAATAACG
>CP070824.1:1836071-1890186 GCA_020344395.1 Candidatus Zixiibacteriota bacterium | reverse complement strand
CGAATTATCCTGTTCCCGAGTCCAAACCACAGCCACCTACCTTAGGCGACCGTGCTTCGGTGACCGCTTTCCTTGATTATTACGAGTTAGCTAATGGCGTAAGATGGCCCGCATCTGAAGTATACGCTCTGTTTGCCGTAGGGCCTGAGGGAGATATTCGAAACCACCTTATCCCGGGTTATGTTTATGGAGGAATCAAAAACGCTCTGGAAAACCCAGACTACTCGAGGATTGATGTCCCGGCGCTGGCCATCTATGGCGTCGACTATCCCATTACCGAGTTGTTCTCTGATTATGAAACAAGGGACACAATCGTCCAGGCCCGGATGCGCCGGCGCTACGAGGTTAGCAGGAAGATGGAAGCCGCATCACGACAGACTTTCATGACCGAGATGAAGAATGGCAAGGTGGCTGAAGTGATGGGTGCCGGCCATTCCCTTTACCTTACCCACGCCGACGAGACAGCGCGAATAATCAACAATTTCCTCAATGGACTATGAATCGCAAAAAGCCCCCCGGTAACGGTATTTAGTCTATCATCCTGTTTCGTATGGATGTAGCCTTAATCACCCGTCCCACCTGTATATCCATATGTTCTTTTCAGTTTTGTCACGGTGTATCCGGTCTTCTTTTACTTTGCTGAATCCGAGTTTTTCCAGCACTCTCTGTGACTTCACGTTTCTTTCATCAACTTCCGCGTAGACTGCCTCCTCTGTGACATTATTCCTCACCCACTCAAGGAATTTCTCTCCCGCCAATGTAGCGTATCCCAGATTCCAGTACACCGGATCTATGGCGAACCCTATCTCCTTTAGTTCTTCGTCATACGGCAACGGGCCATAAGTAACCCAGCCGATGAAGTCGCCGCTGCCCTTTTCCCTTATTGCCAGTGAAATCCTTACAACCTTGTCCTTTTCCAGGCTGTAGTTTCCGATCAACCAATCGAGCACATTCACCAGATCATTCTTGTTTTCAAACCGGTCAGGAATGAACTCCCGGATTTCCGGCAGATTCATAAAACCGTACAATTCCTCAGCATCCGATAGCTTAAATCTATCGATCACCAGCCCATCCACTTCGATAGGTAGATTCGCTAACATCATCTCCCCTTGTCTCTGTCACTCGATCGTCATCTGATGCCCAAGTACATACCGGCCGCGCGGGGCTAATCCCAGAGGGAATCAACAATCGAATCAGCCGGCACTGACGCCCTCACGTAACGGAGCCAGTAATTCTCAAGAGCCTCTACGGACATACCGAACAGCGCCGGCACTGCCTGATCGAACGGTTCGCTCGACTGATACAGCGCCTTCAAAGTGTCCGCACCGAACTGACCCATGACAAAGGCACAGAACGATGCAGCCTCGGCCGACTGATGGCGCTCGGTGTTGCTGTTGACGGTCGTGTCAGCGGCAAGGTCCGCCAGCTTTATGAATCTGTCTTTGTTGATATACCCGACCGTGAACTCATGGTATGCCTGGCCGGAAAAATCATATAGAGATATCAGACCATGTTTTAGAAACCGGTAGTGTGGCTCACCTGGCACCCATAGAGGTAACAGGTATTGCATCAGAACCGGGCCGGGAAAGCTCGGCAGCCAGAAGTGAATAGCCGTGTCGGTGGCAAATGGGTACTGGCGACCGGTCATCTCGCGGCCTGAACCATACCCGGTGTAGTAGACAAACAGGATACAATCTGTCAGAGGAGACATGCGGAGGTCCGTCACTACCCTGTCAATACAATTGATGTAGTTCGTACCAATGCTTTCAAGTCCGGATTCGTTGGGATGCTTCGGAGGATAAAGAATAACGAAGTTCTCATACCGATAAGTCAGCCAGTCGTCATAGGCACCCTCGGGCTTTGGGTCGCAAGGTGAACCCACCTCCTCTGTACAGCCCGAAAACACACCCAGAGCCAGCACCAATATCGCCGATATAAGGAGCAGTTCCAATTCGGACGACTGCGTCGATATCACGTATTTACGGCAATTCCTATACATTCTGTCCTGCTTTGCGATTCTCTTAAGTTCAACTAGCATAATAGTATAATATGTCGTTGTGACAGTGTCAAACAGGGAAGAATCGTTATTTTTTTCACATATCCTATTGACTTTAGCCGTTCATACGGCCATATTTAGTATGAGACGAAACAAAACGGATTTAGTCCTAATTGGAGGTTTTTCTCTCCTGGACGCCGGCAAGACACGCGCCTTCTGACAACGACTCTTATGGAAATAGCCAGCATGACGAGTTCGGAAAACCGCTTCAGAACTCCGGTTTTTGACCGGGAGGTCGTCGTGATTGTAGGGGGATTCGGATCGGGCAAGTCGGAGGTTTCGGTAAACCTCGCACGCGTTCTGGCTCAACAGGGAGATAAACCGGTATCTATCGGCGATCTGGACATTATCAATCCTTACTTTCGGTCACGGGAGGCCGCTGAAGTACTGGCCGACCTTGGCGTGAAGTCCCTTGTTCCGCCCGGGTCTCTGGCTGAAGCCGACCTGCCCATCATAATCCCTGAGATCAAGTCCGCCATCCAGAAGCGTGATGGACTGTTGATCCTCGATGTCGGCGGCGACGACCTCGGGGCCAGAGTGTTAAGCTCACTGCGCGATGCTTTTTCGGCAGACAGTTACGAATTTCTCATGGTTCTCAATCTCAGGCGACCCTTCACCTCCACGGTTGAAGGATCATTATCAGTGATCGGCGAGATTGAAGATGCGGCCGGCTTGAAACTGACCGGAATTATCTCTAATACTCATTTAATGGATGACACGACTGATGAGATCATCCTGGAGGGACTGGAGGTGTCACGGGAAGTCGCCGCCAGGACCGGCCTGCCGATTAAATTTGTCAGCATGGAAACCAGCATTGCCGGGAGGTTTGATCCTCGGAAGATCAACCTGCCGGTGTTGACACTCAATCGTGAGCTACTAAAACCGTGGGAGCAGCGCCGCTAGGGACACAGAACAGTCATGCCGACGATTGCGGTAGATAAGAATCATTGCAAGGGCTGTGAACTCTGTGTTAAGTCCTGCCCGCAGGGCATTATCTCCCTGTCCAAAGAGATTACTCTCAGAGGCTACTTCTATGCCCTGATGCATGACCCCTCTCGGTGCCTAGGCTGTCGCATCTGTGCGATTGTATGTCCGGATGCAGCCATCGAAGTCAACGTCAACGGAACAGCATACAGCCTGTTCGATTATTGAGTTTGTGAAGTTAGGATCAGGACCTGCACATGGCTAGAATACTGATGAAAGGCAACGAAGCGATTGCTGAGGCCGCCATCAGAGCCGGAGCAACGAATTACTTCTGTTATCCCATCACACCCCAGTCAGAGGTGGCCGAGTATCTGGTCAAAAGGATGCCGGAGGTGGGTGGTGTCTTTCTGCAAGCTGAAAGCGAGATAGCCGTCGCGAACATGATCCTGGGCGCCTCTTGCACCGGGAAGCGCGTATTCACTTCATCATCCAGCCCGGGAATCAGTCTCATGCAGGAAGGCCTGTCCTATATGGCCGGGTCACAACTGCCCTGCGTGGTTCTGAACATCGTCCGGGGAGGGCCCGGCCTGGGAGGGATACTGCCGGCCCAATCCGACTATTTTCAGGCTGTCAAGGGTGGTGGCCATGGCGACTACCGGTTACTGGTACTTGCTCCGTCAACCATTCAGGAAGCCGTCGACCTGACCATGTTGGCCTTTCATCTGGCCGACAAATACCGCAACCCCGTCATGATTCTGGGCGATGGCATGATCGGGCAGATGATGGAGCCGGTCGAGTTCCCTGACAGCTATAGCGAACCGGAACTGCCGCCGAAGGATTGGGCCGCCACCGGAGCCAGCGACCGGGATCCTCTCATCATCCGGTCCCTGTTTCTGGATCCTACTACCCTCGAAGAGAATTCCATCATCCTGCACAAGAAATATGAGCAGGCCAAAAAGGAAGAGATACGCTTCGAGAATTACAAAGTGAAGCCATCAAACAAGGTGCTCATTGTCTCGTACGGCACCATGGCGCGTATCTGCCAGACCGTCATCGACGACCTGGAGCCCGAAGGCTACTCGGTCGGGCTGTTCCGGCCCATTTCGCTCTTCCCTTACCCTGAAGTGGCGCTGCGAAAGGAAGCCACCCGCAAGAATATCGAATCGGTCCTGGTCGTCGAGATGAGCATGGGCCAGATGGTTGAAGATGTAGAAAAGGCCGTCGCTGGTGCCCGGCCTGTCAACTTCTTTGGACGGACCGGCGGCATTGTTCCGACTCCGGAGGAAGTCAAAGATCAGATTAAGAAGTTGATAAAGAAGAAGAGCCGGCGCGGGCGGCCGGCCAAAAAAAGAAAGTAGCCATGTCGGAGCTTGCCAAAACCGTATTTCGTCGACCGGAATCGCTCAGGGATGTAGTCACACACTACTGTCCGGGTTGCACGCACGGAGTGATTCATCGGATGGTGGCTGAAACTCTTGACGAACTGAACCTCCGTGAACGCACCTGCGGCATCGCTCCGGTGGGATGTTCCGTACTTGCGTACAACTACTTTAACTGTGACTTCCTCGAAGCACCTCACGGACGCGCCCCGGCCCTGGCGACCGGGTTCAAACGCGTCCGACCGGACATGATTGTGTTTACATATCAGGGTGACGGTGACCTCGCATCCATAGGCATGGCCGAGATCGTTCACTCGGCCAACCGGGGGGAGAAATTCACCACTATCTTTGTTAACAATGCCATATACGGGATGACCGGCGGACAGATGGCCCCCACCACGCTGGAGGGCCAGATTACCACCACTTCCCCCATAGGACGAAATGTCCAGCAGACCGGCCAGCCGGTTCGAGTGGCAGAACTGCTGTCAACATTGAACACGCCAGCTTACATTGAGCGGGTAGCCGTACACACTCCACAGAACATAATCGGAGCCAAGCGGGCCATCCGCAAGGCTTTCGCCTACCAGGCCGCCGGTACCTGTTTCTCACTTATAGAAGTGTTGTCCACCTGTCCGACCAACTGGGGACTGACCCCTGATGAGGCCACCGCGTGGCTGCAGGAAAAAATGACGCCGTACTTCCCCCTGGGATGCTTCAAATCGCCTGAATCAGATGAGGATAGTGATGGCCCAGTATGAAGTGACATGGGCCGGCTTCGGCGGCCAGGGGATCATGGTGGCCGGGCAATTGCTCGCCTATACCGGCATTGAAGAAGGCAAGCAGGTTGTATGGATACCCTCCTATGGT
This sequence comes from Candidatus Zixiibacteriota bacterium, assembly GCA_020344395.1. GTDB lineage: Bacteria > Zixibacteria > MSB-5A5 > GN15 > FEB-12. Next base: position 1,884,960 of record CP070824.1, on the reverse strand, counting down.
CCGGAGATGCGCGGCGGAACGGCATACTGTACGGTGGTGGTGTCTGATTCGAGAATCGGATCACCGATCATTAACAACCCCCGAGCCGCTTGCGTGTTCAACCGTCCTTCATTCGATAAGTTCGGTCCCAAAGTAAGGCCGGGCGGTCTGCTGCTCGTAAACTCATCGCTCATCACCGCCACAACAGACCGAACCGACATCACTCAGATTCTGCTGCCGGCGAACCGGATTGCCATCGATGCCGGCAGCCCGAAGGTGACCAACATCGTTATGCTGGGTGCCTTCGTGGGGGCCACCGGAATAGTCAGCTACAATCACCTCAAAGAGACCCTCAAGGTAAAACTGGGTAAGAAAAAGGGCTTGCTTGAAGTCAACCTGAAAGTGCTCGAAGAAGGTTACAACCGCGGCAAAGCTGAATCGAAGGGGAAACTCAGGGCATGAGGCACGATTTCAGTAAGCTGCCGGAGTTGATTGACCGGCATCCCAAAGGACCCGAGTCGCTGATAATGGTGCTCCAGGAAATCCAGCGAGAATACAACTACCTTCCCTGCGAAGCACTCACGAAAACTGCCGAGACCCTGGAAGTACCCTTGAGCAAAGTGTTTTCGGTGGCCACTTTCTATAATGCGTTCAGCCTCAACCCCAAGGGTAAACGTAACATCCGGGTGTGCGTCGGAACGGCCTGCCATATCCGTGGCGCCAAACTGATTCAGGACCAACTGGAGAACTCCTTGAAGATAAAGGCCGGTGAGACAACCAAAGATCTGGAGTTTTCACTCGAGGTGGTGGCCTGTGTCGGCGCGTGTGCCATGGCTCCGGTGGTGATTGTCAATGACAAGTACCATGGAACGGTCAACGTCAACTCTGCCCGCAGACTCACTAAAACGAAGGCGAAGGCCAAAGCTAAAGCAAAGGTCAAGGCAAGGACAAAAAAGTAAGATATGTGCATCAGGACTGTACAGCAGCTGAATAAGCGAAAGACACAGCTTCTTGCCGGGGAAAAGAAGTTCCCGCGCAAAGTGATAGTATGCTGCGGTCCCGGATGCCTGGCCTGTGGTGCCCAGAAGATTGCCGACGGTCTCAGAGAGTCATTGAAAAAGAAGAAAATCAAGGGCTTCACGGTAGAGACTGTCAGAGAAACAGGGTGTCACGGGCTGTGTGAAAAGGGCCCCCTAGTCGTCGTTGAACCGGATGGCCTGTTCTATACAAAAGTCAAGCCGAAGGACATCGATGAGATCGTCTCGAAAACGCTCGCCAGGAATGAGATCATCGATCGCCTTCTGTTCACCGAGCCGGCCACAGGCAAAACAAAGAAGAAGTACTCATCGATAAATTTCTACAGGCATCAGAACCGAGTAGCTCTGAGGAACCTCGGTCACATAAGACCTGACAGCCTCGATGACTACATCGCAGGCGGTGGATATCAGGGACTGGCCAGAGCGCTTCTCAAAATGTCGCCGGATCAGGTGATTGAGACCGTATCCAAGTCCGGTCTGCGCGGACGGGGCGGCGGAGGTTTTCCGGCCGGTCGCAAGTGGCGCACGTGTGCCAATGTAGAATCGGATACGCGGTACGTCCTCTGTAATGGTGACGAAGGCGACCCGGGGGCTTTCATGGACAGGGCCATTATGGAAGGCGACCCGCATTCTGTTCTCGAAGGGATGCTCATCGCAGCTTATGCCGTCGGTTCCACCGAGGGATATATATATGTCCGCGAAGAATATCCGCTGGCTGTGGAACGTCTTTACGAAGCTATCAGACAGCTTGAGGAAGAAGGACTGCTCGGCGATAACATTCTCGGCACCGATTTCTCATTCAGGATCAGCATCGCTCGTGGCGCCGGTGCCTTTGTCTGTGGTGAATCGTCGGCCCTCATGAAGTCGGTGGCCGGTGAAGTTGGCGAGCCTCGAGCCAAATATGTTCGGTCGGTCATCAAGGGCTTGTGGGACAAGCCGTCTGTCTTAAACAACGTTGAATCTTACGCCAACGTACCGGTGATCATAATGAAGGGTGCCGGGTGGTTCAAGAAAATCGGCACTGACGGAAGCTCCGGGACCAAGGCGTTCTCACTGGTTGGGAAAGTCCGAAACACGGGCCTGATTGAAGTTCCCATGGGTATCACACTCAGGGAAATCATCTACGACATTGGCGACGGAATTATTGATGATCGCCCGTTCAAGGCGATCCAGACCGGCGGGCCCTCGGGGGGATGTCTCCCGGAATCGAAGCTGGATTTGCCGGTGGACTTTGACACGCTGACAAAGGCCGGTTCAATGATGGGTTCGGGCGGCATGATCGTAATGGACGACAAGACGTGCATGGTCGATGTCGCCAAGTACTTCCTGGAGTTCCTCGTAAAGGAATCGTGCGGCAAGTGCGTTCCGTGCCGCGAGGGGCTCTACCAGCTGCACGCGCTGGCCGTGAAGATAAGCGACGGCAAAGCGGTGGAGGCCGATCTGGACCGCATGGAGCAGCTCTCGGATGTAATCATCCGGGGCTCACTCTGCGGCCTGGGAAAATCCGGCCCGAACCCGTTCCTCAGTACCATCAGGTATTTCCGGGACGAGTACCTCGCTCACATACGCGACAAACGCTGCCCGGCCGGAGTCTGCAAAAATCTTATCACGTACGAGATTAATGACAAATGTACCGGCTGCCTGGCCTGTATCCCGGCCTGCGCCTATGAAGCCATTACCGGCAAGAAGGATGAAATTCATATACTTGATCAGAAAAAGTGTACCCAGTGTGGTGCCTGCTATGCAGTTTGCCGCTTTGACGCCATTGACGTTACCTAGGAGATTGTGATGGTAAACCTTACCGTAAACGGCAAACTGGTGCAAGCAGACGAAGGCGAAATGCTCCTGTCCGTCATCAGGCGGCTGAAGATCGATATCCCTTCCACATGCCATCACGATGCCGTCGAACCCTACGGCGCCTGCCGACTGTGTACTGTTGAAATTACTAAGACCGAATGGAATGGCTGGAAGAACTATGTCACGGCATGCCTATACCCGGCAGAAGAAGGCCTCATCATAAGCACGCACGCACCGGAAGTCATCGAGTTGCGCAAGACCCTGCTGGACCTGTACCTGGCTCGATCACCGGGCGCTGCTCTGATCCGTGAAATGGCCGCCGAGTATGGCATCACGGCTACCAGCTTCCAGAAAGTCCCTGATGGAGACAACTGCATTCTGTGCGCTCTCTGCACACGAGTGTGTGATGCCATGGGATTTCACGCCATCTCATCGGTAAACCGAGGTCATGGTAAAGAGATTGCCCCCCCGTTGAAGGAGCCGCCGCCGGACTGTGTTGGTTGCCTCAGTTGCGCTCAGGTCTGCCCGACTGATTTCATTCAGTACAAGGACAAGGGCAAAACACGAACCATCTGGGGGAAGAAGTTCAAGCTGCTTACCTGCAAGGACACCGGTCGGCCCACGATAACGGTGGAGTTTGCCGAGCATCTGTCCCGGCAACGTAATATTCCGGCCGATTACTTCGAGCACGACCACGAGTCGCATCGTCGCCAATTGGCTCTGACCCTGGGCAAGTTGGCTGAGTGGGATCGGAAGGAGTAATGCATGGATAAGCGGTTTGTGGTTACTCCAAATCTCTGCACGGGCTGCCGGACATGTGAACTGGCCTGCGCCTTCTCCCATTCTGTGAACGGTAAGCCGGGGTTGAGCCGCATTTACCCTCTATCAGCAGGCACCGATGAGGCTTGGGTACCGGTGGTCTGCCTACAGTGTGAAAACGCCGCCTGCGTCAAAGCTTGTCTGGTTGACGCCATCGCCCGGAATCCGGAGACAGGCGCTCTTGAGCTGGATTACGACAGATGTGTTCGCTGCATGGCCTGTGTGGCGGCATGCCCGTTTGGATGTTCCCTGCCCGACGACCAGCACAGTCTCGTCGTAAAATGTGACCTGTGCGGCGGTGAACCCGTCTGTGCCATGTTCTGCCCGACCAAAGCACTGGCCCATCAAGAGATTTGCTCATCCGACCGCAAGAGCGCGTAAGCGGAACGGACTCAGCGAGCTACGTCCGCCTCCTCGGTCCGTACCGACCAATGTCAGGCAAAAACGTCTTGACATGCCTGCCAACAGCAAGCTAATTAAGAACTTAGCACGAATCCATTGACGCCACCGCATGATGAAATGCGGAACCCGACTTTTGCGACTACGTAAGAGTTATATTAGGAGAAACTGACATGAGATTAGCCGACCGCGAACAGGATGGTATTGTCATCCTGGAGCCCAAGGGAAAGATCATGGGCGGACCGGACGCCACCCTCCTCCACGACAAACTCTACGAATACATCGATCAAGGGAAGAAGAAGGTTGTCGTTGATCTGAGCAAAGTTGACTGGATGAACTCCACCGGGCTGGGCATCCTTATCTCCGGCTACACCACTCTTCGCAACAATGAAGGCATTCTCAAGCTGGCCAATGTCACCGACAAAATCCAGTCGCTGCTCACAATTACCAAGCTAGTTTCGGTCTTTGAAGCCTTCGACTCAATTGAAGATGCGGTGGCAAGCTTCAAATAGATGACCCGTATTGAATTACTATAATCCTGTTGCCTCAGGCGGACGGGGCACCGTCTGCCTGTTTCATTTGGAGTAACCTGCAACAATGGACAGACCCAGGATCATCGGGGACACCATGATAGTCCCGTCCGACCAGGAGTACCTGGCCGATATCGACGCCTTTCTCGAGGCCACCCTGCGGGGTTTCGGGGTGGATGAATCGATCATAGCCGACATCGCCATATCGGTCTCGGAACTCGTAAACAATGCCATGCTGCACGGCAACAAGTCAGCAGCGGACAAGTCGGTCACAATCAAATTACTGCGTGAGAACAGTTCGGTCAAAATAACTATATCTGATCAGGGTGCAGGTTTTGACCCTGATTCGATTGAAGATCCATTGGCCGAGGAAAATCTGATGAAGGAAATCGGCCGAGGTATCTTCATCGTGAGATCGCTCATGGATTCTGTTGACATTGAGGCTGCTACGACCGGAACCACGGTCACCATCGCAAAAGCCTTCTGACCGGCTCAAAATGCGAAGCTTTGGGATATGAACGCTGACCTCATAAAGAACCTTCTCTTTCTTGTAACCGGAGGATTTCTCGTCTTTCTCGGGATTACGGTCACTCGGGATAATTTCACGAGCCGTGTCAACCGTATCACCGGAGGCCTGCTGTTCCTGGCGGGGCTGGGGCCTATCTTTGCAGCCCTGGGTTCCATCATGGCTCAGGATGCACTGGGCGCCACGCCCATCGAACGAACCACACTATATAGCTTCTATCTGGTGTGGGAGTTGTTCTTCCCCACGCTGGTCGCATTCTCGCTACTCTTCCCGTATAATCGTCTGAGAAATTTCAAGCGACCGACCGTCATCTACCTTCTTCTCGTGCCACAGGTGATGCATTTGGTGCTCATGCTGGCATTCGGTGATATAGCTAACTTCTCTGATAGCCTCGAGGCTCGCGCTGAAGAGGGGGGTATATTCAGCATAGTACTGGGACCCCTGGCCTACGTTGTGTCCAGGGTAACCCTCCTGTTAGGCTTCCTGCGCGCCTATGCGGAGCCGGTCTTTGGCACCATCAACCTGCTTTACATAGCCGTCGCCTTTTACTTCCTTGAAACCGGCAGAAGGCGACAGACCAATCCAAGACTGACTGCACAAACAAACACCGTCATCCGGGGACTCAGACTGGCAGCCGTTCTCTTCGCCCTGTCGTACCTGGGATCGCAGATATTCCCCAATGAGATTCCGGATGCGCTGATAACATTCCTCCGCTTTGCCGCCCTTATGACTCTGGCGTCGTTCTTTGCCCTCGCTATTGTAAGACGCCAGTTTCTCGACGTACGGCTGGTTTTCCGCCAGTCTCTTATCTATACCCTCACTTCGGTGATTCTGGTTGGAGTATACATTATCCTGAGCCTGAGAGCGGAGCAGTTCCTCGCCCCCATATTCGGCGAACGAGCCCAAACAGTCAGTTACTTCTTTATCGTGTTCATATTGCTGTTATTCCCGACCTTCAGCAACTGGATTGACAACATTATCCGCTCCATGTTCGTGCGGACCCGCACCGACTACCGAAACATCATGGAGCGTTTTTCACGTCAAGTGATTTCCATATTCGACTCCCTGAAGCTGCGCCAGACGATTGAAGAGACCCTCAAGACAGCTCTGTTGGTGGACCACGTGTACTTTGTTCTCTATGATGACAGCGTGGGAGAGTACGCTATTCTCCAGAGCGATGACTACCCCCGGCGTACGGTCATAAACCGCGATGACATGATGCTCAGGGGCATCAACCTGCTGGACAAACCAACTCCGTTTGCGAGTCTCAGAGAATATGTAGAAGGCTCCGCCCTCGCCGCCATCCTGAAAGAACAGAGAGTCCGCCTGATCCTGCCGCTGAAGGATGCCCAGCATCTGGTCGGTTTCCTGGCCCTGACCTCCAAAGCAGCCGGATACAGATACACCCCGGAAGATTACAACGTGCTTAGAGTCTTATCCAACCAAATGGTGACAGCCCTGACCAACGCACGGCTCTATGCAGATTCGCTGGAAAAAATCCGCCTCGAGGAAGAGATGAGCATGGCCCGGCAGATTCAGCTCGATCTGCTCCCGGAAAGGCCGCCGGACCTGCCGTGCGCCATGATCTGTGCAGAGTCCACACCCTCACGCACGGTGGGGGGTGACTTCTACGATTTCATTCCGATGGCCGATGAAAACCGGGTGGGGGTGGTTATCGCTGACGCCTCGGGCAAAGGAATGCCGGCTGCTCTGCTCATCGCCCAGATACAGGCCATCATACGAAGTGAAGTCAACAACGGTAATCCGATCCCCGAAATAATGAAGAACATGAATCAGCAGATTCATAAATCCACATCAGCAGAGAAGTACGTCACACTGTTCTACGGAGAGTATGACCGGGAAGACAACGCTTTTCACTATGCCAACGCCGGGCATAACTACCCGATCCTGGTGCGGGCCAACGGACAGGTTGAACATCTGGACCAGGGAGGACCGATCATCGGAGCCCTCCCCGGCATGGATTATAAGTCAGCCGCCGTGCAACTTCAAGACGATGATCTGCTGTTCTTGTTCACGGACGGACTGTCTGAGGCTATGGACGCTGACGGCAAGGAATACGGCGAGGATCGTATCCAGGAGTTCGTGGTCAAGCAACGTACCATGGAACCGGCTGCCATCATAGACGCGCTGAAGAGAGACGTACAGAGTTTCGACCCCAGCTATCCACCTCAGGATGATACCACGATGGTGATACTCAAGGTAAACAACATGGGTGGCATGAATGAAACCTAAGCACGAGAACTTTGACGCCGGGAAGGTCTCTGAACGCAAAGACGATTTTTGCGGATACCGTTTTTGCCCCCTTTGTGGAAACCCGCTGGTCCTCAAACACCTGGATGGTCTGCCCCGAAAGATCTGCGATAGCCCTGAATGCGGCTTCATCTATTACCAGAATCCTGTTCCGGCCGCCGCAGCCATTATAGTTGAGAACGACCGCGTGCTGCTCGTGAAGCGAGCCCACCCCCCAAAGATCAACTGGTGGTGTCTTCCGGCCGGGTTCATGGAATGGAGCGAGCATCCGAGCGATACAGCCGTGCGGGAACTGGAAGAGGAAACCGGTCTCAAGGTCAGACTCACGGGATTCTTTGAGGTGTACACGGGCAAGGACGACCCGCGCGTAAATGCCGTACTCCTGCTCTACCTCGCCGACGTAATCGGGGGTCGTCTGCAGGCCTCGGATGATGCTCTCGAAGTGAAGTTTTTCGGGTTCGATGAGATTCCTGATAAGATCGCCTTCGAATCCCATCGCCGGGCCCTGGACGATTACAGCAGAAGATTTCGTTCCAGCCCTAACAGTAGTCCGTCCTCATGAAAGCCGGCTTCCAGGGCAGACTGTTCAGGCTCTTCCTGGTCTTTTCAATCGTCCCGATCATCATCATCACCTTGATCGGCTACTATCTGACGACGGAGAGCGAAATGTTCCGTCCCGATTCGCCTTCCGACCCGTCGCAGATCGCAGAATATCATAGCAACATCCTCTTCGACCGCCTTGAGAGCGCCCTCGTCGAGACCGCTTCATCGCAGATGGCCTCCCCGGGATTTCCTGACTTCGTCTTTCTATCAGATACCGACGGAACGGAAGCCATAAAGACGCACCACCGGCTCTCCCCGGATCTGGCCGGTCGCATCGTTGAGGCGGGAAGGGCCAAATCCAGGGGATTTGTGGTACTGAACAACACACTCTGTCAGTTCGTGGTCAGGCCGATTGACTCCACTCGATTCATTTATGGGGGAATTATCCATGACGAGGCATATGGCGCGCTCCTTGAAATGATTCACCGCGGAACGGCCGCACAGAATGTCAGCCGTCGGTTACGCTCAGAATATTTACTGTTTCTGTCCCTTCTCTTCATCATTGTCTCCGGAGCCAGCATATTGGGAGCCTGGTACCTGTCATCCCGACTCTCCCGCCGCCTGGCCCGACCTTTGCAGCAATTAAGCAAAGCCTCGCAGAAGATTGCCGCGGGCGAGTTTCAGCAGCAAATACAACGCACCGGGGATGGCGAGGTAGCCTCGCTTATCGACAGCTTCAACCACATGGCACGGCGACTCGATGATACAACGCGACGCCTTGCTCAGACCGAGCGCGTAGCAGCATGGCGTCAGGTGGCACGACGATTTGCTCATGAACTGAGAAACCCTTTGCAGCCCTTGCTGGTGTCACTCTACAGAATAGAGAAACAGCTGGCCGACACCGATGCATACGATCAGATATATGAACCTCTCAAGGCCGCTTCCGAGGAGGTCAAGCACCTCAGGCAATTGGCCGAACGATTCTCCCACCTCGCCAAACTGCCGCCCCCAAAGCTCGGAGTCGTTGATCTGACGGCCCTGCTCGCATCAATCTCCAACCTTTACCGCGAACAACTGGAAGAGCGCGATTTCATCGTGGTGGCACCGCCGTCCGGCCTGGTCGTCAACTCCGATCTGGCCTATCTCAGAGAGGCACTACACAACTTGGTGCAGAACGCCATTGATGCTACCTCGAAGGGTCAGAGAGTCGAACTTCGCCTGGCCGCCGGAGATGATCGGGCTCTTATCATAGTCAGCGACGGCGGTGTTGGAATGAAGTCGGACGTTATGGCACAGGCCAGTTTACCCTATTACACGACCAAGGAGAAGGGCACCGGGTTGGGCCTGGCCATCGTAGAGAAGTCAATCGCTGAACTCGGCGGACAGCTCCGGGTGGAGTCGAGCCCGGACGAAGGGACAACAGTAACTCTTGAAATACCCATACGGTAAGGTCACATGGCAGCGAGCATCCTGATTGTAGACGACGAGCCAAACATCACGCTCTCCTTTTCGTCCCTGCTAAAGGACGAGGGATATGAAACCGCGATCACGGAGACCGCGGAGGCGGCTGTTGAGAAGTGCGCCAGACGGTCGTTTGATCTGATCGTCCTTGACTTGCAGCTACCGGGTATGTCGGGCATCGACTTCCTTAGGCAACTCAAGGGTGAGAGCTGGCCGCCCGTGGTGCTTGTTGTATCCGGGCAGGCGGATATCCCTATGGCGTTGGATGCGGTGCGGCTGGGGGCGGCCGACTTCCTGGAAAAGCCCGTGCCGCCGGAGAAGCTGATAGCATCGGTGCGAGCCTGTCTGGCTCTGGTGACAGCTAACCGCCAGCGAGCAGTTCAGGTTGGCGAAATGGAAGAAACATGTCGCATCCTCGGAGAATCCAAGGCCATCTCAAGCCTGACCGCGACTATCGCAGATGTCGCCCCTACCGATACGACCGTTCTGGTGACCGGAGAAAACGGCACTGGAAAGGAACTGGTGGCGACACAGGTTTATCTGGGAAGCAACCGCCGTCAGAGTCCCTTTGTAAAGGTGAATTGCCCCGGCATTCCTGAGACACTGTTTGAATCCGAACTGTTCGGCCACATGAAAGGGTCATTTACCGGATCTGTCAGAGACTACCCCGGTAAATTCGCGCTTGCCGACGGCGGGACGATGTTCCTCGACGAAATAGGCGACCTCCCTTTACCCTGCCAGGCCAAGCTTCTGAGAGCTCTGGAGACGGGTGAGATCGAGACTTTGGGCTCGGATACACGCCGCAAAGTTGACGTGCGGATTATCTGCGCGACAAATCACGACCTGGAGAGGTTGGTCGCCGACGGAAGATTCCGTGCCGATTTATATTATCGTATCTCCGTCTTTGAGATTCATGTGCCGTCACTGGCCGAACGCGCAGAAGACATACCCTTGCTGGTGGGTGACTTTCTCCGCCGATACGACCCGACCGGAGCGACACAACTCAGCGCTTCTGCCCTGGCCTACCTCAGTTCGCTCGACTGGCCCGGAAATGTTCGTCAGCTGAAGAACCTGATCGAGCGGCTCACCATCCAATACAGAGGTCAGAGGATCGAACCCGACGATCTGGCTGCTGATCCCCGCGGTTCAGTACTTGCATCGGCAGCGAGCCGATCATCCGGTTCGCTGTCGGAGCAGGTCAGTGCTTATGAAAGGCAATTGATTGCCGGCACCCTGCGGGAATCCCGCGGCAATATATCACAGGCAGCTCGCAAGCTGAAGGTCGATCGGGCTCATCTGTCCAAGAAAGTGAAAGAGTATGGGCTTAAGAACTCATGACCAGAAAATGTGCCTGCCCGTGTGATGAACACACGCTTATCGTCAATCATTCCGCCTAATTGCTTGACCAAACACAACTTGACTTGCCGGCATGAAACTTGTTGAATAGTTCCGATAAACGGAGGAGATATGGTTCGCAGGTTTCTTTCAGGTCCGTTGCTGGGCCTTGCCATCATTGCCGGCAGTTTCAGCGTGGCAGACGCACAGAAGAGCACTTACAAAGAATATCGCCGATCAATCCGGACAAAGAATCTGTTCGAGGTCAGTTTCAACAAACGTAGCATTGAGATTACTCTCTTCGAGGAGGATCGAACAGCCCAAGCTGCCTACCAGCGCCGAGACCTGAGTATCACCAGGGGGCAGGTAAGAGGAGGCGCGCATATTATCTTCGATCAGGACGAACTAGTCATCGACGGTCAGAAGGTCTCCCTGGGCGAAGTATACGACACCCGGGTGGGTCGTACCGATGGCTATACCGCAGTCACTTTCCTCGCCCGGACCCAGGATATCGGCAGAGTCTCACGTGTCAAGAGAGGTAACGTCATACGACCTCACCGGAACATTACAATTGACGAGGATCGGTTTGTGCGAGGTCTGCTCTTCACTGTCACCGGGGATATTGAGGTAATGGGAGAGGTCAACAGGGATGTAATTTCCCTTTTCGGCAATATCTATGTGGGACCGGAAGCAGTTATCAGGGGGGATATCGTCTCGGTCACAGGAAAGGTTACCGTATCGGACCGCGCGACAGTATACGGGCGAACCTATACCGGCCGCCACCGGGGCCGAGTTCATCGTCGCTGGACAGTCGAGTCACATAGCGACATCAAACCCCGATTTACGTACAACCGGGTTGATGGTGCACGAGTAGGGCAGTCACTTCAGCACACTGACGCTTTGGGGTACCTGCCTTCGGTCGAGGTGTCCGCCGATTACGCTTTCGAGTCCGAACGTTGGCGTTTCGGAATCGGCGTAGAACAGCCGATACTGCGGAGACCCGATATATCGATCGGCGCGGAATTTTATCGGCGCCTGGCCTCCGAGGATGACTGGCTTCTTGGCGACTGCGAAAATACCGTGTTTGCCCTGCTGGTTACGGAAGACTTCAAGGATTACTACGAAGCAGAAGGAGCCAGCGCCTATATAACGGCCAGGCCAATGCGCAACCTGCGTCTGGAGACAAGATACCGACAGGAGGAAACAAACTGGCTTCCTTCTCAACCACACCTCTTTTCACTTTTCGGCGGAGATAAGCTGTTCAGCCCCAATTTCAGGAGGGTCGACTCAGTATTTCGTGACATTGGAATCGCCATGATTGACACCACCACCCTCGCCGGCCTCACGGCGACTGTCACCTATGACACGCGTGGCTCTAACCCCTTCCGACGATCCGCATGGCTGGCCGATGGCCGAATTGAATGGTCCCATCCCGATCTCGGTTCGGACTTCGACTATCGTCGATACACCCTCAGAGGCAGCCGGTACCAGCGTCTCACCCGTCGCTCAATGATTATAGGCCAGGCCATGTTCGGTGGTTCCGATGGATATCTGCCGATGCACAAGCGCTTTTACCTTGGCGGCCTTGGGACACTCCGCGGCTTCAAGCACAAAGAATTTATGGGCACGAGATTCTGGATGGCTAATTTTGAGTACCGGTTCCGATTCCCCGCCAGTGACCTGGCTCTTTCGCTCCTGTGGGACGCAGCGCAGATAACGAACGACGTGAAGTTCCAGGAGACCGACGAAGTGAAGCATTCGCTCGGGATAGCCATCTACCTCGGTGATGATCTGAGGATTTCGCTGGCCAAGCGACTCGACCGCTCTGCTGAGACCGATCCAAATTTCTATGCACGCGTGGACCACGCATTCTAAATCGATTCGGTTTCCGGGAGAAAACCCCGGATGAAACGATCGGAATCTATCCGGCTGTGGTTGTTCGGCCCGATTCTCCTGCTTGCACTCGGGTCCGCAAGGGCTCAGGAGCATCATATCCCGTTTGACATCTTCCTGGAAAATTCCAATGTGACGGTTTGGGTCGATTATTCTTCGCTCCTCAGTGCCGAAGATTCAGCTCTTCTTCATGACGGTATTGACATCCTCATGACGGGTCAATTCAAGCTTGTCAGTCCCAGACGACTGTTTGGGAACAGGCTGGTTGCTCAGGAGCAAAACGCATTACACATAAGCTACGGTCCCGTCACCGAAACTTACGAGTTGCTCTTGCCGCCAGAGTCTTGGTTTGCCCCCCGCGTATTCGCCGCGTCTGCTGACCTGAGACAATACCTGCGCGACTCTATTACCGTAACGATGGAAGGTACTGACTCTCTTGACAGAGAACGCCGGTATTCACTTCAACTCAGGATTACAACGACAGCCCTGACTGATCTGAACACGACGGCCGGATCATCCGAACAAACGGACGCCCCGGCATCACCAATCAGGCTCCTGTTCCGAGAATTTCTCCGTCTGACCGGTTACGGCCGCCGGGTGACAGAGGCCAAATCGATTTCGTTTTCCCTCCGGGATCTCAGGGGCGAAGACTGAGCTAACAGACGTCCTTCGGGCTCAGCAATAATTCTGTCAAGCACGGCTAAATCCCTGCCGATAAACAACAGAGAACGGACGAGTCTGCATAGATGAAGAGGCAATTATGAAGCAACCGAGCAGCAACACAGCGAATGAAGACACTCAGCCTCAGGCAACTGGCGAGCCAGGGCAGGAGCATGAATCCCCCACTTCCGATATGTTTGCCGATCTTGAGCTTACCTTGGACAAAGTAGCGCAGTCGAACCCGCGGATCAAGCGCGCGGATTCTGCTGATACCGGACGGATCACCGATTTGAAGGCCCTTCTGGAAGCTTCCGTAGCGGTCAATTCATCGCTGGTCCTCGATGACGTTTTGCAGGTCGTCATGAGAAAGGCAGTCGACCTGATGCAGGCTGAACGTGGTCTGGTCATGCTGTTGGACAAGCAGGGTGAACTGCAGGTCAGATCGGCCTACAATCTCTGTAAAGAAGAAATGATGGAGGAAGATTTCCGGGTCTCCAGCAGTGTCACCTCGGAAGTGGCTCGCACGGGCAAATCAATATACACTTCAGACGCTCTCAAAGATGATCGCTTCTCACAGCACAAGTCGGTCCTGGAACTGCATCTGCGCTCAATCATGTGCGTCCCCCTGGTCGTCAAGGAAAAGGTCGTCGGTGTAATCTATCTCGATAATTCAAGCCAGACCAAAATGTTCCTGAAATCGGACCTCTACATATTCGAACTCTACGCCCAACTGGTGTCCGATGCCCTGCACAATGCCGAAATCTACGAATCACTTCTCAAGCTCGAACAATACAACGAGGCAATAATCAGCAGTTCGCCTGTCGGCATTGTCGTACTCGACATGGCCGGAAGAATCGCCACCATTAACTCCAGCGCCCTGAGAGCATTCGACCTCGACAGGGAAAACATCCACCTCCTCGGTGACGGTAGCGAACCATCTGTCTTTCTTGACATTCTCGACCAAAGCCAGCGACCTCAATGGCAGAAGATAATTTCCACGGCCATGGTGACCGGGCAGGAGCACTCAGAACCGCGACTGCGCCACAACACCGGCTATATCGAAAAGGCGCTGTCGGTCAAGATCGATCCCCTCGCGGGTCTGCCCGGCGTAGGGGACGGATTGATGCTCACAGTGGAGGACATCACCGAGAAGACCACCATGGAACAGTATGTCATCCTTTCCGAAAAGTTGGTGGCCAAGGGGGAGATGGCTGCCTCGGTCGCTCACGAGTTAAACAACTACCTGTCGATTATATCCAACAACGCCGAGTTGATGTCGCTGAACGTGGAACGCAAGAAGTTTGACAAGGTCAGGTTCAACAGCAAGTCAATCATCGAGGCCATACAGAAAATAAAGCGCTTTGTAGACAATCTCATGGAGTTTTCCAGCCCTGAGTCTGAATTCATAAGTTACGACCTGAAGACAGTGATCGACGATGTTCTCTTCTCCCTGCGCATCCAGCCCCGGTTCAAAATCATAGACTTTTCCATGGACTTGCCTGCTGATTTGCCCGACCTCGAAATGGATGTCGGACAGATACAGCAGGTGCTCATGAATCTTCTCATCAACGCAGCCGATGCTCTGGGCGACCGGGCAGCGGCGGAAGAAAGCGCCGGCCGTGATTTCCAGCCGCACATTGGTGTCAGGGCCTCTTACCAGAGTGCAAGTGAGGAGATAACACTGGAGATCGAGGATAACGGCATCGGAATATCCGAGGACACCCGGGATAAGATTTTTGCACTCCACTTCTCTACTAAACAGGGCGGCCATGGCCTGGGTCTTCACAACTGCAAGAAGATTGTGGAACTGCATGGCGGGACGCTGGCCGTCGCATCTAGAGAATACGAGGGCACAACCTTCACTATAACCATCCCGCGATTTCAGTCGACCAGAGAGACCAGCGACTAAAATGGCCTTCCCCTTTGAGAACTCCCGCTTTCAATTCATTGAAAAGCTCGGCTGCGGGGGAACGGCCGAAGTCGTTCGAGTATTTGACACCAAACTAGGCCGAGAGGCGGCTCTCAAGTATCCGCTAGCTGAGACCGACAACTCCGAAACTCCATTTTCAGCACTGGCTCGACGGGAGTACGAACTTATCTCTGATCTGCGTTTCCCGGGCCTGATTCAACCGCTGGCCAAGCCTGATGAAAACGCTGAGTTCATCCTGCTTCAACTTTGTACCGGCCCCACGCTCGATTCGATTGGGCGACCACCGATCAACCAGGCTCTGAACATTCTGTCAGCGATTGCGACGGTTCTGGAGTTTCTGAGGGCGGTCGAACTAGTCCACGGCGATCTTAAACCTGAAAACGTCTTTCTTCCGCCGGACTGGAAATGTCTCGATTCACGCCCGGCAAAACACGTCAAGCTCTCGGATTTCTCTCTCGGGAAAAGGTTCGCGGAATCCGACAATATCCGCCTTGGTCTCGGGACGGTCGGCTTCATGGCACCGGAGACAATTGCCGACGGCCGGGCCAACCATCAATCAGATCTTTTTGCGCTCGGCATCATAGCTTATCAACTCCTGTCCGGCCATCATCCGTTCATGGACGGCGCATGCGAACCGGTTACGGTCAGCAGCAGAACACGCGAGGATCCGGAGATACCGCTGGCCGATTTTTGCCCCGGGATAGATCCGGACCTGGCAAGCCTGGTGCACTCTCTCCTGGCCAAGGCCGAAAAAGAGCGTCCGCAAACAGCAATTGAGGTTTGCGAGACGCTGGTCCGATTGGGTAGCAAATACCCCTACAAACGAATTCTACGACCGTCCGCCTTCATGCGCGTGAACGATAATTATGATGAAAGTGCTTCCCGGTGGCTCGAACTTGACGCTGATGGTCGGGCGCGGATCGACTCGATTACCGATCGTACCGTGGCCGGGTTGAGGATGGCCCTGACAGCCAATTTCATCAGGAACAATCTGGTCTATAGCGACGGTCGCTTCAGGTGGCGAAATGCGCCATACTGGCCGGCGGTCTGCCGACGACGGCTGCTGAATCGATTCGCGCTACTACCCTTCTCGCTGAGAAGACAGGCCGTGGTTTGTGCCGTGGTGGGGAATCATGCCCTGGTTGAGGATCTGGCCGGGCGCAAAACCACAAAGACACCGGATCCCTCATTTACAGCTCTGTTGATCCATTTGCTCCGGCCGGCTACTGTCAAGAGGCTCTCTAAACGCTACGCCGGGCTCGCCGAAGAGAAACAACTCGCTGGCCCGGCAGCCAGGCTGTACGTCCAGGCGGGCAATCTCGAGGCGGCCGAACGATGCGCTCAGGAGGCAGCTATTCGTTTCAACGGAGAGCATCGAAATAAAGAAGCACTCTCGCTGATAAACGAAGTCACCCGTTACGCCAGGTTGTCCGGAAAAGAGTTTCGCGTCAGACGACTCGTGAAACTGGCCGCAGACTACCACAAAGAAGACGGCGATATTGCTGATGCCCTGGACGTCTGCCGACGCCTCGTCGAACTGTACAGAGACCGGACGCCGGACAGCCTGCTGGCTGACGCGTACAACCGACTCGGAGATCTGCACCGACTGCGACAGGACTTCGGAAAAGCGCTGGACGCGCTTGACCGGTCGCGGGAAATATCCCAGCAACTGGGTGATGAACTGCAGGTGTCACGAGTACTGAACAATATGGGTAACACTTACTGGCTGACCGCGGAAATGTCAAAAGCCCTGACCTGCTATCGCAAAGCCCTGCGAATACAGAGACAGATGAAGGCTGACGCCGACGCCGCCACGACCCTGAACAACATCGGCAACGTATATGGCGTACTGGGACGTCACTCACGCTGCATTTCACTACTGACTATCACACTGAGACTCAAGAAGGAACTCGGACACGCCGGAGAAATCGCCCGGACCCTGAACAACCTTGGTTACGCGAGCTACATTGTGGGCGATATCGACAAAGCCGTCGACTGTCTTACCGAATCCCTTCAGATAAACAGGCGCATTGGTTCAAAAAAGGAAATGCTGTTCAATCTGGAAAACCTCACCGCCATCATGATTTCCGGCGGACAGCTCGACCGCTCCCTTATTCACATTCGCGAGGGACTCCAACTCTCCGAGTCTCTCGACGACCGATCGCATGTGGCTGTATTCCACAACAAAATGGCTACAGTTTACAGGCGACTGGGACGTCTCCGAGAAACAACTGAAT
This sequence comes from Candidatus Zixiibacteriota bacterium, assembly GCA_020344395.1. Classification (GTDB taxonomy): domain Bacteria; phylum Zixibacteria; class MSB-5A5; order GN15; family FEB-12. The sequence continues at coordinate 1,867,543 of CP070824.1, read as the reverse complement.
GTATAGAGCGCGCAGATTCGATCTGCCGGGAGATTGACTCGCGTCATCTCGAAATCGAAATCCGCCTTCAGAAAGCTATGTATCAATACGCCGTCGGTGACCGTCGGCAAGCACTTCAACTCGGACTGGCCGCGCTCCGTGAGGCGAAAGAAATCAACGATGCCGAGAGTCAACTTTCTGCCCTGCTGCTGGTGACACGCCTGAGCGATAAGACCGAACACCAGCGGGATGCGGAAAAGCTGATTGGCAGCATGCATTTGAAACGAGAACGACGCCTGCTGGAATTCAACCGGCTGGAATTATGCCTCTACTACGAGCAATGGGACAGGGCCCGCATTATGGCTGAGAACCTGAGCAGGACATTCTCACAATCATCGAAGGATCTCGAAACCGCCTGGATGTGCAACTTGGTAGCCGAGGCACAACTTGATTCCAGCCCCCCCGAATCAACCCGCAAACATATAAAGAGAGCAATCTCAGCGGCCGAGAACTCCGGTACGATCCACGAATTAGCCGAAGCACTGGCCCTGAGCGGTCGGCTGCTATACCTGCAGAAGGACTGGGAGAGCTGTTACGCGGACTTCAAAAAAAGCTTGCGCCTTCATAAAAAAATCGTCGACACTATACCTGACGAAGCCGATCGCCGCATCTATCAGCAGAGAAGGACTGTGATGTTGCTGGCGAAAAAAATAAAGCAGCTCGGAGAGCTGCTGGCAAATAGAAGAGGGCAGGTTTAAGACCTGCCCTGGCTTCCAGATAAACTTACGGACGGCCGTTACTCCAACCACCGATTGGAGCTATACGTGCCTCCAATATTTCAACGGTCAATTTGTAGTCCACTTCGGCATCACCTCCTTCCTGGAATTACATCCTTCCCTCAATGGAAGGATCACTCAAGCAGGTGTTATAAGCACACAGCTTTCCTTGTGCGACTTAATGATAATACATTATCCCCGATCGTCAAGGACCGGAAGCAAATTGCAGGTGTGTCATTTCAAAGTGCCGCCTCTTCGATTCAATCATGAGAAATAATTTCCCCGGCATACCTTGCCACGGATCAATCAGTTCGCGTGCGAAGGGAAAAATGTTCCCTTGGTGTCCCGGGAAAGCCTCTTAAAAAAAAACTGTCGTGCGAATGAAATTAAGATTTTCGGTTGGGAAAAAAGGCCCAAACTAATTCCTGAGAGTTTCCAGCAGCCGCCTGTTGTAGTAGTCGGTCAACTCTTCACGTCTGACTACGCCGACCACACGGTCGGGAAAATTTTTGTCGACCACGGGTAGCAGAACAAATCCCTTCAGGCCGAACAATCTCTGCGCCGTCTCCAGATCATCGCTCGTGTAGAGCACCGCCGTATCCGGTGCCACCAGGTCCTGTGCTATCACCAGATAGTCAAGATCGTGCTGGGTCAGGAGGTTCCTGATATCCTGAAACGAGATAACACCCTTGAGTCTTCCATCAGCTCTCTCGACCACAAAATAAGATTCGTGCGAATGCTCGATCCTGCGGAAGATGTCCAGAAGACTCGTCGAGGCGTGAATGGTCTCGAAGTTGGTGTCCATCACCTCTCTAACCCGGTGTGACCTGAGTACGCTGACATCCTTTCCCTCCCGGATGTCGATGCCGCGCTTGACCAGCTTGGCGGTGTAAATCGATTGAGAAAACAACTTTCCTGCCACCAATGACGCAAATACTACCGCCACCATCAGGGGAAGTATGATTCGATAGTCACCGGTCATCTCAAAGATTATCAGCATGGCTGTTATCGGCGCATGAGTGGTGCCCGCGACCATGGCAGCCATCCCCACCAGGGCATAGGCTCCGGGTGATGCCGTGCTGCCCGGCAGCAGCCAGTTCATCAGGACACCAAATGCACCCCCGGCCACCGCTCCCATGAAAAGCGAGGGTGCAAAAATACCGCCCGAGTTGCCTGAACCAAGAGTCAGCGACGTGCCCACCATCTTTACCAGCACCAGGATTACCATCAGCCAGACCGCCATGTTGCCGTGAAGAACTAGCGAAATGGTATGATAACCGTCAGCCAGTACCTGCGGGAAGAAAATGGCCAGGATACCCAGCAGCAAACCTCCAAGAGCCGGTTTGGTCCAGTTGGCCACGCGGAGATCATCGAAGAAATCCTCAAACCGGTCAAGGGTCCTCGTGAAGGCAACCGCCAACGCACCCACAGCGACTCCCATCAGGCAATACAGCGGGATTTCCCACGGCGAGACCAGGGCATACTCGGGCACGGCGAAGGCGGGGTGATTACCCAGGAAAGCGTGGCTGACGGCCGAGGCAACAACTGACGAGATAATGACCGGTGCAAACGTTCTCTGCGAAAAGTCACCCAGGATGATCTCCAGCGAAAAGATCACGCCAGCGATAGGGGCGTTGAACACAGCGGAAATCCCGGCCGCCGCCCCGCAGCCAACCAGCACCTTGACCCTGTCGCCTGACATCCTGAACAGCTGGCCCACCGTCGAGCCCAGGGCCGAACCTATCTGGACGATCGGCCCCTCGCGCCCAGCCGATCCACCCGAGCCGATACAGATAGCCGAGGCAATTGTCTTGGCGACCGCAACCCGTGGCCGGATAATACCCCCCAGGCGGGCAACCGAGTTCATGACCTCCGGGACTCCATGACCTTTCGCCTCGCTGGCGTACCGGTAAACGATTGGCCCGACCAGCAGTCCTCCGATCATCGGGATAAGGGGAAGCCACACTTTGTATCCACCCCAATCGGCGAACCCCACCGCCGTCACCAGAATCTGGTCTGTGAATCCGAAGAAGACCGAGTTGAAATACTCTATCAAACGGATAAACCCGACCGCGCCGAGGGCCGTCGCGACCCCAACCACTACAGACAATACAATGAGAAGTCGGGTCTCGGATATCTGGACCAGTTGCGAAATGCGGTTGGTGATCTGTGTTGGCATCGGTCTTGAATCTATACGATAAAACCCCGGCGACAAGCAAATTCGCACCCATCTGAGTCTGATGATTACCCTAAGGCAGGTCTATCCGCTTGACTTGCAGGCTGGTTTTCATAACTTATGTGAAAAAGTTCACGTCGTACATCTGCTGCGAGGAATATATGCAGGCGAAGGCCGACATAGTCATCATTGGTGGAGGAATCGTTGGGACGGCCGTGGCTTTCTACCTTGCCCGCGAGCGCATGGGCAGTGTGGTGCTGGTGGAAAAAGAGAAGTTTCTCGGAGCCGGCTCCACAGCAAAGGCGGCCGGCGGCGTACGAGCCCAGTTCCACAACAAAGCGAATATTGAAATGTCGATGCTGTCCAAAAGGCTGCTCTGTCGGTTCAAGGAAGACACCGGCGCTGATGCCGCCTTCGATCAGGTCGGCTATCTCTTTCTCCTGTCCGACGATAAAGACATCCGAGTATTTCAGGATAGTTATAAGCTCCAGAAATCACTGGGGCTGGACGTTCACTTGCTGAAGCCGGACGAAATAGCACGCCGCGCTCCTCACGTCAGGATTGATGATATCAAGATGGCTACTTTCTGCCCCGATGATGGCCTGATAGACCCACATGAGTTCGTTACCGGGTATGAGCAGGCGGCCCGCCGATACGGGGCCGAATTCAGGCTGGAATCAGAGGTTCTGGATATAGGAGTGACCAGCGGCAGAATCTCCGGGGTCCGCACTGCGAACGGAGAGATCTCCACACCGCTGGTTATTAATTGTGCCGGTGCCTACTCCGGTAAGATCGCCAGAATGGCCGGTGCTGACGTAAGTATCAAACCGTACCGAAGACAATGCGTCACTACCGGTGAGCTGGATAGCGTTACACCTGACTTGCCGATGGTGGTCGATGTCAGGACCGGGTTCTACTGCCACCCGGAGTCCAAAGGACTGCTTCTGGGATGGTCAGACAAGTCAGTCAAGGCATCCTTCGATATCTCTATCGATCCGGACTACACCGATTCCATTCTTGAACTGGCTCTCGACCGCCTGCCCCAACTGGAAACGGCCGAGGTGGCCAACCAGTGGGCTGGCCTCTATGAAACGACCCCCGACCACCGAGCCATAATAGGCTGGGCCGGCGAAGTCGACGGGATGTTTCACAATACCGGGTATTCAGGCCATGGCCTGATGCATGCCCCGGCCGCAGGACTCATAACATCGGAGATCCTGGCTGGTAAGAAACCCTCGGTTGACGTCGAATCATTCAGCCCCCAGCGCTTTGCCGCCGGCACCATCGTGGAAGAAACGAACGTAATATAGGACCTGTAAGGACAAGGGGATAACAAATGCGCCTGAGTGTACTAACTGCAATGATCCTGCTGCTCATCGCAACGTCATTCGCAGGTGAGGAAGAATGCCCGGCGGCAGTAGCTGCCAGGGCCGGTTTTTCGGCGTTTCATGAATTTCATGAGCTGATTGCTCCTGTCTGGCACAAAGCCTGGCCGGAAAAGGACTTCGAGGCGATGTATGCTGCAGCGCCCAAGTTTGCAGCGCAGGTGGGCACAATAATCGAACTCAAGCCCGCCATTACAAACGCTGTCCGGCTGGAATCCTTCAAAACATCCCGAGCCTTGCTGGCCGATTATGTGAAGCAGTATTCGGAGGCTGTTTCGGAAAAGAACCAGGAGAAAGTGTATTCGATTCTCCCCGAATTACATGAGGCCTTTGAGTCAGCCGCCGCTCAGTTGATCCCGATAGACTACCCGGAAATCCAGGGACTGATGGTCACGGTAAAAATCATCGTGGACCGACATATTCCGGCCGAAAACTCCGACGGAATCAAGGGCTCCACCGAGACCCTTGTGTTCAAAGCTTCCGCCCTTACGGAGGAGTCCATTCCCAAAAGAGTGGGTGACCGCAAGAAGGGACTCTTGAAGGAACTTGAGCAGATCAAGACTCTGGTGGGGCGACTCGAAGAGTTCTGTGCTGAAGACAACATGGGTGAGTACAAGGCTGTCGCCGTGGATGTTAAGAACAAGCTTCAGTCTATCATCGAAACGTATCTCTAGAAAACGTCTTTCCTGATTGTGATGTATAATAATTCGTCAGCGGTCGGGCCGCGCGCTTGCTTCCCCGCTGATCCTGTCGTCGGGACTTCCGGCGACTGTGCTTAGGAGTGAATATGAAAAGGATCTTGTCTATAGCTGTCATCACCCTGCTGACCATGTCCCTCTCGGCCAATGAGACCGAAGATCCGTTCGCAGAGGCTGAAGAGAAGGTGTACCGAACCAGCCAGGGCACACAACTGTACGCCTGGCTCACGCACTCGGACGGCCACCGCCAGGCACCGCTCGTTGTTCTACTGCACATGAGGGAAAAGGACCACGAATCGTACGGCCCGTTTTTGACGGCCATGAGGAACCATGTTGAATCTGACACCACGCAAACACTTGTCATGCCGTACACCCTGAGCTTCGATATGCGTGGACACGGCAAATCGACTCGCTACGGGCGGGCCTGGCTGGCTGCCGAAGATATGCGCAAGCCGCACTGGATGGATGTGCCCGCGGAGCTGGCCGAAATGACAGACACCATTATTGCTGACTCCAGCTACAATATCGACCCTGAGCGGATCTACCTTGTCGGTGCTTCCATCGGCGCCCAGGCTGCCATGCTCATGACCGGGCACATGAAACAGACTGCCAGAGTAGCCATGCTGTCCCCCACCAGAAATTACTTTGGCCTGGAGATTCCTGAGACGCTCTATAGCTACGATGGCCGGATGCTCATCATTATCGATAAACGTGACCATCGAAGATTCCAGCAGTGTACGGAGATGTTTCAGGAACACGGCCGTGACAACCTGGAGCTGATGACCTATAGCGAACGCCTGCGAGGTACGGATCTCATTGACGGCCAGCCCCGGGCAATGGCTGACCTGATCGAGTGGCTTTTCAAGGATTAAGTGGGGACGAAGGTTGGGGAGCTCCGGGAAGATAAAGTCTAATCGCCTTCATGGCCCTCTTCACTATCATCGCCTGACAGATCGAGCATGGTGGTTCCTTCGGTGTAGGGGATCGAGCGCGTCGACTTGATTTTTAGAAGACGTTGAGTTACGTCACGGATCTTCAGGGCCGAAGCTTCAATCGTCTTCAGCTTATCGCTCAGGTCTTTGTCGAGATCGTTCCGCTTCATCAACAGCAGTTGAACGTTGCCGAGAATAGCAGTGAGGGGATTGTTGATTTCGTGATTCACCGTCACGGCCGCCTGGATAACTGCCCCCAGCCGTTCCTTATCGATAAGGTCAGCATTGAGGGCCGTGTCTTTCCCGATTCCTTCGGCGGCTACATTAAGAGCGATGGCGGCACAGACCGCTTCCAGAAAAGCATCCTCCGAAACCAGTCGGCCTCCTCCCTCCTGAATACCTATCACCGCCCCAAACACTTTCTCGCCGTGCTGAAGAGGCAGGGTGAACGATTGCATCGGCTTCTCACCTGCGAATGAGATATAGGCGGAAACCATCTGACGTTCCGCGCGCAGGGACCGAAAGAGGTCCTCTTCCAGCGAGGCTAAAGTGTTACCCATAGCGTCAGATTCGGCGTAACTGACGGCCATCGTGCTGTTCAGATCGTCATCCCAGAGATACATGGCAGCCGCGCCCAGCCCCACCAGGTCGCTGGCCTGTCGAATAGCCATCTCCACGGTCGGAGTCAACTCGTCTTCATGGGCGCCGGCTATAGCCAGGCGTCTGAGTATCTCGTACCTGTCGACTCGTTCGTTATTCATTGCGCAGTTCCGCCGTCAACCGGTTCTTGAGCAAACCTGGTGCATCTCGAGGGAAAATCCGGCGGACCGGAAGTAATTACGGATGACCCCCTAAGATACTGCACTGGCACCGACTTATCCAGGCAATTCCACTGTGCAACCCTTGAACAGCCCCCGACTGAGCGCCTGTCGGTTGCAAGACTGTTCATACCTCAGGGCCGTTATGAACGGCGAAATGAGTTGACTTGGTCAGGGGCCTGCAGTAACTTACGCGCCTTCTACCGACCCCGTAAGGTGTTAAGACGTATGCTGGACGAAATGGTACACGACAACTGTGGTGTCTTTGGCATCTTCGGGCACAGCCGTGCCGCCGAGTTAGCCTACCTCGGCCTGTACGCACTTCAACATCGGGGACAGGAATCGGCCGGCATCATAACCTCAGACAGGGGGAAGTTCCTGCTGCACAAGGCCATGGGGCAGGTATCGGAGGTCTTCGGAAACCAACAACACATCGACCAACTGACTGGCAATGTGGCCATCGGACACACCAGGTACAGTACCACCGGTGCCTCGTCGCTGTTGAATATCCAGCCCTTCATGATAACCAACCGTCGCCGAAATCTGGCCATCTGCCATAACGGCAACCTGACCAATTCGCTTGACCTGAAGACCAGGCTGGACAGCCGGGGTTCGATCTTTCAGACAACGTCGGACACAGAGATCATTCTGCACCTGGCCGCCGTATCAAAAAAACGTACTCGGTTTGCCCGTGTTTGCGATGCGCTGACCCGGATCCGCGGCGCCTATTCGCTGCTGTTTCTAACCGACGACTCCATTATTGCCGCCAGGGATCCCAAAGGTTTTCGTCCCCTGGCTATCGGCAAGCTCGGCCGATCGTACATCATAGCATCTGAGACCTGCGCCTTCGACATCATCGGAGCCAGGTACATCCGCGACGTCGAGCCCGGCGAAGTGGTCGAGATCAGCAGGAAGGGTCTCAAATGTACGAAGTTGAACAGTACGTCAAGACAGGCATTTTGCATCTTTGAATACATCTATTTCTCGCGACCGGACTCCAAGGTTTTCGGTGAGAACGTCGACAAAGTCAGGCGGCGACTGGGTCGCCTCCTGGCCCGCGAACACCCCGTGGAGGCAGATATCGTCATAGGCATCCCGGACTCGGCCAACACTGCCACTCTCGGCTTTGCCGAGCAATCAGGGATTCGTTTCGAGATCGGCCTTATCCGCAACCATTACGTAGGTCGCACTTTCATCGATCCACACCAGAAGATCAGGGACCTAGATGTAAAACTGAAATTCAATCCGGTCAAGGGAGTGCTTAACGGCAAGAGGGTTGTCGTGGTCGATGATTCAATCGTGCGCGGCACCACCTCCAAGAAACTGGTTCAGATCATCAGGGAAGCCGGCGCCAAGGAAATCCATTTCAGAATCTCGTCGCCGCCGATAATCTCACCCTGCTTCTTTGGTATAGACATGCCTACCAGAAAGGAGCTCATCGCCTCCAACTGGTCCGTGGAGAGGATTGAGGAGTATCTCCAGGTTGATTCCCTGAGGTATCTCTCACTTGACGGCATGCTGGCCATGCCGTCTCTGCCGGATACGACCTTCTGTCACGGCTGTTTCTCGGGAAAGTACCCGATCAAAGTTCCCGACATCAATGGCAAGATGAGACTCGGCTGAGCATCAATACGCCCGCGTCGTCCAATGATGTTGACTTTGTGTGGCGCTGTCTTATATTGAAATTGTACCTGCAGGCACAAACTTAAGACATGTTCAACTACGGCCGATAAATCGCCTTACGGCGCCGTCCTGACGGAGGAACGATGACTTCTAATAAACGAACGCTAATCCCAATTGCCATGGTGCTGGTGTGTCTGGCCCTGTGGGCTGGTGCAGCCCCCATCCTGTCTGCAACCGCCGTTCAACCTGACGAAGAATCTCCATCCCTGACTCCGAGGCAGCTGGCTGTTAAACCCCAGCAAATCAGTGTTTCCAAGCTTGTCAATATTGACCGGGTGGTCGTCAAGTTCATCGACGACTATGGAGTGCGGATTCAAGCCGGACGCCTGGTCTCGCTGAAAGGTCTCCGGACTGACGAAGCTGAAACCATTCTGGCACCGTATGTTCCGAGCCACATCAGGCCCCTGATTCCCCAGATTACGGAAACGGAATTCGCACGTCAGAGATCCCGCCTCCAGGACGAAGCCGCTTGCGAACTTGCCGATTTGGCAAGCTATTTTGCCCTCGACGTACAGGATCCGGACGAAGCGGAGAGAATTATCAATAACCTCAACGCCCTTGACTACGTCGAGATTGCCTACTTCGAGCCAAAGCCTGAGCCGGCCGGCGACATCGACCCGCCGACGGATGACTTCAGTCCTTTTCAGGATTATCGCGAAGCTGCCCCGGACGGCGTTGATGCCGACTACGCCAACACCCTGACTGGCGGCGACGGCGCCGGCGTCAAGATTATCGACATTGAAGGTGCCTGGCAAACCACTCATGAGGACCTTGATAAATCGGTAGGCGGTGAGCTGAGCGGCGCGATGGTTGATGATCTGAGCTGGCGGAATCACGGCACGGCGGTAATCGGTGAAATGATCGCCGGAGATAACGGCTACGGTGTCACCGGCATATGCCCGGGTGCGGATATCGGGATGGTCTCGATCGCATCGCTGTCGACGGCCGAAGCAATCTACATGGCCGTGGAGGACCTTCAGCCGGGTGACCTGATTCTGATTGAACTGCATGCTCCCGGCCCGCACTACGATTTCGAGAGTCGGGATGACCAGTTGGGCTATGTCTGCATGGAATACTGGCAGGCCAATTTTGACGCCATGCAATATGCCTGGGCCAGCGGGATCACGGTCGTCGAGGCGGCCGGCAACGGAGCTGAGGACTTTGACGACGAACTGATATATGGTCAACTGTTTGATACAACCTATCGTAACTCGCATGCCATTCTCGCCGGGGCTGGCTGGCCGGCTGCGTCGGCGTACGATCGTATAAAACACGGCTTCTCCAATTATGGCGAGAGGGTCAATCTGCAGGGATACGGCTCCGGCGTCTACACTACCGGCTACGGCGGGCTGTTTGCTCCCAACGGCGACGAGAACCAGTTCTACACGGCGACCTTTTCAGGTACTTCGTCGGCCTCACCAATTGTCACCGGTGCCGCGGCCTGCCTGCAGGGATACTACAAAGCCACCTATGGGACGTACATGACCGCCGACATGATCCGGACTGAACTCGTCAGTACCGGCTCTCCGCAGTTGGGGGATACATCACTGCACATCGGCCCTCGTCCTGACCTGCTGGCCGCTATCGCAGGACTCTCGGGACCGGCCTCGCTGTACCTTGAGCCGCTGCTCGTGGATACTGTCCTGGGCGAGAACGATTCAGCCGTCGTGGATCTCTGGCTTCATAACAGATCGGGAAGCTCTACGCTTGATTTCTCTATTGAAGGTAACGATTCACTGCCACGGAGCATAATTGCAGACTGGCTTTATGCCTCGCCGACGACGGGGAGCATAAGCCCATCAGATTCGTTTCATATAGCAGTGACCCTTGATGCCACTGTTCTCGAAGCAGGGCCTGAACTGTACAAGGGCTCTCTGGACATTCACTGGAGCGCGGCAGGACAGCCGCTCGACTCATTAGCACTCATGCCGGTCTTTCTCCAGGTTGCATGCGCGGATGATTCTTACCTTGCTGCGTCCTCAGATGACACCGGCGGGCCGACCTACAGCTGGATATCCGTGGTCGATCTGGGCAGCCGCATTCCGGCCATAACCTTTTACAATTCGCACGGCGGCGATCCGCTGGATGACGGCACCACCGGTCCACAGGCTATTGGCTTTGATTTTCGCTTCTACGGAAGTGACTACTCTCAAGTCTGGATCGCTGTGAATGGCGCTCTTTCGTTCACCGAGTCAGAAATAAATGTGAATGGTTACTACAGCGGTCTGTCCATTCCGGGTGCCCCGTTCAGTACATTCGTAGCGCCGTTCTACGCTGATCTGATCATTGACAACTTCACTTACCCCAACTCGGGGATCTACCTCTATAGGAGCCCCGGCAACGATACCCTGGTCATTCAATGGCATGATGTAGCCAACTTCAATAGCCAGGGTACCACGACCGATTTTGAGGTTGTTTTGTCGTCCGATGGCAATCTGCTGTTTCAATACCTGGACGTCGAAAACTCCGGCCTTGCCGGACGCGCCTTGGTTGGGATCCAGGCCACCGGCTGCCAGGCGCTGGAATACTCCAACACCGACGGACCCGCAGAGAACAATCCAACTGATTTAAGCGCGGTGCTCTTCAGTATCAACTATGCCGGCTGTTGCGTGGGCAGGACGGGCAATATTAATTGTGACATAGATGACGTGACCGACATGGGCGACCTGACACGGCTGATCGACTACCTGTTTATCTCGTTCGAAGAACTATGCTGTGAGGCGGAAGCTGATGTGAACTCGGACACGCAAACTGACATCGGCGACCTCACCGAGCTGATCGACTACCTGTTCATCAGCTTCGAGGAACTGGATTACTGTCCCTGATCCGGACACGAAAGTTACAGCACGATAAGGCCCGCGCCGGACTGCGGGCCTTTCTTGTGGAATAAATCAGGTGATGGTCTACAGGAAAGCAAAAATGGCCGCCTGCGACAATTCAAGCAGACGCTGCGGGAAGAAGCCCAACCCTAACGTTCCGACGGCCGTAACGATCACCACTATCAGTATGGATGGAACCATCCTGATCGGCGTGAGTGGCTTTGCTGATGGCGAATCAAAGAAGCACGCCTTGACAACTCGCAAATAATAGTAAACCGACACAAACGAGTTGAGAACAGCAATCACAACCAGCGATACAAAGCCCGCCTTTACCGCCGCGGCAAACAGATAGAACTTGGCGAAGAAACCGACCGTCGGCGGAAACCCGGCCAGCGCAAACATGAACAGACCCAGCGCGACCGACAGGTACGGGTTGGTTCCGGCCAGCCCGGACAGTTCCGGAAGATCAGATTTACATCCGCTCCGACATTCCAGGTGCGTCACAATCGCAAAGGCACCCAGATTGAACAGTGTATATGCAACCAGATAGAATATCGCCGCTGAAACGGCGTCTGAGCCGCCCACCACCAGGGCGATGATGATGTACCCCGCATGCGAAATCGAGGAGTAGGCCAGCATACGCTTGACATTATCCTGACGCAGGGCCAGAATGTTGCCCACCGACATTGTCAGGACAGCCAGAATCCAGAACAGCTCTGTTAAGGCGTCCGCACCGGCCATGCCGTAGACGAAAATCCGCAGCATAGCTGCAAACCCGGCTGCTTTGGGCGCCACCGAGAAGAAAGCCGTGACTGGTGTGGGGGCACCCTGATAGACATCCGGCACCCAGGAATGAAACGGCACGGCGGCCACTTTGAATCCAAAACCAACTACAATAAGAGCTATCCCCGCATACAGATATACTCCGAAATGACCGGCAATATAGCTGAAGTCAGCTGCGATCCTGCGAAGGTTTGTAGTCTCAGCCGCACCGAAGATAAACGCGATGCCCATCAATAGAAAGGCGCTGGCAAAGGCACCCATGATGAAGTACTTGATGGCCGACTCGTTTGACTCGAGGGAGCGGCGGTTGAATCCCGCCATGACGTAAAGTGGAATCGACATAATTTCCAGACCGAGAAACATCACGATCAGATCGGTACTGTTAGCCATAACCATCATGCCGACCGTCGACACGAGAATCAGCGCGTAAAACTCCGGCTTGTCGATCCCTCTCACCTTCATATAGCGGTGGGCGATGAGAAGTGTCAGAAAAGACGCCACGGTGAAGATCCCCTTGAACATGGTGCCGAAGTCGTCACAGGTCACCATGCCGGCAAACCCGGCCTTCTGATCCCCCCACTGCGCTGCCGTGAAGCCGAGCGCCAGGACAAGAGTCACCACCCCTATACCCGGAGCAAGCGCCCCCAGCTGTCTGGAGAAAACACTCAGAAGAATCAGCGAGGCACCCAACAGGAGGGTTATCTCGGGATAAATCAGACTGAAATCGATCGACAATGATGAAACGTAGTCAACCATATATCATCCGCGGCGGCAAACTGCCGCCATTAGTCAAATTCCTCAGCCGCCGCCGAAACCGACGGTCACCTTACCGTCGTCCACTATAATCGGGACCATGGACTTGCCCTTGGACAACTCCTTGGCCTTGGCAATCGCTCCCGGCGTCTTGTGGACGTCAATCTCGGTGAAGGCAATACCCTTCTCGGTGTAATGTTTTTTCGCGTCGGCGCAGTATGGACACCCTTCTTTGGTGTAGATTGTCACATCACTCATCCGCGGTCACTCCTTCATCTATCACAACAGTACTAATCTCTTTACTCTCATCAATGAACATTTGAGCGGCATCCTGCCCATCATCAGCGGACGAAAGACGGGCCCCGTTTATCTTCGTCAGCACGTCCTTGACTGCCGGTTCGATTCTCTCAAAGAACGGCTTTGGGTAGATACCGATCCAGAAGATCAGAACAACAATGGGTACCAGGATAAGCTTTTCACGTGGCGAGAGGTCAGACAGCTTTTCATTCTGCGCATTGGTCACCTTGCCGAACACCACCCGCTGATACATCCACAACATATAGCACGCCGCCAGAATCACGCCGCTGGCCGCGACTATACCGTAAACCACGTTGGCCTTGAACGCCCCCAGCAGGATCAAGAACTCCCCGACAAACCCGTTAGTTAAAGGCAGACCGATTGACGACAGGGTGACAATCATAAAGAAAACCGAGAATGCCGGCATCACCTTGGCCAGTCCCCCGAAATCAGCGATCATGCGAGTATGGCGTCTCTCGTAAATCATCCCGACCAGAAGGAACAGCGCGCCCGTGGAAACACCATGGTTTATCATCTGCATAACCGAGCCTTCGACGCCGTTCTGGTTCAGCGCGAAGAGACCGAGCATGACGAAACCCATGTGTGACACCGACGAAAACGCTACCAGCGACTTGATGTCCTTTTGCACCATCGAAACCAACGCACCGTAAATGATCGCAATGATCGACAGAATACAGATATACGGCAGGTAGGCAATCGTGGCTTCGGGGAACAGCGGCATACAAATTCGAATAAAGCCGTACGTTCCCATCTTCAGGAGGACACCGGCCAGAATGACGGAACCAGCCGTCGGAGCCTCGACGTGTGCGTCCGGCAGCCATGTGTGAAACGGAAAGAGCGGAACCTTGATGGCGAAGGCCAGGGCAAAGGCAGCAAACAGCCAGAGCTGCGCCTGGTAAGGCACCTGCATCGACATGATCTGAAGAAGGTCGAAACTGTATTCCCCGGTCAGGCTGTGGAACTCGAAATAGATGTAGATCAGTGCAACCAGCATCAGCAGCGAACCGATCATGGTGAACAGCACGAACTTGATGGCCGCATAGATTTTCCGCGGGCCACCCCAGATGCCGATGATGAAGTACATGGGGATCAGCATTACTTCCCAGAATATATAGAACAGGAACAGATCGAGGGCACAGAACACGCCGATCATGCCGGTGGCCAGAACCAGCATGGAAATATGGAAACCCTTGACGCCCTTGGTAACCGATCTCCAGGATGACAGGATGCAGAGCACGGTCAGGATCGTAGTCAACACTATCAACAACAATGATATGCCGTCAATACCGAGATGGAAGTTTATGCCCACTGATGCTATCCACAATTGATTCAACTCAAACTGCATGCCGGACGCGACCGGATCAAACCAGTAGTACACAGCGAACGACAGCAGCATTGTAACGAAGGAAACGATAAGGGATACTCCCCGGATCGTATCCGCCTGTCGTTCCGGAACCAGAAGCAGAAGCAAAGCACCAATGCTCGGGAAGAATATCACCAATGGCAGAATCAAATGTTCCATCTCTTACCCGAATACGAACCATGCCAGCAAGATTACTACTCCGGCCAGAAATATCGCGGCATAATTCCTGACCCTTCCCGACTGACTGTATCTCAACAGATCCGAGGCATCGCGGCCGACCCTCGCAATACCGTTCACCAGACCGTCAATGACAATTACGTCGACGAATTTCCAGAGAAAGAGCGAGCCGTAGACAACCGGTCGGACAATGACAGCACCATAGATTTCATCAACGTAGTATTTATTCAGCAAAACCCTGTGCATCAGTGCAAAGCGCTGCCGCAGAGCCGTAGCCGTCTCGATCTTTCTGTTGTAAACGCGAAAAGCCATGTAAATCGAGAAGACCACAAGAACAACCGAGACAGCCATCAACAACCACTCCATCGCGGCGGAGCCCGGACCGGAGGCCAGCGCATGCTCCGCTATTGCCCCGTGCGTGGCAACCACGGGCGCCATCCACTCCTCAAAATGATTGGCCACACCGAAGATATGCGGCATGCCGACAAACCCGCCTATCACCGAGAGGACTCCCAGCACCACCAGCGGTACCGTCATCGACCGTGGCGACTCGTGCAGATGCGAACGCACTTCATCGGACATGCGTTCACGGCCGTAGAAGGTAAGGTATATCAGCCTGAACATGTAAAAGGCCGTCAGGGCCGCCGTTACCACCGCCAGGACCCAGAGAAGCCAGTGACCGTGATCCGACGAAAATGCCTTCCACAAGATCTCATCTTTCGAAAAGAACCCGGAAAGTCCGGGAATACCCGAGATGGCCAGGGTCGCGATCATCATGGTGCCGAACGTAATCGGCAGGTACTTCTTCAGCCCGCCCATCTGCCGCATATCCTGTTCGTCTGACATGGCGTGAATCACCGATCCGGCACCGAGAAAGAGCAGGGCCTTGAAGAAGGCGTGAGTCATAAGATGGAAAATACCGGCCGTAAAGGCAGCCACACCGCAGGCCAGGAACATGTACCCGAGCTGGCTGACCGTCGAATAAGCCAGAACCCGCTTGATGTCATTCTGAGCAAGCCCGATAGTGGCCGCATAGAAGGCAGTAACAGCCCCGACGATTGCAACAACCATCAACGCATCCGGAGCCATTATGTAAAGCGCGTTAGTGCGGGCGATCATATAAACGCCGGCCGTAACCATCGTGGCAGCGTGAATGAGCGCCGAAACAGGCGTGGGGCCTTCCATGGCGTCCGGCAACCATACGTAGAGAGGAATCTGAGCAGATTTGCCGGCCGCGCCGACGAAAAGCAGAAGACAGGTTGCGGTTATCAACCCGCCGCCCATTGCAAACACGTGAGGTGCATTTTCCGAAACCGTCAGAAAATTCAACGAGCCAACCTGCCAGAAGATAATGAACATGCCGATCAGAAAGCCGAAATCACCGATCCGGTTGACGATAAACGCTTTCTTACCGGCGTCGGAGGCGGACTTCCTTTCAAACCAGAAACCAATCAACAAATAGGAACAGAGCCCGACGCCTTCCCAACCCACGAACATGAGAAGGAAATTATTCGCCAGCACCAGGGTGAGCATCGAAAATGTGAACAGGTTCAAGTAGGCAAAATAGCGCCCATAGCCCGGATCATGATGCATGTAACCGACCGAATATACGTGGATCAGAAAACCGACGCCCGTAACCACAAGAATCATAACGGCAGATAACGGGTCAAGCAGGAAGGCCATATCGACATGCAGGCTCCCCGACGGAATCCACGTGAACAGCACCTGCTCCACCACTCGCTCAGCAGACGGCAGCGACCGCAAATGCAGAAAGGCCTGGATCGACAACACCAGTGACAGGCCCACTGATCCGCACCCGATGATGGTAACCAGCGGCCGAGACAGGCGACCGATCAGGAGTCCATTGATGAGGAATCCGATCAGCGGAAGGAGGGGAATCAAATAGATGTCACTTGCCATTACCGGTCTACCATTTCATCAGGTTAAAGCGGTCGATGTCGACGCTCTCTCTGTTGCGGAACAGAGCCACTATCAGGGCCAGTCCTACCGCGGCCTCGGCTGCGGCGATTGTCAAAACCAGAAAGACTATTACATGCCCATCCATAAGGTTGAGGGCTCGCGAGAACGCCACCAGGGCCATGTTAGCGGCGTTGAGCATCAGTTCTACGGACATAAACATGATTATCATATTCCGGGACACCAGTACGCCCACGGAACCTATGCCGAACAGTACGGCAGCCAGAATCAGATATGCAGAAATTGGTACCATCTAATCAGATCCCCCCGTCGGCGTCCGATCGGACGCTGACACACCGACCCCGGTCCCGCCGGCTTCATCGCCTCTCTCCCGCCGCGCCATCACGACCGCACCCACAATGGCGACCAGCAGAAGGATTCCGGTCAGTTCAAACGGATACAGATAGCGCGTAAGCAGCAACCTGGCCACCGACGCCACCTCACCGAACCCCGCTTCAGGAGCCGCCATAATACCGGTCGAGGCCGCCTCGGTGAAGGCACTCCGAACGATGAACACAAGTTCCGCTACCAGAAGGACGGGCACCAGCAGTTTGGTCGTCAGGCTGACCGGCGTCGACGGCCCTCCCAGATCCTCGCTACCTCGCAGATTGAGAAGCATTATGACAAACAAGAACAGGACCATGATGGCTCCGGCATACACGATCACCAGTACCGCACCGATGAACAGAGCGCCCAGTTGCACGTAACACACAGCCTGCGCCACCAGCGAGAGAATCATGTACAGAACAGAAGCAACCGGGTTGCGCTGTGCTATCATCATGGTGGCACCGAAGGCGGCCACAGCCGCCGAAATGAAGAATATGACAGTATCAACGGTCATAGGCTGGGCTCCGGAACTCCATATACCCGTCGCACCTTGCGGATGATCCATTTGAACGGATTGTCCTTGCGCGGGCTGGTAACCAACATCTGCACCTTCGTGTAGATGAAGGAATCACGGTCATAATCCGAAAACTCATATTCACGTCCCAGGAATATAGCTTCCTCGGGGCAGGCTTCCTCGCAATATCCGCAGAAGATGCATCGCAGCATGTTGATTTCATAGATTCGGGCCCGGCGCTCCCCCTTCTCATTCTCCTCGGGCTCCATGTATATGCAGTCAGCCGGGCAGGCCGCCGCACACAATCCGCAACAGACGCACCGCTCGCTCCCGTCATCATAACGTTCAAGGTAGTGCAGCCCGCGATAACGGGGTGACATCGGCTTCTTCTGGTGCGGATAGTCCAGCGTCACCGGTTTCTTGAACAGATGTTTGAACGTAACAGCCAGACCCTTCGGCATGCTCCAGAAGACATTCCCTATGGCTCTGAGGACTACATTCATGGGGTCAGATCTCTTCTTACGTTCATAACAATACAAACAGGCCGGTCACCAGAATATTCAATATGGCCAGCGGGAACAACACCAGCCAGCCGAATCTCATCAGTTGATCGTAGCGGAAACGCGGGAAAGTCGCGCGCAGCCAGATATAGAAGAACATGAACAGGAACACTTTGATCAAAAACCACACCACCGCCGGCACAAAGGACAGAAAGAACGGGCCGTTCCAGCCGCCAAGAAATATCGTGGCACCGACACAGGCAACAGCCAGCATGTTGGCATACTCTCCGATGAAGAATGTCGAAAAACGCATCGACGAGTACTCGGTATGATAGCCACCTACGAGCTCCGACTCCGCTTCCGGCAGATCGAACGGGGCACGGTTTGTCTCGGCGATAGCACAGGTCAGGTATAGCAGAAAACCCAGTGGCTGTTTCAGGATGTACCAGTTCTCGAAAAACAGGATCGAGTCGCTGGCCTGCTTCGCAACGAGTTCCGTCATTGAAAAGGTGTTGGCGAAAATGATAACACCCACGATCGAGAGCCCGTAGCTTAGCTCGTAGGAAATCATCTGCGCCGAAGATCTCAGCCCGCCCATAAGAGAGTACTTTGATCCGGACGACCATCCGGCCAGAATTATGCCGTACACGCCCAGAGACGTCACTGCAAACACCCAGAGAACGCCGATATTCAGATCCGATATGACACCCTTGAATTCGAGTCCGAAGAAACTGAATTCAGCCGAGTACGGAATGACGGCGAAAGTAAGTAAGGCCGGCACGAAAGAGACTATCGGCGCCAGTGTGTAAGTGAGGCGCTCCACACTGTCCGGGACGATATCCTCCTTGAAAATGAGCTTCAGTCCATCCGATACGGGCTGCAACAGACCGAACGGGCCGGCAAAGGTAGGTCCCATTCTGTGCTGCAGGTGCCCCAGCACTTTGCGCTCAAGCCAGGTGGAATAGGCGCACCCGAACAGAACCACAAGGATCACCACCACGACCTGGACGGATGATGAAATGATCATCTCAAGCATCGTGTCTACCTCACCACCTTACTGATTCTAACCCGGTCGATCCTTCGTTTACGCATCAGCAGAGACGTTACCGGAGCAGAAGGGAAATTCCGGGGGACAAACACGATATCATTCCTGATATGCTCGGATATTCTGGCCGGTAACACCACCTTGCCCACCGGGGATTCGATCCTGACGGAATCACCTTCCTTTATTTCGTGCCCGGCCGCCAGGTCCGGCGAGAGCTCAAGGTACGCTTCGCCCACGTGGCTGGTCAGCGAAGCCGACTTTTCAGTGTAATGGCCGCGGTGATGCGGATCATCCCCGATCATCAAAGCAATCGGGTACTCAGCGTCATCCTCATCCTGACCGCCCTTTGACGGCACATACAAATTCGGTACGGGACAGGCAGTATCAACCTCGAGCATGGTGTCAATCTCATCACGTCTGTAATCTTCAGCAGTGTACAACGTGTTTTCCAGTCTGTCGGCGATCGCCTCCACAATAGCATAACCCGGCCTCGAATCGCCGATCGGATGTATCGCCTTAGAGGCTGTCTGAACCCTGCCTTCCAGGTTCACATAATCACCGGTATACTCGGCCCAGCTGCTCAGCGGCAATACAACGTCGGCCAGTTCCGTGGTCTCAGTCTCAAAAAGGTCAGAAACAACGAGAAAGTCGAGCTTCTCTAAACTCTCCCGGGCAAAGGCACGATCCGGATAGAGCATCACCGGATTGGCACCCATGATGATCAGACCATCTATCTCTTCTTTACGCATTTGAACCATCATGGAATCGGTAGTGTTGGTCTCGGTGTCAGGATACTGACCCCACAGACTGCGTAGCTTGGCCTTGATTGAAGCTGGCGGATCGGGCGCCAGGCCGAGGTGGTGCGCTCCCCGAGAGTTGGAGTGGCCTGGCAGTATTCCAAACTGACCCTTCGTGTTGATGGAAAACAGGCGGTTGAGATTACAGATCGCCGCGGCAATAGGCTCACGCTCCCTCGAGCGGCTGATGATCTCGCCGGCCAGGAAAGTCACCTTCCGCGCCTCGGCCATGGCCCTGGCCATCAATTCCAGATGATCGGGCTCCAGACCACACGCGAGTGCGGCGGCCGAGGCAGAATCGAAAGCGATTGCCTCCCTCAGTCGGTCAGTCTCATCCGATGACACTATGCCCTTCTCAACTGCGGTCAGGCAGACGGCTCCCAGGGCAACTTCATCCATACCCGCATGATAGACCATCTCCAGTTCGGCAACATCGGACGCCTTCGTCGAATATGGATTGAGAATGAAAATCCTTGCCGCACCAAAGTTGAATGCCTTGCGAATACGAAGATACAGATTGGGATGCTCCTTGAGCATATCAGAGCCAAAAACAACAATCACGTCCGAGTCGTCGACGTCGGATATCCGGATCGGTTGCGAACATGCCGCCTGATAGTGATCCTCCGGGGTCTGAGGGAGCATGCGGTACTCTGTCCGATAATCCACGTTATTGGTTCCAATTACGTGACGCATCAGTTTGTTAAAGCCATAGAGCGTCGCGTTATCAAGGCGAGGGCTCACCAGACCGCCTATGCACACGCAGCCCTTCTGGTCCTGTATGTCGCTAAGGCGCTTTGCAATCAGGTCCAGCGCCTCGTCCCAGGTAGCCTCAACCTGCTTGCCATCTCTCCTGATGAACGGGGTCAGGAGCCGGTCATCCGCGTGCACAACTTGATAGGCGTATCGGCTGACATTGGACAGCCATCCGTCGTCAATCTCATCATTGCGACGGCTGGTCGTACGGTAAATCCTGTTCTTGGTTTCATCCATATACATCAGGGTGTTCACACCTGAGGCAGTGAAAGGACATATTGACGAGACCGTCTTGGTCAGCCAGACACGAATCTTGTATCTCCAGTCCATACCGGTGAGAGCGCCGACCGGACAGATCTCGGCCAGATTTCCTGAGAACGGGTTGTCTACCTGCCGGCCGGGCGCAGCGTTGATCTCGGTAATATTCCCGCGTTCGAACGCACCCAGATCGAATTCGCCGAACGCTTCCTTGTTGGCCCGCACGCACTTGTAGCATTGTATGCACCGGTTGCGGTTGAGCATGATTTCCGGGCCGATTTGAACATCATCAAACGTGCTGACCGAGCCATCCTCGACAAAACGCTCTTTCTGGAACGCGAACCGGCTATCGTCAATCGCGTGGGCGAAGGTCAGGTCCTGCAACTGGCATTCACCACCCTGATCGCAGGTAGGACAGTCGAGAGGGTGATTCATCAGGATAAACTCGATGACCGCGCGCCGTCCCTGCTTCACAAGATCGGAATCGGTCGCCACCACCATGCCGTCCATAGCCTCAGTGGCGCATGATACCTGCAGCTTAGGCATCTTCTCTATCTCGACATAACACATGCGGCAGGAACCGACCGACTTTAGCTTGGGGTGCCAGCAGAAGGTTGGAACGTGAATTCCGAGGCTGCGCGCCGCTTCCAGGACAGTCGTTCCCTTATCCACGGTGACGGAGCGACCGTCAATAGTCAATGTGACTGTAGCCTTGTTCGAAGGTGCTTTCTTAGTCACTGCTTCAGCCAAAACTCACACTCACTTCAATCCGAACTGCGATTTCACCAGGCACTTGCCGTGTCTGATATGATGTTCCCATTCATCCCGATATAGCTCGATGGCTGACTGTATTGGCATCACGGCCGCATCTCCCAGCGGGCAGACCGTGCGGCCGAGGATATTGCTGCAGATGTCGTCGATCTTCTCTATGTCGCCTTCTTCGCCCTTACCGGACTCCACACGATTTATAAGCTTCTCCAGCCAGGCCGTGCCTTCGTGGCACGGTGTGCATTTGCCACACGATTCATGCCGGAAAAAATGAATCAGTCTCTGTATTACCCAGACAATACAGGTCTCTTCATGAAAGACGATCACGGCGCCCGAGCCTAGCATGGATCCCTTCTCAGGCAGCGATTCATAGTCAAGTCCGACCTCTATCATGTCCGGAGTGAGCAGGGGCGTCGAGGCACCCCCGGGGATCACGCCTTTGAGCTTCTTGTCGTCGAGTATGCCGCCACCATACTTCGGATCGTAGATCAGCGTCTTCAGGCTGAACCCCAGCTCGACTTCGTAGTTGCCGGGTTGCTTTATGTGTCCCGAAAGGCTGAACAACTTTGAGCCGGCCGACTTTTCCGTACCGAGTGAGCGATACCAGTCCGCGCCGCGATTAATGATGTGCGGGACCGAGGCCAGCGACTCTACATTATTGACAATCGTGGGGCACCCATACAGCCCCGCCACAGCCGGGAAGGGCGGGCGAATGCGGGACATCCCGCGCAACCCTTCCAAGGAGTTGAGCAGCGCGGTCTCCTCACCGCAGATATAGGCTCCCCCTCCGGTGTGAACTATCATGTCCAGGTCGTAACCGGAGCCATGAATATTCTTCCCCAGTTGTCCCTGAGCATATGCCTCATTCATGGCTTTCTCGACCTGATCGGCGCAGTGAGCAAACTCACCCCTGATATAGACGAACATGAGGTGGCTTCCGATGGCATAGGCAGCGATAGCCATGCCTTCAATCATAGCGTGCGGATCCCTCTCCATGATCACACGATCCTTGCACGTTCCCGGCTCCGACTCATCCGCATTGCAGATCAAGTATCGAGGTTTGGGCGAGTCCTTGGGCACAAACCCCCACTTCATGCCGGTAGGGAATCCCGCTCCGCCGCGACCCCGCAGGCCGGAATCCTTGATCGCGGTAATAACCTCTTCAGGCTTCATCGACGTGAGGGCCTTCCGCCACGCCCCATAGCCGCCCCGTTGAACGTACGTATCGATGCTGCACTGGTTCGGATCTTCAGCGTACTTCAGAAGATGCAGGCGGTCGCTCTCGGCCACTTCTGAGGCGTTGGTCCTGACCGGGGAATAGAAACTCATGCCCGGGTCCTCAGTTCTTCAAGTATCTCGTCGACCCGCTCACGAGTCAAATTCTCGTAGTAATCCTGATTGATCTGCATCATCGGAGCCGTGCAGCAGGAACCAAGACATTCCACCGTCACCAGCGTAAACAGGTTATCAGACGTTGTCTCACCCTTCTTTATCTCCAGCTTTTCTTCGAGATACCCTATCAGGCTGTCCGCGCCCAGCAGCGCACAGGATATATTGTGGCACACCTGAATAAGGTACTTGCCGACCGGATGCTTGGGGAACATCGTATAGAAGGTTGCCGCTTCGGCGATCTCAACCGCCGGCACCCTGATAATCTCCGAAATCTCGGAGTAAAGTTCATCATTGAGATGACCTACTTGACGGTAAGCCACGGTAAGGGCGGGAAGGATGGCCGACTTGCGCTCCGGATATTTGGCTGCCTTTTCCTTGATGAGGGCGATTGATTCTTCGGCCAGCATCACCGATCAACCTCCCCAAGTATGATATCAATGGAACCTATAGCACACACGACGTCCGAAAAGAGACGACCCTCCACCAGACTCGGAAGCGAACCCAGATTAATAAATGCGGGCGGTCTTACACGCACACGATTCGGCTTGTTACTGCCGTCCGACGATATGTAAAAACCGAGTTCACCTTTGGGAGATTCTATCGCCTGGTAGACCGCCCCCTGTGGTGCTTTGAACCCCTCCGTGATGATCTTGAAGTGAAAGATCATGGATTCCATCTTGTGAAGAACATCTTCCTTCGGCGGCAACACCACTCCCGGTACACGCGCTCGGTATGGGCCCTCCGGCATCCCATCGATGGCCTGCCGGACTATCCTCAGCGACTGCCTCATCTCGGCCAGCCGTATAAGGTAGCGATCATAGGCGTCACCGTTCTTGCCCAGCGGGATGTCAAAGTCGAAATTCTCGTAGCCGCTGTATGGCTCCGCCTTCCGTACATCATAGTTCACGCCGCAACCACGAAGCATGGGGCCTGTCAGCGACAGGTTGATGGCCTCCTCGGCCGAAATCACTGCCACCCCCTTGGTACGGTTGATGAAGATCTCGTTGTCCGTGAGCAGCGCCTCGTAGTCCTGCAGCTTGTCAGGGAACTCATCCAGAATCCGCTTTACCACCTTGTCAAAATCGCGCGGAATATCATGAGCCAGTCCACCGATACGAATATAACTGCTCATCATGCGCTGACCGCTGCAAGCCTCGTAAACATCCAGAATACTCTCCCGCTCCCTGAATGTGTAAAGGAGCATCGACATAGCCCCAAGGTCGAGGGCATGGGTGCCCAGCCACACGATGTGAGAGTTCAGCCGGGTCAGTTCGGCAAGTATCACCCTCACCCATTTGACCCGATCCGGCACCTCTATTCCCATCAGCTTCTCGATGGCCAGGCTGTAGCCGAGATTGTTTCCCATCGGGTTGAGGTAGTCCATCCGATCGGTGCACGGAATCGCCTTGTAATAAAGTTTTGACTCCATTGTTTTTTCGATACCGGTATGGAGATAACCAATGACAGGCCTGGCCCGCACGACCGTCTCACCATCGACATCAAGCTCTACCCGCAACACTCCATGCGTGGATGGATGCTGAGGCCCCATGTTGATATGCATGGTCTCGGTAGCCATCAGCCTTTGATCTCCGGGGGTCTGTCCTTGTTCCAGGTAAATTGCGGCTGTTCCCAGGTCAGGGAATAATCGCGGCGGAGCGGGTGTCCTTCCATATCCTCCGGGTTCAGAATCCGGGTCAGGTCCGGGTGCCCGATGAACGTGATACCCATCATGTCCCAGACTTCCCGTTCCATCCAGTTGGCACCCTCCCACAGGGGAGTAAGTGAGTCGATCTGGGGATTATCCGCCGGCAGGTGCACCTTCAGGAAGAAGCGGTACTTGTATTTCAGTGAGTACAGATTATAAACAACTTCAAAGCGCCCGTCCTTCTCACGGGCATGGCCCAGCCAGTCAACCGACGTAATGTCACTGAGGAACCTGATGCCGAGAGTTTCATCCTCCAACAGCGACCGACAGATGGGTGAAAGCGCCTCCGGTTTTATAAAGATCGACTGCTGGTCTCGGAAAGTTTCTTCGCTGATTATCCAGTCACCGAAGTTGCTGTGCAAGAATTTGCTGACCTTTTCTCTCATGTACTGACCGCGGTGCTAATACCTATAAACTCATCCCTGCTCGACCATGACACTATCGATCTGCTCAGCCGATCTTGCGCTCCCGCTCATCACGTTTGATGCCCAGGGACTCTTTCTGAACCTTGTCGTACAGCTTTAGTATGCCGTCCATGAGTTGCTCCGGACGCGGCGGACAACCCGGTACATAAACGTCGACCGGGATGATCCTGTCCACACCTTGAAGAATAGCATAGTTGTTGAACACGCCGCCGGTGGAGGCACAAGCACCCATGGCGATCACCCACTTGGGATTCGGCATCTGCTCGTATAACGTCTTGATAACCGGAACCATCTTGATTGAAACACGCCCGGCTACGATCATCAGGTCGGCCTGCCTCGGTGACGGCCGCATAACCTCCATCCCGAAACGGGCCAGATCGAAGTGAGAGGCAAACGTGGAAATCATCTCAATCGCGCAGCAGGCCAGCCCGAAACCCAGCGGCCACATCGAACGCTTGCGTGCCCAGTTGACGAGCTTATCAAGAGACGTTAGAATTATCGAATCCGGTATCTTCTCTTCTATTCCCATCTGAGGGCTCCACGTCCGATCTCATAGACATAACCGATCAGCACAGCGGTTACAAAGATGAGGATCGCAACAAAACCGAACATCCCGAGATCTCGCGCCACTACCGCCCAGGGAAGCAGAAATATCACCTCTATGTCGAACAGAATAAAAGAGATTGCGATCATAAAGAACTTTACCGGCACCGGCTCTTTGGTGGTCCCCACCGGCTCAATACCGCACTCATACGGCTGGCCCTTCTTTCCTGATTTGCTTCGCCGCCCGAAAAAGATCGAAAGCGCCGAAAGCGCCACCGCCAGTACCACGGCTACAAGCACCAGGAAAAGAATCGGATAGAATGTCTCAAACATCAACAATACACCTTAAGCTGTTGACTGCCGGAAAACGTTTTGCCTACTTTACTGGCTGCCTGCTTCAAAGTCAACTGATTTCTATAAACACTTCCGCCATCCTTAACGGCTATACGTGGGCCTAAGTTATCCATATACAGCAACCCAACTCGTTAACACAGCAATTGTTACACTGGCCGGCGAGTCGCATTCCGCCAGGCGGCCGGAAGGAGATTGGTAATAATATCACAAACAGCAAATACCGGTCAGTCCTCAATCGACAGCGTCACAGGGGTCCAGGCAGCATCATCCCGGATGATGTCACGAAGCACATGCCTGTCAAACCCTCCGTAGACAGTGGAGTAGCCAAAAACATCAACCGCTGCCTTTTCGGGCTCGAACCTGATATATCCTCCACCGCCCAGTTCGACATCCCGGTCATCAATCTCAATCTGCTCCGGCTCGACCACCCAGGCCGTCGCGATGCCATGGAGTCGGCAGAATCTCTCGACCAGAGCAGCATGGTAACGGAACTCTCTGAGCAATCCGAAAACAAGGTGCCACACACCGCCGACTCTAATCAGCACGAATTTGCAGGTGCAGGTCTCGTCCGGCAGCGAGTCCGCTTTGCTGTCATTTGACAGGTTAATTGTTGTGTTTTCCATGTCATTCGGTCCCGCGAGTCAGATACCTACCCGGATGTGGTTAGAAAATATCCAGCCCCGTTTGCCCTTCCATGCTTCAACACGATAGATCCCGGCTTGCGTCACTGCGTAATCGACACTCTCGGATTCTGTCTGCAGCAATGTGCTGCCGTTCCCGACAATGCGTACCAGCGCCCGGGACGGCAGGTCAACCCATAATCGTGTGTTCTGCACATCTGAGACACTTCCACCTGAAATGGCTTTTTCAGAGCTGTTTTCGGCCGTAAACTGGAAACCGTCCGCAGATCCCCAGCGCATATTGGACCCAAAGGCACGACAATCACGAAGGGCAGCATAAACCTGGTCTCGTGCGATCTCAAAATCATCCGACAGCCGCTCCGGCAACATGACATGAGTTCTGAGAGTCCTGAAGTGGACCTTGTATGGAAATATCTGCACTGTCAACGGCCCGACACCGATGGCGAAGGCATGCGCATCCACCGCCACCACTCCGACCACCTTGCGTGTCATGCTGACCTCATCCCATATCTTCAGCAGGCGAGCCGTCGGCCCCGCCATTGACTTTCGAGGCGAAAAAGCCATCGGAACCTTGTTCCATGCCGTCAGTTTCTCCATCCATTCCGACATCTGATTCCAGATTTCGATGCCATCGTAGCCCTCGACTGACCAGTCCAGCCAGGGATACGGAGGATGTCTCCCCTCCTTCGGCCGGATTTCATCGGGATGAGCAATGATCCCCAGCGCGCCGTCAACGGCGGCGGCCGCTACGTACTCCTTCGCGCTCATCTCCCGCGGATATACACCGGGTGAACCAAAAATCAGGTAGTGGTGAATATCGTCTTCGTCGTTGTGCTCGTACCCGATCAGCACCAGCATCTTTCCATACTTTCCTTCGCCCCCGGCCTCCCGGCCGGCCAGATCCATGTGGTCGCTCAACATGAGAAAATCAAGTCCGGCCGACTGCCCGATAGCGATTACCTCATCAAGTGTCTTGGTGCCGTCCGAGACAGTCGTGTGGACATGGACCGCGCCCGAATACTGGTAATGATCTCCAACTTTCCTAGCCATTACCTGTTTTCCTTGAGTGCGGGACTTTTCTGAAAATGATCAGTCCTATAACCATAATGGCCGCCAGTGAAAGTATCCCTGCTTTGTATGGCAGGCCGGCCGCTGTGTCGTCAGACATACCAAGAAACTCGATTGTTGCTTGCCCCAGGGAACTGTCCGGCTGGAACAACACTACGACTCCGGTCCATATCAGCGGCCCGATAAACGCCGCTGCCCGCCCCGATAATGAGAATAGCCCGAAAAACCTTCCCAGACTCTCGCGAGGCACCAGCTCGGCCAGCATCGGTCGGCTGGTGGTCCAGAGCCCTCCCAACAGAATCCCGACTATCGAACCCATCACCCAGACCACATACCTGTCACTCGATACTACAAATATGACCAGCGAGCCAATCCAGCCGTACACGATCAGCATCATCAACGTCTTGAGTCGCCAGATCTTGGCCAGCCAGCCCATCGCAAAGGAGCCGATCACTGCCGACACCGTTGAGATGATAAGAAACAACGTAATCTGGCCCTCTGCGAATCCGACGACAATGGAGCAGTAAATTCCTATATTCAGGATCACGGTGGTGACGGCATCCTCGAAGAAGTAGTCTGCGATCAGGTATCGCAGCACTCCAGGATACTTTCGAGTCTGTCGGATACCGTCCCAGACATCCCGGTAAGCCTTTGAAAAAGTCATCTTCTTCTCGCTCACCACCGGCTTCTCACGAACCCAGAAAAACAGCGGCAGTGAGAACAACATAAACAGCACCGCCGACGGTAGAAACGACCCGACCTTACCGCTGCCGTTCAGAAACGGCGTATTCCACCCAAACACTTCGCCCGTTACAAAAGGCAGAACGAAAACCATGCCGAGAATGGAGCCTACATATCCCCACGCCACACCGAACCCGGATATCAGTCGTGCCTGCCGACCCGAGGCAACCGAATACAGCAGCGTATTATAAAACGGCTGGCCCGCTTCGTACGCAAAGTTGGCCACAATAAAAAGGGCCAGGCCAACAAAGATCAGGCCGGGAGGAACAAGAGGCAGGATTCCAACCGACAGACAACATGTAAACGTGAAAAGAAAAAGAAATAGCTTCTTGCGTGTCGCATGATCCGACATGGCTCCAAGGGCCGGCAACAGAACCGCCGCCAGCAGCATCGACACCGAAAACGCCACGTCGAAATAATAGTCTTCATGTCCAAGATCCTCAACGATATACCGTTTCAGATACAGCGAAACGATATTCATCGAGTAGATGGTGTTGGCGAAATCGTAAAGAGACCAGCCGACAACATCCCGCCGCCAGATCGACGAGTCAGCCGACCGATCTGTACTCACTTCGTTCACAATCCCAGCTTGTCCCGGATACCCAGCATGCCCTCATGCACGAGCTTCAGAAACGGCTCCAGTTCCAGCCCCAGCTCCGAGCAGGCGGAGATGTTCTCCCGATTAGCCCCGGCCGCAAACCGCTTCTCGCCGAAACGCCTGATCATGAAGCCAACATCAATAGCATCGAGTTTCTTCGACGGGTGCATCAGGGCACAGGCAACAATAAACCCGGTCGTCGGGTCCACCGCGTACAAAGCCCAGTCCAAATTTGTACGACACGGCACGTGACCCGGGTGGGCGTGGATCGCATAGAGCATCTCTTCAGGCAGTTTATACTCAGCTAGCCATTCGGTGGTAAGATAACTGTGTCGGGCCTCGTCATCCTTGGTTTCGTTGTAGTCAAGGTCATGGACGAGCCCGGTCAAACCCCAGTAGTCAACATCCTCGTTGAGATGCTCGGCCAGCCGTCGCATCCCGGCCTCCACCGCAAGGATATGTTTCAGCAGATTGTTGTGGCCGATCTTGTCCTCGACAAGATGGTAGGCTGCATCGCGCGTCAGTTTCAGATCCATGGACTGCCCAATAAACAACCGGGACATCTGAGTGTCAAGTAAGGTATCTGCAGGGTCTTTAGTTAAGGAATTCCCAGGTGAAACCCCAGGAATTATAGCGACCTATGTTCATGAACTGCTCTCTCGGATAATACACCCTCGACAACAGGTTGTGAAAGATGTAATGAAACCGAAAACCGCCCATACGAAACGACAGTTTACCGTTTATCACCAGGTCCTGTCCCAATCCCTGAGTATCATAGCCATCGTACGGCCCCACCAGAATTGCTTCGCCGTACGCCCGGAGATCTATCAGCTTCTGCGACCAGAACAGATGGAACTCGACTCCCGAAAACACCTGGTACTCAGGCGTGTACGCCCTGGTCTCGAATCGCTCGTAGTCGATCCAGTGGTATGATGCACCGGCGTTAAGCCGAATAATGTCGGCCAGGCGATAGGCTGCCAGACCCGTGGCCGTGGCGAAATCAATGTCTCCATTCATCGGCCGAAACGTCACCGTGTCCCCCTGCAGCCGATTCCAGTCAATCCCATCTTTAATGCGGCCGCCTGTCAAACGAAGGCCGAGGCTGCGCTCGTCCGCGCCGTATTCAATGTCCAGACATCCGACCAACTGCTTCTCGGTGATCAGGTACCGATTCCCCTCATCGGCGTAAACTGTCGGACTCGCACCATAGACAGGCGCTGACTGATATTGAAGGTTCAACTCGTGCAGCGCCGGTGCCCGTTCCGAGTACCCCACCGAGCCACTCGTGTACAGCCGGTCCGACTCGTAGTAAACCACAGCCGTGCCCGAGGGAAGAAACCTGAACCCGTCCACATACTCCACAGATGTCTGCAGCCCGTAGCGAAAAGGACTGGTCAGAGCAACAGCCGTAACATCAACGGACGCTGTCCACCGGGTAGCTGTTTCATTGCGCGGCGAATACTGATACTTGAGATAGTCAGCATCGGCCGAAACCGCAAACATACGATTCCCCCGGACGAACTCATGCTCGATATAACCGCCATGACCCCACTTATTGAAATCCGCACTGTAAACCTGCGTCAGGTAGGAGCCCTGGCGCAAATGCGCGTAGCCGACCTCTGTCCTGGCCGTGTGTGAACGATTATGACGTACCGCACCTATCCGCAGACTGCGGTCGAAGCGATCTCTGGCCTGGAGCGAGCCGAACCCGTACGGGCTGCTCGGTCGCACCGCCAGTCGACCGTCACGATCATACAGGTGGCCCACTACCCTCATGCCATAATCCGCCGAAAGAGGCTCGTACAGACTGCCATAATAATCGTACGAATCTTCAAAGTGGTTGTAGTAGAGACCGTCCGCCTTTCGGTAAGCTACTGAAAGATCCATCTCACGCCCGCCGGTGAAGATTTTCGAATAGCGGCCGCGCGCGAACGAATAGAGAAATGACCCCTTGTCAACCAGGAGTGCCGTTTCCGGACGATAATCATCCGGTCTCTTCGATCGTGTCAGTAAAGTAGCCACGCTCTGGCCGCCTCCAAAAAGTCGTCCCCTGGGTCCGGTGAGCAGATACACTTCGCCGTCCAGAGCCGAGGGCAGGTCATTCATGTCCATCAGCCCATCCGGCTCAGGAAAATGTTCAAACGGTGATACCGCTTCACCGTTGTGAATCACGTTCAGCCTGTCCCCGGCCAGCCCGTAAGGCTGCACCGTTGTTCGCATCGGTGTGGCCTCATGACTGAGCACGAACCAGGACGGATCAAACTTGAAGTAGTCGCCGGTATTGAGCGCGTAGGACTGGTTTATCCTGTCGCGCATATTCAACCGAGGTGAAACAAAGTAACTTACCAGAGTATCGAAGAACGAGAGCCTGGCAATTGTTTCCTTTTCCTTCCGCTGATGTGTCTC
>CP070824.1:1828302-1835971 GCA_020344395.1 Candidatus Zixiibacteriota bacterium | reverse complement strand
TACGCTGATGGAAGTTGCCCTGGAGGGCGGCGCTGATGATATCAAATCGGATTCAGGTATTTTCGAGATCCTTATGGAACCGGCAGCCCTCGACGATGTGCGCTCGGCCGTGGAAGCGAAGAGCATCCCGATCGTGTCGGCCGAGGTGACCAAGCTCCCGCAGAGTACGACCAAAGTCATCAAGGAGTCCGAGGCACAGTCGATGCTCAAGCTGCTGGACCTGCTCGAAGAGAACGACGACATCCAGAAGGTGTACTCTAATTTCGATATAGACCAGGACCTTCTGGAAAAGATTGCCGGCTGACCATGCGCCGGCAGCCGGCTTTATACCGGGAGTGACGACCTTCGGAAGCAGGACGGGCAGTGACGGAAAAACCTGATTGGGTCGCAAGTATCAAGGGTCTTTTGATAGACCTCGACGGGACACTGTACGTGGGGGACAGGCTGATCGACGGTGCGTCGGAAGCTGTTAAACATCTGAAGGACGCTGGCCATCCGTTGCGATTCACGACCAATACCACCACCCGGTCGCTTGCTTCATTGTATAACAAGCTCACAAAGCTCGGCTTACCGGTTGAAGAGAGTGAGGTCTTTGGCGTCATTCGGGCAGCAGTGGCGTATCTGCATTCCAAAGAAGAGCCGCGGTGCCACCTGCTGGTCAGCGATGGGCCGAAGGTTGATTTCGCTGAGTTTCCGCAGGACGATCGGAATCCCGAAATCGTTGTCATCGGTGATGTCGGCAAGACCTGGGATTATCAGTTGATGCACAGGCTGTTCGAGATGGTCATGAACGGGGCCGAAATAGTAGCCCTGCATAAGGGCAAATACTGGGAGACGGAGCAGGGGTTGCGAGTTGATATGGGCGCATTCATTGCCGGACTGGAATATGTTACCGACAAGACGGCAACGGTCATCGGCAAACCATCGGAAACCTTTTTCAGGCTGGCTCTGGATGATCTCGGCCTGCCGGCTGATCAGGTGGCGGTGGTTGGTGATGATCTGGCCTCAGATATTGGAGGGGCGCAGAGGGTGGGGATGCACGGCATACTGGTCAGGACCGGGAAGTACCGGGAATCGTATGTGACAGGCTCGCCGATCCAGCCGGATCTAATGCTTGACTCGGCGGCTGATCTGGTGAAGATCTTTTGAAATGGCAGGCCAACTGCTCATCAACTGGCCGAGAAGAGTACTCTACCCCAGCAGCTTTTTCTTATGATGCACGGCGTCGCCGACTTTGCACAGGTAGGCGTGGTCTTCTTCGCTTAGTGGTCCGTCGCCCATGGCGGCAAGGTTCTCTTCGAGCTGTTTGACATTGCTGGGCGCAGTCATACAGACATGCACATGCGGGTTTGACAGCACGAACCGGTAGCACTCACCGGCTGTAGGGATGCGGCAGTCTTTTGGCCAGCCTTTGGGTCGTCTCAATAGATATTTCCAGCGCGTGGCCGTGTAACTGACCACACCCGGATTATGGTCAGCCAGGTAAGGGAAGATGTCCTGCTCAGCACCGCGATGAGCAGCATTATAGCGCATCATCAAGATATCGAACAAACCTTCAGACGCCAGCTTGCCGGCCAGCTTCCGGTTGTGCGTTGATAGGCCAATGGCCCTGACCTTGCCTTCCTCGCGAAAGCGGACCATTTCTTCCCGGACATGGTCAGTGAGTTCCTTTTCTTTCATCACACCCAGAAACAGGAACACGGCGACACAATCGGTCCGTAGTTGACGCAATCGTTTTTCGAGGGTGCGGCGAAGGTTGGGATGGCCAAGAATCAGGTTGTAAGCGCCGGTGGCGATGGTCAGGCCATCCCGTTGTGATATTGGCAGATCGCGGAGCACCCGGGTTACCTGAGTGTCAAAGCCGTAACAAAAGAAGTAGTTGAGACCGGCATCGAGAGCCCGGTGAACGGTTTGCTTGCCGGGTCGATAGGTTGCCGAGAATCCCAGGCGGTGAACCTTGAATCCGGTCCTGCCCAGAGTGGTATGCGTGAAGTCTGAGTCCATATTGTTTCTCTGGTGCTGTAAACTAAACTGCTCATGTCAAGCTGACAACTCAATTGTCACTTTCAGGGGTATCGGTTAGATTTTAATTGAATTCCGCCCGGATTCGGGCTATAAATCAGTATGATTGTCCTTGGAGTTGATCCGGGATTAAACGTAACCGGTTATGCTGTGCTGGAATCAAGGCAGCAGCGGATCATGCTGCTGGAGGCCGGGGTGGTGCGCTCCAGACCCATTGGCTCAATCTCGTCGCGACTGAAGGAAATAGGCGACGGTATGAGCGAGGTGATCAATCAGTTCCGGCCCGGGGCGATTGCCATCGAGAATCTTTACTCTCATTATGTGCACCCCAGGACAGCTATTATTATGGGACACGCTCGCGGGGTGATCTGCCTGAAGGGGGCGGAGGCGGGAATCGAGGTTTTTGAGTACGCGGCTACGCGGATCAAAAAGGCACTGACCGGAAACGGCCGGGCCACCAAATCACAGATGCAGACAGCAGTGATGACATTGATGGAATTGAAAACTGTCCCCGAACCACCCGACACGGCCGACGCCATAGCCATAGCGCTATGCCATGCGCGGGTTCAGAGTAAGGGAGAGCTGGCCCAGACATGATCAGCCGTTTGCGCGGGACTCTGGTCCAGGTTCACGAGCAGAGGGCGCTGGTCGAGAATGACGGCCTCTTCTACGAGGTGCTCCTGCCTTCAGCACTGTCCGATCGGTTGGTGGATGAAAACAAGGTCGGGCAGGACATTACATTCGAGACGATCTACTACATTGAGGCGGGAGACAGGAAATCCTCGCATTTTCCGCGTCTGGTTGGGTTTCTCGATCCAGTGGACAGGGAGTTCTTTTCTCTGTTCACCCAGGTCTCGGGCATGGGCGTGAAGAAAGCGCTCAAGTGCCTGATTCTCCCCATTCGTGATATCGCTAACGCTATCGAATGCAAGGATGCGGCACAACTCACGCGCCTGCCCGGTGTCGGCGGCAGGCAGGCCGATAAGATAATCGCTGAGCTTAACGGAAAAACGACGAAGTTTGCCCTTTCGAAAGGGGAACAGCCACTTGCCTCGGTCGAGAGGCGCCCTACTCCGCTATCCGAGGAGGCGCTGGAAGTACTGACGCAATTGCAGTATTCCCGCCCGGAGGCACAGGCCATGATTGATGCGGCCATGAGAGCCAGACCCAGGATGGTCTCTATTGAGGAATTGATAACGGAAATCTTCAAGCATGAACAGTTAGTCCGAGAGAGCTCAGGATGACGCGCGAACGCATAATATCCGGATCTGAGCTGAGTCCGCAGGAGGACCTGGCGCAGTTTTCCTTGCGCCCGGGCGTCCTCAGTGACTACATAGGTCAAAATGAGTTACGTGGGAAGCTTGAAGTATTACTTCAGGCCGCGAAAGGGCGCGGCGAGCCGGTCGAGCATGTGTTGCTGTATGGACCGCCGGGTCTGGGTAAGACCACCCTGGCGCATATTATAGCTCATGAAATGGACTCGCGAATCGTCTCGAGTTCCGGGCCAACTCTGCAGCGGACAGGTGATCTAATGGGAATACTCACCAACCTGGGTGAGGGGGATATCCTGTTCGTTGACGAGATTCACCGGCTGTCCACGGTGATAGAGGAGTTCATCTATCCGGCCATGGAGGACTTCAAAGTTGACTTCGTGGTGGACAAGGGTGCTTTTGCCAAGGTAATCAATATTCCACTCAAGCGGTTCACGCTGGTAGGCGCTACCACGCGCGCCGGTATGCTTTCGGCACCTCTGCGGGATAGATTTGGATTGTATTATCATATCGATTTCTACCCGGCTAAGGATCTTGAAGAAATCGTACTTCGCTCCGCCCGTCTGCTTGAGATTGAGATAGACCGTGAGGCGGCGGCGGTGGTTTCGGCCAGATCCCGCGGGACACCCAGGATCGCCAACCGCCTGCTGAGACGGGTACGGGATTATTCGTCGGTCAAGGCGAATGGTCGTGTCAACGCTGCCGTTGCTACCGAAGCTCTGGATGCCGAAGGGGTGGATTCGGCTGGCCTGGACAATCTTGACCGCAAGTTGCTCCGGGTGATCATTGACTATTACAAGGGTGGTCCGGTTGGAATAGAGGCGCTGGCGTCGACCCTGGGTGAGGAGTCTGACACCCTGGTCGATATGGTTGAGCCGTTTCTGCTCAAGATCGGGTTCTTGCAGCGCACGAAGCGAGGCCGCATGGTGTCCGAGAAGGCGGCTCGCCATCTGGGTTTGAAAATGTCGTCTTCCGGACCTCAGGAAAATCTCTTCTGACGGAACGGGTCAGGTCCGTTTTGAACGATCATGGATGATGATTATCTCCAGCTTATTCGGGCAGTGAGTCAGAGTCTGGGGCGGACCGATCCGACCGCTGTCACCGAAATGCTCATCAGCGAGACGGTGAAATTCCGTGACAGGCTGAAGGAGAAAACCGGCCGTATCCTCACCGTGGCTGACACGCGGGCTGCTCTTGATGCTCTGGAAGTATACATCAGGGACAGCAGGATGCCTGACGGCCTCACGTGGACACAGAAAGAACTAACCGGGGCCTTCGTAGATCGCCTCTCCGCCTCGGGTAGCTGAAGCCCACGCCGTCATCCGTGTCATGGACCTTAAGGACTTCGACTACTCGCTCCCTGAAGAACTGATAGCGCAATTCCCCGCGCGGCGCCGGGATCGCTCTCGCCTGCTTGTCTATGACCGTAACACGGGCGACCGCCACCATCTGAGATTTGGAGACATTGTGTCGTACTTCCGTAAAGGAGACGCGCTGGTGGTCAATAATACCAGGGTGTTTAAGGCGCGGCTCATCGGACACAGGAGAACGGGCGCCAGAGTGGAGATCCTGCTGGTCCGTGTGTTCGAGGAGGGAAGTGGGGAACTGTGGATCGGACTGGCCCGGCCTTCTCGAAGGATCAAAGTGGGGGAGCAAATCCTGTTCGACAAGAAGGACAGCCTGACGCTGGAGAAGGACATCGGCGGCGGGAGGTGGCTCGTGCGCTTCCGGTCGGCCTCCTCCAGGAAGCGGGTAATCAGTCACTTCGGGCACGTACCGCTGCCACCGTATATCTCCAGAAAGGATGAACCGGGGGATGTCCGCCGGTATCAGACAGTTTTTGCAGACCCGGTCGGCTCCATAGCGGCTCCTACAGCAGGTTTTCATTTCACACGGCCGCTTCTTAAAAAGTTGAGACAGAAAGGAGTGGCTATCGTCGAGGTTACCCTGCATGTCGGTCCGGGGACGTTCAAGCCCATCCAGAGCAGGGATATCCGTCAGCATTCGGTTGATCCCGAATACGCGGTGCTGACACCCGTGGCCGCGCGCCGTCTCAGCAGGATCAGGCAGAGAGGCGGGGCGATATTCGCCGTCGGGTCGACGTCGATGCGTACGCTGGAGTCAACTAAAGTCAAAGGCGGGCAGATACAACCTTTTGAAGGAATGACCAACCTCTATATTCGTCCGGGGCACAGGTTCAGACTGGTCAGCCATCTGATCACCAATTTTCATCTACCCAAATCCTCGCTTCTAGTGTTAGTGTCGTCCTTTGCGGGACGTGATGAGATTATGAGCCTGTACCGGGAAGCAATTGACTGGGAATATCGTTTTTACAGCTATGGCGACGCCATGCTGATCCTATAAATGACTTTTCCGGTCAACGGCGGGCGTCTATATTCAAAGATTATGAGAACTGTTGCCCTGATTGTAGCTGCCGGCAGAGCGAAGCGTTTCGGGGGAGACATGCCTAAGCAATTCCGGGAAGTATGCGGTCGGCCGCTGCTCAGCTGGACGCTGAGTCGATTCGAGGCTGCTTCGGCTGTTGATGAGACGGTACTGGTGGTGGCCGAGGAGTTCCTGGTTTTCACGCAGGAAAAGGTGGTCGATCCATTCGACCTTCACAAAGTGGCAAAAATAGTCACAGGAGGTGAAGCCAGACAGGACTCGGTCAGACTTGGACTTAAGGCGCTCTCGGCTGCGACCGACCTGGTGGCTATACATGACGGAGCCCGGCCGCTGGTCCTAGCCTCCGACATCGATCAGGTGATACATGCCGCCACAGCGGAGGGCGCCGCGATGCTTGCCGTCCCGATCGACGATACGCTTAAGAAGGTGCGCTCCGGACGAGTCCTGTCCACCGTGAACCGTCAATCCATATACTGTGCTCAGACTCCTCAGGTTTTTGAGTATAATACTATCAGGAAACTGCATGCTGAGGCAAGCGCAGGGTCGGTCTTTACAGATGATGCCGGTCTCGCAGAACAGAATGGAGTCACGGTAGCGGTTGTGGAACCCGAAGGACTGAATATCAAGGTCACCACGCAGCGCGACTTTCAACTCGTGGAGATGATTCTGAAAGGGGAAGAGGATGCCTGACTTGCGCATTGGACATGGATTCGATCTGCATCCCCTGGTCGAGAGGCGAGACCTCATCATCGGTGGAGTCAAGATTGATCATGAAAAAGGTCTCGGGGGGCACTCTGATGCTGACGTGCTGGTACATGCAATTATTGACGCTCTGCTGGGTGCCTCCGGCCTGCCGGACATAGGGCAACAGTTTCCTCCGTCCGATGATCATTTCAAGAATGCCAACTCCATGGAATTGTTGCAGGAAGTCATGACTATGATTCAGGATTCCGGACGTAGGCCCGTGGTTAACATAGATGCTGTAATTATGGCCGAGGAACCGCTTCTGAATCCTCATATCCCGCAGATGAAGAAGAACATTGCATCGGTTCTTGGAATCGATGAGAACCGTGTGGGCATTAAAGCGACAAGTTGCGAAGGGCTCGGTGCCATTGGCCGGGGAGAGGCAATAGCGGCATCCGCGGTCTGCTTGCTGGGGTGAGATGGGCGATCCAGTCACGCAAGTAAGTGAATACCTCGACTACCTGTTCGCCTATGGACCATTTATTGTTTATCTGGCCATATTCCTGTCCTGCCTGATTGAGAATCTGTTTCCGCCGTTTCCGGGTGACAGCGTAATTCTCGTTGCCGGGGGGCTGGTGGCGACCGGACGACTGGACCTGGTCCTGAGCATGCTGCTGATTCTTTCCGGCGGTATGTCTTCGGTGATGGTTCTGTACCTGCTTGGTCGAAACAGGGGGCGCGATTATTTTATCAGGAAGAACTTCAAGTATTTTCCGGCGGCCGACATATATCGTATGGAAAACGCCTTCCGGAGATGGGGTGCCATGATTCTGATTTTCTCTCGATTTGTGGTGGGAGCACGCACGGCCCTGGCGCTGGTTGCAGGCATGAGCAGGTATCCGACGAACCGAATGGTACTGTTCTCGCTGGTTTCGTACCTGCTGTTCTGCAGCATGCTGATGTACATCGGCATTGTTTTAGTGGAAAACCTCGATCGCATCACATACTATGTTCGCACGTATAATACTGTCGTGTGGCCTATCTTGGCCCTGCTGGTGCTCTGGTGGGTGGTGTGGAAGGTCAGACAGTCTCGAAAAGGTAAAGTGCAATGAAAATTCTTCTTCTGGTCGGTGGTGATTCGAGCGAGCGCGAGGTCTCTCTGGATACCGGTCGGGCGATTTACGAATCACTGAGGAAGAAGGGACACCAGCTTATGGTCGTGGACCCTGCCACCGGTCAGAGGCTGCTCGACCACGAGGGGAAATATCTGGAACCGGCGGCCGACC
>CP070824.1:1825648-1828202 GCA_020344395.1 Candidatus Zixiibacteriota bacterium | reverse complement strand
GAAATACGTAGGGGCCTACATAATGTTTCGTGAGTCATTTTTGCCGGCAATGAACTTGCCTGAGCGCAATCCCGTATCTATAATCAATAACCTCGGCCCTGTCGCCGAACCTGATACAACCTTCGATCGACCGGAGAACAGGCGGTAACCGACAATGGAATCCGTAGCAGCAGCTATAGACAAGCAAACCGGGCAATCAGGCTTTTCAGGTGTGATTACCATCTCAATCGACGGCAAGCACGCTTTTGGCCGCGCCTATGGCCTGGCTAACCGATCCGACTCCATCTCTAATGCCGTATCAACTCGCTTTGCCCTCGCCTCCGGCAGCAAACTCTTCACGGCGATTGCGGTTTGTCGTCTGGTTCAGGACGGTAAGCTGACTTATGAAACACGCTTGAAAGACTGTCTGGATATTCGCTTTGAACACTTCCACCCGGACGTCACCGTCTATCATCTGTTAACCCATACCAGCGGCATTCCGGACTACTGGGATGAGCGGACCCAGGATTATGAGCAGCTGTGGCGCGATCGTCCCGCATACTCCATAACCTCCCCATCGGATTTTCTGCCCATGTTTCAGCACCTCCGCATGCTCACCGCCCCCGGCGAAACCTTTCGCTACAACGATGCCGGATTCAACGTGCTGGGGCTGATAATCGAAAAGGTCAGCGGCGCGCGCTTTCAGGATTTCGTGCATCAATCCGTGCTTGAACCAGCCGGTATGGATCGCTCCGGCTATTTCTCAATTGATCAGCTACCCCCGGATACCGCATCGGGTTACATTGAAGACGATGAAGACAACTGGAGAACTAACATCTTCGCTGTCCCCAGGATTGGTACCCCCGATGGCGGCGCATACGCAACGGCCTCGGACCTTGATCTCTTCTGGTCTTCCCTGCTCGGCAATCGCCTGCTGTCCGAAAAAACCACGCAGGCGCTGCTGACACCTCAGTTCAAGGCTGAGGATGAGGGCGATGACGTTCACTACGGTCTTGGCGTCTGGATAAGAGTGTCTGACGGAGAACCGTCGTCCTGCTACATCACAGGCTGGGATCCCGGCGTAAATATGTTATCGGAGATCTTCCTCGAGCAGAAAGTCACCATGACCATTCTGGGCAATACCAACCGGCCCATCCTGCCCATCCGCGAGGCCATCATAGGAACTCTGCCGCAGCTCAACTAGTTGCCCCTAACGCGCTGTTCTGCTATAGCTTTGGCGGCTTGGCGAATTCGATTATTGCGCCCCGCATTTAACAAATTTATACTGAGACATAGATTTTTGGGTAGCAAGCAGTAACTCCAAGCCAGGGAAGTAGAATAGTGGAACCACTAACTATGAATTACTTGGCTGTCATTGTAGCTGCGGTAGCATATTTCATCATTGGCGCGATCTGGTACTCGCCCGTGCTCTTTGGCTCAGCCTGGATGAAGGGGATCGGGAAAACGAAGGAGCAACTTGCCGGAGGCTCCGCGATTACGAACTACCTGACCGGCCTTATCACCGCTTTCCTCGTGTGCTACGGCCTGGCCCGGCTGATGCTCTGGACCGGTCGCACGTCCATCGCCGAGGGAATCGTGGTCGCCCTGCTGGCAGGCATTTGCTTCGTCATGGCAACCATGCTGATGAACGATACGTTCGAGAAGCGGCCATGCGGTCTGACGGCTATCAATGTCCTCTACCACTGGGTCGGACTGATTGTGGCGGCCGTCATAATCGGCGCCTGGCGATAGTTAGGCGGCAAAAGCTATGAGGGCGCCGGTGGCTGACCGGTGCCCTTACTATTTTCGACCCAACACATACACAACAGGATCATCGCTGAAACCAAGCCGGGCGAACCTCTCGATCAGCTGCCCACCTTTATCGATAAGTTCCTGCGGCCCGCCGCGCTTTTTTAGTTTCTCGATACAGTCATTGGATATTGAAATCATCTGCTTGACGATCTCATGCCCGGCGGAGTCATCATAGTCCTCGAGGTGCTCGAACACGTCGGTGTCTGTCAACTTAAGCCCCTCGGCTATATCCAGAATTTCCTGCCTGGTGTAGGTCTCAAAGTGCGGCACGCCGCATACCCGGTCAACTTCTGCCCACCAGTGATGCATGTGCCTCTGGGAATTGTCCTGCAGCGTCTCGGGGCTCTGGAATACCTCGCACACTATCAGCAACCCTCCCGGACGCAGCACCCTTTTCATCTCGCCGAGGACTGCGGGCACATTCTCCAGATGGTGCAACGAATGCCGCATGGCAACAGTGTCGAAACTCTCGTCTTCAAACTCGAGCTGCTCGGCATTCATCACCTCAAAACAGAGCCCACCATCCGACCTTTCCCGGGCCGCCTCGATCCGGTCAGGAGCCATGTCGACACCGATCGCCCCGGTATGCCTCTGAAACGAATCTACCAGCAACCTGAGAAAATCACCGTGGCTGGTGGCAACATCGAGAATCCTGCCCCCGTCCGTTCCTTTAAGTTTGGCGATTAATGGATCCATTCGGAGTGTATGTCATTCACTTTACGGTTACGTCGTCGGAGGCTTAATATAATACTCCTGATAGTCC
>CP070824.1:1820640-1825548 GCA_020344395.1 Candidatus Zixiibacteriota bacterium | reverse complement strand
CGGTCTGAATAACCCCGACTACAATTACGTACTCAGGTCGGCCCCGATCGGCGATGAAGACACGCGGCATCTTCACTGGTATCTGGTGATTATCCCCAAAATCTCGATCCCGGCCGGGTTCGAGATCGGCTCGGGCATTTATATCAACACCGTGGCGCCGGAAGAATCAGCAGCTCTTCTCCGCGAGGTTGCCCTGCCGGGGGCTTAATCTCCCAATTGTCATATAACTAGAGCAAAACCGCCCGGTTTTTTTGTACTTATGACGTAACATAAAAACCTCAAGTGTCGTATAATTTGTTTTTGGAGCTTTGTGTAATACAGGAAGGATCGCTCTAGAGGACTCCGCCTATGTTTGACAACAAGATTAGACTCCCCCGCCTTGCATTCACTACCGTATTTGTACTTTCGGTGTTGGCGGTGTCGGCACTGGCCGACTCCGATCAGTTCGATCCCGGTCGCCAGTTGATGGCCGAGGGACAGTATGAGCAGGCCCTGGATTTCTTCAGGGCAGGCCAGGATTCGATTGAAGGTGATAGATACAATCTGGGCCTGGCTCATTTTTACGCAGGCGTATGTTTGTACCAGCTGAACCTGCTGGACGAGGCGCTGAGTGAACTGCGGCTCAGCACTCGCTTTATACCGAAATTCACCTTTCCAGCCGATGAAAATTATCCCGCTCAGCTGGCTGAGTTGTATCAGCAGGCTCGGCGCGAGGTGCTCTGTACCGTCGAGATCAGAATCGCTACCCCGGAAGCAATAGCTTTCGAGCACGGCGGAAAGTTGCTTCTGACCTACCGTCTGGAGGACGTTGTTGCCGGGCAACCCGTTTTACTGGAGCCGAACCGTTACAATCATTACCTGCAGGCCCACACTCTGGTAGCGGGACGTGTAAACTCATTCGTTCTGGTATGGGCGACGGGTTTGGTGGATACATCGCTCACCCTCCGTCTGGCTCAACCGGGTGTCGTGAATCATTACGATTGGGGAGCGGTGAAAGAAAATAGCGAGGGCTGCTATGTGGATGTCGATGATCGTCGGGTTGAATTCGAGCGGCAGTATTATACTGACACGCTGGTGACGCGGCTGGCGGTGGGTGATGACCCGGCGGTGATTGCTCTCGGGGTGGTCGAAGCGCTCCCCGACTGGCACAAGCTCCTCAGTGACCTCAGGCGTAACCCGACGATGAGAGGCTGGAGCAAGCGCCTGAAGATTGCCTCCGCGGTGGGGCTGGCGGCGACCGCCACCGTGTCGGTGCTGATGCACGGACAGGCCGAAGACAGATACGACATCTACCTGGAGGCTCTGCCCTCCGAAACCAACCAGGCCTACCGTGACTATGAGCATAGAATCGCACTGCGTAACATTTTTGGCGGATTCGCGCTCTCTTTTGCCGTAATTCAGGGAGTAGCCATGCTCACTTCTCCCAGGAACCAGAAAGAGTTGCTCGAAGATTTTGAATCAGCCGGACGGGCCGGAAAGCTGAGCCTGGATGCCGGCGGGAATTATGTCGGTTTGAGGTATACCTATTCGTTCTAAGAGGCACGGATTATGAAAACCCTGTTTACACGAATCATACTTGTTATCGCGGCGGCAATGATGCTGCTTTCCCTTCTCGGCTCCAGCTGCTGGGAGCCCAAAGACCGGACTAACCCCCTCGACCCGCGAAGCGACTACTGGGACGGACGACCCCTTGAACTGGCCATCGAGATAGTCGATACCGGTGCACTACCATACACCCATCTGACCTGGCGCGCCCTGGAACATCATCGGGTCACCGGCTACCACGTTTTTAAGGATGACATACATACTTCAACGCTCACCTATATCCACATCGCGAGCACTGGCATAGATCAGACCTGGCTTATAGACACTGTCGAGAACACCAGTTTCGCCTACTGGTATTTCGTCTCGGCTATCCTTGATAATGGTCTCGACTCCGTGGTGAGCGATTCCGTCTGTAATGATCGGTATTAGGGCAGATTAAAAAGCCGGCCTGTTGACCGGCTTTTGCACAGCTGCAGGATTTCCCTATCCCACACCCAATTCGTATACAGTCACACCCCAGGGTGCGGTGACGTTAC
Organism: Candidatus Zixiibacteriota bacterium; assembly: GCA_020344395.1. Lineage (GTDB taxonomy): Bacteria > Zixibacteria > MSB-5A5 > GN15 > FEB-12. The sequence continues at coordinate 1,823,467 of CP070824.1, read as the reverse complement.
TTCGGTGTGTGACTTCACCGCAGTCGCATCCTTGCCTATTGCATCATATCGGCAGGCCGGATGGGCTCTTGAGACCCTGAGTAGAGCGGCGCCCAAGAGAATAGTGCCGCTTATAAGCTATGTGATAGTAATGGCATGCGCGATATAGCTGAAGTGCTACTTTATTATCGGCGCTATGCCTGATCGATAAGTTGTTGAAGCCGGGAGGCGGTCGTGGGAGCGTGACCCGAGAAGTGGTTGTTGAAATAAACATAGCAGGTCACGCCGTTGCGAGCATATCCGGTTATCAGGTCACCCCACCATGTCAGATCATCTTCGCGGCCATCCCGCACGTAGCTGAAGTCGCTCTCTATTTTTCTCTGGTCGCCAAGGAAGCGGATGTATTGAAATCCCCCTGTTTGCACATTGACGCGCGGCATCCAGGGGTGATCAACCAGGCATAGGGAAATGCCTCTCGCCGTCAGAAGTTCGAGCATTTCGTCGACTTCAAGCCATCGCCGGTTGCGAACCTCGACGGCGAATTGCCCGCCGGGCGGCAGTGACTCCACGATCGCCTTCAGCATATCGATCTGATCCGGCTTGAAACTGTACGGAAACTGCAGCAGCAGCGGTCCCAGTTTGTCGCCCAGATGGCTCATGACTTCCACGAAGCTGCGGGCTGCAGCCAGCCGGTCCTCGAGAGTTCCCTCATGGGTAACCATTCTCGGAAACTTGGCGGTGAACACAAATCCGTCGGGGGTCACTTTGGCCCATCGCTTGACCATGTCCGCTGTCGGAAGACGGTAGAAGGTCATGTCGATTTCAACAGTTTTGAACTGCGATGAGTAATACCTGAGGAAATCCGCCTGCGGACAAAATTGGGGATAGAAATTGCCCAGCCAGTCACGATAGCTGAATCCGGAGGTGCCAATCCTTACGTTGTCAGAACTCATAATAGTCATAACAGAATGAAGGCGGTGAAGTTCGCAGCATTATCGGGCCGGTGGTTTCGTTTCGGTTGATTTATCAGGGCCATTTGCCTATTATCCGGTGTCGTAGAAATTGAGAAAGGAAGACCGATGAAAGACAAACGCAATGAGATCCTCGCTCGCCAACTGCTGGAATACTCGACCAAAGTGAAATCCGGAGAAACCCTCTATCTTGAAATCAAAGGCAAGGACACACTTGAACTGGGTAAGCAGGTTATCCGGTTGGCCACTCAGATGGGGGTGGTGCTGTTCTGGTACTACAGCGATGAATCGCTTCTGCGCCACTGGATTGCCAACGCCAGCGATGACCAGTTTCGCAAGCAGGCCGATCTTCATCTGCACCTGATGAAGAAGGCGGATGCCTATATTTCGCTTCGCGGTTCGGATAACCCCTTCGATCTGGCCGATATCGATACCGCTATCCTGGACAAGTTCAATACGCTGTTCTATAAGCCGGTCCATTTGGAAGAACGGGTAAAGCGCACCCGGTGGGTGGTGCTGCGTTATCCCAACAACGCCATGGCCCAGCTGGCCGAGACATCGCAAGAAACCTTCGAGGACTTCTATTACGACGTATGCTGTGCCGATTATGCCAAGATGTCGAAGGCGCAGGATAAGCTGGTGGCGCTGATGGAGGCTACCGACAAGGTCCAGATTAAATCGCCCGGTACCGATCTCACTTTCTCCATCAAAGACATCCCGATAGTCAAGTGCGACGGCCTGCGCAACATTCCGGACGGCGAGGTCTATACCGCCCCGGTGCGGGAATCGGCCAACGGCACTATCACCTTCAATACGCCGTCATTGGAGCAGGGTACGGTTTACACCAACATCTCCCTCACTTTCGAAAAGGGCAAGATTATCAAGGCCACCTGCGACGGCGACGAAGCCAAGCTCAACAAGATACTCGATACCGATGAAGGAGGCCGTTACGTGGGCGAGTTCGCTATCGGGGTAAATCCCTTCATCCTCAAGCCGATGAAGGATACGCTGTTTGATGAGAAGATCGCCGGGTCATTTCACTTTACGCCGGGGCAGTGCTACGAGGAAGCACCGAACGGGAATGATTCCTCCATTCACTGGGACCTGGTGCAGATCCAGCGCCCGGATTACGGCGGCGGAGAAATATGGTTCGACGGCAAGTTGATACGAAAGGACGGAGTCTTTACCGACGCTGACCTGGAGAAGCAGTTCTCAAAGGAGAATCTGAGGGCGGCAGGACTCGATTAACCATAAGTCAAGAGGGGCAACCGCAATGGATATTCTTGAATTTGCCATGCAGATGGAACTCGACGGCAAGGCTTTCTACGAGGCCAGCGCCCGCGATGTGAAAGACGAGGAGTTGCGCAAGGTGCTGATTATGCTGGCCGAAGAGGAAGATAAGCATTACCGGATTTTTAAGAAGTTCAAGCAGGGCGATACGGGCCCGATGGCGGCTGGAACGGCCATTCACAGCAAAACGCTCAACGCCGTCAAGAACATCTTCCGCGATATGTCCAGCAACGCCGAAAGCCGGACATTCGCCAAAGACGAACGTTCGATGTGGGAGAAAGCGCTGGATATCGAGCATAAGTCGGAGCGGTTTTACCGGGAAAAGGCCGCCGCCGAACCGGATAAGACCAGAAAAGATCTGCTGTCGATTATCGCCAACGAGGAGCGCAATCACATCTATTTAATCGACAGCGTCCTGACCTATATGAAGTTTCCGGAGACTTTCGCGGACTCGGCCCAGTTCAAGGATTTTCAAAGCCTGGAAGGACACTGATACTATCGCACTTCGGCGATAACAACACCGGTCAGGACAATCAGTCCGCCGACGATGAAGGACAGCCCGAGGGGTTCGTTCAGCCACAGGTAAG
>CP070824.1:1810587-1820540 GCA_020344395.1 Candidatus Zixiibacteriota bacterium | reverse complement strand
ATCGCCGATTCGGAGGGCGCCGATTTTCAGGTGCTTGCCGATAAAGTTGGCGATGTCGTCGCCCGACTTGACGGCGCCTATTTCAACCAGGGCATCCGCAAACTTCTTTTTTTGTTCCTGGACAAGCTCAAGCGCCTCATCCGCCTGCTCCTGGGTGATCTTCCCCGCTTGAACCAGGATTGAACTCAGTTCACTCGACATAGCTGTTCCATCGACTCACTCGCGAACGTCTGCCGCCTTGGCATACGGCCCGACGTTCCAGTTATGGTTCAATCCTGAAAAATGTCGTCAAGCTTGTCCTTGGCCATATCAGCAAAATCTTCAGAGAGTTCAGGCTGGCCCCCGCTCTTCTCCATTATCTCGTTAAAGACCTCGGACAATTCCATGGATGTTTCCTTGGCATACAGACGCACCATGCCAATGGTCGTTCGGTCGTCAAAAATGACCACCAGAATCGATCTTTCGCCTACCAATGACATGTGAATGTGGTCTTTCTTGCCCTGGTGAAAGAGAACAGAAAACTCCGGTTCGCCGACCAGGCGAGCAATTTCCTTGGTTGAGGCAAAAGAGCCCGCCAGAAGAGCGGCGAGAGCAGTTGTATCCAGTGAGTGAGTAAAGCCCTGACGTGTAATCAGGTGCCCATCCTTGTCCACCAACAGAGCACACTTCGCTTCACACCCCTTCAGCATCTTGCTCATCAAGTCATTAATCCGGTTGGTCTCTTCCTCGTAAATAATCAGGTCATTGTCAGACATAAGAGCCTCCCGACTACCTTATTCCAAACAAACGTTTAAAGAACCCGCGCTTCTTGGCGCTGTCGCGACGACGCAGGGGCGGAGCCATCTGCGGTGTGCTCGACTGAACGACGGGGTTCTGGTTTATTGATGCAGGACTTGGCGATGACGCCTTCACCTCGCCGGTCTCGTTTTTCCCCGGGACTGCTACCTGGGTTGCCGCATTCTCGGGGGCCGGCTTGGGCTGAACGGCCTCACCCTCCTGAGTCACTGAGACCTTTCCCGTACCTCCCGGATAGGGTCGATATGCTTCGGCCGGTGCCGTCGCCACCGCTGTCTCGGTAGCCACGGCCGGGGCTGCGACAGAGGGTTTCGGAACCGAATCTTCGCCAGCTTCAGACTCTGCCGCGACCCTCTCGACGCCGGGTGTCTCTGGTGACGACTGACTCTCCTGACCTGCCGAGCCGATTTTAGTGCTGCTGGCAGACTTGGCCTTCTCCAGGACGAGCTTTATAATCATTTTGAGAGTGTCAAACACACCGTTACCGATCGTTGCTGACGCCTCAAAATGTTTCCACTCGCTGCTGTTCAGCTTGGCCTGCAGTTCTTCCACCGGGAGAACACCGGGCAGGTCACGCTTGTTGTATTGAATAACCACCGGGAGTTGCTGAATATCGTAGCCGTACTCCGTGAGGTTATCCGCGAGATTAGCCAGTGATTCGATATTCTCGTCCATCTTATCCGGTTGACTGTCGGCTACAAAGACGAGCCCGTCGACTCCCCGCAACACCAGCTTGCGTGTCGCGTTGTAGTAAACTTGACCGGGGACAGTGTACAACTGAAACTTCGCCTGGAAGCCGTTGATCGTACCGATGTTGATCGGCAGGAAGTCGAAATACAGGGTACGATCAGCCTCAGTGGCCAGTGAGATCAGTTTGCCTTTGGTGTTACCCGGGATCTTTTCATGAACATACTGCAGGTTCGTTGTCTTACCTGAAAGACCGGGTCCATAATAGACTATCTTGCAGCACACTTCCCTGGCTGAATAATTAATTGATACCATCTCGTGCGATCTCCGATATACTCAATCCGTCAACCAGCCATCTTCAGCTTGTTGACAGCATGTTTGATCTCCAGTCGGATCAAGCCGATATTCACATCCGTCTCCGTTGTTACCACCAATATACCGATGTCGGCATCGGTAAAGAACAGCTTGGCATTGTCGGCCTCAATCGTCACCTGCGACAGCGGACTTGTATTGAGACGTTCCAGTGACTTCTGAACATTGGTCGTAATAGACGCCGCCAGTGCCCCCACCGTCTCGCCCTCAAAACTCTCATTGAGGTCGGCCGCTATGACAATACCGTCCCTGCCGACCACCATCGACCCGGTGATGCCGGCCGTTTTATTCAGTTCGTTAAGTACTTCGTACATGTGATATCTCCACTTTGCCAGAATCTACGTCACTATACTTCTCGGCGATGTACTTGCTGATCATTTCAATCGCCTGGTTGATTCTAATGTTCAGCAGATCATCGCTCTGCCGTTCGGCCACCACTATAAGTCGGATAGAGTCTTCGCGCGCCACAATAACTCGTTTGTCGTCGAGCAGAAGATCGACTTTCTGGGGCCGTGCCAGGCCGCTTTTCTCGAGAACGAGCGCGTTGTTCTCAAGCAAGAGATCAGCCATGGGTGCCCAGTCTTCGGGCACTACCTGACCACGTCGGAAACTGGCCAGTAACAACCCTTCATGATCGGCGACACAGGCCACATCTACCGAGCCGTGCTCCCCGATATACCGCACGGCTCGCTCGAACCCGTTGGCCTCGCCGAAAGGTCTCGCCGGAGCACTCTCCGACTCTGCAGGAGAACCGGGCTGTGTCTTTTCCGTGATATGGGGCACCGAATCCGCGACCGACTGTGTCACGATCCCCTTGTCTTTCGAGATTGCTATTGAAGCCAGCCCTTGATCCGGCGAGGTCGTCGGGGCAGCGGCCGCCTGGCGTCCTCGCCGCCTGCGGGGCACAGGCTCCTCGCGCCCGGTCGAGTAAATCCGAGCCAGCACAGGTTTGAGAATGAACGGCACAGCCAGCACGTGCAAGATAATCACCGGCAGATAACTCGACATTCCCATGGTGACTGAGACTTTCAAATCCAGGTTGTAAATAACGGCAACGAGAATGCCAAAGATGGCTCCGAGCGCGAACCTGAAAACGAGGCAGGCGCCGCTGGCCTGGAAGAGGTGAACCAGGGACACGTGCCGGTGGAAAAGATAGATCACGATTCCATAGTACACCAGTTCCCAAAATACATTGAGCAGTGAGGTCCGAGCCAGCGGCAATCCCAACTGGCTCGGGAATACGACCATCGGGACGACCAGGGTCACCATGCTCAGAAGCAGAATACGCCTTTTGATGGCAGCAGATAATTCCATATTAAACACTCTCTTGGCCGGCCCGGTACCGTTCTATCAGGCTGCCAATCCTCATTCTCAGGCCGCCAAGATTGGCCGCGCTGTTGCCCACGAACAAGAACATGCCGTTCTCTACGTGAATTAGATAGAACACATGTTCGGTGTTTTCAATCAGAATAGACGCGCTTTTCCCAAAGGATGACTCCACAAGCTCCTTGGAAAGGATTCGCCCGAGGTCCGACAGGGTAGCGGCGCAGGTGGTGGCGTTCATCTCCAGAGCCCATTCCGAATCAACGATCAGTCCTTCCGGGTTGACGAACTGTGCCCCTTTGAGTTCGGGAAGCGACATAGCCTGTTGAACAACGTCTACCGTCGAAAGAACATCAAACGATTTCGGTGCCGGTTCACCGGGGGTTTCGGATGGTGCTACCTCCGTCGGGGCCGGCGGCTTATCCGGCACCTGGCCGGTCATTGCGGCCTGCTCCTCCGGAAGCTTCTGGGCAATGCTCAAGAGTTTCTTGATCTGAGTGTTACCGGGATCACTTTCATATAATCTCTTGAGCAGTTTGATGGCCGTATTAAATTCACCTTTGTAAATATATATCTCGGCCAGAAGCAGTTCGATGGCCCGGCTGGTCCCATCGATCTCAATGGCACGCTGCACTTCGGCCTCGGCCCAGTCAAAGAGACCGCGATCAAGATTGATCTTGGCCATGACAATGTGGGCTGATCCGTATGTGGGATGGATCCTCAATCCGTTCTGACAGGTCTTGAAAGCCTTATCCAGATCACCATTTTTGCGGTGGCCCTCGGCAAGCGCCGCAAAGATCTGCGAGTTAGGGTCCTGATCAAGGATCTTCTGGCACTTGTTGATGCGGTCGACTATGTCGGCGGACGCTGGCATTATTCAATCTGTGTAAGTGTTTACGTCACAATTGGCTTAGCAACATAACAATTTTGATGCAGGCAATAATAGGTCTCTCATAAAGTTATGTCAATACTTTATCATTTAGCCCAGTACCCGCTTTGCTTCAAAAACACCGAAGAAAAACATCGCCACCATGAGCCCGATAGATGCTGGGACCAGCCAGACGGGCACAGCGACAATCTCCATGCTGTTCAATAAGGTCGCCACCTGGGTCAGGGCCAGAACCGCAAACGCTCCGAGAAACAGTTGCCAACTCTTGCCGAGCAAGCCGCCCTTGACCACAGAAAAAACCTGGTAGCACACCACCGCACTGGCACAGGCGAACAGCAGGATCAGTATACTCAAAATACCGGGCGGTGTTGCAATGACCGCGACGTTGACGGCATGGGCGTTCTCAACGGTCGCCAGTGCGATCACGCACGCTATTGGAAACGAAGTCCTCATGATTCATCCTCTTACTAATCTCACAATTTTCTCTGCATGTTTGACGGCCCCGTAAAAACCGTTTTCGAGGCCATACCGTTTGACCAGCTCACGACGTGTGGCCAGTGGAGTCGATATCTCTTTTTTGACGTTTGTGACTACATCCCGGTATACGGACTGACCCAGCAGTCTGAAAACATACACCAGTTGATCGGACAGCATTTGATCCAGACCTGACATCAGAGAATGATATCGGGTGGCTAAAGGGATCGATCGAAAGGCAGACAGAAACCTCTCGAGAGACGGCATCAGGTCGGAGTTGGGATCGTGCCCGGGGAAATAGCTCATCAGGCCGCTCCGATACTGGGCCGCGAATTCGGAAAACTTTGTGTTGCCGTCGCCGACGACCTCGGCCACGACCGATCTGATCTTGTGAAAACAGGCCGAATAAAGACTGAAGATTATCGATATGATAATCTCCTCCTCGTCTTCCGACTCAGAAGTCTCCCGCTCCCTTTGTCCTGCTGCTTCCACCAGGTTTGCCAGGATGAGACGGTAAATCGATCTGCAGGTCACAAACTCACCCATGGAGGACAGGTCTATCAGTTCGGACACCGTCCGTTCAGAATTGATGAGCGACAACAATCGAAACTCCTCAAGGGACATAGTGATGTCTTCCCTCTGAACCTTGGGAGATGGTGCAATGCGGAGCATAACATCGTCTGGAGGAACAACTTTCTGTATCTCCATCCACTCGTCAATCCGCCGTGTTCCCTCCATGATCACGTTCATGGTGTTCAGCTCAATCAGGAAGGGAGCGTTCTTGGGCGTCTCGCTCTCGTGGAAGATGAAGTCACCCTCCTTCCATGAGAACAGATTGTACACTATTTCCTCGATCTGCAGCTTAAGACACTCGGCGATATCCTCCTTCTCGAACAGATTCATATCGATAAGGGTAGTGCCGAGTTGCCGGCCGGTCTGCTTGTGAAGAGTGATGGCACGCTCAAGGTCGGCCTTTGATATCTTCCCTCGCTTCAGAAGCATCTGCCCCAACAGATCCTCTGTGCTGTTCACCGACGAGGCAAAAATGATGTTGCCTTCTTTGAAGGATACTTCCTTTTGACGCGTGGTGGTCTTGCATTCCAGAATACCGGTTTTCTTACCAGTGGCCAGCAACTGCAGAATATCCGGAAAAGCGACTGTTTTCAGATTACCGGACAGACTCATAAATCAGGTACCTCATACACCCTGTTTCACGGTGTTTCACCTATGTGGTATGTCTCTATGATTATCGGGCGGAGAAGGGCTTTTCTTAATCAGCAAAGGGAAAGCAGCGGCCGGGGGGCTCTATTTCGGGGCTGAAAGCTCTATCTGGCAAGGACCTGCTCGGTCGAGAGAAATCAGGTTATCAGGCAGGGCACTCCCAGGATCGGGTTGGATAGCTGCGGCAGCCGCAGGATGTCGCTGTTCAATTGAAGTACAGACAGCCACCATGTACCCTGCCTCTACCAATCGCCGTTGGTCATCGGGCGTTGGGAGCCACTTTTCGCCGATCACCAGAGTCGGTTGAATGCCCTCAGGCAGGGGAGCAAAATGCGCGGCGTGCAGCCTTGTCGTGAAAACAACGTGACCGGTTCCGGTTGCCAGCCACAGTCCTTTCTGATCCATCCAATAGCCCTCCAAGGTTGTATCTTCCCGGATCGGCCGGACCAGCGTGATTCCGGAAGAAGGTATCGAATCAGAGAGAATATGATCGTAGAAACTCGGACCCAGCGATTCAGTTACATATAGCCCTGCCGCCGCATAAGATCCAGCCAGCCGCACAATGTCATCGACAGCGTCAAAATCTGCACCCAGCACAAAGATCGAATTCAGTCGGGAGATGCCTTGCTGCATCAGCTTGGGCGCGATTATTCTTGCATCTATCGGATATGGTTTCCCTCGCAAACCTGCAAACACGAGATCAGCGGTTTCAGTCCCTTCACGGTGAACGATTGCAGCAATCCCGCCCGGAACCTGATGCACTGTGAGCAACTCCCGAGGGCTGCCCGCGCTTCGCCACAGTCCGACCGCCGCAGCACCGTTGGCCATCAGCAAAATCAGCACGATGGCAAACCGTCGAGCCGACAGGGAGCGCATGCTCAGTGACCCTGCTACGATCACCAGATAACTCATGAGGACAACCGGGACCGCCAGATATGCCGGCCACCCATACTCGAATTGGATCACCGGCACATGGTCACCCCCGAACACTCTGAGAGCACCCAGAACCAGCATCAATAGCTGGTTAACCAACGACCCGGCGAAGGCACCCAAAACGGGCAATACCAGATGGGCAACGAGAACCGCCAGGATCCCCATCACGGCCAGCGACACCAACGGAACAATCACCAGGTTGGCCAGCACGGTGGTAAGGGGAATCCTTCCGAAATAAAACGCAATCAGAGGCGCCGAACAGACTTGAGCGGTCACGGCGACAGCCAGAGGCAAGTAAAACCACCGCCACCACCTGTAATCGACCTTAGAACCGAGGCTGTCGGCTATCCGGGGGACGATGAAAATGAGCCCCCAGGCGGTGACGAAGGACAACTGAAAGCCGACGTCGTAGAATTGAGCCGGATCTGCCAGCAGGATAATAACGGCGGTCAGGGCGATGATGTTGTTAAGGTCATGCCGACGCTGCACGTACCTGGCCAGAATAACAAGTACAGCCATAACCGAGGCTCGAATAACCGACGGTTCGCCGTACGACATCCCCGCAAAAACCGCAATCACGGCTATCAGTATAAGTCTCCTGCGACCGGGACGAATCCCGAACGGCCACATGACCAGCATTACAAACATGATGACCAGAGCCACGTTGGAGCCGGATACGGCCAGAACATGAAGGGTGCCGCTGTCGCGAAACATCCGGTAAATCTCCGGTGGAATGTCTCGTGTCTCCCCAATTAGAAAACCCTTGGCCATGGCTGCGGCAGTTGGTGAGAGGTTCTTCGAGAGACTGCCTGTAACCTCTTCTCTAAGGCGGTCAATAAAGGTCAGGAAAGAGTAGGTCGGCCGGCGGTCGATCCTGACATCGAGCAAAGTCGAAAGATAGACGATACCGGAGATTCCTTTGAGGGTAAGGTAACGACGGTAATCGAATCCGCCTCCGCCCTTCGGTGACGGCAACGGATAAAGGCGCGCCCTGAAGGCAACCCGGTCACCCCGCTGCAAGGCCGTCGTAGTATCAGATACCTTGAGTAAGATATTGCCCTCAACATCGTACAGGTCCGGAGCCGCAAGAGAGTCGACCGCAATCTTCACTTCAGTGCGATCCGATTTCACTTCCGGCCAGTCGGCGACACGGCCGTATATGGAGTACATTGATCCGGCTGCAACAATGCTGCTAATGTGTCGAGGGCCAGCGTGAAGGTACCTGTGAGTGTAATGAAACGCGCTGAAAGCCATCAGCGCGGTGCCCAGCGCCACGGCCGCTGCAGCGGCGCGCCCGGTGACCGCGTGCAGATAAAACCCGGCGACCAGAGATATGAAAGCCGCCAGCAGACAGGGCCATGACGGTATTGCTGTCAGGTCGGCGAGCACGATTCCGGCCGCAACAAACATCAGACAGTAGAGGCCAGTGTACTTTCGAACCATTCGAAGGCCTAGCTATTACCTCCCCCGCAGGAGCCAGCGCTTCAATCCGGAGATTTCCTTGACCCTCAGAATAATACAAAACGACAGGTATATCAAGCCGCCCGCAGCGCCGGCTGCGGCCAGGTCCGCAAGACGACGCAATACCTCGGTTTGGATCGAGAAGTCGATTGGCAGCATCCGCGCAAGATAAAAACCGAACCAGGCCGCTACAGCGATTCTTACCAGGCTCAACAGCAATTTGTGCAACGAGACCGGCACGTTCTTACCCGGAAGATAATAGAGTAGCATACCAAAGTTCAGCAAACCCGCGGCCGAGGTCGCAGCAGCAAGACCTGCAAAACCGAGCAATTTGACCATGGGGTAATACAGCGCCATGTTCACGAACACGGAGATAATGGATACCCTGGTGGGCAATCGGGCATCTCCGAGCGCATAGAATACCGGTACCGTTACCCGGACAGCCGCGAAACCGATAAGGCCATATGAGTAATGCAGCAGGGCAAGCCCGGTGTTGGTGGCATCGGAGTCTGTGAAGGCTCCCCACTGATAGACAAGGCGAACCAGATCGGAGCCGAACAGCGACAGGAAGGCTGCCGAGGGCATGACCAGCAGAAGGTTGAGGTTGAGTGCCTCGCGAAAGCTGCGTCCGATTTCCTCAAGATCACCCCTCGCCGCAAGCTCCGATACTTTGGGCAGAGCCACTGTTCCCAGGGCAACCGCGAAGACGCCCAGGGGAAAGTGCATCAGACGATAGGAGTAATTCAGGTATGTCAACGATCCTTCCACCAGAAATGAAGCCACCAGCGTGTTGACAATGATATTGATCCTGCCCGCCGACAGACCGATCACCATCGGCGTGAACAGCCGCAGAATCTTCTTGAACCCCTGGTTGAGCAGATCAAACTGAAACCTGAAGCGATAGCCGAGACTCAGAAGAGCAGGTACCTGGATCACCAACTGCCCGACACCGCCGATCAGCACCCCTATGGCCATCGAATAAATGGGTATCGTAAAGTATCGGTGCAGCAGCCAGATCGAAAGCACGGTGCCGATGTTGAACATCGCCGGCGCCAGAGCGGGAATTCCGAATCGTCCGAAAGAGTTGAGCATCCCCATGACCAACGATGACAATGACACCAGCAGAAGATACACAAACATCAGCCTGGTGAGCCTCACTGTTAGATCGAACTTGTGCGGATCCTCCGTAAACCCGTTGGCTGAGATATAGATTATAGCTGGAGCAGCCAGGATTCCCAGAAGTACGATGCCGCCCACAAACAGCAGAACGGCAGTGGCTGTGATATTGGCCAAAGAAAAGGCTTCGCGTTCTGATCCTTTGACCAGCTTTTCCTTGAAAACCGGTACGAAGGCGGACGAAAGGGCTCCCTCAGCAAACATGTCGCGCAACAGATTGGGGATTCGGAAGGCCGTGACGAAAGCATCAGTGGCCAGGGAGGCCCCGAAGAAATAGGCCATGGCCTGTTCGCGGACGAGACCCAGCACGCGGGAGAAAGCCGTGGCACCGGATACAACCGCCGCCGATGAAGCTATTGAGGATTTCTTTACCTTGTCAGTTGACATTCGCCTGCCGTTGAGTATATTTTTTGGTTAATGTTGTTTGGTTTACGAAGGATAATCAGCTGATGCCCAGTCATAAGTCGTGTAAGAAACGGATGAGGACTTCTCAGGAAGTGTCGCTCCGCAACCGTGCCCTTCGCACTAATGTTCGCAATGCCATCAAAGCGGTGCGCACCGAGGGAAACAAGGACGAGGCCAAAAAGAAGCTGCAGATAGCCAGTCGCCTTCTTGATCGGGC
>CP070824.1:1806174-1810487 GCA_020344395.1 Candidatus Zixiibacteriota bacterium | reverse complement strand
GACCGTCAACCGCTATATCGAAATAGCCCCGGATGAGCCCAACCCGTATGACACCCGGGGGGATCTCTTCCTGCATCATGGTGAGAACGATGCAGCTCTTGAATCATACCTGCAGGCCTTGAAAATCAGGCCGAACCACTTCCAGTCGCTCCAGACTTGCGGACACCTCTACCTTCTCAAACAGGACTACGAGCACGCTGACAGTTGTTACCGGATATGTGCCGTGCACGGAGAGAGCGACCTGCGCACGAGAGCCAGGGAATTCCTGGCTTACGTTCCACTGCTTCAGGGGCAGTTCACCGCAACTATGGCCATGCTGGACAGCATGGTAGCGATTGACATCTCTGAACGTCAGTTTGGAGGGGCAGCGAGAAAGCTGCTTATGAAAGTTCACGTCCTGACCGAACTCGGACGCTTCGATGAGGCGATGGCCGCCATCGACAGCACTGAGCAGGTGGGAGAACCGATCGACATAGCGGCCGGCCTGCTTTATCGCACCCATTTGATTCAGACGCTGGTCGGCGCAGGTCAGTGGGAGCGAGCCGAGTTACTCCTGGACTCGATTCGCTCCGTGCATGCGTCGGAAGACTCTCTGCCGTGGGAATACTGGTTTCTCCGTGGCTATATCGACTTCAGCCGTGACCGGATAGAATCAGCGATCACAGCTTTTATCAGGATTTACGAAGGCAGCATACATTTTCCGACCCGATACTGGCTGGCCCGGGCCTATCTCGCAGACGGTAACCTGAATCGAGCGGGCGAGGCTTTTGAGGCGATCTGGGGTGACTACTCAACTGATCGCTACTACCACGGCATGTGGTTCGTCAGAGTCCACTACTACCTCGGATTGACGTATGAAGCGTCCAACTGGCCTGACAGAGCTATCGAGCAGTACGAGGCGTTTCTGTCCCGTTGGGGAAATGCTGATGCCGCACTGCCGGAGATCACAGATGCCCGCGAGCGATTGGCGAGGTTGCGCGCCGAAAGCTGATTGGCTCGATCACGAACCGGCCACGGAGACGTGCCTCGACGCACTCACCAAGAATGGCCGGCCGATGAGGAGGGGCGCTTACAGGCACGGTGCCGGCATTGTGTGCGCAATAAACAGGTAGTCGATAAGGTGAGTCAGATCACCCACGTCAATGCTACCGGCACCGTCGACATTGGCTTCACCCAAACAAACCGGTTCCTCGTATGTGATGAACAGATAGTCGATAAGTTCGGTCAGGTCGCCGATATCTACCAGGTGCGACACGTCGTTGTCTATGTTTCCGCTAGTCTCGCCGATGCAACATACAGAATCACAGACGTCACCAAAGCTATCGCCGTCAAAGTCTATCTGATCGGGATTGTAATCGTCGGGGCAGTTGTCTTCAATATCACCATACCCATCACCATCGGCATCGCTCAGCGGCACGAAGTCAACGCGGTTATTCTCGAAATCCGGTACGATCAGTAAATCATGAACATGATCATAGCCAATCCCGTTGGCGTGGCCATGTCCCTCTGAAATGAGAACCGGTGGATTGGTGAAGGTCTGATCATACCTGTGAACAGTGCCTTCGTAATACTCGCACACATATACGTTTCGCTCGGCGTCCATCACAATCCCTCCAAGATTCATGGATGGTGGTGTGACCAGGGGCGTCAATGACGCATCTTCAAGACTGACAGCAGTGATTGGCGAATTCGGGTAGAGCCCGACAACGAGCAGGCGGTTATTCGGTTGATCATATATTAGCTTGTTCGTATATCCCGGCAGTTCGGAGCCGACGAAGGTTGTGTAGGACTGATCGGCGGGATTCATTCGGTATATTTTGCTTTCAAAGGCCATGTTGTCGGCAATATACAAATACCCTGAGCTATCCATGGCCATGCCGCCCGTGTAGTGAGCACCGGCAAAGAATGTCTCCCACAGCAGATCTTTCGAATGCAAATTGAACGCTCTCACTGAACCTCTGGAGTCCGTGACAAAAAAGGTGTCTCCTGATATAAAGTTGCCAAAGACATAACTCCCCAGATTGGAGAGGTAGGTGCTCTGAACCCCCTGGCGATCAATCGCAACGATAGATTGATTCTGGCTGCTTGAGATCAGATATCTGTCGTGAGCCTCATCGTACGTGGCATGATCCGGGCCGTCCAGCAGGTTCTGGCTGTGACCAGACTGTGCAGCCCACAGGCAAATGATCGCGATTACCGGCGCAAAAAGTCGTCTCATAATTGTTGTCTCCCAGGTTGGTTTTGGGAATTAGTCGAACAAAAGAGACGAACCTTACTGGCAGGACGGAGAAGAAATCGAAATAATCAGTCTTGCAGGAACGCCGAAACGATGGGTGACGAGTCTGATCAGAACGACGTTAGAGGGGAGACTTTGCATTCAGAGCGCAAACCCCGGAGGCAATGTCTACGGCTGTCCCCAGGGATAGTGGGTGCGGCTTTCGCAGTGAACGCCCGAACCGGCCGTGGACAGGTCGATCGTGAAGTCCAGCTCGATGTCCCCCTCCCAGCGGTACGGCTCGATCACCAGGATTCTGTATTCTCCGGGTGAGAGGTTGGTAATTTCATATTCAACGTCAAACAGGCAGAGACAATCACAGCCGCCGTTTTCCAGCGAATCGAGCTCCTCGACTATGATGGTGTTGCCGTCAAACCGGATATCGGCGGCAATGATAGGACAGCAGTTAAAGCCGGCATTGACGTGATTAAGTGTGAGAATGCTGCCTCCATCATAGGCCCATTCGATGCAACTCAGATCATTGCTTGTGTCCGGCACGGGATCGCCCAGTGGTATTGATTTGCAGCCGGTGTGATCGATTATGCTGCCCGATGGGCTTCCTTGCTCGGTTCGGCAGGGAGCGGGCGAGGCATAGCTGATAAACATGAAGTCAATTAGAGTGGTAAGGTCACCGATATCCACCACATCGTCGGGGTCTCCGTCGGTGTTCCCCTCGCCGGGGCAGTCAAGCTCGGCCTTGGACATAAATAGAAAGTCTATCAGCAGTGTCAGGTCCGCGATGTCGATAATCTGTTCGGAGTCACAATCAATATTGCCTGCTATTGCAATGCAATCGCACACATCTCCCCGACCGTCGTTGTCGGCGTCCTCCTGATTCGGATTGGCAACGTAGGGGCAATTGTCGAACAGATCTATGGTGCCGTCGAGATCAGTATCCGGCCCAAGCCCGGTGACTTCAAAACAGTGAGGGCCATCCCAGGCGGGGATCAGGTCTCCCTGTGTCGTTAACCACTTCCACGGGTTGCTGGGGGGAAAGAAGCAGGAGTCAAGACAGATGGTCTTGCCGGCATAATCGTGGTCGATCGGACCGATTGTAATGGTCCAAAGAATCTCGTCAAAACCGTCAGGGATGCCCGAGGGGCCTAATTTCACAGCGCCAAATCCGACCGTGTCGGCGCCAACCCCGTCGCTGCTGCCAATTGGAAAAACGTAGGCGATATCCATGATAATATAAATGGTGTCGCCCACCCACGCCCCCTCGGTGGTGGTCCACTCGGCTCCGTCAGGCGAGTAAACCTGAAACCCATGAGTTAAAGCCGTTATGTCTCCGCCGGAGTTATTGGTAAGGCGCATGTGGAAGATTATCTCCTGACCGCACAGCAGGCCAGCGGGCGGACCGCCAACGACACCGGAGACATGATCAAGCGAAATGCCTGACTGAGCTATGGTGGGACTTCCACCAAGCCATAGCAGGATTGCCAGTATCGACAGTATGAGAGACTTACGCATTTTTCCTCCCCATCCCATTAATGGAGGCACCGCAGGACACGATACCGAGCGTTTCATCTGAGGTTAGATCGAACATCTCAACGGTCCTTTTGAGAAACCAGCTGACCGTTATTGCGGCCGCAGGAGCGCCGCTAAAGCGTGCTTTATAAAACTAATGCCCACCCCGTTTATGTCAAGAGAAAAGCAGGAGTCACCGCTCCAGCATCTTGGTGCCAGAACAGGACTGTTTATGTCTTCATTGCTTTGATCGAAAGCATCAGCGGGTATGGCGTCGGACCGCCGGGCGGATACCAGTAATGTTCGTCCCTGCGATACCAGTCCTCTTCGACCTGGTAGTAACCGTAGTCGTATTCTCCCATCCGGTCGATTCGCAGGCCGGCGTCTATGAGTGCATTGACAATCTCCGATACCGGGTGCTGCCATTCTATCATCTCACCTTTGATGTGGAAACTGCGATCACAGTAATCCCTGGCTTCCGTGTCGCGCTCGGGTTCGGTCGAGAAATAAGTCAGCGGTGAGTTCAGATAGAGGACTTCGATCGGGTGCCCGTCGACCATAAAGAATGTCC
>CP070824.1:1803443-1806074 GCA_020344395.1 Candidatus Zixiibacteriota bacterium | reverse complement strand
CCGGGTGTTTGGTCCCCCACTTCAGATCGGTGTAAACCTTCAGGTTTATGAAATACACCTCGGCCCTGAAAGGCGAGTTGAACCCGAAGGGAAAAGCCATGAGCCGGGTCAGAATGGGAATATTCAGCGTCGTAAGGGTGTGCCGTCCGACCGTGAACGAGTCCGCCGCATGGCCACTCTTGAAGAAAATGGCCATCTGGCTGTCGCGGACAATCAACTGGGCGCCAATCTTGAAATCGGCCGAACCTGTCTGGGGGATCCGGTGAATCATCTCATCACCCGAAGGATCCATCCACTCAATTACCTCAATTAATAGTGACATGATTTCTCCTGGTCCGATAAATTCGATGTTTTGCATTATTTTCGTCACTACCGGCAAATTCTTAATCACTTGTCGATTCATGCAACTGAGCACCGCCTTTTCTACCGTAACCGACTGTCGATCACCCGCGTGTCAAGGCGAAAAATAATTTGACACTTTTCGGCCTCTGGCGTATATAAGGCATTACATCAAAACAACAACCTCGAGAGGATAAATCGTCCATGAACATAAAACGACTGCTGCTGCTTGCCCTTCTTTCGGCCATCCTGATAATTTCCATGCAGATCGGATGTGATGAGCTCGTCACTGAACGCATAACAATTGTCGAGGCCGGCCATCCTATCGCCAATTTCTCAGTGTCCGATCCTGCCGACGGGTTCTGTTGCGCTCCCTGTGTCGTCACCTTCCAGGACGAATCCGATGGTCCGCGTCACATGTACATATGGGATTTTGGTGACGGTGTTGTCGACACCGAGTATCTGCCTGCAGATTTATCCACCTATGAGGCGCCCACGCACACGTATAATGACCCCGGCAGATATAAACCCGCGCTCACCATCAAAGATACAACCGACGGTGGTGGTGAAGACACGCAGCTTAATGGGCCGATAATCTACGTCGGCATTCCGCCGGCCGAGTTTGTCGTCGAACCGGATTCGGGATGTTTCGGCAGCGAGGTTTCGTTCCACCCGACTCAGCCGATTGAAATCATTAGCTATACGTGGGATTTCGGCGATGGAAGCCCCTTATCTACGGAGGCTCACCCGATCCATATCTTTCCCGACACCGGAACATATACCGTCAAGCTGGTAGTCAACGATGCCGAGTGCGGCCAAGACTCGACTACGGCGGAGGTAGTTGTGAACCTCTGCCCCCAGATATCCATCCAAGCCTCCGACAGCTCCGGCTGCGCCCCGATTGACATAACTTTCTTTGACGGCTCCGAACTCTGGGGCCAGACGGTTATAAGCCGCCTGTGGGAGTTCGGCGACGGCGGGATCAGCATCGAGCGCGACCCGGTGCACCAGTACACCACGGCCGGAAACTATACGGTAACACTTACGGTTGAGACTGATGCTGGCAGCACAACCGACTCATTTCCTGAGTTCATTTCGGTCGCCGAGGCCACGGTCGCTGATTTCGACGTCGAGGGTGACACTGCTTTCTGCAAATCGGATTTCCAGCAGTTCCAGGTTAATTTCATTAATTTGTCTCAAGGCGCTTATGACAGCAGCCGCTGGGACTTCGGGGACGGCGTCTCCGTGCTCGCCGAAGACCCGGTTCACGTGTATCTTACTCCTGGTGTCTACACATGTTCACTGTTCGCTTACGGTCCTTGCGGAGGCGATACGATTGTGAAGGACAGTTTCATCTTCCTGTCTGACACGCTGCTGGATGCAAATATCGTTCTTGACCTTGATACAACCTACGGCGAGCCTCCAACGTACCCCATCACTGCCTCGTTCTTCGACGCCTCAACCCTGGGCGTCCGGATGGACTGGGAGTTCTTCATAAACGAAGTCAGTGTCAGCACCGGCTCGCCGACTTTTAATACGACTCTGGATTTCGGTACTTACGGAGTTAAAATGGTGGTGTCCAACGAGTGCGGAAGCGCCGAGGATTCGATTGAGGTTGTTGTGTCTCCTCCGTAGGAACCGGTGTAACAAGAATCCAACAGATTTAAAAAGCCCGCCGACAGGCGGGCTTTATCTTTTCTATTCAAACGATCTGGTTTTAGTCAGCCAGCTCGGCCTTGAATTTCTTTGTCAGAGCCGGCGCAATCTCAAGGGCATCGCCGACGATACCGTAACTGGCGATATTGAATATCGGGGCGTCCTTATCCTTGTTAACTGCCACGATAGTCTTCGAAGTCTGCATACCCACCAGATGCTGAATCGCGCCGGATATTCCCAGCGCAATATAAAGCTTGGGGTTGACCGTCTTTCCGGTCTGCCCCACCTGGTTGGAGTACTCCGTCCAGCCGGCATCGACGATCGCGCGCGAGGCGCCGAAGGCGCCTTTTAGTGCCTGTGCCAAATCCTTAACCAACGGCAGATTCTCCGCGCCCTTCAGGCCGCGCCCGGCGGCTACGATTACATCGGCCTCGGTCAAATTCACCGAACCTCCTGATTCCGATTTGACCTCTTTCACCACCATCCTGCCTTCCAGCGCGGCGCCGTCTACCGATTCCTCGACTACCTCGCCAGCCCCCTCTTTCGACTCAGCGTAGATCTTCCCGCGAACCGTTACAAAGAATGGTTTACCGGTGCTGTTGTTGCCGACCTGAGCGATCACCGAACCACCGTAAC
>CP070824.1:1785759-1803343 GCA_020344395.1 Candidatus Zixiibacteriota bacterium | reverse complement strand
AGGGTCTTCCTGCAGTATTTGACGGATGATCTCGGCAATCGAGAGCTGAACAAATACTCGCGGAATTATGATTTCTTGCAGTTTCAGGTGGCCGGGCCCGACCCGATCCTGAAAACTAAAATACTCCCGGCGCTCGGGTTGAATTTCTTGGAGGATAAGGAGTTCACTTATTTCCTGTACGCCGAAGTTGATAAGCAGGATACATGGCTAAACTATGAGCGATATGATTCATACTCGACGAGACGGTCGTATCCATCGTTCAACCTCCTCGGAATCGATATCCCGGAAAGGCAATACAACAGGTATACGCTGCAGGCCAACTTCCGGTTCCGTCCACACCAGAATCTCAAATTCGTGTTGTCTTTCAAGAAATGGATCAGGAAGACAACAATGTTCGGTTGGGCCTATCGATACTCAGCGGCCACAGCGCCTGTCCAGTTGCGTGACGAATCTTCCATCAGTCTCGAGGTTACGCAGAATGTTTCCAAGGACATGAATTATGAGGCGATCTTTTCGGTCCGTGATCTTAATGTGACCCAGAAGCCGGGCGATCCGGAGCATCCCGGGCGAGGACTGGACCCCGATGATTTCTATCTAATCAGCGAGATAGAGGACTATCAGGACTTCAATAATAACGGTGTGTATGATCCACCGGAGCCGATTATAAACCTCTTTCCGGATACGGCCGGATATGGCAGTGGCTTCTCCGGACCGGCCTATACTTTTGGAGAGTTCGACACTCTTTATAACCTGCAGGGCGGGTCGTATATCATCGGGAATTATCGTTTTAACGACAACGGTGTTCAGGACTTCCTCGAGGGCGAGCCGTTTATTGACCTGAATGGCAACGGAGTCTGGGATCAGGGCGATTATCTCAATGACCGCAACGGCAATGGCCGTCTGGATTATGACCGCAGGCGCATTATCGATCAGCGCACCCCCGAGCCGTACATCGACGGTGACGTCATTCTCGGTGAACCGTTCATAGATGTCAACAGTAATGGTGTTTACGAGCCGGGACTCGACGTTTTCGTAATTGATGTTGATGATAACATCAACATGGATAAGAATCGAAACGGACAGTACGACGGCCCGGATATGTCGCCGTTGAACTTCTCCAAGGAGATAGCATTCGAGGATCGTAACGGCAACGGTGTGTATGATATGCCGAACCAGCACTACGATCCCGGTGAACCTTTTACTGATGTTAACGGAAATGGGAAATACGACTATGGCGGCAGCAGCACGTTCCTGGATCCCGGACAGATCGGAACCGAGGCGGAATGGAGCCGCTCATATGTCCGTACCTACCGCGGTGAGATCAAGCTCACCAGGCAGTTCGGTCGACACGACCTCAGGGCCGGCTTTGCACTGACTCGTGACGATGTACAATTGGAGGAGATACAGAGACCGTATTTGCCTTATACCGGTCGGGCCGATAGTGCCGCGTACCCGGATCGCGGTGCTTTCCGTGACTTCTATGATTATGCGCCACTGAACGGTACCGTTTATGCACGTGACAAGCTTGAATACGGTTCGATGATCGCCATGCTTGGTTTGCGCTGGGATTTCTTCCTTCAGGATGTAAACCGGCTGGAGGATTTGCTGAAGTGGGATGACCGCGGCGGCACAATCCTGGGCGATCGCCAGAAGCTGTCGCCTCGCATAGGTTTCTCCTACCCTATTTCTGATAAGGCGAAGGTGTATTTCAATTACGGTCACTTCTTCCAGTTGCCTGCCTTCGTCAGGATGTACGCTCGCAACACCTCTGCGGTTAATCAGTCCGATGTTCTTGGCTATCCGAACCTGGATTACGTAAAGACTATCCAGTACTCATTCGGTGTCAGGTACAAGATGAGCGATTACTACACTGTCGATATTCAGGGGTACTTCAAGGACGAGTTTGACAAGATCGCGCAACAACAGGTCCGTGAGGGAATCGCCAATCAGATCCGGATAAACCAGTACCGTAACGCCGATTACGGTCGCAGTCGCGGCATCGAACTTACCCTGGAGAAGCGCGGCGGCGGTACTGTTAACGGTCAGGTCAGCTACACTTACGCTTTCGCGTATGGCAAGGCCTCCCAGACCAACGATTTCTTCATGGAAGACTTTCTGCTGTCAAGGGAGCCTCTGACTGAGGCTGCCCTGGACCACGACATCCGGCACAGCCTCAAGGCCGGTATCCAATTCTATCTTTCCACGACGGTGAAGCCGAGGTTATTCGGCCTGCCGATACCGAATGGCTGGTCGCTTTCGATTGAGTCCATAATAGAGTCCGGTGCTCCGTACACTCCTGATAAGAATTATCCGGATATCGATCAGACCGGTGCAGAGGATATTGAGCGGAACTCGCTGAGATTGCCGAGCACGGCGGTGTTTGATTTCACTTTCAGGAAAGAGTTCCAGGTTGTGAGCATAGACTGGAGTTTCGTATTGTGGGTCGAGAACTTGTTTGACGCCCGTAATGTGACGAACGTCTACCCCGGTACGGGGCGTGCCGACACAGACCAGGTGCGAAACCAGGTTGTTTATGGCGGTACTGAGTTCTCCAACAGTCCGACGAGACTGGACTATGGACGCCAGATCAGACTGGGACTGGAGATGAGCCTGTAAGCTAACAGAGAAAAAGCGAATAGATAACGAAGATAAACGAGGTAGAAATGAGTATCATCTATAACCGGCATGCGAGCAGACGCCTGCGGCCTCTGGCACAAGGACTGGTGGTCGGAATCGCCCTGGTCGTTGCCGGATTCATTCTTCCCAGCACCGTGACAGCACAGGCGAAGGTAGGGACCACGGGTGCTCAATTCCTCGAGCTCGGTGTCTCTGCACGTGCCATGGGCATGGCTGAGGCGTTCGCCTCGGTGGTAGATGACATATCGGCCGTCTACTATAACCCGGCCGCGTTAACATCACTTCTCGGCAAGGAAGTGATGCTTACGTATTTGGATATGCCGGCTGGAGTTCAGTATGGTTTTGTCGGCTATGGAATGCCACTCGAGTCTATAGGAGGCGTGCTGGGTATTGGTGCTTACGGGCTGACCAGCGGCGACATGATTGAACGAACCTATGGTCAGGGGACCATGGAAGGGACCGGGCGCACCTTCAGATGGGAGGACATGGCCATCGGCGTAAGTTATGGACGCTATCTCACAGATCGTTTTTCCATTGGCGTAACGTTGAGGTATATCGGGGAGTTCTCCCATGAGTATTCCACCAGCGGCTGGTCTGCCGATGTCGGGACGGATTACAATACAGGTTACCGAGGGTTCCGCATCGCCATGGCGATCACTAATTTCGGCCCTGATCTGCGATTCATAGACAAGGATTACCCCCTGCCGATTAACTTCCGGTTCGGCGGTGCCATTAATGCTGTTGAGAACATGGACCATGTGCTGACGGTGGCGGCTGAAGGTTCCCACCCGTCGGACAATCTGGAGAAATACAACGCCGGTCTCGAATATACTTTCAGGGATCGCTTTGTACTGCGTACAGGGGGCCGGTTCAATTACGACAGTGATGGATTCACCGCCGGCGGCGGTGTCAAGGTGCCGTTCGGAGAAGAGGGCGTGCTGCGAGTTGACTATGCCTTTCAGGATTTTGGGATCCTGACGTCTGTTCACCGGTTTTCATTCTCTATAGCGTTCTAGGGGAGAGAGGTTAAGGAATGTATAAAGGTACTTCGAGAGTCTTAATTGCTGCCGTGACCGGTGTCGTTGCGCTTACCCTGGCCTCGTTTATGTTCCCCGGGTGTACCGAGCAGTTGAGTGGTGAGAAATTCGAGAACCAGGCGCCTAGAGT
Source organism: Candidatus Zixiibacteriota bacterium (assembly GCA_020344395.1). GTDB lineage: Bacteria > Zixibacteria > MSB-5A5 > GN15 > FEB-12. Next base: position 1,799,539 of record CP070824.1, on the reverse strand, counting down.
CTGGTTTGTCAACGTGCCCCCGGAGGACAATCCCTCGAGCACCAATCCGATCATAAACTGGGTCGGGCAGGATGCCGACGGCCAGGTTGTTATGTACAGGTACATCGTGTTCACCGAAATCGAGATCAGCCTATTGGCTGAGGCGGCGGACAGCACAAGACCCGTCACTATTCCGGTTGAGACAGAAGACGCGCAGTATTTTGTGGATAGTGTTTTGGGGCTCCAGAACCTCGTGCCCGACAGCACCTGGACCTACCTTGAGGTAGACCATGAGGAAGGCAATCCCCAGACGAGCGTTATTGTTCCGATGAAGGCGGAGATTGACAACCCGGTGAATCAGTATGTCCGTCAGTACGTTTATGTTCAGGCCTTCGATGAACTTGGTCTCGGTTCGGAAATCGTATTTCGGGCGTTTCAGCGTAATGATAATCCTCCCGACACGCGGATAGTCGGATTTCTTGGCGGCCCGTACATCAATTCGGAATACCCCACCGGCGCCATAACGGGAGTTCCGATGCGCTGGCAGGGGTCAGACGTGGTCGACTATCCCACCGATCCGCCGCCGTTCGAGTTCGAGTGGCGTCTGTACGGTCCATATTATTCACAGAAATACGGGGAGGAGAATGATACTATCCCGGATACGACCTGGGAGGATATTGTCAATGACTTCATTAAGGTCGTTTTTGTGACAACCGATGCGCGAAGGTTCCTGGTTGGTGAAAACCTTTCGTTTGATGATTGCGATACGAGCTTTGAGGTCTTTGTGAACCCAACAGATCCCCCCGTGCTTGATACCAATCAGTATTGGTCATGTGATACAACGGTCGACGACTTCGGGAACCAGGAAGTCACGTGCGTGTTGACCACTGTGACCTGTGAGACTATTCTCATAGACACCATACAGGCATCGGGACCGATAGGATATCTCGATACGCTTCTCGATATCAGTGATACAGCCTTTATAACGAATCCCGATTACAACAGAATCGCTATGCGCTCGTATGATCCTCTGGACCTCGATAACTGGATCGATTATCAGCAGATAATCCTCTACGATGTCTACGCTGATAAGCCTTCAGACACGACTATTGAGGAGTTCTATATCTTCTGGGTAAGAAGCCGCGACGACGCAAAGGTCCCGGATCTGACCCCTGACTTCGTTGCCTTCAGTGTCATTAATCCCAAGTATGAGCGCGACGTTGGTGTTGTGGATCTCTCCATTAGCTTTGCAGTGAACAAGAGTTATCCGGACTCCGGCAAGGTGTTCTGGAATCGGGTGATAGAGTATTGGGAAGATGCGACCGGCACGCAGACGAATTGGGACCTTTCTTATGACTACAGGGTGGCATCGGCCGCCGTGGGATGGGCCTACTCGCTGAGACGAATGCTGTCTAACAAGATGCTGATCGCCATAAACGACAACCCCTACGCGGGTGCGCTGAACAACCCTCCTACAGTGAGGGATCTATACACGGCCATCGATGCCGGAGTCAGTGTCTGGTTGTGCGGGAGGGCGCACATTATGGGACAGGAGGCCGGTGCTCCGGACGGTGAGGTCTTCGGTAACCTCGCGCCTCTGTATACGGACCCACAATTCGGCTTCCCGTTCTATTTCGGTGTGGAGAATATGGTGTACTCAGGCTGGAACTGGTTCTTGTTGACACAGGAACCGATAATGCAGTTGAGGATAGAGGACTTTGTAGGTGCGCTGAGTTTGGACGAGTCCAAGTGGCCGAGCCTGAAAATCGACACTGCTCTGCTGCACCGGCGGTACATGTGGCGAGACCATTATCCGTGGAGACCGGATATTGCTGCAATGCCCGAAGTCAACTGGTTTGTTCGATCAACCGGTTTTAACTCCCAGCCGATGTATATTTATGAATCCAAGTATGGACAGCACCACTGGCTGAATGACCCCATGTTTGACTTCCACGGCAGGCCCGTCATGAGTCGTGTGAATATGGGTTACTTCCGAACAGTTCATTCAATGTTCCTGCCCTACGCTTTTGAAGAATCCAGCTCGTTCCCGATGGTGTCCGGTGTGCTGAGTTGGCTCTATGCTCGCCACCTCAGCGCTCCACCGTCAGAGCTTGGGTCCCGGGATGCGGCGGTGAGTGTGACTGCTGAGGAGATCGGTGAGCGGTTCTGGAACCGTATGAAAGAACAGAATCGTGACAGGCTGGCGCGAGACCGCCATGGACTTGAAAGATAAGAGGTTGAACTGACGCCCGATTAACAAGACCGGGAGTTTGACAGAGCGGGATCGATTCGATTCGATCCCGCTCTCTTTATCTGGCGATGTTGTACCGACTCAGGGCAGGGTGGCCGGGAAATCGCCTGAGGGCTTCGTTTATAACCGAGTCGGATCTTGCCATATGCCCCAGCGATAAGAGTCCACTGGCCAGATTCACGTAAGCCTCAACCATGTTCGAATCGAGAGCCACGGCCCGGGCCGAGTACTCGACAGCTGCTCCGAAAGCATCCTTGTTTGCAGCCAGGTATCCCAGAAGGTGATAGGCTTTCGCCTTCTCCCGGACGAACTCAGCCCGCTTTTCCTCAAAGAGGGCGCCGAAAGCATAGTCGTCCATCTCGATTGGAGCATATGCCGAAGAGACAGCCTGCAGTGCCAGTCTTTCAGCTTCGCCGAAAGCAGCGGTCCGGCTGAGAACGGAAGCAACCTCATTCATCAGAATGATATTGTCTCTGGTACGTCTCAGACAGTCCCCAAGAATTAACCGGAGGCTGTCAGGAGACAGGCTGCGGTCGAGAATCGCGGAGCGAGCCAGCAGCGTGTTGGCCATCAGATCGTACGGTTTAATGGCCACAGCCATCGCGGCCTCAGCCCGGGCGTTGGCATAATCACCATTCACAAGATGATAGGAGGCAAGGTTCGAGAAGCCACCAATTCGATTCGGATTAAGTTGTTTCTCCAACTCAAAGTAAAACTTAGCCGAGTCACCCTGACCAAGACGAAAATAACACGCGCCTATATTCTTGTTCACCTCCGGGAAAACCGGGTCGACATCACGCGCTCGTTTATAACTCTCCAGGGCCTGGCGGAAGTTGCCGGCATTGTAATGAAAAAGGCCGACTGACGATTGGCCTTGACCTGATGGATTCGCCGGGACCGTCAAAGGCGGGAAGAACGACAGATAACCGGCCACCAGGAGCACAGCCAGACCGGCTATTATCGTGCCCCGGCCTTTGCTGAACAAACCAAAACAGACCTTAGCTCCGGCTGCACCCATTATAAACACATATGGAACAAGCGGCAGGCGGAATCGGGCGTTAACAATAAACAGAGCGATCGTCAGACTATAGACTATGACAAGAGCTGTCACAGGTCGGGTGATTTGATTTCGACCCCATGAGAGCCCTAACCCAAGCAAAGCGAACGGGAATATCAGCCCGAACGACAAAGGGTTGATCCTCAGCAGCCATATCTTGTTCGAAAAATCCCGCAGTGATCGATTGTTGGAAAACTCATAGTTCGAGCCCAGCAGGGACAACTTCGTGAGATACAGTTTGGCGAAGTCGATCGGGTTCTCACCGATCCATTTCAACCCGCGATGCCACCAGTAGGATGATAATTCGCCGGGCCCCAGTTCCCGTCCGGCGGCCGATTCAGCGATGTATGTAATGTCGTTCAACCGCCAGTTGTGTCCGAGAGGCTCGGGCATGATGGCCGACACACCGTCAGCGCTGCTGTTGTTCCCGAGGTAGAAGTTGATTCCGCCCTGGGAGGCGATCAACACGGCGTCTCCGCCTACCACCAGGTTGCGGACAAAGACCGGTCCCACAAAAACGACGAGCCCGGTGATCAAAACCAGGCACTGCTTGCCCAGCCACCTGATACTCTTCTTCCTGAGCACCATAATCAGAATGACCACAGGCACCAGTACCAGCGCTGTTGGCCGTGTTATCGCTGCCAGGCCGGTCCACATTCCAACGAGAAACAGATTCCCGGCCCCCGGGTTTTCATACCAATCGACCAGCTTGTAGACAGCTATCTGGAGCAGAAGTGTAAACAGAGAATCGAGCAGCAGTTCCGCTTCAAAGTAGAGTGCTATTGGATAGAGTGCATGCACCAGCGCTGCTATCAAACCGATTCGTCGATCAAACAACCGCTGTCCCAGCTTGTACGTCATATAGATCGAGCCGAGACCCACTATCAGACCGAAAACACGTGCTGCCATCAGGGACGGTCCGACCAGCGCATATACTGAGGCGAGACAGAATACGTAAAACGGGGCCCTGAAGTATGTAGTGTCGCCGAGAAAATTCCCGTCTGCGATTGTCCGAGCCCAATTATGATGATAGTAGTTGTCTACGGTAAGGGCGTCCCATTGGAGCAGAGACTGGTATTCGTTCAGATAGAGGGCGCGCAGCAAGGCTGCGCCAATCAAAATTGCGATAATCCAGGGCAGTCCAGGCCCGGGTCCGTTCTTGTTCAAGGTCATCGGGCTAATATAAGAGCGAACTATGGCAGAGACTCGCAAAATCTGCACCGAATGGCAACATAGGCAATCGTGGTCACCGACATGCAACTCGATGGAAGCGGTTATGAAGCAGGCTCCCCAGCCCCAAGCCGTTCATGAACCATCTTAACTCATTAGTTAAGAAAGACTTAACTTTTCCGGTCCGCCGTGGCGCGCATAGCTTTGCGCAGTCATCCTTCTCGCCGGCCCCGGCATATGGATTGCTCGATGACATACACGGAGAAAACGGAAGGATGCTAAATGCAACGATGGTACGGAAATATAGTCACTCTTATTGTAGCCTTGATGTTATCTCTGTCCGGCCCTGACAATGCCGCGGCACTCGAAGTCGGATCAGATACCCATCACAAGTTTGCAGATTATATCAGCGGACCCGATTCAGTCGTGTCAGTTGTTGTGCTCATGGAGGACACGTCGGAGGGGGAACCCCCTGATCTGAGTTACTCGATCATTCGTCCGACCAGGGAATATCTGATCAAAAACACCCTTCGTCGCCTCCAGGTCCGTCGGGTGGACGGGGCCGATCAAGTGGAACAATTCCTTGCACGGCATTCAGTGGCTGAAGTCAAGAAGTTCTGGATTATACCGGCTTACTCGGCTGTCGTTGCTCTCTCGGACATTGAGATGCTTCAGTCTATTCCCGGCGTAAGTCGGGTTGTGCCGGACGTCGAGTTGACCGCCTTCGAGCCTGTAGAGGTTTCCGATCCGGTCGCACTATCGACCTCCATATCGACTCAGCTCCAACTGATAGAGGTACCGGGTGCCTGGGCACGGGGGTTTACGGGAAAGGGTCGACTGGTGGCGTCCTTCGACACCGGGGTCGAGTACACGCATCCGGCTCTGGCTTCCAAGTGGCGCGGCAACCACGCGCCGTTGTCGGCCTCGTGGTTCTCCACCATATCTCCGCTGTCCCCGCCGGCTGACAAAACCGGACACGGCAGCCACACGATGGGAATAATGGTCGGTTCCACGGATGCCGAAACCATCGGCGTTGCCCCGGACGCGGAGTGGATAACGGCCGGCGTAATTGACCAGGGAAGATCATTGAGTGGAACAGTATCAGACATAATCATGGCTTTTCAGTGGGCTCTCAACCCGGATGGGGACGAGAATACCACAGACGACGTGCCGGACGTGATTCTCAACAGTTGGGGGATTCCGGCCGGGATATTCGCACCATGTGACAATACTTTCTGGGCGGTCATCGACAACGTCGAAGCGGCCGGAATCGTGACCGTGTTCGCAGCGGGCAATGAGGGACCAACGCCCCAGTCCATTCGTAATCCGGCTGACCGTGCCACCACCACGCTGAACAGTTTTTCCGTTGGGGCCGTCGACAACCTCCGACAGATAGCTGGTTTTTCCAGTCGTGGACCCACCTCCTGTGACATTACCAAGATAAAACCGGAAGTTGTGGGACCCGGAGTAAAGGTGCGATCCTGCACCAAGGGTGGCGGTTATATCGAGATGAGCGGGACCTCAATGGCCGCGCCGTATATTGCCGGTTTGGTGGCACTGGCTCGAGAGTTCGATCCAAATGCGACCGTTGCTGAAATCAAATGGGCTATAATCCGTTCAGCCCAGGACCTCGGTGATAACGGCGAGGACAATGCCTATGGACATGGTCTTGTAAACGCTGTTCTCATGCTGGATTATCTTGCGGAAACGGCCGGCCCGTACTATGGCATCACGGAAACGGTCATCGAGAGCGGGCAAGCGATTCTCCCGGGTGAGTACAACGATCTCAGATTCCGATTGACACGGGTTCGCGACACGGTCTCACTCGTAACCGGCCGTCTGGAATCCCTGTCTGCGGGAGTCACCGTGTCGAACAGTGAGGCGGTGTTCCTCTTTGGTACCGCCGGAACAGAAGCTCTCAGCATGACGCCATATCAGATATTCGTTGATGCCGATTACGTTCACGGAGAACCGCTGGTACTGTCGCTTCAGTTATCCGATCATCTCGACGCGCCGATTGACACTCTCCGGGTGAACCTGACAAATGGATATCCGTCCCCGGGCACCATTGGGGAGCATACCTCCGGCAACATAAGTATCAGCGTATCGGATTTTGGCCAGATTGGCTTCGCCGCGGGCTCCATTTACAATCTTGACAGGGAGGGCTTCCGATTCAACAATTCTGAGAATCTGTTGTATGAAGCCGGGGTGGTAATAGGTTTTGACTCTCTTACGGTGTCGAGTGCGGTCCGAGATGAGACCGGGCGTCTTCGTCCCTCCGATTTTATCCCTGTTGAAGATCTGTCGACCGGCTGGCTTGACAGCGTGCAGGGCTTCCATCGCCGGGCCCGCTTCACGGATGATGGTGCACCGTATCCAGTCACGGTGAGCCAGCAGACGATCGATTTTGCAGGCATCGATGATGAAGGAATCGTCATCTTCCAGTATTATGTTGTCAACAACGGTGCGGTTCCTATAGAGGGGCTGCGTCTGGGTTTCCTGGCCGATTTTGACCTGAACAATGGCCCCGAGCAACTCGTATTGGATTATGAACGAGAACTGATCTACCAACTGGGAGAGACCGGTCCGGTAATTGGTCTGCTGGCGATGCGAAATGTAACTAGCTTTAATTCCGAACTCAATCCTCAGGTCAAAGCGGGTTTCGCACCCTCGCAACTCTGGGACATGATCGCAGCCGACCACTCGAACGTCGATGATGGTGCGAATGGAGATATGCTGTTTGTAGTCGGCTCTGATGCCATAAACCTCGCCCCCTTCGATTCCGCCGAGGTGACCTTTGCTCTTGTTGCCGGTGCTACCGTAGATGAGCTTTTTGACAACGCAGAACAGGCCGCACTAAGGTATTTTGTAGTCACCAACGTCGAGGAGCCAACGGGCAATCTGCCTGATGGTTTCGTGCTTCACCAGAATTACCCGAACCCCTTCAACCCGACCACGACCATCCGGCTGGAACTCTCACGATCGGCGGATGTCAATCTTGAGGTATACAACCTTCTCGGGCAGCGAATCCGTGGAGTTTATTCGGGGACGCTCGGCTCCGGTCTGCACACGTTTATCTGGGACGGGCTCAATGACCGGGGGAAACAGGTGGCGACCGGTGTTTATTTCTACAGGCTCGAAACGGGTGGATCGGCGAAAACCAGGAAAATGGTTCTGTTGAGATAATTCGCCTTGGCTAGTATATTGCTGAGGGAACAGTCAGGCTCTGATCCCGTTATGGACAGGTACTTATAAGGTAGAAAGGACTTACCGATGACTATGCTTCGTGGCTTGTGGATAATCATACTGGGTTTGTCACTGGTGACACTGGCCGCAGTGACCTTATCAGCAATGCCACCCTTGCCCGAAGCTGTAGAGAAATGGAAGGCGGAAGGGGTGTGGGCGGAAAAGGTCGCGCAATGGCAAGCCTTCAAAGAGAGTGGAGGCTGCTCGCCCGGCAAGCATTCGCCGCTTGAGACTCTCAGACTGGATCGATCCTCATCCCTGTCGCCCAATACTGTTGACACGCTGAACGTAATCGTGGTTCTGGTTGATTTTGTCGACTGGGAAGCTGGAGATCAGGCTGTGGCCACGATCCCTGAGGATTTCTGGACACTGCTGTTCTCGCGGGAAGGTGTTGATTCGGTGTATAATCCTGAAGGATCCATGACCGAGTTTTACCTTGAAAACTCCTATGGGACCTTGCTGATCCAGGGTGATGTTTTCGGTTGGTACCGCATGCCCCAGACCTATGCTTCATATGTCGGTGATAATGACGGTCTGGGGGGAGGTGGTGCCCTTCTGGCGACTCACGCGGCCTCGGCCGCCCGTGATGACCCGCAAGATATTGATTTTACAAAGTATGCCAACGGAGACGCCTATGTTGACGGGTTAATCGTGGTCCATGCCGGCCCTGGCGCCGAGACCGGCACCTACGGGATCTGGTCGCATCAGGGAAGCCTTTCGACCGGTATCTGGGTCGATGGCGTTTTGATATCCGAATACAGCATGAACCCGGAGGAATACGGCAATCGCATCTCCACCATGGGTGTGTTCGGCCACGAATACGGGCACGTGCTCGAGCTTCCGGACCTGTATGATGTCCAGCCCGACACGACACGCGACGGGGCTGGTCTGGGGGCATGGTCGATGATGGCAGGCGGCAGTTGGAACGGTAATCCGTCCGGGTCCTCTCCGGCGCATTTCGATGGCTGGTGCAAGTTCTGGCTGGAATTCGCCGACTGGATCTGGCTCGAAGACAACCTGGATAGTGCCAGCATACCGGCTGTTCAGTATAATCCCGTGGTGTACGCTCTCGGAGCCAATCCCGGGTTGGCCAACGACGATTTCTGGCTCGTTGAAAACCGTCAGCGGTTCGGATTCGATCAGGCGCTGCCGGGCGGCGGGCTGCTGGTATACCATGTTGACCCGAGTATGGGACCGCCGCAGAGTGGCCAGCGGCCTCACTATTTTGTCGCTGTCGAGCAAGCGGACGGTGACGACGATCTATGGTTCAACGGAGGAAGTGATGCCGGGGATCCGTTTCCGGGTAGCACCGACAACCGGGAATTCCATACGTATTCTTCGCCTGACTCCAGGGACTATGATGGACTGGCTACTGAAGTCGGCATCTGGTCCATCTCGAATTCTGATTCGATCATGTATGCTGATCTGGATGTATACTATTCGCATCCCTGGGTATTGTGGGCGCTACACCCCGACTCCATCGTGTTTACAGACCTTGATCCTGACGGAAACGGGAACGGGATTCCGGAAGCAGGTGAGACAATCTCGGCTTACTTCCGGGTGCGCAATCTGATGGCCATGTCGTTCAGCCCGGTCTTCAATCTGTCAGTTAATAATCCTGAGGTTACATTCATTCAGAACAATGTGACGCTGGCATCAGACATCCTCGGCACGACTTTCGATTCCAGGAATGAAATACCGATCAAATTCTCGCTGCCTAATGACTTCCTGACGGTTAATGCAGAATTCACACTGACCGTCACCTCCAATACAGTGATCGGCGGCACCGACAGTTCCTTCGTAAACGAGTTGCAGTTCATAGAACAGCTGGGCAGTACACAGGTATTGCTGGTTGATGACGACAATGATGCGTCATTGGAGTTGCGGGTCAAGGCCAGCCTTGACCGCCTGCGGATACCGTATGGCTACCACAGCAAGGCGGCATCCGGGACACCGACTATGCAGGGTATGTCCACCTACAAGCACGTAGTATGGTTTACGGGGTCCAATTTCTCCCCGACCAGTCAATTGACTGCGGCCGATGTAGCGGTGATGAAAGAGTGGCTCGACGCACGCGGCAATCTGTATCTGAGCAGCATGACCGCTGCGGCGCAGTTGAATTCGCTGGATCCAGCGTTTATGTCCGGATACCTGCACGCGACACTTGACGAGACGGGGGTAATGGGACTGGGTTATGTCGGCGAGGAGGGGAATGAAGTCGGAGGCGGGACTATCTTCGGTATCGCCGGCACAGCCGCTATCGACCCGACCCAGAACCATATTATCGGACCGTTCGATGATGGTCAGGCCGCATTCAGGCTGAACATGTCTGACCTGGGCAATGGAGCTGATATGGGCATATGCGGAGTTACATACAAGGGTAACTACCGGACGGTGTTCACGACTTTTGGTTTTGAGTTCGTCGGTGACGGTTATCCTCCTCTTAATGTTTTGCCCAATGATTCATTGATGAAAAGAGTGCTGGATTTCTTCACCGTCGGTGCTTCAACTGATGTCGATGGGGACGACAACACCGGAGCGTCGTTGCCCAAAGGCTTCGCTCTTGAGCAGAACTACCCGAACCCGTTCAACCCGACTACCGCCATATCATATACAGTCGGTCGCTCTCGCAACGGCACACCGGCAAGAACCCGGCTCGTGATTTACAACGCGCTGGGTCGCGAAGTGAAGACGCTGGTCGATAAGGTCCAGAATCCCGGTCGGTATACGATTGTCTGGGACGGCACCAATGCCTCCGGCCAGATTGTGGCTACCGGCATCTACCTGTACCGTCTGGAATCCGACAAGATGACAACGGCAAAAAAGATGGTATTTCTGAAATAGCTCCGTTTTTTCCGTACCATCAGGGGTGGACCGTCAGGCCCACCCTTTTTCTTATTGTGGGCCAACAGCTTACACTCCCTGCAAAAACACACGTTTTTTCATAAACTTGCTTGACTTTCCTTCCGGGAAAGCTTAATTGAAAGTGAAATTCGATTTCATTTGGCCGATAGGTCAAGTGGTGGACTGTATTGATGAGAGAGTTGCTCAGGACAAAAGGCTACAAAATGACCCCCCAGCGGGAGTTGATTTTCCGTGCCTTCCTGGAAGCCGGAGAACACGTTTCGGTCGAGGACCTGTATCAGAGAGTGCGGGAGATTGATTCCTCGATCGGTTACAGTACGGTATGGCGGAGTCTGAAGCTGATATGCACAGTTGGTCTGGCCAAAGAAGTGAATTTGGGGGACGGTGTCACCAGGTACGAAAGGATCACCCTCCAGCCGCATGGCCATCTATACTGTCTGCAGTGCAAGACCCTGACGGAGTTTGAGATGGCCAACATTGTAAGCCTGCTTGAACCGATCGCACGGACCTACCGCTTCCAAGTGGAAGGACTTAAATGTGAAATACACGGGCTTTGTGAAGAATGTCGGAAGAGAAACCAGAACACAGATTCGACGGGGTTAACACACTGAACGGATAGAATGGAGTAGACGTGTACCGGCCCCGGGCGCCCGGTAAGGTAATTGACGTATGACATACTTAAGTGACATGACACCGGGCCAGAAAGGGAAGGTCATCGGCTGTATGGATGACTCACCGATTTCCCGGCGCCTCACGGAGCTTGGCTTCACACCGGGGCGACCTGTTGTTTACCTCAGGGATGCGCCGTTGCGCGATCCGCTGGAAGTACAGGTTGGTCATTGCTTCCTTTCGCTGCGGCATAGTGAGGCTTCACTGGTTGCCGTAGAGGTCGAAGAGTAGACCCGCCTGTCCGGGGTCTGAACAAATGTCCGGTACGGCCGATAAAACGACTTCACGGCGGACAGTCTCCGTTGCCATCTGTGGTAATCCCAACAGCGGCAAGACGACTCTTTTCAACGCTATCACCGGTCTGCGTCAGAAGGTAGGTAATTATTCCGGGGTGACGGTCGAAAAAGTCTACGGGCATTTTGACCTTGATTCACGTCCAGGGGTGCGCTTTACACTGATCGATGTGCCTGGTTCGTACTCTCTGGCGGCGTTTTCGCCGGACGAGTATATCGCTGCCCGGGTGTTGTTCGGAGGGATCAAGGGAGAGACTCCTCCGGACGCCATTGTCTGCGTGATTGATGCGACTAATCTGGAGCGCGGGCTCTATCTGTTGCTGCAGGTTCTGCAGATCGGTTGTCCGGTAGTTGTTGCTCTTAACATGATTGATCTGGCGGAGCGCCGGGGTCTGCAGATAGACACGCAAACCCTGTCGGATCGTCTTGGCGGCCTCCCGGTGGTGCCGGTGATCGGAAATCGGGCCAGGGGAATAGACGAGTTAACGCAGGCTATCGGCACCGCCGCAGCCTCGGAACAGTACAGGACGTCGAACTGGTATCCGGAGGTTGTCAGAAACGCCATCGACCGACTCAATGACGATAACACTCGGCAGCTTCGTACCAGCGCAGAACTGATTCGCATACTCCTTGACCGAGCCGGGCCAGCTGAAGACGTGTTCCTGGCTGAGGAAGGGCTGGACAAGAAAGCCTCACTTGAGAGCCTTCGAGCCGCGATCACGGAAGAGCACCGGTCCCTGTCCGCGGCCGAGACAATCCCGCTCGCCAGGCAGGCTGGCAGAATCTATAACGATACGGTGGGTGTTGGCAGGCAGAAGGGTCGCCCGGTCAGTGCGAGAATCGACCGGGTGCTTCTGCATCCGGTAGCAGGCCCCGTCATCCTGGCGGTGCTGATGACGCTGATGTTTCAGTCTATTTTCAGTTGGTCAGAGCCAGTGATGGATTTCATCGACAGCCTGTTCGGGTCTCTGTCAGGTTACATCGAAGGCGCGATGTCCGATGGCCCTCTTCGCTCGCTCCTGACGGACGGCATTATTGGCGGGGTGGGTTCGGTTCTGGTATTTCTGCCGCAAATCGTGACGCTGTTTCTTTTTATCTCTCTTTTGGAAGATTCCGGTTATATGCCGAGGGCAGCCTTCCTGGTCGACCGCATATTCGGCTGGTGCGGATTGTCAGGCAAATCTTTCATTCCCATGCTCTCTTCGTTTGCCTGTGCCATTCCCGGGATCATGGCTACACGTACTATCGAGGATCGTAAATTGCGGCTGATTACAATCCTGGTGGCTCCCCTGATGAGTTGCTCGGCGCGGCTGCCGGTATACACGATCATGATCGCTGCATTTGTCCCCCGTCAGACCTACTTCGGGCTGTTCAATTTGCAGGGGCTGCTTCTGGCCGTGCTTTACGTGCTGGGCATCATAGTGGCTGTCGTAGTGTCCTCAGTTCTATCGAGATTGATCTTCAAAACCGAGCGCGCCAGTTTTCTCATGGAGATGCCCTCTTACAAGGTCCCCACGCTCCAGTCGACAGCCATCCGCGTTTACAATCGTGCTAAGTCGTTCGTTCTTCGGGCCGGAACTGTCATACTGGCCATTACAGTCCTTGTCTGGGCGCTGAGCTATTACCCCCGGTCGGATACCATCAGTCAGAGTTTCGCAGAGCAGAGAGAGGAAATCGAGAGTTTTTATCAGGCCTCACTATCTGAGACAGAAACAGCCTCCGGGCAGGCGGATCTCAGGCAGGAACACGATCAGGCCCTCCGGCGGCTGGCCAATAAGGAGGCAGGAGAGCACCTGCGATCCTCGTACTTTGCACACCTTGGCCGGGTTGTGGAGCCGTTGTTCCGTCCGATGGGCTGGGACTGGAGGATAACGATGTCTATTATAGCGTCATTCCCGGCCCGTGAGGTCGTGATTGCCACCCTGGGAACCATCTTCAATCTGGGTGATCAGACCGACGCGGCCGGAGCGTCCCTCATCGAGAAAATGAGGCAGGGCAGGTGGGAGGATGGTCCGCGCGCGGGCCAGGCCCTGTTCACGCTGCCGGTAGCCCTGTCAATTGTTGTGTTCTTCGCGCTCTGCTGCCAGTGCGGGGCCACTCTGGTGACCATCAGGCAGGAGACCCATAGCTGGCTTTACCCGGTGGCCACCTTTGTTTATATGACCATCCTTGCCTACATCTCGGCGATGGTTGTTTATCAACTGGTTGAAAGGTTAGGTTTCTAATGGCGTCCGTATGGGAGTCCGCGCT
>CP070824.1:1783814-1785659 GCA_020344395.1 Candidatus Zixiibacteriota bacterium | reverse complement strand
GACCTCGAATATCTCCTTGAGGTCATCGATTTCATACGTGCCCCATTTGCGGGGCTGGTAACGGGATCGATGAAAGACGTAAAGATCCGGTTTCCTGCGGCAAAAGAGTGGATGGGAGACGAGCAGGTTGCGGTTACCGGCAATCTTAGGCAGCAGAAAGGCATCGGCGCGCGGGAGGAACTGGATTGTCTTGAGGTCATCGGCAAGGCAAAGCGAGTCGATGAGGTGAGTGAGCGTGGCGCGATCGTCGTCGGTGATATAGGCTACGTTATCATCGGGAAAGCGCAGGCCGTGCCAGGCCATACGGTCGGGATAGGCGTGTACGGCCTGGACGGTGTCGGCGTAATGGTTCCAGTATGTTACCAACACCAACACCGCCGCAAACAGGGTCCAGTTGAAGGCGACGTGGCCGGCGAGAGCGCGTTCAATTATGACATGATAGGCGGCATACAGAATGGTCAGCGAAAGACTGATCCAACCTATTCCCCAGAGGACGTCGTACCACATTTCGAACCCGATCTGGTAGGCCAGCCAGGCGGGCAGCCCGATGGCGATCAGCAAGCCCCAGCTGATCTTCTGCCGGGCGAGATACCAGCAGGCCGCAGCTACAACCAGAAGACTGATAACACTCTGTGGGTTAATCAAGCGGCTTCGGATGTCCCGGCCTGATTTGTGCTCGATTTGAAAAGTCATGTCGTGGGCGAAGTCCGACCAATTGGACACGACATAAAACAGGTAAGCCAGCCACAGCAATGCGAAAATGACAAGCGAGGCAAGGTCGAATTTGGACATCTTCTTGAAGTCGGCGGATAGTCGACGGGAGGCGACCAGATAGATAATGGCTCCGGCTACGAAATAGATACCGTTGGGGTGTATCAGCGGTGTCAGGGCGAGCAGGGCCAGGCCTTTCCAGCCGTGCCGGTGACTTATCAGCAGGAAGCCGCAGAAGATGAAACAAAGGAGCATGGCTTCGGGGCGGGCGTTGTTGCCACAGGCAGCGAACGGGCCGTTGAGATAAATGATCCCGGCAACAACGAGTGAGAGAAGGGGCAACCGCTGTTGTCTGAGCAGAGCAGCCAGGGCGAGAAAAGACAGCGCCAGCATCACGAATGAGAACGTTCGGGCGATTCCCAAAGACAGTCCGAAAATCTTCAGCCACAGCCCTACGGCGACCATAAAACCGGGCGGCATCCAGAAGACGGCACGCTCTGGGTTGATCTGGGGCGCAAAGAAGCTGCCGTTTTCGCTGAAGGCCACCGCCTGCCAGAGGAAGTGAGACTCATCGGGCCACGGAATGGGGAGGGCGTATGAGGCGCTGATGTGTTGCCACATCTGAAGAGCAAAGAAGAGGGCAAATACGGTCCAGAACAGGATGTCGCGGCGAGATGGGTTCACCGGCAAAAAGGGGCGAGAGTTGTTTGGACAATCTTTGGTCACGGCGTGGACGCTTAACTCAGCATGGTTTTGGCCTAAGATGAGACTTTCATCGGGCTTTGTCAATTTTCAAGATTGACGGCTGCGGCAGCAGACGCAACCGGGTGTATTATTAACAACTTAGGTCGGGGCCGGGAGCGCCATGAGCGATCCGAATCTTTAGAATACAGATTGTGTGGTGCTGCGCGGCATTTCTTGATTTGTCAAGAGATTGCCAATTCGTTATCTATTAACGGAGTATCCGGTAACTCACTGCTTGCATGGGGATAACCGCCAAATGGCTGAAAACGAAGCTAATTCGATTCGAGATGACATTCCCGCCGCGATTGCTGCAACGATCACCCTGGCCCTGCTCTTTATTGCATCGTTTATCCCTGTCAGCGCGTTGTGGGGGTTCAATCATTTCCATTT
>CP070824.1:1777540-1783714 GCA_020344395.1 Candidatus Zixiibacteriota bacterium | reverse complement strand
CTACTTGAGGGCACGCGAATACCACTGGCAATTCTCGGGCGAGCTGGCCAAGCTGTTCGCTGACTATCACGTGGGCATGACATATCGCTTGCTGGGACGATTCGATGAGGCCGAATCATGGCTGAGACCGGTGCTGGCCTGGGCCGAAAGGCTGGGCAACAATTCAGCCATTGGTCAGGCATCCGAAGACCTGGGGGAGATCCAGGCCGCCCGCGGAAATAAAACCGGGGCTCTCAAGTTGCTGAAAAGAGCCCGCGATATGTACAGGGCTGAAGGCCTTGACAAATCAATGCCCGACGTCTGGGAGAACATAAACGCCCGAATACGTCAATTGGAACAGTAACTGACTTCCTGTATGCTATAGTCATGATTTCCGGTCATGTCGAGTCAGCGGCCGGAGTCGGCGAGTAGATGTAAATCATTATCTTATCGTTGGTCACCAGTTCTCGAACATTTTCAACCCGGGCGGTCACCAGGTTTCCGATCATTGATGTATCCGACTTATCAGCGAGAATATAGGCGTAACGTCCGGACTGAAGCCCGGCCAGAGCTGCAGCAAAGGAAGTATCCTTCTGGAGATCCGACCGCCAGTACCAGGCCGCCTTGGCGACGTGATCCCAGTTCGGCTCACCGCTGCCGACCACCACGCCGTCGCGACTCGGTCGATCAGACAGATACACGTTCATCTGGTCCCTGAGGCTATACAGCTCCGGAGTTCTGATCTCATGAAGTCGCACGCCGGCTATGCCGACACCGGCTGCGGCAATTATCCACAGACAGGCAAAGCCAGCCACGACCTTGCGCGTGCGTGCCGGTCCAAGCAGGCGCCAAACCGGAAGTGCTACCAGCGGCGCAGCAAGAGCATAGACAGGAACATAATAATGATAGAACAGTATGGCGGCAGTGGAATAGAAGGTCCAGTAAAGGATGAGCGTTATCAGAGCGGGATACAGCAGCCTGATCCTTTTCCTTAAGACCTCGACCGCGCCTATCGGGAGAAGGATAACAAACGGAAGGTAGAGTTGAACGAATCGCCAGCTGAACAGCCACATCGGATTGCCTTCCTCGGTCGACCTGCCCAGAAATCGACGGCTGATCTGACCCTGGATGTAGTGGTCCCAGAAGCGGCCACCGGCAAAAATCTGATCGATGGCCAGGTGCAGGACAATGATGCCTATCGCAACGGCCGGAATCAGCCAAAAACGCCGCTGTCCCAGCCACTGTCTGTGCCATATCAGCACCGCAAGGGCCAGCCCGACCCATATCGGTCCGGATACCACGCCCTTGCTTAGCCAGGCACAACCCAGAAGTACACCCAACAGTACGGCCCGGCCCGATGTTACCGAGCTACGCTCCATGATCAGGAAGACCAGCAGTGATGCCAGGACAAACATTGTCATCGGGACATCAAGATGGGTGGAATTACCGATCTGTAAATAATTGTAGGTCAGCAGCAGCACCGCACCGCAAAGAAAACCGAACCCGCGACCGTCCACCCTTCGCCCTATCGCATACAGACACAGCACTGAACCGAGTGTGCAGAGGGCGCCAAATATCCGGGCGGACGAATCGTTCGGATCCAGCAGCAGAAAAATAAGTCCCTGCGCCCACATTACCAGCGGCGGGTGCTCACCGAAGGCATTGTGCCAGAACGCTGTATAGTGAGGGTTAAGCCAACTCCCCGACTCGGCCATATTTCTCGCTATGACCGCATATGTCGCGGAGTCAAGATTGATGCCATCCTGTCCATACCCCAGCGCCAGAAACAAGCCGGCGCAGAATGCCAGCACATAGCCCGGTCGGTCTCCGAAAAGGTTAACCGCGGCAGCGAAAATTCTCCCGGCGATCTTCATCATGGCTCGAATATATGTGTCACAAATGCTCTGGTCAATCAGAGCAATCGGCGGTCTGGCGCCCGGAAAACGGCAGGACGGACACATCTGCTCGGATTGCTTCCGCGCGGATTTATAGTTAGATTGGCCCTCATGGAGCTTTCACGCAGAGAGGAAGGGTGAATGAACTATCGCAGGGTTGGCAATTCCGGTCTGAAAATTTCCGAAATATCACTTGGAGCCTGGCTCACCTATGGCGGTTCGGTCTTACAGGAGAGAGCCATACCAATTATCCACACGGCCATTGAGCGCGGCGTCAACTTCATCGACATCGCCGACATCTATTCCAAGGGGGAAGCCGAGAAGACGGTGGGCGCCGCCATCAAGGATTACCGGCGAAGCGATCTGGTAATTTCGAGCAAGGTCTTCTGGCCGATGTCGGATAACGTTAACGACCGCGGCCTCAGCCGGAAGCACATCATGGAATCGATCGACAAGTCGCTAAGCCGGATAGGAACAGACTATCTCGATATCTACTTCTGCCACCGCTTTGACCCCGGGACGCCGATCGAGGAGACGGCCCGAGCCATGTCGGACCTCGTTCAGGCCGGGAAAATCCTGTACTGGGGAACCTCGGTGTGGGATGCCGACCAGATTGATGAAGCTGTCGTCTGCACCCGCGAATGGAAGGGATACCTTCCCGCTGTCGAGCAGCCACGCTACAACCTGATTGATCGGCACATCGAAGTAGATATTATGCCAACCTGTGCCAGGCATGGCATGGGTTTAACTGTCTGGTCGCCGCTCGCCCAGGGACTCCTGACCGGCAAGTATAACGACGGCACACCCACGGGCTCACGCGGCCAGGAGACATCATGGATGGATGAAGACCTGAACGATGGAAATATCAAGCGGGTGAGGAAACTGGGCGCTATCGCGGCCGATCACGGCATGACGGTGGCGCAGATGGCACTGGCGTGGGTTCTGGGTCGTGAGGAAATCAGTTGTGCCATTGTCGGAGCGACAACAGTGGACCAGCTGGAAGAAAACCTGAAAGCTACCGACCTGAGGCTCGATCAGAATACACTCGGTGAGATTGAGAACATCTTCCCTGTCACAAATTGACAGGCAGACTGCCGAATGTGATTGCGGCCCCGCCCATTTCGAGCCTTGTTGGAATCGACGCCGAGATGCAAGACAAGAAAAGGAGATAAACAGACATGTTCACATCAATAGCTGACTTCGAAAAGGCCTGGTCCGGTGAGTCCGGCAACACATCCAAGATGCTGGGTGCCCTGACTGACGCCTCGCTGTCGCAGTCAGTAGCCGAGGATCACCGCACCCTCGGCCGCATGGCGTGGCATATTGCGCTGACCATAGCCGAGATGATGCCCGCGACAGGACTGGAGTTTAAAGGGGTTGACCTCAAGGCACCGGTACCTGCCACTGCGGCCGAGATAAAGAAAACCTACGATAACGCTGCCGGGCAACTCCTCGAACAGGTGAAGACAAAGTGGGACGACGCCGGCTTACAGGTAGAGGATGAGCTTTACGGAGAGACCTGGAAGCGCGGGTTTACGCTGGCCGTGCTGCTTAATCATGAAATACATCACCGCGGCCAGATGACCGTTCTGATGCGCCAGGCCGGGCTCAAAGTCCCGGGTATATACGGCCCGGCCAAGGAGGAATGGGTTACCTACGGCGCACCCGAACCGCCCGTGTAGCTGTTGCGACCCTAGCCGACGGCAATATCAGCGCCGAAACATCCGGCTCAGTATCCCGGACACATTACCGGCTCCTCGGCGCCCTGAAAGAGATACTTGATCAGGTAGGTCAGATCGCCGATATCGACGACTCCCTCCGGGTCACCGTTGACGTTGGCCTCCTCCAGGCACCACGGCTGTGGGTAGTCTAGGAACAGGTAGACGATGATCGCCACCAGGTCTCCGATGTCTGCATATTCGCGATCATCCATATTCGCATTGCCCGTTACGCCCTCACAGCACAAGCAGGGAGGCTCAACGTAATTGTCCTGCAGCCAGTAGTATGCCCGGTTAGTGACACGGGTTATGTCGTTCATGTCACCGTCCTGGATTGAGAGCAGGATGCTCCAGATATAAAGCGTATCGTTCGGCTTGACCGTGTAGTCATTCCTGAAAATCATCAGGCCATGCAGGTCAGACTGGACGGGCGCTTCTGAGATGCCCGCCACCTGCATGTTCTCGTACAACTCGGCCGGGACAAACCCGCTGTTCGGCCACACATACTGTTCGTTGTCCAGGGTGTGAGCACCATAAGGATATGCACGCATAACCAGTTCACACTCAGATGATTCATAGAGAGCCAGCATGGCCAGCGCGCCCAATCGATGGCTGAACGGAATACATGGATCATTGGTACCCGTGTCAAAACCCTGAAACCATATAGCCCGATCTCCCCAGGCTCTCACGCCCGCATCATTGTAAGCAGGTATATCAGAGGGCACGTCGAAATCGACGACCTCTGCGATTGACACTCCCTCGTGCGTCCCCCCATCAAAGGAATACGCCTTGAGGCACTGTATCATGAAATTGCAGTTCTCGATGGGCGAGGAAGCCCAGTAAATCTTCTCCAGGCCTATCGTCGAGTCGGCCGTTATGAAGGTGCCGGACTGGTAGACTTCAAACCCCGGTTCTGCCTGTGTGGGAATCATCGGGTTGGCATCTTCAACCACCCGGAACGTGAAGTCTCCATATATCGAATAGTTGACAATGGTGTCCGCTCCTCTGACATAGCCGATAACTGGAGTGGCCTCGTACAGATACACGTTGATCCACGGAATCGCCGAGTCGCAATCACCGGAGCGGTAAAAATCAAGGTTAGCGCCGCCTATGCCGGCGTTACCCATATTGCCGTTGTTGGCCGCCGTCAGGCTGATGCAAGAGGTGGAAAGAGTATCCCAGACGACCACACCGTAATCGCAGACATCACCCACGCCGTTGCCGTCCTGATCGCTTTGATCCGGATTGAAATCGTCCGGGCAATTGTCGCATACATCACCCACCGTATCACCATCGCCATCCTCCTGGTTGGTGTTGGCATCGTTGGGGCAGTTGTCGCAGTCTTCTCCAACGCCATCGATATCCGTGTCGGTCTGGTCAGGATTGTAGTCCTCAGGGCAGTTGTCTACGACACATGTATTCGCTGCATAACCTGGGTCACCGAAGCCGTCACCATCAGTATCGGTGCATTCGTCACACAGATCGCCCGTTCCATCGCCGTCTGCATCTTCCTGACCGGGGTTGTAATCCGACGGGCAGTTGTCACAAGCATCACCTGGCCCGTCACCGTCCGTATCTTCCTGGTTCGGGTCGTAGTCATTCGGGCAGATATCACAGGCGTCGCCGACTTCATCAGAATCACTGTCTGACTGACTGGCATTGGCCGAATCAGGACAGTTGTCACAGGCATCACCCACGCCGTCGCCGTCGGAATCTTCCTGGTTGGGATTATAATCATCGGGACAGTTGTCACAGGCATCGCCCCAACCGTCCGTATCCGTGTCATCCTGGCCGGGATCGTAATCGTTAGGACAGATATCTTCAGGACAGGTGTTGTTCACGTATCCCGGATTACCATAACCATCTCCATCCGTATCCGTACAATCATCGCAATCATCACCGACTCCGTCTCCGTCAGCATCGGCCTGATCCGGATTCGGCGTCCCCGGACAGTTGTCTAAATCACACGTGTTGGCTGGATAACCAGGATCTCCATAACCGTCTCCATCAAGATCCGTACATTCATCACAGTCATCGCCCACGCCATCACCATCGGCATCCAACTGGCCCGGATTGGCTATATCCGGACAATTGTCCTCGGCACAGGTGTTGGCTCCATAGCCAGGATTACCATAACCGTCACCATCCGTGTCCGTACAATCATCACAAGCATCACCTATACTGTCACCATCGGCATCATTCTGATTCGGATTGGACAGGTCAACACAGTTGTCACAGTCGTCCCCCACACCATCTCCGTCGACATCATCCTGATTGGGGTTGTAAACATCTGGACAATTGTCACAGGCATTACCCAAACCATCACTATCTGCATCAGCCTGCGTAGGATTGGCATCATCCGGACAATTATCACACACATCCCCCACACCGTCGCTGTCACCATCATCCTGGTTCGGATTAACATCGTCAGGACAATTGTCACAGGCATCTCCCAAACCATCGTCATCGGCATCAACCTGATTAGGATTGGCATCGGAAGGACAGTTGTCACACAGATCACCAACGTCATCACTGTCACCATCTGCCTGGTCCGGATTGACATCGTCGGGACAATTGTCACA
>CP070824.1:1769357-1777440 GCA_020344395.1 Candidatus Zixiibacteriota bacterium | reverse complement strand
TTTCATCGAAGGTCTTCCGGGCCGCACTGAGGTCGCCATCCTGCCATTCGAAACGCCCCTTCACGCCGAGATAACGGGAGTAGCCCATCGGATCGGAGTCATCTGCCCTGGCTCCCGCTCTGGTCAGCCACTGGCGCCCTTCTTCCTTTTTGTCAGTCTTCAGCAGAAGGCGAGCGATCTGGGCCAGCGTTTCAGTCTCTACCGATCGGTTAAACTCCTTCTGGGCCAGGTCAAGTACACGCTGGTATTCCTGCAGTGCGTTGCCCAGATCCCCGCTCTGAAAGGTAGAATCCGCCTTATCCAGCAGCGCGTCCGCGCTTTCGTATTCATCGCTCATTCCTGCTCCTCTGTATTGGACCTCAACAGCACTCAGTCCGGACCCGACCAGGGCTACCATCAAGGCGATCTTGAGATAACGCATCAATCCTCCCTGTCACTGAGCGGTAATACTAACAAAAAGGGGTCTTGAATTCAATCCCCTCTGTCAGAAACTCGATCAGCTTGACCATTGGTATCACCATGCCTATATTCGGCCACAACCTGAACACCGCATAACAAGAAAGTCAGGTTACGAGCCGATAGCAATGGTATAATAGCCAGAGGAGTTCTAAGGAAATATTATGCGCGCACTTATCACCGGTATAACCGGACAGGACGGATCATACCTTGCCGAGTTACTTCTGGACAAGGGATATGATGTAATCGGGATGGTTCGACGATCATCCACCGAATCGTTTGATCGAATCGAGCATATCAAAGACAGGCTTATCCTCGCGCAGGCGGACCTTCTGGATCAATTGTCTATCATCAGTATCATGGAGGAACACCGCCCTGATGAGGTTTATAACCTCGCCGCTCAGTCGTTCGTCCCGACCAGCTGGGTGCAGCCGGTTCTCACCGGCGAGTTTAACGCCATTGGAGTAACCAGGATGCTCGAGGCCATCAGATTGGTGGACAAGAGCATCAAGTTCTATCAGGCTTCATCGTCTGAGATGTTCGGTAAAGTGCGTCAGGTGCCTCAGAACGAGGAGACCTCGTTCTACCCGCGATCGCCCTACGGAGTGGCGAAGGTTTACGGCCACTGGATCACGGTCAATTACCGTGAGAGCTATGATATTCATGCCAGTTCCGGTATTCTGTTCAATCACGAATCACCCCGCCGAGGGCTGGAATTTGTCACTCGCAAGATCACGGACGGTGCCGTTCGAGTCAAGCTGGGGCTTGCCGACAAGCTGGCCCTGGGGAATCTGGATGCCAAGCGCGACTGGGGGTATGCCGGTGACTACGTGCGGGCTATGTGGCTGATGCTGCAACAGGACAAGGCTGATGATTTCGTGATTGCTACCGGTAAGACACATTCAGTTGAGGATTTCGTCAGCCGGGCCTTTGCCTGTCTCGATCTTGATTTCAAGGAGTATGTCACTACCGACCCGCGTTTTGTCCGACCGGCCGAGGTTGATCTGCTGCTCGGCGACGCATCACACGCCAGGGATCAGCTTGGATGGGAGCCGACGGTTTCGTTTGATGAGTTGATAAAGATGATGATCGATGCCGATATGGAGCGTTTGTCCGGGTCGACGGAGTGATGAGGAAACCGCACGCCTTTATCACCGGGATTGCCGGATTTGCAGGCTCGTATCTGGCCGAAGAACTGCTGGAGGCGGGTTATAATGTCTCCGGATCTATTCTTGATAACGAGTCGACAAGCAACCTGGCTTCGATCGAGGATCGACTGAGCCTGGAGACGGTTGACATTCTGGATCCGGGTAACTGCCAGGCGGCTGTAAGCAAACTCAAGCCGGATTATATCTTCCATCTCGCGGCCATTGCGTCGGTCGGTCGATCATTTGAGCAGGAATCTTTGACTTTTAGTGTCAATTTCCATGGCACGCTCAATATGCTTGAGGCGGCCCGGCAACTACGACGGCTCGAGAAATTCGTGTATGTCAGCTCTGCAGACTGCTACGGCATCTTTTCACCCAAGAGCAAGACTCTCAACGAGGAACAACCGCTGAACCCAATATCGCCGTATGGTATTTCCAAGGCAGCCTCCGAGCAGGCGGCCCGGTACTATTGTCGGCATCACTATCTGCCGGCGGTGGTGAGCCGATCGTTTAACCATAGTGGCCCCCGCCAGAGCACCAGTTTCGTTATTCCCACTTTCGCCCGGCAGATTGCCGAGATAGAGAATGGGAGGCAGGAGCCGGTTATTCTTGTGGGAGATCTCAGGGCTCGCCGCGACTTCTCAGACGCTCGCGATATCGTCCGCGGCTATCGCCTGCTGGCCGAGCGGGGGGTTGCCGGCGAGGTCTACCAGCTATGTTCAGGAAAGGCAGTAGCTATAAGAACGGTGCTCAACCGGCTGCTGGCCCTCTCAACCCGAGATATCAGGATTGAAGTCGACAGGTCAAAACTTCGCAAGTCCGACCTTCCCGTACTCAGGGGCAGCAATCGCAAGGCTGCTCAATCAGTCGGCTTCAAACTCCGATACACGTTAAGGCAGACTCTTCACGACACCCTCGAGTACTGGCGAGATCAAGTGTCTGCTGCCGATTGAACGATCACAGGAGCTATGCAAATGGCAAAGAAACAAAAGAGTGAGCCGGATGCGGCGGCCAGGTTTATCGCGAGAATCGATAAAAGACAGGTAAAAGCCGGTGTCATCGGCCTGGGCTATGTCGGGCTGCCGCTGTCGATGGTGCTGGTGGACGCCGGCTTCGAGGTTATTGGGTTTGACGTTAACAAATCAAGAGTAAAACTACTCAATTCCGGTCAATCAGATATAGACGATGTTCCTGGCCGGGCAGTCGCCCGGGCTGTCAAATCAGGAAAGTTCAAAGCAACGGCAGATCCGAAGCAAATTGGACTGATGGACACCATTTCCATCTGCGTTCCGACCCCTCTGTCGAAGACCAAAGACCCGGACGTCAGTTTTATTCTGGCCGCCATGGACTGGGTGGCAAAGTACGTAAAGAAGGGCGCCCTGATCGTGTTGGAATCAACGACTTACCCCGGGACTACGGAAGATCTTATTCTGCCTTTGCTTCAGGATAAGGTCCGCAAGGCCGGTCGGGATTTCTACTTGGCCTTTTCGCCTGAACGAGTCGATCCCGGCAATCAAAAGTTCACCACCGAAAACACGCCTCGCGTGGTGGGGGGCATCACGCCTGCGTGCACCAAAGTTGCCAAGAAATTTTATGAGACAACCATTCCGGAGGTCCATGCCGTATCGTCAACGCGGGCGGCCGAGATGGTTAAACTGCTGGAGAACACGTTTCGGTCGGTGAACATCGGACTCGTCAACGAAGTTGCTTTGATGTGTCATCGGCTTGGAATCGATGTCTGGGAGATCATAGATGCTGCGGCCACCAAGCCGTTTGGGTTCATGCCGTTTTATCCCGGACCAGGTCTTGGTGGGCACTGCATTCCAATTGACCCGCACTACCTGTCATGGAAACTCAAATCGCTCAATTATTATGCTCGCTTTATTGAGTTGGCCGGCGACATAAACTCACAGATGCCGGAATGGGTTGTCGACAGGATCAGCGCTTTCATGAATAAGCGATTTACAAAGGCTCTGAACAAGAGTTCGATTCTTATGCTTGGCGTTACCTACAAGCGGGACATTAAGGATACCCGTGAGTCCCCGGCCCTGGACGTCTGGAAACTGCTTGAAAATCGGGGGGCCAAGGTCCAGTATCACGATCCATATGTGCCTCATTTCCGATGGGGTGAGCGAACAAGTAAGTCGGTAAAGCTCACCGCGTCAGCGGTGAAAAAGGCGGATCTGGTGGTTATAGCGACCGATCATACATCCTTTGACTATCAGTGGATCGCGGATAACGCCAGGGCGGTGTTCGATACGCGCAACGCCACCCGCCACATCCGCGGCAACCGCGGCAATATCGAACTTCTCTAGGCTACCAGGACTCCTGCAGCGGTCGGTATCCTTCCATCTTGAGTGCCATACGGGTATTCCAGACTTACCCTCAATCAATGCCGGATTATGCCGAAAACATGGGAATAGGAAACATACCCATGGATTTGAACGACTTCGAGACAAAGCAGAAGCAGAAGATCGAGGATTTCGGTCTGATCGTGAGAGACCTGCTCAAAGTGATCAAAGTTGTCTCGATGTACCCGGACGACAATCCTCTTCCCAAGTCCCTCCGTCGGTCTTTCTCCGAACGGCTGGAGTCCTTAGTAGAGCAATACGGTGAGACAAGGATTACTGTTCATAGAGATCACCTGACTCTGGGCGGCGAGACCATCTTTACCGATCGTTCCAGGGAAGAAAGCCTGGCCGGGTTGTTCTTCAAGACCGGGATAACCGTATTGGTGTTTAAGGAGGGGTTTGAGGTTCTGGAGATCTATCGGTTTCTGGATGTCATCAAAGACTACCTGAATTCTCCCGGGCAGAACCGTGATCTGGCTGCCCTTATGTGGGAGGCGAACATAGCCGGTTTCCAGTTTACGACCATTGAAGACATCGCCCTGGCTGAATACGACGGAGCAATAAAGATCGACGAACTTTTTGCCGGAGGTGATTCAGGTGAATCCGGCCATTCGCAGATAGGTTCCGATTCAGCTCCATCTTACGATGCGATTTTCAGACAGCCGGTCTCCGGGTCGGACGGTGTCGGGGTGAACTCAGCCTATGCCCCTCCCGGTTCAGAGCATGCCGAGGACGCCGCGGGCCGTCCCGAACCGGGTCTCCATGTCTCAAGCGTTGAAGTTGTCCAGAACCCGCTGGACCTGGATGGGATGGACGCGGCCACCTACCAGACCTCTGCGGCAGCCGATGCGATGGGGCTTGGAGAGGTCCAGAGTTCCGGGCATGCCGCGCCCGACACGAACATAATCCTCAACGATGAACTAAGACTCACAGAGGAAGACACGGAATACATCGACTCGCTGAGTCGCGGTGATGCGGAGTTCGAGCCATATGAGTCGACATGCGAGCTGGTAAAGGAGCTGCTGCATCAGGAAAGCGAGATGTCGCAGTTTTACGAGTCCGTCACAGTTGGGGAAAAGGTTCTTTATGAAGTCATTGAGGCCGGGCAGCTCATTTATGCCAGCCGGATCCTGGGATACTTCAAGGAACTCGAGGATGAACTCCAGGAGACCCGGGCCCTGTGGGCCGAGCGTCTGAAGGAAGCGAGGATTGCAGCCGGCAGTCGGGATCGCCTCAAGGGTCTCAGTTCCGCCCTCAACGGGCACGAAAGCATCTGCTCTGCAGATCTCAGGCGGTACTTGAATCACTTTGGATGGGAGGCATTGTCCGGATTGACCGACCTGCTCGGCGAGCTGGAGCACGAACACCAGCGCGATACACTTGTCGACTACCTGACAGAGCGAGGGGGAGAAAACTCACATGTCGTGGCGAAGGGTCTTTCCGATCGACGCTGGGAAGTGGTTCGGAATTCCGTCTATATCATGTGTCGCATAGGTGATGCCGCAGCGCTCAAGCAGCTTGGCAAAGTTGTATCGCATAAAGAGCGACAGGTGCGCCTGGCTCTGGTACAATCCCTGTCTGACTGTTCACATAACGATGCCCTGGGGCTTCTCAAGCAGGCGGTACGTGATGCCGACCGGGAAGTGCGCTCGGAAGCAGTGAAATCGATTGTGGCGCGGCGTGGTCCGGCCGCCTTTGAGACAATCACCGAAATTCTGAATGATGACTCTTTCGGCGAGCTTGATTCGGACGGTCAGCAGAGCATCCTGAACGCCTTCTCAACTCTGGGCGGAGACCAGGCCGTGGGATATCTGGTGGGGTTGATCACACGTCTGAATCCTCTGGGTGATTCAAGTCTGAGTTTTTACAGGCAGGCAGCGTTTGAGGCCCTGAGTTTCAACAGGTCAGACCGCTGTGAGCGGGCGCTGGTAAAACTCGCATCATCCTGGCGGCCGGACATAAAGCAGCAGGCGGCCTTTGCCCTCAACCGACGTCGAGAAGTCATATACGGAGACCAGGATGACTGAAGCAACCAGAGAGACTATCGGGCGCGTGCTTGCAGGAGAGGTCGAGTCGGCCCTCTTGAACTCGTTTTTCGTTCTCTATAAGACCGCCCGTATTATTGAAGCGAATAATGTTGCTTTCCAGAACCAGATGGACGCGTTCTACAAGCTGTTCAGGGCGGTCGGTGAAGCAAGCGGCGTCGTTGTCATAAAAATCGTCGCCGATCGCTATTTTGTAAACGAGAAGATGGTCCGCTTCAATGACGAAGGCGTCTCGGGCGCCGCCGGAGTGGTGGCAGAATGGAAATTGCTCGGTGTTGGGGGGGTTCGATTCGAGGCTGCCGCTGGCAAGGAAGAGATCAGCAAGTTCTTCAGGTATGTGCCGTCAATCAAACCTAACGAGGAGAACCTGGAGAGTCTGTCAACGGCCCTGAAGGAACACGGTTTGAGCAGTCTCACCCTGTTGTCGGCAGCGGAGGTCGACACTGATCTTCCGTCAATCGATGAAGAGACCCGGCGCCGTTTTCGCAGCATGGCCCGCAAGTCTTTCTTCCAGGCCGTGTCCACCGTTCAGGAAGTGGTCCTCAATACCATGCAGGACCGCGAGGTCAATATCTCCAAGACCAAGCGAGTTGTGCATTCGCTTATTGATCAGATTACTCGCGACGAGTCGTCGTTGCTCGAACTTGCTTCCATCAAGGATTTCGATGACTATACTTATGCACACTCGACAAATGTCGCAGTATACGCGCTTACGCTGGGAGCGCGCCTGGGGCTGGATAGAGCGCGGCTGTCACAGTTGGGATTCACCGCCCTGTTTCACGACATTGGAAAGATCAAGCTACCGAAGGACCTGATTACGAAACCTGACGCCTTCGACGAGGACGACTGGATCCAGATGCAGCGACACCCGGTCCTGGGAGCCAAGACCATCCTGCGCAATATGAAGCTGGATCTCCACACGGCCCGCGCTGCCCGGGTGGCTTTCGAACATCACATCAATAATGATTTCACGGGCTACCCGGTGCTGCATTACCGCAAACGGGAGACGGGTCTGTTTTCGCGGATAATATCGGTTGTCGATTCCTTTGACGCCCTGACCTCCGGTCGCGTCTATCTGAAAAAGGGAATGTCACCCGATGTGGTTTTCAAGAAACTCCGTTACCAGATGAAAGAGAAATTCGATCCGTTTCTGCTGAAGCTCTTCAACGATATCATTGGAATTTACCCCGCAGGATCACTGGTTCTGCTGTCCACTGATGAGATTGCCCTCGTTCTGACCAATGATGACCGGGACAGATCTCGACCATACGTAAAGGTAGTGGGGGACCGCAACGGTCTGCTTGAGTCTCCCCTCTGGATAAACCTGTCACAGGAAGACCAGAGCGAAAGAAAAATCGTGCGTCAGCTGGATCCGGAAAGATACGGTCTGGATGTGAAGGACTTTATCCTGACCGATTAGAATCGATACGATAGCCGGGCGTTGGCACCACCGGAGTCGTCCGGCTGCACCTCCAATTCAATTCTGTTATTGCGTTCCTCGCGAGGCGAACCCGAAAGGTGGGCGTCCACGTAAGCGTCGAACATCGACACAAAGATGGTTATACCGGCGAACCACGTGAACTTGTTTCGTTTGTCGCGACTGAACTCGTAGCTGTCGTAGAGGCTTCGCCGGACGTACAGGTCAGTTGCGGCCTCCCATTGAGCCCGGTAATCGGACGCATCCCGACCGTGTTGGACAGCCGAGTAGATAAACCAGCTTTCCAGCCCGATGATGACAGCGGCCTTGAAATAACGTCTGTTTCCGATCTGTCCCCAGCCGGGGACGAACATTGATTTGAAAAGAGCAATGGTCGGCGTCTGCGTCAGATGCCTCTCAAAGTTGACCGGATTGGTCACCAGCAAGGCCTTGGCCGTGTCGATAGTCGGTTGAAAGAGGAGCGTATCCACCCGGTTGATGTCTTCTACTGTCGAATCGGCTGCCGGCTCGGTGGAGTCACCTGCAGCAGGATTGGACGAGAACACAGCCACCAGACATGATAGCAGGACAGTCTTCATCTTAAGCAAACACTTTTACTTCCTTACGCCCGACATGGATTTCCAGGACGTTGGAAGGCATCTCGAC
>CP070824.1:1753044-1769257 GCA_020344395.1 Candidatus Zixiibacteriota bacterium | reverse complement strand
GTCCACGGGCCGACCGGGCTGAGAGCCATGCTGATCACCATGGCCAGCGTAAAGAGCGTAGCCGCTCCGATTCTGGGCAGACGACGGGCCTCGGGGGGTAGCCCGACCAGGCGGCGAACGCGTTTGCTCAGTGAGCCTCCCCCGGCCGCGACACTTAATGATGGTCTCATCTTCAGCTCCTCCATATCGGTCAATGCTTTTGCAAGTGTTAGCCTGCTTCCGCGTACACGAACGGCAAAATCATCACAACAGTTCTCGCGTTCCTGGCGAATCTGGTGAGAAATCCACCAGACAGCAGGGTTGAAGAACATGAGAGTTTCGATAACAGTCTGGATGTAATTGATCAGAACGTCATGACGCCTGATGTGAGCCAGTTCATGGGCCAGGATCATCTCAAGCTGGGCGGTGGTCAAGCCGGTCAGCATGCTGGCCGGCATTAGTATCACAGGTCGCAGCCAGCCTACCACGCACGGCACTCTGGCCAGGGTGGATTCAGCCAGTCGAACGTAACCCGTAACTCCGAGATCGGTACAGAGTCGCGCGAAACGGGCCTCCCACGATCCATCTAATTCCGTGGTGCTCTGATGCGCAAGAGCCCTTGCTTTAGACCAGCCAGAGAGATGATACAACGAAAGAAGTATTACACAGACCGCCCATATATGAGATAAGTAAGGCAGCCCGGATTTCAGCGATTCTACCACCGGTCCGGGTGATATCGGTCCGCCCGCAAGCGGCACACTGGAAATAACAGACGGCCTGGCTCCGGTTTCCGTAGCCACCGACAAAGTTCGTTCTTGTTGTGCTGAAGAACGCGCGGGTGCGGTCGTCGAAACCATGTATTTCGCCGTGGATACAAACATGACCAGGGCCAGTAACATGGCCCCGCACGACAGGGCATATCGGACCAAGGCACTCCGTCGTCGAAGGAGGAACAAACCAATGGCCAGCAGACCGGCTATGCCGACACCCTGCCAGAGACTGTGCACAATGGCCCACGCCACCGGCTCGGATATTGATTCAATCATGGTTATGAGTTGCTCCGTCATTATGCTCGTGCTCCATTTTGTCCAGCAGTTGCCGGATCTCTTTCAACTCTTCTTCCGTAGTCCCCTGAGACTTCAGGGCCTGCATTATCAGTCTGTTCGTCGAACCGGCGAATGCCCGGTCCACCAGATGGGCCAGCATGTTGCGCTGAGTCTGTTCTGCTGTGACGGCCGCCTCATATATATGTGCGCGCTGGTGCTCATCCCGTTTGACGAGTCCCTTGGTGCTCATAATCTGGAGCAGTTTCAGGACAGTTGTGTAACCTCGCAAGTGGTGGTCCGGCAGGGCCTGGTGCACCTGCTTGACAGTGCACGGGCCGCTTTTCCACAGAACGCTCAGGATCTCAAGTTCGGCATCCGTTGGTTTGCGGTCGGTCATCTCAGTCAGTCATCCTGGTTGTGAATTTATCCAATCGGCGAAGTGCTCCGCCGAGTGTGCATTGACATCTTTGATCTGTACTACGAATAGTTTCGTAGTAAAGTTTCAAGAAATTTCCCCTGATCGTAAGTTGTTATGATGTCGCGGCTTAGCAGCCCCATGTGGAACGGTGGTGAGATTTCTAAGCGCAACAATCCTGACCGCGAAGATGTCCTATGGTAACGGATCGAAAGACAACCTCTGGCGCCCAGTCCAAAGCGCAGGTTGACAAGATTTGGAGGGACATCTAGTGCGATACCTTCGTTCACAATCACCAGGAACCTTCGCTTTAGCTGTATTGATTTTAGTGGGGTGTGGCTTTGCAGTTGCGGGCGAGTCGCGCTCCGATTACTCGTCCTGGTCCGACCTGGAGAGGAAGCTTGACAGCCTGCGAACGGATTACGATGTACCGGGCCTCGCGGTGGCTCTGATTTCTGGAGACTCAGTGCTCTGGACCGGGTGCCTCGGGGTCACCGGCCACGGTACGGGCAGTCCCGTTACGGACTCGACGTTGTTTCGGATGGGGTCGGTCGCCAAGAGCTTCGTTTCTGTGGCAGTTATGCGAATGATTGAAGAGGGAAGGTTTGGGCTCGATACTCCCTTGGACGAGCTTATACCGGAAATCGTCATCGATAATCCGTGGGCTGCGGCTGATCCTGTTCGTGTTGTACATTTACTCGAGCACTCTTCCGGTATGGAAGACCTGCACCACTGGGAGTACTTCAATACCCGACACGATCCGGAAATTCCTACCCGCGATTACTTGGACATGTCTGTCAATACGCGACGGCTTATGTGGCGACCGGGGACCAGAATGGCTTATTCAAGCCATGGTTATGCAGTATTAAGGTACTTGATAGAGAGATTATCCAGATTGCGCTTCGAGGAGTACATGAACGACAGTATACTCGATCCGCTGGGCATGAGTGACTCACACTTCGGTTTGCCGGCGGGCGGGTCCGCCGGGTTAGCTCAGGGACATGCAGGTGGAGAAGAACCCGTGGCGTGGCTTCCCAAGTACAAACGATCTCTATATTCATCCATAAGGGATATGGCAAGATTCACACGTCTGTTCGTCGGACGGGGCCTGACAGTGAACGGACCGTGGCTTTCAGAGTGGACAATCGAACGGATGGAAAAGCCTCTTACGACAACGGCTGGCAGGGCCGGGTTGGCTGTCGGATATGGCCTCGGATTGCGGACCCGATACATGGATGGCATAAAATACCTGGGACACTCAGGAAACATCCCCGGGTACACATCGATTTTCGCTTACTATCCCGAACATGGGGTGGGGTATGCTATGTTGATGAATACTTCAAGCACGCGGGCATTTACTCCTTTGCGTCGTCAGATTCAGGAGTTTCTCCTTCCCGAGCTATCTCCGAGAATGCCCTCGTCGCCGGCCATGAGTAGCGAGGATTTGCGACAATACACCGGCTACTACCGACGCAGTAATTACAACTTAAGGATTATGGCTGCCGCCTCGAAACTCATACCACAGGATATTAGGGTGGAATTGCTTGGCGACACCCTGTGGAAAATTGACAGCGATAACAGACGATCACAACTTATTCCGGTGGCGCCCGGATTATTTAGACGGTCAAGCCAATCTGAAGCTACGATGATTTTTGCGTTGGATGATGATGGAAATCAAATCTTTGCCGAGCCGGTATATTTCGCTGAATATGCCAAAGGCTCCAGCCTCGTGCCAAAGGGTTACAGTTTATTGGCGATTGCTTGTATCGTTATAGCATTCTCCAGTGTATTATATGCCCTGATCTGGCTAATATTCAAAATCATTGGACGACTCAAAGGCAAGCCAATTAAGACCGCGGACCTACTGATGAGGCTAAATCCCGCGGTCGCTGTGTTGGTACTATTTGGCGCCATTTTCATTACATTTTCAAGCGATCCTGCTGAGGCTATGGCTACTGGGCTTTATGACTGGACGACTATATTCCTTTACATTGCCAC
Organism: Candidatus Zixiibacteriota bacterium; assembly: GCA_020344395.1. Taxonomy (GTDB): domain Bacteria; phylum Zixibacteria; class MSB-5A5; order GN15; family FEB-12. The sequence continues at coordinate 1,765,819 of CP070824.1, read as the reverse complement.
TATTGCCTTTGCAGGTTTAGCAATATCGAATGTAGTTTTGCTGGGTGTTTTATGGCGGCGCGAGATGAAACGACCAGGTAGAATTTACTTCACTGCTGTAGCAATGGCCCTCTGTATTATGGCTGGATTCATGGCTTATTGGGATCTAATCGGATTAAAGACCTGGGCATACTAGTGGGTAGTACAGGTCGGTGAGATTACTCTGGCGGAGCCTTAATCATTCATTCCCTGATTTCTCTTGTCAGGCTTCGGATCTTCTCCTACTTTCCGGCTTGACCATACATTAACTCGAATCATACGAACCACTGTATGCCTAAGAGGATTCCACTATGCTTCCAGCCACACGAAACAGCCTGATAATCACAATTGCAATCATCATTATATCAATCGGCATCGGGCAGGTGTCCGCCGACGGCAACGACGGTCTGGGCTACTATCGTTTTCCCGCCGTCCATGGCGAGTCCGTAGTCTTCACAGCCGAGAGTGACCTCTGGAAAGTAGGCATTGAAGGAGGCATGGCTTCACGGCTGACAACTCATCACGGGCAAGAGACACATGCCGCCATATCGCCGGACGGCCAGTGGGTAGCATTCACGGCTACGTACGAAGGACCGACCGAGGTCTATGTCATGCCGTTGGCAGGAGGACTGCCGCAACGGCTTACATACGAAGGGGACCGATCATACGTTGTCGGATGGACCCCGGATGGCAGAGTGTTGTACAGTACGCAGCATCACTCGACACTTCCACGCTACCAACTGATTGCAGTCGACCTGGAAAACAAGGAACACGCGCTCATACCTCTGGCGCAGGCAAGGTACGGCTGTTACGATAATTCACAGAACACGCTGTACTTCACACGCCTGCCGTTTCAGGGGAGCTGGGCCAAGCGATACAAGGGTGGCACAGCCCAGAATGTCTGGCGGTTTGCGCCGGGGGATGACGAAGCCACGTTGCTGACGGGCGATTATGATGGCACCAGCAAGGAACCGATGTGGCACGACGGGCGAGTGTTTTTTATCAGCGATCGCGACGGGACAATGAATATCTGGTCGATGTTGCCCGACGGCTCCGATAAGAAACAGCACACGGCACATGATGGTTGGGACGTTCAGAGCGCATCTCTGTCGGATGGCCGGGTTGTTTACCACGTGGGCGCGGATCTGTACCTGCTCGACTTGGCCACCATGGCATCCAGCAAGCTGGAGATCAAACTCGCCTCCGACTTTGATCAAAAGCGAGAGAAGTGGATCAAGAAGCCAATGGACTGGTTGACTTCCGCGCATCTGTCACCCGATGGCAAGAGGATAGCGCTGACGGCTCGCGGGCAGGTATTTGTGGCCCCGGTCAAGAAGGGAAGGTTCGTGCGGGCCACGCGTAGAGATAGTGTGCGGTATCGACGGGCGACATTCATGCCGGACGGCAAGTCGGTACTGGCCCTTTCTGACGAAACGGGGGAGCTGGAATTCTGGAAGATCCCGACCAACGGAGTGGGTGAACCGGAGCAACGGACTGACAACGGCACGGTGCTTCGCTGGAAGGGGGTTCCATCCCCTGACGGGAAGTTGATCGCGTATGATGACAAGGATCAGAAATTGTGGATATTCGACATCGAAAGGAACCGACACACCCTGGTGTCGACTAATGAAAAGTGGGGGTTTGAAGAGTTGGCCTGGTCGCCCGACAGCCGCTGGCTTGCCTTCGTATCGTGGGCGGAGAATCAGTTCCAGCAGATATCCATCCACGATGTCGAGAGGGGAGAGAATCACGTTGTAACAGCCGACCGTTTTCACAGCTTCAGCCCGGCCTGGAGCCCCGATGGCGCGTGGCTGTATTTCATATCCGATCGCAACTACAGCACGATTTATGGAGGCGTATGGGGTACCCGCCAGCAGGAGCCGTTCTTTGACAACACCACCAATATTTATATGTTGCCCCTCAAGGAAGCTAGGCCGTCTCCGTTCGAACCCAAGAATGAACTCACAGCAACAGAGGCTGAAGACGCCTCCGGCGGAAAGAAGAAAGATGGCGACGAGAGTAAGCAAAAGTTAGCTGTAAGGGTCGAGATCAATTTTGAGGGGCTCCAGGATCGTTTGATCAAAGTACCGGTGCCGGCAGGAACATATGGCAATCTGGCCATGAATGATAAACAGCTCTTCTGGTCATCTCGTCCCTTGACCGGTGACCGGAAACGTAAGCTGCAAACATTCAAGATTGACGCAGACTCTGTTAAGGTAACGACACTGTTGACCGAATTCGACAGTTTTGAATTATCCGCTGACGGCAAGAAACTGATGATTCGAAAGAAGGATGACCTGTATGTGCTCGACGCCCCGTCATCCGAAATAGAAGACCTGGCCGAACACAAGGTTGATCTGAGCGGGTGGACGTTCAGCCTTGATCCTGTCCTTGAGTGGCGGCAGATGTTTACCGAAGGCTGGCGATTGCATCGAGATTACTTCTATGACCCCAACATGCATAACCTTGACTGGCGGGCCGTGTTACAGAAGTACCTGCCGCTGGTAGAGCGGATATCGGATCGATCCGAGCTGTCTAACCTGCTGGGTCAGATGATAAGTGAGTTGGAGGCTCTGCACGCCGCGGTGCGAGGGGGTGACCATCGGTCGGGCACGGATGATATTACAATGGCCGGTCTCGGGGCTCGACTGGTTCGAGATCAGGAAGCCGGGGGCTACCGCATAGACCACATTTATAAGAACGATCCTGATTACCCCGATGATCTCTCCCCCCTGGCCCGATCGCACCTGGATATCGAGGAAGGGGATGTGATCCTATCAATAAATGGTGTGGATGTGCTCGGGGTCCCTTCCCCCGGTCTGCTGCTGCGCAATCAGGCTGGAAAACAGGTTCTACTGAAAGTAAACGACATGTCGCAGAAGAAAAACAGGGATGTGATTGTTGTGCCCATCAACTCCAGCGACGAACACAACCTGCGCTATGACGAATGGGAATACACCAGGCGGCAGATCGTGGAGGAGGAAGGGGAGGGACAAATAGGCTATCTGCATCTCAGGTCGACCGGGACAAGCCAGTTTGGGCCGTTTGCCCGTGAGTTCTATCCGGTCTATCAGCGTCAGGGGCTGATTATTGACCTTCGGCATAATACGGGCGGCAACATTGACCCCTGGATTATCAATCGCCTCACGCGACGTGCCTGGGCCTGGTGGCAAGCCAGGCGTGGCAAACCCTACCCGAACATGCAGTATGCCTTTACTGGCCACATGGTTGTCCTGTGCAATGACTGGACCGGATCAGACGGTGAATTATTGACCGAAGGCCTGCGGCGCCTGTGCGGGGCCAAGGTGATCGGCACACGCACGTGGGGCGGTGAAATCTGGCTTTCATGGAGCAATCGACTGGTTGATCGCGGCATCGCCTCGGCTGCGGAGTCCGGTGTCTTCGGCCCGGAAGGGGAGTGGCTCATCGAAGGCCATGGCGTGGATCCGGATATCGTGGTGGACAACCTGCCTCATAGTACTTTTGGGGGTGAGGACGCTCAACTAGACGCGGCCATCCGGTACCTCAAGGAGCAGATACGCGAGCATCCTGTGGAAACCCCGGAGCCGCCCCCGTATCCGGATAAGTCGCAGCGGTAAGGAGAGTTATAGCAGCCAGACGGCGCCTTAACATCAGACTGCCTGCAACATTGACCGGGTTCTATCCGTCTCATCGGGTAAGTTACGCAATAGCAAGGAAGGAACTCATGGAGAAACAGACCGGTTTTATGGGAATTCCAAAAATGGCCTGGCTCTGGGTCGGCGGAATCGTCACGCTGGGAGCCCTAGCTATGATCTTAGCCCTGATACTGCTGGCCTTCGGGGTGAATGTGCCCGTACTGTCAAGCTAGGGGAGTTGCACGGACCAAAGGGTTGCTTCCTCAGCTCAGATTAGTAGTCTGAGAGGACCAAAATAGGAATATCAAGCGGGAAGGCTGTCCGATCCGCGTGGCTGTGCGGTGCTGGGCATGAGTCCGAAGAAACCCGTTTCCGCGCCGATTAGTATACCGATCTTTACCGCCATCCCCAGGGTGAAAAACACATAGAAATTGCCCGTGAACAGCATGGCCACATACGGAAAGACCACAAGTATCATCACCAGCGATCTCAAATGGTGGCGGTAGATGAGGCAGTACCGCAGATAATACAGCATGAGCGCCATCACCATACCGGCAAGAAATTGAATGAGTATGGCTACGGGGTAAGGAAAGGTGGCTATCAGGATGGCCGGGTAGGCCATGGTGTACATCACCCCGGCATCGAATATGGCGTAGGCCTTTTCAGGTCCCAGGATTCGCACCATCAGGTACCGCATACCCACGTCTTCCGCGGGTGTGGTGCCGGGTGACAGGATATAATCAAGTTCGTCTTGCCAGTGTCCGGGGTCGTAAGCCCCGTTGAGTGATTCTCCCATCTGGTCGACGGCCCACCATATTTCGCCCTGCCCGGCAAAGATACGATCGATCAGCAGTGTGCGCGCGAAGGTGTGATCTCTTGACACATAATAGTAAGTAGCGAAAGCAAAACCGACGACCAGCATCGCCGCGACCAGCCCTGCCAACATATACTTCGGTCTAAATAAGCTGAAAGTCGATTGTCCTGCCAGGTAACGAATGAATATGGGCGTAAAATAGGCTGTGGTGATCAGCATCAGATGGGAGGATTTATGTCCTACCGCAATGGCATAAACGAAGATGGCCAGAAAGACTATCCCGTTGACAGAAAACCGCCCTCGTGACCGACGGAACAAACCGAGGGCAAAGGCAATCAAGGCACCGTAGTTGAGAAGAATGTGTGCCAGTGGCCCTGCCTCCTCAAGGTATCGATGTCGGGCAACGCCCATCAGGGCCGGGATGCCATCCGCGCTGAGCTTATAGTACAGAAAGAGAATAGCAGTTCCGATCAAAACGTATGCCATCAGCTTGAAATAGCCCAGTTGGAGTGTAATGTCCTTGAGCCGGTAGTCCCTTTTCACCAGGTGGTGTCTCTCGAGCAAGCGGGCCAAGAGAATAAAACCGGCATTGAAGATGACATAGAATATAGCCAGTCGGGTTGTCGCCAGAGAGGGAACGGTGTAGCGGAACAGTTCAAAGTTGTAGACTCCAAGATCATTATAAAAACAGGAAACCAGCGCCCACAATTGAGGCAGCGACAGGTAGGCGAAGATGGGAAAGCTCCACGGATATTTCTTGAAAATATATACCAGCGTAGAAATGTAGCCGAGGACGGCGATGACGTTTACGAAAGTCAACGCGTTGATTCCTTCTGCACATGTGTGGACATCATTTATCGTCCTGATTAAATTGCGGTTTCCGCGCCTCGGATTTTACTAAGGACAAATCGGCGTTCGCCGGCGTCAAGAAGAAAACGATAGTTTACGACGTAGTGGGCGGCAGCCAGCACCGCCACGACGGGCAGCCAGGGCAGGAAATCGCCCCCGCCGCGATTGACCAGAAGGGTGTTAAGCGCGGCGAATAACACAGCTACGATTACGATTCTTGACACCGGTCCGGTGATATGTCGGGAGCGCAATTGAAGATGCCGTTTCATCACTGATAGATATGGAGAAACCAGAAATATCTCGGCGGCGAGTGTCCCCAGCACCAAACCGACCAACCCCAGCAATTTCATGAGCACCAGGCTGAAGACGACATTAATGATCGTCGCGGTTATCGGTATCCAGATGGTCTGCCGGACCAGTTCCATTCCAACCAGCATGGTGGAGGCAATCGACGGCACCGGAGCCAGAAGGAAAGCGGCCAGAAGCACCCAGGCAATGTAATAGTGTGGCGAGAACTCCGCTCCCACCCATAATTTCAGGAGGCTCTCCATATGAGGGAAGAGAACAGCCATCAGCGGAAGGATAATCAGGTATGCATATCGCACCAGGTTGACAAACAGTCGGCGGATAGCCTCGGTATCCTTCTTCTGGTGCAAAAAAGCGACTTCCGGAATAATCGCTGAGTTTATCACCGAGATGATCATACGAATCAAGTGCCCCGGGCGGACCACCACATCGTAGATCGCCATTTGAGTTACAGCCAGGTACAGCCATATGAGGAACTTATCCATCTGGTTGCTGATGAAGCCGATGATGCGGCTGATTATCAAAATGGTACTGTAACTGAAGAGCGATTTGGCGGTAGCAAGGTCGAATCTGAGGCGATATGACCTGAAGTAGGGTAACCGGTATCCCAGAATCGCAATCAGTACCACAAGCTTGAGAATCGAGAGGCCCAGGATAACCAGAAAGGCGTAGTCGATACGGCGGAAGTAGACTGCAACACCGATCAGCAGAAGGTATCTGGCGGTGGTCATGGCCGCATCAACTGATTTGGTGATTACGAAACGACGTAGTCCCTGAAGAACGGCTCTGAAAGGCAGAGAGAGAAACAGAACGAATACGTTGGCCGAGACGATTTGTATGGCCGTCAGGACGGTAGCATTCTGGAGGGCGCCGGTATCGTCAATAAAGCGGGAGTCGACAAAGTCAGCCAGGAAGAATAAGGCGAGACCGATGAGCAACCCGATACTCCCGTAGAAGAGGACCGCGATGGTCAGGCTGTCCTGGATCCTGCGCCTGTTGCCTTCAGCTTCGAAACGGGCCACATAATTCAGTAACGAGCCTTCCATACCAAGGTCGAGAAAGGACAGGAAGCCATAGGTGGTGAAAATACTCAAGAAAATGAAAACCCCGTATTCAGCAGCGCCGAAGTTCTTGATCAGGATGGGCGTAGCCAGAAGGTTGAGCGCCACCAGAATGAACGTGTCCAGACCCGACATGGCTGTATTGCTAAATAGTCGTCTCATTTCACTATCTCGTCCAGAGAATCAAAGAAACGTTCGCAAACATGGCCGTCAGGTTTGTGCAAATAAGTATTCACGAATTCGTCACGGGCCTTCAATTGAGTCTCTGAAAAGTCAAAGTCAGATTGGTCGCCCGCTAAGAATCGCGACAGGACGGCATCGAATGCGTCCGCGGATTTCGCAATCACTATACCTTCGGCTTTGTGGAAGGGGAACAATTCGTTTTCAAAACGGCCTGTTAGCCTGTCCCAGAAAGTATAAAGGACTCGCCGGTCTAAAAACATCGCCTCGACAATTACGGTGGTTTGAAAAGCTACAATAAGTTCCGAACGCTGAATAAGCTCGTTGGCCACCGCCGATCCACCGATGACCCGAAGGTTGTCCCGACGGTACCTTTTGTCCAGTCGGGTCAGATCGAGTTGCTGGGGATGAGCTTTGATTACGAAGTTGAAGTTGGGATGCCGCCGGGCAAACCTGTAAAATTGTTCGTGGGTATGATCTCGCATCGGGGACCAGGTAAGATTTTCCTGGCGGATAACTTCAATGGGGATGCAAATATCATCGCGATATGAAAACAGAGTCACCAGCGGCTGATCGGTTTCAAAATACCGGTCAACCTCATTGCCCTTTTCTGTGAAAAACAGATCAGAACGGGGTTGACCGATCACACTTATGGATTCCGGCCTGACACCGACGCGCTGCCAGTACAAGCTCTGCCGATCACTCCAGACATAGACGTGGTCACAGATACACGGGAAGAGTTGCTTAATCCGATCGGCCGCTGTCCGAAACGTGTGCGGGGTCAGAAATCCTTCCTTATCCAACATCACGGTAGGGACACCGGCTTCGCGACCGACCTCTATGAATTCACGGACCCAATAGTAGTTGTCGTTGGCAGTGACAATTGCGCAAAGCTGGTAACGGTCATGGAGCCGTTCAAAAATGCGGCGACATTCCCCGCGGTAGAGACGGCGATTCTCAGCAGCTTCGGACTCATATGCTTTTTTGATCTGGACGATTCCCGGGGAAAAGAACAACTTGGCACCTTTAAAAAGGGTTGGTGCGTCGACAACTATCAGATTGTAGCGATGGTTGGCCTGATGCAGGGCCCGAATGTCCTGGTCCCAGTAGTGGTTTAGAACCAGGAGGGATTTCTTGTTCGGGTCGTAGCTGGGTGTCAGACTATCAATGTAGCGGTCAGCCTGCCAGCGGTAAATGCGGCGGGATATCTCGCGCGGCAGGAGCCAGCGGACGAGGCGCTTAAGGGCGACTTTCATCGGTCGGCTCCACTATGATCGCACTACCAGCCCGTTCTGCTCAAACTTGTTCACGTAGTCCAGAATTTCATGGAAATCAAGTCCCAGCTCGTCGGCAATATCAAACACACTCAGCTGCCCCTCGAAGCGAAGCATGATATCCTCAATGGCGGCGTTCAGGGGGCGGTTGGTCCGCCAGTCAACCCAGAGACCGTATCCCGACAGGAAGACCGGGCCCTTAAACGTGCGCCTGGGAACGTAGTCATTGTCCAGCACGTGCAGAAGTTCCAGCACCAGAGCCTTTGACTCCAACAGTCGATCCTCGGATATGATGCCCGGGTTGTCATCACTGGTGTGGTACTCTGGATACGGATACCTGCTGATCGAAATAGTCGGCACCCCGACGCCCGGACCATTAAACACCATCTCGTCGTTTCCGACCACCTTGCGAAAAGGGCCTTCTCGAAATTCAGGACCTGCCCGGTTCAGAACGTAACGGGCTATTCTGTCGATCCGGGTATTTCCCTGAGCACTCGTTTGAAGAGCGTGGATATTATTATTGCCCAGCATTTCGAGAAAGAGACCGTATTTCAGTTTCGGAATCAGATCTTCATTCTGACTCAGATAAGCCACCGAACCGATGGTTTCAGGAACCAGAATGAATTTATAGGTGAAGTGGTTATCCTGCTTGAGGAGTTGTCGGGCGATATCGACCAGCACCACCACCCCGGACATATCGTCGTTGGCCATGGCCGGATGGCACAGGTGAGCTATGAGTGCAATGATTTCGTCGGACTTGCCCTTGATAGTGAAATCTCCAACCTTCAGGTGGCCGTCTTCGAATGAAGAATCAATCAGGATTCTGTATTTATCCTTGGAGAACTCCCTGAGTCGCTCGTGCTGAACGCAGAAGCCCCAGTCCCGTTCGTAGTATTTGAATTCAAATGGAATCGCGCCCGGTCTTCGCGGGTTGGTGTGCAGGTGCTCGAGCAGTTCCTCATGGGTAACGACGTCACTAATCGGCAGGGAATAGGAGAGTACATGCAGGGGATGCTCGCTGACATCGAGCAGCCGGTTACCGTCGAGGTCCTCAATATAGGCTTCCCTTACGGTCCACTTTTCGGGGACTGTCCAGGTCCAGCATTTAGTGCCCGTCTTTATCTTCTTGATCTCAAACGGTATTATTTCGGCGAGACGCATCAGGGCTTCGTCATATCCATCGGATACAATATCCCGTCGTTTGTACCAGAGTTCTTTCAGCAGTTCGATCATAATCACCTCTATCTGGGCGGATGCTTCAGGAAGAAGTATATATCATCATGCAATAATTGCATCCCGGCTTTCACCATATCATCGGTGCTGACACGCAATAAGTGTCCGTCCCCGAGCGGTACTTTCTTCATGACACCGTTTTCAAGCAGATGATCTTCGAGACGGGAGAGATCAGTCACAACATCCTGGTCAAGATGTTTCACCAGAAACTGATAACTGTCCGAGAAGGTGCGATCACCTGCTCTGATCGTGCCATCGAACGTCTTGACAAAACGGTAGGGGACACTGGCGAGCTTTTCAATATAATGGACGAACGTGCATGACTGGAACGGCGCCCCGAAAAACAGGAGGTGAGCGTGTCTGGCATGAAGTCGACCGAAGATAGAATCCTCTCCGAAAGAATCCTTGCCCAGACCGGATAGAAAGTAATCCTTATCCGTGCCCCGGACAGCGACCGAGAAAATGGGATGGACTGTTCTGATGGTGTCGTCCTGTTTACGGAAATACTCGGTGAGCATACCGACGGTCGAGGGAGTGTGATCGTGATCGTACACCTTCCCATCAGTAAAACTGTAGGTGAAAGTAGGCATGATAATCGTACCGCTCTCTGATACCGCCTCATAGAGAGCCTGCAGCAGTTGATCGAACAGTACTCTTCGGCTGCCGACATTTCCGGCCAGGCCGAACCGTGAAACGTCAGAATGGACAAAAAGGCAGTCACCTCTGCAAACCCCGGACTTCTTGAGAGCGGTGATGATGTCGGCGTAGACGACAGGGTGACCCGCGGCAGTCCTGTACAGATTCGTTCTGTCTGTTGTTGGGCGGTCCATTTCTGGTTCTTCGCTCACACTTCCCTGTCTGGCGTTCGCCGGCGGCCTCAGGCCGTTATTTCAATCTCACGACAAAACTCACGTAGCAGATCGTGACCGTCCCACACGTTGGAGAAATTCAGCGCTTGTCCGATAGGCACAATTCTGTCCACACCGTGGGGCAAAGAGTTGGCAAACAGTTCTTTCAACTCGCCGTGCTCAAAACCGAACACGCCGATTGTCTGATCTTTGGGAGCAATTAGTTCAGCTAACTCCTCAAGATTACTGATCGTGTACTCGTAGAACATGCCGCCTCCACGGTGCACGTCCCGATTAATGTCCCTGCTATCGTTTAGCAGCACCCGATTCAGCCGGCTGGAGTCAGTCTTTTCAATGACAGGCTTGCCCCTGGAGGCGATTACCACAGAGCACTCGGTGTTCAGTTTGTCAGCAGCTGTCGACGGGGCGCACGGCGGTTGCTTTTCAACAACCAGGGCTTCAAACATCCTCCAAAATAGCGTTCGGGTGCGCTCCACCGCGTCTGCATCTCCCAGCCAGACCACCAGCCTCGGAGATGAGCAGGCATTTTGCTCGAACCAGTAGGCGTCGTTGTAGATGTCATTTACCAGCGCCTCTTTACTGTCACTGGAGAGAAAGGCTTCCGCTCTTATGAGGCTGAATGAGAATCGGTCGGCAAAAGTAAGTTCGATTGCCCTGGCGGGGATTGGAATCGCCCGGATTCTTCTGATTGTTTCGTCACCTCCCCAGATCACACGCATGTTGCACCGGTCGGAAAAGAATGACGTGGTCATTTCATCGTGGTCGTAGCGTACGATCATGTTACGGCTACAGATCTCAGAAAACTCCTCCTGGTTGATAACATGGCTGATCACAACCAGCAGGGAGTCGATTTGCGGGTTGGAAGTTCTAGAAAGTCGGGCAATATTGGTATTGCCAACGAGCATCGACAGAAACCAGGAATATAGAAACAGGGTGTCGACATTGGCCGGGGCAATATGAAATACCAGGCCCCGTCCGATCCACAAACGATTACCTCTCTGTTTCTCGAAGGTTGTCTTCAGCCTGACCATGTTTGCCTTCCTCATCCAGAAAGCTGCGGCCATTATCTCCGGGAATTGTCGGAAACTGGCGTCCTTGAGAATCCGGCTGGAGACTGCTTCGACGAATGCCAGCGTGACGTCACTAAAAGGTGGCAGTATTTTCTGGCCGCACAGGCTGTCGACATCGGCCTCGTCAGGAATGATGAGCTCATACTGCATGGGCTTCGTCCTCAAGAGCGTATGTGTCGCTGCATCCCCGTATTTCCGCCTTCGGCACGCGGCCGACGACATGAAAATACTTGCCTTTTCTTCCGCAGGGGCAGTCATCCTCACCGATGATCTCGCCCATATCCTCGGTCAGTAATACATGCCCGGGGTAGCTGTGAGGCAGAACCGAGACCAGTTCAACGATGCCGGGTTGCTTAAAACCGAGCGCCGACCAGTTGTCGGTTTCTCTCACGATAATATCCGAATAGACCGGGGCGTGGAAATAACCCTCACCACATTCCATGAATACCGAGCCGACCTGTTCGACCATGCCATAGAAGTTGTGCACCTGCCGGATACCGCACACCTCGTTCAGTGCCCGTTTGAAAGTGATGTTGTCGACCGCTTCTTCGCTCAGTTTCTTCCAGCCGCCGCTGTGAATGAGGATGCCGTCTTTGAGATCCGGTGAGATCCCACGCCGAGTCAGCTCCTTGTAGAAATGTTGCCAGACCATGAAAGTGAACCCGAACAGGAGTACCGTCTCGCCCCGGTGGACATCCAGGAAGCCCTGCAATTCATCAAGCTTGAGGCTCATGTTTTCATCGAGGATATAGCAGTGATCGCGGCCGAAATTGGAGAATCCCAGCAGCCCGGCCCCCCTGGCGGAATACTGGCGCCGGTTCTTGATTACATCGCGGGAGTCGATAATGAGCATAGGTAGCCGTCGCTTGCCGATAAAATCCTGTATGATGATCGACAGAGCCTTGGTTTGATACTGGGATGTCGTGCGGTCCAGATAGATTTTCGAAACCTCGGACGAGGTTGTCCCGGACGAAGTCAGGGTCTTAATTACCTCTTCCTGAGTGATGCTCATCAGGTCGAAATCCTTGAACAGGCGGATCGGAAGAAAGGGAAATTCTTCCAGCATGTCAAACTCCCGGCCCAGAGTGCCCCAGGCTCGATGGATTTTACGGTAGGGCTCACATCTCTTCTGATGATGGACATTGAGTTGATTGAGCCTGTCCACCAGGAGTCTCTGTTTGTTGCCGGAAAGCATCTCGTACGGCGGCAGTGAAAATATGTTCTCCATGTCCGTCACAGAGGTACCGCTTTGAAAACCTGTTCGTACTGGATTTTGCCGGAGGGACTCTTGGGGATATTCTTGACTTCAACGACTTTTACGGCTGAATGGTGAAAGCCATACTTGCTGACGACGGCATCACGGGCGTCCGCAACTTGGTCGAGATCTGTAACAGCGACATACAACAGATCGTCGCGTCCGCCACAGGCACAGGAGAAACCCTGACCCTTCAAGAAATGCTCAACCTCATCGAGATTTACGCGAT
>CP070824.1:1746283-1752944 GCA_020344395.1 Candidatus Zixiibacteriota bacterium | reverse complement strand
GGTCTTGATACCTCACAGGTCACAATTACCGTGCGCGACGGCAACGGCAACCTCGCCGTTGATGGCGTTGAAATCAGACTGGCTGCCGGTGAGCAGTTTCAGGATGTAGATTCGAGCGGGTATTGGACCGAAGGGACAGATATTGTCCTTCAGGATATAGATAACGACGGTACCTGGGATGCCAATGGTCTGGTCCCTTCCACCGTGACCATAGCCGGGGGTGCCGGTCAAGCGACATTCAATTATATCTCAGGAACCACTCCGGGAGCCGCCTACATCAAAGCTACCATTGTCGATCCTCGTATATCTGGTGGCGCTGATTTCTCGATTCAGCTCATGTCCACCCAGGGATCCATCAGTGTCAGCGCCAACCCCACCGTTATTGTCGCTGACGGCGCCGACCAATCGACGATTACCATTGTAGTCAGAGATATCCTCGGGGATCCGGTGGCAGACGGCACCATGGTGAAGTTGGTGGCAGGTGAGTGGTTCTCCGATATCGATCAGAACGGCATCTGGACGCCAGGTATCGATAACCTTGTCCAGGACGCCAACAATAACGGGGTTTGGGATATAGTAGGTCAGGTTCCGGCGTCGGTCACAACCGGCGGCGGTACCGGAACAGCGGTCTTTACCTACACGGCCGGAGTCTTGCCGCAGACGGCCTATATCAAGATGACTATCGATGATCCCCGCACCAGTGGGAGTCGTGATTACCCGATCCAGTTGATTCCGGATACGGCCATTCATTCGATTTTCCTCATGACGGACTCGATTCAAATAGCGGTGACTCAAACGGGTGGCATTGAAGTAGCGACACTGTATGCCACCGGTCTGGATGCACGTGGCAACCCGGTCGGCGGTGGAGTCCCCATTGACTTCTTCATGGTGGATGACCCGGGCGGCGGAGCCCACCTGGAAGATGGCACTACGGGTCCGGTCCGTGAATACACGAACACCATGGGCGTGGCCTCGACCAGAGTTCATTCAGGAACGGTATCGGGTACTCTCCGTCTGCGGGCGACCCACGGCACCGTCCTTTCCAACGCCACCCAGATTCTGATCTCGGCAGGTCCGCCCGCCTACATAGTCGTAGGAGCCTGGGAATGTAATGTCGATTACTGGGACAACGTTGGCATGTTCAACGAGGTAACAGCCGTTGTTGCCGACCAGTATATGAACCCGGTCAACGACAGTACCGTGGTTTACTTTACCACCGACGAAGGAACCATGAAATCTCACGAGGAGCGTACTGCTTTCAACGAGGGGATTGCGAAAACGGACTGGATCTCCGGTAACAATATAGGCAGTGCCGACGGTGTTATCTGGGTGTATGCTGAAACGGCCGGCGGAACCGTCAGGTGCAGTTCCTCTTTCTTTAATACGCACCTGGCCGACACTCTCCGCATCACCGGCTGGGAAACCAACCTGGTGGCCGACGGTGAAGATAAGTTCACTGCCTTCATGACTGCGGTCGACCTGAATGGCAATCCGGTCGTTGGAGGAACCGAGTTCAAGTCCGACGCTAATTACGTCAGGACGGCCGGTGGCACGTTCGAGGATGGCTGCTACTCCTCCGATGCCAGGATTACGGTCACTTCCAGGACCCTGGCGGTTGATCGCTCCCGGAGCGGAGTGACCGACAACGGCGTCGGCGCCATCGACTATGTCGACTACTGGGTGACGGCGGGCGCCTCGACTACGATGATATGTTCGTTGTTGACCGGGAACGCGTACACCGGTACTTCGAAAATCAACGGTCAGAACACTGCCGCACCGGGTGAAGTGGTATCTTTCTCCGTGACCATCATGGATCGCTGGGGCAACCCGCTGGCTGACCACACAGTCAACGCGGTAGCCTCCGGCGGTGTGATTGCTGGTGCTTCCCAGACTACTGACTCATACGGGGAGGCTTCCGGTTACGAGTGGACGGCTCCGCTCGCAGCAGGCGATTACACGATTACCTGCACCGATACCGATCCTCGTGGCCTGATCGTGGAGACATTGATTATTACGGTTGAATAGGGCTGCCAACAGGGGTAAAATGGGCCGGAGAGGATTGACACTCTCCGGCCTTTTTATGCCCGTAAAAAGCTCTTTTGTTCGCTCTGCCTTTTACTTAATATGCCTGCATGCCCACTCCCAGCCACGGTGAACTGTCCCGTTTCAGTGGAATACCGCAAGCCTTCGAGGAGACTGCTCGACGATTTTCAGGCCGAGTGGCCTTGACAGGGGACGGCGGTCGCGGACGAGCGTATACGTATCAGGAGGTGCTTGAACTCGTGCGTGCTCTCGGGGCGTCTCTGAACCTCAGGGAGTTCAGAAAAGAGACCGAGATTGGAGTGCTCTCCGAAAACCGTCCCGAGTGGCCGATTGCCTACTTCGGGATTCTGGCCGCCGGCAAGACGGTCGTGCCGATCGACGCCAACCTCAAGCCTAACGAAATAGAGTACATTATCGAGCATGCCGGTCTCAAGGTGATTTTCTGTTCCGGCAGGTTCGAAGGTATGCTGGCTGGGTTCAATCGCAAACTCAAATTGCTCTCCTTCGAGCAGACCTCCAGGCATTCCTGGCACCGGTTGCTTGATCAAACCGCCAACATGCAGATCGAGCCGCCATCTTCAACGGCGGTCCTGATCTACACCTCCGGCACCACCGGCACTCCAAAGGCCGTGGAACTGACCCATCAAAACCTGCTCTCCAACGTCGAATCGATCCAATTGTCGCTGCATTTTGATGAGGATGATATCTTCCTGTCGGTTTTGCCGCTTCATCACACCTTTGAGGCAACCTGTGGTTTTCTGGTTCCGCTATTGACGGGTGCATCGATCGTTTATGCCCGGTCGCTCAAGTCGCGGGAGATTCTTGAGGACATCAGTTACAGCCACGCGACCGTAATGTGCGGCGTCCCGTTGCTCTGGGAGAAATTCAACGACTCAATCGTTCGTAAGATACGCGAAGCCCCGATGGGTCGCCGGATGATGTTTCAAGTTCTGTATTCGCTTTCATCGGTGGGCTGGAGGTTCGGGAGGAAATGGGGCAGACGATTCTTCAGACCGCTTAGAGAAAAGGGTGGCCTGGACTCCATACGCATTATGGTCTCGGGAAGTGCTCCCCTGGCCCAGAGAATCGCAAGATTCTTCAACCTGATCGGTTTTGACTTTCTGGAGGGGTACGGGCTTACCGAGGCCGCTCCGGTGCTGTCAGCCAACAGACCTGAAGACATTAGATTCGGCTCGGTCGGGCCTCCCCTGGTCGGAGTTGACATTAGAATTGCCGATCCGGACGAAACTGGCATCGGTGAAATCACCGCTCGCGGCGGCAATGTCACTCCCGGCTATCGGGGCAACGCTGAGTATACCGCCAAGCTGGTCCGCGAGGGGTGGCTTCATACCGGTGATCTGGGCTGCATCAGGGACGGTCACCTCTACATAACAGGACGAGCCAGGAATCTTATCGTCTCAGCAGCCGGGAAGAACATCTATCCTGAGGAACTGGAGGAAAAACTGACCGCCTCTCCATTTGTCCTGGAAACACTGGTGTTCGGAAGGAAGAGAGAAAACCGCCAGGGTGAAGAAGTGCGGGCGCTGATCGTGCCGGATATTGAGCGGTTCCACGAGCGATTCTCCGTGGATGTTGACAATCCCGATATGAGCCGCGTCGAGTCCGTCATAGAGGAGGAAGTCGGCAAGGTCAACAAGGAGATCGCAACATACAAAAGGATTGCCGGCTTCGAGATCCAACTGTCCGAACTTGAAAAGACCTCGACCAAAAAGGTCAAGAGATTCGTCTACAACTAAGCGTACGAAGGATGTTGTGGTAAAGTCCGAGTCAATTGAATTCAAGACAAGTGGGGACGGACATATCCTTGACATAACCGACCGGGTGGCTTCAGTGGTGGCCGAGTCAGATGTTAAGTCCGGAGTCGTCACGGTATTCGTACCGGGTTCCACCGGCGGCCTGACCACCATAGAATATGAACCGGGATTGCTCAAGGACGTACCGGAGCTTATGGAGAAACTCGTGCCGTCGGATCGATCCTATGATCATGATGAGACCTGGCATGACGGCAACGGTTTTTCACATTTGCGGGCGGCGATGATCGGTCCTGATATCACGGTGCCGTTCAGAGACGGGAGACTCATGCTTGGCACCTGGCAGCAGGTAGTCTTTCTCGAATTCGACAACAAACCGCGCAACCGAAAACTGATTCTTCAAATCATGGGTGAATAGAAATGAAAATCGACCATCTCAGGCGAGCCGGAAATAAGTTGCGGCTCCTGGATCAGACCAGGCTCCCGGGCGAACTCATATACAAGGAACTCGACGACTATCGGGACATTATAGAATCGATCAAGCGTCTTGAAGTTCGCGGTGCGCCGGCGATCGGCATAGCGGCAGCCTACGCGGTGGCCGTGGCCGCTCATCAGACGGACAGGCTCGAACCTGAATACCTCGTTGAAGTCGCCTCTGAGATAAAGGCTGCCCGGCCTACCGCCGTGAATCTGGCCTGGGCGGTCGACCGGGTAATGCACTCACTGCGTGAAGTGGACGTCATGGATGTCGAAAAGACGAGACTTTCTCTCTGGAACGAAGCCGAAGCGATTCATGAGGAAGATCGTCAGATGTGTGCGGCCATCGGGCGGCACGGGGCAGAACTCATCCAGGACGGCTGGTCCATCCTGACTCACTGCAACGCCGGGGCACTGGCCACCGGCGGGATCGGGACAGCACTCGGGGTTATCTACACCGCCCGCGATCAGGGGAAGAACCTCCGTGTGTTTGCCGACGAGACGCGTCCATTATTGCAGGGTGCCCGGCTTACCACCTGGGAGCTTCAGCAGGAGGGGATTGAAGTCACGCTTCTGTGTGACAGCATGGCCGCCATGCTGATGGCTCAGGGGAAAGTCGACTGTGTCATCGTCGGGGCTGACAGGGTTGCCTCCAACGGTGATGCCGCCAACAAAATTGGTACTTACTCAGTCGCCGTGCTGGCCAGGGAACACAATATCCCGTTCTACGTCGCGGCGCCGATGTCGACCTGGGATATGGCTATTGAGTCAGGCGAACAGATTCCGATTGAGGAACGTGGTGCTGACGAGATTACTTCCGGCTTCGGCAAACGCACCGCCCCGGAAGGAACGAAGGTCTACTCGCCGGCCTTTGATGTCACTCCCATCCGCCTGATCACGGCGCATATTACAGATGAAGGGGTAAAGGCAGGGGGGAGGGCTGGGTAGGTTATCTGTTGCGGGGCTGAGGTCAGGACACCTTCACTGGGTAAGGCCTGTCTGTGGTCTGGAACAGGCATCCTTATGAATACTCCTTGACATCCGGGACCGATTTACCCATACTCCAGTGAGTGACATTCGGGTAGCCTCGAGCAGGAGGGTGATATGAAGGGAAGTTGTCTGCTATTTGCCGCCGCCTTACTCATCATGGCAGTAGCTACGGGATGTGAAGAGGACGCCGATACCGGAACCGGTGTAGAGCGGAGCCCGCTTCCGTCGGTCAGGATAGTGTCGCCGGTTAACGATGAGCCGGTGTGCGATTATGTCGAACTGGTTGCCACGGCGAGCGATGATAAAGGCGTCGCCGAGGTCAAGTTTTACGTTGATGCCAATTGGGTAGGAAGTGACGCCGCCCCGCCGTATTCGGTAATCTGGGACGCCTCAGCCGAAGACCATGCCAGTGTGCACTCAATCTATGGTGTGGCCTACGACACTGACGAGAACAAGGTGGGCTCGCCCACCGTACTCTGTGTCATTGACACTGGCCTGGCCACCCCGGACGCTCCCATAATCCATGCCATCGACAGTGTAACAGGTACGACGGCTCGTGTGGTCTGGAGCGCCAACGCGGATGTCGACTTCGGCAAGTATGTACTGAGATATGATACGGCGTCATCGGGTGATCCGTCGTTGCATTCAGTAGATATTCTCAATGCCGTGGATACAGCATACACGATCATGGACTTGCGTGACACCACTACTTATTACATCCAGGTTTTGGTTCAGGATGTGTTTGATCGCATGGCCGCCAGCGCGGTGGAGGAGGTCACTACGCCCAATGTTGCACCTCCGAAGCCGGTTATCTACAGCGTTCTTCGGTACAGCGACAGAATCCGTTTTCTGTGGACTCCAGCTACAATCTGGGACTTTGCAGACTATAAACTGGTGCGGTCGGTCGATTCAGAATTCGAGCTTTCCGACGAAGTGCTGACCACCCTTACCGATATCGACACAGCCGTATTTGATTATGTGACCGCAGACACAACCGACTACTATTACTTTCTTGTAGTAACAGATATCTACGATCTCAGCACTCATAGCGATGCCTACTATGGCGCCAGCGAGGCCGAGTTTGCGCTCGAATATAATGGCAGTACTTACGCAACCGTTCCCTACTTCACCGGGCTGAACCTTGGCAATACCTATACGCTGGAAGTTTGGATCTTTCAGACGGGCAGGAGCGATTACATGCGGGTTATCGACAAAAGTCCGCCCGGCTCGCCGTATCTGCAGTATTCTCTCATCAGTGATGACTATCTGGGTGCCGACGTCTGCGGCGATGGCGCACCGCAGCGATTTCATGCTGATGTGGGCGTGGCACTGAACGAATGGCACCACATAGCGCTCTCATACGATTTTGGTGTCATCAT
>CP070824.1:1743467-1746183 GCA_020344395.1 Candidatus Zixiibacteriota bacterium | reverse complement strand
CCGTGATCAAAACTTCCCCGCGTGTTCATGACCGAATCGCGAAAGGCGGCTTGATCGCTCACAGGTATAGTGTCCAGCATGCCTTGCAGGCTGTCCGTAAAGAAGTGCGGCTCGGTCGTATGGCCTGCTACAAATTGCCCGATGATGCTGTAGGTACGTGACAACCTGATGCGGCCATCCACGGTGGCAATGGAACCGGAACCACCCCCTTCGAAACGGCGGTCAGTCAGCATGAATCCTATTTCCGATCCATTGGTAAAGGCACGCTTCCCGCGCAGCATGTTCACATAGCTCTTTCCGACGTCAAAGGTGTTGCCGCCTTCCTCCAGAGGCACCGTGTAGGGTGATCTTTCGTCAACTGCCGTTATGAACGCCATGCTGTTCCGGTCCGTGCGACTGGTGAGCTTGGCTGCGAACAGGGGGTCGTAGACGGTGCGAGTGTAAAAGGAATTGAAGAGCGTGTTGAAAAGATCGGTTCCCTCCTGAAAGAAAGGTCGTCGCTCCGGGAAAAACAGAGCGATAGTAGAGTTTACATCGATCTGGGCGGCATCAGCTTCGATCTGGCTGAAATCGGGATTGTAGTAAGTCTCCAGCGTCATGCCGGATGAGATTGAGTATTTGCCTCCGAGCGAGACTTCGGCATCGGGATTCTCATTGCGAAACGAGGAATCAGTCGACCAGTTCGGCAGCTCACCAAACTGATCACCGACCATGGTCGGCAGGATCTCCAGCCCCTTGCCGGGATAAACGTCGGCTATTCCGGTGACCGTACCCCACTTGCACATGTAGCATTGTTCGTTGCGATCGTTGGCAGCCCAGGAGTAAGTATAGTAACTGTCACGAGGACGGTTGCGCTGGAAATCGACTTTCCAGACCTGAGTATCCGTACCGGGAAAGCGTATACTTCTGAACGGCACGGCGATCTCTACCTGGTAGCCTGTACTTGTAATCGTGGCGGCCGATTCCCAGATCAGATCGTACCCGGTGCCACCACCCTGGGCCGAATGCAGCCGGTCCTTCTGCACGCCGTACGGGTTAACCAGAAACTCGTAGCCTATAGATGCCTCGCCGTAGGTGTCAACCATGAAGCGTACCGCGTCATCGCCATTGAACTGGTCGCGCTGACACATGGTGGCCCGGATCTGGGAGGGGTCATCATAACAGATGAAGCCGACATAGAGGTATTCATCGTTATAGGTAATGAGGGCCTTAGTCTCCACCTCCGGTCTGGTGTTTTCTCCGGGGAATCGTTCTACGAAGTTGGTTACCTGTCCCACGCCCTGCCAGCCGGGATCTGACAGGTCGCCGTCTATTTTGATCGGCCCGCTCGTCCTCACGGTTGACATGGTTGGGTTGAACACCGGCTTCCAGTCGTCATCGGCAATCGCGATCCCGCCAAGCAGCAGGGCAACGATCAGCGGCAGAAGCAGGCGTCGTTTCAGGATGGTTGTACGCCGAGTCATTTGGGTTTCCTCCGCATCAAGAAGCTCCGAGGTGATGCCTAATGATAGTTCACCTCATGTCAAACTGTCACCACTCCCGACGTCAGCCAAAAAGGCTCATGCGCAACTTTATTTCACTTGCCCTGGTTGGTACTTTGCCGACTTTAGTATACGGAGGCTGAAGGCGAAGGTTCTAGGAAATAATCAAGCGGCCTGGTCTTCCCTGTCGGAGTTCTGTGGGCGTGGATGTAATAGTTGTACTGTGCCTGAACGTGGGTAATAAAGAACGAGGACAGCGGCAAGAATGTAGACGATCAGGGAAACCCATGAGGCCTCGATGCCGAACTGCCCACCGGTAAGTGATTCAGGACCTGACAGTTCAGAATTGTATAGCGCCATTGTCGATGTTTTGCCGCTGACGGTGGTTCCGAAAAGCGCTTTGAGTGAGAAATTCCAGCCGGCGTGAAAACCTATCGGCAGCCAGAGAGATCTGCTCCTGATGTAAAGCGCCACAAACAGCCAATTGACCAAGATACCGCAGAAAACAACCCAGGCCGCATCCTCAACGCTGAGATGCGGTAGCAGCCCCATGAGGTGGACAACTCCGAAGAAGACTCCGCCAAGGACAATGGCAACCGCCCAGCCCCACCTGCTGGCCCATTCACGGACAGCCATGCCGCGGAACACCGATTCTTCCGCCACCGCCACGAACAAGGCCCATCCAGCATGCCCGAACAGCAAAGACACCAGCTGGTTTGTGGTCAGGCGTCCGGGTGCCTGAGTGAACTTGACCGCGTCAAAAAGGTACGTGACGCCAACTACGACGGCGGACAGGGCACATCCGGCTAATACCCCGCCGAGCAACAGGCCCGGCCGCCACCTGAAGCATAGCCAGTCCCAACTGCGCCGCCAGAGATACTTTATCACCAGAAAGGACAGTGGTATTCCTAGGATGGCGCCAACGAGTCCTTTAGCCAGTAACGTTCTGTGGTCGGAGAACTCTCCGCTGATGATGGACTCGAAACCGGCACCGCTGAGAGCCGAACCCAGCAGCACTCCGGCGTACTGATTCAGATGCATCAGCAGAAACAGCCCGAACGTCCACACAAGCACGAGGGACGGGTTACGTCGTTTGAAGGTGGGTTGGTGTTTCATAGATTGTGGGAAACAGTCTCTCTGGTCTGATTACGGATGTTCCCCGAGGTAGTTTCAAGCCTGGAGAGCAGGTTTGTCAGTAAACGAGACCCACCCGCACGCGGATGGGCCACCCGGCC
>CP070824.1:1735210-1743367 GCA_020344395.1 Candidatus Zixiibacteriota bacterium | reverse complement strand
CGGTGATAGAAGTCGGCATTGACAATCCCAACGCGACGATGCTGGTGGTGGAGCATGCCGAGCGCTTCGGGCTGGCTCAGCTTCATCAACTGCGGGGACGTGTCGGCCGCGGGAAGAAACAGTCGGTCGTTTACGCGGTTGCGCATCCGCCGATTTCCGATATAGCCCGACGGCGTCTGGACTATCTGGCCGAATGCAGCGATGGTTTCAGAATCGCCGAGGCCGATCTCGAATTGCGCGGCCCCGGAGAGATATTCGGTACGCGCCAGTCGGGGCTGCCGGAGCTTCGGTCCACCAATCTCTGGCGGGATCGAGACCTGCTGGAGGCATCCCGTGACATGGTGGAAAAACTCTTTTATGACCAGAAGCAGCTTGACGCCGACCACCGCAGGCTTTATTCCTACTTGAGTGAATCGGCCTCCCGTCGTGAAGTTAAGCTCGGTGGCGGTTGAGCCTGTGGGAAAGGATTGGATTACGGCAACACTTGGAGAACAATATGAACGACATGGCGGATAAGTTCGACCTGCAGTTCTACCAGCTGGTGGTATCGCTGCATGCCGCGGCGATGCAGCAGATGGGCAAGATGGCATCACCCCTGTCGGGTAAAATCGAGCGGGATATGATTCAGGCCAAGGGCAGTATCGATCTTCTGGAGATGCTTAAACGCAAGACCGTGGGCAACCTGACCGACGAAGAAAAGGGGTTGCTAAATAAGGTGATCTTCGAAGCTCAAATGAATTATGTCGACGAGGCCAAGAAGGACGCCGCCGGGGAATCGGCCGGGGAAAAACAGGAGGAGAAAGCAGCTGCCTCGGATAAGGAAGAGACTGAGCAGGACGAGAAGACTTCGGCAGGTGCTGAGGCTGATGAGAAAGACAGCCCCGACGAAGAGGCGGAATCCAGGTCCGACTGACCGGCAAAAATGGCAGAGGTTTCGAGTGGGGCGAAGCAGCCGTCCGGGTGTATAACTGCTGAGCATTCGGGTGGTTATAACAGCCTTCCAGCACCCGTTTTCGCTTTGTTTTGAGAGCATTTTCAGCTATATTGTAGTGATTGAAATGGTTGAGCAGCTTTCAGTTATGCGGAATATACCAAAGGCCGACCTGGTTGAAGCGTTGGGGCCAAATCTGGAAACCGAGAGAGAGCTGGCCCCGCTGACCAGCTATGGAACGGGCGGACCGGCAGCTTATTTCATTGTCGCCGAAACGGCAGATGAGATTGTAAGGGCTGTAACCGGAGCAAAAAGACTGGGGATTCCATTCTTTCTGATCGGAGGCGGCTCAAACCTGCTTGTCTCCGACTCGGGTTTTGATGGTTTGATCATCAGGGTTGGGGTGAAGGGACTGAAGCTGATCGGCTCAACCGAAATAGAGGCAGGGGCCGGAGAGGACCTTCAATCGCTGGTTGAATTCGCCGCGACTAACTCATTGACGGGCTTAGAGTTCGCAGCCGGGATATGGGGCTCTGTTGGTGGCGCGATTTGCGGCAACGCAGGAGCTTTTGGCGGCGAGATCGGCCAGATCGTGAGAGAACTTACTCTGATTACAGGTCAGGGCGACACCAGAACAGTCGGACCTGACTACTGCGAGTTCGACTATCGCCATTCGATCCTGAAGGAGTCGGCTGAGATCATCATATCGGCAAGGTTCGGACTGCAACCGGGAAATGCGGACGCGATCAGCAAGCGCATAGAAGAGATCCTTACTCTGCGCAAAGAGAGGCACCCGGTTGATCAGAAGTCTGCGGGCTGCGTCTTTAGAAATATCCCGGATGCGACTCAGCCGCACGGCAAACTGGCCGCCGGGAAGCTTCTGGATGAGGCCGGTGTGAAGGGCCTGTCGGTCGGTGATGCGACCGTGTCCCGAAAGCACGCCAACATAATAGTCAACACGGGGAATGCGACCTCAAAAGATATACGGCAACTGGCCGATATAATGAAACAGAGAGTATTGGAGAAGTTCGGCCTTGAACTGAGGGAAGAAGTGGTTCAGGTCGGCGAATTCTGACAGGAGTATGCCTATTGACTGATATCTAAAGAGCTAAAGCTTTATTTAACCGATGAGACTGTGAACAAACTTATTCACAGAGTTATTCTGTTGTCCGCGATGACCGTCTCGGTGTCGCTGGCAACCATGCCTTCGCTGCAGGCAGAGGTCGGTTTTCAGCCGGTCCTTGATTTTCGATCGAACGAAGTTTCGCAGTTTCTGAAACCGCTCGATCGGTTCTCTGTAGCGATGTTCCCTTATTCCAGGGCGCCTCTTACTCCTCAACTCCGATATACGCCGACCCTTCAGTACTCCAGTTTCGAACATAATCATCTCGTTTTCAACACCACCTATCATCGAACAGAGGAGATGATCCCGATCGCGGTGGATGCGCCGAGTTATCCGGAGAGCCGGCTGCAAGCTTATATGAAGGATCAAAGAGAAAACCGCGCTCTGCAGCAGATAAAGGATGCACGAAAAGAGGGCCGACGTGAGGGGCTGTCTATAGGCGTGAATCTTCCCAAGCGGTTCGATCGGATCTTCGGCGAGGGAGGAGGAAATCTGCGTGTTTCCGGTCGTCGCAAGATATCATTTTCGGGCAGGTCACAGTGGACCGACGGGGCCCGGTCTGACATCGCCACTCAGAGCAAGTTTCCTTCTCTGAACATGGAACAGGTATCCGAGTTCACTATCAACGGTACCATCGGCACCAAGATTTCGGTCAGTGTAACACAGAACAGCCAGCAGGATATCCCGCTGGCCAACAGGATTCAAATCAGGTATAAGGGTGACGAGGACGACGTTCTGAAGTCAATCGAGGCCGGCAACACCAACCTGCAACTCCCCAACACCCGCTTTGTGGGTTACAGTTCTCGAATCCAGGGACTGTTCGGCCTGAAGGCTGAGGCTCAGCTTGGAAACCTCAGGTTGATCGGCATTGCCTCACAGGAGAAGGGATCGTCCGAGCGAGCTTCAATATCGGCCTCCGGCGAGGAAAGTGCACGGACCATACGCGATTATCAGTACATTGAAGGGCGTGTTTTTGATCTTGGTTCTGAAGACGACTTTGGTCCGAACGATATTGTTCAGACTCTTTTTGTATACGAAGAACCCCGCGGCGACTCGTCACAGTTTGATTCTGCGCTCCTGCGGATCGACCCGAATTCGGTGTCAAATTACGACGTAACCATGAAGGTCACGGCTGTAGAGCAGGACAAATACGAAACGCGTCACGATGCTGAAACCAACACACACATAATCATCTTCTCTACGCAGAAACGTGAAGCTATCGGCATTTACATGGTCGTTGATCGCTATGATGACACCGGCTATGTTCGCACTGACACCATCGGTGATATATCCCAGACGCCATATGTTCTTAAGATCCTGCAGTCAGATCAGTATCACCGGGAGCCGGAGAATCCGTCCTGGGACCTCATGTGGCGGAACTGTTATCGACTTCCACGCGGCATCAGACCCGAAGATGTAGATATTAAGGTTTTCAAGGGACTGGCGGGGAGAGAGGGCACGAATTCAAGTCTCGACTATCAGCAGAACAGTAACGGTACTCAGACACCGTATCTGACGCTTCTGGGGTTGGACCTGGAGAGTCGTCAGGGTCTGGCTGTACCAGATGGGATCGTGGACGACATACAGCTGCAATGGGAGCCCGACCTTGGCCTCCTGATATTCCCCGATCGCAAGCCGTTCGCCACCAATACTACTTACTCTACCAGTGCGGGAGCCACTCCGCCCCTGACGGATAAAGCCCCGGACCTCTACGACTTTGTCTCCAACCAGGAGAGAGCGGAAGCCAGCAAGTATTACATTCAGATAGCCACCCAATCGCGATCAAGCACAATAAGGCTGAATCGCGCCAACATTATCGAAGGTTCCGAACGAATCACCATCGACGGTGTGCCGCTTGTTCGCGACGAGGATTACCGGATTCAATATGACTTTGGGCAGGTCACATTGCTGTCGGAGAAGGCCCTGGATCCGAACGGCGATCTGAACATAGAGTTTGAATATGCTCCGTTCCTGGCCATACAGAAAAAAACCCTGCTGGGACTGCGGGCCGAGTATGAGTGGAGCAATGATCTCAAGTTTGGATCGACCGTTCTGTACAAGTCTGACAAGGCCCAGGATCGCAAGCCGCGGGTGGGTCAGGAGACAGCCAGAGCTCTAATCCTGGACTTCGACGGCACCGTACGTCTGCATCCTAACTTTCTCTCCAAAGCGGTTGATGCTTTGCCGTTTGTTACCACGGATGCGAAATCATCCGTTACGATCTCCGGAGAAATCGCGCAATCACGTCCCAATCCGAATGTGGAAGGTCAGGCTTACCTGGATGATTTCGAGGCCTCCCAGGATCAGATGTCACTGGGCACCAATCGTACGGGATGGGTGATGGGCTCTCGTCCTACCGTAGACTCGACCGAGCTGTTGCCCTCCATCCGCCGCAAGATGATCTGGCACAATATGCCGGCGATTTCATGGGAGAGGGTCTACAAAAGTGAAAAAGCACCCGGGCAGGGAGTGATCCGTCCTCTCAGACTGGCCCTGTTGTCCAGCAGCGTCGAAACGAAATGGGATTCCACGCAGAACCAGCTTGACACCGTTGGTCAGGCGCGCTCCTGGGGTTCCGTCATGCGAAGCTTCGGCAACCGGATCGACGCTGACCGGGTCCAGCTGCTGGAGGTACGTCTGAAGGGCGATCAGGGTGTGCTCCATTTTGACTTCGGCAAGATCAGCACTGACATCGATCTGGATGAGAAACTCGATACGGAGGACACTGACGACAACAATGCCGTTGATTCTCTGGAGGATTTTGGACTTGACGGTTTTTTTGATCCGGATGAAGTCTCGCCGTCGGGCCAACCGTACCACAGTACCGATAATCCTGATCCATCCGGCGACGACTGGTGGTTCAACGGCGAATGGCCACCGCCGGTGGGAGCGTGGCGGCTTACGCAGGCGTTCAGAGACTCCGTCCTGGACGAAAACAACATCATGCATTATGCCTGGATTAACGGTACCGAAGGTAACCGCAACGACCAGTTGGCTCTGGGTATCCCGGATGAAGAGATAAACGCCCGCGGAAGCTGGGAGGAGAAGAATGCATACTTCTCATTCAGCATCGATCTGAGCAGTACCGACTACATGGTTGAGGATTCCGAGAACGAAGAAGGCTGGCGCACCTACCGTATTCCCATCAAAGACTCGCTCGCTCTCGACAGTCTTATCACGACGCCGCCCGCCACCGAAGATCAGGACACACTTACACCGAAATGGTCACAGATCTCGCACGTCCGTGTCTGGATGGAGGCGGATGAAAACACCTCCACGCCGTACGAGGTCCAGATAGCCACCTGGCATTTCGTGCAGGCTAACTGGCAGGACACCCTTGTGACGCAGACTCCCGAGGACACGACTACGACCTTCTTTGTAGCCTCCGTCAGTGATGAAGAAAACGTCAACTTCACCCCACCGCCGGGAGTCGAGGCCTACCGGGACAAGACCACTGACATCGTCGAGGCGCAAAGGGCGCTGGCTCTGGTGTTCGATGAACTGAAGCCGGGCGATACCGGTCTCGCCGTCAAGGAACTGATCGGTGTGGAACAGTATTCGGGGTACCGCCGGCTGCAGATGTATGTTCACGGGCCTGGCACTGCGACTACGGATACCGTGCTGTTTTTCTTCCGTATCGGGCGCGACGCCGAGAATTTCTATGAATACAATGCAAGACTTGTCCCGGGGTGGAACGAAACAAACTACGTCAATATGGACTTTAACGAAATTACGGCGCTCAAAGATGCTTATCTCAGAGCTGCCGGTAATCCCCGCGCCCTGGTGGATACCACCTCCGGGCCGTACCGCGTCTATGGCGCACCGAATCTGAATGAGATCAAGTATTTCACGGCGGGCATTGTTAATGCCAATGACACTGTTGACGGCAACCCGATCACGGGGGAAGTGTGGCTCGATGAGCTGCGTGTGACCGATGTTCGAAAGGACGTCGGCACGGCAGTAAGACTTGATGTGAACGGAAA
The DNA here is from genome assembly GCA_020344395.1 of Candidatus Zixiibacteriota bacterium. Taxonomy (GTDB): domain Bacteria; phylum Zixibacteria; class MSB-5A5; order GN15; family FEB-12. The sequence continues at coordinate 1,737,330 of CP070824.1, read as the reverse complement.
CATGGCCGACCTGCTTACCTACAACTTTTCCATCGACCACAGGGACCCGTACTTCCGTGGATTGTCCAAGCCGACGCGCGGCGGATCGAATCAGAATCTCGGCAGCGGTTCCACAAGCAAGAACTTCCGCATAGGGGCGACTCTGCAGTTTCACAAGTTTCTGCCGCGAACCTGGAACGCAAGGCTGCCGATCTCTGTGAGTTATTCCAAGTCGGTTTCCATCCCCCTGCTTCGCACCAATTCAGACGTTGTGTTGCCGGAAGAGGTGCGCGACTCTGAAAAGTCTACTTCCGAGTCGAAGCGGTTCAGCGTTTCTGAAGCGTTCAACCGAAAAGGAAAGAACCCCCTGTTCTCGCTGCTGTTGAATCGACAGAAAGTCAGTTTCTCATATACCCGTTCTGAAAAAACCTCGGTCACCAAACCGTTCACCTTCGCTGAGAATTATAATATCAAAGCTGACTACGACATGAGCATGAAGAGCGGCCCCGGTGTAAAGGTTTTCTTCTGGACGAAATATGTACCGATTCTCAAGAAGGCCAGCGCTTCGAACATGTACTTTCTGCCGGATTCCTGGCGGTGGTCCGGAACCTTCAATCGCTCTCTGTCGGTGACGGAGGATCCGGATCATACCCGGCGTCCGTCATATCGGAGGGATCTCACCGGACGCATGGACATGAGCTACAAGGTGTTTGACAATCTCACTATGTCCTACAATTTCACTACCAAACGCGATTTGTCTGACCCGGACCTGGTGAGACTGTCGTTGAGCGATCCCAAAATAGGGTTGGAGACCAACTATACCCAATCTTACCGCACCAACTATGATCCGAGGCTGCTGACCTGGCTGACCGGTGCCTTTGGATATTCGGCAGGCTATTCGGATACCTGGGACCGTTCATCGTCAAGTCGCAATTCCAGCATGAACCGCAGTTGGAGCGTTGGCGGCGCTTTCAAACATCTTGACTTACTGGGCGGTAAATCCAGTCCGCTTGGCCGGGTCACGGCCAGAGGCAACGTACGAGGCGGGCAGGGAGCCAGGGAGGAAGTTAAGGACAAACCATTCTATGATCCGCCTCTGGCGATTCTCAGGTTGCTGACCGGGTGGATCAACCCGATTTCCTACAAATACGCTCGAACATTCAAGAACTCGGCGCCCGCGCTTCTCCAGCGTCCATCTATGCTGTATCGACTCGGGCTCCGGGATCAAACCGATGTGCCGAGGTCGGCGAACAGTCGCAGCCCCTCCTCTGCCGAATCGGTCTCGTATGATTTCGGGTCCGGCTTCAGCGCTCTGGGCGGAATCACCACGACCGTAAAGTACAAACGCAGCATAAACCGAGATCTGGTTAAGCGCGGCGGGGCATCTCGTCTGGAGAAAATCACCACCGGTTGGCCAGACCTCAGCATACGAATCAGCAAGTTCAGCTACTTCCCGTTTATAAAAGACTATGTCAACGGATTCATAAAAGTATTCTCACCGCGGACAGGCTACAATCGACAGGTAAAAGAGGATCGTAATCTCGACGCCGGTTTTGTGACCCGGCGGGATGAGACGATCAATCGCAATCCTCTCCTGGGTATCAATTTCAAGGTCCTCAGGGCGATGTCTATGTCGGCACAATACTCGGTAGCAAAGACGAATTCCGAAAGATTCAACCAGGCGTCGGGCGATTTGATGAACAAGACCCGTTCGACGAGGAAGACCGTGGCTATCACAGCCAAATATTCCTTCAGTGCCCCCGGCGGGATATCGATTCCATTATTCGGCAAACTTAAGTTCACGTCTCAGGCCAACATAGATGTTAATATCAAGTTTACGTCTGACCGCTCTGAAAACGCCAAACCCGGCGGTGCCTATGTAATCAGCACCGACAAATCGGAATTCTCCGTGTCGCCAAGAATATCCTACCAGTTTTCGAGACAGATTCGCGGGGGTCTGAGCGGCCAGTGGCAGGATATAAATGACGCCAAGCAGGGGCAGAAGCGTCACGTCAGACAACTGCAGGCATGGGTGGAGATTCAGTTCTGATGATAATCCGTTGACAAGGGCTGCGGTATCCGGCTAATTCTTACCATGTCCAGTCTTTCGACGATCGTACCTGTGGCTGCATTGCTGTGCT
>CP070824.1:1713630-1735110 GCA_020344395.1 Candidatus Zixiibacteriota bacterium | reverse complement strand
CATCCGAACCGGCCACCTTCTTTATCAGCCCGCACAGTTCGAGCATCTTGGTGTTCTTTCCAATGATATTGGCGAAACCGTGGTCGGCCAGAACCTCTTCACGGAGCAACATGTTCTCGGCCGCCATCCGGCGATTCTCCAGAGCCCGGCCTATCAGCACACAGAGGTGTTCTGTGTCAAAGGGTTTGGTGATAAAATCGTATGCACCCATCTTCATGGCCGAGACAGCATCCTCGATGGTACCGTAGGCAGTCATCAGAATGACGGATGTATCGATGTCTACATCCTTGACCCCTTCAAGCACCTGAAGGCCATCTATGTCAGGCATACGCAGGTCGGTCAGCACCAAATCGTAGGATTTGTTATTGACCAGGTCGAGCGCTTTCTTGCCGTGCTCGGCCGTATCGACCCGGTAGCCCTCCTCAATCAGGGTCTGGTAGAGCATGTTGCGCATGGAGTCTTTGTCTTCGACCACCAATATATTGGGCATTATTACTCCTTACCTGCTGACGATTTACCTTCCCATAGCACATGAAGTATACTCTTGTCTTTTATCGGCAGGCCATTGCCCCATTAGAGGATTCAGACTGTGCAAAAAAAGAGCATTCGATGAGCGGACGGCGCGCTTGTCCTAGCGTCCGAGTACCACCGGGACAGCCCTTCGATACCCGCAAACATCCGCCTTCAAAACACAGCTTGTCGAGGCGGTTCTGTTCTCAGCGTACCAACCTTCATGTAGAGTCAACTTGTAGAATCCGGGTCCCAGGTTTCTGACCAGAAGGGGGATTTCCACGCGGGAAAACTCATCGAGCAGATTCACTGACACATTGCAGGCACCCTCCGCAATATGAAAACGAAGGGACGGCACCGACAGCGATGTCGGATCAAGGCTTTCGACATAGAACGAATCGATTCGTGGCGATCGAATCAGAGTGAAGAGGGAATCCGAAACCACAACTTCCGGTTCGGCCCAGGTTACCTCGTATCCGCCCGGAGACGGAATCTCCGGCATCTTGTGCACCCGGCCTGACTTCCATCCACAACCAGCACCGAACAGCCCCAGGGCCACGACTATCACTGAGTACTTCATCGCCGGTAATAGAATTCGTCGGTTTGCAGGTGTTCGCCGACCATAAGCTTAACCGTGTAACGGCCCGGTCTAATTTGCCCGGGCGGCGTCCAGTGGAGTCCATGCCTGCCACGGCACATCAACGAATCCACCAGCGGCCGATCCACCACTTCGCCACGTCTGTTCTCGATGATGAGGTTGACCAGTACCGAGTCATCGAGCACTGTCAGGATCATAGTACCGTCTTTTTCGTAGTCGGCTGCGGAGAAGAGGCATGCACGCTCGCCGTACTTATACTTTATACGGAGCCTGCCGCCAACCCTGATACTTCCGCAGTCGTTCAGAATATAACGATACTCCCCTGAATCAACGAACCGCCCGGAGTCATCCAGTTTATCCCAGTAAAAGTTGTAGTATCCGGGAACCATGAGTGCGCTGAATAAGTGGCGGGTTGTATCCCCGTGAAGATTCACAATCGTAACGGCTGTTCTGCACCTCGAGTCGCGAGCCAGGCTAAGCCATACCCTCACGTTCTGAGCGTCCACCGAATCGACCGGAGGGCGCTTCAGTGCCTCCAGATCGGTTCCTCCGCTCTGCTCAACGCAGCCAAGGACTGCAATCATTACAGCCGTACTGAACCACTTCAATACATACATCGTTCCATATGATTCTACAATCCGGTTCGGGATACAAGCCAAGAAATCATTTTTGGGAGAAGCAGGGCGGCGGCACCGAAACTCGTGTCAACCTGCGCCAGATTTCAGGGTTTGCAGTTCCGGCAGGGTGAAAGCCCGGTGGCCAGACCTTCTTCCCGCGTCGTAAACCGGCGATACTCCGTTTCGACCAGGTTTTGCACGGAGCGGCAACCCGGCCGGTGCAACCTGAAAGAGCCTGATCTGGCGACATAATGGCTTTCCGGTATTCTCTCCAGTGCCCACAGCCCTCGCCGGGCCTCTATCGCTCTTCGCTGCGCTGCAAGCAGGTCTTTGACGTGAACGGAGGCCAATCTGGTATCACGAAACAGGTATATGTATCCCAGTCCTTCTTCAATTAGCTCCTTATTAATGTAGAGGGAATCCACGTAGGCAAACCCGAGCAGACGCCCATACCGGTCCCGGCGTCTGCCACTGTATTCAATCCCCACCGTCTTTCCCAGGGCTAATGACTCAAGCAGCTGAATAGCCTCTTTGTAAAGCGGCTCGCCCGCCTCGGGAGCGTCCACTGCCAGCAACCTCAGTCTATCCCCTCCCAGCAGTTCCATTGTGTCGCCGTCGAGAATTCTAATGACCCTGAATCGATCTCCGGGCTCTCGTTCCGGACCGATCTCCTCAACCAGCCTCACCAGGAGAATCAGCACCGTGGCCACGATTACGACCACGATCCATAAGGACCGTTTTTTTCGCCGTTGTCTAGACAAGTTTCCCGTTCAGCCTCACTTCTGACCATCCGCCGGCAGATCGATCCACCTCGAACAGTGTCTCGACCTTATGTTTGATTCCGTCAACATGTGTAATCAGGAACATTTGAGGAAACCGGTTTCTAAGGTTCACCAACCCGTCAAATACAAGGTCACGCCGTTCATCATCCTGCGAGCCAAAGACCTCGTCCAGTATCACGAAGGAGCGGTCCATGCCTGCGCTCTCGGCCAGTGCCTGCGAAATGGCCAGCCGCAAACAGAGATTGGCCAGATCCTTCTCGCCACCAGAGAACCGCTCTATCCCGTAGAACTGCGATGAATCAAACACTGACATATTGTATTGTTCGTCAAGCTCTACCATATGGTAACGACCGTCCGTCATTTCGGCCATCAGTTGGCTGGACAACTCGGCCAGTCGGGGTCTGATCCGCGCTATGACGTGCTTTCGGTAATCGCCAAATAGTCTCACCAGGCGCTCACCATAGAACCGGCTGGTACGATACGAATCCAACTCCTTCGACAACAGTTCGATTTCCGAAAGTTGCTCGAGTTTCATGTTCAGCTCGTGTTCCATCAACTCCAGTTCCTTGGCCGTCTCGACGCAGGCATCCCGGGTCGCCTCAAATTCCCTGCGCGCCTTATCGATTTCGACCGACAGCTTCTTGAATGTAACTTCATCAAACCCCAGATCGGTAAGCTCTTTTCTCAGCCTGCCCAATTCTGCAGCCACATCGTTCTTCCTTGACCGAGTCTCTTCCAACTCCTGCTCCACTCGCTCCAGACGTTGCACCAGTCCGGATAACTGGTTGACCCGCGTCTTGCAGGGTTCCAAAGCTGACACAGCATCTGACATCCTGTCATACTCAGACTGATCGAATGCAACCTCTCCGATTTCATTTAAGCGTTTTTCGTTTTCCTTGTACTGCGCATCCACCCCGTCCCGTCGTTGCTTGAGGCTCGACACACTCCGCTCCAAAGATTCACGTTGTGCCTGATGTTTGGTCATACGCTTTATCAGCCTGTCAAGATCGGTGACCTCACAACTCAGTCGCTCACCTATCGTCCGCAGACGATCAAGTTCCCGACCAAGGTTGCGTGAACGTTCATCCAGGCTGACACGTTCTGATTCAAGATGCTCTCTGATTTTTACCAGGTCATCGCCGAACGGTCGAAGACATCGATCACATATTGTTTCCGGACCGACTTTCTCGATCGACACTAATTGATCGCTGAGACGTTCTCGTTCCAGGTTCACAGCCTCGCACTGAGCCTTGCAGGCCGCCCAGTCGGAGCGGGTCAGTTCGCGTTCGGTGAGATTTCGTCGGTACTGCATCTCGAGATCGGCAATCGGCGTTACCAGTTCTGCCTCCACGCGTTCGAGCGCAGCGGTCGATTCTGTTATCTGCTCACCCAGGTCGTTCATGTCATCGTTCATCGATTTCTTGTGCCTGAGAAGTTCGCCCCGTAACGCCGCCTTAGTTTTAGCTCCTCTCAGCGCATCGAGCCGGCCGACCGCAGGTTGGAGGCGCTCGAGTTCCAACTGCTGTTGTTCCAACAACGCCCCTGCCTCCCTTATCCCGGCAACCTCTGATATCAGTTTTGCCTCTTGATCCGCCAGGTGCTTCTGGCTACTCTCGCCGACCCCTGCTTCTGCCTTCAGTCGGGAGCACGAAGCTGCCAGCAGCTCCTGCTCCCGATATTGATCAATGAGCTCCGATAATCGAGCTTTCCTTGCATTGCGTGCTCCCGCCAGTCTATCCAGCTCGGGCCTGACAGTTTTGACGTGCTCCCTGATCTCCTCAATCCGCTGCTGTATTGAATCGCGTGCTGTCAGACGATTCTCCAGTGCCCCCTCCTTTGCCTCGTTGAGTTTGATATCCATCCTGGCCTGCTCGATAGCCCTGTCCAGACGTTGTATCCCGAGCATCCCGGCAAGATGCTCCCTGCGCTTGTGGGGAGGCAGATCCGACAACGCGTTAAGCTCCTGCTGTCGAGCCAGAAAGGAGGTGAGAAAACCCCGAAAGTCCAGGCCAAGTATCTCTGTAATCTGTCCAGCCGTCTCCGTGCTCCCGATACTGACACTTTCATCTCCGCAGTACAGTTCCACCTCAGGCTTATTCGTGCGCCCGGTCAGGCGGCGGACAGCTCGATAATGCTCCCCACTCACTTCAAACTGCAGTCTAACTTCGCAATTCTCTGTAGGCGGAGCATATGATGACTTTATCTCGTTCTTGCTGGAGCGGGCAGCCATGTTACCATACAGACACCAGGCCATGGCTTCAACAATCGACGACTTGCCTGCTCCGTTAGGACCGATTATCCCGATCACTGAATCGGGAAACTCCAGCTCAACCGAGCGAAATACCCTGTAGTTACGTATGCATAGCTGTTGCAGGCGCATATCAGGCAAGAACTCAGATGTGGGGGCATGCTGTCAAGGCGAAACTGCAGATGGGAGCAATTCCCCTTCGGATTGTGACATTGTCAGGCACCGGCAAATTCTGCCCGAAACTGGAAAATAATTCCTTTTTTCCTTGACAACCGCTCTGGATATAGTAACTTAGCTGGTGAGCGTGTGCTGATGTTGCAGCAGAGTCAGAGAGCCAATTCGATTGTGCTGTGACGACAACTTACCTCAAGAAACTTTGATATTGTTAACGAGACCGCCCCGGGTTGAGTAATCAATTCGGCAGGCAGGTTTCTCTGTTTGTGACATCTCGATGTTGTAACAGTCAGATCTGTTCGCGCGGACTCCTTCCAACTTTAGACGAGTTTCGTCCTCAACAATTTCCCCTATTACTTAACCATCACTACCAAAGTGACTATTACTTAGACTGTAATTGGTTTAAGCTATAGTGGAAAACCTTGGAGGTTCCGATAATTTTACCTGATAACAAGAGTTTGAACAAGAAGCGTAATAATTTTAACATGACTATTCGAAGGAGTTCCTTACTCCTACTCCATAAATGAGGAATCATAATGAATTCGTTAGCTAAAGTTTATATCTCACGTTTCCCTAGACATAGTTGTGAGATCGGGCTACCGCGCCTCATGACCTCCGATTCTTTCGGTGGGTCCGGCGAGTGGCTGACTTTAGAAGGCGGATTTGGTCATTTCCTTTTTAAGGAGGAAATTGATAGATGTTAAAACGACTAACAATAATGACGTTCGTATTAGGACTGATTTTTGTCTTCGCCGCAGGAACGGCCATTGCCACTGACGATATCAGTGGAAAGGCTATTCCCAGGGTCTCCAATCCCACAGGTTTGGAGAAGGTGAAGGCCGTTGAGGGTACACCTGATCAGGCCTTTCGAGACGAGACCCGAGTCCTGGTACCGTCAAACCTCGATTTCACGAAGACCAGTGTTGCCAGCCCGGACACAAACGCATGCTGGGATCAGGATTGGACCGATTACACGGCCGACTGGTACTACTATACCAGATACTCCGGTGACGGAAGAATCCTGGCTCTGCGTTTTGACATTCCGGCCGGCCATACTGCCGAGCTTCAAGGGACCTGGATTTGCCTGAACGATGTCGTACCGGAAGTCTCCGACACAGCTCAGGACAACTTGTGTCTGATGACACTGGACGTCTGGAGTGATATCGGCGGCATTCCCGATGCGATTGTGCATTCCGAGACCTTCGGCCTTGAGGCAGGCAGCGGCTGGTACTATGTAGAGTGGTCGACGACGCCCGTGCTTGAAGGTATGACTAACTATCATATCTCGTTTACGCACGATGCTGCCGGCGATTACGACGACATGATTCAGCCCCTTCTCTGGGATGGAGAGACCGGTCAAGAGCTCTTCCTTCAGCGCGGATCTTATTTCCATCCGAGCAACGGTTTCTGGCTTCCTATCTATGATGTCGTAGGCTGGGATGCCACTCTGTGCATGTCGTCTGTGCTGTGTGTCTACTATTCGGACTGCTACGTGGCAAACGCGAACAACCCGGATACAGAACCACCGTACGTTCTGCCGATGCCGTGGGACTTCAGCGGCTGGGGACTGCCCTTCAACAACAAGTTCGCTCAGCGCTATGTAGCAGGGAACGATACGTTGAAGTCAGTGACCGTATACCTTAACGTCCGTCCCGAAGGGACGGGATACGGATACGGCGATTACTACTGCGGTACCAATGAGACCAACGTCCTGACCATCGGCGTATACCCCGACAACGGCGGTGTGCCCGATTATGGCGCTGGTCCACTGGCTTCCAGAAGTATTGGGCCCGGCTGCTCCGCTCTCTTCCCGGTGACCGGTGAAGTTCGCGACGTGGCTTCCTGGGAAGTTCACGAAGTTGACTTCTCAGCCGACAACCTGATACTGCGCGGCACTTACCACCTCGTGTACGAATGGTCCAGCGACGATCCCGCTGACGGTGCATCCTGGTTCGGCGTCTCCGACTTCGGCACCGGTGGATCCTGGAATCCCGACGGGACGCCGGAGTCTATGGATGACGGCGCGATCTGGATTAATGACTTCTGGGGTAACTCCGCGAGTATTCAGATTCACGCTGAGCTGTGCCGCGACGAGTTCCAGAACTGTCAGCACCAGGTACTGTATGTCGATGAAGCTACCCATATTTACGGCATCTCTGGTTTCAAGATCGCTTCGAGAGTCAAAGGCCAGCCCGTGAACCGTCTGGATGGAATCACATGGCAGTATGTCGACCCGTCAATCTTCGAAGAGGATGGCGGCGACTATGAGCTGCAGGTTGTGGTCTGGGCCAACCAGAGTGGACTCCCGGGTGCCGAACTGTGGCGTAGTTCCACTTACTGGCCTGACGATCTAACGCCATATCCTGGGTGGAACGATTTGGTAATTCCCGGAGGCCTTATCATCGTCGGCGACTTCTTTGTCGGCTATGAGGATGTTTCCGCCGATCACGAGGCAGCCTATTTCTACTTCGCGATCGAAAGAGGACAGCCCGAAGTCAACGGGGGCGTCAAGTACTTCAGCGGTGGCGCTCAGGCCTGGTTTGACCTGGGCGATGCCGTTGGTGACGACGCCAATGGTCTGATGGCAGTAGATATCTGCTCCATCCCGGTTGAGGAACTCACCTGTGAGCCCGGCACGACCGAATGGACGACTATCAACGGCGACATGGCGCGCACGGGTCATTCCCACTATGCTCTTGGTGATGCCTGGTGCAACCTGAATCAGGGTTGGACCTTCACCAATTCCAGAGGGACGATCCGCAGCGGCCCGGTAGTCTCCGGTGACTATGTCGTACAGTCGTTCTCGACCGGTACCAGCGCCGGCTATTACATCCTGGATCTCGTTTCAGGCGCTGTCCTTGACTCGATCACGACTACCGACTATACCATGATCGGTGGCGCCGTACGTTGCACCCCGACAATCCATAACGGTGTACTGTATGTCGCCGGTGGCTCAATGGCCTCGGTCATGGCCTTTGATATGACAACCGTCGGCAATCCGATCAGTCAGATCTGGTCGATTGATCCGATGACTATTTACAATTCACTGCCGTGGAACGGTCACGGCGATGTAAGCGGTGTTCGCTACGGTAACTTTGTCATCCTGAACGATGGCGAAATCGACGTGCTGTACTTCACCGATGACGGAAACCGTGTCTTTGCAGCCAATGCTTCGGACGGTACTCCGTATCTCGGCTGGACAGGCGCAACCACTCTGATTGGAGCGGCCTTGCGTTCCGGCGCCACCGACGGCAATAACCTGTATTACTCGATCTTCACCACCGGTATTGAAGGTGACGTAGTTGCCATCAACCCGTTGGACGGTTCGATAGTTTGGAGTCTTGCCGCAGGCGACGGTCTCCAGGCAGCAGGCTTCTGGGGAGACGACTACACCGAAAACAGTGAGACTTTCGCTGCCGGTGTGTCGGTGGACGATGGTGTAGTGTTTGCTAACTCCAACGCCGCCGGTGACTTCCCTGTTCAGGGTATCTTCTATCAGTTGAATGCGTCCACAGGCGCCATCAACTTCTTCGAAGGTGGCCTGAACCAGACCACCACCCACCCGCTGGTTGACAAGAACCACGTCTACATGTTCTCCAGGTACACCTGGGGATCGGGTGGTGTATCTCCGCTCGGCGGTTCGGTTGTAGCCTTCAGTCGCCAGACCGGTACAGTTGCCTGGGCCGGCAATCCCACGGCCGGTGACGGTACGTTCACCAAGTGGATTCTCTACGAAGGCGTGCTGACCTGCGAGCCGGATGGACGTCCTGACATCCTCATCGGATTCAGCGGCGGCAATACCGGCGACCACGGTACTCTTGCCTTCTTTAACACCGTTACCGGTGAAGAGATCTTCCACCGCCGGGTCGACCATGGCGCAGGCGCCAACGTTGGTGGCCCGGGTGCCATTGCCATGGACTCCCAGGATGCAATACACGTCCTGTTTGCGGATGCCTACGGCGGCCTCTACGATCTCACGCATGGTGATGATCGGGCGCGTCTTGACATACTGCAGGCTGAGGCAGAGATACCGGTGGAGTTCGGTACTCCTAGCGGTGCGGTCCTGACCTTCGCTGAGATATACGAGAACACCGGCTGTGCCGATCTCGTGGTCAGCATGGTTGCCGACGAGGCATCCAACGGGACTACTCCTGCTGGTGCCCCGGGCATCACCTCGGTGCGCGACGGCTTCGCCGACGCTGCGGCAAGTATTGCCGACAGGCTCACGGCGGACAGCCGTATTGCGGCCAAGTTCGCAGTTGAAGCACCCGCCTATGACGATAATGAGTACATTCCAATCGAAATCGAGCGGAGTGTAAACACCGGTGCCATGGCCGTACCGGCCTTCTTGATCGAGAACGGCACCTATCCGGGTGACGTCTTTGATCCTCCCGGTGGCAATATCGTCACGGCGCCCGGCGCTATTTCTGATATCAGTGTCTATGTAGACGGTCCGGTGATCTCGCGTGGTCCCCAGGACTTCTATGTCGAGTTCACGACCCACAATGATCCGGACTACTTCCTGAACGACAACAGCATCCTTCCAGAGGTTCACCTGATCCTCGTCGGTGGCTGCTTGCTGGATACAACCTTCCTGCAGTTCGGCCACGGCGCAGCTAACCATCAGGTGGTCTTCAACACTCTGATGACCGGTGACGGTGACTTCAGTGGTGACCCGGGTAACTTTGTGGTCGATGGATACACTGAATCCAACTTCCAAGGCTCCCAGATGTTCGGCGTGACCCAGTACAGATTCGCGATCCACAGCTCCAACTGGAGAGGTCTCAACCTCTACTGGATCTCGGTTCAGGGTGACCCGAACTGGTCTGATGGTACCTGTAAGCCCGCGCTCTCATCGGGCGTGAGCCTTGGCTTCATCAGTGCCGACGGTCTCACCTATGAAGAGCTCACGGGCGACATGATCGCCAACTCGTTTGTCGACTCGGTCCAGAATTTCTGGGACGGTGCGGAATGGGATTGGCAGGCCGATGGTCCGTTCGATAACGACTCCACCATGGGTATCGCGGGTAATTCCCGTTACTACGGTGCAGTTGACGCGGACGCTGTGGCCGGTGGCGCCTATGATATACTGAACAACATGACACTCCAGATTACCGATTTCTGGGAGCGTAACGGAAATCCCGTTCCTGACTGGAAGTTCGGCGAAATCATCGATAACGACAACGTTGTTGATGATGGTAACGACTTCGATACCACGTGGCATGATTATGCAATCTCCACCGGTATCAACACGTCAATGCCGGATCCTATCAGCCAGGTCATGTACACCAAGATCCCGTTCGGCTGTGGTCATGAACCATTGATCAACGCCTGGGGAATGGAACGTCAGCAGTTCTACATGTTTGATAACCACGAGTTTGATTCCATGTACTTCTACATGTCCGTTCCTCCGAACACGTATCATGGCCATGACCAGAGTACTGCGGACGACCAGGGTTCAATGTACTCATACGCTTGGCATGACTTTGCACCCAGCGGTACTTTTTCAATTGGTATTGCCAGGGGTCAGTTCTTCGGAATGGCCGACCAGCTTGCCTCTGATGAGGTTATCGCACCGGCTGCTCACCTGGCCAACAAGTTGGCCGGCTTCGGCCGCGGTGACGTGAATAACGATCAGGTCATAGACCTGGTTGACATTATTTATCTCGCCGAGCATGTCAACACCGCTACTGCGGGTCCTGTCCCGTTCATGCACCTCGGTGACGTGGATGGCGTTCCCGGAGTAGACCAGGCCGACGTAATGTACCTCGTAGACTTCTACTTCTACGCTGGTGCTTGCCCGATCGGTGACTGGGTGCTCTAAATCGTCGTAAAGACTGTTTAGACATAACAGAAGCGAGGGATTTATCCCTCGCTTCTTTTTTTTGTGTGAATCACTGTTCATCGCTGGTATAATCAGACATGCGAATGACACGCACGTCAGACGAGCTTGCCTTCCTCAGACCGCTCGTGGGAGACCTGTGCGTCGTTGAGACTGTCTATCAGCATGACGGGAAAATAGTAGCTGCCCTCGGCTATCGCTTTGATCGTGAGAAGACGAATACTGTTTTGCGTGACCGCCTAGAACTGTCCGGCTACACTTACACCCTGGTCGAATCCAATGACCACATCCTTCTCACCATTGACCGCCGCCGCTCCTGGAAAATCCCGCCCGTTAACCTGATCCTGTTTGCTCTCACGGCCTTCTCTGTATACGTAATACCGGTCTTTCTAAGAACTCAGTTGGAGGCATCGTCACTGTCCGACGCCGTCGGAAGAACGCTCAGTGCTTTGTCGCAGGGAGACGGCCTAGTTTTCAGTCTGGCTCTGATGTCGATCCTGCTGGTGCATGAAATGGGTCACTTCGTGGCCAGCCGCAGAAGGGGCATCATCACGTCGTGGCCGTACTTCATCCCGGCACCGAACATCATAGGCACCTTCGGTGCGATCATCAAATCCAAAACCCCTTTCTGGAATCGTCGCGACCTGATCGAAGTTGGAGCAGCTGGCCCTATCGCGGGATGGTTGGTGGCGGTCGGCTGGCTCGTGTACGGATTGTCAGAATCGATGATCGTTCCCGCCGCCGGTGTACCGTTCGGCCAGATGGCGTTCTTGCTGGAGGGTGAGTCGATTCTTACACGAATTATTGTCACAGGCCTATTGGGCACGACACCTCCCGGGACGTTTTACGTATTCACTGAGGCCGCCTTCGCCGGCTGGGTCGGCTTGCTGGTAACAGCCATAAACCTCCTACCGGTCGGTCAGTTCGACGGCGGTCACATCACCTACGGGCTGGTCCGACAAAAACAGGGTATTCTGGGATGGATCACGATCATGATTCTGTTCGCGCTCGGTTTCCAGTCGATGCTCTGGTGGGTCTTCGCTGTTTTCGGCTTGATATTTCGGGTGCAGCACCCGCCGACGCTGGATGACACACGTCGTCCCGGCCCCGCGGCGGTAGCGATGGCCCTTGCTGCCCTGGTGATCCTGCTATTGTCCTTTACACCGATACCTTTTCGGTAGCGTCGAGAGTGTCGAGCCCGCCCGGAAGTCCATCGTAACCGTACAACTGCTTGAGGTCAACCTTTCCCTGCTTCAGGACCGCAACCAGCACATCGACTAATTCCGGATCAAACTGTGATCCCTTGTGCTGTTCAAGCTCTCGAACGGCGGTCTGCAGATCGGCGCCGGACCGATAGGGACGGTCCGACATGATGGCATCAAACGTGTCGGCAACGGCGAGCAGACGACCTTCTACCGGAATATCCTGGCCCTTCAGACCTTTCGGGTACCCGTCGCCGTCAAACCGTTCATGATGAGCGATAATATAAGGGATGGCAGCCTTGAACAACCTGATACCCTTGACAATCCTGAGCCCGAGTCTGGGATGTTCTTTCATTTTCTTCCGCTCGGCCTCGGTCAGCCTGTCCGGTTTACTCAGGATTGAATCGGGCACGCCGATCTTTCCGATATCGTGAAGCATGCACCCCATGACAAGATCATCGATGCGCTGCGAGTCCCAGCCCAATTCGGCCGCTATGAGTTCAGCTAACCTGGTTACCCGGTCGGTATGACCGGCAGTGTATGCATCCCTGGCCTCGATGGCATTGGCCAACCCACGGATTGCCTCAAGGTAAGAGGTCTGCCGCTCCTGGTACAACTGTTCGTTGGCCATGGCTGAGGCCGCCGAGTTGGCAAGAATCGTCAGGACATCCAGACGTCCCCGGCTCAGTCTCTCGAAGCGACTTGTAATCAGAACATTGATCAACCCAACGATCCGTGACCTTCGGAGGATGGGGTGGCTAACGAAAACCTTCCTGACCTCTTTGCCGTCAATAGTCACGCGGTCGCTCTTGATCGTGGGCTTGCGGGATTTCTTTTGAAGGATTTCCTCTACGTGCCTGTTATCGAGAAGCTCGTCCCTAAAGATGGAGTTATCCGTCTGGCAGATACGTCTGGTCACTTTGCTGGTATCAGGGCTTACGCCAATTATAGCCGCCGCCGCCGCTGACAACTCGGTAATGCATGATCTCAACACCATCTGCAGATAGGTGTCCAGGTCCACTCCCGGCGGAGCGGCGTTGGCCACCTTGAGAAATTCCACCTGCCCGCGGAGCCGCAAATTGTCTCGCAGCGCCTTCTGATGGGCCAGTCCCCGCTTGATACTGGCCCTCAGGAGTTCCAGCTTGAATGGCTTGACCAGAAAATCATAAGCTCCTCGCTTGAGAACAGAAATAGCTGTCTGAACAGTAGGGTGCGCGGTCATGAGCACGATGATGGCGTCATCATGGTACTCAAGCGTTCGCTCGACTACCTGCACGCCGGAATGCTCCCCCATCACCAAGTCGGTTAATACGAGGTCGACCGGATTGGAGGCGATATGTTCCATCGCGCGCATAGGGTCGTTCAAAGTGACGACATCATAATCTTCATCTGCAAGTGATTCAGCGATGATGTTGCAGATGTACTGCTCGTCGTCAACAACTACAACGCGCGGCTTATCTTTGCCAAGCATAGGTGTCCCTTCTATAGCTGATCTATCCATATATCGGGCGAACAGCGCCAGCACCGACGTTCTTCCGGATGTTTGTTGAAAATTTGCGCCCCGAAAGGATTCTGGTCAGTCAGAATGTAGGCGCTCCGCCATATATGACGAACGAACCAGAGGTCCAGAAAAGACTCGGGGGACACCGCGCCTGGAGGCTTCCTCGGCCAACTGCCGAAATTCCTCAGGCGTTACATACCTTTCCACGGGCAGATGGTTCGGCGACGGAGACAGGTACTGCCCTATTGTAAGGTAAGTCACGCCTGTCAATGCAAGGTGGTCAAATACCCGGTAGAGTTCCTCGCGCGTCTCCCCCAGACCGAGCATCAGCCCGGATTTGGTCGTAACGTCGAAGCACCTGCAGGCCCGCTCCAGCAGACGCAACGAACGATCATAGTCGGCGCCCGGGCGCACTCTGGGGTAGAGTCGTTCCACCGTCTCCAGATTGTGGTTGAAGATGTCCGGCCCTGCTTCCATGACCACCGTCAGGCTTTTGTCATTGTTCCTGAAATCCGGTGTCAGGACCTCAATGACGCACCTCGGTAACTGTGCACGCAACTCCGCAATAACTGCCGCAAACTGTCCAGCGCCTGAATCCGGAAGATCGTCCCGCGTAACCGAAGTTACAACAACATGCTTCAAATTCAACTCCCCGGCTGCCCCGGCCACGCGAATGGGTTCGGCCGGATCCACTGCAGCCGGTGGCCCCGGGTCCACGTCACAGAATCCGCAATTTCTGGTGCAGTTCGGACCCAGGATTAGAAATGTCGCTGTCCCCCGACTAAAACACTCGTGCCTGTTGGGACAGTTGGCCGACTGACAGACGGTGCTCAGGCCGTGGTACTGCAGCAAGTTATTGACCCGCCGGAAGTTCTCCCCCGTCCTTAGCCTGGTTTTCAACCAGGCCGGTTTCCGGGACGGTTCATCGGTGATCTTCATGGTAATGTTCTCTCTTTGAACAGGCAATCCAGTCTCATGATGTCACAAGGATATCTGGTTTCCGGTCAAGTATATACGTAATCGCTCGATAATCAAGAATAAGAGTTATCTGCTAAACAACAGGAGCTATTGATGTCATACCGTTCGCCGGCTGCTGCCACCCTGATTTTGCTGTTCACTTTCTCAACTTTAATGGCCGAGGGAAGGAAGACTGCTCGCGTTGAGAAGCTCGACACCAGTACGGCCGGCGAGATTAGAGCCGGGTCTCCATCACTGAGTGCCGCCGACACCTGTTTTGTAACGGACAACGGAGTGATCGTCTATCGTATTGGTCAATGGGTAATCGGGCAAGAGCTGTATAAATCCTTCATGGACCCGGCCAACAGTTGCCCTGACCCTTACCCGTTCACCGTGACTGAAGTCAACATGCCAATGTACTTTGCCGACGGCACACAAATTGTCGTTTCCGTTGATCTTGAGACCGTGGACTACAACACGGTGCCTGGCTGCACTGTTCCGGGTATCGTTCTTTCCATTTCCCAGGACTACGCCCTTGAAGTACCTGCCGGTGGTGGTATGTTCAATATCTGGATCCCTCTCGACACACCCGTAGTCGTTAACGAGCCGTTTTTTGCGGGATTCTTCCTTGGCAATGTCATCGATCCGGCTGCCGGCGCCGAGGTCCTCTGTGACTCCGTCCCGGTTCCGTGCCGGTCATTCAATATCTGGGATGAATCGATCGGCTGGATTGATCTGGTTAACAACTCTTACTACAACTTCCCGGGAAACCTTGCCATGGAAGTCTCGGGGATCCCTGGGGGAGGTGGAGGCTCGGGTGATCCTGAACCGCAGGCAGTCTTGCTGTCGCCTTTTCCGAATCAGGTGCTCTACGAGACGGCCGACCTGTGGGCCTGGGACAGTTCGGGCTCATCAGCTATCGACTTTGTATCCTTTGAATATTCTGGCGGCGGAGCGTTTCAGGAAATCGGCCGTGACTATGATGATTACAGCTCTCTGCGCGACGGCGTTTCGGACCGACCGAGCGGCAACGGCCTTGCAACCACATGGAATTTCTCCGGCCTTTCCGAGGGAACCTACACCCTGAAAGCGACTATCTACGATACCCTGGGACGAACCTCCTCAGCATATGCGACCGTGTACCTGGAACCTACGCCTCCCATAGCCACGATCACAACCCCTGACAACGGTGATGATATATGCCCGCCGGACACCGTTATCATGTCCAGCCTCGACGAAGACATTTATTTTGTTCAACTCTACAGGGCGGCGGCTCAGTCAACTTACTCTGCCGGCCTGATCAGCATGAGCCAACTGACGGTTGGGGATGTCAACGGCAATCCTGATGACGGAAACCTCGCGGCCAACGGCGAATTCGGTACCTACTACTCAGGCCCGGTGGCGGCGACCGTCGCTATGCAGGCGTGGAATGACCGAGGAATTACCGGACTGGTGGCTGGAATGGATACACGTGAGACCATAGCCGAAGAATTCGCCGTCCTTTTCAAAACCCGTGAGAATCTCGGCACCTACGATGAAGATCTCCTCTCAGGGATGCAGGGGTATTCGCTCGACCACGGGAACACGCTGGAGTTCGATTTCATGCGAAACCCCGACTACTACGAGATTCGGAGTTGGGTTGAAGAAGAGCAGCGGATCGTCATCCTTGGGTTGTCCGGATCACCGGCCGTGTATTTGGTGGTGGACGGGTTTCGGGACTGGAACCACCCTGACAGCAACCAGACAGTGGTCGTGACCAATCCTCTCAACGGGACAATTGTTCCGCTGTCCATGCGCCGCACTCCCACTCACAGCGAACTGTATTTTGGCATTTCCTGGCAGCGCATCGACCTGATGGTATCCCTTCTGGCTCGTGGCTGGGCCCCGGAGCGAACGCTGGTCGGGGCTGATTTCAACGGGGACGACGGCTGGTCGGTAAGTTTGTCTCAGAACGGCATGGTTGAAGGCAGCCTGTACTTCCTGCAATCGGTCGGCCGAGATGCATCCTCCTACGAAGGCTCGATGACGACCCTGGTCAAATACAACTGCACCGGCATCTATCCGCAAGGTGACTATGACGACAACGGTGTTGCTGACATTGCCGATCTCTACCTCCTGGTTAACTTCTTGACCAGCGACGGGCCTGCGCCGGAAGGCGGCGCAGCCAGAGCGGATGCGAATTGCGACAACTACGTCAATATCACCGATATCGTGTACTATGTGAATTTCCTGTTCGGGGATGCAGCTGCCCCCTGCTACTAAGCACCTAGCACATCTGAAAAGATAAGGCCGCCCCTGCGGGCGGCCGTTTAATTCAGTGTCTGGCCGCAGATGCTTTGATCGCCCGTCGCGCAATATCGGGCGATACCCCGCATATTCTGATCAGGTTTTCCAGCGCCTCATCCAGATGGTTCAGCCAGTCTTTGTCGGGATATTTCAGTCGCAACTCGTCGACCAGTTCATCGGCAATGACGGCCACGAACTGTGCGTACTGTCTCCTTTTCCCTACTCTGAGAAAAGGAATAACGTACCTGTTGGCCAGATACCCGGCAACTGTCAGACCGACTGTACCCAGCACACCCAGCCATGAAGTCGGGTTTCCCAGGAATGCCTCAAAAGCCATCTTCTTTCAATCCTTTCTGTGCAGCCTCGCCGTCTACCAGATCAGCTCCCAGTTTGAAACAGCGGGCACCGTTATACGTTTGCGAAAAACTGTACCGTCCGAGCGGCTTATCGATACCTCGTAGGAAGTGAGGTCACCGGACAACGAATCGGACGGGATCAGGTCAAGATAGAAGTAGCCGGTCGAGTCGGACGTCCGGGATACCAGGAACGGCGACACAATGTGACCGCTGGTGCGGACAACGCCCTGGGGGAGGTGAGCCCTTATCGTTGCACTTGTTTCCGGATATCCCTGGACATCGATCAGATAGCCATAGACACGACATAGCCCGGGAGAATCGGGTGTCCCTGGATCAAACCGGTACCCGACCACAGTGTCAACCGTCGATCCGGATATCACCACCGTATCGCACCCGCCAAACAGGTATCCCGTGGTGGTGGGCACAACGACAAAGCTATCGGCATCCAGGTTGAAACTGCTCGAACCATCTGCGCCCGTGGCGCCGATGGCCACCAGGGCGGTCTGGCTCACGTTTCGTACCGCCAGATCAACGCCGGGAACCACCTGAGCCAATGACGTATCGTATACAACTATAGTAACAGTGTAGGCCCCGGTGCCGGACGAAATCCCGGAGATCTCACTATCAAGGTATTTGCCGAAGGTCCCGGCTGATGTGTGTCCTGACTGAGATTCGTCCCAGACAGCATCTGCTATCTCCGAGGCCGAGGAGCCACTTCCCTGAAAGGCAGTCGAATCACCCAATCGCGCCAGCGTATCTCCAGAGCTGTTGGTATCGGTGGGGGTGACGAGCCCGCCGATGTCCCCGATGACGTTTGCCACCAGATCAGAATCATTTAAACCGTCGAGCTTCATGGCGATTCCGTCCGTCGATTGAGCAAGCATCGCCTGCCCTGCGCCGCTTCCTTTAATGACCACGGCTGTGTCGTTGGCACCGGTGCCGATGATTTCCAGCCCTCTTAGTCTCAGAACGGAATCGGTATATGCATATCTGAAATTGCCGACCCAGTCATCCTGGTTTTGTAGTGAGTCCAGGGTCGCCTGAAGCGAATCAATAATCAAACCCAGCGAATCGAGTGCCTTTGACGAATTGGCCGCGGCCAAACCGGAGGAGTCAAGAGACGATTCCAGGGTCGAATTCGCAATCTGGAAGGTACCATAGTAGTGCGTTTGCAGACTAAGGGAATTATCCCAGGCCACCAGCTGATAGGCGAATACTCCGTTGGCTGTGCTTGATCCGTCAAGAACCGACACACGCTCGGTATACGTGTAATGTTTACCCCCCGCAAAATCTTCCCAGTCGCAGGATTTGATTGACCCGTCGTCGTAGGCCATGGAATCTTTGAATACGACCGAACCGCCCGGCGAGAACACAACCGCGAAGACAGAGTCACCGGATACGGCGTCAACAGCTTCGCCCAGTGAATCCAGAAACTGAAATGGCACTGAAAGAGTATCTCTCGTTGCTGTCCGGTCAACGATGCCGGACGCCCGTGCCTGTGAGACCAGGGCCAAAGCAACCATAGCGCTCATCATCAACCTCATTTATCGTCCTCCCATGATAATTCGTCTTCGTCTTGCCGGCTGAACCCCTGCCCCGCCTCCGACGGTGTAATGAGCATACAGTGGGAATCTGTAATAGAACTGGTGGTCGTCCACCCATGGGTCCTGGAGCGTCCCCCCTGCGTTCTCGTCAACCGAAATGGCATCAGTTACCTGGTCGTACGGTTGCCGGAAATTACCCGACGCATTCCCCGCACATATTGTGTAGGTCGACCCGTTAACCAGGCTGAAATCAAGATCACCGGCCTTCACCCATGCTCCGAAGGCTTCGATAGGCCCGGTGAGTTGGTATGTAGTGTCTACGAATGCGCTGGGTACAGAGTCGGAAACAGTGTAGATAGCCAGATTGAACGTAGGTTGATACTTACCGAAGATGCACAACGAGTCAATTGTCTCATTTGGACCTGCGGTATGCTGCATAGAAGGCAGTCGGAAGCCGTAGGCATAGTTCGTCGATAGAACAACGTCCCATCCATCACCACCTGTCTGGTCACTGTCGCCGAAAGTGGGGTCAATAATCACCGGATATGTGGCGGAATCAAGAAACCCGGGCGGTACGATTATCGAGAAGGTACCGGCTACCGTGTCGATCTCCTGGCCGCACCACACGGTGTCCCCGCTCGAGTCCCATGCTTTGAGACGCTCGATCGTAAAAGCTTTACCTGTGCCGTAGTGCTCCGAGGATCCGTCGGGATAGGATATACTCCCGGCCTTATGGGTATGGTACACGGCATGACAGTCCTGCGCCCAATCCGCCCGAAAAGCTCCACGGTCGCGGGCGGCATCGGATAGAAAACCCTGATAATAAAAAGTAAGATTCTCAGTCTCGATGGGGTAACTGAGAACGTTGCTGCCCGGCCGAGACAGAAGGATCACTTCCCATTCCATGACTCGGCGCACCACCGAATCCACACCCAGCGTTGTTGAATCCCAGACTTGTATCTTCTCAACGTAATACAGGCGGTGAGCCACGTCGGCAGATGCGAAGACTACTTGATCCTGTCCGTTTCGAGAGGTGATCGATCGTGACGCATTCACCAGGGGCAGTTGTTCACTCGATAGATCCACCCTGAAGTGGCACTCGCCATTCCACAGAGACAGTTTGAATGTGGACGCCGCCTCGGTTTGCGTTGAGTCGCCAATCTCAACAGTCAGGTTGCGCCTCTTTTTGTTCGCCTCTCGCGTATCCCAGCCGATCTTGATTACGGACGATTCAGATCGCCTGATCGAATCTGCCTGGCTCCGGGCGGATATCAGGACAGAAAGACTCACTAGGAGTATGAACAGTAGCTTCGTATATTTGAGATTCTTAGCCATGGATGCTCTTCCAAACGGTTATCATTTTAATTTTGCAGGTAACCAGGCGGCTCTAGGATTTCCTCGTTTTGCGACGACCCTTGTTGCTCCCGGTCGCCTTCTCCGGATTCTTGCCGCCGAGCACTTCCTTGCGAATTTTCTCCAGACTGTCCCATAGCTTTTTCTGAGCGGATTGGTCTGGTGCTACCTTGCGGTGAAGTTCAATCATCTTGATTAGATCTCCTATTTTTGCGTCCTCCGCCGCCCTCTCCAGCAGTACCTCGTAGTATTTCTTGATGAGTTCAGCAAGGAGGATTGCCGGGACCGGCCTCTCATCTTTGTTGCCGGTCGCACTCTGTTTACTCACCCATTTCCACAATCAGAAGATCAACCGATACGGCTGAGGGAGCCTCGGGATCACGGGCGATCTTGAATTTGCCGACCGATTCCGGGCCGACGATATACGCTGAGTGTCTGTCTTTAGCACGGGGAAACACGCATGGAGACGAGATGGCAGCCGGGAGACTGTTGCCGCGATGATCAGTGAGGTCACTAAAAGACACTTCCTGTTCCGCCTGCCCGATCCCGGTGGAACCGAACAGAACCGTTGAGGTGGCGTTGACAGTTTCGTGAACCAGGTAATCTGCCTGCCCGAGGTCGGCCAGTCCCCAGACGGTGAAGTCCGGAACCAGCCAGACCCTTCGAGTTTTGATTCTTTCCAACCCGGATATCATAATTCCTCCTTACGTGTGGCGAGGTGGCTTAAGACCGGTGCGCGGTGGCCCGAAGGCCCGCACCAGTTTGTCGGAGTGATCTTCGTACCGATCCGCGAGATCCATCCACACTCTGGCATTATTGTCGCCCTTTATGGATCGTGACAGCTCCCGGGCGGCAGCCGTACGACAGATTATCTCCAGAGCGCGATAGGTTGCCGTACTTTCCAGAGTGGGGTCGGCACCGAACTGACGCTCAGGGTCAAGTTGCTGCTCGATCATGCCATTCGCCATCGCCACGGCGTTGTTTAGGATTTCGTCATTGTAACTGTCGAAGCGCGGACTGAAGTCGATCCGAACGGTTTGGCCAACGGAGATGTGTCCTGCAGGCAACGCACGAAATCGCCCTTGTTCAGCGTCTACCTGGTAGTCTGTTCCAGGTTCAAGTACTCTGTAAGGCAGAAACCACACGCTGACCATCTGGCTGACGGTCAGGCCGCCGCCCGGCTTGATGTGAATTGTCGCGCTGTCGTAATCTATGATATAATCCGTGTTTTCAACGAACACAGTGCCCAGGGAACTGTCGGATGCAACCACTACTGAGCCAACCACAATCGGCACCTCATCCAGAGCACAACCCCCCGAACTGAGTGTAATGTCTTTGCGGGTCGGATCGTTCACCTCGATCGTCTTGGCCACAACAGTCGCAGCATCGATTGCCCCTCCGAATAGAATCAGGTAGTCATTCGAGGTTACCACCAGGCTGTAATCGCGGACCCGGTCGAAGACAGGATACGCCGATCCGAGGTGGAACCTGACCTTGTCAACAGTAGTAT
>CP070824.1:1704961-1713530 GCA_020344395.1 Candidatus Zixiibacteriota bacterium | reverse complement strand
GACATGAGCATGGATACGACGTATTCAACGGCCTGGATATGATCCAGAATCTCAGCCGTAACTTTGACCTTGGGTCGGTCATGCGGTTCATGAGTCAACACCGAGGCCGACATGCCTATGCGTGTTACCGACCCCTTGGCCAGGGCGGTTTTGGAGCCCGTATCAATCAACTGGTACTTGACTGATGAGGAGCCGCAATTCAACACCAGTACTTTCATCCGGACACCTGCGATGTTGAGGGTGCACTGCCTGATCCGATTCGGTTGCCGTCGGCATCATATTGGAAAAACCCCTTGTGTGTCTTAACCCCGAGATGCCCGGCACGAACCAGTTTGCGCAGCAGCGGACAGGGATTGTACTTGTGTTCCGACAGTTCGTCCAGCAGGTTCTCCATCCACTTCATCACAACGTCCAGCCCCATCATGTCAGCCAGCGCCAACGGGCCCACATTGAAGCCGAAACCCAGCTTCATCGCTTCATCAATGTCCTCGGCCGAGGCTACACCTTCCATAAGGACATGCATAGCTTCGTTGAGCAGCGGGACGATAATTCTGGTCGTAACATACCCCGGGTATTCATTTACCGTGATCCACTGTTTGTCGAGCAATTCGGCAAATTCCACTGCCTTCTGGAACGTCTCGCCGTCGGTCTTCAAACCCTTGACAATCTCCACCAGAGGGACGCGGGTAACCGGGTTGAGAAAATGCATCCCAATTATCTTCTCCGGGCGCCTGGTTGCCTCGGCTATCTCCGAGACCGAGATCGTCCCGGTATTGGTGATCAGAAGGGTCTCCGGTTCACAGAGGTCATCGAGTTGCTCGAAAATCTTCTGCTTGGCTTCAAGATTTTCCGGGATTGCCTCGAGTACAATTTCGGCGTCCTCGGCCTGGGTAATATCCATGGACGGGAAGATGCGGGAGAGTATGGCTTTCTTGTCCGCGGCGGTCAGGCCCCAGCGACCAATTTCGCGATCAATGGATTCGCTTATCCCACGAATTCCCCGCTCTGCCATTTTGGTGGTCCGGTCAACCAGCGTCACCTCGTGGCCGGCAGTGGCTATCGCTTCAGCCAATCCCTGACCCATCACGCCCGCCCCAATTACGATTATCTTTGCGGTTGGCATTTCAACTCTACACCTCACACAGAAGTGGACTACTTATAGTACTCTCATCCGGCCTATATATTCAGATCGACAGGCGCTGGCAAGAGATAAATGCTCGGGTGATCGAATGAAACCGTATACACCGTGGAACGGACAGCGACCAGCCCGGTAGAAATAATGATACTCAACCGTTGAAACGCGGCGGACAAACAGCTATCATAGAATATAATACTAATTGGATATTCTAAGCCCGCAAGGAGTCGAAATGCAGCGTATAAGATATTTCTGTTTATTCACTGTGGTAATGGCCCTCATGGCCTCGGAGGTTTTCGGGGTTGTCCGGGTGGCACGGCGATATAACGTCATCGAGGTATTCGGCTCCTCGGCTCAGGCATGGGGGGAGTACAGCGAAGTGGGACCCGTATCAATCGTCGACGGCTTGGGCAGACCGGTGAAAGTGAAGGCGTCCGTTTTATTCGACCCGTCCTTTTCATTTGGCGTGACCTATGGTCAGCTTCGAAACGACCACTGGATCGGTGATCTCGGTTTTCGTTACCTCAGGATCAATCATAATCTCGATTTTGCGGGGACCAATGTCAGATTTCATCAGTACGACATTGACATTACGGTCAATTATCTTTTCCTGAGACTGCCCACCTCCGCATGGTCGCCCTATATCGGAGCCAGTGTAAACGGCGGCCTGACGGTTCAATCGCCGGAAGGGTACGACACAAATAGTTCACTGACTTTCGGTCTCAGCGCCAACTTCGGGCTGGATCTGAAACTCTGGACGAACAGGAAGGACCAGTCTTTTGTAACACTGTCGTCGGTCAATACCTGGAACGCGGTAGGATCGGGCAACCGGCCGCGATTCCTGCAAATAGGAGCTGGTCTGAAATACTGGTTCAGGCCCTGATCAGAAACACTTTGACTTCCGGCACGAAGATTGCCTGATAGCATTGGGATGAGAAACCTTTTGCCAAATACGAGATTCCGACTGGTCAGCTTGAGTTTACTGACTGCAGTCGTCATGACCGCTGGTTGCGGTGATGACAAAGGAGACAACTCGCAGACTCCGGCCGGTATCAAAGCGATCAATGGCCTGTACTATAAGCAGGACGTGGAGGATACCATCTTGAGCCCGGCTTTGAAATTCGCCGTCACCGACGGCGGCGGAGACTATATGGCGGGGCAGCAGGTTGTATTCTCGCTGCTTGAAGGAGACGGTGCTCTTTCCCGGCAGAACGCCACGACCGGTAGTGACGGCACGGTTGCGCTGGGATATACGTTTACGGACACCATGGGCCACGCCGTGGTTCAGGCGTCAGCCCCCGGCGTGGACTCAGTTGAGGTGACTCTGCGGAAGAGTATGCTCAAGACCGGCTCCAACGGACAGGGGCAGTTCATTCTGCTGGATGACGATTACGGTACGATCAAGGCGTTTAACGGCGAACCGGACACGCTGGTGGTCGACCCCTTTTACTGGCGATTTCACGCTGTGTACGAAGCAAGTCTCGGAGTCGTTTTTATTATCACCGATGCAGACAGTAACGAGATCGCAGGCGACGACGAGTTAATCCTTGAAATCATTGTCAATAATAACGAGGACACTGACACCGCCAATGACTACAAAGGCACGACACCCGAAGGGGTCGGGATTGGATCAACGATCGGTGATGCAGTGGCGGCCTATGGCACCTATAGCGAGCGTACTGAAGACCTTACCCCTCCATGGTGGGCCTGGCAGTATAAATGGTATTCACTGCGGCTGGTTTGCTACACTCTGTACCATCCCAACACTGATCTGGAAAACACCTTTGTTATTCGGGAGATTCACATCTGCAATTATGACCTTGAGCCATCCGGTGAAGCTCCATTCGTTCGTGCAAAGAAAGACAGTCGGGATTACTAGTCAGGGCTATGCAATCCGCCTGCTGGTTCAAAGTTGACAGGTACTGCGTCCACCGATATATTCGGGACTAATCCGCAAGAACATCACGGAAAGGAATATGATGACAAGGAAAACTTTCGTTCTCACACTATTCTTGGCGATTGCCCTTTGCCTCGGCTACTCCGGTATTACGGCCGACGATCAGGACAAGAAAGCTGAGGATCCCAAGAAATCTGAGATAACAGACAAGGAGGCCAAGCTGGAACATCCGATCCGCCATAA
Organism: Candidatus Zixiibacteriota bacterium; assembly: GCA_020344395.1. GTDB lineage: Bacteria > Zixibacteria > MSB-5A5 > GN15 > FEB-12. The sequence continues at coordinate 1,710,255 of CP070824.1, read as the reverse complement.
GGATAATCCGATCGTGACGCTTGAGACCAATCTCGGCAATCTGACGCTGGAATTGTACCGCGATGTGGCCCCGGCCCATGCGGATTCTTTTCTGGCCAGAACCGAAGACGGTTTTTACGACAGCACTATTATCCACCGGATAGTGAAAGGCTTCATGGCCCAGGGCGGCAATGCCGCAGTAGTAGGAAAGAGGCCGGTAAGCTATACCCTGAACGCAGAATTCAACGATCTCCCGCACAAAGAGGGTACGCTGTCAGCGGCGCGAACTCGTGATCCTAATTCCGCCAGCACCCAGTTCTTCATTTGCTTTGGTCGGAATCGCTCCACCGCCTCGCTTGACCGTCAGTACACCAACTACGGCCAGTTGCTGATGGGCTATGATGTTCTGCATAAGATCGAGGAGATTCCTGTTGGCCCCAGCAGGATGATGGGCGGTGAAGTCTCACAGCCGCTTGAGGAAGTACGTATCCTCAAGGCATATGCCTCAGATGCTCAGGGAAACCCGTTGAACAAGGCTGAGAGCGAGGACAGCTAGACGGCAGATTCTCGAACATGGTCCAGACTGACATATCGACTGATAACGTCGACTGAACTTTGGGTGTCTCGTCTCGTTATGTAATAGTATGAGCAGACGAAACTTAGTAATCCTCGGTTCAACCGGCTCCATCGGTCGAGCAGCGCTGGAGGTTGTCGCAAAACATCCCGACAGCTTCCGGGTTCGTGCTCTGGCGGCTCATTCGAATGTTGATCTTCTGGTCGAACAGAGCCAGAGATTTCTGCCTGATTATCTTTGTCTGGCCGACGAGAATAGGGTCGGCGAACTGGCTGCAAGGATCGGGGACCGCAGGATTGAAATCCTTTCCGGAGAAGCCGGGCTCGTACGTTTGACCAGCATAGACGAGGTGGATATAGTCCTCAACGCTGTGGTCGGGGCGGCTGGTCTGCGTGCTTCCCTGGAGACGGTCAAGTTCGGGCACAACCTGGCCCTGGCCAACAAAGAATCGCTGGTAGTGGGAGGCGGACTATTCCGGTCGATCTGCGAGAGATCAGGAGCCAAAATACTCCCCATCGACTCAGAACATTCCGCGATCTGGCAAGCTCTGAATGCCGGCAAGGAACCGGAGATAAGATCATTGATCCTCACCTCATCGGGAGGTCCTTTCAGAACCCTTCCGGCCGACCAGTTTTCAGAGATTACACCGGAGCAGGCGCTGGCTCATCCGACCTGGAGGATGGGTCCCAAGATTACCATTGACTCAGCCACCCTGGCCAACAAGGGGCTTGAGGTTATCGAGGCCGTTTCGCTGTTCTCGGTGCCGGTCGACAAGATTCGAGTAGTCATTCATCCGCAGTCAATTATTCACTCCATGGTCGAATACTGCGATTCATCGGTCATTGCCCAGTTGTCCCGACCGGATATGCGTTTGCCCATCAGTTACGCTCTTTTTTGGCCGGAGCGGGTGGAGTCGGACTTCGGCCGCGTCGATTGGAGTGATTTTCCGTCCCTGACCTTTGAGGAACCGGACCTGGAGCGGTTTCCGGCCCTGCGCCTGGGATATGAAGCGGCCCGGGCCGGCGGTACAGTCCCGGCTGTTTACAATGCAGCCAATGAGGTGGCCGTCGCCGGCTTCCTAAATGGATTGTTGAGTTTTACCGAAATCTCTAATACTATTGAGGCAGCAATCAACACGGTCGCCACGGTGACCGACCCGGATCTGGATGAGATCCTTCGGGCCGATGAGTCGGCACGAAAACTGGCTCGTCAGCGAATGGAGCAGCTTGCATGATCGGCTTTCTACAGAGTGGTGTTGCTTTCGTCTTTGTCCTGGGCGTGCTGATATTTATTCACGAACTGGGGCATTTCATCGTGGCCAAGAGAGTTGGCATTCGAGTCGATGCCTTCTCGCTTGGATTTCCGCCGAACATATTTGCCCGCAAATGGCGGGGCACCGAATATAGAATCGGGATCATCCCGCTTGGCGGCTACGTCAAGATGGCCGGTGAAAACCCGGACGAGAAGGTCACCGGGTCGCCGGATGAGTTCATGTCCAAGTCAGTAGGACAGCGTTTTCTGGTGATCTTCGCAGGTCCCCTCATGAATTATCTGTTTGCGGTGGCCCTGAGTGTCCTGGTGCTCATGGCTTTCGGCGCCAGAGTAGCCGACACCAGCAGTGCAGTGATTGGCTCTGTTATACAGGCCTCGCCAGCCGAGGAGGCCGGGCTACAGGCCGGCGACGTTGTCCTGGCGGTGAACGGCCAGCCCGTCGGCAGTTTTGACTCAATGGCCGCTCGAATTCACCCGCTTGAGGGACAGCCGGTGGTCCTGACCTGGGCACATGGCAGTGACACGCTGACCGAGGAGATCAGCACAAGACCTACGCCGGTGATCAACGAGGATGGAACCATTGACACCGTATCGCTTATCGGGGTTGGCCCAGCATATGGATTTCATTCAATGAGTATCGGTGACGCCCTGACCACCGGGTTTGTCGAGGCCAATCTCAAGGTGGCTCTGACGGCTCACTTCGCTTACCGGCTGATCGTGGGTGAGGAGTCCATAAGGAACGTCGGTGGACCGGTCTTTATCGCTCAGGCATCCGGGGAAATGGCGCGGCGCGGGCTGTATTACGTCTTGTCTCTCATGATCCTGCTGTCAGTCAATCTGGCTGTGCTGAACATATTGCCGATTCCGGTTCTCGATGGTGGTCAGCTTGCTTTCCTTGGTATTGAGGTGGTCCGGCGCGGCCCTCTTTCGGCAAAAACCAGGATGATTGCTCAGCAGGTGGGAGTTGTAATGATCCTGTCACTGATCCTGGTGGTCTTCTATAATGATATTATGAGGTTGTTTACGGGTTAACAGCCGACCTCTTTGATGCTTGATCGGTGCGTGACCGTTCCGTATAATCCTATGCAACTTATTTGTGCTGGTTCAGTAAGATAGTTGATTGAGGAAGAACAACCTGAATCACTAAAAGAAAGGACCGTTGTTCGCCCCATGAATACGCTCTGGGATAATTTCAAGCAGATCGGCATCGCCGTGGTGCTTGCCCTCGTCATAAAGACCTCGATTGTCGAGGCTTACAAGATCCCCACCGCCTCGATGGAAGACACGCTGCTGGTGGGGGATTTCCTGCTCGCGAACAAGTTCATCTACGGGGCGGAATTGCCACTGGTCGGCTGGCGGCTGCCGCCGATACGTGAACCGCAGAAAGGGGACATTGTCATATTCCTGTTTCCCGGCGATGGCGTAACCAAGTACATCAAGCGGTGTGTAGGAGAGCCGGGTGATACTATCGAGGTTAAGGACAAGGTCCTTTATGTCAACAGGGAGCCGTTCGTGGCCCCGGAGTTTTCCAAGTACATAGATACGACCGACGACGGACATCAGGTGATTCTGCCGCGACGGCTTGGTGGGCAGGATAGCCGGGACAATTTCGGACCTTATGTGGTTCCTTCCAACAGCTATTTCATGATGGGCGATAATCGCGATAATTCCTTCGACTCGCGCTGGTGGCGGGCGGTGCCCAAGGAACTTGTCCTCGGCGAGGCCATGATCATCCACTGGTCCTGGGACGAACAGGAACATAAATCGCCTGAAGTAACCGCTACCGACCCTCTCTCAGTACCACGGCTGTTTGTGTACAACGCTGTTCATTTCTTTGAGAAGGTCCGCTGGACGAGGTTGTTTAGCCTGGTTTCGTGAGGCACGCAGCCCCCCTGTGGATTCCAACCTAAAGGCCAAACTGATATGATAAAGACAGGTTTCCTTCTGTTATTACTGATTCTGATCTCAACGACGGTCTCAGTGGCCGGACCGGAGATCACTATTCCGGTCACCGATTTCGATTTCGGCAAGACTGTCCAGAGGACAATCCTGACACACGACTTTTGGATAAAATCAACCGGTGACGAACCTCTCGAGATACTGCATGTTGAGCCCGGCTGTGGCTGCACCCAGTCCTGGATGTCGGATACCGTGATAGCGCCCGGAGACAGTGCCAGATTACACATCGTTTTTTCGACCGGACGGTTCAGAGGCAATGTGGCGAAACGTCCGTATCTCCTCACTAATGTCTCGGATGAGAAGGTTTACCTAAAGATCTTCGCCAACCTGATTGTGGATACTGCGGGGGATTTGCCGGCCGCTGTTGTTCCTCCGATCGTTGACGTTTCCCAGTTTGGGGACAAGCCACGTCGCCGGGCCAGGTTCACCCTGGAGAACAAATCGACCGGCGAGTTAAAAGTGTCCGTGGCTGATTCTTCCGGTAAGAGTTTCACAGTAAAGCTGCCTCATGAAATAAAAGGCGGGGAATCAATAGAAGGGCTGATCACGGTTGATGAGGACAGAGTCGAGACCGGCTTTGAGGAATCAATCACAATTGAGTTAACCGGTACTGAGCGCGTGCGATATTCTGTTCCTGTAAGGCGCATGTTCAAGGGTAAGATCACCGCGGAGCCGGGTTCCGGCCACTGAGTCAGATTCCGTGCAAGATCCAGCCCGGACACATGTCCGGGCCGTTTTTGTTTTGACTTTGGCGGCGGCAAGGCTAATTTGCCTGCATGTACACTCTTCACGTCGATGGTGTATCGAAACGGTTTGGTTTTCGTAAGGTATTGTCCGGAATCAATTTCGAGCTGCATACGGGCGAGTCAATGGCCATCGTCGGCCCGAACGGCTCCGGTAAGACTACTCTCCTCATGATGCTGCTTGGTTGTTTGCGGCAGACCAGCGGCAATATAAGTTTCCTGCAGGAAGGTGATCCTCTGAATCGAGAGCAGATCAGACGACGCTCGTCGCTGGTGTCACCGTACCTGAACCTTTACGATAATCTTACGGCCGAGGAAAATCTAAAATTCTTCGCTACTGTTTCCGGAGGCTCGATCACAGGCAAGGAGGTCGACAGTTCGCTGGCCCGACTCGGTCTCGAGGGACGAGGAATGGATCCGGTGTCACAGTACTCCTCAGGGATGAAGCAGCGTCTCAAGTATGCGGTGGCGCTTTCCGGCGATCCCGATTTCTTATTCCTTGACGAGCCCACGTCAAACCTCGATGACGATGGCAAGCAGATTGTCGCCGATATTGTGGAAAGCTGTCGTTCCGACAGAATTATTGTCATCGCCACCAATGAGCAGGAGGATTGTCGCCTTGTCGGAAGACAGTGCCGGCTTGATCAGTAGGGCGTACGCTGTGCTGGCGAAGGACATCCGCCAGGAGCTGCGCAGTCGCTACGGGCTTAACACCATTTTGCTGTTCGGCATCACAGCGCTGGCCGTTGTCTCGTATTCGGTCGGCC
>CP070824.1:1700083-1704861 GCA_020344395.1 Candidatus Zixiibacteriota bacterium | reverse complement strand
GAGAGCAACGGCTTCCTTAACGCTGTCAGGTCGCCAAGATTGGACGCCCCTCTTTGCGTTTATCATCATGGCGTGAATTGCGAGACGAAGGGTATCCTGTCCGTACTCCGCGTGCTCCGCGGTTATGTTACTTGAGTCTCCATTCGGATCTCCGGCATAGGTCACCGACATCAGATTACTCATGCTAAAGAAGGCCAGCAGAATGGCAATCGCAGGCAAAATACGCCGCATGACGGCCTCCTATCTGACCCTGAAATTGTATTCCCGAAGAGGTGCTAATGTGGTGTCGGATGGTTGCAGAAATATGAGTTTGTAAAAACCCGGTTCAAAATCTGTCATGGGAAGAGATATGACACCATTTCCGGAAACATCGGCCACTTCGTCATAGTCAGCCTCATAAACGACATCGCCGCTGCGGACAATTATCCGCACTTTGATATCGGCACCCATCTCAACTCCCTCGACAGTGAACCGGATTTCTGCAATGCCGCCGTCTTCGAGATACAATACAGCCGGTGTGCCGCCTCTAACCGGTGTAAGGCTGATGACCTGGACGGTCGGCGGAGCGGCGGTCTCCCGGAACAGCAACCAGTAGCTGGGAACACCAACGACGATCAGCATGGCTGCAAGGGCCAAGAAGCGGGAGTAGCGTGACCAGGTCTTTCCACTGACCGACGTAACATCTTCTTCCCGCGATGCATCGGCAGCCAGCAGATCACGCATCTCATCATCGCCCGGACGCACATCAGGGTCATGTCGCATCATTTTCGATGCCGGAAGGAAGTCTTCAACCTGGCTGAAGCAGTACTCGCATTCCAGCAGGTGCATCTCGAACTGTTGTCGATCTTCTTCGGTGAGCAGGCCAAGTTCGAAGGCATGAAGCATATCCTTATACTGAAGATCGTTACATTCGCTCACGGCGTCACTTCTCCTGTCTGAAGGCAGCGCTTCAGAACGACTCTGGCTCGGGATAGGATCATATATAGATTAGGCGGATTTATGCCCAGTCGCGCGCAGATTTCTTCTGTTTGATACCCCTGGTAGTGCAGCGCAAGAATTCTGGCATATCTGCGATTGGCTGCTCTGATCTTCGAAAGGCACTCGGAAAGTTGTGACTTCAAACCTGGATTGTCGCCTGTCAAACCTGCCCTGGCTGTTTCCCCCACCTGAGCCGGCGAGTCATATTTCCCACGTCTTTTCTTAGTGCCTATATAACCGAGTATTTTGTTGTCGAAGACCTTGTACGCCCACGCCTTGAAGCTGGTCGTAACATTGAGTTGCGCGTACTCCCGTGATATCGTCATCAACGCCTCCTGGGCTATTTCCTCCGCATCTTGTGCGTTTCCAATCTTCAGGTTTGCAATAGCGCGGAATCTAACAGACAGATGGGAGAATAGCTGGTCGACAGACTCTTTTTGGCCTTCACGGGCAGTGCTGTACAGAGAGTCGAGATCCATGATCTGATTCACCGATTCCAGTTGAATTGCAATAAGATAGCAAAAGTCAGCCCGTTTTCAAGCGTTTTGATATTGCCGACCGGCACAGGTTACGCCAGTGGTCTCTCCGGCTTGTGGGTCCGGCGCGTTGGATTCCGGCAACAACAGAACCTTAGGGAACGAAGGCAAAACAACACAATGGAGAAGTAAGAATGAACCTTGTTAAAAACCCCTCGAAGCTCGTGGTGATCGTGTCTGGGTTGGCCGCTCTGGGGCTGACCAGCTCTAATGCAACCGCGGCGACGATTCGTGTTCCGGCTGAACAGCCGACGATTCAGGCAGGCCTGGATGCAGCCACAGGAGGGGACACAGTTCTTGTGTCTAATGGCGTCTACACCGGCGATGGCAACCGGGACCTTGATTTCGGCGGAAACAATATTGTGCTGATATCCGAAAACGGGCCGGACGTTACCATCATAGCCTGCGACGGAAGTGGCACTGAGCCCCACCGTGGGTTCTATTTTCATCGCGGCGAAGACACCAGCTCGGTTGTGAGCGGCTTCACCATCAATGGTGGTTATGTTTATGGAGGCGGTGCAGGAATAAGGTGCGATTCGGGATCATCACCACGGCTCGAGAATCTTGTTTTGACAGATAATCTCGCCCACAACAGCGACGGCGCCGGCATAGCATGCGATGGCTCGAACCCGATTGTCAGAGGCTGTCACATAATAGACAACTTCGCTCGCAACGGTGACTGCTGTGCCTCCGGTGGCGGCCTGGCCCTTTATCGGTCCAACCCTGTCATACAGAATACAACAATCTTACAAAACACGGCCGGTTGGGGCGGTGGAATCTACGCCTGGTTATCCTGGCCCGAAATAACCAGTTGTACCATCGCCGACAATCACGCCACCGGCGGCTGGATGACCGGGCCGGGCACCGGAGGTGGGTTGCATCTGGAGGCCGATTCGCGTCCAACCATCGTAAAGACTATCATCGCGACCAATCGGGCCGAGATCGATGGCGCCATCTTTCGTGACCAGAATTCTTGGGCGATCATGACCTGCTGTGATATGTATCTCAATGAGGGTGGTGATTGGACCGGCGACTGGGAATATACGGGGACCACTGATGGCAACTTTTCTGAAAAACCCCGTTTCTGCGATACTGCCATCGGTGACTACCACATCAGCAATGCTTCCTATTGCGTGCCGGAACGCTCCGGGTGCGGCGAGTTGGTCGGTGCGTTGGGTGTGGGTTGCGAAGTCTACGATGGCCCGGTCTGGCATGTCGCGGTGACAGGAGATGACTCTACTGGTAACGGCAGTAGCGAGTTGCCCTTTGCCACTATACAACAAGCCGTCGACTGGGCTTTCCCCGGCGATACAATCATAGTGCACGACGGCACCTATGTCGGCGATGGCAACCGGGATATCAACTTCGGCGGCAAGAATCTGATGTTGAGATCAGAGAACGGACCCGAAGTCACAGTGATTGACTGTGAGGGTTCGAGCGAGGAACCGCACCGTGCTTTTTCTTTCACCAACGGCGAAGACTCCAGTGGCGTCGTTCAAGGTTTCACTATTACAGGTGGCTGGCACGCGGAGGGAAGTGCCGTTCTGTGCGATACGTCGTCTCCAACATTGTCAGGCAATATCTTTATAGGAGACACAACGGACGGCTGGAGTTGGGTGTCTCAGTACCTCATATTCTGTCGCCAGTCCAAATCCCTGATTGACGGCAACATCTTTCAAAATACCCCGAGCCACGTTTTGAAATGTGATGGGTCGAATGTACGCATCCTAGGGAATCTTTTCATCGGCAATCTGGGTCGAGCGGTCTACTGCTATTATTCCAGCCCCCTGATAGTTGGGAATACTATCGCCGATAACGACCTTGAAGGATCAGGAGGAGCCGTATACTGCTACCAATCCAACCCAGTAATCAAGAACACAATAATGTGGGGCAATGGCAATCCTCAAATCTACTCAGGCTGGGGGTCATATCCCTTGCTGGTCACCTATTGCGCTGTGGAAGGCGGATATGAAGGCGAAGGTAACATCAGCGTACCGCCCCTGTTTCTCAGTCCCTCAGATGGTGACTATAATGTGTGCTCACAATCGCCGTGTATTGATGCAGGCGACCCGGATATGTTTGATCCGGACGGGACTCGTTCCGATATCGGTTTCTTCTTCGATGACCACCCCGACTGCCCCATAGGTCTGAGAACCCTTCTGCACGTGGACACGTCCGGGAGCGACCTGACCGCCGACGGCTCGGAAGAAAACCCATTCGGAACCGTTCAGCAGGCTGTCAACTTCGCACTCGATGGAGATACGATCCTGGTGGCTCGCGGGGTGTACGTAGAAAATGTCACGTTCTATGGGCGGGAGATCCTTCTTACTTCAAACTTGCTGTACTCAGATGATCGGACAGACATCGAAGAAACGATTATCGACGCTGATTCTTCAGGCGCAGCCGTCAGTTTTGGGCACGGCGAGTCGAGAAACGCACGATTGAACGGCTTTTCTATATGTAACAGCTACGGTGGCGAGGCAGGAATAGCCTGTCTGAACGGCTCTTCTCCCACCATATCGGGCAATGTCATCCGGGACAATTACGGCACGTCCGGCGGCATCAGTTGCCGGGATAGTTCAGATGCACTCATTCTCAACAATATAATCGCTGATAACACAGGCGTTGGGAGCTACGGTTGGTTCGGTATATACTTTCCGGGCACCGGTGGCATATACTGTTCGGCATCCAGTCCAGAGATCATCAACAACACGATTGCTTACAACCATGCGACCTATAATGATAACGCCGTCGGTTTGTATTGCCTCGGCGGTTCCTGTCCATCGGTGATAAACACCATTTTCTGGGGTAACTCAGGGGTCGAAATTCACGCACTCGACAGCTCAGCACCCACTGTGAGGTACAGTGATATTGATGGTGGCTGGGACGGAGAAAACAACCTTAACGAATACCCCTTCTTTCTCGCCCCCAGCGAACAAGATTATACCTTATGTACGCAATCGCCATGCATCGACGCAGGAGATCCGGATGTACTTGGCCCCGATGGTACCCGGTCAGATATCGGTGTGTATTTCGGCGAGTATGCGGATTGCCCGATTGGTCTCAGGACATTGCTCTATGTTTCTGCGACGGGCAGTGACGCAGCAGGAGATGGCTCGCCGGAGAATCCGTATCTTACTATTCAACACGCCATCAGTTTTTCTCTGGATAACGATACTGTTGTCGTCATGAACGGTACCTTCCTGGAGAGAGTGGATTTCGTCGGCAGGAATATCCTGTTGGCATCAAACTACCTCTTCAGTG
>CP070824.1:1697022-1699983 GCA_020344395.1 Candidatus Zixiibacteriota bacterium | reverse complement strand
TGGCCGTGGACCAACGGACACATCCTGCACATCCTGCTGGGTGTCTGAGGGGGAGATGGAACGCGATGCGGTGGGCGTTGTCCCCTCCGAGTTTTGGAATTGCATGCAAATACAATTCTGACTCGGCTACACCAATTTGTCAAATGGTTCCATGGAATAGACTGGCAAGAAGAAGATTCCATTTTCGTATGATATCATTGAGCAGGGTGATTCTATCCAACTCAGATGCGTTGCCTGTTTGCTCCTCCCTGTCAGCTCTCTCAATGGCTACTCCTGCGTCTAGGAAAACAAGAGGGTACATGTCGGTGCTTCATTCGGGCAAGGAGGCGATGTCTATCGAGCGTATCAATTCTCGGTAAATGAAGTCCGCTCCAAGTAACAGCCAATGGACCCAATTAGCTGAATGCTTGGCTGGTAGGCAAGTCCGCCAGTTTTGGCGTTCAAAAGAAAGAGGAAAAGATATGTCTCGATCGGTTCGCATTTCAGTAATGGTAGTGCTCCTTCGGCAAAGGTGTCCCGGATGATGTGGCAGGCGGCACCTACCGAACTGACTTCAAGGAGGACGACTGGAGCGGCAGTCACCACTTGCCCCTGGGTTTAACCCGGCCGTCGGCGAAGGGTTCTACCAGGTCGAGCTTTACGCCGAACCCTTCGTGCCTGAGATCTTGTTTGGTGCCTATGACATCGGCGTTGCCAAGCACCGGATCCCTCGGAACGACTTTCGCGGTGACGTGCCGGGATTCGAGGACGGGCGCGACGGCGGACTGGCCCTAAGCCAACTGGACAACGGCGATTACCACGTTGAGGTGATGGCGTTCAGCCAGCCAGCACCGGAAAACCTGGGACACGGCCACGGGTGCTTTGTGAGGGACAACGCAGAGGATGTGTTCTTCACGAAGGGTGACGCTTCTATTGTCTTCTTTGAGCCTGCGAACCCGTAGTCGAACCTTCCCGCAGGCTGGAAAGGAGCTGGCACGAGACCGTCGACTCCTTTCTCTTATGGGGTGTGTCGTGATTAGACGGCCTGACATCCCAACAGTGCAGGGTTGGAAATACCTCCAATCGACACACAAGGACGGTGACTCGGCGGCAAGCCGCCCCAATTCACTGGTGACGTGTTGAACCCGTAAATGGCGACACAAACACTATCAACATAATATACCGTTTTCTGTAGTAGTATCACTACTGAAGTAGTTTCCGACCTGTAGTTGATTTACAGGCGTGCCTGGTGTATACTCTTCACGCAGGTCTGGTTTCAACGACCAGATTACCACGTTTCTCAGGTGGAGGGTGAGTTATGTCGATGCGACAGTTCACCGCAGTTATCGAACGTGATGAAGATTGGTACGTCGCTCTTTGCCCAGAATTGGATATCGCCAGCCAGGGCAAGTCAGTAGAAGAGGCGCGCCGGAATCTGATCGAGGCCATTGAGTTGTTCTTCGAGGTGGCATCTCCTGCCGAAATCCAGGAGCGCATCCACCCGGAGGTATTCGTGACCCAGGTAGGCGTCGCCGTTGCCTAGACTGCGCAGACTATCGGGTAGAGAAGTGTGCACAATCCTCGCGCGCCATGGTTTCGTTCAAGTGCGACAGCGTGGTAGCCATATCGTTATGCAGAAACGAACGGAGGCCTCCACCACCACGGTACCAGTTCCCGACCATAAGGAATTACGTACCGGCACATTACGCTCCATTATTCGTCAATCAGGACTCTCCCGCTCACTGTTCGAAACCGACTGATCGATTACGGTTTGGCTGAAATTGACTCAATCTGGAATCATTGATCCGGCTCAGCGATCTAATTAACCCGAAGTAAGTTTTGCCCACTTTGCGAGGAGGCGGAGGACTGTCCTGGGGTTATCTTCCAGCTCCTGATGAAACTGCTGGACCGCCTCGAGTAGGGCATGCGTATGTTGGAAATAGTGATTATGGGTCACCCGTCGGCGCATATGCTGCCACACATCCTCCTGGGCGTTCAGCTCCGGAGAGTAAGATGGCAGCCACTCAATCTGGATTTGATCGTGCTTCTCTAACAACTGGCGGACCGCTTTAGCGCTATGCGCCTTGTCATTGTCAACGAACAGGATCACGTGGCGCTGCGGGTGAGTTGGCAAATCATAAGCGCGGGAGATAGCAGCCAGCAAGCGCCGGAAGCCAACGTTGTTGCGGCGACGATGGACGATATGCACGGTCCGGCCGGTAACCGGGTCAACCGCACCCCAGTTCCACCACTTTGATGCTCGCACACCTGGGGTCAGGATGACACGTTGCTTTCCAATTCGTGTCCAGCAGCGGGTGATGGTCGGCACCAAACTGACCTCGGCCGCGTCACCGAACAGAAGAATACGCTCCGAGTTGGCCTGAGCCTTCAGTTCAGTGATCTGTTTTTTTCTCTGCGACGAGTTCAGAATCCTGCCTATGCTTAACAGTTCGCACCGGCCGCCGTAGCCGCCAGTCATTGGCTTTGAGATAGTTCTCTACCTGGCGCGGCGTAATGACGATCCCTGTCTGTTGGGCCAGGTAATCGGCCAAGTTGGCCGTAGTCCAATTGGAGAAGGGCAACCCCAGAGAGCGGGGATCCTGTTCCACCGTCTCCAGCAACCTGGCCTGATATTTAGCTGTCACCCGAGGCGGACGACCTGACCGTGGCTTCGTAAACAGCCCCGCCAGCCCTTCCGCTTCATAACGTTGGATGTAGCGTACTACGGTGTAGCGGCTGAAACGAACACGCTCAGCGATCTGGGGAGGCGACAGGCCCGCATTCGACCCCAGGATCATGTCACAACGACTGCGTACATCGGCATCATCCGTCTCTCGGTGGAGTCGTTCTAAAGCTCCAGTCTCTGCCTCACTGAGCGGGTGCACGCGATTCATAGGCCACCTCTTAACACTCGGTGCTCCTATAATCGCTCATTTTATAAATGCGCGCAAGATTTATTTCGGCTCAATTAGGAGGGAACAC
>CP070824.1:1673300-1696922 GCA_020344395.1 Candidatus Zixiibacteriota bacterium | reverse complement strand
CTCAGATAAGACTGCCATCGATTCGGTTCGATTTCGATCAGGCGCTGGTATAGTTCCTCTGCCTCCTGCCACTCGCAGGACTGTCTTTTTACATAGGCCCTGTTGGAAACAACGGCAATCGACATTGGCTTCAGTTCAAAGGCAATATCACCCTCACGGAGTTGTTTCCGGTACTTACCCATGTCTCCCAGCAACCGTGAGTACCAATAGTGCGCCCAGGCATAACCGGGATTAAGCTCAATCGCTCGCAGAAATTCCCTCTCAGCGCCCTCCAGGTTCGAGTCGTTATGAAGAATCAGTCCCAGTGAAGTGTGGGCTTCAGCCAGACTCTCATCAAGCCCGATGGCCATCTCTGCAGCCTCTCGGGCGTTCGCCAGGGCTTCGGCTCGAGTTACAGCCCCGGACACACTGTAATCGGGAAGCACAACCCAGGCATCAGCCAATCCGGCGTATGCCAGGGCATAGTTGGGATCGAGCTCAATCGCCTTCTCAAAGTACTCAATCGCTTTCCGGATGTCCTGTTCGGTCCTTTTATTCCACAGATGCCGACCGCGCACATAAAGATTATAGGCTTCGATATTCTCCGTGTAGCGACGCACAATAACCGTCGTGTCTTCACCGACCAGCCTGATTTTCATCGCGTCAACAATGGCATGCGAGATATCATCCTGGATGTCGAATACGCTCTCGAGTTCCCGGTTATAAGATTGCGACCAGAGGTGAGCATCATCGGCGACACTAATCAACTGCGACGTGACGCGGATTCTGTTGTCCTCACGCTGAATACTACCTTCAAGGATCACTCTAACCTGCAGGTCCCCGCCAATCTTTCTGAGGTCCCGATCAGGGGTCTTGTAGCGCATCACCGATGTCATCGAGATCACCTTGAGGCTCCTGATCCCGGACAGCCTGCTAATAAGGACCTCGGTCATACCGTCGCAGAAGTACTCCTGGTCCTGACCGGGGCTGAAATCCCTGAATGGCAGAACAGCGATCGAGTCGGTCCATCGATCCGCGTCTGCCTGGACGATACCCTGCTCAGATGTCATTTCACCTCGGTTCACCAGATAATATCCCACCGCAACGACAACCACCGCACAAAGGGCTACGATTGCCACCGCCATTGACCCGAAACGCTTGCCCGGCCTGGTTACCTCAACCGTGTCGGCTGAACGTCGCCGCAGCCTGCGCAGATCGGCCAGCATTCCGGCGGCATTCTGATAGCGGGTCTCGACATCTTTGTCCAGCGCGCGATCGACAACGTCCTGGAGTCCATCCGGCACGTCCGCACAGAACCTTGCCAGAGGCTGGGGAGTCTCCTGAGTGACGGCCAGTAGTGTGGCGGCTTCATCTTCGCCTTTGAAGGGACGGCGGCCGGTGATCATTTCGTAAAGAACTACACCAAGCGAGAACAGGTCCGAACGCTCGTCTGTCTTGCGCCCCGAAGCCTGCTCCGGCGACATATAACCGACCGTGCCGAGAGTGGAACCGGTTTTCGTGATTCGGTCGGCACTCTGGATTGCCGCCAAGCCAAAATCAAGCAGCTTGGCGCGGCCATCCGTGTCTATCACAATATTGGAGGGCTTGATATCACGATGAGTCACGCCTGACTGGTGCGCCTTGTCCAACCCCTCACATACCTGAATCGTCAGATTGATGGCCTGATCGGGGCTGATCTCCTTGCCCTTGATGACATCACGCAGCGACCGTCCCTCGACATGCTGCATGGCAAAGAACGGCCGCCCCCGATACTCGCTCACTTCGTACACGGTAACAATATTGGGATGGTCGAGCATGGCTGCCGCCTGAGCCTCACGTGTAAACCGTGCTTTTGCGCCTTCGTTTTGAGAGAGATGAGGCGGCAGGAACTTCAGCGCCACTTGGCGACTGAGCTTCGTATCCTCAGCCAGATACACCTCCCCCATGCCACCTGCACCTATTTTGTTGACTATCTTGTAGTGCGAGACGATGGTGCCCGGAGTCAGTGCGATGAAGGATTGTGTCTTATCGTCATCTGACGGTTCTGCCGGCATGCGCAGGCTTCCTCACTGAATTCATGAAAGATACCGTCTTGGGTCAAGGCCAGTCAACTTCTTTCACGAGTGTTCTAGTCTCCATTTAACCTCATGGGCGGCTTGACTATCTGAATCTGGTAAGCTAAGCTACCCCATTCGCCTGAGTCCGATGCTACAGACCATGACCAAGCCAGCCAAGCTCAGCAACAACCCAATGTACCGCTTCCTGCTGGTGCTCACGATAAGCTCCACCATGGGGCTGCAGGCCTGGCGAACGCTATTCGACAATTTCTCGGTCAGGGTCGTCGGGCTGGACGGCAGTCATATCGGGGTGATTCAATCGGTGCGCGAGATACCCGGATTCCTGGCCTTGCTGGTGGTGTTCGTAATGCTCCTGATCAGGGAACATCGGATATCATCGCTGTCCATAGTAACTCTTGGGGTGGGCGTGGCGATAACCGGACTGTTCCCGTCCTTTGTCGGGCTAATAGGGACCACCCTGATTATGAGTCTCGGGTTTCACTACTATGAAACGACCAACCAGTCCCTGACCTTACAGTATTTCGACAAGAAGACATCACCGCTGGTGTTCGGCCGCTTGCGCGGCATAGGAGCAGCATCGAATATCGCCATAGGTGCACTCATATTCCTGCTGGCACCACATCTGTCATTCTCCCGGCTCTACCTTTTGCTTGGCGGGATAATAGCGGCCGCCGGCATCTGGAGCCTCACCCGCAATCCCACCAGACAGGATATACCCGCGCAGCGGAAGAAGATGATTCTCAGGAGCCGCTACTGGCTGTATTACTTTTTGACCTTCATGGCGGGGGCCCGCCGGCAGATCTTCGTGGCCTTTGCTGTCTTCCTGCTGGTTAAGAAATTCGGGTTTACCGTCCAGGAAATCACCGTCCTCTTCATCATCAACAACGTGGTTAATTACTTCCTCAGCCCGATGATTGGAAAGGCAATTGTACGGTTCGGTGAGCGGAAGGTCCTCTCGACCGAATACTTCTCACTGATATTCGTATTCCTGGCCTATGCTGTTGCGGAATCCAAGCTGCTGGTGGCCTTTCTCTATATCGCTGACCACATCTTTTTCAATTTCGCTATGGCTATCAGGACTTTCTTTCAGAAAATCGGTGATCCTCGCGATGTCGCACCGAGCATGGCCGTCGGCTTTACCATCAATCATATCGGGGCTGTGGTTCTCCCGGTGATGGGAGGACTTCTGTGGATGATTGACTACCGCATCCCGTTCTTAGTCGGAGCCGGGCTGAGCCTTATCTCGCTGCTGGCGGTCCAGTTGATAACCGGGCAAGTCAAACGCGCTGCTAAATACGGTGCCTGACGGAAGCCCGCCGTTTGGAGAACAGCCCTGGGAGCAGGTTTGGTCGCGATCGATGCTGATAACTTGCGGAATAATATCCCCCTGCGACGGCGTGGATCACGCCCGCAGGGAAAGAACCAGTTGTGTGCTGCTCTCAAGATGCTCCATTGTTTTGGGCACAAGGTGAATGTGGTCTTCTTCTACGAATTTTCGCATTATTTGCAGTTGCCGTCGGATGGTCAGGGCATCGCCCTCCCTGCTTATAGTCTCCTCGACAGAACAGATTGGATTATGCAGCGAACTGATCTGAGAGCGGCTTCGCAGACGGTCAACGATCGCCTGCCCCAGCCTCACTTCAAATCGAACGGTGACAGGAAAATTGAACACGAACATTCGCTCGATCTGCAAAACTCGCCAGTAGCCTATGGGCAGAGACGGCACACTCCAGCGTATCAGAGCTACCAGGGAATCATCCTTCCCCATCGAAAACAGTCGGCACCGCTTATACCTGGCTCCGACCCAGAAGAGGCTGGATGTCGCCGGGTCGGCAAGTTTGTCAAAACTCGTAATCAGACAGGATGGCAGATAGTTCCCCAGCACCTGCTGGGCGGCCTGCCGCTGATCCCGTATGGTCAACGACATCGATTTCCAATACTCGTTTACCAGCCTGCTGTTGTGACCATGAGCCATGAAGTCTACATATCCCTCGAGCCAGTTATCCTTCACTCCATCCAACACCTCATGGATTTCAAGAAGGTTCCTCTGCGGTTTGTCTTCGGGAATAGTGATGATTGAACCCTTGCCGTCCAGCACCAGCGCTTGCAGACCCTGATAAACCGAAGGCGGGGTACCGTATGGCGTCTGCGGATTGGTGGGATCAAGGTAAACCCACTGATCCTCTGGCTTCACCCGCAAAAACACGTGGTCAAATTGGTCGGCAGGGAGCTCTTCTACAACCATTCCGTGTTTAGCCGAGACAAACACACACTGCCAGGGAATGCCAAGCTGTCTGCACACGAGCGCCAGCAAGTGTGCCCGATCCTTGCAGTCGGCTGTGCCCGATTCAATAATCAGTTGAGCCCGGTTACCCTGTCCGATCTGTTCATTTCCGGATCGAAGCGAGGCATACTTCAGCTTGTCCCGTATCCAGTAGAAGCAGTTCTCCAGAGCCTCGGATTCATGCGCTGCCTTGTCGACAATATCTGCCAATGGTTGAGGCAGCGTATCGCCGTCATTATCAGCACCGAAGTTCCTGCTATATATGTGATCGCCTACGGCCTGCCAGGTCCAATCAGCAGAGGAACACGAGATTACGGGATTCAGGTGGTTTTCTTCATACTCAAACCCTGTGTGCTTCTGAGGCATGTATTTGTAACCCTCATACCGGTGAACCGTGCGCTCTTCCTCCTGCGACTCGCTGTATTTCAAACTTACTGACCGCTCGAACGCTACAAACCGTGCCGAGTGCTCTTTGGGGAACATAAATTCAGTCAGGCAGTGATACGTCGGCTCGTGCGAATCAAAAGGTGTGCTGATGCAGAAGAAGTGGGACTTATCAGCGACTCTTTCCATTCTTCCCAGCAGATGATACTCCCACACAATTACATCCCCTGGAACCAGGTCGGGCAGGATCCAGTTGCCTTCCCGCTCACCCTCGACCGTTATAAAGATATTTTTTTCTCGGGAGTCACTGACGGCGAAATTGTCGAGCGAAACCTTCTCCACGTCACCATCCTTATGGAGCACATACAAGAATGTATACAGTAGCAGCTCGCGATTATCGGAGAAAGTGAACGTTAACGATCGCAGCATCCGGGCTGCCGCCACCCTTCTTACGTGGATCACTTTCTTCGAGACCTGCAGATAGGTATTGGAGTGCCCAATCCGGTAAGACTGCTCCCCGTTCAGAACTACTGTCCCGGCGCTCCCGACAGTAAGCCAGTCAGCGGCTTCTTTCTCGAGAGCACGAATATTCTCAGGGACGGGAGGCGGGAGTTTCGAACATAAGCCCCGGTACAGCTCCACCCCTTGCTCGGCCAGGCCGGATTCAACAGACCGTATCGAATAGTCCAGGGCTCGTTGTAAATCACCCTCTAGATTGTAAAGGACAGCCAGGCGATAGGAAACATGAGGGTTCTTTTTCGTGTATCGTTCATATTCATGCAGGTTTTTTATAGCGGAGAGATTCCGGGAACTCGCGGCCAGGTGTTCACTGTCCTTGATCAGCCAATAATCATCATACTGGCTGCCTTCAACTATCAGCTGAACCTGATATTCAAACGCTAGTCTGGCATTACCAAGACGAACTGATATCTTGGTCACGTCTACCGGTTTCAGCGGCAGAATGCTGTACGTCCGAATACCGCCCTGTTCCTGAACCCAGATTTGACTCTGAACGGCTTCCTCAGTATCATCCGGGCCGTACTGCACGCCTTCGACGGTAACCTGATCCTCGGAACGCACCAGCAGAATGACCTGAAGGAGACGTCGTTCTACAAACAGTTTGACATCAAGTTTCGATTCGTCGGTCCGGCAGTGGTGAATCCACTCGTACTGTTCCAGCGGGCGCGAGTGGTACTTCAGGGCCATCCGCCGCTTGAGACCTTCCCACAACGACAAGCTCGGCATGGATTCAATCATTCAGGTATCCTCAGCCTGGTTTAGGACTCTCCAATATGAGGCAATGTCACAAAGACCTCAAGCTGTATCTGGTACTCTATTAATGAGTGCGTTGGTGTCGGCGTGACAGCCAGTTGAACCGGGCGGCGTGAGGTGAACGGTAAGGACTGTTCAGCGGCCGGATATCAGGGCCACGCGAGTCCGTATCTTGACGTGAGATTTCTCGGCACCCTTCCTATTCCTCAATCAACGCCTGAAACCGTGGGTGATCACGGAGAGAATCCCAGCGAGAATCGATCTTCAATGCTCCGACTGAGAACAAGCACGGAATCGACAGCAAAGAGTCTATCTGGTCCAGGGCCTGGTCAAATTCACCCATCAGCGTGTAGGTGTAAGCAAGTTCCTCTAACCGGTTCGGCCCGCCCATAGCATCGGCCGAGACAGGATGCAACTCCACGGCCCGTCTCCCGGCGCGAACAGCATCTTCCTTGCGTCCCAGACCGGCGTACACTATTCCAAGCGCGCCGAGCACGCGGTCATCGTCCGGGCGTTTTTCAAGCTCGGACTCGAGATAGACGCGATCGGATTCATATGCTTTATGAGCCAGCTCCTGTTCACCGGTGAGCTCATACAATCTGGCAGCCATCATTTCCACGGATCCATACTCGTATACGGTGAAGTCTCTCAGGTTGGGCAGGGAATCAAGCCATTCGCGTGCTTCTTCAGTGCGTCGTTCAAATACATTCTGCCAGTATTGATTTATAGGACCGGGATTCGGCCAGCTGCCGAGAGCATAGCGTGATGCCGGAAGGTCGCCCATGAGCAGGTGTGTCCAGATCTTGTAAACGTGCAGGTACCCAACATCCGGAGCAACGACGATAGCGGAGTCATAATAGGCCAGAGCTTCGTCATATCGCCGGAGCCGCATCAGCAGGACACCGACCTGATGTGCTGCCCACGGGTCCTGCGGGCTTAACTCGAAAGCTCTTCTTATCTGGACGAGACCCTCTTCAAACAAGCCCTTCCGCTTCTGGACACTACCGATATACGACATTACCCTGCTGTCGTTGGGGAGTCCATTCTGAGCAATCCTCAGTTCGTCGAGAGCCGGTTCATACTGACGGAGGGGGTAAAAATAGTACAATGCTAATGCCAGGTGAGCTTCCGGCAGGCCCGGTTCAAGTTCCAGGGCCTGGTCAGCAGCAGCCTTAATGGAATCCAGTCGTTCCGGCTCATGGTAACCGTCATTCCAGAGCCACGAGTGAGCCATGGAAAGTTCCGCCCAGGCCAGAGCGAAGTCGGGATCAAGTTCTATTGCGCGTTGGAACATCTGTACAGCTCTTGTTCCATCCAAATCCATACCGCGCAGGTAAGCGTTGTAAGCCGCGAGGTCGTCGGTTGGCTTCGACTCAACGCTCGCCCGCTCCGTCTCAAGCAGAGCGACATTGAGTTGTTCCGCCACCGCTTTGGCAATCTCTGTCTGAAGGGCGAATATCTCAACCATTGCACGGTCGTAAGTATCCGCCCACACATGGCTGTCATCCGAGACTCGGATCAACTGGGAATTTATGCGCACCTGCTCAACCTCGCCTGATTTATCCCACCTGATGGTCCCCTCCAGAATATGATCTGCCCTGAGCTCCTTACCTATCTGGCGTAAACTCTTATCGGTATCCTTGTACTTGATAGCGCTCGTGCGCGATATCACACCCAATCCTGACAGCTTGGCGAGGTGTGTTGTAATCTCCTCGGTGATCCCGTCTGCAAAATACTCATCCTCGGAACTGCCTAGGTTCTCGAACGGCAGCACAGCCAGCATCTTCCGTTCTGCTGACGGCCCCGGCGCAAACGATCTAAAAATAAAATACGAGGCAATAAGCAACATTGCCGCAGTGGCTGCGGCGATAGAGACCACTCCTGTCCACGGCTTCCGGGGTCGTGCTTCAACCTTCAACAGTTTCAGATCTGCCAGCATTCCGGCAGCTGACTGGTAACGCAATGAAGCATCCTTTTGCAGAGCCTTATCGACCACACGCTGCAGATCGTCCGGCACATTCGCCTTGTAGCGAGCCAGCGGCTCCTGCGTATCAGAAACGATGGCTCTAATGGTGGCAACATCCGAATCTCGATCAAAGGGACGGCGGCCGGTTATCATCTCATACAGGACCACGCCCAACGAAAAAAGATCAGAGCGATGATCAGTAGCCTTACCCTCTGTCTGTTCCGGCGACATGTAGCCGGCGGTGCCAAGGGTCGAACCGGTTCGAGTCAGTTTATCGGTTCCAGCAACAGTGGCGAGTCCGAAATCCAGCAACTTCAGTCGACCGCTTTTGTCAACGACGATATTCGACGGCTTGATGTCGCGATGAGTCACCCCCGCCTGGTGAGCATTATCCAGTCCATCGCACATTTGGATCGTCAATCCAATGGCTTGATCCAGACTTATCTCCTTGCCCTTGATGAGTTCACTCAGCGACTTTCCTTCCACGTGTTCCATGGCAAAGAACGGCTGTCCCTCATGCTCGGCCACTTCATGGATTGTGATAATGTTGGGATGACTGAGCACCGCTGCCGCCTGAGCTTCGCGCTTGAATCGCACCCGACAATCATCGTCCTGACACACTTGAGGTGGAAGGAACTTGAGTGCCACCCTGCGATTCAACTCGGTATCATGAGCGAGGTACACTATCCCCATCCCGCCGGCACCGATCTTCCTGATAATTTTATAATGCGAGACGGTGCTGTCAGCGGTCAGGGTGATGAAGGACTTTGTCCGGTCGTCATTTGAACCATCTGCCGACATGGGCAAGATTCCTTTACCTAGCCGATTGCTGTGCAGCTACTCATTCGGCTGACCACAAGATAATCGGCCTGTCCGGCGGTGCAAGTTTATTTCCCGCAGCCGGAGTACCTGCTCGGGCCGGAATGAAATCGTCGGAAAGAGCTGTCTGAAAATTTCCGGCCACCGCCTTTCCTGCTCTTTGGAGCACAATAACTGAAATTTGGCGCAACTCTATATTTTCTAATAAATTAGGACAGATTCCGGATGCTCATAGAAGTCAATCCATCTTAGGGTCAACCGGGCTGGGATCCTCCTCCAAGTCGAGACTGATCTTCACATGAATCCGGACTCTCCGAGTTCTTCATACCGGGCTTGGCGCCCAACTGACCGCAGCGTGCCGCACTCATCCTCGGCATGGACAGTCAAACACTCCTCGATAAAACTGCCGGCTACGGACACTCCGTCAGCGGTTCGAAGCTGATGAACAGATAGTCGATCAGCCTCGTCAGGTCACCAATGTCAACCGGCGCCTCTCCGTTCACGTTGGCTTCATCCATGCACACCGGTGGCGTATAACTGATAAACAGGAAATCGATCAGCGTCGTCAGATCGCCAATGTCACAAATGTCCAATACATCATAATCGACGTTGCCCGTGGTGTCGATACAGCACGTTTTTATTGTAAACACGCCGTCGCTGACATCGCTGCGGCTGGGCACTGTCGGATCAAAGATCTTTACAAGAGCGTTCTCAGAAGTCGGGTTATTGACGGTCCACTGGAAACTGGTACCGGCAATACCAGTGGTGATCGTCTCCCAGGATGAGCCGCCGTCCCTGGAGACCTGTATATTCACTGACAGGATCCCATCACCCTTCACCCAGCTAATCTCATAGACCGAGTCCATGACCCATTCTTCAGCTCCGTTGGGGCTGATTATATCCATAGTCACATCTATCTCACTGGTGATCACACCCGGCAACATCTGGATACTCTGGGCGCCGGCATTGAAAACAACCAGATCAGGAGCACCATCACCGTCAAAATCATTCACCATCAGATCCTGCGGACCGCCATCAACGCCGATCAATACCGGCTGACTGAAACCACCCGTGGGCAGACCGGGTAACAGCGCCAGGCTGTCACTTGATCCGCTGGAGATTACAGCATCGGCAAATCCATCTGCCGTGAAATCTCCTACTGCACATTCAGAGTGGTCGTCGACAATGGTCTCATGATGCGATGTGTCAAAGAAGCTTATACCCTGGTTTGTGAAAACCGTGAAAATAGCGCTGGCATCACCATAGATTATGCCTAGGTCAAGGAAACCGTCGCCATCAAAGTCGGCCGCCGTCACATCACTGGGAGCGCCGCCCACCAATTCTTCAAACACCGACGCAAAGTTCCCCTCCCCATCCCCTGAATAAACTGTCAGGGTGCCGTCATCACCGTGTGCGACCGCAAGGTCAGTGGCAAGGTCTCCAACAATATCGGCTGCCGCTACGCCACCGACCGCGTTGTCAAAGGGAATAATCTCCGCCGGCACCGACTCGTGACCACCGGTATCATAACTAAGAAATACCACAACCTGATCGGGCGCCTCTGTTATCACCCAGAGATCCGGATAACCGTCAAAGTTGAAATCGGCCGCCCCCAGTGCCGTCGGCGGCGCACTCATCACTATGACATCTTCAGGGTCGCCGCTGAATCCGCCCGCCCCATCACCGTAGTGCAGGGTGATCTCAGTCTCAAGCGGGTTGACTATCGCTATATCCAGGTTACCATCACGGTTGAAGTCGGCCAGCTCCATGTCCGTGGTCCCGGGGTCTGTCCATACTACCTCCGTTCCCGACGTGTCAAAAAACCCGGCACCATCATCGAAGAAAGCCTCCACGACACCGTCATCGAACAAGGCAAAGAGCGCCAGAGTACTGGCTGCCCGTGCTCTCACCTGCTCAGTTAGCCTGCCACCTTTGCCCTTCATATACGATACCGTCTCCGAGCCGCGCATTGAACTCGTACTGCTCGGCTCCGAATAAGCCTGCTCGAGTATACTAAAAACTCCATCGGTGGTGTCTATTGGAACCTGATCAACCGAGTGAAGGATTCGGATGAGCGCCTGAGACGTTGTATCCCCGGTCGCCGGCCAGATAAATTCGCTGCCTGTTTCATCTGCTGACAGCGTCTCCCATGAACTCCCCGCGTTTCGTGATAACTCAATGTCTACTGCCATGACGCCGGCCGGCTTTTCCCAGCGGATCGCGTAGGATTGGCCCAGGAACCACGTGGCTCCCTCCGTCGGTTCAGTGAGTGAATGTGGCCAGCCGATAACGAAACAGTGCGGTCCCGACCAATCAGGAACCACATCACCTGCCTCAAAGCTGCTCCACTCCCATGTGCCGCCAGCGACCAGCGACCAAGATGAGTCAATACAGATTCTCTTACCGAAATCTTCCAGAGGAGTCGCTCCAATGTGGATTCCATAAGCCAGATCGTCATAACCTGGCGGCAGACCGACGCCAGCCGAAAAGCCGAACCCCCCGAAACCGACCGTGTCAGCTCCGGTCCCGTCCTGGCTGAAGGCGTCTATGTATGCTTGATCAAAATAGCCGTCAAACCCGTTCAGCCACGTGCCGTAGACAGTATCCCAGGTAGCTCCCTCGGGTGAGTAAATCCTGAAGCTGTTGCTTACGTTGTATGTGTTCGGTGTACCTGTATTTGTGACTCGCATGGAGAAAGTATGAGGCAGCCCAAGAGCTATAACCGAATCACCGACGGCATTGGTAACATCTTCGAGCACTACCCTTTGCACCTGCGCCACGGCAGTGCTTAGAGCCATAACCATCACAAGCGCGGTAAGAATTATGCTCTTTGTCACGTTATCTGCTTGGCAGTGTCCCATGGTTCAATCCTTCACCCTTCATACCGCCGGCCTGCGACAGGTCTCTTGACAACCATGCGCCAAGTATGCGAGACTGAGGCAATTGACAAACCGCATGAGGTCAGCGACGCCAGCGCCGTTAAAAAGTTTTAACTATGCCGCTCGCACAGTCATTACAGCGTGTACGAATATCGCCAGGCTGTCTCAGCCGGTATCATTTTTTCCTAGGTTGGAAGTGCTTCGGCAGCTGTCGCCAGTGGAAGATACCTGTAATCCGGAACAAATGCGCCGAAATCCCGCAGAGCATACTTCCGAAGCTTTGGCGTCGACGTCGCCAGTCTCGTCTCACTGACCTGCTCCAACGATCCTTTGCCAACTTAAAATACGGGTTTTTGATCTAATGTCAAGGCTGGAAATACAGACATCGCGAAGATCGATTGGACGCTTGGGCGTCATCCCGTGGGGAAAGAGCGGACCATTATCAAACCCGGTGACAGTAAACTTCGCCGAACCTATTTCACGAATTTGACATTATACAACCAGCTGCATTGATCATTGGAAAACGCGTACTGAAGGATACTCCAGAAAGGGTATCCATAGACCCGTAGACCTCCGGGCCATTTCTGCACGCGCACGATCCGAGACTGTTCAGAACGCCTCCGTTCCTCTATCACACTCTGTAATCGAAGCCAGGATACACCGAGCCGCCCGAGGTGCTGCTGTAAGGCGCTGTGATTCATGCGATTACGTGCGCGGCCGAACCCCCTGGAGACCGCCGTTGACTTCCTGGCACCCTACTCCCTTGCCGCCAACACAACCCCCGCTGTAATCATGGCACCTCCCGAGCATCGACTCACGTATCGTGAGGCTCGTCGACTCCGAAACACGACACGCAGGCGGGAGGCGCCGAGCGAATATGTAAGGAGAACGGCTGTCAAAACGCACAGGACAGTGGCCACCGTCATTGCAACTTCCGAAGCGGACAGGGCATCAAGATCAAGAAAGGCCGGGAAAACACTCAGGTAGAACATGATCGCCTTGGGATTTCCGAGCGTTACGGAGAGCCCGCTAAGATAGCATGAAAGGGATGAGCAGTGCTTCTGATACCCTTGTACATGCGCAGAGTTGGTCGAAGTCCAGGTGCGAAATCCCAGCAAGATCAAATAGGCCGCGCCCAGATACTTCACGATAATGAAAATATCTCCCAGGAGTCTGGCCACAGACGCCAGTCCGCACAGTGCGATGAGCACGAATATCAAATCTCCCGTGATAATGCCTATCGCGACAAACACAGCCTTCCTGAAGCCGGAGGTGAGGCTTCTGGATACGCAGGCGAGCACTCCGGGCCCCGGCGTAATTACCATCAGAAGCAACGCACCGGCAAATGTTATGAGGGTGCATGATGTCATTATGTTACCCGACACGCCGCTGATACATCAGAATGACTGCTATCATGCGCCCACCATCTTTGGTCGACGCAGATGGGCACAATCCTCGACCCCATCAGACCCGATCTGCTTTCTCAAGCAGCTTGCCGTAACAGAGCTGACCGACCAGCTTTCCGCCAATGTATGCCGCCTGCGGGAACAGACCCCACCGCTCAAAGCCGAACTTCCGGAGCAGGGCAATACTCCCAGAATTGTGTTCAAGCAGGAACGCAACGAGAACCTTGATTCCAAGACAAGGACAGATCCTCAGTGCCTCCTTCATTAATGTAGATCCAATGCCCTGCCGTTTCTTTCTCTGGCGGACGTAGTAGCTTATTTCCGCGGTTCGGCGCAAAGCCTCGCGTCCCGGGCGATAGGCCCCCAGGCTGAGCCAACCCACAACCTCGCCCTGCTCTTCCGTTACCAGAAGGGGATAGCGAGAAGGTGAGTGTTCAAAAAACCAGTCATGAAGCTCGGAAGCCTTAACAGTTGCTAAACGACCGTTCTCGTTTCCTCTCAGTATCGACTGGTTTAGAATGTGAACAACAGCATCCAGGTCTTTACTCAGGGCCATTCTTGTGGTCACAGAAGGCATCCTGGTAAGAAGCTGCGTATGGTTACGCCGCCAACTAACACAATTCCTTATATCCCAATTTATGATAGTCGATCTGACCCAAACCTTGCTCCGCCGCCAGCACGACGTGACCGATGTCACTCCCGGACATGTCCAGGAATTCACTTGCTCGAGAGTCAGCGGCTACTTGATCCGTGGCACAGATTACAGAGTTGAATATTCCGACATCATCGGTGGAGCCTCCGACCGGGCCGCTTCGCATGAGTACGCGCGTGGCATCAACCACCGTCAGGGTCGGTCTGAAATATGCCGCCAGGTCGACGATAGCCTGATCGAGCTGATCATGCAGGCGCCCGCGATTACCCCCGATTGCCCCGAAGAAATTCTTCATCGATGCCGTGCCCAGGGTCAGATCATGATTTTTTGCTATGGGCAAATTAATGAGGCGGTCCACTTCAAAGATATATCTAAGGACTGGCCAGACGGTGATGAGGCGACCCTTAAGATCAGCTTCCGTGAAATGGCTTTCATCCAGAAATACAACCCTGCCGCCAGCCTTATCGACGGCATCCTTGATTCCCGAGCGAGAGAACACTCTCTGCGGATCTCGGCTGCCGTAATCGGTTACGATTACCTCTGTGGCGCCGGCCGCCTTACATTGACGCGTCATTTCGCCGACAAGAACCGGATTCGTGTTAACGCCCTGTTCCGGCGCCCTATTGAAGGCAACGTTTGGCTTCAGAAGAACTCTCTCACCTCGCTTGACGAACCGTCCGATGCCTCCAATAGCATCCAGTGCCGAAGCGAGCGCCCGGGCGTGGTCCTCATTGCAGGCCATCACCACCTGTGGCAACTGCGGGTCCATCGCAACCTCAAAGTCCGGCTTCAGAACGGTCTTCTGGGGCTGCCCCGCCGTCTGACAGCCCATGTCGATCAGTCCTGTTTTCCCGGCCACAGCGGCTACGGCCATTACCTGCCCCGCTTTCATTAGAAACTCTCGTCTGTCCATTCTGATCAACTCCTGTTCTGGCTTGACTCAACGGTAGAGAATCGCGTCCCGTTCACGGGCTTCCCAGTACAATTGCTCATTTACCGACGTGGCCTTCCCTTGAAAGCGGTTATGAGACCTATACCGTCGCCTATCGCTCGATATTTCACAGACCGGAACCCGGCTTCCCTGAGCGAACTCACAATGCTGGTCCTGGACTGACCTTTCGGCTGAACTGAAAGATACTGATGCAGGAATCTGGCGGGAGATGGTCGGTCGGGCTTTGATCGGGGGGAGCAGTTTCGGATCAGCATACCGTCGTCGGCTAAGCTGTCGTAGGCCATTTTCATCACCCGCGTTTCGATGGATCCGATCTCCCAGAACATTATGACGTCAAATCCGACGGGGATGGCCTGGTTCATATCGCCGACCAGCGTTTTTACTCGGCGAGACATTCGCTCTCTTCGAATGATCTTTTCGGCAGCTGCGCATACGTATTCGAAGTCAAGGATACATGCGCTGAGATGTTGATGGGCTCGCACCAGAGCGAGAGACATTACGCCCGATCCACCGCCGACATCCAGAAGCGATTGGTAACCCGACAGATCCAGATTCTTCGCAAGCGTTTCTGCCGTTGGTTTGTTTACATCGTAGAGCGCGTACGTGAATTCTCTTGCCCACGCGGCGTCTTCCTGTACGAGTTCGTAATCAGTCTTGCGCTCTCTGCGCAGTATTTGTCGCCAACCCATGCCGCTGGTTAGTGCATCTTCGATGACTGTCAGAGCTTCGAAATCTCTGGCGCAGTACTCAGACCAGAACCGGGTCCAATCGATTGACCGTGCATCTACAAAGTGCTTGTTAGCCAGCGCAGAATTGTGGTACTGATGGCCTTTTTTTTTCAGCAGGCCCAGGAAGACAAGATAATCCAGGAACGGTTCGCGGTATCTCCGGTGAATTCCCGTGCGTCTGCCCAGATCAGACGCGGTCAGTCCTCTTTTATGGAGTTTTCGAAAGACCAGCAGTTTTTCCGCTGCTATGATGCACCTTGACGCCGCGAAAACCGTTTCCAGGTCCAGCGTCTGCAATACCTTTCGGGGTAGCCTGTCTAATTTTAATTCTCTCATCAGAACTTCCTTTGAAACCTTCTGGTGGGGCGCTCTAATTTCATCGGTTCCGCTCTTGCTGTACCATACGCACAACTGCCCTGCTTCTGCAACCTGCTATCGGCCCAGGGTTGCAGTCAATTCTATTACGACGGGCAACCCGGAAACCACTCAAACAAAATCCCCGGGTTGAACCCGGTACCAGTATTGGTATACTTCTTCGAATCCGATTGCTTCGTAGAGACTTAACGCCGGAGTGTTGTCTTCCTCAACATGCAGGTAGGCAACGGAGGCCCCACATGACCGGGCCCAGTTGAGCAGGCTATTCAAGACCCTGCGTGCCAGACCCTGGCGACGAAAGGTTGGGTGGGTGACCATGCCATAGATGCCAAGGTGGCCGTCTTCCAGCACACCCAGGCCAATAGCGGCCAATGAACTGCCGATTCGAAGGGTCGCATATGCGGTCGGGAGCATGATTCGGCCAAGAATACGGTGGTAAATTGATTTGCGGTCACCCAGAGCAACGAATGTCGATACGTCGTCAGACCAATCATCAGTCAGCGTCGTATCGATGTTGACATTCCCGTCCCTCTCGTCCAGCGACAGATCGTCGATCCTGCGCGTCTGCACGCTGGTTATTGTCTTTAGCGAGTAGCCCAGGTCCTGCAGCCGCCGGTCCAACTGCAAAGGAAAGTCCGACGTGTTGATGCGAAAGACCGCCGGTTGCCTGAAACCTCCATATAAGGATTCACACCGGCTGATTTTCTGCTCCGGGTCAAGGGTTGATTCATAAAGCGGCCAGACAGAATTGGACCTGTCCGTGAATCGATCTGCCAGCCGAATGATCCAGCCGTCATAGTGGATCGATGCTAATGCCGGCCATGAATTGAGCGATAGTTCCTCTAACCTGGTAATAGTCTGCATTGCGAAAACCTCGGATCCCATGCTCGGTGATCTGCCAATCAACACCGGGTTACAGGGATGCACTTCATTTCTTGCGGCCGGTAATCAGCCATGTGTCCCTGTAAATCCGACGGCTCCTGATACCGCTGAAGCCACTCTCACGAAGCATCCTAACCATCTGCTGCTTGTTTTTCAACCAGAACGAGTTCGATCTGAGTTGCCACATGAGCCTGTACAGCGGTACAGTAAAGTCGTCCGAGCTAAAGTCTTCAACAAGAACTACCAGGCCACCGGACGGCATGCTGTCATAAGCCCTCCTCAGCACACGGCCGTCACCGATTTCGGCATCACAGAACATCACCACATCAAAGCCGTTGGGGATATGTTTGTTGTGGTCACCGATAAATGTATCGATACGTCTGGTCAGTTTCACTCTCCGGATGATCTTTTTCGCGACGTGGATAAACGGTTCAATATCCAGCACACACGCCTTCAGATGTTTATTCTTGCGAACCAGTGCTATCGACATCACCCCCGAGCCCCCACCGACATCAAGGATCGAGTGGTATCCTGACAAATCCAGACTGACGGCCAGAGCCTCTGCATGAGGCAGGTGGTCATGATAGAGGGCATGTGTGAAATCATGTGCCGTGCGGGGATTATCCTCCATCTCTTTTATGTAATCCCAGCCATCTATCCCTAGAATCGACGCATAGCCCCGTTCGGTCGTCAGCATTTCTTCCAGGACTGAGAAAGCCCGGTAATCTCGACAGCAGGCCTCGGAGTACAGTCTTGTCCAGAACACGGACCGATCCTTCAGGTAGTACTTGTCAGCCAGGGCCGTGTTGCGGTACAGCTGGCCACTCCTTTTCAGCAGTCCAATCGATACCAGCGCGGCCAGGAAGGCTTCCGCACGCCAGCCGCGGACTCCGATTTTCCGGCCAATGGCAAAGGCAGTGAGCGCTTTTCCCTGCAACTTGCGAAACAGCTGGAACTTCTCCGCCGCCACCACACATCTGGATATCATGAAGGCCGACTGGAGGTCTATTTTCGCGAGAACTCTCTTAGGTAGTTTGTCTAATGTGAACTCAGTCATTACCCTGGTCTCTTCTATACGAATAGTCTCAGTTTCCGGCGCACGCCGCTTTTGTGCCAACTCCTACCCTCTGGTCTGGATGCTCTGATGGGTCCCCGACGGTGGCCAGCTCATCCACACACCGCCAAGCAATCGACTGTACCGGCCCAGGAATATCGCCGGCTTTCAAGGCACCGAGTGGGAAAACATCACATGCTGTCCGGAGGAAACATAAGTTCATGCCGGTAAACGGCTTAGTGTACTCCAAACTCATTATGGACCATTCCTCTCGTTGTCAGGCGCAGCCCGCCGACTGCCATCGATTCGTGCCGGGCTCGCTCAGGGGCGGTATTCCGGTTTCCTCGGACAGTAACGCGGACTCCTTATTATGCTACAATAGATATACGTAATAGACACAAAAATGTCAAGTGATTTTTATAATAGTGACAATAATGACATGTCACAGCAGCCCTGCTGGCGGGCAGCACATGGCCGGGATCGGGCTAATTCTGAGCCCGTGAGTCTGACCTGGCGGAGTCAGAACATCCAAATGGGCGGGTGCTAAACGGTTATATGGTCGGAGCACCGGATCGGCCGGGACGGTCAAGGATGTCAGACAGCGTGAGCAGGCCCTGACGCAGAGTGTCGTGATTCGTATTAGCGCCGAAGCACACACGTACCGCGTTCGCCGGTTTGCAGCCCTTAGTGACAAAGGCCTCGGCGGGTGAGATTTTAACGCCTCTGGCCCTGGCCTCAGCGACATACCGGTGTGTGGTCCAGTTGCCGGGAAGCTGCAACCAGGCAAAGTAACCATGTGGGTTGGTGCATGCCGTGTGACGGGATCCTACGATCTCGTGGAAGAGGGTCTGGCGTCTGGAAATCTCGGCCCTTCGTCTCCTGATCGTGCTATCGACGGTGCCGTCTTTAAGCCAGAGTGTCAGAATCTCAAGCAGCAACGGTGAGACATTGTAAAGAGCGGCATGGGCAGCGTTGTTGAGCTGGTTAACCGACTCAGGTGGGCAGGCCACAAAGCAGGCACGAAGTCCGGCCGCCACAATTTTGGATACCGATGCAACCAGGTAGCTTCTATCGGGAGCGATACTTGAGATGAGAGGAGGGGGGTCAGGCACAAAAGCACGGTTTATTTCGTTCTCAATGATGACAAAGCCATGTTTTTCCGCCAGAGCCGCCACGGACCGGCGCCTGGCCTCTGTCATGGTGGCAGCCGTGGGGTTGTGCATGGTCGGATTGCAGTAGAGGGCAGCCACTTTCCGCCGTGCACAGATAGCCTCCAGTTCATCCGGCACCATCCCATCTTCGTCGGTGGAAATCCCGATCGGCCTCAGACCCAGGAATCTGACAATCTCACTGAAGCCCGGGTATGTGTGTGAGTCGGCAACGACAACATCCCCTTTCTGCAGCAATGATGCAAAAATCAGGTAAAGCGCGTTGTGCGCCCCGGAGGTTATTGCGATAGAATCAGGGTCGACCTTCATCCCCAGCCTCTCCACCCACTGTGCGCCAGCTTCACGGTGCCGCTCCAGCCCGCCAAAGGGGACATAATGCAGCATCCACTGTATAGATGGACTTCGTGCCAGCCGACGCAAAGCGACCGACAGGTCCGGATCATCCCCGAACGGTGGGTAGAAACGCTGAAGATCCATAAGGTGCGAAGATGGCTCGAACGGGCCGCCACTTCCGGTCAACCCCAGTCTGGACTCGCCGACAAACGTGCCTCTTCTGCCTTCACTGTGAACCAATCCCAGTTTTTCTGCCTCTGTGTAGGCGTGAGTGACAGTCCCAATGGCTACCTTCAGGTCATCCGCGAGCTCTCGATGGGTGGGGAGTCGTGTCCCGGATGCCAGCACACCTGACGATATATCGTCCGCAAGTGCCTGCACAATAGCAAGATAAAGGGGCTGATCGGTCTTTCCCAGCTTGGGCTTCCAGTTTCTTGTCATAATAACAATAATATACTGCAGGCCTGAATCCGCGCAAGTGCTTTGTTATTATTGTATACGGAAGGAGCGAAGATTGCTTGCGTATAATATAATGTCACTATTACAATAAAGTGCTTGCTCGTTTGTCATTTATTTATATATTATTATTGTCGATAGTACAATATTGCACGTTCAGGTTTGTTGGAATGCTAGATATGGTCAATCGCAGTTCTTCTGGAAGCGGCAAACAGAGTGGCCCGCTCAGAGCGCCGATACCGATAGCAGATCTGCACTGCGACCTGCTCAGCTATCTCGCGTCCGTCGACAATGCTGATCCAGCTAGCACAGAAGATATCGGCTGTGCCATTCCGTTTCTGAGAAGCGGTCACGTCAAGCTGCAGGTACTGGCAATCTACTCAGGTGGGGGGGTTAATTCCGCCCGTCTGACCAGCTGCCAGTGTGCCTGGTTCAGACGATTGCTCAAGCATTACAAGCATGCGTTTCATAGGGTAGATTTGCCACGTACTGCTCCGGGGTCAATGTGGTCATCCGGGACGGGTATTGTGGCTGCTATTGAAAACGCGTCGGCTCTGTGCGGAGACGACGAACCAGTGGCCGAGGCGTTCCGACGCCTCAGGACAATCCGCAACAAGCTCGGGTCTGTTTTCTACATCTCCCTTACACATCACGGCGAAAACCGGTTCGGTGGTGGGAATTACACCGATACAGGGCTGAAGGACGACGGCAGAATCCTTCTGGATCACATCAACGGTGAAAAGATTGCAATTGACCTGTCCCATGCCAGCGACGCTTTGGCGCATGGAATTCTCGACCATATTGACAACAACAAACTGGACATACCGGTAATCGCGAGCCATTCCAACTTCCGATCCGTCTACGATCATAAGCGCAATCTGCCTGATGAAATCGCCCGGGCCATAATCAGCCGGGGGGGCTTAATAGGTATGAACTTCCTGCGAGCCTTTTTGCACCCTGATGATCCCTCGTCCCTGATCAGGCACATTCTGTACGGCATCAAGATTGGGGGACAGGACGCCCTGTCTTTTGGCGCCGACTTTTTCCACACTCGGGGCCACCCTGACCAGAGCCGGGTGCCATTTTTCTTCCGGGAGCACGAACACGCCGGCAATTACCAGTCTATTCTGCGGTCTCTGGAGTCCGAGTTGCAAACCGACCGGATAGAAGCGCTGGCATCCGGAAATGTGGTTACTTTCCTCCAACGGTTGTGGACGAAAAAAAACGGTCGGGGGCAAGGCAGCAGGAGACATGAGGCTGAGCCGCCTTGTCCTCGACGGGGGCATCAGGCCAGCGGAAAGAGCGCATAGATGAGAACAGAGTCAGCACTTCATAGGCCGCTATTAGCCGAGCCGGGCCATTCGGGTGAGCCGTCGATGAGACGCTCCGGGTTTGCCTACGGCCTTACGGCGTATTTGTGGTTCAGTGCATCCGTATTCTGGTTCAAGGCAGTGGCGCACGTTCCCGTATGGGAAGTGCTGGCACATCGAACCATCTGGTCCGCCGTTTTGCTTATCGCGATTCTGGCTGTGACAGGTCGGCTGGCAGCCGCGAGGCAAGCTTTGAGGGACCGATCCACGAGATTGACGCTGGCCGGAACCACTCTTCTGATGGGTTTCAGTTGGTACGTGTACATCTGGGCCGTTACCAACGATCACATTCTGGAGACGAGCCTGGCCTACTACATTTCTCCGCTCATCAAAGTGCTCCTTGGCTGCGTCTTTCTGCGCGAGCGACTCTCGGCGGCACAGGCAGTCAGTGTAATGCTGGCTTTCACCGGGATGGTCATACTTGGTGTGAGCTACGGAAAAATCCCGGTGATTTCACTGGGTCTGGCGATGGTCTCCGGCTGGTATGGATTTTTGAGAAAGAAACTCCCTGTTGACGCAACAACAGGTCTCGCCTTTGAGTCATTGTTCCTGACACCGGCGGCCCTGTTGTTCGTTTCGTACCTGCTGCACCAGGAGCAGCTTGTGTTTGCCCACTCTGATGTGACAACAGACCTGCTCCTGGTGGCTGCAGGCTTGACGACTGGATTGCCTTTAGTCTGGTACTGTAAAGCGTTGAAGCGGCTGCCCTATTCCACCATAGGATTAATGATGTATATAATGCCTTCCCTGACCTTCCTTATCGCTGTCTTTATATTTAGGGAGCCGATCGGGACGGCGCGTTTGGTTACATTTTGCTTTGTCTGGACTTCATTACTAATATACTCCTATGATCTTTTCCGCCACAAGCGTGTGCTCCGGGGCAGTACACGTCCGGTATGAGATGATTGAATCATGCTTCGCCGTGGCCGGAAGTACCTCCATATCCTCGATTCGTGACAACCGGGGTCTGATCGCGATCTTCACACGGCATCCTGATGTACTCCCACTATCGAAAGGGACATAACATTGCCGGTGGAATCCCAACAGGTAGCAGTCATCTCAGATGTGCACGGCAATCGCTGGGCCCTTCGAGCAGTGCTTGACGACATTACCGCCAGGGGTGTTGGCAGTATAATCAGCTTGGGGGACAATGCATACGGCCCCCTGGATCCCGGCGCCACGATCAGCATGATGCTTGAGCACCGTATTATGTCAGTCTCCGGCAACGAGGACAGTATACTGACCGAGCGTGGCAGTCCTGATAGACGGGCTGTCCATCGAGAGTATACGCTCGACAATCTCGACCCTCAGGAAAGGATGTGGCTCGGTCAGCTTGAGATGACGCTTTATCTGCATGAGAACATATGCCTGTGCCACGCCACACCGAACTGTAACGAGACGTATCTGCTGCACAAAGTGACCGCCGGCGGTGTGGTGGCGCGGCCTGATGAGGAAATTCTTAGCCTGCTTCACCCGTGCCGTGCGCGGACGGTCGTCTGTGGGCACAGTCACATCCCGGGGCTAAGGACGGCCGGCGAACGTACGGTGATAGACGTTGGTAGTGTCGGGCTGCAGGCATATGTTGACGATATGCCATATCCGCACCGCATGGAAACTGGAGATCCGCTGGCTCGATACACGATTCTGTCTTTTGATGCCGGCCGATGTGACGCCCGCATGTACGAGGTTATGTATGATTGGGATTCTGCGGCAGACGTAGCCGGAAAGAACGGTGCCGCAGACTGGGAGCATTGGCTTAGAGCCGGTCAAATAGCATGATTGACCACATAGAACCAGTTGCATTAAATCTTCCTGAAGCGGTCGGCCTGGCATGGCCTGCGAATAAGCCGGGAGACAGCGATTCAGGGGATACCAAAGAGTATGAAGCATTCCGTTGAAAGTACTAAACAGCCTTAAAAAGGCTCAGGCTGACATTGTCCCGAGTGAGCTTCCCGCGACTCTCTGGTTGAGCCTCGATCCGCCCGGCGATTAGATGTTGATTGCCGCCCGGCCGTCGACTATACTGCCCACATCACGTTCAGGCGAAAGGAGTCCTTATGGCGTCCTTCATCATGGCTATGTCCATCAACCCGACCGCCAAAAAGCATCATGGGGATCTGTCTGTAAAGATCAGTGAATCTCTTGAGTGCTTCGATGCCAATGGCGCCAAGGTGCAGAACATCTACGCGACCATGGGTAGGTACGACATTCTGGCAGTGTTCCAGGCCGCCGATCAGACGGTTGCTTTCAAGGTAGCGTCCGATATCACCAGACAGGGCATATTGGACACGGAGACCTGGCCGGTTATTCCGTTCGAGGATTTCTCGCAGATGATCGGGTAGGGCCGGAACGGTACGGTAGAATGCGGGGTTGCCGACCGGTTCAGTCAGGTCGAAGAACACTATGTCCTGAGTCACAAAACGTCACGAACCGGGCCTCTTCCGGCCTGGCAAGTTCTAGTTATTAAATCGGTTAACTAAGATAAGCTGGGAGACAGGGAGACGCCTGAGGTGTTCTTGTAACATAATACAGGCCAGGCGATTACGAGACAACTCAATGACAGGCAAGCATTTCGGCTTACATA
>CP070824.1:1662413-1673200 GCA_020344395.1 Candidatus Zixiibacteriota bacterium | reverse complement strand
GGAGAATACTCGATGTACAAACTCTGCTGGAGGGCAGTATACGGAAAGTCGGCAACCGCCTTCGCATAACAGCACAACTGGTCAAAGTGGCGGATGGCTCTCATTTGTGGTCCGCACGGTACGACAGGGATATTGAAGACGTCTTTGCCATTCAAGATGAGATTTCCCGGGCCATCGCAGTCAATCTGAATGCCAAGCTTGCGGGGCGACAGAGCGCTCTTTCGACCAAGCGGCATGCTGACGATCTTGATGCCTACGGTCTGTATTTGAGAGGGCGCTGGCTCTTTGACAGGCGAACCGAGAGTGCGATACGAGAGTCAATCGATTGCTATAAAGACGCAATAGACAGGGACCCTGATTATGCGCTCGCGTATGCGGAGCTTGCCTATTCATATTGCGAGTTACCTCAGTTCAGTTCATTCCCTCAGAAGGATGCCTTGGCGAAGGCCAGAGAGGCAGCGGAATCGGCCCTGGCAATTGACGACACGCTTGCGGAAGCACACACCGCCATGGGCCTGATTCTGTCGGAGTTTGACTGGAACTGGGCGAAAGCTCAGACAGAATATGGAAGGGCTATTGAGCTAAACGAGGCAAGCGCTTCGACTCGGTTTTGGAATGCGCTTCTCATGTTGTACCTGGGGCAGATAGGCGAAGCAACTCAACAGATGAGAATTGCTCAGGAACTTGATCCTCTCTCTCTTGCCGTAAATAAGTATCTTGGGCTAATATATCTTTGCGCGGAGCAGTACGATGCGGCAGAGTTGACACTGAGAAATACTATGAGAATGGCTCCAGAAATGACATACGTGCACGCTGTACTGGGCTTGCTGTACATAAAGAAGGGATTGCACGCGGAAGCCCTAAAGGAGTTTGACAGGGAAGAGAAAATCACTGAGAAACCTCCATCAATGGTAAAGGCCTGGCGATGTATCCCATTAATCGCTCAGGGCTGTCGATCCGATGCACAGAATATACTGGAGTATTTGAAAGAAGAATACCACCAGAATCGCGCTTCGCCTTATTCGGTGGCTGTGGCGTACTGTGCACAAGGTGATTTAGATAACGGTTTCGTATGGTTTGACAAAGCCTACCAGGAGAGAGACTTCTGGCTCCGCTACTTGAAGGTGGACCCGATGGCAGGGGGGTGGCGCGACGATCCTCGATATACGGAATTGCTCCGACAAATCGGATTGGAGTAAACGAGTAAAGATGATAGGATGAAAGACGACTCCCGCCAGGACGACAACACTCACACGCACGCCGTCATGACCAAAGGGACGATGGTCGCGCACTATAGGCTGGCCGAGAGAATCGGTGCCGGCGGGATGGGGGAGGTTTACCTGGCTCAGGATACGGAGCTTGACCGCAACGTGGCGCTGAAGTTTCTATCAACCCAACTGTGTCAGGACGAGGAATGTCGGGCACGTTTCAAGCGTGAGGCTCAGGCTGCGGCCAAGCTGGATCACCCCAATATTGTTACCGTCTATGAAGTGGGGGAATATCAGGGGCGACCATTCTTTGCGATGCAGCACGTTGAAGGACGATCTCTGAGAGATATCATCCTGGAAAAGAAGATAAGCCAGCCTCAGGCAGTCGATTATGCCATTCAACTCTGTGAAGGCCTGAATGAAGCGCATGCTGCGGGTGTGGTGCACAGGGATGTGAAGCCGGGCAACATCATCATTGACACCAAGGGCAGGCCACGGCTTCTGGATTTTGGACTTGCGACGGTACTGGGGACGGACCAGATCACAAAAGCCGGATCAACGCTGGGGACCCACGGCTATATGTCGCCCGAGCAACTGCAGGGCGGGGAGGTCGATCACCGAGCCGACATCTTTTCCCTCGGGGTTGTCCTTTTCGAGATGATGACGTCTGAGAAACCATTCCAGGGTGACAATGAGGCGGCCGTTTCGCATGCCATCGTTTATGACATGCCTCCGGTGTTGACCGAGTACGCAGCGGATATTCCGGCCGGGCTGCAGTCGGTGGTTGATAAGATGCTTGAAAAGAACGTAGCGGATCGATACGAGAGTGTCGTCGACCTGTTGCACGATCTAGGCAACGTTAGGAAGCAAATGGAATCTGATAACCCCAGCTCAAGTAGCCGCCCTTCCATAGCTGTGCTGCCGTTTACGAATCTCAGCGCCGATCCCGAGCAGGAGTATTTTTGTGACGGGATGGCTGAGGAGATAATCAACGCTCTGACTCATATCGAGGAATTGAGGGTGGTCGCTCGGACTTCCTGCTTCGCTTTCAAGGGGCGGCAGGCGGATATTCGCGAGATCGGTCGGAAACTCAACGTGGAAACCTTGCTGGAGGGAAGCGTCCGAAAGGCCGGCAAGCGCATTCGTGTCACTGCTCAGCTGGTCAAGGTATCCGACGGCTACCATCTCTGGTCGGAGCGGTATGACCGGGAGTTGGAAGATGTCTTCACTATTCAGGATGAGATATCCCTGGCCATTGTTGAGAAGCTGAAAGTCAAGCTTCTGGAGAAGGACCGGGTCGCCCTGACCAGACGTCCCACGATTAATCCGGAAGCACACAGTCTTTATCTGAAAGGTCGTTATTTCTGGAGCAAGCGTTCGCGGGAGGGCTTCGAGAAGGCTATTGAATACTACAAGCTGGCGGTTGGAATTGATCCCTCATACTCGCAGGCCCACGCGGGAATTGCAGCCTGTTACAACGATCTGCCTAATTACAGTACTTTTCCGCCCTCCCAGGCGTATCCCCTGGCCAAGGAGGCGGCCCTGAAAGCTCTGGAGCTCGACGATGAGAACGCCGAGGCCCGCACCGCCCTGGGGCTGATAAAATCGGATTATGAATGGGACTGGGAGGGTGCAGAAAAGGAGTTCAGACGGGCCATCGAGTTGAACCCGGCCTACGAAACGGCTCATCACTGGTATGCCTTTCTTCTCATATACCAGGAGAAGGTAGAGGAGGCTATGGCTGAGATGCACCGAGCCCACGATCTCGATCCCCTGTCCCTGGCCACGAACAGGAACCTGGGCTTTCTGTACTATCTTGCCCGCAGGTACGACGATGCCCTGGAATGGCTGCACAAGGCTGTCGAACTGGATCCTGAGTTCACCTATACCCACTTCGTTATGGGCCTGACCTACTTGCGAAAGCGGGACTTCGACAAAGCCATTGAGGCCCTGCAGAGAGAGAGGAATCTTACCGGAGGGGTCAATCCGATTGTCGTACTGCCATTGGGCATAGCATACATGAGGATGGGAGACCGGGAGAAAGCTGAGGAGATACTGGCCGGGGTCGAGGAGAGAATGCATCATGAATACATCTCCCCGTTCTACCTGGCTCAACTCTATTTCGCGCTGGGCAGGATAGATACCGGTTTCGAGTTAGTCCAGAAGGCTTATGACGAGCGCGATATCCATATGAGAACGCTCAAGGTGATGCCGATGGAAAAAGAGGTCAGACAGGACGCAAGATACGCGACGTTCCTAAAGAAAATGAAACTGGATTGAGGTTGCTGCATCAATCTGGAGTCGAGGTTGCCACAGGCGGCGACAGATGCATGAGCCGACCGAAATCTATCTGCTCGAGTGCCGACGCACCCACGGACACTGCCGCGATAACATGATGCAGGGCTTTCAGTTACAGATTCGGACAAAACTCTGTCAGGGCTGAATATAGGACCGATCAAGTCACTAATTTGCCTTGCGTTCCGGTATATTTGTACTATATTAGCAAGTAAGATACACCCCGCGTAAGATCTTCGAGTGCACAACAGCGGAATATCGAGGCTCGATAGGAACTTCGGGTTTCTGACAGGCAGGCAAAGAGTCGGGAGACTGTTCTCAGTTGTGGTCATGTGTCTCCCGCAGATATAGGAGGTGCCACAGATAAGTTTGATCATAAGCTCGGACGATACTTGATCAGGCTTGAAGCTACATTTTCTGATTGACACGTGCTCTGACAACCATCCTGCAACAAAGCCGGGACTATTCCGGGTATCAGTCTGCACTGGTTCCGGTCGTTCGACAATCCAGAATTCCTTACACATTGAAACACACGGTTCGGGACAGGAACCGCGTAATAGATACTCCGTACGGGGAGGTATTTGTGAGCTTATCGAAGATTATTGTATTAGTTATCGTGATCCCGTTTGGGGCAGCGATCTCAGTTGCAGCGGCTGTTAACCCTGAAACCAATGGGGGTCAGGGAGGAGGCGGGCAGCAGGCAGGACTGGCTGATCAGGGTATGGCTCCGACGGTAGATTACGCCATTGTGGATGACGACTTCACCAGCCAGGCGGATGTGGATGTCTACAACAGTGCCAACGGAACCAGTTTTGTGTATGGCCTGGATGCCTTTGGGTCTATTCAGGCCGGCGTCGACGCCGTGGACGGCAGTACGGTGTATGTATTAAACGGCACATATGTGGAGACAATCGATATCTCTAAGGATTTGACCCTGACCGGCCAGAGCAGAACGGGCGTGATCATCGACTGCAGTTCTCTTTCCGATTACGGGATCTGGTCGGATGCTCAGAATATCACCTTCGAGAATTTCACCGTTCGCGGTTCCACTTCACCAACCGTAGGAATTGGCATCAAGATTGAAGGGGACATCACCGTCGTTGCAATAGGCAACGTCGCCGTCCAGAGCAGTGGGCTCAGCGGCATTGATATCAACGGAGCCAACTTTGGTGCCCTATATGACATAAGTGTCACCAACAACGGCGCTGTCGGCCTCAAGCTGACCGATTGCAGGAACGTGACTATCTCTGATATTACGACTATTGGCAATGCCAGCGGTGGGATAGGAATTCTATCAGACGGCACTTTGTTCACGGGCGGATCGGATAACATCACGCTCACAGGGTCGAATTCATTTAGCGAAACCACAGGCCTATTCACGCAAGAAGGGGGAGGGTATCCCATAACCAGCCTGAACATTCCGCTGACTGAATTCAGCTTCATCGTCAGCAGCAATACGGCTCCCGAGTACCAGGGATATTATCCGAGTTTCGCCGCGGCCACTGCAGTGGTGCTCGGGGGTAGTGACCCACTGAACTCGTACATAATTGACCGTGCCACACTGAATTTCAAGGTCGTGCCCGGAATGACCATTCAGGCGGCAGTCGACGCCGCCTCGGACGGCGACAGCGTGCACGCGACGGCAGGCAGCTATGAAGAGCAGGTGGAGATCGACAAAGATATTCAGCTATATGGCGACGGAATGGGCAGCACGATCATAGAGTCGCCTGTGACCCTGCCGCTCTACTTTACAACCAGTGCCAACAATTATCCGGTTGTGTATGTGCACGATGCCTCGGATGTTCGCATCTCCTGGTTGACCGTTGATGGTCTTGGGCGCGGCAATACCAACCAGCGCTTTTACGGCATCGCATACTTCAATGCCGGTGGTATGGTTGATCATGTCGAGGTAAAGAACATACAGGACACACCGTTCGGCCTCGCGCAGCACGGGCTGGGGATTTATCGGTTTGACGACGACGGTCTTGCGTATAGTATGACTATCTCCAATTGCAGCGTACACGACTTCCAGAAGAACGGCATCACCATCAACGGCTCGGCGACGGCCGCAATTACAGTTGATATCCACGGCAATACGGTCATCGGAGAAGGTGCAATAACGGACCTAGCTCAGAACGGCATTCAGGTGTGGGGTGACCTTATCTCCGGAGATATTGATTCCAACACGGTAAGCGGGATTGCCTTCGATAATACCGGTTCCACGATCAAATGGATGGCATCCAGCATCATTAATTACTATGCAGATGTGGATATATACGGCAACACTATTTCGGAGGGGCATCTCGGGATATACAACATAGACGGCGCCGGTTTAATCGACGGCAATGATGTCAGCATTGAGAAGGTGGGTGTCTATGCGTGGGGCATTGTGGCGACCGACCCCGTGATGGCAGTGCCGTCTCCGTATAGTGAAGAGTCGATGACATCTGACGACGAACGAGCCTCTGGCAGCGCCGCTACGGCGGTATTAGATGTTGATGTAACTGGTAATACGGTTACTTTCTCCGGTCCTGACAACAGCATGACCTGGGGCATAGAGGCAGATGCTGGCTACGCCGTCGACGATCTGGATTTTACGGCAGCGTACAATGATGTGAGCGGTTTTGAGGTCGGCATTGTCGTGTATAACTGTGTATCCAGTTGCGGCACCGGCGTATTCACATCAGCACAGGTCCTCAACAATTATCTCAGCGCGAACGACATTGGGGTCGAGACCAACGAACAGTGGATCGTGGTTCACGAGAATCATATTGACGGTACCGTCGGGATTCAGAATGATCTTGCAGGGACTACTATTGACGCCTCGCGTAACTACTTCGGGAGCACTGATCCGGCTACGGTCGCCGGCCTGATGGTTGGAGATGTCGACTATACTCCCTACCTGGGCGGCGGGACTCTCGCTACGCCCGGATTCGATGGTTACTTTTCCGATCTTTATATTGATGACGACAGTCCACAATCCGGGTCGGAGACAAGGCTCAACGAGGCTATCGATCTGGTAACCGCCAGCACGATTTACGTTGCCGCCGGCACATATGCCGAGGGCCCGCAGGTACACGTCAACAAGGATATCGAGGTGATCGGCGATGATCAC
The DNA here is from genome assembly GCA_020344395.1 of Candidatus Zixiibacteriota bacterium. Taxonomy (GTDB): domain Bacteria; phylum Zixibacteria; class MSB-5A5; order GN15; family FEB-12. The sequence continues at coordinate 1,666,582 of CP070824.1, read as the reverse complement.
ACCACGGTCAAATTCGTGCCTACAGTTAGCACGGGAAGTTCCGGAGATGCCGGCGGCTGGTTCCTGGTTGATTCTGGTGTTACTTTCGATTTGAGCCATGTCGAACTGGATGGTTCCGGTGAGGATATTTACCAGGCAATCCGGATTCTGGGCGGCGGTTTGATAGATCACGTGGATTTTCATAACATTGTTTATCCGAGCTATTCCGGTGTCGCTATAAGCGCGGTGGGCTATGATAACGTAACAATAACCAACTGCGATTTTGCCAATTGCGGCCGCACCGGGGCGCTCCTGTACGGTAACGGTCTGACAAATTCGGCGTTCAGCTACAACACGTACACCGGGAAGGGAGATGGTGACTGGCTGGATTACGCGGCGGATATAGGTGCGGGCGCTAATGTCGCCGCTGTCGGCAACACGGTTTCTAACTGTACGGGTGTGGCATTATCCGACGGATCGACATCGGCAGGGTTTCTGGTGTCCACATATTATGGTGTTGGCACCTCGGCCAACTTGGAGAGCAACAGCATCAGCGACTGTGCTTTTGGATTGACCATAGGTCATGACGACGACGATTCCTCGGTTGTTTCTGTAACCGACGGTAACAGTTTTGTCGATAACGATACCGGCATAGGCACGACAGCCTCGTCAGGTATCAGCCTCACGGTGTTTGGCAACAATCTCAGCAACGCGGTAAACGCTGTCGATGATGCCGGCGGCACATGGGACGACGGAGTTGCTGTCGGCAATTGTTGGTCCGATTTTGTCAGTAATCTGGGCTATCCGTTCGAGTATCAGGTAGGCGGGTCCGGTGGTGGAGTGGATGCTTATCCCAACAGAGGCGACTGCGGGGCGGGCTTTGATATCAACGACATTGTCTATTACTGTGATGGTAACATCGACTTTGAGGTTCGCATTGCCAGTGATATCACGGGTATGGAAGTGGGTGCTTTTATTATCCAGTATCCATCGCAGCTGTCGCCCGTTTCGATTACTCCTTCGTCGGCGAACCTTTCGTTGTTCACAAGCACCTTCAATGGCAATTCAAGCAATCCGGACACGTTGATTGTCGATGTGTCGGTGTTATCCGGATCGCAGGACGGCCCGGCAACCCTGTTCACCGTCGCCATGAGCGGCAGCCAGGATGTTTGCACGGACGGGTTTATCACTCTTCTGAGCGCTCGCTATCGGCAGTCTGATAATATCGACATTTATCCTACGATCGGTGCGCCGATCAGTCTTACGGCGGACTGCAGTGATCCTGTTTTTACACTCAATAGCCCGACTTCGGGCGGCATATATAATACTGCCCCGGTGTTTGATATTTCGGTGACCGACAACTGCGAAATAGATGCCATTTACTTCCAGGTCGATAACTGTGCAGGTGGTTCCTGGACGGCCATGGTCACCGAAGTAGGAAGCGGGGCGTACAATGATACCGAGTGGGTGTTTCCTGACTTCGCTACGGTGGCGGATCAGGCCAGCCATTGTATCTATTTCAAGGTGATGGACGTCAATGGACGCGGGAATGCGGACTCCTGCAGTGTCAGTTTCTGCTTTGCCAAGGATGTAATACCACCCGCGCCTCCGGCAGAATTTACTGCTGCACCGGGCCACAACAAGATTCAGCTAAACTGGGTGAATCCTGGCGATACCGACGTTGTAGGTATCAAGGTTCAGCGAAATTCGTGGGATGATTACCCTGATTATGTAACGCCACCGGACTATCCTGGCGATCCGTCGGCCGGCACCAACGTGTACAGCGGGCTAGGCAGCGCTCATGTGGACGATCTGGGCATGAGCAACAGTAATCGTGGCATCCATTATTATACCGCGTTTGCGTGTGACGCAGCGGGCAACTACTCGGCAGCCGTCATGTCAGCTCAGGATCGGTCGACATCTTATTGGCTGGGTGACTTAACCGATGCAACCACTGCTGTCGGTGCCTACGACGGGTACGTGTATTTCGGTGACCTGGCGAGATTTTCGATTGCGTACGGCAAGGCTGAGGCAGATCCTGGTTTTGACGGCGAATCGGATTTTGGACCGACGGCCACTGGGAACCCCCGTGGTGTTCCGGAGCCGGATGACTCAGTCGGATTCGAGGACCTGGCTATCTTCGCCATCAACTTCGACGCGGTTGGCCCGTCCTCGAAGATCGCGCCGATTTTTGCCGGTGCCGGCACCGGTGGTGATCACAAGTTGGTACTCGAAGGACAAGAAGAGGATGGCCGGCTGATTTATACACTGTCGCTGTTAAACAACTCAGGTGAACTCAAAGTTCTCCATGCGGTGATTGATTTGGGCGAAAACTGCGTCTTCGGCGGCACTGAATTATCGGAAGAGATAAGTGGTTCTGAATGGCCGATCTTCCATCACGTTACAGAGAGTAACGACCGGGTGACGCTCGACCTGGCGGTGCTGGGTCATGGTGTGTCGATAGGTGGTTCGGGTACGCTTGCTTCTTTCAGATTCGTGAGCACCGATGGGCATGAGCCGTCCGTGAAGCTGGTGGAAGGAATCCTGCGTGATGGTGAGAATAATGATCTGGTGGTTGAGTTGCAGTCGCTTGGAATCGGATCGACACCGAAAGTCTATCACCTTGCTCAGAATTACCCGAACCCGTTCAATCCCAGCACGACCATGTCGTTTGATGTTCCCGTGGCCGGCAGAGTGCTGCTTGAGATCTACAACACGCTCGGACGCCGTGTCAGTGTACTCGTGGACGGGCATTTCGAGCCAGGTAGTTATGAAATAACGTGGAATGGTAACAGTGATGCCGGTAACGCGGTAGCGAGCGGAATGTATTTTTACAGGATGACGGCAGGGAACTTTACTCAAACGCGGAAGATGATACTGCTGAAATAGTCGAGAGTGATGCGAGACGGAGGGAAATGCTCAGACCGGGTATCCTCCTTCCGGTTAACCGGATACAGGAGTCCTGCATGACGATATTGGGCCACATAAGGACAACAGTGCTGATAGCGTTGACGATTATTCTGGTTGCATGGGGAACGACCCAGGCAGCCGACACCAGCATCATTTTCACTCCGCCTGAGACTATTGTCGGGGACGTAGGGGAGCAGGCCGTGGTGTATCTGGCCCTTGATTCAGGCCTTGCCGGCGTTCACGGGTATCGTGTGAAGTTCAAATTCGACACGACGGTGTTGCATCTGGACACTATCGTCACCACGCCGGAGTGGAATGCGGTGGGGGCTTATTTCTTCAGTTACAAGGACTCTCTGGAAGTGGATTCCGCCACGGGTGACAGCAATTGGTACTACGACGTGTCGTCATATTATCTGGGACAGGGTCTTGAGATCGACGGTTATGCGAATATTGCCGAATTAACATTTTCGGCGCACCGGGAAGGTGCGTCGTTTCTTTACTTTGATTATGTACTGGTGCAGGATGGCCAGTTGAACGCCATCACCGATTCGGTCGAAATAGCAATGATTTTCGTCTGCCCGCTCCCTGAGGGTTACAGTTTCCTTGGCGATTTTGACCAATCCGGCCGGGTCGACATTGGTGACCTGACTTTTCTTATCCAGTATCTTTTCATACAGGGCCCACCACCTTCTCCGACCGTGCTGATGGGGGATGTCAATTGCGACGGCGTGGTGGACATAGGAGATCTTACCCGCATTATTGACTATCTTTTTATTTCCTTCAGCTCGCTGTGCGATCTATGTCAGTAAAGCAGCCCGTCTGTTATGTGCTGCGGATTCTCTGAGGAGGGGCTAGCATTCTCATTTGTTGACGGGTTCACTGTTGAGAACTGCAGGTCTGTCGGACCGTTGCCGTCTTTCCGCAAGGATCTGGTTCGCTTCTGATCGGGATTCGCCGACAGACGTAATATAGATTGCCGATCGATCGCTTACCGGGCAGGCGAATTCGCAGGCGCCACATCCAGTACACTCACGGGCATCGACATAAGGCCGTTTGACTTTAACTTCTCGACCGGCCGAGTCAAGCACCGTTTCATCGGTAAGGTAAATGGATTTGGGCGCGGTCGGACACCACTCTTCACAGACTATGCACGGTGTGGCCATGGCCCAGGGCAGGCAGCGTCCCTGGTCGATGAAGGCCGTTCCGATCCTGTTGGCCGGCGTTTCCTTGTCGCCGACTTTTTCCCTGACGGTCAGGTCAATTATCGCTCCTGTTGGGCA
>CP070824.1:1651488-1662313 GCA_020344395.1 Candidatus Zixiibacteriota bacterium | reverse complement strand
CCGGAGCGATCAGGTTTTCTCGCAGTACCAACTCTTTCGGCGAGATCGGTCTTTCCCCGGAGAACAGAATGACCTTCTCATGAAAGGTGAGCATCCCCGATTCATCGGCGGTCACCGGAAACAGCATTACATCAGCATAACGCTTCCCGCCAGACTGTACCTCTCCAAGAACACGAAGCGGACGCTCAATTTCAGAGGCATCAACCGCCACAGCAGGTTCAATCTTCCCCCCGGTCTGTTCTGATGCTGTGGGGATATCTGGCTCAATCGTGACCGGCCCGACTCGGGACAGGCTGACCACCTGCAGGGAGATTGATCGCACCATGACCGCGTGTTCGTCCTCCTTCAATTCGATGAGATAACTTCTTGCCGGCAGACGCAGATTCTGGCTGATCGGCACTGTTCTGAAATCAGAATACTCGATTTTAGAATGGTCTTCGGGAAGACAGAGCTGTCCATGATCAAACGTGACAGTGGGTTCGCCGGCTGATGCAGCCGAGCAGAGAACCCGGATGATTATAAGCCAAAAGTATCTCATCAACTTCATGACGCCGCCCTGTTTCAAAGCGAATCCGTAGCTAATTATGCAACCTGGCTGCCTCGCCGGGCGGATCGGTTTACAGGTTGTGAGAGTTGTAACTGGTCTATTATCAGGCAGTTATGAGGCGCAGTTACCGAGCCCAGAAAAATTTTCCCAGTCCGTAACCGGATGATTGAGGGGATAAGTCCATAAGGTGTGGCCTATTAGTGAACTGTTCTGGATTGTCAATCACTTTGCTCACTCCGGGTTCAGGTTGATACCCAACAGATTGGGGGCCTCAAGAAATATATCTCCTGTTATTCGTTGGCCGAGTTGTAGTTAAGGCTGGGATATTTATTAAGAAACTGCTTGACACTCAGTGGGAGATTTGCGATAATAAGCCCGACTTCTGGGAGGAAGTGGCAGAGAGTGGCAGGTACCGTGTCAGGATTCTACGGAAAATACCAGACGACCTTAGACACCAAAGGGCGCTTCGCTTTGCCCGCCAAACTGCGTTCTGTGGCCGGCCCGGGGAAGAAGCCACTGGCATCAGGCGACATGATCCTGACCAGTGGCCTTGAAGGCTGCCTCAGTCTCTACCCGCAGGCCGAATGGGACGAGATAAAGACACGCTTGTCCACTCTGAGTTTCACCCGGAAAGATTACAGGTATTTTAGCCGCCGGTTTTATTCAGCCGCTGGTACAGTGTCGTTAGATAGCAGTGGCAGGATTCTCATCCCTTCCCACCTCGTTCACGAGGCCAGGCTCAAGAAAGACCTGCTCGTCATCGGAGTGAATCGCTGGATTGAGATATGGGATCCTGACCGGTACGATTACTACCTGCAGCAGTTCGCCGGCAGTTATGAGGAAGTAGCAGAACGGTTGTTCACGGGGAATGGTCAGCAATCGGAGTAAGGTTAGCCACCAGCCGGTAATGGTTGCCGAGGTGGTGGAGTTGCTGATTACGAACCCGCAAGGTACTTACCTTGATCTGACAGCCGGAGGTGGAGGACATCTCAAGTCGCTTGCCCGGCGTTTAGGGCCACGAGCACGACTGTTCGGTCTGGATTGGGATCCGGATGCGGTGGACCGAACGCGCAGGGCTCTTCGAGGGATTGTCCAACCTTACAACATAGTCCAGGCCGCCTTTGGTGATCTCGGCACTGTGGCGGCGCGATTCGAGGATGAGCGATTCGACGGGATACTCCTCGATCTGGGATTGTCGAGCTACCAGTTGGAGAGCCCCGAGCGCGGGTTCTCTTTCCGGCACGACGGCCCCCTGGACATGCGATTCGATCCCACCCGGGGAAGACCTGCCTGGGAATTGATCGGATCGCTGGATGAAAAGCAACTCGCTCGATTGATACGAGAGTTCGGCGAGGAAAAACAGGCTAACAGGATTGCCCGCGCGATTGTCATGGAGAGACAGAAGGTAAGCATCCGCACCACGACCCAACTTGCCGATATCGTTCTCGGCGCTGTCAGGTCCCCCCAAAAGAACAAACTGCTTGCCCGGGTATTCCAGGCCTTTCGAATTGCGGTCAATCAGGAACTGGAGCAGTTGGCACGGGTTCTGCCAGCCGCCCTGCATTTGCTTGTACCAGGTGGCAGGCTGGCCGTTATCTCGTACCATTCCCTTGAAGACAGACAGGTGAAGCGTTTCTTGCAGGCTGAATCCAGAGGGCGATGTAGCTGCCCGGTTGAGCTGGCTGTGTGTGTCTGCGGCGCCGTTGAAAGGGTGATAGTGCTGACACCTAGGCCGTTAGCGCCGAAATCCGAGGAGATTGAACAGAATCCGCGGGCCCGGTCGGCCCGGTTGCGGGTCGGGGAGAAGCTGTAGGTTTATGCCGAGGTCGGTGCGAAGATTCAAGGAAACGGTTGAGATACGTTCCTCCCTTCTCAAGCGCCTGCGTTCGCACCGGTACTTTCCCTTAGCCACTGTCGCTGCCCTGGTTGTGATTATCGGCTGTTTGCACATATGGCAGCGTGTGGTCGTGATCGAGCTGGCCAAGGATGTGGCCGGTCTGCGTGCTCAGAACCGACGGCTTGTCGACGGCGTGAAGAAAATCCACTCTGAAGTCACCGCCCTGTCGTCGGCCTCACGTATCGAGAAGTACGCTGCTGACTCGCTCGGTATGCACACTCCATCAGCCGATCGATTGATCACCCTCATCCCGAAATCAGAAGAAGAAATCCCGGCTGATGAGCTTCAAGCCATGTTTTCGTCCATCAAGAGAGTAGCCGATTATCTGCCGGTCGTAACCGAGGCGCAGGCCAGCTCCGATGAGCTTAACGCAATCAAGTTTGACACCAGCGGAGCTGTTCAATGAAACGCACTCGTCGAGAGAACATTCGCGCCGGCATTCTCATCCTGTTCATGTGCCTCTTCGGAATGACGGCGGTGGCCAGGCTGCTGCATCTTCAGGTGCTCAATTTCGACGAGTATACCCGAATCGTTGAACGGCAATCATCGGGGCGTGTGCCCATCCCGGCTGGCCGGGGAAACATTTATGATCGTTACGGGCGACTGGTGGCCAAGGACGTTGCGGGTGCGGTGTTATGCGCGTATCCTCACGATGAAAAGGAACTCAACCGGTGTGCCAGCTATCTCGAGCGTCGGTACAACCTCAAACCCGGCACAGCTCGCAAGAAATTCGGTCTGGGCGTACAAAAGTTCCGCTATATCAACCGCCGGCTGAGCGACGAGGATGCTTCCGGGATCGCGGTCGATGCTCCAGCCGGTCTGTATTTGCGCAAGGAAAGTCGTCGCGAGTACCCCTTCGGCATTACCGGCAAGCAGATTCTCGGTTTCACCGACATCGATAACACAGGCCAGTCCGGTTTCGAGCTTGCTTTCGACAGCCTGCTGGCCGGTAAAAACGGTTGGGCTGATGTTCGTCGCGACGGACTCCGCAACACCTTTCGTGTTCACGAGTCCGCCATGGTTAAGCCGATCCGGGGATCGTCGGTTGTTCTCTCGCTCGATTGGCGGCTCCAGGGTATTGTGGAAGATGAACTCAGGGAGGCGGTCGACGAGTACGGTGCGAGGAGCGCCATGGCTGCGTTTGTCGATTGTGCCAGTGGTGACATTCTGGCTCTGGCCCATTATGACCCGAACGAGTCCAATCCGGACCGTCCGTCCAAATGCCGGGCTGTTACGGATCAGTTTGAACCCGGCTCCGCCCTCAAGGCGTTCACGGCGGCTGGGCTGCTGGATGCCGGCCTAGTTGACTTTGCTGACAGCACGTTCTGTGAGAACGGGGTCTGGAAAATCGGCCGACGACGGCTCAGGGACGACAAGGAACTCGGCTGGCTGGATTTCCGCGAAATTATGGAGTTGTCCAGCAATATTGGTATCGGCAAGTATGCGATCGAACTGGGGGGAGAGGAACTGTATCAAACACTGAGTCGGTTTGCTCTCGGCAAAACGACGGCCTGCGGTCTCCCGGGAGAGGGGAAAGGTGTTCTGCGACGACTGAGATGGTCCGACTTCAATGTCGCTTCCCTGGCCATGGGTCATTCGGTAGCGGTGACGACCCTGCAGGCAGCCATGGGCATGGCCGCTATTGCCAACGGCGGGGAGTTGATGCAGGCACACCTGGTGTTCGGCTCTGTCGACGAGCATGGACGTGTTGGTGACCTGCGCCGGCCGGTGTCACGCGGGCGCGTTATTGATGAGAAGCACGTCGATACTCTACGCGCTTTGTTGCGCGCTGTGGTGGAACGCGGCACTGCTGCGCCGGCTAATTCACCTTCCGTCGCCATCGCAGGCAAAACCGGCACCGCCGAGATCCCCGATCTTAAGAATAAGAGGTATTTCAAGAACCGGTTCATGGCATCTTTCCTGGGCTACTTTCCGGCTTCATCACCGATCATAGCCGGCATGGTCGTGCTGGAAGATCCCAGGCCGATCACCTATGGCGGCTACACCGCAGGTCCCGCTTTCCGGCGGGTGGCCGAGCGGTATATCGTCAGTAACCCGGATCTCTTTGCAGTTCCGGATCAGACGCTGCCAGCGCAAAGAAGTTCTGCTCTGAATACACTGGAAGTACCGGACTTCGTGGGTCGGGATCTGATTCTGGCAAAGACAATGGCTGATGAGCGGGGGATACAACTTCGCTGCTCACCTTCAGAGGGGGTAGTTGAGTGGCAGTATCCCCCGCCTGATCGTCTGCTGTTGAAGAATGACAAGGTGATAGTAACCTCGAGACATGACGGCACAGCCAACAAGATGGTCGATCTGGTCGGGCTGACGATTCGGCAGGCGTCGGCCTTTCTGAGTCACATGAAAGTTTCGTGTGTTATAAAGGGGAACGGACAGGTTGTACGACAATCGGTGCCGCCGGGGTGCGAAATAACAACGGGAATGATCTGTCAACTGGAATGTCGACCGGGGTGAGGATATTGATATAGAACTCCAGGAACTGATACGTGAGATTGAAGGCGCCGAGCTGACAGGCGATGGCTCCATGGTTATCAAACAGCTCGAGTATGACTCAAGGTCGGTCAAGGAAAATGCTCTCTTCTTTGCCATCAAGGGATACCAGCATGACGGCCATGAGTTCCTCGAGCAGGCAAAATCGAATGGAGCGGTAGCGGCTCTGGGCGAAGGTGAGAATGGGGGACCCATAAATACGTATGTTCGAGTACCCGACGGCCGTCGGGCTATGGCCGACGTATCGGCTAAATTCTATGGTTATCCCGGGCGCAGGATCAAGGCGTGTGGTGTCACCGGCACCAATGGAAAGACCACCACCTGTTTCCTGTTGCGATCTGTACTGGAAGCACGAAACAAAACCACCGGCCTGGTAACCAGCCAGATCTATGATACCGGCCGTGACAGGTTCACCGCTGAGAGGACTACCCCGGAGTCGCTGGACATGCAGCGGCTGCTGTTCCTGATGAAGAAGAACTACTGCGTCAATGCTGTTATAGAAGTATCCTCCCACGCCCTGGTGTTGCATCGGGTAGACAACATCAACTTTCGTGTTGCCGTATACACTAATCTCACGCGTGATCATCTGGATTTCCATCAAGACATGGAGGCATACTTCCAGGCTAAAGCGATTCTGGCCAGGAATATCTCCGGTCCCCTCGGCTACGTAGTGGTCAATCTCGATGTGCCCGAGTTCAGGCCCCTCTTCGGAGAAGTGACTTCATCGTTCATGACCTACTCGCTGGAGAACAAAGAGGCGGATGTCTATTGCGGTGATCGGGAATTGAAACCTGACGGAACCATCTTTGATCTGGTGACACCGATGGGCACACGGACGGTCAGCCTGCGACTGCCCGGGCGGTTCAACCTCATGAATGCCCTCGCCGCTGCTTCCGGAGGACTGGCCTGTGGCGTGGATATAGAATCTGTGGTCGACGGTCTGGAACGGGTACCACCGCCGGCGGGACGGCTGAATCCGATTCAGGCGGGCCAGCCCTTCTCGGTGTACGTGGACTATGCGCACACGCCGGATGCTATTGCGCGCCTTTGTGAAGCGGTGCGGGAACTGTGTGTAGGGCGTCTGCTGCTGATGTTTGGCTGCGGCGGCGACAGAGACAAGGGCAAGCGGCCGCAAATGGGCAGCACCGCCACTGAGAACGCGGATGTTGTCGTCGTGACCTCAGATAACCCGCGGAATGAGGACCCGCTGGCAATAATCAAGGATATCAAGCCAGGCCTTAAAGGTCAGGCCTATGAAATCGAGGCGGATCGCAGGGACGCGATCGCCTCGATTCTCCGGAAGGCAAAACCGGGAGATGCCGTCCTGTTGGCCGGAAAGGGAGCCGAGCCGTATCAGGAGATTGGCGGCACGCGGCACCCGTTTGACGATACAAAGGAGGCGAAGCAGGTCCTGGCTTCGCTAGGTTATAACGATTAATACGACTGACGACAGGAATTGATTACTTTGCGTGTAGATCAACTGGCCTCAATGATCGATGGGAAACTTGTCGATCCAATGCTCTCAAGCCGTGAGTTTCGCGGCGTTTCGATTGACAGTCGTACCTTGAAACCGGGTGAGCTGTTCGTGGCTTTACATGGTGAGCACACTGACGGACATGACTATGTCCCCCAGGCGATTGAAGCGGGAGCGGCAGCTATAATGGTTGAGTTCAGTCGTCATTCTGCAGATCAGGTTAAGAGCCAGGTGCCCGTGGTCGAGGTGTCCAACAGCCATGAGGCCATGATCAACCTTGCCTGTGACTATCGCGACACGGTCGGGGCGAAACGAATCGGTGTCACGGGTTCCAACGGGAAAACCACCACCAAGGAAATGTTGTTCCGCCTCCTTGAAGCCGTGGAGGACAGAGTATATCGTTCTCCGGGCAATTACAACAATCTCTATGGCATGCCGCTGGCCATAATGAGCATGCCGCAGGAAACCAAACTGGCCGTTCTGGAGATGGGTATATCCAGGCCGGGCGAGATGGAGAAACTCGCGGAAATCGTTCGGCCCGACCTGCTGTGCGTTACCAATGTCGGCCCTACGCATCTTGAGTTCCTCGGCTCAGTCAGAGGTGTGGCTCGAGCCAAACTTGAAGCGGTTAAAACGATGTCATCAGATCAACCGGTTGTCATCAACGCCGATGATCCCGTGCTGGTCACCGAAGCACGCAGGTTCGACAGGGAGATCGTGACCTTCGGCATCGATGCTGACGCGGATTTTCGACCTGACCCGGTCGATCTCGTTCAAGCCACGGCAGGCGAAGTTTCCATAGAAGGACATCGTTTCCATATATCGCTGTTTGGACAATACCAGGTCTACAACCTGCTGGCAGCGTATGCGACGGTCCGAACACTTGGCTATGACCTTGAAGGCATCGACACTTACTCACTGAAGTTCAAGAGCAGTCCCATGCGGGGGGAGACGGTGAATTATGGCGGCATGGTTTTCATCGTAGACTGCTATAACGCCAATCCGGAATCGGTGAAGGCAGGCCTTCAATCATTTGCCCGCTATCCGGCGAAGGGTCGGCGAGTGGTCGTCCTCGGGGATATGCTCGAACTCGGGGTGACAGGCGAACAATTGCACCGCGAGTTGGGCCGTCAACTGGCCGTCATGAATTTCGATCAGGTGGTGCTGGTGGGATCAGGGTGTGCGCACGCAGCCGAGGAGGCGCTGGCCAACGGATGTCCGCCGGAGGAACTTCTGCATTGTGCTAATGTCAAGGAATGTTCAGAAGCGCTGGCGGCCGTTCTCCAATCGGACGATACAGTCTACATCAAGGGTTCCCGCGGACTCGGGCTGGAGAGAATCCTACAGTTGTTCAACGGCTCGGAGGGAGAGGCCTAATGCTGTATCACTTACTCTTCCCTCTGACCGAGCACATATCAGGATTCAACCTCTTCCAGTACATCACGTTTCGAACGGCCGGTGCTACCATAACGGCCATATTCATCTGTCTTATACTGGGCGGATTCTTTGTCAGGTTGCTTCGAAAGTACCAGGTTGCGGAAAAAATCAGGGAGGAAGGGCCTGCCCATCACAAGTCTAAAGAGGGTACGCCGACCATGGGGGGACTGATCATACTGGCCGGTATACTGATTCCGACTCTCCTCTGGGCTGATTTGACGAACTTCTATGTTCTGATGGTCCTGTTGGTCACCGTCTGGCTGGGTGCTCTTGGTTTCATGGATGATTATCTCAAGACTATTCGCCGTCAACCCAAGGGTCTGGTGGCGCGCAAGAAGATGGTTGGCCAGATCTTGCTGGGTGCGCTGTTTGCCCTGGCCCTGACCTACGCCGCGCCGAATGGTCAGTATGACGGCACCACCGGTATTCCGTTCTTCAAAAACTACGTACTTAACCTGGGGATTGTCTACTGGCCGTTTATCATGCTGGTTATCACGGGCGCATCCAACGCCGTTAACCTGACCGACGGTCTGGACGGCCTGGCTATTGGTTTGTGCGCGCTATGCTTCATGGCCTTCGGCGGTATTGTTTATGTTAGCGGCCGACTCGATTACTCAAGCTATTTGCAGATAGAATACTTCCCCGGCACTGGCGAGCTGGCTGTGTTCTGTGGCGCCGCCGTTGGGTCGGCGCTCGGTTTCCTGTGGTTTAATTCACATCCAGCGGAAGTATTCATGGGGGACACCGGATCGCTGGCCTTGGGCGGCGCGCTGGGTGCCATAGCTATCCTGCTCAAGAAAGAGCTGCTGCTGGTAATTGTCGGTGGAGTGTTCGTCATAACCGCTCTGTCCGTCATCATCCAGGTACTGTCATACAGGTATCGAGGGGGAAAACGGGTGTTTAGGATGGCACCCATACACCACCACTTTGAACTGCTGGGCTGGAAAGAGCCCAAGGTGGTGGTCAGGTTCTGGATAATCGGCGCGCTGTGCGCGCTCCTAACTCTGGCTACACTGAAGGTGAGATGACACTGCAACAGAAGGTACAAGGCAGATTGATCGGCGTGGTTGGAATGGCCCGTTCCGGGATGGCGGCCGCACGCCTGGCGATGCAGCATGGAGCTCGTCTCTTCGTTTCTGACGCCGCACCTATGGAAAAGGTGAGCGATCAGGCGGCCGAACTCACCGCGGCCTCGATTCCGTATGAGTGCGGTGGTCATACTGAGCGTCTGCTGGAGTGTGACTATCTGGTTCTGTCGCCGGGCGTACCTCTTGATGTGCCGATCCTGCAATCGGCACGCGAGAAGGGCATCCCGCTTTTCTCCGAACTCGAGTTTGCCTCGTGGTTTTGCGAAGGTCAGATTGTCGCGGTCACCGGGTCCAACGGCAAGACGACCACTACAACTCTCATCGGCGAGATTCTCAAGGCGGATGGCCACGATGTCAATGTATGCGGTAATATCGGTCGGCCTTTTTCAGAGGTGGTGCAGTATATGGCGAAAGAATCTATCGCCGTGGTCGAGGTCTCGACCTTTCAGCTGGAGACTATTGAGTCTTTCAGGCCGAAGGTAGCGGTAATCCTCAATCTTACTCCCGATCATCTGGACCGGCACGGGTCATTTGATATCTACAGGAAACTGAAGCATCGCATTACCGAAAATCAGGTGGCCGGCGACTACCTGATTCTGAACCGTGACGATCCGGAGACGATGGCCGAAGTTCCACAGTCAGCAGCCGGACGGCTGTTCTTCAGCCTCTCACACACCGAGGGAGTCGCCAGCTATGTGGAGGACGATGCTCTGCATGTTTTACTGGGACATGAATCGACGGGGATAATCGACTGTCGGGACATACTGATGCCCGGACGGCACAATCTGCAGAATGCCGCCGCAGCTACGCTCGCAGCCTCTCTTTTCGACGTTCACGCCAGCATCATCTCCAGGGTGCTGGAGAGCTTTCCGGGTGTCGAGCATCGCCTCGAGTCTCTCGGTAGAGTTGCCGGGGTGAAGTTTTATAACGATTCAAAAGCAACGAACGTGAGCTCTGTCTGTGTGGCTCTTGAGGCCGTCGAAGAACCGGTTTACCTCATCTGCGGTGGTCGGGACAAGGGCAGCAGTTATGATCCAATTGCAGAGGCCGGGCGCAACAAGATTAAGGGCCTGATAGTCATCGGTGAAGCCAGGGAGAAGATAGTCGCCGCCCTCGGAAAAGCATTCGAAGTCCAGCTTGCCGCGACTCTGGAGGAAGCCGTGGAAGCGGCCTTCGAGGCGGCTCGACCGGGGGATGCGGTGCTTCTGTCGCCCGGATGCGCCAGTTTTGATATGTTCGAGAACTTTGAAGAACGCGGCCATGTGTTCAAGGCGGCCGTGCAGGCGTTAACGAGAAACAGCAACACTAATGAGACGGTATCGAACTAGACATCCCTACGACGAACGGCTGCTGTATGCTTACCTGCTGGTGCTGATATCCGGCCTGGTCATGGTGTATTCCACGTCTTCCATCGTTGCTGAGAGCAGGTTTGGATCACACCTGTATTTTCTGAAACAACAGACCGTATGGGCAATCTTGTCGCTGCTGGCCATATATGTCATAGGTCGGCTCGACCTTAAACGATTGTCGATCTATGCGGGGCCGGCCCTTCTCTTTAACCTCCTGCTGCTGGCGCTGGTCTTTACCATGCCGGCACGTAACGGGTCGCACCGGTGGATCATGATTGGAATGTTTACCGTGCAGCCATCGGAGCTATTCAAATTCCTGATGATTGCATACCTGGCTTTTTCCCTGGCCAACACCAAGCGAAATATTGGCAGGCTCAAGCAATTGATGATCCCTTATGTGCCAATCATCGGGCTCGGCCTGGTATTGATCCTGTTCGAACCGGACCTTGGCAATGCCGCAGTAATCTGTATGACCGCTCTGGGGGTTTTCTTTCTCGCCGGAGCACGTGTCAAACACCTAAC
>CP070824.1:1639783-1651388 GCA_020344395.1 Candidatus Zixiibacteriota bacterium | reverse complement strand
TCTGGGATTTGACGGAAAAAGTCAAACTTGCTTTCGATGCGGAGGGCATTTCTATT
The DNA here is from genome assembly GCA_020344395.1 of Candidatus Zixiibacteriota bacterium. Classification (GTDB taxonomy): domain Bacteria; phylum Zixibacteria; class MSB-5A5; order GN15; family FEB-12. The sequence continues at coordinate 1,651,332 of CP070824.1, read as the reverse complement.
CCTTATCCGCAGCAAGACGTACACATGCACCAAACCGCAACGACTTGAAGGAGTTAACCTTATGAGGATAACAGGCATGTTCAGAATTCCAGCGGTAGCTATCTTCCTGATGGTATTTGTGGCCGCTGGCTACGCACAGGATACGACCAGAACCGGCTGGGCAACGTCGCTCATCCTCGATCTGACGGCCACTCAGACCAGCTATTCCGATTCCTGGGTGGGCGGAGAAGCCGGATCGGTCAACTGGGTGAGTAACTTGAATGGCTCGGCTCAGAGGAGGCTCAGCCCCAGGTTCAATTTCAAGTCTACCCTCAAGATGTCGTTTGGTCAGACGCTGACCCAGGATGAGGAATCAAAGGTCTGGGGCAGACCGGTCAAATCAACCGACCTGATAGACTGGGAAAACGTGGGCCGTTTCACCCTCGGCGGGTATGTTGACCCGTACGTCGCCTTCCGCCTGGAGTCGCAGTTCCTCGACGCCTCGATCAAAGCCAAGAAGCGGTTTTTCAATCCGGTAAAACTCACCGAATCGGCCGGTATCGCCCGGATGCTGTACGAGTTGGAAAAGAACCAGGTCATAACACGTCTCGGTGTCGCTTCGCGCCAGACAATCACCAGGGACATTGTTGACACCATGCTTAATACGGAGACCAATTCGGCCACTGACGCCGGCCTCGAGTCGGTCACTGACGTCACCTGGATGTTCAACGAAAGGCTTGCCTACACCGGGAAGTTGACCCTGTACAAGGCGCTGCTTTACTCCAAGAAGGATGATTTTGCCGGCACCGAGTCCGAGGACTACTGGAAGGCCGTGGATGTCAACTGGGAGAACATCGTAAACGCTTCAGTAACGAAACTGATCACCGTAAACTTCTATGCCCAGTTTCTGTATGACAAGCAGGTCAGCAAACACGGCCGGCTCAAACAGACCCTTGGAATCGGCTTCGTGCTTAAGCTTGTGTAATAAACTCGATTATGATCATCGACGCGGAGCGGTCCCGTCAGCCCGGCCGCTCCGCTTTTCTTTTGCAGAATTCACGGGGTGCCCGGCCGCACTGACAGCTCAATCAACACGGCGGTCAGATAACATCCGTGCATTACGAGGTCAGATCTAACCAGAGACCATCATCCAGCCTGCCCTGGTTGTCAAATAATCCCAGATGCAGGCGACCGGGCCGATGTGATAGGCTGACGACGAGGTGGTGAAGTTCGGTCTCTCCCTTACTCCAGTCACTGGACGGTCGTCTCAACGGAAAATCGCGGTTATCAAATACCGCGGCCGTATCATTGGGATACACGTGCGCAAAGACCCGAAGATTTCTGGTGGTCCGTCGAGCGGACTTGAATTCAAGAAGGAGATGCAGCGAATCGCCGATAACAATGGATTCGGCCAATGACAGATGAATGGCACCTTCGTTTCCTGCCACATCCGATTCGTCAACGAGAGAACGCCATGCTGTAAAATCAGCGCCGAAGTATCGCAGCAGGCTGGTCCGACCGGCCTCACTCATGTACGTCCCCAGATTCCTGGCCTGCGCAAGAACGATCAGGCTGTCGTGTTGGGTAAACCCGCTGAAATCGAAATTGTCAGATCTCGGTGCTGTGTGATCAGCAAGACGGTACAGGTCATTACCTTCCTCCGGAATAAACAGCATTGTATCCTGAACCAATGCCCGCGGGTACGTGAGATCTCTGGCATCATACCGGTTGGGATAATTCGACAGGTAAACGCGGATGTTCAGATCTTCGCCGCGCTTGACCGGCATGAAGTATTCTACAGGGTCAAACCGATTGTACCTGAGCGCAAGGTAGAACGAATATACATCGGGAACCTGCTGCAGTTGCCTGAGAAACTCAAACCGATCCGAAAAGAATGCGCCGGGATTGCTGTAATGATGGTTGCCAAACAGGAAGGCGTGAACGGGGTGAAACGAATAGAGGGCGGGATGTCCGGACAACACGACCGAGCCTCTCCAGCGGTCTCCGGTATCTTCGCTGACACCCCAGTCCGGAACCTGTGCCGTCCGAGCGTTCTTCACAGACTGCTGTTTGGCCACACCAATCATGCCGTTCAGAAAGATCAGGAGAATAACCCCCGCCAGAGCAGTCGTCCACCATTTCGACCGTCGTTCCCCGCTTCGCCATCTGAGCAAAGCTGCCAGACTGAGGCCAACCAGGGGACCGCCTAGAAGAGCCACGAACTCTCTCGACTTTATCAGGTTAACCGGCCGGTCGACCGCTCCCAGAATCGATCCGATAAGCAGAAAAAGGACGACTGCCCCTATGAGCTGCAGGAACCCTCGGCGGACAGGATCGTGCAGTCGCTTTGCCCCATACAGCACCGCCGCCAAAAACAACAACCCCGGTACGGACAGGTCCATAAACCTCAAGCGAATACCGGTGACGCCGGCATGATGCCAGGATTGCTGGGCAGCATCACTCCCGACCGATGACATCGACCAGACCACCGGCAGCCAGAACGGCACACTGAATACAGCAGCTGACGCAAGCATGAGAGCCGCCCGTGACCATCTGAAGTCTCTTGATGCTGCCAGAACACGACCATATCGACCGGACACTGTCCTGATCAGTAAGAGCAACCCGCCAATAAAGAACGGAAAGAAGTATGTCATAAACAGGAGGCCGCCAATCAGGCCGCCAATCGCGTAGTGCAGCCAGTGGTGCTTCTTTACCCTGACTTGCTCCACAAAGTGTATCCACCATGGAATAAACAGGCTGTTGGACAGAAACGCGTGCGGCGCAGAATGAACGTACGGGTATTCAAAGGAAACAAACAGAAAAGTAAACAGCGATGCGAGCAATGCCTGGCAGGGGCTGACCAGCCGTCTCCAGAGCCAATACGTCGGTAAGGGCATTAACAGGTAGATAGCCATATTGCCCCATTTCATCATCTCGTAGGCTTCAAATGAAGCCACCCGTGACACCACCGACAGCAGCCAATAGTACACCGGCGGGTAGAAGGCCGGCAAGTTCTTGTAATAAAAATCACCGATGGATCCCAGTTCAGCGAACTTCAGAATCATCGCGATGCGAAAGAGCTGGTCGCCTCCATAGCCGTTCCAGCCGAACGGAGTGCCGCTATAGAACAATGCGACCGCTACCCAGCCAAACACAGAAAATGCACCCAGTATACCAAATGCCCTGGCGCGCCATGTCCGGAACGCCAACCAGATCACAATTACGACCGCAAAGAAACAAAGAGCCCAGGCGTCAAGCCAGATCAGATCGTAGATGTAGCGCTCCTCCGAAAAGTCCTGATAAGGCATGGATCTGACAAAGAGGTAAAACCCAAACACCAGAAACAGAGCCAAAACAAACACCGCCACCAAGTTCTTAGGATCGATCAAGAGGTTGCGTTTCATCTGAGCGGTGTCTCCAACAGCTTTACATGGCCCACGCTATAAAGACCATCCCCGTCGCTCGGACGAATCTCTATTGCATTATATCCGGACTCGCGCGCACCAGGATTGACGTTGACTCTGTAGACATTCAGACCACGACTACGGATCCCTCTGACCGTTGCTTCGGATACTACTGAATCTGCCAGCAGGAATTCCACTACATAGACGTCGTTGTAATCGACGCTCACCTCAAGCGTTGGGCTATAACACACTGAATCGAGGTCTATACGGATTCCCTCCCTTTCAATGACGAAATTGCCGGCCGCGTTCCACACCGTTCCCGGTGCCTTTACCGCGTGGATTTGCGAATAGTTCACTAGCAACCTGGCCGGGCGCCGGTAGTTGTCAAGAAGGTCATCGAAAGCACCCAGATTCATTTGGAGGATGTCGCCAAACCTGTTCAGACTCCAAACCTCACCTCTGGTGATTGAGCAGAGGACTTCGTAGTACTCGGCGAGAGCCGTGTCCTGGATTTGGCTTATGCCTGTTTTCAGGGTCTCGATATAGCCTATCGGTATTCGCCGCACATAGTGCCCGACCCGCCAGCTCTCACGCTGGATAGCAGGCAGACGGGCCAGCAAGGGATCGGTCAAACCGTTGGCATCAATCACATACACTTCAGGCCCGGCCTTGAAACCTTCACGCCCGATTGATCCAATCACTCGCACCATCTCGCCGCCCGTGCGATACGAACGACCTTCAGTCGCCGGTTCATCTTGCTCCTTGTTTTGGTTCCGTATCCTGTTAATCAGACCAGCGTTTTGAAAATAATGACCGCGTTCGTCAGCAATACCGGTCGGGCTAATACTTTTCTCCCCTTCAGCACCGTAGCTGAAACCAGCCATAAGTGGAGACCTGGGAGCAATCAGTCCGAAGAGCAGCACGATTCCCAGCGGCACCCAGATACCTGTCCTCACCGACGAAAAATCACATCTGGAAATCAACAGCGCGGCCATAAGGAGAGGGGCAGCGAAGAACCGGCCACTCATGAAGTCGCCTCCGATATACAGGATATAGATCAGGTACAGAGCAATGCCACTGGCGAGAGGTAACTGGCCCCATTTCCGGCCATGCACAAGGACGATAAAACTGACGAGGATAACCAGCAGTGTCAGAGGGTCAATACGCAGAGAATCGACATGATACAACAACCCCTGCTCCAACATGTCACCGAACGGGATTCCAGTGTGAAGCTTGGCATAATACGTGTTAGGCAATGGAAAACCGTAGTAAATGATCGCGAACATCTCCCACAGCAGAAATGGCGTGAGGCCCAGAATGGCATACGGTATCTGACGTTTCAGGCCGCCCTGCCACACCGCATAAGCCAGCGCCGGCCCGTACAACAGGGAGGTGTCTAGGCGGCTGAACATGCCGAGCGCAGCAATTAACGACAGCCAGAAGACTCTTTCCTTCATCCCCTTGGAAGAGAAAAAGACGGCGACAAAGAGAGCGATCAGCAGATGGGTCAGCGGGTTTTCCAACCCGGAGGTAGAGTAGTCAACAAAAGACTTGGAGCAGAGCAATATGACCACCCCGAGGACGGCCGCCTGGGGTGATATGCTCACCCTCCGCATCATTATTCCGATCGCAACAAGGGTCGCGATCAATGATAAAGCGATGCAGGTATAATACAGCTCCCCGCTGAACAAATACAGCAACGACATGACGAGCGTCCACAGCGGATTGGTGAAGCCCTGCACCCGCTCGGCCACGTTCCAGGTCAGACCGTGTCCATTAACGAGGTTATCAACAGTGCGAAACGAGATCCAGGCGTCATCGCAAATCCATGCGCTCCGAAGAACAACGATCGCGGCGACCGCCAGCAAAACCGATATCAGAAGCGAAGTGTGACTCCGCTTCTCTCCGGCCCCTGAGTTCTCCATGCCCCAAGTCTAGGCAATCTGGTCTTGCGAATCAAGGGCAAGCAGCAAAAAGGCCGCCCGGGAGGCGGCCTTCAGTCGTCAAATGGTGTCGGGTTCAGTTCAGGTAGGCTCTCAGCGAGCGGCTCCGTGAGGCATGGCGGAGACGACGGATCGCCTTCTCCTTGATCTGCCTTACTCTCTCCCGCGTCAGGGAGAACCTCGCACCGATCTCCTCAAGGGTCAGCGCCTTCTCATGATTCAACCCGAAGTACAGGTTGATCACTTCCGCTTCACGCGGCGTGAGGCTGTCGAGCGCTTTGTCAATTTCAACTCTCAGCGACGAATCAAGGAGTGATTCGTACGGCGAGGGCTGGAATTCATCCTCCAGGATGTCGATCAGCGAATTGTCTTCAGACTGGGTAAATGGCGCGTCAAGCGACAGGTGGGAGTTGGATATCTTCAGCGTATCCGATACCTCGCCGGCCGATAGTTCCAGTTCCTTCGCGATCTCATCCGGGGATGGCAGCCGGCCCAGATTCTGTTCCAGCCGACTGGAGACCTTCCCGATTTTGTGCAGGGTGCCCACTCGATTGAGCGGCAGACGGACTATCCGGCTTTGCTCGGCCAGAGCCTGCAGAATAGCCTGACGTATCCACCACACGGCATAACTGATGAACTTGAACCCGCGGGTCTCGTCGAAGCGCTTGGCCGCCTTTATAAGGCCGATATTGCCCTCGTTGATCAGGTCGGCCAGCGAAAGACCCTGGTTCTGATACTGTTTGGCTACCGAGACTACGAAGCGCAGATTGGCTTTGGTCAGTTTTTCCAGGGCTCGTTTGTCGCCCTGCTTGATTTTTCGCGCCAGCCGCACCTCTTCTTCGGCGTTAATGAGAGGAGTCTCTCCGATCTCGCGAAGATACAAATCCAGCGATCGATCTTCGTCGCGATATTTCAGAGATTGTTTGGCCACTTCTCCTTCTCAGCTCCTTTGTGTATAACGTTGCCGAACCGGACGGCCGGTCCTGTCGAACCAACCGTACACATTAAATACCTTTATTCGTTCCTACCTCACTCTACATATCTTCCGGGCCGGAGTCCCATCGGGCTCGAGCACGAGCAGAGGGACCCTGGATTTGGACTCGTCAACAGACCTTTGAATTCGAGCCACATCGGCGATTTCCGAAACCGCCTGGTTGTTTATCTCCAGGATAATGGTGCCCTCAGCAATAGAGGCTCGATCAGCGGGCCCTCCACGATATACCCTGGCCACATACAGACCTTCAACAGTCTCCATGCCGATAAGTTCCGCCAGATCGTCATTGAAGGTCACCAGGTCCATCCCAAGCCAGCGATCGCGGAGTATTCTCGGCTGCGCTTGACTGGCCAGCCTGCTCTCGCCGCTGCGGCCTATGGTAGCGGTCAGCGAGACCTCCTCGCCGTCACGAATCACCTGAATCGGAACCTGTTGCCCGGCGTCAAGCGTGGAAACCAGCACTGAAAACTGGCCGGTACCCTGCACGTCCTGACTGTTGAACCTGACCACAATATCGCCGGACTCAATACCGGCACGGTCGGCCGGTGAATCACCCACCACCTCGTCGATCCTGACCCCGTACACACCATGCATGCCCTGCTGCCTGGCCTCTCGTATCGTCACTTCCGACAAATAAACACCCAGCCACCCTCGCGAAACGGTCCCGGTGGCAATCAAATCTGGTACAATTGACTTCGCGAGATTTATGGGGATTGCGAATCCAATCCCTACCGATGAGCCGGTGGGACTGGTTATACCGGAATTCACTCCGATGCACTCCCCTCTGATGTTCATCAGAGGGCCTCCGGAGTTCCCTGGATTAATCGAGGCATCAGTCTGTATATAGTTTTGATAGTAGGGCGAATCCTCACCAAAGCGCAGGTTACTTCGCCCCTTGGCCGAAATCACGCCCACTGTCACCGTCCGATCCAGGCCAACCTGGGGAAACGGATTCCCGATCGCGATGGCCCAGTCACCCACCTTGATTTCATCGGAATTGCCAAAAGGAATGGTGACGATTTCATCTTCCGGCTCTACCTTGATTACTGCCAGATCCGTCTGCGGGTCTCCACCCACCAATTCAGCTTGATATTCATATCCGGATGCCGTGCGCACGGTCATCTCGACCGCGTCGGCCACCACGTGGTTGTTGGTGAGAATGTAGCCATCTTCCCTGAAAAAGAATCCGGATCCCAGCGAGGTGGAAGAATAACTGCGACCAAACCACCATGGGCCCGATTGCCCTCGCGACTTGGCCGATATATTGACCACCGCCTCGTTATACCGATCAACCACCGCGACAAACGGCGACTCAAGGCCTCCATCCCGCTCGACCACCGGAAGCGCACCGGTCTGTGCAATATTCAGCGGTACGACAGCGCGCGACTTCGAGGACAGATCAATATTGGATGCAATCAAGACCCCGATCAGAATACATACCATGGCCGGCAGCAAGTACTTGGCCAGACTGCGGCCCCTGGGCTTCCTCTGCTCAGGATAAAACCAACCTGATTGTGTCAATCCTGCTCAAGACCTCCAATCGGCTTAGCCAAGTAATATACAAAACGCAGCCGTGACGTCAAGTGAAAAATACTCGTCCCATTACGGGTTATCTGTTGTCTTTACTCTGTTTAACGCTCCAAAATTCAAATCGATGCAATTTTTTCTGCAATAGGGCTGAGCCGCCACCGCACGACCGCGAATGCCCGGGCAGGGCCTTGCTGTCTGTCTGCGCTATCTTTGACCGTGGGCTGCTTCAGCTCAGCAAGCCTGTATACGATTGACATTTACGGAAAATCACTCTAACTTCCCTACCGTCATGGCGTCCCCGTTTGCGATGAAAAAAGATATAGTGCGATTTGGCTCTATGATGGCCGACCGCGGCTGGGTGGCCGGATCGGATGGCAACATATCGGCCAGACTTGGCCGTGACCGTATCCTGATCACACCCGGTGGCGCTGCCAAGGGGCGTTTGTTGCCGGATGAGGTGATGACGGTGGATTCCAACGGCAGGAAAATCCAGGGCCCCGGCGAGGCATCAACAGAGATTCTGATGCACCTGTTTGTCTATCAAAATCGACCGGATATCGGTGCCTGCATACATTCTCACGCGCCATACGCTACAGCCTTTGCCGTCTCACGATTCAGGATCCCCGATGATGTCCTGCCCGAACTGGTCGTGAGCGTTGGGAAGATACCCCTGACTGCATATGCGCCACCGGGGACCGACGCCGTGCCGAAATCGCTCGAACCGTATATTGAAGGGCACAACGCCTTTCTTCTTCGAAACCACGGTCTGCTTACCATAGGCCGTTCGCTGGAGGAAGCGTACAATCGTCACGAGACGGTCGAGCACTGCGCAAGAATAATCCATCTGGCCCGTCAGCTTGGCGACATGAGCAAACTGCCGAAAGACGATTACCGGCGCCTGGAGAGCCTCCGAAAACAGATGGATGAGGCCCCGGGCGACGAGCGCTGAGGATCGTTATGCCTGTCAAGAAGGTCCTGATCGACAAGGCCAATCGGGTATATCAGATGCCGCCCAGCATCGCGGATTATATACCATACAGGAAAAAGCCCAGATTGCGCGGCCACCAGAATCTGATCGATCTGGCATCATTTGGTTGGCCCTGCAGTTATGACACATTGCCGCCGCTGAACCAGGAGGATCTGAAACCCGCCTCCAGCGAAGCTTTGGCCGAACTGAAGGAGGAGCTGGCCTCCTGGATGTCGGCCACCTCAGGGGTCAAACTGGCCCCCGATCAGGAAATATGTGTTGGCGGCACAATAACTTCGACAGTACATGATCTCAGCACAGCATATGTGGATTTCGGGGACGTGGCTCTTGTGCCGAGCCTATCCGTGCCGCTGTACAGACAGGCGATTACAGTCTGCGGCGGCGAGGCCATATCGTACACAGTGACGGCAGATGACGGCTGGCGACCTTCCTTTGATCGTATCCAGACCAGGCTCGGTCATATCGCCCGTTTGCTCTTCCTTAATAACCCTCACAATCCGACCGGCGCGGTCCTGGGCGACAAAGAGATCGCTGAGTTGATCTGGGCGGCCGGACGTGCCAACATCCTGATTATAAACGACGCCGCCTATCGCTCTGTCAGCGAGCGCACGGCACCCTCGTTGCTGGCCCTGGAGGGCGGCAAAAAGGTCGGGCTTGAAGTCAACTCATTTACGTATCAGTTTGGCATGCCAGCCCTGCCTTTCGGGTTCGCCTGCGGCTCACGCGACATCATTCAGGCTTTGAAGACAGTATCGCGGCTTCGACCCGTGAGCATTCCGTCATATTTCGTATCCTTTGCTCTCGAAGCTGTGCGCGGTTATCCGTCGGATAACCTCAACATGGTGCGCAAGGAATTCCGGAAGAGGGCCGCCGACGCCGAGCGGTTCCTTGAGTTGCTTTCCCTCGAGAAACGCAGTTTTGACACCATTCCTTTTGTCTGGGCCAGGATTGAGCGGAGAGGTAGTTCTGTCTCGGCCGCCCGGGCACTCTACCGCCGTTACGGTATCCTGTCGACGCCCGGTACTGCCTTCGGTGACGGTGGGCAAGGCTACCTGAGGTTCTCACTGACGCCCGGAAGCGACGCCTTCGAAGAGGCCAGTTCTCGAATCAAGAAGAAGACCAGCCTGCTGGCGGTTTCCAGGGAGACGGCGTGAAGGACGTGCTGAGGCTCTGTGGCCTGTCGTTTTACGGATATCACGGCATAAGTGCTGCAGAGAAGGAAACCGGCAGGGTCTTTGAGGTCGATTGTGAGATGGAGCTGGATTTGGCCGGAGCAGGTCACAGTGACCGCCTAGGGGATACCGTCGATTACACGGCAGTGTATTCTATTATCAGAGAGACGGTCGAGGGAAAGGCTTTTGCCCTGCTTGAAACACTGGCCTCCTCCCTCGCCTCAAAAGTCCTCAACGGATTTCCGGTGTACAGGGTTACCCTGAAAGTCCGCAAACTGCTGCCGCCTCTGGCGGGGCATGTGAAACACATAGAGGTTGAAGTTACCCGTCATCAAGGAGACACGGCCAAGTTAACAGGAGAAGCTGATATTCAGAAGCGAGGAGAGTCGTGAGCGAAACCGTATATGTACTGCTTGGATCAAACCTGGGTGATCGCGCCCGCTATCTCAGAGCGGCCAGGGAAAATATGGCGAAGGTTGAAGGGCTGGAGATAACAGCTGTATCTGCGATCTATGCCAGTCAGGCCCAGAACATGGATGGAGACACACCGCCGTTCCTCAATCAGGTAATCAAGGCCGATTACAGATTCTCGCCGGGTGAACTCCTCCGTGCACTTGAGCGAATCGAACGTGATCTGGATCGAACCGATAAGGGGAAGGGCTTACCACGCACCATCGACCTTGACATTCTTCTGTTTGGAGACAGAGCCCTCAAAACTGAGGGATTGAATATACCGCATCCGGAATTGTTGAACCGCCCCTTCGTGCTGGTTCCACTGCTGGAGATTGACCCCGAGGCAACCCTCCCCCCCGATCAAGTACGCATTGCCGATTGGCTGAGACCTGAGGATCGGGACAAAGTATTTCTATTCGAGGACCATGTCGCAAGACAAGTGTGAACCGGATTATATCGCTGTCGAGGGAGTGATCGGGGCCGGTAAGACTTCCTTCGCCGGTATGCTGGCGGAGCGTCTCGACGCCGGGCTGATCAAGGAGGAGGTTCTGGAGAATCCCTTCCTGGTCGATTTTTACAGAGACAGGGAAAGATTTGCTCTTTCATGCCAATTGTATTTCCTGATCTCCCGTTTTCAGCAGCAACAGCAACTGATGGTGCGTGATCTTTTTGCGCAGCGAGTTGTCTCAGATTACCTGTTTGCCAAAGATGCCATATTTGCTTCCGTAAACCTTTCCGAAAGGGAACTCGCCCTCTATAATCGAATCGCTCCCGCCCTTTCGAAGGACGTACCACGTCCGGACGTAGTCATCTATCTTCAGGCAGCCACGCCGGTGCTGCTGGAACGAATACGCCGACGGGCTTACCCTTTCGAGAAGACAATCGATGATGACTATATAGATATCCTCAATAGAGCATACGATTATTATTTCTTTCACTATACCGAGACCCCGTTGCTGGTTATAAAGACTGATGACATTGACTTTGTGAACAACCCTGAACACTTCGACGACCTGATCGATCAGATCAGCACACCACTAACAGGCAAAAAGTACTACGTGCCGGCAGCGGAGACAACCGCGAGGT
>CP070824.1:1638063-1639683 GCA_020344395.1 Candidatus Zixiibacteriota bacterium | reverse complement strand
TCAGTTCGCCTGAGAGTGTACGGGGATGACAGGCTAGGCCAGTCCACGGGCCACTGAACTGATTCATACGGCGCATAACCGTAGTCCCATATCATAATTTCCACAAACGGGGGGACCCACGGATTAGCGTCAGCGAAGTCGAGAGAAGTCAGATAGCCGAGCAATTCTCTGATTGTTCTGGGTAGCTCGTCGGGCTTCTGATCGAACGAGAAACCGGTAAACGCTTGAAGCCCGGTGTCCGAAACCCTGAGCCCATAAACACTTGTGACGAACGTTGTATCATCCAGCGACAGATAGATATATATCGTCGGTTGGTCAGTGACAAAGGGAGCCAAGTCATAGCGATGCTCTAACTCTGAGTAGTCACCAAATGTATGTAGCTTCTTTTTGACGTCTGTCAGTGCACCAGGGCGAAGCTGGCTGTGAAGGAACATGTATTCCTGATCCTTCTCCTTTCTCAAGATGACTTGACCGTCGTTATAGATAGCCACCATTAGTCCTGAACCGGGGGCCGCCCGCCATGGATCGGTCTGGATTAGGACAGCTGCTGGCTCTGGTCCCTCGTAGGGGTCGAAGTTCTGCGCGTGAACATTCGCGCTGGTAAGCACAGATATTAATATTGCTAGTGCTATTCTCATATCTCTACAGCCCGAATCGCCCACGGCTTGCCGTGGGATCCTCTCACCCCAACCATGCCATACCTCTGCTGCTAATTGCTGATATTTACTTCGGTGGTAGGATAGCTGGATCCTCCGGCTCAGTCAACCGAATAATATGGCCTCCCAGCACCCCAATCAGCCCCATCGCCCTCGTCTGGCCGTGCGCGCTGACCCTGTCAATGGATTCCGGCCTGCACCGGAATGACGAGGGGACGAAATTCCGGCCTGCGCCGGAATGACGGCCGGGCGCCCTCTTACGCGGATCCCACCCAACCGATGGGTTCAGAGTTTGCTCTGGCTACTATCCTTGTTGTGTTGGTCGAAACCCCTCAGTTTCGACTATTTAATACTACTGCTATACCTACGGCAACGGCCTGGTAATCGTATACTCAATCTCCGCTCCGTAAAGTCGCATATTGGTATTAGTTGTGCTAAAGGACATCGTCGATATCAAGTAATAATTGTAGCCATCATTGCTGATCGACTCGCTGACAATGGAGGCGTCACTGATGGTGGTCATGCCGGGAGTCCCGGACGTCTGCATTTCTGCCATCTTGATTTCACTGCCGGTGACCATATAGACCTTGAATAGTTCCATTTTCCCAAAGTAGGACGCTTCGTTATCATAATATGTTGCCTTGACTCGAGTTACGCTTGCCCCGTCCGGCAACGACACCTGCGCGAAGAGATTCCAATATCCGGTGGTAGCATTTCTTATATAGTTGGAATTCCTGTAGAAACCCTGACTATTGCTCCTCGGTACAAAGGCGGCGTTTGAGATAGACACTCTTCTGGTGGTCGTTTCAATATTCAGATCTTCAAAAGTTTTTGTTCCTGAAATAGTCTGAGCATCGCTAAGATTGACGGCCGTGCCTCTGATCTTTGTCGGCTCAATAGCAGCATTTTGATGTACATCGGCATCTGTTATCGTAGAGTCCAGGATGTTCCAGGCGGTTACACC
>CP070824.1:1635906-1637963 GCA_020344395.1 Candidatus Zixiibacteriota bacterium | reverse complement strand
CGCGACTCGCTGAGCGAGGTCATCGTGCCTGAGAGTGAGGTTTCGCTCGATTTGCCCGCCGGAGTTCACGCGGTCCGCAGATTGTCCCTCAAACTCGGCTCCTACGACGATCCGCAGGTTACTCGATCGGTGGTGTTGAGAATTGACTTCGACGGGCAGGAAACTGTGTGGTGCCCGGCAGGGGATTTCTTCGGCACCGGTGTGGGTCTGCATCCCTTTGAGGGTTGGTATCGCACGGTGGCAAAGGACGGCACCTTGAGCTGCCGGTGGGTGATGCCCTACCGCAGAAGCGCCAAGGTGACTATTCTCAATCTTCACAATCGAGAGCTGCAGGCACAACTGAAGGTTGCCGTCGGTGACTGGGACTGGGACGACCGCTCGATGTATTTCCACTCAAGCTGGCGACACCAGTCCCATATAGAAACCATGCCGCGCTCGGATTGGAACTATGTCACGTTAAATGGCCGCGGTGTCTATGTCGGCGACACGCTGACCATCTGGAATCCAGAAGAGATATGGTGGGGCGAAGGCGATGCCAAAATCTGGATTGACGGCGAATCGTTTCCCTCGATCTTCGGGACCGGCACCGAAGACTATTACGCCTATTCCTACGGCGGGCAGAACCGACGATTCTACGAACACCCGTTTCACGCGCAGGTGCGGGTGATGGACTTCGACCAGAATTACAAGCAGGAAATCCCCATCGTCCGTGTCACCCAAGGCTACAGCACGGAAACGCGGACCCGCGCAATAGACGCGATGTGCTTCGGCGAGTCTCTACAGGTGGACATGGAGATCTGGCACTGGGCGAAATGCGAAGTGAACTACAACGTGGCAACGTACTGGTATGGCCGCCCCGGGACGACATGCAACATGGAGCCATCACCGGAAGTAGCAAAGCGCAAGGTCAAAGACTCGCCGTACTGATATGGATTGCAGGAAGGTCGGCTGAGACAATGCCTCCTTTTCGACTTGTTTGACAGTGCCCAAAGATGTAGAATTGCGCTTTTGTGGCTTCGTAGCAAGAACCTGAGAGCACAATACAAGGAGAGAATAATGACCAAGAGCGACCGTGTTAATCGACGCCAGTTCCTTAAATCCACCGCAGCTACCGGGACCGGATTACTCATTCTGCCATCCGGCTCGCTCCTTGGAGCGAACGCTCCCAGCAACAAGCTCAACGTGGCCCTGATCGGCGCGTGGGGTCGCGGTCGAGCCCATCACGATCCCATCTCCACCGAGAATGTCGTCGCCCTGTGCGATGTCGACGAGAACAATATGGCCAAGGCCGCAAAGAAATTCCCGAAGGCCAAGCTCTACGTCGACTGGCGCAAATGCCTCGAACAGAAGGACCTCGATGCGGTAATCTGTGCCACAACCGACCATACACACGCGTTCATCGCCAACTGGGCATTGAATCGCGACCTGCACATCTTTTGCGAAAAGCCCCTGGCCAACACTGTAGAAGAAGCCCGTGTGGTGCGTGCAACATATCTTCAGAAGAAACACAGGCTCGCCACACAGATCGGAACGCAGCGTCACGCCAAGCCTAACTTCGAGCGCATACGCGAGCTGGTCCAGGACGGAGCGATCGGCGAACTGACCGATACCTATGCCTGGGGCAACCGGCAAATTCCAAAGCCCGGCTATCTGCCCGCTGCGGGCGAGCCGCCGAAGCATCTCCACTACGATTTGTGGCTAGGGCCGGCACCCTGGCATCCTTACAACCCCGGCTACTTCGGCGGCTGTCTGAAGTGGAACATGTACTGGGATTTCGGCAGCGGCCAGATCGGTGACATGGGCAGCCACACGATCGATCTGGTGTGGAATGTTATCGACGCCGATCTTCCCACGACGGCTGTGGCTCAAGGCGATCCGTTCAACCCCGATGTCACACCGGTGAAGTTGAAGGCGACGTTCGACAATCCTGCCAACAGCTGGCGAGGCCCGATCAAGGTGAACTGGTATCAGGGCGGAGCTATGCCGCGATCGCCCAAAAGCTACATCGATCTGAACAAGATCGGACACGGCGCGATGTTCAAGGGCACCAAGGGCTT
>CP070824.1:1624221-1635806 GCA_020344395.1 Candidatus Zixiibacteriota bacterium | reverse complement strand
AGGCCCGCTTGGTCACGAGATTGTAGATGTTGCGCGCCCAGTTCTGGATGGTCGTGTAGCGGATGTATGCGCCATCCAGTGCTATCAACTCCACAACGGCCGAGTGCAGCGAATCGGTCGAGTAAACCGGCGCAGTACACCCTTCAATGTAGTGCACTCTCGAGCCTTTGTCGGCGATTATGAGCGTGCGCTCAAACTGCCCCATGTTCTCAGCGTTAATCCTGAAGTATGCCTGGAGCGGGACAGTGACATCCACGCCAGGGGGAACATAAATGAACGAGCCACCGGACCAGACCGAAGTGTTGAGGGCGGCGAACTTGTTGTCCGTCGACGGGATGACCGTACCGAAGAACTTCTTCACAATCTCCGGATGTTCTCTCAGGCCGCTGTCCATATCGAGGAAGATAATCCCCTGTTTCTTGAGGTCTTCTTTCATCGAATGGTACACTACTTCCGACTCGTACTGGGCCGACACGCCGCCAAGGAATGTCCGTTCGGCCTCGGGTATGCCGAGTCGATCAAAGGTCTTCTTGATGTACTCGGGAACATCGTCCCAACTGGTCTGCTGCTCCTTGATCGGCTTCATGAAATAGTAGATGTTGTCGAAGTCGATTTCGTTGAGCAGTTTTGTGTTTCCCCAATCGGGGATAGGTTTGGAGAGAAAGATGTCCAGTGCCTCATGCCGGATATCGGACATCCACTTCGGCTCGTTCTTCATCCGGGAGATCATCTCGACCACTTCGTGATCGATGCCCCTGGCTCCCTTGTGGAAATAATCCACCGGATCACGGAAACCGTACTTGGTCGCGTAATCCTCGTTCAGCGTGGTGAGGTCGCGTTTCTGCTTGTCCAGCGATTCAGACATCAGCCGGCCGTCTCCTTCTGCCCGTACTCATTCTCGACCCACTCGTAGCCCTGATCTTCCAGCTTCAGAGCCAGTTCGGGACCGCCCGATGTCACCAGCCGGCCGTCCATCATCACGTGGACATAATCAGGCTTGACATAGTTGAGAAGTCGCTGATAGTGAGTCACCATCAGTATTGCATTCTCGTCCGAATGGTACCGGTTTATGCCGTTGGCGACCTCTTTAAGGGCGTCGATATCAAGTCCTGAGTCGGTTTCGTCGAGAATAGCCATTCTGGGGTTGAGCATGGTCATTTGCAGTATCTCGATGCGCTTTTTCTCACCGCCTGAAAAACCGTCATTGAGGTAGCGGGTGGCGAACGAAGAATCAATGTCGAGTTCCGCCATGCGTTTTTTGAACAGCTTTCGAAAGTCCGTCATATCGGCGTCTTTGCCCCTGTGAGCCTGGAGCGCACTGCGCATGAAGTTAGCCACGGTAACGCCGGGAATGGCCAGCGGATACTGAAAGGCCAAGAACAATCCGGCGCGCGAACGTTCGTCGGCCGTCATTTCCAAAATGCTCTGTCCGTTCAGGGATGCTTCGCCCGACCTTATCTCGTACAAGGGGTGTCCCATCAGAGCGTGTGAGAGGGAAGACTTACCCGAGCCGTTCGGGCCCATTATGGCATGGACCTCACCCCGGCCAATGGAAAGTGACACATCGGAAACGACCTGTTTTCCTTCCACGGATACGGATACGTTCTTGACCTCAAAGAGCTTTTTCTCGCTCATTTCCATCAATCCTCAATTATAAGACATTAGTTACCTGCAGGATCGTCAACCACCCCAGATCTAAGTTCATCAGAATGGGCAGTGTCCGAGATCTCAAACGCCGCGGTTGACTGCCTGGCCATCGTGCAAGGTCTGCCGTCGACGATTTCCTGAAGGCTGGTGCCGGCCAGGAATGACTGGACATATCCGGCCAACCCGCCCAGCACTCCCTGAACCGAACATTCCTCTGTGTGGACACACTGGTCCAGTTGACCGCTGTGCTTCTGGCAGTGGTCGGGATCAATGAGGGGACCGCCCAAAGCAAAAAGCACTTCATAGAGGTCGATCTCGCCCGGGTCGCGAGCGATCCGGAATCCCCCGCTTCTTCCGCGCACGGCCTGTACCAATCCGGCTTTTCTCAGGATTGACAACAACTTAGAAGCGTAGGGGACCGACAAGCCCTCGCTCTCGGCGATCTCAGAAATAGACATCTGCTTGCCTCGACCGGCCCGGGCCAGGTTCAGAAGGCAACGAAGTCCATACTCCTCTACGGCTGTAATCCTCACCTATTTCCTCTCCAATCTCATCTCAACGGCGCTCACTATACTAAAACAATACACTTTTGTAAAGTATTATCTATAACCTTTTATGACGACAGTTTGTTCCGGGACTTGAGCAAGTTCAGTCTTATCTGAGTGAAGACATTCCTTGCGTAAACTCTGTTCATTGCATTTATTGGCTGGCCAAATGTCCATATCGCCATGTAAAACAGCGGATTACAGAACCTGAGCCAGACTCCATGGACCCGACCCAACTGATATTACTGGCTCTGGCGCTGGGCTTTGATGCCTTTGCCGTGGCTGTGGCGGTGGGCATCAAGATGGGCAAGCTGGACCGGTGGGCTGTGTTCCGGATGTCATTTCATTTCGGCTTCGCGCAGTTCGGGATGCCGCTGGTGGGCTGGCGGGCGGGCGCGGCGGTGTCCGACCTGGTGGGTTCGGCGGGAATCTGGATAGCTGCGGCCATACTGGCGGTCATCGGAGTGCGGCTGATCTGGGAGCAGTGGGGACCGGAAGAGCGTGCCTGGCAGGGTGACCCCACCAGGGGATTGAGCCTGCTGGTGTTGATGTTTGCGACTTCAGTCGATGCCCTGGCGGCGGGGCTGTCGCTGGCGCTTCTGGGCTCAGATATACTCTATCCAGCAGTCATTATAGGAATAGTCGCCGCGGTGATGACGGTCGTGGGGCTCGTTTCTGGTCGTGCGGTAGGTCAGAAATTCCGCCGCACGGCGGGCCTCATAGGCGGTCTGCTGTTGATCGGGCTGGCGATCAAGGCTGTGACGGGCTGATTCGGGACGCAGCGGGAGTTGGCGACTCCCGGAATCATTCAGCGCTAGAAATTGACCACAAAATCCACCCAGGGGATGCCGGGGAAAAAGGCGTCCTCACCGGTGACTGTGGCGAAAGCCAGGTCAACAGCGATCTTCTCACCAAAGAATCTGGCTCCGTATGAGATGAGCCAGTCGTCGGCACTGGGAAAGAGCCAGTTCTCGGTCACGAGGGACATCCTTCGCGAGATTCTGGTTTCTCCGCCCAGCACGACAGCCGGCTTGTCGGCAAGGCTGTCTTCCACAAAGCCGTATCCCAGTCCGAGAGTTAGACTGTGATCAAGACTCCCCATCGTCGCCGACCCGAACAGTAAGCCAACAAAGGCTCTATCCTCCTCGTCGTCGTCATCAACATCTGCATCGTCGTCGTCATCAACATCTACCGGGACTCTGACGATCAAGGCGCTGACGGCTAGGGCGAATTTGTCACCGGCACTCACCCCGACCTTGGGGGTGAAATAAAATAGCTGTTTGTCCATGCCGAGCCCGGGGAATACGGACATGCCGCCACCAATGGTAACAAAGTCGGTGAGGCCATATGAGATGCCGGGGAAGAACAGCATGTAATCAGAAAAATACCCCTCGCCGGCTTTCAGAGTGCGGCCGGTCGGTCCGAAGTAGAGTCGTGTTCTGTTCGGGTTAGGGAACCAGTATTGACCGCCACGGAACCGGTCACTTGACACTTCTGTAATCTCTCTGATCCGGGCAATCTCAATGCTGATTTCTCCAATGTTGGCTTTGAACCTGATTTCGTTCGGGCCCACGCTGGTGATCTCACCGACCAGGGTGGAGCCGTCGTCGAGCTTGATGATCTGTCTGTTGCCCGGCTCGGGGATTTTCAGGTTCTGGGTAATATCACCCTCATTAGCCATACTGTTCGCATGAGCGAAGGCGATGAGGAGCATGCATGCGAGAAATGCCACCGGGACTCCTGTCAGCGTTCTGCGAATCATAGCGGTACCTCTATAGTCGAGTTTACTCTTGTTGCATGTTATGGTCGGAACCGATCATCCGAATTGTGTTCAAAGGTACCGCTGGCGGTATCGGACCGCAACTATAAATCTGTTGCCGGGAATGCAGGTTGAGACCGCGGCTTTGGCGGCTCGTCCCCCTTCGACTCCGCTCGGTATGACGTGAAGGCGACGCTGCAAATGACTAAACCAAATGGGTTCGTTCCTTCGTTTTTTATCGTCGGACTTGCGATCAGGTAGTGATTTTGTCGATTTGTAGCGGTCATAATGCGAGCCGCGCTTTCAATAATGGTGAGGGGCGTGAATCACCCGCGGGTCGGTAGGGAAAATGCAGGGTGCCGTAGATTGCGGGGAATAGCGCGAAATTCACACGCACGCAGATGGGCCACCCCGCCGGCAGATAGGCGCTGTCACCCTCACATGCAATCGAAAAATGATCATCGGTTCAGGCAGCTGACAGCTCGTGGGTCTCGTTAATCACATGCAGCCGGTGGTGTATAGCTTATGAATAGATAGTCGATCAGTACAGTCAGGTCACTGATATCTACGACACCAGCGGCGTCACAGTTAGCCTCTTCAATGCAGACAGGCGGGATATATGAAATGAAGAGATAGTCGATCAGTTTGGTGAGATCGCCGATGTCCACCAGATCGCTTTCGTCGCCATCGACATTCCCCGTGAGGCCAACGCAGCAGCCCGCTGTGTCAAGCACGGTAATGACAACTGATTCACTGTCGGCCAGCAACCCGTCGGAGGCGACAAAGAGAACCTCGTGTGAACCCATGTCGTCGGGGCCGGTCTGCCACTCAAAGAATCCGGAGCCGTTCCCGTTGTCCAGAAACGACGCTCCGTCCGGGTTCAACGGTGCATACAGCGAAACATCATCCGAATCCGGATCGACAGCGTATACCGAGAACTGCAGCAGGCTGCCGAAAGCAAAGGCTGTGTCTGATATTGGTGAAAGGGCCGGTGCCTGGTTGTGAGAGACGGTGTCCGGGTTGCTGAACAAAAAAACGCGTCCGCGAAAGTTGTCGTACCCGATCCCGCCTACGGCCAAAGCGGTGCCGTCACCCGGGCCGAAATCATTCCAGATGACAACAGCGTGACCGAGCTGCTCGCCCATGGAGGCGCCGAGGACAGTGGTGTCGACGGTTACACTCGCACCGCCCAGGAATATCCTTGCACCGCCAGCAGAGTCGCCACCGTCATCATTGCCGGGCATTCCAGCAATGATATCGTCGTAGCCGTCAGCGTCCAGGTCTGCGCCTGAGCCGACGGCAAAGCCAAACAGGTCCTCTTCGGGCCTTCCCAGATCGTGAGTGAACGCCGCTATCCCATCCATGCCTGGGCCGCCGTCGAAAAGGTAGACTCTTCCGGCCGAGGTGGCGCCGATTTCGAAGCCGTCAGTCCCCATAACCAAGTCACACCAAGAGCCGCCGAGAACGTGGCCGGATGCAAGGCTCCAGCCGAACTTGTGACCGGCCGATTGCCCCGTGATGATGAGATCAGGCAGCGTGTCGGTCGACGGACCGCCGTTGAAGATGTACACCCGGCCCTGATTGATCTCAGTATCATCGTAACTGTACGCGCCCACCGCCAAATCCGGGTTATTGTCGCCGTCAAAGTCTCCCGCGGCCACGGAATACCCGAACCGCTCGCCGTCCGCCTCACCTACCAAGATTCTGTCAAAGGATTGATCCGGTGAGGCGTCGCCATAATACAGGTAAACCTTACCGGCATTCTCGAAACTGCCCCAGTTGGCCCGGTAGGCACCAACGGCAATATCATCGCGACTATCGTTGTTGAAGTCCACCATCCCGGCGACAGCCGTGCCAAAATAATCGGATTCAGCCTCTCCTGTAATGATCATATCAACCGTTGTGTCCGGGCTGATCCCACCGAAGAAGACAAACACCGCCCCCGCATTGGAGGCCGGCAGATCATAAAACGGGGCTCCAACGAGGAGATCTTCAGACCCATCGTTATTGTAATCGCCGCCGGAAGAAAGTGCCTTGCCGAAGAATGAACCAGCTACGCCGACGATGGTAAGATCGGCGGCACTGTCGGCCAGGGGGCCTCCATAATAGATGTAAACCTTACCCGAAGACGTTCCTGCGTCATCCGCAGCTGGTGCAGCCACAACCAGGTCCTGAAATCCATCGTTGTTGAAGTCAACCGTGCAGAAGGCCGAGCCGTACTGATCACCCACCTTTTCTCCCTGAACGGCTCCGACGAACTCGTACCCGAACCCGGACGAGCTCAGGGTCAGAATGATCAACAGCGCAAGGGGTAGTTTCACTCAATTACCCTCCAGGTCTGCTCAGCGACAAAAGAGACGGCGCCTGGCGGGGCCGTCTCCTCGTTTCAACAGTATTATCGGACGGTCCGGACAGTTATCCAGCCATCCGGGTGAAGGCTATTTCAGCAGGACCATCTTGCGCGAATGCGTTTCGAAAACGGTTTCGATCTTGTAGAAGTACATTCCGCTCGAGACAGCGTTCCCGAACCGATCGCAGCCATCCCATACAATCTCACTCAGGCCAGCAGGAAGGCTCCGGCCGTCCAGCAAAGTCCTGACTTCCTGACCTATCGAGTTGTAGACCTTGAGTGTAACTTCGGTCGCCTCCGGAAGGTCGAGGGCAATCTTGGTGCTGGGATTGAACGGGTTCGGGAAATTCCAGCTCTTAATCGGCTTGGCCGATCCATGACCCGGGCTGCTGTTGCCTGACTCGATTACCACCGTCTGGCAGGAGGTTGATACCGCCTCACCAGAAGTTGCGGTGACACAGATAATGACCGTTCCAGCCGGCACGGCCGGGGGAACAGGGATTGTAAATTCGCGGGAGATGGTCTCGCTGGCGCCCAGCGGGGCTTTCCTTTGCACGACGCCGATGTCCTGACCGTTGAAGTTCAGTGAGGCCTCGAGATCTATCAGGGCTGCCTCGTCACCGCAGTTGAGCAGTTCGAAATATCCGTCAGCCATAGAGCCGGGCGCGGCAACGACTGTCTCGGGAAGTTCCAGTTCGACCTCCACGCAATCGTCATTACTGAGGGCAACCGAAAAGCTGAGATTCCGGTAATCGGGGGAGCCTTCTACGATATTCATGGTTGCGCAATCAGACGAAGTTGCATCGCCGCTGACAGCCGCGACGCAGAATGAGATGGAGTTACCGGCCAGGAATGATGGCATTATGCACTCAAAGCTCTTTGAGATGGTTTGTCCGGCACCCATTCGGACGGGTATGCCGGGGATCTGGATGGAGTGCTCGTTGAACTGGATATCGAAGGTCAATTCTATGACCGCGGCCTCATCACCGCAGTTGACCAGTTCGAAGTAACCTTCAAACGGCTCACCTGCAACGACTACCGGGGTGAGTTCGATATCAACCTCAACACAATCGGCCGCGGCAGCCGTTGATCCAAGGGCAAGCCACGACAGAATCAATAAGAAAAGTGATGCATTTTTCATGTTTCCTCCGGGACGACTAACTACAACTTACCAATGTAAATATAGCCTCGTCTGGCTTGATGTCAAGGCCAAATCCGGGCTGTAGCTCATACAGGATGCAGCCGGTTCGCGGCCGGGCTTCCGGGCGAGCATCGGAAGAGCTTCGACATGGATTCAAGGTTTATGGAAAGACTGACAGAAGACGTTACTTAATCGAGAATGTGGCGGGTTCGAGGACGGAACCAATCTGTGTTCGAAGCGGTGACGAGGGAGCAGAGTGGCGCGTGGGGGCCGTTGCCGCCAATCTTCCCTTGACTCGCCGATTAAAAACGGGGTATAATCAAACAGCAAGAAAACCGGTGCTCGGAAGGGAGAAACATTGGTTTACGGCGTGATAATGGCCGGCGGACGGGGCGAAAGGTTCTGGCCGCTGTCCCGGATGGACAGACCCAAGCAGTTCCTTCGGCTGACCTCGGAGCGGACCATGCTCGACGAGACGGTCGAACGGGTCAAACCGATGATTCCGCTCGACAACATCAGGATTGTCACCGGCGAGACCATGGGCCGAATAGCGATCGAGACGGCTGAATATCTTACGCTGGACCACATTCTGTCGGAGCCGTTCGGTCGCAACACCTGTCTGGCTGTCGGTTTGCCCGCGATTCATCTGCATCAGTCCGACCCGGAAGCAATCATGGTAGTACTCTCGGCCGATCACCTTATTCGGCCCGTGGAAAAACTCCTTCAGATTCTGGATGACGGCTGTCGCATCGCTGGCAGGGACGATGTATTGATCACTATCGGGATTGTCCCGACCCGCCCCGAGACCGGATATGGTTACATCAAGCTCGGCGACGAATACAGTTTCGACGGCAAGAACTCCGTCTACCGCGTTTCGGCGTTCACCGAGAAGCCCAAGGCGGCGGTGGCCCAGGAGTATTACTTCAGCCGGAGGCACCTCTGGAATGCGGGGATGTTCATCTGGTCGGCCAAGTCGATCCTGAGTGCGTTCGAGAAGCACTGCAACGGGCTTTATCAGAACCTGATTGATTACTCGAAGCACATTGGCGCCGACGACGAACTCGAGGCCAGGCGGGTGCTTTATGAAAAGACCGAGTCGATCTCCATCGATTACGCGGTACTGGAAAAGGCCGACAATGTTCTGACGATCAAGGCCGACATTGTCTGGGACGATGTGGGCAGCTGGACAGCCCTCGAACGATACAAGGACAGGGATTCTGAGAACAATGTCACCATGGGTGAGGCGATATTGCACGAAGTGTTCGAGACGACGGTTGTGAACGACGCCGAAGGATTGGTGGCGTGCGTGGGCGTTTCAGACCTTGTGATCGTCCGGTCGGGAGATATCACACTGGTGGTGCACAAGACGCAGGTTGACAGGATCAAGGAACTTTTGACCAGGCTGGAGGAAGATGAGAAGGCCCGGAAATATCTGTAGTCTTGTACTTGTTGTCCTCTTGTTGTCGGCCGTATTCGCCTGCAAGTCGGGCGAGGGGGTGGCGGAGGAGATCAGGGAGGATGTCCCATCAGAGGCAGCCGACGGTCGTGGCTTCGATCCGCTGGAACTTCCATCAGACCGAGAAATCATCCCGCGGACGAGGCCGATTTCGGGTGCTGTCATCGGTCGAACGGAGATAGTGGACGCGGCTGGTCCTGAAACTCAGCCGGACAGCGGCGCCCCGCAGGCCGTGGTTTACCTGGACGCCATCGACTCGGTCAACAGCCAGGCGTATCGGGTGCAGATAGCCACCAGCAAACTGTACGGCGAATCGAGAAAGGCTGCGGCGGTGGCGGAGGAGATTTTCGATCGGCCGGTATTTGTCGATTACGAAGTTCCTTACTATAAGGTGAGAGTCGGCAATTTCAATTTGCGTGACCGGGCCGAGGAATATCAGCAGAAGGCGCGCGCGGCCGGTTACAGTAACGCCTGGGTGGTGATGGTGACGGTGAATCCGAAGGAGGCCTCGCGGCTGTATCAGGATATTCTGGGCCCGGCGGGCAGTTCAGACTCGATCATGGTGGACAGTATCATAAATGAGTACGAGGAAAACCAGCCTGATAATGATTGACTACGATGAGCCCGACGCTGGCACGCTGATCAGAGCCGCCGAGACGCTGAGGGACGGCGACTTGGTAATAGGTCCGACCGAGACACGCTACGGTCTGATGGCTCGAGCTGACAGCAAGGACGCCGTGAGCAAAGCGTTTGAGCTCAAGAGACGTTCCCTCGACTCGGCCACGGCTGTATTTATTAGAGACTATGCCGACGCCGGCGATCTGTGCGCAACCACCGGCCTTGCTGACTCTCTGGCCAGGGCCTTCATGCCCGGTCCGTTGACACTGGTGCTGTCGGCGGGGGATCACTTGTCCCGGCCAATTGCAGTGGACGGCAAAGTGGGCATCCGGGTGTCGTCATCTCCGTTCGTGTCAGGGCTGATGGAGCAGGTTGATTTTGCGGTGACCGCAACGTCGGCCAATATCAGTGGGGGAGAAGACTGCGATACTATTGAGGAGATCCGCGCTGGTTTTGCGGACAGAGTTGCTCTTTACGTTGATTGCGGCCCGCTATCGGGTCCTCCGTCAACGGTTGTGGATTGTACCGGGAGCAGAGCGGTCGTTCTCCGTGAGGGAACAATCTCGCGGGAAATGATTCAGGAGACCCTCGCGGGTGTAGAAGAAGTGTGAAGAACAGGTTTACCATTATGTTCGTTTGCACCGGGAATACCTGCCGCTCGCCTATGGCCGAGGCGGCATTGAGGGTACTTCTTGACAAACAGCGTCCCGGGCAGTTCGAGGTGATATCCTCCGGCATCGCGGCGGCAGATGGTTTTCCGGCTACGATGTACGCCACGGAGGCATCAAAGGTGTGGGACTGTGATCTCTCCGATCACCGCTCGCAGCAATTGAGTCGGGATCTGATCAAACGCTCGGATCTGATTCTGGCCATGTCCCCCGAGCACCTGAACGAAGTACTGAGGCATGATCCAAAAGCGGCCGACAAAACCTTCCTGTTCAAGAGTTTTCCCGATTCTTCCCGCGACGGTGAGGAGGTGGAAGATCCGATCGGTCAGTCGCTGGAGAAGTATAACGAAACTTTCCTCGAAATCGGAGAGTATCTTGGCAAGAACCTCGATGAAATCATCAGAAAGATTGACGAGCGAAGTGATGCCTGAAAAGACGTTGTGGTATAAGCTGGCATTTGGCCTGGTGGTGATGGCAGGTTGTTTCCCGCTGTTTTACTTCGTCACAATTGAGACGGGTATTGCCCAGGCCGCTTCTGATTTCGAACCCGTTGTGGCCGACACCGGGCCGCCCTTCGATCGATACGTCGAGAACTTGGCTTTCGGAGTGGGGGAAAAACTTTCGTTTGATGTTGGCTACGGGTTCATCAATGCCGGCCATGCGACGATGGAAGTGGTCAGGCTCATCGAGTACGAGAATCGACCATGTTACCAGGTGGTCACGCGAGCCCAGTCCAACAAGTTCTTTTCGAGTTTTTACAGGGTGGATGATCGCGTGGAATCGATCATTGATGCGGTTGGGCTGTTCAGCTGGCGGTTTGAAAAGAAACTCCGCGAGGGAAGCTATCGGTCCGATCGACAGTACTCATTCGATCAACGCCGGCATTCTGTCGTGTACGACGGTGACTCAATCGAAGTGCCGATGTTCGTTCAGGATGCACTTTCAGTTCTGTACTATGTACGTTCACAGCCACTGGAGGTAGGGAAATCGGTAACGGTGGAGGCCTTCGTCGATGGTCGGAAAGTGAGTATGGAAGTCCTGGTGCACAAGAGGGAGACGATTTCGGTTGAGGCCGGCACTTTTGACTGTCTGGTGGTTGAGCCGTTGACCAGGTCGGTCGGCGTTTTCAAGCACGAAGGCAGGCTCAAAGTGTGGCTGACCGATGATCGTCTGAGACTTCCCGTCCTGATGAAATCCAAGGTGCTGGTCGGCTCAATTTCCGCTGAACTGACCAGCTTCGAACTGGGTGAGATCGACGAGTTCTGAATTCAACCGCCGGTATAATACGAACATCATACATTACCAATGGCGGCAGACTTGACATGTAACGGGGTATAGGCAATAATACCATCCTTTGTGCCGGGAGGAACGGCCGCAATGTCCTGTCCGGCCTGAGAACTG
>CP070824.1:1617438-1624121 GCA_020344395.1 Candidatus Zixiibacteriota bacterium | reverse complement strand
TGGCGTTCCCTCCGGTGCGGGGAGGCGTCTGTGCCAGTGCAATCTCATCAAGCGGTATGACGCGGACTCTGCCTCGACTGTATATCTTAACGGCCGAACGGAGGGGTAGCTGGCCCGTCCCGGCGAGGTTCCTGAGCGTGGCGCCACTCGTCGTTCCGTTCCGAGCGTGCGTCACGGTTTCAATATCCTGCAGCGCGATGAGGCCGGGGGAGGACGTTCTATCTGAACGAATGGCCAGGCAAGGATGGTCGGCCCCGAATCTTACTTTGCTGGCCGGATGCCATGAGTATGTTGAACCGTATGAGCGATCATAGCCGGAAAAGAGACAATCAAGTTTCACCCCGTCAGTCCGGGTGACCTGAATGCTGTCCTCGGGAACCGGTGCGTAACTGGTGTCCGGAAACATGCCATGAAGAGTCGTGCATGCAGCCAGGTAGTCGTCATCTTCGACAGGGCTCATCTTGACGAAACGTCCCTTGACTTTATCGCCATCTATTTTGACTACTGTGATTCGGGAGCCACGCTTGGTCGCGCTCAGCTTCGATTTTGGCACTTCTGTTCCCGTTGATGGATTGGACGCATCGATGATACAGCCGGTGGTGAGCCCGACCGCGGTGCATCCCGGCAACTGCATCAGGGCCATCCCGCTGAGGCCGATCAGTGTCAGTGTCATGAGGTTTTTGCGGATCATCGTACTCTCCTTGATTTCTTTATTGCCATCTTGTCTCATGTGAATGCAACCGGCTTGCCAAATCGTGCGTGGGGCAACGTCCGCCGTAAGCGATTGCTTTACATATCGTTAGGGAACGGTGTCGGCTGTCAGGATGATTTTGAGCGGTGGTTACGAGGTAGACAGGGTGGATACTTGCTTATCTGCGGGGAATACTCGGGATTAGTTTCATCGCCGAGCGAGTAATCCTGAGTGTCTGCCCGCAGGCCATGACCAGCAGTTTTTCAATTGCCGATCCTGCTTGTGTTCTCTACACTTACTCTCAGACAAACCCTTAATCCCCGGGAGACAGAGATGAGAAGATGTTCGATTATGTTCGTCATGGTGACCATATGGTGTGTTGCAGCAGCCGCGCAGGAACCGGCGGATACACTCACGGATGAGCAGCTCATAATCGAGACCACCAGCGATTACATCGAGGGGTGGTATGAGGGAAACCCTATCAGGATGGACCGGGCTCTTCACCCGGATCTGGCCAAGCGTGGCCTGAGGGCGTTTGAGAAGACCGGCGGCACCATTTTGTCACACGCCAGTGCTTCGACCATGGTGGAGTACACCAAGGCCGGGCTCGGCAAACTGAAGCCGGACGAGACTGCCAACATTGAGATTGAAGTTTTGGATATTGACAAAAATATCGCATCAGTGAAAGTCTCTTCGGTGAAGTTTATCGACTATATTCACCTTGCTCGCAGTGAAGGCCGCTGGCAGATAGTTAATGTCCTCTGGGAACCGGCCATGCCGCCCGCGGCAGGTGGAGGAAGATGACACGACTGCCGGAGCCGCAGGCCGGACCGATTAAGAGGTGTCTGGATTGGAATCGTATGCTGATGCTCTGAGTTTGTGCGATCTCCTGAGGGAGACGGTTATGCGGGAGGCTGTCCGTTCTCTTGAGTTGCCTTCAGGGAGCCGGGGTCTCGACGCAGGGTGTGGGATTGGTAGTCATATTCCGCGTTTAGCTGAAGCTATAGGGCCGGGCGGACATGTAACAGGTGTCGACCTGTCATCCGACCACATTGCCCGGGCAAGGGAGATTATCTGTAAGCCTGACCGGCCTGAGTACATCTCACTTCGCCAGGGAGACGTTGGTAACCTGTCGTTTGAGGACAACTGCTTTGACTGGGCATGGAGTGTCGATTGTGTCGGCTATCCGGCTGTCAGTTCGCTACGACAGGTAGAGGAACTTGTGCGTGTTGTCAGGCCCGGTGGCCTGATTGCGCTTGCGGGCTGGACATCTCAGCAACTGCTTCCCGGCTATCCCCTGTTGGAGACGAGGCTTAATGCTCCCGGAACAATCTATCCGGCCTCGGTAAAAACCGGGAGAGCTGAGTTGCATTTCATGCGGGCGCAGGGCTGGCTCGGCAAGGTCGGTTTGAACGAGTTGCAGGTACGCACGTTCGTCGGCAACATCCAGGCTCCTTTGACTGCTGATGAGCGAAAGGCAGTTGCGTATCTGTTCGAGATGTTCTGGGACGGCGCGCAGTCGGATGTATCACCCCGGGACTGGGAGGATTATAAGCGACTATGTCGTCCGGAGTCACCTGACTTCATTCTGAATCAACCGGACTACAATGCGTTCTTTACTTACACGATGTTCCGGGGTGTAGTGCCGTAGGGATCCCATAAGCGGCGGATGGAGCGAAGCTCAATGACAGAAATACAGTCTGCAGACAGTCAATCCAGTTATGTTATCAGACTGGCGGCAGTCCTGCTTTTCCCACCCCTGGTGGTATGGATGGACGTGTTCAGTCACATGCTCAGCGGCCATCCGATATTCGGCGAAGGATTCAGGGCATGGCACCTGCGATTGCCCGATTCGATTCAGATCGGAATCCGGTTCGGATGCCCTCTGCTCTCCGTGATAACGGGTACGGTTTCTTTTATACGGGGTCAGCGATCAAGAGTGGTGAGGGCGATAATCCTTTGTGGGGTGGTCTTTGTGATTCTGGCGATATTTGCGGCAACCAGATTGACGTGAGATCAATCACAGGGCTGCCAGCCGGATCAGCCCCCACACACAGCCCGTCAACAGAACGACCGACGCAACAACCGGAACAGCGGCCGAGAAACGTCCACTGATCGCCCTCCAGCCAAGTACACAGAACACGGCTATTAAGGGCAGCACCGGGTACAAATTCTTGCCCCAGCTGGTCATCACGCGCGGCGGGTAGGCCAGCGTGTACCATAACGATGCTGCGATCGCCACGCCTATACCAATGCCAAGCAGCGCGAAAAGACTGAACTGTCGTTTGTATATCCTAATCCAGCCAAGAACCGCCAGCGCCATTAATGGGAAAGCAGTTACGATATACACAATTGGTGCAGGAGTAACGCGGTAAAGACGACCGAAAGCCAGCCAGAAGCTCCACGTCAGGTTTCGAACCGCCCCCCACACTTCAGGAATCGACACAGTCCATTCTTGAGGTAGACCCGGGTTGATGGCAAGAAGACCGTCGTACATTATCAGATTCCTGGCCGTCAGGACCACCGCGCCGATAATCCAGCCGCCGAGAGCTATCAGTACCCATCGACCCGCGATGCTTCGTTCACGATCTGCAACCTGCCAGGCACGCAGAATTATGACTGGCAGCAGGATAGCTGCGTTCATCTTCGTAAGCAGGGCCAGCCCCGCCCACAGTCCACAAAGAAAAGCTACCCTTCTCGTCCACTGTGCGTGCAGGCAGTAGTAGAGACTTACAGTGGACAGCAGGATCACAGCGGCATCATTGCTGACCGTTGAAGTAATTCCGACGTAAGTCGGGAGGAAAGCGACGAACGCCACCCCGCACAGCTTGTCCGCCGGCGTGAGATCCGGGAGACGGTCGAGAATACGGACCATTAACAGTATTGTCACCATTCCCATAAGCACCGAGAGCAACCGGAGGATAAGCAATTGGGTCCCTGGAGCATTCATTTCCTCTGAGTATACGGACATCTCGGGGGAGAGCTTTACCATCAGTGCGGCAGCGACGTAATAGAGGGGGGGCTGGTATGACTCATACGCCGGAAAGACCGGCCGGCTCTCGGGCAGCGAAGTCTCCCGTGCAATCTGTTCAGCATACCAAAAATGCGGATATTCGTCTGCCGAAAACCATGCCGGCGTGAGCACGGCAAACAGAACCCGCACGCACAGAGCGGCTGCGATTACCGTCAGAAGAATTGTCCTGTATCGCTTATCGGTGACCATACCGCATCCATATGGTTGGCCCAGGTCTTCCCGTGCCTGCAGATTACTGGGTTATATAAGCTGCCGCGGGAGTGTATGTCAACGGATGCGGTCGGGTATTTTACTCTGCGCCTGATTATCTTTGCGGCGGCGGCATGTTCTTCGTACCATGTTCGAAGAAATGCATGACATTCACCCGGGTGTAGATTATACCCAAAGTCGGAAATGGAAAAGAACTATGCGAGCGCAACAGAAATGGTTCGACCGAAAATTCAAATTCGATCTGTCGATCGATGAGTTCCCGGCCCTGGTTGAGCGTCTAAGAGAGACGCCGGAGCGGCTGGTGGCGTTGTGTGGATCGCTGCCGGTTCAGACGCTGACCCGGCGTGAAGGAGACACATGGACAATTTCAGAAAACGTCGGCCACCTGTTCGATCTGGAACCCATCTGGGCGGGCCGTCTGGACGATTTCCTTAACGGAGCCGAGCGGCTCCGTCCGGCTGATCTGGAGAACCGCAAAACGCACGAGGCAAACCACAACGAAAGCTCTATCAACCATCTGATATCGGAATTCCGAGTCATTCGCGAACAATTTGTCGCTCGCCTTGATGATCTTAATCCCGATCAGGTGTCGCTGACAGCACTTCATCCCCGGCTTGACCAGCCGATGCGAGTGATCGATTCCGTATTCTTCGTCGCTGAACATGATGACCACCACCTTGATCGAATCAATCATCTAGCTCAGGTGTTCAGGAAGTCAAGATAACTCCTGTTAGTCCTCATGTGCCGGTTCCTCGTTAATCCTCACCGTCGCCCGTTCGTTGAACCAGATGTCCTGATTCAATCGGATATTGCTGCCCCGGAGATAGTCGATTTTCACAAATCGATCAGAGGATACGCGCCCACACCGCTGGTGGAGCTGACAGCTCTTGCAGCAGAACTTGACCTGGGTGGTATCGTCGTTAAGGATGAATCGCCCCGCTTCGGACTGCAGGCATTCAAGAGTCTCGGGGCTTCTTATGCTATCTTCAGATTCTTTAAAGCCGGACTCGAAGCACAGGGAGTCCCGGTTAACGACTTCCGCGAACTTCAGTCGTGGGCAAAAGCCGGGCTGTTGGGGTCGATCCCGCTGTGTACCGCTACTGACGGCAATCATGGCCGGGCTGTGGCCTGGGTGGCGGCCATGCTCGGACTCCCGGCTTTCATCTACATGCCTCAGAACTCAGTCCCCGCCAGGGTAGAGAATATTCGTCAGGAAGGAGCTACCGTTACTCTTGTGAAGGGAGGCTTCGATGAGGCGGTCAGGCAGGCCGCAGAGGATGCGCATAACAACGGATGGCAGGTCATCTCTGACACTGGCTACGCGGACTATCAGGAGATTCCACAATGGGTGTCGCTCGGCTACCAGACAATGTTTCAGGAGATAAGCGAGGACCTGGAGGTGAGCGGTGAAGCAAGCCCGGATGTTCTGATCGTGCAGGGGGGGGTTGGTGCTCTCGTGGCAGGGACAGTGTTGTTCTATCGATCCGCCTGTCAAAACGAGTCCGTGAAGCTGGTATGTGTGGAGCCTTGCGATGCCGATTGTCTCTTCGAGTCGGCTGCTTCTCCGGACGGGGAGCCCCGCTCGGCCCGGGGATCGATAGACTCGATAATGGCCGGTCTTAACTGCGCCACACCGTCGCTCACCGCCTGGCCGATCATAAGAAACGGCGCGGATGCATTCCTGTCCATTTCTGACCGGTACGCCGAAGAGGCTATGAAACTGTATTACAGCCCGCGTGGAGGGGATCTGCGGATAATCTCCGGTGAGTCAGGCGCGGCCGGTCTGGCCGGGCTTCTGGCCATACTCAATGATGCCACGCTGACTCATGTACGGGAAACTTTGGGGCTTGGTCGTAGCAGCCGGATTCTTGTGATCAATACCGAAGGTGCCACCGACCCCGAGGGATTTCACAGAATAACCGGCGGAAATCCTTAGCGTCCAATGCGCCGGGGCCGTTTCCCGGTTTTTGTCTTGCTCGCGGTGAATCGTGAGCTATATTCAGTTTGTACCCCTTACCCGCCTTGCAGGAGAAGCCAATGTATCGTTCTGTGATGTTCTCGGTAGTGCTGATAATCATGACTTTGCCATCAGTATCTGCGGCTGATGGTGATCCGGGCAACATGCAGGCAAGGATATATTTCGAAACCAAGCCCCAGGTATTGCAGCTTCTGGAGATGGGGATGGATATCGTCAGCCGGGGGGATGACTATCTTGAAATCGTCACCAGCCCCGACGAATTGGATCGGTTACAGTCGCTGGGATTCAAAACTGAGGTGATCCATCACAATCTTATCGAGTTCTTCAGCTCCAGAATCTATCACAGAGTGCCGAGTGACATGGGCGGGTACAAAACACTCGATGAGATAAACACCGCCCTGGACACGCTGATCATGGACCATGCCAGTATCGTGTCGGCCAAGATCAGTATCGGGCAGACTATCGAAGGTCGGGACCAGTGGGCGGTGAAGATATCGGATAATCCCGGCACGGATGAGGAGGAGCCCGAAATCCTGTTTACAGCGGCAACGCACGCCAGAGAGGTTATTACTCCTGAACTGCTGCTGTACTTCATGGATTACCTGACCGAGTGGTACGGGGTTTTTCCGAGTATTACCGAGCTTGTAGATAGCCGTGAGATCTGGTTCGTGCTGGTGGTCAACCCCGACGGTTACTATCACAACGAGGTCATTGCCCCCGACGGCGGCGGCATGTGGCGTAAGAATCGCCGGGACAACGGCGACGGAACG
>CP070824.1:1613514-1617338 GCA_020344395.1 Candidatus Zixiibacteriota bacterium | reverse complement strand
AAACCATCACCACACTCGAATACAACTGCGAGAAGTCCAGCCCGAGTTGAAAGATCGCGATCGGTCCAGCTAACGCACACAGCCCGGCTATAGCCAGATAGATGCCCAGCCACTCAGCTTTGTTGAGCCGACTAAACAGACGAAGCGCCAGAGCCCCCAGCCCCAGACCCAGTACCGCCAGCGACAGTACCAGAAAAGCGAAGGTATAGAAGAACTCGGCCGAGAATATTCTCGTCCAGGCCAGTTCAAGCGGTATTAAAGTGAGTGAGATCAGGGCGATTACGGCATAGTTGCGGCTCTTCATTGGACACCTCAGTTGAAAGTTGCTGCTATTGGGCCGGTTGGATATTGTCTTAGATACGAAAAAGACTAAGGAAATGTTTCCACAGCAAACCCGGCTGGGTTACCAGCCGGGTCTTATATTCGTGTATATGCGTTGGCGAGAGCCCGAATCAACGGCGGGCCTATCAATAGCCGTGGATCTTGCGTTCAACCAGTTCTCGCGGAGAGATCCTCTTCCCGGTTCGCTCAAGGCACTTCTTTACGTAGGCCGCCGAGACGCCGTGAATCTTCATTTCCACCAGGGTGGACGGCGAGATATCGTCGTAGCCCAACTCGGCCAGGTCACTTATGTACCGGGGTGATACATTGTGTATCTTCATCTCGACCAATCGCGACGGGGAGATATCCCGGTAGCCCAGTTCGGCCAGCCGGCGTATGTAGGATGCATCCACATCATGTATCTGCATCTCAACCAGTCTTCTCGCCGACAGGTTCTGGTAGCCGAGTTCGCTCAGAGCTCGTACGATATCCGGATCAACATCGTGTATGCGCATCTCGACCAGCCGGTCGACCGACAGGTCGCCGTAACCCAGGTCGCTCATTTCCTTTATGAAATACGGATCGACATCATGAATCTGCATGGTGACCAGATCGTCGACATCCAGATCCCGGTATCCCAGCTCGGCCATCTCCTCGATAAACTCCGGCTCGACATCATGTATCTGCATGGTGACCAGTTCATCAACATCCAGATCCCGATAGCCCAATGACGTATAAGCCTCGATCAGCTCCGGCTCAACATCGTGTATCTGCATGGTCACCAACTCATCCGCATCCAGATCGCGGTAACCCAGCTCCGCCAGCTGGAGAACGAAATCCGGTTCCACGTCGTGAATCTGCATCGTGACCAGTTCGTCCATCTTCAGGTTGCGGTAGCCGAGGCCGTTCATTTCCTTGATGTACTCCGGCGTCACATCGTGAATGTGGGCCGTGATCAATTCATCGTAAGTGAGATCATCATAGCCGAGATCAATCAGTCCTCTGACGAATTCGAGTGTCACATTGTGGATGGCGAGACTAAGGACATCCTCATCATCGTCAATATCAAAACCCAGCCGGTCCATTTCCTCGAGATACTCGGAGTTAGCCCGGAAGAAGCACTCTCCCTCTCCCCACCACTCTTCGTCATCTTCTTCGAAATCCCCGACAAAATGAAACGTTCCGGCGTCGCGGCGCATCTCTAAATGAGTGGTTGTCTGGCTGATCTCGCTCAGCAACTCTCTGGCCCGGACCGTGAAGCCGGTTTCCCAGCGACGTTTGAAGCGCATGTTTATGTGCGCCCGGCCCCCATAGGTCTCTATCTCCCAGCGGCCGCGAATATCATCGGACTGCGGCTTGTAAGGCTCGGTCGTTTCGACAAAAGTCTCGGACAGCGTTCGGGAAACAGCCGGGAATGACAGCATCCCGACTCCTGTCAGAACCGTCAAGAGCACCACACCGGCGGCGCCCAGTCGCGCCGAACGGTTGGGGACGGTCGGCAGCCCGAAAAGACGGCGCACTCTCGCCAGCAGGGGCATTCCGGCCGCGGCGGCGACAAAACCTGTTCTCACCGACCTGAGCTCCTCCAGACTGGCCAAAGCGCGGGCGTAGCTGACGCGATCGCCTGAATGCTGGACGACCACGTCGTCACAACAATGCTCTCTCTCTACCCTTATCTGCTGCGAAATCCACCACACCGCCGGATTGAAAAACAGCGCCGTCTCGATCACCGTCTGAAGAATGTTAACCAGAATATCGTAGCGGCGCACGTGAGCCAGTTCGTGGACGAGAATCATTTCGATATCCGAGGGCTCGAGGTTGCTGAACATGCTCAGCGGCACCAGAACCACCGGTTTCACCAGACCGATAACGCACGGCGCCAGCGCCCGTCGCGAACAAATCAATTGCACCGGACGAGTAATATGCATCCGTGCGCACAGGCGGGCGAACTGTTCCTTCCATCGCGCGGGGTATTCCACCGGCTCGCGAACGGCCAGACGACGGACCCGGAACCATCCAAAGACGTGATAGAGCGACATGAGAATCACCCCCAGAAGCCAGAGCGGAAAGACCCAGTCATGCAGGTGAGCCAGGGAGAAAGATCCCTGTTCGGTCACTGCGACCGGAGTGGTCGCCGCGTTTTCAGGCACAATTGCCTCGGCGGCGTGATTCACCTGCGCTGCCACGGTCGTCACCGGCGCTTCCGATATATGTTGCCGGAAGAGACCGATCCCGGTCGCCGTCGATACTGCCACTACCGATACCAGAGCGAGGCACGACAGCAGATAACGCAGCCGCGCCTGGCTCTGTCGCAAAAAGGCCAGGGCCGCACCCAGCAGAAGCGCCGCCAGGCCGCCCTGCCACAAAGAATGAAAAAGAACTTTGGTCATCGTGGCCATATAGGGCCGAAGTGCTTCGGGTATACTCTCAATCATTTCTCTTCTCCTTCCGCTTCGTCGAGCAGGCGACGAATTTCAGCCAGCTCTTCAGGCGAGGCCGGACGCGCAGCCAAAGCCTGCACGATCAGCTTGGCTGTGGAATTATCAAAGGCCTTTTCGAGAAGATGCTTCACCAGACTGCCCTGGGCCTGGGTCGGGCTTACTGCGGCCTCATATATATGAGCCCGTTGCGCCTCGTTGCGGCGGACCAGCTTCTTATCGCTCATAATCTGCATGAGCTTCAGAACAGTAGTGTATCCGCGCGGAGGATCGGACGGCAGACGTTCATGTACGTGTCTCACCGTGCACGGCCCCCACTGCCAGAGGACTCTCAATATTTCCAGCTCGGCATCGGTCGGTTTGATCTTATCATTCATGGTGCTCATAGTCTCCCTGTGTATCTACGAAACTCTTCGTAATTTAGGCTGGTCAGATCATGGTGTCAAGAGTAAAGTACGAAGCTCTTCGTAAAAAGTTGCCGGAATTTCCAGCGATTGACGCTCCATTTTGTTAAGTTGTTATGTTGTAGTACCTTGCGCTCTCAGGTTGGTTCAAAAAAGTAGTCCCGTGGGGCATCTATTATTGTGGCATCCACGAAACAAGAACGTGTCGGTCTACGTAAGAATCCACATCATCTGACTTGGTGGTTCAGGGTCAATCAATAACGGAAGGATCGAAGTAATGTCACGTACAATCTCAACCGTCTGCTTGCTGCTGGGTGTGTGTTTTGCCGCTCACGCCGAAACTCCAACCCGGGACGCTCCGGATCCGATCGCGATATCAAAATTCAACGACCATCTTTACGTAATCACCACCACCGGCGGACCGGAATTCGGCTTGCCACCCTACGGCACCAATCTGGTCGCCTCAGTCGGACCGGACGGCATCCTCTTGGTCGATGCCGGTTTCGGCGCCACCGGCCCGGCGCTGGCTGACACGCTGAAAACGATGGGTGACGGCAATCTGCGCATGCTTATCAGCACCCACTATCACGGCGATCATACTTTCGGAAACCAATTCCTGAGCGATCAGGCTGTGACCATTGCCCACCGTAACGTCCTGACC
>CP070824.1:1599894-1613414 GCA_020344395.1 Candidatus Zixiibacteriota bacterium | reverse complement strand
CTTCTTCAAACTCGCAATCGGCCCTCCAAGTAGAGACACACCCCTTGGGCATAACCCAGCCGAGTTCGCCAAGAATCGAGTTCATTTCTTCTTCATCCCAATCATAATAATGAAAGAAGTCGTAGGGTGTGATTTTGCGATATCGCAACTTCAGGTAGGTTGTGTACTGATTACAATACATTATGGATGCCTTAACCATTATTGGCAGGTACTTCACTATTCCTACGTTGGAACACACTAGTGCGGCTCCTTTGACGATTTTCGAGAACGAATCATACAGCATAGCGCTGAATGTAAACTTCCCGCTCCTTGACTTGCTTGTATCGGCGGGCCCAACGTAAAAAAACTCATAGGGATTACCCCCATACATTATCGTATTTACTTTCAGTCGGTTCGCCAGCTCAAAAAGGAACTTATTGAACAACTTACATGGAGCGCATGCAAGGTTTGAAAACACTGGGTTATGTGATTTTTGCCAGAACGCAATCATCTTCTTCGCTATTTCAATGTGATAATCAGAAGCAATCCTGCGCTGATACAGTTTCACGTTCAGTTTCTGACTGGTCTTCTTCACGTTCTCCACGGACTCACTTGGCGTAAATGCATTCTCCACAAAGACTGCAGCACAGCGCAGATCATAATCTTTAACCAGTTTATAGAGCATGTAGGCACTGTCTCTACCGCCACTAATTCCAACAATACAATCATAGGGCCTACCCAATCCTCTTTCTTTAATGCTCTCAGAGATGGTTGAAAAGTCACCTTCAATCCTCTGGCGGTAATCGTCCCAATTCTGACAGATATGACACTCGCCAACGGCATCCAGAGGTATATTCTTAGCTTTGGGTATTCCGCATTTGGAGCAGTAATCCATTGGTATCTGCCATTTCCCATCTGAGGATTTGAAGACTTAGATATGTTGTGCTCGTTATCTTCAATATGCGAATATTGCCTCGAATTGTCCAGAACCAACTCGTTCCTCCGGTGATCGGCCCCGGGAGCCCGAAAATCAGGGCGCTGTGTCGCTGTCAGTCTTCCTGAAGCCGTTTCCGTGCACACTCTCGTTGTGGCACCCACGGAAAACTATGACATTCAGGTGCCGTCAAGCCGCAGGCGGCCTGATCTACAAGAGGGCTACTCAATTGTCGCAGCTAATCGGAATAACATACAGATCCATCTGACCGTCGCGATTGGATGAATGAACCAGTCGAGCACCATCGGGCGACCAGGAAGGCCAGGCGTTCTTGCCTTCGACGGTCAGACAGGTTGCACTACCACTGTCCACGGGCATTATCCAGATATCCTCTTTTCCGCCACGGTCCGAAGTGAAGGCGATCAGTGAGCCGTCCGGCGAGAAGCAAGCGTGATCGTCCTTTCCCGAATACCGGGTCATCTGGCGCTCCTGACCGCCTTCTGACGACATTATCCAGACATCACGATTGCCGGTGCGAAATGACGCAAAGACAAGAAACCGACCATCGGGCGACCACTGCGGATGATGATCAATCTCAGCATCGGTCGTCAGTTGAACCGGGTTGGTGCCATCGGTTCGTACTTTCCAGATATCAATATTCCCGCGACGCCCGGACGCAAAAGCTATCCACTTGCCATCTGGGGACCAGCTCGCGTGGAAATTCGGCCCCCGGTCGGGAAGCAGTTTTCTTACCTGGCCGTTGTCGAGAGTCAGTATCCAGATATTGGGCGGTCCATTTGTTTCATTGGCGTCAAACACAATCTGCTTCCCGTCGGGTGACCAACCGATGTGATGATCGCCGGACAGTCCGGTCTCAACCGGCCTTGCTTCTCCACTGTCTACCGGGATGACATAGATCTTCGGCGCGCCGGAACGCTGCGAGGCAAAGGCTATCTGTTTGCCATCAGGCGACCATTTGCAGTGGTAGTCAAAAGATGGGTCAAATGTGATCTGCTTGCATTTACCGGCTTCACCACTCGGCGCCGTCGCCGCGAAGATCACAGACAATCCTGCTGCCATAAGGACCAGAATTGCAGCATTCCCTCCCGGCAGCCTCCTGTAACTTGATTGTCCCTTGAGTGTGTTATCCTTCATTCTCCTCCTCCCTTTCCGAGAATCCCTCATGGGCGGTACAATTGAACCCTCGCGTTTGAAAGTACGCAGTAAAGGTTCTTCTCAATTCAACGACCTGATCTGACAGCCGATTCTTGATATATGGTACGGGCATGGGGCCAAATTGTTTTCACCCCGGAGGCAGCAGATCGGCAAATGAACAGTGGCAGTGACTTATAAGAAATGACCTTAAACAAATGCTTGCGGTCAGGCGTCCACCATATGTAATTTATAGCGAGGCAACAGCTTAGTTTGAGCCATAAACCTGTGACAGGGGAGGTCGACATTTTGCGACCAGGATTAGCAGAAGCCCTCATCTTCTGCACGGGTGTACTAGTGCTATCAACCTGCTCCGAACGCATCATTGTCAACAATTCGGACATCAAGAGCGCTCACGTCATGGGCGCCGTGTACGGCTGGATGTGTCAGGTAGGTGATCTTGACAATGACAATCTGGTCGATACGACCCTGAGAAGGTACAGTGTCTGGGCTGGGGAGTTGGCTCTCATTACGTTCATTCGCGACGACGGGTATACTTCGTGGTTCTATACTGATTCCATGTCAAACATAGATCGATATGTCGGCCCGGGTACTTACAAAGCGATTGTGGAAACGGGCTATACGATTCCTGATACGTTCAGCAATTTACACTTCAGACCTGGCGATACGACTATCGCCTTTCACATTGTCTATGACGTTAATGATCCCCTTCATTTGGCCCTCGGATTTCAGTACGCCTCTCCCGATGACACGCTCGGTCTTCAACAGGAATGGACTCACATTGTATGGCTTAATGAGGGTGCAAGCCCTGCCGGGATGCCTTATATGCTCATGGTCGACAACACAATCCCGGATACTCTGTACAGGGAGGTATTCGTAATGAGCGGCGGATTCACCTACGTCACATATATTGTGTCCATAAGGCGTCAACACGTGGATTACGGCGATCTGTACAATGTCTTTGAAGTATCCAGGATTCTGATCGACTACATTGCCACTGACTCGGCTTACCAGGACCTAGTATTCACTTATCCTTCAGGCGCGTATCTCTGCACGGATTGATTACATCGCTGGGGGGGTCTGCTATTCATCCGCTGAGGTGGAGCACCAACCTCCCCACGATTACTCGCACACTGGGTTGAAACATCCTGGCACATTATTCGTACTTTCAGGGAATTCCGAAACCGTATAGTGAGTTCGGCAAATAAAATGATCTTCTAAGATACAGACTCGCCTGTAACTGCCACGCGCAGCGGATGCCAAGTGCATCCGGTTATCCTGCCTGTCAGGGTGGGTGGTGAGTCCTGTCATTTTCGGCGTATGCAGAGAGAGGGCTGAGGTCATTACCGGTTCTGCCGGCCCTGCCTCACATACACACCGACTTATTACAACACTTCCAAACTGAATAGACGACAAGGAGAAAACTATGAAATTGACCATGCATACCTGCCGAGGTGACGAAGACTACTGGCGCTGCCGTGAATTCCTGCGTGAGGTCTTCCTCCTCAACGACCGGCACGAAAAGAGTTGGCAAGTCAGTCGGCTTGATTACTGGCGCTGGCATGGCATCGAAAACATGGGGCACGGCCAGTTGGAAACCGACGTCTTCATCTGGGAAGCGAATGATGCACACATCGCCGCCGTGTTAAACCGCGAGGGACCTGGCAGCGTGTTTCTACAGGTACATCCGGCCATGCAATCACCAGAGCTGGAAGAGGAGATGATCACCGTCGCAGAAAAACACCTGTCCATCCCCTCACCGCCCGACCGGCGCCGGTTGCACATCTGGACAGACCAGCACGACCGCCTGCGACAGAGTATCCTGACCAGGCGCGGCTACACCAAGGGGCACAAACCGGAATATCAGCGCCGCCGACCGATGTCAGTGCCGATTCCGGATGTGCCCGTCGCCTCTGGATATACAATACGCCCGCTGGGAGATGTCGACGAACATCCCGCCCGCAGCTTCGTGTCATGGCGAGCCTTCCACCCCGACGAGTCTGACGATCAGTACCAGGGCTGGAAGTGGTATAGCAACATTCAACGCGCACCGCTGTACCGGAGGGATCTGGACATCGTAGCTGTCGCTCCCGGCGGAGAGTTGGCGTCCTTTTGCAGTATCTGGTTCGATGATGTTACCCGCAGCGGCACTTTTGAGCCGGTGGGTACAGCGCCGGAACACCAGAAGCGAGGTTTGGGCAAAGCGGTGATGCTCGAGGGCTTGCGTCGTCTCAAAAGGATCGGCGCCACCATGGCATATGTCGGCTCATACGGCGACGCAGCGCACGCATTATATGACTCGGTCGGGTTTACGGAATACGATCTGTCTGAGCGATGGATAAAGCAACTACAGGTGAAGTAGATGAAGCCGAGGGTCCCTGACCTGCCATTGAGTCCGATCCGCCCTCAGATCTTCCCCAACACACCGCGGACATAAGCCAGCCGTTCGTTGATGTTGATGCGGCCGAGATCAAGGTTAATCTGCGTGCGGCCGAGTAGTGAGAATTCAAGGGGACAATCGGTCGCCCTGCGGAACGATTCGACTTCGTGACGGGTCAGTTTGCGGTTTTCGGCGAAGAACAAGTTCACAATACCGGACCGGACCTTGACTTTATCGATCTCAACCAGCGAGGCCGATATCTTCACAGCCGCGGCATCGAACAGGTTCACGGCCGATTGCGGCGGCTTACCGAACCGATCCTCGGTCTCCTCACGGAGTTTTTCAACCTCGTCAAGCGTCCGGCTGTCGGCCAGCCTTCGGTACACGTCAACCTTCTGTTGGTTGTCCGGTATATATTCGGCGGGAAGGTGAACCTCGTAATCGATCTCCAGTTTCGTTTCCGGCAGGCGTATAATCTCCTGTCCTTTGAGCCTGGCCACCGCTTCCTCGAGCAGCTTGTTGTAAAGATCGAAGCCGATTTCCTCGATGAAGCCCGACTGCCTGGCACCGAGGACGGTTCCCGCCCCGCGAATTTCGAGATCACGCATGGCCAGGGCAAAGCCGGAACCGAGATCGGAGTGGGCCTCAAGGGCGCGCAGCCGTTTGATAGCATCGCCCGTCATCAAACGCGTCGGTGGGGTCAGCAGATAGGCAAAAGCCCGTTGCGACGAACGACCCACCCGGCCCCGTATCTGGTACAGTTCAGCCAGTCCAAACCGGTCGGCCCGATTGATAATGATCGTGTTGGCCGTAGGGATATCCAGTCCGGATTCAATGATGGCTGTGCAAAGAAGGACATTGAATCGACCCTCCATGAAAGCCAGCATCACTCCTTCGAGCGACCGCTCGTGCATCTGGCCATGGGCAACACCGATCTCCGCCTGTGGCAGGAGTTTCTTCAAATAGCGATGCATAGCCTCTATGGTCTGGACCCGG
This sequence comes from Candidatus Zixiibacteriota bacterium, assembly GCA_020344395.1. Taxonomy (GTDB): domain Bacteria; phylum Zixibacteria; class MSB-5A5; order GN15; family FEB-12. The sequence goes on along the minus strand of CP070824.1, from coordinate 1,607,952 downwards.
TTATGAAGGAAAAACACCTGCCCGCCGCGGTTGATCTCACGCAGAATCGCCGTGGCGATGATACCGGGATCAAACTCTACAATCTCAGTTATGATAGGCAGCCGATCCTTGGGTGACGTCTCGATTATCGACATGTCCCTGGCGCCCATGAGAGACATCTGCATCGTCCTCGGGATCGGCGTAGCGGTCATTGCAATTGTGTCAACATTTGCCTTCAACTGACGCAGCTTTTCTTTGTGGCGCACCCCGAAGCGGTGTTCCTCATCGATAATGAGCAGTCCCAGGTCCTTAAACCTGACATCCTTTGAGAACAATCTATGGGTGCCGATAACCAGCTCGACCTGACCGGCAGCTATCTCCTTGACGGTAGCAGCCTGCTGTTTGCGGGTACGAAAGCGTGACAGCATGGCGATCTTGACCGGAAATTCACGCATTCGGTCAGAGAACGTCTGAAAGTGCTGCTGAGCCAGAACAGTTGTCGGCACCAGCACAGCCACCTGTTTTCCGTCCTCGATGGCTTTAAAGGCTGCCCTGATTGCCACTTCTGTCTTGCCGTATCCGACATCACCGCAGACCAGACGATCCATCGGCTCAGCCTGCGTCATGTCATATTTGACTTCGTCGATGGCCCTCTGCTGGTCCCGGGTTTCCTCATACTGGAAGCTGGACTCCAACTGCTTAAGCCAGACCGTATCCTCGGAAAACGTGAATCCCTTCATACTCTTGCGCTGAGCATACAGCTTGATGAGATCCTCAGCCATGTCATCGATGGCCTTCCGGGTTTTCTTCTTGAGTTTCTCCCAGCCCGGTCCGCCCAGACGCGTTAGACCGGGCGATGTATCCTTACCGGAGTACTTGGAAACCCGGTTGAACTCCTCAATGGGTACGTACAATCGTCCGCGCTCGGCATATTCCAACGTCAGGCAGTCGCGATGCTTTCCGTCAACGACGATTGTCTCCAACCCGAGGAATCGAGCAATGCCGTAGTCGGTGTGCACGACGTAATCACCCCGATCGAGCGCCGAGTAATCGGCTATTGCCACCCCTTCCTTGAACTTCTTCTTGCGGACCCGCCGGTGGTAGCGGCCAAATATCTCGTGGTCAGTCAGGACAGCGAAACCACCGCGATCGCAGACAAAGCCGCCCTTGAGGTTAGCCACCTCGACGGGTAAAAGTCTCTCGTAGTCGGTTTTCTCAGAAACCAGTTCCTGCAGCCGTTCACCCTGGATCTGGTTATCGGTGGCGATAAAGTATTCTATTCCCGCTGTCGTGAATTCTCGCGCCGTATCGGCAAGAAGATCAAGTCGAGCACCCAGCGACGGGTGCGGCTTGCAGTGGAAATCGATAATGCCGGGTTTGCCGCCTTTGAACGGCAACCTGTCAATCCGATCAGCCTGCTCAATCCTGTCAAAAACTTCTGAAATGGAGCGATAGTATTGATCTGGAGTCGGCAGCCGGGTCAGACGCTTTCTCAGCCGGCCATGCAGCGCTTCAGCCTCCTGTATGACCGCCTCTGCTTCAGTTCTCAGACTGCCCTTGCCCTGCAGATAGAAAACCGTACTTTCATCGAGGTAGTCGAGCAGCGATCCCTGCCTGATATCAAACAACAGCGACAGCCATTCCAGCCCTGGAAGTTCCGGGTCGTTCAGGTAGCGAACCCGTACATATTCGGCATCTTCCTCCGGCAGCAGCCCGAGGTATGATTCGAGAGTTTCCTGGGTGATAGGGATTTCCCGTTTGGGCAGTACGCTGACCTGTTCGAGCAGCCCGAGGGTACGCTGCGAGGAAACATCGAATTGCCTGATAGTATCTACTTCGTCCCCGAAAAACTCAACTCTGACCGGTGCCTCGAATCCCGGGCTGAAGAAATCGATCAATCCGCCACGCCTGGCGAAATCACCCACCTCCTCGACTACCGGTACCCGGCGGAACCCCAGGCGCACCAGCCGGTCAACCAGGTTGTCGATATCGGTCTCGCCGCCCTTGTGAAGACCAAGGCTGTTGTCCTCAAGCAACTCGGGAGTTATGGTCGGCTCCATCAGGGCACGCATCGAACAGATCACAATCGGCATGTGACCCTCAGCCATCCGGGATAGAGTTGAGATACGCTGCCCCAAGACCTCTCCTATCGGCGCCCTGAAATCATACGGGAGAATCTGCCGGGCAGGATACAGCCCGGCTCCCTGTTCCCCGACCAGGAACAACAGATCTTCATACAGCCCTTGAGCTTCCTGTGGCTGTTCGGTAACAACCACTACCGGTCGTTGAATCTGCGTTTGCAGAGCGCTGATCAGCAGGGCTTCTGAGGACCCGGTCAGTCCGCAAACCGACACCTCCGGTGTCGTGCTTTTGGACATCGTCGACACAAGCTGGACGAACGGTTCGTACTCCAACCACCGGTCAAAGACACGGGGCAGCAGGCTATTGGGACTACTAATGCCTGTAATGATCACAGTCTGATTCAATCTATCCAACACAAAAGCCCCGGTACATCTCTGACCGGGGTATGTCTTTCTTGTTTGTCCGCCAATATACGAAGATAATCGATTCTCGGCATCAACAATTACCGAAGAACATGGCTGATACCGGCTATTCGACCTGGGCCATCAGGTCCTCACCGACTTCCAGTTCATCGTACTGTGCCTCCTTGCATTGATACAGCACGACCAGGCTGACGCGCCGGTTGCGGGGATCCTGGGGGTTGTCGGCAATCATCGGGAATTGATCGGAAAATCCGCGCACCTCTCTGATCTGACCGTCCCATAGGCCCGAGACTTCCATCAACTGCCTCGCCGAATTCGCGCGATCTGCTGAAAGCTCCCAGTTACCGTAGACCTTGTCACCCATATAGCCTGCGTCCGTATGTCCCTCTATCACAATCCGATTGCTGAGGAAACCAAGTTCCTTGGCAATGGTTACGAGAATAATCGCACTCTTCTGAAGCAGCTTGGCTGAGCCGGGCTCAAAGAAGGCGGGGGCGTCCTCTGATTCGTTCAGAATAATCCGCAACCCTTCGGACGTCATATGGATTTTGATGTTCTTCTTCAGCCTCTTGAACGCCTGCTGCTTGGAAAGTTCCTCGAGGATGTTCTTGGCCGTCAGATTGAGTTGTTTCTTTTCTTCCCCGGTGGGGGCTGATTCATTCTTCTTCTTGATCGGTGTGCCGGCCGGGTTGGTGTCCGGCGCTTTGACCGGGGTATCGGCTCCCTTGAGCACGCCCGACTTCCCCTGCTGCTGGAATTTGCCCGGGTCACGGAAATAGCCGGCGACTGCCTCCTTCACCTCATCCTTCTGGCCAACCATCCACATAACCAGGAAAAAGGCCATCATGGCTGTCATGAAGTCTGCAAAGGCGACCTTCCACGATCCGTCATGGCCACCATGACCACCCTTCTTGATTTTTCTTACTACGATAGGTTGTTCGGATTCTTCGGACACCGGCTATCTCCGCTTGGCCTCATTGCAGGCCTTTTCGAGTTCGAGGAAACCAGGGCGCACTTCCGCCGGCAGTGAACGGCGGGCGAATTCCACGGCAATGACACCAGCAACGCCCTTGTGGAAAGAAAGCAGCGCGCATTTCATGCAACTCAGGTACTGTTTCATATCGAGAGTGCGGTGTTTGAGACTGCTGGCCAGCGGGCCAACGAATCCATAGCATCCCAGCACTCCGAGAAAAGTGCCGACCAGTGCCGCGCCGATCTTGTGGCCGATCACTTCAGGTGGACCGTTAATCGAGGCCATGGTAATGACCACTCCAAGTACCGCGGCCACAATGCCCAGTCCGGGTAACGAATCCGCGATGGTGGCCAGCGCCGTGCCGGGCATCACGTCCTCCTTGTGCAGGATCTCGATATCTTCATCCATCAGGTCCTCGAGATCATGAGGTTGTACGGAGCCCGATATAATGACTCTCATCGTGTCGGAAAAGAAATCCACGGCGTTTTGATTCTTCAGGAACTTCGGGTAACGCTGGAAAATGATGCTATCTTCGGGGTGCTCGACGTGGTTCTCCAAACCTACCAGGCCATCGCGCCGGGCAACATTGAATATCTCATACATCATCACCAGGGCATCGAGATAATCGGCCTTCTTCATACCGCTGCCCAGGACACCCTTAATCTGGGTCATAAGTTTCTTCACGACTGACATTGGATTGGCGATGAGCAGGGCACCCAGAGCCGCGCCGCCTATGATCAGCAGTTCCAGTGGCTGGTTAAGAGCAAGAATATGTCCGCCTTCCGCGACAAATCCGACGATTACCGAACCGAGTACGATGATGGCGCCTATAAATAAGAACATGTTTTCCGGCCTGCTTTTTCCCTGGACGTTATTGCGCGATATGCCTCATTACCGTTGTTTTCGGCATATCCCGGCCCTGGCTGAAGCAAATGTAGGGCGTACCCGGCAGTTCCTGCCGTTCACCACAGGAGACCCCGATTACTCTATACCGTGAAACCACTTGGCAGGGTTTGAGCCCAGGCAAATGAAAAACTGGATAAGCGTGCTTGACACGGACTGATGGTGGGGTATATTTGCGCTGCTGATCGCGGGGTGGAGCAGTCCGGTAGCTCGTCGGGCTCATAACCCGAAGGTCGGCGGTTCAAATCCGCCCCCCGCTACCAAATAATAAGCTCCTGAAGTCCAATGGCTTTGGGAGTTTCCTCTTTTGTCATTAACCTTTTGAGATCGTATTTTCTAATAGTCTTCTAACAGAACTTCCGAAAGTGTGTTGTCTAATCACCGAGTGCTTTCGTTTACAGGATTTGGTATCAAGTGGCGATGACCGAAAGGTGATGAAACACATGTTTGAGACTCCTACAATTCTTACACAGGGCCAGGTTCTCTGTAAGATTGAGCTGACCCAAACGACAGTCAGGGGTGTTTGAATCTTCAATGGATGGAACAAAGATTGTTGTCTCTACTCATTGCTTGTATATCTGTAATTGTTTTGGCGACCAGCCCGTTCGTGAAAAGAAAAGGAAACCTCATTGTCAAGCAGGATAGACATATGATTGCTCTTGATCTTCAAGTTCGCAGTCAATATATTCAGGCGATTTAGCATGATGCTCAGAGGGCAGCCGCAGTTTGATGCAATGAGAACATTGACCACCATTATCTGGAGGACTGCACTGATTGTCCCTGCAATCCTTGCACTGCAGATGTCCTACGCTCACGAACCAACTTCGATAAAGGTCTCACTAACCTCCGATGATATAGTTGGCTACTGGATTCACCTGCCGCGTGATCACAGTTCAGAACAGGTCTGGCCTGTAATTCTATTTCTTCACGGGGGTGACGCAGTAGCTGAGGACCTCGATTACGTGCGGACTTTGGGACCAGCACGGTATCTGGAAAACACAAATCAGCAGGACAGTTTATTGGGGAAGTTAATAGGCGATTCCTTTGTCATTATTAGCCCTCACCTTTCCAACGAGAATGGGCAACGCAACCGACAGTGGCATGACTACGCTGATGTAATCGACAGCATAGTTGAGACCGTGATTTGCAGGTATGGAGGAGACCGTCGCCGTTTCTACATCACTGGTCTGAGTCGCGGCGGCCACGGCACCTGGCGTCTGCCCAGTGTGACCAAGCATCCCATTGCCGCTATCGTCCCCGTATGTGGAAGAAGTAATGATGCAGGTTGCCTGGCAAGTACCACGCATCTCCCGATATGGAACACTTGTAACAAAGGTGACGCACTCATAACCGTTGAATTTCAAGAACAGGCAGTAGCCACGATTGAAGCTGCCGGGGGGGACGAATTTCTACGCCTTGCCGATGTTTCACCTGTAGATACTACATATCTTGAACATCGTCACATATTCACCAGCTTTGATCGTCAAGGGCATGATGCCTGGACCGCTACGTACGGCAGCAGGCACATCTACGAATGGATGTTGAAGTTCAGCAACATAGATGGAAAGATATTGCACCATGATTAGTCCTGCAAGTTTCGGTCGTAGTGTGGTTGCGGAATTCAGCTAGTTTGGTTGGATTCCGAGCAGAGAACACAGGGGCTAATTGAATGAATCTAAGGTAGAGTCTTACTGTTGATCTTGTTCCTGTAATAGCGTGCGCTCTCTTGATTGGTGCACAGAGCGGCTGTTCAGAAGGTCCGCGCTTACAGGACGCGCGACGCCCGGTGATTTGGCCTGCTGTCACGCCTGATTATGATTAATCCCCCTATTCATGTGCAGATAACCTCAACAACCGTCAGAAAAGCACAGGCCTGCCGGTCCTGCTCACAAAATCACCGCCAAATTAGTGTACCCCGCACAAAAAACGGCGAAACGAACCTATTGCGCCGTTACTGATGACAGACCACAGATTAGCGACCACCTACTGCAACCCTAAGCCTGATACTTTACCGGCTCCGGCTAAGCGCGATCACGCTTCTTCACTGGTGCCACCAGCCACCCGGCGCTCTCAGGTGAGTGACCGAATAGGCCATCGAAAGTTTGTTTGGTTCTGATTTAGCCGCTGTGATGACTGCTAGGGCAACAGCTTGCGCCAGACTACGATGCCAACTAAGCCGACTGCGAGGAGAATCAGAGAGCCGGGCTCGGGGGCAGCGCTCACCGTGAAACTACCTGAATACACTTCACTCCCGGGGATCCTATACCCTGATTCAGTTACCGTAACCCACGCAAACTCCGCAGCGTAGTCGAGTTCAAAGGATGGCGGCATCTCGCCGGCGAAGTCAAAGTCATACGCAAACTCATTGCCGAACAGGTTGTACGGCAAGCCGTCCACTTCTGGAGCTTCCCAATAACCCGGCAATAAATAGTTCTGAGAGGTGGCAAACAGAGCATCAGGCACGTTGTACTGAGCTGTACCCAGAACTGGCGAAACTTGAAACGAGAAGAACTTCTTTTCAGTTGGTATCCCTTTGACCAACAGGTCGTCCATATGGTAGTCAACGAAGATCGACAACCGATACTTTTCCGCCCCGATCTGCGTAATCTCTGAATCAGTCACGACAAAGAAGTTGAAGCCAAAAACGGACGCGCGCGATCCCAGCAGTACCACGGTCACCAGTATTGCAAAGAGGCATCTTCGCATACAATCTCTCCTCCCAAGACGACTGATAACATCTCTTCCCGTTTCACCGTCGACCGGCAATCAAGCCGTATTTACTCACGGCTTCTGGGCAGCCACACCGAACTGATCGGCGCACCAGCGTCAGGCTAAACAGGACTCTTTTCATCCGATATTGCCTGTTTGATCGTGCGAGTCGTCCCTCTGGATCGACAATACACTAGACGGTAAGCAAACCGCAGGCCGATGAGTCGGACAGACAAAACGGAAAACTTTACCGGCGTCTCGTGCCGTCAAAGGACCTGCAAACACGCTATCTTTATCACATGCGAACTGCTCCCGGTCGCATGAGGCCGCCTTAAGTCAATCCGATAGGCCAGGTAGTGCGTGCATCGCATTGCGAATAGTGCGAAGCATACCACATATTTGTCGCATGATTGGCGTGCGATGCTGTGAGTGATTGCACGATTGGAGTGGAGTTTCGCGCGTCATGGTGGTTCTCATGCAGCGAGAATGTGGATATTATTTATCCCGTTTAGCGTGCGAGTGCTCTCTCTCCACGGCTGCCAGCCTACAGGCGGCGGCCGGGGCGCTGGACCGGCGGGTCATTGTTCACATGTCAGAGTCGCATTCCACTCCGTGCGAACGTCGCGCTCGAACGTCAGGCCCGAATTGCCGTTACAGCGGTTCAAACAGCGCCAATTAAACAATCGATTTACCCCTGATTATGATCAATCCCCCCCTTCACGTGCAGAGAACCTCAACAACCGTCAGAAAACCACTGACCTGCCGGTCCTGCTCACGAAATCACCACCAAATTAGTGTACCCGCAAGAAAAAACGGCGAAACGAACCCGTTTCGCTTCTTGGGGTCGTGGAAGAAACAGAACTTATAGCTCCGGAGGCGCCGGTTCTTGCAAGGCTTTCCGGCCACGGTTATGGTGTGCACCGGCGGCCTGGGTCAGGCATCTGTTTTTGAAGTAGAGTGGGAAATCATGACACTTTCACCTGTGTCCGA
>CP070824.1:1597197-1599794 GCA_020344395.1 Candidatus Zixiibacteriota bacterium | reverse complement strand
TCTATGATCTACTACAATCTCTTCGCCAGGGCATATGCCGAAGCTCTCGGAATCGACTACGACCGAACCGTCGAAGCCATCAAAGAAGACCTGGGCGTGGCCATAAACGGCGTCCCCGATACCGGACCGGTCGCGGCTCCGGGGAAAAAGACGGAGAAGCCGCGAAAGGAACCTGCCGGCAAACCCCCGACAGAGAACAATGGCAGCAAGCTGGTCAAGAAGCTGCTCTACCTGTTCGCCGCCATCGTGGTCGTCTTCGTTGTGTTCCTTGTCGTCTACAAGTTCGCGTTTGTTTCGGATCAGCCATCCCCGCAGCAGCCGGACACTAATGCCGAAGCCGTCGAAACCGATGATGTCGTGCCGGAGGATACCCGTGAGGCATCCGACCAAAAGACCTACGATTGGGATGTCGAACAGTACCAGAAACCGGAACCTATCCGGCTGAGATTAATCCCGCAGAACGAAAGCTGGTCTACTGTCCTGGCCGACGGCGATACCGTCATCTTTCGCAACCTGATACCGGGGCGGGTGTACGAGGCCGAAGCTCAGTATCGGCTCATGGTTTCCATCGGCATTCCTTCACAGGTGCAGGTCGAACTCAACGGCCGGCAGGTGGATCTGGCCAATGCCGAAAGCGGACGAATCTCGAGAGTCGAGATCAATCAAATGAATCTGGAGGAGTTCTTCCGGGAGCGTCCGCCGGCTCCCCGGCCCGCCGAACCCAGCGAACCTCCCCCGGCGACGCCCGGGGATACCGCCGAAGCAACTACGTCAACCGTCAACGAGGTCAGCCCGGATGAGTATTAAGGACCTGATCGCCCAACTGGCCCTTCGTCGCAGCGCGCGGCACATGGCTTCAGAGCAGCTCGCCTTTCCGGGCTCACTCAAGCATCCCAAACATATTCTGGTCTGCCTGCCGGGTGGCCTGCGCGAGTTGACTCTGGTAAAACAGTTCCTGCCGGTAATATCCGATATGTTCAAACCGGCCGATATAGCTCTCCTCAGCGCTCCGGGTGTCAGGGTCAACGACATCTTCCCCCGCAAGGGCTTCCAGATCCTCTCGCCCACCTCGGATCAGCTTACCTGGTCCGGTTTGCCCAAGAAAAGCTATATAAAAGTTTTGAAAGATATGAAAATCGACGTAGTCCTGGATTTGAATCTCCAGCAATCAAACTTCACTTCCAGCATCCTGTTGAATTTCCCCGAAGCCGTCAGGATCGGCCGGGGCAATCACCTGGGCCGGCCCTACTACAATCTGGAGATAAAGACCAAGTACCTGCGCGACGAACGCAATATTTACAAATCCCTTTTGGAGACGATTCAACTGGTGAGGCGCAGTAATTAACCGGCGCCGGGGGTGATTGACAACAAACTGGAGGCATCGTGTACTTAAAGAAACTTGACATAATCGGATTCAAATCCTTTGCAACCAAAACAACCATTCATTTCTCCAACGGGATAACGGCCATTGTCGGCCCCAACGGGTGCGGCAAGACGAACATTCTCGATGCTTTGCGCTGGGTCCTGGGCGAACAAAAAGTCACCCTCCTTCGCGGCAGCAAGATGGAAGAAGTAATCTTCAACGGCACCCGCGACATGAAACCGCTGGGAATGGCCGAGGTCACCCTGTCACTGGTCAACAACCGGGGTCTCCTGCCCACCGAGTACACCGAGGTCCAGATTACCCGCCGCCTGTTCCGAAGCGGTGAATCCGAATACCTTCTCAACAAAGTCCCCTGCCGGCTCAAAGACATTACCGAACTGTTCTACGATACCGGAGTGGGCGCGCACTCATACTCGGTTATCCAGCAGGACATGATCGAGGCCGTGATATCCGACAAGGCCGAGGAGCGCCGCTTCCTGTTCGAGGAAGCCGCCGGCATCACCAAATACAAACAGCGCAAGAAAGCCGCCATCCGCAAACTCGAAGCCACCGAGAATGACTTCCTGCGCCTCAACGACATCTATGCCGAAGTCAAAACGCAGGTCAACTCGCTCAGGCGGCAACAGAAGAAGGCCGAGCGTTACCAGAAGATCAGCGACAACATCAAGCAGTGGGAACTGTTCTTAAGCTCGCAAAGAACCAAAACCGTCGAAGACGAACGGCGCCGGCTCCAGGCGACCGTCGATGAGTTGTCTGACCGGGCTTCCCAGAAGAGGACCATTCACGATTCCCTGTCATCGCAGCTGGAAACCAATCGTACCGAACAGGTAAGCATCGAGCAGGAACTCACCTCTGCCTCGGGCGAGGTCTTCCAGATATCGGAAAAGGCCCACGCCTTCGAAACCGAGATTTCCATTCTCAGAGAGAAGAAGGCCAACGCCGCGGCCCTGATCGAACGCAACGAAAACGACATCGACGCCCTCCGCAAACGCTCTCAACTATTGAGCGAGCAACTGGGTCAGACAAAAGACCTCCTGGAAGTCCAGAAGAAGGACCTCGCCTCCGTTGAGACGAAACTTACAGGCGCCGAGCAGGTCCAGGCCGAGGCCGACCGTCAACTGCTGGCGGCTCGGGCGGCCAAGGAGCAGGAGAATCAGAAGCTGTTGGAGCTTGAAGGTGCCCTGTCCTCGGGCAAGACCGAGGATGAAAGTCT
>CP070824.1:1591545-1597097 GCA_020344395.1 Candidatus Zixiibacteriota bacterium | reverse complement strand
CCCGCAACGAAAACATCAAGGTCTGCGTTCTGGCGCCCGCCTCGGTTGACACCAGTTTCATGTCGAATCTATCATCTCGATCGAGAACACCGAGCCGTGCGGCCCGCAAGCTGACAATTGACGAGGTTGCTGAGGCGGTTGTGTTCCTGGCCCGGCAGAACGAAAACGCCTGGATGTCGCTGGCCGAGATTCGCCCTCTCAAGATAAAGAAATAGAGACAGACAGATCCTGTTTGGGACCCGCCCCGGGAATTCACCGCAAGACGGGTCACCACCCCCCCCTCAACATTTGTGAGCGCACACTTCCATGTGCGGCTCAGAACCATATCTCTTAAGCGGTGAAGGGATCTCTCCCTCCCGAACGTGGGAAAAAAGGTGGGGTATAACCTTTGCCTGCCGGAGCGGATATACGCGGACGGCATATGATAGGTCGAAATTGTCCGGTCAGTTGGATATTTGTATGGGGTTTTGCTCCAGCGCTAACAATATAGACGCACGATTGCGTCGTGTCAAGGAAAAACGTCTCGTGTGATCTCTCGCAACTTTATTCGGCCGTTGTCAGCCTCGATGGCATGTCGGTCTTGCGTGTGAAATTCGGTCTATTATATTATGTTAGCTTTGCAGAGGTTGAGGAGTGAGGATGTCAGACGAAGGATTACTTTGCTGGAGTTGTGGCCGGCCGACGGGGGTGACGGGCAAGGTGTTTCGCGCCGACGAATGCACAAACTGTCTGGCGGCCCTGCGATGTTGTCGCGGTTGTCGATTCTTTGATCCGACGCGCCGTTTTCAGTGCAAAGAAAACATAGAGAAGAATTTGCCCGACAAGGAAAAGCCCAACTTCTGTGATTTCTTTCAGATGCGGGATGTTGTCAAGACGCCGGGCGGCATATCCATGCACACCGACACCAAAGACACCCGCAAGAAACAGTTCGACGATCTATTTGACGATTAGTCAGTGTGGCAAGAGCACAGGGGTCGTGCCCTGGCCGGTTCAGCATGAAGCGGGTAAACACGATGTTTCGCCTGTTCAAGACGATACCCACAGCGATTCATACACCCACCCGTTGGGTGAGGTACCGGTGCGCAAAGCAGAATTGGACACATAGTCCATTGTTAGTGTTTCTTATGATAGGCGTATTTGCAGCCATCTCTGAATCCAGTGACGGCCCGTACGAGCGGGTCAATTTTGTCGAAAACGAGTTGTATGGTTACAGATACGAGTGGTCAGAGCGTTTGCAGCCTAAGGGGTTCGAGTTGGTGAAGATCACGGGGCCCTGGGATGAAGACTGCGTCCCCTTATACAAAGCGCAGATGTACCGGGCCCCCACACTCTGTGATTCGAACGTCGCCGTCTTTTGGGATGCAGACACGTCTGTTCACCGATTAATTACGTGCAGACTATCTGATTCGATAATGGTAGACACGATTCTGATCACAGACGGTTTGATAGGCGGTCGATGGTTCCGGCACAGAAACCGCTTCGCCGTTTCTATCCAGGATTCAGTCCTTGCCCTCATATCGTCACCGCAAGGCGAATTTAGTGCGACAATCTCCAAACTCAGTGAGGACGAAGGATTGGTGTTCCTGGGCCAAATCGATGGGGCCATTCGTGTGTCGTCGACCTTTGATTTCAAGCAGTTTGTTTTTGAACGGTATGTGCAACGAGACGTTTCCGACACCGTTTTCTTGGGTGAGGTCGTTGTCTATGACATTCCGACTGACTCTCTGTCCATTATCTCCTCTGCGGACATGCACTATTCTATGCCCGCGAAGCGATTCAGAGATGGTCCTCTGTACTTCATCAGGGGGCACAAGCGGGCTCATGGACAACTCTGTTCCGTTGGCAATGGTCAACCGACCAGGGTCGTTTTCGAGGTTTCAGAGCCTGAATTCATAAGCGGGTTTGGCCTCTTAAGAGATTACATCTGGGTCAGCATTGGAGACAGTGCAACCGGAGAGCAACTCGCGAGAACAGTACGCATTGACGAATGAGAAGGATGTTCGATCTGCCGCGTGCCCCACGGCTTGCCGTGGGTTCTGATCGTGTCAATGGATTCCGGCATGCGCCGGAATGACGAGAAGGGTTGTCGAGCTTCAGGGGGAGAACAAGGAGGCCACCCGCACGCGGATGGGCCACCCGGGCATTGACGCCCTATAGACTGCTCTGACAGGACAACCATTGTTTGAACGGCGAATACCGCTCCAATTCGTCCCACCGAGCAACTTCTAATGTCTCCAGGTCGACAGTTATGATTCCGAACGTGAGGGCGTTGTCTATGCCGACAAGCCATCGGCCGTCCGGCGTGCAGCAGACCTCGAACACGGCCATCTCTGTCTCCAGAGTATCATTGCCAAAGACTCCGACGGTTCTGATCTCCTTGACCCGCTGATTAGTCTCAGTATCATAGACAGTTATCGTGTACGGTGGGTCCGGCTGCCCTATGTCCAGAAACGGCCCGACATTTGTATAAAAAACATACCTGCCATCGGGGCTGACCGCAATCCGGCCGTTGCCGGGCACCAGATCATCTGCGAAGATGATTGAGTCTGCCGAGACATCATATACTTCAAACCGGTCAAGGAACATGCCGACACTCTGAATGAGATACCAGTGACTGCTGTCCGAGTCGGGAACAATCACTCTTGGTGCTCTTTGCGAAAAAAAAGTTCTGGTAACCTGGTTGCCACTACCCAAGTTCACGGTGTACACATGAGGGAGTTGGCCACCGCCGGTTTTTGCGACAACATGAAACCGCTTGCTGTCAATGGCAAAGCAACCGTTCAAAACCTCATTCGTGTCATGATGAATGAGCGACATGGACTCCAGATCATATATATCAAGATCATCCCCCAGCGCTGCCAGAAGTCTGCCGTCAGGGGACGGGACCACCCCGAATTTTGCACGTCGCGCCAGAACAGTGGAGAACGACATTCCGACCAGATCAAGTGCGACCACCGAATAATAGTTGGACATATAAAGTGTACGGCCGTCCGGCGAAACCCTCATGCCGTCACGCGTGTCCGCGTGAATCGGCAGCGAATCCACCTTTCCGGTAAGCGGATCATACACAAATGCGCTATGGGTGTTGGGATCAGCGAAATAAACCGGGTACTCCTTCGGACCGGTTGGTTCCGGCTCGGTGGCTTTGTCGCATGACAGCCCGATCACCAGACCGGCGACCAGTGTCACCGCAAGTGCAAGTATAACCCGCATAGTTTCACCTCACATCCGGTCGCCCGTCGGCGCCCTTTCCTCTGATAATAATGACGTATCATAGCCTCGTTTGTCAAGCGTGTTGGGTTTCGGGTGTCTCGCCGTCACCCTTCGACTCCGCTCAGGGTTACGGCTGCCGGGTGTCCCACGGCTTGCCGTGGGTTCTGATCGTGTCAATGGATTCCGGCGTGCGCTGGAATGACAAGAAGGGTTGTCGAGCTTCAGGGGGAGAACAAGGAGGCCACCCGCGCGCGGGTGGGCCACCCGGCCGACATGTGCTTACGTGTCAGGTCACAATCCCGTTTTCACGAGATCAAGACCTGACACAACGGGGCGAGTGCGGGCTGAGCACTGGGCTTCCTCCCGGCCACCAGTCATGTGACACAGAACACAATAACGGCAGGCGCTGATCTTCACAACGCCTGCCATTTGAGTGTCGGGCAAGAAAAGAAAAGTTTGCCGCGGCCTCAGAAGTCGCTGCCGAAAGCGCCCAGCGAAACCTTCGTGAAACCGTCCGGAATTTCGTAGATACCCTTCGGGGGAGTGGTCTGCATGTGCTCGATCAATTCGGAAGTCACTTCCATCTGGGCTCCGAACACGCTCATGTTAACGGTCGAGTATACGGCCATCCCCTTGACCTTCCTGAATTCTTCCATGGCCTCGGAAAACCCCGGCCAGCTTGCCGCCATGCCGTAACAAGTTTTCATGAACCTGTCATAATTGACACCGAAATCTTCGGTGGCCCAGATTTCAGATTCGATCCCATCCATCATGGGCATGGTCATGGTGGCGAAGTACTTGCGGGCCTTCCACGGGCCGAAATTCCGATACTCGTCGGTGGGGGTGACCACTGCTGTCACGGCCGGGTGGGAAGAGTCCCCGAAACCGATCAGCATCTGAAGAACTCCTTCGAGCATCTCGGCCATCTCCGGGTCATCCTCCAATTCGGCGCGTGCCTCTTCGAGGATCTCGGCTGAGCCGGTTTTCTTGTACTCTTCAAGAGCCCGGGCAAACTCTTCATCCTCGCCGGCTATCTGGGAGAGCATCTCCGAAAAATCTGTCATCGCTTCCATCGGGATCTCGGTGTAGGTTCGGGCGCTCGGGTCAAGGGTATAGATTACGCCCAGATCAAACCGGGCAATGGTGATCGCCTGGCTGGTTCTGTTGTAGACGCAGTCCGGGCTGACCCAGGTTACGGACGTATCGACCATAGCCGGTACGCTTTCGCCCATCATCTCAAATGGAGCGGTGGTGGCCACCTGCTTGAAGAAATCGTCGGCACCGGCGGAGGCTGCCATACAGGCAACGACAGCCACGGCCGCCATGCAGACCTTAAATCCTGTTTTCATGATTGTCACCTTCTCACCTCTGTCTATGGAATTCCCTGCCAATTCTGTCCTTCACAGATATATCGGCAGAAACGTAAAGGTTCGTTATGGTGAGGCGGGGCAGGGGCTTCCGGCCCCGTTACTAAGGATCAGGCTCTCAGCCAGATCCGTCATCGGCAGATAAGTTCTGTTTTACAGAAAAAATGTGCAACTTCCGCTGGTCGGCTGCCGTAGCAACGACTAAATTCCAGTGAGGAATCTGTCATACATAGAGAGGAGAAAAACATGACCATGCGAGCTATGGCCATTATTGTTACGTTGCTGGCGGTTATTGTCGTTTCAACGGCGGCGTCACAGGATCTCACCGACCCGTATGAGATCCTGAACAATCATTTCAGGTCAATGGGCGGCCTTGATCGACTCAGGGCAGAACAGACCTTGACGTTTGAAGGGAATATCTCCGTGGCCGGTCTCAGCGGTTCTATTAAAGTCTGGGTGCACAAACCGGATCGATCGCGGGCCGAGGTTGATCTGGGCATTCTCAAGATCGTCCAGGGGGACAACGGCGAATACGAGTGGAATGTTGATTCAAACGGTAAGCTTCAGAAGATCACCGAACCGGACGAGGCCGCCAGGAAGCGCGAGCAGGTAACGAAACTGATGACCCTCTACGAATACGCCGATCCCAATTCCGAAGTTTTCTCTGTCATATTCCGCCGCCTCGAGAGGGTCGACACCAGCGAGTGTTATGTTGTTGATATTGGAAACAACATCAATCGCGACGTGCACACGTACTATTTTGACACTGACACTTATCTCCTGCTGAAAAGTCAGGTATTCGAAGGGGAGGACCGCAGGGAAACTCTCTACTATGATTACCGTGACGTCGAGGGCCTGATGGTTGCCTTTCGCCATCAGGAAACCGCCCTTCAGACCGGGCAGGTGGAAGTCGTTGAGATCGCGGAGTATGTCTCTAATCCTGTCATTGAACCGACGGTGTTTGATGCCCCC
>CP070824.1:1590159-1591445 GCA_020344395.1 Candidatus Zixiibacteriota bacterium | reverse complement strand
TATTGCTCAATTGAATCACCGGTCACAACCATGACCATGATGGCTCTTGTCGCCAGTTCCCACTCACCCAGTTGAGCGGCGATAGGATACATGACCGAGTTGACTTCGCGATCATTGGGATGCAGAAGATCCGCTCGCCTGAGGTAGAACAGCGCCGAATCAAGCAGAAACTCCCGCTGGTAGCTCATCCCGAGAAAGTAAAGCACATCGCGGTCGGAGGACTTCATTGTTACGGCCCGGCCGAGGTAATTGCGCGCGGTGATGTAATCTTCCTCCAGGTAGGCTTTCTTCCCGGCCTCCTCCAATTCAGCCAGCGTTTGTGGCCGTTTGGAGCAAGCGACCATCAGTATCGCGGTCACGAAAAGTAGTAATATTCTATTCACGATGAATCCTCTTGTTGAAAGTTCGTTACCTATACTACAATAAATGCCCCGGCAATTCAAGCCGCTTGTTACTGGCGCCCGGCAGCCGGCTGGTCATAATGCTTTTACACCGTAATTATCGTCAGGCTCAGCGAGTACTGAACTTGCCGACCGGTTGCCAGCGCAGGATTCTCAATTGTCGTTATCTTCTTGTCTAATGGTCGATTTGGCCGGGATTGCACCACTCCGGTCACACGACTTTCGCCAATCGCGTTCGCGCAAAGCTATCCGTTCAGAATCTTGTGTCGGCCGGCATTATTGAGTTGACACATTATTCCACGTTCTGTATCTTCCCGGCAGAGGTTGCGAGGTCATACATCCTTTTGAAATTGCTAACCAGTGACACGAACCGATCGCGTTTGCAGTCGTTGCCTGAGAAGCCTCCGGTTAACCGCCGCGCCAAAGTTTTTTGACGACTGAAAACGTCATTCCGACCTGCTTGGGTCGGTGAGAAATCGAGGTTACCCAAGTAGCCGAAGCATCTTAAAATTGTATCTTTATTTAACAGCCGCCCCTGATCCTCCAGGGGTGGCTGTTTTTTTGAGAGTGCCCGGTTAATCGAGCTTGGCATAAAGACAATCTCACCTTACCTTTAACTCCATGCACATCTCGACTGCTGATACCGCCTACACCGGAACGGACCCGCGCGATGCCGATAGCACTAATTCCATATCAGGGTGAAACCCTTGCCCTCACTGCCGCCATTGTCTGGGCGGTAGCCGTTATCCTGTTTAAGAAAAGTGGCGAAACAGTTCATCCAATCGGGCTGAATTTGTTCAAGGATGTTCTCGCCGCAGTTCTCTTTGTGCCGACCCTGTGGATTCTGGAAGGATACGTTTTTCTCCCCGCCCCGTGGCAGGATTA
>CP070824.1:1580670-1590059 GCA_020344395.1 Candidatus Zixiibacteriota bacterium | reverse complement strand
AGATCTTGAACGGCAACGACACGATGATCGGCGGCAACATCATCATACCCATCGACATCAGCACCGAGGCGACAACCATATCTATTACCAGAAAAGGGACAAACAGCACGAAAGCGATCTGAAAGGCGGTGCGCAGCTCGGAGATGACGAACCCGGGGATCAACACGTGCAGGGGGATGTCCTCTTCATTTTCGGGAGTCTCAAGATTGGCTATATCAACGAACAGGGCAAGGTCCTTTTCCCTGGTCTGCGACAGCATGAATTCCCGGAAGGGTCCTACTGTATTGTCAAATGCGGTATCTTTATCAATCTGCTCTTCGAGATAGGGTTTGATCCCCTCGGTGTAGGCCTTGTTAATCGCCGGTGACATTACGAAAAAGGTAAGAATCAGCGCAAGTGCAATCAGCAACTGGTTAGGAGGCATCTGATGGATGCCCATTGCCTGCCGAAGAAACGACAATACTACCGTAAACCTGATAAACGATGTTACCATGATCAGGATGGACGGGGCCAGGGCCAGTACCGTCATCAGGATTACGATCTGAAGGGTCGTCGACAGATCGGCGGCCTCCTCGGACTCGCCGACCTCAACCGACACCTTGGGCAGTGTCTGGGCGTATAGGTCTGCCGAGAAAAGCAGTAGACCGAGACAAATGAGCAGTGCAATCTTGATTGTATTTTTCATGTCCTATATCTCTCTATACCCGCAACATCCATGTCGCTGGGAGTGCCGTGGCACTTTGCTAATCCAGCCGGGAAACGGCTCTCAGATCCTAAAGATTCACGACTCCAGAGCTGCCTTATCGGCTCGCTTTAACCCGATTTCCTTCAGCTTCATCACAGCGGTCTTGAAAACCTTCTTGAAACTCTCCGTTTCCTCTTCGGTACTTTCCGCGGCCAGTAACCGGGCCGTTTCGTCGGCATCCAACTCCGCCAGAGGGCTGATATGATTTTCAGAGGTCCCCACCAGCACAGCCCTGTCAGCCACTCTCACCAGCGAGACTGTCTTCTTGGGGCCGATATAGGTTGTCTCGAGCACCTCCAGGAGGTTACTCTGGCGATTACCGCTGTATTTCTTTCCCATCAGTCGCCGGAGCAGATAGACTCCCGCATAAATGCAGGCTATGACTATCACCAGGGCGCTGATCAATTTGAATAGCGATGGCGCGGCTGACGAATAGAAACCGTCCGTCTTCAGCCCGGTGGTTGTGCCGGTCTGATTCTCAGTAGTCGTCACTTCGGTGGTGGCGGCGGAGGACTTCACGGCCGTGGCCTGGTCGGTCCTGATGACCAGCACACCGATGAGCGCGACTATAACGATTATGATCACCGTCAGCTGCGAGCGACGTTTCGTTTTAGCTGTCGTCTCCAAGCGACTTCAACCTTTCTTCAGGAGTCATCAACTGCGTGATACGGACGCCGAAGTTCTCGTCAATCACGACTACCTCGCCTTTGGCCACTATCTTCTGGTTCACCAGCAGGTCGACCGGTTCGCCGGCCAGCTTGTTGAGTTCAACTACCGATCCCGGTCCCAGAGAAAGAATGTCGGCTATCGACATCTTGGTCCGTCCGAGCTCGATTGAGATGGGCAGGTTCACGTCCATCAAGAGTTCGATATTACGCCCCTCGGTCTCCCCGGCTGGCTCCGACAGCTGCTGGAACTCCGCCTTTGACACTGACGTCTGGGAGAAATTGATGTCGTCGACGTCAGCCTTCTGCTCGTCTTCGGGCAGATCTTCCAACATCGCCATCATATCGGCCTCGGGATCACTCGTCGGGGCCGCCTCTTCAGGGGTCGCGTCTTCAGGCGTGGCACCTTCAGGCGGCTCCTGGGCCGCCGGAGCGCTTTCCTCGGCACCCGCTACGGCCGCATCAGGGCCGCTCTCTTCCGGTTTGGGTGCCTCGGCGACCGGCTCCTGTCCGGCAGGCTCGTTTTGGGCTTCCGGCTGAGCCGGAGTCTCAAGATCTTTTTCATCAGCCATATTCTATTCAACCTCCAATTTTTCTTCCTCGCAGTGCTCGATTACCTGGATGGCGCGTTTCTTGCCTGACAGACCAGGGCGAGCAATGAATTTCTTCCGATGATTTACAAAGACGGATATATTTTCACTGATCTTGACGTCGGACGGGATGATGTCGCCGACCTTTAGCTCCAGGAAATCCTTCATCTTTATATTAGCTCTTAACAGGTGCGCCGAGAGTTCGGCGTTCACTTTGTTGACGTTGCACAGATTTATATGACGGTCGCTATCGAGATTTTTCTTCTTGGTGGCATCAATCCAATTCTGGGCCGACAGCTTCGTGATAATCGGCTCGAGAGAAACATATGGATAGCAGATCGTCAGGAGCCCGGTCGACTGAAACAATTTGATTTGAAAAGACACGACCACGACGGTTTCGCCGGGCGGAACGATCTGGATAAACTGTGGGTTCGTCTCAAAACTTTTATTCTCGGCCTGCATCCTTACGATGTTTTCCCAGGCCCTTTCCAGGTCGCGATACAACTTGTTGGCGAGTCTGGTCATAACCGATCTCTCGATTCCGGTGAGTTCCCTCTCTGTCTCCAGAATCTTACCGTTGCCGCCAAACATCCGGTCGATGAATGAAAACGTGAGCGTCGGGTTGAAATCCACAAGGCAGACGGCCTCTAGCGGTTCTGCGGAGAAAGTGTAGGTGCATGACGGAGTTACCAGCGACATGATGAATTCGGAATAAGTTATCTGATCAACCGACACCAGATCAACATCTACAATCGTGCGCATAATGGCTGATAGCGTGGAACCGTAATGCCCTGCAAAGTTGTCGTGCATGTTCTCCAGGGTTCGGATCTGGTCCTTCGACACCCGATTGGGGTGCTTGAAATCGTACGCGATAACGGACTTCAGTTTATCATCATCAAAACTGTTTTCTTCCGGAGTCGTCTCGGCCGATCCGACAGTGGTGAGCAGAGCGTCTATTTCGTCCTGTGAGAGAATCTTTGCCACGATACGATTATCCTTACTGTAAAACGAAATCCGTGTAATACACGCCGGCCAGGCTCTCCGTATTCATAATCTGCGAAACACGCTTTCGTATCTGGTACCGTACGATCTCCTTCTGTTTCGGATCGGTGAGCTGCGCCACTGTCTTCGATGACAGAATGGTTATAAGAGCATCGCGTATGACCGGTTCTTTTTGCTGAAATTCCTGCAGAAGTTGCGCGGATTCCAGCTCGAACCCGAACGAAGCCGACAGAAACCGCGAACCTCCTGTGCCTGCCGGGTTGACCACGATGTTGCTGATTTCATGAATCAGCGCCTCGGATCCGTGACCTTTGGCCTTGCTTTTCTTGCCGTGTCCATCGGACTTCGATTCAACATTCGCCGAACCATCGCCGCTTCCTCCGGAATCCGACATCATGGGTTTTATCACGAATAGCGCCAGGGCTATCCCGACGACTATGGCGACGACACCGATTCCCGCAAATACCAGCATCCCGCCCTTCTTCTTCGGGGCCGAGGCGGCTTCGGAAGCCGGTTGTGCACCGCTTTCTATCGTCGTCTTATCATCTTCAATTGGCATCGTTAACTCCCTTCCGTAGCGGTCGAGGTATCCGGGGATTTAACCCGGACACCTGATTTCCGCTTGAACTGAGCTACCCTGTCTATTATTTCATCGATCGATTCCTTGACCATAATCTTCTTACCGGTAGTAAGTGATATTATCGTATCCGGAATCGCTTCAACGAATTCTATCAAATCGGCATTGATTACCAGATCCGTGTCATTTAATCGGGTAACCTTTATCATTTACCGTTTACCTCTTAATGTTAACCAGGTCGTCCAACATGTTGTCCGACGTGGTAATGATCCGGGCGTTGGCCTGGAAACCGCGCTGGGCCGTGATCATGCTGGTGAACTCCTGGGCGATATCAACCGAGGACGATTCCAGCGCACCCGAAGACAGCGTGCCTGCGATCGTCGCTCCGGCAACACCCTCAACCGGCTCGCCCGAGTTAGCCGACTCCTGGTACATGGAGCGACCGACCTTGCGCAATCCCGCTTCGTTGGAGAAGTCCGCGAGAATGATCTGCGCCAGAATTCTGGTCACACCATTGGAGAAGAACCCGGAGATATTTCCGGTCTGGTCGATTGAAATCTTCTCCAGAATTCCCAGTCCGTAGCCATCCTGTCCGATAATCGAAGCGGTGTGGCTACCGGAAGAGAAGCCGGTGAGACCGTCGTAAGTGTTTACGGTCCCGGCGTCCACTTCTATGCTCAAGCTGAGCGCCCCGTTGTCCGGGTCCATGACAATGCTCTGGGCGCCGCCGTTGTATTCAAACGTGTTTAACGAACCGTCCGGGTTAAACTGCACGTAGCCGGTCGAGCCCGAACTAATCGTTTCGGTCCCGAGGGTCGAAGCCCCCCACTCCCAGCGGTTATCCAGAGCTGACTTGAAGAACTCGATGGACAGGATGTGCTTCTCCCCCAGTGAATCGAACACGGCAATCGACATCGAGTGTGTCGTCGGTGCTGTCTCAATGATCAGCTCCTGTCCTACGGCGGTAGGCATCAATCCGCCCGCAAACGTGGTGATTTCCACGCCGCCGCCGCCAAAGTTGTCAAGTCCCACTACCAGACCCGTCTGGTCATCGATAACGAGATCGAGAAGCGATATGAACGGACCGGTGGCAGCTCCACTGCCCACAAGGGGCGTGAAAGTATCCGTTGCAACATAAGTCGTGGCGGCACCGCCCGAAGATACGAAAGTTAACCCGTCCGGTATCCCGAAGACGCCAGCAACAATATTCCGGTCAAGACCGTTGTTAACGGAGACCGAGGATTCGAAGCCGTATTCGGACGGCGATCCAGCCATATCACGCGTGATCACGATTGAACCGGTGGTACTGTCAAACTCGGCTGTTAAGCCGGCAATCAGGTTAATGGCGTAAATCAAATCAGCTATAGTCGAACTGCCTGTCAGACCCACAATCGGCTCGGTACGGGTATTATCGATGGTGATGGAAAAATTCGTGAAATCGTTGACATTCAGGGCTGGATCGTCAAGGGTCTGGTTCAGGCTCAACCCGGCTATGCTCGTTACCGAAGCCGCCTGGGCCTGGGCGCCCGTGATGGTAATGACATGGGTACCGCCGACACCATCTTCAGCGATACCGGAAACGCCGTTGACGTTCGAGCTGCCGGCCTGAAGCAGGTCGGCTACCGACTCGGTGGCCGAAGCGTTCAGGTTGTTGGCCAGGGTGATAATGGTCGTGGCCTGGGCCGGGTCCTGCTGCCCGAAAGGAATAGTGATCGGGCCGGTTGTGGCCAGCGAAGGAATGATACCCTGCTCATCGGCCATCTTACCCAGGACAAACAGTCCCGTCGCCGGATCGACAAGGTTCGTGTTGGCGTCAAAGCCGAAGGCTCCGGCACGAGTGTAGAACCTGTTGTCGTTCAGATCGCCCAGTACGAAGAACCCTTCGCCCTGGATAGCCAGATCGGTGATCTGACCCGTTGTCTCGAGACCGCCCTGTTGAAAGAGCGTGTCAATCGAGGATACCTCCATACCCAGTCCCAATTGGACCGGATTGGTACCGCCCAGAACTGATGACGGTCGCCCGGCGCCCTGAAGCGTCTGCACCAGGGCTTCCTGGAAATTCACGCGACTGGTCTTAAAGCCAATAGTGTTAATATTGGCGATGTTGTTGCCAATCACGTTCATTTTAACCTGATGATTCTTCAGTCCGGACACTCCGGAAAACAGTGATGCCATCATGGTTAAGTTACCTCCATGCTTGTAAGCGAGACCTCTCCATCAACATGGAGTCCAATCTCTGCTTCAATAGTTATTCTTTTGATTCTTTTTTTGTTATCTATGCTCATATAATTACCGCCGAATCTATTGAGGTTACGACGCCTTCGCGCAGATGCTCCCGGTCAAATGCCGTGATGACGGTTCGATTCTTCACGGACACCACAAAGGCGGCCTCGTCGGCCAGCACGAGTGTCTCCCTGGAACCTTTCACCTCCGCCTTGTCGATAGCGTCAGCGATGTTGCTGAGGGTTTCCTCCGAAAGATTTATCCCCCGCGAATGGAGCCGTTCCTGTGCATGCTTCGAGAAAAAGATCTGCCGATTCTCGGCCAGTTCCCGTGAGAACATGTCCTTGAAGGAAGTCTCCTCCGGCCTGGCGTCGGCGCGATTAATCCTTGAGCGATTCGCAATCTCGATGAGATTGACCGGCCTCTGGTAATTGTTAATCCTCATAGCATGTCCGTCAGCCATTTCTTACCTTCCTTGTATATCAATCATCCTGATTGTCAGTTACCTGAGTATAAGTCCCGGCTTGGCCGATGGCGGTGATATCGCCCAGCGGAACTTCAGTACCGCCAACTCTCAAATACGCCGAACCGTCACGATAGACCACTGCCTCCACCGTGCCGACCAGCGACAGGCTGGGTTCGATGGCCGTACCGGCTTCGGTCAACGCCGTGGCTTCAATGACGTAGAACCCTTCATCAACGCGGTTGCCCTGATCGTCGGTACCGTCCCACGTGAAGGTGTTGACGCCCTGACTGACGCTATCCTGGTACAGCGTGGCCACCGGAGTGCCCATCTCGTCGGTAATTACAAACTGAACCTGCTCTGCTGCCGTCGGAAGCGTGTACGTAATCTGCGGGCTATTACTGGCATCGACGTATACGCCGCTGTATTCGGCCTTCACGTCACGACCGATCAGTCCGGAGGCCATGACATTGTTTATCGATTGCATCTGCAGGAAGTCCCACTGGTTGGAGGAATTGATCCCCTCGGCGATGTTGTACATCTGCTCCAGAGATGAGAACTGCGCCAACTGGGCGATAAAGTCTTCATCCTCCATTGGATTCAGAGGATCCTGGTGTTCCAGTTTGGTGACCAGAAGCTGCAGAAAGTCATCCTTTCCGAGCGACTGCATGCTTCCGGTCGCCTTCGGATTACCCTGAGAGTCTGTGGCTATTGGTGATATAAATCCCATGACTTTTTTCCTATGCTAACAGGTTCACTCCGGCCGGCCCGGCATAACCGGCTGAGGCAGCCGGAGGCGGAACGATCGGAATTTCGGCCGGTCCCGGAGAATCGGCGTCGGGCTTTGGCAACCGCGTCGCCACGCGGTGACGCCAGTGGGGTTGACGACCCAGCATCTGATTATGGGCGTCGCCGTTATTTATGGTTATCTCAATATTATCAACTTCGATACCCGCCTTGTTCAGCTCGTTGATGAGACGGTCGAGGTTCTGCTCCAGCGCTGCTTTTGCCGGCACCGACTCAACGATTATTCTGGCCTTGAGTTTGTCGTCGGCCATGGACAGACTCAGACGCGCCGGACCGAGGTGTTCCGGTTCTATCCTTATGTGAACCGCCCGGCCGTTTACTCTCAACCTGGCACCGACGTCGTCCGGCAGCATAAACCGGACATTCTGCGCTTCGGTTTTGCCGGCCGTCGATTGATCGTCCGCAGACTTGGCATCGTAACCGAACAAAGGTTCCAGAGTCTGCTGACCATCAACTGTTTTGGTGTTGGTATCGGTCCCGGAAAGACTCGACCAGGATTCAGCGTTAGTGGTCGTTAAAATTGGATTGGAGCGTACCGCGGTGTTAGCTGTAGTATTGCTGTATACTCCCAGTGGTGTATAGACTTTGGCGGCGCCGGTTACCGGGCTTGCGGTCAGAGGGCGTCCGATGCTGGCTTTGTGTCCATTCGACGAGGTCGGCACCTCTGGTTCAAATACCCTGACTCGGCTGCGGTCCAGCCGCGCCCTGAGCAAATGTTCGCCCGCTGTAGTCTCGGCGACGAGAGTAATGTTAACCGGGCGTGCTGTTTCGGACAGATGCTCGGATTTGGGCGAAGCTTCGACGTGAATCTCTCTAAGATTCAGTTGTGATAGGATACTCTCGAGTCGATAAGCTTCTGTTCCCAATGCCACCCTTGGTGTCGTCAGACCACCCATCTGAGCGTTGGCCGGGTTATTCAGCACGTCAGCCGGTATGGATACCTTAATCGCCTTGCCCGGAGCATCTTTGGCTACGACTTCCAGAGCGATATTACCATTTTCGATCTTGGCGGATAAAATCTCATAGGTCCCCGGTTCCAACTCAGCTAGCTTGGAGTCTAGACCATCGTGCACGTTAGCGCGGATGACGCCGGATTGCCTGGGCAGAATCGACAGCAATTGGCGATTGAATTCGGCTACGTTTTCGCTCACCGTTCCGGGCCAGTTTTCACCGATTTTCGCGGCAATCTCATCGCCAATAGTTGGGGAGTCCGTCCGGACCGGGTCGGCGGCAGGTGCTTTACCGACAAGGAATCCAAGAGGATTTTCGCCCGTAGCATTTACACCTGAGGCCAGATAACTATTAATGAGGGTATCGAAGAGGCCCTCAGCACCATCGACAGGCCCCGACTTGCCGGTCACGGGACCGGCCGACAGGTTTCCCACGTCCCCCATTAATAGGTCGAATATGTTCATCGGCATCTGGGTCATTTATTTATCCGCGATTGTTATCATCTGTTTTGAGAGTTTGGCGGCTCGTTGTGCCGGCAGAAGCTGCAAGACCGCGGAAGCGTTTTTCAGCTTCATCCGTGGCAGAATCGACACTACCGTCTTGTCATCAAGGTTTGCCATCAACTTGGCTACTGACCGGGCATCCATTCCGTCGTAAAGCTTCGCGAGCTGGGCTGTTCGGGCCGACTCCACCTGCTCAAGGTTGAGAAGTTTCTTGTTTATTTCCTTTTCCCGACGTTCCAAGTCTTTCTCCCGACCGTTGAGTTCCTTTTCCCTGGCAACCAGAGCCGTTTTCTCTTTTTCAAGCCAGCTGACTTGTTCGAGAGAGTCCTCCCTGGTCATGCGCCCTTCCTGGGCGGCCAGCACATCGTCATCCGGTTCGTAGTCCAGAAATGCCAAGCTTTCCATGATTTTGTCTATGGCCGAAGCATCTTCCTCGCTCATCCCCAAATCTTCGTCGGCGACCTCGGTCGCTTGCTCCGGAGCCGAGCTATCCGACGCGCCTTTGTGATCGGGGAGTTGAGGGAACCGCAGGTGCGGATTGTCCGTTGAGTTGATCGCCTGAGCACCTGATGTGCTCTGGGCCGTTTCCCCGCCGAGCAGCACAAGCGCCACAACAGTGACGACGGCGACAACGACAATAGCGCCGGCACCGAATATGATATACTTCAGCATGCCGCTGCCTGACGACTTGGTTGAAGGCTGCTGCGGTGTGACCTCTTCGTTTTGTTTAGCTTCTTCTGGCATATTGCCTATCCCAAAGTGTTCTTATAGCTACTATTTCTCCGAGCCACTATTAAGCAAGGCCCGTGCCGCAACTCGCATGTAGGTCGTAAGCTATTATTTAATAAGATCTTGTGGCAGAC
>CP070824.1:1567692-1580570 GCA_020344395.1 Candidatus Zixiibacteriota bacterium | reverse complement strand
CAATCCCTGCCGGTAGAAGGAGTATGCAATCTCTGCCAGAAGATCTGCATTATTAGGCATGGATTCCAGAGCCACATTAAACTCTTGGAGCGCTTCACCGTAGGCGCCGGCATGATAGTACATTGAGCCCTTTGAAATGTGAACTTCGGGATGATCGGGATTGATCGCAGATGCCTGTGCGACGGCCCGTTCTGCCTGCGCCAGGTCAGCGGGTGACCGCTCCTGATGCCAGTACAGTTCATTATATGCTCGCGCCAGCCTTGCCCAGGCCGTTACAAAGCCGGGATCCGACTCGACCGCCCTCTGATATAGCTGGGCCGAAGCCTGCATGGGTCTCTTGTGAAGATAGCCCTGCGAGAAGAATGCGTTCCCCTGAAGATAATAGTCAAAAGCCTCTATGTTATCCGTCGGAGCACGCGACAACTGATTTCTGGCCGGTTCCAGCAGCGTCATACCCAGGGCTTCAACAATCTGCTCGGCGATATCGGTCTGAACGTCGAACACTTCGGCCATGACATCGTCGTATATATCTGCCCAGGCGTGGGTAGCATCCGACACCTTGATTAACTGGGGCGTGACCCGCACCCGGCCCGCAGATCCGGGAACTTTCTGCCAGCGAACTGTGCCTTCCAGCACGTAGTCCACCCCTAACTCGTCTCCGATCTCTGCAATCGACTTGGTCGTTCCCTTGTACTGAAGTACTGAAGTGCGGGCGATTACTCCGAGTTCTCGGACTGCAGCCAATCGAGCGGTGATCTCTTCGGTAATGCCGTCAGCGAAATACTCGTCTTCAGGATTGCCCAGGTTCTCAAATGGCAGCACAGCCAGCATCTTCCTGCCCCCGCTCTCGCCCGCCTGTTCCATCGACCAAAACGTATACAAGGCAATGACCACTGCGGCCATTACAATTCCCGCGCCGATCCAGAGCGGCCAACTTGCCCGGCGGCGAGCAGGTGTCTCCACGCTCATGCTCTGAGTCGGACCGCCCAGCCGTCTCAGGTCGCTTATTACCCCGGCCGCGGTCTGGTACCGGGTCGAGGAGTCTTTCTCCAGCAGCTTGGAAACCGTCCGTTGAAATTCTTCCGGCACACCTGATCGATACTTCGCCAGCGGCTCCGGCACTTCGGTCAGGATCGCCTGTACTGACGCAACATCGTTCTCACGCGAAAATGGTGAACGGCCGGTCACAAGTTCATACAAAACCACTCCGAGCGAGAAAAGGTCGGATCGGCTGTCTACTTCTTTTCCCTGAACCTGTTCCGGGGACATGTATCGCACCGTTCCCATCGTTGAGCCGGTCTTCGTCAGGTGCTCTCCACCCTGTATGGCAGCCAGTCCAAAGTCGAGTATCTTTGGACGGCCGTACGCGTCAATCGATATGTTGGAAGGTTTGATGTCACGGTGGATCACATTCTTATCATGAGCTGCACCGAGACCGTCACAAATCTGAATGGCCAGATTGACTATTTTCTCGAATTCCAGTTCTCTCCAATCTGCAAACTCGCGCAACGAACGGCCCTCGACAAGCTCCATGGCAAAGAACGGTCGCCCCTCATGCTCGGCCACCTCGTAGATGGTGATGATATTGGGATGACTGAGCGCAGCCGCGGCCTGGGCTTCACGCTTGAATCGTGCCCGGCAATCGGCATCCTGACACAGGTGAGGAGGAAGAAACTTGAGCGCAACCTTGCGGTTTAACTCGGTGTCCTCAGCGAGGTACACCTCCCCCATGCCGCCGGCCCCGATCTTCTCGATGATCCGGTAGTGTGAAACCACTACCCCACCCTTGAGCATTACGAGACTCTGAGTTCTGTCATCATTGTGCTCCGGTTCGTTCATAATCCTGATCCGGCGAATGGATTCAGCAACTGGAAGACAAGGTAGACCTGTCTAGTCTGTTTGGCAAATCAAAAACAAATGGAATCCGGGGCGGCGGCTTCAGGATACAAGGGTAATCACCCCGGAGGACAGTGTCATCACTGCTCTTTCATTGACAGACACTCAAACACCTGCGCCGTATCCCCCTCACCCAGAGGGATGGGCGCTTCCATTATCCGTCGTATATCCTCGGGAGTGATGACGGATGGATCATACGTAAATATCGCTCGATGATCAGCCGCGAATGTCTCTATACCGCCTATACCGTCAACTCCCTCGTAAAGCGAGGTAAAATACCGGGCCGTCCCCTTGCATTTGACTCCGCTGACAATGCACTCGAGCTGCTTCCCCTGGCTGGAGCCCAGCGTCACGTTGGTGGTCGGTTGTGTAAAGGCCGCTCGCAGCGAATATCCGCCGATCAGAGCCGCGATGACCAGCAGTGGAATTATGAGTTTTGGAATCTTCATAGTAATCCTCTAAATGCTCGCCCTCACAGTGAGAACGTCCCCTTCCGGGCAGGCATCCACACACTCAAAGCAGTTTGTACAATCCCGATGTCTGACTCGGGAGAAACTCTGAACCGGAATGCTGTGCGGACAGGCTGTCTGGCAGTTTCCGCATTCAGTGCACTTTTCACCATCCCGAGTAATTTTAATCAGCCCCAGACGGCTGAACGGGTCGAATACAGCTCCCATAGGACAAAAGTAACGACAGAAAAACATCGGGACTATCAGTGCCCCTATGCCAAGCCCGACAAGGACAATGTAGGACACAACCCCGGCCGTGCCGTGACCAACACCAGAGAAAATGAGATAATAAGGATCATAACCACGCAGAACTAGTTCACCCGTCTTGTACGTAAGAACAAGGAACAGGACCAGCACGATATAGCGTAGCAGTTTCAGAGCGCCATTCAATCGCTGAGATGGATGAAGACGTCGGCCGGTCACTGCACATCCAGCCCGGCCCAGAAGTTCTCCGAAAAAACCGATCGGGCATGCCCAGCCACAGAAAGCTTTCTTCGACACCAGGGCAAGCACCAGCAGAGCCAAAAGCATCGACAGGTTCAAAGGGCTGAGAGCGCATGTGAACTCACCAGTCGTAAACAGACCCCACAGACTTTCAGCACCTCCAAACGGACAGTAAGCCTCGAATGACCGCGTCCCGTAGCCAAACGCAAGATATAGTACAAGCGCCAGAATGATGACCAGCACACTGTAACGTACATACCTGACTTTCATTCATCGCTCCTATCCGGCAGTTCCCGATGCACTTACACCGCATTTACCGCCTGAAACTGAGCCAAGATCGGAGTTTTGAGCCGCGAAAGCAATACCAAAAGCCGGACCGGCGCGGTTCTTCAGTACTTGTCTGCCCGTCTTGCCCCCTGGCAGTGATGGGTGATAAGACTCGGGGTATTTTGTGGCAACAAATGACACGTACCATTCGTAATGGCCCTTATGACCGGGTTCAATTGCAGGAGGCCCGACCTTTGCTGTTAGGGCGAGGGCAGGCAGCACACAACAGGAGGTCCGCGAACATGCTCACAAAACCTTTTTTCCGCTCAATTACAATCATCGTCACTACACTGACCTTTTGTCAGTTCATGCCGGCTGCGGCGGCGGCCCAGGACGGTTTCGCCGCCCAATACTTGCCGTCGATTCACGTACAGAGAACTGCCGGCGAGATCAAGATCGACGGCCGCCTGGATGATCCGGGCTGGCGTGGTGCTGCCATGGCCGACGGTTTCGTCGAGAGCTATCCGGGCGATCAGATCAAGCCGCCTGTGGAGACCAAAGCCTTTATAACCTATGACGACGATCACCTTTATGTCTCGTTCTTCTGCTATGATGATCCTGACAAAACTCGCTCCAGAATGACCGAGCGCGACCGTACCCCGGGGGATGATAACGTCGGTATTTTTATCGATACTTATGGTGACGCCGCATGGGGATATATTCTTTTTGCCAACTCCTATGGAGTTCAGTACGATGCGTTAAGCACCCCCGCCATGGGGTGGGATACCAGATTCGACCTTATCTGGGAATCAGCAGGGCACGTTACCGATTCTGGCTTTCAGGTGGAGATGGCTGTTCCGTTCTCCAGCCTCCGGTTCCCAAGCAACGAAGAACAGACCTGGAGAGTACAGTTCTTTAGATATCACGAACGTGAAGTGACATACTGCCTTTCCTGGGCCGCGGAGGACCGTGACGAACAGTGCCAAATGTGTCAGTGGGGTACCTTGACCGGCATCAAAGACGTTGAGCCAGGCATGGGCATTGAGATTCTCCCGGCATACACAGCCTACCAGGCCGGTGCGCTAACGATAGACACGAGCAACGCTGTCAACTTTCTTAATGGAGATGCCTACGGCGAGCTGTCACTTGGCACCAAATATTCACCTTCGTCGAACATGACTGTTGAAGCCACCTACAACCCGGATTTCAGCCAGGTCGAGGCAGATGCCGACCAGGTCGACGTGAACACCACCACAGCTCTTTATTTCCCGGAGAAGCGGCCTTTCTTCCAGGAAGGAAGCGATCTATTCAGCACTCTTTATGAGACCGTAGACACGCGCTCCATAAACGACCCTGACTTTGCAGCCAAAATGACCTTAAGAACGGGCCGGACAAGCATCGCCTGGCTCGCCGCTCACGATGAAACCAGCCCGATGATTATCCCATTTGAAGAGTTCAGCACCCGGCCTCTTCTGGTCGGAAAGAGTACCACCAATATTCTGCGTTCCCGGCTGACATACGGCGACAACTCACAGGTTGGTTTCTTGCTCACCGACCGCCGGTTTGAAGGCGGCGGGTCGGGCTCGGCTTTCAGTGCCGACGGTTCATTCCGCCTCTCAAAGAGCTTCTGCCTTCAGTGGCAGGCGGTGGCCAGCTATACCGATGAGCCATCCAAACCAGTTCTGACCGAAGCTGATACTGTCAGGCAATTCGCTAACGGCACCGTGATAGAAACTCCTTTCAACGATTATCAATTTGATGGCGAGCACACGGCCGGACTCGATGGCGAGTCGTTCTGGGGACATGCCTACATAGGACTTCTGGATTACATTTCCAGTGATGTTTATCTCAGCGGTCGATACTCGGAGATTAGCTCAACTTACCGCGCCGATAACGGCTATGAACCCCTGAACGATCGCCGACAGGCCAGCGTCATAGCAAGGTATATCTTCCGCAGTGACGACGGGCTCATTGAATCTGTCCAACCGAACGTTTTTGCGGCCCAGTTTTGGAATACCGCCGGCGAATGGAAGGAAAAATGGGTGAAGTTTAATCTTGAGACAAACTTCAGGAAGGCTCAAACCAGTACGCACATGCAATACATGAGAGGATCTGAAAAATACGCCGGCATTGAATTCGACGATATCTGGGCCTGGCACCTGTGCCTCCACGCCACACCCAGCAACTTGCTGTCTCTCAGCGGAGGCATCAACTACAGTCACCAGATTGCGCGAGGGCCAAGAGCGATCGGCAAACAGACCGACCTTAGTGCCTCGGTCCATCTTAAGCCCATGGACCGCCTGGAGTCCAGCAGCTCCTTTGTGTATGCCGTGAGCAAGGATGTAAACACGGACGCCGAGTTTTTCAGAGGCAATATCGTTCGCACTCGCCTGAACTACCAGTACAACCGGGAGCTGTCAGTGCGGCTCGTATTTCAGTACAATGACTTCTACCAGACCTGGGATCTTGACCCATTGATTACCTATCGGATCAACCCGTTCACGTTGTTCTATGTCGGTTCAACTTATGACTACGAACGACGTTACGGACTGAATCAGGACGGTTCGATGCTGGCTGCGCAGGGTCAGGAAAGCTATGCCGCAAACCGCCTGACCTCACGCCAGTTCTTTGTGAAGCTACAATACCTGTTCCAGATATAGGATTACGACTGCCTGGTGTGATTTAAACGGAATGGCCGGCCTTCATAGTATCAGAACCAGCTTGCCTATCTGTGTCTTGAATCCGTCGGCTTCAACCGTCCAGTAATACAGACCGGAAACAGCCAACTGGGTGTTCCGGGTTATCATATCCCAGGAATCATGCGAGGCCAAGGGATCTCCCGGATCAATATCGTGATCTATCTCCCGCACCAGGTCACCATCCAGCGTGTAAATCCGAATTGTACACCTGGGAGGCAAACCACCGAAATGAATCCGGCGAACACGATCATCCGGACGAGTACGCTCATCCTCGAAAAATCCCTCGTAGCCACTGGAACGATAACCCGCATCCAGACGATATGGATTCGGCCAGACATACACCGACAACTCATCCGTCTTGGATGGATCTGGAGCTCCCTCCATGGCATAGCTCACGCTCGGGAGAATCGTAGGTGATGTCTCCAGAGACGGAAGACCCGACTGCGGTGAACCGTAGTCAAAGGCCGTCACATTAATCCAGTAAGGAATCGTCGGCAGAAGATCCTCTACCACAAACTCGTATTCGTAATACTTGAAGACCGTATCACCCTCAGCTAACAGCTCGGGAACCAGCAAACTGTCCAGAAGGACCTGATTCGACCAGATCGAATCGGGTATCGAATCACGATGCTCTATCCACTTCTGCTCAGGAATCAAAGCATCCGGATAAAGCTTGCGAATCTCCGTCGTCGCTACAATGCTGTCGGTTTCCTCATTCGCCAGAACCGAACGATTGAAGTCCTGAGGCTCAAAATAAAACAGAGAATCCCCGGAGGCGAAAGGATTGTTGCGCGGATAGGTAGAAGGATGCCATACAGTATCATTACATCCATTCGGTGCATATAAGCATCGCAGCCTGTCGAGGCTGAAAGGACTCTCCTTCAAATCAAAACCGCCCAGGAGGCCACCGACTACAAGAGAATCATCCCACACCCACTTGTTGTAATTCTCAAAGTCATACGACTGCAACACCGACAGGCTGGAACGACGTTCATCTCGACCGATATAGACGCGGTAGCCCTCAAAATCTATCTCACCTGAGAAATTGTCGACCGTCGTCTCCGAACGGGCCCCGTTCCATACTACCCGAATACCGCCGATCGACGGCTCCACCCGGGTATAAGGCGCCGGCGGCGGGTTGGCACCCTTGAAATCAGGAACGCCATCTCCACGGCGGGCTATCTGCTTTATTACGGGAGGATCACCATGACTGGTCGTACAGGGATAAAATACGCCGGAGTATCCATCACTGTCTGTGTCAACACCGGGGTTGTCATAGATCCACTCCGCCCAGGTGGCGTTCGCTCCCAGGTCTGAAAAATCAACATTGCGGTAGTATTCCTCGGGATCATAGGGTGGACCTTCCGCCAGATTGTTGATGTTAGTCGGATCTGTGTGCATATCAGCGCCGGCCACATACGCAAAGGAAAGCGGCAGGACCTGGCCCGGTTCGATGTCAAAAGGCCCAAACGACAGCAAGTAGCGGGTGTCAAAACCGTCGGCCAGGTCGTTGGCCAGTAATGGATTGGGAGCCATCCACTCCGGATAATCCACCGGATTGATGGCCGCCGTGAATATCTGGTCATAGTCAAACTCGCCGTTGCTCAGAAATGCGTACTTGTTACGGTCACCCTCCGGCGTGCCTGTGCCGCCAGTACTAAGATCCCGAAACTCGGCTACGGTCTGAGGACCAAAATCCAGAGCTGGAGTAGCATTACCCACCCACCAGTTAAACGATACCTCAAGCGAGTCCTGGGGCGCACGGACTACACGAACACCTGTCACGTGAGGTACATCCATACCGGGAGGCATCGTCAGATCGCCGTCATTATCCGATATAAACGCGAGATTGACAACGTCTGAATCCGGACACTGCCGGGGAAGGTAAGCCGCGTCGATGCTGTGAAGGAAACCGCAGATATCATCTGCGAATCCCCCCAGATTGGCTTCCGCATGAACATCCGCATCCACGTAGATACCAAGAAATACCCGTTTGAGTCTTTGATGACCGATGTTCTTGATAGCATAATCAAACAACACAAAATCTTCCGCGTAAGAATATGACCAGGCAAAGGAGCGCTGCGTTACCTCGACATTGATTGGCAAATGAGGTCGGCCATCAATAACGTCGTTGCCCAGGCCCTGAACACCACTCGTAAAAGTGTCGGTGTATACACCAATATAATCCTGCTCCGAAATTGCACCTTCGTACTCCGGCTTGGTAGGATCTATAGTAGATCTGAAGATCATATTGCCGATCGGTGGTTCATCCGGGTTGAACTCACTGTTGTATGACCACCCGTCGAGACCGACCGAGACCAGTGTGTCGCGACCGACCACCGCGCCTATCCAGAAAGCGGCGCCGAATAGATATCGACTGTTGGACCCTTTGGGATATTCCAGGGCCGGCACCCGCTCACCGGTGAAGCAATCCTGCTGACCGGATGACGAATACAGGCTTGATATCGTGCCGTTGTTGCTGACGCCGAGCCTGAATCCGCCAATATCGTGCATGGCCAGACAGTAGGCCGGCGAAGCCGTTGCTGCGTACTGTCCCGATCCGCCCGAACGAGTCGCTCCGGGCGCGACTTCTCCGTAAATCGAGCCAGCGGCTGCAACCGCCAGCAACGAAAGGGATGCGGCTAATCTGGTTGGAGTGAACTTTCGGTTTCTCATGCTTATGTTTGTCTTGCACCAGTGCTTAAGGACTTTTTGGACAATCACTACAACCTCACACTCTGAACTGAATTGACTTAATATCAAGCTGACGCCTCTCAGGCTCTATTTGTTCAATAATATGCTTGAGCCGTCCACCTTCTCAGGAGCGCCATTCTACTCAAAATGAGCGACATTTGAAACAGGATTTGGAGGATTTCGGGCCGGTCCGGTGGCGTGAGGAGCCGTCCCCGTCGCTCATTTAGAATACAAAGATAATCCCCCGGCTTGTCCGGAGCAAGGCATACCTTCCCTGCCGATAGTAATTATCACCAGGTCCCATCTTGGATTTTTCCAGCACTCCTACTCACAGAAGGATCTTGGCATACGAACGACCCTTCAGCCGCTGGCTTCAGCTACCCACCGCACACTTCTCTGAATACCCGCATGAAGTTGCCTCCGAGGATCTTGCCTATATCAACATCCGAGTACCCGCGGGCCACCAACTCCCGGGTTATCGCAGGAACCATGGAGCAGTCTGTCAGCCCGTTCGGCAGGCTGCCGACTCCGTCGAAATCAGAACCGAAGCCGACATGATCCGGCCCGACCAGGTTGACAATATGATCGACGTGATCTACAAGAGTACCGACATCGATACCCAAATTGGCTATCGCCTCGCTCCTCATCCTGAAAAACGGCTCCAGAGCCTCATGCCTGGCCTCGCGATCATCCTCATACAACGCGACAGTTGAGTCTATCTCAGCCCGATGTACATTGAAGAATGAATCACTTATCTGAAACCAACGGTTGTCAGGAGCCAAGTAGCCGTTGAAAAAGTTCAGACAAATCAGGCCGCCGTTTTCGGCCACGGCCATGATCTGCTCGTCGGTCAGGTTCCTGTCGTGCGGACAGATACTGTAGACACACGAGTGCGATGCAATGACCGGGTCTTCTGTCACTTCCAGCACCTCCCTGACGGCTGCAACGGAGGCATGCGAGATATCCACAATCATCCCAAGTTCGTTCATCTGTCGCACCACCTCATGCCCAAAATCGGTAAGCCCGTCAAACGCCGGCATGGTGTCGGCGGACGATATGCACCAGTCGTTGGAAGCTGTGTGCGTCAGGGTCAGATATCTCACGCCGCGGTCGTAGAAATGCTGGAGGTTGTCCAGACTGTTGTTGATGGCCACGCCGTTCTCGATCCCGATAAAGGCGGCGATCCTGTCGCCTGCCACTATTTCCTCTGCCTGCGAGGCGGTTGTGCAGACCGCGATTCGGTCGGGGTTCCGCTGGATCTGAGCCTCCAGCGTATCGATCAACTCGTCGATGGTCGGCCGGCACTCTTCGGGCGGGGTCTCGGTGTAGACAAAACAGGCGAACACCTGAAGATCCACGCCTCCCTCCTGAAGGCGCGGGATATCCATGTGCCCGGTGGTGTCACGCTCGGATATATCAAAACCCCTGACCATGCGAAGCGGCGTGTCGCTGTGCGTGTCCGCCACCAGTGCACTCCGATGCAGTTGAACATAGTCGCGACCGGGGTCGGCGCAGGAGAGAATCATCCCTGCACAAACTGCTGACCAAACGATGTACTTCATACTCTGAATTCTTTCTGCAAGTGAAGTTCAACTCCTCAACTCGATAACAAATGCCTCCA
Source organism: Candidatus Zixiibacteriota bacterium (assembly GCA_020344395.1). Taxonomy (GTDB): domain Bacteria; phylum Zixibacteria; class MSB-5A5; order GN15; family FEB-12. The sequence goes on along the minus strand of CP070824.1, from coordinate 1,570,440 downwards.
CAGTATACGTGACAGGAGAGAATATGACGGCAAATTTTCGACGGCTAAAGTATGACCGCAATCTTACCTATCTGTGTTCTGCCGTCCGGCGTCTCCACCACCCAGTAGTACAGGCCCGACACTACCAACTGGGCGTTGCGTGAAATAAGATCCCATGTTTCATGGTTGGCCAGAGGATCGCTCGGATCAACATCATGGTCCAGTTCCCGCACCAGGTCTCCATCCAGTGCGAATATCCGAATTTCGCACTTCGGCGGCAGATTGGCAAAATGAATTCTCCGAACCCTGTCGTCCGGCCGGGTGCGCTCATCAAGTCCAAGTCCTTCGTAACCGGCCTGACGGTAACGCCCGTCGGCCCGATACGGGTTCGGGTAGACGTACACCTGGAGTTCATCACGGTCCATAACCGACTGCACCGATTCGTGAGCGTAGCTTACGGCCGGGTTTACGGTGGGAGAGGTCTCCAGTGATCCCAGGCCAAGGTGAGGAGAACCGTAGTCGAAGGCCGTCACGTTGATCCAGTACGGAACCGTTGCCAGCAGATTTTCGATGATATACTCATATTCGTAATACAGGAAGTACCCGTCCTCGGTCAGCACCCGGTCACGCAGGGAATCGGGAACCAGAGAGGTATCTTTGATCCACTCTTCCGTCGGTCTGATCGCATTGATATCCCTCTTTCGAATCCCGGTAGTGGCCGTGGGATAATTGCCCAGCGCAGAGCGGTTGAAATCCTGCGGCTCAAAATAGAATATTGAGTCACTGCCGACCGAATGAAAAATGAAGTAGTTGGAGCGCGGATAGTCCAGAGGATGCCAGGTAGAATCATAACAGCCGGTCGGGGCGTAAAGACAGCGAAGCTCTTCCAGCGTTAAGGGCCTCTCGCCCTGGACGAATCCGCCCAGCCTGCCCTCGATCTGCAGAGAGTCATCCCAGACCCACTTCTGATAATTGTCACGGTCATATGACTGAATTACTGACATACTGCTCCTGCGGTCGTCACGTCCCAGGTACACGCGGTAACCCTCGAAGTCGACACTACCGGTAAAATTGTCAACTGTTGTCTCCGAATGAAAACCGTTCCACCTGATATGAATGACCCCGAGCCGCGGCTCGACCCACATCCTGGGTGCCGGGGGCGGGCTGGCTCCTCGAAAATCAGGTACACCGTCACCCTGCCGCGCGATCTCCTTCACCACCGGATCATCCCCACCGCTCAGCGTGCACGGGTAGAAAACACCGGCGTATCCGTCACTGTCCGTATCAACACCCGGATTGTCATAGATCCACTCGGCCCAGACAGCATTCTGTGCGAAATCCGAGAAATCGAGATTCTCGTAATAGGTGTCAGGGTCGTCCGGCAAATTCGCCACGTTGGCCGCGTCGGTGTGCAGATCCTCACCCGCCACATAAGCAAACGACAGCGGCAGGCTCTGGCCAGGATCGATGCCAAACGGACCGAACGACAGCATGTACTGAGTGTCATAACCGTCTGAAATGTCATCCACATTCATCTGGGGAGGCGTTACCCAGGTTTCGTCCAGCGGTGTAATCGACGCCGTTCGAATCTGATCGTAATCAAACTCCCCGTTGCTCAGGTAATGATACTTGTTGTTATCGCCGTACGGCATACCGGAAAACCCGGTGCCGAGGTCTCTGAACTTATCGCGTGTCTGCGGGCCGAAATCCGGTTCAAAAAGCCACCAGTTGAACGATATCTCCAGCGAATCGGAAGGCGTCCTGACCACTCTCATACCTGTTACGTGCGGCACCCAGAAACCTGGCGCGAGCGACAGGTCACCATCGTTATCGGAGATATAGGCCAGGCTCACCTGCTCCTTGTCTGGACACGCAGTAGGCAGGTAGCCGGCGTCAATACTGTCCACGAAGCCGCATAAATCATCCTCCTGCCCGCCCGCATACCACAGGGGCTCCATGCACACATCACTGTCGACATAAACACCCAGGTACACCCTGCGCAGTCTCTGGTTCCCTATGTTTTTTATAGACAGATCAAACAGTACCAGATCCTCAGCGTATGAGTATGACCATGCAAACGAGCGCTGCGTTACCTCAATGTCCAGGGGTGTGTGAGGCCGTCCGTCAGGCCAATTCGGCACCAGATCCAGAACACCACTCGTGAATGTGTCGGTGTAGACGGCAATATAGTCCTGCTCAGAAACAGCACCTTCGAATTCCGGCTTTGTAGGATCAACCGTGGAGCGGTAAATCATATTACCCAGCGGAGGTTCGTCCGGTTGGAATTCGCGGCCCTCGTAGGGTGCATAGGTGACAGATACCAGGGTGTCGCGTCCCACGATGGCACCGAACCAGAGAGATGCAGCGATTATATACATCGCCCCCGAACCCTTGGGATACTCACCCCTGGGGACTGCTTCACCGGTGAAGCAATCCTGGGTGCCGGAAGAGGACAGGTAGGCTCCCATGGTGCCGTTGTTGTTCACTCCGATCACCAGTTTGCCGATATCGTGCTTGGCCAAGCAATAAGCCGGAGACGCGGCACCTGCCTGCACCGGTTCGCGTACGGGTAACTCGCTCCCCCGGCCTGATGCTGACGAACAAATCATAACGGCCACAAGCATCACCGCGGCAAATGCGGTGGCAACCTCTTTCACTTTAGCGGAATCAACCATGCGAGTTTTACGCCTCTCCTTTCAGTCTTGCAAGCCGTGCTCTGGCGTCTTCAACTGATGACAGCCCCTCGTCGGCGTTTTTCCAGATATCGAG
>CP070824.1:1560048-1567592 GCA_020344395.1 Candidatus Zixiibacteriota bacterium | reverse complement strand
GATGGCCTTAAGCTATGATCATTCAACGCACTCACCCTCTCAGTGAAGCTAAACAATTAAGCAAAATAAAGGAAAAACATATTAAGTCAAGGGAATATTTCGAGCTGCAATCCATGACCTTGGTTAGTCTGTCCGATGGACCAAACCCGCCAAAACATGGTGTGTCTGCATCGAGACATGAGCAAGAACAATCGCTGCAATTACCACCTTCCAGGCCGCAGAAAATAACTCTGCGAATGTCACTTCCACATAAATACCGGCTATCAGAATAGCCAGCGCTGAGAGGACGTCCAGCAACCGAGTAGCAATAACCATGGTTGCCCTCCAACTATTATACATGTTCGAGCGACGTTTCTTCCCATTGGGAAGCTTCCTCTGCCTTACGCCACGCCGCCGCCTATCAGCTAATGAAGGGACAATAACTGTGCCACGGTTGTAAGGCCTCTCTCTAACTCCCGGCTAATACGTTGCTATACAATGCATTAGCAACAGTTCGTGCGAACCTCGCCAGATGCCCGGCGCAGAATATGCGGCGGCCCGTGTAGCCGCCCGGATTTTTGCCTCTGTAAGGCCTTACTACTCAAGGGGTTGCGGTCGTTATTCGAAATCGTAGGTATCAAGCCATCGGGACTGAATTCGTACGGTTCTACTGTCGTCGAAGTCGAGCCGGACAATGCCCAGAAATCGTTGTGGCTTCCCCTCAAAATCCAGGGCCGGATAGTATCGCAGTTGTTCGACCACCGTACGAAGAAGGCGCATGCCTCTGGATGCGCCTTCCGCGCCACGGAAGATGACGTGGCCAGTGCTATCTATCAGGATAGACGCTGTCGCTGAAGTGGTCAGGGGCCGGACAACCCCCCTGGGTGTCAGGTTTCCTTTCGGGAAATTACGCGGGACGGGCGGTACCATCATACCGATCATCTCCGGATGCGTGCGAATCCGTTCCCGCTGAAACAATGAAAGATCATCTCTCTGATCGGAAATAAAAGGTTGGGTCGGGTACGTTATTTTAGGCCACAGCAGGATGGATACGAGCAGGCTACCCGGAACCGGCCGGCCCAGCCGTTCTGCGGGCGAGTATGTCGCCCAATTCATAGCGCTCAGTATCTGGTCCGTGAACGCAGGCTCGGTCGAGCGGATCAGATCTACATCAGTCGGTCGACCGGTCGCATCCAAGCTGACCCGGGCAAGCACATACGGCGGCCGGTCTACGGAGTCGGACGGTGCGATCTTGCAGAAGTACGATGGAAACGAACTGAGAGAAGGTGGCCGGTAACCGTTCAGGGCCAGGGAATGCCAGTAGAGTCGAATGTCCGTAATCTCGTGCCTTGAGTCCACCGGAACAAGAACGCTCGGTCGACCGCTTGCCCGCAGGCTCAGCAAAACCGGGAGCCTGAACTCGGCTGACTGGCTGTCAACCAGACCCGGGACAAACACCCCCGTCCTCAGGTAAACGGAGCATGGTACTATGATCGAAGTATCCCCAGGACGCACGAGATCATAGTCCAGTACGACACCCATGGTGTCAATACGCATGATGACCGGAACAACAGTATCGGCCGACAGTGTCGGAGGCATGGTAAGCGAATCACTGTCAAAGTCCTTGTCCAGCACCGGCAGACTGACCCCGAAATGAGCAGGTCGTGGAGGCAGCGGTTTCGGTTGGGGGGCTGGAGGCGTTCTGAAAACATAACCCGGGGCCGATCCCGGACCGCATCCAGTCAACGCGCCCAGCCCGATTGCAAGGCAGATCATGACCGCGATCGGTCTGGCAACAATCAACATCGCTTCGCCTGAGTGATTACGCTGGATCACACCAAACATGGGAATCTCTGACAGCCTAAAAAATTACTGTCAGCCTGGGTCCTCCTCTAGATTTGTCATCGAAGAACAAATAACATGGTGCCAGGGTCCAACAGCAACCACTTTTGTGACCTAGTTTCATCCGGGGTATATGCAAACAGGCCGGCTTCGCAGCCGACCTGCCGTCATTCTGATAGAGTCGGAACCGACTATGCGAATGCAAGTCCGTCTAGTTGTCCGGTCCGAGATCCCTACAAACGAGACCCCATTTACCTCGGAAGGCAAGGGTCAAATTCACCGCGTCGGTAGTGCACGGAAAGAATTCTGCAGCTATGTGACCGCGGCGCACTTCCAAGTAGTCACCAAAGTAACCCGTGAAACCGCCCACCGGCCAGAGATTCGAAAGCTGGTCGGTAATATAAGGTCGCATGAACCACTCCCCCCACACGGGACCGCGTCGATTGCCATCCAGATCTACCCAGCCGCCCTCGAAACGGCGCATGCCGTCATCGGTCGTCCAGAACTTTCCACGCATGAATCCTACCGTCAAACCGTGTAGATCCAGAAACCGACCCTCAAAAATCCCTTCGGAGTGAGCTTTGAAGCTCCATTTGCCGGCCAGGTAGCCATAGGGGCACGGCGGAATCTCCAGTTTCTTTGCCCTGAAGGCCACCGCGTTCTGGTTGTCGACATGGACCACCGTGTCAAGATCAACGAGCTGCCTGAAATTAAACCTGATCGACAGCGGATCGGTCACAAACGACAGCACCGGCGGAGTGATATAAACAGCATCGTTTCGAGTGATGATGAGAAGCTCCAGGCCATCGTAGGATACCGTGGTCTTTGACACCCATGCAACCGTCACCCTCGAGTCGCGCGGCAACAACGAGTCTTGCCCCGGCTCGAAGGCTATTACCGACCTCACCAAAATCGCCCCCAGGGCATTCATGCCCAGCTTGCCGGTCCAGTCGGTGATGGCAACAGAGGTAGTCGGAACATTGGCCAGGTTCCCCCAGACGATCCTCATACGATAAACGTCAAACAGGGAATCAGGGAGCAGCCCGTATTCGAGGCCATCCAGAAGCTCGGGGTCCAGCGGAGGATTCGGCATACTATCCAGCGGAAACTCCGTTGGGACGATTTCATCATTCGTCTGTGTCGTGGGCGTCACCGGATCGCGGTCACAGCCAAACAAGAATACCACCGGGAGAACCAACAGAATCAGACTCAGCCTTTTCATGACTCACCTCTACCGTGACTTAGATTCATTCCTGTCCAGTTCAAAGCAGCCGAACTGAGAAAAGACGAACGGATCAATCAGGCGGATCCGCCGCCGGCAAGAATGCGGGACATCGGCCTTCAATCTATAAGTTAGTGTCCAAGGTCGAATTATACAAAGGGTTTTTGGCCCCTTACACAGACCAGATCCCCGCAAATCCGCTTGTCATGCCGGTCACCGTTGTGTACTATCCAGTACTGCAGCAAAAGCAATCCAGGAGAATGTGACATGGCAACCGCTTCCAAGAAATCCTCGCGTAAAAGAAAGCTGACCGCTGAAGACCTGTTCAAACTGAGAATCATGACCTCGGTATCGATGGACCCCTCTGAATCCAGGGTCGCCTACTGCGTCGAGAGGATGGACAAGAAGGAGAACAAGTATTTCACCAACATATCCCTGCTTGATATCAAGACCGGGGAATCAGCCCAGTTCACGCACGGTGACCACGTCGACAGCTCCCCGGTATGGTCTCCGGACGGCATGACGCTGGCTTTCGTATCCACCCGCAACAAGAAGACGGGGATATACCTGATGCCCGTCTCAGGCGGCGCAGAGAAACAGATAATCGAATTGGATGGCTCGATCAGCAACCTGCAGTTCACACCCGACGGCCGCCACCTCGTGTTCGGTCTGCGTTACAACGATTCTCATTCCATCAAGGACGAGAAAGAGAAGAAGAAAGCTCCGGTTTTCAGGCACGTAACGCGCCTTTTCCACAGGCTGGATGGCCTGGGCTATTTGCCAAAAGACCAGTTTCAGGTGTACGCCCTTGATGTTGAGACCGGCCAACTACGCAAGATTACGAAAGGTAAACGCGAGAACCTCTTCCCTGCCCTCTCGCCGGACGGGAAACTGATTGCCTATATGTCGAATCGCTCGCGGGACGAGGACGTCGATATGCTGCGGAACGATCTATTCGTAATCCCGTTCGCTGGCGGCAAGGAACGTAAGATTCCGACCCCACCGGGCCCCATATACAATCCGGCGTTTTCGCCTGACGGAAAAAAGATCGCCTACATCGGGCACGACAACCCGGACGATGCCTGGGCAGTGACCAACTATCATGTCTGGACCGTCGGTGTCTCGGGACGCCCCAAGGCCAGGGACCTGATGCCATCCTTCGATCGCATGGCGCTGGACCAGTCAATATCCGATATGGCTGACTTTCACGATGCCGGGACTATTCGTTGGTCGGCGGATGGAAAGCGACTGTACTTTGCCTCCTCGGACACCGGGTCAACAAACCTCTTTTACGTCTCTGCTTCGGGCGGCCGGCCCACTCGCGTATTCGGTGGCAAATGCCACGTCAAGGGTTTCTCAATAAGCGGAAAGACACGGACGGCGGCCCTTATTCGCTCCGACCTCAACAACCCGGGTGACCTGTTCACCTGCCCGACCACATACGGCGCCGACAAGAAGGCTCGCCGGCACACTGACCTCAATCCGTTTCTCCGTACCGAAGTCAAGCTGGGAAGAACGCGGGAGGTGTTCTTCTCATCGGCTGACGGGACACGAGTACAGGGATGGCTGGTGACGCCGCCGGACTTTTCGCCACGCCGCAAGTATCCGTCGATTCTTGAAATCCACGGCGGCCCGCGCACGCAATACGCTTTTACTTTTTTCCACGAGATGCAGTTCCTGGCAGCCAAAGGTTACGTTGTATTCTACACCAACCCCCGTGGCGGCTCGGGACGCGGTGAGACCTGGGCTGACGCCATCGCCGGCGGCTGGGGCGAGCTCGATTACATGGATTGCATGGCCGCGGCGGATTATCTCGAAAAACAGAGATTCATCAATCGGAGGAAAATGGGTGTCACCGGCGGCTCGTACGGCGGGTACATGACCAACTGGATAATCGGTCACACGGATCGGTTTGCCGCTGCTGTGACGCAACGATCAGTCGTGGACCTGACATCTTTCTTCGGTTCGTCTGACATCGGCTGGGCCCTGGAGCGTGAGTTCGACGGCACACCGTGGAAGAATCGGGACAATTATGACAAATGCTCGCCGATCCAGTATTATCAGAAGGTCAAGACTCCCGTCCTGATTATTCACAGCGAAAACGACCTGCGCTGTAACATCGAACAGGCTCAGCAGATGTTCGTGCGGTTGAAGCGACTGGGCAAAAAGGTGGAGATGGTACAGTTTCCGGAGGAACCGCACGGTCTCTCCCGGCATGGTCGACCGGACAGAAGGATAGCCCGCCTGAACTGGCTGCTTAAATGGTTTGATCGTTACCTGAAAGGCTGAAGATCAATCCTGCTTGTCCAGCCAGTTCTCTTTGAGAAACTCTTCGGCTTCATCCATGGTACGGAAGATGTGGGAGATGTCAGCGGTGCCGCCCTTATCAAACATGCGGTTCAACTGCCGGAATGTACTGGGGTTGTCGAGCACATAAAGCTGGAGCTGAACGTTATTCTTCCGTGCCCAGGCCTGGTGGCGACCAATGATCTCAATGACTTTTTCAAATGAGGTCTTCCATTTGGTCAGGTCCGCGACCTTCACCCACGGGCGGCCCTTCAGAACCTTGAGTTCGTTGATAAAGTCCTCGTGATAGGCGTTCGCGGTCTCCGCCTTCCACAAACCGTAGATCTTGGCCCGCACGACCGCGGTTTCTTCGTCTACATCAATCGAATACTGCAGGCTGAAAGCTGTCATTTTTTGCAGGAGGCATACCTATGGTTATACGTGAAAACACTTCATCTTAAGCTGTATTGCGACGTTGTCAATCAAAAATTTCCGTGCAAACCGCAAATCAGGGATCGAGCGTCCTCCGCCTACATGATGTCGAGCTCCACCCTGGCGTGGAAACGTCGACCCGGACCCGGGAAATCCCGATCGCTCAAACTAAAACCGAATTGGTCCGGTCTCGCCCGATCAGTCAGATCCTCGCCGGAGAACACAAAACGGACATAATCCGTCGGCTTGACAGCAACCGAAGCTCCGAATTCATACACCTTTCCGATAGTCTTGGGCATATCGCCATACAGTTTCGACCGGTCCGAGGTATAGGCCACCGTTACGCTGCTGGAAATTCCATTTGTGATATCAGATGAGAGATCCAGCCGCCATTTGATCTCGGGCACAAAGTTGGCCTGCACGAACCCCCCTCCCTGCGTCTGCTCAGCATCCTGGTAGACAAAGCTGCCGGTCAGGCGGCCCCGGTCCAGTAATCCCATGGTGAATCCGAGATCGAGCCCGACGGACCTTAGTTTGTCGATATTGATCGGATACGCCGGCCACGCAGACCAGTCGTACTGGATGAGCGAGTCAACTCTCTGCCGGAAGAAAGTAAGGCTTACTCGAGAGCCGGAACCGGTCGAGCCGTATTCGATCGTGATGAGCCAGGACCTGGAGGTCTCCGGATTCAGATTCGTGTTGCCGGTAACATAGAATTCGTCGGCGAATTGATCGACCATGGACGGCAACCGAAAAGCATAGGCATAACCGGCCTTGAAACGGATTGTCTCGGTCGGCCGGTGGATCAGCCCGAGATTGTAGGATGGCTGCATCTTTCTATCTTTGACGAAATGCACGCGGCCGCTCAGGTCAACCGTCAGATACGAGGAAATATCGTACGTTATGTTGGACCAGACATCAATCTGATCCTGCGAACCTTTCCAGAAGGTATATGTCTCCGTGATTCCGCCGGCTTCGACGGAAGAGTCGGTCTGAGTCGCGCCGAGAGAACCGGAGAGCCAATCTACGCCGCCCGCGATTGTAGCGCTCTGCGTCTTTTTCTGATAACGCATGCAGATACCGGAGGAACGCTTGTTGTACAGAGCGCGCGAGTAGACATCGGCTACCACATAACCATCATAGTAAAGAGAGTTATAATCAAGATTCTGCTTCTCCCAGAAAAGATCAAGGCGGGCTTCACCCATCCGTTCGTCAAAAAACCGGTACCTCAGATCGACCGAATAGTTGTCGTCTCTCTGAAAGTTGAAGATACTGCCAACCAGTTCGTTGCCGTACATCGGAATTGAATTGGGATCGGGCATCGCTGAAGGCACTCCCAGGCTGTCCTGAAAGTAACGCCCCGAGAGAGACACCGAATGATGTCCGTCCAGCGACATATGGTCGACTCGCAGGCCGGCCAGTGTGCGCTCTACACCCGAATTCGGCCTGTGGTTGTCTGCCGATGAGAACTCGGCATAGCCGCCCAGACCGACAGAACCCAATACCCTCGAGCCGTTAATGGCATAGCTCTGAGAACCGAATGTACCTACCTGAGAGGTCAGAGTCAGCCTGTCCACCAGCATTGATCGAGGGATGAGATTGAGCACGCCGCCCAGCGCATCGGAACCGTAAATGGACGAATGCGGGCCCTTGAGCAGCTCCACCCTGTCAAATTCTCCTGAACTGAAAGCGGCCAGGTTGAACCCGCCCAGCGAATAATCCTTGACCGGCCGCCCGTCCAGTAGCAGAAGCACGTGTCGGTTGAACATTCCCCAGTTCGACA
>CP070824.1:1557493-1559948 GCA_020344395.1 Candidatus Zixiibacteriota bacterium | reverse complement strand
TGAGCTTGTCGAGGGCCTCCTGCAATGAATAGAACATACCTGCCATAATCACCTGTCTCCAAAAGCCGAGCAATGCGGCTTACCACGATTTCAGCGGGGGCCTTCCAGGGAAAAACCTCCAACGTATTCATATTGTATCCTAACAGGCCCCGATATGCAACCTTTTTTTGCCGAAAAACGCCGTAAATCAAGGCCTCAGCTCAAGATTCAGTGCAGACGCTCCCGCTCATTCAGGGTGACGCACCGTGCATGGAGCGCCGTCACAGTCCATATAAGTCGCAGAGACGCAATTCTCCCTAATTGGCGTCTGTCGCCCAGGCGGCGTTCGCCGTTCGGATCACCGCGTTGACGAGGAGCTTTCTGCCGGCTTCGGTCAGGCTCTCGGCTGGGCCGGTGAATCCCCAGAAGAGATATCGGTTTTGCTCAAGGGCGAGAGAATAGTAGCCGATGTTGCCGGCTTCCTGGCCCAGGGTGGTGACCGTATCGGGGGCAGCCGGATATAGATAGAGAATCACGGCGTCGGCCTCGGTGGACAATTCAAGGACGCCGTCCTGCGGTATTTCAATCAGGTAGGGCTTGCTGAAGAGCAGGTTGTCCGGATCGACCGGCTCGATTGCGGTGCCGAAGCCGCTGCCTCCATTGGGTCGGCCGATTGTCAGCCCAAGGTAGCCGAAATACCAATACCCTCCCTTGCCCTGGCCGACGACCGGCTTGCCGGAGCCTTCGACCGCCGTGACGTTCTGCTCATCCGCCCAGACGTAGGAATATCCAGTGTCGGTCCCGGCTATGATAAGATCGTAATCATCGAACTTGGTCGTCACCACCTGGTCCGACGCAATCAGAGTAGTGGGGCACCCGTGCGCGACCAGCAGTGCCTGGTAACCCTCCGCCACGTCGATCTTGTTGTGGTAGACATACGCAACCCGCGGCAGCGACATCCCCTGCGGCTCGGCCGAAAGGCTGGCGTGCTGCGTCCCGCCGTAAGCCCCCATATTGATCCGCCCCCCGTGCGGCCAGACTTCGTCGCTCCGATCCGAATCAGGATCCCCGGCATCGATGCAGGGACTTGTTACATCGTCCCTGATCCAGGTTCCAATGTTCGGGTCCCATCGACCGGTCGCCGACTTCAAGTGATAATCCCCATCCACCCAGACAGCGTTTGGATCATTAGGCTCAACAACTATGTTCGGATCCTCCATGTAGGCCCAATAACCGGGATCGGCGAATAGCGGATCAGCATCAATATTGCCTTCACCTGTATGACCTCCCTCGACGTTGCTGTATGTTACAACGATAGCGGAATCATCGTTGTTCGCCATTTCGTTTACTCCGTCCCAGACGATGCAGTCGGCAAACTCGGCGCTGCCCGGATGTTCCTGTTCCTTGGAGTCGCACGTTAAGGCGTTACCATCTGGGGCCAGATTTTGCACAAACGTACAGCCTGTCAGCTTTGTGCCTCCTCCTCCGTACTGGCATATCCCACCGCCAAAATGTGCTGATCTGTTTCCGCTGAACAGGCAATTGTGCAGGATGGGATAGCTGTTGCCTTCGGTGTGCATACCACCGCCGGACCATCCTGATCTGTTTCCGGTGAAGGTACAGTTATTCAGAGTTGGGTTCCCACTAGTGTTGCGCAGAGCACCTCCCAGAGACAAGGAGGGCATCGCCCCAAAATGTGCCGAATTACCTATGAAAGTGCAATTAAGCAGTACGGGGTCACCTTTCAGAGTCGATAGCCCGCCACCTTGTTCCGCAGAGTTTCCGATAAAAAGACAGTCGACCAGTGTTGGGTTACCCGATTCATTCCGAATCCCACCGCCGCCGGCGGCCCAGTAGATGTCGAACCATCCGAACCCAAACCTTGATTGGACGTTGTTTTCGAAAACACAACCTTTCACTGTCAAATCGCTTGAGCGACTGAGGATTCCAGCTCCGACGAGCGCAAGGTTGTTGCTGAATGTGCAGTCGACAAGTTCTGCTCTACTCTCCGTGCAGTGAATTGCGCCGCCGTCAAGAGCCGAGCAATGGGCGAATTTGCAGTCCACTATTGCCGGACTGGCTCTCTTGATGAGCAGGCCACCGCCCTCGTATATCGACCATTGATCGGCTTTTCCGCCCGTCACTGTGAATCCATCCAATCCGGGACTCTCATCGGTGTCGACGGCTGTCACAACGTGATAGCTGTTTTCACTTCGTGTGGGTTCCGAATCGAGGAGAATCGTATCATTGACTACTACGTCATCGTTGTTGAGGTCGCCACTGAGGATTGTCTCGTAAGAAACAGCATCCCGGGCGTTTGGGTCCGGTGCGATGGAGCCTGCATAACCACCTTTGAGAGTGACATCGTTGATGAGTTGGAATGTTGCTTCTCTCCAGTCGAATTCTGGGATTGCCACCAGCCCCTGGCTGGGCTTGTAGGTGCCTTGTGCGACGCGGATTTCGACCGGTTTCTCTG
>CP070824.1:1554668-1557393 GCA_020344395.1 Candidatus Zixiibacteriota bacterium | reverse complement strand
CACGGCGCCGGACCTGCATCTCGGACATACGGTGCTGATTCACAAATTGAAGCATTTTCAGGATCTGGGACATCACGTCATTTTTCTCATCGGAGATTTCACCGGAATGATCGGCGATCCCACCGGCGTGTCAGAAACCAGAAAGGCGCTGACAAAAGAACAGGTCCAGGAGAACGCGAAGACCTACCAGCGCCAAATTTTCAAAATCCTCAATCCGGAAAAGACGATCATTGAATTCAATAGCCGTTGGATGGGACCGATGTCTGCCGATGGACTGATCCAGTTGGCGGCGCACTATCGCGTTGCTCGCATGATGGAGCGCGAAGATTTTCACAAGCGCTATCAGGAGCAGAAACCGATCAGCGTGCATGAATTTCTCTATCCTCTGGTGCAGGGGTACGATTCCGTCGCCTTGAAGGCTGATGTCGAATTGGGTGGGACCGATCAGAAGTTTAATCTGCTCGTCGGCCGGGAACTGCAGCGCGATTACGGACAAGAGCCTCAGGTGGTCATCACCATGCCGCTGCTGGAAGGAACCGACGGCGTCAAGAAGATGAGCAAAAGCCTGGGGAACTACATCGCCCTTGAGGACAAACCGGACGATATGTTCGGGAAGGTCATGTCAATCAGCGATGTTCTCATGCTTCGGTATTATGAGTTGCTGACGACCGAGGATTTAGAAAAGGTAAAAGCTGCTCACCCGATGGAGGCCAAACAGTCGCTCGCAGAACTGCTTGTCACCCGGTATCACGGTGAAGAGGCAGCCGGGCAGGCGCGTTTAGCATTTCAGCAGAAATTTCAGAAACAAGAATTTCCGAGCGAGCCGGATGTCCGGTTAATGCTAACAGCAGCCGACTTGAAGGATGGCAAGGCCATCGGCCTAGCCGATCTTGTCGCCAAAACCGGTTTGGTTCCCAGCAAGAGCGAGGCCAGACGCCTCATTATCCAAGGGGGGCTTGAAGTCAACGATGAGAAACAGACCGATGCCAACGCCGTCCTCAGCCCGGTTCCCGGTGAACCGTATCGATTAAAAGTCGGCCGGCGAAAATTTGCACTCGTAACGTTTGAATCATAGACAGTGGGATTTCCAGCGATGAATCTGCTCTGCGTTGATGCTGTGAAAAGGTTGGCAGTATGCGACCGATGCTATTGAGATTTCCCGTCGGGCGGATGCATACTGGCAGCAGAATTCGTCTAGTTGTTTCTAACGAGGGTGTAGTAGAACCGGTGAGCGCGCCGGGGTGATAAAGATGCGTAAATTCCCAGGCGTTGACATTGTGTTGTTGCTTATCATCGGAATGTGTCTCGTGAGCGGCACTGTCACGAATGGGCACGCCGCACTCTTTGGCTATACGGATGAAGGAGATGTTCTCCATATCACGAATCGGCCGCTGTCAGATCTTCAGGAGAACGAGATAGTCCCTGTGACCGCAGCCAACCAGCCGTCGGGCGTTTGGATAGCCGTTGACCATGCTTATGCAGGGAGGCTGTACGATGGTTTCATTAAACAGGCTGGAGAATACTATTCAATTCCCATGGCTCTGGTGAAGGCGGTAATTGCTGCAGAATCAGCCTTTGAGCCGTCGGCCGTGTCTTCCGCAGGGGCGGTAGGATTGATGCAACTGCGTCCGAGGACCGCCGCAGCCATGGCGGTGAGTAATAGCCTTGATCCGAAAGAGAACATTTTCGGAGGAGTGAGGTATCTGAGGATCATGCTGAATAGGTTTGAGGGGGATGTGGCACTTGCCGTTGCCGCTTACAATGCTGGACCATCGGCGGTGGAGAAATATGGAGGGATCCCACCGTATCAAGAGACTCGCGCCTATGTTGGTCGCGTGCTCAAACTCTATCAGTTCTATCTCATGAATTGATTCTGTTCTTGGAATTTCATACCTCGTTTCCTGCATCCTGATATCTCGTCTAACCTGCTTCCAGCGCCTACCTTGCTAGGTCCCGCGGTGCTTAGTGTCATCGCAGAGAGTTTATATCCGCATGCAGTGGATCTCCCATGCCGAAAACTGCCTTCGAAATCGAATGCGGCAGTCGTCGACTTGTTGGAAAGTACGTACTCCTTAAGGAGGATAGTAGTTTTGGCTAAGAAGCCCTTATCTTTGGGCCGTCCTTGTTGGTGTCTTCGGCATCACGCCGGATTCACCTAGATGAAAACCTGATGGATGCCTAAGAAATGAATAAAAACATGAAAATTCGGGTTTTGGTTATCGGGTCCATTGACCCTGTTATCAACGGCCACGCCAAACATCTGTCAGATCAAGGGATTGAATTCCTGGTGAGCAAATCTTTCCCGGAGGGAATTTCTCTGGCTGAAGTGGAAAAGCCGAAGGTGGTGCTGATGACTGGGGGCTTTAAACAGAAAGCAGAGATCGATTTCATCAAGCAGTTGCGAAAGACTCTGTCGGGGGCGACACTCATTGTCGTGAACGATTCGATGATGCCCTGTATGAAAACGGCGGTCGATGTCATGCAGGCCGGGGCAGATGAGTATCTGTTCCAACCGATTGAGACGGCTCGGCTGATCGAAACCATTCTCGCATATAAAGAAAATGAGCTGAGCCTGAGGGAGCGCCCCAGCGAACTTCAGAACGGCTCGTGCGGCGATCCCATCCGTCAGATCATCGGAAACAGCGAGAAGATCCAGGAGCTTCGAGCCAGGATTCTCCAGATTCGCGCCGTTGATCGTACAACCAAGCGTCCGAGACCGGTGCTC
>CP070824.1:1550007-1554568 GCA_020344395.1 Candidatus Zixiibacteriota bacterium | reverse complement strand
ATGCTCTCCGGAGTGGCCTTGTCATTAGCCGAAGATATATTGTCGGCTGATAGGGATGAATGATTCCGTCTGGAGAGTGACTGAGCGCAGAAATCACGATTGACTATTGGTCTTAAAATGAATGAAGCCGTCCGCTGCAAGCAGCGGACGGCTTCTTTATACACTGGTCTCAAGCAGTTCTAACTTACGAATGACTCGACAAACTCGCTCAAGTCACTTACCATCTCCTTGGCTCTTTGATAGCGCTCGGAGGGATTCTTCCTGAGGGCTTTGTCGATGATATGGTCAAAGAGCAGCGGAATCTGCGGATTTACGTTCGATGGCTTCATGGGATCGTGGTTCAGGGTAGAGTAGATCAGCGAAGTCAGATTCTCGCCCTTGAAGGGACGCCGACCCAGCAGCATTTCATAGAAGACGACTCCCAACGAGAAGATATCGGCCCGCTGATCAACCGGCTGGCCTTTGAGCTGTTCCGGCGAAATGTAGTTGGGCGTGCCCATGGCAATGCCGGTTTTGGTCATTGAATTGGAGTCAATACGGGCGATTCCGTAATCCATGACCTTGACCCGGTAATCCTTGAGCACCATGATATTGGCCGGTTTGATATCCCGGTGTACGATTCCCTGCTCGTGAGCGTACTCCAGGGCGCTGCAGATTTGAATGATAATCTGGGCGATTATCTTATAGTTGAATTTGACCTTCTTCTTGATCATCTCATCGAGAGTTGAACCCTCGAGGAACTCCATCGCGATATACTGGAGGTGTCCTTCCGAGCCGACATCGTAGATAGTCACGATATTCGGATGGGAAAGTTTGCCGGCTGCCTGAGCCTCACGGAACAGGCGCTCTTTGAGCTCCTCCATCTCATCCGGATCGTTAACAAAGTCCAGTCGAATTGTCTTCAGGGCGACCGGGCGATTGATGGCCGGATCGATCCCGCGGTAGACGTGCCCCATAGCCCCCCGACCCAGCGTTCCGGTGATCTGATAGCGGCCCAGATGGGTGATCTGCGGGGCTGTTCCAAACCCGCCGGTGCTGACCTCGCCGGTGTCATTAGCCGAGTCGTCGGCCGGTTGATCGGATTCAGTCAGGCTGCTGTCGGGGCTGATAATAGCCGCCTCCTCGACTGACTCCTCGGTTTGCTCGGTGGAGGGTTCGGTGATATCTTCTTGTTCTTCTACCTCGCCCGAGTCAGGTGCTGCGACAACGGCCTGATCAGACTCATCATCGATGTTGATGGCCTGGTGGTCCTCAGGGTAGTGTTGCTGGTCATCAGTGATGGCCGTGGTTTCCTGATTCTCAGGGTCGTTGGCTGATTCTATGATCTCCCGCACCGGTGTCTTAGCTTCACCGGCAGTCGGCTCGGCATCCAGTTCCACCCGCGGTATACCGGAACGTCGAGTCTTCTTGGTGCTTTCCTCCACCACGCCGGTTATCAACTGCGAGTCTAGCAGCGGCGCAGCCAGCATAAACAGAAACAGTTGAGCGCCAAAATACACGGTGTTGACCAGGACTCCGAAAGAACTGAAGAGGAAGTAGTTGACGTTGGCTAGGATGACCATCGCACCGCCCAGGATCATGAGCCGGTAGGCCAGCGAAACCTGCGGCATCACGAAGGCGCAGGCACCGCCCAGCACGAAGATGATGAGCAGGCCCATGAGCGCCAAGTCGTCCTCTACCGCTATAAAATTGCCGTTGACTATGTTGTCGGCTACGGAAGCCTTCACAACCGATTTCGGAATCTGGTCATGAACCGGGGTACTGAAATACTGGTTGCTGGCCGGATCTTCGTAGTCAATCACCACCAGCTTGTTTTTCAGCCGGGTGAGATCAAACCCCTCGGCCAAAACCTCGGCTGCGGAAAAACGGCGGAAGCCGTTCCTCTGCGCGAACCTTATGAAAACCTCAGACTTGTCGTTGATAGGAATCGTCCGGAGCGACCCGAGTTGAATCCCCTTCTTCTCCGCCACCAGAATCTGATCAGGCGGCACCCCGAGATAGGCGGCTGCGGCAAGCAGCGGCAGCGACGGGTAGTAATAACCGTCGTAATTCATAACCAGGGATTCGTGCCGCAGAATCCGGTCGGCGTCCGGCATGGTGTAATCATAGCCCAGCATGGGTTTGCTGGCCAGCACCTTGTCAGCCGGCAGGAAGACTTTTCGGACCTGGAGACTGGACTCCTCTTCCATTATACCCAGCGGATTGTCTACGCCTACGGAATGGTCGAACAAATGCCGGGGGTTGTGTGTCTTGTTGCTCCGGAAGGTAGCCAGGGCGATGTCATAGGGCATCACAGCATTGTCAATCCAGCTCAATTGCTCGGCCAGAATGTCAGTAAATCCTGCTGAGTCCTGCTCGGCATCTTCGCTCAGGACAAAATCGAGCATGATCGCTTTGGCTTCGCCGGTTGCGGTGGCGGCCAGCAGATCAGCTATCAGATCGTAGTCCCAGGGCCAATCGCCATATTCGCTCTGAGCCTGCTTGTCTATGGATACCAGCACCACGTTGGAGCCGGCCATGTCGGGTGCGGTTACCCGGCACAGAACATCGTTAAGGCAGCATTGCAGGCTTTCCAACGGCGAAAAGCCGTTCAGAAAAAGCAGAGCCATCAGTATTGATATGAGCATGTACAGGATGTATGGTGCGTATCTCAGCATGGTGACCTCACACTATCTGCCTAGACTCAGTCGAGCGATTAACATTTGCGGCAAATTTGCCTGTGCCATCTTGTCCTGGGCGGTTTCTATATCGTAGTCCACGCGGTGGAAGAATATTTCGAATTCTTCGGTATCAAAGGTCACATAGCACGCTCTCGGATCATTGTCGCGCGGCTGGCCCACCGATCCGACATTGACGAGATATCGATTCTCCGGGTCCGGGGCGAAGTCGTGGCCAACTTGCATCCTCGGGAGATCCTCGTCCCGCTCGCAGTAAATCTGTGGTACGTGCGAATGACCGAAAAAGCATATGGTCTGCTTTAGTTCAACAAAAGCGTCAAGGGCCGCCTCGGGGGTGAGGATATACGGCCACTGCTCGGGATCACACGGCGACGCGTGAACCAGCAGCGTGTTGTCGAGCACGCGCGACATTTCGAACTCGGCCAGCATGGACTTCTCACGATCTGACAGTTGGTGCTTGGTCCATTCAGTCGATTTCTGCGCCGCGGGGTTATAGTCGCTGGTGTCATCGATACCCATGGCGGCATGCTCATGGTTCCCCAGCAGCTTTATATCGCAGTTTTTGGCTACCAGCTCCAGACAACTCACTGGATCGCTCCCGTAGCCGATTACGTCCCCCAGACAGTGAATCTTATCAGCTTTCTGTTCTTCAATATGACTTAAAACCGAAACTAATGCCTCGAGATTGCCATGGATGTCGGATATTAAGGCGAGTTTCATTTAATTGTCGCCCTCCACGTACTTGAATGTACTCCGGCCGACGGTCAGCAGGTCACCGTTTTTAAGGTTGCACATGGTGACCGGCTCGCCGTTTACCAGCGTTTTCCCCTTCTTGCCGAGGTTTGTGAGCACGTGGCAGTTATTTTCTTTCGTTATCTTGGCCTGAATAGGAGAGATCCAGAAGCCTTTGACTTTGATGTGGACGAACTTGGCCTTGCCGATAGTAGTGACATCACGATCCAGCCTGAACTCGGAGAAATCGGCATTCTCCTCTCCCAGGAGCACCGAACCACCGTATTTGCTGACCAGTTCGCGCTCAGCCTTGTCATTCTCCAAGAGTTTCTTCTGTCTCTTGGTGTTCAGGATCATGGTGCCGTCGAAATCGGCGCTGGTGTCATGATCCTGGCTGTGCTCGGTATGATAAATCAACTGGTACTTACCGATGGTAATGATGTCTTCGTCACGGAGCACTTCCTCGGTGATCTTGCGGTTGTTGACAAAGGTTCCATTGAGAGATTCGTTGTCGATAACGATGGCGGCCTTGTCGTTGAATTCGATCATGGCGTGCTTGCGCGAGACCCCCCTGTTTTCAAGAACAACATCGTTATCCCGAGTGCGGCCAATGGATATACGTTTCTTCTCGGTAACGATGCGCTCGATAACCTTCTCGTCGAATTTTACAACTATTTCGGGCATCGGTTTACCCCTTCAATCTAAAGTTACAACGTTATTTTTCTCCAACTAAAATCCAAAGCGTATGCAACAGGGCCGACGGGCCTTGTTGCCTGAGAATCAGATAGTTATATTATCGGCGTGAAGCTGGGAAACTTAAACCGCCCGAAACCCGTTCTGCTGGCCCCTCTGGCCGGTGTCTCGGACCGTCCATTCAGGCTTCTGGCAATAGGTTACGGAGCAGCCGCGACCTACACCGAGATGGTCTCCTCGGAGGGCATAATCCGCCGCCAGAAAAGGACTTTGGAGATGCTGGACTTCGGCGAGGACGAGCGGCCGATCGGCGTTCAACTGTTTGGTGCGAACCCCGAGGTCATGAACCAGGCGGCCCGTTTCGTGGCTGACAATTTCAAACCAGATATGATCGACATCAATTTGGGCTGTCCGGTCAAAAAAGTGGTCAGAAAGAGCGGCGGCGCCGCCATTCTGAA
>CP070824.1:1519572-1549907 GCA_020344395.1 Candidatus Zixiibacteriota bacterium | reverse complement strand
AACCAACCCGGCCGACGATGGCCACCGTGCTGCCTGGTTCGATCTCAAGCGAAACCCGGTCTAAGATGGGTCGTGTCGACTCCGGGAATGAATACGATACATCTCGAAGGGTGAGCCTGCCCTCTACCGATGGCAGCCTGCTGCTGTCGGCGCGGTCAGTGACCATGGGCGCGACATCTTCCAACTCTCGCAGCCGATTGATTGACACGGCGGACTGACGCGACTTGACCAGGAATTGACCGATATCGAACATCGGGAAGATCAACCAGACGACATAGTAGATGAACGTGGCCAGGCTGCCAAGGCTGAGATCGGCATGCATGACCCTCCAACCGCCGGCGATAAGCACTATGACCACACCTACCTGCCAGATGTAATTATAAAGAGAATCGACGATGCGGGTGGCCTTGATGGAGTTGATTTCCATCTGACGTCTCTCTCTGGCGGCGTTATCGAACTTCCGTTTCTGGGCATCCTCACGCACGTAGGCCTTGACGACCCGTATTCCGGAGAAACAGGCTTCCATGATGTTGTTGAACTGCGATATTCTCTTCTGCAGGGCGTCGTACCTTCTGTCCAGCAACGATGAACTGAGGAAGAAGATTAAAATGAGCACGGGCAGCGGCCCGGCCGTCCACAGGGTCAGGACCGGGTCGATGGAGACCATCATGGCCAGCACGAAGGACACGTAAAGGAGTGCCTCGTATGTCCTGAATATTCCCGAACAGGCGAACCAGGAGAGTTTCTCGGCGACATCATCAGTCATGCGCGTTACCAGGTCGCCGGTACGAAACCGATTGTAAAAGTCAGGGCCTTTCGTGGTGATGCTGTCGAACGCGTCCTGACGAAAATGGAACTCCAATCGGCAGTTCATCCAGGCACGGCAAGATTGAAACCAGGCGTACAGTGCGAAGCTGGCGAACCCAAGAACGACAAAACCAGCTGCGTAGACCTCAGTCACCGACAGGTTGAGGGAATCGCCGAAGCGATTCAGAGACTGAGCCAGCCAGTGATCGGCGATTTGATCGTGCTCGAGATAGTCTATTGTGAAACCGAGCAGTCGAGGCACCAGGACCGTTATGGCGGCCTGTATCGGTGTCAGCACCAGGAGCACCGCCAATGCTCCGGGATGTTCTCGATATGAGCGAAAGAGCCAGCGTATATGTTTAAGCATTTGGATTAACCTCAATTAGGCTGTTCTTGAACTGCAAATGGAACAGCTTCGAGTAGTAACCGTTCTTCAGTATCAACTCTGTGTGTGTTCCGCGCTCCACAACTTCGCCGTGGCGAAGCACCAAAATCTGGTCGGCGTCGAGGATGGTGGCCAGGCGATGCGCAATGACCAGCGAGGTCCGGCCTTCCATCAGTTTGTTCAGCGAGTTCTGAATTGTTCTTTCAGTGGCCGGATCGACCGAACTGGTGGCTTCATCCAGGATGAGCACATCCGGGTTGACGGCCAGAGCGCGCGCGAACGACAGCAACTGGCGTTCGCCGCGGCTGAAGTTCAGCCCTTTTTCCGACACCTCGGTCCGGTATTGCCGCGGCAACTCCCTGATAAACGGATCAGCCGCGACCGTCACGGCCGATTGTCTGATCCGATCCATGCTGATGTCGTCCGCCTCCAGGCCGATGTTGGCGGCAATATCGCCCGGGAAGAGAACAATATCCTGCAGCACCAGGGCGAAGTGACGTCGCAGTTCCTCCGTGCGGATGTCACGAAGGTCGGTTCCGTCCACTGTTATCCTTCCCCGCTGAGGATCGTACAGCCGTAGCAGGAGCGATATAACGGTCGTCTTCCCTCCGCCGGTAACTCCGGCCAGTGCGACTCTCTTGCCAACGGGAATGTCAAAGCTGACACCCTTCAGTACCCAATCATCGTTGTCCGTATATGAGAACCAGACATCTTCAAACCGGATGCCACGATGCAGACCGGACCATGCGACCGGTCTGAGAGGTTCGAACAGTTTCGGGCGAACATTCATAAGAGTAAAGATGCGCGTGGCGCCGGCGATTCCCTTCTGAAAATTCCCGAGCTGGTCAGCCACCCGGTAGATGGGATCGAACTCTTTCCAGATAAGGAGGATAAACAGGACAATCGTTCCAGCGGACAATCCCAGCACACCTCCCATCAACAGCACCAGCCCGATCTTTACATATTCCAGAAAGAAGACCACGTTGAAGAAGATGCAGATGGCTATATTGACATAGCTGTCCTCTGAGAACTTGGCCTCGCTGGCGCGGTACGCTTTGCGTCGGGCATACTGTCCCCGATGGAATATCTGGATGATAGACATTCCCTGGATGAGTTCGGTCAGTGATGCCGTGACTTCGGCCATTCTCTTGCGCACCTCTATGAAGCGGTGAGTTGTCAGTCGGTGAAAAACGTAAATCAAACCGGCCAGTACGGGCGCAAACAGAAGCAGCACCAGGGCCAGTTGCCACTCATGGTAGAACATCACCGAGTACAATCCAATCATGAGCAGCAGGTCCCCGACCACCAGCACGGCGGTATTGGTGAACAGCAGTCGCAATGATTCCGTATCGGATTCGATTCGGGCCATGACGCGGCCGACCGGGTTCCTGTCAAAAAAGGAAATGTCCAGCGACAGTATATGGTTGAACAGCTTCTGTTTGAGTTCCAGCATTATGTCCTGGCCGACAATTTCGAGCTTGACGTACTGGAGATACTGCAGGACAATGATCGCCAGCTGTATCAACACGATTGACAGCCCGAGAACAATCAGATCAGTGTAGTCACGGAGCTCCACGGGAACATCCAGTTGCTGTGCGATTGACACATCGATGCCCCGCTTGACCAGAACGGGCCAGAGCAATGATAGCCCCGTGACCACTACCAGAAGCACCAGGCAAACAGCCAGTTTCTTCCAATGTCGGTATAGAAAAGGCAGAAGCTTTCTGAAAGCTTCTCTGGGCTTCAGCTCCTTTTCCTGGATATCAGTAGTGTCATCTTCGTATAGTGCACTCGTCATCAGTTTGCCTCGTCGTTTCAGGTCGTTGCGGCTGTCCGGACTCGACGAACTACAAAAAAACCCGTCGAGCCTGTTTGGCGCGACGGGTTGGAAAGGTCCTTTTATACAAGGCTAATCAAACATACTACACCCGTCGCGGGCCGGATTTACCGGCATCAGATCTTTGAATACAATGTTAATCATGCAATCATCCTGTCTCTTACTTTCGCGACGAGTTCTGAATATATTCTCCGCTATACGCGATAGCCTGGTTGATGTTTCAAATATTATCGACAATAAGGCCGGGAAAGTCAAATGAAAAAAGACAGCTCAGAAGAAACTTTCATGGCCACCCGAAAACGGGTCGTGTTACACCAGAGGCTAAGCATCAGATCCTGTCGGCCGTACAGAGAGGCTGGTCAAGAATCGGCCGGATTTCGGGCGCATCAGCCTGTCTGAAACCATGATTCGGGAAGGTATGATTACTGGCATGGGGGGTAAACGGAGGTAGAGACGCTGCGGGTCTGAATGCCTGGTTATGGGCACAGAGCCGGCTGTTTGAAACTGATGAAGAGAAAATCTATTAAAGCCGTCAGGTCTCCGATGTCCACGGGCGGTGTGGCATCAACATTTGCCTCAGCGGGGCAGTCGATCGGTTTAAAGCTGATGAACAGGTAGTCAATTAACCTGGTGAGATCGCCAATATCACAGAGATGTTCCGGATCGTCATCAATATTCCCGGTCAATCCCTCACAACAACAGGCATCGCCGACATTGTCGGAATCAGTATCTGACTGGTCAGGGTTATAGACATTCGGGCAGTTGTCAATATCAGCACAGTAACCATCGCCGTCGATATCATTCTGAGAATCATTAGGGCACATGTCGCAGGCGTTTCCGACGCCATCACCATCCCAGTCCGATTGTTCCGGATTGAAGTCACTCGGGCAATTATCATCCGGGCAGGTGTTGTCAACAACGCCCGGGGTTCCCAGGCCATCATGGTCCGGATCATGACAGGCTCCCAGGGTGAATCCTTCGTTAACATCGGTGGACCCCCAGCCGGGCAGGTAGGCTCCACCAACATAGAATATAGTGTCGCCGATGGCCACAGCCTCAGATCCGTGACGGGGCGTCAACATGGGAGCCATCTGTGTCCAGGTGTCGGTGACAGGGTCGTATCGTTCGACCTCTTCAAAAACTTTGTCAGCAGAGGTTGCAAATTGTTCTCCGCCGATAACGTAGATTTTGCCGTCAAGAACGGCGCTGGCACAAGCACCGCGGGCTGTCGGCATGGGCGTACCCGTATGCCAGGAATCGTCGGCAGGATTATAAACCTCGACGGTAGCAAGCATATTCCATTCAACCCGTCCACCCACGGCATAAATAAGAGTATCTACTGCAGCTATAGTCAGATGGTCGCGGGCCGTCGGCATTCCGGTCGCGGTCGTCCAGGTATCAGTCTGCGGGTCATACACTTCGTGTGAATTGATGTCGATAAAGTAAGTCGATTTACCTCCCAGGACGTGAATTTTGCCGTTATATTCAACAGCGGCGTGCTGAGCGCGGCTGGTGGGAATAGGAGAGCGTTCAGTCCATGTGCCCGAAACAGGATCGTATTCAAACACTTCTTCACAGGTTGGCGGAATCGATCCCTGTGGATTGGTCGCATAACCGCCGATGACATACAGCTTGCCGTTGGCCGCAGTCACCGAATGATGATGCCTGTAAACAGGCAAAGGAGTGGCCGAAGTCCATTCGTTGTCTGATGGATCATACACATGTGTCATGTTGGTCACCGAGAGATCGGGCAATACACCGGCGACCACATAAACGTATCCCTGAAACCCGGCGGGCGGCATCTCCTGACGGGCTACGGGCATGCTTGCTCTTTGATACCAATATCCCTGGTTTTCGGCCTCGGCGGATGAAGCGATGAGGGTTAAGAAGATAGCAGCACAGGTGCACACTTTCCCCCCGGGGAATTCGGCGATAAGCACGGTCTGATACTCCCTGATTGAATTAGACCATCAGCAAGGGATTTCTCCTCTTATACGGGCGGATTTCCTTGATGTTTCGATTGGCAAAGACAAAACGCCCGCGAAAATGGGATGGGAATTGGGGCGGCTCAAAAAAAACTTGCATTGCCACTCGAAAGTGGGTTTTGTTATATCAAAGGTTAAGCATCGGTTCCTGTCGACCGTACCTGGCGATCAGGCAAGGAGAGAACGGACACCACGTGCCACAGCGCAACACAAGACTTGATCCGGGGGAAATCACGATATTGGTGATCGACGACGAGCAGACGATACGCGATCTCGCTGAACGCATTCTCGTGAAAGCCGGCTATACCGTCCTGATTGCCGAATCCGGGGAAGAAGGGCTCAATCTCCTAAAACTACATCGGGATTCGGTTGAGCTGGCTGTTATTGACATGACCATGGAGGGCTGGACCGGGTTGGAGACACTTCGGGAGTTGCGGAAAGTGAACCCTGATCTGGCCGGGATTGTCTCGTCAGGTCTTGACATAAAAGATCAGATCATTCCGAAGGATCTGGCTCAGAACACCAGTCTTCTTCAGAAACCGTATCGATCGCAACAACTCACTGACAAGGTAGCCGAGGTAATCAAGGGCCTGAGAACTGCGTCCTCCTGATTCTGTGACCGAGTGGATGGCAGAAATTCCTTTATAATAATCACCTGATTGCCTATTTTCCCTGCTGCTGGATAACTACGTCTTTAGGATCTCGCGCCTTGCAAGTGGTTGTACTATTGATAGCGGCTGCCGGACTGCTCCTGGCAGGTCCGGTAACATCTGAAGAGCAGAAGGTTCGGGTTGAGGTGGCCTTCATTGAGGGTGGCAGTTATCCGGGTCATAGCCATTTTCGGAATGCCTTTGCCAGTGAACTGGAACTTCTCCTCCCGGACCAGTACGAATTGCAGTTATCGGCACGGGGCTTCAAGACGGCCGGATGGCACCGGGACTCCAGCCGGATCATGGCTGCTGACCTGGCCGCCGACAGCAGCCTCGATATCATTGTAGCGCTGGGTCCCTGGGTGGTCGAGGATCTTCTGGCCGTTGGTTGCTCAACTCCGATCATCGCCGCCTATCGCCTTGATCCGATTATTGAAGGGCTGGTCGATTCGACCCTGCGACCGGTTGCAGAAAATCTGACAGTTCGAATCCGACCCGGCAAGATCGAGAACGATCTGACGGCTATGTCAAGATTGCTGGATATCAAACGGCTTGGAGTTCTCCTGTTTCCGCTCGACGATACGGCGGCAGGGCGTGAACGGATTACTGATCTGACCGACAACCATCCTGACCTGGAGATAGTCACTGCCGAAGGATATGATAATAAGGGTACCTACGCCTTCTTTAAAGCCTACCCGAAGATCAAGGGTCAAATAGATGCATTGTATCTGTCTCCATTGTGGGGGTTTAATGCCGTAAAGATCAGTCAGTTCTATTTGATGACACTGCGGGACCGGATCCCGACAGTCTCCCATGACGGCCTGCAACATCTTGAGAAAGGGGCCCTGTTTACGCCCACCTATGAGTCGATCAGAGCACGAGCCCATTATCACGCCTGGAAGGCGGCTCGAATCATACAGGGCGACCGACCCGCTAACCTTCCAGTGATGATCCCCGAGACGACCAGGCTGGCCGTCAATGAAACATCCGCCGGACAATTGGGTATAACTCTTCCGCAAGAAGTCAGGCAGCAAGCCATCATCCTGCCGGCTCGCCCGGCCGATGACTCGGTTCCGACCATGCTCAACCAGGCTGTCGACCAGGCCCTGGCTCAGAACCCGGGATACCTGGCCAAAATCGATCTCATGACAGCGGCGGCCCGTGAAGCGAAACAGGTGGCCGCAGCATACTTCCCCCAGCTCCGACTGAATGCCGAGGCGTTTTATCTCGACGACAATTCGGTATATAATCGATTCAATGAAATCGAAAACGAAAGCTACCGGGCGGGGCTGACGCTTACCCAGACGGTCTTCTCGGTTGAGACAATAAGAGCCATCGAACTGGCCGGTCGCAAGAGAGTTCAGGATTCGATATCGGTTCGGCGGGCCGGCCTTGACTTGGAGTTGGCAGTATCCCTCGCCTATCTTACCTGCCTGCATGCTGAGGAGGTGCTGCGGGAACAGTCTGCTTACCTCAGGCGAGTCGATGAGATTGCCCAGGTCAACAGCGTTCGGGAAAAACTAGGCGAGATCGACCATTTCGATAATCTGCGCTGGCGTGATGAACTTGAGAAAGCAAACCTGGCTCGGATCAGGTCAGAAGCCGACCTCGAAATCGCCGGAGTTCTTTATAATCTTCTTCTCGGCCAGCCGGGGAATACGCCCGTCTATCTCGACACGACTCGGTACTCGCGGGAACTGCTGATTCGGGAATATGTTCAACTGCGTCCATACCTGATCTCGCCTGAGAGCAGGGAGAGAACCATGACATATCTGATCGGCGCGGCGCTTGGCGACTCACCAACTCTCAACTGGCATGATTCACAGATACGTTTGGGACAAATCCGTCTGGCCGCCAACAAGGCTCGCCTGTGGCCGAGGGTCGGTCTCCAGGCCTCGCTCGACGTTCTTGATGACCTGGCCCGGACGGAGAGTTTTCGTCAGAAGCACTCCGAATGGTCTGTAGGTGGCCGGCTGACCTGGTCAATATTCAGCGGCGGAGAGCGTATCCATGAGCGTGGACGTCTCAAGGCCCAGTTGAGCGCCGCTGAGTACCAGAAAGACAACGCTATGCTTGATGCAATCGGAAGGATTCGCTCGGCTACCATCAGAATGGCCTCCGCCCTGACAGCTCTGCCGCCTGCCGAGAGATCTCAGGAACTGGCCGAACAGTTCGCTCAAGAGGCAATCGATCATTACATCGCCGGGAAACGCTCTTATGTAGAATTGCTTGATGCCGAGCAGAACCGGCTGGATGCCAGATTGAGCTTGATCAACACCCAGTACGGCTACTGGCGGGCCGCCGCACAGCTGCTGAACGAGTCAGGCTGGTCGATTTCCGGAAACAGTTACCCGGCCAGCGTCGTTCTTCTGAACAGGTTGACAGAAGCAGATCTCCAGTGATCGGGTGGCCGGGCCTATTTCAGAATGTCAAGGTACAGCTTTATCAGGTAGATAGCGGAGAACAGGCTGGTTGCTGCCACCCTGAGACCCAGGAATAATGGTCTGTCCTTGAACTGCGGAGCGGTCCGGCCGGATCGGATTCGCATGAATACATGTCCATAATTGCCAAGGGACGCAACGATCAGGGGCAGAGTGACCCATGTGGTGATCATTATCCCAAATTCGTGTCGGATGACATAACTTATCAGCAGGATGGCAATGGCGCTGAAAGCGTACTTTCCGGTAAGGTTAGACGGGACCACTATCCTTTCCCCGGACAGCAGGACCAACCCCAGGCCCAGGATTAGCAAATCTCGCCCGATTATCACGACAGCCAGCCAGATGGGGAAATCACGGAATATGATCAGGAGAATGACCAGGGAACCAGCCATGATCTTATCGGCGATGGGGTCGAGAGCAATCCCCAGCTTGCTGACCTGGTCCCAGCGTCGTGCCAGGTAACCGTCGAGACCATCCGATATTCCAGCCGATGCAAGCAGGATTACCGCGACGAGAGTGGCGGTGGGGTCATCCAGCCAGAGGCAGTACGCGATCACCGGTACGAGCGCTACCCTGAAAAGGCTCAGCAGATTCGGTATTCGGAGGATAGTTGGAAATGACATCTTTCAAGACCGGGGTTGGGATCAACATACTCTCCACAGTAGGCAATATATTTGCACTTAGCAAGTTAACAACCGGAACCCGTCAACCGGACAGGGTTAGTTGGTGCCGGTATCAGGAACCTGAGGCCGGTTATTGTGTTCAGTGTATTGGAGATCAGTAATTGAACAGTTGCTTACGTCAAGCAGCATGAGGCTATGGTACGTTCCTGCTCAGTGTCCGTAAACCTTTGTCCTGTTGACTTCTATGGAGTATAGATTATATTGAACCTGGGGAGGGAAGATCCCACAGCCTGTCCCTGCCATACTGCGCGAGACCTAAACTGGATTTACAACGGAGTTGGTATGATTAAACGACCGGTTATACACTTGGTACTTCTTTGCGTGTTTGCCCTGGGCCTGGCTCAGCCGCTTCAGGCGATTGGCCCGACCGAGGAAGCTATTAGGCAATGGATTGCAGAAGGCATTTACGAACAGAAAATGCGAAACTGGAGTGAATTCAAGGCGGCCGGTGGCTGTGCGCCCAACGAACATTCTCCTCTGCTGACACTAAGGGACCGGGTGCCGTCTGCCCTCGGCATTGATATCGTCGATACAATCCAGATCTGCGTGATTCTAACTGAATTCACTGATTGGCCGGCCAGCGGTCAAAACTACTCAGCCACACCTCAGGAGTTCCAGACTCTGCTGTTTTCCAACCGTGACATCGATCCCATCCACAACCCTACCGGGTCCATGACCGACTTCTATCTTGAGACCTCCTACGGGACGCTGTGTGTCCAGGGGGATATTTACGGCTGGTACATGATGCCGGAGACATATGCCCACTACGTCGGAGACGACGACGGCATGGGTGGGGGGGGTAGGGAATTGGCCGGAGACGCCGTTGACGCGGCTGAAGCAGCCGGCGTGAACTTTGCTCCCTACGCCAACGGTGACCTCTACGTGGATGGCGTAATCGTTATACACGCCGGGCCGGGGGCCGAGACCGGAGAGTATGGTATATGGTCACACAGATCCAGTATAACCACACGTTACTATGATGGCGTTCGGATCAGTTCGTACACCATGAACCCGGAAGAGTACGGGATGGGAATCTCGACGATGGGCGTCTTTGCCCATGAGTGGGGCCATATCCTGGGCCTTCCCGACCTGTACGATATTAACGACGCAAGTCCGGGCGCGGGTCTGGGCCGATGGTCGATGATGGCCGGCGGAAGCTGGAATGACAACGGCCGTACACCGGCTCATTTCGATGCCTGGTGCCGGTGGCAGCTCGGTTTCGTGGATGTGGTATGGCTCGACTATAATCTGGCCGGCGTAGAATTTCCTCAGGTCGTGCACAATCCTGTGGTGTATGGGATCGGAGAAAATCCAGGTTCCAGTTCTGTTGAGTACTGGCTGATCGAAAACCGGCAGCTGGTCGGATTCGATGCCGAGCTTCCAGGCGCGGGCCTGTGTATCTTCCACGCCGACAACTCGGTGTTTGCCCAGAACAACCGGTTCCGCTACAAGGTTGCCATGGAGCAGGCCGACGGCGATAACGATCTGGCTGAAAATGGCGGCTCCGACGCTGGAGACCCTTGGCCGGGGCTGACCAATAACAGAGACTTCCATGACCAGTCAGTGCCCAGTTCGAGAGATAATGATGGCCTGATAACTGAAGTCGGCGTATGGAACATCTCGAATTCTGATTCGATCATGACAGCTGACCTGGATGTGACTTTCTCGCGGGCATGGATTGAACTGGCCCCGGCTGACTCGATTGAGTTTTCGGACGCCTCGGGAGGCGACGGCGACGGTGTGCTGGAAGCCGGCGAAACGATTGATTTTCACGTCACGGTTGTCAACCGGATGCGTACTGGATACGATCCGGTGGTTACCCTGACAGTCGACAACGACCAGGTGTCGTTTGTCCAGAACGGCGTGGCTATGGCCGGTGACCTGGTTATAAATGTCGCAGTAACCAATACGGTTCCGGTCCAGTTCAGCCTTCCGGCAGAATTCGAGTCCGAGATTTCGCGCTTCACCGTGACCATTGTGGCGGATTCAGCAGACGGCTCATCCGATGGTCGCTTTGTCCAGAGCTTCGATTTCGATCACGCCCTGGGTGCTCCTAAGATATTGGTGGTAGATGATGACGGCGGCGATTCGTGGGAACTTCGTCTCGAAACCGCGATCACCGGTCTCAGAAAGCCCTCGGCCATATGGGATAAGAGTGTCAGCTCTCCGACCGGGAGCGACCTGTTGGAATACGACCATGTGATCTGGCACAGCGGCAAGAATGACGGTTCCGGTGGATCTATCGTCGCAGCGGACGTTACTGCGCTCAAGCAGTTTCTGGACAACAACGGAAACCTGTTTCTGTCCAGCCTGACGGCAGCCGCGCAGCTTCAGGCTCTGGACTCCGCCTTTATGGCCAATTACCTGCATGCCAATCTGACCGGTACGAATGCCTTTGGCCTGGCCGCGATCGGAATTGATGGCAGCGAGGTCGGAACGGGAATGAGGGGAGTCTATGACGGAAACGCCCCCATCAATCCGTTCCACGATGTAATCAGCGCCACCGCCTCGGGTGAGGACTGCTTCTACCTGGCGGATGATTTCGGCACCGGCAACTTCGGCAACTGCGGCGTGAGCCATGTGAGTTCATATCGAACGATCTTTATGACCTTCCCGATCGAATTCATTAGCAGCTCCGAGAATATTTTCGGGTTCCTGCCCAAGGATACCTTGATTAAGCGGGTGCTTGAATTCTTTACTCACTCTTACCCTTACGTTCAGTCTTTCGGTGTTGACGGAGAGGACCCGGGCATGGTGGTCAGCCACGCGCCGACCTTTGTGTGGAGCATAAAGGATACTACTGCGTCGACACAGACGCAATTCGAGATCGAGGTCGGTGATGATGACGACTGGTCCGCCGCGGAGATGTGGGCCCCGGGAATTACCGCCTCCGCTGACACCTCGACGGCCTACGCCGGCGCGACGCTGATCGACGGGACCACTTATTATCTGCGCCTGCGTGTTAACAACGGCACCTCTTGGTCGGACTGGCACGAAGTCAGCTTTCATATGAACAGCCTGCCGTTGGCACCGTTACCCCTGAACCCGGCGGAGAATGTAATCACCGATGCCAATCCCGAACTGATCCTTCAGAATGGATCGGACGCAGAGACTTCGGAACTCTGGTATCAGTTTGAAGTGTACTCGGACGAAACTCTAACAACGGTAGTGACGACTTCGCCGAATGTTTCTGAATTTGAAGATTCTACAAGCTGGTCGGTCGACGTTTCGCTGACGGAACTGGCCCAGCATTGGTGGCGGGCAAGAACCTATGACGGTGGGGAATATTCAGCCTGGTCTGATTCCGCCGTGTTTACTGTCAACTCGGCCTATGAAGCGCCAACCGGCAGCCTCGAATTGGCGTCACTCTCGGTGCTTCCGTGTGATACCGAATGTGTCGTTCAGCCGGTGATAGTCAACGCCTCCAAACCTCTGACGGCGGCTGTGATACCAATCGAAATCCCGTCTGATGTCTCGATCTGTGACATATCCTTCGATGGTCTTGTCACTGAAGCCTGGGATGAGAACGTGGTGACGGTTGATTCCGCTTCCGGATACATACTGGTACAGTTGCACGATTCCTTTGGCGGGCAGATACCGCCCGAGCCAACCACCGTTTTCAACATACATTTCCAGACACCGGTACCGTGCATCAACAGTGAATACATTTTCTGGGACACAGCCCGCTATGATGTGCCGGCAGAACAACTCAAGTTCACGGATACCATGGAGGTGTTTTCACCTGACTTCGTGTTCGGTCAGGACACAACGGAGATCCTGGCCTATACACCGGGTGATATCGACGGCGTGGAGGGGGTGGATATCGGTGACCTTACAAACATGATATCATTCCTCTTCATACAGGGTGACCCGCCATGTGTCAATGACGCCGCCGATGTAAATAACGACTGTGTCGGGCCTGACATCGGAGATCTTACTTACCTCATAGGCTACCTGTTTATTTCCGGGGCGGGTCCTCAGTGTGGCTGTACAGGCTCCAGCATGCCGCCGTCACCTAAAGAGTCTTCAGAAGTTGTTCTGTCGACGTCGTTTGAGAACGGTGTGACGCAGATAACACTGAATTCCTCTTTTGATCTGCGTGGTGTCCAGCTTGAGCTCGCCGGTCCGAGTGGCGGTGATCCTGAGAGCCTTCTGCCCGATCAGATGGACTTGCTGGTGGGAACACCAGGCAGCACCCTGCAGGTGGCACTTCTTGATCTGGATGGACCCGGTGTGATCGAGTCGGGCTCGGTCCGGCTGATCCGTGTACCGGGAGAATTCGAGATTGTTGGCGGTCAGGTATCCGACATGAACCACCAGGTATGGGCAGCTTCACTGAGCGGCTCTGTCGCCGCCTCAGACCTGCCGGCAACCTATTCGTTATCCCAAAACTACCCCAATCCGTTTAATCCCAGTACGGCCATTCGGTTCGCCTTGCCGGCACCCGCTCACGTGAAACTGGAGGTATTCAACGTGTTGGGCAGGCAGGTCGTGGTCCTTGTCGACGCTGAGATGGAGGCGGGCATTCACGTCGTCGACTGGGACGGTACCGCCACAGGAGGTGAATCGGTGGCCAGCGGTATTTACCTCTATCGTCTGGTATCGAGGGACTTCACTCAATCGCGGAAGATGATGCTCTTGAAATGAGCGGTCCCTGAATTAGTGCGTAAGCTTGGGAGCAGCCTGCAGGCTGCTCCTTTTTTCTGTATTTGCTTCTGGGGCAGCAGGTTATGAGGACGGAACGACCCCCCGACGACTCACCCGGCTGCTGTCAAATAGTTGTTGTTTCCGGCCGATATCAGGACTATGTAAGGTTGAGTGGGAATCAGTGACCGGTCATAAGCTGTGCCGGTCCATTTGAAAAGGAGAGGACCTATGCGTAGAACAGTGGTTGCCCTTGTTGTCGGTATTTTTGTCTGGTTATCGAGCGGTGATAGATGTACCGCCGGCGTTGAGTTCGGCCTGTCGATTTCTGACGGCCAGAAGAGCTTCTATCTTGCCATTGGCGAACGGTACGAGGTGCCACAGGAGAAGGTCGTCGTCATCAGAGAGAAGAACATTCCGGATGAGGAACTTCCTGTTCTCTTTTTTGTGGCGAAACGAGCCGGAGTCGCACCGGAGGTCGTCATCAAATTGCGGCTGGGAGGCAAGTCCTGGATGGACATCTGCCTGCAATACGGCGTCACGGCTGAGGCTTTCTACGTACCGCTGAAACAGAAGGCCGGTCCTCCGTACGGCAATGCATATGGCCATTTCAAAAATAAAAAGAAGGCCGAATGGCGCGCGATTCGGTTTACTGACGTCGAGATAATCAACTTCGTGAACCTGAGGTTCATATCTGAACACTACGGCTACTCGCCTGACGAAGTAGTCAAGCTCCGCTCGGGCGGCGCCAGGTTTGTTGATATTCATGCCAAGGTGAAGAAGAATAAAGGGGCAGCTAAGAAGGCTGCCAAGGCACAGACAGCAAAGAAGAAAAAGGCTGCCGAGACCACAAAGAAGAAGGGCAAGGGAAAGGGCAAGTAGCAACGATCTGCACGTCTGATCGGCCGAACCCGCAGGTGTGTGTTACGGCCTACGGGTACCCGTAGTCGGGTCCTGTCTTCACCGGGGGGCGCCAATACTGCGCTCGGGCAGGGGCCGGCAATTATCTGTTTGACAAATCTGATTGAGTCCGTATGTTGTATATGGACTGACAACTGGAAGCCTGGTCCTTCCTGCTTCTATACATACAAATACTATTACCATCGCCGCGATGGCGGCCCGACCGCGGGGATTGTGTCGTTGGGTTTTTTGCTGAGGTTTCGATATGACTAGACTGTTTTCCATTACTGTGCTTCTGCTGACTTGCTTCCTTGGCACCGCCGCAGGAGATGATCTCTACAAGGTCATAGTTACAACCGAGTCGGATGTCTCTCAATTGGCCGAAATCACTTGCGACCCGGTGGTCCGGCTCAGTGATGGTTATCTGGTACTGACTGATGACCAGTCGGCGGAGATGCTGAGAGCGTCCGGCCTGCCGCATGAACTGGTCGTGGCTTCCATAAGCAGGGCGGAGCTTGCCCTTGACGGACGCCGTGACCGTGTGAACGTGGATCGGTATCAATTGCTTTTTGAAGAGGCCGACCTGAGGCTGTTCCGCGTCACTGAGCAAGACACAGAAATTGACCAATCTGACATCCAGCTCTTCAGAGTTGGCGACCGGTCTCCCACTTTGAGTTGGACTGGCCCGCCTGTCCCAATAGACGTTGGCTCGTACCATATGCTTGATCTCGAGTCGTTGATCGCACAGATCGAACGTGACTCCCTGGAATCGTACACCGAGAGGCTGCAGGCGTTTTACCGCAGGGTGACGGCGACTGACTCAAACCGGGTCTCGGGTGAATGGATTGCCGACAAGTTCTATTCATTCGGCTATGACTCGGTGGTCTTTGACAGCTTCGAAGCCAAGGTCTATGGGTCTCAAGAGACCTGCTTCAATGTGCTGGCTTACAAGATCGGGACTCGATTCCCCGGACAGCATGTTGTAGTCGGGGCCCACCGAGATGCGGTTCCTCCGTCTCCGGGGGCCGACGATAACGGCTCGGGGACAGCGGGGGTGCTCGAAATCGCCAGAATTCTTCACGGTGTTGAGACCGAAATGACAGTGGTATTTGCTTTGTTTGACGCTGAAGAGCAGGGATTATTAGGGGCATATCACTATGTGGACGAAGCTCTGGCACGGCGCGATAGCATCATTTATATGCTTAATATGGATATGATCGGTCATTACGAGAACTCCACGGAGGCGAGTCTCATGCATGGCATACATACTGAGTATTCCGTACTGTGGCAAAATCTTGCTGATTCGCTGGTAGGTATAACCGGCTACCTGCGGGGGAACTCGGCTGGATCGGATCATTACCCGTTCACACTGGTTGACATCCCAGCAACTTTTGTCGCGGAAAGGATCTTTTCGACCGTATACCACACTGCTTATGATTCCACCACGTACATGGACTTCGACTACATGACCAAGCTGGTGAAAACTTCGCTGGCTACCGTATATGTGGTAACTGCAACAGCTACCCCGCGGGGCGTATCGTTTCAGTTTCCCGGCGGCCTCCCGACGCTCGTTACACCGTGGCAGGAGACAATAATCGATGTGGAGGCCGACAGTGGCTGGATCGGCGAACCGATTCCCGGCACGGGTCAGGTTCACTATTCAATTGATGAAGGGGCGTATGTCACGGCGTCAATGACTGAACTGGCTCCAAACCATTATGAGGCGGTTCTGCCCGCGATTGATTGTGAGAGCTCGTTATCATATTACTTTTCCGCCGAGGAGTTGCTGACCGGTCGATTCTACGGCCCCGACATATTGAACCCGATTCATTCGACAGGCGCCATCGTGTGGGATACAATTCTGATGGATGATTTTGAGGCTGACCTTGGCTGGACCGTCTCAGGCGATGCCTCAGCCGGTCACTGGGAACGAGGCATTCCGATTGACGCAGATCAGGGCGATCCACCGATGGCCATCGGAGGTTCCGGTCAGTGCTATGCCACCGGCAACGATTATAACTCTGATGTTGACGGTGGCAGTACCATTTTGACCTCACCTGTCCTGGACATCGAGCCGGGTGATGCCATTATCAGCTACTACCGCTGGTTCAGCAATCTGGGCAGTGGTGACCGACTCAGAGTATACGTGACCGGAAACGGCCTGGATTGGGCTCTGGTGGAGACAATCAGAAACGCTCCGGAAGCTGATGGCGGCTGGTATTATCACTCGTTCAACGTTAATGACTTCATCGGGTCGTCGTCTACCGTTCAGCTTCGGTTTGAAGTCTCGGATGCTCTGGACGATTCGCGCGTTGAGGCCGCGGTAGACCAGGTCGAAGTTGTGTACATTGAATGCGGCGATGAGATCATCGACACGGACGATGACGGGATTCCCGACGGCAGCGACAACTGCCCGCTTGTGTACAATCCGGGGCAGGCCGATTCCGATTTGGACGGCATCGGGGATGCCTGCTGTTGTGTCGGCGAAACCGGGAATGTCGACAACGACGCCGAGAACATTGTCGATATGGGCGATCTGACGGCGCTCATAGACTTCCTGTTCATCAGCTATGAGGAACCGGCCTGCATGACCGAGGCGAACACCGACGGTGAAGGGACAGTCGACATGGGCGATTTGACCAAGCTGATCGACTACCTGTTTATCAGCTACGAGCTGCTGGTCCCCTGCGGAAGTTAGGTTAAACAAACCATGGGGGGCGTTCGTATTGCAGGGTAAGAGCACGGTCCATAAAGTGACTTCAATCTACTATGACTGGAGGATCCGGCCTGAGGTGAGCAACAGGCCTTGATCACAGAGATCGCCGGCTCCTACCGAACACGTATGCTCGATGCCGGAGCGTCCTGCCAGATATAGATTGCACTTAAAAGGAGTAGCACATGAAGGTCGGAGATACTCTGATTCTTGGAATCATGCCGGTTGTGGGGGCGATGATGATTATCGGCGGATCGGTCAGGGCCGAGGTCAAGATGTCAGACAGTCCCGTTATGAGCGTCAATTACGGCGTTTCGTTCATCGGCAGAGGCGCATGGGGGGATATTGATAAGAACGGCTGGCTTGATCTGGTGGTGGCCGGTGGGGCGGATGTAGGAGCTGACCCTGACGCCATATATTTCAATGCTGCGTCCGGGATGGAAACCATCCCCTCATGGATTTCTGATTACAGCAACGGGTCCGCCCTGCTTGATGTTCTTGATTTCGATGGAGATGGGTATCTTGACATAGTCGTACCGAACTTCGGTCTGCCTCCGCTGTTTTCGCCGCGAGCACAGTTCATGTACTCCAATGAAGATGGCACCGTTTCTTCCCAACCGGTGTGGACATCGATACCGATGAACGCCTGGAGTCTGGCTGCGGCCGACATTGACGGTGACGGCGACATCGATGTTGCTATTCCCGATTTTGCCCTTGCAAATCCGAAAACGGTAAAAGTGTTCTACAATAATGGCGGGAGTTTTGATTCGTCGCCGAACTGGGAATCGGACAGTGTGGAATTTGCCTGGGATGTCGCTTTTGCAGATATCAATCGAAACGGGTATATGGACTTGTGTATTACCGGTGGCGGGGGGGGAGTAAAAGTCTTCAATAACATCAGCGGCGAGCTGGAGACTACCCCTTCATGGAGCACTGATGCCATTGACGGCGGCACGGCGCTGGATTTCGGGGACATTGACGGCGACGGCTATCCAGACCTGGCCGTTGCTGGTGGATACGGGGATGACCTGTTGGTGTTCAGGAACCTCGGTGGTGTATTGGAGAGCACACCTTCGTACAACAATGTTTCCTTCAGCGGTCCGTCCTGTGTGGCCTGGGCCGATGTTGATGCCGACGGCGACCAAGATCTCGGAATCACCACCTGGACTCATACGGCCGGCGTCCTGGAGAATATCGGAGGAGTGCTTACCGACACCCTGGTGTGGTCGATTGAACTCAGTCGTAGTATACTGGACATAAGCTGGGGAGATTACGACAACGATAAAGTCGTTGATACCTCAGTCTCCGTCGTTTCCGGGGGCGTCAGTGGTCTTATAACTCTGGGTCGCAAACCGCTCCACAGGTTGTATTCTGTGCACGTTGACGGACAGCCGCTGCAGTACTCCGACTATTGTTACGATCTTAAGGAAGGATGGATTTCTCTGGCGTCTACTCCGGATTCTGGAATTTCCGTGGATATTGCATATGCGTATTCTCGTGATCTAGATGCTTCCGTTGCGTCGTCCAGGCTTTACGTTTACGAAAACAAGGCTTTTCTGAGATGGGAATATCAGGATCCCGATGGCGACAGTGTTCTTAATATCGACGACAATTGTCCGGATGACTACAATCCTGAGCAAGCGGATTCAGATGATAATGGCATCGGCGATGCCTGCTGCTGTGTCGATATTACGGGGAATACCGATGATGATCCGGATGGCGTGGTTGATATCGGTGACCTCACGACCTTGATAGACTATTTGTTCATAAGCTTCGAGCCTATCGGTTGTCCTGCTGAAGGCAATGCTGACGGTGATCCGGACCAGGTGGTAGACATTGGTGATCTGACCAGCATCATCGATTATCTGTTTATCAGCTTTGAAGCGCCCGCACCCTGTCCGACACCGATTGGCTCGGTGCTTGAGATACCGCTCGGCTCACCGGTGTTAGTGGATGGTATCATGGCCTCCGGTGAGTGGAGTGATGCTGTGGTACTGGCAATGTCGATTGAGGACGTGGTCGATGCCACTGTCCACGTGAAGCATGACGGAGAAAACCTCCTCAGCGCTTTCGTATATTCATTCACCGACGGAGAGGTGGATTTGCCGTGCGAATTGTTCTTTGATGTCAACAACGACAAAACTCCGGACTGGCAAACGGACGATTGGTGGTTCCATGTGTCAGCCTCAGATTGTGAGGCCCGGGGAACCTTTGATGTGTACACGGATTGCCTGGACATTCAGCCGGATTGGTCCGCTGCTCCAAATGCTACCGGATCACCGCTGGACACTATTGAAATCGAAATACCTTTTGTTAAGATTGGCATTGACACAGGATGTCCGATTGGAATCGCTCTTCACGTCTGGAATTGGCCGGACGGGCACGGATTCTGGCCACCATATGCAGTGTCGGATAGTCCTTCGACGTGGGGGACAGCGGTACTGAAACCCTGAGACGGCGGATTCCATCACCATCTGAAGAGTAATACCAGCGAGATTCGATTCAATACAGGTCAGGCCAACGCATGACACAAAAAATACCGATAACAGCGAGGTACACAGGGATGACCTCACCATTATCGGTCACGGGGTCTTAGCGGTACGGGGAATCGAACCCCGGTCTGATGGCTGAGAACCACCTGTCCTAACCACTAGACGATACCGCCATTCAATGCGCAATGCTAATAAAGCATCGCGACTATATACGGAAGCTGATTCGGGTCTGTCAAGTGTTTACATTCCGTTGTCACCCAGCGAGTTACGACGATCAGTTGATCCAATTACTTGACTCAGAACGGGTTAGTTGATTTCAATATTTTTCTTTTTTTCAAGATATTGTGATCCCCAGACATGTTCGAGCCCTGCCGATATCTGCCATTATGGCATTATTGACTGACAGACGTGTGCTTGAGGTACTCCAGAAACACGATTGTACCGGATCTGCCCGGAAGGTACTCCAGTTGGCGGCTGCTGTAGCGATAGGTGTTATGATCCAACTGAAGCTCGCCGGTCAGTTCACCATCGGCCGGCGGTCTTTTACCCAGCTTTTTGATCGACCTGACGGCTTTTCGGTCCAGCAGGATGAGTCCGGCTGTGTGAAACACCAGCCGGTCGTTTTCGTCGTAAAACAATAATGGTTTGTTGAGGGACCCGACCAGACCCCGCAGCAGGCGCACCATCCGTCTGGTTCGAATGTAGCCCGACAGGCCCCACACAAACAACACCAGCATGACCACCAGCAGCCAGAGGATTGAACTCGCGTCATCGGGCAACAATGAGAGGTCTGACATATTTCAATGATAGATCTTCTGTTATGGCGAGTCCACTACAATAAGGAGAGGGCACGCGTTTTTTGTTTTCTTGTCTGGAGAGTAGTCCTATACTGGTTGAAGACACAAATATACGGAGGTACTGATGCCGCAACGGGTGCGACGGAAATCTGGCAAACCGCGCGAGTTGACGTTCAAAGATATAGATTATAGCGTGAAATTCAGGCCGACCGGTGTAAAATCCACCGATGATGTCAAGCCTTGCTGTGGCATTATAGGCCAGCAGCGTGCCATTGAAGCGATCAGGTTGGGGCTCAATGTCCCGTCCAAAGGTTACAACGTGTTTGTTACCGGGCTTTCCGGCACCGGTAGAACCACCACGATCAAGCATCTTCTTGAGCAGCTGGATCACGGCGATCCGGAACTCGGGGATATCTGCTATGTCAACAATTTCAAGAACGCGGACAATCCCAAGGTGCTCACCTTCAAGGCCGGGGAGGGGCGCAGGTTCAAGAAGGACATGAGCTACATGATCAGTTCGATCCGCAAAGTGGTGCCGAAGATTTTCATGTCGGATGATTATAAGGATCGCCACAGCCGAATCGTCCGCGAATTTGAAGGCCGTCAGAAAGATTTGATCGCCGCCTTCGAGGAACGCCTGACTCAGGCTGGCTTTGTTATGGTTCAGATACAATCTGGCATGGGCGTGCGAAACGAGATTCAACCGTTGATTGATGAAGAGCCGACCTCACTGGACAGGCTCGAGCGTCTGGCCAAGGAAGGGAAATTCTCGCTGCCGCGTCTCGATGAGCTGCGAAGAGCCTGGGATTCTCTACGGCGCGAGTTCGATGTCACCACTA
This sequence comes from Candidatus Zixiibacteriota bacterium, assembly GCA_020344395.1. Taxonomy (GTDB): domain Bacteria; phylum Zixibacteria; class MSB-5A5; order GN15; family FEB-12. The sequence goes on along the minus strand of CP070824.1, from coordinate 1,528,734 downwards.
CCGAATCCAAAAAACTGAGTTCCAAGCTTGAGGATGGTGTCGAGCGGCTGAATTATTCTATGGTGGCTCCGCTGATTACCGACAAGGTGAATCTTCTTCAAAAGAGGTACCCGGATTCGAAGGTACAGGAGTACCTGGATGAAGTCGAGGAAGCACTGACGTCTGATCTCGATCGTTTCCGAGAGGCTCAGCCACGGCGGGGTGAAGAGGAGCCGCCACCGTTCCGCAAGCAGGAACCATTCGAGGAGTTCTCCATTAATTTAATCCTGGATAATTCCGAGGCGGCCAGAGTGCCCATTGTCATCGAGAAATCTCCCTCATATAAGAACCTGTTCGGTTCACTCGAACGAGTCGTGGATCGTTTCGGCTACTGGCGAACAGATTTCACCAGGATATTTGCCGGCTCCCTGCTTAAGGCTGCGGGCGGATTCCTGGTGATGAGCGCTCTGGACGTCCTCACCGAACCGGGAGTCTGGATTGCTTTGAAGCGTGCCCTGCGGAACGGCGAGCTTGAAATCACCGGGTACGATCCCTTTTATATGATGGCTGGCTCGGGTATAAAACCGGAGCCTATAACGCTCGACGTAAAGGTCGTGCTGATTGGTGAAGATAGAGTATATCGCCTTCTGTGGGGCTGGGATGAGGATTTCAAAAAGATCTTCAAGGTAAAGGCTGAGTTCGACACCGTCATGGAGTACAACCCGGCAGGATTGGACGAGTACTTTCAGTTTGTAAGGCGCACGGTTGACGAGGATGGGTTACTGCCGTTCCACCTAAGTGGGCTGCAGGCGGTCGCGGAATACGGCCGTCGCCTGGCCAGGCGACGCGACAAGCTGACAGTTCGCTTCACTGCAATCGCGGATATAATACGTGAAGCAGTATTCTGTGCCCGCCAGCGCAAGGGCAGGAAAGTGATGCGGAAAGACGTTTATCATGCCATAAATGCCAAACGCAGCAGAGTAAACCTGGTCGAAGATAAAATCCAGGAGATGTTTGATAACGAGTCGCTCATGGTGTCCACATCCGGAGCCGCCGTCGGCCAGATTAACGGGCTATCGGTTTATGACCTCGGAGAGCATGCCTTCGGACGACCCAGCCGTATCACGGTGTCCACCTCCCTTGGTAAAGCAGGCATCATCAACATCGAACGGGAAGCTGATCTGTCGGGCCCGATACACAACAAGGGTGTTCTGGTTCTGTCCGGCTGGCTGCGCCAGATGTTTGCTCAGGACAAGCCGTTGTCGATGTCGGCATCTATTTCGTTTGAGCAGTCGTATAGCGGCGTGGACGGCGACTCGGCTTCACTGACAGAAATCTACGGAATCCTGTCCTCGCTCAGCGGCATCCCCATAAAACAGGGGTTTGCAGTCACCGGTTCGGTTAACCAGAAAGGTGATGTTCAGCCTATTGGCGGGATCAACGAAAAAGTGGAGGGTTTCTATGATGTCTGCAGGAGTCGACGCCTGACCGGGCGACAGGGTGTGTTGATGCCGCATCAGAACGTACAGGATCTGCTGCTGAGACCCGACGTTGTTGAAGCCATTAAAGAGCGGAAATTCCATCTGTATCCGATCAAGACGGTGAGTGAAGGTATAGAGATCCTTACCGGTGTTCCCGGTGGGCGACGTCTACCCAACGGTCGGTTTACGCCCGGTTCGGTCTTCGATAAGGCGAATAAACAATTGCGCCAGATGGCTCTCTCGCTGGATCGTTTTGGACGAGATGAGAAGAAGAAGCATGCTGACAATCCTGGGCGAAAGCGCAAACGTGCACGACCGAAATAATCTCTCTTACGCAATGATGATGACGTTAAACGATTCATCGTCATCGATTGTGCAGGATCAATGTGCAAGTGATTGTTCGTGCGAACGGCGTTATTGACATCCCGGTTTTTTTTTGTAACACAACGTTTTTTTTCTTTTTTTTCTTGACTTGTTTTTTTTAGCAGGCTTTTTTATGCGCGAACGTTTTGCATGGAGGATGTTCAATGCGCAAAGCTAAGAAAGCAAAGAAGAAGGTTGCTAAGAGAAAGAAGAAGGCAACCAAGAGAAAGGTGACGGCCAGGAGGAAGGCAGCACCGAAGCGGAAGAAGGTTGCCAGGAAGAAGAAGGCGGCTCCGAAGAGAAAGAAGAAGGCAACGAAGAAGGCGCGCTGTGCAGCCAAGACCAAGGATGGAAAGCGTTGCAAGCGCTTCACCAATGGCAAGGCGAAGACCTGCTCGGTGCACAAGAGAAGATAGGATAGGTTCATATCCTTATATGGCGACCGGCCTGGCCGGTCGCTTTTTTTTCGTGGATTCCTGTACGCAACTGTTGATGCAGAACAAACAGCTCTTGTTATGCAGGTAGAATCAGAAGTCGGCGCCGAATGAAAAGTAATGGCTCGGTTTATCTGAAACAGAGTAGTCTTTGGAAGCCGGATCCTGGTCAATCGACCAGGCAACATCATATCGCAGCAGAGCGAAGCCGAAGAGATTCAGGCGCATGCCGGTGCCAAAGCCCGTCGCTACTCGCACCGGATCTTGTCTGCTGCCGTGTTCCGTCCACGCAGACCCGATGTCCACAAACACGGCGCCAATGACATTGCTCAGTACTATGGGGAGAGGGTACTTCAAGGCAAGGTACTCTACCATGGGGAAACGCAACTCCCAGTTCATCAAACCGTACCTGTTGCCGGACAGTTCATAGTATTTCTTGCTCCGCAGCGGGGTAACAACGTCGGCAAAATAAAGATTCTCCACATCATACACCCTGGCATCAAGAGTCCGATTCCCGATCCAGTTGGTCGTACCACCCAGAAAGTACTGTTTCGGTGTATTGCCGAACGAAGCTCCTCCGGAAAACCGGATAGCCATTGAGACGGCCGCCGCGAAATGCCAGTATTTGCGATAGTCAAACTCGGCCGAGTAAGATTCGAGCCTGCTGGCGTCAAAGAAATCCACCGTCGAGCCCACTGAAAGCTTGGCTCGCCAGCCGTTCACCGGGCCTGTATAACCCCAGAGAACGTTGTCGAAAATCCATGCCAGTTCTCCTGCAGATGCCTTGGTGTTTCGTCTGCGCTCAATACCATAACGAACGAGATAAGACTCGTCCTCAAGATACTTTCGGTTGATGAATATCTGCGAACCGGATACGCTAATCCTGCTGAAGGTCGAGAAGGGCCGACTGGCCAGCGCGTGCAGCCCGTAAAACCTGTCGGAGAAGTGCAGGTCGCGGCTGTCAAGATACCAGTTGACGGTATGGAACAGGCCGGTCCCAAACGACCACCTGCTTCTGTGGTTAAGATACATGGCCTGGACGAACGATTGATCAATGGTGTTGACCAGGTCGGTGGCCACATAGATCTGATGATTCCCGAGATAATCAGAGAAGACAAATACTGACTGGCCGCGCAGGCCGAAGAAAGTGTCGTAGGCAAAGCCACCACCAACATAATCAGGAGTGAACTTCACCTTGTACTTGTTCACACGGTATTCTCCATCGGACGTCAAAGGAGGAACGGAGTCAAATATAGGCGGCTCTCTGAGCGCGTTAGCGGTGAAAAGAGAATCACGGGCTATGACATTGGAGAACAGGGAATCCATGGCCGATTCATCCCTGTCTGAAACAAAAACGTATTCGTCGTCGTATATGCCCGTCTCGGCGACAGCCGAATCCTTCGCGGCGGTGAGCGTCGTATCCCCCTGCGCAACAGTTGGACCCGCAGGCTGTTCGGTCTCTCCCGCGTCAACGGTGGCTGTCTGTTCTGTCGAATCGGACGGAGACTTCGGCTGTACCCCAGCGAAGGCCGAATCGCCTCCTTGCGTGGCCATTCGTCGGTGGGCCAGTCGCCCCTTCTTGTCGGGATCGAGCAAATCATACTTGCCCGTTATGTAGTCGGTCGGTGCCAGCTCTCCGTTGGTCCCGGCCGGGACAATTTCTTTAAGAAGAACAACGTCAAAGGCACCCTTGTGAAAAGCTGAAAATACCAGCTGGCTGCCGTCCGGTGACCATGAAACCTCGCGGACACCGGAAAGGATGTCGGTGACGGCAAAGTACTTCACACTGTCAAGGTATCCGATATAAATATTGTCGATCCCGTTGCGGTTCGACACGAAGGCGATCTTCTCGCCGTCCGGCGACACTATTGGGTTCGTATTCATGCCGGGGCCGACATCTACCGCCTGGACTTTCAATCCTGCCGTTTCAACCCGGAATATGTTGTAGGTGCCGTACTCGAAACTGCCCGGCAGAACCGCGCCCGGAGTCGAGTAAGGATGACCGTAATGATCAATCACCGGGTTCTGGAAATGCGGGCGATCCGAAGCGAAAACAATCTCCGCCGAATTCGATAGCCAGCTTGGAGAAACGTCATCAAACCGATCGTCAGTAATCTGTTCAGTTTCGTCAGTATTGATATGGTAAACGAAGATATCCCGTTCATGACCGCTGAGGGCCGAAAACGCTATCTTCTCACCGTCCGGTGACCAGGCCGGGGATAAGATATTGTAGAAATCAAGTCGCTTCTTCTTGTATATCTTGCCCTTTTTTACATCAACGAAGCAAATAGCTTCCTTGCCGCCTGACTTGGCTACGAAGACCAGATTTCGACCGTCCGGCGAAAACGACATTCCGGATACGTACCAGTGAAGCGACTCCAGGTCACCGGATCGCTCGGCCTTGACGAGACGCTTGATAAGTTTCCCGTCGGCTGCCGATATCAGCACGATCTCAGTATAGTCGGACCTGTCGGTGAAAATGGCGATCTTGTCGCCGTCAGGCGAAAAGGCGGGTTTCTCGTTGAAGAAGGAGCCGTCCTTCCGGGCGTTGGTGAGTCTTTTGCCGATTTCATCGGCGTCCTTGCGTGTGGCGATCTCCGGCCAATAGCGGCGCTTCATCTCCTTCGAGAACTCTTCCCATAATTCCTCAAGGGTAATTCCGACCGCCGCCTTTAGGGCTTTGTTCATGGTCAGATGTATCTTCCCCTTGCGCAGGATATCACCGAGTTTCTTCTCGCCGTACTTATCGGCGATGTACTTGACCATGGCCTGACCCTGCTTGTAGGCGGCAAACCCGCCGACGCGGTCGGGGTGCGCCAGATATCCATTAATAGTGGCGTCGCGTACATACATATCCGACCAGTAGTCCCATCCATGTCGCGACGAGTACTCCGCATACCCCTCGCCAAACCATAAGGGCATCTGGAACAAACGCTGTCGGGAAATTATCGAAGTCATGGCATTGCCAAACAGCATATCGTAGATCACAGCATGGGTGAGTTCGTGGTGGAGTACGTGGCGGAACTCCTCGTGTGAGCCCGTGAATGGAATGACAATCCGGTTCTTGAACGACTCAGTGAAGCCGCCGACACCCTCCGGGAGCAGGTCCGGGATGATGTTTGTTTGCTGAAAATCGTTGTGGGAGTTATAGACGAACACCGGGATCCGCCGCCGTACGTAATAATCCAGTTCCTCGACTATTTCGACATACGATGATTCCATCACGGCGGCCGCAAATTTGGCCGTCAGGTAAGCATCCTCATAGAAATAAATGTCAAAGTGTTTGGTCTGGATGTAACTCCAGTCGAATTCCTTGTAGCGTACCTTGTTCTTGCCGAAATACGTTTCCTGTGCATAAGTAGCCGTGGTAGCTGCGATTATCCCGAACAAGACTGTGATTAAGAATTTTCTCACGCTAATTACTGTCCTTCATATATTTGACGGGCCAACAGCCTGAATCATCCAACTGCAATCAGACTCTCGGGCATTCCTAGCTCACTCTCTTGATATCGGCTCCCAGAGAGGCAAGCTTATCTTCCAGTCGATGATATCCTCTGTCGACATGGTAAACACGCAAGAGTTCCGATTTACCTTCGGCAGCAATGCAGGCCAGCGCGATTCCAGCACCGGCTCTGATATCGGGCGCCATTACCTGGGCGCCATATAATTTGTCGACACCTCTGATGATCGCCTCGTCGCTGGAAACCGTTATGTCGGCGCCCAGACGGCGCAACTCCATCGTATGATTGAATCTATCTACAAAAACAGTCTCTCGTACGCGTGAGGTTCCCGAAGATATTGCCGAGGCCGCCATCAGACAGGCCTGCAGATCCGTCGGAAAACCGGGATACGGGAAAGTGGTCATGGATACAGGTTCCAGCCTCTTCGGTCCTTTCACAATAAAACTTGTGCGCTTTGCTTCCACCGTGCAGCCCATCTCCTGAAGCTTGCGTGTCACGATGGACAGCTGGTCCGGCGGAACGCCTGATATCTCGACGCTACCCGGACCAAGGGCGGCCCCGATAGCCATCGTCCCGGCCACCAGTCGATCCCCTGAGACTCGGTGCTCCACTGCTTTCAGACGCTTTACCGGCTCCACAACCACTTTTGGTGTCCCGGCTCCTTCGATTCGCGCCCCGGCACTGTTCAGGAATTGAACAACGTCGACGATCTCAGGATCGCACGCTGCGTTGATGATGGTCGTCTTGCCCTTCGCCATTACAGCTCCAAACAGGATGTTCTCGGTGCCGGTGTGAGAGGGCCGGTCGAACACGACCGTTCCGCCGACAAGAGGTTTGCCCCGGGCCGTGATGTAACCCGCCTCCTGGGAAATACTTGCACCCAGAGTCGTGAACCCCCGGATATGGTAATCAACCGGTCGGGCGCCGAGCGAGCAGCCGCCGGGCAACGATATCCTGGCTTCTCCTGACCGGGATAACAGCGGCCCCAGGACTAGAAATGAGGCTCTCATTTGACGCATCAGATCATACGGTGCCGTGTTTTCGGAAAGGACGGCCGCATTTATGGTCACGGTCCGGGCTGATCTGTCGTACGAAACCTTTGCCCCCAAATACTGCAGGACCTCAACGATCGTATAGATATCACGTAGCGGCGGTACGTTGCGAATGACCGTTTCACCTTTGTCGATCAGCAGAGCCCCGGCCAGAATCGGCAGGGCGGCATTTTTCGATCCGTCGACCTTTATCTTCCCCTTCAGGGTGCACGGGCCGTTTATTACAAACTTATCCATATCCTACCTTTGGACACTGTCCGGGACAATCCGTTCCCGGCAGGGGCGGTTCCGGTGATGCATAGCCGGGAGTACTCTGCACCGGTCAGACCGGTCGATACCCTAATTTGATTAATCGGTCGGTAGAAGGGAAGCAAAAAGAGTCGTTGGGCCTTAAGTCGACGGGGCCGGCTCGGCCGTTTCGTGAGCCAATTCGAACGATTCACGAACACGCAGGAAGAAATCTACCGCCTCGCCATTGCAGAAATCCGGGTCGGTCCAGGGCAGTCGAGTGAACTGTCCCCGCACCCAGATTAGCTGGATGTCAGCGAAAACCCCTTTGCCCAGGTAGATACGGTGGTTGTATTCCCGGTGGCTGGCCATCACCAGACTGTCGGGCGTCATGATGCCGGGGTCAAGATTGATGGTGCGGAAGGTATAATCATGCACCCGGTCACCGAACTGTCTCTCGATCTTGGAGCAGATCGGCTTGATCTCAGGGAGGGCGTCACGGGGCACCGGCTTCTCGAATGAAAAGAAGCGACGCATCAAATCGCTGCCCATTTCCTCGGCATACTTCTCGGTATCGGTATAGGGGATATCCATAGTCTCACACATGATGCGCCCGAACTGCTTTTCGAGAGGGTGAAGTGAATCAGCAACGGCATCGATGTGCGAATAAATCGCCGATATAATGAGTCGTCCCGGTGGCGGGGCCTGTATCCTTGCCATGGGCGACCAATAAAAGGCCCGCTTTGCAGGGGTCAACAAAAACAGCAGGGAATGTCTGCCGGGCTAGTGCCCTGACTCTCTCTCGGTGCCCTGATTGTCCTTCCACGCCTCAACCACATCCGCGAACTTCTCGTCGATGTGGGAGGCGAACCACTCATCCAGGATCGATTTCCTGAACCGCCACTCTTTTCCCAGCTTGGCCGCCGGGATTCTTTTCTCCTGCGCCCAGGTATAGATAGTCTGCGGTTTCAGTTTCAGGTACGCCGCAACTTCCTCGAGGGTCATGATGTCGGTCTTCACGTGGTCAACTCCCTCTCCGGAAGGCCTCAAGCAGCGAGTCGGCGGTGGCGCTGTCCACGTCGTAGTGCGGTACATCCTTGTTCGTGACCGGCGGTGCTTCCGGTTTCTCCTCGGGTTTCACCAACTGCTTGACCGAGTAGATCAACGCTGTGTAGAAGTTCCCCTCATACTCGCGGAACAGTTCAAACGGCTGCCCCCGGTCGCCCAGGAACGGCCGCAGATTCCAGGCCAGTTGTATGCCCACAAAAGCAAGGATCACCACCCAGAACCGGAACACCACCACGCCCACTCTCGGGTAGACATTCTTTCTCTCGCAGGAAAACCTGAGGGCATCGACGATGGTTTTCATGCCGAACAGGCCGGACAGTACAAAAACCGCCACGTGAAGCAATTGAAGAAAATGGTAGTTGCTGCCAGTCAGCAGAAAGATCACGATGATCGGCGCGAACGAAACCATGATCGCTGTCGTCAACACAAACCCTGACAGGACCACTGAGATCATCTGCCGCAGTCCCAATCTGGAGCCAAGGATATATTGAATGATGAAAAAGGCGGGGAAGCAGATCAGCAGCACCGCCGTGAACAGGAGCGAGACTTTCAGCCCGGTCGTGACCGCCTGAAGGAAACTGTGGTAACTCCCCATCACCACGCCATAGATGAATGAGAACGTTGAGAGCAAGAGATGCTGGTTGAGGATTCTCCATCCGGAGTGTTTTTCGTCGGTTAGTCTGGCCAGGAATTCTTCGTTGCTGGTCAGGGACGGAAAGTACTCCATCGAGAACAGCTTGCTCATATCGACCTCCCGGTTAGGGTTACGCTATCCTCAGGATAGCCCCTTTCTGGCCTTTGTCAAGTGTTTTTTACTGTTTGTTATGGTTTGTTGATGTTTAGTGGAAGGGCGAATATATGGTAGTGCCCTAATTTGACCGGCTGAAACGGCCAAAGTCCCCGCCTCAGCCCCTCCAATCCTCCCGCAGGATCGAGTAGATATACAGATCATGCCAGCGGCGGCGACGGAACATGAAGCTTCGCAGCCGACCCTCACGGGTAAAGCCCACCTTATCAAGGATTCTCGATGAAGCCGGGTTGTGGGGAAGAACATGCGCTTGGATACGCTTCAGGTTCAACTGGCGGAACCCGAATT
>CP070824.1:1508630-1519472 GCA_020344395.1 Candidatus Zixiibacteriota bacterium | reverse complement strand
AGCCGGATTATCAAAATCGGTTGGCATCAGGGTGGCGTGCGTTCCCCCGGCGACGGTCAGGGTTCCGGGGTTCAGTTCTTTTGCTTTTCGCAGGACTTCTATCATGCGGTTCGTGTGAATGACCGTGCCCGATACTCCCACGATGTCGGGTCCAAACTTAACCAGTGCCTGCTCCCAACGGTTCTCGTTCTTCATGTCCAAGATGGTAACTTCGTGATCACCCAGCGCACCGGCGATGTATTCAAGGCCGAGTGGTTCGATATTGATCAGTTTGTGCGGAATGACGCTCAGGGGATCACTGTCCGGATAAACCAGCAGGATTTTCATCTTGGTCACCTCCGATTTGCTTATACGAGTTATTAGCGAAGATGATGCCAAAGTTGCGTCGTGTGGTAACTCGTGTGAGGATAGACGGTTAGTGACCTCGAGGAGCGGTTTGAGGGGGCGTATGGGTGGATAGCTTCTTTTCGCAGGTGGATACCCGCTACCTGCTGACCGGCATGTCACGAGTCCGCGGAAGCAGATGAATGCACCAGAGTCCTCGCCCCACGGCTGCTAGCGGCCCTCGGCGTTCAGAAGATCCACAACGGCTTGAAAATCATCCGGCAGTTCGGATTTAAAAGAGAGCTCTTTTTCTGTTATCGGATGGGAGAATTCCAGGCTATGAGCATGGAGCGCCTGACGATTGATCAGTTTCAACAATCGTTTGGCCAGGGGTCGTTCCGGGGCATGAAGTCCGTTGTGCCAGCTTTCGCGGCCGCCGTAATCCGGGTCGCCCAGGATGGGATGATTGAGGTGGGAACAGTGTACCCTTATCTGGTGAGTGCGGCCGGTTTCGAGAATGATTCGAAGCAGATCGTACGAACGATATCTTTCCTGAAGCTGATAAAGCGTCACTGCATCCCTGGCTTCGGTGCCGGTCACGGACATCTTGCGCCGGTCACGAAGTGATCGGCCGATGGAAAGATCAATCTTTCCACTTTCGTCGGGCATATGTCCGCATACTATTCCCAGATAGGTGCGTTTCATCGTTCGCGTCTGTATCGCCTGCTGGAGGGCCGCATACGCCCGGTCGGTTCGGGCCACGACCAGCAGGCCGGAAGTGTCCCTGTCCAATCGGTGGACAATCCCCGGTCGATCCGGAGCGCTGCCCGCAGCCAGTTTACCGAAGCGAAAAGCCATGGCGTTGGCCAGCGTGCCGGTCCGGTTGCCGGCCGCCGGATGGGTCACCATGCCGGCAGGTTTATCAACGACGACAAGGTGCTCATCCTCGAAGACGATGTTCAGTGGGATGTCTTCGGGGACCAGATCAGTCGGGGTCGGCGGCGGTATGCTGATTTCGACCTTCTCACCGCCTTCAAGAAGATGCTTCTTGCTGACGGTACTGCCGTTCACCGTCACCAGACCCTCCTCGATCAACTTCTGGAGGCTGGTTCTCGAAAGAATGAGGTCAGGGCGTTTTGACAGGTAACGATCAATCCGCTCTGCTTTGATGCTTTTGGGAACGACTATGGAGACGTGTTTCCCCCGACTTTCTTTTGCATCCGGCATGAATCGGCCTATTCTGTCAGTGGCGGCGGGTTAAGCAGGCGCACCATGTCGCGCACGGCGGTATCGAGGCCCGCGAGCACAGCCCGTGAGATGACGGCATGTCCCACGATGAACTCCTCGACAAGTCCCAGTTCGACCAGCGGTCGGAGGTTCTGATAGCTTATACCCCGACCCGCCATAAGCGAGATTTTGGATTTTCCGGCCGCCTGCGCGGCTCGATCAATGCGATCAAGTTCCTCCTGTGCCTCAACCGCGGTGCGAGCGGAAGTAAAGGCCTGGCAGTTAATCATCACGGCGTCGGCGCCAGACCTGACAGCCCCCCGCACTGCCTCGATTTCCGGCTCTATCATGAAACAGGAGTTGATATTGCTTCCCCTTAGCCTGGTGGCAATATCATCAAACTGTATAACAGCTTTGTCGAAGTTAATGCCGGAGGTGGGTGCGTCGTTGTCAGCGTGATCGGCCACGAATATGACCATGGCCGGTTTCACTTCCAGAATCCTTGCAATGTTTTCGTCGGCCGGGGGCGTCTCTACAACAAACCTCGTCTTAACCACCTCGCGCAGCAGGTAGAGATCTCGATCCCGGATGAATCTGCGGTCCCGTCTCATTCGGACCATGATCCCTTCGGCGCCGGCCATCTCGGCCAGCACGGCAGCCTGGGCCGGATCCGGCTCGGATGTACGACCCGTCGTGCGAAGGGTCGCGACCTGGTCGAGAGATACAATCAAGCTGGCCATCAAAACCTCACCGTTGGCTTTTCCCGGCAGGGACAGTCTCCTGGAATCCGGAATTCAACACTGCTGATATGTCTACAAGATATTACGTGCCGAAAGTTCATTGGTCAATTCCAAAAACTGCTCGATGGTCAGTTCTTCGGCCCGGCATTTCTCGGGCAATCCCAATATCCCGAGAATCTCTTTCGAAATCGCCGGGTCCGGTATCGGCTCCGGCACCAGATTGTTCAGCAGGAGCTTGCGGCGATGTCGGAAGGAGGCACGGACCAGTCTCTCAAGACGGGCGTGATCAACAGCGACGGTCTCACGTCTTGGTGACAGTTCAATGACGGCTGAGTAGACTTTCGGCCGGGGGTGGAAAGCTGACGGCGGCACTTCGAAGCGGCGGGCCACATCGAAGTAAAGCTGCGTAAAAATCGACAGCGGCGCCCAGTTCTTACTCCCCGGTTTTCCTCCAATACGGTCAGCCAACTCCTTCTGAATCATCAGGATGACATGATTCAACCGCGTTCGATACTTCACACACCAGTCAATGACGGGCGTTGTAATATTGTACGGGATATTACCAATAAGCGAGAATTCAGTAAGGTTGTATTCGTCAGGGATTAAGGTCAGGAAATCGGCGTTTACGATCTCGACGGAGTCATACTCTCGCACCAGTTTGCCCAGATAACCGACCAGATCGCGATCAAACTCGACGGCCAGCAGCCGGTCAACCCGTTGAGCCAGCTCCAGAGTAAGGGCGCCGCGCCCGGGGCCGATCTCGACCAGCTTCTGATCGGTTTTCGGATCGACCAGATCGACGATCTTGCTGATGACAGCCGCCGAGGTCAGAAAACTCTGCCCCAGACGCTTCTTGGCTCGGTACGCCGTCATGCATCAGCCCTCAAATGTCTCCACCAGCTTGAACAATCGGCGGCAGGTGCGGTCGGTGGCCATCTCTACCTCCTTTTCGCCGATCCCCTTCAACTCAGCAAGTTTGCGACAGACGTATTTTACGTTGACAGGGGTGTTGGTTTTTCCTCTGAGAGGTTCGGGAGTGAGGTAAGGAGCGTCGGTTTCGAGAATAATCTTGTCCAGGTCGACCGCCGCAGCCACCCGCGACATCCGAGAGTCACGGTAGGTTATCACCCCGCCGACCGAGATAATAAAGCCCAGCTTGATTATACGTCTGGCATCATTGAGGTCGCCCGGAAAGCAATGAAAGACTCCTCCCGGCAACCTGGAGGCGTATTGCTGAACGATTTTGACCGTTTCACCGAACGAATCACGAGTGTGTATGACCACCGGAAGCTCCAGTTCGACGGCAAGTTCCAGTTGTTTGTGAAAGGCATTTTTCTGCACCTGCCGCGGCGATAGGTCTCTGTAGAAATCAAGGCCGATCTCGCCTATGGCGACCACCTTTTTCTGCACGGCCAGTTCTTCCAGCCTTGTGTAAGCTTCATCGTCAAGAGTTTTTGCGTCATGCGGATGAATCCCAACGGTTGCAAAGATGCAGTCATTCCCGGCGGCCAACTCAATAGAACGGACCGATGAGCGGACGTCCACCCCGATATTTATGATGGTATGAATTCCTGCGTCGAGCGCCTCTCGGATAACCTGATCGCGGCGCCCGTCGAAGGCGTCAAAATCAAGGTGACAGTGAGAGTCGATCATCAACTGACCCTGGCGCCCGGAGGCAGGTCCCCATCGAGCGTAACCAGGCGCAAGTTCTTTCCCTTGGTAGCAGCCAGCAGCATGCCGTTTGATTCGACGCCGCGAATGGTGGCCGGTTTGAGGTTGGTCACCACCAGGATTCTCATTCCTACCATCTGCTCGGGTGCATAATGCTGAGCTATTCCGGCCACGATCTGTCTTTTTTCGGTGCCTGTGTCGATCTGCATTTGCAACAACTTGTCGGCACCTTCAACCTTTGCAGCTTCCAACACTTCGGCCACCCTGATATCCAGCTTCGCGAATTCCGAGATATCGATCAGGTTATCGGACGACGTTTCCACAGGTTTGGTCCTCCCGGTCTCAACGGTCTCTGCTTCCAGGCGCGGGAAGATCGGTCCGTCGAGATGAATCGACACTCCCGCATTGAGTTCGAAGAAAGTCATGGCGCTGTCGAGATTCAGGGTGGTGTCATCCAGTGACAGCACCTTCCGAATCTCCTGCATCTTGCGCGGCATGACCGGGTATAGAATAACTGAAACGACCCGCAGCACCTCGCAGCAGGCATACAGAATCCCGCCCAGCTGTTCGAGCCTGCCTTCGCGCGCCAGTACCCAGGGTGCCGTATCGTTGAAAAACTTGTTGGCTGAACGCACGAGATCCATACCGACGGCAATCGCCTGGCTCAAACGAAAATGTTTTACATGTTCGTAGGCGGTTCCTGTCGCCCGCTCCGTGATCTCCATCAGTCGGTCGATTTCACCGGTGTCTCGATGCGGCCCGGGGAGCTTGCCGTCGAAGTTGGTGGCGATCATCTTGACCACTCTTGAGACGAGATTCCCCAGGTCGTTGGCCAGGTCCGAGTTGTACTGTTCGACAAAGCGGCCGGCCTGAATATCCCCGTCGGCACCAAACGGATACTGCGTGAGCAGCAGGTATCTCGTCCCGTCTGCTCCGAACTGTGCCACCAAATCGTTCGGATCGATGAAATTACCGAGTGATTTGGACATCTTGGCCCTGTCCACGGTGAAGTAGCCGTGGAGGAATATTCTGTCCGGAACTTTAAGGCCGGCCGCCATCAGCATAGCCGGCCAGTACAGGCAGTGGAACTTGAGAATGTCCTTGGCCATCAAGTGCACAACTTCGGCCCCCTGCCACCATTTGGCGAATTCCTCCTCGTTATCGGCATAACCTACGGCAGAAATGTAGTTCGAAAGGGCATCGACCCAGACATAGGCCACCTGAGTGGGATCAAAAGTGAGCGGAATGCCCCACTTGACGCGTTCGCGGGACAGGGAAAAATCCTGCAGGTTCTGGCCGATCAGGCCCAGCACCTCCTTGCGCCGCTCCTCGGGCAGGATTTGCAGCTCACCGCCTTCAATCATCTCGATGATTCTGGGAAGGTAGGCAGTGAGGCGGAAGAAGTAGTTCTTTTCGCGCACTCTGTCCGGGGCTCGCTGATGGTCGGGACAGAGTCCGTCAAGCAGTTCCTTCTCGGTAATGAACTTCTCACACCCGGTACAATAAAGGCCTTCATAATAATCCGAATAGACGACCTCGCGGCCGTCCTCAGTTCGCGCCGTACGCATGGCGTCAAGTATCTTGCGTACTGCCTGCAGGTGCCGCTCAGAAGTGGTCCTTATAAAGAAGCTGTAGTCGATATCGAGGTTCTTCCAGGCCGTCTTGAATGTTTCGACCGTCCGATTGCAGAAATCAATCTCGGACATGCCAGCCTCGGCGGCAGCTTCCGCCACTTTTGATCCATGCTCGTCGGTTCCAGTCAGAAAAAAGGCCTCCCGGTCGGCCAGACGGTGGAAGCGGGCCACCAGATCGGCTGCAATTGTGGTATAGGCATGGCCGATGTGGGGTCGGTCATTGACATAGTAGATGGGTGTTGTAATATAGAACGGCTTTCGCACTGAGCCTCTCCCGTTCACTCTTCCTTATCCGAATTCTCCTGGATCTCGGGATCATCTAGCGCCGGGCCTGCTTCCTCTTCCCCCTCGGGATCATACCCTACGCTTTTTTTCCTTTCGGTCTTCCGACCTCGCGAAGTTGCCTTTTCCCAATCTATGATCTGGTCAGCTCGAACTCGAATAGGCATATTACTCTCATCAATGATTATTGCCTCCTCGTTGAAGACATCAATCCGATCAATAACGCCTTTACCCTGTTTCGTCTGGGCCTGTGATCCTACCGGCGGGAAGTTCTTCTTTGCGGCGATGTATAATTCGGCTTCATAGCGCAGGCAACACAACAAACGGCCACAGTTTCCCGAGATCTTCGATGGATTCAAAGACAGGTCCTGGTCCCTGGCATGCTGTGTAGAGATGGGGGCGAAATCACGGATATGTGCGGTGCAGCACTGCTCCCGCCCGCAAATCCCGAAGCCGCCCACCCGCCGGGCTTCGTCCCGAACACCAATCTGGCGCAATTCGATTCTTGTCTTGTGTCTTGACGCAAGGTCCCTGACCAGGGCTCGAAAATCGACCCTGTGATCAGCCACAAAATAGTAAGTGATTTTGCTTCCGTCGAACTGGCATTCCACATCAATCACTTTCATGTCGAGTCCATGCCTGCCGACCAGCCTGTCAACTTCCTTCTTCAATTCGATTTCGTCCCGGCGAAGCTTTTCATACCTCTCGCGGTCGGTCGAACCGGCCGGACGCAGGATCGACCGTGGCCTGGAAACGCCGGTGAAATCCACATCGGTGTCGATCTTCTTGGACAGTAGCCCGATGTCTTCTCCCTGCTCGGCCTGGATAATTACATAATCGAAGGGGGAGAGAGAGTGATAGTAGGTATTATAGAAGAACTCTCTTCGGGCGCCTTTGAATTCTACCAAATATAACTCGGCCATGTCAACACTCTCAAGGGGCTGGCTCAGCCCCTGTCACGCGGCTACCTGTATGCGGGATTTGAGCTTAAGGGCTAAGGCTACCAGAGCGGCTTGAATATGCACATTGAGCGCAAGATCAGCAAGAGCAATTTTGAGACAATCCGTCATCTCTCCCGCAAGTTCCGATTGCTCAAAGAAACGAGCGATTCTCGTAAGCTCCGGGGAGAAGTCAACGTTGACGATCGCGCTCTCGTCACCAGTTGCGGCATAGTAGGCACAATCACGAACCAATGACTGCCAGAGGACAAGCAGTTCTGTGGCCGCTGATCGATCCCGGTCGTTTACCATCTCAATAAGCATGGCCACAGCCGATGGGTTGTCCGCTGAAAAAAGTGATTTGAACAAAAGAAAGCCGACGGCCCGTCTGGACGTATCCGGCTCCTCAAAATCGTCCACCATGGCGATAGACCGCCCGAGGTTTCCGGATGCGATACGAACCATCAGTCGAGCGCGTTCGGCAGCGAGGTCATAGTTGGACACAAGGTACTCAACCGCCATCGCTTCCGGTACACGGTCCAGTCTGATCTTTTGCGCCCGCGATTGAATGGTGGGAAGGAGCATTTCCGGTTTCTCGGCCGTGAGTATTATCACTGTATCCGCCGGCGGTTCCTCGATCATTTTGAGCAGGGCGTCCGCCGAGGCAGTCTTCATCCGGTGCATATGAGAAAAGAGCACCACTCGCCGGAAGCCCCCGGCATTTTTGAGCGACAGTGATTTCTTTATCTCACGGGCCCGGTCAATGGGGATGTTCACCGGCACCCTGGCGGTAAGGATGCGAAACGGCTCCCGGCGTCTCTGTTCGAGAAACTCATTGATGAGTTCGACCATTTGGTCGTGGTTCTTGTGGGGACCAACAGGCACCGCGGTATGGAGCACTTCCGAATTCAACTCGTCAATCCTCCGACAACTGCGACATCGGCCACAGGGGAGCAAAAGGTCCGTCTCCTCGTCCGTCAGAATATCGGTGCAGTTCAGCAGGGCCGCAAACGAGATAGCGAGCGGCCAGTGTCCGAGGCCGTCCGGCCCGTGCAGGAGGTAGGTTGAAGCCACTCTATCCGCCTTAAACGATCTTGAGAGAATGGACCAGGCTTTTCTCTGAACAAGGTGTATGTTAGAGGGCATCGATGCGAATCCACTTGACGGGATCGAGAGGGTCCGTCCCTTTACGCAATTCGAACTTCACCAGGCCGTCCTCAGAGGCAGTCCCAACGCTTTCTTTGGCGGCCAGATACTGGCCCTTGGAGACGCGTATAGTACCAAGGCCGGCATAGGTGGTGTAGTAGTAACCATCATGGTCAATAATAACAAAATTCCCATAGCCGCGCAATTCACCCGCATAGACGACGGTCCCGGCCGAAACCGCTCTCACGGATCCGCCCGCTCGCCCCTTTATAGTTATCCCGGGAGAAAACGTTCGTAACTTGGTTACCGGATCGACCGCCGCCCCGAACTTGGTGACAATCTTACCCCGGTAAGGTGGCGGAAGCTGACCCTGATACTGCGCAAACGCGGACGGCACTCCCTCGGCCCGACGGCCCGAGGTCTTGAGTTGTTCCCGCTGCAGGCGGGCGATCAGTGCCTCCATCTCTTCAGCCGCCTTCTGCAGAGTGACGAGTTTGTCCGATTCTTCACGGCTTTTTCTGCGTAACTGGTCAAGGTTCCGTTGCTGTTTACCTCGCTGGCTGCTTCCCAGCGCCACCGAAGTCTCCCTCTGTTTCTTCAATGATGTAACAGTCTTGCTTCGACCGGCCAGCTCACCCAGTTCTTCCTGGGATTGTGAGAGCAGGGTCTCGGCCTGTGTGATCAGAGACGACTCAAAGGCGGCCAGCGAGGAAAGATACTTCACCTGACGCTGTATTTCCATCTCGAGATCAGGACCACCCACGGGAAGCACGGCTCGGTTAGACGAGGCCAGATAGAATTGACGTATCGAGCCGAGATAGCGCCGCTGGTTTTGATCCAGCAAGTCCCGACGATCCGCCAACTGATCGCCGACGTCGGCAATCTGCTTCTGCAACTGCCTGAGTTCTGCTCCCAGGCGGCTGATCACTTTGCGGTCGGAAGATATCCGCTGATCATAATCGGTTACCATCCGCAGGAACCGTGCCTCCTCTGTCCGGAGCGAATCGAGCATTTGCTGGTTGCTGTCAATTTGCTCTTTTAACTGCTCCAGTTCACCCTGTTGAGTTACAATGTTTGTTTTCCTGTCAGCTGATCCGGTTGCAGGAATCAGAACCATGCCGGCGACGGTCAATATAATACGAGGAAGCTTCATCCGTTCTTCAGCAGCTTTCGAATCCCCACGTACCCACTCAACGACCCGAGCAGTCCGGCCAGAACGCAGTAGACAATCACCTGGTCATGCGGTGGATACATGATTTCAAACTGTGCGAGGCTGATCTTTGAACGACCGTACAGTATGATCAGCCAGCCGAAGGCGGACGAGGCCCCGGCCATGAAGAAACCCTCAATGAAAAAGGGCATGCCTACAAAAATCCTGCCCGCTCCGAGCAGGGCCATCTGCCGGAAACCCTGGGCTCTGGCTCGCGCCATCAGCCGGATATTGTTCGCGGAGTTGAAGAGAATAGTCAGAAGAATCAGTCCACCCAGCAGAAGACCCAACTGAAGGATAATCGACCTGGTGTTCTCGGCCTTCTCCAGCCAGTGTCGACTGTAAACGATTTCCGTGCTGCCGGTCAGAGACGCCAGTCTTTGCTGGAGCAGATCCATGTCGTTGACGTTCTGGAAATCAGACTCAACGGTGATTATGATGGACCGGGGAAGCGGGTTGGTCGAATCATACCCTACCAGTAAGTCATAACCCACCAGCTGCTCGAGCCTCGAACGAGCCGTCTCTTTCGAGACATACTCCGCTGAAAAGACCTCCTCCAGTGAGAGTATCTCCCTGTTGAGGGAGGTAATCGACGAATCGGAGATCTCCTCAGGAAGATACAGTTCCATGCGCAGGTCGGAGAGCAGGGTCCGATAGAAGTTTTCCGATGTCATACTGCCGATCCAGAACAGGTCGAACAGCAGGAACAACAGAGTGAGCGAGAGTATGGATCCCAACACCGTCCCGGGATGGCGAGCCAGGTTGCGCCCCAGCTCCCTGAGTATGTGGACGATCCGGGTCACACAAGGGCTCCGTTCACGATTTGCCGTTGTTCGGAGTTGGGAAGCTGTACGGGTAGCGGGTCGGAGGCCAGAATAATCATGGACCGGCCCGAGATTGACACCTTGGCCAGAAAATCCGCCACCCGACTGAATGTTTTCTGATCGAGTCCAGCCAGGGGTTCATCGATTATCATAAGCGGCTGGTTGGCCACCGAGGCACGAGCCAGCAGCACCAGCGTATTCTCAACCCTGGTCAACGAGCCGGGGTATTCGCCGGCCTGCCGCAGCAGCGAGAATTCGGCGAGCATCTTGCGGAGACGTTCCTGCCGGATTTTCTTACGCTCGCCGGCAATGACCATTGGCAGGGAGATGTTCTGAGCAACCGTCAGAGAGGGCACCAGCCTGAACTGCCCCCCAACGCCACCGATCTGAAGCCGAACCCTGCGAACAACACTGCGTTTCCGGCGAGACAGGTCGTGTCCGAAAAGTCGGATTTTACCTGACTGCGGAATACGAAGGCCAATGAGAAGTTCACCGAGCATGGTCTTTCCTGAACCGGACGAACCGGTTATCACGACGGACCGACCGGGCAACAGGTCCAGCGTCAGATCGCGGAAGACCGATTCCCCGCGATCGCTTCGCATCGATACATCCACCAGTTCGACCAGGGGTTCGATTCTTTCGTTTTCCAATTCGGTCATAGCAGCATCCGGTTTGACAACAGTCGGATCCGAAGGTATCTTGGCCCGGTGAATGAGCCATTAATACAGGAGTGATCTTACGAAAGCTATTCATCGCATTCAATCTAAAAACAGCATGAAAACAACCATCACGACCATCATCGGCCTGCTCCTGGCAACATCGTGCTTCGCGGCGGGAGAGTGGCTT
>CP070824.1:1505372-1508530 GCA_020344395.1 Candidatus Zixiibacteriota bacterium | reverse complement strand
TGGCACTGGTAATCGTCAACTCGCTGTTCATGTCCCTTTATGAGCGAATGTTCGAGTTTGGAGTGCTGCGTGCGGTCGGCACCCGGCCGTCTGCTATGGGCGGACTGATAGTACTGGAGGCGGGCGCGCTGGCAACAGTCGCTATCATCCTCGGCATGATCCTGGGACTGGCCCTTGTCGGGACTATCGCCCACACCGGCATAGATTACGGCGGTATTGAATACGAGGGGGTGACCTTCCGGAAACTGCTCTACCCGGTGTTGCACGCCAGCCAGTTCGTCGTCTATCCGGTTGCCGCTTTCCTGTTTACGCTGGTTATCTCGCTGTACCCTGCAACCTTTGCGGCCCGACTGACGCCGGCCAAAGCCATGAGAAAATCGTTTTAGGAGATAGTGCTATGCCATCAGGTCAGATTCACGACGTCATCGTCACCGAAGGACTCACTAAAGTCTACTCCGAGGACGGCATCGCGGTCGAAGCGGTGAAGGAAATCGATCTGTCCATCAAACCCGGTGAGTTCACGGCCATCGCGGGCCCCTCCGGTTCGGGCAAGACGACTTTTCTGAATATTATTTCCGGTCTCGACAGCGCATCAGAGGGCAAAGTCTGGCTCGACGGCCGATTGCTCTCGGACATGTCGGGCCGCGAACTGTCCGATTTTCGACGGGACAACATCGGTTTCATTTTTCAGGCGTACAACCTGATTCCGGTTCTCTCGGTGGAGGAAAACATCGAGTACATCATGTTGCTTCAGGGCGTTCCGGCCGGTGAACGCCACGAACGGGTGATGAATATGCTAAATCAGCTCGGATTGGAGGATTTTGCCGACCGTCTGCCGCCCAAACTGTCCGGGGGACAGCAACAGCGAGTAGCCATCGCGCGTGCCATGGTCGCCGAACCGGTCCTGGTGCTCGCCGACGAACCAACCGCCAACCTCGATTCCAAAACCGGCGGAGAACTGCTTGACCTGATGCGCGAACTGAATCAGTCAACCGGGATGACATTCTTGTTTTCGACGCACGATACGATGATTATGGAACGGGCCTCTCGACTGGTTACGCTCAAAGATGGCCGGGTCGATAGCGACGAAATACGCTCGTGAAAGGTGACTGAGAAAGTGCCGTGAGAACTGGATTCCTGACAATACTTCTGCTGTTGATTCTGGCGGCGGCAGGGTCCGCGTCCGATCGACTGGATGTGGACGGTTACTTCAAGAGCTTCTTTGTTGCCTACAGGTTGCCGTCGGTGAATGTCACCGGGGACCGCATGGACCTGCCACCGCTAGGCTCGGTTTCCAACCGCCTAAGATTAAACGCACACTTGAGAATGCACCGTAATATAAGTTTTGCAGCATCCTACGACTTCGCGCCACGCGTGAAGGACTGGATGTTGTTCCAACAACCGCTATCAATCGGCACAATTGAAACTCCCGGTTATCGTTTCGACGATTTCGGATCACGGCTGTATCCATCCGGCAATAATGAGGTCGCATCATTCGCTGTCTTCCACAATCTCGACCGGGCGTTTCTCGAGTTCCGCACCGACCGGGCCGACTTCTTTGTCGGCCGGCAACCAATCGCCTGGGGCTCAGCCAGGAGTGTCAACCCGACTGACATACTGACACCCTATCCGTACGATGCGCTGGACACTGAGGATCGAGTCGGAGTCGATGCAATTCGCACGCGTATCCCTCTTGGTTTTATGGGTGAGATCGACGCCGGATATGTCTTTGGTGAAAATTTCAAGCCCGGGAACAACGCTTTTTTTGTTCGGACCAAGTTCTATCTTGCCCGGACCGACCTGTCGGTGCTGGCGATCGGTTACCGCGAAAACCTGATGCTCGGGCTTGAGGTCGTGCGGTCAATCGGCGGAGCCGGGTTCTGGCTGGAGGCAGCTCATTCTTTTGCCGATGCCTTTGCCACTGAGGCCGGACCCGACGGAGAGGATTTCTTCCGGGCGACAATCGGTTGTGACTACTCCCTTGGCGGCACCGATTATCTGTTTGTCGAATACCATTTCAACCAGGCCGGCACCGACGACCCGGATAACTACACGATCAACTCGACCAAGACCGCTTACACCGAAGGCTCGACTTATCTTCTCGGACGGCATTACCTGATTCCGGGGGCCAGCCTCCAGGTAACGCCGCTTTTTACTGCCTCGCTGGAGATGCTCTGGAACCTGTCGGACGGTTCGGTTTATGTCGCTCCGGCAATCGAATACAACGTAGCTGAGAATATCTATCTGGCGGGAGGCTTGTTCATTGGCATTGGGCCAGAGCCTGCCTTGTTTACCGGAATGCGATCGGAATTTGGGACCTACCCGGATATGTACTACACCTCGTTCCGAGTGTATTTCTAGGCAACTTCCCTCATACTCGTTCGAAAAGCTCGATCTGAACCAGCCAATCGATCTGGTCTACGGACCAATCGTTGTATTGACTCTCGTATTCATATTCAAGCTCTCTCCGCTAACCATTGTCGGATCGGAGATCCCTGACTACTATCTGCGGGATCGCCGTGGTGCCGACAACCACAGGCTATAAAATAAGTACCCGGCGATGGAGCCCACTCACACCGCCGGGGTTTTTCCGGATCAGGCCACCGCACTGATCCGGTCGTGTGCTCTGTCAGCTACTTCAGCAGAATCATCTTCCGACTGGCCACGAACTCGGCGGCCTGGAATCGGTAAAAGTAAACACCACTGGCCGCATCTGAGCCGTCCCATGTTACCGTGTGACGGCCTGCTTCCAGGCGACCGTCAACCAAGGTTGTCACCAGTCGCCCCGTGATATTGTACACCTTCAGGGTGACATCCGCGGCCGCAGGCAAACTGAAACTGATCTCAGTGCTCGGATTGAACGGGTTCGGACGATTTTGACTGAGCGAATGCTCAGAAGGCAAACCGGAGCTTTTTGCGGTTGTGACTTCCGGTGACCACGTCTGATGACTCAGATCTGAAACCACCGCCTCAACTACATCGACTCGCCCTTTCACTTTCATAATTGAACTGACCCCTGACGGGATCGTTTCGGGGCCGTCGACATCAAAGACACCCACATGGAGGTTCTCCCCGTCATAGCCGTGGACCATATTCAGTCTGTCAGGCACCATTGGCAGTGGCGTCTGTGATCCGCAGTCGAGGATAAGCTGCAGACC
>CP070824.1:1495031-1505272 GCA_020344395.1 Candidatus Zixiibacteriota bacterium | reverse complement strand
TCGACATCGGTGACCTGACCCTTCTGATCGACTTTCTCTTCATAAGTTATAGACCGCCCGCTCCCTGCCTGTAGCAGACCGGACTTAATTGCACAATTAGCGGCAACATACGTCCCTTTGGTGGACTGTCTGTGGTCGGGACCGTCACCCGGCAATTGCAGATTTCGGCCGATCAGTCCAAAAAAAAGATAGCCCCACTCGGCTCCATAGCTTATATTATGGAGACGCCGGGCAAGTTTCGGCTTAAGGGGTGACGGCGGGATAAGACATCAGGCGGGAAACGCCCGTACAGTGCTCGACAAGGTGAGTGGCAGATGAGACTGATTCCAACGCTGATTGGACCGGTTGTTTTCTTCTTCTCGGCGTACGCCCACGGGCAGGCCGTGATCGACCCGCTCGTAAACTGGCCCACCTGGTATGGGGTGCAGCAAACCGGAACCATCAACACGACCTTTGACTGCTTCGGATCAATCGGTTACTGCAATTCCACACTTATTTGGGATGTACCCGAATGGCCGCGCGTCAACTTTGAAGCACCCGCCGGCAGCGGCATAGAGTACCTGTACTTTGGAACAATGTGGATAGGTGGCATTATCGGTGATGACACTCTTGTAACGGAAGGTTATGGCGAGATCAGACCACCCTCCAAGGCACGTGGCTCGGTCACATGGATACCCGGACCCGGTGATTTCCGTATGCGAGCGGTGGCGCATGATACCATCCAGTCAGGTATCCGTTACCGGCTTGACTACTGCCGCAGTCCTGCCTCCTATCTGCCAATGAACATAAGGTATGTGGTCCGCAGTTACGTCTGGCGCGATCAGCGAACAGCAGACATTGTGCTGTATGACCTGTTGGTGACAAACACAGGCGAGGACCTTATACAAAGTGGTTTTGTAGGGCTGCTAACAGATGCAGACATCGGCAAGTCATCCTACGCATGGGATGACCTGGCCGGTTCAATCCCTGAGCATTCTATCGCTTACGCGATTGACAACGATGGAGATCCCGATTACATCTGGTTGCCGGACACCCTGAGCCCCAGGCGGGCATTGGGGATGAGGTTCCTGCGAGCTTCTTTCGATCAGGCGATCACAAACTTCAACTGGTGGTCCTTGCACTATTTTATGTTCGCACCTCGCATGCGCGGCACAGCCGAATATCCCTTTCGGGACTTTGTCTCGCAGGTTTACGACAACACTGCCCCGTATTGCGACCGCGACAAATACTACGTGATGAGCAAGCCCGAATGGGATTATGATCAATATCGAACGAAATTGATCTCACCTGATGACCCGGACTGGCTCTATCCCGATCCGAGTTTCTCGGCCGATGTGTCGGACGGAAAGGATATTTCCATGCTGTTGTCCACGGGTCCCTTTGATCTGCCGCCCGACTCATCGGTGCGCGCGATCTTCGCCATGTTCGCCCCGGATTCCGTCATATACAGACCCGATCTCCAGGTTCTTTACCACCTTTTCCCGGAGTATTTCGCCCAGTTTCTCGACCTTGACAAACTAACCGAAACGGCCGGGGTGGCTGACTCGCTGGCGGAACTGCTGCTGAATCCCCTTAATCCAGTGGTAGGGTTGCAGGTATCTCACAACGATCCCGACTCAATCGTCTTCGAATGGGACCCGTGGGTGTTTCCGGGGCTCGACGGTTATGAATTGTATTATACCGCTGTGGAGCCCGAGGTGCTTCCGCATCCCGGCGTTCTGCCACCATGGTACAGGCCTGCCCAACTGAATTACATCGCTACTACCGGATTTGAACCACGTTTCACGATCACCGAGCCTGATCCGACCAGGTTCTACTGCTTCAACGCAGCGCAACTCAGCTCCCATGGCGTTGGCGATTCTGGGGAGCCTGTCTTTGTGCATCCGGGCGGGCATCAGGACGGGCCGGGCCCGCTACAGAAGTATGCGTTTGCAGTCGGGACCGAACCGCTTGAGTTTCGATGGACGGAGCCGGGCAATCAGGACGTCTCATACTATCGCATATACAAATTCCCTGATGCTGAGTCCGCTCGACACCGGTACCATGCTTTCTACGATCTTGGGTTTGCACAGGACTCTATCAGCCCGGTTGAACAGTTCGAACGGAACGGCCTGACTTACTACTATTATGAAATGCAGGCATACGATTCCGTCTTTGCCCCTTACACCCAATATGAGGATTTCCAGTTCGACCAGGAAGCCGTCTATGTGATTGCGGCTGTGGATTCGTACGGATTTAAATCCGAATTCTCCGCTCCTGTATATGCTGAGAGAATCAGCGAGAAAACAAAAGATCTTCTTGTCATTACTTATTCGTCTTCCACTGAGAATTTCGTGGAGCTTGATACCATACGCAGCTTTTACGAATATGTACTCGCCGGTTACCTTTTTGATTTCTATGTCCTGGCAGATACATTCGCCGTGGCCAATTGTCCGGCAGCAAGTATCGAATGTATGGACTGGCTGGATCTCACGAGGTATAAGATGGTCATTGTCGATGACGGGCTGCTCGACGGCCCCGCCCTGAGCCTCTGGGAATTGCACGCTGAGGGATTCACCAAGTACCTTCTCTCGGGGGGAAGGCTGGCTTATTTCGGATCGCTGAGTTCCTTCTTGAATCTCAACATGGATACACCCGCGGGCTGGTATCAACCGGAGGGGGAGTTCGTCTCGGACTTCTTCGCTCTGGATTCAGTCTTCTACTGCGGCCTCGGCCACTTCCTCATAAACTGCACGCCTCCTTTTGTGGACACCAGCTTTGCGTTTAATCTGGCCGAAGGGGCTGATCCGATGGCGCCGGATGTACGAACAGCCAATCCTGCCGATCTTTTCACCGCTGACCTCAATCTTTACTGGCCGGATAGTTCACTGCCCCTTGTCTCGGTTTTCGCACCAGGCGACGGCGCCGCCGTGACCCATCTCGCTCGGACTGACCTGCCGGAAACATCATGGCTGGAGGGTTCCCTGATCGGGCTCCACACTATGCGTGACGAATTCGAAACTTACCTGTTTGGCTTTCACCTCTGGTACATGAATCGATCCGAAGCCCGAGATCTGATAGATTGGTTAGAAGTGACTGACAGCCTTCTGGCCTGCTGCCCGGATATGACCGGAAACATAGATGTCGACCCGGACGGAACCATAGATATACATGACCTCACCCTTCTCATCGATCACCTGTTCATCAGTCTGGCACCTCTTCGATGCCCTGAAGCCGCCAATGTCAATGGCGACGATGACGGTCTTGTCGACGTCGCCGACCTGACCTGTCTGATCGACTACCTTTTCATAACAAACACGCGGCCGGCCGACTGTCGGTGATCGACTTTGTGTAGCTTGAAATCCGGCTTGTCCGTGCCTGGGCCCGAAATGTGTTGACTAACAAGAGATTGGACGTATTTTGAACATATACGTCTTTAGATTAGCACCATGCGTTCAATACTTGCCAGACTGATTGTCATCAGTGCCCTGATAATGCCGTTGGCTCTTCGGGCCGACCCCCCTCAGGTAGGAGGTGTACCCGTCTGGACGTCTGCCGAACAGGGCGTTACGGGGACAGGTATGGCCTGGGCGGACTGCAATCTCGACGGCCAGATAGATGTATTTCTGGCTAACGGCAATGACATCACGCAGTCTCCCAATACTATCTATCTTTCCGAGCGCTACTGGCTGCCGCCCCAGGCTTCGTGGTCGTCGACCAACCAGGAGTACTCCGGTCAGTGCGCCGTTGGCGATATCAATGACGACGGATTTCCCGATTTTGTCGTGGCCAATTACCTGGGCAACGGTTTCGGTGATCCGAATCGATCGGATCTTTACCTGAATACCGGCTACCTGCCGAGCCGGTACCCGGATTGGCAGACACCCGATGAAATATTCTCTTTCTCATGCGCCCTGGGAGATGTTGACGGCGACGGTGACCTGGACCTCGCCTTTGCCACCGGTGAGGCTTACTATGCTGACTACCAGCAGGACCTGCTGTATATAAACGACGGTGGTTCGTTCGGGGACTCCGCAGCATGGCGCTCTGATGCCCTGACCGCAGCGTACGATGTCTACTGGGGGGATATCGACAATGATGGTTATCTCGACCTTGCTGTAACATACGAAAACAGCGCCACTGCCGTGTTTTTCAACGACTCAGGCACGCTCGAAACAAGCCCTTCCTGGCAAGCCAGTACCGTGGAGTCAGGCAATACCCTGATGATCGGGGATATCAACGGCGACGGCTGGCTCGATCTGATTACTGCTTACAACAATCAACTCAGCGGCTCCGGAAAGTTCTGTGTCTATTTCAATGACGGTGCCGGAATGCTTGAGACCGCCCCGGGGTGGCAATCCAGCACCGGAGGTTTCGGCTCGGCCCTGGCCCTGTGGGACTATGACAACGACGGCGATGACGACCTGGCCGCCGGCCGGTGGTTCGACCCGCTCAGGATATATGAGAACCAGAGCGGCACCCTTACTCCCGCCCCGGTCTGGTTTTCGGATGTTGAGATCGTCGCTGAGAACCTGGCCTGGGTCGATATCGACGGAAGAGGGGTTGTTGCGGTGACTGATACTATCGCCGCGTCGGACGGTCGCAGACTTTTCTACACGTCCCACCATCCTCTTTATGCCGTCGACTCGGTCACTGTCGACGGTAACCCCCTGGACTACCCTGACTATTGTTACGACCTGGTGTCAGGTTGGGTATCTCTGGGCGAGGCACCTTCGAGCGAAATTCTCATCCACTACCGCTATTCATTCTACAATGATCTGGCCGTCAACAACTGGGACACGGTAGCTATGGTATTCGGTAATGAATCACAACCGAGTGTCGATTTTGCAGCGGACATCACTTTCGGATGGGCACCATTGGCTGTCCAGTTCACCTGCAACGAGCCGGACGCCACAAGCTGGCGGTGGCAGTTTGGCGACGGCGACTCGTCAAGCCTGCAGAACCCGCTACACACCTACACGGACGGCGGGCTGTTCAATGTCTCGCTCGACGTCGAAACCTCCTCCGGATCGCTGCATGGATTCGAGCCGGGCCTTATCCTGACCCTCAGCGATTCCATTTCATTCGCGGGCAAAGTTACCGGTCCGCCCGGATACGTCAGTATCCCGATCACGCTGAAGAACACTCATCCGGTGCTGGAATTGTTCCTGCCTATCTCGTATGCCGGTGACCTTACTATGCAATACTCCTCCTGGACTACCGTTGGTTGCCGCGAAGACAACTTCGACGATATAGACCTGATCTCGAACAATGCCTCCGAGAGAAAACTGCTGATGCGCCTGCGATCCAGCAGCGGCGTACCTGTGCCGCCGGGCAGGGGGACAGTTCTCAATGTGCAGTTCTATCAATACGGTCTTGGTTCAGCCGTGGTCGATACAACCAGGGTCATCGGCTACTCGGTCAGCGCCGACGGCTCCTATGTAGATTATGTGCCCCGAATATCCCCCGGCCACGTTTATCACGGAACCTGCGGCAACGTCGATGGCTCCTCTGACGGCTTCGTCGACATAAGTGACTTGACTGTCCTCATCAGCTACCTCTATATCTCTTACGACCCACCTGCGTATTTTGATCACGCCAACATCGACGGCTCCACGGACGGGGTGGTCGACATCGGCGATCTGACGCACCTCATAGCCTATCTGTTCATTGACGGTCCGCCCCCCGTGTGTCCGTGACCGCACATCACCGGACTTCGATTGTCGATAGCTTCCCCGGCCTGTTGATTGCTAAAAAGACAAGCGGTCGGCATCCACCGTGGAGTACGCGAAGAACAGTCGCACCTGCCTGTCGGAACCGGAACCCTCGAGACCGAGCACGTTTATCAACACGCGCTCACCGCTCGGGGAACGCATGAGCAGCCAGTCCCCCGTATCGATCATCACGCGGTCACTCCAGAGTCGCTGACCCTGCCGGTTGGCCTCTGCGGACGCCTCGTCCAGCGAGCCTTTTGTGGTGAGCACCGAGTAATTGTTGCTCTTCAGGAAACCGTCCAGCCGATCGGGTGAAGCGAGGTAATCGATACCATCCTTGCTGAAAAAGTAAAGATCGTTTTCTTCATTGTCTGCACGCACATAATGGTCACCTGCAAATGAGTATCCATCACGATCGGATTCATATCGGATGGACAACACAACTTCACCGCGCGGATTGCAGACGACCTCGATTTCACGGGACGGCGGCGACAGGGTGCCGTCAGGATACACCATCCTGATCGTCACATAATAACTTACACCGTTCTCCAGCTCTTCGGCAGTAAAGTGTTCGACGCCATCGTCCGGGTTGGTATCACCCGGGAACGGACTCGGGTTGAAGGGCGCCACCCCGGACGGCAGAGTCGACCCGGGGTAATCTTCGCGCAAAGGCTGACGGCTTATGTAGATATTATAACCGGTAATGAGTGCGTCGGTGTGTTTTGTCCACGAGAGTTCCAGCATCTGGTGATCAGGCTTGACCTCCAGATTACGGGGCGCTCCCCGCCCCGTTTCGTCAGCCATCTTCCCGGGACCACACCCCACCGCCAGCGAAACGATGAGTACTGTGATTGCTCTTCTCATATTACTGTCAACTCCAGCTGTCGGGGGCAAAGGAACTCACCACCTGATTCCGTGACGCAGACATCCTCCTCCAAACCGACACAACCAATGCCCGGCAGCATTATTTCGAGTTCGAGCGTGAACACGTTATTCCGTTCAATCTCCAGGTCCGGCAGGTTTCCGTACCGGGCCCACTTCGGCCCGAGTATGGCCCCTCCGTCATGCACGGACCGACCGAGCTGATGCCCCAGGGCATGCTGATACTCAGGATACCCATGATCGCGCAGTGTTTCCCGAGCCCCGGCATCCAACTCCCATCCTTTTATACCCGGGCGACAATTCTCAGATGAGTTGGTTATGATGTCTCTCACGGTAGAGAAAGCGTCGGACAACTCGGTCGGCGTTTCAGAAGCACCAGGCCGTCTGAAATAGGCCAGCCGCTGCAGGTCAGAACAGTAACCATTGACTCCTGCACCAAAATCGACATGCAAAAGATCGCCGGGTTCAAGCCGTGCCTTCGTCGGGCTGCCGTGCCCCGGTTGAGTCTTGTCTCCAGCATTGACAATTGCTTCAAATGACGGGACAGCCGACCTCGCCAGAATGCACTCCTCTATTGTCCGGGCGACCTCTATTTCAGTCATGCCGACACGCATTCTTGATACCGCTTCCTGCCAGGCTGCCTCAGCAGTTTCCGCAGCCTTTCTCAGGTGTTTGATCTCTGACGGCAGCTTTCTGCTGCGGAGCTTCATGACCAATTGTTCGCTGGAGATCAGCCTCTGAGCGTAGACAGTATCCTTGACATATTCTGTCAACTGCAGGTACATGCCGTGAGTCAGCCCGTCGGAGACCGGATCCGACAATGAG
Organism: Candidatus Zixiibacteriota bacterium; assembly: GCA_020344395.1. GTDB lineage: Bacteria > Zixibacteria > MSB-5A5 > GN15 > FEB-12. Next base: position 1,497,872 of record CP070824.1, on the reverse strand, counting down.
TAATTCACCGCTATCTGCTCCGGGGCAAGGCTCTCGACTACTCTGCGGATTTCATCCGTTATATCAGCAGTATAAGTACGCACTTCCGAGAACCTCCCGGATGCAAGGAAATCTGCCTCGTCGAGATTGCCTACGACAGCGATTGATTCGCCACCCCGTGAGAAGGCAAAAAGCGACTGCCAGGTCGCCTCATGCCCCACCACCATTTCTATGGTCGGGTCGGCCTGCACCCGGGTCTCCCGGACGAAAATCAGCCACAGGTCTATCTGAAGCTCCTGAAGCAGCCCAATGGTCTGTTTAATCTTTTCCTTGAGAATATCCATGAGGCCCATTATACACCGTAAACCCTGCCCAGACAACAACTAATGCACCCGTAATTGACGCCCCGAGACGCCTCAGCAGCTAAGATTTCGTCCATTGGCACGAGGTTGAGCTCGGTACCATGCAACCCTCCGGTTTCGGCCGGTTGGGACTAATGATACTGTTCGCCGAGGTCGATATTAAATGAAAGATCCAATCTACAACTTCGATCAGCCACCTGGATAAACAGCAATTTTCGCCGGAGGTACCTATGTACGAATCAAGCGGCAGCAATAGTATGGGACTGTTGTTCCCCCTCGCAATGATCGTAGGCTATCTGTACTTCTCCTATGCCCTGTACATGATCGCCAAGAAACTGAATCACGATAACCCGTGGTTTGCCTGGATACCCATCTTAAACACGATCCAGTTGATCCAGATGGCCTACAAGCCGATGTACTGGTTTCTGCTCATGTTTGTCCCGGTGGTCAACCTGGTCTGCATCGCGATCCTGTGGATTGAGGTGGCCAAACGATGTGGCCATTCTCCGTTGGTCGGCTTCCTCACTCTCATTCCGCCGTTTTCACTGGTCACCATCGGCATGATGGCCTGGAGTGGAAATCCCAGCTATTCGCAGGTTTCACCGCCAAGCCAGCAGACACCGAAGAAACCCGAACCGGTCGGCTAACCGATAAGCTTCATCAAGGCATTCAGGGCGAGTCCACGGACTCGCCCTTTCCTGTTGGGCTTGAATGCAGGTTGTGTCAGGTCTTGCTTGCAGTCCGCCGCAGGAGAGAGGCTCCGCCTCTGTAATCTTACTTCAGCCCAAAACACCTTGCGCCGCACACATCTCAATTGTAGCTTCCTGTGTTGGACAGGAGCCCGTCTGCGCACGGATGGGGCACCCGACCGTCAAACAACAAAGGAACAGTAACATGAAGCCTCTTTTTCGATTTCTATTATGTCTGTCAGCAACTGCAATAGTGACCCACGGACACGGCCAGGAAGTCATTGAAGTTCAGAGGCCGAATTCCTCAAAGTCCTATTTGGAAGACATTGCCGTCATCAATGACTTAGAGCAGGAAGATCCTGCGTCGGCCGTTGAGGCATTGGAAGCGCTTCTGGAAAAGAACATCGCACCGCACGAGGAATTCGGGATTATCTGCTGGCGGTTGTCTTCTCTTTATGGTCGGCTGAAGGAGTATGATCGCTTCATGAACGTGTGGGCAAAGGCACAGGAGAAGGGATTATTCTTCCCGTTTCTGAGCGGTGATCGATCCAATCCCGGATTCCTTCCAGAAATCGAAGATAAAGAGGCCTTACAACGCCTTCTTGATAAGAACGAAGAACTGAAACAGGAGTACGGAACGGAAGTTGACGCAGAGTACTTCGTCAACACTCCGGAAGGTTACACAACAGAGAATGAATATCCCCTGATACTGATCATTCACGGCGGGGCGGGAAGCCATGTCGCGTCACTGGAGTATTGGCACTCCAGCCGAACTCAATCTGAATATATCGTTGCCTATATTCAGGGCAGTGTTGTGCGCGGCTCATATCTGCGCAGTTTTAGCAGAAAAACCGGTTTGCAGATCATCCGGGCGGCCTACGATCAGATCATACAAGATTATCTAGTCGACACCTCCCGAATCATTATCGGCGGTCCATCGGCGGGCGGAATGCGGTCGCTGCAACTTTCCCTTGATGATTTGATACCGGCAAAGGGTCTGATCCTGGCTTTCCCGGTCAAGCCGCGAGAACTGGATGCAGGTAAAATCATGGATATGGCACTCCGTGACGTACGCGTGGCCATAATCGGCGGAGAGCACGACTGGGGTCTGAAGGGACAGAAAGAGATGGCGGTACTTTTTGACAAGCTGAGCGTTGCCAATCGCATGGTGATATTCCCCCAAATCGGGCATGGATATCCACCTGACTTTTCGGATCAGATTGATCAGTCCCTGGACTTCATATGGAAAAAACAATAGAGCCACTTAGCCGGCAGGCTGACATGGTGAGTGATCATGCATATCTGGAGTGAAAACCTGCCGGTTCAGAATGACAAAGCGCCTCACCGGCCCGGCTTTCTCTTACTCAGGTCGTGCTCGTTTGGACTGATCATGCTGCTTTCCCTGCCGGTTCATGCAGAACAGGTCCAAGACTCGTCTTCGGCCACGAGTCATTTGCTGTCAATCCGACCGGGGATAGAACTGGAGATCGTTGAATGGGGTGGAGAAGGAGAGTCGGTCGTTTTCCTTGCCGCATTGGGACATACGGCCCACGTCTTTGACGAGTTTGCCCCGAGATTCTGCGGCCAGTTTCGCGTTCTTGGCATCACCCGCCGGGGGCACGGTCTTTCTTCTAAACCGGAAACCGGGTATGACCTGGCCACCCTGGCCGAGGATATTCGCATAGTACTGGACAGTCTGCAAATCAAACGGGCGATCTTGGCCGGGCATTCTGTGGCAGGAGATGAAATGACGAAATTCGCCTCAACCTACCCCGAGCGGGTCACAGCCCTGGTGTATATCGAAGCTGCCT
>CP070824.1:1486073-1494931 GCA_020344395.1 Candidatus Zixiibacteriota bacterium | reverse complement strand
AAGGTGGTCGACGGACAGTACGATATTGGCATCCCTGAGGTTATGGGCAGGCTCGGTGATATGATCACGGAGCTTCGGCGCCTCGTATCTTCGCTAAATATCATGGCCTCTGATACGACCATGGCCAAGTTCAGCAGAACAGTCAACAACGTGGAACAACTGACCTCGTCTCTGGCCGCTTATGTTGAGAGAAACGAGAACAAGCTTGACCGAACGGCGGACAACTTCCTCAGGGCCTCGGGACGCCTGGGCAAGATGCTCAATCGAAACGCCGACCTGGTTGACTCCACGGCAGCGCGGTTCGACCGCGTAAGCAGACACTTTGAGGATTTTGTCCTCCAGTTGGATTCCATTTCCGCCAGTGCACGTCGTTTTGCGGATGTTCTGGAGACGGAAGAAGGTACGGTACAACTGTTGCTGGAAGATCGCCGTCTTTATGACGACCTGCGCCAGACTGCTGACAACATAGATGATCTGATAACGGATATTCGAGAGAATCCCAGCAAGTACATCAGTCTGAAATTGGAGTTGTTCTGACCATGAGTAAATTCAGGCTTGCCTTCGGTATACATAATCACCAACCTGTCGGTAATTTCGAGGCGGTTTTTGAAGAGGCGCACCAGAAGGCGTACCTGCCTTTCCTGAAGCTTTTGGAGCGATTTCCAGAAATCTCAGTATCACTGCATCAATCCGGGATTCTGTGGCGCTGGCAGAAAGCGAGGCATTCGGAGTTTTTTGAACTGGTCGGACGACTGGTTGACGCCGGTCGCATCGAGCTGATGACGGGCGGTTTTTACGAGCCAATTCTCACTTCCATCCCGGAGCGCGATATTATCGGCCAGATCAGAATGCTCAGCGAGTACATACTCAGCCACTTCGAAACTGAGCCCCGGGGCCTGTGGTTGACCGAGCGCATATGGGAGCCCCACCTGCCGAAACTGCTGAGCCAGGCCGGTGTGAGCTACCTGCCCGTCGACGACACGCATTTCATTTATGCAGGTTTTGAGCACAGTCAATTGACCGGACCGTTCATCACGGAAGCGGAAGGAAAGACTGTAACCCTTCTGCCGATCCAGAAACGTCTCAGATATATGCTGCCGTTCGGTGAGGTAGAGGATGTCATTGCTGAATTGCGGAGTCAGGCCGAGAGGCGACCGGATGGACTGGCTGTCTACGCAGATGACGGTGAGAAATTCGGCGTCTGGCCGGGAACCCATGGACATTGCTATGAGGAAGAGTGGCTGCCTCGCTTTTTTGAGGCGGTCCAGAAGAACTCCGACTGGTTAGAGATTGTACCCCTGAAGGAAGCCGCGAACTCGGACGCGGTCGGCAGAGCCTATCTGCCGTCGGCTTCCTACGAGGAGATGCTTCAATGGTCGCTGCCGGCGACTGCTTTTCTGGAGTATGAGAACCTCGAGAGTTGGATGAAAGACGAAGGACAGTGGGAACGATATGGCCGCTTCGTTCGTGGCGGACACTGGCGTGGCTTTCTGGTAAAATATGAAGAATCGAACCTGATGCATAAGAAGATGCTTCGTGTTTCCCGCCGCCTGGCCGAGTTTGAGGCCGCCAATCCGAATCGCCTTGATGAGACCGGAAAAGTCCGTGATCGATTGTACGCCTCTCAATGCAATTGTCCATACTGGCACGGCGTCTTCGGCGGTCTGTATCTTCCGCATATTCGCCAGGCTGTTCATTCGAGCCTGATTGAGGCAGACTCGGGCCTCAGGCAGCTTCTGGAGGATACCGGCGTCACGGCTGAGATTGCTGACTATGACGCCGACGGGCGGGAAGAAGTCGTAGTTGCAACTGATCGGCTGTCAGCGGTGTTTCGCCCGGGCATCGGCGGCATGTTAGTGGATCTCTCGCTGAATCAGCAGAACTTCTGTCTCACTGATACGTTGATGCGGAGACATGAGGGTTATCATCAGAAGTTGAGCATTGCCGTGAACCCTGATGCTTCGCGGTCGACAGCCTCGATTCATGACCGTGTGATAGCCAAGGAGGAGGGCCTGGCCGATCTTCTTGTCCAGGACTGGCATCTAAAGCGATGCTTTGTGGATCACTTTTTACCACCGGAAGCCGACCTGCCGTCTGTCCACACGGGACGGTTTGAAGATATGGGTGATTTCACCCTCGAGCCGTTTGAATTCAACTGGGATGCCCATTCCGGTCGTTTGACCATGAGGCGCGAAGGCCGCCTTAATTGTCTCGAGGGTCCGATCCCCGTTCGGCTGACCAAGACATTCTGCTTCGACCATGATTCGGATTACGTAGATGTCAGCTATGAGATAGTGGGTCTTTCGGATACGGATGCCGAAGTGAGATTTGCTGTAGAGAACAATTTCAATTTCCTTGCCGGTCATGCCGAGAATCGTTATCTGGCCGTGGATGGAGCCCGGACCGAACCTGGATATCTTGATTCAATCGGCCAGCATCAGGCGGCTCGCAGCCTGGCTATGATCGACGATTTCATGTCATTGGGCGTGGCATTGTCCTCCGACCGGCCGGCCGAAATCTGGCACATGCCGATTTACACCGTCTCATTATCGGAAGGGGGCTTCGAGAAAGTCTATCAGGGAACCACCCTGGTGCATATTTTCAAGATTGGCATATCTCGACGACCGTGGGTTATGAAACTTGTCCTCGCTGCCGGCGCCAGGGATTCTGTTCTTGAGCGGATCGGAATAACACAGACCGTAAACGGCTGACACCGGACCTTTTTCTGTCCGAATCGTGATGTAGCGCGGCATTAATTGGGTTGGCTAACGCCCGGTGCTTGCTTATCTTCGGGGCATGATCCATCAGCTTATTGATATCATCCGGCAAGTTTCCCGCGGTGCTGTTCTTACCGGAGCCGGGATGTCGGCCGAGTCAGGGGTGCCAACGTTCAGGGGCAAGGAGGGTTTGTGGGGGAAGTTCCGCGCCGAGGAATTGGCGACTATGAACGCTTTTATGTCAAATCCAAAGCTCGTCTGGGAATGGTACAACTGGCGGCGTGAGTTGATGGGAAGCGTCCAGCCCAACAGCGGACATCACGCGCTGGTCGATCTGAACGAGTACTTTGATCATTTCGTGGTTATCACCCAGAATGTAGACAACCTCCATTTTGTGGCAGGCTCGCCCGACGTTCTCGAACTGCATGGCAATATCCAGCGCAACAAATGCTCAAAGTGCGAGTCCCCGTGCGGTTCCGATATTGAGATTGACCCGGATAACATACCGTGCTGCAAGAAATGCGGTGGTCAGATCCGCCCGGATGTGGTGTGGTTTGGAGAGATGTTGCCGCAGCGGACCATAGAGCGGGCCTTTGCTGAAGCCGAACAGGCCGAACTGTTCTTCTCGATAGGAACATCGGCTATCGTGCATCCTGCAGCTTCCCTGCCTCTGGTGGCCAAGAGATCGGGCGCTACCCTCGTCGAGATCAACCCCGAGGAAACGGAACTGTCACGACTGGCGGATTTTCGTTTTGACCGGCCGTCCGGCGAGTTCCTGCCCGAACTTGTCGGGCTTCTCAGGAATAGCAATGCTCCATAACAATGAGGCGAACAGTCTGCCTCCTGCCGCGTATAATCGTCGCAGGATTATGACTGGTTTCTTTTTCAGACGAGCCCGGGCCCGACCGGGAATTGTTTTGACGTTAATGCTGGCCGGTACGGTCCTGATCTGCGGAGGTTGCGGCGTCTACTACAACACCTTCTTCAACGCCAAGAAGGCATTCAATGCAGCGGAGAAGGCCAGAAAGAAGAGTACATCCGGCAAGGGCGGCGCGGGGGATTACAACCGGGCCATAGAGAAGGCTCGCAAGGTTGTTGATAACTATCCAAATTCCAAATACTACGATGACGCACTTTTCGTGCTGGGAGTTTCGTACTTTCATACCGAACAGTACTCCAGAGCAGAACGTCGGTTCCGGGAGTTGCTGGCCAATTACGATGATCCTGATTATACAAGAGATGCACGGTTGTATCTGGCCAAGACAAAACTTCAACTGAACGAAGTAGATGATGCCATGGGACTCTTCGAAGAGATCTTCCAGGCTGATTATGATCGGGCATACAAGGCTGAAGCGGCCATGGGTCTGGGAGAGTTCCATTTCCAGAATGGCGATTGGGCCAGGGCGCGTGAGTACTTTATGTCGGTGCGGGATTCGCTCGGCAGTGACGTGCAGAACCGACGTGCGCAGATACTGATCGGTGATGCTTTCTTTGAGTCTTTTCAATTCGGAGATGCCCTTGGAGCCTATCTCCAGGTCCTCGGAATGGACCCTGATAAAAACGAAAAATACCGCGCCTTGTTTCGAGCAGCCATGAGTTCCTATCGACTGCTGAAGATCGACGACGGCCTTGATTACCTGCAGCGATTGATGGATGACGAGCTTTACTATGATTCCCTCGCGGTCATCAAACTGATGGTCGCCCGAGGTCACGAGTATGAAGATGACCTCGAGCTTGCCCAGGCTGTGTACGAGGAGGTGGCCGATGGCGCGGAGTCGGTCAAGCATCAGGCCAGAGCGAACTATCAACTCGGCCTGATCTACCAGTTTGACTATGATCTCCTTAAAGAGGCCAAGGAGTATTACGACAAAGCGGTGGAGCAGAGTCGCACCAGTGAATGGGGTAAAGAGGCCCTTCAGAAGTCATCTGACATAGGGAAAATAGACACCTATCGGACCGGTCTTCGTCAAAGCGGGGACACGAGCATGACCCTGGAGCAGATAGACGAGGCGGCATTGACACAATACCAATTGGCGGAATTGTACTGGTTTCAATTGAACAAGCCGGACACGGCCATGCTTGAGATGCAGTACGTCGTGGATTCGTTTCCATCTGCATATGATGCTCCCCGGGCCATGATTGCTCTGTCCCAAATGTATCGAGATCACCGCGAGGACCACGGGATGGCGGATTCAATCCTGAAAGAGGTGCTGCAAAAGCACCCCAGGTCGGACTATGTACCCGAGGCTCTCGACATACTCGGGCTCAGAGGCACATCGGCTGACACCGGCTATGCGGCCATTTATTTCCACCGTGCCGAAGACTGGCTGGTTGACTCGGCCAACTACGACTCGGCACGGTACAACTACCAGTACGTGGTTGATAACTTCCCGGACTCAAAATACCACCTTCAGGCCCGTTTCAACCTGATATGGCTTTCGGACGAATACCAACTTCCGGGTGATTCTTCTGTGATTCATGCCTACCAGGAATTCGCGGATTCCTTCCCCGGCAGTCCACTTGGGCAGGAAGCCCGGCTGCGCGTGACAGCTCAACCAGATCGGATGCGGCAACGGCCGGTTGTTCAGGACGAACAGGGTGAAGTGGTCGACACTACCGAGCCCGCCGCTTCCCAGGCAGACACTTCGGGGCAGATAGACGTTTTCGGCTCACTCAGGGCTGTTTATAGAGGACCCAGCGGCGAGAAACTGACCGACCTGAAGGAGACACCGATCCTCATCGAAGAGCCGTTTGAGTTGCCGACCGAAGCCTATGATATGCCCGATCAGGGAATCGAACTGTATTTTCAGGTCCTGATTGATTTTGACGGAAAAGTCGTCGATGTTATCCTGAAAGTTCCGTCGGTGTATGATGAACTTAACCTGCGGGCCACCCGCACAGTTCAATCGATGACCTTCGAGCCTCTAAAAGTCTCGGAATTGATAACCCGCTTCGAGTTGCAGGAATCAGCCGACGAGAGGGGATATTGGTTCGCTTACAAGTACCTAGTGCTGAAACCGGAGTATCTGCGATGACCAAACCTGTCTGCGCGGATGCTTTTCTCATAAGGCAGCGCAATCTCAAGAATGACTATTATTCTTATACCTTTGGACCGTTCCCCGGGGTGGAACAGTGCCGCCCCGGTAATTTCGTGCATCTGCGGCTGCCGTCTTCGGATGTCTACTTCCGTCGAGCCATGAGCGTCACATCAGTTGACAAAAAGAACAGGGAACTCGAGATCTTATTCCGTGTCGTAGGACGAGGCACGTCAATTCTGGCCCGGTACCAGAAGAATGATCCGATTGGAATCCTCGGCCCGTTGGGGAACTCCTTCAGTAAGCCTCGGAAGAAAGAAATCGCAGCTATTGTGGCCGGAGGTGTTGGTTTTCCGCCACTCGCCTACTTTGCGGAGCATCTGGTAAACGGAGGTTTCGATCCAAAGAGGATTCTGTTCTTCTATGGTGGGAAATCAGCCTCTGACATTATCGAACGCGGCCGCATAAAGAAGATGGGTGTCCGGTTCCATCCCATGACTGACGACGGTTCTTTCGGTAGAAAAGGCCTGATCACCCAGGGGGTCGAAGAGTTCCTGCGCGATGGGGGTAACCAAAGGGTGCGCATGTACGCGTGCGGACCGGAGGCGATGCTGAGGGCGGTTGATGATCTCGGCCTGAAGTATAGGGTGCCGGGAGAATTATCACTTGAAGCCCCTATGCCGTGCGGTATCGGAGTTTGTCTGGGGTGTATCGTAACCCTGCGCAAAGGCGGGTATGCAAGAGTCTGTCATGAGGGACCCGTCTTCAAGATTGGTGAGGTGTTGTTGTGAAACCAGACCTGAAAGTGACTATCGCAGGGGTTGATTTCGCCAATCCGATCATGACCGCCTCGGGTTGCTCCGGCTATGGTGAGGAACTCTCGGGGCTTTACCCATTGTCAAAGCTCGGGGCGCTTCTTACCAAGACAATTACGCCGGAACCAAGGGAGGGTCACCCGCCGCCGCGTACGGCCGAGACCGCCTCCGGCATGCTGAATGCCATCGGGCTGGCCAATGTCGGTGTAGACCGGTTTATCGAGGAGAAGGTTCCGTTTCTCCGAAAACAGAAAACAAAGATCATTGTCAACGTCGGGGGCCGGACCGTAGATGAATACGTCACCTTGTGTGATCGGCTTAGCGGTCTTGATTGTGTGGATATGATCGAGTTGAATCTCGGCTGCCCCAATGTTGACGAGGGCGGTATGCAGTTCGGGTCGGATCCGGCTATGACTGAACGGACGGTACGGGAGGCCAAACAGGTGTGCCGCTGTCCGCTGATTGCCAAGCTGACCCCGAATGTGACCGATATCACAGCCACGGCAAGAGCCGCGGAGCAGGGAGGGGCGGACGTTCTGTCACTCATCAACTCGCTGGTGGGGATGGCGGTTGATGTGCAGACCTGGCGACCGGTGCTGACGTACAACCGCGGTGGGCTGACCGGTCCGGCTATCAAACCGGTGGCGTTAGCCCAGGTTGACGCTGTGTGCAATGCGGTCAATCTGCCGGTCATCGGGATCGGCGGCATCGCTGACTTTCGTGATGTCGTTGAGTTCCTGCTGGTCGGCGCCAGCGCCGTGCAAATCGGCACGACTCTGTTTGTTGAACCGGACGCCCCGCTCAAGATCGTCAATGGCCTCAAGCAGTACATGAAAGAGAAGAACATCAGTCAGGTAAGTGACCTGGTTGGGAGGGTAAGGAAATACTGATGACAGCAGTTAAGAAACTTAAGAATATCCAGGAGAAAAACAGATCGATGATCTGCCTCGGGCTTGACCTTGATCCGAAGAAAATGCCGCACGATCATGCCAACACGATCAAGGGAATGTTCGACTTCGCCGATCGCATCATCGAAGCAACTTCCGATATGGTCTGTGCCTATAAGCCGAACATGGCTTTCTATGAACGGCTGGGCTCAGATGGCTGGTCCCTTCTGAAGCTCATTATCAACCGCATCCCGGGTGGGGTGCCGGTGATCGTGGATGGCAAGCGCGGGGATATCGGCAACACCGCCATGCACTATGCCAGGAGCCTCTTTCACGAGTTGAACGCCGACTGGGTGACGCTGAGCCCGTACATGGGTTACGATTCCATGCGGTCGTTTCTGGAATACAAGGACAACGGTGTGTTCATCCTTTGCCTGACCTCCAATCCGGGCTCGAAGGACTTTCAGCAACTACAGGTCGAGGGCCGGCCGTTGTATCAGGTGGTGGCTGAAAAAGTTTCTTATTGGAACAAGGACCATAACTGTGGGCTGGTCGTGGGGGCCACTCATCCTGACCAGTTGAAAGGACTGCGCGCGATGGCCGGTGAGATGCCGCTCTTGATCCCCGGTGTCGGCGCACAGGGTGGGTCACTGGAAGCGGCGGCCGTGGACGGCACCGACAATTTCAGACAACTGGCGGTTATCAACGTCTCCCGCACAGTCTTGTATGCTTCCAATGGTGCGGACTTCGCTCAGAAAGCCCGCTCCGAACTGGCCAAACTCAACGGTATAGTCAACTCCCTTCGCTCGGGCGCAAAACCGGAGGAGGCAGCATCACCGCCGGAGACGGAAGTGGGGTCCCATCAACCCGATGCATCAGCGGACCACGAACCGGTAACGAGCGGTGGGACACAACCTGAGCAGGGCCCGAATTCGGATAACCGGGAGGCCGGGTCAAGCTCTCCTCTGAATAATGACCTGGGCCGGAATTGACAGAGAGCTTTAGCCGTTATCTGTCCCCTTAGGTTTTGCGGAACATGCGTAGAACCCGACGGATTATAGGTTCGGTCTCGTCGGCGTGTCAGCCGCCTGCCTACCACGGCGATTCGTGGTTGAGCATAGTGTAGATGTAACCGTCCTGGTACTCACCGTCAATGAAGTAATGCCGCCGCAGGGTGCCGTCACGTTTCATCCCGAGCTTCTCAAGCAGGGCGATGGCGGCGTCATTCGGCTCCGCTACCTGAAAGATGACCTTGTTCAGCCCTTGATTTTTGAACAGGTGACGGCACAGTATTTCAACCGCTTTAGCCGCGAGACCATTCCGTCGTTCGTCAGGGTCGATGACAATCTCGAGCCCGGCCGACCGATTGTGCCGGTTCAGATGAAAGTAACTTATCCACCCCAC
>CP070824.1:1483920-1485973 GCA_020344395.1 Candidatus Zixiibacteriota bacterium | reverse complement strand
CTCGCACGTCAACTCCTTTTTGGGAAATAGCGGCATCAATCGGCGTCTTTCCTCGGTTGAACTATCCAAGCGAGCCAGCTACAATCATCCCATCTGTAGAAGTCAATTTCGCCGTTAGTGTGCTGGTATAGGTATTCATGAAGAAGAAGGCCAGTCATAAGCGTAGTAGGCGCAGACGCCCACATCACAAGAAGACGAGAAATGACGATATTTCCGAGAAAAGGAGAGTGACGGAGAAAGTAGGCCCCATCAGCACCAGACGGATATGGTTGTTCCGGCTGATTTCGCTTTTTGTCTTGCCTTTTCTGGCGTGCGTAGTGTTGGAATTGGGGCTCAGGATCATAGGCGTGGGGTACGCCACATCGGTTGCTGTTCCATGTCGGATTGGCGACATAGACTACTACCGCAATAACGCGAGGTTCGGATGGCGTTTCTTCCCGAAGAGGATATCTCGCCAAATGGATCCCTTTGTGTTTCCCTCGGAGAAGGAGAGGAACGGATATCGCATATTCATTCTGGGAGGATCGGCGGCGCAGGGTACTCCCGATGGCGCGTATAGTTTTGGCAGGATGTTAGAAGTGATGCTGCGCAAGACTTACCCGCGGGTTCGCTTTGACGTGATAACCGTGGCCATGCCGGCGATTAATTCGCATGTGGTCTATCAGATGGCGCGCAACTGTCTGGAGTATGATCCCGACCTCTTCGTGGTCTATATGGGGAACAATGAGGTAGTAGGACCCTATGGGGCCGGGACTATTTTCAGCCCACTAGCCACGCGTTTGGGTCTGATTCGAGGGAGCATATTCGTTAGATCGACAAGACTGGGACAGCTAATTGTTGGATTGGCAGAGAGATTGAGGAGCAGAGGAGACAGTCGGAGTTGGCGTGGCTTGGAGATGTTTCTGGGTCAGCACGTGTGCAAGGATGACAAGGCTCTGGCACGAGTCTACCGGCATTTTGAGGCAAATCTGGAGGATATCGTTGCGAGAGCCGGTCATCAGCAGGTGCCGGTAATCCTATGCACGGTGGGGAGCAACTTACGAGACTGTCCCCCTTTCGCATCGCAGCATAGCACAGTGCTAAGCGAGGATGAAAAGAAGGAGTTTGGGCAGTGCTTCGCCCTGGGAAAACAGGCCGAGCGTGATAAGGATTATGAATTGGCAATGCAGAAGTATCGAGAAGCATCGAGCCTAGATGATGGTTTTGCCGAAGTTCACTTCAGGATCGGCCGATGTCACTGGCACAGGGCCGAATACGACGATGCGAAAAGCTGCTACATTCAGGCACTGGATTTCGATACCTTGCGATTCAGGGCAGATACTGAGATTAACAAAATCATCGACAAGGTGGGCAGAAAGTACGAGGGAAGAGGAGTGTATCTTGTCGATGCGGACAAGGTGTTTTCTCAAAACAGCCCTCAAGGTATTGCCGGAGAGGAGCTCTTCTATGAGCATGTTCACATGACGATTGAAGGGAACTATCTGTTGGGCCGGGCAGTATTCTCGCAGACGGAAAGGATACTGCCGAACTCCGTCCGGGCGAGAAAGAACAGCCGCACGGAGGGGATATCACAAGCGGAATGTGAGCGGAGTCTGGGATACACAAAGTGGGATGAACACAGGGGCTATGATAGAGTGCTTGACGGCTTCATAAAGAAGCCGCCATTCACTAATCAGGCCTATCAATCCGAACGCTTGGCGCGCCTGAGTGGTAAGGTTGGATCTCTGAAAAGAGCGCTAACAGCGGAGGTTAAACATGAGATAGCCGAACAGTATCGTCAGGCGATAGAGGAGAATCCCTCTGACTGGTGGTTATATTGGAACTATGCCGAGTTTCTGACCAAGACTGGCGGTGATCCTGCGGTTGCCCTCAAATACTACAGGCAACTTGAACACATGGTACCTCATTATGCACAGGTGCATGAACGCCTGGGGGTCTGCCAGGGAACACTGGGCCAGGTAGACAAGGCTATCGAGAGTTGCCGAAAATCCGTCGCATTGGATCCCTATCATTCCTATGCGCGCTTCCACCTGGGCCTTGCCTATCAGATAAA
>CP070824.1:1480761-1483820 GCA_020344395.1 Candidatus Zixiibacteriota bacterium | reverse complement strand
AGTATCTCGGCACGAAGGTTGACATCATGATCGGCACGCTCGGCAAGGCGTTCGGCGTCAACGGCGGGTTTGTGGCGGCCTCGGCGACGGTGGTTGAGTACCTCCGGGAGACCGCGCCCATGTATGTCTATTCGAATCCGATCACGGTCTCAGAAACGATGGCCGCCATGAAGGCGATCGATATCCTCTCCGGGCCGGAAGGCAAGAAGCTGCTCAAGCACCTCGCGGCCGTAACCAAGCGGTTTGAGGATGGCCTGAAGACCAACGGGTATGAGACCATCGAGGGTCCGCATCCGGTCGTGCCGTTGATGGTGCGTGACACGCAGAAGACGGCCGATATTGTCAATTTCCTCACCGAGAACGGTGTGCTGGCCACGGGCTTGAATTACCCGGTGGTGCCGAAAGGTGACGAGACGATCCGGTTCCAGATCAGCGCCTCTCACACCGAGGCGGACATTGACTACGCCATCAGCGTTCTGAAGAAGTACGCCGATACGCACTGAGGTGGAGGGTTTTGCTTGCTGACAGGGCCTGCTCGGCACCGTATTCTGAAAGAATATAGGTTTGTAGGCAGGTTAGCAGTTTATAGTTGGGTAGTCTGAAGGTAATCTGTTGTGGCACCACCTAAGGTTCTGCCATAATGGGATTACTGGGTTGGCGAAGATATGCAATATGACCCGTCGGGCAATTCGACCCCTGGCTCCCCCCTGATCATCTCTACGCATAGGTATACTGTTTGGGTGCGCCTGGGTGCTTGGGTCTATCTTCTGTTCATTGCTGGAGCGATCAGTATATGGGTGTCTGTATGGTATGAACTGCCAGAAACAAGAGAGTTGGTCGCGCCCGTGATCATGCTGTCCGGATGGTGCGTTTATGCTGCGTATAGAATTGCTCGACTCAGTCTGACGGTAACGCTCTATGATAAAAGCATCGAAATGGATAGTTGGATTCATCGCAGATCTAGGATCGACTATGAAGATATTGGTGCGATTAGCGATGATCGTGGTGGGAATACACTCAGAGTATTCGACAAGACAGGGAGCATGTGGGGTAAGCTGGATGGTAGATTGACGGATTATGAAGGACTTCTATCTGCCATCAGGCGGCGTCGCCCCGATCTGTGGAAGAGCACGAGCTTGCGACATTTTAGCGCGCGGCGACTTGCGGTAGCGATAGGAGCGGGTGGTGGCTTGGTCTTGATTCTAACGGTTCTCGAATTTGCCGCGGATTTCGGTATGTGGATCATACTTATCGCAGGCGTCCTCTGGACGATTTACGAACTGACGAGAATCATGAGCGTGAAAATCGAGCCTCATTGCGTGATCATAGGGTATAGGACGCGAACAAAGATTATTGAACGCGCTGACATCCGGTGTTTTGAATTCGACCGGAAGAGAGTTCGGTTCTATGGTGTGACTCATTGGGCCATTATGGTCACTAATTCCGGGAAGAAGCTGCGAATGCCTGATTTCAAGGAGGGTTTGATTGCATTCAGGGCAGCAATCAAGGAGACCTGGCCCGATAAGGTCGTGGACAGAACTCCGTAGCACGGGTCCGTCTTCAAACCCGCCACATCTCTTTGCCGGGCTTCAATCAGAATCTGTGGGCATCACGAACAGCGAGTTATCAATCTCCACGTTGTGTTCCACTCGCTCGAACTCGTAAACAGTTGACCCGCCTTTACGGCTCAGGTGCACCCGGTGAGGAAACAGCACCCCGTCCACTTCATTGTAATCGTGGATTTCCCAATTATGCCCGAAGCCAATCAACAATCCCGTCGTGGTGTCAAAGAACAGAGGCCGGTGCAGTTGCGGTGACTTGAGAACATACACCGCGTGACCTTGCACATCTTGCGTGCCCTCCAGCGTCAGGTCCGGGAAGTACTCCTCGATACGCAGTGCATTCTGCGGGTTAAGAAGCCAGTCAAGGCGTCTCTTTCCGGCGCTTTCATCCAGCTTTACTCCGCATTTGTCTCTGATCCATCCGACCTTTCCGTCGTAACCCCTGCAATAATTCCCGGCGTCTGTCCACTCCTCAGTGTAATAACTCATGGGTATGCTGGAATGCGCTTTGAAGTAGTGCGACTCATAAATGGGCTGCTGCCTCGATTTGAGATCGGTTATCTCTTTTCCTGTGCAGACCCGGGTCGTCAGTTTCTCGAGAGCCTCCCGACCGCCGACAGCTTCAACATAACGCTCCAGAATACCGGCTACGGTCGGTACATCTTCTGCCACGCGGCCGGATTCCTGCGCTACAACCACGGTCGCAGCCGACAGGACTATCAACACGCCGACGCTGATTAGGATTGATCTGGTCATCTTTTCCCCAATCTTCAGTATGTGTCTTTCATCATGTTATGCATGTTATACAATTTGGAGTCTCAATAACATCAAAAAACTTGCTTCCGTACCTCGCGCACCGGACGGTTTACTTTACTCGGTGTAGTCACCACCTGTGTCAGCAAGACTATCGCGATCCAGGGCCGGATTTCCAACCAATTGAATCGTATTTACTGTTGCGCCCTGCGCGGGTTCCGGTTTCGGAGCGACCGTGAAACCATGCGGAATGGCTTGACAAACCCAGGTTATCATTTATGTTATGTTTGAAATCACAATAGTACCCCTAGTTCTTGAGGATACTCCGATGTCCTCCTGCCTTAGTGCCTATCAAACGAGCAATGTTCCACACGGGAGGCTTCTATGAAGACAGTGCATTGCTATCGAGCGTTTGTGGCCGTTACGCTTTTGTTGACTTCGGCTGTGGCAGCGGGAGGAGATGCCGCATCGACCGAGCTCCTGTGCCCTCATAACGGTCCTGGACGTTGCGATCATCAGCCGACAGCAGCCGCGCAGCCGAACGGCTTCAATGTGGAGTATGTTGGCAGTTATAGCACTCCGGACTATGCAGGCGCTGTCTATGTGCAGGACAGTCTGGTCTATGTAGCCATTCACTACAGCGGTTTTCTGATAATCAATGTTGCTGACCCGGCCAATCCCAGCTTGGCTTGCAGCTTTAGTACGCCGAACAATGCAAAGGATCTTTTTGTCCGGGACAGTCTG
>CP070824.1:1479108-1480661 GCA_020344395.1 Candidatus Zixiibacteriota bacterium | reverse complement strand
GAAGGCGAGATAAAGAAGATTCGCTATGTGATAGCGGTCAATCCGACGCACCGTGAAATTCCGTTTGTACTCGAGAACATCCCGTTGCCCAAGCCCTGATTGCGAATTCTCGTCGGCGCTGGACGAGGAAGTTGCTGTTTCCTCTTGGCTTCTGCCTCAAGACAGGCCATACTTGTCCGCGGCATGGAAAAGGCTCATTGTGCATTGCATCGAGAGTTGCAGAAAGGAGAGTCGGCATGAACCGCATGTACCCTATCGCAGTGCTCGTGACAATCGGCATGTCCATCTGTCTGGCCACGGCACAATCCGAATCCAAAGGCGAATCTGAACGCCAGAAGAAGGTTGAGGACAATTTCAAGGTAAGCTGGACGAGGATTTCTTATGATAAGACAGCGTCGGTGCGCAGCACATTTGTCCCGGAAGATCAGAGGCAGGAAGTCTCGGAAAGCCTGTCTCTTCAATGTGAGGTAGATATGCTGGATCCCAACCTGGTGCTGGGCACGAGCATGTTCGCCGTAATCGAGGAAATGACTGACGACAAAGGCGAGGATATCGCAGTCTATTCCAGGTTGCCAAGCCCTCTCCGAGTGTGCTACCAAGCGCCGCGTTATGGCTGGAAATATGTGGGTTCAACAAGGACTCCCAAATGGAAAAATGTCGTCAGATCGGTGCTGAGGCTGCCCCCGAAGGCAGATCTCTACCCTCAGTGGGCCGAGGAAATCCAGGCCAGTCCCATGGTGATAGGCCTCGATGTCGACTCGACCAGCCGGGCGGCAAGAGAAATCAGTCGTGCCAAAGGCCGTTTCTATGCGCTCGCGGCTGAATCTTTCGAGTACGTGGACGTGCCGTTCAAGAAGAGTGACAAGTGGGTCCGATTGACGCCCGAGGTGGAGGTCCAGGTGGTTGAGGCCTGGTGCAAGGATTCATCATATCGCATCAGGACAAAAGGACGTCCACGGGGCGGAGGTTCCATGCCTCCAGTGACCCCGGAGAGTCACTTGCCGGCCAGGTTTCTGGTGCGACGGCAACTGATCGGCCCCGACGGCAAGCCCGTGGGCCGGCACGGAGTAGTTGGCTACCTGCCGTATCGTGTCGGCGGAGGCCGGTCCGACAAAGGCAATAACATGGGCCAGATCAAGAAGATTCGGTATGTGATTGCGGTCAATCCGACGCACTACGAGATTCCGTTCGTGCTTGAACACATTCCACTACCCGAACCCTGATTGGCGGTCCATGTGGAGCTTTCAGGCTGCTATTCGACCACAAACCATGTAACGCTGTTCGGGCCGATGCTGACGGGGATCTCGACGTTGTATTTGCGGTCCAGTCGGTATTCCCTGCTCTCGCCGCGTTGCTCGCGGATCCTTGCCGTCCGGGTGAGTCCCGTGTAGTACAGGGGCAGCTTCAGTTGCTTGCTGACCTGCCGGTCCAGCGGATTGTAGACCATCGCCAGGCCCTTGCGTTTCAGCCGCGGGTTGATATGGAGGACGCAGTCGATGTCGCGCCCGTCGGGCCGGCGCACGTGAATTATATCGGAGTCGAGTATATGGCGA
>CP070824.1:1476755-1479008 GCA_020344395.1 Candidatus Zixiibacteriota bacterium | reverse complement strand
TGATTGTCGATTCCGGCGGGCCCTTTGAGAGTTTTGAAGTCGTGGCCAACGGCAATGGTCCGGTGGATCCGCCACAGTCGGCCGCATTGGGATCAGTCGGTTTTCCCACTCCCGGAAATGCTAATCCCGGATCAGACCAACAGGCAGGTGCAGGCAAGTGGGCTTTTCACACTGTTGATAACGGCGGTTCCAGTGGTGGTGGAAGCCTTGGCAGCTATGGTGCGTTCCTGGACCGGACTCTGAGAAATGACAACGAACTGGATGTTATGGACATGGAGTTTGAAATGCGTTTCACCGGGAGCTCGGGGAGTTGGGCCATTCGCGCTTTCACCGATGGGGCCGCTGTGTGGGTTCCCTTCGAACTCTGGCGAATCGGGCACTGCACTCCTGACGACCCGAGTGATGATGTGCGCATGTCCGTCTGGATGCTCGAGCATGCTGACAACGGGGTATATGACCTTGAGAATTGGGGGACATCAGGCAATGGCGGCGGCGAGTTCGAGCATTCGTCGTCTCCGGGTAACGACGACCCCTACACCGACTGGATATACTGGGTGCTGCCGGCTGATTCAACACCCGGCCAATCGGGTTATCTTGCCGATGAAGCCGCGATCCGGGGCGGGACGTACGGATATGATGGCGAGGAAGTGATGGCTCGTACAGTGCTGATCAACGTCGATGGCGGTATTGGGCCGTCGTTCAACCAGGACCGTCCTGAAGACGGGACCGTCTTCCGCATCACTGGCAGGAACTCGATCCCGTGCGGCTGTTGTGTCGGGATGACCGGCAACGTTGATAATGACACGGGCGACGTCACTGACATCGGTGATCTAACAGCCCTGATAGACTTTCTTTTTATCAGTTTTGAGCCGCCGGTGTGCATGGAAGAAGCAAACGCTGATGGTGCCGGAGATGTCGATATCGGTGACCTGACGAGGTTGATCAATTTCCTGTTTATCAGTTTTGATCCGCCTGCGGACTGCCTCTAGCGTCACAAGCAAACCGCTCCATCTCTTCTCTTGAAAGCGTAGATGGTCGGCTGTCCTGGCCATTGGCTTCACGGCTTCTACAGAACATTACAGGGACTCATTGACCGTCCGTCACAATATGACTCGCAATGGGGGTCACGCCGCGTGTGCATATAGTCAGGGACTCCACTTCGGCTATAACTCTAATTTTTGAGGTTGTTTGCCGGTAGTCGGCGTCATATCTTTGGATCAGTTCATCGACAAACGACTGCTCGAGCGATCTTCAAAGACTTGCCGTCGATGGCGACAGGAGGACACGCAGGTCATGAACTCCGAAGACGATCACACGCGCACCCATATCGTCCTGACCGAAGGGACGATGGTTTCGCACTATCGCATTATCAGCAAGATTGGCGCCGGCGGGATGGGGGAGGTCTATCTGGCCGAGGATACAAAACTGGATCGCGAGGTAGCCCTCAAGTTTCTCCCTCCGCATCTCTGCCAGGATGAAGACTGCCGCTCCCGTTTCAAGCGTGAAGCTCAGGCTGCGGCCAAGCTGGACCATCCAAATATAGTGACGATATATGAAGTCAGCGAATACCAGGGCAGGCCCTATTTTTCTATGCAACTGGTGGAAGGCCAGTCGCTGCGCGAGCTTCTTAAGGGGAAAGAACTCGACTTTGACCGAATCGTCCAGCTGGCTATCCAGATATGTGATGGACTTGGTGCCGCTCATGATAAGAACATCGTCCACCGCGATATCAAACCGTCCAATATCGTGATTGATGCCTACGGTCGACCGAAGATACTCGATTTCGGCCTGGCTGCAATTCAGGGAAGTGAACATCTGACCAAGACCGGTTCCACGCTGGGAACTGTGAAATATATGTCGCCCGAGCAGGTTCAGGGCAAGGAAGTCGACCACCGCTCGGACCTCTTCTCCTTTGGGGTTGTTCTATACGAGACCATTACCGGCCACTCGCCGTTCGCCCGCGACAATGACATGGCAACCGGGCAGGCGATTCTCAGTTTTGATCCGGAGCCACTGGCCAAGTACCGGTCCAATCTGCCGGATCTGCTCCAGTCAATTCTCAGCAAGCTGCTCGAAAAAGACCCCTCGACGCGTTATCAGAGCGCGGCGGGGGTTATCTCTGATTTGAAAAGACTGCTGAGAAGCACTGAATCGGCAATCGCAACCGGCGCTCTGGCGCGTCCCCGGCGGTCCAGACTGCTGGCCCTGCTCTTTCCGTCCCTGGCCGCGGTGGTGCTGGCTGTGGCCGCGTAT
>CP070824.1:1446718-1476655 GCA_020344395.1 Candidatus Zixiibacteriota bacterium | reverse complement strand
GATAATATTGCCCGGTTTGATATCACGATGGACCACACCTGACTCATGCGCTTTGTGCAGCCCTTCGCAGATCTGCATGGTCAGATCCACAGCTTCAGATGTGTCGAGTTTTCCCTTTTTGATGACATCACGCAGGGAGTACCCCTCGATATGAGCCATGGCAAAATACGGCCTGCCCTGAAACTCGCCCACCTCATAAACCGGCACGATATTCGGGTGATCCAACTTGGCGGCTGCTCTGGCCTCCCGGGTAAACCGGGCTCGGCTGGCCTCATCCTGAGAAAGGTGAGGGGGAAGGAACTTCAGCGCAACCTTGCGGTCAAGCTGGGGGTCCTCGGCCAGCCACACCTCGCCCATCCCTCCGGCACCGATTTTGGAGAGAATCTTGTACTGTGATACTTCGGTGCCGACCGCAAGAGCTACAAACGATCTGGTCTGGTCGTCATCCACGGGTTCTCCTGAGCGAGATAGAGTTGAATCCGGCCGGCCAACAACTTGGTGCTCCTGACTGAACACATGATAGGACAAGGCAATTCGGGAATCAAACAGAAAAAGCTGTGCCCTCGAGCACGCAGGATCAACCCCCGGCCGGTTTTTCTGTTGCATCCTGTACTGGGCTCACCTTATTGTCAGACAATGCGAATCCGTTTCAGGAAATATCATGCCCTTGGAAACGACTTTTTGGTGGTCGACAGGAGCGACGAGGCGCTGTCACGCCGGAAGCTGTCACGCTTGGCCGTTGATATCTGTAACCGCCGTACGGGCGTGGGTGCTGATGGACTGCTGTATTGCTCCCCGTCCAAAAAGTGTGACGGATTGATCGATATCTACAACGCTGATGGTGGCTGGGCAGAAAAATCGGGCAACGGACTCAGGATTGCAGCAGTGGATAGAGCCATGAGGTTTCGACGGAAGAAGGAGTTCTGTTTTCAGACAGGCAGTGGCATGAACCGGGTATATCTTGGTCGCAGGATCCAGCGAGGCTATCAGGCTCGGACAGACCTGGGCGAACCCTGTTTTGAGGCCGACAAAGTGCCGGTGCGGACGCGCAAGAGAGTTCTCATTAACAGCCCCCTTAAGTTCGGCGGAGTAAACATTCCCGTAACCTGTTTATCAGTCGGCAACCCGCACACAGTTCTGCTGGTCGACGATTTTGAGTTTGACTGGCAGGCTCTTGGGATCGAGATAGAGTGGGCACGGCAGTTTCCCAACGGCACCAACGTTGAATTCGTCAGACTGGTCAACCGACATAAGATAAAGGTGGCCGAATGGGAGCGGGGCGCGGGAGCAACAGGGTCGTCCGGCACCGGTGCAGCTGCCGCGGTGTGCGCCATGGTCATGATGGGCCTCGTCGACCGCAAATGCGATGTCCAGTTCGAGACAGGCACACTCTCTGTCGAATGGGACAGCAAGAGCAACCTGGTCTATCTAAGCGGTCCGGCTGTTCATGTAATGGAAGGTTCGTTCGAATTCAAATGATCTCCTTTTCTCAGGCGCGTGAACTCAACAAGAAAGGTAACGTCATTCCGCTCTCCGAACGGATACCTTCCGATCTGGAAACTCCCGTCTCGGCCTTTATCAAACTGACGACAGGCAAGCAGACCAGATTCCTGTTGGAATCCGTGGAAGGTGGGGAGAAGCTCGCCCGCTATTCATTTGTAGGTTTCGATCCCTTCCTGGTGGTCGAAGGTTCCACAGATGAGGTGCGAATCCGAAAGGGTCGCCGTGTTCAAAACATTAAAGCAGATCCCCGAGACTTTATTAGAGAATTATTCCGGGTCTACAGGCCGGTTCATGTTGAAGATCTGCCGCGTTTTACGGGGGGCGCTGTGGGATATTTCTCGTACGATTCGGCGCGATGGGTGGAGCGAATACCGGACAACAACCCCGACGAGATCAACATGCCCGACATGCTCTTCGGACTGTACAGCCACATTGTTGTCTTTGATCACCTGAAGCAGGAAATGATCATCGTGGCGAATATCCTGCATGACCACGGCGAGCCCGGCTTCAGGAAGAAGTACGATGCGGCGAGGAGATTCATTGGGGCCACCGTCAAACGACTGAATCGCCCAATTAGGGCAAGTTCCGAAAGACAATCCCGCCGCAAGGCTTCGATTATTCCCTGTTGCAGCCGGTCGGAATTTGAGTCCATGGTGCGTGCAGCCAGGAAGTACATCAAGGAGGGTGACATACTTCAGGTGGTGCTGTCGCAACGCTGGCTGATTGAATCATCCACCTCTGCGCTGTCTGTGTATCGGCGACTGAGAAGGATAAACCCATCACCTTATATGTTCCTGCTCGACTTCGGAAGCGATTCGATTATTGGTTCCTCGCCGGAGATGATGGTCCGCGTCGAGCAAGGTCAGATTGAAACGCGTCCGATAGCAGGCACGCGTCCGCGCGGTAAGAACACGCGCGCCGACGAGAAACAAATAGCCGACCTGCTGAATGACCCGAAAGAACTGGCCGAGCACACCATGCTGCTGGACCTGGGACGAAATGATATCGGGCGGGTCAGCCGCGCCGGCAGCGTTGCCGTGAAAGAACAGATGATTATCGAGAAGTATTCGCACGTGATTCATATTGTCAGTTCGGTTACAGGCCGACTCAGGAAAGGCGTTTCACCGCTTGATGGTCACTTCGCCTGTTTCCCGGCCGGAACGGTCTCGGGTGCACCCAAGATTCGTGCTATGGAGATAATCGACGAGCTGGAGAGACATCGACGCGGAGTATACGGCGGCTCTATCGCCTATCTCGACTTTTGGGGTAACCTCGATTCGTGTATTGCGATTCGTACCGTCGTAAAGAAAGAGACAAAGTTCTATGTTCAGGCCGGGGCGGGTATCGTGGCCGATTCCAGTCCGCGCCGGGAGTATAACGAGAGCGCCGCTAAAGCATCAGCTATCATTGAGGCAGTGACAGGTTGACATGTCATGATACTCATGATCGACAACTACGATTCGTTTACCTACAACGTGGTCCAATACCTGGGCGAACTTGGTGCCGACCTGAAGGTGTACCGGAATGACGAGATCACAGTCGACCAGGCAGTCTCTCTGAATCCGGAGGCTATAGTACTGTCGCCGGGGCCGGGTCGCCCGGAGAAGGCGGGCATCATGGAAGATCTCATCCGGGCCGCGGCGGGAAAGCTGCCGATTCTGGGGATCTGTCTGGGACATCAGGCTATTGCGCAAGTATATGGAGCTGCCATCGGCTATGCACCTGCCATTATGCACGGTAAGACTTCCGAGGTGTCACACGACGGTTCAACTCTTTTCAAGGAAATCGAGTCACCATTCGTTGCCACCCGCTATCATTCGCTTGTCGTCGAGCCGGGTTCTCTATCGAGTGATTTCAAGACAAGCGCCTGGACTGACGACAACGTCATAATGGGTATCAAACACGCCACACTACCGTTGTACGGACTGCAATTCCACCCTGAGTCGATCCTGACTCCACGCGGCAAGGACATGCTGCACAACTTCCTGAAGAGCATATGAGACGATGCAACAGATAATATCTAAAGTTGTGAACAGTGAAAACCTGAGCAGGGAAGAGGCCAGGTCGGCCATGAACGCTATCATGGACGGTCAGGCATCTGATGCCCAGATTGCCGGCTTCCTCGTTGGATTGAAACAAAAAGGGGAGACGGTTGACGAAATTGCCGGCTTCGTTGAAGCCATGCGCGGCCACATGATAAGGGTCAAAATAGACGACAAGGACGCTATCGACGGCGTGGGAACAGGTGGCGACGGATCACACACCTTCAACATAACGACGGCAGCAGCACTGGTCACTGCCGCTGCAGGTGTCACCGTTGCCAAGCATGGCAACCGCTCCATCAGTTCAAAGTGCGGCTCCGCCGATCTGCTGGAAGCCACCGGCGGGAACATTGACCCCGGTCCGGAGCGGGTGGCAGAGTGTATCAACAAGGTTGGATTTGGGTTCATGTTTGCGCCGCGCTTTCATTCGGCCATGAAACACGCCGCCGAACCGAGAAGGGAACTTGGTCTTCGGACGGCCTTCAACATCTTGGGACCGATGACAAACCCGGCCGGCGTGAAGCGTCAGGTAACCGGTGTTTATGACAGGTCACTTATGCCCCTGGTAGCTGATGTTTTGAAGGCCACGGGCTCGGAACATGTGGTTGTTCTGCATTCAAGGGATGGCCTTGACGAATTCTCGGTCGCCGCACCGACCGATTACATGGAGCTCAAAAACAACCGTATTACCAGTCACGTCATGGAACCGACTGACGTTGGTCTGGCCTATCACGACCAGGATCAGCTCACCGGCGGCGACGCTGAGGCCAACCATAAGACCCTCAACGATGTCCTGGCAGGCATTGAGGGCGCCTGCCTCGATGCTGTATTGCTAAACGCTGGTGCCTTCATCTACACGGGAGGCAAGGCGGAATCAATGGCCGAGGGTGTCGAGCAGGCCCGTGAAGCAGTGGCCTCCGGATCCGCCGCAGACCTGCTGGATCGATGGGTTCGGATGTCGAATAATCGATAGGCACCGGTGGAACAGTACAGTCCAACATCGAAGACAGGCAGGGAAGGTGCCCGGAAGGAAGGGTCATGGCTCTCTGAGTACATGGCCCACCTCAAGCTATTCTCGAAAAACGCGAGATTCTACCTGACCGGATCGTTCCTGATGGCGATCAATTTCGCCGCCTTCAACCTTCTGTACAATCTTTACCTGAAAGAGAGCGGTTTCGCCGAAGGTGATATCGGCAGCTTGCAGTCTGCGCGGGCGCTGGGATCAGCGCTGGTTGCAATTCCGGCTGCAGTGCTGATAAGTCGCGTGCGACTGAAACCGGTTCTGCTGATTGCCTGCCTGTTGTTCGCACTGTTCAGTTTCGGACTGACCGTATACCTGAACCTGATCGCCCTTACCGTTTTCGCGATACTGGTCGGCGTGTCCTTCGCCTTCTATCGCGTTGCTTCCGGACCGTTCTTCATGCGGAATTCAACGCCTGTCGAAAGAACTCACCTGTTCTCGTTTTCTTTCGCCATGTTCATACTCGCTAACATGGCCGGCTCGGCCGGCTCCGGAAACCTTGTGACGGTAATCGGAGGAGCATCATCTGACATCCTGATGGGTTACCGTGTCACCCTCTATATAGCGATATTGCTGGGCCTGTGTGCCCTGCTCCCGTTTGCATTTATCCGGGCCGCCGCGCCGTCGTCCGAGGAAAACAAGATCACCCTGTCCTGGGTGAAAGTAAAACAGCGGGCAGGCTTCTTCCTTAAGATTACATCGGCAAACTTCCTGATAGGCCTCGGCGCCGGGCTGTCCATCCCGTTTCTGAATCTCTATTTCCGTGATCGATTCGGACTGCCGCCCGACGAGATTGGACTGTACTATTTCGCTGTTCATTGCTCGATGTTTTTGGGCACGCTGTCGGGCCCCATTTTTACCAAACGACTCGGTCTGGTTAGAACCATTGTCGTCACGCAACTGGCCTCCTTACCTTTCATGTTCATTCTGGCTTACAGCTATTTTCTTCCGATTGTGGTGGTCGCCTTCATTTTGAGGGGAGGCCTGATGAACCTCGGCGTGCCTATCAGCACCAATTTCGGGCTGGAGATGGCAACAAAGGCCGAGCACGGCCTGGTGAACGCACTCCTGATGGTTTCCTGGACAGGAGGAATGGCTGTCTCCGCGTTTTTCGGCGGCCGAATTATTGAGAGCCACGGTTTCACGGTTTCAATCAACCTGACTATATTTCTCTATGTGCTTTCGGCGTTGATATATTTCGCCTTTTTCCGAAAATCAGAGAAGAGAAACAGTGATGGCCCCGGATGGGTAATACCGGCCAGAGGTGAGCTTTGAACTCGATTCTCAAACAGATAGTAGCTGACAAGCAAGCAGCGGTGCGGCAACTCAGGAGCGAGTCACCGGAAAGCTCCCTTAGAAAGAACCTGCGCGTAAGTGGTGAGCGACCTTTCCGGGAAGCGTTGTCGGATTCGGCACGCATAAACATCATTGCGGAGATCAAGAAAGGCTCACCGTCGAGGGGCGTATTCGTTGAAAACTTCGACCCAGTCAAACTGGCAACGGCCTATGCGGAGGGTGGAGCAGCGGCAATCTCCGTGATCACCGAGGAGCGACACTTTTTCGGCAAATATGAGTATATAGCTGCTGTGAAGCATGCCACCGGCTTGCCGGTTCTGTGCAAGGACTTCATCGTTGACGAATACCAACTGACTCATGCAAAAGCCATGCAAGCTGATGCCGTCCTCCTGATCACGGCTTTGCACACCGCCGAGTCTCTCAACCACTTCATATCGCTCGCCTCCGATGTTGGACTCGACTGCCTTGTTGAAGTTCACAGCGTTACTGAACTGGACATGGCACTTGCCGCCGGTGCCGGTATCATAGGAGTGAATAACCGCAACCTGGACGATTTCTCCGTGTCATTGAAAATATCCCTAGACCTGGCCGGGCAAATCCCTAGGGGTATGATCCGTGTTGCCGAGTCGGGGATCTCAGAACCCGACCATATCAAGCTTCTTCGAGCATCCGGATACTCCAATTTCCTTGTCGGCGAAGCTCTGGTCAGAGCCCCGGACGCTGCGGCCCTGATTTCCGAACTGAGGCAGGCATGAATCATTTTCAAGTAAAAGTATGCGGCATAACCAGGACGACCGATGCCGAGTTGGTAGCTGATCTGGGCGGTGATATGGTTGGATTCGTGTTCTACACGAAGTCCCCCAGAAGAATTTCAGTCAGGGCTGCGGCGGATATCTCCAGAAGCGGCGCTGTCGCGCTGGTCGATCGGGTGGGGGTCTTTGTAGACGAGAGGGTGGCGAGGATCTTGCGGATTGCCGAGCGGGTCAGACTGGATCTGATTCAGCTTCACGGTAACGAGACAGCTAAAGAGGTAGCCGCAATTCAGAAAGCCGGTTTTCGCGTAATCAAAGCGCACCGTGTCTCCTGCTCGGATGATTGGGAGCGCGCGGCTCGCAGCAGGGCTGACCTGATTATGGCGGATCGAATGACGCGGGAGCTTCCCGGCGGAAGCGGCAAACAGTTCGACTGGTCAATCAGGCCCCGCCGAAAACTGCCTAACCTTGTCCTGGCCGGTGGGATTTCAGTCGATAATCTGGCTGAGGGCGTGAAGCTGTTTAAACCGATTCTGGTGGACGTAAGTTCGGGAGTGGAGACAAGACCGGGGATCAAATCATCTCGCAAGCTCCGGGCCTTTTTTGCGGAATGCAACAGGTTGAGATATGGCAGCTGACAGACGAAATCGTCCAGATCGAAAGGGCCGGTTCGGCCGGTACGGGGGACGGTACGTTCCTGAGACAGTGATTTACGCCCTGGAAGAGCTTGATGCTGCATATCGTAAGGCGCGGCGATCCAGTGAGTTTCGCCAGACACTTAACGCATTCCTTTCAACTTACGTCGGACGCCCCACACCTCTTTATTTCGCAGACCGCTTCTCGGAATACCTGTCGGGTCCAGCCGTATACTTCAAACGGGAGGATCTCAACCACACCGGTGCACACAAGATTAATAATACGGTCGGGCAGATCCTTCTGGCTCGTATGATGGGAAAGAAGCGAGTCATCGCCGAAACCGGTGCCGGGCAGCATGGTCTGGCCACCGCAACGGTCTGTGCCCGCTTCGGACTCAAATGCATCATCTATATGGGAGAGGAGGATATTCGCCGGCAGGCCCCAAACGTGAACAAGATGCGCTTACTGGGAGCTGAGGTCATTCCAGTCTCATCCGGCTCCAGGACACTCAAAGATGCTACAAGCGAGGCACTGCGTGACTGGGTGACCAACGTGCGGTCAACCTTTTATATCATCGGCTCGGTCGTTGGCCCGCATCCATATCCAATGATGGTGCGTGACTTTCAGTCTGTGATCGGGAGGGAAACCAGGCAACAGTGCCGGAGACAACTGGGAGGTTTGCCCGACTACATTTGCGCCTGCGTCGGCGGCGGCTCGAATGCGATAGGCATATTTAGCGAATTTCTGGGTGAGCAATCCGTCAGGTTGATCGGTGTGGAGGCGGGAGGCTTGGGCCTGAACACCGGTCGGCACGCCGCCACACTTACTAAGGGGAAGCCGGGCGTGCTGCACGGCTCATACAGCTACTTGATGTATGATCGCGATGGGCAGATTGTATTACCTCATTCCATCTCGGCCGGTCTGGATTATCCCGGTGTCGGGCCGGAACATTCACTTCTCAAGGATGAGGGCGGGGTGAAGTATGTGAGCGTTACTGACCGGCAGGCTCTCAAGGCCTTCAAGCTGGTTTCCCGTCTGGAGGGCATCATCCCGGCTATGGAGACCGCTCACGCCCTGGCCTGGCTGGTCAAAAGCCGCAAGCGATTGAAGAAGTCGGACAAAATAATCGTCTGCCTGTCCGGCCGGGGCGATAAGGACATGCCTATTCTCGAATCACTGGGAGAGTTCGATAAGTGAGCCGGGTAACCCGTGTCATGACCACCCGCAGTCGACGGAAACTGCTTATCCCGTTCTTCACGGCCGGATTCCCGGACTACAGAACCACTCTCGCCCTCCTGAAAGAAGCTGTCAAAGCGGGAGTGGATCTGCTGGAGATCGGGATGCCGTTCTCCGACCCAATGGCTGACGGTCCGAGTATCCAGCATTCTTCACATGCCGCCCTGCAAAAAGGCACCGACTTGCGGCAGGCTCTGAGGCTGGTTGGTGATCTTCGCAAAACTACGCTCGTTCCCATCATTCTGATGGGTTATTACAATCCTATCTTGTCTTACGGTGAGTCCCGATTTGTCAGTGATGCCGCCCGGGCGGGCGCGGACGGCTTCATAATTCCTGATCTGCCGGTCGAGGAGTCACTGGATTTCAGAAAACTATGCGATCAGGCTCACCTATCCTCAATATTCCTGGTCTCTCCAACTTCCAGCGAAGGTCGCATGCGCCTGATAGCTGAAGCCTGCACCGATTTCGTTTACGCCGTGACGGTCACCGGAGTAACAGGCGGTGGCAAGAAATTCGGCCGGGAGACCAGCGATTACTTGATGAAACTGAAGCGGACACTGGGGAAACCATTCGTAGCAGGTTTCGGCGTATCGAGCGCTGAGGCAGCAGCCCGGTTAGTCCGATTCGCGGATGGGGTTGTGATCGGATCAAGGCTTATTGATATCGTCAGGTATTCGGACACGACGCGGCAGGGCGTCAGAAGTGTCGGACGGTTTCTCAGGGCTGTCCGCAAAGCGGTTGGTTAATCAGAGGATCTTGGAGCGCTTTGCCTTAACGCCTCTATTCTCGTCGACCTGTTCCGCTGGCGGCCTGACCCCAACCGTTCCAGAGGATGTCGGCAAGCCCATAAAGTCGCTCATATCACTGACCTACGTGTCACCTGAACATATTGATTGCTAACTGCGAACGGTTGTCTGATATTAGACACCGTTGCCGAAATGCATGCGGACGCTCTAAACTGATGGAGAAAGATAATTACAGAATGGCCTTCGCCGAGGCGGCTGCGGCTGCCTTTCGCGAACTTTACCCTGAAGCGTTCGCCCGGGTTGGTGATGCCGAGGTGTTCAGTACCGAGACTGTCTACAGTTCTCTGGAAAAGCCGAAAGACCCTCGTATGGGCCGATTCGCCCTGCCCGTGTTCCGGTTCGTGCGTCTCCTGGAAGAGAAGCCGCCGGTTATCGCGGCCAGGCTTGCCGACAAGGCAGGCGAGGTACTCAGAGCCGGCAACAGATCTGACATTGCTGAAGTGACCGGAACCGGCGGGTTTGTGAATGTCAGAATAAATGCCGGAAGCCTTGCCCGGCAGACAATAACGACGATACTGGAACAGGGCCATGCTTACGGCAGTTCGGAAGTGGGACATGACAAAACCGTACTCGTCGAGTATTCGTCACCGAACATCGCTAAGCCATTTGGAGTCGGGCATCTCCGCACGACCGTGATCGGTAATTCGCTGCGCCGGATTTTCAAGAAGCTCGGTTATACCTCAATCGGAATCAACTATCCCGGCGACTGGGGCACACAGTTTGGAAAGATGATAGTCGCATGCAAGAGGTGGGGATCGGAAGAGACTTTCCGGGGAGATGCTATCTCAAACCTTCTGGACCTCTATGTCAGGTTTCACAAGGAGGTCGAAACCGCCCCGGAGCTGGATGATGAGGCAAGGGAAGCGTTCAGGCGGTTGGAGGACGGTGAGCCGGAAGCTACGGCCCTCTGGCAACGCCTCAAAGACATTTCACTGGCCGAGTTTGACCGCATCTACAGTCTCATGGGGGTGACGTTCGATAGCGTATATGGCGAGTCGTTCCTCAATGACAAAATGGAGGCTGTCATCGACCGGTTGGAAGCAGCCGGACTCACCCGGGTATCAGAGGGAGCCCTGGTCGTCGACCTCAAGGACAAAAATCTCCCCCCGGCTCTGCTTCGCAAAGCAGACGGAGCGACCCTATATATCACACGGGACCTGGCCGGGGCCTTCTATCGCTGGGAGAAATACCGTTTTCACGAATCTGTCTACGTTGTAGGATCGGCTCAATCGGACCATTTCAAGCAGATGCTACTGGTACTGCATATGCTCGAAGAGACCGAAAAGGTACCGCAAGAAGACCGCATGGCCGACAAAATCAAGCACATCGATTTTGGATGGGTTCGGTTTGGACAGAAGACCATGTCCACACGGCGAGGTAACATTATTTACCTTGAAGATGTAATCAACAAGGCGGTCTCGCTGATCAAGGAAATCATTCTGGAAAAGAACCCGGATCTTGGAAATATCGACAGAGTCGCGCATCAGGTCGGAGTCGGGGCAGTGTTGTTTTCACAGATGTCGGTCCGGCGTCAGAAGGATGTACAGTTTGTCTGGGACGAAGTACTGAACTTTGAAGGTGAGACCGGACCGTACCTGCAATACACTCATGCTCGCCTCTGTTCCCTCGGACGAAAGTACGGGAAAGATGTTGTTCCGGGCATAGACTTCGAACTGCTGAACGGAGATGAAGAAAGGCGCATCATCGAGTACTTGGCGGATTTCCCGTCAACGATCGTCGATGCTGCGCGTAATTATGAACCGAATATCATAGTACAATATCTCGCGAGCCTTGCCGCCTCCTTCAACTCGTTTTATCAGCGACGCGACAAGAATGGAAGGATAGAGAAAATTCTGGCCGACGATGAATCTCTGGCTGCCGCCAGAATGGCGCTCGTAACGGCCGTGCGGTCTGTAATCTCTGAGGGGTTGTTGCTCCTGGGGATGGAAGCACCGGAGGAAATGTGACCGCGGCCCGTTGTATAGAAATTACTGGAGCACTTGATACGCCATCAGGCAATATCGAGTTGCAATCGCAAATGATAAAGAAAGACAAGTCGCTCGATACGTTGGGGCGATCGACTGTGAGGAGCAATAGATGCTGGTCGTAATGGAGACATCCGCATCCCCGGAGATGGTAAGGCAGGTTTGTCTGGAGATTGAGAAGATGGGACTCACGGCTCATGCCATGCCGGGAGCCCAGCGCACGGCTATAGGCGTGACCGGCAACAAGGCGAGGGTCGACTCGGACCGCATCCTCACCCTAGCCGGAGTGCGGGACATAATACATGTTACCAAACCGTATAAGCTGGTCAGTCGGGAGTTCGTTCCCGAAAACTCGGTCATTGATGTCGACGGTATACCAATCGGCGGCAGGGAGTTTATAGTCATTGCAGGTCCCTGCTCAGTGGAAAGTCGGGAACAGACTCTGGCCGTGGCCCAGGCTGTAGCGAAGCACGGTGCAAAAATCCTTAGGGGTGGTGCCTTTAAGCCAAGGACATCTCCATACAGTTTTCAAGGACTGGGCCAGGATGGTCTCAAAATACTTGCCGAGGCCCGTCAGCAGACCGGCCTGCGTATTGTAACCGAAGCGATCGATACTGACACTGTCGAAATGGTCGCCGACTATGCTGACATTGTACAGATCGGAGCTCGTAACATGCAGAACTACACCCTGCTGCGTAAAGCCGGTCGACTGTCAAAGCCGATCCTCTTGAAACGAGGCTTGTCAGCCACTCTCGAAGAATTGTTGATGGCTGCCGAATACATCATGTCCGAAGGTAACACCAAGGTGATTCTGTGCGAGAGAGGAGTAAGGACTTTTGCGGATCACACCCGGAATACCCTGGATCTATCGGCCATACCTTTTGTCAAGAGGATGTCACACCTCCCGATCATATCGGATCCCAGCCATGGAACCGGCCGTAAAGACAAGGTGCTGCCGTTGTCGAGAGCTTCAATTGCCGTTGGTGCCGACGGGATCATGGTCGAAGTCCATAACAAACCGGAAGAGGCTCTGTCCGACGGTGCTCAGGCTATAACACCCGAGGATTTCGCGAGGCTGATGGATGACATGCGCAAACTGGCGCCTGTGCTGGAGCGTGATGTCCCATGATGCGCCGGCTCCTTCCCACTCGCAGGGTGTCCGGCACCATTAAGGTGCCGGGGGATAAATCAATTGCCCACCGGGCTGCCATTCTGTCTTTGCTCTCAGAGAGTCCGATCACCGTGAGGAACTTTCCGGACGGTGCCGACTGCCGGCGTTCCCTGGATGCTGTCGAAAAGTGTGGAGTCCAGGTAAAGCAGAGACACGACGAACTGGTGCTTAACCCCCCGGAAGAGCTGTCAGTGGAGCCGGACACCATCATCGATTGCGGAAACTCGGGTACAACCGCCCGCTTGATGGCGGGGTTGATAGCCGGATCAGAGTTATCGGTTATACTGAGCGGCGATGAATCTTTGTCCGCTCGGCCCATGAAGCGTATTGTTGACCCGCTTACGGAGATGGGCGGGCGATTGTACGACACCGACGGCCATCTCCCCTTGAAAGTCAATGGCACCAGACTTCTGCCGTTTGAGTACGTCATGCCCGTCGCCTCCGCCCAGGTCAAATCAGCCCTTATATTGGCCGGCCTCGCTTCCGGCTGCAGCGTCAAGGTGAGGGAGAAGACTCTCACCCGCGACCATACCGAGATCATGCTGCAGGAACTGGGTCAGGGGATCTCCGTGAAAAAAGTGACTCCCGTTCTCGTTGA
The DNA here is from genome assembly GCA_020344395.1 of Candidatus Zixiibacteriota bacterium. Taxonomy (GTDB): domain Bacteria; phylum Zixibacteria; class MSB-5A5; order GN15; family FEB-12. The sequence goes on along the minus strand of CP070824.1, from coordinate 1,463,609 downwards.
TGATGTTCACGATCCTCGCAAGAAGCGCCTGAAGATGCCGGAAGATTTCCGAAGTGAAATCAGGGTCGGTGCCGGTTCGCGGGTGAAAGGTGGTCTGGTGGACATTCCGGGTGATATCTCGACGGCAGCCTTTTTCTTCGCCGCCGCCGCACTGCTTGGTGGATCGGTGACAGTAGAAAACGTCGGGCTCAACCGAACCCGTACTGCCTTTCTGGAATATCTGAAGAATGTGGGATGCGATGTTGCTGTAACGAACCGACAGACAATCACCGGCGAACCGCGAGGTACGGTAACGGTGACCGGTGGTGACCTTAAGGCGCGACGGATCTCTGGCGCTACCACTGTTGAGTTGATTGATGAAATCCCGGTCGTGGCTGTTCTTGCATCCAAAACCAGGGGCACCACTTTGATTCGAAATGCCGCTGAACTCAAGGTAAAGGAATCGGATCGTCTGCGGGCGATTTCCGAGAACCTGACGGCCATGTCAGTCAAGTGCGGGCTCCTTGAAGACGGACTGGCGATAGAGGGAAGAGAAGAGCTGCAGGGTGCCGATCTGTCGAGCTTCGGTGATCATCGCATCGCCATGGCTTTTTCAGTGGCCGCCCTGGCCGCATCAGGACCGTCATCTCTGGACGACGACTCGTCAGTAGCGGTATCATGCCCGGGCTTCTATGACCTTTTGAGTGCGGTTGTCGGATGACAAATACACACCGGTTTGCTGTTGTCGGCAGAAACATAGGTTACACGTGCTCCCCCCGAATTTTTCACGCGATCTTCGCACACTGCGGTGAAGCGGGCGAATTCGGCGTCTCAGATGTCGAGGAAACAGACTTGGCCGCAACCATTGAACGGCTCACTCTGGACGGCGTCACCGGGTTATCGGTCACAGTCCCCTACAAGACATCTGTTCTCAAATACCTCCACGAGGTCGATCCCGAAGCCAGGGCGCTCGAAGCCGTCAACAGCATTATGCTGCGTGACCGTCGTTTGATCGGCTTTAACACTGATCATCTCGGTTTTTCGCTTCCGCTGATGCCGTTTACGGCCCAGCTTGAGCAGGGCCGGGTGCTCGTAATTGGCTGTGGAGGGGCGGCACGAGCGATAGTCTATTCTCTTCACAAGAACTTTGAAATCTCCCGCGTAACGGTTGTGGGGCGACAGGAGTCAAAGCTAGCTGTTTTTAAGAGCCACATGGAGAGTCAGTTTCAGGGCCTGCATATCACCGCCGCACGATTTGATACCCTCAATGGCTTGCTCCAAACTGGTTATGACCTTGTTGTCAATTGTACTCCTCTGGCGGGCGCAAATCACGACGATATGCCAGTCTTCCGTGAGGGTGTACGGTTGGACAACACCAGCTTCTATTATGACCTCAACTATAATGAAAACAACCGAATGATAGAAGCGGCCCGAAGGCATGGAGTGACAGCCATCGATGGATCAATGATGCTGGTCGGACAGGCCGTGAAGTCGTTCGAGATATGGACCGGCCAGAAGGTGCCGGTCATGCCGATTCACGACGAAGTTTTTGGAAGTCGTCGGTCTGATTTATATGATGACAAAAGTATATGAAGAAATCGGTCCTGAGAAAGCACGTGGTCCTGATTGGATTTTCCGGTTCCGGAAAGTCGAGTGTCGGGGCTCATCTGGCCGACAGGATGAAGGTGCGATTCTACGATACTGATCTTATGATAGAAAAAGCGCGGGATATGAAGATCGCAGACATATTTGACCGGCACGGTGAGCCCGGGTTCCGCAAACTGGAATCAGATATGATTCGGACGCTCTGTCAACCGCGCATCAGACCCGGCGTTGTTGCTCTCGGAGGGGGAGCCTTTCAGAACCCCAACAGCAGAAAACTGCTGCTGGCTTGCTGCCATGTGATCTACCTTAGTTGTTCAACCCGCGAGATATATAGACGCCTTGGACAGACGACAGATCGGCCGTTACTCCGGGCTAAACCAAAAACCGGGGAGACGCTACGCCAGGCACGGCTTAGACAAATCGGTGAGATGCTGCGTCGGCGAACTGCAAACTACAGAAAAGCTCACCATATATACTCTACCACCGGTAAAACGGTGCCATCAGCGGTGACTGACCTTGTTCGAACCATACGGAGGGCATATGCCTGAGATTCGGGTCCGACATGCCTCTGGATCGTGTCCGGTCTTTGTCTGCGCTGACGACACCGACAGACTGCGAGTCCGCCTGAAGAGAGCTTTGGGTAAACACCGGCTTTTTGCCTTCTATGATGCCCAGTTCTATGCTCTTCACGGTCGCAGGCTCAGATCAAATCTGAAACTCCCGGCCGGAAGGATTGCCGAAATGGTGATACCTGTCGGCGAAAAGTCAAAATCCTTACGCACTCTGAAGTCCGTGTATGACTTCCTGTTGACCGAGGAGATTTCCCGGACTGACCTTATTCTGGCCTGCGGCGGTGGTGTGACTACTGACCTTGTCGGGTACGCGGCCGCGACCATGTTGCGCGGAATTCCCTGGGTGGCGGTGCCGACAACGCTGCTGGGCATGGTTGATGCCGCGATCGGCGGCAAAACAGGCATTAATCATGACCTTGGGAAGAATCTCGTGGGTGCCTTCTGGCAGCCCCATTTTGTGCACGCTGATATCCGCTTCCTGCAGACGTTACCTCTGCGGCACATGGTGGCCGGACTGGGCGAGGTCCTCAAGTGCAGTGGGCTGGCGGGAACTGGTCAGGTCAGACTGCTGACAGACTTTTTGGCTGGCCGAGACCTGTACAACGAAAGGCCTCTGAAGAACCTGATTCGCATGTCGGCGGGTCTGAAGGCGGAAATAGTAAGTCACGACGAACGTGAGACAGGCATGCGGGTGTTTCTGAATTATGGTCACACTATCGGGCATGCCATCGAGCAGTCGCTGCGCTTCGCACGTCTTTTGCACGGTGAGGCGGTGATACTCGGGATCCTGGGCGCCCTGGAGCTGGCGGATCTGCTGCGTGTGACTACGGGCCCTGCTATCGATGAATACCGGCATCTCGTGCTCGATTTTGTCGGTCTTGTGCCAAGACGAAAGCTTACCCGGGAGAAAATCATTGCCGCCATGACGCTTGACAAAAAGCGGTCCGGTACCGATCTAAATTATGTCTTGCTCAAGCGGCCGGGAAAGCCACAAATTGTAGCAGGAATCCCTCGGAGGACGGTTGCCAGAGCGATTGAACGGATGCTGACGCTGTATGAAAAACATGGAGGTAGAGGTGCCTGCCGTTCTGGTTGTTAACGGGCCCAACCTGAATCTTCTTGGCTCCCGGGAGCCTGACGTCTATGGCAAACGCACGCTCGCCGAGCTTGAGACTGAAATAGGCCGGGCGGCTGCAGGTCTCGGCGTGGATGTGAAGTTCATGCAATCTAATTCGGAAGGAGCAATAATCGACTTCATCCAGCAGGAGGGCCCGGCGGCTCTCGGTCTGATAATCAATCCGGCCGCGTTTACCCACTACAGCTATGCCATCCGTGATGCCATCTCGTCAGCCGGTGTCAGAGCGGTGGAAGTCCATATTTCTAATATCCACGGCCGTGAAGAATTCCGGCATCGGTCAGTTATAGCAGGTGTCTGCTGCGGGCAGATATGCGGGCTGGGCTTTTCCGGATACCTGGCCGCGTTGCGATTTCTGTGTGAGAAGCCGGGAGACAAATGATATGACGCGAAGTTTCACAGTTGCATCCTTAATAGTGTGTATGGTCATGACGTTCGGGGCATGTCGGGACAGCAGCACGCCCGCCATCGATCTGCAACTGACCGTGGATTCACTCGAACACAAGCTGGCCTGGCTGAACCGCAGGCTATCCGAAGAAAGCTGGACACTGCTGACAGAAGGTCAATCCGATTCTCTTGCCTTCTATCAGACGCTTCTTGACCAGGTCCTCGGATGTCGCGAAACCTTTGAGCATCTCAAGGCGGGTCTGGGAACAGGTGACGACCCTGAGCTTGAGAGGAAATTATCGCTCTTGCTCCCGCGGCTCCTGATGGCCCAGGTAGAACAGGACCTCCAGGTGAGACTGACCCGCGATAGTATCGTGGCGTTCCTGATGTCCCCTTTGACCGAATTCGACGGTCAGCCGCGTGATCGCTCGTTTATCGCCCGCAGGATGTTCTACGACAACGACCGCACAAGGCGCGAATTGGCCTACCGGGCTCTCAGCGCCGCCGGTGATCATACCGCCCAGCCAATGGCAAGACTTTTCCGGGTAAGGAATCAGCTTGCCGGCAAACTCGGTTACAACAACTTCTTCGCTATGACCCTGAACGAATCTGGATTCCCGGTGGAGGCCTTCCGGTCCCTGGTTGATACCCTCAACAAACTGACTGCCGGGCCCTACGCTGAGGTGACCGACAGAATCAGGCAGAAGTACGCCACGGCGGAGATTGAGATCTGGGATCTGCCGCACGAATACTCCTCGTCCGATGTTGCTCTGGATCGACTCTTCCCGGCTGATTCACAAATGCGGTTTCTGGAGCGTGCCTTCTCCGGTATCGGCTTTCAGCTGGATGCGCTGCCTGTCTACTTTTTCCAGCGGGCAGCGGAGATGACCGACGCCGGTTCCGCGGCCCTGGTAATTAACGCACCGATAGACCAGAGAGTAGTTGTCGCAGCGGCAGATGGATTCCAAAGCACGGTGAATCTTGCTGAGCAGATAGGCGCGGCTGTGGCGGCAGCGTTTGTTTACGAACAGACCACAATGTACACCTCGATGCGTGACCAGGTGTGGCTGCGTGGTCTTGAACAAATATTCTCGAGGATGATGAAGAGCGATCACTTTCTATCCGTTTATGCCGGAGTCCCTGCCGCCCTGGTTGATTTATACCTGACGAACGCAAAGCAGCGCAGGATCATAGAACTGAGATTAACTCTTCTGCGCCTACAGTTCGAGTATCAGGCATACTCCAATCCCGATCGCGATTTGAACAGGCTTTACTGGGATCTGTTTGAAGAATACATGCTCCTGCCGAGGCATGATGAACTAATGCCCTGGGCGACCACACCGGAGTATGCCGTCGAGCCGGCGCAATCTCATACCTTCCTGCTGGGAGATGTAATCTCAGCTCAAACATTTGCCTATCTTGAACGTGTGTCCGGGTCGATCCTGGACAATCCGGAGACAAAGGCTTTCCTGGTACAGAACTACTTCCGTTTCGGTAGCCGCTTTTACTGGCAGGACCTGCTGGAACGGGGGACTGGCGAACCACTGAATGCCCAGTACTTTATCAAGGGTATGTGACAACCGGCACGTACAGGCGGGCTTCCCGCCGGATGATCCTTCGATTCCACTTGTTACTCCAGCCCTCGCCGATTAACATATCTCTTTAACATTCCCGCCACTCCGATCGGGAAGAGACACGCAGGACTGTATGACCAGAACAGATGACATCACGTCCGGCCCTATAATCAAGACCGTCATCTCGCTGGCGCTGCCGGTAATGCTTGGCATGTTCTTCGAGGTCGCCCTGTCGGTCACCGATTTCTTCTGGGTGGGCAAGCTGGGCGCGTCGGCACAGGATGCGGTCACTTCGTCGATGGTTGTTATGTGGACGATCTTCGCATCGATATCTCTCATTTCCATTGGCCTGACAGCGCTGGTTTCACGACATGTCGGTGCCGGAGAGCCGAATAAGGCAGCCTTCTTCACGTGGCAGGCACTGACCCTCGCTGTCATACTGAGTACTATCGTTTCACTCGCCGGATATGCGGGAGCGCCGTTTATACTGCACCTGATGGGCGCGGGCGAGGCAACCCACCGTCTCGCCGTCCCCTACCTGAGGATATTCTTCGTATCGACGGTTGCATTCACTCTCGCCGAAACAGCCTACGCAGCTTTTCGAGCGGCCGGGGATACGACGACTCCGACGATCATAGCGTCCGCGGCAGTCCTTCTCAATATGGTCCTGGATCCCCTGCTTATTTTCGGCATCGGGCCCTTCCCGGAGCTGGGTGTGGCGGGAGCCAGTCTGGCGTCTGCTATATCAATGGGCCTCGCCGCCGTCTGCATAACCTGGCGCCTGTTTTCTGGAAAGGCAGGGTTTGAACTGAAAGGTGTCGTTTTTACCAGACCGGACTTACACAACATGACTCGTATTGTACGCATCGGAGCACCAATTGCTTGTCAACAAATGGTATTTGTCGGCGTATACTGGGTCCTGATCGGAATCGTTCACAGGTTTGGCGAACCGGCCGGAGCGGCTATGGGTATCGGCAACCGCATGGAGTCCTTTTCGTATCTGTTATGCTATGGCATCTCACTGGCGGCATCCACCATGGTGGGTCAGAATCTCGGCTCCAAAAACCCGGCTCGCGCTGCACGTTGTGCCTGGAGTGCGGTGGGGCTGGGCGTGGCCGTTACAATGACCACATCTGCCTGCTTCATAATCCTGCCCGGACAGATCGCCTCGATCTTCACTGATGATCAGCGGGTGATGGTCATAGCTGTGGATTACCTGATAATACTCGGTCTCTCTCAGATCACGATGGCAACAGAGATCATACTCGAGGGTGCCTTCAGCGGAGCAGGGGATACCGTCCCGCCCATGCTGGTAGGTGGCCTGGGCTCGCTGGCACGTATTCCACTGGCCATCCTGCTGGCCATCAGCCTCGGCTGGGGCATCAACGGCGTCTGGTGGACGCTCACCATTACAACAACTGTCAAGGCCATTATTCTTGCTCTGTGGTTCAAACACGGGCGATGGCAGCTCCGGCAAGTCTGAATAAGGTTGACGCTATTATACATCTGGCCTTTATTGGCGGCAATGAGTTCAATCGGTCTGTCAATCCTGTTGCACGAGACGGAGCATCCTCCGCCGCCCGGGCACCCGGAGAATTGCGAGCGTCTGCGGTTAATCGCAGGAGAGCTATCGGCCAGGACTGATTTTGCCCCGCTCGACGGCCCGCCCGTTGATCTGGACCAGCTATATCGCGTCCATCACCGGGACTACATTGACAGGCTGATCAGGCTCGTCTCGCAGGGCAGCGGGAATGTCGACGCGGACACCTACTACGGACCCGATTCGGTTCAGGCAGCCCGAATCGTAAGCGGGAATGCGCTGAAAGCAGTTGACATGGCTTTCGGCAACGGACCGCGAGTGGCTTTCATTCTCGGCCGTCCGCCCGGACATCATGCCGAAGCCGGACGCGGCATGGGGTTTTGTCTTGTTAACCACGCCGCAGTTGCGGCCCAGTACGCCATCGACGAATACCATCTCAAGCGAGTGGCGATTTTTGATTTCGATGTCCATCACGGCAATGGAACTCAGGATATTTTCTATGACCGGGCCGACGTCCTGTACGTTTCAACACATCAGCACCCGTTTTATCCCGGAACCGGTGCCGCCTCAGAGCGCGGAGCAAGCGATGGTGAAGGCTATACTATCAATTACCCCCTTCCGCCGGGAATGGATGATTCTACATACTGCGGCCTGATGAACGACGAAGTCGTTCCGGCTCTGTCCGACTTCAACCCGGAGTACATAGTGGTTTCAGCCGGTTTCGACGGTCACGGTCTCGACCCTCTGGGCGGCTTCCACCTGACCGGGAGGACCTATCACCATATCGCCACGAGCCTTGTTCGTGTCGCCGAAGAGAAGTGCCACGGGAGGATCCTGGCCCTGCTTGAAGGCGGTTACGAGGATAGAGGGAATCTCGATGCCATCAGCAGTTTCATCAGCGGATTGGAGCAATCATGAGCAAGAGGTACATCAGATATCGCGAAGCAGAGTCCAGTCAACCGGCCTACGGAGTGCTTGAAGGAGACCAGGTCACAAAGTTGTCCGGGCCTCCATGGACGGGCGTTGAGCCGGAAGGCAACCCGCTGCCATTCAACCCGCAGGCGTTGGTGGCACCGGTGGAGCCGTCCAAGATTGTGTGTGTCGGTCTGAATTACCGGGCTCATGTCACGGCTTCACAGTCGGCCGACAAGCCACCCGAATATCCCCTGCTGTTCCTGAAACCACCCTCGTCAATCATCGGCCCCGGCGACGACATCGTCCATCCGGATGTGTCTGAACGGGTTGACTATGAGGCCGAGTTGGGTGTTATCATTGGAAAGCAGGCGAAGGACGTCGATGTGCAGGATGCTGAGCAGCATATCTTCGGCTTTACATGCGTAAACGATGTAACAGCGCGTGATCTCCAGAAAAAAGACGGCCAGTGGTCTCGGGCAAAAGGCTTCGACACGTTCTGTCCCGTCGGTCCCTGGATAGTCCCGGAGCTGAACTACCCGGATGTGCTGGTCGAGGGTGTTCTGAACGGTGAGGTAACCCAGTCGGGCCGTACTTCTCTGATGATTTTCGATATCCTGTTCCTCGTTAGCTACATTTCATCAGCGATGACACTGAATCCGGGTGATCTTATTTCGACCGGAACACCGGCAGGAATAGCTCCTATGAAGCCGGGTGATACTATCGAGGTCAGGGTAGAAGGGATCGGCTCGCTGCAGAATAAGGTAGTATAAGTTGTGACTGAGCTGGATTCCGGTGTCGGGATCAACGGAGAGTCGTGTCGTGAAAGATGACCGTCTGTATTACACGGATTCCGGGCTGCTGACATTCAACGGTACAGTAGTCGAGACGGGCGGCACCGGCGAACACTTCTATACCATCCTGGACCAAACAGCGTTCTACCCCACCTCTGGAGGCCAGTTACACGATACCGGAACCCTGGGCGACGTGCGCGTGATTGATGTGGTTGAGAGCGAAGACGGCCGTATTCGACACATCACCTCGGAAACCGCCGGAGCTGTCGGACAAACGGTCAGGGGAGAGGTCGATGCCGACCGACGCTGGCAGAATCGACAGATGCATACCGTCCAGCATCTCCTGAGCGCCTCGTTCATTCATCATTGTGACGCTGAAACAGTATCGGTGCATCTTGGGGAGGAGTATGGCGCCGTCGAGTTGGATACGGCGAACGTGACCGAGGCGCAGCTGCGCGCGGTGGAACATCACGTTAATGATCTTGTCAGGCAAAACATCCCGGTCAAGATCCAGTTTGCTGAAGGCGATGAAATAGAAACCCTGCCGCTGCGGAAAGTCCCGACCAAGCAGGGCGTCCTGCGAATCATCAGGATTGCCGATATCGACTGTTCAGCCTGCGGGGGCACACACTGCGACAGCACGGCGCAAGTGGGTCTTGTCAAGATCATCGGCCAGGAGAAACTCCGCGGCCATCAACTGGTCAAGTTTCTATCGGGTTCCCAGCTCCATACTGATTATGGTCTGCGTCTCAAGGTCACTGATCGACTTGCCCGGACGCTCACGTGCTCCGTGGGCGACCTCAACACAAGAATAGAAGGACTTGCGGCAGAACACAAAAGCATGCGGCGCGAGATCGCCAATCTGCAAAAGGAGCTTCTGCCGGCCAGAATTGAAAAGCTGTCGAATGACGTCAAACAGATCAACGGGATACCTGTTGTGTCTGCTGATATCTCAGAGGTCGACACATCATTGGCCAATAACCTGGCCTCGCAGCTGGCACACAACATCAAGGGCGTCGCGGTTCTGTTCTCCCGGGGTCGGTTGATTGTTGCGTCAGGCTGTAGCACGGTGCACGCAGGAGAGATCATAAAGCGGTTGGTTCAGCAGACAGGACTGAAAGGGGGCGGCTCCGGCGAGGTCGCTCAGGTGGGGGCAGTGACTTCGGGCCAGTGGCAGGATTACGCTCGTATGCTCGAGGGGATGGTATCGGATGGCTAACAAGATCCTCCTAGTCGGCCTCGGGCTTGTTGGCTTGCTGGTTACTGTCGCGCCAGCGCAGGAGCGGGAAATCCGCGACCTCATACTGCACTATGCCGATCGCATGGAGATGGTCCCACGGGCCGGTGAGCAGATCTGGTACGTGCTTGGTTCGGTGGTATTTGAGTCCGAGGGTGGCATGGTCTACTGCGATTCGGCCGTCTGGGTCAAAGGTTCTGAAGTTGACCTGCTTGGAAGTGTCGTCATCGATGATACCGATTTCCGTCTGGTGGCTGACTCGGTGCACTACGATCTGATCACCAACGAGGCTCTGGCTCTGGGCTCTTATGTAGAACTCTATTCTCGGAAGGACTCCTTGTTTGCCGTCGGCACGCACGCCTTTCTTGACCGCAACACCGACTACCTCTTCATGAAAGACCGGCCGACACTCCTTCTGCAATATCCCGATACCGGCCGGATGATCGAAGTGCTCGCTGATTTTATTCACTACGACGGGAATGCTGGTCGAGCCGAGGCAACGGGTGATGTGAAGATCGCTTCGAGGGACCTGTCCTCCTCCTCGGGTTGTGCCGTGCTTTATCCCAGGCGCCAGGTATTGGACCTCTTCGATTTGCCTGTGGCCAGACGCGGTAAGTCAGAAGTCTCAGGGCAGCTTATCACTATTCTCTCCAACGGAGGAGAGCTTGAGAGCATCGACGTCATTGATTCCGCTCTCGCCGAATTCACCGAACCGCATGACTCCATGGGAGTGGCGTTTGATCGGTCCATTCTCAGGGGCGAGAGAATTATCTTCCAGTTTGAAGAAGGTGAGTTGGCTCAGATCAAATGTTGGGGTCAGGCATACTCATGGTATTACCCGAGTGATGTAGGGAAGATGAAATCCGAAGAAAATACGGTCTCCGGTGACACCATCACATTTGACGTCGAGGCCGAGGAATTGCAGCGGGTCAACGTCATCGGTGGCGCCATAGGCACCTACCTTGGGCGCAACTACAGGGTGGTTGATTCAATCCCGGACAGCACCGGTGATTCGCTGGTATTTTACTCCGGCATTGACACCGTGACTGATACAATTGACTACAATGCCCACAGAATTACTTACGATCTGGTCGACTCGATGATCATCCTGACAAAACAAGCGCATCTCGCGTCCGGTGATGTCAGTCTTGAGGCGCACCTTGTTGACATTGACACGAAAACCGATGTCGTCCACGCATTTTCTGCTGATGTACGTTACGACTCACTTTCGGCCGACAGTTCTCTAACCTCGGGACTGCAACCAAACCCGATTCCGGTGGTGTTGCAGGACGGCGAGGATGTCTTACTGGGCGACTATCTTGAGTACTCGATTGATACCGAGAAAGGCAGAATCGTCCAGTCGAAATCACGGTATCAAACCGGGTTCTTCTACGGCGACAAGCTTTATCGCGAACAGAAGAAAGTCTTTTACCTGAGCGAGGGCCGGTACACAACATGCGATGCCGCCGAACCGCATTTTCACTTCCATTCCAACAACCTGAAGCTTGTCGAGGGCGAAAAACTGATCGCCAAACCGGTGGTGTTGAACATTGGTCGCCTCCCCATCCTCGCTGTGCCTTACTATATTTTCCCGTTGGAGAGAGGAAGACACTCAGGCTGGCTGCCTTTCACTTTTGGCAATATCGAGCGAGGTGATCGATACATCAGAAACGTCGGCTACTACTGGGCGGCCTCTGAATACTGGGACTGGAAAGGAGCCCTTGATTACTATGAGCGCAGCAGCCGGCTCAATTTCTTCAGCAGCATAACCTATAACAAGCGATATGTTTTCAGCGGCAGTATCGGTGGGAATTACTCAAAGCAAACCAGCTATAGTTACTCCAGTGCGTCGGAGAGCAAATCTACTCGCTGGAGTATGAAGGCGTCCCACAGCCACCAGTTTGCGCCCAGCTTCAAGGTTGATGCCTCCGGCCAGATTCAGTCCGACAAGACATACTTCCAGGATTTCTCAGCAGACCTCCAGGATCGCCTGAACCGTGTCGTACGTTCGCAGATCACTTTTTCCAAACGGTTCAGCCGCACTATATCGGTCTCAGGTAAGGTGGCTCATGATGAAAACCTGGACCTGGAATCGCGTTCTGATTTGCTGCCCTCGCTCGGCATCAGCCTTCCGCAGATCCGACCCTTCGGGTCTGGATCGAGGAATGACCAGGGGACCCTGGAATCGAAATGGTATCAAAATCTGGTCGTGACCTATCGACCAGCCCTGGTGAATTCTTCGTCGCGCCAGACCATCACAACAACTGATTCTTTTGGCCAGGATAGTACGAAATATCGAAGCAGAAAGAAGTTCGCACGCATCAATCACTCACTCTCGGCGACATTTCCGACGAAAATCGCCAGGTACATAGTACTGAGTCCCAGTTTGAGCTACAGGGAAGAGTGGTTCAGGATCTTCAAAACCGATCAGTCGGATTCAGCCGACCTTGATCCGGGCAATTATCGCACTTATGTATATAGTACCGGCGCTACCATGAAGACAGATATATACGGTACCGTCTACCCGAACATACCACCTCTGATTGGTTTGCGACAAACACTCACTCCTTCTATTTCCTACAGCTATACTCCCGAGATCAACCGGCATCCGGAGGTTCGACGCTTTGCCGGCGGTTTAGCCGGCAGTACAGGGCGTAGCCAGTCTCTGAGTTTTCGACTGGGCCAGACTTATCAGGCCAAGGTGAAATCCGGCGAAATAGAGCGCAACCTGACTCTTTTCACGCTGTCCTCCGGGTTCAGCTACGATCTCGAGAAGGACATCCGTCCATTTTCGCCTCTGACCACTACGATCAATTCAACCCTCCTGCCAAAAGTGAACTTCTACGGAAATATGAAACATTCTCTCTACAAACCGGAAAGCGATGAACTCAGTTTCTGGTCTCCATACCTTGAGAGCTTCTCCCTCAATGCCTCGTTTACACTCTCTGGAGGCGCGTTCCTTTTTGATGACCTCGACGCTCCGCTGGGTAGACCTGATACCACGGGCCTGCCGACGGGAACGGCCAGTCCACCCATTCCGGGCGTAATTCCCGGTGCAATTTCGGGTGGTCTGTCTCAGCCCGGAGGCTGGAGCCTGACGGCCAACTACAGCTACACGGAATCCGGGCGAGGTGCCGCATACAGGAAATCCAGCTTCCTTAGATTCAGTCTGCGGTTTAATCTCACGCCCCAGACTTCGGTTTCGTACTCGCAGTATTACAATATTACTGAAGGCAAAACAGTGAACAACCAGGTCAATATCGTCCGCAAGCTTCACTGTTGGACAGGCAACCTTTTCTGGGTGCCTATCGGTTCAAACCGCGGCTGGGGCTTCAAGTTATATGTTAACGCATTGCCGCAAATCAAGATAGACCAGAGTCAGAACCAGCTGGGCTCCGGTTATCTGGCGGGGCAGAGGTAGCCCTCAGGCGCGGGAAACCCGCTGTTTTCAAGCTTTTTTAGGTTTTTTTGGTTGACAGGCTCCGCGAGCAGGGAGTACTTAAGCGCAAAATTAAAGGAAACCGTTCAACCCCATCTTGAAAGGGTCTGAAATGACAAAAGAAGAAATGATTGCCATGATGTCGCAGAAGTCCGGAATATCCAAAAGGCAGGCATCGGATGCGCTGGAAGCCTTCATGGACGGCATAACCGGGAATCTTAAGAAAGGTGAGAGAGTCTCGTTCTCCGGCTTCGGGACCTTTTCCGTGTCACACAGGAAAGCTCGTCAGGGCAGGAATCCACAGACCGGTGCTACTATCTCGATTCCGGCGACGCGCGTTCCTGTCTTCAAGGCAGGCAAGAATCTCAAGGAAGCCATTCGTAAGTAGGATTTACTGATGCAGCTATTGAAGGCAGGGCATAGAGTCCCTGCCTTTATTTTTGGCTCGTGAACGTAAACAAGCTCCGCGTCGGCACGGGGAACTCTCAAATGGCTAAGCATCGAAAGCAGGCAGCAGCGAAACGCCGCAACAGAGTGCTCGGCACCCTGCTGCTGGTTCTGGGTCTCCTGGTACTTGTTTCCCTCATTTCGCATCGGCCGATTGACGACGCCGGACTCCGGGGAGGCATGGACCAGAGCGGCAACCCCTGGGAGGTTCAGTACCGTAACCAGGCCGGATTGGTGGGAGCATTCCTGTCCTGGTGCCTTCTGTTTTTCCTCGGCTGGCTTGCCTATTTCCTGCCCCTCGGACTTTTCCTGATGTCGGGACGTATGTTCGCCCCCAGATTGGTTTCAGGAATTCAGTTCAAATCTGCCCTCGCTTTTGCGCTGGCTCTGATCGGTACCATGATCTATGACATCCCGACCCTGGCTGAACGAACCGTATCCAGCAGCCTTGAGGTCAGCGGTGGCTATGTCACCAGGCATTTGACCGGTCTTACCCTTCATCTTTTCGGTTTCACCGGGTCCTATGTGATCCTCGCCGGTTTGGGCCTGGTGTTGATTGCGGCGTTTACGTCCATCACACCTCGAATCGCCTTACGCTGGCGCACCGGACGGTTCGTTTTCCTGGGAAAAATCCCTGCACTATTCGGAACCGTTGGCCACTGGATTGTCTCCATCGGAAGAAATCTGCGCCGGCCTTTAAAAAAGAAAGATGCACCGGGGTATGAAGACTCTTACGAAGAAACTGAGCTTAGTGATGCAGAGCCCTACCCCGCAGATGCCAAGATGATTCCAGAACCCACTGGTCGGGCAGATCAACCCGGGGAAAAACCGGCTCGCCGCCGATCCGTGATCAAGAAGAAGGCCGAACCCGTCCGGGTTGAGTCGATGGATTACACCTATCCCGGGCTGGAGTTACTGGATGATAATCCGTATGATACACCCGCTGTAACCTCCGAAGAACTACAGTTTACGGCCCGCATGCTTAAAGAAACACTTGAGACTTTTGATGTACAGGTTGAGGGTGCTATTGAGACCCGGCCGGGTCCGGTTATCACACGCTATGAATTCAAACCAGCGGCCGGCATCAAGGTCAATCGGATCGTTGGATTGTCGGACGATCTGGCTCTGTCGCTGAAGGCGAAGCGAATACGGATCATTGCGCCAATTCCGGGCAAGGCTGCTGTTGGCGTGGAAATCCCTAATCGCAATCCGCAGACAGTATTCCTGAAGGAAATTCTGCAGTCGCAGGAGTTCACTGATTCCAAACTGACTCTGCCGCTGGCCCTCGGACGGACCACCGCCGGCAAGCCGTTCGTTGCCGATCTGGCTAACATGCCTCACCTTCTGATAGCCGGCGCCACCGGGTCGGGCAAATCCGTCTGTATGAACGCGCTGATAACTTCCCTTATTTACCGGCTTCATCCCGTGCGCGTGAGATTCATCTTCATCGATCCGAAAATGCTGGAATTATCCGTTTACTCCGGCATTCCACAACTGGGCCGTCCCGTGGTGACTAAGCCGAAGAGAGCCGAGAAGGTCTTCGCCGATACTGTTGCCGAAATGGAAAACCGTTACCGGAAGCTGGCTTCCTCCGGGGTGAGGAGCATTGAGGACTATAATCAGCGCCAGACCGATGAAGAGGCCAGACTGCCTTACATCCTGATATTCGTCGACGAACTGGCCGACCTGATGATGTCCACCACCTCGTCCAGGACTGAGCTGTTGATCACCCGTTTGGCTCAGATGGCGCGTGCCGTCGGTATTCATCTGGTGCTCGCCACTCAGAGGCCGTCCGTCGATGTGATAACCGGACTGATAAAGGCCAATTTCCCGGCCCGGATAGCTTTTCAGGTTTCGTCCAAAGTCGACTCGCGTACTATTATAGACGGCAATGGTGCCGAAAAGCTGCTTGGCAACGGAGACATGCTATTCCTGAACTCAGGACAGCCGGAGCCTCAGCGGATCCATGGGGCTTTCGTAAGCTCAGCTGAAACCGAACGGCTGGTCGAGTTCATAAGAGACCAGGGGCTGTCAATGCTGACCCTCGAGGGGATTACTCAGGGTACCGGAGATACGAAAGAAGAGGAAGTCGATATCGGAGACCCGTTATTCCGAGAGGCCTGTGAGGTTGTCATCCGGCATAAACAGGGCTCCGTATCCCTGCTGCAGAGGCGGCTCGGCATCGGCTATCAGCGGGCGGCCCGGCTTATCGATCGACTCGAACAGGCCGGTATAGTGTCGCCCTTCGACGGATCCAAAGCCCGGGATGTTCTGGTCGATCAAGCCTATCTCGAGACCATCTTTGCCGGGAAGACGCAGCAGACTTCGCCCGAATAGGGTTGGACATCTATCCGCCGGAACAGTATAAGGTTAGTATGAAACGTCTCATCCCGACAACCCTTGGGCTATACATAATGATAGCTGCCCACCAGGTGCATGCCGACGATATGTTCAGCCGGATCAAAACCCGCTTGGCTGAGGCCGATTGCATCAGGTTTGAATTCCTCTCTGTCCTGGAGTCAGAAGTGTTTGACGCAGTTGACACGGCGAAAGGAAATGTGGTCATCGCAGCTGACAGCAGGTATTGTCTTGACCTCGGCAGGGATCAGTACATTTTCGATGGCCGACTCCTCTATAGCTTCTCACGTGAGAATAACCAGGTCACCGTTGAAGCTGCCGCGTCGGGCGAAGCACAGGAAGAGAGTGTGTCCTTCGTAAAGAGAATTGACGAATTCTACAGTTCTACTATGGTGGTGCCGGATGAACGATACAGGCTGATCCGCCTGTCCGAAAAGCACAGGGAGCTTCCGGATACTGTAGTTGCATTTGTGGACCCTCAGTCGGAATCGCTGGCTCGACTGGAATACTATGATGTCAACGGAGATCTCAACAGGATCATCTTCACCGCTGAGGAAATACTGCCGACCTGTTCAGATTCCGCCTTTGTTCCTTCCTACCCTGACTCAGTAGAGATTATCAAGCTGTAGCCAGATGAAATTTTACATCCACAGGTTGGGCTGTCCGAAAAATGATGTTGACGCTGAGTACATCTCGGCCCGCTTGATTGATGACGGCCACGCACCGGTCAGCAAGCCCGAGGACGCGGAAACGATCATCGTGAACACCTGCGGGTTCATACTCCCGGCCAGGGAGGAGTCAATCTCCGAACTGCTGCGCCTGGCTGAACTGAAGAAGGACGGTCATTTGAAAACTTTGTACGCCAGCGGTTGCCTGTCGCAACGGCATGGCGACGAACTGCTGGCCGGGCTT
>CP070824.1:1423550-1446618 GCA_020344395.1 Candidatus Zixiibacteriota bacterium | reverse complement strand
ACCCCGGGGCCGTTATCGCGAACACGAACGCACACCATCTTGTCGGCGTCCTGGCAATGAAGGAACGTATCCACTGAAATCACCGGCTCGGCCGTACTTTCTGCAACCGCCTCGGCCGAGTTATTAACGAGGTTGACCAGTAACTGCTGGATTTGACCGGAATCGAACACCGATCCGGGTAAATCGGGAGACAGTTTGGCTGTCACTTTAATACCGTCAAACTTGTTCTGAGGTCGGAGGAAGGCCAGCACATTCTCTACAACCTGATTTAGAGAACCCGGTTCAAACCTGGTCTCGTCGGGAGATGAATCCATGAGGCCGTCAGCAAAGCGGGCTATCTTGTCGACCGTCTCTTTCATAAGTCCGGCTTTCTTCTCAACCTTTTCCTGCGCTCCTTTCTTCAGGAGGAGCGGCAGCAACTCCAGGTTACCGGACAGGATAGCCAGGTAGTTGTTTATTTCGTGCGCAATATCGCCCGCCATCTCACCGCGTGTACAGTTACGGTTGAGACGTACTATCATCTCCTGGAAGTCTTTGCTCTCTGAAATGTCACTCAAGACATACAGGTATGCATCCGGCGCCTCACCCTCGATAGCGACCGCACGGCGCACAGTGTAGGTCGGGAAATGATCCCCATCGATACGACGGCATACAGCTTCAAAACCTTTGTCGTCGGAGGAGCCGGCGTCGATGGCCCGATCGGTCGAAGGGGAGGGCGATATCAACTCACCAATGTTACGGCCGATGATTTCGTCACCCCGGCAGGCAAAGTCGCGGTGCACCGCCTGATTGCAGAGCAGGACCTTGCCCGATGAAGATGTCACGATGATACTCATAGGTGAGCAGTCAATCAATGTGGCCAGGAAGGTCTGAGACTGGACCAGAGAATGGTTCGCCCGTTTCAGTTCCTCGGCATGTTGTTTCATATCCTGACGATGGTGCCAGAGCGCACGAGTCATACGATTGAATGATTCTGACAGCTTGGCGATCTCTCTGTCTCCCTCGCACTCAACCATATGGAATAGCTCGCCCTGAGCTGTTTTTTCGAGACCCCTGATCAGACGGTTGATCGGCTCACTCAGACGTTTGGATACAAAGTAAACCGTCAACAGCGACACCAGGGTCGAGACCAGGAATAACAGGAAGATGGCGTACTCCAGATCGGCACGCTTATCGACGTACGCGGCGTGCTCGGCCGCGGCGACCATGACTACTCGGGATTCATCGGTCGTGCCCACGCGAATATAATGTACAGCGTGCCTGGCCCCGGTGAGAGCCGCGACCTCGAATCCATCCGCGCGCCCGGCTACGAATTTTAGAGTACTGGTATCAACCACGGCCAGCAAGCCACTATGGTCAGCCTCGGGATCCTCAGCGGTCCCTTTCCTGGCCCACCGCTCCACTTCAAGGCATGTCTCCGTCCCGAACTGAATTCTGTAAAGAACAGCGCCACAGATGGCCGTCCTGGCCAGAGACTCAGGCTCAATCAGGCCCCGGCCGGTCTCCATGGAGTTCATCCGAGCCGAAATTCGATCGGCGGCTCGCCGGACTTCTGCAGAGACATCGACGGCCGTGTATTCCGCTTCGGCACCCCGGCTGCCGAAGAACAGAATCATCACCAGGGCAACAAAGATAAAGACCACCTGGAGAATGATTAGATTGCTCAGCCTGGCAAAAACACCCAGCGGAGCACGCCTGCGGTATATCAACGACCGACCTCCGTGTTTGTACGAGTTCTATATCGTCACGAAGGGAGGAAAGATGAAGAGATAGCCCGCTTAATGAGCAAAATGTTAGGGAGTGGTGGAGGGGGGATGCCCGACTCTAACGTCAGGTGGCTGGAGATCCAGCGCGCACCACTCCCTATCTATCGAACACGCAATATGAAGCGGCAAATTAAGCTGTACTGTCCTTTAACTGACCAGCAACTATCTTGCCGGCAGACGCCGCAACGGTGAAAGGTAACTTCGCACTTCAAATATACGAGCTAACCCCTTTGCATGCAACTGGAAATCTAATATATAATACCAAATGCGTCGTGATTTCTGGGACGCGCAACCAGAATGATCCGGGTCTCGGCGAGTCGCTCCGGTGCACAGGGCTGCAGCGTTTGGGCAGAGCAAACGGTGCGGTTTCTTCTGGCGAAAAGGGTATGGCAAGAAAAAGGCCGACGCGAGGGCGTCGGCCTGGACAGGTCTGCCTTACTATACTTGTTACTTGCGCTCGTAAGTCACCACGATTTCGGGGAATCCCCAGCCAATTTCACCGACCACCGCCGAGGTCATATTGAACATGTTTATGTGGCGCGCTTCACCCACATCATCAAACCAGACCTCCGGCAGCCTCTCCGCAAAAGCGATCAGTGGGAAATTGGTCTTTCTGGTCAGGCGATTGTCGGGTTCTATACTGATGAAGGCCGTTCCGGTGCCGCCGTCCAGAACCACCGAGTTGAGGCCATAGGCCTGAAACAGTGCGGCCGGATCGAGAAAATCCTCACCGGGGTAGCGGGGTCGCCTGAAGATAGAATCTTGAATGGTATCAACTTTAGGCTCAATAGGATCAACGGTGTCGTATACCTGACGCACACCGGCCAGAACCCTGTAGGTAAACGGATCCTCCAAATCAGCACTATCGATCTTTGTGAAGACCCCGGTACTCACCATCCCGGAGGTATCTCCCGGTATCCAGTTTACTTGAGCTGTCTTGTACCGCCACGCCGGCGGCGTTAAGTAGGTACCAGTTATACTCCGATCGATATTTGTCGAGACCGCCCAGCCTTCATACTTCCAACCATAGGCCGAGAGATCGGGCAATCCAAAATCATCCTGAGTGTAGATATCGATAGAATAGATGTCGTTCGGGTCACCGCCAAGGGGATCAGCATTCCAGGTGAATCCAATCGCCGCCTTGTAAAAAGGAGGTGTCGAGTCGATGGCGCTATCGATGTCATACGTGATATGAGTGTGCATGACAGTATCAACGCCGATAAGGAGGGAATCGGGACCATAGAGAACCGAATCCGTGACCGTGTCCACATTGACTATTTCAGAAGGATACGGGGCATACAACTCCGCGAGATTCAACGTGTCACCCGTATCGATGGTGGTTGTGATGGTCGTTTCGGGGGGAATCACCGTAGTATCAATAGTCGTATCATACAGTGTGTCAATGTCCAATTCTATCGGAATCAGCGTCGAATCGTAGGTCAGGTCGAGACCATTGGTATCCGGAAGGGTGTCCCGGACTCTTCTGTAGCTGCTAAACCAGAGACCCTCGCCATCATTGGCAGAATAGTTGTTGTCTGACACTGCTTCCATGTTGTATCTGACGGTTGCATTCCACAAATCATCACTCAACGGAAAGACAAGCTCCGGGCTGAAATCCTCCAGTTTGACGATTCGATCCATGAGCATAATCGGTCCCGGCAGGTCAGGGTCCGCGTCGCTTACAAGTTCCAAGGAAACGAACATATGGGTGAAACTCCACAGGTCCGCCTCAAGGCTGAACTGGTTGGAATCGGCCCTGACAGCACCCGTCATATCAAGAAAAGCAATCAGGGTATCGGACTCCAGAAAGGAGAATTTACCCAGCGAGGTGAACTGCGACGCTTCAGCACCGCCGGTTGCCGGGTCGATACTGGATACCCAGAGTTCATAGATCATACCGGGCGGAGGAGTGGGCAGGCGCTCGGCCCTTAGCCAAACTGTGGTCTGTTCAGCGGGCTGGAAAACATCGTCAGGCTGAGACAGAAATCCCTTATCACAACTGTAAAACAGGGTCACGGCCAGAACGGTCAGGGCCAAAAACAACAACCGATTATCGGGTTTCCTCATGTACTTTTTCCTCCTCCGGGGCACTCCCTGGATGGCTGCTAAATCACACCATAATCCTGAGAGGCCATTATACCATCAAATCCGACCTACTGTCAAGAGGTTAATTGGCTCTCAGAAAGTCTACAAGATAGACGAATCAGCACCCAACATGATTTAAAGAAAATGGGCTAATTGACGATTATACATAGAAATAGTCGTATATAAAGAAAAGGACGTGAAGTTTGAGCACATGTCCCCATTGCCAAGCTGAACAGCCTGTAGAGAATACCGCCTGTTCCCAGTGCGGTATGCTGCTGTCATCAGGTCGGCCCCGGACAGCGGAGTCGGAGGCAGGCGATGACGGTCTCGAGATCGTGGTAACTGAAGCTCATGACACCAGCCCCGAGCTGGTCGGGGGAGTCAGCAGCCAGAACGAAGGTCTGGGAGTGCAGTCGACGGCTGAACTCATGCAGGAGGAAGCGACCTCCACAGAAGACAGAAACCGACCTTCCGAAAGCATAACCATTCCGGCTATTCGCCCGATTGGTGAATCGGAACCGCCACCTCCACCTGGAGCAATAGGCACGGCCAACGACCCTCCTGAGCCGATGGCGCTAGAGGCAGGAGGTCAGCAACCACAGGATCCTGATGGAATCAGGAAGCTCTCAGACGAGCAGGTTAGTTCTATAAAAGAACAGCTTTACGGGAGTGAGAATTCTTATCTCGATAACAGAGAAAAACTTGATCTTCTCAAGAAAATGGAACAAGACCCGCCGCAGCCGGCCGGAAATGCCGCCAAAAAGGGGTTCGATACTGCCCCCATAGTGCCGCCGAAGAAGAAATCTGAGGACAAGAAGGCAGGGGGAGAACCTGCTGGCAGAGAGGCTGGCCGCACTTCGGATCAGAAACCAGCCGCCTCGCAGAAGAAGCCTCACATGGCCCAGCGCATCAGGGGCGTAGCCTATTTTGCCAAGAATATCATTCAAATCACCGGAGTTCAGGATCTGTACGACGGTGATGAAATGATTATCAAGGATCGTGAATACGTACTCAAGAAGAAGAAATTCAGTTCGAAGGTCCTCTTTATCGTTGGGGCACCAATCGCGGCTGCCTTGCTCTTCTTACTGGGCACGCTGTTCACGGCCGATCATTCCGGGGGTAGCGGGAAAGTAATCGGTCTGGTCCTTGACCATAACGGCCAACCGTTCAAACAAGGAGCAGAGGTTCGCCTCCCCACCACCGGCAAGACATACAAATGTGACGCGCAGGGCTTCTTCAAGACCGATCTTCTTGAAAGAGGCAGCTACAAGATCGAGTACGTGTTGAATGGCCAGATAGTCAGGACCGACTTTGCCACTGTGGTCAACGGCGAAGTCACCACAATTGCGCTTCGGCCGGACAAGACAGGGCCTGCCAGGCCATCCTCAACCAGGACTGCCCAACGTGGGTCCCCGCCAAGCCGTCCTCAGCAAACAGTCGAGCAGTCGTCATCGTCAACTACTCAAGCGGCAAAGTCGCCGCCCAAGAAGTCCTCGAAATCGACCGGCAGTAGTGCCAGCCGAAGTGAGAAAAGCAAGCTTCGGCTCGCTGCAAACGTCGAGGGCGCCCGCCTGGTCCTGGACGGCTCCGTTATCGGGGCGGGAAATCTGACTTATTCGGGTCTCAAACCTGGCAAACACAGCTACAAGGTGTCAGCCGATGGGTATGCCACCAAAAGTGGGACGATCTCGCTGAAGTCCGGAGAGACTTCATCGCTCAAAGTCACACTTCAGCCTCTGGCCACAACCAAAAAGACGGTCGCTGCAAAGGAGGAGGACTTCTTCCGATGGGGCCTGCAGGCCCTCAACAATGGCGATCGTTCCAAGGCCATTACGGAATTCACAAAGGCTATTCAAAAGCAGCCTGACAACGCAGACGCCTATTTTCACAGGGCTGAGGCCCTGGAACAATCAGCCAAGCCGTCGGAGGCGACTGATGATTATGTCCAGGCCGCTCAGCACTACAGAAAGAACCGTAATCACAGAAACGCCTCTACCTGCTACAGCCGCGCTATAGGCCTCGACCCTAAGTGCGTTCCTGCATTACTTGGCCGAGGCTCGCTCTACCTGGCCAAGGGTGAGGAGATTGCAGCTATGGCAGACTTTGAGACCGTTAAGGATATCGATAAGCGAAATCCGGCGGTCTACATGGGTCTCGGTGAAGCCCGATTCCGGCAAGGATACTACAAGAAAGCAACCAAGCACTTTAATGATGCCAAGTCACTGGACTCCAAGAATCCTTCGGTCTATCAGTTCCTGATGTTGTGTTATCTGGCCCGCGATGACGTGAATAAGGTGCGCAAGACCTTTGATCGTTTCACCAAGGTGGCCTCAGAACAGGAGTTGAGGTCCTTCTACCAGAATGACAAGTATGCCTCGGTACGAGACGTGATCGAAGGCGAAAACTAGGTCAAAGTATGTGCCGTAAGCTCAATTGCTGGGAGTTCAAAATGTGCGGGCGGGAACCAGGAGGGGTTTTCGCTGAAGCTCTGGGGGTGTGTCCGGTTGCCAAGGCCCTGAAATTCGACGGCATCAACGAGGGCAAGGCGGGCGGAAGAACCTGTTGGATGCTTCGCGGTTCGCTCGTTGATGAATCACTGGTCTGTGCCGATCCCGGGGTAACATGCGCTGACTGTGCATTCCACCGTCGCGTTATCCACGAAGAGTCCGACCCTGTCGAATCGAAGCGCGTTACCCCTGATACGCAGCCAATCCTCGGCTAACCCTGGCAGATACCGCGTGACCCGACTGAAAAAGGCGACCAGCATGAATGCTGATCGCCTCTAACTTTTGTTGGGCCCGAGCGGCTGTCAATTGGTGTCAATCCAGGTATCCAGCGAGTATTTATCTTTCAATTCTTCCCGTAAGGCATCGGCCTCGCTTCGTGAGGTAAAGATACCCAGGCGTACACGATAATACTGCTGACCGTCCTGGACATACGACGTCACCCAGGGCTCGTAACCTCGTTCGGTGTACAGGTCGACAAGATACATTGCATAGTTCTGGTCCTCGCAACTGGCCACCTGAACAGTGTACCCGGCCGATTCGGGCCGCTGCGGCATGGTTCGAACGGGTTCATCGGCCGGTGGAATGGCGCTGCCGGCAGTTGAAGGCGAATCAGTCGGTTGGGCTTGCCGCACGGATTCAGCCGCAGTATCAGCAACGGTGTCGCTCTCCATCGATTCCACTTCCTCCTGGAGTCGGTCGGCCTCTTCCTGTCTGTCGGCACAACCGGTGATCAGCAACACAAACACTCCCAGCACTATTATCGCAATTTTCCGAGTGATCATAACAACCTCCGTTTGTAAGGACCTCTTCGTCCTGTCGGCATGGACGGTTTCTGCCTTGATATTATCCGAGGAAGCGGCGGTGTCAAACAAAAAATCGAGTTCCTGCCTCAGAATAAGACCTTGAAAATCGACTTGAGTTTGTATAAGATTCAGCGTTCTAAGGAGTACCAATGCGAGTGTATGATGGCATTCTTGATCTCACCGGAAAAACGCCGCTCGTGCGGCTGCGCACGGGTATCCGCAGCGACGGACCCAGGGCGTACGTGAAGCTTGAGTTCTTCAACCCGGCCGGATCGGTCAAGGATCGTATGGCTGTCCACATCATACGCAAGGCCCTGGCCACCGGCGTAATCAAGACCGGAGACACGGTCATTGACAACACGTCAGGCAATTTCGGTGCGTCGGTTGCAATGGTTGCATCTGCGCTAGGCCTGAGGGCCATCCTCACTGTACCCGACAAAACCAGCAAGGAGAAGATTGACCTGATAAAATCGTACGGTGCCGAGGTAATTGTGACACCTACCGATGTTGAGCACAGCGACCCCAAGGGCTACTACATGATGGCCCGCAACCTGGCCAAGAAGCACGGTTATTTTGACATGACTCAGTATGACAATCAGGATAATGTCGAGGCACATTATCTGACCACCGGCCCCGAAATCTGGGAGGACACGGTCGGCAAAATTACCCACTTTGTGGCCGGGATAGGGACCGGTGGCACTCTCTCCGGAGCGGCCAGGTTTTTGAAGGAGAGGAATTCAGCAATCCAGGTCATCGCTGTCGACCCGGAGGGCTCTGTTTTCGCCGAGTATGTCCGTGGGAACCAGCTTCCCGAGCCAGCCATCTATAAGGTCGAAGGGATCGGTTCGGATGTGGTCACCAAGGCCTTGCATCCAGATGTTATTGACAGGGTAATCACGGTCAATGACAAAGACTCGTTTGACCGGGCCAGGCTTGTCGCTCGGAATGAGGGCATTCATGGCGGCGGGTCATCCGGCTCGGTAGCCTTTGCCATGGAGCAGGTGGCGTCCGAATGTGGCGGGGAGGCTGTTATCGTGGGGATATTCGCCGACGGCGGGATACGGTATTTGAGTAAGTGTTTTGATGATGAATGGATGATAGAACATGGTTTTCTGCCGTCGGAAAAGATGATGGAGAAAGGCAGATGAAGGATACAGTGATGAGGTCGATTGCAGCCGCACTGGTGATGGTGATTTGTTCAGGGTCTTTGTTGTATGGTCAGGGTGGACTTGTTCCCATTGACCAGATTTACGATTTCGGCGCGGTGGGGATAGACTTCACCCTGTTTCACGATTTCAGGCTTATTAATCAGGGCGAAAAACCGGTGAGGCTTGATTCGGTCAAAGTAGCCTGCGACTGCTCCCGGGTGTGGCTTGTTGACACCACGCTCGATCCCGGCGATACAGGTATCATCAGCCTTCAGTTTAACACAAAAGATTACTACGGCAGAACCAGCAAGGCCCTTCATGTTTATGCGGATTCCGTGCAGACCGCGCACTTCGAGTGTTTTTACCTCAGTACGGTCGGTCAGTGGATGATGGGTCTTAAGCCCGATCCGATCTCTCTGTTCTTCCTGCCCGGCCATGAAGCCAAGAATATCAAGATATTAAATCCGGCCCTGGACGGGGTCGAGGTAATCGACATTGATACACACAACGACTGGATCGAGGTGAAGGCACTTGAGGAGCAGGCCGGCAAACAAGAGGTTCTTTTATTGCAAGTCGTTGCCGCTGATGGCCTTACGAAGGGGACGTATCAGACCAACTTCCGAATCACCCTCAGTCTGCCCGAGGAATTCGAAGAACCTCTTTTTATCACGGTGCCGGTCAAGATCGTTCGCTACTGATCTCCGACGGAAGCGGGCTCCTCAGAAAAACCTTGACAAAAAGGTATCTGCTTCTTGATTGGTAAGTAGTGAGGGTGCCTCTCTGCTGTCTCTGGGTAGTTTCCTAGCCCCCTCTACCCGACCAGATGAGCGCCCTCTTATTTTTCATTCACACAGGCACAGCGCGACACTAATAAGAAAGGCCGTCCGCGGTCAGCGTACGGCCTCAATTGTTGCCTCAGATCGGCTCTATTCTGCCTTGATTATGCAGTCAACGGGACAGACCAACACACACTGGGGACCGTCGTCCTGATCTTCACATTCGTTGCAGGTGTCCGGGTTGATGATAAAGATGTCCGCCTCCTCGATTGATTCGGTCGGGCATTCCGGGGTGCAGAGCCCGCAGGCGGTGCACTCGTCAGTTACGGTCATGGCCATGGCAAAATCCTCCAGCTATCGCAAATCTGCCAATTCCTCAGTCAAAATCTCCGGCCAATATAGTCAAGAACACCGATCCGACAAGGGAATTATTCGGGAATTTTCGGGCGCCACGAGTTTCGGGGGTTTGGCGCCCCCGGCGGATATCCCCGGTCTGGGATATCCAGCCTCCCGGCTTACTGACAGGGTGCGAGCGGTGTATGCGGTGGAATGAACAGGTAAGAAATGAGCGCGGTCAGGTCACCCATGTCAACAACTCCACCCTCCGACCCATCAACGTTACCTTCTTCCGGACAGTACAGCGGCTCCATCGAGACGAAGAGGTAGTCTATCATTCGAGTGACATCGCCGATATCGACAAGGTCCTGCGGATCGTAGTCAGTATTGCCGGTCATCTCCCCCATGCAACATTCGTTGGTTATCGTGAAACAGTGCGGGCCATCCCAATCCGGGGCGACGTCTGGCCCCAAGGATACCAGTGAAATCGCCATTAGCCCAAAGAACAGGCCGCCCCCGGTTTCCGGGGGCGGCCTTTGGCTCAGGTTTCCAAATCAGTACGTACCAGTTACAGGCAGGGTTGAGGTAATGGGTTGGGCGGAATGAACAGATACGCAATCAGTTTGGTCAGGTCACCAATATCGACTATACCGTCCAGTGAACCATCAACGTTCCCTTCCTCCCAACACACGGGTGGCTCGTTGGGTGGGATGAAGAGATAGCCGATCAGGTGCGTCAGGTCACCGATGTCGGTCACTGCGTCCGGGTCGCGCGGGTCCTGATCAATCTCACCGGTTCTCTGATAACAGCAGGTGATACGCGGATCGACACAGGTGCACTCCACCGGTGGCGGGCCGCCCAGGAACAGGTGAGCGTTGAGATAGGCTATGTCACGGTAATCGACGTGGCAGTCGCCGTTGGGATCGCCATTGGCCGGCGGATTGGGGGCCGGACCGCTGCCCTCGAAGTGATCTATCAAGAAGGCCGGATCGGCCACGTCGATCACGCCGTCGGAATTGGCATCACCCGGGAACTGGCCCAGACACGTGTCGGCCGGGCAGATGATGAGCGCCGCCTCAATAAGCGTCCGTAGCGGACCGCCGCCCCAATTCTGGTTGGGCGTCATGCCATTCTCGTTCAGACCGGCAAACACACGTATGCTGTCCAGAGGATAGTTGTACATTTCAGCCGCCCAGGGTGATATAGGCGTGCCCGTGAACGGTCCGACGTAGTACTTATCATGGTGAATAGTCCCGTGCGGGCCGGAAACGTACTGCGCGTCATTGTGCACGGTCGGCGCATGAGCACCAACGGGCGGTTCACCATGGTTTTTATCGTAGTAGGGATCAGAAATGCACAGGGCAGGTTCGCCTTCAGTGCAGAGACCCGCAACTGTGACATAGTGACCGCCTATGCGGGCGCCGGGCTCCCCCTCACCCCGGTCCTCCCAGAAGCCGAGAAGGAGGATAACATCCTGGCTCCGCAGAACCTCACCGAGGATGACACTGATTATGTCCGGATCCTCTCCGAAGAGGAGAGTCACCGTGTATTCATCGTTCAGGCCAACCTTGGTCAGCCAGGCGACCGTTCCGGCCGTCAGGTTATGGATGTCGGTTCCCGGTGACGGTCCATTGGTTGCGCAGTATCTGGCCAGCGAATCCACGAACGGCAGCACGTTGAGCGGGTCATGGTCGTCCCACGGCGGGCCGCCAAAGGACGTGACAAGCGGATAGTGGTCATTGTAAGTCGGCGGAGGCACAGGCTCCGGCTCGAACTTGGAATCGAACCACCAGAGACAGTTGGCCAGAGCGACGGGGCCGCAATGACTCCATTGCGCTGTCTGAGGATGCCACCAGGCATCCTGCTTCTGATCAAAGTCAGGCATTCCGGCCGGCGCATAGTCCTCATACGGCGGTTTATAGTACTCACACGTGTCGATTTCGACATCGCACGAATCACCTATGCCGTCGTGGTCGCTGTCCTCCTGCTCAGGATTATAGTCATCCGGGCAGTTATCACAGACAGTACCCACGCCGTCGTGATCAGGATCTGCCTGATCCTCGTTGTCATCGTTCGGACAATTATCACAGGCGTCGCCGTGACTATCGCCATCAGAGTTAGTCTGATCGTCGTTGTCGTCATTCGGACAGTTGTCACAGGCGTTGCCAAGTGTGTCGGCATCGTCGTTGGCCTGATCCTCATTGTCGATCAGGTCACAGTTGTCGCACGCGTCGCCATGGCTGTCGGTATCAGAGTTAGTCTGACTCGGATTCCAGACGGTCGGGCAGTTGTCCTGGGAATCCGGGATACCGTCGTCATCCTGATCCGGTTCCTCGGCCGGGCAGATTATCAGCGCAAACTCTATGATGGTGTGCATCTGATAACCCTGAATAGGAACTGGGTCAATACCTGGATCATAGAAGTTCTGCCCGAGGAAATTGGGTGCGACGACACCGGTAGGATATCCTGCCAACTCCACATGGAAATATGGCGGACTGGACTGCACACATGGCGTCGGGACAACCGCATACTTATCATGATGCATGGTCCCGTGCGGGCCGGAGACAAGGGCTGCGTTATTGTGCACCGACGAGCCGTGAGCGGATCCTGCCGGAGGCTCGCCTTCGAACATATCCAGGAAAGGATCAGAGATACACAGGTTGGAATCCTCGGGGTTCTCACAGGTACCGGCGACCGTCACGTAGTGTCCGCCTGTGCGCTCGCAGAAAGCGGGCG
This sequence comes from Candidatus Zixiibacteriota bacterium, assembly GCA_020344395.1. Classification (GTDB taxonomy): domain Bacteria; phylum Zixibacteria; class MSB-5A5; order GN15; family FEB-12. The sequence continues at coordinate 1,434,461 of CP070824.1, read as the reverse complement.
GGTCTTTCATCTCCCAGAACCCGAGAAGGAGAATAACATCCTGGCTGCGCAATACTTCGGCCCGAATCGAGTCAAAACCAAAGACGTCGGCTTCGACCGGCATCAGTCTCACTGTGTAGGCGGCCCCCAGCCCAACGTTCGTCAACCAGTCTCTTGCGCCCTGTTCGAGATCAAACACATTGGTGCCGGGAGGACCACTATTAGTCAGGCAGTACAGGGCCAGCGAATCGACAAATGGCATGACGTTGTTGGTATCGTGGTCGTCCCATTGAGGTGCGGTTGGACCGGCCGGGTCATAAGAGGAGACCAAAGGATACCCATCATTCAGGGCCGGATTTCCCGGTCCCGGCCAGAACGGCCTGGGATCCTGGGGAGCCGGCTCAAATTTCGAGTCGAACCACCAGAAACAGTTGGCCAGAGCAACCGGGCCGCAGTGGCTCCAGGCGCCTCCCTGGAACTTCCAGTTATCCTGTTTCTGGTCGAAGTCCGGCATCCCGGCGGGTGCGTAGTCCTCATACGGTGGTTTATAGTACTCGCAGCTATCGACGGGTTCGCCCTCGCAGAGGTCGTCAATAAAGTTGCCATTGCCATCTCCCATGCAGTAATTGCCGTCACCCTGGTAGGCACCCCCCTGCTGGGCGCACCAAGCCGCGGTCGAATCGGCGCAGGAACCGTCAGCGAAACAGCAGCCGCCCGTCGGCGCCGTCCCCGGCACGACAGCACAGGCACTGAATTCGGAAGTGTTGTTGAGATTATCAGTGGCAGTGGTCGTTACGGAATCCGCCGGAGACAGGAGATTCGTGGAGAAAGTCCACGAACCCATGGCTGGGATCACCGCATTGCCCAAGAACACAGCGCCCTCACCATACCCGGTAGGATCCAGATCAGCCTTGAAAACTTCAACCACTACTGCGTTTGGCTCGCATGTTCCTGCAATACTTGTTGTCGGACTGGAATAGTTCACAGTCGTGATTACAGGAAAGTTCATCTCCTCGTTGGCCAGGTTGTCCGGATCGCCCATGTCGTTGGGCGTCACGCCGTCGTTCTGCAGATCAATGCCCAGCCCAATATTATTGTAAGTCGAGTTCTGCGTGATCAGATTGCGGTCAGCATTGGTGGCGTTGACCCAGTGTTCCCAGACCGTCACTCCATCCCCCCCGTTGGTGGCAATGATATTGTCTGGGCCGATCTGGTTGTTGTCGGCACAACCCCACTGGGAAGGGCCGTATTCGCCGATCGTGATGCCGGCATAAGTGTTCGGCAACGATCTCATGTTCACATCAAGGCCGACGATATTGGAGTCTATCAAGTTTGTATGGGACTGAATCGGAGGAGCGGCATACTGAGCGTTGTCAAAGCCCTGAACGCCGATGCCGTCATAATCGTTCCCTGAACAGACATTGCCACGCACAAGGTTATGATGCGTACCCTCACACAGGCATATCCCTTCATGGTCGTTGCCGCGATCCAGAATTCCCGATATGTCCGTGCCGCAATAGTTTCCGATTATCACATTGTTGTGCACATCGCCCGGCTGTATCGGTCCGACAACGGTGATTCCCTCCGTATAGTTGCCTGAAGACAGGTTTTGCTGAACCGTATTGTAGTTGGCAACGGCGGCAGGTGGAGCGCCCGGAGAAGCCGGCGCATTGCAGATGCATATGCCCGCCCAGAGGGCTGTCATTCCGGCGCCATTGCCCATATCGATAGTGCCGGTGGGGTCCATGCCGACGATGTTCCAGCGGACACAGTTGTTGGTCGCAGTCTCGTTGACGGGACCACCCTGGATACAAATCCCGCTCTCCTCGAATTTGTTTACGATCAATCCCTGGACTGTGTCATTGGAAGACTGAAGGACAAGTCCGCGGGTAGCACCGGCGCTACTTCCGGAGATCTGGATCAGAAGACTGAGCGTAGCCGGTGGATTAGAGCCTACCGTTCCGCCCTGCGTCAAACCATCGATCATAACGCCCGCGGGGTCCAACAGCCAGGGGAGCGGAGATAAAGGAGTGATTGTCTGCACGCCGACAGCGGGAATGGCGAAATTAATGATATCGTATCCCGGCATCCCGTTAGCCTGAATGATGGCATCCCGAAGGCTGCCCGGGCCAGCATCATTTGTGTTGGTGACGGTGATGATTACTCCTGGCGAGGCTTGGCTTTCAGGCCCCGGTTGCCAGTCAGGTACTTCACCTTCGTGCAGCGACGTATGCAGTCGCGCCTCCCGCAGCTCCTCGATACTGGCGTCACTCCAGTCGCGAGGCTGCGCAGCCTGCTCGCCGATTACAACCGCCCCCATGATCAGCAGTATAGCCCCGGCTAAACACAACACTTTTAGTGAATGCATTTTCCCTCCTCAGGGACATAACTTATAGTTAATTCCTTGCCTGTCATTTGTATATCGCGCCGCGACCTTTGGTGTGCTAACTGACAAATCCGGGCGCGTCTTAAAGTAGTAGAACCGTGAAGACCAGAAGATATCGATTTACCCGTATTCTTCTTCACTGTAAATGTATCGGCTGCATACCCTTTTGTCAATAATAAACATTAATAGCAGTCGAGCAGGGTCAGTCCGGACCCCGCGTCCTCTTCCGGGTCTAAACCGTTGCGGCCGTTCGACAAGCGAAACGGCCGCAATAATATAGACTTCGGCACCAACTACGGACACCTTACGGGAATGTCTCCCTGGATAAACAGGAACGCGATAAGATGTGTAACATCCCCTATATCCACGATCCCTTCTCCATCAACATTAGCTTCGTACATGCAGGCCGGCTCAGTGTAACTTATAAACAGATAGTCAATGATTCGCGTCAGATCTCCAATGTCTATGATATCAAGAGCGTCATCATCAGCATTCCCGGTAAACCCCAGGCAGCATGCGTCGCGGAGGGTTTCGAACAGTGTGAAGACACCAACAACCGTAGTAACCATGCTGGTAACTTTGAAATCGATAACGTCTTCGATGACGACATCAGCGTTCTCGGCCACCAGCAGGAGCTTGTCACCGTTCACATACTGGCCGGCAAAGAACTCGAATTGCACGATCCGGTCGAATTTCAATACAAAAGCCGGGGGGTCCGAGCCATGTAACGCCACTGCCGTACAGGCAGGCAGACCGGCTCCGGCATCATAACCGAAGCCTATCAGGCCACCACCAGGGACATTCGCCTCACCAGTTTTAAGAGTATCTATGAACACGTGTATGCTGACATTCGGATCACCCAGAGGCTCAAAGTCAGAGATTATCTGAAGGATGCCTCCCACGTTTGCGCATGCCGCCAGAGCGACTTGCTCAATGTATGGGGCCCGGAACCCAGACATGGAACCCTTGGGTTGAACCAGCACACTGGCCCCGAAGCTGATCCCGGCGCCGTCCTGCGAGAGGTCCACCCCTCCCAGCTTGAACTGGACACCTTTGGTGGCGGGGCCGTCAAGCTCAACACGAACACCATCATCGCCGCTGGAACCGACATTGCTGACTGTTATAATACCACCTTCACTGCGGTCAACAGTTGCCTCGCCGAGAGCCGACACTAACGGGCACGCGATCACATCGCAGCCGGTCAGAACCGGCAGGTCCGGCGGGTCGGGGCAGGTCCCGAAGAGATAACAGTTCATGGCTGCTATGTCCAGAGTGTCCAGACAATAGTCCCCGTTGACATCTCCCTGCCAGGGTTCGGCTGGAGACTCCCCGTACTTGTACAGCGCGTCAATTAACCTGACCACGTCCGCGACGTCAAAAATACTGTCGCCACTGATATCGCCTGTGGCATAACAGGCTTCTTCGATGGTCCCTAACTGAGGAATCACTCCTTCCGCCCGAGGTCCGCCGACGATTCGACTTAACACCGTCGTATGGCTGGGTACATAGCTGCCGGTGTCAATCACTATGGTCTGAGTTTCCACCGAGAAATCGATGGAGAAGTCAAGAGTGGCAAGATGCACAGGTCCAGACGGATAACTGCCTGCGTGAAGGCTGTACACTATCAACCCCTTGGACAGACCATTGTCGATCAGGCCCGATGCCTGGGCGCCGGTCAACTCAAGATTTATGGCATCGAGGTTCAGCGAAGATGTTGGGCAATAGAAGTCAAACGGCAGGGATATGCCATGCCAGGGGCTGGTCGCCTCGAGCCATACCTCGACCGACCATCCGGTAACACCGGCCGGCACCTCGGTGAATCGAAACTCGAGTATGTCATCCGAAACAGGAAAGCTCGTGCTTACAATATCACACGACAACGGTTGGAACGAATAGAATAGATGGTCGACCAACGTTATCATGTCGTTATTGGTGATGCCGGCCACGCCGTCCATATCCGCGGTCCAGGGATTTACGATCGGCAAGTGGGTGATGTACAAATAGTCAACCAGCCTGGTTAGATCACCAGCGTCCACTAGGCCGGATCCATCATCATCTATGTTGCCACACACTCCGGGTGGACCGAGGCAGTGAAGGTGCTCATCGCACCAGGCAGATGCAGCCTCAATGTTCGTTTCGAGATCTTCGATCGATCCATCTTGAACAGTCGTGAGCACCGTATAGAAATTGAAAGTATCAGTCGGAGCGATGCTGAAATCGTGCAGGAAGGTCATGACACCATGGATATCCGCGGCAGCCTCCCCGGTCGACGTCAGACCAGTATGTATTTCCGTCTTGGACCAGAGATCGGCCGCGACCAACCCGCCAGCCGGGAAGATGTCGCTATCATTATAAGCTGCGTAGGCTCCGTAGAAGTCCTCGTCATTGGCACACGGATCAGAGTTAAAGTCATGATTCGTAAACCAGCCGAGAAAAGCCTGGGCAGCCAGCCTGTCGGCGTTCAACTGGCAACCTGAATAACTGGTATCGGTGCCCTGGAAGTACACAAAACCATTTCCGGCGCCGGAAACATGGGAATCATTGTTAACATCCACCTCAGCAGGAAGATCCCAATCCATGAGTTCACCGACTACCAGATTGGAATGCGAGCCTCCGTCGAACGAGAAGATCCTGAGGTGCTGGATCATGAAATCGGAACTGTCACCGCCTCCCGTAGGCGCGTAAATCGTCTTCTCCAGGGCGATGGTCGAATCCCAGTTCACGAAGGTCCCTGTGAAAAACCCATCATAATTGGGCCCGGTGATCTTAGTCGGTGTCGCATACCCGTCAACAGGCTTAAAAGCTACCTCTGAGACGAAATCGGCCTGATGCATCGAATAGCTCAGGCCGTACTCTCCCCCCCCGAGATCTTGCATAATGTAGGGGCTACCAGAGTACAGGTAGATTTCGGCGGTTGTGTCACAATCACCGCCCAATTCGGCATAATCCAGGTTCACACGACCGCTGCCGTTGCCGCCCATTGCTCCATTGCTCGAGACCACGAGATTTATGATGTTGGTTGAGACCGTATCAAACTCCAACCCGACAACGGTATCGGCCACCAGGAAGTTTTCTATCTTGAATGATACGGAATCTCTCGGTGCGGGGGCATCCGAGAGCAGATAGACTTCACCGTCGAGAACAACAACTGTTCCCGGGTCGTTGACCACTGCGTTATGGTTAATCCAAAGATCAAAGGTCGCCGTGTTGTGCTGGCCTGACAACACCGATTTTGAATCGTCACTCACGCCAAGCCACCCCGACGGTCCCGTAGACTCGACAGCGGTGATAGATGAGACATTGAGGGTTACGTTACCATCGTTTCGAATTTCGACAGTGATTGTATCTGCCTTACCGTGCTGAACATATTGAGGGTATCCTACCCCGGTCGGCGATATGAAGATGTCAGGAGCCTCCACAGGGTCGATGCAGGGGACACGCATCCATCGCAGGGGGTTGAGAGTCCAGTCACTACCAGAACTCCCTTCGGTCGCATGGCTGATTGCAGCCTGACCGGGGAAATGATCTTCCACGTAGAAGAGATTGAGGTAATGACTTCCGGAGTACGGCGGGTCAACAACAAGCAGAGCATCTCCGGGCCATGTCAACTCCTGCCCATAGGCGGCGCTATCCATCCCATACGGTGCGAGCGCCGGTTTGGTATCGTTCATACACACGCCACCATAACCAGCCGAGTCGCAACCGGGCATATAGCTTTGCGTTATATTACGTGCCCGGTCCCACAGGAGGCCGTCGAGCGACGACGACACATGCAGATAAAGATCACCGTTGGCCTGAAACCGTTTGTCAGCCGCCGTGCCAGGCGATGATGCGCAATCATCAATCGTTCCGGTATCGAAGACATCGTTCCACCCCGCGTAGATTACGTAAAGTCGTCCGTTACATTCCGAGACGCTAAAGAAAGCCAGATACAATGTGTTGTACCCGCCCATGCCGCACACCTGCTGCGCCCACTCAGGACCGTATTCTCGATTGGCTACGCGGGATATTGCGCTGGTGCGATCTGACCAGTGAAATAGTGATACCGAGAAATCATCGAACCAGAAGTCCGGCAAGTCATAAACATTGGCGGGCCACGGCTGACCGCTCCAGAGCACATGCAGGTAACCTTCCGAATCGTATATGCCGTACGTCTCGACCCATGGGGCGTGTGAAGGCATGGTGCGGTCGTAGTTTGTGATGTTTACTCTGGGACCCCATGTTACCCCACCGTCGCTCGACTTCCGGTAAAAGACATCCTGATCGCCCGGATTGTTATGATCATAAGCCCAAAAAGTCGCATCTGAGTATATTATCGCCACATCGTCCGAGACCTGGGAAGCACAGATGTGAGCCCGGGTGGAAGCAGTATCAACTGTTGTTGGACCGATCCATGTCGCGCCTGTCATAGTCCCGTTGATCAGTCGATAATACTGGATCACAAACTCCTTCACATCAGGAGCGCCGGGGTCCAGAATGGCATAGTCCTCCTCACCAGCCACCACGTGCGTGATGGTATCAGCCCCTACTATCTGCACTTCCACAACCGGGTGAAGAAGGTAGCCGGTTGGATTTACGAAGCTGGTGCGGTATTGTGAGGGAGGAATCTGACTGCCTCCGCCAAAGAAGCAGCCTGCGACGGCGATGTTGGCGTACTGGTGGTTATCCATTGGACCGGCTGCATCGTCGTATCCCGCCAGAATTACCCTGCCATCGGGGTACACCGACATGTTGGGCCAGAAAGCCTTCATATCACCCGGCTGAACGTAGCACCCGATCCCAATCCCTCGAGGCCAGTCTCCACCGCCGGTTGGATCGTAGATATTGAATCCGTATTGTTGTTCCTCGCCGGTGCTCAGCTTGCGGGAATATGCGAATTGCATGTTTGGATCACCAAAGCCAGCCTCTATCCGAACCCCTTTATAAGTGTACTGCCAGTCATCATAAGATTCCATGACCGATAAGCCCGGCGAAATCGAACTGCCGGCCACGCCCAGGGGGACATCGAAGTCTCCCGCAGGTCCGCCGGGACTCCCGGTCGCGACCTGATTGTAAACCGACCTATCGTCGAACCTGAGCGCCTTTAAACGGGTACTAGGACCCACACGCTCATCAACCTCCCCGCTTACCACATCAACTCTGTTTCCGGCGGTGCTGTTTTCAAGACTTGATTTGGCCGAAAGCGACCCGCTGAGCCCCAGCACCAGTAACATCGACAGCAATAAGCTACCGTGCAATCGATTCATGTCTACTCCTCCTGTCTTAGATTCCTATAGCCACACATCCTTTCCGACCGCGTATTTTCGCCCCGCAGCACGTTCAACCCCGGACCCCGACTGACTGGCTGACCACGCTGAACCGTTTTGATTTCGGCGGACGCATGACAACTGCCGTCTCATACAAGTAAATTGTTATATTCCCAGGTAATAAGGACTCAGTCCTGAACGAAGTAAAGACGAGTCCAACACCGTGGTTGGTATTCCCTTCCTGCTGGAAGGTAGCCCGCGTTCGCCCCGATGTCAAGGACTATCCTGTCCGTTCTTTGCGGCCCGGAGGCGCTTTACCGGTCCGAGTGATCGCACGCCGGATCACATGGAACACTGTGCCGGCGGCGCATAGCTGATGAACAGGAAGTCTATCAGCTTCGTCAGATCGCCCATATCGACAGTTCCGATGCCGTCGATGTTCGCTTCGGCAGGACAGGTCGGTTCGGTGTAGCTGATAAACAAATAGTCAATAAGATAAGTAAGGTCGCCTATGTCGCAAATATCCTCTGGGTCGCCGTCGACATTCCCGGTCAGATCCTGGCAGCAACTTGTGGAGCAGTCATAATAGGTGACACTGACCGCATCCACAGCCGCTTCGACGACCGAGCCGCTAATGACATCGCATGCTTCATACCTGAGTCTCATGCGATTTGTCGGTTCAAGGAAATCGGAAATCCAGAAGCCGTGCAGATACCAGCCACCTGACACGTGGGGCCCGGAAGGTCCGATGGTCTCGGCCCTGGTCCAGGCGACACCGTTATTAGCCGAGATATTCACCGACAAAGTGTCCTCGTATGGGTTGTCTCCTGCATCATTGCAGAACCACCGGGCATATTCCACTCTCGCATTGCCGACTGTGGCATCAAACACGGGGGATGTCAGCAGGGTAAAACCGCCGTCAACGTCCGAGTTCCCTGCCACGTTGTCCGTGAGGTAACATTGTCCGGAGCCGTCATAGTCGGTGGGCGGGTCGCCACGAGTGCCGCCACCGGCGGGTACGCCTCTTGACCAGTGGCCGTCCGAGACCGTGCCGGAAACGGACCAGCCCTTGTCCGTTTCGAAATCATCCTCGAACAACACATTATAGCCGGTTGCAGCGACCGTGTAATAAGGTTCGGCATCCGGTGCGGGCGAGTAGAACATCCCTTCCGACACCTCCTCCACCCTGAATGAGTAAGTCACACGAGTTCCGCATGTACAGGCGGGCAGAGTGCCTTGATAATGTTCCGGTGACACCTCCACCAGTTCCAGACTGTCACTCGCTCCGCCCTCGATCGAATAAAACATGATCGGGGAACCCTCAACCGCTGAGGCGCCCCACACCTCCGCGATGTCTATATCGATCACCGTTTCCTCGTCCGGCGTGAGCACGACCGACAGTCCCTGTGGAAAACTGATCTGGAGAAGCGGTCTGGGCACGAAAGCCTCGCCGGCGACATAAACGGCCGCTGTTGAAGCCTTCACCAGCAAAGTCATGTAGTCAAAACTGATATACGATGTACTGTCAAAGGCCGTGTGATAGACCGTCGACCACGCGTATTCAATTATGAAAGAAACAGGAATACCATACTGGGTAAACGGATAATGATCCGAGCGCGACGACTGACCCTCAAAAACTGTCGACACCCCGAGCAGCGAGTCGGCCAGTTGGGACCAGAGTTCGGCATAGCTGGAATCGGAGCCGGTGTACATCGAGACCGTGGATATGTTCTCGTAATAGCCGATCATATCCATATTGTGCATGTACAGGATAGTGTCGCTGCTGCCGTCAGCCTCCCCGGCGAAATGCCAGGCACCAAGAAGACCCCACTCCTCGGCATCAAAAGTAACAAAGACCCGGGTGACGGCGGACTCCGCATCCTTGAGAATCCGAGCCATTTCGAGCACTCCGGCCGTGCCTGATCCGTTATCATCCGCTCCCGGCGAAACCTCCACGGCGTCGTGGTGGGCACCGATAACGACCTGATGGTTTGGATAGACAGTACCGGGTTTGACAGCCACTACGTTATAGCACTCGGTGGGGGTGCCCCCGAGAGATGCCACGAAGGTATCAATGTATACAGAATCGTAGCCGAACTCGATGAACTTACTCTGAATCCAGTCCCGTGCCGCCCGGCTGGAGTCGGTGCCGGCCACTCTCCTCTGAAAATCCTGCAAGCGATACACATATGAGCTAAGCGAATCAATGCTCACATTCGCGATCAGAGAGTCCAGGTCAACCATCATGGCTGCATCAGGTTGCGTCACCTGTCTTGGCGCAGAATAAGATATCTGCGGACGTCGGCTGCCTACCGGGAACAGGTCGAAACGGCGCTCGTCTGACTCTATTTGGGCCCGGTCGACACGCAACAGGCGCAGGTCGTCCTGCTCAAACACCAGCGGGTATTTATCTACATTCAGGCGATCCCGCCTTCCGTCGAGGGCAAGGTTCTCTCTTTTCACATCTGCAGCAATAAGTGTAAACGGCAGTCCGGAGCTCTCCAGACGATCATATGCAGTCCCATCCACCATGATGAGGTAGCCGTCGTTCAACCTGATAAGCGGATCGCAACCGACCTCTATAAGCCGATAGGCGTCATCCTGACTCCCCACCGTCACTTTGTACAGGTCCCCCGCGGAAGCTCCAACAGCCCCAACAAGGATTATGGCTAGAATGGTTGTGAACCGCTGTCTCATCGTGTTACTCCTCTCAGGTCACAGAGCCAGTCGTCTGGTGCGCAGGCTCGGATTATCCAGTGGTCGGAACTGGTTTTCGGGCGGGTACGAATCTCGTCCGGCCGGTCGTCTCTTATGAGAATATACTCATAACATTATAATTGTCAACGACTAACAGGGGTTCCGGCACTGCCGACCGGATTTAAGATCAAAATTGTCGGAAATTAGCCCGGTAACGCGCTCCTGCCCCCACTCAGCTCAATGAGATGCAGGTCCAGTAAGCGTCTGAGGAGCGCTGAAATTACTCAGAACACGCCTCTGGCTCGGTGTAGCTGATGAACAAATAATCGATCAGCCTGGTCAAATCTCCGACATCAACCCAGCCCTCCGCATCTATATTCGCCTCAGCTGCACAACCAAGGGGCTGATAGCTGATAAACAGGTAATCAATCAGTCTTGTAAGGTCACCGACATCACAGACGTCATTCGGATCACCGTCGACGTTGCCGGTCAGACCAACACAACAGCACGCATCTCCAATCCCGTCCTGGTCAGTGTCTCCCTGGTCTGGGTTGTAGACATAAGGACAATTATCGACTTCATCAACGATACCGTCCCCGTCAC
>CP070824.1:1416433-1423450 GCA_020344395.1 Candidatus Zixiibacteriota bacterium | reverse complement strand
GCAGAGCGGCTTCGCAAAAGGCCCGAGGGTCGTCATAGCCATACTTATCAAGCAAATCTTCGGGCAACGAGCCGGAGTTGACGCCAATACGAATCGGGACTTCTGCGGCAGCGGCTGCCCCGGCCAGTTCCCGGACCTTCCACTCCGCCCCGATGTTACCGGGGTTGATGCGGATCTTGTCAAACCCGGCCTCGATTGCCTGCAGGGCCAGCTTATGATTGAAATGGATATCTGCCACCAGCGGACCATCGACACGCTCCCTGATCGATTTCAGACGTGCGGCCTCGGCCTGGTTCAAGACAGAAAGCCTGACTATATCGGCTCCGGCCTCGAAAAGCTGCGAGACCTGGCCCACCGTCGCATCGACATCGCGGGTGTCTGTCGTTGTCATCGACTGGACAGCGACCGGGAAACCGCCACCGATAATGATATCGCCAACCTTGACATTACGGCACTGCCGTCTCTTAATTGGATACGAGAGTTTCATAAACTTCAGTTGACCGCGGTATATCGGTCGTATAATTTATGAATTCTACGCCCCGAATGGAAGGAAAGTTGACTCCCGATGGTCTGGATAAGGCGAATTCTCCCGGTGATAGTGCTTGTTGGAGGCTGGCAGGCATATAGCCTGTACGAAGATCTGAGCCGGGAGCAGCGGGCTGCGAAAGATCGTGAGCTGGCTCTCGTGACAGCTCAGGTCTGGGTGGCCACGGCGCATTTCCGCGACGAGCCCGAGAAGTATCTGGAGTATCGGGATTCGATCCTGGCTGCACACAACCTGACCAGAGAGGAGATGTTCAGTCTTATCAGCCGCTGCGAGAGCGATCCGGACGGGCTTATGCCGTTCACGCAGGCGGTAAACGACCTGGTCGATTCACTAATACAGCGCCAGGATTCCTTACGTGTCGTGGAGATGATGCAGGATCTGTCTGTCGGCGATTAGCCTTCTGCGGGCGTTATCTCTAGATTGAAAAAGCGTCGGGGAAATGTTCGAGCTTGCCGTCAATGAAAGTTACGACGTCGAAGCGCAAATCTGTCCCTTTGATGTTCTTGGTGATAAGGTATTGCTGGGCGACTTCACTGAGGTTCTGGATTTTGCGTTCATCGACTTTTTCGGCCGGGTGGCCGAACTTGCGAGAATACGCTGACTTGACTTCAACAAAAACGATCAGGGTGTTTTTTCGAACGATGAGGTCGATCTCCTTACGCCCCGCTCGCCAGTTGCGCTCCAGGATTTCAAAACCTTGATCGGTGTAAAACTGCCCGGCCAGATTCTCAAACGCCCGTCCCTGCAGTTGCCTGCTCTTGCGATTACGACCGGGCTTAGACGAGGGTGTACTCATTGAGAAGCTCGGCCACCGGCTTGAACGACTTGCGGTGGATGTCGCAGGGACCGCATTCTTTGAGTTCTCTTAAGTGCGCCGGCGTGGGGTAGCCCTTGTGGGTGGCAAAGGAGAACGAAGGGTACTGTATTTCAAACCGGTCCATAATTCGATCGCGGGTTATCTTGGCAATAACGGAAGCAGCGGAGATAGCATCGCAGAGGCTGTCGCCGCGGACGATGGAAAGTTGCGGTTGTGACAGGTTCGGTATGCAGTGCCGACCGTCGACCAGCACGAAATCCGGAGCACGCTTGAGTTCTTTCACCGCCTTGCACATGGCCGTCAGTGAGGCGCGGTGAATATTGACCCGATCTATGTAGTCCTGATCAACAACGCCTACCGCACATTCCAGGCCCAACGCGACGATCCGTTCAAACACTCTTTCGCGACGTTGCGGCGATAAGCGCTTGGAATCGTCCAGTCCTTCTATTACAAGTCCCGGCGGCAAAATGACGGCGGCGGCCACCACCGGACCGGCCAGCGGCCCCCGGCCGACCTCGTCCACGCCGCATACGGCCTGGTATCCTTTGGCGTACAGTCCCTCTTCGAGACAGGAGAGACCGGGTATAAGCGAACTGGCACTGGCTGGTTTATTCATATCAACTCCGCATTCATACAGCGCGATTTCGGGCGGTTCAACTAAATTGTTGGACCCTTGTATTACTATCGTCCCGGGGAAAACAGTTTGTTAGGCCGGGACGTTGGTTTATCTTGGCCGGAGATTACTGTTCAGAACGTGGACAATATGATGCCAGCGCGAAAAGGTACACTGAATTTCAAAATCATAGCCGGGTCGCTGAGAGGTCGGAAGATCAGTGTCCCGGATGTCGGTGTCACTCGGCCGCCTCTAAGCCGGCTGCGCAAATCGATCTTTGACTTCCTGATGCCGTATATGGGCGGGGCAAGCTATCTGGATCTGTTTTCAGGTACCGGTTCCTATCTGTTTGAGGCTGTCTCGCGCGGCGCCGCAAGTGCCCTTGGCGTGGAGGCGGAACCGTTGCTCGCAGCACATATCAACGCGCAGGCGGAGAATCTGGGTGTGTCCGATAGACTCAACTGTCTGTCGGCGGATGTATTCGATGTCGTGCCGCAGATGGGCAACTCAGGCAGGACGTTCGACATAATCATGATAGCGCCGCCGCAGTACAAGGGGTACATCGACAGAACCTTAGCCGAGATACAGAGGGCCGGGATTACGCGACCTGGCGGCCTGATCATATGTCAGCACGACACCAGTGAAAGAAAGCTCCTGTCCCTGTCAGATTTTGAGGTTGTGCAGGAGCGAAAATATGGCAACACGACCTTCACGGTCCTGGCGCCTATGAAGTAGTCCACACGGCTCGCAAGAGAACCAGCAAAGGAAAAGCACGCCCCGAAAGGCGTGCTTTTTTCTCGTCCCGCCGAACAGTCCCGCTCAATGTACTATTCTTCTGTTTCCTTTTTGGTTTTCTCTTTGGTCCTGGAGGTATTGTCCGTCAACTGCTCTTTGATACGTGCCGATTTGCCGGTAAGCCCGCGCAAGTAATACAACTTGCCGCGTCTGACGGCTCCCCGGCGGACCCGTTCTATTCTGGCCACATTGGGTGAGTGAAGGGGAAAAACTCTCTCGACCCCTACCCCCTGGGATATTTTACGAACGGTGAAAGTTTCGCCGGTGCCACCGCCCCGACGTCCGATGACGGTGCCCTGAAATACCTGGATGCGTTCCTTGTCGCCCTCCTTGATCCTGACGTGCACCTTAACAGTGTCTCCGGCGCCAAACCTCGGTATCTCCTCTTTCATCTGGCTCTTTTCTATCTGTGCTATTCGGTGCATAGTCTGATCCTTTCTATTGGCAGTTATTTGCTTTTCCTTAAAGTTTCCAGCAGCTCTGTCTCTTCCTGACTCAGGTCGGCTTTTTCAAGCAGGTCAGGCCTGTTGGCATAACATCTTACGATCGCTTCTCTTCGCCTGTAACTTCTTATTTCGGCGTGGTTGCCTGATTGCAGTACCTCCGGCACTTTTAAACCGGCGTATTCGGGGGGGCGGGTAAAACTGGGTGAGCCGAGCATCTGGTTCATGTACGAATCACCAAGGGCCGATTCAAAATTGCCCACCACTTTGGGAATCAACCTGGCCGTCGCGTCCACGATCACGGCCGCGGCCGGTTCGCCGCCGGTCAACACATAATCGCCGATCGATACCTCCTCAACATCGTAAAGCTCACCCAGTCGCTCGTCAATGCCGAGATAATGACCGCAGACAATAGTGACATTCCGGCATAACGAGTACCTGACGGCGGTCTCCTGGTCAAACCGTTTTCCTGCCGCCGAAGTCACGATCAGGACGGAATCAACCCTGGCTGCACCCGATTCGGTCCTGGGTTTCCATCCGAGCGAGCGCAGGCAGCGATCAAGCGGTTCGATCATCATGACCATGCCGCCACCACCACCGTACGGGGTGTCATCGACCGCCCGATGTTTGTCGGTGGCGAAGTCCCGGAGGTTCACCATCTCGATCTCAAAGAGACCTTTATCCAGAGCTTTCCCCAGCAGCGATTGTCTCAGGGAACGGCGGAAATAATCGGGGAAAAGTGTTATGATTTCGTATTTCATATATCCAGTGAACTATTCATTTGTCAGCATTCCGGCTCTGTCAACGAACACTGTCTTATTTTCAATATCAACTCGAATCACAAACTCTTTGACAGCCGGAATCAGTGCTTCTTTGCCATCTTCTGTCTCAATCAGGTACACATCGTTGGCAGGATACTGCTGAACATCAGTCACCGTACCCAGCTTTTTCCGGGACTCGTTATCAATCACGGTGCAACCGACCAGATCAAAGAGGTAGTAGCTGTTCTCGGGCAACTCTACGAGTTGGTCCCTGGTTACAGCCAGTTCGCGATTTGTCAATCGGGCTGCTTCTTCTTTGCTTTCTATACCCTCAAATTTCAGTACCGGTCGTCCACTGATCATACGAGACGATTCAATCCTCATCAGTACCCAGTCACTCCGGTCGGAAGTGAAAATCTCTTTCAGATTGAGAAATCGATCCGGGAAGTCCGTGGTCGGGGTTACATAGATCTCGCCCCGCACACCGCGAGTCTTGCCGAGTTTTCCAACTGAAACGAATTTCGTGCTTTGTGTCAACTACTCCAGTATTTCCAGAACCGCTCTCTGATTGAGCCTTGCGGCCGAGGCGGCTAATAGCGTGCGGATAGCGCGAGCCGTTTTTCCCTGTTTGCCAATTACTTTGCCCAGGTCACCCTCGCCAACGCGCAGTTCATACACGGTAGTCCGTTCACCTTCGATTTCCGTGATCTCAACTTTGTCCGGATTCTCAACGAGCGGCTTGACAATGTGCTCGATGTATTCCTTCAGTCCCATTTTTTTGTTAAACAGTCCCATGGTAGGTCGTGATTCCTGTCATTGATCGTTGGAACATCCAGACGTGACATCACCGCTGCCGCGGCGTGTCGGCCTGCTATCCATCTGATTCCTTGGTTTCCTCGGTGTCCTTCTCCTCGGTTTCATCCTTAGCGGGTACGGATTCTTCGGGAGCCTGTTCGGCTGCCGCCTCGACCGCGGCTACTGTTGCCTTCCTGGTCTTCCTCGTCTTCTTGGTGCGTTCGGTAATGGTGGTCTTAAGCACCATGTTCGACACATCGTTGCCGCGCCTGGCCATTTCGTATTTCTCGAAGTAGCCGATCTGAGTAAGCAACGAACTCACCGTGTCGGACGGCTGGGCACCCTGGTCGAGCCAGCGAGTGAGGTTGTCCTCGTGAACCTTGATCTGAGCCGGCGTCGTGATGGGATCATAGGTTCCCAGATTCTCCAGGAACCGACCGTCACGGGCGCGGCGTGAATCGATTGCGACGATGCGGTAAAAGGGCTGCTTTTTCTTCCCGATCCGTCTCAGTCTAATGTGTACTGCCAATCAGTTATCCTCCATCTCACGGGATTGTCAAAACGGCATGATACCGCCGGGCAATCCCTTTAATTTCTTCTTTCCCAAATTGCCGAACATCTTCTGCATGGCAAAAAATTGTTTCAAAAGCTGGTTGACTGCCTGAACCGAATTGCCCGAACCGGCGGCAATCCGTCGGCGCCGCGAACCGTCAATCATGCCCGGATTCCGGCGCTCCTGCACCGTCATCGATTTTATTATAGCCGTCATTCGTTCGATCTCGCGCTCGTCGAACTTGATTCCCTTCAGTTGTTTGCCCAGGCCGGGGACCATCCCCAGAACTGACTCCAGCGGGCCCATCTTTTTAAGCTGATTGACCTGCCCCAAAAAGTCCTCAAAGTCGAATTTGGACTTGAGCAACTTTTCCTGGAGTCGTTCCGCTTCACTTAGGTCCACTGTCTCCTGTGCCTTCTCCACCAACGATACTATGTCCCCCATCCCGAGTATTCTGGAGGCAAGCCGATCCGGATGGAACGGTTCGAGGTCGCCGAGTTTCTCACCGGTTGAGGCAAGCTTGATCGGGCAGCCCGTTACCTCACGGATAGAGAGGGCAGCCCCGCCGCGGGCGTCACCATCAAGCTTTGACAGGACGACGCCCGTAACTTCCAGGCGCTCATGAAACTCTCGGGCCACGTTGACCGCATCCTGACCGGTCATGGCATCGGCGACCAGCAGGATCTCGTCGGGCGTAGTCAATTGCCTGATTTTTTCCAGTTCGGCCATGAGTTCATCGTCGATGTGCAGACGTCCCGCAGTATCCATAATGACGACATCGATAAAATTCTTCTGGGCATGCTTTACGGCCAGCTTACAGATATCTTCAGGCCCCTTGCCGTCAACGTAGAAATGCTCGACCGAAATGGAGTCGGCCAGCACTCTGAGCTGTTTGACGGCGGCCGGACGCTGCGTGTCGGCTGCAACCACCAGCGGCTTCTTCTTCTTACGCTTTGCCATCAGGGCGATCTTGCCGGTCAGCGTGGTCTTGCCGGAGCCCTGGAGCCCACAGATCATGAAGATGACAGGCTGCTTGTCGAAGGGAGCCAGGGGCGCAGCCTTACCTCCCAGAAGCTGAACCAGTTCATCGTAGACAACCTTGACAACCTGCTGACCGGGGTCTATGGACCGGAGCACTTTGGCTCCGACTGCCTTTTGCTCGACTGACTTGACAAAACTGCCGGCCACCTTGTAGTTGACATCCGCCTCCAGCAGAGCCTGACGCACCTCGCGCATGGCATCCCTGATATTCTTCTCGCTCAGCTTGCCATGTCCGCGCAGCTTTTTGAAAGTCGACTCAAGCTTGTCAGTCAGGTTTGAAAACATCGTTGTCACGTTATCCTGTTTATCGAACGTATCTAAGGCCCAGCCGAATTAGTCGGCAGGAACCCACACCGGCCACCAGGCATACCTCTCCCTGAGCCGAAGCCGAGTAATATAAGCAATATGGGGCAATAGGCAAGCCAATACTCTGATAGAAGGAGCGGTGCCGATCCTCAAGTGGCACCTGAATTACTTGAAGAGCATAACCTTACAGAGAATCAGGGCCACCGCTCTAAAACTCTCGGCTTTTTGTCTCTCCCGCCTGGACCTGTCTGGTCTCCACATCCGGCAATTCGTCGCGGTTGGCTCTCACCCTCTGCTTTGAGGACCGCCGGCCGGATTCGGTAACTATGATACTGACCGCGATCAC
>CP070824.1:1399395-1416333 GCA_020344395.1 Candidatus Zixiibacteriota bacterium | reverse complement strand
TTCTGATAACCGCCACTTACTGTGGCACTACTACCATCGGCCGTGTTAAAAAAGCCACCGCTAACTGTGGAGTATAGACCACTGGCGGTATTGGTTTGACCACCGCCGACGGTAGCAGCAGTATGGCTTGAAGTATTCTGGGCACCACCGCTAACTGTGGACTGGAATGTACCACTGGCCGTGTTTAACCAACCACCACTGATAGTGGCGTTTTCACCGCTGGCATTGTTAGACTTACCTAAGACAAAAGCATTTATACCGGTGTTTGTGTTACTCGGTCCAAATGTGGCTTTACCTGACAAGACCATATTTCCGACAACATCAAGTTTCGCAGCAGGTGTTGTCGTACCTATACCGACTGAGTCAGTTACTAAATCCAACCGCACTACGGTACCATCATCAGTCCAGCCGGATGCTCCCGTTCCGCCTTCTGGATCGGTCCAGTTTAACTGGCCCACTCCATCAGTCGTCAGAACCTGACCGGAAGTGCCGTCAACAGCAGGAAATTCATAGCCGCTTGCGGCAGATCCAAACTGAATATGGGGCATATCTACCCGGAAAGTAGAGTCCTGTGCCAGATTGGCATTGATCCCAAATAGATAACCATAACTAGATGTAATAGTGTCGGCAAAACCTCCAAGTATGGCTGAATAATTGCCGCTGACAGAGTTCTGGATACCTCCCGCAATGTTGCTGTAGCCATTTGTTACCGAATTATTAGTACCTCCTGATACAGTAGTATAATTGTTTGATGCAGTGTTGTCACTTCCGCCTCCGACCGATGAACAGTAGCCGGTGGCATTGTTATTCTGTCCTCCCGCAACGGATGCACTAATTCCGCCAGCAAGATTTCCGTTACCGCCGCCAACGGTAGATCCCGTCGCACTTGCTACATTATTATATCCACCACCTATTCCTGCTGAGTCACCAGAAAGCGTGTGACCGGGACCGATAGATAGTTTGGAAGTAATATTGCCGCCGGAAGCACCGTCAACTGTGCTCACTCGTTGGGCGTATGGTACGCTGACCAACGCAGTTCGCGGAATCAACTCCGGGTCACCTGCCACTTCAAGACTTAAATGCCGGGTAGTCCCGTTAAAAACTGTATCATTAATTGGACTTATAGTACCAAGCAAAACTGCAAACAAGCCATTGCTTGTCGTAATCGACTGGGTTTCAGTCCATTTGGAGTTGCCACCTGAGGCAGCATCGTAAATAGTAAAAACTACTTCATAAGAGCCGTCAGCAACAGGGTTACCGCCTGAATCGGTCAGTCTTCCCTGATAGTTCATGACCTGAGGCACATCAGCATGAATTGAAACTGTCACTAGGAGTAGAATCAGAGCCAGCATTAGGACTCTTGTTAAGTTGAGATTACACATACTATCCTCCGGGGAATTTTGAGGAAACTCTCTTGATTTGTATTATGTCAGTATACTCAATAATGTCGTTTTATTCAAGATATCGTATTAATACCCTCAAATTATAATATACCCCTCTTTCTATACTGTCGAACAGGCTCATAACCCGAAGGTCGCAGCCGTCGGGCTGGTTGCGGTCCAAATCCGCAATACACGCGGATGGACCGCCTACCATAAGATTAATCGAACAGATACTGAATTTATTCGTAGCGATTGGGTAAATGCAAGAAGATGACAATGACCATGACAGCAACGAAATATACAACAGCTCTGGTTGCACTGCTCCTATTCGCCCAGAATCTGCATGCTCAAGAATCCGCTGAAATAATAGCCTTCCAATCGGGCCGCAGCGGATCGACCAATGTCTTCACCTTGGACCCCGCAGGTAATAACATCACACAGCTAACGACTTCGGGATATAATGTTGTACCGACAATTTCGCCCGACGGGTCGAAGATCGCTTTTGTATCCGATCGGGACGGGGAATATCATATATATGTCATGAATATCGACGGAAGCGATCAGCGTCGGTTGTCAAACACGCCCGGTGAGGAGGACGGACACACCTGGTCGCCTGACGGTTCCAGGATATATTTCCGAAAGTCAGTTGAAGGTAAGAAGGCTCTGTGTGTTATCGATGTGGACGGTGACAATTTCAGGAAGTTCAATATCGAGAATATCTCTGTTCGTTCACCCAGGATATCTCCGGACGGCAAGAAAATTCTTTTTAATCCAAATTCCGGAGGTCATTTCGAACTTTGGGTAATGAATATCGATGGGACTGATCCCCACAGAATTGCACCATCGATAAATTGGGGAAACGAACCGCGCTGGTCACCCGACGGCAGTATGATAGCTTATGCCTATTACAAGGAGGAGCCCTCCCCTTTAAGCAGCAGCCCCGTAGAAATCCATGTCTGTAATGCTGACGGAACCGATGATCGAGCTGTTACCGATCTGGGTACAACGAGTGAATACCCCTGCTGGTCACCGGATGGAAAGAAGATTGCATTTCAGACTTTCAAAGATGGCAACTTTGAAGTATACACTGTCAATATTGACGGAACTGAATTGAGACGTATTACGGATAGCGAAACCTTTGACGGCCGCCCTGACTGGGCTACAGTTGCAAACTAATGGTGACCTGATTACGAATGAGCCAGGCTCTACGCTGCAATTCTGAGACAAGCACATTTAAGGAGATCAATTATGGTACGCAGATTGTCACTGCTGATTTTAGTTCTGGTATGTTTCTCAGGGTGTTCTTCGACACCCGAACCTGAGCCCCCGGGACCAATCGCCAGGTCGGGAACCACGCCGACAATCGATGGTGTGTTTGAAGAAGGTGAGTGGAACGATGCCGTTGTAGTTCAAGCCGGTGAATATCAACAATTCATGGTAAAACACGACAATAGTAATTTGTATTTCGCGTTCAAGGGTGATGGTGGTGATCTCTTTTTAGAGAGAGATACATGTTTTCACTTGCTACACGCATCAGCTCAGTTAGCCTGGGCGGTATATTCAAAATCTGAAGATACAATTCAATCGCGTCATAAGAGTTATGATTATAAATTGTGGGGATTACAGGACAAACCGGCTGATTCCATAAAACATCTAATCGAAAGTTACTTATCAGAAAATGGCTGGGTGGCAAGTATTGGGGGGACAAAGAGACAGACTGAATTCGCCCTGTCATTCGATTGGCTGGGAATAGATACGGAAGCCGGTGAATATGCTAAAATACCAAACATCTATATTTACTCCGGTATGTTGTTTGCTCCCGGAGATCCCGAGATCGAAAAGCTGATGGCGTTATCTATAGAAGAGAGGAAGATTCAGTATCCCACACTTTACTGGCCTTCAGAACCGGCTCCTAAAGATTCCTTTAAGAAAGTCTTCCCGGATACAGTCAGTTTTGATCCGAGCACCTGGGGTGAAATCTGGATAGAACTCTAGTGTAGAGTATCAGCAAGATCAAAATAGGAGAAACCTGAAGCCAGTTCGTAGATCTGTGACTTTGGCGTGCGAGGGGCGGGGGCATCCTACTGCAGTTTGGACAGTTGAGCATAACCCGGTGATCGCAGGTTTCACCAGCCTTCGACAAGTACAGACCCGCTCAGCGTAACAGCAAGCCCCGACAAGATAAGACCCGATATTGAGTCTCTGGCACTCTTACCACATCCTTCGGACCCTTGATTTTTCCCTGTCAATTTTCTTGCCTGTCAGACGTTGCCACAGCTTGATGCCGGCCAGTTTTTCAACGAGTGTCGTCGGAACCAGGAATGTGTCTAGTGATTGATCAGAGTCCTCGTTGGGCATTACAAATGACCACATGAGTAAAGTGCCTCTGTTGTTTTCGGCCAGGACAGACTTAAAATATGCGTTTGGTATCGGTATGGTCACTTCATTTGGGTCATCAGCACCAATACTCTCGACCGGCTGATCGAAATAGAAAATGGGACCACAAATAACATAGGTTTCCAGAATTCTGGACTTCCGGTCCAATTCCCTGACCCTGGTTTCAAGATCTTTCCAGATGCCTCTGTTAAACTGTGGCTCCTGAGGTGACATGTTGGACAAAAGGAATGTTTCGCTGTTCTGCAGTTCTGTTTCCCTTTGATTAGCACTTGCCACCAGATGCCCACGGTCATAGCCGGATGAAGTATAATCAACAAGATCGGCGCGAAACATCTCTGGAATTCGATAATCCGGCCGAAAGTTATCCAGACGATCCAGGCCGGGATTATCGGGATCTATGATCTCCAAGGCCCACTTTGCCTGACGAAAATAATAGGAGTACCCCAGCACATAATGTCTGTTGAACATTATCTGGTCTGCTGCCGGCATCCCATATCTGGTTTCACGTCTCAGACTGGGTAAGTTCATTCGTTTTCTCCTTTCGAGGTTTTTCTATAACATATAGCCGCGTTGTCCTCTCGCGGCAATTCAGCCAATCAGGAAGTCTGTTTCAACAGCATCAAGAGCAGACCATATACTACCCCGCATGGCAGTAATTCCATACGAAGAGCATAAGATCTACTTAATCCCGTTGTCCCGATGTCTTTGTCTTTAAGTTCAGTTGAGTATATGAGGAAGCACAGCCAAAGGCAATAGAAAATACCGGATAACGCTGTCCCCGCAAGGTATCGCCATATAAAAGGTTAGTAGACGGAACTCATTTCCTCACTTCTCCATCGCCGTGTAGGATAGCATCACTTCTACGCTGTTTCCGACATTATCGAAAGCGCCGCCGTCCCAGTATTGTATAGTAACTGTGACATTTGAACTGCCGGGAGTAGGTTTGGGAATATGAGCCATTTGACCGGCCTGAGCACCACTCTTGATTAGTCCACTCACTGTGAAGTAAGGTGCTGCGGTAAAGGTAATCGGAAAGGTTATTGTGACCTGGCTGCTGGCATTGGTTAAGCCCTCATACATATCAGCACACATCGCTTTGCTGCTTTCTGAACTCGGCGCCTGCCAGGTGCCGTTGCCATCCGCATCTGAAGTTAGCACGTGACCATCACTTGCTCCAGTGGGCATTTTGAAACCTTCTACTTTGGCCGTTCCTCGAACATCGAGCGCTTCGGTCGGCGTGTCCGTGCCGATACCGATTTGTGCCGAGCTTTGCGATGTAGTGAGCGTGATGAACTGCTGGTCCAGCGAGACCCCCGGACCGCCCCCCATCATCATGGTAGCTGTGGTACTGTTTGAAGTCAGCTCCATACCCGGCTTTATGTCATCCGGCGGCATGGAAAGTCCAAAGGTGAACCGATTGAGGTCCTCACTTGAAACCATTTCTATTTCTGGGATTGCAGGATCACCCGCCTGCAGACTGTACATTCGGAAAGAGGCTTCACTACTGCCAAAACTGTAATCAGTTCCAAGGCTGATCAATGGTGTCTCTGCAGCCTGAGTCGGGTCATACAGGGTTATGCTGTATCCACCGTTGAAGGGAGACGGGTCAAAACCCATCACCTGCCCGATTTCGTCATAGATATTCATGCCGGCACCGTCTGTTGTCGAGGTGCTGAATTCAAACGCTGGTGCATCCGGTGCATATGGATCAGGCGGGTATCCCAGAACCATGCTGACCCGTTCAGTCGCAGCATCAGCTTCAACTTCGAAAACCGGTTTTATATCGTCAGGCGGAACGGTAAGTTTCATTTTGACTTTCTCTCCGACAGCATCGGACGATACCTCAAAAGAGGGTTTGATATCATCAGGTGGGACACCAAGTTTCATCTTGATACCTTCAGTTTCATGCGAAGAGACCTCAAAAGCCGGTTCATACGGACCGGCGGAAAACAACCAGTTGACTTTCAGATAATTAGAGAACTCATCCGCGCCCGTCTCCAGTCCGGGTCGTATATCATCAGGCGGTGTGGACATACCGATTTTTATTCTACTGGCCAGATCGTCAGCCGTCAGAACAATGGCTGAATCAACTCCCTCACTGCTCCGCATCACTAATGATCCCGAATTGGTTGCAATATCGCCTACCATCTTCTGTGCGTAGGCCGCACCAGGTGCTGATGTCAGGATCGTTCTGGGCAGAATTTCGGGATCACCTCCTACCGTTATCCCGAGATAGCGGTCCTCGCCATTGAACACAGTGTCCGGAAGGGCCGCTTGCGATCCGAGAATCACATTGAACAGGCCATCGGATACCTCAACAGACGGGTAAGATTCCTGCCATAAAGCCGGACCGGCGCCGGTCGACTCAGCATAGATGGCAAAGGTCACCGGCGGCGTACCGGTGACGGGACCGCCGCCGTCGTCGGTCAACCGTCCCTGATAGCTGATCAAAAGGGTGTCTTGAGCGACAGCCGTTGAAATCATAAGCAGGCTGAAAACCAGTATGGCTGTTTTGCGGAGAGTTGATACTTGCTTGCCCATGCGAACCTCCTGTGATAAACTTATTCCAATATCGTCAAAACTACCGATTTTGCAATGCTTTTCAGACTTCAGGTGACCGCTGTCACAACCACATCGGGTGATGATTATGGTGAGTCTGGTAGATATAGAATGACGAGACCAGGATGACCTCCCGGTTCACGATGCGACCGCTATTCACACCCCGGTCTCTCGAAATCGGGGAAGCCCGGCCGGGTAAGTCAATACGACACTTTATCTAAGCTTCATCGTCCGGAATTGACTCTGAATATAAGTTTTGTATGTAACTTGACTGGCGCTCCCGGCGTCTATAGTAAGATATGTATGATGCTAAATTCATCAGGAAGGATAACCACGCGATGAAAAGAACCGTATTAATTACGCTGGCAGGATACGCCCTTGTCGCCGGCCTGGTTCCTCTCAGCCATGCAAACTCCCAGGATTTTCGGGTCCGGGAAATATCCACCAATATATTTGCCATCGAAGACATCAAAGATGGTGATGCTCAACTGGTCATTGCGGCTGACAGGGGATTGGTGGTTCTCAACAGCTTCTGGTCGGAGACAACCGCCCAACGTTTCAAATCGAAGATAATAGAGAACCTGAATCGTGATGATTTTTTGTACCTGATCAATATGGTCGATCGACTGGACCTGTTCGGCGGCAATGCCGCATATACGGATATTCAAATCATCGGACATAGAGCATTCTGGGACAAGTACCGGGGGCAGGAAGATCAAGTTTACACCCGGGTTGATGATCTGATCGCCATGTGGAGGCAGAAAGAAAACATTGCCCGCGAACGCATGCCCGGTCATGAACCCGGCTCAGAGCAGGCCATCGGCGAGCAGCGGTGGATTAACACCTGCAAAAGGCGGGCGGACGAACTCGAATCAGGATTTTCTCTGGTGCTGCCTGCCGAAACATTTGAAGACAGAAAGACCTTAAATCTTGGCAATATCACTCTCAATCTGATCTGGTTCGGGCGCACGGGTTATGATGGCGTGACTGTGATTACAATACCGGAATCAAAAGTGGCCATCGTGTCAGGCTTCATCTTACACCCTCAACATCTGGCCCCCTATCCTCAGCGGGAGTTCAGGAGAATGGATGTTCCACGATGGATTGCGGTTCTGGAGGAAATTCTCGAAGGCGAAAACGCCGTTGAAACTGTTTTGTGCGGAATCAACCTTACCGATGAATGGTCAAGGGACCGGGCTCACACTCATCTGCATTATATAAGGGAACTATGGAATGCCGTCGCGAAGGCGGAGGCTGAAGGTAAAGACATACCAGAAATCAACGAACAACTTTCTCTCGAGAATGAGTTCGCCTATGTCAAGGAAATGCAGGTCTATAAGGACAACAGTGATGACTGGATGAGACCACAGCACCTGGCCCATATCAGGCAGTTCTTTCTGCAACACAAGAACCCGGCTTCCGAAATAATAATGGCACACGGGCTCGATTCGGTCTCTGTTGCGCTCGAAAAAGTCAGAAGGCTTATGAGCGAGGGAAGCGATATTTATATAGAAGAGTCTTCAATGAATGGCATCGGTTACTATCTGTTAAATAAAGAGAAATTCTCCGAGGCCATTGTGGCCTTTCGATTGAACGTGGAAGCATTCCCGCAGTCAGCCAACACCTATGACAGCTACGCCGAGGCTCTCATGAAAAGCGGTGATACGGAGAATGCGATCATAAATTACAGGAAATCCCTGGAGCTTAATCCGAATAACACAAACGCCGAAGAGATGTTAAAGGAGCTTGAAAAGCAGTAGCTATGCGGATGTCCTAAGTCCGCATGCCTGGCTGCACGCTGCCGTCGGCGCCAGGAAGAACCTGAGTTGACACCTGGATGATAAACTCTTCAAACGAGTAACCCATGATGAAATGTGCGCTCGCTTTATCATTTATATTGTTGCCTGGCATCAATCTCCCGGCTCAATCGCCTGGGCAAAAGGAAGAGCCGGCATACAATGCCGAATCAAAGAGCATTGTTGTTCCGTACGGTGAGGGTCAGCAGATTGTCATCGACGGAATGATCTCGGAGGGGGAATGGGAGGATGCGCTGACTTTTCCCATATCCGAAGCTTACGATGTCTGTCTGAAAGCCGATTCGCAGATGCTATACGTCGCCGTCAAATCACCCACCCTGGTTGTAATCGGAGTATGCGAAATCAGAATGACAGAGAACGAAAAGGATGTCTACCTTTTACATGTCTCCGGCAGGCTAGGTGAAGGATTATCCGGTTTTCCTGCAGGCACCAGGTTTGAGATGGGCAATATCAAACACTGGGACGCCAACCTCTCAAAGGAAGACGAAACAAAAATAGATGCCTGGGTTGCGGCCGGTCGGCCTATTGAGAAGTATGGCGACGTCGTCGAAAAGGTGGAGAGCAAGGAGTTCAAGATTAGCAGGAAGATGTTCTCCGGAAACCGCCTTAAACTCACCATCGGTCTTATAGAAATCGCCGCTGACGGAAAGAAAACGTACAACTACCCGGAGAACGCCGGTCTTGAAAACGCCGACAATTGGGTCGAACTGATACTGCCCCCCTCAGCGAATTGATGATATCGTAGGAGATCCACCGGGTTTTTGTATGGCGAAAGCTCACATTTGAAGTTCGTGCCCTCGACTTCAAGAAACGCCGCCGTCTAAGTCTTCGGTTCCTTGAACACTGTTCCGTCCTCAAAAGATATAGTCCCGGCACATGGTACACCGTTGTCGTCCAGATGAAATTCTATCTGGTATTCATCAAACACCCCGCAGCGAAACTTCATCTCGCTCATGGGATACATTTTCATCTGTCGCCTGTTTTCATACTCGAAAAACAAAGAGCCATTTGCATAAAATACCTTAATGGGACCGTACTGGCCGACATAGCTCTGTAGGACTTCCTCACCCACAAACACCGGCTTTACCTTAGACTCACGGGCCGGGAGCAGCCAATCCAGGCGAGCCTTGAATTCTGCGTCATCGCTCTTCTCCTTTATCCTTTTCACAGCGTGCAGATATGCAACATCAAACGCTTCGTATGAGGGAACCTTGATGTCAGGCTGGAGTCCGACACCCTCCCAGTTTGTCTTTGAAAATGCACTCACAGCTCTCATGCAGGGCACTTTAATTTCAATATTGAGATCCTGAATCTGGACATACGTACTCTGGTGCGCTCCGCCCGCCGTCGAATCACCGACAATAGTCGCCTTCCCCGCCTGTTGCAGATGGTACGCCAATGCTTCTCCCGCAGAAAACGTATCGTAGGACACCAGCACGTATATATCCATGCCGGCCATTCGTGGCCCCGGAACATACGAGTGAGTCCACAGTTGTTGCTCGGTCCCTTCCCCCCTTGATACCAGGCTGTTTATATGCGTAGCCTCGTCAAAAAAGTAGCTCGCCAGAAACTGCACCATCAGGGGACTGCCGCCGCCATTATCGCGAAGGTCAATTATTATAGCATCACTGTTGCCAAGAAAGTTGAGCCCTGCTATTGCTGTCGGCGCCGCGTATTTTGGGTCCGAGAAACTGTTGAATTTGACGTAACCAACATTTCCCGGAAGACTTTCAACTGTTTGAAAATCGAAGTTGCTCTGCCTCTGCCGCAGGATTCTTCTTTCGATCTCGTCTTTGGATGGCCCCGCCCGCGACACTCTTTCGAAATACTCATCAGGGCGGTGTCGGATCCTGATATGCTGATCGCCCGAAACAGAGCGCAGGTCCTGCTCAAGCGCCCAGGCGAACGCCCTCTCCGATGTTATGTCAGCGTAACCTCCCTCATCATACCGCTTGTGCAAATATGCAGCCATTTCGCCCGCAACATTTTCAAAAACATATAGTCTATTAAATACAGATGCCACTGAATCAATGATCTCAAGCTGTTTTGCTGCGTCGATCCCCTGTGCGGGTTGTGCGGCCGTCTGAGGTATTGACGGCGAAAAGAACAGTGTGCCCAGCATAAGCACCAGACTGATAACGAATACTCCTTTATTTCGCATCACTACCTCCCCGTTGTGTCCTTGTCTTTCTCAGTTCAATGACTCTTCTATAAACACTCTTTTTGTACAGCTCCTCTTCAATTCTGGTAATACCTTCCAGTACATCTGTGCCTGATGCGTCAATCACTTGCTGTGTACACTGTGAGATGTCAATCCAGAACTCTTCCAGTTTCCCTGTCAGCTTCCTGCCCTTTGGGCTCAGCTTAAGGTACGTCCGCCGCGCATCCTCTTTATCCGCATAAGGAATGATCAATTGGTGGGCCGCCATCTCCTTACTTACCTGAATCACGTAAGGATGCGTCAAGCCAAGCCGTTTTGCAATTGCAGTAATGGACATTGGCGATTCATCCTTCAACAGGTATGCAATCAAAAACCAGCGCGGCTGGAATTCAAACCGGTTCTCTTCGTATATCCGGGAGACGTCATTCATGAGTCTGTTACTTAGCCGCTTCAGGCGACTGGCGAATGCCAGGGGGCCAAGTTCTTTCAACAGATCTGTATCCATAAGACCGAATGGCAAAGAACGAGCAAATATCTGAAATTACGTTATGAGTTACGTAAGTACTTACGCAAAGTTTCAAATCAATGAAACAGCCCGGATGTTCTTCCGACTAACTGATAGGATCCAGAATCGGCAGACGACTTATCATCGATCGGCCACCGCTTACGTCTCAGATATCCATATTGGCCGGCTCGTAGTATTCCAGGGCGTGCTTACAGGATGGGCACTTGGCCGGTGGCTCGGTACCTTCGTGTATGTACCCGCATACAGAGCACTTCCACTTGATGGGCTTCTCGCGCTTGTACACCGTGCCGGCTTTCACCATCTCCAACAGCCTCTTGTAGCGATCGCGATGGTGAGCTTCGATCTGGGCGATCTGGCGAAACAGCAAGGCCGCTTCTTTATTGCCCTCACCTTCGGCAGCCTTGGCAAACTCGGGGTACATTGAGGTAGTCTCGTAGTGCTCCCCATTGATCGCTTCCTGAAGATTGGCCGCTGTGTCGCCGATACCGTTCAGCAGAGCGAACTCATCTTTGGCGTGACGTTTCTCGTTATCGGCTGTCTCCTCGAAGATCTTCGCGATATAGTGGTAACCTTCTTTCCGCGCCACCTGGGCAAAATAGGTGTATTTATTTCTCGCCTGTGATTCCCCGGCGAAAGCCTCCTTGAGATTTTCCTCTGTCTTGCTCATGCGTTCCTCTCTCCTTATCACTAATCAGGCATATCGTTGTAAGACCTATTTCATGTCATGGATCCCCGTCCGGAAAGCCCGGCTGTCCCTGGCCGCCCGCAGTGTCTGCGAGAGCCTGGAACTCTTACCGCACAGAATCAACCTCTTAATAGGTTGATTCTGTGTTCATGTCAATAGTCTGTACTGTCCTTTGAACCCGGAAAGGGACCGAGCCCGCCGGTGCTCGGCGCTCAGAACGTGCGCGAGAGGCGGGCAATGGCCAGCCTTCCGATCTCCGGAGCGCCTACAAACTCTATGTGTTTGTTGTCAAAAACGTTCTGCACCGTCATCGACAGGTGCGTGCCATACCACAGGTCTATACCGGCATTAAGGTCAACAACCGTGTAGGATTCAACATCAGTTCCAATGAACGGACCGTACATCTTGAACCCATCGACAAACCGGACTCTCGACTGGGCCACCAGGCCATACTCCGGTCGACTGTAGCGCAGGCTGAACCCAATTTTGTGCTTGGGAGCGTTCAGGCTGATGTCGTGAACCTGGTCGGCGTCCTTCGCAAAGAAGTTCTTCGATATGTACGAGTATGTCCCGCCAACATCCCAGTTCTGGTTAAGGTGATAAGCGAACGATATGTCGCCGCCCACAAAACTGATATCACCGAAATTGCGGTACGTGACCAGAACGGCAGTGGGGTCAGTTGCCTCTATCGGACTCACGGTTCCGAGAGCTGCACTGGTACCGCCCTTCGTAAACATGGCTATCAGTTCGTCCACCGGGCTACCATCGTCATCACCGCCGTAAACGGGATTATCCAGGAAAGCGAGCGCCTGCTGCTCTGCAAGCGAAAGTGCGGCATAACCAGCCGGGATTGAATCCGTCAGAACAAGGGCTAGATCGGCGTCATTAAGAAATACGTTCGGAGTCTCCACAGTCAACGGACCGATAAAATCGTTCTTCTTCGTCGCAAACAGGTCGACACCAAGACTCAGTCGTTTACCCACCAAGCCTTTGTAGCCGATTTCAAAGGTCTGGGTAACAGTTGGCTTTAATCGTTCTATATCGACAATATCACTCATCAAAACGTCATCAAAGGACTCGGTCCCTACGTTGAAAGAGCGCAGCTTGTTGCTTATGTTTGGCAGTGTCATTGGTGCCACACCGTTGAGTATCGTCAGGATCGTAGCTGAATCAGGGGAACCGCTGAGTTGCGCGCCAAGTGTGTTCAATGCAAATCCACGCCCTGTAGCCCATGCATAGTTGGTGAATCTAGGGTCATTGAATTCGTAGAAGTCAGACACTGCCCCGCCGACTAAAGGCGCAAACGGCGAACGAAAGCGTGCGCCATTGCTGTTGATATCCCAATGAAACCCTGTCTCTGGAACACCCTGGGCTCTGATGTCGAGACCCGTATAGAACGGATCTACCGCCTGAAGAATGTCCAGATACAGGTTGTTGTTGTCAGGCGAACTGTAGGCGCGGTTGTAGGTGAACCGAAGGTTCTGGTTATCCATAGGCTGATATGCGATAGCCGCACGGGGCGACCAGACCAGATCATCCAGGCGATTATGATCATCTACTCGCAAGGCACCAACCAGCTTGACCTTCTCCGTGACCTGGCCGTCCGCCTGGACATAAGCACCTATCTCGTCGATGTCGTCATCTTCTTCGTTGCCGCCATTAATAGTCGCTTCGGTATTGGGTCGTGTCAGCAAAGCGTCCGCGCCATAAGTGAGCAGGACTTTTTCGGAAGGCCTGTAGCTGTGCTGGACCTGACCCGCCCACAGGCGCGACTTGTCGACGATCAACTGCCCGGTTCTTAGCAGGTAGCTGTCGCCGGCGTCACTCATGTTAACGAAACCCTGAACAAACAGGTCTTTATAATTGAAACGTGCCTGGGCATATGAATACGTCCAGTCGATGGCCTGAGCGGCGCCCAGACCGGTAAGCTCAATGCTGCTGGCCCGGTTGAAACCGCCATTGACGATCAACTGGGTATTGTCGTTAATCAGAAAGTCAACCCGTGCTTCGCCGGCCATGCGCTCGATATCGAAATCACGCTGATTCGGGAGTGAATCACCCACCGGCTCGGGACCCGAGGCAGAAAGCCTGAACTTCTGGATAACGGGTTCCTCGTAGGTGGTATCGTAGTACTCCCAATCATCCCCCTGGTAGTATTGGGCTGAAACCTTGTAACCGACCCGCTCCCCGAGGATCCCGGCGTGCCGGACGGAACCGATGGCCAGGTCGCGCTGCCCGCCGCCAACGCTGACGGTTGTCCCCTGTGAGGTGAACGGGGACCTGGTAATAACATGCATCACGCCCGATGCGGCGTTGGGGCCGTACAGCGCTGAACCTGGCCCGGAAACAACTTCTATGCGTTCAACATCTTCATTTGCTGTAGGTATGAAATTGTACGCGTTGAACCTCAGCGACGGCACGCGGGCGATCCGGTTGTCGGTCAGCACCAGAAGCGCGCCCGAAAAGATGTTGTTGAAGCCACGCACCACGGCCGTCGACTGGTTGAGCCCAACCGAGGCGACATCCACAGCCGGCATTCCCTTGATATGTTCCGTGGGCGTCAGGGTGGTACGCTGCTGGATGTCCTCGGCCTCGACCACGTTCACCGCCGCAGGAGCGTCGAGAATCTTCTCCGGACGGCGCGAGGCACTGACTGAGATGGCATCGAGATTCAGAACCTTTGCTCTCAGGCCGGAACTGTACGATTTTGAATCACTGTCCGACCCGATCTCGACAGTCGAACTGGTGGCGGTGAACCCGACATGGGTAACAGTAACCCGATATCTGCCGGGCGGGAGATTGGGTATCTCGTAATCACCGTTTTCGTCAGATGAGGTCACGAATGGCTCGAGATCGGAGTCGACCGGCGTAGCGGTCACAGTCACTCCAAGGAGCGGGGTGCCGTCGGCGATGTCCGTCACATTGCCGCTGAGCGTCCCGGCGGTCGCTCCTGAGGTGAGGGCCAGACAGATCGCCGGTAATAGCAAGAGCAGCAAGTCACTGCGGCCGGCCCGGTTACGGTTTAACAGCATAGCTTCTCCTCCACTTGCGCATTGTCGTGAGGTGCAAGGATATTAATGCGCCGGTTATGGGTGTAAGCGTTTACTTGGCGATGTACATACGTTTGATTAGGTATGGTATCCTGTCGGCGGGAATATCAGGCTACGGGGCGCGCGAATCAAGCGGTTTTTTGGCGGAAATGAAGGCTGGAGGCTGCCGGAGCAGGCGCTCTGCGAGTCGGACTGGCCATCATTTGCGGTGTGTCCGACCGCAACCTCCTCATCGGCGACTACGATATTGAGGTCCACCCGCCAGGCTTAGTCACGGAGTTACTGGTCCAATCCCTGTTCCGATGTCTTAACCGCACCCCCCACCAACCTCTCCGCCTGCGCCACGCCCTCCGGCCAGGCAGCTTCCACAACAAACATGCCGCGAAGTTCGTCGGCATGGTAGCCGGTGGCCCGGTCAAGCGGATAGAGCCTCTTGAGTCGGCTGTACACACCGGGCCCGAGAGTCTGCATGTCGCCATGGCATTTCAGGCAAAGCTGCCTCGTACGGATTGGCTGATAATAACGAAAGACCGCCCCGCTGTCGGTTTCGGTCCAGGTTTCGGTGAACGGTACTGTCGCGCTGTCAGTGAAACGGGCCAGAATAGCCAGTTCGAGAGTGTCGGCCCGGTTGTCCGGGTTACGGAACCGTTCGCTCACCCGGCCGATCCTCCAGCCCCCCCCGGAATTCAGGTCGGCCAGCAAGGGTGCTATCTCTGAACATATCTGCAGGGTGCTAACAGCATCCCCTTCGTTCAGGGCTGCCTGCAGGGCCGTCTGGAGATCGCCAAAATAGTCACTGGCCAGCTTCTCGGCCGCCTGATGATAAAGCGTTGCCGCATCGGCGTATTCCGGCGACGCACCCGGCTGGATCTCGTCGTCTCCGTCGTTCGATCCGCCGGAACAACCAACGGTTGCCAGCAGTCCGATGATCAACATTATATGACCAGATCTGAACATCCTGTCCTCCCAACCAGTCAGTAGTATAAACGTGTGAGGCCCGGAGCATCAAGCTGAAAGATTGCCAGCAAGGGCCGCTTCTCTCGCCATCACCCGGGGGTGACGACCAGGGAATTTGATAATTTTTTCACAAAATACGGCAAAAACCTGTTGACATAGCTAACCTGGCGAGGGATATTAGCGGCCGTAAATTTTGACGGGAAAGTGGCTGCTGTGTGCCCACTTTTGGATCCGCGGAAGAAAAAGCAGGATAAGAGCTTCGCTCAGATCAGTCTGCTTGCGGCTGTCCCGGCCATCCTGATCGCTGCGCCGGCGCTCGGCTTTCTGGCGGGTTCCTGGGCCGACCGAAAGTTCGGTACTGATCCGTATCTGCTGATCGCCGGACTTGTCATCGGTTTTGCGGCCGCTGGCCGAGAAATAGCGAGCCTGGTCAAGAAGGCGCAGGCATTGAATGAAAAGAAGGACGCCGAAGAAAATGGGACTTGATCTCATCATTCGCACCCTGAAAACAACCGCTATCCTTCTGGTTATATTTTTCCCCTTCGGGATATACTACCTCGGGTTTTATCCCAGTCTGGCCGTGTTTACCGGCGGGGTGTGGGGACTTTTTAACCTCCTGTTTATCTCGGCTTTGGTCCGGGTGACGATTCGTCCGGGGGGAGTCGATAAGCCCAAAGCCATCGGCATTGGCCTTTTTAAATTCCCCCTGCTCTATGTCGCCGGGTATTTCCTGCTCAAAGCGCCGATATTTGACCCGCTGTATCTTCTGATCGGGTTTTCCTCGTTTTTTGCGGTCATTATCCTTAAAGTCCTCGGACGTTTGATTACGGGCATCCATGACAACCCTGGTGAAGACATCCACGCAGAGGGTGCCGCGTGATTCTACTGACTCTGCACAAACTGATGCTGGTCGCTCCGAGTTGGGTCGGCGCTCTTCTTATGGTGGCTTCAGGCGGCTCCGGCGAGGAGGCTCATGGTGACGAGCACGGTGAGGATCACAGCGGGCCGCCACACCTGCCGAGCCTGATTGCTATGGTTTTCGGCACCGACGGTGCCGCCTATCACTGGATTAACATCATCTACGCTTTCTTTATTGCCGTCGTCTTTTCGGCGGTGTCGATGCGCGTCTACGCCAAGCGACAGATGATCCCCGGACCGCTTCAGAACCTTCTGGAGATGATGGTCGAGGGGATGTACAATTTCGTCTATTCCATCCTCGGTGAGGACACGAAGAAATATATCCCGTATCTGGGGACGCTGTTCTTTTATATTTTGGCCATGAATCTGATGGGGATAATCCCCGGTGGTCATTCCCCTTCCACTTCGATCAACATAACCGCCTCGCTGGCGATACTCACCTTTCTATACGCGCAATGGACCGGCATCACGCGGCTCGGGGTCGTT
>CP070824.1:1372732-1399295 GCA_020344395.1 Candidatus Zixiibacteriota bacterium | reverse complement strand
CGTAGCCGGAGTTACCGATCAGGCAGACGCGCTGGTCGAAATTGAGAAGGATGAACGTGGGGGAGAGGGTTCCGTCGATCTCCGGCAGACCCTGGAAAGACGGTACGGAAATGACAGTGAATTCCGGCACGAACTGCCTCAGCTCATCGTTTGTCTCTGGCTCGATCAACATATCCCGGGCGAATAGCGAATGCCACGCATACTCGGTAATCACCCTGACCGGAAGACGGTAGTTTTCATCCGCACCGGCATAGAGATCCTGAACAAAAAGATCCCGTCCCTGCAAAAATCCCTGGAGCCGCTGATATACCGCGTTGAATTTGTCCAGATTGAAAGGGCGGTTGTATTCCCCCCACCAGACATGATCTTCGCTTTCTGATTCCCTGACCACAAACTTGTCATTGGCCGAGCGCGCTGTGTGTCGCCCGGTACTGACAACCACCGGACCCATGTATGACAGCTTGGCTTCCGACCGGAAGATGATCTCCTCATACAGAGCTGGTGTCGGCAGGTTCCAGTAGACATTGTGAAGGTTTCTCAAACCATGATTGGAAAGACTGTAATCACTCTTGAGCGATTTGGCCTGATCCTGGGCCGGAGTCTTGATCTTGATGATATAGTTGTTCATTTCCAGTCTCTCCTGAGCTTGCGATCACCTATGTATATTTCGTTCGGCGAATCCGGATCAAGCGCCCACTTGATGCGGGCAATCCCCTCGGTGATGTCCTTCACCGTTCCGCAGTAACTTAACCGAAGGTGACCCTCCATCCCGAATTCCTTGCCCGGGACCGTAACAACAAGAGCCTTGTCCAGGAGGAATTGGGCCAGTTCAACGGAATCCTTGCTGTAAGCCCGGAAATCGGGCAGACAATAGAACGTGCCATCGGGCGGGATAATTTTTATCCCGTTGAAGGCTCTCAGCTCGTTAACCATAACATTGCGATTATTCTCAAGAAACACTCTCAGAGACTCAACACTTGTCTGCACGCCGTTGAGGGCACCGGCGGCTGCTGTCTGCAGCAGGACCGAGGGACAGGACGTGTTCTGAGCGGCCACGTTCAGCATGGCTTCCCGAATCTTCCGGTTGGTGATGGTCCATCCGATTCTGAAGCCGGTCATAGCATACATCTTTGAGACACCGTTGATGACGACGAGCCGGGACGAATCCGTATCGTCTTTGCTGTAATTAAAGCAGGGAGGTGCGGTCTTGCCGTTGAATACCAGCTTTTGATAGATGTCATCCATTACGAGGTAGATGCTTTTCTTCTCACAGTACTCCACCAGTTCGCCGATGAACTCTTCCGGGTATACGGCGCCGGATGGATTGTTCGGGCTGTTGATGACGACAGCCTTGGTATAGGACCCGACATTCTGAGTGATGTCGCTCATGGTCGGATAGAAACGGCCGTCTTCCGGGTGAACCAGCACCGGGACACCGTATACCATCTTCACAATCTCCGGGTAGCTGACCCAGTAGGGAGCTGGAATAATCACTTCATCCTGTGGGTTGATGATTGTCATCATCAGATTATAAAAAGCCTGCTTAGCGCCCGCGTGGACTATGACGTTTTCGTGTCCGATGATCTTGTTGTAGCTTTCCTCTGTGTAGCGGATAATTGCCTTGGTCAGGGTCGGGATTCCCTCGGTGGGGGTGTATCGGATGTCGGCCGTCTTCAGTTTGGCGGCACAACTCAGGATGGCATCGATCGGCACCTTGCTCTTTGGCTCGCCCGCACCGAGATGGATCACCGGCTCACCCTTTTCGCGAAGCAGCCGGGCCGCCTCGTTCATTTTCAGGGTCGGGGATTCCTGAACTTCGCGGGCAAGTTGACTCACACTCATATCATCAGCCTTTCATAAGTATGGCGATAGCACACACGTCGACTATGTCATCGACCGAACAGCCGCGCGACAGATCATTAGCCGGTCTGGCCAGACCCTGCACAATCGGCCCGGTGGCCGTGGCTCTGGCCAGTCGTTCGGTCAGTTTGTAAGCAATATTACCGGCATCCAGATCCGGGAAGATAAGTACATTGGATTCTCCGGCGATTTCCGATCCGGGCGCTTTGCGCTTGCCGATTTCAGGAACGATGGCGGCATCGACCTGAAGCTCACCATCAACCTTCAATTCCGGGTAGTCCCGTTTCAGTATTTCCAGCGCCGCCAGCACTTTGTCAACATCTTCGTGCTTTGCCGAGCCCTTGGTGGAAAACGACAGCAGGGCCACTTTCGGCTCTTCGCCGATCAGGTTCTCCATCGTCTCAGCCGTGGAGACAGCTATGGAAGCCAACTGTTCAGCGTCGGGGTTCGGCGTCACAGCGCCGTCGGCATAAAGAAACACTTTGTCTTGAACCCCGCGATATTCCGGCACGGTCATCATGAAAGCGCCTGAGACGGTCTTTATACCCGGCTTCAAACCAATCACCTGTATACCCGCACGAAGAACATCGCCCGTGGTGTTCACTGACCCGGCGACAGAGGCATCCGCCTTATCGTTACGGACCATCATGGCCCCGAAAAACAGCGGATTCTGAATTGTCTCCCGGGCTGCCTCTTCGGTAATTCCCTTGTCACGCCGAATCTCCATAAACTGCTCGACATAGCCCGAAAAGTCCGGAGAGTTGGCCGGGTTCACTACGTTCACGTCCGTAAGGTCAACGCCCTCCTGGGCAGCCAGTCGTTTCACCTCGTCCACATCTCCAAGCAGCGTAACCGAGGCCAGTTCTTCCTGGATAATCGTCCCGACGGCCCTTATAACACGGGGCTCAGTGCCCTCAGGAAGCACCACATGCCGCCGTTTGGCCTTTGCTTTGTCTCTGATAATAGAAAGTGGTCGCATGCTCGTCCTCCGCTGCTGTTCAGAATTCCGCTTCCATTGATCTAAACAAACTGGCTTCTGAGTTCCGGGTCGGACAGGTAGGCCTGGATAAAGGGATCAAGGTCACCGTCCATAACCGCCTGTACGTTCGACGTCTCACAGGACGTACGATGGTCCTTCACCATGTTGTAAGGGTGAAACACATAGGATCGAATCTGTGATCCCCACTCGATCTTCTTTTTGGCCTTTTCAAATTTCTCCATTTTTTTGGCTTCTTCTTCCCGCCGTAACTGGTAGAGCCGGGATTTCAGAACCAGCATGGCCGAATCCCGGTTTTTGTGCTGGCTCCGTTCGCTCTGGCAGGTAACAACAATGTTGGTGGGCAGGTGAGTGATACGTATGGCCGACGATGTTTTATTGACATGTTGACCTCCAGCTCCGGATGCCCGGTAAGTATCGATGCGGAGATCCTCGTCCTTGATTTCTATCTCGATGTTGTCCTCCACCACCGGGAAGATGTGCACCGACACGAATGATGTGTGACGACGGGCATTGGCATCAAAAGGGGAAATTCTCACCAGCCGGTGCACTCCGGATTCGGCCTTGAGAAACCCGAATGCATAATCACCCTTGATCTCCAGAGTGGCCGATTTGAGTCCGGCTTCTTCACCCGGCTGAAGGTCCATCAGGTCAACCGTGAAGTTGCGACGCTCGGCCCAGCGGTTGTACATCCGGAAGAGCATATCTGCCCAGTCCTGCGATTCTGTCCCGCCGGCGCCCGGGTGGATGGTCACAATAGCGTCCCGGTGGTCGTCCGGACCGGACAACTGAGCTGTGAACTCGAGTCGGGCAATCTCCCGGGATACCGAATCAACCGAACTGGCCAGTTCCTCTGCCTCCGGTGACCCGTCTTCGACCAGATCTACCAGTTCGGCGGCATCGGCAAGCTCTGCTGAAAGCCGGTCAGCGGCCTCGACCCACTTCTTGTGGAGAGAAACTTCCTTCAAGACCGCCTGTGCCGCTTGATTGTCGTCCCAGAATCCCGGTTGCACGGATTCATCCTCTAAGGCTGCAATCTTCTGTCTGCGATCGTCGAGGTCAAAGATACCTCGCTAGTTTTGCGAGTTTTTCTTTGAGTTCGTCAATCGAGCTTCTTACGTCAGTGCTCACGGCGCACAGGGCTCCTTCCGGTAAAAAGGTAAACAGCGAGTATACGTTATTTTTTTCACAAGGTCAAACATTATTTGCTTTTCACGAACCGGTGACTGATGCTTAACTATCTGCCGGGCAGGGCATTGGGATCATTATTGGTTGGATTCCGGGGCAACTCTGTGTATCTTCCGGCATGCCTAAGCAGCTCAAAGCGCTTGTTCTGGGACCGTTTGCGGTTAACTGCTATTTGTACTGGGACGGCGATTCCGGAGACGGCGTTATCATCGACCCCGGCGCGGACGGAGACCAGATTCTGGCTGCCGTCCGGTCTGAAGGCTTCAAGCCCCGGGCGATCCTGTTGACACACGGACACATAGACCACATAGCCGCCGTCGAACAGGTCAAAAACAGCCTGAAGCTGCCCCTGTACATCGGGGATGGTGATCAGGCTTTGCTCGACGACCCCATGGATAATGGCTCGGCTTTCTTTGGCATACCCGTATCGGCCCCGCAGCCCGATAGATGCCTCGCGGATGAAGAGGTGATCACCTTCGGCACCGTCAGCTTACGGGTGCTGGCCACTCCCGGTCACTCGATCGGGTCGGTCTGTTACCTGGATGAGACAGCCGGCAACCTGTTTTGTGGCGACGCTTTATTCGCCGGATCGATTGGCCGGACCGACCTGCCGGGTGGATCGCTTGAGCAGTTGTTGAAGTCGATCCGCGCCAAGATTCTTGGCCTGCCGGATTCTGTCGTATGTTATCCCGGGCACGGCCCGAGCACCACCGTCGGTACTGAACGGGTCAGCAACCCCTTCCTGGTGGGAGGGGCCTTTGCCTGAGATTGACGACCTGGAGCCATTACAGTTACCCGGCCTGGCCGATTATCACTGTCACTGTGATTATTCCATAGACTCGGCGGGGACGCTCGACGACTACTGCCATGCGGCTCTCAAGCGAGGTATTGCTGAGCTATGTTTTACCACGCACTATGACAGCAGCCTGGGGGGATCGGGGGAGGACAATTTCATCAGGGTGAAGGGGGAGATGTTGCCGTCCGGCATAGACAGCCTCCGGTATTACGTGGAAGACGTTCGGAGGGTGGGTGAGCTTTTTTACCCGGTGGGACTGTCCGTGAAACTTGGCCTTGAGTTCGGTTGGTATGATGGTTGTCAACGACACCTCGCTGAGCTTATGAGTGCCTTCGAGTTCGACTACATGCTGTGTGGAATTCATGAGATCTTCGATGCCTGTTTCAGTTGCCACACGTCGTATGAACGCTGTTTCGCCGGTCGGTCGGCCGCAGAGGTTGTGTCCGCATACGCAAAGCAGATTATCCGTGCGGCCGAAAGCGGTCTGTTTGATACTGTTGCACATCTGGACTACCTGCGGAAGTACGGCCTCGCTCACTACGGGGACTCCCTCGACAAAGCTTTCTATGATTATCTTCCTGATATTTTCACGGCTCTGAAGACGACAGACACTGCCCTTGAAATCAACACCTCCGGCTTGAGAAAAGGTATGGACAGCTATTTCCCGGAGATGAAAGTTGTCAACGCGGCCCGTAAGGCAGGAGTGAACATAGGATATATCGGCTCCGACGCTCATCAGCCGGAGGACGTAGGTTTTGATTTCGATGCCGCCGCGGCACTTATTCCCAGGCCGGTCGGCAAGTGCGAGAGCGAGTAGATGGTGTGACCGTAGCCAAATCAAAGCGGGGAACAGTGCTCGCACGGTCTTTCTACGATCGTCCGACGCTCGAGGTGGCGCGCGATCTGATCGGGAAGCACATAGTCTATTACTCTGGTGAGGGAAAAATGTCGGCTCGCATCGTAGAAGTAGAAGCTTACATCGGTCGCGACGATCCTGCCTGCCATGCCTCGAATGGCCTGACCGAGCGCAACCAGGTCATGTTTGGCAAGGCCGGCTTCAGTTACGTTTACTTCATCTACGGAATGTATCACTGCCTTAACTTCGTGACTGAAGCGGAAGGCTCCCCGGCCGCCGTGCTCCTGCGGGCCGCTGAGCCGGGCGAAGGTCTGGATA
Source organism: Candidatus Zixiibacteriota bacterium (assembly GCA_020344395.1). Lineage (GTDB taxonomy): Bacteria > Zixibacteria > MSB-5A5 > GN15 > FEB-12. The sequence continues at coordinate 1,393,280 of CP070824.1, read as the reverse complement.
TCATGAGGCGTAACTCACCGGGCCAGTCGGATGCCCAACTACTCAGCGGACCCGGCAAATTCTGCCGGTCATTCGGCTTGACCAGAGAGCACAATGGAATGGATCTCACCAATTCCCTTCTGGTGATTGAAAACCGGGGTGGCCCATCTGCCAGAGTTGCCACTTCCGCCCGTGTGGGCATTAAGAAGGCTGCAAAACGCCCGTGGAGGTTCTTTGATGCCGGGTCATCTTCAGTCTCGCGGTCCTGAGCGGATGTATAGTTCTCGATGCCATTTTTGTTGCAGATTCCGGGGGGAGAGGTTTCAATGATGGCGTATAATGAACTGGGACAGAATGAGTGTTCTGGCAAGGCGATTGACTGATGTTTGGTGAAGATTTCTGGCAACGTGCGATCGTCGGCGCCCCGGTGATCCTGTTTTCACTTACGGTGCACGAGTACTTTCATGCCTGGACGGCGAACCGGTTCGGCGATCCGACGGCGAAGAACCTGGGCCGCCTCACACTGAACCCACTCGCCCACCTTGACCTGATGGGGACTTTAATGATGGTATTCAGTAAGTTCCAATTTGGCTGGGCTAAACCGGTTCCGGTCAATCCGGCCAACCTGCGTAATCTACGGGTTGCGGATATATGGATTTCAATCGCCGGACCACTCTCGAATTTCGGCCTGGCTCTGCTTGCCGGTCTGCTTTTCAGAACCGTTCAAGGAGCCTCAATCGATGTCGGAGAATTCGGCTATCGGGTTCTCCGCGCTGGTGTGGCGATTAACATCTTTCTAGCCTTTCTCAACATGATCCCGCTGTTTCCCCTTGACGGCTCCCACGTATTGAAGAATCTCGTATCACCGGAAACAGCCGAGAGAATCTCTCGTCTTGATCCCTTTGCTCCGATTCTTTTGATTCTGCTGGTGGTCTCCGGTGTCTTCTGGACGATCCTTGGTCCACCAGCCTTTGCCGTCATCAGAATGATCCTGGGCCAGTGATGTCTTGCCATCACCTGTCACTAATGACTGCTACGGGGCTGCTTTTAATTGCCGCTGCCGGCTGTGGCCCTGGCTACACACCCAGAGTAGATCAGGAGCGTTCGACAGAAGAACTTGAGCCCGAAAAAATCCGAGCGGATGCCTTCCTCTATGATGCCAGATTGTGGCGCAAAGGGAAACCGACATCTGTGCGGCTGGAGCTGTACCAGACCGATACTCTCATCGCTCTGGCAGGGAGAGCCTATCTGGGTAAGGGAGCCCTCAAGGGACGTCTGACGACCGATTCTCTGCTTCTGTATTTCCCGACTCGCGATGAATACGTGTATGAGGCTGTCGAAGATATCGCCACCGGTACCGATTGCCCGTTCAGCCTGGGTGATCTGTCACTCGGCGATCTCCTTCAAAACCTGCCCGACTCACTACCGACGAACAGCTCGATAGAAATGCTGTCCGATTATTCCAATCGCAACAAACCAGAATTCAGAATTTTCAGGCCCCTGTGCGACTGGGAAATCAATCTGACCTACGATCGCAAGAAGGGCCGTTTCCTCTTAAGAAAGTTTGAGTTTACAGACGGCAAACAGTTGCGTCTCAAAGCTACCCGGCGCGAGTTCAGGCAGGCTGCCAGAGTACCGGTCAGAAGGTTCGACGTAGAGATTCCGTCGCGCGCGATGCGTATTTTACCATAGGACGGGGAGACTATTCCACGCTGGTCCCTCAGGAGTCCCTTTTTGCGAGGAAGTGTCCGCACGTGAACAGTGGTTGTATCAGAAGCGGACGCTGACACTACCCCGCACTCAATGTAAGCTCCTACATATTAGCGGCTTAGCGAAATTGGCATTTTCGTTGCTACAATGTAGTGCAGAATGAGCCACAAGGAGAGGAAATGTTCAGCAACTACTTGAAAATCGCACTGAGAGGTATCCGAAAGCAAAGAGGGTACACTTTTATCAACGTGGCTGGTCTGGCCATCGGACTGGCCTGCTGCATGCTCATCAGTCTCTGGATACTGGATGAGTTGGGTCATGATAAGCACTATGCCGAAGTTGACCGCATTCATGCCATCCTGGCAAATGGTGAGCGCCACTGCCCCAATGCCCTCGCGCCGTTTCTACAGGATCAGGTACCGGAAATCGAATACGCAGGCCGCACCATGGGCACGTCGGAGGTTCTTGTAAGTGCCGGTTTACGCCAATTATATGAGGAATACCTGGCGGTGGACCCATCGATCATCGATGTGTTTGAGCTCCCGTTCATCAGCGGAGACTCCAGGGCTCCTCTGGCCGATCCCAATTCGATCGTCATCACGCAGAAGATAGCATCCAGGTTTTTCCCCGAGCAGGATGCGGTTGGTGAGATTCTGTCGCTGGACAATGATCACGATCTTCTGGTTACCGGTGTGGTTGCGGACATGCCGCACAATTCGACACTGCAGTTCGACATGCTGGTCTCAATAGAGTTCGAACGGCAGAGAAATCCGGATTTCCCCGGATACTATGAGGCATGGAATGCATGGGGTTCCAGGACATATGTCAGGGTACAGAAGGGTGTCACTGCCGCGACTCTTACCGAAAAGATATCCGACCTTGCCAATGATCAATATGATGATGAAGAAGGTGTCCAGCTATCTGCAATTAACATCGCCGATCTGTATTTCAGGTTTTCTGATGCCAAAAAAGGAGTCACCGTTTTTGCGGCCATTGCCATCGCCATTTTGACTATGGCCTGTGTTAATTTTACGAATCTGTCAACGGCCAGACACCGGATGAGAAGCAGAGAAACGGGGATAAGGAAAGTGGTGGGTGCCCGGAGGGGCCAGCTGGTGATGCAGTTTCTGGGCGAATCATTCCTTTTGACTATCATTGGGTTCTTTATTGCATTGATCATTGTTGAGCTGGTTTTGCCGTCGTTCAACGCGCTGTTTCAAATGCAGCTATCACTCAGTTTGATGAATGACGCTGTGGTAATTCTGGTGATCATCGGGGTCCTTGCAGTGACGGCGCTGGCGGCAGGTGCGTATCCGGCCCTGCTCCTGTCCCGCTATCACCCGGCACTGACGCTCAGAAAAGGCCACGAATCAGCAGGGAAGCACTTCACTCTGCGAAGAGTGCTGGTTGTCTTTCAATTCGCCCTGACGATATTCCTTGTCGCAGGCACCGCCATCGTCTACACGCAGATAAACCACATCAAGGGCTGGGATGTTGGATACAATAAGGAACAGGTAATAAACATCCCCCTGAGAGGTGAGAGCAGAGGCCTGTATGACGTTCTGAAGAACGAAATGCTGACAAGCCCCGAGATCATATCGGCTACCGGTGTCGGCCAGCCCTTACCGTATTGGCATATGTTCACAGCGGCGGATTGGGAAGGGCGGCAGTCAGATGATGAGGCAAGCGTTTCCATGAACTTTGCGAAATACGATTACGCCCGAACCTACGGGATCAAGATTGTTGAGGGGCGAGATTTCAGCACGGAACATACAACCGACCTGAAACATGCTTGCCTGATCAACGAAACTCTGGCGCGCTTAATGAATCTATCACCGATAATCGGGGCCGATATCAGCGTCTGGGGCGAGGACCGTAAGGTGATCGGGGTGCTGGAGGATTTCAATTTCCAACCTCTTAATGCGGCCGTTGAACCGCTGGCTATTATGATGATCGCTGAAGACTGCTTTGTATTTGATGAGCCGAGTGTCATGTCGGTCCGTATCAGTGGGCGGTCTGTTGGTGCCTCAATGCAACACCTGCAGGAAACATGGGAGAGACTCCTGCCGGATCACCCCTTCGAGTATTCATTCCTTGATGAAGAGTTCGATGCGGAATACAGATCAATGGAACAGATGCGGAATCTGGCCGGGAGTTTCGGCCTGCTGGCTGTTTTCATTGCCTGTCTCGGGTTATTCGGCCTCGCCTCTTATACCGCCGAGCAGCGGACCAAGGAAATCGGCATACGAAAGGTGCTGGGAGCGACTGTCACAAACATCGTCGGCATGCTTTCAAAAGAGTTTGTTGTCCTGGTCGCTGTGTCCAACATCGTTGCATGGCCTCTGGCCTGGTTTGTCATGAAACGCTGGCTGGAGGAATTCGCTTACCGTGCTGAGTTGAGTGTCGGTCTCTTCTTTATGGTGGGGTGCTTTGCTCTGATTGTGGCTTTGTTGTCGGTAGGTTATCAGGCAATTCGGGCTGCCCGAGCCAATCCGGTGGATGCAATTGTACATGAGTGAAGCACCCCTGCGGCTATCACTCCCCTGACAGGTAGGCAGGGTTTCGTAGATTTCGGAACTGGTGAATCAGCGCGCCGGGCCTGTCAACCCAATCCAAATGAATGTGCCTTCGGGCCGACGAAAAAAGGCTTTGAGATACGGCCCGACCGCCTTAGGTTTGGCGATCGACAGAGGATTAGAAAACAATTGAAAGGCAGCATGAAGACAGACAGCAGTCAGAGACTGGCTTCGATTGTCATCGGATATGGGAGGGTATCATGATTAGAAGACTATGCGCGCTGGTTGGTCTGATTGTCGTAGCGGCAATCTTGAGCCATTGCGGTCAACAAAGCGGCTCGACTATTGACGAGGGCGGATTTCCCGTCCTGAGGGGGCCTTATTTCGGACAGAAGACCCCGGGCCTGACACCCGAGTTGTTTGCGCCGGGTATTGTCTCAACCGGCCTGATGGATGGAACATGTAATTTCAGTCCCGACGGTGATGAGATGTATTATAATTCCGGCTACTTCCACAAGGGGAAGGTGAACCTGTCAATTGTATACTCCAAAATCGAGAACGGCGTGTGGACTGTCCCCGAGTTTGTCAATTTCGCAGACAGAGAGTTTGTGCAGGGATATCCCTTCCTCAGTTATGACGGTACGGAACTGTACTATACCTCAAACAAGCCGACGAACGATCCGCAATTCAATAACCAGTATAATTTCTGGGTTGTCCGAAAGGACAGCAGTGGCTGGGGGGAGCCCGTCCTGATGCCGGCACCAATAAACGGAAGAGGCGAGGTCACGGGCATTTCGGTAACGACGTCCGGAGTGGTCTACTACACGCTCATGACAGCCGATGAACAGTTGATCTATCGTTCAGCGTTTAGCGACGGGAAGTACTCGGAACCGGAGAGACTGCCTGACGCGGTCAATAGTGTAAAATCACAGTTCGATGGCGTCATCGCACCCGACGAGAGTTACATGATTCTGCCGGTATACGGAAGGGATGACTCATACGGCTCGACCGATCTGTACATTACCTTTCGAGATGAGAATGACAATTGGACTCCTGTCAGGAACATGGGCGAGGCGTTCAACTCAAAGTTCACTGAAGGCGCAGCGAGAATCACGCCTGATGGCAAGTACATCCTATTCACCGGAAAGCTCGAGAGCCACAATTGGAATGAGGACTCGGCCGGCTTCTACGATATCCTGAACTACAACACGAAACCACAGCACGGATCCTTCGACATCTACTGGGTCGACGCCGGGATTATTGACCAGTTCAGGCCGGAGAATACGGAATAGGCTGTGCAGCCACAGGCTGGAATGCCATGAGGCCGGTGAGCCCATAGGGATTGTCAAACAGGGGAAACGCGGTCACGTTTTCGGGCTGAGAGGATAACTGTCACAATTCCCGTCGCCAACACGAGCGTGGCCCACAGGCTGCCCTCGGGTCCGAATTCCCCGCCGCTCAGAAGCGGATGACCAGTTGCCTGTAGATTGATTATTGTGTCGCCGAAGGGATCATGTCCGCTGATTTTTAAGCCGAACACGTTCCCCATGCTCCAGTTCCAGGCGGTGTGCCAGCCACATATCCCCCAGATGGTCCCCTCACGAAGAGCATACAGGGCCAGGAACAAACCGAAAAGCAGGAGATTCACGATATAGACCGGCTGAGTCGGTGCGTGAAGACCTGCAAACAGAACCGTTGACACGATTACCCCTGTGATGGGCCTGTAGCGCACACCCAGCACAGGCATATACCAGCCGCGGGTGATGATTTCCTCGCTCGCCCCCTGAACACCAAACCCCATCAGGACCAGCAGGCTGCCACCCACGGCGGCAACACCGGTTACCACGTCCCCGGCCGGCTCCAAAGCGACACCGCCACTGATACACATTAGGCCAACAGTCACCGCCACCATTCCGAAGCCAACGGCCAACCCGACGGCGTATTTGAACAAGGCCCCCCCAGCACCGAGACCGATCGAGGCGAATCGCCGCCTCTCGTAGACACGCACCCAAACCCATAGAGCTCCGATTATCAGCGCGAAAGGTATAATGTACCCGTAATACCCCTCCATCAGTGGGGCAGTATCGCCTGTATCGCCATAGATCAGCCGCCCGGCTATCCCGGTGATAGCAAAACCGACCGCCATTACAGCTATGAGAATAAGCGTGGCCACAACGATGTTCGGCAGACGCTTGCCGGTGCGGGCTGCTTCAAACAACGCATTGGACGGGTCGATAAGTGACTGGATGCCTGAGGTGCTCACGCCGGTCTCCTTCGGTTACAAGAGGGAAAGGTGTTTTGCGTCCATACTTGTTAGACCGGTGATATGGACCCTAAGTTGCTTGACCGGATTCCACGGTCCACCCGGCTGACTGACGGCATGTTGACATTACCGATTGAAAACAGCATCTTGCAAGCTTGTATTGAACCGCAGGATATGCTGTGAATTTGTACAGACGAAGCTTCTCAGTCCTCAAAGCACGCTGGAAACAGTTGCTGACGGCGTCCGTCTCGGCCGCGCTGCACGCTCTATTTGCCGCCGCGCTGGTATGGATGGTCGGCCCGCTGCTGATGACCCTCTTTGACGTGGAATCATCGGTGGCCCCCGACAGCACGATAACCCGGATGCACACACCGGGGTCGGAACAGCCGTCGACCCTTCCCGGGGGCGGGCAAATTGCCGAATTATCGAGCGGGGTAGAGAGGCTGCGGGAGGCCATGAAAGCAACCATCACCGACCTGACCGACGCGGAGACCAGGCGGGGGAAACTGGTAAACTTTTGCTGGTTGATTCTGATAGTTGTGATTGCCAAAAATGTCTTTCTGTACCTGCAGGGTTTCTTCATGGCCTATGTGCAGCAGTCGGTGATGAGGCAGTTTCGTGATGATCTGTTCAAGAAGTACCAGCGGCTGTCTCTCGACTATTTCCACAGCCGCCGCACCGGGCAGATCATCTCCCGGGTGACAAACGACGTGATTGTGCTCAATGAGTCGATCGACATCGGGTTTAACCGACTGGTTACCGATGGCCTACTGGTTATACTGTTCTCGGCGTTCCTGGTCATCCTGAGCTGGAAACTGACCTTGCTGGCCATGATCGTGCTTCCGGTTGTGTTCTGGTTCATCTATGTAGTTGGCAAGAAGCTTCGCAAGTACTCGGAGCGCTCACAGGAACGGATGGCCGATGTCAACTCGGTGCTGGAGGAGTCGGTCAGCAATGTGCGGATCGTCAGAGCGTTCGCCATGGAAAAATTCGAGATCGGCAAGTTCCTGAACGCCACCTACCGGTACTTCCGCGACTTGCTCCGGATGACACGCATTCGCCACCTGGCTTCGCCGGTCAACGATACGCTCGCCACTCTTGCCGGCATCGCCATCCTGCTTTTCGCCGGCAGCAGAATCATTGAAGGCACGGGCGAACTCGACGTCGGTGATTTTATGACCTTCGTACTGGCCATGTTCTCCATGATCAAACCGGTCAAATCACTCAGCCAGATCCATATCAAGCTGCAGGAGGGAATGGCCGCTGCCTCGCGAATCTTCGAAGTCATGGATACCGAGGAGAAAATAAAGGATCGTCCGGGTGCAGTTGAAGCGAACGGATTCGATGGATCCATAGTCTACGACCGAGTCTCATTTCGATACAATCCTGATGAGCCGGTCCTCCAGGATATTTCATTCGAGGTAAAAAAGGGGGAGATAGTCGCATTGGTCGGTCCCTCCGGTGCGGGCAAATCGACCTTGTTTGACCTGTTGCCCAGATACTACGATCCGCAGGAAGGGACCATTCGTATAGATGGCCATGACATCCGCGATCTGACCATCAATTCACTCCGCGGCCTGATGGGGATTGTAACTCAGGAGACTTACCTTTTCAACGATACCATTCGAAACAACATAGCCTACGGACTGAACGGCATCCCGGACGAGAAAGTACGAGAGGCTGCCCGTATGGCCAACGCCGATGATTTTGTGAACGAGTTTCGGGAAGGGTACAGCACAATCGTAGGAAACCGCGGCGTTAAGCTTTCCGGCGGTCAGCGCCAGCGTATCTCCATAGCGCGGGCCCTTCTCAAGAACCCCCAGATACTGATCTTTGACGAGGCCACTTCGTCGTTGGACACGGAGTCGGAGATTCTTGTCCAGCAGGCTATCGATCATCTCATTAAAGGCCGCACAACCCTGGTCATCGCTCACCGGCTGTCCACGATCAAGAACGCCGATCGCATCATGGTGCTGGACAACGGTCGCATCGTCCAGAGCGGCTCGCATAATGACCTGATAGCTCAGGGTGGTTTGTATAAGAGACTGTATGAAATGCAATTTCAGGACGAACTGAGATGAAGTTGCTGTTTCTCAATTCCGTTCCTTCCGATGTGTTCGGCGGAATGGAAAACTGGATCGGCCTCATTGCTGAAGGTCTGGTGAAGCGCGGACACAAGGCCCATATAGCGGGACGCACTGGCTCTGAATTCCTTCGTCGTACGAGGGTCATGAGTCCAACCTCAGAAATTCTGGAGCTTGACATCTCAGGGGATTTCAACCCGATTACTATCGCGAAGCTCAACAACTTCATCCGGTCACACGATATCGAAGCGGTAGTAGCCAATTTCAACAAAGATATTCGGCTCGGCGGCCTCGCCACAGCCTGGAACGCCGACACCAAGCTTATCTGGAGTGCGGGTCTTGATCTCGTAGGCGATGGCATTGCCCACCGGGTCCTGACACCTCGTCTCGTTGATGCCGTTATTACACCGTCAGCAGCACTGAAGAGCCGGATTGCCAGCCACGGCACCATTCCCGAAAGCATCATCGAGGTCATACCGATTGGCATCGGAGAACCGGTCTTGTCGATCACTCGGGAAGAGGCAAGGAGCCAACTGCGCGATAGATGTGGTCTGCCATCTGACTGTCTCGTGGCGGTCACATCCGGCAGGTTCGTAAACCAGAAAGGGCACGTGTATCTGGTCGAAGCGGCGACCGAACTTGTGAGGCGATTCTCGAACCTCAGGTTCTTGTGGCTGGGGAACGGACCGTTGGAGGGCGTGCTTAGAGACAAGCTCCAACAGACGGGCCTAACGGATCATGTGATTTTCGCCGGAATGCTGGATCAGTTCGGACTGGAATTGGCCGGGTCGGATATCATGTTGCACCCATCCATTGAGGAACCGTTCGGAATAGTGTTGCTCGAAGGCATGCGGGCTGGCCTGCCGATTGTTGCCAGCCGCGTGGGGGGCATTCCCGAAGTAGTCGAAGAGGGTGTAAGTGCCCTCCTGGTCGAACCCTGCCGTCCGGATCTCCTGGCTGCTGCCGCGGGAGACCTGCTCAACGATGGCAGCAAACTTGAAAAGTTCGGTCAGGCAGGGCTCCGGAGGTGGCAGCAACATTTCAGTCTTGCTCTCATGATTGACAGGGTGGAAGATTTCCTCGGCCGGGTAGTTGCAGGGGGTGTAAGCTGTGGATAGGTTTAAACCTCTGGAACACAAGTTCAAGGCTGCCTTCTTTGCTTTCTGTCGGCCGTTTCTGAAAAAGGGAGTCAAGGAGTTTGCGCCCATAGACGGTCGGTCCGTGCGGAGGATCCTCTTTTTGCGTCCTGAGAAGATCGGCGACATGGCGATATCGTTTCCTGTCTTTGATGGCCTGAAGAAGCACTTCCCTCACATAGAGCTGGCTGTTTTGGCGTCGCCGCGCAACCAGGAAATCGTCAGAGATGATCCCAGATTCGAGCGTGTCTATTTGTACCGTAAGAACCTGATAAAAGACATCAGGGAATTGCTGCGGATGCGACGGGGCTCCTACGATGCGGTGGTTGATCTCATCTGCGATGATTCCGTGACAGCTCTTTTTCTTTCGCAGTTGTGTGTTCCGGGCAAACCCCGCATCGGCGTGGGGAAGGTGAAACATCGGCGTTATTATGACTTCAACTATGATCATCGAATGGGCAATCACGGTCACATCATAGACAACACTCTGAAGCTGCTGACGGCTTTTGGAATTGATACCGACACCGTAAACCCATATGCAGCACCATATATTCCGGCTTCGGCCTGGGACCGGGCAGACCAATTCATCAGAAGCACGGTACCCAATGGAGACAGGATAGTGATTGGTTACAATCTGTCGGCGGGATCCAGTACCCGCGTGCTGTCTACCGATAAGTCGCTCGAACTGTTGCGCAGGATTTACCGGTCACATGAATCAATCCGGATTATTCTCATTACCGTTCCCGGCGATCGCGAGCAGGGAAAGCGACTTCGTGACGAGCTTGGACTGGAGCATGTGTACGTGGTGCCTCCCGGCCTGTCTCTCTTGGAAGCCTCAGCCCTGATAGGACGATTGGATCTGCTGATCTCACCGGATACTTCGCTGGTGCATATCGCGCGTTCGCTCGGCATTCCGGTGGTCGGCTTTTACAGCCGGTTCATGAAGAATTTTCTGTTGTGGCGGCCGTACGGACAGGAGGTGGGCGCCGTCGTATCCGATAACGACGACAACATTCACGATATTACCGTGGACCGGGTGTTCGAAGTTTACACTCAGGTGCTGCAGCGGTATCGGCTGGTGGAAAAATGCCGCGACTATCAGTAGTTGTGATTGCCAGAAACGAGGAAGCGAATATTCGCCGCTGTCTGTCGTCGGCGTCATTCGCCGACGAACTCGTGCTGTATGACGACCGATCCACGGACCGCACACAAGAGATCGCCACGGACATGGGCGCCAGAGTCTTTCAGTCCGATTGGCAGGGTTTCGGTCAGGCTAAGCGCGAGGCTGTAGCTCGGGCTACCGGGGAGTGGATATTATCTCTGGACGCCGACGAGGAAGTGACCCCGCAGTTGGCCGAAGAGATCAGGGCCGTCCTCGCCAACTCTTCCGATGTGGCAGGCTATTACATCCCGAGAAGAACTGAGTTCCTGGGCCGCTGGATCAAGCACTGCGGCTGGTATCCTGATCGTGTGCTGAGACTTTTCCGAAAGGACAAAGGTAACTTCAGTCAAGCGGTGGTGCATGAGGCTGTTCAGTTGGCCGGCAGAACAGGAAGTCTGAACGGCGAGATACTGCACTACAGCTACCCCTCTCTGGATGTTTATTTCAGGAAAATGAACCGATATACCAGCCTGGCGGCGCGCGAGGGTTTCGAAGCCGGACGAAGGGCAAAGCGGTATGACCTTCTGGTACGTCCATGGGCTGCATTTGTGAAGCATTACATCTTCAAACGCGGGTTTCTGGACGGCATCGAAGGGTTATTGGTCTCAGTCTTCTCAGCCTGTTATGTACTGGCGAAGTATGCCAAGATGCGCGACCTGGCTCGCCGAGGTCGGGAGAATACGGTACGCCGATGAGCAAGCCACTCGACATACAGCCGGGAGATCGCATTCTGGTCAGCCGCACCGATCGACTGGGCGACCTGATACTTGCCCTTCCGTTGGTGGAGAGTCTCAAACTACGGTACCCGGAGTGCTGCGTGGACGTGCTCGCGTCGCTGTATGCTTCGCCGGTTCTCGAGAATAATGACCGAATCGATGGAATCCTGCGGGTGCAGAGTCAGCAGTTGGGGCGATCACGCCATTATCGTAATGAATTGAAGCAGAATATCGTGCGGGCAAAATACAAAGCGGCGGTCGTTGTCTATCCGGACAGGCAGGTATCGAGGCTGCTCTATAAGGCCGGCATTCCCAATCGGCTGGGAACGGCCGGAAGATTCCATTCCGTCTTTTTCAATCATCATCTCATCCATAGCAGGAAAGCTAACAAGAAACACGAGATGGAATATAACCTTGATTTTCTGAGTTTCTTTCACAATGGACCCACGGTGTCGCAGCCGACGGTGCATCCCCGAGTGAAAGAACTGCGTTACGCCCGACGGATTCTCGACGATGCCGGCGTAGGAGAAAACTTTGTCGTGCTGCATCCCGGTTCCGGAGGTTCGGCACATCGCTGGCCTCTGGATAAGTTCAGGCAGTTGCATCATGCGCTGATCGATAGAGGAATCGAGACAGTCATAACGGGTTCGGCAGATGAGGCCGCAACGTATGCTGAATGGGGCTCAGGGCATCAGAGGCGGACTGTGTCGATCGCCGGACAGACGGATCTGAGAACCCTGGCCGCAATCCTGGCCCAGGCCACGGCTGTGATTGCGAATTCCACCGGGCCGTTGCACCTCGCGGCAGCTGTCGGAACGCATGTGGCCGGGCTCTACCCCAGGCGCAAGGTGATGTCGCCGGTGCGTTGGGGACCTGTCGGCAAGGATCACCTGGTGTTTCAGCCCTCGATGCCCGAGTGCGATTGTCCACCAAAGGAATGTTTCTGCATGTCGACAATACCGGTTGAGAGCGTTGCAGCCCGCGTAGTTGACCTGGTCTGTAACGAGGACGCTGTAAAGTGAGCCTTGAATGAACCTGGCAGAGTTCATAATCCACGTAGAAGCCTATAACTCGAATATCGATGTTGGGCTTGTCAGAAAGGCCTACGAGTTTTCCGACCGGGCTCATGCTTCCCAGAAACGTTACTCCGGTCAGCCGTATGTGCAGCATTGCCTCGAGGTCGCCTTCATCCTGGCCGAACTGCATATGGATTCGACAACCATAGCTGCCGGGCTGCTACATGATGTGGTTGAGGATACTGAATACAGGGTGGCCGACATAAGGGCCGAGTTTGGAGACGAAATCGCCGAATTGGTGGACGGGGTGACCAAGATAAGTGCCATGCAGTTTACATCGGTTGAAGAACAGCAGGTGGAATACTTCCGGAAGATGTTGTTGAGCATGGCCAAGGATATCAGGGTCATTTTGATCAAGCTGGCCGATCGGCTGCATAACATGCGTACTCTGGAGCACCTGAGGGAGGACAAGCGAAGGCGGATCGCCATTGAAACACGGGATGTTTATGCGCCTCTGGCACACCGTCTGGGAATCAATAAGGCTAAAGTGGAACTTGAAGATTTAGCCTTAAAGTATATTGATGCAGATGAATACGAGAGGATTGGGAGACTGCTCAGCGAGCGTAGAGAAGAACGTGACCAGTACATCCAGCAGATTGTGGAGCCGCTCAAAGAGGCTCTGGCCAAAGACGGCATAGTGGCATCGGTTCAGGGCCGCGCCAAGCATCTCGATTCAATATATCGAAAGATAAAAGTGCGAGGAGTCCCGTTCGAGGAGATATTCGACCTTCACGCTATCAGGGTAATTGTCAACACCGAGCGAGAGTGTTACCACGCCGTCGGGATTATACATTCGAAGTGGAACCCGGCCCCGCAGCGCTTTCACGACTACATCGCAAATCCCAAGACAAATGGGTACCGATCCCTCCATACCACCGTGCATGGCCCGGGAAATAAACTTGTGGAAGTCCAGATTCGCACGCATCAGATGCACCATGTGGCCGAGAACGGCATAGCCGCCCACTGGCTTTACAAGGAGGGCCGACGGGAGATGAGTCGGGACGACCGCCAGATGGCCTGGCTGCGCAATGTGCTCGAATGGCAAAAGGATCTGACCAATCCGTCGGAGTTCATTGAGTACCTGAGGATGGACCTGTACTCAGATGATATTTTTGTCTATACGCCCAAGGGTAAACTCATAAATCTGCCTCGCGGGTCCACACCCCTCGATTTTGCCTTCCAGGTCCACACTGAAGTTGGCCTCCACTGCGCCGGAGCCAAAATCAACGGGAGGTTACAACCGTTGTCGACGCGATTGCAGTCGGGCGATCAGGTTGACATCATAACCAACAAGAACCGGCATCCTTCGCATGATTGGTTGAAGCTCGTTAGAACGGCTGCGGCGCGCACCCGAATTCGCCGATGGCTCAAACAGTCGGGTTTCGAGCAGTCGGCTACCCTGGGCCGCCAGATTGTCGAGCGCAAGCTCAAGGAGTACCGCGTCAGGATGCCCGATGACGAACAGATCCTCGAATGTGCCGAAAAGCTGGACAAAAAATCCCCGGATGAACTCTTTGCGGCCATCGGGAATGGTTCAATGGCGACGGCCAGATTGATCCAGTTGATCGTTCCGGAAAAGGAAAAGGAAACGTCTGGATTCGTCGGTAAAGTCCTCGAGCGCATTCGTGGCTCCAAGGGAATCAGGGTGCAGGGACTCGACAACATGATGTTCAGGTTTGCGGGCTGCTGTCAGCCGGTGCCGGGAGAAGACATCGCCGGTTTTATAACCCGCGGTCGCGGCGTGACCATCCACCATGCCTCCTGTGACACCGCCATGGAACTGGCCAACAACCACCCCGAAAGAAAAATCGATGTCAGCTGGGATACCGGGAAAGACCAGTGGTTTGTCGTGCAGCTTGATCTTATCACGGAAGATCGCAAGGGCGTGCTGCGTGATCTCACCGAGGCTATCGCGGATTCCAATACAAACGTGAGGGGAACTGAGATGCACACCAGAGATGATTCCACGGCCGTGGGATCATTTGTCGTCGAGGTTTCCAACCTCTCACATCTCAATCGGATCATTGACAAGATCAAGAAGGTTAAGGGTGTCATATCAGTTAAGAGAGCCCGAAAAAAGGAGTTCACCGACTGAATTTCACACCGGCCGGTCCGTGCCACTTAACTAGAATTCTACCAGTACACTCAGAGTATCAGCACCTCGCTCCACGACAACAGTAGTAGTGTCACCCTTTCTGTATTTCCCCAGAGCGTTCATGTAGGTATAGATGTCATCGATGGTTCTGGGACCCATCTTGATGATAACGTCTCCTTTCAGAAGACCGGCCTTTTCCGCCGAACCGCCCACAGACACAGCGCCGACCCTAAGACCCCGCACCTCGGCTACATGATCCGGCATGATACCGAGGGTCACGGTGAACGAAGATCGCCCCGACCCGGGTCGAGTGGACCTGGTTCGCTGAAAGGTCAGCTTCGAGTCCAGTCGATCAAAGTGCAACAGGGTAGCGCCCAGAAAATCTGTCACCATGACAATACCGTCAGCATCGATTTTTTCGATAACGTCCCTGGGGGTATGGTAATCTTCATGTGCTCCCGTAAACAGGTGCACCACCGGGATACCGAGACTGTAAAATGGGGTGTGGTCAGATGGCCCGATGCCTGATTGCTTTGTTGTGATCTTCAACCTTGGGTACTCGACACTGTCAAAATACGTCTTGAATTCCTCACAGGTTCCGGTACCAAACACGGCCAATCCATTTTCCTGTTCGCTGAGCCTGCCTATCATATCCATATTGATCATCATGCGGACAAGGCTTGAATCAACGTCCAGACTCCTGGCAAAGTGACTTGAGCCGAGTAACCCGGCCTCCTCGCCGGTGAAAGCAACCAGGCTATATGAGTATTTAAGTCGATTGCGCTCAGACACAAGCCATCGAGCCAGTTCAAGCAGGGCCGCCACCCCGGAGGCGTTGTCGTCGGCACCCGGATGAATCATCGGCGGGCCATCTCTGTAAAAGCTCCCCATCTCACCCCAGCCGAGATGGTCGTAATGGGCACCAATGATAACCAACGTATCGTTGTCGGAAGAGACCGAGCCGGCAACATTAAAGGCGGTGTCGCGGATGGGAAGCAATTCCGTGCGTCCCGCGGCTGAATTTATTTCAACACTGTCCAGGCTGAGCCCGAGCCGCTCCAGGCCTGCTCTGCGAAGCCAGATGACCGGGATATCCTTGGGCGTCACATGAACTGGGCCGCCGCGGAATATCAGTGTGTCGTCATGACCTTCCGGTGTGTATAGAAAGACACCAGCAGCACCGGCTTCCATAGCCCGTGCGACCTTTTCGGTGATTGCGGTATGGCGGTCAAACCTGACCTCGCCGGAGTCACCTGTCTCAGGTGCAAATCGTTTTATGATTACCGCCTTCCCATCGACGTCCAGACCTTTATAGTCATCGTGGGAACCATCTTTCAGAGTTATGCCATAACCTGCGCTTATGACCCGAGAGAAATCGAACTCGGTGCTGGCCGATTGACGCAGAGGTGCGAACTCTTCATGTAATGTTAACTCAACACCATCGATATTAAGATGGGTCGAAGGGCCGATCTCGACTCTCTTGGTGAACTCGAACTCTTGAAGGAACGTATTACCGTCCCCGCCCGGCTCGAGGCCGGCCCGGTCAAAGACCGAGGCAATGTAGTGAGCCGCTTTGAGCTCGCCGTCCTCACCAACCTCGCGACCTTCAAGGGAATCAGCCGCGAGCACCCGGATGTGCGAAAGTATGGAATCTGCGGTGATGACATAGGTTCTCGACTGAGCGGTTGCCGCACAACATATGACAAGCAGTACCAGTAGGTAGTTGTTGAGTCGCAGTTTCATAGCATATAATCTCCTAAGGTCAATCAGATCCTCCGAAAGTATCCAAATCTCTTGCTTTTGTCACTTGATTTTCTGTGGTTGGATAGACCGGAGACATTAGGCGGAACGATGCTCCAAATATATTGTTTTCAGGTTTTTAGCAAAGGAGTCGTCTGTTTGTGGTCAATAACTGTTCCGGTAATGTACGGGATGCTGACAGAACAGACCAGTTCCATCGGGAAGAAGGCACGAAGCCGATAGTTGATACGAGCAGGAGCCGACGAGGCAGCGGTGGGCACCGCACGTCATAAGCTGGGGCGGTACGGTGGATAATACTGTGTTGGAATTCATGACCGAGTGGATTCTGGCAGCCTGGCACATGGTGCTGGATTCTTCACTGTATTTCGTGGCAGGTCTTCTGATCGCCGGGTTGCTCTCTACCGTGCTCAACGCACGCACAATTACTTCTCTGATGGGTGGCAGCCGAATAAGTGCCATCGGTCGCGCGGCCCTGGTGGGAATCCCGCTACCGTTATGTTCGTGTTCAGTCCTGCCGGTTGCAGATCAACTCCGCAAAGCGGGCTTGAAGCGGGGACCGGTGGCAGCATTCTTGATTTCGACACCCGAGTCGGGCGCGGATTCGATCCTCCTGACATATTCACTTACCGACCCGGTGTTGACCGTGGCAAGACCGATCTCGGCATTCCTGACCTCTTTCGCTGCCGGCATGATACAGCGGGACGAAACACCCTCAACAGAGGCCCGGCCGTCAACCTTGGAACCGAACACATCAGCGTGCGATTGTCAGGAGCAGGTGCAACCCCGACGCTGGTGGCAGCGAATATGGGATGGCCTGGAATATACTGTGTCTGACCTTATAGCCGATCTGGCTCCATACCTGCTGGTTGGTTTCCTCACGGCCGGTCTCGTTGAAGCACTGTTTGGCTCATCGCTTATGGCACTTTCGTCCCAGTGGAAGACCGGTGTCATCGGCTACCTCGGTGCAATAGTAAGCGGTCTGCCGTTGTACATATGCGCCACATCATCGACTCCGCTGGCCGCGGTTCTTCTGGGATATGGCTTTTCGCCTGGCGCTGTATTGGTGTTCCTGTTGGTGGGCCCCGCTACCAATATCGCTTCACTGGTAGTCGTAAAGCGGATACTGGGCTTAGCAGGCACACTCAAGTATCTCGCTGCACTGGTTGTAGTCAGCATAACGTGTGGAATGTTAACCGATCTGGTGTATGGCCTGGTCTGGTTGGAACCGGTGTATCGTACAGGAGAGGAGGCGCATGAATCCGGCACGGCCTCCACGATCGCGGCCATCGCGCTGGTCCTTTTGATCCTGTACTGGACCAGCCGGAAAATCGTTCGCCGGTTCATATAATTATCCTTGTACCCCGAATCGGTTAGGCATTATTTGCAGCATGGCAACGAATCCTTTGATCCAGGCCGACTGGCTCCGGCCTGCCATTGATTTTTTGTTTCCCCCGCTGTGCCTCGGTTGCAGCGACTTTCATGAAGGTGACCTGGACATCTGTAATACGTGTCTGAATCGAATTGACAAGCGTGAACATCCCGTCTGTCTGACCTGTCTCGGCGGCCTGGAAAACTCTGTTGAGTGTGATATATGCGGCGATGATGCGTTTCCGCTGTTGGCGTATGGTGAGTATGTGGGTCCTCTCAAGGAAGTCATAATAAGTCTCAAGTTCCGCGGGCTCAAGAGCCCTGCCGCACTGTTTGCGCAAAAGGCTGCCGAGCAGTTTGCTGATGCTATCGCTGCTTTGAAGCCTCAGGCACTGGTACCGATCCCGTTGCACCCGACTCGGGAATACTTTCGAGGATATAACCAGGCCGCCCTTTTCGCACGCGAACTTGCCGGACAACTGGATCTGGAGTGTGATATGTCCCTGATTCAGCGCATCAAGAGACGGCGGCCGCAATCCCGAATGAACCTGCGAAGCCGAACCAGGAACATACAGGGTGTGTTCAGTGCAACCTCGCAGTCGAATGAGCCGCGCCGTCTGCTGTTGGTCGACGATGTAGTTACAAGCGGTGCTACTATCAGGGAGGTTCGCCGGGTACTTACCGGTGCCGGGCACACAGTGGTGGGCGTGCTCGCAATTGCCCATGTCGAGGGTCATAATGCCTGATAGATTTGAAGCCCTGCTGAGTGATTTTCTTCAGCACCTGCAACTGGAACGCGGACTCTCCAGGAACAGTCTGGCCGCATACCGCACAGATTTGAAAGAGCTGCACAGGTCTGCTGCATGTGTTGACCCGGCGAAAGTCTCACCGGCAGTTATTACCAGCCATTTCAGTGAGCTGTCTCGTAAAGGGCGTCGTCCGGCCACCCTGGCGCGCAAGATATCTGCGATCAGACATTTCTTCACTTATCTGAAAGAGAACGGACACATCTCTGAAAATCCGGCTCTTGCGTATGCCGCTCCAAAGCTGTCACGGTATCATCCGGACTACCTTTCGCCCGATGAGATCGATCATATCATTCGAAAGATAGACCCGGAAGAGAAGGGTGGGCTGCGCAACGTTGCCATGGTGGAAGTTCTCTACGGGTGTGGACTTCGCATCTCCGAACTGGCCAATCTGGAGATATCCGATCTCGAACTGGAAGCAGGCTTTGTCCGCGTAACGGGGAAAGGCAACAAACAGCGTCTTGTGCCCCTGGGCAAACCGGCCAGACGCGCCGTTGAAGCTCACCTTGACTCGGAGCAAGCCAACCAGCGTCCCTTCAACTCCGATCTGGTTTTTCCCAACCGGCTGGGGAAGGCATTCTCAAGGGCGGGGCTCTGGAAGATCATCCGGCGGCTGGTGACCCGTGCCGGAATCACCAAGCGAGTGACACCGCATACTTTCCGTCATTCTTTTGCGACCCACCTGCTCGAGGGCGGCGCTGATCTGCGGACAGTGCAAGAAATGCTGGGACATGCCGATATATCTACCACGGAGATTTATACCCAGATCGACCGAGAATATATCGTTGCAGAACATAGAAAATATCACCCTCGAGAACTGGCCGGTTTCAGGCGAAGGTAGACTTGCGACTTCTCCGGCGTATCATTTCGCGGTCAAACAGACCGGGGTTAATCTCGACTTTCATGTAAAACAGTTTTTTCATGGCGACGAAATCTCCTTCCATTTCTTTCAAACCTTCGACGAGCTAAGCCAGATCTGTCTGAGATATCCGGTCGATGTCATTCTGATTGCCGGCAAGTCGCTCTTTCTTCGGGAACTGGAGATCGTGCGCGCCATCAAGCGCCACGTTGTGGTGTCCATCGTACCGGTTGTACTCTACCATCCGGACCCGGACCGTGATGTTGTGGTGGCGTCATACGAGAACGGCGCCGAGGACTTCATTTTCGGTGAATGGATCGCCCGGTTGGTTGACGTTCGCATTCGCCGCGTCATCGAGCGTAGCCGCCGGGATCTGGCCGTCAACCCTACCACGCGACTGCCGGGACCGGGTATGATAGAGCGCGAGATCGAACAACAGATGAGCACACAGGAAGAGTTTGCCATCTGTTATGTCGACCTGGACAATTTCAAAGCGTTTAATGACTACTACGGCTATGCCTACGGTGACCGAATCATTCGCATGGTCGGCCGCATGATCAAGGATATCGTGTACGACCTGTGCAAGGAGGCTTTCGTGGGTCACATTGCGGGCGATGATTTCCTTTATCTCGTCCCGCGTGACCTGGTTGAGCCGACCTGCGAATGGATTATCAAGTGCTTTGACGCCTTCATCCCGTATCGCTACGATGAAGATGATCGCGAACGAGGCTACATCGAGACGCAGTCCCGCCGCGATGCGGTCGAACGCTTCCCCATCCTTTCGTTGTCAATCGCTGTCATCATCAACGAGCAGGGGAAGTTCCAGCACGTCGGTGAGTTGTCCCGCATGCTGGCCGACCTCAAAAAGGCCTGCAAAGCCAGGCCCGGTTCCAACTACATGATTGAACGACGGAAAAAGTACTAGAAAACCGATTTCCGTACTTCTGACTCGTCACGAACACGCCGTCGGTGGCTCGTAGCTGATAAAGAGATAATCTATCAATGTGGTCAAATCAC
>CP070824.1:1369247-1372632 GCA_020344395.1 Candidatus Zixiibacteriota bacterium | reverse complement strand
CGGTTGTTTCTTTGGTGAACGACGGTCAGAATTCGCGCACCTCCGTAACCTGTTGCGCCACTAGATGACAGCCCGGTTGACCGGTGGTCCGTGTAGGTTTTTGGCACACCGGCCCGAACCTTGCTCCATTGTGAAACAACGGGCAGCGCGGCACAAGTTAACACCGCGCCCATATGAGGAAGAAAAGACAGACGAGAATATTCATCAGAAAGGAAGGCGCTATGTTCAACCGGCTTACGCTTTCTAGGGCTACAAAGTGGGGTCTTCTGGCATCTATGTTGGCGGTGTTTGCCTTGTTCTCAGGCATCTACCTGCCCGGATGCAGCAACAATCCAAACAATTCGACACAGGTCAATGCCCCCGAGGAGGAATTCAGTTTCTTCGATGATTCCTTCGATGATGCGGCCTTGGCCAAGGCGGTGATCGATCCCGCTATTAACGTCGATTTCCTCACCGCCGAGGAATATCTGAGCGCGGAAGACGGTGGTTCGATTGTTATCGGGACAATCGGAACGTACTATGAGTTCTACGTACCTCCCGATGCCGTTCCGTATGACGTCGCAATCAGCGTCCAGATAACCAGGCTGGAAAAGAAATACAGTAAAGAGGTTGCCGTCGTCTATGACTTCAGTCCCGACGGCCTGGTGTTTGCCCAGCCGGCGACCCTGAGGATGGATGTCACCAAGGTCCTGGGCAAGAAGGCCACCGAGGCCAACCTGTACTACTATAACGAACAGACCAAAAGCTGGGAGCACAAAGGCACATATCCCGCCGGAGCGGACGGCTGGGTCAGCATGCCTATCGAACACTTTTCCCGCTGGGGAGCCGATTAATCAGAATCCAACAGTTATTGAGTGAATAATACGCCAACTGTTAACCCCGGGGTCTGGCGGCCCCGGGTTTCTTTTTGCCTGACGATGACTGCCGAGGCTCGTTGGTCACCAGGATGAGGTCGATGATCTCCCTTACTGTATGGGCTGCCACCCACAACTTCTTCAATTTTCTCAGACTGCCCATCGATTTAAACGGCCCCGTCAAATCTTGCACACCACGACAACCCGTTGGCGGACACTTCGGTACTCCGACCAAGGCGCACCGCCTGTGGTTATTTCGACCATTGGCCCACCCCTTGCACCACATTAGCGCGATGTAGTGGCTGTGCGTGCAGCCAACCGGAAACTGATCGAGAAAACGAGTTTCATTCATCTTTGCAAGAGGAGGACGCCATGAAGGATATGCTTGCCCTGGTTGCTTCAAGACGTTGGGGTATAATAATCTCTTTGATGGCGGTTGCGAGTGTTATTGGCGCGATGCTAGTGCTGTCCGGCTGTAGCAGCGACTGGCTGGTTTCGGATTCGTCGGAGTCACTTGACGATGGCTCCAGCTTCTTCGACCAGCCTTACGACGCCGATGCGGTGGCTAAGCGCCGCGATGTCACCGACGTGGAGTACAGTTCAGCCCAGCAGTTTATGCGTACCAGCGAGGGTGGAGTCTTGCCGCTCGACGACGACCCTGCCGTGGCAGCCTTCGTGGTGTTGCGGGATTCGTTCGTCCGTGACACGCTTATCAGCGTTCAGGTCACCAGGCTGACTACCGCCGACGGCGAGACACCGGTTGTGTACAGCTTCCAACCTGACGGGCTTCAGTTCAGCCGACCCGCTATCGTGCGGATCAACGCCCACGAGGTATTCGGCAAATCAACCAGGACGGTGTCTTTCTACGGGCTGAACGAAATAACTCATGAGTGGGAGCTGCTCCAGACCAGAAATGTCGATAGTCTTAACAGTGTTGTCTGCTTCGACGTAGAGCATTTTTCTGATTACGGCGCCCATAATGGTGAGGACAACGGTGCAACTGACAGTGAAAAGTAGGTGAGTGCCCATAGTGATGAGTGGCCACTTCATCCGCCGCTCATTGGGATTTTGACGGCCGGGCCTCCTTGTTGTGCGACACGATCGCGCAGCCAGCAGCCCGGCTTTCGTGTATCCGGCAAGACCTTTCCCGCCTATCCATCTCCTGCTATCAGCACACAAAGCCCGGCTAACATACCGGTTGCGCCCCGGGTCGAATCAGCGTAACATTCCCTCAACCAATTGAACCTGGAGAGATAAAAATGAAACCTTCCGATATAAGAAAATTCATCGGACGAATCGAGCTGTTCAAAGAGCTCTCCGAGAAGGAGCGCTCCCTCATGGTGCCCCTTGTGGAGATCCAGAAGTTCGAGGCCAATCAACTGCTGTTTGAAGAGAACAGTCCTCGCAGGAAAGTTTTCATGATCCACAGAGGCGAGGTGGAGCTGTTCAAGAGGACACCCTACGGTGAGGAGAAGCGCCTGGCCTTTTTCGGGGCCTGTGACTTTCTGGGTGAGGGCGCCCTGATGGACGAATACCCTCACTCGGCCTCGGCCCGGACCCTGCTCAAGACCACCCTGTTGACGATCAGCCGCGATGATTTCAACCGGCTGTGCGCCGATCGGCCGGAAGTATGTATCAAACTGCTGTCGCAGGTAGCCCGGGTTATCTCGCGAAGGATACGGCAGGCCAGCACCAGAGTGGTCAATATCGCCGCCCAGTACATATCCGGTCGGACCCGGCGCGAGCACGATCTGCTTGGGGACCGCGAGGTGCCCGACGAGTACTACTACGGTGTACAGACCCTTCGGGCGCTGGAGAATTTCAACATTAGCGGTATTTCGCTGACCCATTTTCCTCTTCTGATCAGCTCGCTGGCCATGGTCAAAATGGCGTCGGCTAAGGCCAACTGCGAATTGGGGCTTCTGTCCGCGGCCGTGAGCGACGCTATCGTGCAGGCTTGCACTGAGATCATCAATGGCAAGTTGCACACCCAATTCGTGGTGGACATGATTCAGGGCGGAGCCGGTACCTCGACCAATATGAACGCCAATGAAGTTATCGCCAACCGGGCCCTGGAGATACTTGGTTACCAGCGCGGCGAATACAAGTACTGCCACCCCAACAATCACGTCAATCTGTCCCAGTCAACCAATGACGCCTACCCCACGGCGCTGAAGATCGCTCTCATCCGGAAGAACCGGCGTTTGACGGTCAGCTTGAAACTGCTGGCAGATTCCTTTCGCAACAAGGCCGACCAGTTCGCCGGTATTCTCAAGATGGGTCGGACTCAGCTTCAGGATGCAGTTCCAATGACTCTGGGTCAGGAGTTCGAGGCATACGCCGTGACCCTGGAGGAGGAAATCGAACGGCTGAATCAGAACGCGGATCTCTTCCTCGAGGTCAATATGGGCGGCACGGCAATCGGCACCGGTATCAACGCCGATCCGCTTTTCTCCGGCAAAGTCGTCGAGCACCTTCGATCCATCACCGGCCT
Organism: Candidatus Zixiibacteriota bacterium; assembly: GCA_020344395.1. Lineage (GTDB taxonomy): Bacteria > Zixibacteria > MSB-5A5 > GN15 > FEB-12. The sequence continues at coordinate 1,369,284 of CP070824.1, read as the reverse complement.
GGACATAAAACTGGCCGAGAATCTGGTCGAAGCCACC
>CP070824.1:1360263-1369147 GCA_020344395.1 Candidatus Zixiibacteriota bacterium | reverse complement strand
CTGACTTTACTGGCGTGCCTGTGGCCGAACTGAAGCATCATTTTCAGATTAAGGCAGCTGAAACAATTGTGTCCACGACCACCATACTGGGAACCGCTGACGAAGTTCTCCGCCGGCTGCGACAGTCCGGATACAAAATGGCCATCGCTACCACTAAGATACGTCCGCATGTGGACGGGATCATCAAGCGCTTTGGCTGGCAAGATCTTTTCGATGCTGCCGTGGGAGGTAACGAGGTAGCCAAAGTTAAACCTGACCCGGAGGCTATGCTCCTCGCCCTCGAACGGATGCAAGCGGAGCCGGAAGACACCATGGTCGTCGGAGACACTGAGAACGATGTACTTGCGGCCAGAGCCGTGCCGATGCAGGTTACAGCGATTTCTTCACCTTATAATGGAGACGAGAAACTGAAGGCGTCGGCACCGGACTATTTCATACATTCTCTGGAAGAACTGGAAGTATTACTCGCAAAACTTGATGCCAGCGAGGCCCCCGATGCGTAAGCTTTTCACGAATTCATTTAACACCCGTCTCGGTGCCGTGAAGACGATCGCCACCGAGAAGAAACTCCTTCTGATCGCGTTGCCGGGAGAGTCTGAGGATGAGATCGAGCGACAAACTGCTCGGTACGCCGACGGCGCTGAGGTCCTGGAGGGAGGAGAGATAAACAGGATGGCGGAACGGCAACTCACAGAGTTCCTGAATGGGAAGCGGCGTGAGTTTTCTCTGCCTGTCGAACTGAGGGGGACCGAATTTCAGCGCATGGTCCTCCAACGGGTTCAACAAATACCATATGGCAAAACCATGACATACGGAGAGGTCGCCCGCAGTATCGGTCGTCCGTCGTCGGCACGTGCCGTCGGTGCGGCCAATGCTGCCAACCGGCTCCCCCTGGTTATCCCGTGTCATCGGGTTGTGGCAGCCCACGGACAGGGAGGATATGGCGGCGGTCTGGAGGTGAAGGCAGACTTGCTTCAGATGGAAGCTGAAAACCTGCATCGTAAGTGATCCCTGAATGAGCACCGAGAAAACGATTTGAAGCTGGAGAAAGTAACAGATGGATCCAAGAGTTAGAAAACTGGCCAGGCTGCTCCTGGGTTACTCCCTGAAGCTCAAGAAGGGGCAGTTGTTAAAAATCGCGGGAGAGATAGTAACTCTACCGCTGATAAACGCCGCCTTTGAAGAGGCGGTGAAAATGGGGGTGAATCCTTATGTTGAAGTGATACTCCCTGAAGCCCGCGAGTTTATGATCAAGCACGGATCCCGTAATCAACTGACGTATGTGCTGCCCATGGCCATGGTGGAGATTAACAAGATTGATGCTCTGCTGTTCATATGGGGAACGCAGAACACGCGTTATCTCTCCGGGAGCGACCCGCGACGGCAGGCGCTGCTGCAGAGTGCCCGAAAGCGATATATGAGCAGGTTCTTCCAGCGAACCGCAGCCGGTCAGATGACATGGGTTGGGACGCAGTTCCCGACCCAGGCCGATGCCCAGCAGGCGGGCATGTCACTGTCGGATTATGAGGACTTTGTGTATAAAGCCGGTCACCTGAACTCGACCGATCCGGTCAAGCATTGGAAGAAAGTCGGCAAGGAGCAAATGAGGCTAAAGAGGATCCTGGATCGCATCAACAAACTCCAGGTCAGATCCGCCGGAACCGATCTCACGATGGTAGTCAAGGGCCGCAAGTGGATTAGCTGCCATGGCACTGAGAACTTCCCGGATGGAGAAATCTTTACATCGCCACACGACCGGACTGTTGAGGGCAGGATCAGTTTCAGTTACCCGTCAATCTTCCAGGGGCGGGAAGTAACCGATGTTGTTCTTGAGTTCAAAAAGGGCAAGGTTGTAAAAGAGGCAGCTTCCCGAAACCTGAAGTTCCTCAGGGAAATGCTGAATGTTGACAAGGGCGCCCGATTGGTCGGCGAGTTTGCCATCGGCACCAATTACGGCATTAAACAGTTTACCGGTAACACTCTTTTCGATGAAAAGATCGGCGGCACCTGCCATCTTGCGGTGGGTGCGGCAATACCGGAGGCAGGCGGTAGGAACAAGAGCGCCCTCCACTGGGACATGGTTTGCGATCTGAAGAAGGAGGGCGAAATTATCGGAGACGGCAAGGTGATTTACCGCAACGGCAGGTTCACCATCTGAATGGAAAAGTGGCAGTGGCAGCTGACGGGCCGAGTCAGTAGCCTTAAGGTTGATAGCATCAGATGCAACTAAGGGCTGTCAGGAGCCGGGCCTCCAATGAAGAGATAGGCAATAAGGAAATTGATGTCACTCATATCTGTGCTGAGGCTATTGTTGCAGTCTGACAGATGCAATGAAGGCGGCGTATAAGTCAGCATAAACATGTAAGCGATCAGACTGGTAATGTCGCTGATGTCAATGATTCCGTCGTTGCTGTAGTCTACATCGCATCGTTGAGTGAACTTGGTTCCGACCGACCCCGACACCACGGCCGGCTCGTAGGACATTATGTCTGATTCAAGAGATGCCGTGTACGCGGCGACCGGCGATGAGGTCACGGTACCGGTGAGGCCTCCGAGAGCATAACGGTCCAACCCAAGTCGCAGAATCATGATCTCACCCGATCCGGGCGTCAGTGGCTCGGCCCCTCCGCCGTCGTCGGCCACGAGCTCAACAGCCCACCGTTGGCTGCTGACATCCTGTGCCAGGAGCCTGATATTCTCGAAGTGAGCAGTGCGACTGCCAAGGAGGGCACTGTCGAAGGTCACAGGAAAGGGAGTTTCGGGAAGATCAAAGGGGATTATGATCCGGTTCAGTGGTTGTGAATTCCGCAGGCTGACCGACAGATCGACGGTCTTGCCAGCAAAGGTAGAATCCTGCGCGAAGGTCAGAGTGTCCCCCATCGCGATTACGTAATTATTCTTCAGTGATGTGATTGGCCCGTACTGAGAGGTGATGGTAAGGGATACAGAATAAGATCCCGGCAACTCGTACAGATGTTCCGGATTCTCTACATTGGAAGTCTCGCCGTCACCGAAATCCCACAGCCATTCGGTAGGATTCAGGGTCGACAGGGACGTAAACTGGACTGTCAGTGGGGCATCACCAATGGTTGTGTCGGCTACAAAATCGGCACCCCAGTTCAGGGCAGCCTCGACATCTATTATACCCCAGCCGTAATTATTGTCAGGTGACGCGGCGTTGGAAGCCGTCTGCTTGAGCGCCTCGCGAATCAGTAGCGGCGGGAAATTGGGCCTTGCCTCAACCATCAGGCAGGCGGCACCGGCTACCAGCGGGGTCGACAGTGAAGTGCCGCTGGCTCCCCCGTAGGTATCGTCACCGGACGCCGTGCCAGCGTAAGTGCTGACACCGCGGGCGCAGACTTCCGGTTTTATCCTCCCATCGGCCGTTGGACCGCGAGACGAAAAGCCGGCCAGCAAGCCCTGGGAGTCTACAGCGCCGCAGGCCAGGATGCCGAAAGCATCGGCAGGTGCACCGAGAGTGCCGGGGTAGGGACCGGAATTTCCCATGGAGTTGCAGAAGATTATTCCGAGACTGTCGCAAGTGTTGGCAGCCAGAGTGATGGTTGCAGTCTGTCCATCGAAATCCTCGTAGTCATACCAGTCCGAGTAAGTGAGTGAGGTGGTAATTACATCGGTGCCGATTGAATCTGAGAACTCCAGAGCAGCTATCCAGTTGTCTTCCTCGACCGGAGTCTCCGAGCGCAGGTCTTCTGTTTTGCAGAGGATGAAGTTGGCCGCGTAGGCCGGACCGTAGATTGATCCGTCCTTGTGGCCGCCCGACACTGACCATATCAGGGTGCCGTGGTTCCACTGGTTCACGAGGTCCTCGGTTTCGTTGGCTGTGTTGCCGTCATCGAAAATGAAGTCCCACTCGGCCAGCACCCGCCCGTCAGCATAATGTTGTGCAAACGCCTCGTGAGTCTTTCGATAACCCGTGTCCATTATCGCCAGTGTCACACCACTGCCGGAATAGCCCATGGCATGCACGGCCGGCACGTGTATCTGCTGGAGTTGGGCCTGTGACCCTCCATAATTGAGGGCATCAGGAGCCAGAGCCGAGATACCGCCGGGACTGCGCAGGTCCTGAAACTCAACCGGCTCGGCGGTCCTGTACATCGCCACCGGTTTGATGAATGCGACAAAGTCCAGAGCGCCGACCTCATCAAGGCGATCTGACGGAACCTCAAACGAAGCAGCATTAAGCCAGCGTGACTTGCGGCGCAATTCCGCACCCAGCGAAACGATCTGGTCTACATATTGTTGTACTACCGGGAGGTCAACGAAAAGAATCCTGTCCCTGTCTACCTTGGCTCGCCTGCGAGCGGACCTTTCAGTCAGTGAGACAGCAGCGGCAGCTCGCTGAAAACCTGGTTGATCTGCCACTCCTTTATCAGTAAAGAATACCCAGACCTTGAGACGACCGCCATCCCTTTCCGAAAGAAAACTCCGGGCCATGTCTGTAATGTACCGGTCCGGTTTGTTCAGCAGGACCGGCTCTTCGCCAAGACCGAGGACAGGTGTATCGGCGGCGCCGGGATTAGCGACAGCCATCAGAATGATGATGATCGCAGCAATCTTATACCAGGGGGCAGAGTGATTCATCTGTGCTTCATTCCTTCTCCGAAGAGCATGGCGGTGAGGTATCAGGTGTATTTCAACAGGTCGATTCCACATTCAATCTAAGCAAGCTAAGAAGATTGTCAATGTAAATTGTACAACACCAATACCTATAGGAAAGCTCCCATACTTCTTGCCTGACCGGGAGCAATTCTTTCCCGGTGATCGGACTGTTGACCGGATACCTTAACGTATCTTCTTGTCCGGCAACGCCTACTGCTACATGTGCAGGTCGCCTTGAGGAGACCACGCCTGGGCACAACTTATGCTTAAACTGAGTCACGAGCTTCTGCGCCGGCGAGCTTACTGTACTGAAAGAACGGAGGCGAGAAGCCTTACAGATAACAGTTTGGAGTGAAAATAAATGAACCCCGCAAGATATCTCAGGTGGACGTCATGACGAGAAAAATAAGTTCCAACCATGGTGTTACTCTGATCGAATTGATGATTCTCAGCGTGATTGTCGGTATCGTATCAGCCATGGCCGTGCCGCGCTTCCAGATCGCCATGGAACGTATGAAAATCAAGGCTGCGTCGAGGAACGTGAATTCGACCTTTCGTTTGGCCCGCTCTCACGCTGTCTCCGATAAGGCCCAGTATGGCGTCTATATCGGGACCGAGGATATGACTATAACCCTCTTTAAGGATCTGGCCAATCCCGAATCTCAGGTCTTCGAAGCGAGTGATTCAGTGGTGGTCTGCGACACTTTGCCCGCGGAGTTTACGTGGATGGGCTCCGACTGCGAGGATAATGTTGTGGTCTTCAAACCGAACGGCTCAGCCGGGTTCACCGGAGGCGGAAATATCTACCTCATGGCGAGCACCGAGAAGGTCGTGGCGATATCCTGGGAGAACATACTGGCTTCCACCGGCAGGGTATCGAGCAACACCTACATATACTGATTCTGTCATCGCCGGTTCCTCCTTGTGAGACCCTCCCTGCCGGGAGGGTCTTTTTTGTACCACAACGACTTAGCAGTTGGCGTAACAATCCGGTAAAGCACACCGATACCTTTGCCGATAACCATGCCGACGCCCCATATAACTGATGGCGGTAGCAAATGCCCTCAGCTACTCGAATTCTGGAAACAGGCGTTAATTGACGGCCCCAGATGCCGATAAAGTAGTAAGTATAACGGTCGTAAATGGATTTTTCTCGGACCCGAGCTTAAAAAGGTAACTCATGTTTGCTTTAGGTAAGAGCAAGACCACCGTAGGATTGGATATTGGAGCGAACTCCATCAAGCTGGTCAAACTGGACCACACCAAAAGCGGCTATTCTGTATCCGCCATCGGCATCCGAGAACTGCCCCCGGAAGCCATTGTCTCCGATGAGATTCGCGATCGAGAAGCCGTGATCTTCAACATCCAGTCCCTAATTGACCAGACAGATCCAGGGATAAGGGACGTTGTCGTCTCGGTCTCCGGTCACAGCGTGATTACGGACAAGTTCTCGATTGACAAGAAGACCGGCCCGGAAGCGGAACAGGCCATTCTGTTCGAAACAGAGCAGCGGGCCCCGTTCGATGTAGATGACGTTAGCCTGGATTATCACGTCGTCAAAACCGATGACGAGATTAACAAAATGGACGTGCTGTTGGTGGCAGCGCGCAAGGAGTTTCTCCAGACCTTCCTTGAGTTGGTAGAGGATTGCGGCCTGCGCCCGGTGGTCGTTGATGATGATGCCTTTGCCATTCTCAACGCCTATGAAAGCAACTACGAAATCGACCCGAGCCGGATCACGGCACTGGTCAACGTCGGCCATGACGTCACCAATGTCACTTACCTTGTTGACGGCATCTTCAGTGCTACTCGTGATGTCTCAGCCGGTACTCGGGAGATATTCGACGCCGTTCAAAAGGAATTCCGGTTGAACCCGGAGCTGACGTCCAAGGCTCTGAAAGGTGAGATGTCGGATACGGTGGATCAAGACATGTTCAAAGCGACGGTACTGAACGCCACTGAAGAGTTGACCTCGGGTCTGGAGCTTGCTTTTTCCTACTTCAAGTCACAGACGAAAACGGATGCCATCGACTGGATGGTTTTGTCCGGCGGCGGAGCGCTGGTGCCGTTTCTTCCCGAATTCCTGCAATCCAAGCTGAATATTCCGCTCGAACTGGCAAACCCCCTCCGGAACATTGATTACGATCCGGAACTATTCCAGTACCTGCAACCGGAGAAGATTGCACCCCTGCTGACGGTGGCGGTTGGACTGGCTATGCGGAAAGTGAGGTAGCAGCTATGATAGAAGTCAACTTGCTTCCGAAGGGATACCTCAAGGGCTCCGGTGGGCTCTCCTTGAGCAAGGCCGGTAAGTATGTCGCGGCCGGAGTGGGGTGTTTGATGGTCATCCTGGCCAGCATAACGTTTTATCAAATGTACCAGCTTTCCGAGCTCGAAGAGAACATTGAACGAGCCAATCGGAGGGGTGAAGCCCTGCGGCAGGATATTCGTATGGTAGATGCCCTAATAAATGTAAAGAACAAGATTACTCTTCGAATGGCTGCCGTGGAAGAATTAGACCGGCATCGGTCCGCCTGGGTCCGGATTCTGGAGGATATTGCCCGTAACGTTCCGGAGTTTGTCTGGCTGGGACGATTCGCAGAGACCCCGCTCGCGTCAGAACAGGGCAAAGGGGACTCAGTTGTGGCTGCATCCCCAGCCAACATCAGACCGGCGGAGGTGCAGGGCTACTGTTTTACACTGAATTCTCTGGCCGCCTTCATGATAAAGATGATGCGCTCAGATTACTTTGATGAGGTCGAGTTGGTTTCGGCCACGGAAGTCGTATTTGACGAGGATGGACGAGTTCTTCGAACAAGAGATCCCAACGCCAAAGGTCAGAAGGCCTACGATTTCATATTGACCTGCAACGTTCACTATCTAACCGAAGAAGAGCTACGGAACATAGTAGCTTCCACGGATCAGAGTGTCAAATCCAAGACGTCGGCAACCGGTCACAAGCAACTAAACTAGGGAAGAGATGGGCATGGACTTCAAAGACTCAAAAACCCAGAAGATTGCCATTGCCGTTCTGGCGTTCTTTATAGTGACCTATTTCTGGTACTCCAGAGTTTACTCCAGCTACAACCATAATATCGAGGCGAAGAGCCAGGAGTTCGAAACCATCACCACTAACCTGCGCAACGTGGAGATGAAAGCCAAGTCGCTCGATGCCCTGAAGGTGGAATACGAAGAACTGGTCGGTCGCTATCATGAAATCGAAGCGCTCCTGCCCGAGGTCAAGCAGGTGCCGTCGCTGCTGGTTCAGCTGCACACCGCCTCATCCCTGACCGGTACCAAGATCACCACGATTCAGCCGGTGCCTATTGTGGAGCATAGCTTCTATCGAGTAGCCTCGTTCCAGGTCGAGATGACCGGGACTTACCATGATTTCGGTAAGTTCATCAGTTACGTGGCAAACTTTCCATTCATCGCCAACGTGGATAATTTCGAGATCAAGGAGACCGAGAAAGTCGGCGGCAGCGCTCTGACTGAGGAAGAGCAAACGGTTGAGGTAGGAGCCAAACAGGAAACCATGACCGCCTCCTTTGTCCTGTCAACCTACTTTGTAAAGGAAAATGAACGACTCGAGGACCTGACCCTCTAGGAGACGACTAGATCATGAAACATATCGCCGGCATAGTTACTGTAGCTGTCCTCATGATTGCGGGCAACCTGTTTGCCTCGAGCGTCGATGAAATTGCCCTGAGCCATGAGAAGGGAGCAGCCATTGCACGGATAATGGTCGACGGACCTATCCGCTACATACATCAGACTGAAATCCCCAAGGACGGCAAACCGCACCGCGTCATTGTCGATATCCTTTCAGCCGTCCACGAGCTGGGCGTCAAAAATTACTCTGATGTGCCCGAGTGCCCTGTCACGAGTATCAGAACTAGTCAATATTCCGTCACACCGGAGAAGATCGTCCGGGTGGTGTTCGACCTGGCCAGCCCCCCGTTATATAACATCGAATCCAGCGGCAGGGCTGTTGTCATTACTTTTCAAAACAAGGATACCAAACCGTTCGCGAATTGGTCGACCGCCGGTGTAGTCAGGGCGCTGGCGGCAAAGAAAAGCCCACAGCCGCCGACGAAGCCATCAAAATCCGAGAAGAAGCCGGTCACCGTGACTGCGAAGAATGAGGCCATAGACAAGGACAGGCTGGCCAGCCTGCAGAGTGAAACGGTCAAGAAGCAGGCGCCCGACAAGGCCGCGAGCACACCCCGCAAGCCGGCTTCTAAACCCATCGTTGCTAAAGTCA
>CP070824.1:1355465-1360163 GCA_020344395.1 Candidatus Zixiibacteriota bacterium | reverse complement strand
AATGCACCTGCTGCAGCGAGTCATTTATTCGTTCCTCACATCCGGTCGTGCAGGACGTGGTTCTCAACATGATCTCGCTCGACTATGATGAGACGCTTCAGGCGGCAGCGGGCCACCAGGCCGAAGAAATCCGCGAGCGTATCATGCGCGAGCATCCTGGAGAGTACGTACTGGCCGTGGAAGGTAACGCACCCACTGGAGACGGCGGAGTGTATTGCACCGTCGCAGGCCGAACCTTCCTTGACATTCTGAAAGAGTCTGCCGAAGGTGCCAAGGCCATCATTGCGTGGGGAAGCTGCGCTTCTGATGGCTGCGTTCAGGCCGCCAGTCCCAACCCAACCGGGGCCAAACCAGTTCATGAGATTATCCATAGTCACCCCATCATAAACGTACCTGGCTGCCCGCCTATCGCCGAGGTAATGACTGGCGTCCTCACCTACATTCTGACCTTCGACAAGCTTCCCGAACTGGATCGCTTTGGCCGTCCGAAAATGTTCTACGGGCAGCGTATACACGACAAGTGCTATCGCCGCTCGTATTTCGATGCTGGTCAGTTTGTAGAGACCTGGGAAGACGATGGCGCCCGAAAAGGCTGGTGCCTGTACAAAATGGGCTGCCGCGGCCCTATGACCTATAACTCCTGTTCGACCTTCAAGTGGAATAACGGTGTTTCCTTCCCCATCGGATCGGGACACGGCTGTATTGGCTGCTCCGAGAACAAGTTCTGGGACAACGGACCTTTTTACACCAGGCTCACCAATGTCCCTCTTCCGGGAGTTGAATCAACACCTGACAAGATCGGCAAGTACGCCGCGGTGGCGGCCGGAGTAGGCGTGGCCGCTCACGCTGCTTCATATGCCGCCAATCAGGGAATCAAGAAGGCAAAGAAAAACAGGCAAACCAAAAAGTTGCTCGAAAGTGATAAGGAGGAGTAATGGCCAAGCAAAGAGTAGTAGTCGATCCGGTGACGCGGATTGAAGGGCACCTGCGCGTTGAGGCCATGCTTAACGAGAGCGGAGTTATCGGCGATGCCATCTCTTCCGGCACTATGTGGCGTGGAATTGAACTCATCCTGAAAGGGCGCGATCCTCGCGATGCCTGGGCTTTCTGTGAGCGCATCTGCGGCGTATGTACCACCGTGCACGCCCTTGCCTCGGTTCGCTGTGTCGAAAACGCGCTCGGGATCAGGATTCCTGAGAACGCCAACATAATACGAAACATCATGTTCCTGACCCAAATGGTCCAGGACCACGTCATCCATTTCTATCATCTTCACGCTCTCGACTGGGTTGACCTCGTCTCGGCCCTTGGCGCCGATCCGTCCAAGACCGCCGCCCTGGCTCAAAGCGTATCTCCGAGCTGGCCAAAATCGTCTCCGGGATACTTTGCCGACATTCAGAAGACTCTCAAGAAATTCGTGGAATCAGGGCAACTCGGCCTGTTCCAGAATGCTTACTGGGGTCACCCGGCCTACAAACTACCGGCCGAGGCAAACCTCATGGCCGTCGCTCACTATCTGGAAGCCCTCAACTGGCAAAAGGAAATCATCAAGATTCACACAATCTTCGGCGGGAAGAACCCTCATCCCAACTACCTCGTTGGCGGCATGGCTTCCACCATCGATTTGCAGAGCGATAACGCCATCAACATGGAAAGACTAAACATGATCCGTGACCTGATCAAACAGGCTGCGGTGATAGTTGAACAAATGTATATTCCGGATTTGCTGGCTGTAGCGTCATTCTATCCCGAATGGACACAGATTGGTGGCGGCCTGGGCAATTATATGGTTTATGGTGACCTGCCGGCAAAAGATATATCCGATGCCTCCAGTTTCCGATTCCCACCGGGCGTCATACTTAATAAGAATCTCAGCGAAGTCCTCGCCGTCGATCCGACCAACCCGGAGGAAATTCGCGAAGAAGTAACGCACTCCTGGTATGAGTATCCCGATCAGGTCGCCTCCCTGCATCCGTGGGACGGCGTTACCGTTCCCAAGTACACCGGCCCTAAACCGCCCTACTCACAGCTCGATGAAACCGGTACTTACTCCTGGCTCAAGTCTCCCAGATGGAAAGGTCATGCGGTGGAAGTCGGTCCTCTGGCCAGAATGCTGGTGGGCTACGCTCACGGTCGCGACGATTTCAGGGAAGTAGTCAACGAGGCTCTCGGCCGGCTCAACGTTCCGGCCACAGCCTTGTTTTCCACTCTCGGCAGAACCGCCGCCCGGGGCCTTGAAACCAGACTCGGTATTAAGTGGTTGCAGGACGAATTTGATCATCTCATCGGTAACCTCAAAGGTGGCGACACCCTGGTGGCAGATACCTCACGCTGGGAACCTTCGACCTGGCCCGGGGAAGCCCGAGGCTTCGGATTTACTGAGGCCCCACGCGGCTCACTGGGACACTGGATTCACATTAAGAACGAGAAGATTGAATCCTATCAGATTGTCGTTCCCAGTACGTGGAATGCTTCCCCCAAAGACGCCCGCGGCCAGAAAGGTGCCTACGAGGCCGCTCTCGTCGGAACACCAATGGCCGATCCTGAGCGACCGGTGGAGATACTGCGCACAATCCACTCCTTCGACCCCTGCCTGGCCTGTGCGTCTCACGTTCTCGGTCCCGACGGTCGCAAGCTGGCTGAAGTCATCGTAAGGTAGGAGGTGAGTTATGGCAAGAAGAGTACATCCCATAAACATAATCGATGTGGCCCGGAGTCCTCATCGGTATTTCCGCAGAAAGTATGTCTGGCAATGGCCGGTACGCATTTTCCATTGGGTCAACGCCGTCGCCGTAACAGTGCTCTTTTCGACCGGCCTTTACATAAGCCATCCCATACTGGCCCCTGCCGGCGAGCCGTTCAACAATTTCGTAATGGCCACGGTACGGCAGGTGCACTTCATATTCGCCTTCATATTCCTTATTAACTTCCTCTGGCGCATCTACTGGTTCTGGTTTGGCAACAACTACGCCCGTTCCGGTTTTCCTTTCTTCTGGAGGCGATCCTGGTGGAAGGATTTGTTTCGACAGGTCGGCGATTACTTCAGCCTGAAACGCGGACACGTCCATCTCGGGCACAATGCCCTGGCCGGCCTGTCCTATACTATATTTGTGATAGGCCTTGGCTGGGTCCAGATATTTACGGGCCTGGCTTTGTATTCGGAGTCAAACCCGGGTGGCTTCTGGAGCAAACTGACCGGCTGGGTGATCCCGCTTCTTGGCGGCTCCATGCAGACTCACATGTGGCATCACCTGTTCGCCTGGGGGTTTATCGTCTTCGCCATTCTACACGTGTACATCGTGTTTTACGACGGCCAGCAGTACAAAAACGGATTAGTGACTTCGATGATATCCGGAGTCAAATTCTATCGCAACGGCGACCTGGAAAATGACAAGTGGCTCAGCTGAACAAAAGCCCCAAGTGAACACCCCCCCGATTCTTGTGATGGGGTTGGGCAACCGCCTGCTTGGCGATGACGCCGTCGGGCTGGTTCTTCTCGAGAAGGTGTCCGGAAACGGATTCAGCCGCAATCGACTGGTCGAGTTTGTCGACGGCGGCACACAGGGTCTCGCCCTTCTTGGCTATCTCGCGAATCGAAAAGCGGTGGTGATTCTGGATGCTATCAGCCGGGGAGCTGCGCCAGGCGCCGTCCACATTCTGGGCCGCGAACAGATACTGAATCTTGACTCCGATAAACAGTGCGCAACCGCCCACAGTGGCAATGCGGGCGATGTCCTGCGAGCGGCCTTGCTGACCGGAGCTTTACCCGAAGACACCGTTGCCATAGGCATTGAGCCGGAATGCTTGGCCACACAGTTGGAGCTCTCCGAAGCCGCACAAGGGGCCATCGAGAAAGCAACCGAGGCAGCACAGAGAACTCTGCGGGACCTCCTGAGTAAACTGTGATTACACGCTGATTGATTTTGACTGATCGCGGAGGGCAGGCGGAATACAAAAAAACCTGATGGAGCGAGCACCTCTCCACCAGGCATTCCATATAACGCGCGAACCACTGAGGTGACCCTCAGGTCCCCTCTGTCTCTCTCAGTTAAGTCCTGCGTTTACTAACTATTTTTCCTCCCAAGCTCCCAACCAAGTTGCTAACGGCTTACCTCGATCTCTGCTATCCCTTAGACCGCGATGGCAAAGCCACCTACCCAATCGTCCATGGGTCTATCCGCTCCTAATCTTACAAATGGCGTGCCAAACTCGAGACTTTGTCTCGCCATACAAGTTGCTGCCAAGCAACAGCTTGAAAATAACGGCGAGAACAACGGCATAAGGTGGGGTTGTAATAACCCGAAATGGGCGAAACTGAACGGGTAAAATCAACCCAAGTTGATTTGGAGGTCTTTTATTATCTTCCGCAAATTGGAAGGATCAATTGACAACTCACGGGCCGTGGCGCTGACATTTCGGCCATGACGGTCAAGGCTCTTGAGAATCAGGTTCCTTTTGAACTCTCGAACCCGATTTGCGTAGGTTCCGTCTCCCTGAGCCGGGTTCTGGGTCTGAACAAGATAGCCGGCCACTTCGGCTTTCGTAATGTAGTAAGATGGCGACAGATCAATTAATGACTGTACGGTGTCCAGAAGCTGACGAACATTGCCCGGCCAATCGAAATCCAGTAGATACTCACGCGCTTCCGGTTCAAATATCTTGAGGCTGCTGCCAATGCGCTGGCAGTAGCGGCTCGAA
>CP070824.1:1352303-1355365 GCA_020344395.1 Candidatus Zixiibacteriota bacterium | reverse complement strand
TGTGACGGTACCGAAAATCGGAGGTATCCCTCATTCAGTGGATGAGATCCTGCATGCAGTCATGGAGGTGGCCTGATGTCTGAACCACGTCACCGACTGATGGACTACGTCAGGGAAGAGATCATGCCTCACCGCTTCTGCGTGGGCTGTGGCTGCGGGACTATTCTTAATGTTTTTACGCATGCTGTGGCCGAGATCGACCTCGATCCGGCGCGGATGGTCTGTGTCTCCGGCATTGGTTGTTCCTCGTGGATACCGAGTCCGTATTTCAAGGCGGACACTTTACACACCACGCATGGCCGTCCGATAGCTTTCGCCACCGGCGTGAAGGTCATGCGTCCCGATCTAAAAGTCGTGGTGATTGCAGGCGACGGAGATGTGTCCGGGATCGGCGGCAACCACCTTATTCATGCCGCCCGACGCAACATCGGCCTGTCGGTTTTCATGGTCAACAACGGTATTTACGGCATGACGGGCGGTCAGGTGGCTCCAACGACGCCGGAAGATGTCAAGACGAGCACGACCCCTCACGGCAACATTGAACCGCCGTTCAAAGTCGCTGACCTGGTTATGGCTGCCGGAGCCAGCTACGTGGCGCGGTGGACAACCTACCATGTATTTCAGCTCAGGCGGGCGATGGAGCATGCCCTGAACAAGGAGGGCTTCAGCTTCATCGAGATCGTCTCGCAGTGCCCGGATTATTTCGGACGCAGGGTGGGGCTGAGGACAGGTGTGGATTTTCTACAGAAGTTCAAGGGTCAATCGGTGCGCGTCAAAAAAGCGGAGACGATGACCGAGGAAGAACTGGCCGACAAAATAGTCGTGGGTCAACTCTGCGACCGCGACAGACCCGAGTTTTCTTCCCGTCTGCACAGGGTGACGGCCGAGCAGGTCGAGCTAATAAAGAAGGAGCGCGCAGGTTGATTATCAGGTTTGTCGGTTTCGGCGGTCAGGGGATTGTGCTGTCCAGTTATATCATGGGGCAGTCGGCTGCTTTTGACGGCAAGAACGCTATCCAGAATCAATCGTACGGGAGTGAATCGCGCGGCGGGGAATGTCGCGGCGATGTGATCATATCCGAAGAGGAAATCTACGAACTGGAGCCAACGGGACAGGATGTTCTGGTGGCGATGACGCAGCCAGGTTATGAGAAGTTTATCGGTTCGCTGAGAGAGGGTGGGACGCTGATCGTCGATGATGACCTGGTCAATACGGTTGCTGAGCTTGATCCGCCGGGTATTAAGAAATACGGGATTCGTGCGACTGATATCGCCACCCACAAACTCGGCCGGAGAATCATTGCCAACATGATAGTGCTCGGGTATATGAACACACTGCTCAACATTGTCTCGACCGAGTCGCTGGAGACGGCCATTTCAGACAGCGTGCCCAAGGGGACACAAGAGTTGAACCTGAAGGCTCTGCGCGAAGGCGTTGAGCTAGCCTCAGGTGAGGCCAAGGCCTGACGTCGGGCGATCTGGCGCGATCAGTCCTTATCTGATTTCGATTTCAGGGCGGCGACCAGCCGTTCCGGTGTGAGCGGCAGTTCATCTATGCGGGCGCCCGTGGCGTCATAGATGGCGTTGAGAATCGATGGGATGACAGGCATTATAGCTCCCTCGCCTACTTCCTTGGCGCCGTATGGGCCGTGCGGTTCGCCTGATTCGACGATGATTGCATCGAGGTTCGGCATATCAAGTGAAGTGGGGATTTTGTATTCGGCCAGGTTGGCGTTGACGATGCGTCCCTTCTTGTCGTAGATGATCTGTTCCATCAAGGCTTCGCCCATGCCCATCATCATGGAGCCCTGCATCTGTCCCTCGACCTGGGTGACGTTGATGGCAAAGCCGCAATCGTGCGCGCCGCTGATGTTATTGACAGTGATCTCACCGGTCTCAATATCAACCGAGACTTCTGCGATCTGCGCCGAACAGCCAAAAGCCGGGGAGGTTCCGACCGTCGCTCCCTTGAAGGAGCCGCCCAGAGGCGGCGGCCGGTATTTGCCGGTGCCGACGATGGCACCCCGTTCGAGAAAGGCAATCCGGCTTGCTTCGGCGAAGGTCAGGTTCGGTCCGCCGGGGAGGTCGGAAAATCCTTTGTGCTCTTTGAGGTATTCGTCACGTAATTCTGAGAAGGCCATTTCTCCAGCCGTGCTGACCACGTGACCGTCTTTCAGGTCCAGGGATTCGGGTGGCTGCCCTAGTTTGGTGGCAATCGCTTCGAGGATCTGACGCTTAACATCCTGTGCGGCTTCACGACAGGCATGACCGGTCATAAGAGTGGTGCGGCTGGAATACGCTCCGAGATCGACACTCAGGCTGGAGTCACCTGAGGCAACGCGTACGTCGCTCAGAGGCAAACCCAGTTCTTCAGCGGTGATCATGGCCAGCACGGTGTCGGAACCCTGGCCGATGTCGGCGGCGCCCGACGATACCGTTACCCCGCCGCCGACCTCGTCGACTTTTGTCACGACGGTACAGTGATAGGTTCGTGATCGATATATGGGATAGCCGGCGCCGGAGACGAAGAAGCCGCATGCGGCTCCTATTCCCTTGCCGTCACGGCGCGTTTTGCCACCTGCCGAACGCTTCTTTTTCCAGGCGGCTGAATCCCGCACCGCTTCGAGTGCCTCGCGCATCCCGAAGCTGCTGACGAACAGCTCGTTGCAGGTTGTCTCGCCGGCCTCCATGACGTTCTTGAGGCGGAGGTCGATTGGATCCATGCCCAACTCTTCGGCGATGCGATCGAGTTGTATTTCGAAAAGCGCACGGGCGATGACGGCTCCGTGGCCACGCTGTGCGCCGCAGGCCGGTTTGTTGGTGACCACGCGGTAGCCGTCGTACTTCATATTCTTCAGTCGATACGGCCCGCCCAGCAGGGAACCGGAATAGTAAACAGTTGCAATGCCGAAACTAGCGTATGCGCCGCCGTCGAGAATGCATTTATGTTCGAGAAAGCTGAGGGAGCCGTCTTTTTTGACCCCGGTGGTCATAGTGTGGAAGAACTGGTGGCGCGCCCGCGAGTGGAGAAAGACCTGCTCGCGGTCAAAAGTGGTTTTCACC
>CP070824.1:1342628-1352203 GCA_020344395.1 Candidatus Zixiibacteriota bacterium | reverse complement strand
GGGCTTGATAGTCTGTACGGAGAGAAGCGGTTGACGCGTGACATGGACTGGGTGCTGGGGATGTTTTGGTGGCCGGACCACATAGATATTGCCTTCACCCTCCACAGATGGGCTCTCGAGCGGAAAAAGGATGATATTGACCGTGAAAGAGGATATCAGGACAGGGATTCGATCAGTACCAGAGAGTGGCTCGAGGACGTACAGGTCAATCTGGTCGCTGAATATGATCGCGCTCTGGTGAAGTATTTCCTGCAGCAAGCCCTGGAACTCCCGGAAGGTCAGAGAATCCGGGCTATTGATGATATTATCGAGGCCGTGGTGGCCGACGAAAGCGAATCTCGTCTGGATGTCTGGCTTGATCGTGCTT
The DNA here is from genome assembly GCA_020344395.1 of Candidatus Zixiibacteriota bacterium. Taxonomy (GTDB): domain Bacteria; phylum Zixibacteria; class MSB-5A5; order GN15; family FEB-12. The sequence continues at coordinate 1,351,836 of CP070824.1, read as the reverse complement.
TCTCCAACACCCAAGTGGGCGACCCGGAGATGCGTATGAAGATGTTTGCTATGTCCTCAGAGGAACTGGACCAGTTGAACGATCCGCTCATCGAGTTTGCCAAAGCCACCTACGAAGAAAGAGAAGCCCAGAGAAATCGCAAGAAGAAGCACTCGGGTGCCGCGAGCCGCCTCGAGCCAAAACTGATAAGCGCGTATGCGGAGTGGAAATCGGGTGAACTATACCCCGATGCCAACGGTACAATGCGCGTCAACTTTGGTGTCGTCAAGGGATACAGCCCTCAGGAAGGAATAGACTACAACTGTTTCACCACCACGGCCGGGGTGCTAAAAAAGGAAACCGGGGCGGATCCGTTCATCGTCCCCGAACTCCTCAAGCAGGCTCAACCTGCCGCGAGCAGCAGTCGCTACGCCTATGCACCTGTCAATGACGTGCCGGTCAATTTCCTGACGACTAACGACGCCACCGGCGGCAACTCGGGAAGCCCGGTGATCGATGGAAAAGGCAGTCTCGTCGGGTTGCTGTTTGACTGCAATTACGAGGGAATTGCGGCGGATTACCTGTTCAACTCTGAAGTGGCGCGCTCGATCAGCGTCGATATCAGATATGTACTCTTTGTTATCGATGATGTCTACCACCTTGATGCTCTGATGGATGAACTGACGCTGCTGTGACACTTCGATTCAGTGACTAAGAAAAGCGCGGGACCCTCGGATCCCGCGCTTCTACATACACGATATTTCGGGGCTGATCTACTTCAGTAACATCATCTTTTTTGAAGCTGTGTAGTCGTCGGTTATGATTCGGTAGAAATAGATGCCGGTGGGGGCGATACTGCCGTCATTAGTCCGGCCGTCCCAGACCACCGTGTGCTGTCCGGATGATTGTTCTCCATCGATCAGCACCCGGGTCGAACGACCAAGTAGGTTGAATATCTCAATGCGCACGTGGGAGCGTTCCTGAAGATGATACCCAATCGTGGTCGAAGGGTTAAACGGGTTGGGATAGTTGTGCGCCAGCGTGTAACCGAGCGGTAAATCCGAATCGGATTCTCCAACATCGGTATGCACGGCAGGTGTGTAGAGAATCGTAAGTACCGACCGCTTCAGTATGAACAGGTCATCCGGCCCGCCGGCGATAGTGATTTCAATACTGCCGTCACCCAGCGGTGACTCGGACACGTTCACCGTATCGGAGAGCGCCGGACCGACCAGAAAATTGCGACTGCTGATCTTGTCCAGTTCGAGCGAATCTACTACCAACTCTATGTCGTCACTTCCGTGACTCGACAGGAACAGTTTCAACCTGACATGGCGGACGGTCCCGTCCGGCAGAATGGGCGGCTCAATGTTTTCAATGGAATGAGTATACGATACCGAGTTTGTCTCAATGCCAAAATCGGCATTGCCGGCCAGTGCTTCGCGGAAGAGGATGGCACCGATTTCATCGGTGTCCCGGGTAAGGCGCAGGGTCGAGTCGGCGTCGATCCATTCTTCGAAGTAAACCTCACCTGAGGTGCTGCCATACGAAAACAGGATTATCAGCAAAAGCAGAACATTTGAAAGCCATTTGCGCATCATTCACCTCTTTTTTTTGAGGTTTGAGCAATAGCTGTGCCGCCTTTCTCGGTAGCTCTAATGGCACCGCCTACAATGACTTAGAAAGTGTTACTTAGAGCACGCCATGAAGGTTTTTGCACACTTGGCGGCACTCAGAGATCAGCGTGGTTTCACGACCGCTGATGGCTGACAGGTGGCAAAATCGAATACGGCATGACCCTGATCGGGTGCCCAGTCAGCTGTTGAAGGGAGAAGCACGTTAGCTGTGACGATATCGATCTTGCCGGTCGGGCTGCCAATGTTAGAGCGGTAAATACCCAGTTCGAATACATTGGTGTCGTTCTCGAGAACACCCCAGGGGAAGCCGTCAGCCTCGTGAACCAGCAGCCATCCGCTGAACGGACCGGCGTCGAGCCACCGCTCCAGGATGTTGCCGTGATTACCAATAATGATCTTATACTCGGCGCCGATGTCGCCTATTAAATGAGTACTGTCCCCGATGAGGGTGGCCGTGTCGCCGGTGGCCCGATTCTGGTCGACATCGAGGTAAAACGCCACATCGATGCCTTCCGTTTCGGATCCCCAGAACCCCCAGTCACCATTAGTTTCGACTTTGAATTCGAGAGTCGAATCAGTGCAGCGTGCCCAGACTTTGGCGATGTCTCTATCCCAGGGTTCGTCGGGATCGGTGATTATTCGCAACCAGCTGCCGGCGGTTTGAAAAGTCCAGGAGTAGTCGGAAGTCATGGTGTTGCCCGATCGGTCGGAGACAGCGGTTGTAATCTTCGCCGTATACAGAACCCCTGAATCGAGGGGCTGGTCAGGGACGAAGGTGGCGGTAGAATCTGCGTAACTGACCGTACCGGGGATCGTGTCGTCGAGCGTAAAGCTGGCCGCACTCACGGTGGAGGAATCGAGCCGCTCAGAGAAAGTTGCTGAAATCGTGATACCAGGATCCACCTGTTCAGCATCGTTTTCGGGTGAAGTGGAAATGATTGTTGGAGCTACGCTATCCTTCGCCGGACCGTTCGGATCATCACCACAGGAGGCGCAGATCCCTGCAGACATCATGACCACTAGGGTCAGGAAGAACATACGTAGTCTGTGTTCAGGCTTTGCCATTGTTTGTTCAATCTCACAGGTGCTCGAGTTTTCTCCGCTGAGTTATACAACAGCCAAGATAAGCTAGATCCGGCACTTACGTCAACCGGTATAGCGACATGCCCATACGAAGCGATGCCGGTTGTCCATCTCAGTTGATAAACAGTTACTTCCTTCTATCAGCAAATCTCCGGCCCGCTGCAACACCGGTCGATCAGTGCGAATTCTCCTGGTATCATAAGTTGCGAACCGCTTGCAGTTGGGGTCAAACCACCTTACTATCCAGAACAGCCATGAGCAAATCAAAGCGTTCCAAAAAGGTCCGAGAGCATCGTCATTCCGATCTGAAGGCTGCTGTCAGGCCGCTGACTGAAGATGATCTGTTCAGCCTTCTGGATGGGTTGGCGAGACCGCCATTCCTGTTGATTCTCGATAACGTGCAGGACCCGCACAACCTGGGGGCATGCTTGCGGTCGGCCGATGGAGCCGGGGTGGATGCGGTGATTGTCCCGAAAGATCGGGCTGCGCCCATAACCGAGACAGTTCGCTTGATCGCCTGCGGAGCCGCGGAGTCGGTTCCCTTCGTGCAGGTTACGAACCTCGCACGGATGATGAAACAGCTTCAAACAGCTGGCGTCTGGCTCGTGGGCACGGCCGACGACGCAGAAAAGAGCCTCTATGATGCCGACCTGGGTGGTCCGCTGGGTCTGGTCCTGGGCTCAGAGGGAACAGGGTTGAGGCGTCTCACACGAGAGAACTGTGATCTTCTCGTGAAGATACCGATGGCCGGTAAAGTCGAGAGCCTGAATGTTTCGGTCGCTGCCGGAATCTGTCTGTACGAGGTAGTCCGTCAGAGATCAATCGCAAAGACTTTATAAACTGTCTATATCTATGGGCACTCGGCCGGTGGCGTGTAGCTGATAAACAGAAAATCGATCAACGCAGTCAGGTCACCCATGTCGACCGCACCCTGACCGTCTGTATTAGCCTCTTCCATGCATACTGGTTCTTCATAGCTGATGAAGAGGTAGTCAATCAGAGCGGTCAGATCGCCCATATCAACAATGTCGTCCGGATCGTCATCCACATTGCCGGTAGCCCAGAGGCAGCAGTCGCAGGCGTCTCCTGCGCCGTCGCTGTCGGCGTCGGACTGGTTCTCGTTGTCAATATCCGGGCAATTATCGCAGGCGTCGCCATGCGAATCCCCGTCGTTGTTGGCCTGAGATGGATTGGGTTCAGCGACACAATTGTCATAAGCGTCCCAAACACCGTCTTCATCCGTATCCACAGCCAGTGGCTGACTAACAGAGGCAAAAAGGCGGTCGCCGACGATCGAGTCTACCATGACTGTTATACCGGTCGGTCCGTCATACCCGTCCGAGTTCGGAAAGGTGCTCGGCCCGAAGGTGTCCTGCCCCGGTGTTTCGCTGGAGAACAGGGCTCCCTTTCTTGTCTCGTACGGATACCACCACTGTGCCGAATCGCTCACCTGTCCGGTGGGATTGTTGGTGTAGTCGAATGCCGGATTGTAACCGGCGTCTTCGACCGCGACGGTATAATGAGGGTAGGTGGGCGTTCCATTGTTGGAACCGTAGGCGTTAGCCGCCGAGTCATCGATATGTGTAATGAGCAGGCCGCGATCGAGAGTATCGGCGCCGAAGGTCAAGTAGCTGGGGAAATAAACCGAAAAATCAGAATCGAATTTGTCAAACTGGGCGGTCGAGTGCGGATTCCGGTATTCCAGTAAAAAGTATTCGTTGCCTTCCGGGTTGATTGGCAGTAGATACAGTGAACTGTCGCTGCGTGTCTCAATATTGTATAGAACTAGCTGGCTGGAAACTTCATCAACAACGATCGGCTCGATCCACCCCATTCTTTTCCTCGACCATCCGCTGAAATGACTCGGGGTAGGACAGCCGATTGAAAAATGACCGTAGCCATAGTAGCCCATCACATCCCAGTCGTACACGGGGTGATCGTTATCATCATCGGGCGTATAGTATGTGGTGTGATCGAGCTTGCTGTCATAATCGTATAGATCCGGCAAACCTACGCTGTGACCGGTCTCATGGACGAATACGCGGATGCCGTTGAGCGTATCGGCACCCAGGAATTCTGTTGGGTTGAGAGGATTCCGTAACGGAAAGAGCTCCGGCGAGGTGTTCCACCTGGAAACATAAACGCCGTCAAATGGGCCCGGGCCGCCTCCTATACCGTAGTTCAGGGCGAATGACCATATGTCGGTAGGGTCCTGGGAATCTTCTTCGCCGGTACCCGATCGGATGAATATCACGACATCAACCGATCCGTCGTCGTTGCCGTCATATTGAGAAAAATCCACAACCGGGTCCAGGAGGGGGAGGAGATACTCGAAATCGCGCCACTCAAAAGTGTTGTAGTCGCCGGCATCCTGCCAGTCGATCACGTCTCCGTCAATTGTCATCAGGCCGTAGGAAGCTTCATAGTAGTAATCAGCCATAGAGCCCTGCGGGTAAACATTGCGTGAGAACAGCATGCTGTCGAACGTCTCGCGGGAATAGAATCCCGGGCGATTTTCCCACTCGACGAGTATAGCAAGCACCTTGACCGTATCAGCCTCAAAGCGAAAGGCTGCGATCGCCGCTGAATCCTCAGGTGTAAGCTGAGAGACCGGTATACGGCCCAGTTCTTCGACCATCTTTTCCTCGGGCATGTCGTAGATGATGGCCTTTGATAAATCAGAGGCCGGAAGGCTCGGGAAAGCCAGTCCAATGACGGTCCCGCATGCCATGATAAGAGTGCTAATTCGTTTCTTCATAACAGTTGTCATCCTTCGGTGACATTCAACGGGCGGTGAGGTATTTGCAGGTACATCCGAAATATACCTGCAATTTGTGTTCTGTCAACCATATACAGGAGGAATCAGGTCTGGGTTGGTTATTTACGGTCTGAAGCCGATCCCGTAATGCGCGGTCTGAGGCTTCGAGGCAGGCGCAGCAGGAACAATCCGCTCGATACTTTGTTACGCTCAGTAGCATATATTAACGAGCTACGGCTCCATTTCAGGAGGTAAAGGTATGATTCAAAAGCGTTTGATGATGATCATCATCAGTCTTGGGGGACTGGTCTCGCTGGCCGACGCGGCAGAATGGAAGATTGACAAGAGCCACTCCTCGGTGAATTTCGAAGTCAGACATCTGGTAATCACCAAGACCCACGGCAACTTCACTGAATTTGACGGGACTCTCAACTTTGACGAATCTTCGTTTGAGGAAAGCGCTGTAACGTTTTCTGTCAAGACCGCTTCTGTGAATACAGATGATGAGGCACGGGACGAGCACCTCAGGTCTGCCGATTTCCTTGATGCCGAGAAGTATCCGGATATGACCTTCAAATCGGTGAATGTTACCAGAGGAGAAGGAGCGGAGTTTAAACTGGTGGGTGATCTGACCATCCGGGGTGTCACCAAAAGCGTCACCTTTGAATGCGAGTATTTCGGCACCGTGAAGGACCCGTGGGGCAACAGCAAATCAGGGTTTACGGCGAAGACCAGGATCAACAGGCATGATTTCGGGGTCTCTTGGTCCAAGACCCTCGACTCAGGCGGTCTTGTAGTCGGCGACGAAGTCACGATAATTCTGGACCTGGAGTTTGGGCCCGCCGGCTGATTGAGCATGCTTTCTCACAGGCCCACAGTCTTCGCTGTGGGCCTTTTTCGTTATCGCTGGCCTGTCCTGATGCCGGCAGGCACAGAATAATCCGGGGACCCGCCTGCCAATCGTGTCAATTGACAACGGGGGAGCTTTTGGGTATACTGGGTGGCTCTGGTTTGGGATGGAGCACTTCAGGGCGTAACGCCCATTATGGAATGAGTTGGAGGACCCTGTGAAGGAATACAGCACCGATAAGATTCGAAACTTCTGTCTTGCCGGTCAGCGCGGATGCGGTAAAACCAGCCTGGCTGACGCAATAGCATTCAGCGGCGGTGTCAATAACCGCGTGGGCCGGGTTGATGATGGTTCGTCGCTTCTTGACTACACTGATGCCGAGATATCGCGCAAGACAACAATTGCATCGAAGCTGCTGGCTTTCGAGTGGAAGGGCGGCAAGGTAAACATTTTCGACTGTCCAGGGCATTCTGACTTCGTCGGAGAGCTCCTGAGCAGCGCCTACGTATCAGACTCGGTGGGCTTTCTCGTTGATGCGGTAGCAGGAGTGGAGATCGGCACACAGTTGCAGTGGCAGCTTATGGGTGACAGTGCCCCGGCACGGTTCTTTGTCGTCAACAAGATGGACAAGGAAAATGCCAACTGGCAAAACTGCCTCGACTCCATCGCCTCGGCGTTCGGTAAGAGCGCCGTGCCGCTGCAAATACCCATAGGCTCGGCCGAAAGTTTCGGTGGCCTGGTAGATCTGCTCGGACAGAAGGCTTACAACTTCGATGACAAGGGGAATCCCTCGGAGGTAGGGATTCCGGCTGAACTCAAGGATGCCGTCGAGGCAGCCCGGGAAAAGTTGATCGAGGCCGCGGCCGAGTCCGATGACGCCCTGATGGAAAAGTATTTCGATGAAGGTACTCTGTCTCCGCAGGATGTGGCAAAGGGGATAAAATCGGGCGTGGGCTCAGGAAGTATAAGGCCGATTTTTGCGGCCTCAGCCGTCAAGAACATAGGAGTTAAAGCATTACTTGATTTTGCGGCTGAATATCTGCCGTCCGGCAATGAAATAGCGGCTCACCAGGTTACAAAGTCCGGAACTGAGGATCAGGTCGACCTGCCCTGTGATCCCTCAGGCAAGCCTGTGGCTTATGCTTTCAAGGTAGTCTCGGAAGGACATCTCGGAGAGATGACCTTCTTCAAAGTCCTATCCGGCACGGTGAAGTCAGGCTCTGAACTGTCGAATCAACAGACCGGAGCAGCCGAGCGGGTCACTCAGATTTATACCTCACAGGGTAAGAACCGAGTGGAACTGGCGTCAGTGCAGGCCGGGGATATAGGCGTGGTGGTCAAATTGAAAGACACGCACACCGGGGATACCCTCAGCGACAAGAGTCTCGCCGTCACCGTGTCCAGGGCCGCCTTCCCGAATCCGGTCATGGATGTCGCCATCAAACCGAAGTCCAAGGGGGACGAGGATAAGATGGCAGCGGCTCTGTCCAAGCTCGGCGAAGAGGATCCGACCTTTCGGTTTATCTCAGATCCAGCCCTGCGCCAGCAAGTGCTCTGGGCTCAAGGCTCGACCCACATCGACACGATTGTCGAGAAACTGAAGGCCCGATTCGGTGTCGATGTCGATCTGACCAAACCGAAGATTCCGTATCGAGAGACCATCCGCAGCAAAACTGAGACTCAGTACACTCACAAGAAACAGTCCGGTGGGCGAGGGCAGTACGGGCAGGTTCACATTCGTATCGAGCCGAACGAACGAGGCGGCGGCTTTGAATTCGTTGACGAGATCAAGGGTGGTGTCATTCCGTCCAAGTACATTCCGGCTGTTCAGAAGGGCATTCTCGAGGCTATGGTGAATGGAGGCCTGGCCGGAGCCCCGGTCGTCGATGTCAAGGTGGCACTGTTCTATGGTAAACAGCATGAGGTAGATTCGTCCGATATGGCCTTTAAACTGGCCGGACTGATGGCCTTCCGGCAGGGCTTTATGGAATGCAAACCGGTCCTGTTGGAGCCGGTCTATAATGTCGATGTCCTCGTGCCTAATGACTATACCGGTGACGTCATGGGTGACCTCTCCTCGCGTCGGGCCAAGATCGGCGGCATGGACCCGGAGGGGCCCAATCAACGGATTCGTGCCGTCGTGCCGCAGGCTGAATTGTACCAGTATTCTCTCGATCTGCGCTCCATGACCCAGGGTCAGGGCGTCTATTCGGCCGAGTTGTCACATTACGAAGAGGTGCCCCACGATACGGCTCAGAAAGTGATTGCGGAGGCCAAGGCTGCCCGCGAGGCAGAATCAGCCTGATCCGGGCTGCGCACAGAATTGAACCGGCGGGTGCCGAGAGGCCCCGCCTTTTTTTCGTCACATATCCGGTCGGGTGCTCGATTTCCCGATAATTAGTTATTGACAAGTGAACAAATGAGCACTACCCTGAATTAGTAAGTAACCTGATCAGGCGAGATGCAGATGAGAAAGAAGCTAACCAATCGACAGAGAGAGATACTCGGTTTTATCCGGGATACAGTGGTAGGCGGTGGGCACCCCCCGACCATTCGCGAGATAGGCAAGCGCTTCGGTATTCGGTCAACCAACGGTGTCAGAACCCACCTTACCGCCCTTATCAACAAAGGCTATATCCGAAAGCAGGAGTTCATCTCGCGCGGTATCGAACTGGTCAGCGAGGTCACCCGTGAGATCGGCCGCGTGCCGCTGGTGGGAGCGGTCCCGGCGGGTGTTCCTATTGATGCGGTTGAGAATGTCGAGGGAGAGTTTGCCCTCGATCTGTCGTTTTTGCCCAAGGGGGATGTGTTCAGCCTGAAGGTACACGGCGACTCGATGAGAGATGCGGGCATCCTCGACGGCGACATGGTGGTGGTGCAGAAGCAGTCAGTGGCGCGCAA
>CP070824.1:1337585-1342528 GCA_020344395.1 Candidatus Zixiibacteriota bacterium | reverse complement strand
CTGATACCCGATCATGTCCATATTGAGCACATATATGATGCTGTCACCGCGGAGGGAGGCCTCTTCAGCGTAATCCCCTGATCCGTAAAGCTCATCCCAGAACTCCTTGCCATCAAACAGAACAAACAGATAGCTGACAGCTGTTTCTACGTCCTTGAGCGCACGGGCGATCTCCATCACACCGGCCACGCCGGATGCATTGTCGTCGGCCCCGTAAGTAAACCACTCCGTGTCATAATGCGCCCCGATGATTACCTGCTGCCCCGGGTAGACAGAGCCCGGCTTCACCGCGACGTAAGTAAAAAACTTCACGTAGTATTCCGGTGCCGTCTGCTTTTCAGACAGATTAACGTATACCGAATCATAACCCAGGGCTGAGAACCTGTCGGCAATCCATGCCCGGGAATACATTCCCCCGGTCAAGGTCGTGAACCTCACGCCATAACCCTCAAGAGTCTCAACGTGCGCCCGTAGCGAATCCGCGCTGATCCCGGAAATCAGCGAATCAAGATCCACCAGATTCCCGAAGTCCACCTGTGGCACCGGCACTTTGTACTGATCATCCGCAACCACCCCCGAGACCGCCACAAGAGTCGCAGCCACACTGATTATGATAGATTCCCTCACCCTCAGACTCCTCTCTCCATTAATAGACAATCACCCCAGAACAATCTTTCAGAAAAAGTCACAGGTCAGGTCAATATCTTACAACTTTGAGACGATATTGCGGATCTGGCGAGTATCAGCCGAGCGGTCTCTCCTTTGACAAGTGTATCCATAACACCATAATCTTCAATGACTTGCGAGTCTCAACCACCGCGAGTCCGATTTTACATTTCTTTCGGTGTCCGCCCTTGAAGCAGCGCCAACCCACCCCTCAGCCCCGCGAACATAGCTATCCTCGCACGCCAGCCGCAGCCGTGCCTATTCCGCACACACCTCCGGGTCGGTGTAGCTGATGAACAGGTAGTCAATCAACTTGGTCAGGTCGCCCACATCTACCGAAGCTTCACCGTCTACATTCGCTTCAGCCGCGCAACCAAGCGGCTGGTAACTGATGAACAGAAAATCGATCAGCCTGGTCAGGTCCCCGACATCACAAACGTCATTCGGATCACCATCGACGTTGCCGGTCAGACCAACACAACAGCAGGCATCTCCGATCCCGTCCTGGTCAGCGTCTCCCTGGCCTGGGTTGTAGACATAAGGACAATTATCGACTTCATCAACGATACCGTCCCCGTCACTGTCGGCCGCGGTGCAACTCAGCTCGATGACCTTCACCGCGTCGATTCCTGCCTCGACGTATCCACCGGCGATCATTGGGGCTCTGGCTTCGAACCTGACTCGCATGCGGTCAGTCGGTATGACATAGTCGGAAATACGGAAGGCTCGCCTGACCCAACTGGCCTGAGGGCCCAGATCATCGCTCGATATTTCCACTACGGTCGTCCAGCCCACACCGTTGTCGTTGGAAACCAGCACGTGCAACTCATTGAGATAATTTGTGGCCTCTGAATTGGCGAACCAGCACGCGTATTCAACGACCATGTCACCGTTGCCGGCATCAAAGACGGGAGAGGTGAGGCGAACGATTCGGTTGTAAAGGCCGGAACTCGCTTGAAACCAATCAATGAACCCCGTGTTCAACGTTACGTAGCACTGTCCCGATCCATCGTAGTCTGAAGCAGGAGCCAGAGGTCCGCCGTTCGAAACAGGAATTGTTCTTTCCCAATCCCCCCAGGAGCTGTTGGGGTAGCCGGTGTCCGCCACCTGTCCCATGATGGACCATGCCTGGTCGGCTTCGAAGTCATCGACGAACCTCGGTATCTTTCCCGCTGCAACATCAGCGAGGTACCACTCCGCCGGAGGCTCCGGGCTGTAGTAAACGCCCAGTGATTCCCCTTCCAGACTGAATGAATACCGGATCCGAGACAGACAGTCGAGGCCAGGTAATACGGCCTGATAGTGGTCGACCGACACCTCGGTCATGGCCACAGACGTTGTCTCACCTCCATCAACCGCATAGTAAAGCATCCCCGAACCCGGCACCGGAACACCCCCCCAGCCATGGACGGCAATGACGTCGACGATGGTTTCGACACCCGGCTCCACAAATTCGGGCAGACCATTGGGAAACTCGAAACCGATACTTTGTGGCGGTTCATACATCTCCCCGCCCACGTATGCGGTGGCCAGCGACGCCTGAGCCAATTTCTTCATGTATTCAAAGTCCAGGTAAATCGAGCTGTCGGAAAACGTCCCTACATAAGGCATAATGTCGTATTCCATGACCGAAACGGTCGGCCAGCCCTCCTGGTCAAAGGGATAGGTGTCAAAGTGCATCGAGTTACCCTGAAGTACAGGCTGAAAGCCGAGCAGCGAATCGGCAAGGTCAGACCAAAGATCGGCATAGCTCTGATCGGCCCCATGAAACAGCGAGGCTAATGTCTCATTCGCCTTATACCCAATCATGTCCATATTGAGCACAAAGATGATACTGTCACCCCTGTCTCCGGCCTTCTCAGCATAGTCTCTCGAGCCATACAGCGCGTGCTGAAACTCCTTGGCGTCAAACAGGACAAAGACATAGCTGACGGCTGTTTCAACGTCCCTGAGCACACGGGCCATCTCCATCACACCGGCAACACCGGAAGCATTATCGTCGGCACCGTATGTATAGTATTCCGTATCGTAGTGTGCTCCTATAATCACTTGTTGACCGGGATAGACAGTGCCCGGCTTCACCGCTATATAGTTGCGAAAGACATCAAATGACTGCAACGGATCGAAATAAAGCGAGTCATAGCCGTACTGGGTGAATCTCTCGACTATCCATTCACGGGCACATGCGCCTCCATGCCACCAGGCTAGCCTTTCGCCACAATCCTGTAGAGCCTCCACGCAGGATTGAAGTGAATCGGCGTTGATTCCGGCGATCAGTGAATCAAGATCAATCAAGTCAGTCTGACCCGAACTCCCGGCAGTCGGTCCGACAGCAGAGTCAGCCAGTGCAGATGAAACATTCAATAGAAACAGAACAGCCATAATCATTCGAAGACGACACATGGCATACACTCTCTCCCCCCCTCCTGAAAAACAGCAGGTATTGACGCTTTTACAGGAAGCCCGGCAACTACACCAGGACCCTGCGGGCACCAATCCGATTAAAATATACCAGCAAATCCATCAGTGTCAACACTTACGACAAATTCTATCACTCGATACACACCTCCGGTTCCGTATAGCTGATGAACAGGTAATCAATCAACTTGGTCAGGTCGCCCACATCTACCGAAGCTTCACCGTCTACATTCGCCTCAGCCATACAACCAAGAGGCTGATAACTGATAAACAGAAAATCGATCAGCCTGGTCAGGTCCCCGACGTCACAAAGGTCATTCGGATCACCATCAACGTTGCCGGCCAGACCAACACAACAGCAGGCATCGCCAACGCCGTCCTGATCAGTGTCTCCCTGGCCTGGATTGTAGACATAAGGGCAATTATCGATCTCGTCAACGACACCATCCCCGTCACTGTCGGAAGCAGTGCAACTCAGTTCGACAAACCGTACGTCGTCTATTGCAGCTTCGACGTGCCCACCGGCCACAACCGGGGCCCTGGCTTCAAATCTGACTCGCATGCGATCAGTCGGTATAACAAAGTCAGAAACACGGAAGGACCGTCTGGTCCAGCAGAACTCAGGACCCAAATCATCACTCGAGACTTGATCCATTACAGTCCAGCCAACGCCGTTGTTGTTGGACACCAGCACATGCAATTCATTCAAGTAATTGCCAGCCAGCGAATTGGCAAACCAGAACGCATATTGTATCAATATCTCGCCGGCGGTAGCATCGAACATGGGAGACGTAAGCCGGGCGATTCTGTTGTACAGGCCGGTATACGGCGGCCAGATGGGATCATAAGGCACATTCAGGGTCAGAAAGCATTGGCCCGACCCATCGAAATCCACCCCCGGGGCGTAATCTCCGGGTGGCATCACCGGAGTTCCCCGTTCCCAGTCGCCCCAGGAAGAGTTTGAGTAGTTGGTGTCCGCCACCAAGCCCATGATGGACCACCCCTCATTGGCCTCGAAGTCATCGACAAATATCGGTATCACTCCGGTCCCAGCCTCCGCAAAGTACCATTCTACCGGAGGTTTCGGGTCGAGGAAGATCCCCAGCATTTCCCCCTCGAGACTGAAAGAATAGCGGATACGTGACAGGCAGTCGAGAGCCGGCAGCACAGCCTCATAGTGGTCAGCAGACACCTCTGTCATAGGTACGGACATTGTGTCTCCACCGTCGATCACATAGTAAAGCATCCCTGAGCCGGGTACCGGGACCCCTCCCCAGCCATGAACGGCGATGACGTCGACAATGGTCTCCTCACCGGGCTCAACCAGAGTGGGGAGCCCGTTGGGATAGGCAAAATCGACAGTTTGTGGCGGCTCATACGTCTCACCGCCCACATAGGCGGCCGCCAGCGAGGCCTGAACCAGTTTCTTCATGTACTCAAAATTCAGGTAAATTGAACTGTCGGAATATGTTCTTAAGTACGGTGATGCGTTGTACTCCTGAACCGAGACGAACGGCCAGCCGAGCTGGTCAAAGGGATACGTATCGATGAACATTGAGTTACCCTGAAGGACCGCCTGAAGGCCCAGCAGCGAATCAGCCAGATATGACCAGAGATCAGCATAACTCTGGTCAGTTCCCTGATACAGCGAAACCATGAAGTCATTGTTCTCATACCCGATCATATCCATGTTAAGCACATAGATAATACTGTCTCCTTCGATTTTAGCGCGCTCGGCATAATGATTGGATCCGAACAGCCCGGTCCAGAACTCTTTGCCGTCAAACAGGACAAAGACGTAACTGACGGTTGTTTCTATGTCTCTGAGTACCCGGGCCATCTCCAGAACACCTGCGGCA
>CP070824.1:1331586-1337485 GCA_020344395.1 Candidatus Zixiibacteriota bacterium | reverse complement strand
GTCGATCAGTGCTGTCAGATCACCGATATCACAAATATCTTCAGCATCACCATCCGTATTGCCGGTTCGCCCGATGCAACAGCAGGCATCACCGACACCATCGTCGTTCCTGTCTTCCTGTCCGGGATTGTAATCGTTCGGACAATTGTCGTCGATGCCCGGGATGCCGTCTCCATCGAGATCATGGGTTAGACCTTCAGTGATAACAAGGAACTGGTTTGCGTCAGTATTCTCAAGCGTGTCAGCCAGGCCGCTCGGCCATTCAACTAGGACGGAATCAATAATGACTGCATCGCCAAGCCCGAAATGAGCATCCGGGCCGCTCTGGGCCCTCAACCCTGCCCTGGATGATATCTCCCGCATCTGCCACATGGGATTACCGTCGACGGTAGCCTTGACCCGCACCTTAGCGCCGATGCCATCGCGATTTGAAAGCACCCCAACCAGCCTGATGCTGATCCAGTGGTTGTCGTTGCCGTTGTTTGAATAGAGCGTGTTATTGACATTGCTCGCGTTAACTACATACAGGTCCAGATCCCCATCGTGATCATGATCGGCCCAGACGGCGCATGCCGATGGTTCATTGTCAGTAGCCACTACTCCGGCTGTAACCCGGCTGAAGGTCCCGTCACCGTCATTGTGATAAAGCCTGTTCAGGTGATCGCCGTACATGTAATTCCCTGCAATAAACAGGTCGACGAAACCGTCGTTATCATAGTCTCCCCAGTAGCCTCCCTCCCAGTACCCCTCACCCGAGGGCAGCGATTCCTGCAGAATCCGGTGGAAAGTCCCGGCGTCGTTCTCATACAGCACGAGAGGGCGGCCCCATCCCGAATTCGCACACAGATCCAGATCGCCATCATTGTCAAAGTCCGCCCAATTCCCGCCATGACTGGTGTCAACGACCACATCCCCGGTCAGAATCTGTGAAAAGGTTCCGTCGCCGTTGTTCTCAAAAAGCAGGCTGCTGTTCTCGTTGCGCGTCCAGAAGAGATCAACGTCGCCGTCGCCGTCATAGTCAGCCCACGCCGCGGAACTGGATTCATCCTCGATCAAACCTATGCTGTCGTTGGGCATAAGGGTGAATGTGCCGGCCACGTTACGGTACAGAGCACCGGTCGGTCCGGGCGGCTCCCCCGGAGGACGGTGATTGGCCAAAAACAGATCAAGCCAGCCGTCATTGTCATAGTCGACCCAGACCGCGTCACCCGTCCATTCTTCAACACCCCCAAGAGGACCGGGCTCGTAACCCTCAAAGCTGACCCCGTCCAGATTGGCATAAAAATGATTTGGTTGTTCCAGACAGGGCAAATAGGCATCAAGGTCTCCGTCGTTATCGAAATCCCCCCAGGCGGAAGCCATCGAATTGGTATCAGCATCAATCGTGGCGTCAATGACCGTGGCATAGGTGCCGTCACCGTTGTTGCGATAGAGCACGTTGGATTGACTCGGACTGCCGAAGAACCTGCTGTTGGAAACCATCAAATCGGGATAATTATCTTTGTCGTAATCGATCCAGCTCGCTCCAAAAGAGAAACCGCCGTCGTTCACATGCGGCCCTTCGACAACGCGGGTAAACAGTGGCCACGGACGCCACGAGGGAAATTCGTCATGCACACTATTGCTGGTGAGTTTCTGTAAGTTGCTGCCGTCGGCATCCATAATGTAAATCTCGCCGTCGCCGTCACGCCATGAGGCAAAAGTAATCTGAGTCCCATCCTGAGACCAGTCCGGACAGTTCTCACCAGCCGTTGTGGTGGACAGCTTTTGAAGGTCGCTGCCGTCAGGTTTGGCTGCATAGACGGCCCGAAATCCTTCGTGGTCCGAACCGAAGGCAATGCGCTGGCCATCGGGCGACCAGTCGGTCTCCATCGCCGGGAAGTCAAATATCTTCTGCACAGCGCCGCCGCTGGAATCCATTACGTACGTACCCTCGCCTTCACCGAGCAGAGAGTAGACAATTCTGGAGCCATCGGGCGACCAGGCCGGAAAGTCTTCACTCGAATTTGGCGTACTGGTAAGCCGCCGCAAGTTGGACCCGTCGGCATTTATCACATAGATCTCTCCGTTAGTGTCGCGCCAAGAGGCGAATAGTATTCGAGAGCCGTCGGGTGACCAGTCCGGCCAGAAATCCATGGCGCTGTGACTCGTCAGCTGAGTCACATTGGCGCCGTCGGCATCCATAACGTATATGTCGGGATTGCCGCTTCGCATTGAAATAAAGGCGATTCTGGTGCCGTCCGGAGACCACGCCGGCCCGAGGTCGGGAGATGGGTCATCAGTCAGTCGAGTCAGATTGCTGCCGTCGGCGTTCATCGAGTAGATGTCGCCGCCTCCGGTCGCCTCCGACGTGAACGCTATCTGAGTCTCCGATGGATCCAATAGAGATCCGGCAATCGACCCGACCGGGACCGCCAGACACGTCAGAAGTAAAAGACAATTGATACGCTGGTACATTTCTATGTATCCCTCCCCTGGAGGTTCGTACGTGACGAGACGCAGTCAACGTATAATTGACTGCTGCTTAGAACAGACGACGGCATGAAACTGCCGGGCTTGCCGTAACCGCGGCCACCAACAAAATCACGTTCACCGGCACGAACAGAACTTATGTCACCATTATCGTTTGAAAGACAGGTCACATTATAAGTATTGCCGAAGCTCCCGATTTCTAACACCATGATCACATAATTCTCACACGGTTTCCGGCTGCATCCTTCTCCACTATTCCGATGTGTCGGCTTCAGTAATGGTCAGGTACTGGTCAACATCCACTCCCGTGAGAATCTGAACACCGCCCGCAGGCCACTCTACGATCAGCGAGTCCACTACTGTGGCGCTTCCGAGACCGAAATGGGCCACCAGCTCACTTTGCGACTTAAAGCCGGTCTTGGCTGAAATCTCACGCATCTGCCAGACCGGTTCGCCTGACAAAACCGCCTTTATTCTTATTTTCGCCCCAATGCCCGATCGATTCGTGGACTTCCCTTCAAGCTTGACCTGAATCCAGTGATTCGCATTGCCCGGGTTCTCGTAAAGGGCATTATTGAAATTGTTGACGTTGGCTATAAAAAGATCCAGATCGCCGTCACGATCGTGGTCAGCCCAGGCGGCAGCGGCGGACGGTTCCACTGCGGATGCAACCGGCCCACCGGTCACCCTGGTGAAGGAGCCGTCTCCGTTGTTCCGGTAAAGCCGGTTCGGGTGCGATTCATAACGATTATTACCCAGCACAAGTAGATCGAGCCAGCCATCGTTATCATAATCGCCCCAGTAACCACCTGTCCAGCTACCGGTATCCTCAGCAAGTTTTTGATCGGCGACCAGTACGAAATCCCCACTCCCTGTATTCTTGTATAGAGTAACAACTCCCGGATCGCCGGATTTGGTATAGATATCAAGATCGCCATCGTTGTCAAAGTCGGCCCAGTTGCCGAAATACTTGGCCGGAGGCTGCGCCAGTGCATTTTCAGACATCCGAGTAAAGACCCCCTCACCGCTGTTAGCGAACAGCAAGCTTGGCTTGTTGTTGCGGGTCCAGAATAGATCACGGTTACCATCCCCATCGCAGTCGCCCCAGGCAGCACCGTTGGCCTCATCCTCGATCAGCCCTACATCCGAATTACTCAGAAGTGTAAAAACCCCGTTCTCGTTATGGTAAAACATTGCCATCGCAGGGTCGTTCGGTCTTCCATGGTTGGCAACAAACACGTCGAGCCAACCGTCATCGTCAAAATCAACCCACTCAACCTCCATAGAGAACTTCCTGGCCGCGACAAGAAGACTGGAGGTGTCACCCTTGAAGGTCCCGTCGCCATTATTGATATAGAGGAGGTTATTGTTCAGAAACGGCCGCACCGCGAAGCAGTCAAGGTCGCCGTCGCCATCATAATCGGCCCAGGTGGAAGCAATGCAACTTCCGCCGGCAGCAATGTCCCCGTTACTAATGCGAGTGTATGTACCGTTGCCGTTGTTGTGGTAGAGATAGTTCACATCCGTGGTAAGGCCGAAATCATCGTTGCAGACAAACAGGTCGGGATAAGTATCGCCATCATAGTCAATCCAACTGACACCGAACGACCAGCCGCCATCGTTCACCTGCGGTCCTTCGGTAACTCGGGTGAACACGTTAGTCGCCGATTCGGCGTCGCCATCACCGGCTGCGACATCGGCCGGCACCCAGGTTATCAGCAGAAGGCTGATGATCAAGCCTATGGCTTCCGGTTTCAGATCCGTCTCTTTAACCACGTAACTCCTCTTTCTTTGTGCACTTACCGAGGATGCTGCGGGATACAAACGATGCTGATTCTCTGAACGCAACCCCTGCTCTCCTTCTCTCCATTCCGGCTATACGGGGCCGGTAGTAAGCTCATCAACAATGGTCGCAGTCAGGCGCTCCGATGACACCCGTTCAGCCTTGAATGTCCTTGCTCGCCAAAGAAACGTGCCGGCGGCTTATTGCGTTTAATCCATTAATTGTGAACGTGCACTCAGAGAATTCCTGCCTAACTACGGTACAATTCATAACTACGGGGGTCGAACGGGGAAGTTTCTTACAGAAAATGATCAGAGGGTCACGTCTCTCCCTCAGCACAGGCGCTCCGTGGTCTTGCCCGACTGCGCGAGAGTCTGATCAACTCTGACTCGGCCGCAGCGCGGGTCCGCGCTCAGTCACGATCGTAAGTGTACTTCTGACCGTTATCATAGGCCATGGTGAGGCTGCTGACTCCTCCGGAGTCGTCGACGTCGAAGTGAATTCGTACATAATACAGGTCACCGGAATCAAACATGAACCAGTCATCAGCCATATGTCTCAAGGAAAGGTCGGACGATGTGGAGTCCCGCTGATAGAGAAGGCGCCCGTCCTCCACCCGGATTCGTCTTGTGCCAAATGTTCCGGTATATCTCTCCAATTCACCCTCAGACGGGTGCTGATCATTCAGCTTAGCTCTGAGTCCGAGCAGGGCCCAATCTCTCTCGGCTTTCATGTTCGGCAATATCACGGTAACGTTCTCGGCAAGATATTCCAGGGCTTCAAGATGGGCCCGGACAAGGGCATCGGTCGCCGGAACCTCAACATCGGGCAGCACACCGGTACCTTCCCATCCGAGTCCTGTCGCAGGATCGACATCAGCAGCATGTGAGATATACATTTCGAGGCCGAGGTGCGGTACCGTTACCTGATGTGCCCTCAAACCGGCGCCCCGGGTCCTCGTACCTACCACCGTCGCCCGCCCCAGATTCTTCAGTGCGAAGGGCAGTAGCTCCCCTCCCGAGGCCGTTTCGTTGCTGGTCAGGACCCAGATTGGGACCGCCGAGAGCATACCCCTCTC
Source organism: Candidatus Zixiibacteriota bacterium (assembly GCA_020344395.1). Lineage (GTDB taxonomy): Bacteria > Zixibacteria > MSB-5A5 > GN15 > FEB-12. Next base: position 1,332,152 of record CP070824.1, on the reverse strand, counting down.
CTCGACTGCCGCTGTCCATTCCTCTACCTGCGTGTCTTTCAATCGGTTGACAGAGGTCACGAAATGGACCGGCTGGTCAAAAAGGTGACTGAGCACAAGCCTGGCCGGTTCAATCCGGCCTCCCATGTGATATCTGACGTCAATGATGAGGGCGTCCACTCCCCTGAGAAGTGACATCGTGGCGAGAATCCGGTCCGTGACAAGAGCAGAATCGGGCCAGAACCGGAAATCGATATAGCCCACATTACCGTCCAGCCTGGTCACAGCGCGAATGCCATAGTTCTCAAAGCGGAAGAACTCGTTCCAAAACGACATCTGTTCGGATGGAATCTCATCCTCGAGCGAAGGGGGTGCACCGTGCTCGCTGATTTCCCCGATTCTGAGATGTTGATCGGGATAAACGGACTGCAGATCCTGCTGAATCTGTCCAAGAAGATCTTCAAGTGTGCCTAATTCGCTGTAGCTGCCACGGCGCTCCAGATTCCTGAGCGTGTCGACCATGGCCCTGGCTGTATCCGGGAAAACATATTCGTTTAGCAACCGCTCTGCTATGGAATCGATGATCT
>CP070824.1:1323870-1331486 GCA_020344395.1 Candidatus Zixiibacteriota bacterium | reverse complement strand
AAACGTAATCGGCCTCGGCCAGTGCTTCCCCAAGTGAAGACTTCATCTCGGCAACATCTGAAGAAGGCACGTACGGGTCATACCCGATGGCGTTCATGCCGAACGCCTTGGCTCTCTTGGCCAACTCTTTGCCGATGCGGCCCACCCCCAGCACAGCGAGAGTCTTGCCCATCAGTTCAGTGCGCTTCAGTTCCTTTTTCAGCCACTTCCCTTCACGCATGGAACTGTCGGCCACGGCCACGTGATTGGTGATGCCGATCATCAGCGTGAAGGCCATTTCGGCGACCGCCACCGAGGAGGCATCAGCCGTGTTGTAGACCAGGATTCCTTTCTCCTTGGCGTATTCACGATCGACGTTGTCCAGACCTACGCCGCCGCGTATCACCAGCTTCAGGTTGGGGGCGCCGTCGATGTATTCCCGCGTAACCTTGGTCTTACTCCGGATCAGGACCGCCTCGGCCTCTGAGACCCGGCTCTTGTCGTCCGTGACCTCGCCGAAGCGGGCCAGCTTCCCGGGAAGAGAAGCATCAAAAGCATCAGAAATCAGAATTAGCATATCACTCACCCTCGTTTATTATTCGGTCAATAGATTCACTACCATGCCGCTGCGCAGCTTCGGTTCGAACCAGGTAGACTTGGGAGGCATCACCTCGCCGGCATCGGCTACCGCCAGAAGCTGTTTGATCGATGTAGGATACAGCGAGAAAGCCATTTTGAATTCACCCGAATCCACCAACCTGACCAGTTCCTGAACGCCTCTTATACCACCGACAAAGTCAATCCGTTTGTCCTTGCGCGGATCGGATATTCCCAGGATCGGATCGAGAAAGTTGTCTGCCAGCACAGAGGCATCAATTGACTTGGTGGGATGGGATGAATCAAAGCTGCCGTCCTTTGCAGCAAGAAGATGCCACTGTCCGTCCCCATACAGGCCAAACTGATGCACCTTTTCGGGCTCCACCGGGACCGACTGCTCCGAGACATCGAATGTTCCGGCGGCACGCTCCACAGCCTCGGCGTGAGTCAGGCTGTTCAGATCGTTGACCACACGGTTGTACGGCAGGATGCGCAACTCATCGTCGGCAAACAGGACGTTCAGAAAGAAGTTGTATATTTCATCACCGCTGTGATCGGGGTTTTTATCGGTCAGTCTGCGGCACACCTCGGCCGCGGCCTGTGACCGATGGTGGCCGTCGGCGATATACAGGCAATCCAGCTCCGCGAACGCCTTCACGAGTTCGTCGACACGGGCAGGTTCGCTTACCACCCAGAGTTCGTGCCGGACGCCGTCATCAGCCTCAAAGTCTGTAGTCGGTGAGCTGGCAGTTATGCCATTGAAAACCTCGGAGATGGATTCACGGTGACGAAAGGTGGAAAAGACCGGACCAACCTGGGCCTCAAGAAACTCGATGTGGTTGGCCCGGTCGTTGACTTTCTCAGGTCGGGTGTGTTCATGTTTCTTGATCTTACCGGCGTTGTATTCCGCCACCGACGTCAGTGCCACCAGCCCGGTCTGACTGCGACCCTGCCAAGTCAGCCGATACAGGTAGAACGACTTCTGCTCGTCCCGAACCATTATCCCTTCGCGGACCAGCCGGGCCAGATTCTGTTTTCCGCGCTCGTAGACTTTCTCGCTGTAAGGACTGACACTCGGTTCGAACTCCAACTCAGCCTTATTGACGCGCAGAAAAGAATTCGGGTTGCTGGCCGCCAGGGTGCGCGCTTCGTCGGCACTCAGTACATCATATGGCGGCGAAGCCACCTGCCTGGCCATTTCCGGTACGGGCCTGAGCCCTCTGAACGGCCTGACTATTGCCATATACCACTTCTCCAGACTACTGGCTCGAAAAATCCTGTCACAGTCCGGCCATTATAATGAATCCCCTCCGGAAACCCAACAGATTTCGAATGACGGCATGCCGACCCGCTTGTCACAAAACCCTGTCGATAACCAGGTTCAGAAACTATCTTGTACCATCCGAATGGAGGTAACCAGGGTAATGAGACCAGTCCTGGGTTGCAGAAGGCGCCGAACCATGAGACCCAATCGCTGTGCCAAGGCCACACACCGAGGAATGGCTGCTGGCGGGCTCGGCTTTATCCTGGTTCTGGCCTTAGCCGGTTTATCATACCCATCGACGACCCAGGTATCAGTTGAATACACTTTCATGCCGCCAGTCGCGCAGGACGTCTGGATTGGTGGTGACAGGTATGACCGGCTGAATATGCCGCTCTGTCCGCCCTCCGGTCAGATCGGATATCCCGCCATGCCGGCCAGAGCCGCACGGCTTCTAATCCCGGCCGGGCGAAGAGTCGAATCCGTCGAGATTCTGACCGGGGAGAAAATCCATCTCGGGGACGGTTACAGCGTCGTGCCGGTTCAGTGTCCTGTCCCTCTGTCTTCCGAGTATCTGAACCCCGTTCCCGCAGCCCGGGCCGAGACTGTTTATAGTTCTGACAAACTCTATCCCGACAGTCGGCATATGACGATCGGAGCCTACAGCTTCCGCGGGTACAGAATTTTGATCCTTAAATTGCTGCCGACGACATGGTTGCCCTCAACCGGCGATCTCTATTACTACCGGTCAATGACCGTGGTCGTCCATACCATTGCAGACGAGTTTACATCCTTGCATGTCCGAGGCAAGCCGGGTGACGACGTGGATGTACGGGCCAGGGTCGATAATCCCGAAGTTGCAGATTCCTATGCCGCTGCGGCACCCCGGGCCAGCACCGGCTTCGATATGCTGATCCTCACGATACCGGAATTCTCGACGGCCTTTGAGCCCTTGAAGGACTTCCATGACAGTACTGGTTTGAACACTCAAATTCACACGACGGCTGACGTGGGCTCCTCCCAACCGGATGACATCCGCGATTATATCAGGGAAAGGTACACCACTGACGGCATCGAATACGTTATCATTGGGGCTGACGATCAGTTGATTCCGGCCAGAGATCTATGGGTCTGGTGCTGGGAGGGTGACAACCAGGGTTTGGAAGGTTTTCCTGACTCGATGCCGTCCGACCTGTATTTTGGATGTCTGGACGGGACCTTCAATTATGATGGTGATACATTCTGGGGCGAACCGACCGACGGCGACGGCGGTGGCGATGTGGATATGCTCGCTGAGGTCTATGTGGGTCGAGCCGCAGTGGATAATGTTCAGGAGGTCCAGCGGTTTGTCAGCCGAACGATAGACTATTCCACTCGCACAGGCGGATTCCTTGACAGTGTTCTGGTCTGCTCCGAGCGGCTGCTGTACGGCGGTCCCGTGGAATTCGGGGCCCCCTACATGGAGGAACTGTTCGAAAGCTCCAGCGCCTATGGCTATACCACAGTCGGTTTCCCGACCGATCAGTATGAGGTTGATTTCCTGACTGACCGGGACTGGCCGGACCAGAACTGGCCCCCGCAAGAAGTGTGGGACCGCATAAACGCCGGCCTGCAGATGGTAGCCCACCTGGGGCACAGCAATTACTTCTACTCGCTGAAGCATTACCGGCCGCAAGTGGCCGGACTCCAGAATGAAGCTCCTTTCTTCCTTTATGGCTGGGGGTGCTACGCCGGCTGCTTTGACACCACTGATTGCTGGGCGGAACATGTCACCGTCAAACATGAGCACGGCGCCGTTGCAGCCATCATGAATGCGCGCTATGGCTTTGGCAGATCACGCACCTCGGTTCAGACCACCGACAGCCCGAACCAGCGCTTCAGCCGGGAGTTCTGGGATGCGGTCTTCAATCCGGATGAATCAATGCGCGAAATCGGCCGCGCCAACCAGGACTCAAAGGAGGACAACCTCTACCGCATTGACGAACCCGCCATGCGCTGGTGCTATTATCAACTTAACCTGTTTGGTGATCCTTCGGTCGCCATCAGAGAACCTGCCCATTGTCATGACCCTGACGGCGACGGTATCTGCCTGACAGAAGATAATTGCCCCGAGGCACACAATCCCCAGCAGGCTGACCTTGACGGCGATGGACTCGGGGACGATTGCGACGAGGTTTGCTGTGTCGGTGAGACATGTGGGAACGTCAACTTCGACCCGCAGGACGTTGTCGACATCGGAGACCTCACACATTTGATCACCTTCCTGTTTATTTCAGGCGAGGCCCCCGTTTGCACCGGCGAGGCGGATGTGAATGATGACGGCACCCTGGATATAGGCGATATCACCGGGCTGATCCGCTACCTCTTCGTGGACGAGTCGCCGCTGGCCCTGTGCCGCTAGCCTTGAGCAGCACACACAGCATCAAACGTAACAGCCGGTTCTCCGACTGGTGGATCATCTCACTTATTCAATTGCCAAAGCAGAAAGCTCAGCCTGTCTGCACGGTCGTCTATGACCTGATCAATCGCCTGACCGTGTGAGTGACCGGCCTGTGTATCATACTTAAGGAGGATCGGGTTGTCCGATCCTGTGAGTGCCTGCATTCGGGCCGTCATTTTCCTCCCGTGCGACGGATCGACCCGGGTGTCATTGTCTCCCGTCACGAACAGCACCGCCGGGTAGTCTGCACCAGAGCGAATGTTGTGATAGGGGGAATAGTCCAGCAGGTACTTGAATTGATCAGGATCCTCCGAGGAACCGTACTCCGGTATCCAGAACCGTGCCACCAGGAAAAGATGGTAGCGCACCATATCAAGCAGCGGGTAGGAGCAGACCACCGCTCCAAAGAGGTCCGGCCGCTGAGTAACGGCGGCACCTACCAGAAGCCCCCCGTTGCTGCCGCCGGCTATACCCAGCTTCGAGGCCCTGGTGTAACCGTTGTCGATAAGCCATTCACCGGCTGCGATGAAATCATCATACACGTTCTGTTTATTCTCTCGCATCCCAGCCCGATGCCACTCTTCTCCGAATTCACCCCCGCCTCGCAGGTTGGCTACCGCGTAGACGCCACCGTGTTCGACCCAGGTCAGCGTTCGAGCGTCGAATTTGGGTGTCTGGCTGCTGTTGAACCCGCCGTACCCTGTGAGCCGAGCCGGATTGTTACCATCGAGAGTCAGATCTTTGCCGTGCACCACAAACATGGGGATACGAGTTCCATCCTTTGAACTGTACCATACCTGCTTGACCACGTAATCAGCCGGATCGATGCTGACGCTTTCCTGAAACCACAGGTCTGATGTCCCGGTGGAGACATCATGCCGGTAAATTGTATACGGGAACACAAATGAGCTGAAACTGTAGTATGCCACGTTGTCGGATGGCTGCCCGTACAGGTTGGAGCACCGGCCGAGGCTCGGAAGCGCAAGCTCCCCCTTCGGCTCACCTTCAAGATCGAACAGCCGCAGATGGTAACTGGCATTCTCAACGTACCGCGCGGCAAGCTTCCCACCTGCAAGGGATACATCCTCTATGGCCGTCTCACCCTCCGGGATGATCTCCCTCCACTTTGACGGGTCGGGGTCATCGAGGTTAGCCGCCAGCACTCTTCGATTAGGTGCGTTCCAGTTGGTGAGAAGATAGAATTGATCTGAGATCACTTCACCCGCAAAACTCGCCTCGATCTCGTCAACCAGCGTGATAATTCCGCTGGTATCTTCCAGGTTATCGTAGTGAACCTCAACCCAGGTATCTGACGACCCCTTCGACACGAAAATAATCAGGTACCTGCCGTCATCGCTGATTTCGAGATCGATATACTTGCCCGGGCCGTAAGCCTCTCCGAAGATCATCTGATCTTCAGCGTCTGCCTTCCCCACCTCGTGGTAGAACGCGCGCGGGCCGACGTCGGCGACATAAGTCGCATAATAGTAGCCCCGGCCGTCGTGGGAGAATACGCCCACGCCCCAGTTGAGCGATTTCGGAATCGAATCGGCCAGGTTGCGGCGGCTGTCGACATCGAAAAAGCGAACCACCGTCTCATCCTGACCCCCCTCCCGAATGGAGTATGCCAGCAGCTTGCCATCACACGTGACATCAACAATGCCCACCGATTTTGACTCATCGTCGGAGAACGAGCGCGGATCGATCAGCACCTCCGGTGATGCTTCCGGGCCCTCCTGCATGACGATGCTAAATAGAGCTTCGCCCTTATCGCGTTTCTTATAGAACAGGCGCCCGCCCCCGACATCGGGGATCGATACCTCGTCAACCCGCATCAACTCGGCCAGCCGCTCGCGCACTGCCGGTCGGACGCTGAGCGTATCAAGATACGATCTGGTGAACGCATTCTGGCGGTCAATCCAGTCACGGGTCCGCTCGCTCCACTGGTCCTCGAGCCAGCGATATGGGTCTTCGATAACAGTGCCGTGGAGAGTGTCTGCCACTGTCTCCACGGCTGATTCGGGATAGTCGATCGCGGTTACACTCGACGCCGCAATGATGAACAGGATAACCGCCGACGCCCAAACACACCCCCGGATGTTCCTTAATTTGTATATCATACGCTTTTCGCTCCTGTTGGTTATTCCTGCGGAGAATGATAACAGATTACCTCGCTCCGGCCAAGCCCAAAGGCATTGGCGCTCGATCTATACCTGACCCACCCTCAAACCTCCTTGACACACGACAGCAGATACGCTATCACTTACTACACAAACAGGGATCTTACGCCGTCTGTAAGGTGAAGGCAGTGCATAGGAGGGTTAGATGAGAATCGGAGCTAGAGTAGTTTTTTGGGCCACCCTGGCGGGGTCTGCAGTCATGCCAGGGGAGTCAACAGTCCCTAAGACCCCAGCGGAGAGAGTACCGTTCTTCGTCAGACTGGAACCGCTGAGCCTCCTGTCGGTCAACGGCCCGTCGGATCTTCGTTTGAGTTTCTTATCCCAGAAGGAGTTCGGAGATACACTGTATCTGTCTCTGGCCACGGACGGCGGACTGCAAGTACGCGGAGATACGGCCTGGATGATTGTCCTAGAAGGCGAAGGAAAATACGAAGCTACACTCACCGTTCTGATTCCGGACAAAGACACCAGCCGACTTGACATTTATGTGGGACCCACTTGGTTCCGACCTGCGACAAGATACTACTTCGAATCGACCGGTGACCCCGTAGAGATGGTCACCTGGAACCCGGCCGGCCTGATCCGTCCGGAGGGCTACGAGGGCAGGCTCAAACCGCGGCCGACCGGTGGGATGATAAGGCGAGATGGCCAGGCACCCAACCGAGACCTGATCACAAAGTCTACAAGCGCTGAACTGCGAATGAAAAACAGTACCCGAACTCCGGTATTGGCACCGGCTGTACCTGACCAGCGAACAGTGGACAGCATGAGGACGGAAATCGATTATTGGCACGATGAGCTATTAACTTTTGACTCCCTTCTGTCTCTCTATGAACCGATCTCATGTCTCTGGGAAAACCTCCCCCGCATCGCTTCAAACAAACGCATCACTCTGATCACAGCTGACAGCAACGAAGTTACCGGTCGGTTTCTGGCCATAGACTACAGGCGGTCTCTGCTGACCATTCAGGAGCTATACGACTCCGACCGCGCCGGCACACAGTATCGGTTTGCAGAGTTATCCTCGGTCAGCTTCCGCACCGCAGGTAAGCCACGACCGTTCTGGATGGTTACCGGCCTGATCGCAGGTCTGGCGGCCGGCATCTGGTGGGACGATCAGGAGAGCAATACGGCAGACTACTATGCCAGGAGGTATGAT
>CP070824.1:1288678-1323770 GCA_020344395.1 Candidatus Zixiibacteriota bacterium | reverse complement strand
TTCAGATAATGCTTGAACACGGCTGTCTCCCCGGTTTCTCGTAGTGATTTACACCTGCGCAGAGTACCACGTAACCTATCATGCACCAAATCTCCGCAACGGGTGTGCCGGGCCGTCTAACTTGTTGTAATTAAAAGAAATAACAGAAACGGCAGGCCACAAAAGTGTCCGGTTTTGAGACAGCCCATGTTCGCATACGGACATGATACGCATCATCCGTATGCTCTTAACCTAAAGCTGCAGCCTGCTCGCCGGCGCTGGCTGCTATTGCTTTTCCAGCTTCTCGATCCGCTGTTTCAGCGACTCGTTCTCCGCCTTCAACTCTTTGATCGCCTCGATCAGTACGGCCGTCATGCGGCCGTAGTCGACCGCCCGGTAATCCTCATCGGCCCATGTGGACACGAGTTCCGGGAAAGCCTTCTCGACCTCCTGAGCGATCACGCCTATCTCGCGGTGACCCGTTGAACGGCCGAGTTCTTCGTACTTTGCGTTCCAATCAAACGAAACTCCCCGGATCTGGTCCAGCTTCTCCAGCACGTTATCCAGTTTCCTGATGTTCTTCTTGAACCTGACATCCGATGATGTCGGAAAACTCGAGGCATGAACATCACCGGCTACGTCCACGCGGTACTGAGGATTGTCCACGTGAAAGCCGACATAGCTGTGCCGGAAGTTCATTTTGCGGTACCCGAGCGGACGGTCGAAGACCTCAATGACACCGACCCTCTCCACCGGGTCATAGAATATCTCCATCCCCTCGCCGTCACTCGGCCACGAGAAATCGTCATTGCGCAGCACGCGCAGGGGACCGGCCACATCGAGCATGGCCCGCGGTGTGGCCGTGCCTATGCCGACACACCCGTTGGCGCGGTAGACGCTGCTGTCGACCGTAGACCAGGGGCCGACGTTATCCGCCCGGAGCGCATGGTATGCGTACGGCACCGAGTTAAGTTGCGTCCGTGGTTCGATTTCCGGATCGGACTCGACCGTGATACCCAGCCAGCGGGAGGTGTCGTCAAAGAATCCGGCCGGGAAACTCAGCAACCATCCGAGCGGCCAGGTGAAAAGCCCGTCAGTGACCGTTATCGGTTTGGGTGATTCCGGCCCCCACACCGGCAGACCACCCTCCGCAACATTGTAGATTCTGAACGACAATTCATACTCACCATCCGGCACCGGATCGCCTGACGGGTCGGTCAGCCTCCCCTGGTAGTTGATTGTCTGTGGCACGTCGGCCACGGCGGCTGATGCAAACAACACAACTGCGAGCGCAACAAAGAGAATTCCAACACGCTGCATGAAACTTCCTCCTGCCTGAACCAATAAGTTGTCTTCTTATTTCCTTACTTCGGCGCTCAACTCTTCAAGCTGAGCTTTTAGTTCATCTATTGTCTGCTGCTGTTCCTTGACGGCTTCGATTAAGACAGCCGTCAGCTTACCATAGTCAACTGATTTGTAACCGTCGTCAGGCGTGTTGACGACTTCCGGAAGCACCCTCTCTACTTCCTGTGCAATTACACCGATCTGTCTGCCTTTGGGCAGTCGCATCTCGTCACTCTCATCGGAGTGCCACTCGAAGTTTACTCCCCGAAGTTTGCTGATCTTATCTAAAGCATCTGTCACCGGAGTGACGTTTTCCTTGAGTCGTCCGTCAGAGAGTTCTGTGATGGTGCCTGTCGCCACGATGTTACCTACAACGTACAAGGCTTCACTCGGGCTGTCGGTGTTGATTCCGACCCGGCCGTCGTCGGCGTTGGTGGTTCTCAGCACGATATCAGGTGGATCGGAAGTAGTACCCTCAAAAAGCGACACCTCGGCCATTGTATCGTTGACTGTGACCACCACCGCGGTGCTGTCGCCACGTGGCGAAATACCGACACACGACATTTCAGACTTTCCCAGCCCGGCAGCCAGCCCTGAGTAGAAGGATGACTCACCGGATTCCACAGGTAGCTGCATCCAGTAGTCAGATCCGGCACTCTGGTCGGGTTTCGCCCACGAATCCCATTTTGCAGTGCGCTGACTGACACCGGCACCGTCACTGGCCAGACAGTACATGGCCGTGAGAACCGCTCCGTCCTGGCTCCCGGCAATGATAGAGCCGGTACACTGAGCCGCCGATTCACCATATTCTAACTCAATGCGAGAGCCCTGTCCGGAATCTACCCGCATCGTTAGCATCGAGCTGTCCACAGTGCCTGGCCTGTCCATCATCATCAGGTGGGCGCTGCTGTTGACGCCGACCTCCATCAATGAGTTCGCATCAAGCCCTTGCATTGCCAGCAGCGCTTCCGTGTCGTCGGAACTCAACTGAATGGCGGGATAGTTGTCATCCGGCGGTGAGGCGATCCGGAAAGACCCCGTGTTTGTCAGGGCATCAACGGCAAGCTCTATACCCGGCGTTTGGTCATCCGGCGGAGCACCTAGCCCCATTGTGACTTTCTCCGCCGCCGCATCGCATACCACCTCGAAGGAGGGATATGTGTCATCCGGCGGTGAGGCGATCCGGAAAGACCCTGTGTTGGTCAGGGCGTCAACGGCAAGCTCTATACCCGGCGTGTAAGGATCCGGTGGAAAACTCAGCCCCATTGTTACCTTCTCAGTGGCCGCATCGGACACCACCTCGAAGGAGGGATGACTGTCATCCGGCGGTGCACCGATCCGGAAAGACCCCGTGTTGGTCAGGGCATCAACGGCAAGCTCTATCCCCGGCGTAATGTCATCCGGCGGTGCGGCGAGCCCCATTGTAACTTTCTCCGCTGCCGCATCGGATACCACCTCGAAGGCGGGAAACTGGTCATTCGGCGGACTGCCCCAGGTGATTTTCATGGCATTCGCTGCGGCGTCGGCGCTTAACACAATCGACGAGTCTCCGCTGGCGTCTTTTAAGACCAGCAGCCCCGGCGCAGTGTGAAGGTCACCGGCCATCCGCCGGGCAACAGCCGCTCCCGGCGCCGAAGTCATCAGCGTGCGGGGGCTCATCTCCACATCTGTGCCGACCTGAATCCCCAGGTATCGCAGGGAGCCATCAAACACCGTGGCCGGCAGTGCGCTTTCCGAGCCGAGCACTACACCGAACAGGCCGCTGGCCACCTCCACGGAACCGTGGGTCTCGGTCCATTGTGACACCCCTCCGGCGTCGTAGATGGAAAAGGTCATTATGACGTTGCCGTTAACGGGATCGCCGGAAATGTCAGTCAGATACCCCTGATAGTTTATCAGAAGTGTGTCCTGTGCGGCCGCATGGGCCACAACGAACATAAGTATGGCGGCTGCACCCAGCAGGGCGGCCGGAATACGGCAGGGTCGGATTCCGCGCATGGTAATACCTCTTGAATTGATGTGTGTAATTCTCATGTGCGAAGTAACAGCGAGTGTGCGTGATCTCGCCCCAATATAGCCCTTTATACGCGTTTTCCAAGGAGCTTATACGGCCTTGTCCGTAATCCATACGAAACAGGACAACAAGAGTAAGGTATTGCCGCAGACTCAGGAGGTTCCCGCTGCAACTAATGCTGCTTCCTGTTATGAGCCGGCTATTCGGCCTACAACTCTTCGCTCAATTCGATAAACCGCTTGTACTCAATCGCGGTCCAGCTCTCAGCCTGGAAGGCGCCGTTGGCCAGGCTGATCATAGACACTTTTGCAGCCACATCGGCGTTTGGAGCCTCATAAATACTCAGGAAGTCGAAAGCTCCCAGAAGGGCATAGTGGGCGATAAAATTCACCTCGGGGCATTTTTCCTTGACCTGTTTCATCCAGGCCTTGCCCAACTGGGCGCGCTCCTTGACCTGACTGCCTGTCTCGGTCGAGAGCTTGGTCATCAGGATATAAGTCTGCATCATCTCTCTCCTATATATGCGATCATACTAACGCCTGCTTGCGAGTTGGCCGCTGCCGGGGGTAGCTTTCCCCTGTGAGGCCAGGGCCGATTCCACCATACCGCGCAGTTGCGCAATCTCACTTCTTAGTTCGTCGATCTCCTGAGTCTTGGCTTCCAGTGCCTGTGTCATGCGGTACAACTCCTGCACACCGATTAAAGCTACACCGGCCACATCTCCTGCCGCAAGGTATTTCACGTCGCGGATGCCTTCCTTTGTGATTGTACCGACATCAAACTGCTCATGGAAATCCTCCGCGCACGGCCAGATATGTCTCTCTCCTGTGCCTTTGTACTCCCAGGCCCCCATCGGGAGTCTGTCTATGCGGCCCAGCACATCCTGACCGTTCATCGGCTTGAAATTCTCTTTGAACTCCCGGCTGGAACCATTGGTCCAGGCGCCACCGGCCGAAAGGTAAGCACCGCCTCCGTTGCCACCTAAAGAAACGCCAACATGTACAGGATAGTCGATGCCATCGTTGTCGTCGCGGTTCAGTCCTAATCGACCGTGTGTCTCCCCACGGAAGAAGATGACGCGGTAAGGCTGGTCACAGTAAACGTTGCGTCCGTAGACGACTGAATACGAACCGGTTGGCTCAATCGTATCGTTTTCGCCACCAAGAATGACGCTCTGGGTGGCATCGGCCATATTCTTCACACCCCCCAGAATTGATGCTGCGTTCGCGTCAGCATTGTTTTCTGTTCCCCCAGCAACCACGGAGTAAAACATGCCGGTGTGGTTCCGATCTCCGCCAGCAATGGTAGACCAGGTCCCCATGGCTCGGTTCCCTTCCCCGCCTCCTACCGATGAGTGGTAGCTATGGGCCATGTTCCGTTCACCGCCGCAGACGGTACTGTACCAATAGTAAGCCGTGTCTCCGTAGCCTCCCGACACAGTGCAGTATTTTCCCAGCGCAGCGTTCTCGTAGCCGCCACCGACGAACGTGGCCGTATCGTCCACTTCATCGCCGGCAATGTTGTGGAAACCTGAAAACACTGAAGCATAGTGGCCGCGGGCAGTATCATAAATCCCGGCGCCAACTGTACTATAGGCACCAGTCGCACTGTTCTCTCGACCGGCACCGACTAGACTATACATGCCTGCCGCGGTGTTCCTGGATCCGCCCACAACCGCACTTGTTGAGCCGCTGGCCGTATCGGAAAAGCCTCCGCCCACGAAACTGTAGGTTGCCTGGGCTTCGCTGTTCGATCCACCACTCACCACGCTCCAGTCACCGCTGGCCTTGTTGCTGACGCCTCCACCGACAGTGCTGTACCTTCCTTCGGCTTTGTTAAATCCTCCTCCGCTGACGGTAGCGTACCTGTCGGCGGCCAGGTTTGCCCGACCGCCACCGATGGTGATCGAGTGATACGTCTCTCCGCTCGTGCCTGTGGTGCAGGCAATACCTAGGTTCACCATGGTGTGAGTGCTGTCGCCGTACAAGATGTTGCCGGCCCCGCCTCTGGCCATACCCCAATAGTCGTTGGTGTAGAGCACCGAGTCGGTGACCGACCAGAAGGAACTCCCACCGGTCCCCGTCTGGTCGTCAGCCCAGGTGAACTGGTCTCCGGCCGCTTTCGTAAGGACCTGACCGGTGGACCCGGTGTTGGTGATATCCAGGTCGGATTCCTGGACCGCTCCGTCAGCAATCGTCGTCGCGATGGCGGTGGCACCGAAGCCGGTCACATCACCCGACAGAGTGATTGTCTGGTTGCCGGTCAGATAGCCACCTGTGGTAAGAACGCCTTGGATCGTGTCAACGACCTTTGCCGTATCGAAGTAATTGGCCAGGGAATCCCCGATGGAGTCGGCTATGATGCCATCGCCGCCACCAGTCTCATCATCGGCGGCGGCCCAGGCGCTGCCGTTCCATTTCATAACCTGATCAGTAGTCGCTCCGTTCTGGGCGATGTCACCGAATTCTATTGTTCCGTCGGTAATCATCGTACTGGTCACGGAATTCGTCTGACTCTCATTAACATAAGCCGCGTCATGCTCATGATCGCTGCGCGAGACTGTCGTTGCAGCACCACTGCCGGCAAACTCGACACCCAGCGTCACGTCGCCCGTCTCACCGCCACCGGTGAGGCCATCACCGGCATATACGGCGGTAATATCCCCACCGCCTCCCGCGCCCGATTCGGCATACGCAGCCGTGTCGGCGCGTAGCGCCTGGTAGGCGTACGGAACAGTGATAAGTCTGGTGCGGGGTTCAATCTCCGGATCACCGCTCACCGAAATACCCAGCCAGCGGACGGTATCGGTGAACAAGGCGTGCGGCAGAGGCACGGCCGAACCTAGTTCGTAGCTGAAGAGCCCATCCTCGACCGGCACAATCTGGGCACCGGATGACCACAGAAGCGCACCACCGCTATAATAATTCCAGATGTTGAAGGTTATCTGGTAGTCGCCGTCGGCTACCAGATAACCCAAATCATCGAGCAATCTCCCTTGATAGTTAATGACTTGCGGCACTTCGGCAGCCGCCGCACCGGCCAACAGCACGGTCAGTGCCGTCAACATAATTGAAGCCCAAAGAGTCTGTCTGGGATGGTTTGCGCTCATGGCAGTTTCTCCTAAGTGATATGGTCTCTGCGATGTGAAGTAATGATCAAAGCAGTCCTGTCTTACCTAATATAACAGGATCGGCCCACATTCAAAGGGTCTATATGGGTAGAGTTTGTCTGGTCTGGCCGCCGTCACTACAGCCAGCATGACCTATACCCCCTTCTGTTCATGACTGGGGCTCTGTCTGTATGCGGCCTGAAGCATGTATTCAGTTGCACCAGGCAAGGGATGCCGACTTAAGAAAGAGGTACTCTATCAAATGGGTCACATCCCCGATGTCGATCGTGCTGCTGCCGTCTTGATTGCAGTCAGCCTCTTTCGGACAGTCCAGCGGCTCAAAGCTTACAAAAAGATAGTCGATCAACCGAGTCAGATCGCCGATATCCACAAGCTCCAGCGGGTCTCCGTCAACATTGCCTACCCAGCCCTGACAGCAATCGTATTCGACGTTGATTGAGCCATCAACTACCGCCGGCACATAAGTCGTATCGGGGGAAACGAACGTGAGAGCGTAGTCCTGGTAATCGGCGATTCTGATGCTGTTCCAGCCCGAGTCGATCCAGGCAGGGACACAGAAGTATGCAGACAGCAACGCGCCGGTGTCAGGTTGCAGGCATGCCGAGTCAGTCGTATCCAGACATCTGAGCCTTACCGTAAGGCAGCGGGAGGAGGTGTTGGCATGTAGAATGGTCAGGTCCAGAGACTCGGTCCGCAGGCCGGCCCTGGAAATTGAATCCAACGTCAAAGCCAGTGGCCCGTCATAGGAAAACGGTATAATTACTTCGCTCAACGGAAGATCGTTTCGAACATAAAGATCCAGCTTCGGTCGTTGTCCCGGCTCACTCGACAGGTTTGCTGCTGCAATGGTGTCCGCAAAAACCCGAATTAGGTCAGTGTAAGTGGTGTCAAATGGCCCCTCAGGCGTCTCAACTGTGGCCGTAACGGTGAAGACGCCTGCGGATTCATAGGTGTGAATGGGCTGGGCTTCGTTGGAATAAGTTCCGTCGCCAAAGTCCCAGGTCCACAGACTGACCGGCTTTCGCGCTATGCTTTCAAATGTAACGGTGAATGGCGCAGAGCCGAATGTTCGATTTACAGAGAAGTCGACAACATCTATCCAGTCTCGCGTGAAATCATGTAGCCAGCACCGCATCCTGGCCATTTGCTGCGGCGTAAATGACTCGTAGCATTCAAGCGGGGTATAGGCCATTATGTTTTCAGGCATGGTATAGCCCCAATCCAGACCGGTGCAACTGTCGGCGCCGTGAGCGTTCTGGCAAGCTGATTCAAGCGGGGTTGCCGGCGTGTCAGAGCAAAAATCAGGGACAGAATCGCGGTTGGCCGCACCAGGTGCTTCGTGGCATGGACCACAAGTGTAAGATCCGGCAAAGGTGTGTAAAAGCCCCAATGAGTGTCCGGCCTCATGAGTCAAAACCCTAGCCCCTTCCCGACGCCAGAACCCCCCTTCTATGTAAATACCACCGGCGGGGTGAAAGAACAATCGCCCCCATGGTGCCGTCGACACTGCGTAGGACATGGTGGGGGCATTAACAATCCATACGTTCAGGTACTGGCGTGGAGGAAATGAATTGTGGTACCTTAGATAGTATAGTTCAACAACATCCTCAACTATATACAGCTCCGTGGAATCGATATGGTTTATGATATAGTCAAACTGTATAAGTGACGGCCAGAAGAATTGGTTGACCGTATCCATGTAGTCGTGAACCATCTCATCGGTGCTGGCGGCCATGCTACCGTCACTTGTTCGCACGACATGAATGACCATGCGGACATAACTTATCGATGACGAGTCCGTCGCAGCCCACGAGTCACGCATAAAAGGGTCATCGCAGGCTCCCTGGGTAGGGCAATCCTCTTCCGGTACGGGCGTACCTGAGCCTGACTCAAACGACTCGTAAATCTCCTGAGTCCGGCACCAGTCCGGATAGCGGGAATTGACATCGGTCGAATCGGCAGCGAAGCCGGATATTGATAGAAGAGCGGCAAATAAGATGAGAACTGGCGCAGTACTCTTGAAGTGTCCCCTGTCGGTGTCGGGCAGAAGCATACGATCCTCCGAAAAGGCGCTTCCATCCCCCCTCCGTATGGTCAGACCTATTTTAAGTATAGTCAACTAGCTCCAGTATTGCAAGAGAAAACACGCTGATATATCACGACACATTGTCAGCTCAGCCAGGGATCGAACGGCGAGGCTGTCATTCGTACCGAAGAGCCTCGACCGGGTTCGCCGTGGCGGCAGAATACACCTGATAGCTTGCCGTCACCAAAGCCACCACCAGAACCAGCAACCCTCCGAAGACAAAGGGGGCAATCCCGAAATCACAGTAGTACTCGAAAATGCTGGCCATGAGCGAGTCCACCAGGAAATAGGTCAGGCCACTGGCCAAAACGATTCCAATAAGGATCAGCAGGACGAATTCCCTGACCACCAGGAAACTGATGCCACGGACTGAGGCCCCCAGTATTTTGCGGATGCCAATCTCCTTCGTACGCCTGGTGATATTCAAAGACACGATGGCAAACAGCCCCATGGCCGAGATTATGACCACCATCACGGCGATATACAGAAAAACCAGCCTGATGCTGTTATTTACCTGGGCTTCCTCCTCAAGAGTCTCTGAGTGCCAGAAACCGTTATACGGACGATGTGGAAAGAGTCGTTTCCAGGTGTCTTCAATTGAGGATGCAAACGCGGTCCGGTTATCATTGTCGTATCTTGCGATGAGAAAGTAGTAATCATCCGGTCGGGCCAGGCGCATTGTGGTCGGCCTAACTCTTGTCCAGACTCCGTTCGGGTAGAAATCGTTGACCACGCCGATAACGCGACATTCCACCTGCTCGGTGTCGGAAGTGATGAACTTGATGTGCTTCCCCACCGGATCGGTCCAGCCGAATTCCGAAACCAGCGTCTGGTTCACGATAACAGCCTCGTCGAAATCGGAGGCCAGTTGAGGGTCGAATGATCGGCCTTGTGTTATCTGGAGACCAAACGTCTCGACGAAATCCTCACCGATTTGGAATAGTCTCAGTCGTTCTTTAATCTCTCCGGATTCAATATCGGCGGCCGACCACATTCTGCCCATCAGGGAGTTTGAACCGCCAATCGCTCTGACACCGGGTTGTCCCTCCAATGCAGCCCTGAGGGCGGTGTACTCTGTTTCGCCGTTGACCGGGGCGACAAAGACGTTGTGTCTGTCAAACCCGAGGTCCAGATCGCTGATGTAATCTGCATTCCGTGTCAGAATCACCGCCGCAATTACAGCGGTTATCGAAAGAGCCAGTTGAAAAGTAAGCAGGACCCGGATCAATGGACTGGTGCCGCTCAGTTTTTGCTGTCCCTTGAGGATATCTACCGGGTGGAATCGACTGACATAGAAGGCCGGGTAAGCGCCGGCTGCGAGACCTGTGAAGAGTAAGAGTCCCACCAGAAAACCAACCAGGCCGAGATTCTCAGAATAATCCATGCTCAGCGAAATTTCCGGCCACAGGCTGTCGTAGGCAGGGACGAAAACCTCCGCAAGAAACGCCGCCACCACCAGGGCAAGGAAACACAACACCAGGTTCTCTCCAAGGAACTGCTTGATCAGCTGACTTCTGGCTCCTCCGACTACTTTCCGAATGCCGATCTCCTTCAGCCTCCGGGAAGCATAGGCCACGGCTGTATTGATGAAATTGAAGCAGGCCAGCAGCAGGACGAGCAGGGCTGTTATTGAAGGAGCCAGCATTGCCGTCGGGTGCATGCTGGGGAAAAACTGTCCTCGCAGCTCACGAGAGACAGATGCCAGTTGCCGCATTGGTATCAGAGAAAATCCATCCATCTGGAAATTTTCGTTGGCCGCATTAGTACTCTGAACATAAGACTGCAATTGGCCTTCGATGCCGGTCGGTGAAGTGTTCTCGCTGACCTGTACGAACGTAGCCCTGGCCCAGTGCTCCCAGTTGTTGAGGCCCAGGCTCCTGAGTTCTTCGATCCATGCTAGGGGCAGGATGAAACGGAATTGCAGGCTTGAATTCATCGGCGGGTTGGCCACCACACTCTCCACAGTAAAGTCGAATTGTCGCCCACCGTCAGGGTTGAAGGTGAGTGTCCTGCCGATGGGATCCTCCCTGCCGAAGTATTTCTGTGCGATTCGCTCGGTGATGACAATGCCGGTGCTCGTTCGCAGAGGATCGGCAGCTCCTGCAGTTACCGGAAAGGTGAACATCTCGAAGAAGGCCGGCTCGGCCAGATGGTAGTTCTCACTGAATACGGCGTCTTCGTATCTCACCGTGGCTCCTCCGCCCGACATTCTGGTGAGCCTTTCAATCCCGGGAACATCCTCTGCCACGGCCGATCCCATTGGCAGGGGGATAAAAGACCAATCCTGCCGTTCGTTGTCCGAAATCTGGTAGCCGCTGACCATGTAGATGTCATCCAAGTTCTCTTGGAAATTATTGTAGCTGTGGCCGAATTGGTAGTTGATGTATCCCGCCACACACATGGCCATAGCCACGCCCAGTCCGACTATGTTGATGACAGAATAGAGTTTATTCTTATAGAGATTCCTTAGGGCGACGCGCAAATAACTTTTAAGCACAGTCAACTCCTTCGTTTGACCTCAGCAACGGGCGTGCACAGAAGACCCCGTGCGACCTGGAGTGATGAATTAGAGATTCATTAGATATGGTGCTCAATATCATACCTGTGGCTCCAACCGGGACGATCGAGAACACTCAGACCGAACCGACGGTTATCCTTCAGATAATCCCGATTAACCGACCGGATGAGGGCGTGAAATGTTGCTGCCTGGCACTATGCCAGCCAGTCCTTTACCGGCTCTGCGAGAAAGCAGGATCGAACCTCAAGAGTGCTATCGAGTTGTCTCGGGATCAGAGAACAGAATATGGTCGGACGATCAGAGGAGAGTATTAAGCAGCTTTTCAATATCAGACATCATCAGCGGTTTGCCGAGGAATCCATCCGGGTTGAACTGGCCATCGTTGGACTCCAGATGTCCGAGACTGTAGCCTGATATCAGCACCACCGGGGTTTTGGGATACCGGTTCTTGACTTCCTGGACAAGCTCCATGCCGGTCATCTCCGGCATGCGCATGTCGGTGATAACCATCGAAAACCCGCCTCGCTCCAACTCGCTGAGGGCTTCCTGTCCACCGGCCGCCCGAACTGACTGATAATCAAAGACCTCAAGCATCTCCGATAGTAGCGAGGACATATTCGGGTTGTCGTCCACGATGAGAATCTTTTTGGCCATACGTTCCTCTAGGCGCTTTATCGGCTCCCGGCGGCTAAAACTATACTAGATGTTCGGGGGCAGGAGGCTGCCCGAAGTCGCCACCATCTCGGCCTTTAACTCGGTGATGCCGGTCTGGTCCTGGGCAGAAATAAGGAACTGACGGTAACCCTCGGAGGAAGGCGGTACAAAATCGGGACAGAGATCTATCTTATTGTATACCAGCAAGTAAGGTACATCTTCAGCACCGATTTCGCTCAGAACCTGCCTGGTCTGGTCAATTCGCTCTGTGAGGCGGCTGTCTGAGCAGTCAACTACGTGGAGAAGCAGATTGGCCAGACTGACTTCCTCCAGGGTCGATTTGAAAGACTCCACCAACTGGTGGGGCAGCTTCTTGATGAAGCCGACCGTGTCCGAGAAGATTACCCTCACAGGATACCCGGTAGACATGACTCGAGTTGTCGAATCGAGGGTGGTGAACAGTTTATCGGCGGTGCGGACATTTGCCCTGGTCAGGACATTAAACAAGGTCGATTTGCCGGCATTGGTGTAACCTACCAGGGCGATCTTGAAAAGCTTCTGACGTTGTTTGCGTTGCGTAGCTCGCTGGACATCCAATTTTTCGATTCTTGACTTGAGGTGCGAGATCTTCTGCCGTACGCGCCTCCGGTCTATTTCAAGCTGAGTCTCGCCGGGGCCTTTGGAACCAATGCCGCCGTATTGGCGGGAAAAGTGTACCCAGGCGCCGGTGAGCCGGGGCAGGGTATACTCAAGCTGAGCCAGTTCCACCTGAAGCCGTGCGCCAGCCGTGCGAGCGCGGATAGCGAATATGTCAAGGATGAGTATGGGACGATCGATGACCTTGACTTCCAACTCGGTCTCGAGATTCCTCTGTTGTGCCGGAGACAACATGTCATCGAACACAACACAGTTGGCGCCGTATTCAACTATCCGGCCCTTCAACTCACTGACCAGACCGCGACCAACATAGAAGGCTGGATCCGGCCTGGGTTTGGTCTGAATCCGACGTCCGACCACGGTTCCCCCGGCGGTATAGGTCAGGGCGGCAAGTTCCTCCAGTGATTCTGCGACCTCTCCGCGCTGGCGCGAATCACGGGCCAGGCCGATCAGGATGGCCGTTTCGTTGTTGTCTCTACTGTACTCAATCGCCATTCCCCCTAAGATAACTGATTTTTCAGAGAATTCCACAGGTCATAATCGGAAGCCTGCCCTGTGAACCTGAAGAGAACCGCAGGGCCGCGGCGCACTCACCGGATAAGCACGCTGAGAACGGTGCCGATATAACACTGTATGGCGGCCATTGTGAAAAATATAAGAACGGAAGGCCATCTGATTGACTCCGGACTGATGAGTCAGATCTTCGATGTGATCATCTCCGATGGCGGAACCTTCGAGGTGACGGACTTCCAGATCGGCCGGAATAATGACGAGTTTTCAAAGGCTTCGCTATCGGTGATGTGCGATGATCCGGTCAGCATGAATACCATTCTGCTGAAACTGTCATCGCTGGGTTGCTCAATAGACGCTGACAACGAGGTCGTGCTCAAACCGGCGCCCGCCGATGGGGTGGTGCCTCCTGATTTCTACAGCACGACCAATCATCGGACCAGTGTAAGGGTCGGCGGTCACTGGCTGGAGGTGAAGAGGCTCCGCATGGACGGAGTGGTGGTTGTTGGCAGCAGCCCTGGCAAATCCATGGCCTCAGCCGAGACAATGAAATTCCGTGATGTGAAGAAAGACGATGCTGTTGTCTGTGGTCTGTCAGGGATCAGGGTTCAGCCCGACTTTGTCGAACGAGACCGCACCGGGTTTTCATTCATGGCTGATGAAGTGTCGTCAGAGCGAAAAGTCCGGCTGGTGGTTGAGCGAGTAGCGGAGTTGATCGGGAGCGGGCGGAAGCGCGTGGTTTGTGTGTGCGGGCCGGTGGTCGTTCACACCGGAGGTTCCGCCGATCTGGCTGCGCTTATCGGAGCAGGCCATATTCATGCTTTTCTCGGTGGCAACGCGGTGGCTGTCCACGATATTGAGCATGAATTGTACGGAACATCGCTCGGCGTGGATCTTTCCATCGGCAGCCTTGTCGAAATGGGGCATCGAAATCATCTCAGGGCGATTAATGAAATCTGGCGAGCAGGGTCCGTGGCCGGTCTCGTCGATGAGGGTAAATTGGATTCCGGGATCATGCACTCTGTGATTACTTCCGGAATACCCTATTGTCTGGCCGGGTCGCTCCGTGATGATGGACCATTACCGGAAACAGTCACGGACATGAACGAGGCGCAGGACCAACACGCCAGGATCCTGCAGGGAACCGATATTGTCCTGATGCTGTCGTCGATGTTGCACTCGATTGCGGTGGGTAATATGATACCGGCCGAGGTGATGACCATATGTGTGGACATCAACCCGGCCGTCATCACCAAACTCAGGAATCGCGGCTCGCATCAATCGATAGGCGTTGTCACCGACGTGGGGCTGTTTCTGCACCTGCTGGCCGATCGGCTGGTGCGTGACTAGGGCTGTCCCCGGATATTCCAGTTCCGCCGGCTACTTCTTGTCCACCCTGTCCTTCGACAGAACCGACCAGAGTTCATTGAACTGCATTTCCTTCGGTTCCACCGCAAAGGGACCCAGCTCGAACTGACTTGCGCGGCCACTGAGAAGACGCCGATGGTATGTTGATTGACCGTCCCGTCCCTCTACTCGCATAATTACCGGCATGGTGAAATCTTCCCCCATACCCTCCATTTCAACGTTAGCACCAATATGGAATCCGTCATCACGCCGTTCGATATTATAGTCCACCCTGTACTCGGGGAAGTCCGAGCGGTATAGCCAGTGATGGAAGAACCAGTCAAGCGGCTCGCCACAAAACCTCTCGGCGAGTTCAATGAAATCAGTGTTGGTAAACGACTGATTGTTGATCGTCGTGGACAGCGTGCGGATAAACCTCAGGAAGTTACGGTCCGGATTGACTCTGGACTCAGGATTATTCAATGCCTCAAGATCTGTCATCAGATTTCTCAACATGTGAATCACCCAGACCCCCTTGGCCGTGCGGAGGGTCGAGGCTACTCTTTTGCCGAGGCTCAGGGGCTCGTCATCGTCATTTTCTACGACGGTGTAGACATAGTTTCGACGGCTGGCCAGTTCGCCGAAGAATATGTTCTTTCCCAGGGCGTCATTTACGTACATCAGGCTGAGATAGTCCGGCATAGCATCGATTATCCATAACTCTCGATCGGAGGCGGGTTGCACCAGAGCTCCGAACCACTGACGCGCTACTTCCTTCCCCGCCAGCATGTGGATGCCGCCTGTGCCGTCGATCAGTTGGTGTACCTGCGGGATTTCTATCAGCCCCGGCATAGTCAGCAGGCTGTCAGGGTAGATATATATCTCGAAGGTTGCCAGGGGTGGGCCCAGAAGCCCGGTCAGATAATTGAAGGCTCCCGCAGAAGCATCCTGATATATTTCATCCGGGACAAAATCCGTGAAGTGTTTTTTATCGATGGCACTCGACTTGATGAAATTGAGCGGCAGACCCATCTCGCTGATAACCTGAATAGTATCGAAACCGCCGGACATGGGCTGAAATACGAAATTAGCGTACGGTTGCTGAGGCTCGACTTCAAATCGGATTCTGCCGCCGCCGACATCAACCTCCTCTCCTTTGGCCGGCATCAGGTAATTAAACCCACTGGGTATATCGAAAGTCAGCTTAATCGGTGTCGCTGCCGGGTCGGCCACAAACGGCAGGCTGGTTCCGTAATCCCGCCCATGGTACCACACGTCGAGGTCAAGGGTATCACCACGCCGCGCGTATTCAGGTAGTATGACGCCGATGAACCTGAAGTCTCGGCGTCTGTGGAAATCGACGGATTGACCACCAAAATAGATTGAATCAACGTCAAGGTTGTAGTGCAGAAACAACGACACGAAACGGGCCGAATCCTGGTTAAGAAGCAGTCTGATTTTGCATCGGGCTTCATCAATCGTCTTACCGTCAAGGCCTTTCATGCGAAATTCAGCTGTTCTATCGATGACAGAAGTCAGGTACTGAATGTCCGATACCTGGCTGTCTTCGGTGATATCGCGATCCATACGTTGAAGCACCGCACCAGCGGTGGCTACCTGATCGCCCCCTTCGTACTCGAACGCCATTTCGACTTCTTCAGCTCTGTTCGGATCATAGGAGAATACGTACCGGTTAAAATCAGCCCAGAAGTAACCGTCTTCGTCGCGCTCGTAAGCCGAGCGCAGGAGCTGGAACAGATTATCTCGATAATGCATCAGTACCGGCTTGAAGAAGAACTCGCCTTGTTGCGCCTTGTTGAAATCACGCCAGGCCAGCGAGGTCTCTTCGAACTCATACTTCTCCCGCAGTTTCAAGTCGAAATCGTCGGACATTCTGATAAAGCAAACTTCAAAATCCTCGGCAACCACGCTGTCACTTGAACAGCAAAACAGAGAATGGCGCTCCACATGCACCGGGACGGTCATGGAGGCATGGCCGTTCCCGAGGAAAATGGCCGTGGTGGGCCGGCCCAGGACTTTCCGCAAGAAATATATCTTGCCCGATCGGAATTCGAACGTGACCAGATCCTTCTGGTAAACAAAATCGCTGATTTCGGCCACTTCGGCAGGCGGCCTCCGAGACAGGTCGGAAAGAAGGCTGTTGTAGTAGGCCTTGAATTCCTTGTAGAAGTCTGATTCGGCTCTGGCCGTACCCGTTGCTGCTGCAAGCGCAAGACAGAGTATTATTCCGATAGTGAAACAGCGTCTCATTGACACCCTCCAAAGAGTTCTAGAGTACCTTTAATAAGGACGAAAACCTTGCTATCATGTCCAGTCAATTCTATCTCCAAGCACCTTCTGCAGACCATGCAGCAGGGCAACGTATTTCGCCTCAAAGTCCCGATCCGCTGCGACGAACATGTAACCGGGATGGGAAATCCAGGCTTTTCTCAGGGCTTCTTCAATTACGAGCGCCTCTTCTATTGGTTCCCTTCTGATCTCATCCCTGATATAGTATTGCGGTCCAAGCGAGGCGGTAGTGCCGAGTTGCATGACGGTATCGTACCGTCGATATTCGGCTTCAAGATCGGTATTGACGAGGTTCAGAGTCTCCGGGTGAAAGGCAAGAGTGTCCACAGTACCCCGGTCCGAGATAAATGACCGGTCGGACAGTTCTTCCTCCCGTGCCACCTGCTGATTGTACAAATCGACGTGGAAATCGGCCCAGTTGTCGCGATACGTCGGGTTCGCTCTCAGCATTCGACGCGCCAGTTCTTCCAGGAAAACAAAGTCAGCGAATTGGGGCAAGTTTTGCAGTCGCTCCAGGCACTCTGTTTTCCCTGAACCTGGAGCCCCTGTTATCACTAACCGCCAACCCATTCAGCCTGAAACTACCGTGCGGCAACAGTAGTGTCAAGCGGCGATTCGGTTGAGGTTGCTTGATCATTGTATTATATAGCAGCACCGGAGGTTCTTATGGATATTGGCGCAATTCAAGCATACTTAGAGGATCGTGGACTGGATGGCTGGCTGATGGCGGACTTCCATGGACGCAATGACATTGCGGTGAACATGCTACAGATCAAAGGTATGCTCACAAGGCGGGCGTTCTATTTTATTCCGACACAGGGAGAGCCGGTGGCCATGGTCAATTCGGTTGAAAAGGAAAAATTCAAAGGCCTGCCGGGCACGATTGAGGCCTACGCTGGTTACCGACAGCTTGAGGCTTCACTGGATTCTCTGCTGGCCGACAAGAAGAAAGTTGCCATGGAATACTCGCCGAAAGGTCGCCTCCCTTACATAGGGCTCGTGGATGCAGGCACCATTGAGTTGGTACGGAGCAGTGGCATCGAGATCGTCTCCTCGGCCGATCTGGTAGCATCGTTCCAGGCCATTCTTACTCCCCGGCAGATAGAGACGCACCGGACTGCCGCCGCCCGGGTGGTGGAATGCAAGACATCGGCCTTTGATGCTATCGCGCAGGCTCTGATTTCCGGTAAAAGGATCACCGAGTACGATGTAGCCACTCAAATCCGCAGTGACTTTGACAAGTTCGGCCTCAAGGCCGGCACCGGGCCGATCTGCGCGGTGGGCCCGCACGCGGGCGATCCTCACTATGAACCGACGGCCGACAATTGTGCCGAGATCAAGAGAGGTGACCTGATTCTGGTTGATCTCTGGGCACAGACCACGGATGAATCATCGATCTACGCAGACATTACATGGATGGCCTTCGCCGGATCAAGTTCGGATATACCCACGCGATTCGTGGAAATCCATAAGGTGCTAACGCGAGCACGGGACGCCGCTGTGGACTACCTCGACAACCACATTGGAAAGCGCCGGGTGTGCGGATATGAGGTCGATGATGTCTGCCGCGAGGTCATCAGATCGGCAGGCTACGGCGACTACTTCGTGCACCGTACCGGCCATTCGATCACAACGACGGAACATGGCACCGGACCAAACATCGATAATCTTGAAACTGAAGATGATCGGGAACTGCAGGTCGGACACTTGTTCTCGATAGAGCCCGGCATTTACACGGATGATTTCGGACTCCGAACAGAAATAAATGCTCTGATTGTCCCGGATGGGTGTGAGGTCACAACACAGCCCGTGCAAAACGAAATCGCCGCGCTGTTTTGACGATGTATGTCACTGAGAAGATGATCCGGCAGATGGAACGGCGGTACGGGGTACCATCCAGAGCAAGCTTCACCATCGACATCACCGAGAAGGAGTACAACCGTATCCACGCGTCTCAAACGCACGGTCGGAACCATGATGTAACCCTGTATATCCGCAAGGGTGACAGCTATGTTGTGATTGCCAAGCCGTTCTACCCGGCCGGTCTGTACCGGGCGCCTTCGGGTGGGCTGAAGCCCGGTGAGGATTTCCATGAGGGAATCAGGCGCGAGGTCAATGAAGAGGCGGGGGTTGAGATCCAACTGGACCGCTTCATTTTGCGCACCGAAGTTGATTTTCGATGTGTTACAGGCAGTATCTACTGGCGCTCCTTTGTGTTCACTGCCGATTATCTCAACGGTGACTTCGAGTACACCGACCACGAGGAAATTGCCGAGGTGAAACTGGCCTCTCTCAGCGAGTTCGAGACCTTCGGGAAGATCATGCGAAGGTCGGACATCGGCGGACTTCATTACCGAGCGGCTCTTCACGAAACGGTTGCAGAACTGATATAGATCGCGTTATGTTGGCGTCGCGTTTACTGAAACAGTCACTGGTGGGTGCCTCGGTGGTGACGATTTCCGCTAATTTGCTGGGGCGATTTGTCGGCTTCGCACGGGAAGCAACTATCGCGGGCTATTTTGGGACCTCGGCCACTTTCGACACCTTCGTTCTGGCCTTTACCATACCCGAACTGCTCAGCTTTGTCATATTCGCGGCTCTTCCAACCGCGATCATTCCGTGGCTGGCCAATATCCGCGGCACTGAGAGTAATGAGGCCGCGACATTCAGACGAGGGCTGCTGTTTTTCTCAGTTGGATTCGGTCTGCTGTCGCTTGCGATTTTTGTCTTTCGCGGTTCTCTTCTGTCGCTTTTAGCCCCGGACCAGCCGGAATCACAGCGCTTTCTCGGTGAGCGCCTCTTCGGGATTCTCTCCTGGGTGGTTCTGTTCCGCGGGCTGGAAGCATACTTCCGCGGCTGGCTGCACGCTCGCAAGCACTTTGTGGTGCCAGCGATAGCTCCGATCATCATGAATCTGGTAGTGCTGGCAAGCGTTCTGATGCTGTGCGGTCGCCTGGAGATTGAAGCTCTGGCTATCGGCTGGCTGGCCGGTTCGGCAACGCTGCTTCTGCTGAACGGCTACATGAGCCTGAGGATTATAACCCCTGCCGGTCCGAAAACGAATAGCCGGTCGGTTATTCCCCTGCTTGGCCTGGCCGCCACGGTAGCCGCAATCGAGCTAATATCTTTTATCTACCCGGCCGTGGATCGTTACCTTGCCACCCGTTTCCTCGGCGAGGGCCAGATTGCAGCCCTTCGCTATGCAACCTTCTTGTGCATGCTGCCCACCGGGATTGTTGTTGTCGCCTTTTCGCATGCTTCCTTCCCCTGGATCAGCGACCTTGCTGAATCCGCCGAGGTGGATAAGCTGGGGCAACTCTACACACGCTCGGTGCGCGCTATCCTCTTTGTCATGTTGTTTGTAGCGGCCGGGATGGTCGTCTTCTCGCAGGATATCGTCAAATTAGCGTTTGAACGAGGGATATTCGACACTGCCTCAACAGAACTTACAGCCGGTCCCGTCCGATGGTATGCACTGGGTATAGCTCTGTATTCCGTGTATATTTACCAGATGCGAATATATTATGCCCACCGGGCGCTGTCTCAACTGGGTTCGATCTTGCTTGCGATGCTGGCGGTCAAGGTAATGACCAGTCTTCTCCTGGTTTCGCTTATGGGACACAATGGTCTGGCCCTGGCTTCTACTCTTGCCTGGGTGTTTGGTTTCGCATTCATGACTTTTCACCTGAGCCGATCTGCAAATCTGAAACTCGGCCGCCCTTTAGGGCTCTTTGTCTCAAGAACGATACTGCCGCTTGCCCTTGCCGTCGTAGCGTGGTTGGGCCTGTGCAGGTTGTGGCCCGAGCCGGAGAGCTATACTTTCCTGTCCCGCGTGGGCCGTCTCCTGTGCATCGGACTACCCGGATTGGTTCTTTACGTAATAATA
Source organism: Candidatus Zixiibacteriota bacterium (assembly GCA_020344395.1). Lineage (GTDB taxonomy): Bacteria > Zixibacteria > MSB-5A5 > GN15 > FEB-12. Next base: position 1,303,335 of record CP070824.1, on the reverse strand, counting down.
GCCCATCTGTCACGTCTGACGGAACCGGCCGATATCTGGCGCACGCTCCGGAAAAGACTGACGCCGGATAACTGAGGTGACCCTTGATACAGTTGCTTGAGTTCGGTCGAGACTGCAGACGCGGAGGCGAGGCGTATGTTGCCAGATTTCATTCTTATCTCCTGTCACGCTTCGAGCACGTGACGCCGGAGTCATTACCACGCCTGCCGGATGACCTCAACAATGCATGGAAACGCGCGCAGTATTGCCTTCGTTCCGTGAGACAATCGAGGCCACGGCTTCTGATCACTGACATTTCATCGGCCACCAGAAACTACTTTGCAGCAAGGTTGCACCTGAAGCACGGCGGCTCGCTTGCCCTGATTGTCCAGTCGGTACCGCCTTCGTGCTTCAGTCGGTCTGCGGCCCGGAGGCTTCTCACTAGGCATTTCGAGAAGTTTCTGTTTCGATTCGCCAACATTGTGATCTGCAACTCTGAGTTCACAGCCTCGCTTGCCACGGAACGGGTACGACCCGACGCCGCCGTCGCAGTCGCGCGACCGGGAACCGAAATGATCCCGCCTGAGACCGCGCCGGCCCGGACGGAAACGCCGGCGAGACATTTTCGACTGCTGTACGTCGGCGAGTGCTCGCGGGTGAAGGGCCTGATCTACGCCGTCAAAGCAATGAGCCTGCTGCGCGACCGAAATATCCTGTTGGATGTGGCCGGAGGCAGGCACCAGGAACCGTACTACGCTGATCAGGTCAAGAAACTGATATCCCGAGAAGGTCTCGGCGACAGAATTATCTTCCACGGCTTCTGTGACCGGGAGACGCTGTCCGGGCTCTATCGCCATGCTTCGGCTTTTGTTATGCCGTCGCTGGCCGAAGGATATGGCATGTCACTGGCTGAAGCGTTCGGTTATGGGCTTCCCTCGGTGGCCAGCTCGGTGGGCGGGATCCCGGAACTGCTCGAGGATGGTGCGAATGGTCTGGCTGTGCCCCCGGCAGACGAAGCGGCCATCGCCAGAGCTGTCATCCGATTGTATGAGGATGAAAGCCTCTGCTCGCGCCTCGGCGACGCCGCTCGTAAGCGTGCCCTTATGCTGCCCACATGGGATGATTTCACACAAGCCCTGGATGAACAGTTGAAGCCGGCTGTCATTTCGATATTGGAAAAACGATGACAACTGACACGGTCACGAAATCGTTCTAACGGGCACGTAAGATCCAGTTCAGCTTTGCCGGAAGGGTGCGCAGCGCATTGAAGCGGCTTTCCAGGTAGCCGTTCCACCTTTCGTGATATTCAGCAAAGATCTCATCTCCCGTTATGGCATGCAGAATCTTCAACTGACTGACATGCAGCCGGTGATACGGTATGGTGGCCGGATTCCTGGGAGATTCCGGTATGTGATAAAGCGACCAGTAGCCGAGGTCGAAACGGGGCAGCCAGGATTTCAGGGTCGTGAGACCTTCAGCAAAAAGTTCTGCCGCCTGCCTGACATCTTCAAATCGTACCAGATCATGCAATCCCAACATCGCGAATATGAAACCATTCAGAACATGCCGGGTTGGGACGCCCGGGTACTCTTCGTAGAACGGACCCTCCGGGTTGCGAGAAGTAACCCCGTCATCCTGAATGCTCCGCGCAAAAGGCCCCAGGGCCTTGACCGAAACAGTCGTGTGCTTCGGCTCACCCAGGATTCGGCCGGCACGCAGCAGGAATGATATGGCCAGGCCCTGCGTCATGGCTGAGACGTGTGGCGTGGTCAAGCCGAACTTGGCCGCAGGCAGCCCGTTGAGCCAGGCGCCGTTGTCCTGCTGGTGCTTAACCAGCCACGAAGCACACGATCTGATCAAATCCAGGGATTCGTTGCTTCCGGTGCGGCGGTAGACATCAATGTGCCCCAGTCCCCAGGCAGTAATCATGACCGGCAGTACCTCCAGTCCCTCCGGATGGCGGTAAAGAGGCAAGCCGTCTTCTGTGCTGGGCCCTTCGAATACGGCCCTCCTGGTTTGATCCAGGTAGTAGGGCATCGGGTCGCTTGAATTGTAAGCTATTGCTGGCTCAGAATGGTAGTAGCTCCCGGACCGAATACCAAAATATTCCAGCAAGTTCGAGATGTTTTCCAGAAGTCGGCCCATATCTGATAGTATGACAGAGGCAGGCAGTCGTAAACTGAAAACTTCAGGTCGTGATGTTGGCCGAAGCCGCGGGCTGCTCTCCCCTGCGACCGCCCTTCCGACCGATAAATACCTTGACGAATATCTCTATTTCCGTATATTCTCTGGCTGATTTCCGGAAGGTGTTGTAAGTATGAAAAGAACGTATCAGCCGTCAAACCGCAAAAGAGTAAACGATCACGGTTTTCGTAAGCGGATGGCCACCAAGGGCGGCAGGAAGATTTTGGCCCGCCGTCGTGCCAAGGGCAGAAAGCGGCTGTCTGTCAAGATTGCAGGGAAACGATAGGCTCCCCCGAAGCCTGAGCCTGAAGAGCCGGGCCGAGATTTCCGAGCTCCTCAAGAAAGGCCATCGCTTTGCGGGGAATTATTTTACCCTGGTGTGGAGGGAAAACACCGAGTTCCGCTATGCCATTCTGCTCTCCAAAAGAGCCGGCTCGGCCGTGCAGCGTAATCGGGTCAAGCGGATCTTCAGAGAGGCTATTCGATTATCCAGAAGTGCGTTGCGGTGCCAGGGGAAGATGCTGATCCTGCCGGTAGCCTCAACGGCGCCACTGACCCTCGAACAGATCAGATCGGATGTTACAGGAGTATTTGAAAAGCTTAGCGCTCAGAGTTAGTATCAGGAAGATTACCGTTTTTCCACTGATTTTTCTGATTCACCTGTACAGGTACACCCTCTCCCCTGTCTTCGGCAACGATTGCCGTTACGAACCGACGTGTTCCCGGTATGCAGAGGAAGCACTGAGGAAACATGGCGCCATCGGAGGGAGCATCATGGCACTCAAGCGCGTGCTCCGGTGCCATCCGTGGCACGAAGGAGGTTACGATCCGGTCAAGTGAATATTCGTTGGCCACGGGACGTATAGCATAGGAAGCGACGAGGACCCAAGGTTTGGATAAGAAAACTCTCCCCATTATCATCCTGCTGCTGGTCGCCATACTCTTCTATTGGCAGATTCTGGAGTTCTTCGGGATTGTCCAGGCACCGGCCCAGCCGGAACCCGGTACTACTGTAGATACTGTTTACACCGCCGCTCCTCCTACAGAGACTCTGCCCGCAGACAGCCAGAGGATTTCCGAGCCGCCGCCTGCCACCGAACCCGCGGTGGAACCTGCCGCGGTTATGTTGTCGGACACGCTGCCGGTTGATACGATCGTTGTCAGAACCGGAAAGTATGCGGTCACACTGGTCAGTCTGGGCGGTGGACCGGTCTCCATGATCCTCAACGAGTACACCTATCGTGACGGGCGACCGATTGAGATGTTGCCCGATGCAGTGGCCGCAACTCCGGAGGCAAAGTTTGCCGATGACCGTTTTTCTACCTCCCCCCTGCGCTATCAGGCTGACCGCGTTCCGGGGACGTATGATGTAACCAGTTCATACCTGGAGCTCAATTACACCTACCGCTCTCCCGACGGCGGAGAGATCATCAGGACGTTTGTCTTTTATCCGGACACATACCACTTTGATTTCAGACTGCGAGTGAACGGTATCGGTACATTCGGTTTCGAACGCTTCTATACTCTGGATTGGAACACCCCGCTTGGGGTCACTGAACCGGATCCCGGCACCGACTACGACGCAATGCAGGCCGTGGCAATGCAGGCCGGGTCAAGAGTTACGCTGGATGACTTCGACAACGGCACTCTTAATCAGGTAGAAGAGGGTGATGCAACCTGGGCCGGGGTAAGATCAAAGTATTTCACCGCGGTGATGATCCCTCAGGAGAAACAGGCCGAAGCGGTGCGGGCCCAGGGCCGGAAAACAGAGATCAGCACACCTGCCGGCACTGTCGAGAGGCGCGATATTACCGCCGGCTTGAGAATGCATCTGGAGCATGGTCGTGATGTTGATGATCGCTTTCGGGTGGTCGTAGGGCCTCTTGATTATCTCCTGCTGGCCGAATACGACGTTGCTCTGCAGGACATGCTCGACATTGGAACCACGCCAGTGGTGGGCATCCTGATAAAGCCGTTTGCATATTTTATAATCTGGCTTCTGCCTATTCTCTATGCAGGAATTCCCAACTACGGTCTTGTAATTATCCTTTTCGCGTTCCTGATAAAGGTCGTCACGCTGCCGCTCTCCCTCAAGTCGTTCAAGTCGATGAACGCCATGAAGGAGCTTCAGCCCCGAATCGAGAAGCTCAAGGAGAAGCACAAAAAGAATCCGCAGGCGCTCAACCAGGAGATGATGAAGCTCTACAAGAAGCATGGGGTGAATCCGCTTTCCGGGTGTCTGCCGATCCTTCCCCAGATGCCGCTTCTGATAGCGCTGTTCCGGGTATTTTCCTCGACCATCCTGCTGCGCGACGCACCGTTTGTGTGGTTCATTGACGATCTGTCCAAAGGAGCGACAGGCCTGACTGATCCATATATGATTCTCGTTGTCCTGATGGTCGTGATGCAGTTTATATCTCAGAAACTCACCATGGGCGCTTCACAGCAGAATAAAGCGCTCCTGTACATAATGCCGCTCTTCATGGGCTTCATATTCTATAGTTACTCAGCCGGACTGGTGCTCTACTGGACCTGCTTCTCAGCTTTCTCCATGCTTGATTACCTGGTGTTTCGCCGCGGCAAGAATAAGCAGGTGAAAACAGCGTGACCTCACCCTCGAAAAAAAAAACGTCTCTTCTGAGTCCGACACCATAGCAGCAGTGATTACGCCGCCGGGTGAGGGCGGAGTGGCGGCTCTCCGACTGGCCGGCAAGCGAAGCCTGGAACTCCTTAAGCTGCATTTTAAACCCGCAAAACCTTCCGAGAAGTTCCGTCCCTTTCTGATGAGATACGGCGTCTTCACCGGTGCCGACGGGGAGCAGCTCGATGAAGTGCTTGCTGTCTACATGCCGGAAAAGCACTCCTATACCGGCCTTGATCAGGTCGAGATCTTCTGCCATGGCGGGCAGCAGATTGTCCGACGCATTCTCGGCGAACTGGTCGGCTCCGGTGCCCGCCCTGCCGAGCCGGGTGAATTCACCAAGCTGGCCTTCCTGCATGGACGAATCGATCTGACCAGAGCCGAGGCGGTGGCCCAGGTAATCTCGGCCAGCACCGAAGCGTCGCTGAAAGCTGGTAGGGAGCACCTCTTCGGAGCATATTCGGAGCATATTGAAACGATCAGGGATGATCTTGTGACCGTGATCGCCGACATCGAGGCCGGAATCGATTTCCTGGAGGAAGACGGGGAATCGGACAACGCCGCCAGCCTGGCCAGAATCACGAGCATCGAACAAAAAATCGCCAGGCTGGAGCAGAGTTACGACGGAGGGCGCATTATTAATGAGGGGTTTCGGGTGGTAATCGGGGGCCGGCCCAATGCAGGCAAATCATCTCTTTTCAATCTGCTTTTGCGCCAGGAGCGGGCCATCGTAACCGGAACAGCCGGGACTACCAGGGATTATCTGTCTGAATGGATCGAACTGTCAGGCTTCCCGGTAAACCTGATAGACACCGCCGGACTCCGCCAGCTTGGCGGGAGTATTGAGAAGGCTGGTCAGGCGCGAGCCGAGGAAATGATATCCGAAGCCAACCTTATAATATGGATGGTCGATCTTTCGAGAAAGACGTGGCCGTCATTACTGAGGCATGACCTGACAGAGCTGCCGAAAATACCTATATTGTTGCTACTAAACAAGATCGACCTAATACAGCAGACAAAGAAAGATCTGGTACGGAAAATAGATTCGACCGTAAGCTCTTCAACCGTCATTACATCATGTAAATCCGGAAGGGGTATTACTCGCCTGAAAACTAAACTGGTTGAGGCCATAGAATCGCATATGCCTGACATGACCTCTGGGTTGGTAGTAACATCGGCCAGGCACAAAGGGAAACTTGGACAGGCCCTCCGGGATCTGAGACGGGCCCGAAAGAACCTGGTTGCAGGTGAATCACCCGAACTGGTGGTGTTTGATCTCAGGCAGGCCACGTCAGCCTTGGACGAGATCACTGGCCGGATCTACACCGAAGAACTGCTGGGTCGGATATTCTCGAAATTCTGTATAGGCAAATAGAGTGGTATAACCGCCCGGTGCGCAATCTCCGGCTTGACGGCTGACCTATACCTTTGAATTAGGTTTCACGTGAAACCACAGTACATTATCTTCAGCGTTTGTGAAGCGTACATCCGGATGATCAGTAATGGTATCGACAGATTTTGATGTAGTAGTAATCGGCGGAGGGCACGCAGGAGTCGAAGCGGCGCTGGCAGCGACCAGGATGGGTGCGACGGTGGCGATCGTGACGATGGACCCGGACAAGCTCGCTCTGATGTCATGCAATCCCGCCATTGGCGGGTCGGGCAAGTCACAACTGGTTAAGGAGATAGATGCTCTTGGGGGTCTGATGGGAATGGCTATTGACGCCACCGGCGTGCAGTTCAGGCGGCTGAATCTTTCTCGCGGCCCGGCCGTGTGGTCGACGCGAGCCCAGGCGGATCGCCTCGCCTACACAAAATCTGTCGTGGATTTCTGCCGTCGACAGCGTGGCTTGCAGATAATAGAGGGTGTGGCGGGCGAGGTACTCGTCGATCATGGAAAGGTCCGCGGTATCAGGACTGAGAGCGGCGAGGTTATTCTGTCTAAAGCGGTTATAGTGGCAACTGGCACTTTCTTAGGTGGCTTGATTCATATCGGCCCTGAACAGACGCCGGCAGGTCGGCTGGGTGAGCCGGCAGCCTGCAAACTCTCTAACTCGCTGCGTAATCTCGGCTTTGAGGTGGGCAGGCTGAAGACCGGAACCCCGCCCAGGCTTGATGGCGACACCATCGACTGGTCCAGATGCGAGCCTCAGCCGGGCGAGGAGCCTCCACCCTGGTTTTCGTATCGTTCCTCTCCACGCGAGCTCAGACAAGTCGTCTGTCATATGACCTATACGACAGATGATACCAAGCGGCTTGTGACAGCCAACTTGGCCGAGTCCCCGATTTTTTCCGGTCAGATAAAGTCAACCGGCCCAAGGTATTGCCCTTCAATCGAGGACAAGTTCTATCGGTTCGCAGAAAAGGACAGGCATCTGATTTTTCTGGAGCCCGAGGGTATGGGAACATCGGAGATCTATCCAAACGGCTTTTCCACCGCCCTGCCTGAGTCCATTCAGCGCCAGGCCATTAGGACCGTAATCGGACTTGAAAATGCCGTTATCACCAGGCCGGGCTATGCCGTAGAGTATGACTATTGCCCGGCATACCAGGTGCGACCCTCCCTTGAGACAAGGCGGGTTGCAGGGCTCTTCTTTGCTGGCCAGATTAATGGCACATCCGGATATGAGGAGGCAGGAGCCCAGGGGATAATGGCCGGGATCAACGCGGTGAACCATATTAATGATGCTGAGCCGCTGGTTTTGGACCGCTCCGAGGCATATCTGGGCGTTATGATTGACGATCTCGTAACGCGTTCTACTACAGAACCTTACCGGATGTTTACCTCGCGGGCCGAGTACCGTCTGGCCCTGCGAGAAGACAATGCCCTGGATAGGTTGACTCGATATGCGCGGCAGTACGGGCTGATTGATGATCAGGAGGCAGTAGCTTTCGAGAAGCTGTGCGCGCAGACCGAGCAGGAGGTTCGGTTTCTCCGAAACACCACTGTCAGAGTGGCTGAGCTGGGTCCATTCGAATCAAGATTCAAGAAACAGACAAGTGTCTCGTTGAGTCATCTGCTCAAACAGCCGGGAGTTGGGCTTGAGGAGCTTCTCCTGATCATGAAAAAGGGTGGAAAGCCCCGGCGCCCGGCATCGGATGCTCTCCGGCGAGCTGCTATTCAGATCCGTTACGAAGGGTATATTGCCAAGCAACAGAGGGAGATAGAGAAATTCAAACGACAGGAGTCGGAGGTTATCCCCGATGGTTTTGACTGGCAAAACATGAATGGACTGAAAAACGAGGCGAGAGAGAAACTGCTGCGCTTTACACCATCATCACTGGGACAGGCCAGTCGGATCGAAGGTGTCACGCCCGGCGATCTGGCAGTGCTGGCTGTGCATCTGAAACGATTCAGGGATTCGCCGGCTTGAATACTGAGATGAGGACACTCGAATTGAAGCCGGACGAGATCTTCTCCCGCTTTGATCCTGACAGTAGACGGGGGCTTTACTATGATTTACTGCTGAAAGAAAACCGTAAGATCAACCTTGTTTCACGTGAAACATCGGTGTCAGAGCTTGAGCGTCTGACGGCCGAGTCGCTGGTCCCGCTGACTCTGCTGGATGTTGAGGTTTCAGAATACCTGGATATAGGTTCGGGAGGAGGAATCCCGTCAGTGCCCATTCTGCTCTCTGGGGTCATTCAGGGGAAAACCACTCTGGTAGAGAGAACCGGCAAAAAGGCCGCTGCCCTGAGACGGATCCTCATGGCTCTCGGTCTGGATGCCAGGATACTCAAAGAGCCCTACGAAACCACCTCCCTGTCAGCTGGATTCGATCTGATTACGATGCGCTTGGTAAAGCTGACGCCACGGCTATTGGACAGAAGCCTCAGCCTGCTGGCCCCTCAAGGTCTCTTTGTCTGTTTCAGCAGACCCTCTTTCGATATCTCCAGTCGAAATGCCACGTCATACTCTTACTCCTTGGCCGGCAACGAGTCACCCGGGGTGGTTACTGTCTTCAAGAAAGCATGATCATTCTATAAGTTTGTTGTTGATCCCATTAAACAGCTTGGATAACATTGGCCAAAGCAACCCGGAAGTCGGAAGGAGAGTTGTTTGGGTAAGATAATAGCGATCGCCAACCAGAAGGGTGGAGTGGGCAAGACCACCACGGCGGTTAATCTGAGTTCGTGCCTGGCCGCCGCCGAGCAAAAAACCTTGCTTGTGGATATGGATCCCCAGGCAAATTCCACCAGCGGTGTCGGTCTGGATAAGACAATCATAGAGACATCGATCTATGATATCCTTATTAATCAACGCTCCATCGGCGAGGCGGTGACATCTACCGACCTGCAGTATCTCTATATCCTCCCGTCATCGATATCACTGGTTGGCGCCGAGGTGGAACTGGTCAGTATGCTGTCGAGAGAAACGCAACTCAAGTCGCGGCTGGCTCCTATTGTGGACGACTACGGGTACATTATCATTGACTGTCCGCCGTCGCTCGGATTGTTGACCATCAATACGCTGACAGCTGCTGATTCTGTTATCATACCTATTCAATGTGAGTACTACGCTCTGGAGGGGCTGGGACAACTGATGAATACCATCAACCTGGTGCAGACGCATCTCAATCCGGGATTGAAGGTTGAGGGCGTGCTGCTGACTATGTACGACAGCCGGCTCAATCTTTCGAAGCAGGTGTCCGATGAAGTGAGAAAGCATTTTGATAAGCGTGTGTACAGTACTGTCATCCCACGGAACGTCAGGCTTTCAGAAGCACCGTCCTTCGGCAAGCCGATTATCCTTTACGATATACTCTCGTCCGGAGCGGTTAATTATATGTCCCTAACCAAGGAGGTAATGGCATCATGAGCAGAGTTGTACTTGGCAAGGGCTTGGGGGCGCTCATCCCCGGCGAAGGATCCGACGACATGGGAAAGGCAAACTACCGCTTGGTGTCCCTCGATGAACTGGCGCCCAATCCGATGCAGCCGCGGCATGAGTTTGACGCCGAGGAGCTGGCCAGTCTGGCCGAATCGTTTAAACAAAATGGGGTCCTCCAGCCGTTGCTGGTGAAGAAAAACAGTACCGGGTACACGATCATCGCCGGAGAGCGTCGCTACCGGGCGGCCCGGCTGGCCGATCTTAAGGAAGTGCCCGTGCTGATACTTGATGACATCAGTGATTCCGGCATGCTTGAACTGGCCCTGGTTGAGAATATTCACCGGCAGGATCTTAATCCGATCGAGACCGCCCAGGCCTTCCGCCGCTTGATAGACGACTGTGCACTGACTCAGAACGAGCTGGCTGTCCGGGTTGGCCGCAGCCGTGCCGCAGTGGCGAATCAGCTTCGACTGCTTTCATTGCCGGCCAGGATCCAGGACATGATTCGTTCCGGACTTCTCAGCGAAGGACACGCACGCGCCATCCTGGCCCTTGATAGCGAGGAGAGCATGCTGGCGCTGGCCGAGAAGATCGTGGGCGATTCGCTCAGCGTGCGAACGGTCGAGGAGCAGGTCCGGCGCAGGAAGAGAGGACGGCGTGCTGTGCGTCGCAACCCTCCGGCTATCGTCGAGATCGAGAACTCGCTGAAGCAGATTCTTGGTACGGCCGTCAGAATTGCTCCGGGACCGAAGCGAGGACGCATTGAAATCGAGTACTATGGCGAAGATGATCTGGGTCGATTATGGGAGTTGTTCCGTAAGATACAGTGATCTGGTTATGGCTGAGAGCAAGTACCTGACCATTATGCTGGTGCCGGAAGGCACGGAGGCGAAGTTCGGCTTTCGTATCCGACGCTGGCTGCTGAAAACTATCGTCATAACTCTGGCCGCGATTCTAATCGGTATAATCCTTTTCTTCTCGTTCTATGGGACAATCCTGTCTCGAGCGGCACGCACTGAGATCCTGCAAAAAGAAAACGAATCACTGCTCCGGTATCGATACAAGGTTGCCCTGCTGGAAGATAACCTGAATCAGGCGAGGGATGTAGTCAGCCGGCTGGCCACCATGGCCGGCATAGATTACGAGTTCCCTGAATTTCCAAGCGACTCAACACTGTTTGCACAGCTTGACTACGTGGATAACGCTGTTCTTTCGCGGTCACATACGACGGATTGGACAACTCCCGAAGGCCTGCCGGTGCAGGGTTTCATCACGCAGGAATTTGTGCTGCGGGAAGATGATCAGTATCATCCTGGAATCGACATAGCGTGCGCCATCGGAACGCCCGTCCTGGCCACCGGCTCGGGAGTGGTCGAGTTCACCGGTTTTGACTCGGTGTACGGGCATCTTGTGGTTCTGCGTCACAACGATAGCATGACGACGATTTTCGGACACAATGATCAGGTGCTGGTGCACACAGGTCAGCAGATTGCGGTTGGAAGTCGCATTGCCCTGTCGGGTAATTCGGGACAGTCGACGGCACCACATGTACACTACGAAATCAGAGTTAACGATAAACCCCTAAATCCGCTGGAAAGTATATATGAAGAAAACAAACAACGATGAGGTTGATCGCCATATGAACACCATTATCGGAAAAGACACGATCATCACCGGCACGCTTGACATAAAGGGTGCCCTGCGCGTGGACGGTACAGTCAAGGGAAAGGTCATTAGCTCGGACTGCGTCACGGTTGGAGCGACCGGTCATGTCGAAGCCGACATACAGGCGAAGACAGCGGTGATTGCCGGCCGCATGGATGGAAACGTCGACACCAGTGACAAGATCGAGCTTCAGGCTAAGTGTGAAATGAACGGCGACATCAAGACGAAGTCCCTTGTGATCGAACAGGGAGCGGTTTTCTGCGGAGCCTGCAGCATGAAGGACGACAAACCGGACCTGGGGTTCCTCTCGGAGCCCGAGCAGGAAAAAGAGATTGTGGCGGCAGAGGAGCCTGAGGACTTCTAGTAATCCACACTTTTTTGTAGTCTGTGGACAAGCCACCCCGAATGTGGACAATGGCCTAAATAACCATATGTCAACAGATTAGTAAATAATGGCAGTCCGAAGGTAAACTGGCTTATCCACAACATGGGACGGTTTGTAAGCAATTGTTAGATAATAACTTAAGCTATTGGTGTCAAGTAGTACCTCAGGCCGGTCGGTTGTAAGTGATTTGTTTTCAATCTCTTAACTTATCGCACCGTCCAGGTATCGTCTCCCGGGCTTCATGAAGGCCGGTCGTCTCTCGATTGGCACTGACTGGTTCCGGCAAACCGGCTCGAAAAGAATATGGCGGACGGCAGTTAATTCCCTTATAATCAACAGGATAGCTTGCAACTTTCAGATCGAAGTGTGGTAGAAACAGGCAATAGACTCCCGCTTAGCTTACTGCTGAATTGGCCCACGGAGGAATTTGATGTCATCAATCGATACAAAGACTGACACCGCTGCGGTGGAAGAGCTTCACAAGGCGTACGGCGAAATCAAGGCAGAAATCGCAAAAGTCATCATCGGTCAGGACAGGGTGATCGAACAACTCCTGATTTCGCTGCTGTCATCCGGCCATTGTCTGCTGGTGGGCGTACCCGGCCTGGCCAAGACGCTTCTGATTTCAACTCTGGCCCGGGTGGTTGACCTGAAGTTCAATCGCATCCAGTTCACGCCCGACCTGATGCCTTCAGACATCACCGGCACCGAGATCATCGAAGAGGATCACGCCACCGGCAAGCGTGGGTTCAGATTCGTCAGAGGTCCGGTCTTTGCCAACATAATTCTCGCCGACGAGATCAACCGCACGCCACCCAAGACGCAGGCTGCTTTGCTGCAGGCTATGCAGGAACACGAGGTGACTGCAGCCGGGGAAACATATAAGCTCGACGAACCTTTCTTCGTGCTGGCCACACAAAACCCGATCGAACAGGAAGGCACTTATCCTCTTCCCGAGGCACAGCTGGATCGATTCATGTTTAACGTCATCGTTGATTACCCCGCTTCGGACGAAGAGCACGAGATCGTCAAGACAACCACCACCGTGCCATCATATGAGTTGACCGAAGTGTTGACTCCGGAGCAGATCGTTGGCTTCCAACAGTTGGTGCGGCGGGTACCGGTCTCGGATCACCTTGTGGACTATGCCGTCAGGCTTGTCCGCACCACACGCCCGAATGAAGCGAACGCGCCCGACTTCGTTAAGAACTGGGTGAACTGGGGTGCCGGTCCGCGCGCCTCACAGTATTTGATTCTTGCCGCCAAGGCGCGAGCCATCATCGACGGTCGCCCCACACCGGGACCGGAGGATATTCGTTTCGCCGCCTACCCGGTGTTGCGTCACCGGATTGTGACCTCGTTCAACGCTGAAGCGGACGGTGTGGATTCGCTCGAAGTGATCAAGCGCGTCCTGGAAATGGTCAAAACAGAAAGCTAGATGAACACGACACACAGAGTAATCTTCGGCGACGCCCGCCGCATGTCACTGATCGATGACGCCAGCATCCACCTCATTGTAACATCACCGCCGTACTGGCAGTTGAAGGATTACGGTTCGGCGGATCAGATCGGTTTTGATGATACCTACGAAGACTACATCAACAACCTGAACCTGGTCTGGATGGAATGCCGTCGCGTTCTGCACGCCGGGTGCCGCCTGTGCATCAACATCGGCGACCAGTTTGCAAGGTCGGTCTATTACGGACGGTACAAAGTCATCCCGATAAGGACTGAGATCATCAGGTTCTGCGAGACAATCGGGTTTGATTTCATGGGTTCTATCGTGTGGCAGAAAGTAACCACCTGCCACACCACCGGAGGTGCGTCCGTGATGGGTTCGTACCCGTACCCGCGCAACGGCATCGTGAAGATCGATTACGAGCATATTTTACTTTTCAAGAAACACGGCAAAGCCCCAACCGTCGACCAGCGTGCCAAGAAGGCCTCCGTCCTCTCCAACGACGAGTGGAATCTGTATTTCAACGGTCACTGGAACTTCCCGGGCGAAAAGCAGGATGACCACCTGGCTATGTTTCCCGAAGAACTGCCGCGACGACTCATCAAAATGTTCAGCTTCGCGGGCGAGACAGTGCTCGATCCGTTCATCGGCAGTGGCACCGCCTCGCTGGCGGCACGGAACCTGAGCAGAAATTCGATCGGCTATGAGATAAATCGAGATTTCAAAGAAACCATCGTCGAAAAAGTCAACTCCACAGACGAACACCCTGAGTCTGACGAACTCATCTTTGCCGAAGATAACACCGAACTTCCGACCGACCTGCATGAATCGCTGCCGTACTTGTTCTGCGACCCGCTCCGCCTGGACAAAAAGATCGACCCGCGCAAACTGCGTTTCGGTTCAAGGATAAGCCGGGAGGATGACGTCAGTCCATCGGAAGAAGACGAAAGAATCCCGGAGAAAGTCGACGCAGCCGAGAGGTAGCGAATTACACAACGCCCAGCGGATTAACTGATGATTGATACCAGCTACCGCAAATATCTTCAACCGGATACCGTCTCCAGGCTCAAGGGGATGGAGTTGCGCGCCCGCATGGTTGTCGAGGGGTTCATCGCCGGTCTGCACAAGTCGCCCTATCACGGCTTTTCGGTGGAGTTCGCCGAACATCGCCAGTACATGCCCGGCGACAACATTCGTGATATCGACTGGAAAGTGTATGCCAAAACCGACCGGCATTACATCAAACAATATGAAGAAGAGACCAACCTCAAAGCATACCTGCTTCTCGATTGCTCCGCCTCGATGGCTTACCGTTCGGGTGAGCGCGTGACCAAGCTCGATTATGCCGGCCTGCTGTCGGGGGCGCTCTCGTACATGATGCTTCGTCAGCGCGATGCCGTCGGGCTGGTGACGTTTGACGAGCGCATCCGGCGTTATATTCCGCCGCGCTCCAAGTCGGGACATATTCATGTCCTGCTGAGGGAGATCGCCGCCCAGGCGCCGTCGGAGAAGA
>CP070824.1:1283727-1288578 GCA_020344395.1 Candidatus Zixiibacteriota bacterium | reverse complement strand
CCAGCGGCGTGGTCGGCCCGAAAGCACCGATGGAACTGGGCACGAAGACAGCACACTTGGTTTCACGGGCCACTTCCAGAACATTGTACATGCCGTTGATATTGACATCCCAGGCCAGGTTAGGCTTGGCTTCGGCCACGGCCGAGAGAATGGCCGCCAGGTGCATCACGGTGTCGATGTTGTACTTTTTGACGACGTCCGCGACGACCTTGAGATCGGTACAGTCGACCGTTTCATACGGGCCGGAATCACGCAGGTTGGGACCCGGCTGAGTGCGGTTGATGCCGGCTACGACATTGTCGTTGCCATACTTCTCGCGAAGAACCATGGTCAGTTCCGAACCTATCTGTCCGGCGGAACCAGTTACGAGGATATTCTTCATATCTGTCTACCCTTGCATTTATAGTTACTCATCTCTTATGCTCGAATCTCGGTCTCTGACAGAGGACGGCACACACCGGTAAAATCCCCGGCGGGACAATCGGACTAAGTATACGGACCGGGGCGGAAAAATCAACCGATTTTCAGATCGGTGTAACGCCTTGTGCCACTGGCGGGTGCGGATTTGCTGGGATTGTTCGTTCTGGCCGTCAGGTCATGTGGCACAAAGTTAAACCGGCTGAGGGGCAGCCGGGTAAAGACTACTCCGATAGTCTTTGAATCGAATCGGGCCGGCAGCCGGCGCCGCGGTAAGGTATGCGGCTAGCTGATTGTCTCGGCTTCCGGGAGACCTATGGGGAACAGATCATAGACGTTGGCATGCGGCCGCGGGATAACGTGCACTGAGACAACCTCGCCGACCTTTTGCGCGGCCGCCGCGCCTGCCTCGGTAGCCGCCTTACAACCGGCTACATCCCCGCGGACAATAACTGTCACAAGCCCACCGCCAATTTTCTCATATGCAACCAGCGTGACGTTGGCCGCCTTTACCATGGCGTCGGATGCCTCAATCAAGGCGACCAGCCCTTTGGTCTCTATCATTCCAAGTGCTTCCATCGACACTCCTGTGCAATCGTGATAATTAGCTTGGTTTGCGTGGATACTACGCTGGCACCGGGTAGCTGTCAAACAAAAAAACCGGACGCACCGACGAGCGACTGCCGGCACAAAGAGATCAGAACTTATCCCTCAGCTCTTTCCTGTGGTGGTCACGCTGACGCATCTGACCTGCGCCAGAGGAATATCAACCGGGCGTTTTCTGCCAGGCAGGAGGATCACAAGACTCGGACCCTTGTCGGTCAGTTTAACAGCCAGCGGCTTGCAGGTGATTTGATCGGGGACATTCGTACGGGCAATCCTCACCGGTCGTTTATCAATTACTGCCTTGATAAACACAGCCAGCGATCTGTCGGTCCCGTTTGATCTGAATCCTGGCTTTCTGCGTTTGGCACGCACCAGTATTGTACTCTTGTCGGATGGCTTGCTATCGGTCAGCCGACCCATAGTGTCTCTTTCAATTCTGGCCATCAGTTTGCGAAAGTAGCTGAATTCCAGGAGAGGATTCTGTCTCAGGCAGAACCTGAGTATCTCGCGTTCATCAGCGCTGAGCCCCCGAATGGACGAACCTCCATTGGAATCAGCCACTGAATATGCTCCATCATACCGGATAGGAACGCGTAGTCGGGAAAGGGTCGACAGGTAACGATAGGCAGTTCTATTGGATATCCGGCATTCATGGCAGATTTGCTGCATGGTCAGAGATCGACCGTTTTGCAGCAGATCGATCAATCTGAATAGTCGCTCGGTTTTAGACATTATTACCCCTTTCCCAAAGTTCACCACCGGCAGCACTTGCTGGTCCGGCGATTGCATGCACCTACCCCTTCATGCTCGGACCATTGACGCTGAAGCCTGGCCACCGCGCACGATCTTCTCCTTCGAATATCGTGACCCGCTCTGACAGGGGCTGTCAGCCGTTGTTTGAGTAGATGGCCTGGAGAGAACGGCCCAGGTCAGCCAGTCTGGACCTCAACCGGTCAGGCTCAATCACTTCGGCCTGGTCGCCGAACCCTACTATCCAGCGGCAGATCTCTTCCAGACCGTTTACTGTAACCCGGTAGCGGACACGGTCGGCGCCTAACTCCTCGACTATCTCACTGTGATGGTGTGTCGCTGACAGGATAACCCTCGCCGCCGGACCTGTAAACTCCACGACAACCTCCACCGGTTCGCCCGAATATATACCCCAGCTGCCCTCGAAGTAATCATGGGCGTCGATATCTCTTCTGGGTACGAAATGTTCGTCAGTGAGTTCTATGTGCTGAATCCTGTCTATTCTGAACGTTCGCAGTTCACCGCGCAAGTGGCAGAACGCCACGAAATAGAAAGCACGAGCCTTGAACACGATAAAATAAGGCTCCACCAAACGTTCAGTCTCTCCGGACTCGATTGAAACGTAAGTCATCAAGAGCCGGCGGTCCTCCCCGATGGCCTGCTCGATGATACGAAAGTAGCTCTCGAAATCACCGTCGGGCTGGGAGACTGGAATTTCCAGAGTTGTTGTCTCAACGGCTTGGCGGCGCTGTTTTTTGACCGTCTCGGACAACCCGGCATCTACCTTTCCCCTGATCCGCTTCAGCACCACGGCGTACCGCCCGGTTTTGGCCAGGGGTGATGATTCCATGGCCAGTTTCAGGCAGTTGTATTCCTCGAAATCAAAATTGAGGGGTGGCAGGAAATTATCCGAGGCAAGGCGGTAGCCGTTGTCGTAGTATATTGGAATGTTGGCCTCCGAGAGGCTGATGATGTCCCTGTAGATCGATCTCTCCGTCACTCCGCACTCCTCGGCCAGCCTGGCGGCGTTGAGATTCCTGCGTGCTCGGAGCATATTGAGAATATGCAGTAATCTGTCGTATTTCGGCATACCCATAAGCTGCCACCTTTGTCCAATATAATCGAGTTGGACGAAATCCGTCAATATAGGATTCTTCCCACTGTCTGGCTGGCCGGACCACGCCAGGTATTGGCAAGCTCCCACTTTTGGCCGGCTTATCGCGTTGTCATTCAACGTGTTAACGGTTGGGCGATATTGGGCACTGGCTTTGCACCCTGAACGTCTCAGAACAGAAAGGAACACCCTTTGACGGGGGAGTATTATGGCGCGTAAATCAAAAAGAACTGCCAGAGACAGTTCCAACTCGTTTCTCGATTCCCGGCTGTTCAGACTGGGCACCAGGCTTTGTCTTGGCCTGGTGGTAATGGTGATATTCCTGAGCATTGTTCAGTGCACGGTAAAGAAGCCTGAATCACCCCAGTGGACGACCAGCCTCACGGTTCCCTTAATCAACCGTACCTACACGATGTCTGAACTGGTTGATCGAATGGACCAGGAAGGTCTCGAAGTACTCAATGACAGCGATATCGTCTTCACCATCAGCGAAGAAGTCGATACTTTCTTCCTGGACCAGACGGAGCTGTCCATTGATAACATCGACACTACTGTTTCACGGACGATCGGGGTGGTTGATATCAATCCTCCGGTAATTGCACCTGTAATAGTAGATCTCGGTGATCTGGTCCCCCTGGTGGCTTCCATCCCGGATACCAGCATCACAATCGAAAACGACATGCCCGCGATCTCGAGTTTTTCTACCGCGATGATAGCCAGCGGCGAGGTATGGGTGATCATTTCGAACAACCTGGCCATTGATCTTGACAGTATTACGGTGAGTCTGTATGACATCTACAACCCGTCCATACCGATCGCCAGCGGGCCGTTTCCGGATACACTGTACGATGGAGATGTTGACTCTATTCTGTTCGATCTGAGCGGTCGATCGGTATCGAACAGCCTGCGGACGACCATTGATTTCCACACTCCGGGGGGAACTTCCCTGCGTGCCGGGGCCAAAGAATTATCGACCGAGATAATATTCGCCGGGGCTCTTACAGTGAGCTCCGCGACCAATGCCGCGGTGCCCGCGATAACAATCGCCGACACTTCGCGCACGGAAATCAGTTCATCTGGTGGTTCGACTGTGGTTCACAGTGCATCATTTTCATCCGGCAGCCTCCAGCTTACCATCACGAACAACACCGCGCTGAGCGCCACGCTCGACGTCCTGTTGCCCGATCTTTATCAGGGTGGACAACCGCTAACAGTGCAGCAGCCGGTCAGCCCGTTCGGCACTGAGGTGGTTTATGTCGATCTGTCCACATGCCAATTGCATCCGTCGGACGTCACCGCCCCTCAGGAGATGGACCTTATCTTCCAGGCTGTGACAGACTCCAACCGCGTGGATATCGACCAGTCACAGAGCTTTTCCGTCCAGACAACCCTTTCCTCGTTGATCTTTGGCTCCGTAACCGGTGTCTTTGACGCGACAAGGGCCACTATCCCACCATCCGATCATGAAATCGACGTCCCGCAGGGTTTCGATGGATTCGAACTGGTCACCGCGGTGCTGACGTTGAGTATTGCCAATGGCGTGCAACTGCCCGGTCAGTTGGACATCGATGTAAACGGATCGAACGGCAAGGTGCTTAACGTAAGCAGCACCATCCAGGCTGGCACGGCCGACTCTGCCGTCACCACGTTGATAGTGGTTGACACCGCCGCCGATTTCCTTTCCCCGGTTCCGGACAGCGTTAGAATAACCGGCCGTGCAATATTCGGCGACGGCGTCACGATGGGCACTATCTCGGCAAACGACTACGTGTTTGCTACCGTCGATATCGAGGCACCTCTCGAAATTGTCGTCAACCCGACGACCATCGAGCTGGACGTTGAGGATGAGAAGATAGACGTCGAAGACATCGACCTGATCACCGAGCATGTACAGCAGGTTCGATTTATCTACACTTTAGAAAACAGTCTGCCGGTGGGCGTGACTACCAACATATATCTTGATC
>CP070824.1:1278494-1283627 GCA_020344395.1 Candidatus Zixiibacteriota bacterium | reverse complement strand
CTTAAGAAGGCTCAGATGCTTTACGATCGCGGCTATGTGGTTCTGCCCAATCCCACCGACCCCGACGTCATCAAGGCGTTCGAGCGGGGCGCTTTCAAGGAGTTCGAGAGGCATTCGCGTCTGGGTATGGTGTCCGAAGAGTCGTTCGCCCAGCGAGTCGAGGAATTGCGCAAGGCCGGGGCGAAGTATGTCACTCTCAAGACCGGCGCTTACACCCCAGCCGACATGGCCCGCGCCGTGAGGTATGTGTCGAAGTACAAGTTGGATCTGCTTACTGTGGATGGTGCCGGAGGCGGCACGGGCATGAGCCCGTGGCGCATGATGAACGAGTGGGGCGTCCCGCCGGTGGAACTGCATTCGCTGATGTACGAGTATGCCAGGCGGCTCGCCGATAAGGGCGAATACGTTCCAGCCCTGGCGCCTGCCGGAGGATTCACGTTTGAAGATCAGATATTCAAGGGTCTCGCTATCGGTGCCCCGTTTACCAAGCTGGTCGGTATGGCCCGCAGCCCGATTGCGGCGGCTATGGTCGGCAAGACTCTTGGCATGGCCATCGAGGCTCATCAACTGCCGGTATACGTGGAACGCTTCGGTAGCACCCGGGACGAAATCTTCGTGACATCCGGTGATCTGCGCAAGGAAATCGGCGACAAGGAATTCGAGGCACTACCTGCGGGCGCCATCGGCCTGTACACTTACTATGAGCGGCTGGGCCAGGGTCTACGTCAACTCATGTGCGGCAGTCGTAAGTTCACCCTGAACCACATAACCCGTGATGATATCGCCGCCCTCACTCCCGATGCAGCAAGAGTCAGTGGTATCCAGTATATCATGGATGTACAGAAAGAGGAGGTCGACGCTATCCTCAACTCATAGGTGCGGTCGCAGCTTGAAACTTCGCACTACAGAGCACCGGATATTTTCTTCACCGTCGAGTGCTATTCTCGGTAGACGTCCGTGCTAATGTACTTCAGGCCGGAGTCCACCATCAACGTCGCTATATTGGCATTTGGCCCCAATCTCTTTGCGACTTGAATGGCCGCAATGACATTTGCACCCGATGAGGTTCCTGCAAATAGTCCTTCTTCCCTAGCCAGACGCCTGGCCATCGCTTTGGCCTCATCTGTTTTGACCGGAATGATTTCATCGACAAGACCCTGCTCCCATAGCGGTGGGGTATAACCTATACCCACCCCCTCAATCTTGTGAGGTCCGGCCTGACCTCCTGATAACACTGCAGACTCGCCGGGTTCTACAGCCACTATCTTCAGTTTGGGATTGTATCTTTTCAACACCGTTGCCACGCCTCGTGATGAGGCGGCGGTGCCGACACATTGAACAAAGGCATCGAGTTTGCCATCTGTCTGGTTCCAGATTTCCTCAGCCAATGGGTAATACCCTGATATGCTGTCAACATTATTGAGCTGGTCGGTCCAGTAAGTGTGCGGTCTCTGACTGATTTCTCGTGCGGCTTCAATCATATCCAGTATCAGTTTCTTTGTAGTAAGGCCGCCTTCGCTTGGTATCAGCGTAAGTTCCGCTCCGAAAGCCGACATATGTTGCAGCTTATCCTGACTGAACGCATCAGAGGAAACGATATGAAGACGGTACCCTTTCGCCACACAGATCAAGGCGAGCGAAATGCCTGTGCTGCCGCCCGTGTACTCAACGATAGTGTCGCCCGGCCTTAATCGGCCGTCTTCCTCAGCCCTTGCAATCATGGCCTGGGCCATTCGATCTTTCATGCTGCCGGTTGGATTTTCCCACTCGAGTTTAACAAGAACTCTGGCACAACCGGGGGGAACAACATTGCGCAACTGCACCAGAGAAGTGTTTCCGATGGCATGTAGAATACTAGTGCTGATACTCATTTCAATTCATTCCAATGTCACTTGATAGTCTTCACAGGGTACACGCTCCGGTACCATGTTCCGTCGCAATTCCTTGGATAACACATATTATGACAAGACTACCTCCCGATTGGGAACTCAAAATCACTGCGGCGGGCCCTGCGAGACGAGTTCCGCAGCCAGGTGACGGCAGATCCGGCGGCGTGACCGAAGTGAGTGACGAGCTCGTGACCCAACTATTCCAGCCCATACACCTGGCGCGGGCAGAGGTGATCGGGGAACTGGTCGACCAGGCTCTTGCGGACTTCGTAGCAGAGGTGGCAGGCATCGACATAACCGGCATCGACAGCGAAATCATAGGCCTGAGCCAGTTGCGCCGGGCCGCCCCGGATCAGGGGAGCACAAACGGGATGACTTTCATGCGAGTAGTCCTTGACCAACATTGACAATGGCCTCTGCCACATGTTTCCCAGCGACAGGCCCTGGCAAAGATGAACATGACCGTACGAATCTACATGAACCCTGGATAGGTGCTGCAAATCTTCATGCGGGCACTCGTCGAACTCGCGCCACGGGCGGCGGGGCAGTCCCTCGACCAGTTTATCCACTGCCCTTCCGCGAAAGACCACGTCGCCACCCACGACCGATTTACCTTTACCCGAACCACCTGACGGTGATCGGGACACTGCCGGTTCGGTAATACAGATTGTCCCCGTTGGAAATCCCATTCGCTCGGCCACCCGTCGCGCAACCTGTGCCGTGTTGACCACATCTTCGCTCTGATGAAAAGCATCATCGCTCAGGCTCAGGTCGTCTATACCCAAATCCACGAGAGGTCGCAACCATAGTTCGGCGTCCGGCTCCGCAGTAGCCCAGTAGGCGTTGGTGACAATACCAATTCTGAGATTCTGTGAGCGCGCTATCCGTACACCCTCCACCAGCAGAGGATAGTACTGGAATGACTCGCCGCCCTCAAAGTAGACTTCGTTCACGGTGTCGATTTTCCCGATCTCGTCAAAGACCTGTCGCATCTGGTCCAAAGTGAATGTCCCCTGGGCGTGGGGTCCGCAGTGGAGAAAGCAATGATCGCACTCAAAGTTGCAGGAATAGGTTAACAGAAAGTGGACTCCGGTCAGCATGGACGCATCCTCCGTGTTTACACACTGTGTTCGTTCAATGCTGTGGCTATGATAACCAGTGCTGACCTCTGCCGCAATAGTATCAGGACTCTCGCAAAAGCTTCCAGGTATTTTGCCGGACCGAAATACCGTCGGAAAACGGGTGCCGGCCTTCTCCCGTTGGTATCCAGCTTTTATTTCAGGTACGACGCAAACACAACACCGCACGGCCTCCCTTCTCCGGGTACTCTACATTAAGTCATGTTTAATCCGGACTTGGGATGGTTTGCCCTTTTATGGTTAGGCGGAAATCATTATCGTTGGATAACGCCAATCGCGCCAAGAGTCGGTACGGAAGGAGACATGATTTGACGAAAAAGCCAAAAGCCAGAGAGCAAGGCCCCGTCTCGATCCTGGATGAAGACGCGGTAGCGATCCATGAATCTCTTTCGGAGCTGGTGCGAGTGTATCAGTTTCGAGATCGTCAGCGGATTTGCTATTACGACGTGTCGATTACCCAGTGTTACGCCATAAGCTTGCTCGTGGCTGTCGGCCCCATAACTCTCAACAAGCTTGCAGCCGAGCTCTATCTTGACAAAAGTACGGCGAGCCGGGTAATCGATTCGCTTGAGCTGAAGGGATATGTCCGAAAGACCATTGATTCTGAGGATGCCCGAGCCTTGAGTCTGGAGGTCACGACGAAGGGGAAAAAGCTGCACCTGCGGATAGAACGGGATTTGGTTGAGCAAATGAAGAAGCTTCTGACTGATTTCGAGCCAAATGTCCGAAAAGAGAGCGCCAGACTATTAGCGCGGCTGGCAGAGGCTGCCAAGACCAAGTTCACATCAGGCTCAAAAGTTCGCATTTGAGGCCGGACTCAGGATCGATGAGGCTTCTATCGATATATTAGTTGCTTTATGCAACTTTTTTGAGGTTAGAGCGTAGAAACCCAAAACAGATGTGGACAAATGGAATCCAATTAGTTTTGAAATGAATCTGATGCCGATCTTAAGAGCTGCTCAACCATCTGATATCCATAACGTCAGGCTACTGCTTGAAACCTGTAATCTGCCAGACGGAGGCATAGAAGATCAGTTCGGAGAAGCCTTCGTAGTGGCCGTTCATGACGGCGAAATAATCGGTGTAGCGGGCACAGAGAAGTATGGCGAGTGTGGCCTGCTTCGATCAATCGCAGTATCGGAGCGTCATCGCGGGAAATCTGTGGGTCGACTGCTGACAAGGGAGTGCCTGGCCAGAGCTTGGCGAAGAGGAATCTCTGAGATCTACCTGCTAACAAATGATGCTCAGGAATATTTCGGCGCTCTCGGTTTCAAGGCGGTTGACCGTGAACAGGTACCGCATGAAATCGCTGAGTCGCATGAATACGCATCACTATGTCCTGAAACCGCGACCGTGATGGTGCTCTTGCCCCACACGCTTCACCCCGTTCCAAAAACAAACCCCTGATCAGGAGAATGAATATGAAATTCAAGGCAACTATCTTTGCAGGTCTGCTTACCATGCTCGTTGGCACTTCTTCCATTCTTCTTGCCTCTGAAACGCCTGCTTCCATGACCCTAGCGCCGGTGGTTTCAACAGACTGGCTGGCGGAACACCTTAAGGAGCCTGACCTCATCACCCTGCACATCGGCCCTTCGGGATCCTACGAGGAGCAGCATATCCCCGGCGCCCTCAGCGCTTCACTGAGGCGAATGATTCGGGTCAATGATGCCGGTATCCGTGACGAGATGCTCGCCGCCGAGGATATTGCAGAAGCCCTGTCAGAACTGGGAATCCGCGATAACTCCCGGATTGTCATATACTTCGCCGAAGAGGGCGCCGCCTGGGCCGTCGCACGATACCTGCTAACCCTTGAATACATCGGGATGACCGGACGTGTCGCCTACCTGGACGGAGGCCTTCCCAAATGGGTGGCCGAGGACCGTCTTGTCTCCTCGAAGGTTACATCAATTGATACCACTGACCTCGATGTGTCGATTGTCCCCGACGTGCTCGTGGGTACTGAGTGGCTAAACGCCCGGCTCAAGGAACCGGGGATCGCCATCGTGGACGGGCGACCCGCCGAAGGGTATTCCGGCCTGGCGGGCCACTGGGACCGTCTCGGCCATATTCCGGGCGCGGAGAACATCCCGTTCTTTACCCTG
>CP070824.1:1264829-1278394 GCA_020344395.1 Candidatus Zixiibacteriota bacterium | reverse complement strand
TTTGGCGGCATTTGTTCTGATAGCGGTGTGGAGTTCGCCTGCGCACAGTCAGGACATTTACGAGGCTATCGTCTCGGGCCGGGTGGCTCAGGTGCAGAGTATTCTGAGTCAGAATCCGGAGCTGCTCAATGCCCGCAACGGCGGCGGTATGACCCCACTCAACTGGGCAGCCTACCGCGGGCAATCTGAGATCGTTGAGAAACTTCTTGCCATGGGAGCGGACGCTTCAATAGGCGATAACGAAAACAGTCAACCTTTGCACAACGCGGCTGTGGGTGGCCACACTGCTGTGATAGAGATACTCCTTGCGTCCGGGGTAGACATTGACGGCCAGGACAATAACGGCATGACCGCTCTGCTGTTTGCCATCTCGTATCAACATCCGGAAGCGGTTGCCTGGTTACTGGAGAAAGGTGCCGACCCAGCCGTCACAAACAACAACGGTCTCACTCCCCTGCATTACGCCGCCCTCAGGGGATTTCCGGACATGATCGGTCAGCTTGTTACGGGTGGCGCGGATGTCAATGTTCAGACGCGAGCCGGCAGCACACCATTGCTTCATGCTTCTGGTCGCGGCCGGACTGAGGCTGTCCTGAAACTGCTCGAACTCGGAGCCAATACCGAACTGGCCAACGAGTATGGCCGCACGCCTCTACTGAACGTGGCTCGTGAATCTGGTGATGCCGACATGGCTCGCCTGCTGGTGGAACATGGGGCGAATATCAATGCTGCCGATATCTCCGGAGACACGCCGATCTGTCTCGCTGCCTGGCGCGGGTTTGCCGCCATCGTGAATCTCCTGATGGATAACAACGCCGATGTTCCCATCACCGGCGAAGTGGGCGTGCAACTGGTCAGATATGCTGCCGAGAGGGGGCTTGACCGCCTGATGACGGTGATGGTGGATAAGGGTATCGATCTGTCGATTGGTGGCCGTCAGGGAGGAAGTCTGTTGCACGCGGCCGCCCAGGGAGGATCAGCCGAGCTTGTGAACCTCCTACTGGAAAAGGGACTTGCGGCAGATGTACCGGACGTGTTCGGATGGGCACCCCTGCACTACGCGGCAGCTAAAGGCCGTACCGCCGTCGCGGAGATATTGATTAACCGCGGCGCTGATGTCAAGGCTCGCACCCTGGCGGGACATTCTCCCTACAGCCTCGCCGATGGTAACGATCAGATCGAAATCAGCGACATGTTGATTGCCGCAGGGGCCGATCAGGGTGGACAATGGTTCCCTGGAGGTTCCGATCCTTATTTCGGCATGACGCCGCCCGGTACCACGCCCGAGCTTTTTGCTCCGGACATTGTGTCAACGAACTGGGGTGGCCACAGCAGTATTGCTTTTTCCCCGGATGGAACGGAAGCGTACTGGAATGCCTATTTCATGCCGTCGGACTCCGGTTACGGTACCAGCCGTATGCTCTCATCGAGGATTGTAGATGGTGCCTGGACAGTGCCGCAGTCCCCGGCCTGGGCCATTACCGACGGCGGCGGAGATGATGTCCCGTTCTTTTCGCAGGACGGCAACAAGCTCTACTTCATGTCTCGGCGGTCACTGCAACCCGGGGGAGGTCCCACAAAGGAAAATATCTGGGTTATGGACAGAACTTCCGACGGATGGACCGATCCCTACCCCGCTCCCGGCGAGGTCAACTCGATCCAGATGCACTGGCAATTCTCTCTCACCAACACCGGCACTATATACCTTGGTGGAGAAGGTTCTGACCAACTGGGCCGTGGCGATATCTATAAATCGACTCTTGTAGATGGGGCATACACTACGCCTGTGCACGTGGGAAATATCATCAGTACCCCGGCAACTGAGACTTCACCCCTCATCGCACCTGATGAGAGCTACCTGCTCTTTGCATCCAGCGGCCACGTCGAGGGGGATGACCGGATCATGTTATGCATCAGCTGGAAAAAAGGGGACGGCACCTGGACTGCTCCTGTGAGCACCGGTCTCGAGGGACTCTGCCCCTTGCTGTCACCGGATGGGAACTACTTGTTATATCGCGGGGCCGTTGACGATGTCTTCGGCGTCTACTGGATCAAAGCAAACTTTCTTGACGAGCTGAAGCCGGACGAGTTGTGATATAAAGGCACCGAGCCGGAACTGTAAGAGTGCAAGGTTGCAGATGGGCCGTCCTCGACGGCTGTCACGCGAGTGGAAATATCCTGAGACGGTTGTTAGGCTGAAGTCTGCCCAGCAATGCCGGCTTCCAAGCCGCCTGATTTCACTTCACAGCTTGCCGAGATAGGTAAACCCGACTACGAATCCACTGTAGGAGTATTTGGACCGTTTGTAACTACTGATAGTCTCCGGATTGCTCTCGTAGTCTGATTTATAGGATTCAAAACGGGCATCGCCATACAACTCGAAGTTTGGCGCGAGACGGTAAACAAGCGTAAAACTTGGATAAAAGTACGCCCTGTCTCTCCTGTCTTCGGTGGAGTTGATCAGGGAATCACCTGCCGTATCCCACCGCCATGATCTCCAATCAACCGAATGCTGCTTTGGGACATAATAAAGGCGACTTTGAAAAAGGAGGTCGTCAGATATTGCATAAGTGGCCGATAGCCCGGTCAGGTATTTCCTCTGAATACCCTCCGATCCCCTGGGCAGGGGGTCTGCTCTGATGACCTCCGATTCCGATTTGTAGTAAGACATTGTCCCACTGATAACGTACTGTCCCTGCTGCAAAAGCGGCAACCTGAATCCATACGGCGTGTAGTAGTCCGACAACTCGCCGGTTGCTGCAGCCGAGACCGTCAGAATAACAGACGTTAATAGGATAGTGCTTAAGGTGGTTCTCATCCCTTCCTCCTTACCTTTGAACGTAATCATGCCATTAACTCAACATTACTATGCTGAGGCAACGCTCCTGTGCGGCAGCAGCTAGCCCATGGGTGGATCGGCCCGGTTCAGATCAACACCCCTTCATCCCAACCCAGCTTGACGAGCTCAATCTTCGCAGGATCAGAATTGCCCAGCCCGAACTTGCGGTCGGCGATCACGATATGGTGCGGCGTCGGTGTGATGGGGCGATCCTCACCGAAGAACTCACGGCGCCTGGCCTGAAAAATCCTCACCCCGGTACTGTCCGCGGCTACCGGGTCGGTGCTCACTATCAATCCCTTGTACGGCCAGGTGTATTTCGGGTCAAAGTGATGCCAGCCGCTGCCGTGAAACAACGGTGTGAGCATAACCAGCACGTTAAGACGCACCTTTCCTTTCACTGCCGGAAGCGACCAAATAGCTCCAAGATCAGCGCAGCTGTTAGGATGGTACTTGGGCAGATCGGTGTCGAACATAATGGGGTTCTTGATAAGAGATCCGACTCCCGACCAGGCGTGGCTGCGGAGGGGCCGAGCGTTGATGAGTGCGGTTGCTTTTTGGAAGATCGGATGATCGCGCACGCCGCGGTCGTCGACCCCGATGTTTTCCTCCGCAACGCCGGCATCCATCACCCGCCGTTTGATCGCCTGTTCCACCTGAGTGGTAGTGGGCAGGTTGCTCCATTCGTTTGACTTGATGCCGACTACGTCGGTCGCCTTGATGATCTGTTTCCAGCTGTCGACCGCATTCTCCTTGTCGAAGAGGGTTGCCATGGCCTGGTCGAGCATCTGCTGAATGATTGCCCCGTCGATACCGCCGTCGTCTTTGACCGCCCCTTTGTCCCTGATCAGCACCACCCTGCTTTTGACGATTTCTTCGACGGTGTCGTCGGCGTAAGAGGGTAACCCCATGGCCAGCCCCATTGCCGCACACGAGGCACCTTTGATAAAATCCCGCCTCGTCAGTGACGGAATCAGAGCCTCCTTGCCACTTGCGTCTTCAGGTTTGTTCATGATATGTTCTCCCGACACCCTTGCAGAAGACCATCAGTCTCCTGCTGTGTCTGTGCATCAAGCACTATGACTAAATATTTGTTCTTCAGTGATATTGCAGTCCATTTGCCATTTTCGGTTTGTGCCATGCCACTTTCTCCGGCGTCTGGAAGGTATGCATCCCTGAAACTCTCACGTGCTTCGCTGGCCTCAGCCTCCGACGGATACTCGATGCAAACAAGAAACACCGAGCCCGGCTCGTACCGGGCCAGCGCCCCGTTGGTGTTGCGGCTGAGGCCGAGTATGTTTCGCTCCGACACGTAATAGTGGTAGTTCAGAGATGGATGCCCGTGGAAATAGCGCGAACTGTACGCTGTCATTCCCTCCGTCGGAAGCAGATCGAGCAGGCCCGGCTTTTCTCCCCCCGGCGGCAATTGACTGGCGACCGCTCCGGCAATAGTGCGCATGGCCGCTTGCTCGTCGGATGATCCCCCTCCCGCCTGAACGCACACGAAGTATTGAGACTGCCAGAAACAGAGCAGGCCGCCGCTGGCCTCGTATCCGTTGCCGATACCCTCCCGTTCATCCTCACGGGCGTGGCTGAATATGCCGTACGCCTCCGACGGCTCGCTCATGTCGAAAATCTCAAGGGTGATCGGGGGACGATCCGGACGCGCATACTGAAACACGGCCAGCTCACGGAAGTCGTATGACAGGTAAACCTCTCCGGCGCCGTTTATGTAGTCGAAGATGGTCTCTCGATCATAGACCGCCACCGTGTCCTGCAACGCCCAGCCTTCGACGCTCTCAGGCGCGAACTGCTGCATGGGGGAAACCGACGATTGTCTTTTCATATCCCCATCACCGCATGACACCAGCGCCCAGCTTACGAGACAGGCGATCATGAGCGTGATCGCTGCAAAATACGGCCCGGGTATGGGTTTGATTGGTACAGGCAGGATTTTCATATTCACACACCATGATTGAGACAACAGTGTTACTGCTGAATAACTTAACGCACACAGCTTGTCAACAAGGGAATTGGGGTGCTGTGGTGGGGGAGGCGAAACGATGGATCCGCGTGGACACCCGCCGTGTCTGTGCCCCCTTAAGATATGCTGATTGTTCCCACACGTCAGGCTCAACCCCCCACACGTCATGCTGAGCGGAGTCGAAGCATGGCGTGCTCAGTATTAAGTATTCACTTCACCAGCACAGCTTTAACCGTCCTGCTCTCAGGTCCCAAGGTGGCACGTATCAGGTAAATACCAGATGAAAACCGGGCCGCATCCCACGTCAAATGCGTCTCACCAGCGGGCACTTGTCCATCATGCAGAAGGTCAACCCTGCGGCCCAGGACATTGAACACTTCCACGGTCACATCGCCACGCATGGGCATGCTCAGCGTCACCGACACATTCGGATTGAACGGGTTGGGGTATGGCGGCGAGAGCGCAAACGAAGTCGGCAGCCCGGCTGGCTGGTTGTCATCAGGGCTGGCGGTGTTGACATCAAGGCTGTACAATTTCACCGTCTGGTAGTTAACCTGCACCAGGAGCGGACTGTAGCCGGGGAAGTCCGAATACCACAATCTCATATCCGCCGGTTCCACCTGAGTCGACCTCAGTTTCTGTCCGTTCGTAAGTGAATACTGATCCAAACGATCATTCTGAAAGGCGAAGAATGATTCAGAGAATCGCGAATGATAGAGGAAATCAGTTAACGTGTCACCTGAAAGCGAATCGGTCCATTGTTGCACGGGCAGTCCCGGGGATTGAAGCTCATACATAACGAGGCTTCGCTCCGACAACTCATCACGGTATGGTTCGGGACCATCATAGTAGTGACATGCACTGTAATATCTGAATTCCCCTACCACACTTGGCCCGACTCCGCTGTTTATGACGGTTCCGAGGCGAAAACTATTAATGACTGTAACAAGTTGGTAGGAATCACAGTGAGAAGGCTTGGTAACTTCGAGCAGCTCGTAGGTGGATCCGTCTGCAACAATTCCTCGCAGAGATCGGACGCTGATTTCAGAATTAACTCCGGGCATATCAGTCATCCGGTGATATAGATCGTGCGCAGCATATTGTGTGCCTCCGGCGTCCTCGTACAGTTCGAAGAAATCCCATAGATGTCTGGGTTCGTGATGCCGTATCGAGTCCGGAAAGCTGTAATAGAATAGAGTCGTGCCCTCAGTATAGGACCACCAGTATGAAAAATCCCACGTGCTGTCATATGCGACGATCAGTTCATCATAGCCGTCATGATCAAAATCAAATATCGCCACGTCAAACATGTCCCACCAAGGATTCCAACCCATCGCAAACGGGTAGGCTGCGTATTCCTCGGCCCCGGCAAACTGGTAATCACTTGCACCATCGTAAAGCATCACCTTCAGTTGCCACAAGTTATCCACCTGGGCGACTACCACATCAGCTACCGAATCCCTGTTGACATCCCCCACCATTATCTTGATATCTTGCCAACCGGTGTCGAGAGGCTGCTTCATGAGCATCTGCTGATCAATCAGGGAGTATAGATAGGCGTACAGGCTGTCGGCGCCGGCCACCTCGGGATATCCGTCGCCGTTGATATCCTCCAGGACAAGCTCCTGCACGCCGCCGTTTAGATCAGGGATGTCGATGGTGAGCACGTGGTTTAACTCTATACCGGCCATTGCAGGCGACGCCAAGAGCGTCGCAGTAGCGACCATCCACGTTGATAGAAAAAGACACTTCATGCTCGTACCCCTTAACCCTCGCTCTTAACTCCAAGATAGGTCAGAACCACCCTTTGTCAACGTGAAAGATATGGGAGTCTATGTTGGGTACGACTTGTCTTCCGAAATCTGGGGGCGAGCACGACGGCCCTTGCCCATCCTCCAACTCCACGCCCCGAGCCCGGGCTAGTATATCGCGGCAAGTCTAGGCCCTGCCTACTCCCCTGCAAACCTCACAATCGCCTGCGCCAGGGTGTTCGCGTCGGTGGGCAAAGTCTGCTTTTGAAGGAGGGCGGCATCCGACAGGTCGGTCAGCCTGACGTACTCCTCGGATTCAAAAGCACCATCGGTGTCGAATATCAACGAAGGTTTCGCAACAGCCTGGATCTGTTCGACTTCGCGGTACGGGGAGGCATAACCCGACCGGATTTCATACCACCACCAGAAGACAGTGTTGAAAAACGGCAGCCAGTAGCAATCGTGCTCATCCTTGAGCATGGTAATCATGCGGGATGTGGTGAGGTACGGCTTGATTGCCACCACCCGGTCGATTCTCTGTTCATCATGGGCCGCCATCAATGCGGCATCGGCGCCAAGCGCCTGACCCACGATCGTCACCGGATGGACCGCGCGGTCACGGATGTCGAGGTAAGCAATCATTTCTACCAAATCATCCGCCTCGGAACGACCCTCGCCATGATACTTGGCGCCCGAAAATCCGGAGGCCCGCTGGTCATAGGTGATAATCCCGAAACCCGAGTCGTGCAGCACCGTCGCCAGCGGGATCATGGCTTCACGGGTGTCGCGTTCATCGTGCAACAGGACGACCGTACCCCTGGCCGTTTCACCGCTGTCGAGCAGGGGAGGAATATAAACGCAGGCCAGCCGGGTGAGGGCGTCCGGATCGACGTGGAAAGTATCGAACGGCAGTCCGGCCTCGACGAACGCAGTTGGGTCGTTGGCCGGCAGGGAATCCGGATTGAAGTCATCGACATCGACCCTCCCCATGATCGCTTTGGTTCGATTAAGGGGATAACAGACGAAAGCTGTCAGCAGCACGGCGACGACCACCAGGAATATGACAATTTGCAGGATCTCTTTGGTTGTCTGGGATATCTTCTTACCCATATGCGGGCACTCCTTGGGGCATCAGGATAAACCTGCTCATAATGTTCAGGCGCTCATATTAGGGCAAGCAGCGATCAAGTCAACATCAAAATTGGAGAGGCTGGAGCACATTGATCACGGTCCCAGAAAGAGGATCGGAACTGTCATAATACGGTGGAAGTCCAAGTTTTTGAGAGCCCGATGCTCCCGCATATGCTCCCAAATTGAGGCGGAGCACGGCGGGAGCACGGACCCTGCAGGCCTTCATCCTCTGCCTCTCATGGGATAACGAACGCGCATCTGACGAGGCTTCCGGACAGCCTTGCTCGAACTGTCTGGTCGTGGGCTGCCAGACGTTATGAAGTGAACTGCACATTAATGAACATCGACCTGGCCCCCGACTGTTCAGTTTTTGAGCAAATTCGTGCGCAGACTACCCCCGGAAGAGTCAAATGTGTGGGTTCGGCGACTCCCTGGATGTCGCAGGGGTCGGAATGAGGGGCGGCACAACGGTTGCTCTGAAGGTCAAAAAACCATCCGGGTCGTAACCGCGGATGTTTATAGAGTCCACCTGCCCTCGCAGATGACCGGCGGCCGGGCTTGGCTCGGTCCGGTCCGCAGGATTTGGGAGGGTGCGGTGAGAAAAAGTCACAACCCGCGAACCGACAGCATCGGCTGTCAGGAGGTAGTCTGCCCCAGGTCCGGTGATCCCCAGCGGCGAAATTTGGAAAAAAGTTCCACAAAAGCTGTTGACAATCGGAGAAAGCCACTGTATATTCTTATCGGATGGTAGGTATAACTTCCACAGATGAACCACATAGTCAAACCTTTGTTAAGGCGTAGGCGATTTACCAACCACTTTCCGAGAGTACGTAACAAGAATCAGTGAGTGTTACTTCGATTCCGCCGCGGTAGTGGGGATCGCGCGGAGTGTACTGGCAGGTTACTTTCTGCAGCAACTGATAACGTTGTGACAAGAATTAGACCCGAACAATGACACACCAGCGCACAGCTATGGTTGTGCGCGGCGGCGGCTTTGTTCGGGAATGATGAAACGTTAGGAAGTGACTAGCGAGCTAAGAAACGTTGGAGGTACGATGCTCCTCGACACACGATTTGCGTCGCGATGCTCAGTGCTCGGAGTAATCCTGGTTATAATGTTAGCCTTCGCCGCCCCTGAGGCGGGCAAGGCCCAGATACCTGATCTGATTATTACGGTCGGTGACACGGTCGGTTCCTCCGGCCAGAAAAACTCGGTTATTACCGTCTATATGGACAACTTCTTCGACACGGTAGTCGCCTTTGAACTCTGGCTCAAGGTGGGCAATACCAGCATCCTGGAGTTCCAGAACGACTCGATCACCGTTCATGATACAACCTATTGGATATGCGCGGCCTATGACGGTCCGAACTGCACTCAGTGGGTGGGGGCGGATGACTCAATCACCTACTGGGTCTGTGACGAATGGGACGGCAGCACCTGTGTGGACTCGACGCGGGTCAATTTCGAGGATCCCTGGGAGTGGAGCGTCGAGGCGGACTCCATGGATGTCTATATTCATGACGTCGAAGTGGGCAGCTTTGATACGACCGGCACCCTCATTTCGAACTGGGAGTACCTGACATCGCGTGCCGTCATCGGCGGCGGCGTCGATCTCAAGGTCACCGGGGTGGCTGATCGATTCACCGTGCCCGGGGGCGTGCCCGGCATAGCGCCGCAGCAGGGAGGCGTGCTGTTCAGGTTGCTGGCCGACATATTCCCTATCGATGACACCGTGAGCGAGCGCACTTCTGCCATCATTCCGGACCCGTTCCGCGATCATTTCAGCTTCTCGCGTCCGGACGGCTCAACTATCGGGCTTTCTGATTCTCTCCGAGTCGACACCAATTGCTGGAAATGCGAGTCCTGGGTGCCGCCGGATTCGGTGGTCTGTCTGGACTGGGTTAAAGTAGGCGAAGGGCCGTGTGACTCCGTCGATATCGAGATCGACACAGTGACCTATGTGGATACGGCCAAATGCAAGCTTTATCCCGGATCCCTTACGGTTCTGCCGGGGGTCTGCGGCGAGATCGACAACGACCCGCTGGGCGAGATCGATATCGGGGATCTCACCTACCTGATCTCGTACCTGTTCCTCAACGGCCCGGAGCCGGATCCGATGGGTTCTGCGGATGTTGATTGCGTACATGGGATTCCGCCGGTGGATATCGGTGACCTCACCTACATGATATCCTTCCTGTTCATTGACGGCACGGCTCCATGTGATTGCGAATGAAAGAGAGATTTGACATAGAAGAAGCAACGGGATCGTCCGTGGTGGGCGATTCCACTTGTGAACAACTTAATAGAAGGGAAAGGAGGACATCTAAAAGAGGTAATTTCTTGCACGCGCTCAAAGTAAGGACGTTTAGCAATCGAAATTCTTGGGAAAGTTGCAGCTCGGAAGCTGATGGCTCTCTCTTCCGGATTGGCTGACCCGAGGTCCTTGAGGGGGACAACCTTAGATTGCTGAAACGTAGCAAACGTTATTTGCAAAAATAACAGGAGAACATAATGAAACGACTTTCAGTCTTCTTAGTTCTTGCTCTTGTTCTTAGCTTTGGGCTATCCCAGGCGCAGACATCGGTATCACTGGAGTCGATCAGCACGTATTTCGCCCCGGATACTATCCGGATAAGCTCGACCGAGGATGTAGTGATCCAGATCCGGACAACCAACGGCGGGATCGATCATTACAACCCGGCCAACGGCTTTGAGATCTACTCACCCGATGGTCTTACGTGGGATCCTCTATGCGGTAATTCGTCGGAGTGTCTGGCAACCCAGAACTGTTTCTGGGCTATCAACCCGGATGACTACTTCGACAAGGACTTCATTAACGTGTTCGGTAACACCGGAAGTGATGCTGACACGGTTGGCTACGGTGGTGTTTCCTTTGATGAGACCCTGGGTCTCATTGCTGGTTGGGACGGTGTATTTTACACCATCAACTTGGGGAAATTCGGTGATCCGGCCGATGCCGGCAAGCATATCTGCATCGACTCGGCGTACTTCCCTCCGGGTGGTACCTGGAAGTGGGCGGCTCTGACCGCCGGCGACGATGTCATTCCGGATTGGGATGGTCCCCACTGTTGGGAACTGTATGCTGTCCCGGATGAGCCGGCCGAGATTGACGGCGGACCGACCAACTATAGCTTCAGCCACTGCGACGTTGGCACGATTGATTTCGATGCTACCGATCCTGATGGCTGCCCACCAGAAGGTGATCCGCCAACCGCCTACGAGTTCGAAATCGTCTCCGGCCCCGGTGCCATTGACGCCTCAACGGGTGTCTGGACCTGGAGCGGCGGGACTGTCCCGCAGTCCGGTCTGGCGACTCTCGTAGTCCATGTGCGCAGTCTGTGTGGTGGCGGCTTCGGTCCGGAGCATACGGTCAATCTGACCGTTACCAACACCGGCCCGGCCTTCACCGATGGCTGCGGCACGTACACTACTGTTCAGGCTGGCGACACTAAGTGTGTTCAGTTCGCAGCGGATGATGACTGTGACCTGCTCACTTACACTGTCACTGATTATGGCGGTGCGACCGGTACTGTAACGATTGTCGATGGTCTGCTGTGCTACGGTCCGTCTGAAACAGATCCTGATCTGACTCAGCCGATCGTAATGACGGTTGAAGTGAGTGACGGTGAGTACACCGCCGAGTGTACCGTTGACTGGAACGTGCTTGGTGCGGCCCCGTACCAGGTGTTCATTGAGCCGGATTACTCGGCTGAATGTGGCGCTCTCCAGGGTCATTTGCTTCCGGTCGATATCAATCTCTGCGGTATCGACGTCACCCAGGGTATCGGCGGTTTCGACTTCCTGATCGCTTATGACAACTCGGCCCTCAGCTTCCAGATGGCCGTAGGTGGCGACATCTATGACCTGTGCGATTGGGAGTACTTCGATTATCGCTATGGCCCGTACGGCAACTGCGGCAATGCCTGCCCGTCCGGCATGCTCCGTGTGATCGGTCTCGAAGAGACCAACGACGGGGTCATCAACAACACCTGTGGTGTTGGCGATCCGGAAGGCCTGAGCATCCGCGAACCCAGGAGCTGCATCTCCCTGGCCGTCCTGACCTTCCTGGTCAGCAACGACCGCACTTTGGAGTGCCAGGTAGCGCCGATCCGGTTCTTCTGGTACGACTGTGGTGATAACACCATCTCGAACCTTGACGGTACCGAGCTGTACATCTCCACCAAGGTGTACGATTGCAACAACCCGGATCCGATCCAGGGTGAGGCCGACTTCCCGACTTATCTCGGGGCACAGGAGGTCTGTCTTGGCGGTGATAAGGAAAGTGCAATCCGCAACATCGACTTCACCAACGGCTGCGTCGAGATTTGCTGCGAGGGTGAAATCGACGCCCGCGGTGACATCAACCTGAACGGCCTGGCGTATGAAATCGCCGACGCCGTGATGCTCACCAATTACTTCATCGACGGCCTTGGTGCCTTCCAGTATCCGGAAGGTTCGATCGCTGCCTCCGACGTCAACGCTGACGGTATTGCCCTGTCGGTTGCCGACCTGGTTTACCTGATTCGTGTCGTTGTGGGTGACGCTCTGCCGTATCCGAAGACCAACCCGGTGGCCGCCAACTACTCTACTGATGAAGGTGTTGTCAGTGTCGATTCCGACATGGGCGCGGCCTTTATCGTGGTAGAGGGCGACCAGATTCCTGACCTGATGGCTGACAATATGGAGATGGAGTACGCCTTTGACGGCGCCAATACCCGCATTGTTATCTACAGCATGAAGCAGGGCGAAACCTTCAGTGGTGAGTTCATCGGTGTTGATGATGTCATCAGCGTTGAGTTTGCCACCTATGAAGGTACTCCGGTCGCGGCGAAGAATGTGCCGACGAGCTTTGCGCTCGAACAGAACTATCCTAACCCGTTCAACCCGACAGCCATGATTCGCTTCTCGCTGCCGAATCCGACCAACTGGACCCTGACGTTCTACAACGTCACCGGTCAGGTTGTCGAATCGGTCAACGGTTACGATGAAGGTTATGTCGAGTACGCTTGGGATGCTTCTGAACTGGCCAGTGGTATCTACTTCTACAAGTTAGAAGCTGGAGAATTCACGGCCACGAAGAAGGCTGCACTGCTCAAGTAAGTCATCTGACTTATGATATTCCCCCCGGAAAGGTTAAGCCCTTTCCGGGGAGAAAAAACCAAAAGAAGTAGGAGCACGCAATTTGACGATTGACTAATGAAGAGTGGATGAAAGATAGACCATGAAGGCACGCCAGAGATGACTAGTGTACCCACCTTGAAGAAGAATGCACGTCGATGCAGGGTCATCTTTACTTCGATTTTTGAGAGATTCGATTCTTCAATCTCGCCGTTTGTGCATGCAGTTGCAGTTGTGCGCGGCAATGCACCCGGCGATTTTGCTGTATTTGGTTTCCTCACCTTTCTTCTACCAATATGCCATAGGGAGATCTGTATAGTCAGATAGCTATAGGGAAGAGTCCATAGTTGTTTGAGTTGTGTAACTCTGTAGCGTTCTGACGCTTATACGGATATAGGCAGAACCGACCAGACCGGTTTATAGCTGGAGTATTATGGTTCGGGATGAACCGTGAATCCGGCGGTCTGAGGGGATTCCGGTCTGCAAATTGCTCAAAGATGAGCGGAGAATTGTTTTGCGGTGGAGAATGATTAGTTTGAGGTGCCATACAGCACTCCTGTCGTTGTTGTCCCTATTAATTGTGGCCGGCTCGGCCTCAGCTCAATCTGATCCGTTCGGGACGACCGATGTCGTCTACGCTGATTCGGTTGAGGCCGGTCCGGGGCAAGATGTCCCTGTCCAGTTTTCCATTCAGAACGATGAAGCCCTCGGCTCATTCTC
>CP070824.1:1259167-1264729 GCA_020344395.1 Candidatus Zixiibacteriota bacterium | reverse complement strand
ACAGCCACAGAGTTTGAGTGTACCAATCAGCGGTGGAAGAAATCGTCAAATACCATCACTGCTTTGTTTGTGGAGACAGTAACCCGACCGGCCTGAAAGCGAGGTTCTTCTTCGACGGGGAGTCGGCCAATACGGAAATTGAGGCCGGGGAGGCTTTCGAAGGTTACCGAGGTATATATCATGGCGGCATAATCTCGACCTTGCTCGATGAGGTGATGATCAAGGCCCTTCTGGCAAAAGGGCTCTATACCGTTACAGCAGAGTTGACGGTGAAATTCCACAGTTCCGTGCATACCGGCGACAGGATTCGCTTCTCCGGCAGAGAGATTGCCAGTCGGGGCAGACTTCATCTCACCGAGGGCCAGGCCGTCAACGCTGCCGGTGATATCTGTGCCTCAGCCAAGGGCAAATATCTTGAAACTGACCAGAAGATGAATGCCCTGCTTCAACAATCCCTGGACCAGCCGTAGTAACTGGCTTTCAACATTCTTGAAATCCGTTGACTCAGGTGGGGTCACGATCATGGTGCGCCACCCTAATCGATTACCGGGGATGGGGTTAGGGGACGGCATTGTTGCCGCGGGACGGCATTGCACTTGCTCGGACAGAGTCTATGGACAAGTCCGAGCGGCCACTACAATGTTACATAGCCGGGTACACGAACAGCAAGCTCGACCCGTTTCTGGAGAAGCATGGTTTTGGTCGCGGTTTGATTGTCTTTGCCATACCGGGTCTCGGAGTTCTGTTTCGGTGCCGTGCCCGCGGTTCAAGGATTGACTTGGAATTCGGTGCCTACTTTGCTCTTCTGAGATTCATTACCGTGAAGTTGAACAGAGAGAGAATCAGAAATGTGGTTGTGTTCTCTTCCTGTCCGGAGTTTGTTTTCTCATTTAGCGGTCCCAGCCGTTTTATCAAAGAGGGTTCCGAGCGTGATCGGTTATTAGGGGAATATCGCGCCAAGTTGCAGGCAGTGGTGTCCTACCTTGAACCGCACAAAAACCCCGGTCTGGCCTCCTCCGCTGACTTTCCGTCAATCCCCTCAAATGTCGAAGGGGCATATGCTCCGCCGCGACGAAAAGATGAGAAGATCCGGTTTGAGCCATTCCAAAAGGGTCTCAGACTCTGATCGTCGGTCAGCCGTTAGTCCTTGACTGAGGTTCTGACCGAGTTAGATTGAAGTGTAGTCAATTTTTACACGTATATCCTTGGTGAATTGTTGAACATCGGTCGACCCTGAATCGTTACTAGTTATGTAAGGATACACATACGTACCTGGAGGTCATTATGACACCCGGCAGGAAGACAGCTCTATGTTCCGTTCTGGTGATTGGCTTGGCCGCGCAAATTCAAGCTGACGATATCGCCCTTCTTAAACTATCCAGTCAGAACGACGTTGCCACAGCCAGGGCAGTACTGGGACATGCCTACGGTCGAATAGGTGAGAGGTTTTTGGTCGCAGTAGACGATGAGAGCCGCAATATGCTGCAATCCGCCAGGCTGGTGGTCGAGACAATCCTGCCCTCGGCGGGACCCGAGGGGCTGCAGGTGATCCTTACTCCGCCCCAACTTGACCGCACTGCCGGTGTCGATATATCTCAACTTGGTCGGGTAGTAGCCCTGGAGGATGGAACCCGGCTGGTCCAGATGAGCAGGGCGGCAGCTACCGCAGTCTCGTCCGAAAGCAATCTGATGATCATCCCATTGCAGGACCGGCATATCGATTTCTTTTATCACCGGCCATCCGTTTCCATTCCCATCCCTGCGAATTTGACCTATCCAACCGATACTCTGGCCCTGCAGGTGGAGCAGGATTCAGTCTATGCCGTGAACAAGCGACTTGAGGATTTCTACACCAGGTACATCTGGACAGACTCTATCGATCGAGCGCGCGACTGGATGGTGCAGAAGTTTCAGGATTGGGGCTATACGGACGTTACCACTCCTTCTTTTTATTATGGTGGCGGCTGGCATTATAATGTAAGGGCCGTCAAACCCGGTGTTGCGGAACCGGATAAGGTGATCGTTGTCGGTGCCCATTACGATGCCGTTGTGTATAACCAGCCCCAGCCAGCCACAGAGTACGCCCCGGGTGCCGATGATGACGCCTCGGGAGTCGCTGTCATAATGGAAATGGCGAGAATACTCGCCGATGTCCCCCTGCGAAAAACTGTCATTTTCATTCCATTTAGTGCCGAAGAAGTCGGTCTGGTTGGATCCGATGCTGCCGCCGCGGACATTCAGGCCACCGGCACCGACCTCGAGGTGATGTACAATTTCGACATGGTTGGCTTCACCGGCGGGGAGCCGTGGTATGTGGACGTGGAGGCCGGCGTCACGGATATTTATCAGATCGCCACGGTGGCGGCCGGTAACAGAGCGAGCGCACTGATGCCTCTTGCGGCGGCGCCGTCCGGTAACTCCGATCATGCTCCGTTCCGGGACCGTGGCTATCCCATCTCATATGTCTCGGAAAACAACTTCAATATCCTGGGATGGCATACCAATCTGGATATAACTGACCGTATGGACTTCCCA
This sequence comes from Candidatus Zixiibacteriota bacterium, assembly GCA_020344395.1. GTDB lineage: Bacteria > Zixibacteria > MSB-5A5 > GN15 > FEB-12. The sequence goes on along the minus strand of CP070824.1, from coordinate 1,262,194 downwards.
TACCTGACAGAGGTTGTGAAGATGTCATTGGCCGCGTTGGCCCATGTAGCACAGGCGCCATCCCCCGCGGCGGTCGGACCGATTGTTGATATTGGCGACGGACAGTCACTCGAAATCGGCTGGTCTCCCTGTTACTCTGATAATTCCTATACGATATATCGGGGCAACGCTCCTGGTGTTTATTCCGATTCGGTTACGGCTGGAGTGGGCGCATGCTCCTATGTTTGGAGCGGGCTGACAGAGGGCGTGATGAACTATTTCCTGGTCGTCGGCACCTCGCCGGTGGGCTATCCGGCATTACAGGGCACAGAGGGATCAGAGCAGGCGCTCAGTATCCCCAGACCGCCGGCAGACCCACGCGTGATGGCAGATTCGGCAATGATAACGATCTCCTGGGCTGAAAACAAAGAAGCCGACTTTTCTTACTACAATCTGTACCGGGGCTATGTCGGAGTCAACGATCCGCAACTCTTCGAGAGTAATATCACCGATACGTCATTTGTCGATAATACCATTATTCCTCGAGTCGAGCATGCATACTATGTAACAGCGGTTGATCTTGACGGGTTCGAGTCCGAGCCGTCCGAAACTGTCACCGGCTTTCCGGCCACGTTCGACGGTGGCATCGGTATCATGGACGCCTTCACCACCGAGAACCAGTATCATCCGACGCAGGAAGAGCAGGAGAGCTGGATGGACACTCTCATGAGTGGCCGGCCGTACGGCGTGGCTCTGGTTGATGAATACGGAGACGCTATGACCAGGTCGGACGCGGGACCATTTTCTTCTATCCTGTGGTTGGATGACGACCTGACGCTCAAGGAGATAGAAAATAGCGAAGCCACCCTCAGCTGGTATGCCGATTACAACACCAACATCGTGATGGCCGGATTCTTCACCATTCTGAGCTGGTCGGATCATCCTATCAGTTCCAGTCACATGCTCTACCGGGAGTTTGGAATATCAAACTACGACTACTGGGGCACTCCTGATTTCGTGGGTGCTCATGGACAAAATGGCTGGCCCTCAGTGGAGATCGACCCGTCGCGCGGTCTGGTGGAGTGGCCGAACATACCCGTCCTCACACTGCGCCCGGGGGCCACCGTCATCTACACTTACGATTCATACATCGACTATCCGGACTTCGAAGGTAAACCGGTGGGAGTGATTTATGACGGATCGAATGGCAAACGGGTCCTGTTATCGTTTCCGATCTACTACCTGACCCCGGCATCGGCGCAGGCCTTCATGACCAAGTGCCTGGACTACCTCGGGGAATCATTTAATCCGTCCGAGGGCGGGGACGTGAACAGTGACGGAATAGTGGACATATCAGATCTTACCCGGCTGATTGATTATCTGTTCATTTCCTACATACCGCTGTCAGACCCTGCCGAAGGGGACGTTAATAATGACTGCACCATCGACATCGCGGATCTGACCCTGGTGATCGCCTACCTTTTCATGAGCGGACCCGATTTACAGCGTGGCTGTGCTCCCTAGGCAACCGATAGATCCTAGCTGATCGACAAAGAACCGGGCTCGGCTAAAATCTTGTTGTTCCACCGTGCGGTGCCCGGTAGATTTCTGCGTGGTCAATGCTGATAACCAGGTGTGTCTCAGGTGCGGGGCCTGTGTGGCCCTCTGTCCGACCGAAGCGCTTGTGCTTCTGAGGATCGGGCTGGTCTGCGATGCTTCGCTGTGCAACTTGTGTGAGGACTGCGTTGCCTTTTGTCCCGTGCCGGCTCTGGAGATGACAGTTGCCTGAGGAATTCGAAGTAGTCATCATAGGTGCCGGACCGGCCGGCTTGATGGCAGGCCTCGCCGCGGTGCGCCACGGTCTGTCAGTAGCCATTCTGGAGAAGGACACCCGGATCGGTTACCCTCTCCACTGCGGAGAAGCAGTCACCAGGGGATCTATTGAGTCCGTCATTGAAGTAAATCCCGGATGGATCAAGGCCCGGATTGAGAGAGGCAAACTTGTCTCGCCATCGGGCTACACTTACGTCATCAACCACCCCAGGGCCGGCTATGTGTTGGATCGCCCTCGAATGGAGCGCGACCTGGCCGACGACTTTGAACGACTCGGCGGCAAACTGTTTCTTAACCACCATGCGGCTCGTATCATTTCTGGAAGCGTCGCACACGAAGCCGTGGCGATCCGAGATTCGTCGGGGAATGATCGGTTACACCTGCAGGCACGGGTGTTTATCGCGGCCGACGGCGTGGAAGGGACCATGGCTCGATCCGTCGGAATTGACAACCGGCTGGATCTTTCCCGGACAGAGTCCTTCCTTCAGTACCGGCTGCGAAACATCGTGGTAGAGCCGGATATTATCGAAATTCATCTTGGCTCAAAGGTGGCACCTCGCTCATACTTGTGGCTGTTTCCCAAGGGTTCCGGGGAAGCGAATGTTGGTCTCGGTGTTCCGGGTGACCGGGGATCCGAGGCAAGGTTCTATCTTGATCGATTCGTCGAACAGAGGTTTCCCACGGCCGAAATTGTTTTCAGTAGCTGCGGTACGTCGCCGCGCTATCAGGGCCCGGCTGTATTGGCCGACAAGAACCTCCTGGTAACCGGTGACGCAGCCCGGGTGCTTGACTCGGTAACCGGGGCAGGCATTGTCAACGCTATGTTGTCCGGAAAACTGGCCGGTGAGGCGGCTGCCGGCTGGTGCCGGCAGTCGGGCGACAACTGGCGCGACCTGCACAGGCTTTACCCCGGGCGATTTCTTCGAACAAAGCACAGGCTGTTGTTCAGATACAGACAGATTAAGGAGTTGCTCGACAGGCTCACCGACGATGATATGGACGAGATTGTTCAGGTTTTTGACGATGTCATCGGGCCGGAAGAAGTTGACGAGGTGAATCCGCTGAAGCTTTTCTGGGAGATACTAAGGAAAAAACCTCGCCTGCTGAAGCTGGCGAGGCATTATTTCAGGGCCAGAGACGGAGGTAGACGGGATCCTAGCCGAGTTTGTTGACAAGCTGGGCCAGACGGGACTTGTTGCGGGAAGCTGTTTTCCT
>CP070824.1:1255783-1259067 GCA_020344395.1 Candidatus Zixiibacteriota bacterium | reverse complement strand
TTCCAAGATACTTGGTGGACATGGCCGAACATTCGATATGCCAGCCCGGGCGTCCCTCACCCAGCTCGGTGTCAAAGAAAGCGTCCCCGTCTTCGGGGGTCTTCGCCTTCCACAACGCAAAATCCGACACCGAATCTTTCTCATATTCGTCGGCAGCTACCCTGGCCCCAGCCTTCAACCCGGATAAGTCAATGTTGGACAACTTGCCATAATCCTTGAATTCCGAAATACGGAAGTAGTAATCCCCTTCTGATTCGTAGGCAAACCCATTATCCAAAAGCTTCTTAATCATGGCGACCATCTCGGGAACATGCTCGGTCGCGGCCGGGTAGTGTTCGGCCCGTTCGATCCCCAGCGCGTCAAGGTCATCAAAGAACGCCTTGATGTACTTCTCGGTGTACTCACCAAGCGACACGCCTTCCGCCTGTGAGCCACGGATGGTTTTGTCGTCGATATCCGTGATGTTCATCACGTGGGTGACATCGTACCCTTTGTACTTCAGGTAGCATTTCAACAGGTCTTCGAACATGTAAGTCCGATAGTTCCCGATGTGAGCATAATTGTAGACGGTCGGGCCGCACGTATACATGCCCGCCTTGCCGGGCGTAATCGGCATGAAATCTTCCTTGATATTGGTAAGCGTGTTTCGGAACCGAAGGGCCATCGCTTCTTAATCCTCCGTCAATGAACGCACCATTCTGACGTCGAGCTTCTTGATCAGTTCACTGATCAACTTTACGGTATTATCATAATCGGTCCGATTGAGGATTCCATTATGGCTGTGAATATAGCGAACCGGGGCACCGATCATGATCGAGGGCACACCCGCCCGACTCAGGTGGATCTTGCCGCCGTCGGTGGCGCCGCGCTCCATGCAGGTCAGGTGCATGGGAATCTTCTTCTGCTCGGCGGTTTTTACCACCAAGTCGCGCAGTTTCAGGTTCGGGATCATCCCGGCGTCATAGATCAGGACGGCCGGGCCGGCGCCCAGCTTTTCGGCCTTCTTGAAGTCATCCGGGGGCACATCCTGGGCAATCCCGGTGTCGACGGCAATGCACACATCCGGATCGGCCAGATGAGCCAGCGTCTGGGCTCCCCTCAGGCCGACCTCCTCCTGCGCCGAACCACAGGCCAGGATCGTGTTCGGATGCCTGGCCCGCTCAAACCTGCGGAGCACATCGACCGCCACAGCGCAGCCCATTCGGTTATCCCATGCCTTGGACATATACATCTTCTTGTTGCCGAGTATTGTAAACTGCGAGTCGGGAATGATGGGATCGCCGAGTTTTATGCCGAGCCTTCTCTTAATATCGTATTTCTCCATCGTGCCGACGTCGATGAACATATCCTTGATCTCGAGAACATGCTTGCGCTCTTCCATCGGCAGCAGGTGCGGCGGTTTGGAGCCAACCACCCCGATCACCGGGCCTTTTGAAGTGATGATCCTCATCCTCTGACCGAGGGCCAGATGCCCCCACCAGCCGCCCAGCGGAAGAAACTTGATGAACCCTTCCTCCGTAAGCTCCTTGACCATGAACCCGATCTCGTCCATGTGCCCCACCACCATGACTCTCGGGCGCGAGGCGGTGCCCTCCTTGACGGCCATCACGGAGCCGGTCTTATCCGACTTGATGGTGTCAGACAGCGGCTTCATCTCCCGCACCATGAGCTTGCGGATCTCACTCTCATAACCCGAAACGCCGTTGGCCTCGGTAATCTCTTTAAGAAGCAGTTCGGTTTTGTCCATTGTGTTCCTCATCCAAAGGAGTGTTCAGCTCCATGACGTAATGTGCTCAAGAGCCCGGAATATATCGGCTCGGCGGCTGTCAGTCCACCGATTTCTCAACATGATCAAAGATCTCCGAGAGCGCATCTATCCTTCGCACCGAGTCCGGCATGTCCTCAGGATACTCACGTCCCGGCCTGATCTTCAGTATGGCCGGCATCCCTATCCCCTGCGGCCCCTGCACATCCTCCAGATACCTGTCACCGATATAGACACATTCAGAGGGCGCGTAACCGGCACAATTGGCAGCTTTGCGAAAGATATCCGGATGGGGCTTACGGAGCCCGAAAGTGCAGCTGAATATGGTGAAATTGAAGTGTTCACGGATCCCGAATCGTTTCAACTCGCCAAGGTGTGCACGTTCCGGAAATATCGTGTTCGACACTAATCCGATCACCGGAAAGCATTCGCGGGCCCGGTCCAGAGTCGATTTCACGTCGTCGAATACAAATATCTGCTTACTGACCGGCTGATAGTAAGCATCGAAAAACCTGTCCAGCAGACCATCATCGTGTTCGATACCGAGCTCATTAAGCAGATCTCCGGCAGCTTTCGGCACATTCCACTCTACCAGATCACGGTACGCGATCTCCCGATATCTGTCCCGGATTACATAATAGGCGGAGGTGAAATCCCTTTCAGCCGGTACTTTGAACCCTTCACCGGCGAGGAAGCCTCTTGCCGCGATCAAACACTCCTCTCCCAGTTCATCCCACGGGATAGATTCATACTCGATGAGAGTCGAGCCCAGATCGAAGATGACGGCCTTAGGGTGCAGTTTTTCCAATTGTTGTCTCTATGGTCTCAGTGCAGATTCTATAATCATCTCAAGCAGCCGGTCAAAATCAATACCCTCGCAGGCGGCGGCCATAGGAGCAAGAGAAAGCGAGGTCATGCCGGGTAGTGTGTTTATTTCAAGGCAGTAGTGTTCCCGTGGTTCGGACCAGAGAAAATCTACACGGGCCAGCCCTGATGCACCGACCACATCAAAAACTCTGACGGCATCCGTCTTTACTGCCTCCGAGATATCCTCGGGAATCTCTGCCGGTGCGATATACTCCGACTTGCCTTTGGTATACTTAGCTTCATAATCATACAGTTCATTCTTGGGACGGATCTCCACCACCGGGAAGGCGTGGTGATCCAACACTGCTACCGTCAGTTCCCGGCCCGGGACATACCGCTCAACGAGAATCTTCCGGTCTTCTTTCATAGCCTGTTCCAACGCACCCGGCAGGTCGTCTGCTGAATTTACCTTCGACAGGCCAACAGTGGAGCCACCAGCGTTGGGCTTCACGATCAGCGGAAAGGAGTGCTCCAGTGCGATCTTTTCGGCCAGCGCCTTTGTAGATTTGTAAGCAGATGTATCATAGAGCTTCCATTCCGGGGTCCGCACTCCGATCGAGCCAAACAACCGCTTGGCAATCGCCTTGTTCATCGAGACGGCCGAGGCCACCATGCCGGACCCGGTATATCGTTTACCGGCCAGGTCGAGCAG
>CP070824.1:1248928-1255683 GCA_020344395.1 Candidatus Zixiibacteriota bacterium | reverse complement strand
ATATTAGGGTTTGTGGGCAGGTCAGGAATGTAGGGTCAGGGGAATAACTAATGGGGACCGGCCCATATAGGCTCTGTTCCCGGCAAGATGAGGTCCTGCCTGCAGAACCGATCAGCCCTGTCACCGACAACGGTATGGGCTGGTCAACCGGCGTGGCTGGTCGCCCGGGGCCGTTACCTTTCCATGAGGGATCTGAGGCGAGCGACTTCCGCGCTTATGAGTTGCTCCATCTGCTGACCGAGAGTACTGTCAACCTGATAAAGCTGCTGCAGTATGGAGTCCGCCTGTATCTGATGGCCTGATAGAGCGTGAGCCGCACCAAGAGAAATGCGGGCAACGTGAAGGTCAGGCGCCGCCTCCAGAACCTCATCCAGCAGCTTGATAGCTTCATCATATCTCGTCAGGAGGGCGTAAAGGTTGGCCAGCGACAACTGGCATTCGGGGTACCGTGGCCTGAGGCTCAGGGCCTGTTTGAAGTCACCGATAGCCTGCTCGATTTTCCCCTGGTTCTGTCGGCTGAGACCGAGCCTGTAGTAGAGTATTGCGTTATTGCCGCCCTGTTGAACGGATCTGGAATAGTAATGTTCTGAACTGTCGAACATATTCATCTCTGCAAAGCAGTTTGCGAGATGGTACGGGATCATTTTGTCACGAGGTCTTAGATGGGCGGCTCTCTTGAGATACGGAAGGGCGGTGGCAGCCTGATTGTTTCGCGCGTAAGCATTCCCTATGTTGACAAGGAAAAGTACCTTGGTGCTATCGAGGGCCACAGCCTTCCTATAAAAGGCCAGAGCCTTAAGCAAGTCTCCCCCCTGGTCGTGCATGGCGCCAAGATTATTGCACACCTCAGCGTCGGTTGAGTCGTATTGGTAGGCTGTTTCGAAGTATTGTCTGGCTCTGTCCTGGTCACCTTCCTGGTTTGCGAGCATCCCCAGGTTTCGAAGGGCCTGGATATTAGTCGAGTCAAACCGAAGCGCCGCCTGATACATCCGGTTGGCCCGGTCCAGGTTGCCCATCTTGTAAGCCATGCCACCCTTCTGAAGGTACACCTGCAACGAATCTTGGCCGACGGCCGTGATTGCCGTCAGGCATGAAACCAATGCTGCCGAGATCACCCCGGTGATCAGGCATCCGCTACTTCTGCCAACTAAGATCATACGCTGCTCACTTTCAATTATTCTATTTTCTGTCACCTCTTATCGGAGTGGGTGCTCCCCTGTTTTACACGCGACTGATGAAGTCTTTCCCGGGCGCTTCCGGTCATGATAGCCGCAACAAGGTCAATCCCAGCCGTGAAGAACAAAAAAGGAGCCTGCCACCGGCAGGCTCCCCTCCTCTGAAAGAGGACATCTAAGAAAAGGTAAACAGGCCTGCCCATCCCTGAACAGGCTTTCTTATGTTCTTACTCTTTTCTGGGCGTGCTGGTTCACGATTGCAAATGACAGATATTCCAGCTCCATCGACATATTCTCGTTTCTCAGGTAGACATCACTGGGCACCCGCAAGTTAACCGGTGCAAAATTCAGAATTGCCTTGATGCCGGCGTTTACGACGTCGTCGACAATATACTGGGCGACAGTAGCCGGGACAGCGATTACTACCATTTCTATGCTGTCTGCCTTGAGTTCAGATTCTAAATCAGCTATGTCCGAGACCACAATTCCCTTGTGGTTGGATCCGATTTTGCGCTGATCATTGTCGAAAAGTTTCACAATCTGAAAGCCTTGTCTGACAAACTCCTTGTAGCCCACCAGGGCTGATCCGATATTTCCAACCCCAATCAGGGCCACCTGCCATTGCCGGTCAATGCCCAGTATCGCTGCAAGTTGCCGTCGGAGTTCAGCCACCGGGTAGCCTAGTCCCCGTGTGCCAAAAGACCCAAAAAAAGACAGATCCTTGCGCACCTGAGCCGGCGTAAGCTTTTCTCGCTTAGCAAGTTCCTTTGACGAGACCGTCTCATACCCCTCCTTCTCAAGAAGTGAAAGGGCGCGATAATAAAGCGATAACCGCCGGATGGTCGACTCGGAAATACGCTTCCGGCTCAGGTTATTAGTAATCTCGTCGATTCGGTCGTTCATAATCTTCGACTGTCAGTACCTTACCTTTATGTGAAAACGTTCACAATATAATAATCGACTTAGCCAGTGGTATGTCAAGAGGAAACTTGCCGAAATCCACCCCGACTGGACATCTCAACCCGATCCCGCCGGGGCTCCCTGGAGCATCCCCTAGCGGACAAGACGGCGGTGGATGTCTGAGGACAGCCGCGCCAGCATCTCGTAGTTTATGGTTCCCGCCCAGCCGGCCAGTTGCTCCGCCGCGAGAATCTCGTGTCCCTGCCGCCCGATCAAAACGGCTTCATCCCCCACTTTGACTCCCTTGACGTCGGTGACGTCGACCATGGTCAGGTTCATGCAGACCCGCCCCCGGACCGGAGCCCGGCGCCCCCCAATCAATACGTAAGCCTGATTGGAGAGCTTCCGGTCGAACCCGTCGAAGTAACCGACCGGAAGAACCGCCAGACGTGTCGGGCTGGTAGTGCGATAAGTGCAGCCGTAGCCTATGAAGCTGTCCGTCGGTAGATCTTTGAGCTGCGTTATCCTAGCTTTCCAGGTCAAGACCGGACGGAATATCCCGTTTTTCCCGCCCTGGAGCCGGTAGCTCAGATACGTCTCCTTGGATGGCCAGTGGCCGTAGGCGGCAATACCTGGGCGTACCAAGTCAAAATGAGTTTTCTCGAATAGAATGAGCGCGGCGGAGGCAGCGGTATGGCGGATTTTCGGTCGGATTCCGAGGTGGTCCAATCTGGTCACCATTTTCCGGAATTGTGTCAGTTGACTCTGGGCATAGTCGTGCTGGGTCGTATCCTCGATATTAGCGAAGTGAGTGCTGACCCCGAAAGGCCGACCCAGAAAACGATATTTCTTGAAGGCGGCCGAAAACCTCGGGAGTTCCTTCTCGGTTATGCCCTGGCGGTTAGTTCCTGTTTCCAGCTTGAGATGGGTGCGGATCTCTCTCCGGGCTTTGTCGGCCATAGCCCCCAACCGGCGCAGCGTGTGCAACTCAAAAATGACCGGCTCCAGATCATAGCTGATGACTGCGTCGAGGCAATCTGACGGGATGGGCCCCAGCACCAGTATTTTCCGGGTCCATCCTGCCTCACGGCAGTCAATCGCCTCCTGAAGAGAATGCACCGAAAGATAATCGATCTCTTCTCGCCCGGCCAGCAGGCAGACGATCTGCGGTAAGCCATGGCCGTAAGCGTTCGCCTTGACACACACAGCCATCTGGCGCCCCCCGGCCAGCTCAATGAGGCTGTCGAGATTTCGTTTCAGGGCAGAGCGCGAGAGTTCTATCCACACCAGGGGAGCAGGACATTTCATAGTTTGGACAAATACAATGCGGCCCCGACAGACACAACAAAAATAGTAATGGCGCAGCGTGAATAGCCCGGAACCGGTAATTCAGAAGAGTAGCCTTAACGAGAAAGTGTCGTTACTGCCGCGACGTTCAGACCCGCTGGCCTCACTTATACTTAGCCATCAACTCCTTAACCATCTTCATGTGTCCCTGCTCAAAACGGGCCAGCCTGGTAAAGACCGCCCTTCCCTCCTCGGAACTGATTCGCTCAGACGCACCAAGGTAGGTCTCATAGGCCTGCTCTTCCAGCCGGTAGGCTATTCTGAGAATCTCCAGGGCGGTTTTACACTCCTCGACCTCGCCAATAAGGGCCTGATGGGCGGCCATCATGTCTTCGGATATCTCCGGCAAACCGGGCTGTTTGAGAACATCGGCTGTGCTCACCCACTTTTCACTTCGTATCAGCGAGTCGTGCTGTCGTTCGAGAATTTGAAAGTGTGACTTTTCTTCACCGGCCATCCGCTCCAGAATCTCTCGATGCAACTCTACCGCCGCCTTCCCGGCTGCTGCGACATAGAAAACATAAGCGGCGACTTCTGCTGTGATGCCTGTGGCAAGAGCTTCCAGGGTTTTTGAACTTACCGGGGTCATACTGACATCCTCATATTCAAGTAGCGTTTGACAGGTACAGTTTCCGTTTTCCGGCCAAGGTATGCCTTTCGACTGCATTGTCAAGGACCGTCGCCGGTAACCGACCACAAGGGCAGCTACGGCTCCTGATCCGGCGGTTATGCTTCAGTCGGGGATGCCGACATATAAGATAGTATTACACTGTTATAAACAGAGGCACGATATGCTGATGATGGATTTCTTCGCTGCCGTCGCGGTCAACCTTCGCAACCGTTATCTGACGTTGGCGCATCTCGATCAGCACCAAAACATACCCTCACGGGAGACCGGCCCAACAGAACCAGAACAAACCGCCGAGCCGGAGCCGGTGGACAGCTATGTTCCGACCGCCGCGTTACCGGATACGACTGATCTGAAACCCTATTCGGAACCGGAAGTCGAAACTCAGGACGCGGGTGCCGATGAGCCGGACTCAGAGCCACCGGCAATCGGTCAGAATCCGGATGGGACCTATTACAGGCGGGATGCCCGGCTGGCCTTTAATCTAGACTTGAGATTCGATCTCGGAGCATTCACCACGACGGTGACACGCCTAGCTGAGGGGGCGACCGGAGTCATCGATGAGTTTACCGCGGTCGGATTTGGGCTGCAGGCCGACTTCGCCGTAAAAGGTAAACAGACAGTGGATACCAACATGACCGAGGGTGCCACAGCACTGCCTCGTCACTTCCTCACTGTTGACTCGGGCAAAGCGAAGCAGCTGGGGAGTTTTCAAGCCACCAATGGTGCTTTCCAGGTAGAGTCGTTCTACCGCCAGGCCGCCCGGGTGAGGCGGATGCTTGACGTCAAGGAGCATGATGGCCACCGCCGGGCGGTCAGTAAGTTTGCCTTCAGAATGCATATCGACAACCGGTTCAACATCGCCTTCGCCAATCGATTCAACGTACAGACACAGCGTATGTCTGAAGAACTTCCCGATCAAGTGGGAAGCTATCTGGACAATGCCGGAGATGTGGCCGCCAAAGGAACAGACGAGATGATGGCAACGTTCTTTGACGCTGTTGATGGCTACCTGGACCGGACTGAAGAAAACCTCCTGGAGTCGGTGGTGGGTGCTTTTGACAAAGCCGCGGCGGAACTTGGTTTTTCCGGTCCTCAGACAGATCTTGCTCGGGAGCAGTTGACCGATTCCATTGAGAGCTTCTTTAACCGCGTGGCAACCGGTCTGGACAGAATAAAGTCGAGGTTCGTGCCATCAGCAGTCGAGGCGCCCGGCGATAGTGCGTCACCGATATCTGCCGGCTACGAGATTCCGGCAGGGACCACAACGAGTGGACAACTGTACGGCGACTGGCAGCCTGCTGAGCAGATCAGCGTATCAGGTTAAGAACTTCCTGAGCTCGCGGCTCCCTCGGGCTGGCAGCAGATCGGATGTTCTCAGATTTCGCTTGAAAAGCACCGAAGAGCACCATACAATTAATCAGTCGGATGAAAGATATTATCACACGGAATCTGACTGAACTTCACGGTCAGATCGCCGACGCCTGCGAAGAACACGATCGCGACATGGACGACATTACGATTGTCGCGGTCACGAAAGCCCACCCAGCGTCCATCATCAGGACGTCCGTGGCCTGTGGTTTGCACAATATAGGTGAGAGTCGTGTTCAGGAGGCCGAGGGCAAAATAAGGGAGGTTGGCCAGATCGCCCGGTATCACCTCGTGGGGCACCTCCAATCCAATAAAGTCAGGAAAGCAGTTCAGATATTTGACGTGATCCAGTCGGTGGACAGCTTCAAGCTGGCTGCCGAGATCAATCGGCGGGCAGCCGAAGCTGATCGAACCATTGAATGTTACGTGCAGGTGAACATTACCGGGGATCCTCAGAAGCACGGCGTGGCTCCCGAAGACACTCTGGGCCTGCTCGACAAACTCCTCCCACTATCCAACATGAACATGTGCGGCCTGATGGCTATCGGACCTTATACTGAAGATCTGGACGCCATACGGCAAGCTTACCGCAGGTGCTATGAACTGTTCGTGCATGGCCGACGCACGGCCGGGAAGGAATTCGACACCCTGTCAATGGGTATGACCGACGACTTCCGCGAGGCCATTGCCGAGGGCTCCACAATGATCCGCGTCGGCACCGCCATCTTCGGCCAGCGACCCCCCCGTTGACCGGAATTGCTGCCCCCCCCACCGCGGATTCGCCTTTGAAGACAATTAATTCCCATCGATTGGCTGTTAAGGTTTTCTCCCCCTGTTACGATAAGATAAATACAGTCTCGTTTTGAAACTGCGCGAAATTTGAACAAAGGCAACCGCCGGATTTCGAAGCGACGGACATTTAGTGAGCGAGTGAGATTATGGAACTTACGCCAAATGATATTCGGAATCATGATTTCCCCGGGGCTCTTCGAGGTTACGACAAGGACAATGTTGATCAGTTTGTCGAACAGGTCGCAACAGCCCTGGAATCGGCGAAACAGGAAAACCTCAGACTCTCGATGGAGATTGACTCGCTCAAGAGCCAGCTATCCGGCCTGAAACAATTCGAAGAGACAATTAAAAACGCGGCTATCGACGCCCGTCGTAACGCCGACTTGACGGTCGACCGGGCTAAGCAGGAAGCTGAGTTGATCCTATCAAAGGCCAGGAATGACGCCCAGAAAATCGTTGAAGCCAAGTCCCTCCAGATCACCGAAATTGAAGAGAGAATCAACCAGCTTGACGTTGTCCGCAAATCATACATGACCAAGCTC
>CP070824.1:1231537-1248828 GCA_020344395.1 Candidatus Zixiibacteriota bacterium | reverse complement strand
ATGATTTGGCCCGGCCGTCAACAGTATACGGCCAGTCCAAGCTGGCCGGTGAGCAGGCGGTGCTGGATTCTCTTGATGATTATGTCATTTTAAGGGTCGCCTGGATGTACGGACAGCACGGCAAGAACTTCGTCAAAACGATGCTTCACCTGGGCCGTGACCAGGTCGACCAGCGGGCGGCGGGCGCCGATGTTGCACCGCTGAAAGTTGTCGGTGACCAGTACGGAAATCCAACCTGGACTGAGGATATCGTTCGTCAAACTCAGAAGATAATGGGGCTTGGTGTGATGGGTCTGTTTCATGCCACCAGCGAAGGTGAGACGACATGGTGTCAGTTGGCGAAGGATGTGTTTTCCATTATGCGGATTGACGCTGCTGTAACGGAGTGTACGACAGCCGAGTTTCCTCGCCCGGCCCTGCGCCCGAGAAGATCATCACTGGAGAACAAACGGCTCAAGGCGTACGGGCTAAATGTAATGCGCGACTACCGGGAAGCCCTGGAGCAGTTCCTCGGAGCGCTGGTTGAGGCTTGATAAGAATGAGACAGACTATTGACGGCGTAATCATCCGAGACCTCGTGTCATTCGAGGACCAGCGTGGATGGCTGATGGAGCTTTTCCGTCATGATGAACTCGATGCGGATATCCACCCGGTGATGAGCTATGTTTCGGCGACCAGACCGGGAGTGGCGCGCGGTCCGCACGAGCACACGGATCAGACCGATCTATTCTGTTTTCTAGGGCCATCTCTATTCCGGCTTTATCTGTGGGACAATCGACCCAGGTCGGCCACATACGGCAATCACTTGACCCTGGAGGCAGGTGAAGGCAAGCCTTTGATGGTAGCTGTCCCGGCCGGCGTCGTGCATGCCTACAAGAACATCGGGACAGAAGTCGGGATAGTATATAACGCTCCGAATCGCCTTTACCGCGGGGAAGGCAGGAAGTCCGAAGTCGATGAGATAAGGCATGAGGACGATCCGGGTTCGCCATTCAAGTTGAGCGACTGAATTCGCGTATTAAATTATCGGAGGTTCCTTTTCTATTGAAAAATCGGGACTTAACTGATATGTTCCGTCAATGCAGAAGGACAACCACATGCTGAACAACAAATCGATCCTGATAACCGGCGGTACCGGTTCATTCGGCAGGAAGTTTGTGGAGACGATCCTGACCAGATTCGGTACCATGCGCCGAGTGATAGTGTATTCCCGGGATGAGTTGAAACAGTTCGAAATGAGTCAGAAATTTCCTGACTCGAAATACCCTCAGATGCGCTATTTTATCGGGGATGTTCGTGACAAGGAGCGCGTGTACCGGGCTCTTCAAGGGGTTGACATAGTGATTCACGCAGCCGCCCTAAAACAGGTTCCGGCGGCTGAATATAATCCATTTGAGGCCATCAAGACGAACGTGATCGGAGCCCAGAACGTTATCGAGGCTTGCATAGACCGCGGCGTCAAACAAGTGGTGGCTCTGAGCACCGATAAGGCGGCGGCTCCCATCAATCTGTATGGTGCCAGCAAGCTATGTTCCGACAAGCTGTTTGTATCTGCCAACAATTTCAAGGGTAAGACGGACATCAAGTTCTCGGTGGTGCGCTACGGGAATGTCATGGGCAGTCGGGGGAGTGTTATTCCGTTCTTTCTCAAGATGAGGGAGACCGGCGAAATCCCGATAACTGACACCCGCATGACCAGGTTCAATATTACCCTTGAGGAGGGCGTCGATCTTGTTCTGTACGCGATGACCCGTATGTGGGGAGGCGAGATATTCGTGCCGAAAATTCCCAGTTATCGTATCCTTGACGTGGCCAAGGCTGTCGCGCCCGACTGCAGGCAGAAGATTATCGGTATCAGGCCGGGCGAGAAGCTGCATGAGGAGATGATAACGGAGACCGATGCCATTAATACGCTCGAATTCAAGACCTACTATGTCATACTGCCTTCCGTGGCCCTCTGGGATGTGAATCGGTATATGGAAGAATTTGAGGGTAAGATGTGTCCCCCGGGATTCAGGTACTGCAGCGGAACGAATACCGAATGGCTGTCAGTTAAGGAACTGAGGCAGCTGGTTACTCAGCACGTGGACCCTGACTTCAAGATGCCGGATGCGGCCGGTTCGACGGTGGATGGTGAGGCTACGCGCATTGTCCACGTCGCTTCCTCCGCCGAGGACAGCAAGTGATTTGGAGCACCGAGTCGAGCCGGGCGGGACATTTCGGTTGTCCGACTCTCAAGAAATTCTGAAAGTGGAAGAAACAAAGAAGAAGTTCCTGTCCTACGGACGACAGCACGTTTCAGATGAGGACATTGAAGCTGTTACCCGCGTACTCCGCTCCGACTGGCTGACGCAGGGCCCGGCCATAGCCCAATTCGAGGATGCTCTGGCTGAAAAGGTGGGTGCCAGCCATGTGGTTGCGTGTGCTACCGGCACCGCGGCCCTGCACCTGGCCATGCTTGGTCTCAGAATCGGTCCGGGGGACAAGATCCTGACTACCCCCAATACCTTCCTGGCCGACGCCAACTGCGGCCGATACGTTGGTGCAGACGTTGCTTTTGCGGACATTGAAACAGATACCGGCAACATAGCCCCCGACGCCGTCGCTGCTGCCCTGGAAGCTGACATCGACCGGAAAATCAAGGCCGTCATTCCGGTTCATTTCGCCGGACAGCCGTGCGATTTGCCTCGCATCCACGAGCTTGCCACAGAGCATGGAGCCGTGGTGGTGGATGACGGCTGCCACGCCCTGGGTGCATCCTACTCATGCGACGGAAAGTCAATCCTGATCGGAAACGCCAGTCACTCAGCCATGACGGTGTTTTCGTTTCACCCGGTCAAGCATGTGGCCATGGGGGAGGGGGGAGCCATCGCCACCAATGATGGTGATCTGGCTGAACGCGTGCGGACACTGCGCAATCACGGCATGACCAAGAGTGATTTTACATATAGCGATCAGGCCGCGTCGCCTGAAGGCGACACCAATCCATGGTACTATGAGATGCAGCATCTGGGGTTCAATTATCGAGTGACCGACATACAGGCGGCGCTGGGATTGAGTCAACTCGACAGGCTTAGATGGTCAATCGAGCACCGCAATCGGCTGGCCGATCAGTACAGAACGCTGATAGCAGGCAGTCTTCCATCGGAAACGGTCAAGCCACTGTCTGTTCGGCCGGGTGTGGTCCATGCCTATCATCTCTTTGTGGTGTTGATTGATTTTAATCGATTGGGTGTTTCGCGGGCGTCGGTGATGAAACAGCTCAGAGAAGCGGGCGTCGGCAGCCAGGTGCACTACATACCGGTCCATCTGCAGCCATACTATCGGCAACACGCCGGTACGGCACCTGGAGATTTCCCCAATGCCGAAAGGTACTATGAACAGGCCCTGAGTTTGCCCATGTATCCCGACCTTACTGCGAAAGACTGCGGAAGGGTGGTCGATACGCTGCGAGCCTGTCTGACATAACTGTATTTGCAGGCCCGGCTGCATTTTCTTATCTTGACATTGTATTTTTGGAGGTATTTACGCTGCCGCAAGACGCTACAAGGCCAATGCATGGAGTAATTGCGATTTGAAGGTCGTTACCATAGTACAAGCTCGCATGAGTTCGACGCGTTTGCCGGGAAAGGTGATGATGAAACTCGCCGGTATGCCGATGCTTCAGTTCCAGCTGGAAAGGGTTCGTCGAGCCGGGCAAATCGGTGAACTGGTAGTGGCGACAACCACCAACCCGGCTGACGAGCCGATTGTGCAGCTGTGCCATCGCCTGGAAGTAGCCACCTTTAGAGGCGAAGAGGAAGATGTCCTGGACCGTTACTGTAATACGGCATCCGAGCACAATGCAGATGTGGTAGTCAGAATAACCTCCGATTGTCCTTTGATTGACCCGGTTGAAATCGATCGTGTAATAGCGTTTTACAGGCGGGAATATGAGAAGTACGATTACGTTTCCAATATCCTGCGGCGCACCTTTCCGAGGGGTATGGAGTGCGAGGTATTTTCGTTCGAGGCGCTTATGACGGCTGCACGCGAGGCTTCCGATTCCTCCGACCGCGAGCACGTCACCATGTATATCAGGAAGCGCCCTGAACGTTTCAGGCTGGGTAGCGTGACAGGGGAGACGGACCACAGCAGGCATCGCTGGACTGTCGATACCCCGGAAGACCTTGAGCTGGTTCAGAGGATGGCCGATGAGATCTATCCGCGGAAGCCTGAATTCGGGTTGACAGATTGTCTGGAGTTGCTTGATCGCCATCCGGATTGGCTCCTTTTGAACGACCACGTCAGACAGAAGACGGTATGACCGGTAAGATTGCCATTCGAGTGGACTCGTCCGATTTGATTGGAACCGGACACGTCATGAGATGTCTCACCCTGGCCGGGTTCCTCAGAGAGCGGGGTGCCGAAGTGGCGTTTGTCTGTCGTGAACTCAGTGGCAACCGGATCGATTTCATTGAATCAGAAGGATATCCCGTGCTGCGCATGTCAGCCGCCAGTCCGGATACGCGCGTTGATTCTTCGGAGACATATGGACGGTGGCTCGCAGTGCCGTGGCAAAATGACGCCGACGAGTGCCTGCGTATGATCAAGGAGCACTGCGGGACGGTCGACTGGTTGGTGGTGGACAACTATGCGCTTGATCAGAGGTGGGAATCGCGGTTGTCACAGGTGGCCGACCGAATCATGGTAATAGACGATCTGGCTGATCGGCCGCATCTGTGTGACCTCTTGCTTGACCAGAATCTGCATCACCAGGGTGTGCAACGTTACAGCGGATGGTTACCGGGGGAGTGTGAGTTGCTGGTGGGGCCACGCTATGCGCTTCTACGACCGGAGTTTATCAGGGAGCGCGCGACTTTGCGCGTCCGGGACGGTGCGATCGGCCGCATACTGGTGTTTTATGGTGGCAGTGATCCAACCAATGAGACCGAAAAGGCATTGAAGGCGTTAGCCACACCGGGCCCGACCAAACTGACTGTTGATGTCGTGGTCGGTAGCGGCAATCCCGCGGCGGAGAAGATAAGGATGTTCGCCGCCGAGCATTCGCACGTAAACTATCACTGTCAGGTCAGCCACATGGCATCGTTAATGAGTCAGGCGGACCTGGCCCTTGGCGGCGCCGGGACCGCCACCTGGGAGCGCGCTTATCTCGGTTTGCCTGCTATTATCACAGTCCTTGCCAACAACCAGAGGGAAGTAGCATCGCAGTGCGCGGCTGTGGATGCTCTGCTGAATCTCGGCTGGTATGAGAATGTGCAAGAATCGGATATAGAAGCGGCCGTGCAGAAACTGATGTCGGATCCCGGGCGAACGGCACGGATGAGTCGCAAAGCATATTCATTGTTTGATAATGAGACGCCCGGTGTGGAACTGGTTGGTGCGGCTATGATGAGCCCAAGCGGCGTCTCGAGGCAGAGTGCCCAATAATCGGTGGAATGACAGTGATGACGCCGGGAGGTCTGCGCCCTGAAAGGATGATCGGATATGCCGGACAAATCTGATTTCAGGCTGCGACCGCTTGCTGAAGCGGATCTTGATCTCGTTCTCAAGTGGCGTAATTCCGATCGCGTGCGTAAACACATGTACACTGATCATATAATCACCCCCGAAGAGCATCGTGCCTGGTCTGAACGGATGAAAACCAATCCGGACACGCATCCACAGGTTTTCGAATATCAGAATCGACCCATTGGTGTGATCAACCTGTCGCGAGTAGATAGACCTGATGGCAGGTGTGTCTGGGGTTTTTATCTCGGTGAACCGAATCTACCCAAGGGGTGCGGCGCGGCCCTGGGTTACTTCGGTCTGGAGCACATCTTTGAGCACTTGAAGTTCCGCAAGGTGGTTGGTGAGGTGTTTTCGTTCAACTCGGACAGCTTGAAGTTTCATAAGCGACTCGGGTTTGTGGAGGAGGGCCGGCTGGCGCAGCATGTGCTCAAGAACAATGAGTATCATGACATAATAACACTCGCGCTGTTTGACGAGACCTGGCGAGCGGGAAGGCCCGCCCTCGAGGAGAAGCTTTTTTCAATGGACGAAACAGTATGCAGGGATTAGTGATAGCCGACAGGCGACTGGGTCAGGATCAGCCGCCGTTCATAATCGCTGAGATGTCCGGCAATCACAATCAGTCGCTTCAGCGCGCCCTGGATATCGTTGAAGCGGCGGCCAGGTCCGGGGCGCACGCCCTGAAGCTGCAGACATACACGGCTGAGACGATGACTCTTGATCTCGATCGTGATGAGTTTTACATCAGTGACCCGGACAGCCCGTGGAAAGGCCGAAGCCTGTTCGATCTATACCGGGAAGCTCACACACCCTGGGACTGGCATAAGCCCATCCTGGAGCGCTGCAGCGAGTTAGGGCTGCTCGCATTTTCCACTCCTTTCGATGACACCGCGGTAGATTTTCTCGAGTCTTTGGACGTCCCTGCATACAAAATTGCATCGTTTGAAAACCACGATCTTCCCCTGATTCGGAAAGTGGCCGCCACGGGGAAGCCAGTGATGATCTCAACCGGCATGGCGAGCATCGCGGAACTTGATGAAACGATCAGGACGGTGCGTGCGGCCGGGAATGACCAGATCATCCTGCTCAAATGTACCAGTAGCTACCCGGCCTCACCTCAAACCACCAACCTCAGGACAATCCCGCATATGAGGGACCTGTTCGACGTGGAAGTTGGCCTGTCCGATCACACCCGCGGGGTAGGAGCGGCACTTGCGGCGGTTTCCCTGGGTGCTACTGTTGTCGAAAAACACTTCACGCTGGCCCGTGCGGACGGCGGGGTCGATGCGGCGTTTTCTGTCGAACCGGATGAGATGAAAACCCTGGTCGAGGAAAGTGAACGAGCCTGGCAAGCCCTGGGTAAAGTATCTTACGGCAGGACTGACGCGGAGTCGGCCTCGGAGATCTTTCGACGCTCATTGTACATAGTAAAGGACATGAAGAAGGGTGATCTCATCACGCCGGAGAACCTTCGCTGCATCAGACCTGGCAAAGGGTTGCCACCCAAATACTACGAGACTTTTATAGGAAAGCGCGTCGGCCGCGATGTAGCGATCGGTACGCCGGTAAGCTGGGATTTGTTGGATTGACCAACTTCCGCATCTGTTGTCAGCTATGACGTATGATGAGAGCCCTCACAGAGAGTCCAAACTGGAATCTTCCATATAATGAAGAAGAGAATCGTCTTTGTTTCGATCTTTGACCTGACCAGGGTCTATTACAAGATTGCTCGGTCACTGCAGCAGAGCGGTCATGATGTCTACTGGATCACGACCAGCGAGGTGTGGACGAATTGGCTGTTGGAACGGGGCGTGAAACAGGATGATATCTTACAGCTGATTTACGATCGCAGTGATTTTGTGTCCGACGAGGAACGAAAAGACCTTGCCGATCAGATCGCGGCGTGCGAGAGGAATACCGACATCACCGTCAACCAGGTGTTGATGATGGACCGGTTCGTGTTGTACAAGAACAAGCCGGACATCAACGAGTATGTCTACCTGTACTACCGGGATATCAAGGCCTTCCTGTTGGATAAGCGGGTCGAGGTGGTGTTTGCCGAGCCGACCAATATAAACGAACTGTTGACATACATGGTCTGTCGAGAACTGGGTATAGATTTTCTTAACGCATGCCTCATGAGGTTCCCGCCGAACCGAATGATCTTCTGTTCCGGATTCAACCAGAGCCAGGTTGTGCCACGTGCAGTTGGTAAGCAGGTAAGCTCGCAACAGGGACGGGCTCTTCTGAAGGAATTCGCCCGGTCGGGTTCAGCCCCTTTCTACTTTGTGAAACTAAACAGAGAAAGGGTGCTGCCGCCCAGAAAGGTGGCTGCTTCCGTTGTTAATCGTTTGAAGTTGCTCGTACTGAGTAGCAGAAAGAATCTGACTCATCATGACCTTGCCGAAAGGCTCATGACAGCGATAAGGCGAATCGTCAACGGTTTTTATTTACGGCATATCTCCAGGTACAGTCGGCTGGATGAGATTGATGGACGGCTGGCTTTCTATCCGCTGCACGTTCAGCCGGAGGCTTCGATAGATGTGCGAGGTTCCTATTTCAGCGATCAATTGAAGCTGATCAAGGATATCAGACGGGCCTTACCGTTCGATGTGACGCTTGTAATCAAAGAGCATCCCAACTTTCTTGGTCTGCGCGGGCGACAGTTCTTCAGAGCTGTCCGGCGGATCCCCAGCGTCAGCATCGTGCGGCACGATGTGTCCACCTTCGATGTTTACAAGCGCGCCGACCTGGTTTTCACGGTGAGCGGAACGTGTGCCTATGAGGCCGGAATGCTGGGTGTTCCTGCGATCACTTTTGCACCGATGTATTTCGGAGGCTTTTCGTCAGTGCAACTCTGTGAGAGTGTCATTGAGTTGAAAGGAATAATCGAGAATATCCTGAACGTCTGGCAACGGGATTATGAGGCCGACTGCCGGTTTATGGCGGAACTGCTGAGTTCGTCTCATGAAGGTTACTGGACTAACCCGTTGTTTGATCCTCTGGTCATGGAGGCCGATAATCTGGCGGCGCTGTCGTCGGCGTTTGCGAGGGTGATCGACTCCACCAGGGTACCGGTTGATTCTGAACGGGGGGTGTGAGGTCAGCTTGTGAGAATAACGCGTCACGTATTTCAGGATCGACGAGCCAACAAGGGAAATGTCAAGGGTATATTTGTCCTGGCGTTTTTTCGTCTGGCTCAGGTGTTTGCCCGCCGGAAAGGAAGCGTCCTCTGGTGGCTCGGCTTACCGCTAATGATTGCATACCGTTTGATTGTAGAGTACATCATGTGTATTGAACTGCGTCCCGGTACTCAGGTCGGCCCAGGTCTGATTCTCGAGCACGGTTTTGCTCTGGTTGTCAATGATCGTACGGTGATCGGCGCCAATGTGCATTTACGGCACAGCATTACGATCGGCTGTATCAAACTGCCTGACGGGTCCCAGGGACCGAGTCCCGTTATCGAAAATGGTGTCGAAATCGGCGCCAACACGTGTGTCATCGGCGGAATCAGGGTCGGGAATAACTCCAAGATTGCCGCGGGAAGTGTCGTAATCAGAGATGTTCCGCCTGACGTTGTTGTGGCCGGCAATCCAGCCGAGGTTATTAAGCAACTTGACTCACCGACGGCGACCGAAAATGCAGAATTCCACCCCGTGAAGTCACGTAAACACGGCACATGAGTCCACTTACTGTTGTTATCGTCAACGATTTTGGCTACGTCAACGGCGGAGCGAGTCAGGTCGCTCTGTCCAGTGCCGTAGAGTTGGCGAGAAGAGAGCACGATGTTCGTTTGTTCACAGCCGTCGGACCGGTCTCACCTGAGGTCGCGGAATCCCGGTTAAAGGTCACATTCCTTGACCAGCACGAAATCATCTCCGATCCGAAGCGGGCGCGGGCAGGTATTCAAGGGATATGGAATCGACGTGCCTACAAGGAGATGCTTTCTCTCCTTGATAGTCTGGACCGACGCCGGACGGTAATACACTTGCACATCTGGGTAAAAAGCCTCTCATCGTCAGCGTTCAGGGCTGTTTACGATAGAGATTTCAAGTGTGTTGTTACTGTTCATGACTTTTTCATGGCCTGTCCCAATGGAGGCTTCTTCGATTATCCGGACAGCCGGATCTGCTCTTTGAGACCTCTGTCAGTTCCCTGTCTGGTGAGACAGTGCGACAAGCGCAGTTACTTTCAGAAGATCTGGCGGGTCATTCGCCTTCTCATGCAGCGAAGTCGCGGACATATCCCGAGCGGCGTGAGACATTTCATTACTATATCCGAGCTCAGCAAGAGAATCATGCAGCCATATCTGCCCCGACAGGCTTACATTCATGCAGTGACCAATCCGATCTTTGTGGAGAAGCAACCAGCAGCTTCACCGGCTGATAACGCTAACATCGTGTTTGTTGGCCGGCTCGATCCCGAGAAGGGACCTCTTGTGTTTGCCGAAGCTGCCGAACGGGCAGGTGTACCGGCGGTATTTGTGGGAGACGGGCGATGCCGCGCCGAAGTATTCAGGATTTGTCCAGAGGCAGAGGTAACCGGCTGGCTGGATCACAGGGAAGTGGAATCCAGAATAAGAGAAGCTCGGGCGCTGGTTTTTCCATCACTCTGGTACGAGCCCCAGGGTCTTACGGTGGCCGAGGCGGCGGCGATCGGGGTTCCGGCTGTAGTACCTGACACTTCAGTGGCGGCTGAGATGATCATTCACGGAGATAATGGGCTGGTGTTCAGGAGCGGCGACAGCCAGGATCTTGCGGATAAGCTGGAAATGCTCGAGGATTCTCGAGTAGCGCGTCGCCTCGGAAGAAGCGCCTACGACAAATACTGGAAAAATCCGGCGACAATCACGCGCCATGTCAGGGAGCTGGAATCAGTCTACAAACAGATTTTGGGCCAGTGAGGTCATGATCGAAACCAGCGCGAACGTGGGCTATTGGGTGGGTTAAGCGAGGAAACTGTTTCCGGGGTGTCCGGGCTATTCGTTCCTGAAAACGTAAACCGGCTGAGCTCACCTGTTGGCCACGGCAGTATGTGAGTGTGTATCATTTTGTCGGGCAGTTAGTTACGTAGCGGGCTCGCGAGGTGTTTGAGCGGCATGCCGTTTGTTATCGGTTATAGCGGACGATACCGATCAGTATATGAAAAAGAGGATTACCATTCGCAATTCCAGGTCTCCGGAAACCGAATCTCTCGATACCTCCAGCAGTGGCAGAGCAGGGTTGTGCCGGTACGAAATCGATTTGGTGGGGCTGGCCAGATTGCTGGTAAGACAACGTCGGTGGATTGCGGGAATCGTCGGCAGTGTGACAGTTGTGGCCATCGTCATCATGTTGACCACGCCGAATCGTTTTACCTCCACTGCAGTAATCCTGCCTTCCGGAAAGACCGACAGGTACGTGGCCCTCCGGGCTATGATGGGATTGACAGGCGGCCTGGGCTTGGATGACGAAAACTCGTCGGCCCTGTATCCCACGATTTTGCGGTCAAATCTCGTGCGCGACTCGATACTGGCCAGGGAGTATGAGTTTGACTTTGAAGGCCGAACAATGTTCTTGAGCCTGTCGGAATATGTCGGTCGGACAGATCCTGACAAACTCCGACATGCTCTGGCTGGACTGACAAGTATCACATCCAGCAGCCGTACCGGGGAAATCACGGTCGCTGTCGAAACACAGTACCCGGAATTCTCGCGTGCGATAGTGCAGGAGTATTTGAGCCAACTGGAGAGTTATAACCTGCACCGGCGCCGATCGGAGGCCAGAGAGCGTGTCAGGTATTTGGTCAGGGAATTGGAGCGACGTGATGCAGAGTTGGAGGCGGCGGAAGACTCCCTGAGCGACTTCCAGACTGCCAACCGCAACTGGGCATCCACCACCGATCCGGTCATACTGAAGCGTCTCGGTCGTCTCAAGCGGGACGTGACATCTAAGATTGAGGTGGTTGCTTTTCTCTCCCAGGAGCACGAAGTGGCCAAGCTCGATGCACAGAAGGATGTCCCGGTGGTCAGGGTGCTGGGAGAGCCTTCGCTCCCAACCCAGAAATCAGGACCGTTCAGATCAGTAACAGTAATCACCACTTTTCTGATATCCAGTGCTTTGGTCATTCTCGCTGTTTTCCTTGTCGATCTGGCCGGTCAGCTGCTGAAGGGATCCAATAAAGGCGACCTGGACCGGATCAGTGAAGATTTGTCAGAGGCATTTCCTTTGTCGTCACGCCTTTACAGTCGCATCAGGGGCAAAGAGGATCGGGACGAGATTTTGATGGACACTTAGTCGTCCGTCGTTGTATTATGAAATCCTCGAAGTTACTGATAACGAGGAGATGTGACGCCGACGAGTAAACAGCCCGATCAGGATATAGCCGCTTCGAAGCAATCGAAAGAACTCGGTGCATCAGGTTTGTCATCGAGGACGGCACTGATATTGCCGACCCTGAATGCCGGCCCGGCATTTGTAGACTGGCTGGCCGCTCTGCGCGGTCAGTCTGTGCTGCCGCATCGCCTGATTCTGGTTGATTCAGCGTCGACCGATGATACTGTAAGACTGGCATCAGATTTCGGATTTGAAGTCAATTCGATTCGGCGAGAGGAGTTTTCACACGGCGGCACCCGCCAGATGTGCGTGGAGCAGCTGGAGAACTCAGACATCCTCATATTCTTGACCCAGGATGCTGTTCTGGCCACGCCGGATGCTCTCGGAAACCTGCTGGCCTGGTTTGATGATCCAGGAGTGGCGGCTGTGTACGGAAGACAACTTCCCCGTCGGGGGGCCGGTCCGATTGAAGCCCACGCGCGACTCTTCAATTATCCTGACGAGGACCTGGTAAAGACGGAAGCCGATATCCCGCGCCTGGGTATCAAGACTGCATTTATCTCGAACTCATTTGCGGCTTATCGTCGGTCGTCTCTGATGCGGATTGGTGGTTTCCCGACTGATACCATTGTGAGCGAAGATACCTACACCGCCTCGAAGTTGATTCTGGCCGGCAGGAAAGTCGTCTATGCCAGCAAAGCGGCTGTCTATCATTCGCACCGCATGACTTATCGTCAGGAAATCCAGCGATACTTTGACATCGGCGTTTTCCATGCCCGTGAGCCCTGGATTCGTCAGCGGTTCGGGCAGGCGGGCGGAGAAGGATCTCGTTTTGTTCGTTCTGAACTGCGATACGTGCTTACGCACAAGCCGTCCGCGATTCCCTCCGTTCTTTTCCGATCCGGACTCAAACTGGCCGGATACAAACTCGGTCACATAGAGGCGACGCTGCCGGTGTGGCTGAAAAAACGGTTGAGTGGCAGCAAGGGGTATTGGAAACGGCGGGCGGGCACGGTCTAATGTCCTGCTGCCGATCCAGAACGGCTGAAATAATGGCTGAGGGTGGACATTTGAGTTGCGTTTTGAGAAATTCGCGATATATTTTCGGTCCTGATCAATGATCCGAATGAACAGGTCATCCGGATCGATAATGAAGTGGTGGGGTTCCCGAGCGGTCAAAGGGAACAGACTGTAAATCTGTCGGCGAAGCCTTCGAAGGTTCGAATCCTTCCCCCACCACCAAGTCCGCGCAAGTCTCCCGTGTCAATATCAGGTATGGCAATCGTCGCAGAGCTCCGCACGTTAAGTTTGTGATTTGCAGAGACCTCTGTTTGCTGTATACTATCGTTTCAATCAACAATGGAAGACACAACACGACAAGGCCGCGCTGATTACACTGAAGGCCCGATCATCGGCTCTATTCTCAAGATGGGGCTGCCGTCAATGTTCGGCTTTCTGAGCAATAACATCTATCATCTGGTAGATACATGGTGGGTCTCTCGTCTGCCCCAGGGTGAGATGGCTGTGGCAGCGCTGACCTTCTTCAATCCCATCCTGATGGTGCTGTTTTCATTCAACATGCTGATTGGACCGGGCTCGGTGGCTGTGATTTCACGCCGATATGGCGAGAAGGACTATCCGAGGACCGAGAAGGCCATCAAAGAGACACTGCTTCTTAAGCTGCTGTGCGGGTTTATCTTCGGGCTGATCGGTTTTGTTTTCATCAGGGACCTTATGTCGTGGGTGGGCGCTGCCGGCGAAGTACTGGCTATGGGCGTTCCATACGGCCAGATATGGCTTCTTGGCCTGGCCGTGCCGTATGCGACTTATTCCATCTTTACCGGCATGCGCGGGGTGGCTAACCCGAATATGGCCATGTTCCTGATGATCGGTTCAAACCTCTTCAACCTGGGCCTGGACCCACTTCTCATTTTCGGATACTTTGGCTTTCCGGCCTGGGGAATTGCAGGAGCTGCCGCGGCTTCGATGATCAGCTACACACTCACCCTGACAGTCGGTTTGATCCTGTTTTATCGCGGCAGCACTAACGTGCGCCTGCATTTCAAGGGGAAGGCTCCAATATCAGTTGCCTCGTCACTGAAGATCGTACGAATTGGCGTTCCGGCGTGGCTGGCCTCGATATCCTGGTCTTCATCGCGCGTACTGATTATCAGCCTGATTGAGAACTTCGGGACGTCCGTGGTCGCTGCATATGGTGTGGGGATCCAGATTGTTTCTTTCGGCATCATGGTAGTAGTCGGGATCGGCCTCGGTCTTTCGTCACTGATCGGTCACAACCTGGGCGCGGAGAAAATCAAACGCGCCCGACAGACCGGCAATCAAGCCATATTGCTTGGTGTGGGTATCATGATTGTCTTAGGGCTATTTGTATTCATCTTCGCAGGCTGGATTATGGGAAAGTTCTTCGAAGCGCCGGAGACAATAGCCCACGGTGTGGCCATCCTGCAGATTTTCGCCATCTCTTTTCCGGCATTTGGTCTGTTCTTTATGATAGAAGAGATTCACATGGGGGTCGGTCTGAATACACCTATGATGATCTTTGAAGTTATACTTAACTGGGTATTGCAGGTGCTGCCAATCTGGATTGCCGTTACCTGGTTGGGATGGTCACCGACGGCCGTCTGGTGGATCATCACCGGCTCGCTCGTGGTGACATCAATCGCAGTCTACGCCTACTACCGCCGAGGCCGCTGGCTGACGGTGAAGGTGTGAGCACTGCCGCCAGTTATTGAGTCGAGTGTACCCAGACAGTATCCAGCTTCTCCGATCCGAACAAATCCGACGGGGCTACCATCGGCTCGTCCAGCGGAATCGAGTCACCGTATCTCGCACTGAGCATCCGCTGTACAGCAGGGTGGGACAGGTCATAGCTTTCCAGGGGACGCGGTGGAGTCAGCTCAAGTCCGGCCCCTCTCTGGTATACTTTCCAGACCAACTCTGAGCAATAGAGCTTGTCGTCCGACCAATTGAAAACAAGATCGTAATCTTTGCCGATATGTCTTTCGGCCTCGATTCTCATTGCGTTCAGCGCGTCAGCGGTCAGTACCGTCGTATAGTCTTGCAGCCGCAAGGCTACAAAATGGCTGTCCACACCACGTGCTATCCAGGAATCAAGAGACCCCACCTGCACCGGCTGAACCGCTTCGTATACGAGATACTCGCCGTCCACTTCAAGAACAATCCCGCAGTGGGTGTATTCGGAGCCGGTGGCCAGCTTGACGGCCACAGATTGCGGTGAGTCCAGGTCCTGAAAAAGGATATCACCGGCCCGCGGACGGTAACCGGTGTCACCAGCGCATGACAACAGGGCGATGATGACGATTGAAAGGAGAATGGCTGCCAGACGATTCATGATTGAGAGTTCCTTATGATTATTAATGTCGTGCATACTACCTTTCCAACAACGGCAAGTCAACATACAACCTGCACAATGTCATTGCCGGGTGCTGCGCGACGAAATACTGCTGGCTTCGGCAATCCTGCTGTCGTATTCTTGCCTGTAATAGCATGGGCGAGGACAGCATCTGTTGCGGAACGAATGGCAGGTTCGAAGGAGGAAGATCATGAAACTGAAATCGCTGTGTGTCGCAATAGGCTTGATGGTTTGCATGTCAGCACCGGTCACGGCATCATCTGAGATGAGGCCGCTGCACCCGGTGACCACGTACTCGATAGTCTGCTTTGACAGTACTACGGGGCAATTCGGGGCGGCCGTGCAGTCACACTGGTTTAAGGTGGCTGATGTCATCTGGGCTGAGCCGGCTGTCGGAGTTGTGGCGACCCAGTCGCTGGCCGATTTTCGGTATGGGCCACTGGGACTTGAGATGATGCGAAACGGCAAGACCGCCGGTCAGGCGCTGGCCGGTGTTCTGGCGTCCGATCCGAATAATGCAGTGCGGCAGGTAGCTATGATCGACCGCTATGGGAATGTGGCGTCGCACACCGGCGACAAGTGCATTGCTGAGGCGGGGCACAGGTCGGGGCGTATCTATTCAGTACAGGCCAATCTGATGCGAAACAACACTGTCTGGGATGCTATGGCCGAGGCGTTTGAAAGTGCCGAGGGGGATCTCGCCGATAAAATGATGGCTGCCCTGGAAGCGGCTGAGGCGCAAGGGGGAGATATTCGGGGCAAGCAGTCGGCGGCGATGATCGTGGTGGCCGGTGAGCCCACCGGGCTGCCGTGGGCCGATCGCATTGTGGATATTCGAGTTGATGATGCCCCGGAACCGCTGGTCGAACTGAAGCGATTGTTGAACATCACGCGGGCCTACGACAAGATGAATGAGGGGGATGAACTGATAGCCTGGGAGAAATTCGACGAGGCAAGTGCCGCTTATGAGGAAGCCTCGCGTCTGGCTCCGGGTAACCCCGAAATTCTGTTCTGGTATGCCGTCACGCTGGCCTCGGCCGGTGAGACAGAACGATCTCTGCCAATCTTCAAACAGGTTTTTGAGATGGATGAGTCCTGGCGCGAACTGGTGCCACGCCTGGTCGCATCAGAGCTTCTGCCGGATGATCAGACGTTGATTGGCAGAATTGTTGATCAGTAGAAAATTCCGTCGAAGGTTCTTCAGTCCGGTTCACAAAACTACGCATTTGACTTGCGTGTGGGACAAATACGTCTATCTTGGGCCAAGGCAAAGGAGAACATCATTATGACTTCAGGACAGAGAATGTGTATTCTCGTACTTGTCGCAGCGGTTCTGCTGGCAGGCAGCGTTTGCGGTGAGGAGGGAATGTGGCCGCTGTATGACGTCGGCGCGCTGCCTTTCGACAGCTACAGGGCCAGTGGACTTGAGTTGGAGCCGGAGGATATCTACAATCCGGCCGGAGGCGGGCTGTGCGAGGCCGTTGTACGGGTCGGTGCCAGCGGCTCGTTTGTTTCAAAAAACGGACTGGTCATCACCAACCATCATGTCGCTTATGGAGCCGTGCAGAAACAGAGCACGGCCGAAGAAAACCTCATCCGCGACGGTTTCTACGCAGCCACGCAGGCTGAAGAGATTCCAGCTATCGGGTACAACACCTGGGTCACACTCTCTGCTGAGGATGTGACTGAACGCGTGCTGGCCGGAATCAGTGACGACATGGACGATTTCGAGCGCTACCAGGCAATGGATCGAGCCATCAAGGAAATCATTGCGGAAGCTGAAGCGGAAGGCGACATTAAGTGCCGGGTCGCGCGGATGTTCGGCGGCAAGCAGTTTGTCCTCTACCGGCAGTTCCAGATTCGGGATGTGCGGATTGTTTATGTCCCGCCGGTCTCGATTGGAGAATACGGCGGCGATATCGACAACTGGATGTGGCCCCGTCATACCGGCGACTTTTCGTTCCTGCGTGCTTATGTCGCCCCCGATGGGAGTTCGGCCGAATACTCCGAGGAAAATGTTCCGTATCAGCCGAAGAAGTTTCTGCCGATTTCGACAACCGGGCTGAGTGACG
>CP070824.1:1216911-1231437 GCA_020344395.1 Candidatus Zixiibacteriota bacterium | reverse complement strand
TGACCCTGAGTATTGACGATTCTCGTCGAGTCATTCTGGTAACCGGTCCAAACACGGGCGGCAAGACGATTGCTTTAAAAACAATCGGACTGATGGTTCTAATGGCCCAGTCGGGCCTGCCCCTCCCGGCCTCCGACAAGACTGAAATGGGCATCTTTCAACAGGTGTTTGCCGATATCGGCGATGAGCAGTCGATAGAACTGTCCCTGTCTACTTTTTCGTCGCATATCAAAAATATCATCTCAGCGATTTCAAAAGTGTCGTCGGACTCCCTGGTGTTGTTTGATGAGATCGGGGCCGGCACCGACCCCAAGGAGGGTGCCGCTCTGGCCGAGGCCATCATCCTATTCCTTATCGGTCAAGGCGCCCGTCTGGTGGCCACAACACACTTCTCTCATTTGAAAACACTGGCCCTCGACAACCCGGAGATAGAAAACGCCTCGCTCGAGTTCGATCGAAAATCTCTCGCCCCGACATACCGCATGCAGCTCGGCATTCCTGGGTCATCATACGCCGTCGAGATCGCCAGCCGACTCGGGATGGATCCTCAGATTTGTGGACATGCCTCTACCCTGCTCGGCTCCGGTGAACGAACACTTACTGATCTGATTGCCAGCCTGGAGTCTGAACTGGCTACCCTTCGAACCGACAAAGCCAAACTGAGCGAACGCCTGGCCACCGCCAAGGAACTCGAAGAATTCTACCGCACTCAGACGGACAAACTCAAGTCAGAAGTAAACGACCGAAAGAAAGAGGCGCTGGCCGAAACTGAGCAGCTTCTCGAAAAGACACGCAAAGAGACTGAGCGCATAGTGGCGGAAATCCGCAAGACTCAGGCCGACGACGTTTCCGTCAAACAGGCTCACCAGTTCCTGAAAGCAACCGAAGACGATCTTACTTCACAGCAGCGAGAATTAGCCCGCGAATCTTCCCGGCTGCTGGACCAATCCAGTTTCGCCAAAGGCGATCACGTGCGCATTCTCAGTCTGGGGCAGGAAGGACAGATCGACGAACTGGTGTCCGGGAAAAAGGCAAGGGTGCAGGTCGGGAATGTCACCACCGTAGTCCCGCTTCGGGATTTAGAAAAGCTGGCCGGTGATGTGACCCTCAAGGCCGGCCTCACCACGGCCCGCTATGACACACAAACTCCTGCCTCACCGGAGATTCATCTGCGCGGTATGACGGTGGACGAAGCTACTGACGCCCTTGACAAATTCCTTGACAATGCGGTTGTCAGTGGCCTCACACAGGTGTACGTTATACACGGGAAAGGAACCGGCACCCTCCGACGAACTCTTACCGAGTGGCTCAAGAGTCATTCAGAGGTGGTTGGCTTGCGTCTGGGAAACTGGAACGAAGGCGGCGCCGGAGTAACCGTTGTTAAATTGAAAGAATGATTCCGCAGGACACCATCGATCGTATCCGAGAAGGCGTTGACATTGCGCAGGTGATCAGCGCCTACCTCAAGGTTAAGAAACGCGGTCGTAACTTTGAGGCATTGTGTCCGTTTCATACGGAAAAGACCCCCTCCTTCAAGATAAATGTTGACCGACAGATTTATCATTGCTTCGGGTGCGGCAAAGGGGGTAATGTCTTCACTTTCCTGATGGAGCATGAGCGCATGTCGTTTGTCGAGGCAGTCAAACACCTCGCTCCCCGGGCCAATGTGGTTATTCGCGAAGAGAAGTCGGATTACCGACGGGAAGAGCTTGACCGACTCAGCTACGCTCACGAACTGGCAGTAGAGTACTTTCAGGCGCAACTCTTTGAACCCAGATACCGGGTGGTTCTTGAGGATTACCTCAGAGACAAACGCAGTATCAGCGACGAGTCTATTGAGCATTTCAAACTCGGCCTGGCCGGAAAGTCATGGGATGGATTCATCAAACATGCAACCCGGAAGGGCCTCAAGGAGCCCGACCTGGTCAAGGCGGGGCTGGCTGTTCACAATGAGATCAAGGGCAGCTACTTCGACAGGTTTCGCGAACGACTGATGATACCCATCTTCAATTTGAGCCAGAAGCCAATCGGTTTTGGCGGCCGTACCCTCAAGAAGGGCGAGCCCGCCAAGTACGTGAACTCACCCGAAACACCTCTCTATCACAAGAGTAATGTCCTTTATGCTCTCAATCTGTCCCGGGACGCTATCCGATCCGAAGGCAAGGTAATCGTGGTCGAGGGCTATTTCGACGTCATCTCGCTGTGGCAGGCAGGTGTACATAACGTTGTGGCTTCATCCGGCACCGCCTTTACTGACCAGCAGGCTCGTCTACTGGCCCGGTTTGCCACCGATGCTTTCCTCTTTTTTGATGCCGACTCGGCTGGACAGCAGGCGGCCCTGCGGTCCGTTGATGCACTCTACGACGCCGGACTTGAGGTCAAAGTCATGATCCCCCCCGAGGGTGAGGATCCTGATTCCATCGCCCGTGAGCACGGCCTCGAAAAAATCGAGTCCCTGCAACAGGAAGCTCTGGATTACATACCGTTCCGGGTGCGGGGAGTCGATCTGGAGGGCGCCGGCATAATCGAGCGCGAGAAATTGATCAAGGAGATGGCCGCCCTGGGCCACAAAATCGGCGATCCCACCAGACGAGCACTCTTCCTTCAGGAGGCAGCTGATGCTCTTCGCGTCGACAGATCTCTGTTGACAGGAATCTCCACCGGATCGTCCAGTGACGGGACCGTCGGCCCGACTCGGTCCAGGCACAAGAAAGCTGAGGTCCAGTTCCTTTCGCTGCTCCTGGCCGCTCCCGGCACCATTGACCGAGTCTTCGAGACAATATCGTCGGACGATTTCGACTCCCGGCAGCTGGCCCGACTCTATTCCGCCATAGCCACCCAATACGAGATGGAGGGACTTATCAGTGCCGAGAAGCTCGTGGAGCACCTTCAGGATGAGGAATCCATCTCGCTGCTGACCGAACTGGCCTCGCTGGATTGGCCCAGGGAGAGCATTAATCATGAGATGGCCGAGAGAACCGGCGATTTCCTCAAACGCAAGCAGAAGCGAATCCGCTCCCGGCTGAAGGCAGATCTGGATAAGGCAGAAGCCGCTGGAGACGAGACGAAAGCGGCCGAAATACTAGAAGAGATGAAGCAGCACGGCCTAATATGATTGTAAGGCTTAACATTGAAAACATAGCCCTGGTCGAAAAGGCTGAACTGACCTTCGAACCGGGAATGTCAGTTCTTACCGGAGAAACAGGCGGCGGTAAATCTGTGATTGTCACTGCTCTCTCCCTCGCCCTGGGTGATCGAGCCGAGCGCGAGTATGTCCGGGCCGGAGAGCAGACGGCCGTGGTAGAAGCGGACTTCGACGTCTCCACCATGCCGGGACAGTATCGACAGGACTTCTCGGACTATATTATCGATAACGGCTTCACCGTCCGTCGCGAAGTAAACGTCAGCGGATCTTCCAGGGTCAAGATTAATGGCGAAGTCTCCTCCCTGACGCGTCTGAGAGAACTAACCGCTCCAGTGGCCGAGATTCTCGGGCAACATGCCGGCCGGATGCTGATGGACGAGGCCAACCACCTGCTCTTCCTTGATCGCTTTGCCTCACTGACCGAACAGAGAGAAGAACTCAGCAGACTGTTCAGCGAGTGGCAGCAGAAGGCCCTGAAGCTGCGGCAGATGCGTTCGAGACGAGAAGAAATGCATAAAGAACGCGAACTCCTGCTTTTTCAGAAGACAGAAATCGAGAAGGCTGAAATTGCGGTCGGGGAAGAGCAACAACTGCTGCGCGAGAAGAAGATTCTCGACTCTTCGAGGTCCCTGATCGAATCGGCCCGCCTGGTTCAAGAGATGCTGGACAATGACGATTCCTCAGCGCTGACATATTTCAGACAGGCCAGACATGAATTGGAGAAGATGGCAGCCATCGACGAGGCTCTCAAGCAGCAATTGTCGGAACTCACCGACATCGACTATCGCCTGGAGGAACTGAGGGTCTTCATTGAACAGTACGGCAACTCAGTACCTGATAACCCGGATCGACTGGACGAAATAAACGCACGCCTCGACGAGTTATACGGGTTGAAACGCAAGTACGGTGACTCCGAAGAGGCGATTCTCGAAACGCTGGCCGATATCAGGAATGATCTGTCAAATCGACCGGACGTAAGTCAACACATCGCCGACCTCGAAGCCGAATGCCAGACGTTGCGCGAGTCCTATACGGCAACTGCCCTCTCGATGTCGATGGTCAGACACAAAGCCGCCGAGTATCTGAAAAAACTGGTCACAAAAGAGCTAGCCGACCTGGCCATCGATGGAGCTGGATTCGAGTTTGAGTTTGTGTATGAGGATGATCCCGAAGGCATTACCCTGGAGGATGAACGAACGGTGAAACCCAGACCGCACGGACTCGAGGATGGACGGATCCTGTTCACCGCCAACCCGGGGGAGCCGCTCAAATCGCTGGTCAAAACTGCCTCGGGGGGAGAGATATCACGCCTGCTCCTGGCCCTGAAGGCAGCCGAAAAGAAAAACGCCAAACTCAGTCACTCACTGCTCGTGTTTGACGAGGTCGACGTCGGCATCGGTGGCCAGACGGCCAACGAAGTTGGGAAGAAGCTCAAGGGCCTCTCGGCCTCATGCCAGTTGCTGGTCGTCACACACCTTCATCAGATTGCCCGGCTCGCAGAACACCACTACGTGGCACGTAAAGAGCCAAAACAGGACGCCCGCACCACTATCCGTGTGACCAAGCTTGGCGCCGATTCGATTGGCTCGGAACTCGAACGCATGGTAGCCTTGCCCGAATAGCCCCACGGCCAAAACAGTCCCCCAGAATCACGAAACATCTTCCACAGCACCCCGTACTGAAGGCAGAGATATCTTCAGGATTGCTGAAGTAATGGCCAAAGGAATAGTGCATGAAACTTATATCACGCAAGGAAGAACTGGTCCTGCTCTCCATATGGAAACTCCGAGACAACGCCTACGGTGTCACGATCACAGACCAACTGGCCAAAACGACCGGCCGATACTGGTCAATCGGAGCGGTCTATGATGTCCTGGACCGACTCACACGTAAGGCGTTGGTGGCTGCAAGTGCCAGCGATCCTCTGCCTGAACGCGGAGGCAAGAGCAAGAGGCTGTACAGGATCACGAAGGACGGCCATCAAGCGCTCGAGGAGATCCGGGAGATACACGACACAATGTGGTCCGATCTGCCCGAGTCGGCCCTTGAGTTCGAGAACCCGTGATGGAAAGATGCATGGACAAGCCGCCTCGCCTGGCCATGTGGTTTCTCAACATAGCAGTCAAGTCACATGACCGCCACTGCGCTGCCGGCGATTTTACTGAGATATACCGTCGTACGGTCCGAGATAAGAACGTATTTTCCGCACAGTGCTGGCTCTGGTTCGAGATCCTGCGGTCTCTGCCGGGTTTTGTCAGATGCACCGTATATTGGAGTTCTGTTATGTTCAAAAATTACCTGACCGTTGCATTCAGAAACATGCATAAACACAAGGGCTACACGTTCATCAACATCACAGGGCTGGCCATCGGCATGGCCTGCTGCCTGCTTATCAGTCTATGGGTGCTGGATGAACTAAGCTATGACAGGTTCCACAGTGGTGTCGACGGCATTCACCGAGTACTCGCCGAAGGCTCGTCAGGTGCCACTCCAAACCTCCTGGGCCCGGCTCTTGAGGCACAAGTACCGGAAATACTCCATGCCACCCGGGTCGAAGGGTACGGATCGGCCCTGTTCTCCAGTGACGGTTGTGAGGCATATGAATCCGGGATAATAGCGGTGGATACCAGTTTCTTTGAGGTGTTTTCATTTCCGGCGACCAGAGGAGATCTCGCCACGGCGCTGCTGAACCTCAACTCTGTGGTGATATCGGAAAAAATCGCCGAGAAGTACTTCCCCGGTATGGATCCCATTGGAAGGGTTCTTTCCTTGAACCGGAGACATGATCTGATGGTGACGGCGGTCATTGAAAACGTTCCCCACAATTCAAGCATCCAGTTTGACATGCTGGTGCCCATCGAACTGGTAACTATCAAGTTCAGAGATCAAGGGATGGACTTGGACTATATGAGTTGGCAATGGTGGAGCGCCCGCACATATGTGAGGACAGCGAACAGCTGTAGCAGTGAATTACTCAGTGCGAAAATCGGAGATTTCCTCATAAAGTTACAGGATGATGACTCCAAACTGACGGCAATTCCACTGACACAACAACGTTTTCATTTCTCCAATATCCAGACGTATATCTACTCGTTTCTGGTAATCGCCTTTTTCATTTTGTCCATGGCCTGCATCAATTTCGTGAATCTGTCCACGGCACGTTCTGCCAACAGGGCCAAAGAGACAGGCATTAGAAAAGCTGCCGGTGCCGTTCGTGGAAACCTGATCGCACAGTTCCTGGGCGAATCTCTGATTCAGTCCCTGCTCGGATTCCTGGTTGCGCTCGGACTGCTGGAACTCATACTCCCGATCTTCAATAACGTTGCCGGGATGAACCTTTCACTGGACGGCATCACCAATAGTTATGTGTTACCCCTCGTTATTGGTCTGTCTATTCTGACGGGTCTGGCCGCCGGAGCCTATCCCGCGCTGTTGCTGTCTTCTTTTCACCCCGTATCGGTCCTTGCCGACAAGTCCAGAACCGGATCCAGGGGATCGCGGCTGAGAAAAGCCCTGGTTGTAGTGCAGTTTGTACTCTCGGGGATTCTGATTATCGGTACCGTCACTGTCTACAGTCAACTTGGTTATATTCTGAACAAAGATATCGGTTACGACAAGGAACATATCGTTAAGGTCGGAATGCGAGGAGAGAGCGCCAATCTCTACACCAGTCTGAAGGCGCAATTGGAGCAGGACGCCAGAGTCCTGAGCGTCACGCGCAGTGCGGCGTCCCTGCCGTACTGGAGATGGACAACCTCTGCCGCCGATTGGGATGGGCGGGACCCCAACGAGGAAAATCAAGTGGCTGCCAATATGGTTGACTTCGATTTTGTGGAAACGCTGGGGATTGAAATGGTCGAAGGCCGGAGTTTCAGCAGAGAGTTTCTTGCTGACACTGCTACAGGATACGTCATAAATGAAGAGATGGCGAAACTCATGGGGATCCATTCGACGGCTCTGGGGGCACGACTCGAAATGTGGGGCAATCCGGGAGAAGTGATCGGCGTAATGAGGAATTTTCATTTCCGACCACTGGACACGCTGATACAGCCCCTGGTTCTTGTCTATACCAAAGTTCCTGCCGCAGCTATGGCCATAAGGATACCGGCTGGAGATGTGTCTTCGTCACTGGAACACATTGAGGAAACCTGGAAACGAATGGTTCCTGACTATCCCTTCACCTATTCCTTCCTCGATGAGGATTTTGACAGCAGGTATCGGAGCGTAGTGAACTTTGGTAATCTTGCCGGCGGCTTTTCGGCGCTCGGCATACTCTTGGCCTGTCTCGGCCTTTTCGGTCTGGCATCTTTTACCGCTGAACAACGAACCAGGGAAATCGGTATTCGAAAGGTCCTGGGTGCGTCCGTAGCCGGGGTCGTTAAGCTCCTGTCAAAAGAGTTCCTCATCTTAGTGATGGTCTCCAACGTCATCGCCTGGCCCGTGGCCTGGTATGTTATGAAGCGCTGGCTCGAGAACTTTGCATATCACGTTGACATAGGAATCGGCGTATTCCTGCTGGCTGGTATCACCACCCTCGTGATCGCGTTACTAACCGTAAGTTACCAAGCCATCCGGGCCGCCCGGGCCAACCCGGTTGATTCGCTGAGATGTGAATGAGATAAGCGCGACCGATTAAATCTTCATGATACTATGTCGTCTAAACTGACCAAATCGGCCTTCGGATTCGAGTATTCGTAATGAAAACAGGGACGAAAGGACTGCCACGTTTGGTCTTGTGGCTTCTTACCATAGTTGTAAAGTCACATGACCGCCACTACGCCACCGGCGATTTTGCCGAAATATACCGTCGTACGGCTCGAGATAGAAACACGTTTATCGCTCAGTGCTGGCTCTGGTTTGAGATCCTGCGGTCTCTGCCGGGCTTTGCCAGAAGTACTGTCTATTGGAGTTTTGTCATGTTCAAGAACTACCTGACCGTCGCGTTCAGAAACATGCGCAAGCATAAGGGTTACACGTTCATCAACATCACCGGCCTGGCCATCGGTATCGCCTGCTGCCTGCTTATCAGTCTATGGGTGCTGGATGAGCTGAGCTATGATAGGTTCCATGCAAACGCAGGCCGCATTTTCAATGTCCGTGCCAGCGAATACAGTACGTCCACACCGAATGCATTGGGTCCGTCATTGGAGCGAATGATCCCCGAGATTCAATATGCAACTCGATTCAGTTGGATAGACCAGTCGCTGGTGGCCAGCGGTGCCGATACGTCTTTCGAATGGATCGCAGCCGTCGACCCATCGTTTTTCAACATGTTTGCGTTTCCGTTCGTAAAGGGCAATGCTGCCGCCGCGTTGACCGGTATCAACTCAATCGTGATCGCGGAGGACGTGGCCGAGAAATTCTTCCCAAATCAAGACGCGGTCGGGCAAATACTTGCGCTTAATAACAGCACGGATTTCATCGTTACCGGTGTTATTAAGAATATACCGCATAATTCCACACTACAATTCGACATGCTGGTCCCATTGGAATACAAAATTCAAAGTTACCAAGAACGCAACGAGGTTTGGGATAGGTGGAGTTCGTGGGGTACCGCCACGTATGTTAAAGTCCACCAAGGCTGTACCATCAAGGACCTCAACAAAAAGGTGCACGACTTCTATCAGGAACAAACCGGCTGGGATAACGAGATAAGGCTATTTGGAGTCTCCCTTCAGAATTTACATCTTTATGATTCCAGGATCAGAACATACATCTACACCTTCTCGACGATTGCAGCTGTAGTCCTGATTATGGCCTGTCTGAATTTCGTGAACCTGACAATCGCCAGATCAGCGAACAAGGCAAAAGAAACCGGGGTTAGAAAACTCACAGGCGCCCACAGAACAAACCTCATCGGCCAGTTTCTTATGGAATCGGCTCTCCAATCGATGCTCGGCTTTGTCCTGGCCCTGGGTCTCGTGGAGGTCATTCTGCCGATGTTCAACGATATAACGGGCCTGCAGCTTTCTCGCGATCTACTCTTCAGCAGTTCCACACTCGCCTTGATAGCCGTTCTGGCTCTCCTCACCGGTCTTGCCGCAGGCGCCTACCCGGCGCTTTATCTTTCCTCGTTTCAGCCGGCAGTGGTTCTCAAAGGAGCTCTCAGATCGGCTTCCGGTGGTTCTACGCTCAGACGATGCTTGGTTGTTGTCCAGTTTTCAGCTGCAGTGTTCCTGCTCATTGGAACGTCTGTTGTCTACGGTCAGCTAGGCTACTTCAACAACGCAGATATTGGCTTTGACAGAGATCACGTCGTCAACATCCCCATGAGAGGCGAAACCAGCCGGCAGTACGACAGGCTCAAGAACGGTTTACTGCAGAACCCGAAGATTCAGTCCATGACGGCCAGCAGATCCAAGTTTCCCAACTGGAGCTCGGGGGGCGACGCGATTGATTGGCCGGGCAAAGATCCTGACAGTCGTCCAAGGATAACCTTGAATTGGGTCGACCACGACCTTATCGAGACTTTCGGCATTGAAATGGTGGAGGGTCGAGATTTTGACCCGCTCATGGCGTCGGATTCTGCTTCGGGCTACCTCATTAACCAGACAATGGGTAGGTTGATGGGGCTTCAGTCTGCTGAAGGCGCCGAGTTATCTGTCTGGGGAAAGCCCGGCACAGTCATTGGCGTAATGAAGGACTTTCACTTCCAGCCGTTTGACAGGCAGATCCAACCGTTGGTGATTCTACTCGATCCTGGGCGGATAACCACGGCCTGTATTAGAATCCACCCGGATGATGTCGGCTCAACGTTGGACTACGTTCGAGAGACGTGGAGCAGCATTTTCCCTTCGTACCCGTTTGTCTACACCTTTCTTGATGACCAGCTTGAAGCCCCCTATCAGCGGATCGAGAGAATGGGTGATCTGGCGGGTGGTTTCACCTTGCTGGCCATTGTCATCGCCTGTCTCGGCTTATTCGGTCTGGCTTCTTTTATGGCTGAACGCCGAACCAGGGAGATCGGCATTCGGAAGGTCCTGGGTGCCTCCGTGGCCGGTGTCGTTAGACTTCTGTCAAGGGAGTTCCTTATCCTGGTGATGGTCGCTAACATCATCGCATGGCCCGTGGCCTGGTATGTTATGAAGCGCTGGCTCGAGAACTTTGCATATCACGTTGACATAGGAGCCGGAGTTTTCCTGCTCGTTGGTGTCACTACCCTGGTTATTGCGGTTCTCACTGTAAGTTACCAGGCTATCCGGGCCGCTCGGATCAACCCCGTTGATGCCCTGAAACACGAATAGGACAAATGCCCCAGGCAAAAAGCAGATCGCCCAACTGACACTTAATCAGTTGAGCGACCTGCTCGTATGTTCGTAGCGCAGCCGTTATGACGGCTGTTTTCAGCTGCCGATCATGCCCAACGCTTCCTCGACTTTTGCCCGCAGACTCTCACCGCGTAAATCCTCACCCCAGGCCAGAAGTGAGCCATCAGCGCCAACCAGGAAGGGCGCCGGTATACTGCTGACATAATAGCGCTTGACCAATTCCGTATCCCAGCCCTGGCCGTCGTAGGTGTGCCGCCAGTCCATGTCGTGCTCGCCGATCCACGTACGGTAGGCATCGAGCGGAGTTTCTGTCTCATAGTCGAGTGAGATCGAGACGATCTCGAAACCCGCCGGATGGAATTCCTCGTATACCTCCAGAATGTTCGGCAACTCGGCACGGCACGGCGGACACCATGTCGCCCAGAAATCAATCAGCAGGACCTTGCCGTCATACTCGTCGAGTGAAACCATCCTGCCGTCGATATCTTCGATATCAATCGGAATCGGCCACAGCATACGAACGGCATCCTTTCCGTACTGCGTGGAGATGATCCTATAAGCGTTCCTCTCGGCTGCATACTGCGCAATAAGGTCCTTGAACTCGGCGCCCAGCACCTCCTCATCAGTTCCGGGTGTCCTGAGCTGATTGATCACGCCAAGAACCCGAGCCGCACCGTAGAACTCACTGCCCTCGTCAACAAGGGCCAGTCGAGGTTTGGCTCTTTCGAATTCGGCTATACTTTGCGGGTCCTCGTCGTCGTATTTCATCGACAGTGCCAGTCCGGCCCGGTAATTCGCTTCGCTTGCTCCATCATCTGA
Organism: Candidatus Zixiibacteriota bacterium; assembly: GCA_020344395.1. Taxonomy (GTDB): domain Bacteria; phylum Zixibacteria; class MSB-5A5; order GN15; family FEB-12. The sequence goes on along the minus strand of CP070824.1, from coordinate 1,220,205 downwards.
TGGCGACGAAGCCAGGTAGCTGTCGACTTCCTTCACCACCAGGTCGGAAACCGTACCCCAGGGCTCATACAGAGACACCAGAGAGGCGCCGGCCCGAACCCGCTCGAGACCATAATCAAACAGCGTGTCATTCGCCTTGAGATCCCTCAGACAGGCCAGTTTCTTCGCCTCAAAATCGATCCTTGCCGCCGTGTACTCGTTGGAAGTCCAGATGCGCCGATGATTACGGAGAACGCGGTTCTGCGCATCGGCCCACTCCGTATACTCCTCTTCCGTCGCAAATGTCATAGGAACACTGTCGTACTCTGGCATGCCGGCTGCGAATGCAGCACTGCCGGCGGTGGCGTTGGCTGCGGCCCTGGCGACGATCGGCTCAAAGCGCGCGTCCTCTTTCAGTGACTCAAAATCGGTGTCACCTTCCAACTGCTCCGGAACATCGAATCCGTTGGCCACAAGTCGATCCAGCCACATAATGCCCTGATCTAAGTCTCCCGCCCGGCCATAGGCACAGGCAGTATGGTATTCGCGAACCAAACCGTTCGGGACAACAGTGTCAATCTCGGCAAACTTCGCTACCGCACTGTCAGTGAAACCGCTATCCAGCAACTCATATCCCTGGGTAATCAGGTCACGGGACTGGCTGACCGCTTCCTCGGAATAAAACGTAGGCAGTTCAAGGGCGGGTGTCTCCGTCTGTGAACAGGACAGAGCGCCCAGAGCCAGCGCAAGGATAGCCATCAGCCCAGTGGTAAGTTTCGACGAGTTTGTCATCATTCTCTCCTAAGCAAGGTGATCAGGTCAGAGCGTTGCAGTGCATTCATTGGCACCAATATCCCGGCCAAGGTACGGATAATGCCCCCACCGAGCAACGCCAATCTTGACCGGCGTGGCGACGGGCCTTATCTTCCTGTGGCTGAGACAGATCGGAGGAAAAACCTGTGAATACCGCGACCCGTGATAATGTAATGGACACGAAAAGACAGATGCTGCGCCATTTTCTTGCTACCCTGGCCTACCGTACCCAGAAAGCGCTGCGCTATGCCCCTGAGAATTTTGCCGATTTCCGGGTGAAGCCTAAAGTCCGGACGCCTCATGAGCTCATCTGGCACATGACCGGCGTGCTGCAATATGCCGTCTCGCTGTTCGCCGATGTTGAGACCTGGCCCGACCAGATGCCCACTTTCACAGAAGAGGTCGACCGGTTTCATAACACGCTGGAAGAACTCGGCCGTCACCTTGACGCAGGCACGCCTATTCGCAACACCACCCCGGAGCGGGTACTCCAGGGACCGTTTTCCGACGCCATGACCCACGCCGGCCAACTGATTATGCTTCGGCGTCTTTGCGGCAGCCCGGTGATGGGTGAGGGTTTCATGCTGGCCGCCATCGATCCCTGCAATCTTGGCCCAGACCAGCCCGACCCGGTCAGCCCGGACGAACACATGCGTGAACCCTAGGGTTCACGAGCGTGGATTTGCAGCGGCCAACCCCCCTTCGGTCACTCCTGGTCACAGACAAACCAGGAACAATGCGAAACAGGCTGATGTTTACCGATATAGAATACCATGGGTGACAGCCTGCCGGTACCGGAGCCGTCAGAGCGGTGGATCATGTCCTGGATGTCGGCAGGAAAGCATGTTGCGTAGGAGGTTTGGATGCTTGCCCGCAGGATTATCTCAGCCGTGGCCATGCTGATTGCCGGTCTGGTGACGGGAATCCAGGCACAGGAAAGCCCATGGCCGATGTTCCGACACGACTCACGACATACCGGCAGAACCGTCTATACGGGGCCAGCTACACCCACCGTCCATTGGGTATTTGAAGCCAACGACGGCATCGCTTCCTCGCCAAGCATCGGCCACAACGGCACTATATATGTTGGAGCTGGCGGCTACTATGAGGGCGGGGGTGATTCCAGTCTGTACGCGGTCCGCCCCGACGGATCTCTCAAGTGGCAGTACAAAACCGGGCGAAACATCGGCCCCGGCAATCCTGCCGGCATATTCTCCTCGCCGGCCATTGCGGACGACGGCACTGTTTACGTTGGATCCCTGGATGGGTATTTATACGCTATTGCCGACTCCGTAACGCACGGCGAACTGGTTTGGCGCGTATTCCTCGGGCAGTGGCCGATATATTCTTCGCCCGTCATCGGCCGTAATGGCGATATCTACGTGGGCAGCCTGAATTTCAGGCTCCATGCCGTCTATCCCAACTCAAGCCTCGCCTGGTCATACCGCACCGGGTGGTGTGTCTTTTCCTCACCAGCCCTTGGTCCCGAAGGTACCATTTATGTCGGCTCCAAGGATCACAAACTCTATGCCTTCGATATGTCCGGCGATCTGATCTGGAGCCATCCCATTGGCATTTTTTATGACGGCCACCTTATCGATTCTTCCCCCGCGATTGGTGATGATGGCACCATCTACTTTGGGGCTGATCAATATGGCGCTGCCGGTCAAGCGCCTGTTCCCATCGACACCGCTTTCTACGCGGTAAACCCGGACGGCACTCTGAAATGGAAACTCGCGGTGGGGGACGGGGTGGAATCATCTCCGGCCATCGGCCATGATGGAACCATCTATGTGGGCTCCTATGATAGTTGCGTTTATGCGATTGAAGATGCCGGAACCGAAGGCGTGTTCAAATGGAAATTCACAACCGGCGGTCCAGTCGATGCCTCCCCCACCGTGGACGGCGACGGTACCATATATATCGGTTCGAACGACTCGCTAATGTATGCACTGCACCCTGATGGTTCGGTCAAGTGGTCGTTTGCCACGGGTGGAGCTATCGAATCATCGGTTGCCATCGATGACAACGGATATATGTACTTCGGGTCGTTTGACGGCAAACTGTACGCGCTGGGCAGCGGAGCGCCGGATGTAGGAGCGGTTGCAGTAGATATCCCGGCCCTCCTGAAGACCGAATCGACCCATGACCCGACGGCCACTTTCAGAAACTACCGGGGCTCCACGGCCAGTTTCGACGCCTTTTGCCACATAACCGACGGCAGCGGATTAGTGTATGCCGATACCGTCAATATCGTCGATTTGCCGGCCGCGGGGATACGGACGGTATCGTTCTCCCCCTGGACCGTCGGCGCCGACACGGGTATCACCTACACAATTATAGCTGTCGCCGATTTGACAGAGGATGACAATACGGCCAATGATACGATAGAAGCGATGGCAAAGTCAGTGGCTGAACTGCCATATATCTGTGGTGACCTGAACGGCGACGAGCAAGTCGATATAAGCGACGTTACGCTTCTGATTGACTACCTCTTCATCA
>CP070824.1:1194485-1216811 GCA_020344395.1 Candidatus Zixiibacteriota bacterium | reverse complement strand
CTCGGTAACCAGGACATACATCAAACATCGCCATTATCATTCGATAGGCCTTCCTGAGCTAAAGGGTCCAAAGTGCGCTATCGAAGGCGCCAACGTCCACCTGCACCGCAAGAGGAAATCGTCCAAGTCACTCAACAAACTCAAGGGTCCGGCCATTATACTCTCAGCGTCAGGCATGCTCACCGGCGGGCGTATCCTTCACCATCTCATCAACCGCCTGCCCGATCCCAGGACAAGGTTGGTGCTGGTGGGGTTCATGGCCGAGGGCACGCTCGGCCGGAGAATCGCTGAGGGCGCAAAAACAGTGTATATCCACAAACAGCCGGTTGAGGTCCGGGCCGATGTGGCCTCGCTTCACGGCCTGTCAGGGCATGCCGACTGGTATGAGTTGATACACTGGCTTGAGCCGATCAAGAAGGCTCCTCGCAGGGTCTTTGTAACTCACGGTGAACAATCACAAACGGACTCCATGGCCAGTCATCTGCAGGACGAGTACGGATGGCAGTGCGTTGCCCCCGATCTGGACCAGACTTTCGAACTGTGAACAACCTGACTACGGTCTGGGGCCGAGGCGATTTCGGACCTCCAGGGCTGGCCCCGTTTTCTCGTCACGCGATTGCTCGCAGCAGGGGGCGGCCGCTCGGACGCCCTTTCTGCTTCCATTAATCTCCCGTAACCGATAAGTTGTCTGACCGTATAGGATGAAAACCAGTTTGCCCGGAAGGGAGAGAACAGATGTTAGGTGATGGCCCGGGTTCGACGACAATAGTCCTGGGGGCTGCAGCCGCATGTGTGTTGCTGGCGGCAGTCAGTTGCGGGAGTGGTGAAACCAGGTGCACCTGGGCCTCGCGGACACCGCAGATCGACGGTCGAACAGACGACTGGGACGAATCTAAGATCACTGTCGTAAAAGAAGACGCCATTTTAACGGCGCTCTGTAACGATGCGGATAATCTCTACGTGCTGGTGAAGACGAAGGATCTACGGGCCGCCCGCGCCATCCGGATGGGCGGACTGACACTCAGGCTTGGTTCCGACAACGACACTCTTGTGCTTACCGCCAGGGACGGCCCCTCACTGGTCGAATTGGTCGAACTGGAAGGAGAAGATCAAGCGCGCCAGATGACCGAAGACCGGCTGGACCGGCTGTATGCTATGGAGGACCGCATTCCCCGAGCGTTAGCGGTCACTGATTCCGTCGGCAGGCCGGTGCAAGTCCTTTCGCCGGACGGATCGGACGGGCCGACTTTCGCATACGATATTTCCCGAGGCTTCTTCAATTACGAGTTCAGCATACCACTTCATAGCACCCCGACTGACTGGTATGGGCTATCGGCTGCACCCGGCGATGTAATTTCAGCCGACATAGTCTACGGCGGCCGTCGCTGGCGTGGAGACCGGAGAGGCCGGCCGGGCCGCCGTGAAGGTGATCAGTCCAGGCTGGACACCAACCGACGGGAGCGCCCGGACAGTACTCGGCGTCGAGTACGGACCGAGCAGGACAGTACTCGCAGGCCAGATCGGCCGGGCGGCAGACAGGCGCTCGCGGCACAGTCCGTGAGCATCAGGCTGACTCTGGCTACACGGGACCGTTAACCGGAGGGAGGACTAACGTAACGCTGAAGGATATAAAAGCGCCGCCGGTAACATTTTACCGGCCCGAGCGGTCAAATCACAGAGACGATGAGTGATAGTATCGGCTGCCGGCTTTCGTCTCAACCACCTGGCGGATCTCGCGGTACTTTCTGCGACGGCCAGGCCATGGAGAAGTCCCCGAACACATTGGAGACAGTAGATCAAAATTGCAGATAGAGATTCAAAAACTCTCCAAGCAGTATTCGGGCGGCAAGTACGCGCTAAGGGATGTTGATCTGACGATCCATAGCGGTATGTTCGGGCTACTGGGACCAAATGGGGCCGGCAAGACCACTCTTATACGCATCCTGGTAACGTTATTGAAGCCAAGTTCGGGCAAAGTGCGGATTGATGAGCTGGATCTTCAGCGTAACCGGAAACAGATTCGTAACTTGGTCGGATACCTGCCGCAGGATTTCAGCACTTTTTCGAGACTTGCCGTGTGGGAGTTTCTGGATTACGCCGGTGCCATGAGTGGCCTTCGACGGAAAAAGGATCGGCTGGCCAGAGTCGATCAGCTGCTTGAGGACGTCGGTCTGTTCGAAGTTCGTGACCGGCAGGCAAGCAAGCTTTCGGGCGGCATGAAACGCAGGCTTGGAATAGCACAGACTTTGATCGGCGAGCCAAGGATAATGGTCGTGGACGAACCAACGGTCGGCCTGGATCCGCAGGAGAGGCTGCGCTTTCGGAATCTTATGGCTGATCTCTCCCGACAGGACATTATTATCGTTCTCTCAACGCACATTGTGGGCGATATCTCATCGACCTGCTCTCATGTGGCCCTGTTGAACCTCGGACGTATCGTCTTTAAAGGTTCGCCTGACACCCTGGTCACACAGGCGCAAGGCAGAGTCTGGAAAGTGTATGCGTCAGCCCTGGAACTGGATGAGTTGAAGGCCAGGTATCCGGTAATATCGGCGGTGCCGTCCGAGCACGGTTACGAGCTTCGTCTGGTTGGGGACGAGAGACCGGCCGGTTCGGTCGAGCCGGCTGAACCCAACATGGAAGACGCTTACATCTATTTCATGCAATCGATTGGCTACGACATGGATCTTGAAACATCAGACAACGGATGGTGACCGGCAGACGCGAGTAGGCACCATGTTGAACCTGTACGCCATATATACAATCGCCCGGTTTGAGGCCAAATTGCTCTTTAGATCCTGGGCCTTTCGCATATTCTCACTGCTCGGACTAATAATCCTGGTATTTTTCTCCATTGCATTCGCACTTCCCGGCGAAGGACCTCCTCACTACGTACGAGCTCTTTCCTGTTCACTGGTGCTGACCGACGTCAAACTTCTGAACATTTACGTGGGTATCATCGCCGCCTTTCTGGCCACCGAGTTCATAAAGCGCGACCGTAAGCATGACACAACTCAGGTGACTCAGGCAAGGTCTTACTCAAACCTCGATTACATAACAGGCAAAGTGGCCGGTATTCTGTCTGTATTTGCGGTGTTGCATGGATTGGTGCTGCTCCAGGCCGCCATCGTGGACCTGTTCTTTCTTGATTCACTGTTTGCGTGGCAGGCCTATGTATATTTTACGGCCCTCATATCTCTGCCCACCCTGGTATTTGTGATCGGCATTTCGTTTTTGCTGGTCACCTTGCTCCGCAGTCAGGCCCTGGTGTTTGCTCTGATGCTGGGATATTCTCTCCTGGTCCTGATATTCCTGGGCTCCGAGCTGTTCTATGTTTTTGACGTCTACGCTTTTTATCAGCCCATGATCTATTCAGGCATCATCGGGCTTGGCCACGCCGAGGGTCCATTCCTGCTGAGAGGCTTCTACTTCTTTGTCGGGGTCGCCCTGATTGCCGCAACTGTCCTTCTGACACGCCGGCTTCGGCAGTCGACCTGGGCCAATGTCGGCGCTGCTTCTGTTGCCGTTGGCTGTCTGGTCGCGGCAACCCTGATGATCACATCCCACCTTGAAACAGAATATGCCGGTCGGGATCTCAGAAACCGCATGAGAGCATCCGCTCAGAAAGCGGTCACTTCACCTGCCCCCACGGTTACATCGTATGAGATCGACCTGCACCACGGGGCGGATACAATCGCTGCCGATGTCGACCTGATGATTGTAAACAGCACTGAACAAGAACTCGATTCGTTGTTGTTCTCGCTGAATCCCTCGCTGCACCTGTCACTGATACTATCCAACGGAAAGCCGATATCTTCCAGGAGGGAGCTACAGCTGGTCTGGCTGAAGCCGGATCAGCCTGTGGCTCCAGGGGACTCGATGCCCGTGCGCTTTTCCTATTCCGGTCAGGTGGATTCCCGCTACTGCTACCTGGACATTGAGGACGAGCAGTACGAAAAACTATACCGGCTGTGGCTCTATACTATCCCGAAAAAGTACGCTTTCATAACCTCCGACTATGTGCATCTGACTCCGGAGGCGGGATGGTACCCCACGCCGGGACTTTCCTCGGGAGCAGCCTTCCCGGCGGCAGCACGCCAGAACTGGTCAGACTACAAGTTGTCGGTCCTGATTCCGCGCGACATGTCGGCCATCTCTCAGGGGGACGTGATGATAGATTCCACCGACCTGGGAAACCGATACACCTTTCGGCCCGAATCGCGACTGCCGCAGATATCATTGACCCTGGGCAAATACGAACATAAGTCCCTGGAAGTCGACAGCGTCAATTATTCAATCCACTATCTGCCGGGTCACGATTTCTTTATGCCCTTTTTTGATGAACTCACCGACACTCTACCCGCCTTGATCCGTGAATTACGCAACGACTACGAGGTAACGCTGGGTCTGGACTATCCGTTTGAGCGACTGTCAATCGTCGAGGTCCCTATTCAGTTTTACAGTTACGACAGGCTGTGGACAGTTACCCAGGACATGGTGCAACCGGAGATTGTCTTCATGCCGGAGATGGGGACAATCGGAGCAGGGACCGACTTCCGGCAGATGAAACGGGCAGCCCGCCGAAGACAGGAGCGATCCAACCAGGCCGATTCGCCCAGGGAAATACAGGCCGGCTATTTTTCATTGTTTGCCAAAATCGATATTTTGGAGCGACAGACTAACAGATGGGGACCCGGAAGAGAGCATGAACTGGACCCACGCTACTGCATATTTCCAAACTTTGTGACTTACACAAGCCATCTTACATCCAATCGCTGGCCGATAATAAACAGGGCTTTCGAGGCACACTTCGCCGAACGGGTGGCCGTGATACAGGATACCCGTTCCCGACGCTGGCGCGGACTGACCGATGCAGAAGAGGCCAACATCGCGCTGCGCCACCTCTCCCTCGCCGACATTCTCTCAGAGACATCCATGAAACGGGCCACGCGCGTGGCGGCGCTGGAGGCCAAGGCACGGTTCATACTCTCCCAGATGGAACTGAAGATAGGAGAGGAAAAGTTCGCATCACAGATGAATCGGTTCCTTCATTCCAACCAGGGCCGGGATGCTTCCGATCAGTTGCTTCTGAACTTTCTTGACAGCCTGGGTGACTTTGATGCCACGACCATGTTCGACTCCTGGTACAACGACACGCTGCTGCCCGGCTACATGGTTGAAGACATCGAGTGCTACAAAGTGCTGGACGGAGAACGCACTCGCACCCAGGTAAAATTCGCCATCAGCAACCCTACGAAGCTGGATGGCGGGATTAGAGTGGATGTTCGATACCGTCGTCAGGGAGTAGATTTCCGACCCTGGTGGACACGGGGACAGGCTCAGACCGACTACTCACGACCCGTGTTTGTTCCATCTATGACGACCAAGTCCATCGGCTTTCTGGTGGACGAACCAGTTTCAGTTGTTGCCATCGAGACCTATGCCTCACAGAATATCCCGTCGGTAATCCGGATATCCTTCCGCGAACAGAAACTCCGCCGCAATGAGTTGCCCTTCGAAGCTGAACTCAGTGCGCCGCTCGACCCGGATGATATTGTAGAAGCCGGTGAGTACCTTGTGGACAACGAAGATGCAGGGTTTGACGTAAAGGATCCGGCCAAAGAGAACTGGCTGCGTCGTACACTCCTGACCCTGTTCGGATCGGACAGGGAGGAGGAAACCTACGTCGGCATGCGGTTCTGGAATCCGCCGGGAAGATGGGTCGCCACCACGGACCAGAATTTCCACGGCCAGTTCGTTCATTCTGCATACTACAAGAAGGCCGGCGACGGTGCCGGCATGGCCACCTGGTCGGCAGATCTTGAAGAAGCCGGAAATTATGACGTTTACTACTATTGCAGCGGTGAGGACCACCGACCCTGGCGGAGGCGCCGTCGCCGCGGGCAGACAGAAAACATGGGCGAGAAACACTTCGTCGTGCACCATGAGGACGGCGTGGACAGGGTCCCCTTTGACCTGAACGGAGCCGAAGAGGGCTGGAACTACCTGGGCACTTACCGGCTATCAGCCGGCGCGGCCTGGGTGGAGCTGACCGACAGAAACGAGGTCGGCATAGTCACTGCGGACGCCGTCAAGTGGGTCAAGAGATAAAACAGGCGGATAAGATCAAGTTTTGCTGATAGCGAGAGACACAGAATGAAAACACTGCCCAGAAGAAAACGAAAATCGCAAGCCGCCTTTGGTATCCACATACTATGGCTCTCCGTGGCCCTGTTGCTGTGGTCTTCCGTCGGGGCTGAACAACTCACTCTCGAGCGAGCCCTCGAGATAGCTTCTTCCAACAGTCCCACCATGCGCCAGGCTACATATAATCTCGAAGCCAGTGAGCACAGTCTCAAGGCTCAGCAGGCTGGTCTTAAGCTGCAATTTAATCTGGACCTGACGCCTATCAGGCTGGCTCGCGGACAGGTCTGGAGCGACCGCTTCTCCGAATGGTTTGCCAACGACCTCAAGAATTCCTCAGCCCGGTTTTCGATGTCCCAGCCGATCAAATGGGTCGACGGCACTCTTAGTTTTACAAAGACTCTGGACTGGCGGGAGAGTTCCTCACTGGGGATATCGACCACAACATATCAGCAGTCACTGTCGCTTGCGTATAACCAACCGCTGTTCACGTACAATCGTACTAGCATGCAACTCCGTGAACTCGAACTTGAACTCGAAAACGCGCAGCTCAACCATGCTATTCAGAAATTGCGAATCGAGCTGGATGTCACCGAGAGCTTCTTGAACCTGTATCATCAGCATCAGCGTGTTCAGATCGAACGAGAGAGTTACGGAAATGCCTCCGAGAGTTACGACATAATCAATAACAAGGTCAGCGCCGGGATTGTCGCTCGTGAAGAGCTGTTGCAGGCTGATATAACTCGCGCCACGAGCCGATCGAGTCTCCAGAATGCGGAGATCGGCTACGAAAACGCACGCGACAATTTCAGAATCCTTATCGGTCTTGATCTGGCTGAGGAGTTTGAGGTTGTGGCGGATATTGAAAAATCAATCGTCCAGGTCAATCTTGTTGACGCCGTCAATCATGGTCTTCAAAATCGAATGGAGCTTCGACAGGCTGATATTGAAATTCAGAATGCTCTCTTCAACCTCACCCGCGCCGGTGCTGAAAACGAATTCAAAGCTTCGGTGGACCTCAGCTATGGTTTGTCCGGTACCGGCTCGACCCTCAGTGAGGCTTATCGGAAACCGCCGCAGGACAGGTCAGTGGCCGTATCTGTTCAGATTCCGCTGTTCGACTGGGGTCAGAAAGAGCACCGCATGGCGGCAAGTCAGAGCCAGGTGGACAGCCGTAGACTCTCAGCCGAAGAACAACGCCGTCAAATCGTCGCCCAGATCAATCAGACTTACCGCCGGCTGCAGAATCAGCAGACACAAATCGAAATCGCCGAAAAGAACGTCGAGAATGCCAGGCTGACCTACGAGATTAACCTGGAGAGATACCGAAACGGCGAGCTTTCGTCGAAGGATATCGCCTTTTACCAGAACCAGCTTTCTGATGCAAGATTACAGGAAGTTCGGGCCTTGATAGATTACAAAATCGCACTGCTGGATCTCAAAATCCGGTCCTTATGGGACTTTGAAAACAACCGTGCCGTACTCGAGTCGGAGTAGGAGAGCTATATGATACCGAGGATATTTGTTGTCCCCCTGACCTGTCTGGTACTCGTCATCTCAGGCTGCCAGGAAGATGGGCCGGAAATAGATGTTCAATCATCAATTCCCGTCAGGGTCGAAGAGATAAAGTACCAACCGTTCCAGGCATACGCCTTTGCGACCGGCACCGTGTCGGCTGTCAAGGAAGCCACTCTCAAGGCCCAGCAGGCGGGATACTACCAACTTCAAAGCAACCCGCGCACGGGCAGGCCGTTTGCCATGGGTGACCGGGTAGTCCGTGGCGAGGTGATTGTCAGGCTGGTCAATGCGGAGTTCGAAAACCAGATCGGTTATGACTCCAAGAAACTGAACCACGACATTTCGCAACGAGAGTATGATAAACAGAAGGCTCTTTACGACAAAGGCGGGGTCACGCTACGCGAGCTGACCGACGCCGAAAGAACATTCATCGATGCCCGCTATTCCTTCGACAACGCCACTCTACAGTTGGCCAAACTGAGCATAACCGCACCCTTCAACGGCTATCTTGTTGATCTCCCGTTTTACTCTGCCAATCAGCTCGTTGAGGTCGGTTCCTTGATCTGTCAGGTGATGGATTATTCCCGTCTGTATTCCGAGGTAACCCTGCCTGGCAAGGAAATGAGCCGCGTCAAACAGGGACAGGAAACCCTGGTCACCAATTACGGTCGGCCTGATGACACCCTTTTCGGTGTCGTAACTCAGGTCTCGCCCGCTCTTGACCCCGACAGCCGGATGTTCAAGGTCGGCATTGAAATATCAAACGACAGCCTGTTCATGAGGCCCGGCATGTTTGCCAAAATAGACATCATTGTGGAACGACGCGATTCCGCCATTGTCATACCCAAGGACATTGTCCTTGAGCGACGTGGGGACAAGGTGGTATACGTGGTCGATCGAGGCATAGCTGTCGAGCATCACCTTGACATCGGCCTGTCCAATCGGCAGGAGGTTGAAGTCCTGAACGGTCTGGAAGTGAACGACCGTTTGGTGGTGGAAGGTTTCGAAACCCTGCGAAACCGTTCCAAGGTCAAGGTAACCAAGTAAGCGGGCACAGGCGGACAGACAATGTACAGACTTGCCAAATTTTCCGTCAGGTACCCGACCACCGTGCTGATGGCAATCCTCGCCATTCTCCTGCTGGGGTATATTTCGTTCACTCGCCTCGGCGTTGACCTTCTGCCGGACCTGAATAACCCTCGCCTGTTCGTTGAGGTCACCGCGGGCGAACGACCACCCGCAGAGATGGAACAGCAGTTCGTGGAACAACTGGAAGCGGCCGCTGTGCGGGGGAAGAACGTAAGGAACGTCATGTCGATCTCACGGGTGGGACGTGCCCTGATTACGGTGGAATACACCTGGGACACCGACATGGACGAGGCTTTCCTTGACCTGCAAAAGGCGATGGCGGACTATTCTCAGAACAGCGATGCCGATGAGATTACGGTCACTCAGCATGATCCGAACGCCGTCCCGATCCTGACGGCTGTTCTCTACCACCCGGATATTTCAGATCTGGACCTTCTTCGTCGGACCGCTGAGAATGTTATCCAGAACGAGTTAATCCGCCTGCCAGGTGTGGCCGGAGTTGATATCATAGGCGGCAGACATCGTGAAGTGGAAATCAGAACCGATGCCTTCACGCTGGAAGCCTACGGCCTCAGTTTCGACCAGCTTGCCAACACGATAGTAAGGACCAACCGTAATATGACCGGCGGCTCAATTGTTGAAATGGGTCGTCGTTACCTGATCCGCGGCGTCGGCGAACTGACTTCGAAGGACGATCTGGAAAACCTCATTGTGGCCTATCGGTCGCCGGCCACCACGGCCAGACTCGGAGAGGAGCAGTCGTCGAAACGGGTGCCGATATATTTGCGCGAAGTTGCGGATGTAAACATAGTGCTCAATGAACCCGAGAACATCGTGCGATTTGACGGCCGCCGGTGTATCGCCCTGGAGATCTTCAAAGAAGCAAGATACAACACCATCGACGCGGCAAAAGCAGCCGATGACCAGTTGAACCGAATCAGGACGACTCTGCCCGGGCATGAACTCGAGATAATCCAGAACCAGGCCGGATTCATCAGCAGTGCCGTCACAGAGGTCGAACAGACAGGATTGATAGGTATCTTCCTTGCCGTCATAGTCCTCTTTGTCTTTCTCAGACGCCTGGGCGTCACGGCGATCATAAGCGTCGCTATCCCGATCTCTATCGTGGCTACTTTCAACCTTATGTTCTTCAACGAACTGTCACTCAATGTTATGACCCTTGGTGGCCTTGCCCTTGGTGCCGGTATGCTCGTCGACAATGCGATTGTGGTGGTGGAAAATATCTTCCGTCACCTGGAGAGCGGCCGGCCGCTTTCTGAGGCGGCTGTTCTTGGCGCCGGCGAGGTGGGCGGTGCCATCACCAGTTCCACCCTGACCACCATCGTTGTCTTCCTGCCAATAGTATATCTTCAGGGAGCGGCCGGTGAGCTCTTCAAAGAGCAGGCATGGACAGTTGCTTACTCTTTGATTTCATCACTCTTCGTCGCCCTGGCAGCAATACCGATGCTCTGCACGAAGTTCCTTCGACAATCGACTGGGAAAAAGCCCTCAAAGCCAATCAAGTTTCCCGGTTACGCCAGGTTTCTCGAAGGCGTCCTGAGAAACCGGATCGCCGTGGTGTTGTCCGCTTTCGTGCTTGTCGTCGCCACCATTCTGATTATTCCCCTGGTCGGCTCCGAATTCATGCCGAGGTCGGCTCAGGGTGAACTTGTCATCAATCTTGCTTTGCCTGAGGGAACAAGCCTCGATCGCACGGAAGCGACGGTTCGACGGCTTGAGGATGTGATCAGGGAAAAACACCCCTCAGAAATCAGTCATGTCTACTCCAGGGTGGGGCCGACCGGAGCGTCGGCTGACGAAGAAAGTGCCCTGGCCGATGAGAACAATGCCGAGATCCACTTGTTGCTCAAGCCGGAGGCGGCTTCAGATATCCAGTCGCTCGTGGCCGGGCTCGACCATGAGCTGTCTTCGCTCCCCAATACCGAGGCTTATCTCTCCCTGGAGCAAACGGCTCTGAAGACTACCCTCGGCACCACGACCGCTCCTCTCGTGGTGGAGATCAAAGGAGAGGATCTGGACGTACTCTATGCGTTGGCTGATACCGTCAGAACCAGACTTGCCGAGATCCCGGACCTCACCAATCTCGAAACCAGTTTCCGCGAGGGCCGACCGGAAATTAACATCCGGATAGACCGCACCGTAGCCGCTCAGTTCTCTCTTGAGGCCAGCCAGATAGGTACTGAACTAAGGGCTCTCTTGTCCGGCAGGGAAGCCGGGCAGATGCAATACCAGGGAGATTACACCGACATCATGCTGCGCCGTCCGGAAATCTCGTTGGGTGAGCTGGAGGCGATTCTCCTGGAATCGCCATCGGGACGTCGCGTGAGGCTTGACGAGATAGCCCGTCTCGACCGCACTATCGCACCTCGCGAGATTACCAGAAACAACCAGACCCGGGTTGCCCGAGTGACAGGACACATAGCCAGTGACGAACCGTTTGATCACGTTGCCGACAGAGTCCGCCAGGAAATCTACGGTATCGCAGCACCTCCGGAATATTACTTTGATGTTACCGGTGAAGAGAAGTTGCGACAGGAAGCTTTCGGCAACCTTGGGTTCGCGCTGCTGCTGGCCGTGATTCTTGTCTACATGGTCATGGCGGCCCAGTTCGAATCTCTGAGGCACCCGTTTGTCATCCTGCTTACCATCCCGCTGGCCGGGGTGGGCGCCGTCATCCTGCTGCTGGTGCTGGGTATGCCGTTCAACATCATGTCATATATAGGGATCATCATGCTGGCCGGTATTGCGGTTAACGACTCTATAATTCTGGTTGACCGTATCAACCAGAACCGCCGCGGCGGTCAGGAGTTGAAGGACGCGATTATCAATGCAGGTCAAACCCGTGTGAGACCCATAATCATGACTTCTGTCACAACTATTCTGGCTCTCTTGCCACTGACGATTGGAATCGGTGAAGGCGCCTCACTTCGGGCCCCCATGGCTGTGGCTGTCATAGGCGGCCTGTTCACTTCCACGGCCCTGACTCTTGTCGTTATCCCCTCGGTTTATCACATGTTGGCCGGACGCGTGCGGCTGTCGACCGAATCGGAGCAGGAATCCGAATGATCCGGTTTATTATCAGGAGACCGATCCTGGTGTCGATGCTCATTGCGGCACTATGCCTGCTGGGTGCGGTTTCATACTATCATCTGCCCGTCGAAAACCAGCCATCCGTGGAACTCCCCCTTCTGATCGTGGCCATCGGTTCGGCCCGGGACGCCGACCCAAAGTACGTGGAACGGCATGCCGTCATTCCACTTGAGTCAGCTATTGCCGGGCTGGAGGATATTGAGCGCATCGAATCATATATCAACCGCGGACGCACTATCGTTCTTGCCTACTACTCCGAACGAACAGATCTCAGGTTCGCTTATCTCAAACTGCAGCAACGTGTGGGAGAGGTAAGATCCACACTGGATGGAGAATTCTTCGTCACCGTTTGGAAAATCGACACCGAACAACTGGCCAATCAGTTCATGTCACTGGAGGCCAGGGGCTCGGGATCGCTCGATCAGATCCGCAACGTGGTTGACAGAAAGGTTGCATCGGAACTGGAAAACATCGATGGTGTGGCAAACGTCGCCATATACGGAGGCCGCACCCATTCGGTCGAAGTAATCCTGGATGAGGAGACCCTTGAGGCCCACGGCCTGACTCCTGCCCAGGTGTCGCAGGCTATTTCCGGCGGCAGCCGCCAGCGCGATTACCTGGGGCAGGCTATTGAAGGTGATCGCCAGTTCGCCGTCAATCTCGCTACAGACTACACCTCGGTGTCGAACCTCGGCGAGATAGTGCTCCGGAGTCAAGGGCCCATCCAGCTCAAACACGTGGCACAGATCATCGACGGCGCCGCCGAAGAGACCTCGATCTCACGTGTAAACGGGCTCGAGTCGATCTCAATCACGCTGATGCGTGATCGGCAGGCGAATCTCCTGGATCTGTCTAACCGGACACGCGATGCCATTGATAATCTCAATTCGGTTCTGGAGCAATCAGGTGTTGAATTGGTCATTCGTAGCGACTCGTCGGATGACATCCGCGAGAACATTGGGACCATAAAGCAACTTGCCCTCATCGGCGGCCTGCTGGCCGTGCTGGTTCTCTGGATATTCCTTCGGAACCTTCCCCTGGTGCTGGTGATTGCAGCAACCATACCTGTTTCCGTGCTCATAGCCCTCAATTTCTTCTACCTCAACGACATTACCATCAACACGCTGTCATTGTTCGGGATCGCCATAGCGCTGGGGATGTTGCTGGACAACAGCATTGTCGTGCTGGAAAACATCCACCGCCAGGTAGCCCGGGGCAAGGAAGCCCTGCAGGCGGTGGTCACGGGTGCGGGCGAGGTCTGGCGACCGGTCCTGGCCGCAACCCTCACTACAGTCGCGGTATTCCTGCCGTTTGTATTTTCAAGTAACTTCCTGGTCAGAACTCTTGGACGGCACATCGGTGTTTCCGTAATCTCAACCCTGCTGGTGTCGCTGGGCATTGCATTTCTGTTGATCCCGGCCTTTTCATACCGATTCCTGAAGCACCACAAAGGTCTTCACTCACCAGCCATGCGAACCCTGGCTCGATCCCACCGCATGCAGCAGATTTATACTTTGTTTCTTAAATCATGCTTCCGTTTCCCCGCCCGTACGGCCATCGTGAGTGTCGTTCTGCTGTTTCTCAGCATTGTCATTTGTCTGAGGGTGAGCATGAGTGTTCCCGAGGAGATCGAGACCGACAGGTTCAGTCTCTACGCCACTCTTCCGTCCGGGACAACCCTTACCTCGGCAGACGATCAAGCCGTTGAAATGGACAAGAGACTCAGTGAGATACCTGAAATAGACGAACGACTGGCCAACGTAGAAGAGGATAATATCGCTTTCACTTTCAGGCTCAAGGAGGACTTTGAAGAGATCGGCCGTCGCAACCTCGAGGGGATAAAAGAAGAGATGATCGAGTCTCTCGAAGATGCCTTCCCGCGAGTTGATTTCTCCTATGAACAACCGACCGGGGATGCTCGCTACCGGGGTGGTGGTAGAGACGGTTTCGGTGGCCAACGGGCCTTCAGTCGTTTGCTCGGTATCGGTACGACGGAAGAGAGAGTGGTGATTCGAGGGGAAAATCTCGAACTGCTACAGACGGTGGCGGATGACATTCAATACAACATCGATAACCTGGAGACGGTTCGCAGGTCCAGAACTACCGTCGGTCGGCCGAGACCCGGTATAGATCTTATGCTGGATCACGCAGCACTGAACTATTTTGATGTTTCGCCGTCGACCCTGGTATCCGAATTCGGCTCCTTCAATCGCGAGTTTTCATCGGGGGCTACTCTTAGATCCGGCGGAGAGGACATCGACATCATAATCAAGAGCAGCCAGCAAGAGGACCGCACCTCTGACGACCTCAGACAGCTTGATATTCCGTCCGCCTCCGGTGGAACCGTGCCTATCCTGCAGTTGTCGCGCCTTGTCTACACCAGCGCGACGCCGAATATCAACCGGGCCAACCAGGAGAAAGAAATAGAAATAGTGTACCGCTTCGAGGCGGAAATAGAGGAGTCGAAGCAACTGCTGGAGGCGGCTCGACTGAGCGTGGAGCAGATCGTTGATGACATGTCACTGCCGGCCGGTGTCTCTGTCGAAGTGATTCACGACGAGATGGATTTTTCCGATTTCTACTTCCTGATCGCGGCGGCAGTAATATTGATCTTTATGATCCTCTCTTCCGTTTTCGAATCTCTCATTCAGCCATTGGTAATAATGTTTGCCATCCCGCTGGCTACTATCGGTGCCTTCTGGGGACTGATTCTCACCGGTAATTCCCTCCTCAATGCCAATGCTCTGATCGGCTTTCTGATACTGCTGGGTGTGGTGGTCAACAACGGGATCATTCTGATCGACTATTCGCGATTGCTGAATCGTCGCGGGTTCCGTCCGGCCCGGGCCCTGCTGAGTGCCGGCCAGGCTCGTATGCGGCCTATCCTGATAACCGCAATTACAACGGTGCTGGGTATGCTGCCGCTGGCCATGGGCAAGGCTGAGTTTGTGGCCGCGATCGGTGCCCCCTTTGCCATCACCGTGATCGGCGGCCTAGCATTTGCTACCCTGTTCACTCTGCTTCTTATCCCAACGTTTTCGTTCAGCCTGGACAGGGTCCTTCGATGGTGGCGTCAACTTGACTGGAAGATCAAATCAGTTCAGGTCGCGGCGCTGGCCGGTGGGTTGGTTCTGATCTACTTTAACGTTGAGTCCACGTTGTGGCGTATCGGAAACATGGTGACCCTTCTCGGAGGGATTCCCGCCTTCACATATTTCGCCATGACATCGCTGCGTCGCACCAGGGCCAGGATAATACCGCAGGACGAGCCGATCCGGATTACTGTACGCAATGTCGTGAAATTCTATGACGACTTCCCGCGCTTCATTCGCGAGTGGCGCAAAGGGGATCGTCGCAGGCAGCGCCTGGAGAGATCAGGCCTGCAGTTAACCGCAGGACGCAGGGTGAAAGTAGGGTGGCATCCGGCTCTTTATGCCTTTCTGTTCTACTTTGCCTACATGTACCTGGAGAGTGGGTTCTGGATTCTCATGACGACGGCCGGGTTTTATGTCTACACTGTAGCCCTGGGTCGCCGATTGCTGGCGGTTGACGGAGTGTATGGACCCGGGATGGTCAAACGGTTGCTGAGGGCATTACCGAGAATACTGTTCTGGGGTCTGCCGCTGGCCAATCTCGTCTGGTTTTACACGTTGGGATTCGGCTTGCCTCTGACAATCATAATCGGTGTAACCTGGTATCTTGCCGTTCTGATATATAACACATCACAAAGGCTCTACCGTGATCGGATCGAAATAGCCCGCATTACCGGTCGCTTTCGCCGACTGCGCAAGGCGTTCTACCGGTTTGTGAAGATCATCCCCCTCATCGGCAAAAGAAAGATACCCTTCCGGGCCCTCGACCAGGTTTCGATGGAGATCGGTAGCGGCATGTTCGGACTGGTCGGACCCAACGGCGCCGGCAAGACCACTCTCATGCGGGTAATCTGCGGGGTCCTGGAAGGAACCCGCGGCACGGTAACAATTAACGGCCTCGATATGGGCAAATACCGCGAGGAGCTTCAGTCGCTCATAGGCTACTTGCCCCAAGAATTTGGTACCTACGAAAACATGACAGCGTATCAATTCCTGGACTATCAGGCCTTGTTAAAGGGGCTCTGGGACTCAGATGAGCGAGCCGAGATAGTCAACCGCGCCGTCGGTTCGGTGCACCTCGACGACAGCAAGAACATCAAGATCAAGAGCTTTTCGGGCGGGATGAAGCAACGCGTGGGGATTGCTCAGACTCTATTACACCTGCCGCGCATCCTGGTAGTCGATGAGCCAACGGCCGGGCTGGACCCCCGGGAACGAATAAGGTTTCGCAACCTGTTGTCAGACCTGGCGCGCGACCGAATTGTCATATTCTCTACGCACATTATCGAGGACATTTCCAGTTCGTGCAACCTTCTCGCCGTCCTGGCCGATGGAGAGGTCAAGTTCCTGGGATCGCCGGGCGAGATGGTGGACCTTACCCGTGGTTCGGTCTGGCAGGTGACGGTCAGTGAAGATTCGTTCGACGATGTTCGACGGAGACTCAGGATAGTGCATCACATGCGTGACGGAGAAATGATCAGAATCAGGGTCCTCGCCGATGAGAAGCCACTGCCGGAGGCTATTCCTGTCACGCCGACCCTGGAAGATTCGTACCTTCAACTCCTTGACCAAAAGGAGGAAGCGTGACCAGCGGCGGCTCGAAACAGAAATCTCGCTTCATCGACTCCCGCTGGATGAGCTGGCTGAAAAGCCTGGGTGCGTTCGTTCGCTACAACGCATCCAATATATTCGCAGGTCGGTTCATCTACTTTCTTTTCCTGGCTATCGCCCTGTTTCTTACCGTTGTGGTCATTTACGCACTGGACGAAGAAACCCCGCCAACGGCCGAAGCGGTCTACTACTTTCTGCTGGTTCCGGGTGCCCTGCTCGTGTTCTATCCGTCTGCTTACTCAATACAGGCCGATGTCGACGCCGGCATGGCAGAGACGCTGTTCGGCATCCCCGACTATCGTTACAAAGTGTGGCTGGCCAGAAATCTCAGTCAATACGTAGTGATAGCCATATTGTTACTAATGCTCGCCCTCTTCTGCCGTGCTGCCATGGCCGACTTCAGTGTATCATCCATGTTGTTCCAGGTAATGTTCCCGGTACTCTTTCTGGGCAGCCTTGGATTCATGATAGCCACTCTTCTGCGAAGCGGTAACGCCGCAGCGGTCATTATGATACTACTTGTTCTGGCCCTCTGGATTGCGGAGGAACCTCTGGAAGAAAGCCGTTGGAATCTCTTTCACAATCCATTCAAGCAGGTCGATATCTATCAGACTCTCGCCTGGATGGAAACAACGCTGTTTAACCGGGTGTACATTCTGGTCGGATCATTAGTGTCCATAATGCTCGCCTTGCTCCGCCTGCAAAAACGAGAAAAGTTCATTTAGAACTTTCCACTGGTCTTATCAATCTTCATTGATTCCTGTACAAGAAGTGGCCCGGTGAGTAGTCTCACCGGGCCATTTGAGCTGTTACTTACTCCAATCGGATGGGATCACGGACCGCAGTCAATATGGCCGATATCGCTCCTGGTCACCTCGTCAGTGAAGGGTCCCGGAGGAAGCGGTATCTTTTCCGGCTCCAGCTGATCCATCGTGGTGGCATCATATAGACGTCCGTTGATCATAGTATAAGCAATGTTTTCAGACAGATAAATGTCCTGTGTCGGGTCGCCATTGACAACGATCAGATCGGCCAACAGACCGGCCTGGATCGATCCAAGTTGACCATCCAGACCGATGGAGCGAGCACCCATCCAGGTGGCCGCTCGCAGCGCCTCATGGTTTGTCATCCCCCCCTGAGCGAACATCCATGTTTCCCAGTGAGCGGCCAGTCCCTGCATCTGCCCGTGCGAGCCCATCTGGACATTGCCGCCGCGACGGACAACCTCGGCTGCAGTTTCAGCTACCGTTATATGATGATACTCATCGTCCGATGTCATGTCCCTCCGCCGGGCCCGTGGATCGACATATGATCTTGGTACAAACGTCAGCAGACGCTCATTCGCCCAGACATCGGTGTGCTGGTAGAAATATTTCTCACCCGATAGCCCACCGTAACACACCACCAGCGTCGGTGTATAGCCGGTGCCGAAGCGCCCCAGCAGCCGTAATTCTGGTTCGTACAGCGGCGCAACCGGTATGTTGTGTTCGAGAGTGGTGTGGCCGTCCAGAAGCTGCGAGATATTCTGGGTGAGGGTTGAGCCGCCCTCGGGTATGACCATGATGCCGAGTTCGCGGCCGGCCTTGATTACCATCTGACGCTGATTGCGCCTCGGCTGCTGATAGCTCTTGACACTGATGGCACCCCAGGCAGCCGTTCTCTTGACAGCGGATACAGCATCCTCATACTTGTTGATGACCGTCTTGAAATCCCCTTCCGCGCCATAGAGTATGGTTCCGGTGCTGAATATTCTGGGACCCAGAAGTTCTCCCTTTCGGACCAACTCGGCCGCAGCGAAGATCATCTCCGAGTAGTTGGACGGATCGTGGATTGTTGTCACGCCGAAGGCCAGATTGGCCAGCAGACCCCAGTTCTGCTGCGCGTATATCGAATTGTTGCTCGATCCCACATGTGAGTGGATATCCACAAAACCGGGCAGAATCGTCTTGCCGGAACAGTCAATTGTCGCGGCACCGTCGGGTACTGTTATCTCCCCGACTGTACCGACCTCGGTGATGAGATTGTCCGTGACATGCACCACCCCGTTCTCGATCACAGACAGATCATGCATGGGGAGAATTCTCCCGCCCACGAGGTATACATCCGTTGCGGGAACATCAACCGGCTCATCCCAGCCAAGGAATATGGTTACGGCTTCCGGTTTCTTCTGTTCTTCTTCAGTTTCGGAAGACTCCGACTCGCCCTCAGTCGATTCCTCCTTCACTTCGACCGGCTTATACAGCGAATCGAGGTCAAACATGGAGAGTTCCGGACCGAGATTCCAGTGGACCGACCTGCTATCGGCCGACCAGCTCAAGTAAGTACCGCCATCCTTGCTGAGCCGTCTGACGGGCAGGTTTTTCATATTCGGGCCGATTGAGACCGGCGTCGGAGCCTGCGGAAACGGCACGACATACGTCTGCCACAGTTCTTCAAAGGCCAGCCATTTCTCATCCGGCGAGAGCCTGAAGTCACCCGCATGTTCAGAGGTGACGTGTACCCGGCGATCGGAGCCAAGCAGATTGACGCTGATAAGAGCATTCTGCCCCCCGTCTCTGGAAATCAGATACACGCGCTCGCCGTCTTTGGCAAACCTCGGTGCGGAACCTTCACGCGTCAGCAATCGAGGAGACTCCCTCCCCTCAGAATCGATAATGTAAATCCCCGGTGCATCATCCCAGATACGACCTCTATAGCCATCACCACCGGTGCGCCTGTAAACCACCCAGTTTCCTTCCGGCGACAGCGAAGCCGTCGCATAATGACCCGGTACAGCAACCACCGTCCGACCAGATCCACCGTTCAGGTCCATTGTCTTGACACGCCCGCCAGCGCGGTCATTCCATGTGACATACACGATCTTTTTTCCATCGGGCGAGATCTCGGGTGCAAATTCGTATTCATCGGTTTGCCTGGTGAGTCTCCGGCACCCGCCACTTTCAATGTCATGCTCATAGATATATCCCAGAGCCTGGAATATGACCTTGCTGCCGTCAGGGGTTACCTGAGCCCAGCGTATCACTTTCACTGGAGAGGTCTCGCCGCTCAAATCGGGCGGAAAGCGCAGGGCTTTGGCAACAAATTGCTTAACCCTGGCAGTGAATGGAATCTCTCTGACCTCAGCCGTTGATACGTCAATGCGATGGATCTTCCCCTGTGACCAGAACACCAGTTCCTTTCCGTCAGGCGTCCAGTCAAAGCCGGGCCAGGGACCAAAGATAGCCCAGGTCTCCTGTTGATCCCGGTCGAGCTTATCATACAGGTGCCGGACTTCGCCCGTCTCCAGATTATATAGACAGAGCACAGATTTCGCCCTGACGCGGCGAACAAAGGCCATCGTCTTACCGTCCGGACTGATGGTAGGCCTGATCGCGCCGCCGTTAAACCGAATCAGGTTGACGATCTCGTTCGTTTCCATGTCCAGCCGCCGGATCCAGTAGATCGATGTGTTGGCGTCCTTATTGTACTCAAATGTCTCTCCGCCCGACATATCCTCTGACCAGTACAGGTATTTTCCATCGGGCGAAAAGGTGAACTCGCCGGCGTCTTGCTGCTGATTTTTGCGGCTGGTTAGCTTGATGCCATTGCCGCCTTCGTCAAGACGATACATCCAGGCTTCCCCGGCACCGATGCTTCGCCCGGAGGTGAAATGCTTGCGGGCAACTATGAATTCGCCACCAGGATGCCATATACCATTATTAAGCAGTCTAAACGTTTCCTTGGTAACCGCTCGACGGTTGGTCCCGTCTGAATCCATAACCCAGACGTTATCTCCGCCTCCTCGATCGGAAGTAAACAGTATCCGGCTTCCATCAGGGCTGTAGCGCGGCTGCACTTCGTAAGGCAATCCGCCCGACACCAGGGTAGCCTCGCCCCCATCAATAGAAACAGTATAGATATCCCCGAGCAGGTCAAAGACGATGCGGGAACCGTCGGGATGAACATCACACGAAATCCAGGTCCCCTCGCTCACCTCAAACTCCAGGGTATCACCGGGGACGGCTGGAACCGCAACATCCCACTCCTTGGGCTCATCGCTCTCTGCGGAATCCGCAGCGACTGCAGTCGTATCTTCACCGACCGCTACCGCAGACCCGCCGATAAGCAGACAAAGGCATCCGACAGCCAGACCCAACATGTTAAATCCACTTCTCAAGAAACACCTCCTCCTGGTAAGTCCATCATTGGCCACGCGCGTGGCCGTCGCAATAATTCGCGGCAATGTACTGAATTCTGGAGCAGGATAAAGCGGTTTTTGACATCAACTGATAACCAATCCGCCCCATGTTGTGAATTATACGGAAAAGCCCGGCCGCAGCAGACCGGGCTGTAATCCTCAAAACACAAAAGCAATACCGCTTAAAGCCCGCTGAACTGAACGTCCTTGAAATAAAATGATGGTCGTCGCAGCGACGAATACTCAAACGGGTCATTGCCGACTTCCACCAGGTTGCCCCACAATCCCTCGAGGTTACCGGAGATATTCATCTCATACACTGGCTTGACCGGCCGCCCATCTTCAATCAGCGCACCCCGTATGCCCCAGGAGTAGTCGCCTGTCGTCGAATTGGAATTTCCGCCGATCATGCCGGTAACCAGGATACCCCTGTTCATCAACCTGACCAGATCATCGACCGATTTATCGCCATATTCAAAGACAGTGTTTGTCGTTGAACCGCCCGTGGGTTCCACGCCCAGTTTCCGGGCGTAATAGCAGTTTATGTAGTACTCTTTGAGTATGCCCTTATCAATCATGACTCGCCGACGGGTGGCCATACCTTCGGGATCGAATGTGCGCGAACCCAGACCACGCTTGACGAACGGATCATCGATTACCGTCAGTTTCTCGGAGGCAATCCGCTGACCCAGCTTGCCGTCAAGGTACGACCGTTTTTGCTGCAGGGAACGGCCCGTCATTGGACCCCTCAGGGCACCCAGGGGGCGACTGGCGGCACGATTTACAATTACCATGTCATACATTCCGGATTCGAGCTTGGTCTGCCCGATCTTCGCGACGGCCTTGTCAACTGCTGACTGTCCGAGCTTCTCAAGGCTCGGTATGTCGGACAAAAACCGAGTCGTGGCATAATCGTAATCCGATGGACGTCCGCCCTGGCCGTCGTCAATGGTTACCTCGACACCCGCTGAGAAGGTCGTGGAATTCCGCGTGCCTTCGAAACCGTTGCTAAGAACCTTCACCGATTCCGTCTGACCATCGTTGTAACTTGCTGTGGTCGATATGATCTTGTCGCTCAAAGAGGAGGTATGCAACTGCAGTTCTCGTGCCACTTTCACTCTCTGATCAGCGGTAATACTGTCATAGCTGCCGTCTGTCAGATCCAGATCCATCTGCTGCTGTCCCTGGTACTGTTCCGGGTCAGGCAGTTTCCGGAATGGATCCTCAGTAAGGTACTTCGTCATCGCCACCGCCTCTGATACGAAACGCCCCAGCGAATCCCTGCGCAGGTCATTGGTTGTGTGACCCGAATACTTGCCCTCGACGTAGACATCCAGACTGAGGGAGTTCTGAGTCGATTCTTTGACCTTGTCAAGTTGGCCGTCGCGATGCTCAATCTCGATTTCCCTGGAATTGGTGATGTCAACGGCCACCTCCGCCGCTCCCTCGGCACGCGCCGCGGCCACCACCCAGTGAGCCAGTTCTAATCTGTCTTTTGTGTTCATATTTCTGTTCCCGGTTTATATTCTCAACCCTGTTGACGCGGACTATGGCCCGGCCAGTTACGAAACACCTCCGACCGTA
>CP070824.1:1183361-1194385 GCA_020344395.1 Candidatus Zixiibacteriota bacterium | reverse complement strand
TATGCGAGGGGCTGAATGAAGCACATAACACAGGGGTGATTCATCGGGACATTAAACCGGGTAATATCATAATCGATAGTAAAGGCAATCCGCGCCTCCTTGATTTTGGTCTGGCAACGGTCGCCGGTGAGGAGAAACTAACAAAGACCGGCTCGACACTGGGAACAGTCGGTTACATGTCACCAGAGCAGATAGAGGGAAAACAGGTTGACCATCGTTCTGACCTGTTTTCGGTTGGTGTGATATTCTACGAGATGCTAACCGGTCGCCGTCCATTCGAGGGCGACAACGATGCTGCTGTAGCGCGGTCAATTACTGATACTACGCCTGAACCGGTTGCACGTTATAAGTCCGGTACAACAGGCGAACTCCAGCAGATCGTTGACAAGGCCCTGTCCAAAGATCCATTCCTCCGCTACCAGACCGCCGCCGGCATGCTGGCTGACTTGAAACGACTTGATACAGTTTCTACGAGGAATGTTCGCAGACCCCTTCTATGGTTATTTGCCTCGGCGGCGCTGGTAGTTCTTGCAGCTACCTATCTGCTAATGATCAAAGATACAGATACGGCCGATTCGGTGATACGTATCGCCGTTCTGCCATTTGAGAATCTCGGTTTACCCGAAGATGAGTTCTTCGCTGATGGCATCACCGATGAAATCACCTCTCGCTTGGCAAAACTGTCTAAACTGGGGGTTATCTCGCGCACGAGCGCCGTTCAGTACAAGAATACCGAGAAAGGCATCCCGCAGATCGGGGAAGAATTGGGTGTTGATTACATCCTGGAGGGGACTATTCGCTGGGACAAGACGAGCGATACCGATAAGGTGCGAATAACTCCACAGTTAATTGCCGTCGAAGACAACATTCATCTCTGGGCCGATAATTACGAGCGGAATATGGACGCTATTTTTCAGGTGCAAGTTGACATTGCTTCGCAAATCGTGGCGGCACTCGATTTAAGTCTCCATGAACCCGAACGAAAGGCCCTGGAAGAGATACCCACTGACAACATTGATGCGTATCATGCGTATTTGGCCGGCTGGAAGAATTGGACTGACTCACTCGGTCTCCAAATGTTTCAGCGGGCTGTAGAGCTGGATTCGGGATTCGCCCTGGCGTACGCCTCTCTTTCGAGGGCGCATACAGCGCTTTATCACTACGGCGTGGATCGCAGCCAGCAGAATCTGAAGCGGGCAAAGCAGGCGGCCGAACATGCATTGGAACTGGAACCCAATCTCGCCGAGGCGCATATTGCTATGGGCTACTATTATTATCAGGGTTATCGACAGTATGACAAGGCGCTGGAAGCTTTTGACAAGGCAGAGGGAAGCCTTCCTAACGATTCCCGAATCCTCAACGCCAAAGCGATGATTTTGAGAAGATATGGTCAGTTTGAAGAAGCCATCACTAATATGGAACGGGCGGTTGACAGGAGTCCTCGATATTCATTTGCCTTGTCATCATTGGGTGAAACTTACACGGTATTGCGTGAATTCCGTCGGGCCTTGGAGTACTATGACAAGGTAATTACCATAGCCCCGGCAGCTACGGACAACTATCGAAGGAAGGCACAAACGCTCCTTTTCAGCGGCGATGTGAATACGGCACGCTCTGTGTTGGAAAACGCTCCTGCTTCCAGGAGTGAGACGGTTAATGCGAGAATGCTTCCAACCTGGATGATGATTGAGTTATATGACGGGGAATATCAGGCGGCACTGGATCGTTTAGATAAAGGGGCGTTGGATTTTTATTGGAATGTGTGGAGTTATGCCTGGCCTAAACATCTGATGGCCGGTCTTATCTATCGGTTCATGGGTGACGACGAGAAGGCGAATGCCTCGTTTACGAATGCTCTATCATTCCTCGAATCACACGAGCAGGAATATAAAGACCACCATGGTTACTACAGCGCGCTCGGCATCACATACGGCGGGCTGGGGCAAAGAGAGCTCGCTGTCCAGACGGGCCAGATGGCGCTGGAGAGATGGCCAGTGACCAAAGACGCCCTGGTTGGTGCGGCAAGAACAATCGATTTGGCCAGGATCTATGTCCTGGTTGAAGACTATGATGAGGCAATCACCCTGTTGGGGCAGATGCTGGAACTGAGGGCATGGGGTCTCACACCCGCAACGCTTCGACTTGACCCTATCTGGAATCCTCTTCGCAACCAGGCACGTTTTCAGGCGATGATCGAAAGATACCAGGAAGAACATGGAACCTGACGATAACAACACCCATTCATTCGTAGCTCTTATTGCGGGCACGGTGGTGTCGCACTACCGGATCGTCGAGAAGATCGGAGCCGGGGGGATGGGTGAGGTTTATCTGGCTGAGGATACTCAGCTTGATCGGAAGGTCGCTCTTAAGTTCCTTCCTCCTCATTTGTCCCGGGATCAGGATAGCCGATCGCGATTTACCCGGGAAGCGAAGGCCGCCGCCAAGCTGGACCATCCCAACATAGCCCCGGTTCATGAAGTTGGCGAGTTTCAGGGACGTCCCTTCTTCGCTATGGCTCACATCGAGGGGCATTCGCTTCGTGAAGTCATCAAGCAGGGCAAGCTCTCTACATCAGAAGCAATCAGGCTAACCATGCAGATTTGCGAGGGCTTGCATGAAGCCCACAGTGCGGGAGTAGTGCATCGCGATATCAAGCCCGGCAACATCATTATCGATACCAAGGGCAGACCACGCCTGCTTGATTTTGGTCTGGCTACGGTATCAGGTGAGGAGAAACTGACCAAGACCGGTTCCACTCTGGGAACAGTCGGTTATATGGCACCCGAACAAATAGAGGGCAAGGATGTTGATCATCGCGCCGATCTTTTTTCCGTTGGCGTGATCCTATATGAAATGTTAACGGGACGTCGCCCCTTTGAGGGTGACAACGATGCTGCTGTTGTTAAGGCTATTACCAGCTCGACACCTGAGCCTGTTGCCCGGTTCAAATCAGGTGTGACGGGTGAACTGCAACAGATAGTTGATAAGGCCTTAGCCAAAGATGTCTCCATTCGCTACCAGCACGCCGACGGTATGCTGGCCGATCTCAAGCGGCTGAGTCTTAGAGACGCCCCTGTGCGAAGAAGCAGGCTGAGCCTGTGGGTTGCGGCATCGGCCGTTGCTGTGATTGTAGCCGGTTACTTTGCCTATACTGCTGTCTTTAAAAAATCTTTATCAGTATCCGGGCCAAAGCGCCTGGTCGTTCTGCCCTTTGACAATCTTGGTGATTCAACTCAAGCGTACTTCGCAAGTGGTGTCACAGACGAAGTCATATCGCGGCTTTCGGGAATCAGCGGTCTGTCCGTGGTGTCACGCATGAGCGCCGCGCGACTCAAGAGGGCAGGGATCGATCTGCAGGGTATCGGTGATTCATTAGACGCAGAGTTTGTGCTTGATGCTTCCGCCCGCTATCAGATTGACAGCGACGGCAACCGACGAGTGAAGCTGACAACTCAGCTTATCAACGTCACCGAAGATCGCGTGGTATGGAGCCAGACATACGATACCGTCTCCACCGAGCTGTTTGATCTGCAGTCCGAAATGGCCATCAGAGTTGCCGACGAATTGGGCGTAGTGCTTTCGCCCCGCGAAGAAAGAGCGGTGTGGGTCAGGTACACCGACAGCGAAGAGGCCTACGACTACTATCTACGCGGCAACCGGTATTTCTTTCGGGGCATATACGGCGTTCGAAAAGATCTGCGTCTGGCACTTGAAATGTTTGATCAGGCGATTGAGCTCGATTCAAGTTTCTCTCTTACCTACTCTCGTATGTCGCAGACTTATTCCCGCCTCTGGACTTACTATCTCGAACGAGATGATTCGATAGCGGTCCTGGCCAAGACTCGCAGCGAAGATGCCTTCCGGACATCTGAGTCCGATGCTGAAGAAAGCAACGCTCATTTTGCGAGGGCGAGTTATCATTATCGTGTTGAAAAGGATCTTGAAAGCGCTCTGGGGGAGTTGGATATCGCATTCCATGAATATGGCGGACACGATAACTACAGGTACTTGTGGAGTGCTTTTCCCATTCACAGGGATCTGGGACAATG
The DNA here is from genome assembly GCA_020344395.1 of Candidatus Zixiibacteriota bacterium. Classification (GTDB taxonomy): domain Bacteria; phylum Zixibacteria; class MSB-5A5; order GN15; family FEB-12. Next base: position 1,190,336 of record CP070824.1, on the reverse strand, counting down.
GGATAAGGCCCTGGAGTATGTCAGACGGGCAAGCGAGTTGGAACCCCTGGTTGCAAATCTCAAATATGATCTCGCCACGCTCTTGGAGTACGTGCGACAATACGATGAGGCAGAAGAGCAGTACCTCCTGACGATAAAGATGCGACCTGATTGGATCAATGGGTATTACCGCCTGGTCGAGATGTACATTAATTGGATGGGTGACACTCAAAAAGCCAGGGCTCTTATCGCCCGTTCCTGGGACAAGGTCGATACCACAAGGTGGACCTATCTGCTTAGCAACTTCGATGTTATAGACGGCAGGCCGGAGGATGCCTTTAAGCGCGGGTCGGAGTCAGATCACTTCTCATTCCGAGCCTGGCATCACTGGGTGGCTGGGAATCTGGACTCGGCCAGGTATCACTATGATTCTCTCGCTGTTCTCTGGGAAGAAAACAGCCGCAAGTACCCGGACAACCCATTCGTATGGAGTGTGCTTGGCCGACTTTACGCCAGGTTGGGGCGCAAGGAACTGGCTCTGAGCGTGGCCAACAAGGCAATAGAAATGAGGCCGCTGTCCACAAATGCCATGCGTGCAACGCAATCTATGATGGAACTTTTTAATGTGTACGTGTATCTGGGCGAACTGGACACAGCGCTGGTGCGCGCCGAGCAGCTCCTTAGTATGCCCTCAGAACTGGGACTTGGATTGCTTCTGGTCGATCCGGACTACAAACATTTGATCCAGTACCCGGGCTTTGCCCGCCTCGTAAGTGAATATGGCGACGAGCACCAAACAGAACTGTATGAGCAAAAGGTCGGCCCTCTGTAGAATGTTCGTGCCCCGTTTGGATTCCTAGTATAGCTAACCCCTCACCCCTTAATTGACTTCGCGGGCACGAAAATGAGCTTGACATTTTCAACTATTTGGCTATTCTACCAATTATGCAAGTATAGAGAAGGATTCCGAGTATGAATGAAAAGAAGAAGAAGAAGTTTGAAGCCCGAGCCTGGATAATCAAGGCGCTGGCCCATCCCACGAGGCTGTTTATTGTCGATGAACTTTCCCGGGGGGAGCGCTGTGTCTGTGAACTCAGGGACATGATCGGCGCCGATATATCGACCGTCTCAAAGCACCTGTCGATTCTGAAACAGGCCGGGATAGTCCAGGACGAGAAACGCGGTCTTCAGGTCTGGTACGCTCTTCGTGTGCCGTGCATTCTCAACTTCTTCGGCTGTGTTGAAGATGTGCTCAAGGAAAACGCAAGACAGTACCAGTGGGCGGTATCACGGTAATGTTGCTTTGCTGGATTTGTCGGTCGTTTTGCAGAGACGTCCGGACTACAAGAGTTCGCCCAGGGGGATGACAGGTTGAACTGGAAATCAGAATGGAAGCCGCTGGCTTTGATCGTCGCCGCCTTCCTGATATTCTTCTATTTGCCGATTGACAGTCTGCGTTTCAGAGGCGCCGTGGTCGAAGCCCTGGCTTTGACCCAATGGTATGCCCGGGAGCATGTTATCCTGTGCCTCATACCGGCTTTCTTCATCGCCGGTGCCATCGCTGTTTTTGTTAGCCAGGCGTCGGTGATGAAATACCTCGGAGCCAGAGCCAACAAGGTGCTGTCGTACTGTGTGGCGTCTGTTTCGGGGTCAATCCTGGCGGTTTGTTCATGCACCGTGCTGCCGCTCTTTGCCGGCATTTACCGCATGGGTGCAGGTTTGGGCCCCGCAACGGCATTCCTTTACTCCGGTCCGGCTATTAATGTCCTGGCGATTGTGCTCACGGCCAGGATACTCGGTCTGGAACTGGGCGTGGCGCGAGCCGTGGGAGCCATAGTCTTCAGTGTGGTCATCGGTTTGTTGATGCATCTGATATATCGCAGAGAAGAAACGGAAAAGGTCAACGCCCAGATGGCGATGCCGGAGCCGGCAGTAAACCGACCGCTCTACCAGAACGGGTTGTATTTTGCGGCGATGGTCGCCGTATTGGTCTTCGCAAACTGGGGACGACCGGATGAAACAACCGGAGCCTGGTACTTAGTTTATTCCAACAAGTGGTTGATCACCTCCATTGCCGCTATTGGACTCAGCACAATGCTGATCTTCTGGTTTGGTTTATCGAAGATGCCGATCATACTCACCGGACTTGCCGCTGCAATCATCGCACTTCTATTTCCGCACGAGCCATTATTGGCATTTTCAACAGCGGTGATTGGACTGTCGTTGATCATCGGTCGTCGTTCCGACGAATCCGGAGAGTGGTTTTCTCAGTCCTGGGGGTTTGCCAAACAGATACTGCCGCTCCTGTTCGGGGGCATTCTGGTGGCGGGACTTTTGTTAGGCCGTCCGGGCCAGGAAGGGTTCATACCCTCGCAGTGGATAGTGAGCTGGGTCGGAGGCAATTCACTCGAATCGAATCTCCTTGCTTCCATTGCGGGAGCCTTTATGTACTTCGCGACCTTGACCGAGGTGCCGATCATACAGGGTCTGGTCGGCAACGGCATGGGCAAGGGTCCTGCGCTGGCGTTATTGCTGGCCGGACCGGCTCTGTCGCTGCCGAACATGCTGGTGATACGCTCGGTAATGGGAACACAGAAGACAATCGTATTCGTGGTGCTGGTGGTCGTGATGGCCACGGCGACGGGGACTATTTATGGCAGTCTTTTTTAGAAAGGAATTGCAATGAAAGAAGTCAAAGTGCTCGGGCCCGGTTGCCCGAAATGTGAGCACTTGATGAAACAGACAGAACAGGCAGTTCAGGAACTCGGACTGGAATGCTCTCTTGAAAAGGTCACCGACATCCAACAAATAACGAGTTATGGTGTCATGATGACACCGGCTCTTGTTGTCGATGGCCAGGTGAAGGTAACCGGCAAAGTGCCGTCGCTGGACGATCTCAAAGAAATGCTAACTTGAAATAGAACGATTCAATGAAAGGAATACCATGAAGAAAGTAGTTGTCATTTTGATCGGGCTGATGCTGCTGTTCACAGCCTCAATCGTGAGCGGTGAAGAAGTCGGCAAAGTCAAGCCCGAAGACACCACAAAGGCAGCCATCGCTGATTCGGTGAAGGCTAAGGAATCTGACCGGTTTGTGATTTCCTATCTGCATATGAACCGGCGTTGTATGAAATGCGGAAAGCTGGAAGCTTACTCTGAAGAAGCAGTATCGTCTGGTTTTGCCGAGCAGCTGAAAGACAGTTCCATTGTATGGCGGGTGGCAAATTTCCAGAAGGAGGGCAATGAACATTATGCCAAGGACTATCAACTGTACGTTCAGTCGCTGATTATCTCTAGACTGCGCGACGGTAAAGAGATCGAGTGGAAGAATTTGGATAAGATCTGGCAATTGGTCGGTGATAAGGAGAAGTTCATCGCGTACGTTCAGACGGAAGTTAAAGATTTCATGAAGCCGGCAGACAAAGAGTAGTATGGACAGCTATCTGGTTGCGCTTGGTTCAGCCGTTTGGCTGGGCATTCTCACCTCGATATCACCCTGCCCGCTGGCGACAAATATTGCTGCCATCACCTATATCGGTAAGCGTGTTGATCGTCCGGGGATGGTCCTGCTGTCGGGTGTGATGTACACACTTGGTCGCGCGGTCGCGTATATCACTCTGGGCGTCCTGCTGGTGGCGAGTATCCTGTCAATTCCGAATGTGGCTTTGTTCCTCCAACAAAACATGAACAAGTTTCTCGGGCCTATTCTAATTTTGGTCGGCTTGCTGCTTTTGGGTATACTCAATATCAGATTTCCAGGGGGCGGTGTCAGCGATAAGCTTACCGGCCGGGTCGAGAGATGGGGAATCTGGGGAGCCGGAGCCCTGGGACTGCTTTTCGCCCTGTCTTTCTGTCCGGTTTCGGCGGCCCTGTTTTTCGGCAGCCTTATTCCGTTGGCCGTGGATCACCGATCCAGTGTAATGATGCCCACCGTTTACGGCATAGGCACTGCTTTGCCGGTGGTGGTTTTTGCGGTCCTGATAGCCTTGGGGGCTCGGTTCGTAGGGTCAGCATTCAATAAAATAAGTGTGTTCGAGAAGTGGGCGAGACGGCTGACCGCCGTTGCCTTCATCATAGTGGGAATATACTATTCTCTCATTTACTTGGTTGGCCTGGACATCTAAGGAATCACTGCCACGCGACATCCACGCTGACCTGTCAAACAGCGTGAAAGATTTCCAGAAATAGCTCGTGACTGCGCATGTGAGGATGTCGTTAGCGATGGTCACCCGCCGGCGCCTTCCACATTCTCCGATGTGGTTTTGAATGCGCCGTTGTATGCCCGCTCCCTGTCCACGATGGGGTTACGGCACTCGACAGCCGGCCCCCAGGTGTATGGCCTGGCGAGGGGTGATATCGCCACAGGCTGCCCGGCCGCTTTCCACCCGTCATAACCTTCCTCGTAGGCGTATACGTTGAAAAGTCTCAGATTTTCGAGTCGTTTGACAGCTTCGGCGGCAAGCGAGCACTCCTTGCCGCCGGAGTATACTACTACCTGTGAGTCGGGATTCATGACGCCCACCACACGAAAGACAAGCGATCCCAGCGGGGCCGACTTGGCGCCCGGGATGTGGCCTTTATCATAGTCGACGTCTCCGCGAACATCGAACAGCGCTACGGGACCGGAATCCATTTGCTTCAACAGTTCTTCAGTGGTCAGAGTCTTCATGATATGTACACCTTTCAATTTCGTTCTTGCCACGAAGCGAACAATCCCGCCAGACAGAAGCTACCGGCGGGTGTCCGCTTCGTCACATGGCTCTCATTGGACTGTATCAGTCCACAATAATGACTGAACCCCTTTCGATAGCCAAAGGTTCCCGCGATTTTGGCCGCGCGCGGGTGGGGATTATCATCGTGCGATAAGCCGGTGCTGTAGCAGTTTGACACCCGCCCTATCAAAACAGCTTGCAATGTATGATCGCTGGAAGTACTCTGAAGACCATCAGTCTAAACTTCTGGTCCTCGAGAAGGAGATGAGCATGCGAAAGAGTATGTCTGGTTCTTTTCTGGCCTTCTTTGTCAGCACAGTCGTGCTTATCCTCCTCCTTGACGGTTGTTCCGACAGGTCACCTCTTGAAGACAAGAATACCGCACCCCGGATTACATCTGCCTCTCTGGTAGAGGCGGCAGCCGATATCCCGTTTTGTTACACCGCTGAGGTCAGTGATCCGGATGGACCCGCTCCTGTCGTCCAATTTCTCGACTATCCGCAATGGCTGACCGCAGAACACGATTCCCTGACCGGCACGCCACCAGTCGGGGCGGTGGACACAAGCTTCACCGTCGTTGCGTCTGACGGTGACCTTGCCGATACGCTGGCGGTAACTATACAGGTAAATCCCACCCTGGTCGTGTATGGCGATACCCGCACCGGTCATACCGCGCACCAGCAGGTGGTCGATCAAATCCGTGCTGTAAAACCGGCCACGGTCTTCCATGTCGGCGACCTGGTGAACAACGGCCTGGATCAGAGTGATTGGGATACGTTCAATATCATCACAGCTGATATGCGGGCCGAGTCAGAGTTCTTTCCGGCGCTTGGCAACCACGAATACCAGTCGCCGCTTTATTTCAATATCTTTGAGTTGCCGGGCAACGAACAATGGTATTCCGTAACTCGCAGCTACATCCACTTCATTATCCTGAACACATGTGTTGATATCTCGCCGGGCTCCGACCAATATCAGTGGCTGGCATCAGAACTGGCCTCGATAGCCGATACCGTCCGCTTTGTCGCGGCGGTGTTTCATCACCCGCCATACAGTACGGGTGTGCATGCTGAGGACGAGCTGGGTCTTCGAGAGAAGATAGTCCCCCTGTTTGAGCAGCACGGTGTTGATATTGTCTTCACCGGGCACGACCACGACTACGAACGATCTTTTTGTGGCGGGATATATTACATCGTCACCGGGGGAGGAGGTGCCCCCCTGCGTGCTCAGGCCCGGAGCCACCCGTGCAGCCAGTTATTTCTTCAGGAATACCACTTCTGCCGGTTGTCGATTGTCGGCGACAGCCTTCGAGTCCGGGTCTGCGATCAGGCCTCGGTTCCCCTTGACGATTTCAGTTTATCCCGAAGCGTTTCACCCTGATGCGCCGATCTGAAGCTGTTGTACCGAGCGGGAGCATCAGGCGGCTGGCACGCCGGGCTGTCAGAACATACTCACGATATTTGAAGTCAGCGAATGCCTGGGGTGGTCCTGTATAGCCATGTAACCCTTTGAAAGCCAGTCGGTTGGATGGGCAGAGCAAAAGAGGATAAAAACTGTTTGGTTTTGGTCCGGAAGCGACTATATTGCGGGCTGTAACACCAGAAGTTCCGAATGGATTCCAACTCGGTGATCCTGCTGCTGAAGGTTCTGGTAAACTGTCACACAGGATATTTGACCATGAGAAAAGCGCCATGCGCTTTTATTGCAAGGGCAGGCTTGCTGGCACCTGGTCACATCGAAGCAGCTTCGAGTTGCGGAAGGCCGGTATACGGGAGGACAGCGTGAGATACATTCTACTTATTATTGTGTTGTTTCTATCTACTGCTGGTGCTGTGCACGGTCAATTTTTTGGCCGTATCTACCTTGGCAGCGTTGATGGTTTGATCAATGGCAGGATGCCGTTCGAGCCGGTTACCTTTCACTTCCACTATGAAAACTACATCGATGCCAGTGTGAGAGGTATGCTCAACGGTTTCAGGCTCTCAGCTACAGACGGCGTGACTTGGACCGGAAGCTACGCTATGGATCCCACCTTCCCGGTCGACAACTTCGACCTTGCTTTCTCCATGGCTCCCTACAATTGGGATGGCTATGACGCTGATACTGTTGTTGTTAGTGGTGCGGTCGTTATCGGAGCCGGGCTGCCGCCATTATTTCACGGTCCCGCCGTTAACATCACAGTTGATATTGACGATGTGAACTCGTTCAATGGCGAGACCTTTTGCATTGACTCCGCGTCCTTATACCCGAGCCTTTGGCTATGGGTTCACCCTCCTTACGTTGG
>CP070824.1:1159804-1183261 GCA_020344395.1 Candidatus Zixiibacteriota bacterium | reverse complement strand
AATCGCCAAGCGTCAAAGCAAGGATCATCATCACTATCCCCATCGACAGCATCATACCGATCTGGCGCATACTTCCTACCATGGCACCGGCTACGCCAAGGTCACGTCTCTCTACCGAACTCATAATGGCATTAGTATTAGGTGATGTAAACAGGGCAAACCCAAACCCCAGGACTATCAGACACAGGATCACGTATGTTATAGCCGAATTGGCGGTCAGAGATGTCAACAGGAGGAGCCCGGCTAATGTCAAAGCCATGCCCGTTGAGGCGATAGTGCGCGGTTCCCATTTGTCGGACAGTCGTCCGGCCAATGGAGAAAAGACGGCCTGAATGATGGGCTGCGCAATCAGCACCAAACCTGTCTCCTGCGGGGAGAGACCTTTAAGCCTCTGCAGATAAAGACTTAGCAGAAAACCGATCGCAAAGGTCGCCGCGTAGTTTATCAGAGCGGCCAGATTGGAGAAGGCAAAGACCGTGTTGTGACGAAAGAGGTCCATGTCAATCACCGGATGTTGCACGCGGGTTTCAATAATGACGAATCCGGTGATTCCGGTCAGTCCCAGAGCAATCATAACAAACGCATAGGTTGAGGGCAGGCTGGAAAAACCGTACATTGTCAGGAATAGCGAAACCGCCAGTGCCGCTGATCCGGCGTAGTCAAACCTGGATCCCTTTGCCTCAGCCCAATCCCCTTTGAGCATGAGCAATACGACGGCCAGCAGGATTGACCCCAGCGGAAGATTGATCCAGAAAATGAATCTCCAACCCAGCTGCTGGGTCACCAGGCCACCGAAGAACGGACCGACAGAGAGGCCGAGATAAACGGCGGCCACTGTTATTCCCAGGACCTTCCCTCTTTCATGAGGAGGGTAGACCGAGATCAGTATCGGCATGCCGGTCGCGAAGACCATTGACGAACCGAAACCCTGAAAAACCCGACACAGGATGAGCGCATGGCCGGACCACGAAACTGCGATCAACACCGAGGAACAGGTGAATGTCAGCACTCCCCACATGTATATCTTCTTCCGTCCGTAGATGTCGCCCAGGCGGCCGAAGGGAATCAGAAACGTGGCGGCGGCCAGCAGGTAACCTGTGTTCACCCACCCCAGAAGAACCGCTCCCATTTCGAACTCCTGGCCCATGGATGGAAGGGCGACATTGACCGAGGAGCCCATGAAGGGCCCCAGGAAAGAACTCAGGGTAGCGACGATGAGGGCTGCTCTTCGCGTTGTCTCGTTTCTCTCGGCGGTCACGCTTGAACATAACTGGTGGCCCGCTGCTGCGCTACATGTAATTGTCGTCGGAAAGCTGGTTCCTTCATCTATCAGTCCCGCAGGGCGGGTGTCCCACGTCTTGCCGTGAGATAAGGTCGCGTTACGGTTGGCGCTGCCATGTCCGTGGAATCAACCATGATATGTTTTAGAGTTTCATTTAGACATAGAATACAGATAATTGCAGCAATGGTTGTCTACCGACAGGATACACGGCGGATTCGAAGACGGATCTGCCCTACGAGGTTTCAGCCCGAAGACCTCGAAACCGCAAGTGGTGGTCGACCCGCTCTTGATCCGTTCAGGAATATCCTGGCAGCCGCTGAAGAGCCCGTCGGAGTGGAGGAGTGATGGCCTTCAAAAATGAACACGCACCTTCAATCCTCATGAAACTCCTGCTATCTGTTGGTATTCTGATGGGAACCCTGATACCGGCACTGCTGATGTCCGGGCATGGAGATTTTCTGACTCAACACCTGAAACTCCGGACGCTTGAGGGAAACGCCCACCGGCAGTTACTCATGGTGTCCTGTTCGCTGATTTACCTATTCAGGTTTGCGATATGCATGTTTGTTTTCTTCAAACGCAAAATAGGCTGGTTCGAGGGCAGCCTGGTTTCATTACTGTTCTTCATGATGTTCTATCTCTTCAACACTTCCGCGGGAAGTCATTTAGAACCGATTGGAATGATCGATATTGCCGGCATCTTCCTGTACTTGACAGGTTCCTGTATCAATACCGTCGCCGACTATCAACGGTATGCCTGGAAAAGAAATGCCGAAAACAAAGGACGGCTCTACACTGAAGGACTGTTTAAGTACTCTATGCACATAAACTACTTTGGGGACAGCATCATGTACATTGGGTTGGCAATGATTACCCTGGAATATGTATGTCTCTTTGTGTCTGTTATCATCATATTGAATTTTGTGTTCCTGCAAATTCCGATGCTGGATAAGCACCTAAGCGAGAAGTACGGAGACGAGTTTGAGGAATACCTGAAGCGAACAAAGAAGTTCATTCCGTTTGTCTATTGATCAGGCTGTCTCTCCCACCCTGGCTTGATTCGACCGTGATCCTGATCTCATTGTCGCAGCCCCGGACGTTTATGGACAATCAGCTAATGGCGATGGGCTCATAAACAGATAGGCAATGAGCGTTGTCAGATCCCCGATATCGACAGCACCTTCTCCGTCGCAGTTGGCTTCTTTCATACAGATCGGACGAGCAAACGAAATAAACAGGTAATCGATTAATCTCGTCAGGTCGCCGATGTCGACCACTTCCTGTGGATCGTCATCAATATTTCCGGTGAGGCCGCGGCAGCACGAAGGGCCGCTCCATGACGGCCACAAGTCGTGAGCAGAGTTGTACGTAAAGTTCTTAATGTTGGCACCAAGGGTGTCCATTACATAAATCTCAAGGTTGCCGTCCCTGTTTGTTTGAAAAGCGATCCTGTCACCATCGGGAGACCATTCAGGATGTTCCTCGAGGGCATCGAAGTCGGTCAGCGTGACTTCGTTGTTTCCGTCGACATTGATGAGGTGGATATCACCGGTAAACTGCTGAGCCGGGCCGCTCCGAAAAGCAATGCGATCTCCGACGGGCGACCAGGAGGCGCCGGTTTCCCAATCATCTGACTCCGTCAATCGGGCCAGATCGCTGCCGGCAGAGCCAATGGTGTAGATCTCCCAGTTACTGTCGCGAAAGGAACTGAACACGATCCGACTGCCATCCGGTGACCAGACAGGGAGGATATCTTCCCCAGGGCTGTGGGTCAGACGTGTCCAATTGGAGCCATCAGCATCCATAACATACAATTCATAATCTCCGTCGCGGTTTGACTGAAGTGCTATTCTGCTGCCGTCCGGAGACCATCGCGGCTGGCGCTCAACGCTCGAAAGGTTTGTCAGACGCTCCACCATGCCTGAAGAGAGGTCCTTCACGTATATCTCCGAATTGCCGTCTCTGAGGGACACGAATGCTACATAATCTCCCTCGGGCGACAGATCCGGACATTTGCCCCCATAGTCGCCATCTGTCAGCCGTTGGACATCTCCGCCGACGACATCCATAAGATATATGTCATCACGGCCGCTGCGATTCGAATAGAAAGCGATCTTACCGGTTATGCCACGTCCCGGGTAGTGAAAGATGTCTCCTCTCAGATCAGCACAACCGAAGGTGCAGGCGCAGTCCACGCAGTAGGGGGGGAGCCGTCTGGGCTCGGCCTCATCGCCGCCGAAGTGCATGGGCAACACTAGGTTCGGGAGCAGTTCATGTATCACCTCCAGTATTGGTTCTCCGCACCAGTCGTTCAGCATAGCAATATCCAGTCGGTCCACAAAGGTGCCGAGGTATGCGATATCTGACACGTAATCGCTGTTGTAGTCTCCTCCGTGATAAACGGAGAGGTCGTCTGTCAGCACTAGGAAAGCAACTTCCGGAACACCCGAGTGGTATGAATTGATTGTGTAAACACAGATTTCGTCGTTGATGAAGGATGCCCGCGGCCCCACCATATTATGATAATTGGGCCCCTCGGCCACAAACCAGCCGAAGAAGTAGGTGATGCTGCTGATTGTATCCTGCCATCCCAGGATGACCGGATCATAATGGTCGCTGTGGGAATGTGACACAAAGACATACACATCAAGCTCCCTTATTTCGTCCGGGTCGACCCATCCGTTCGTCAGGGAACGTTCTGGTGGTTCCACCTCGCCGTTCCAGAGTCCTCTGGTGTAGTCAAAGATGAGAAGCTTGGAATCGGTCTTAACAGCGAAGCCGGCATGATAAAGATACCAGGCGTATGCTTCGTCTTCGGCGAGAGGTTGCTGCAGCAGCGTATCAATCAAACCGGCATCAATCCCGGACGCCTGGTCCAGTGTTTGGAGATGGCTGGTCATTGACAACACCAGCATAAGGGCTGCAACAGCGCCTGCCGTGACAAGATTGACCCTGACTGTCATAACCGATTATCCTTTCTGACCGCATGCCGATTACTCTGCCTGGGCATGAATGTCTGCACTGCCGATCAGCGTTTCATGAGTTGAGGTCAGTTTTTTTTGAACTGATCACTGGCATCTGATTCGCGTCCTTCAGGGACAGCAGGATCTCCGACGATGCGTCCATCCAGTCGTTAGACGAATTAACTCGTTTCCTGTTGCGCGTTCAGCGGACGTGTGGGCCGAACGGCACGTTTTTGTGATAGAATACAAGGGTGACTCATGAACGTGAGAAGGAAACTGAAGAAGTCCCAACTCCTCAGCTGCTACTGGCCGCTATCTTCTCGTCTCCGGCGGTCTTTCGGGGCCGTTGCTTTGTGAGTATTCGCGGGGTATACTGTAGGGTGACGATTCCAATCCAGCGGCGATGACACCATCGATGGCGGGACAGTCGGCGTCGCGAGAAGGATGAGGAAGGTATAGGATGGACGGACAAGCCTGGCTTGACGAAGTAACTGACCAATACCGCGGTCACAAGGATCAATGCGAGCGTGCTGCCGCGCAGGTATCCGATGACTCTATTCTTGCGGTGATCGGTCCACACAGCATAGCTATCTTGATGAAGCATATCGGGGGTAATCTGCGCTCACGATGGCGCGACTTTTTGACCACCGACGGCGAGAAACGGGACCGCAACCGCGAAAGTGAGTTTACAGACGCCGGTGAAACCAGGGCCTCAGTATTGGAGAAATGGGAAGAAGGCTGGCGGGTTGCTTTTGCCTCTCTTGCTGCCTTGCAGCCGACCGATCTGGAACGGAAGGTTACCATCCGTGGACAGGCGCTGTCCGTGGTGCAGGCCATTCACCGGAACCTGTGCCACGTGGCATACCACACCGGTCAAATCGTCTTGCTGGCTCGATATTTCGTCGGTGAGGACTGGCAGACGCTGAGTGTCGCACCCGGTCAGTCTGAGGAATACAATGCAGCCATGCGCGCCAGATACGGAGACTGGTGGGCCAGAGAGAACAGCCAGTAGGGCATTCGCTCGAGCGTATTCTGCACTGGCGTGATTCGCGCTTTCTATCATCCTCCAGTCGGGCTGCTGGCGTTTATGTGCCGCTTATAGGCAGGATATAATAGGGTGCCTCCGGTACTCCGGTTGATGTATTGGTCTCGCAGACTCCACTGGAAGCGGATGGGTCGGCCGCAAAGCTGATTTGGGGGGCAGGTTTGGCCTTGGATCACCTGACCCATGCGGTGAACAGTTTGTCTACAAGAGGATCCAGAGTACTTGAGTTCGAGTCTCGGCCACCCCGCATTGACCCAACCCGCTGTCGCACATTCACTTACGGGGAAACTGACTCCAGGGTAGTCATAATACATAGCGCTGTGGTAGCATCTGATGCGAGTTTTCATTTGCCACCAAGCAGATAGTCTGTTAAGCTGAGTAAACCACTAATCCAGTTGAACTAAGGACATACACAGGTATCTTGGTATCGCAAATGAGTACACGGCCTTACAGCGTTTGCCTGTTTCTTCTCTGTGGCTTCCTGATTACGTCCTGTGTGGGCATCAAGACCTATGTTATAGAGGACCCAGATAGAAACCGGACCATATATCAACTCCGTACTCTGTTTACTGACGTTAGCCGAGATTTTGTCGGGCCCTACGGGAATATGTCTATTGCGATCGAGATGCATGTGCCCTTCGCGTCAGTTGACACTTCTTTCTACATCAGAGCACTGACACTCTCACCGAATCGGTGGACAATCTCATCCGGCGATACGATGAGCCTGACCATCGACGGCAGAAGAACGTATCTGCTCTGTTCGCAGCCACGAGTTTCTGGGCAGGACGATGGTGTGACGATGCAACATACGCCGTACTATCTTAGCGGCGGGTCGTACAAGGTCAACCGGCTGGTCGTGCGTTCGATGGCTAACGCTAGTACAGTAGATATTGGTATCCATGCTGCAGAGGGGGTCATCACGGGACGACTGACGAAGTCAAAGCTGGAGGCAATCGGGAAGTTTCAAGGAAGGTACTTTCCATGAAGGTCAGGGCCCTCCTGAAGTGTCTGGACTTTAATTGTCACTGACCATAACCGGTACTCGCAGGCGCATGGTCAAACACCAACAAAAGTTCGATATGCGTCCCACGTGGCCCACTTTGATTACATAAGACCCGGCTGGTCGCGATTTTTGTGGGCAGATTTCGATCTGCTCCATTTTCACCATATCAATTATCAGGTCTCAATTTATCAATGATTCCGGAGCTGATCCAATAAATGTTCCCCGGCCCATCCTCGATAGCGTTGGGGTTGAGTGATGATGGTCGATTGCTGTTGAAAAACAGATATTTCCCATCCGGTGTCACGAATGGATATTCATCCTTGTATTTAGAATTAACGTCGGGGCCCATATTTACAGGTTTGGACCAAGAATTGTCATGTTCGCGGAAGGATATGAACAGGTCGGATCGTCCCAGCCCGCCTCTGAAGGACGAAAAAATAATATAGTTGCCATCGAGCGCTAAGAATGGGGAGTGATCCGGGGACGGGCTATTTAATTCATCTAACGCGAGTGTGTCTCCGTAATTTCCATTGATTAACGCCGAATAGTAAAGGTTCACAGATCCCTTGTTATCAGACGACACGAAGTATAAATCACCGTTGGCGGCAATAGATCCGCAACTCTGACGGTGTCCGAAATTCACGTTCTCGTCGAGATGAACGGGTTCCGACCATTGATCGCCGGATCTCTTTGTTACCCAGATATGAAAGTCGCCTCCCGGCAATTTCCGCGCGGGGTCGTCCAGGGAGCGTTTGGTCGAAAAGAAAATCTGATTGCCGTCAGGAGCCAGGATCGGATAAAGCGAGTTGGTGACAGAATCGGAAAACGGAGCGATTTGAGGATCGGTCCATGATCCATCGGTTATCATCATAAAATAGATCACACTCGGATACAACCGTCCGAACCATATTTCTTTGCCGTCGGGCGTGAACATCGCGGCGCTGTGTTCTTTTCCGGTCGAAACAACTCCGGGAGCGAAAACAACAGCTGTATCACCTGGCGGTTCCTGACCTAGATATTGCCCTTTAAGAACCGGGTTATCATTCTCCTGCGCCCCAGCAAAAGATATCAAAAGGGCGAATGCCAGAACCGCAGCACAAATTTGGCCACATTTCTTCATTCCCAAAACTCCATTCAGGTATTTGTATCTTTTACGCCAAGTTGCATGTCATGTTGCGGTTCAGCCTATTATTTTCCAACGACTTCCACTTGATGTGGAATAGCGCGTTCTCACCGAAAATTCGAATACCACAAAAGTTTGGGGAGGGTGGTATCGGGGCCGCTTAGTTCATCTGATCCCTTAGTTTATCCGAAGAACTCCGTCCAGCTTTATGTCAGGTCTACCCAACGTCCTGCAGGCTCTAGTTCAAACTGGACTCTTCTGTTTGTCCTACGGTAACGAACGGTGGCAGGCGCACCTTGGCAACTGCCCGGTGAATAATCCGACAGGAAGGATAAATCCAGCAGGAGGCGAGTAACTCGGGTAATTCGGACCATGTGAGTCAATTACAGCAGGCGAAACAGTCGAAAGATAATGACATAAACTCAAAACCGCAGGCAACAAAACCATACCGCGCGCGTACTGGTTGTCTAATCGCAGGGGAGACCCGGAGATACCCACCATAGGCGGTGGGCTACCCGTGGACGAGACAGCATACAAGAAACGGACTTCGCATCCCGTTTGGCTTATATGAGTGTCCGCATGCGAACAGTTAGTGTAACATAAGTGGACGCTTAGACGAATTGTAATCTGAGAATGTATTGTCGTTCAAAGCCTTAGGCACATGGCACATTGTTTGCTATCTCCTATGTTAATGCGACGTTCAATGTGCATCGGACCCGGCGCGGCTTGCGGTTCTGTGAGGAGAATACCTGATGCTTAGCCACTATCTAAAAATCGCCTTCAGGAATATCCTGCGGCGTAAGCTCCATACGACAATAAACGTACTCAGCCTCACGCTCGGCCTTACCTGCTGTGTGGTGGTGCTGTTGTGGGTCCAGAGCGAGATCGGCTATGATAGCTTTCACGCCAATGCCGATCAGCTGTATCTCGTGGCCAGGGGGGGATTGGATGATACCAGACCGAACAGCGCACTGTGCCAGGAGCCGCTGGCCCCCGCTCTCAAAGCCGAACTTGGCGAGATTTCAGAAGCGGTTCGGTTTTCACCGGGGAGGAGCGGAAGGTTGATAAGGTACAGGGACCGGCGTTTTCAGAATGACATAGTCGCTCGGGCAGACCCGGCTTTCCTTGAGATGTTTACCTTTCCCCTCGCGGTGGGTGACCCGTCCCGGGTGTTATCGGACCCAAGCTCCGCCGTCATTTCGGAGTCAATGGTTACCAAGTATTTCGGATCGGAAGACCCGATAGGTAAATCGCTGAATATTAATGGCCAACTGTACATTGTTTCCGGGGTCATGCTTGATATTCCCGAGAAATCGACTATTCAGTTTGATTGCCTGCTGTCGTTTGAATCCCGATCACAGTGGTTGAAAGACGTCACCAACAACTGGGATGTCTCCGCTTATCTGACATACCTCCAACTGGCCGACAACGTTTCTGTTAGCACAGCGGCCACGAAAATGAACGATCTGTATGCTCGGAAGATCGATGAGGTCAGGAATAGACTGTATCTTGTTGCGCTGAAAGACATCCATCTGCACGAATCGAATCTGTATTCAAGTGGCAGTGGCGCCGGCATCAAATATGTATACTTCTTCTCGATTACGGCCTTTTCGATACTGCTGCTGGGTTGTATTAATTTTGCCAATTTGACTACCGCACAATCAAGCCGCAGGTCACGGGAGATAGGGGTTCGCAAGGTCATAGGAGCCAGGCGGACAGAGCTGGCGAGACAGTTTCTTATGGAGTCGATTCTAATGACCACCATAGCTGCCCTGCTGGCATTGACTCTTGGCGAACTTGTTATACCGTGGTTCAGTTCGTTCACCGGAAAGCACCTTCTACTCGGGTCACTGATTTCCAGTTGGTGGTGTCTGGGACTGTTGGTGTTGGTAGGCTGGACCGGAGTGATGGCCGGCGGTTATCCTGCCTTGATACTCTCCGCACTCAAGCCGGTCCAAATGCTCAAGGGTTTTATCGGAGCCGGGAAAAGCAGCTCGCTTGCCAGGCGCCTTCTGGTTGTAGTTCAATACGTGTTGTGCATTCTGGCCATAATAGGCGTAATTTGTGTTTATCAGCAATTGAGTTTTGTGACGGGTCAGCAATTGGGTTTTGACAAAGAGAACATGCTGGTTGTCTGGAACACAGGGGAATTCGGCAATCAGTATAGTGTGCTTAAAAACGAACTTCTGGCCATGGAGGGTGTCGAGGCTGTCACAGGTGGCACGCCGCCAATGGACTTGAGTTGGGCGACGAAGGAAATCGACTGGGAAGGCAGAGCCGCCGATCAAAGCATGGTGGCCGGAGTGTATAAAGTCGATTTCAATTATATTTCGACAATGGGCATTGATCTGGTCGACGGCAGAGATTTTTCATTGGATCATGCCACAGACTTGAGCGAGGCCTTCATATTGAACGAAACAGCCATAAGGGAGTTGGGACTGGCGGATCCTATAGGAGCGTCCTTTACCTGTGAGGGACGTCAGGGGCGGATAATCGGGGCAGTAAAGGACTTTGATTTTCAGTCAGCGCATTCCGCGATTGGACCCCTGGTGATTCAACCCTCAACAAGTGATCTTGATGCTCTGTGTATAAGGATCAGGCCTGAACATACAGAGTCGATAGTAGCTCACCTGGAGAAGCGATGGCTCGAGCTGTCGCCGGATTATCCCTACGAGTTTGAGTTTCTTGATGACGCGGTCGATAGTCATTACGACCTGGAGCGCCGGATAAGCACGATTCTCACACTGGCAACGGGGATAGGCATGATTGTTGCCTCACTGGGTCTCCTGGGTCTGGCTACGTTTACGGCTCAGGCAAAAACCAAGGAGATAGGCATACGCAAGGTTATGGGAGCTTCGCCGGCCAGTCTGGTACGACTCCTGTGTAGAGAGTTTGTGATTCTAGTGGCAATTGCCAATGTCATTGCCTGGCCGATCGGCTACTGGGGAGCGAACCGCTGGCTTGAAAGTTTTGCCTATAGGTTCGATCTTGATATAACGGTGTTCCTGCTTTCCGGTGGACTGGCGCTGGCTCTCGCACTCTTGACGGTCAGTTTTCAGGCGGTCAAGTCAGCCCGAGCAAATCCCGTTGAAGCATTAAAATGCGAGTAGACCAAACCCTAGTTCAGAGAGAGTGAATGCGGGGCTGTCATGCATTGAAAAACCCCCTGCGAAGACCGGGGTTTTCTTTTGCGCTTCGCAAACACTGACAGTATATTCAATCAGCGGAGGGCGGCTTTGGCCTTGTCCCGTGCGAGTTGTCGGCCGGCCTTCACAGTCGAAGAAGGGTTTTCGGTGTCAATGATCGGCACAGGTTAAAATCAGACAGGGAGAGATAGCCATGGGAGATAAGGGTAAAAAGGACAAAGGTAAGAGGGAAAAGCAGAAAAAGGCGCAGCGCACCCCAAAGGAAAAACGAAAGGCAAAAAAGGAAAAGAAGAACAAATAGCGGTTCAGGGCTGTCCTGAATCGAAAACCTCACCAGGCCTCGCAGGGGAGGTCTGCCTTTGAACCTGCCAGATTGCCTTAGTTGCAGGTGTGAGGAATCCACCGCAAGCGGGCGGGCCACCTGTCTGATTGTATCGCGTCAGGGGAAGTTCTCCGGAATGAGCCGTTATTGAACTGACAGGGAATTCAGACGCCATGGGCAAAAAACAGATTCACGCCGTCACGGGGGCATACGGATATACGGGAAAGTACATCGCCAGGAAACTGCTGGAGAATGGATATCCTGTCCGGACTCTCACGTCGTCTGTGCACAGGGAGAATCCATTCGGGGGGCGCGTGGAGGCGGTCAGGTTCGAATTCGAGGACGAAACGCTCCTGGCCGGATCTCTGGAGGGGGTCGCGGTACTTTATAACACTTACTGGGTCCGTTTCAACCATAGGCTCTTCACACATGCGGACGCCGTGCGTAACACGATCAAGCTGTTTCGAGCGGCAGAAAAGGCTGGAGTTGAGCATGTCGTACATCTAAGCATCACCAATCCATCAGAAGACAGTCCCTTCGAGTACTTCCGGGGCAAGGCCATTCTGGAGAAAGCACTCTCAGGGCTGGCTGTCTCCAGCACGATTCTGAGACCGGCCGTCATCTTTGGCGAAGAGGATATTCTTATCAACAATATTGCGTGGATGATCCGTCATCTGCCGGTGTTGGGAGTGTTTGGAGATGGCGAGTATCGCCTCCAGCCTGTCTTTGTGGACGATTTGGCCGACTTGGCGGTACGCTCCGCCATCAACCGCGAAGTTGGGGTAATCGACGCCGTCGGACCTGAGACATTCACGTATCGCGGACTCATTGAGAAACTGGCTGAGATCATGGGGGTGAATCGACGCATCGTGTCTGTCTCACCGACTCTCGGATTTGTCGCTGCCAAAATTATCGGCTGGCTGGTCCGCGATGTCATCCTGACTCGGGAAGAAATCGGGGCCTTGATGACTGACCTGCTGCATACCAAATCCCCGCCCGCCGGGCAAACGAAGCTCACCGACTGGGCCGCGGACCACCGCCACAGTCTGGGGCGGCATTACGCCAGTGAACTTCGACGCCGCGTGAATCGCTCGATCGCATATTGAACAGTCACGTACTGTCAGCATGTCCTATCAGAGGGTTCCTCGGTTCGTGATCACAACGCCTTCCCGGTCGCCTGAGCCGAATCGATCTTCCCCTGTCATTATGCTATCCACCGACGGTTAGCAGCTAACCACTCAGTTAGCTGAGTGAGGATGCTTGCTGTCTCCGTATTCTGTTTAATTTCAAGGAGTTTCATTGGCAGGACCGGAAGGGCCGCGGGTGGCACACGGTCTGCTCTCCTTCACATCAAGATGGTCCAGACAGGAAAGGAGAGATAAGATGAGAAACGCAATCGGGACAACAATCGCGTGTGGAGTCATTCTCTGCGGGTCCATGATGGCTCAGCCGCCGACAGGCCCTTCCTTGAAATCACCGCAAGCAGCGACCAATCTGTCACTCTTTGGCACGCTGGCGCCGGTTGGATTAGGGATAATGATGACACCGAACCAATCTTATGGATTCGGCCTCAGGGAGGCAACTTGCTTGACAGCTATTGTCGGAGGGATAGTAGTAGGTCCCGGACTGGGTCATGCCTATGCGGGTAATTACGGACGTCTGTGGGTGGGCATGGGCCTGCGGCTGCTCGCGGTCGGCGGGGCAATGACAGTTATGGCGCTGACTTGGAACGATTCGGATTCCGAGACAGGTGCCGCAGCCGGTTTTGCAAGCCTGGTGTTGCTCGGAGGCAGTGCGATAGCGGATATTGCTGCAGCCGGCCGTTCCGCCCGTAATTACAACGAGAAACACGGCCTGACAGGTTTTACTATCACCCCAACGTATTTTGCTGAGCATGATGCGTGCGGCCTGACATTCGCCCTGAACTTCTGACGGCATGCGGCACTGTAACGTGCTAATCGCCCGGACAGGCATGAAAGCAGACAAGATCCGGCTGATCCCCCAGGGTCAGCCGGCGTAATCATTCTCGCCACCGAGGCCGGACACGATCGTTCTCTTTCTCCAGTATCAGCTTCCGATCAGATCCCTGACCTTCGCGACGACCACCTCGGGATCAATGGGCTTGTCTATGAACATATCCGGTTTGATCAGCCCTTCGTCCTTCATCTTGCGGATCGTCTTGCGAAGCGCCTCACGCAGGCTGTCATAAGGACGCTCGTGCGTATCTTCACTCTGGGCGTCTAGATCCTCCAGAACCTCGGCCACCCCGGTCAGCATGATCACCGGCAGATCCTTGTACTGTTCTTCTCTGCGGAGCTGCCTGAAAAGCACGAAGCCCGTCTTCTTGGGCATCATGACGTCCAGAAGAACGAGATCCGGATTTTCGCTATGGACTTTCTCCAGGCCTTCCTGTCCGTTACTCGCCCCGATGGGTTCGTAGCCATTCTCTTCTAAGGCGGCCGAAAGGAACCTTACCGTATTTTCATCATCATCAACTACCAGAACCTTCTTTGGCATCAATGTCCTCCTTGTTTCCACCGGTTCCGTCTATGGGAAGCAGGATGCGGAACGTGGTGCCCCGGTTGGGTTCAGATTCCACATCGATTTTTCCGACATGAACAGCAATCATTCGTGAGGCAATCGACAGTCCCAGGCCGGTGCCAGTCTTGCTTTTGGTGCTGAAGAACGGCGTGAAGATGTTCTCCTTCACCTCCTTGGTCATACCGCAGCCGTTGTCGGTGACCTCGATACATATCTCCTTGCCGTCCTCGGAAGGGCGCGCGCTGACCACGACTTTCGGCGCCTCGTGGTCGATGGTCTCCTTCCACAGACAGGCATCCAGTGCATTAGACACAATATCCATCACCGCAGAGTGAATCATCCTCGAGTCACAGGATAGAGTAGGCAATTCGGGAGCAATGTCCAGCTTAAACTCAACTCCCTTGTCTTTGGCCGTTTGTTTGATCACAGCTTCAATGTCGGACAGCATCTGGGCCAGATCGGTCCTGACCAGCCTGGGTTTCGAGTCCTTTGCATATCTGAGCATGTCTTTCGACATATCGGCCATTCGGGAGATTCCCTGCTTGACCATCTGCCAGCCCTCAACCAGCATATCCTGGTTCTCTTTGCGCAGCCCCAGGTCCACCATGTAGGCGCCCCCCTTGCAGGCGTTCAGCATGTTCTTCATGGAGTGCTGGATGCCGGTGAAGACCTGCCCGATGGCGGCGAAACGCTGGGACTCCATCAACAGGTTTTGCAGACGTTTCTCTTCTGTCATGTCCTTGCCGATGCCGATGGTGCCGATAAGCTCACCCCTCGGGTTCCGAAGCTGTGAGATGGTGAGGAGCACATCCCGCAAGTCGCCCTCTTTTGTACGGAACCGGGTCGCATAGTTGACAATATCGTCGGAGTACTTCAGTTTTTCTGCCGCCACTTTCCTCTCGTCGGGATCGGCAAAGAGCATTTCAATCGATTCTCCGATAACGTCGGTGCGAAGGTAGCCCAGAACATTCTCCGCACCGGTATTGAACGTCCTGATCAGACCCGAGGAGTTTACCGTAATGATAATATCAGCGGAGCTCTCCAGAATACCCCTTATATAGTCTCTTGTTTTCTCGAGTTCTCTCAGGGAAGAGGAGAGTATCGACGCCATATCATTAAACGACGAGGCGAGTGATCCGAACTCATCTTTCTCATCCTCAGCCAGCCTGAAATCGAATTTTCTTTCCGCCAGTTCGTTCATGCCTGTCGTCAGAGCGCGAACGGGCCGCTTCACGTAGAAACCGACGAGGAACCAGAGGGTCACAACGGAGAGTACGACGGCAATCAGAATGCCGATAAGGGTCCGTGTGTTCCTGCTCGAGATGATATTGTCTACTCGGTCCAGGGAATAATCCGCCTCCAGAAAGCCGAGCACCGGAGGATCCCCGGCATGAACATGGCAGTCCGCATCCCGGCACCCGGTCTCGTTGAGGATCGGGATGGTTACTGCGACGAGCCTCCGGCCGTCCGAAAGCTCCAGTATTTCGTCGTGTGCCTGAACCGCCGGTTCTTCGGGCGGACCCTCTGAATCGTGGCATCGGAGACACAGAGGGTGGTCCCGACTCAGGCTTGCGGTGTCTCCTGGGTGCGCTTCCGCCATGATATTACCGCTCGTGTGGGCAAGCAGACGCATGTTCGTACAGTCAGGATTACTCCCGCCGAGCATCCTCACGAGATCCTGAGTGCGGTTAAAGTCATGAGCCACTGGCGGCGTTACGATATTATCTGATACGATTCGGGCACAGGAAAAGGAGGTCTCCCTGGCTAGAGACACGGCCCGCTGCTCATCGGTCCGGTTATTACGGTAACCCAGCGCAGCAATCAACAGCAGGATGATGACAATTACCACCGCACTGAGTTTCCACAGGACCGGGATTGATTTCAGCATGTCAGGCCGTTGATATTCTGAGACGAAAGACTCAAACCAACATCTCCAATCAAGAGTCGCTAGTCGGGCGAAGCGGTGTTGTCCAGAGTCCTTGCCTCGGTTGGGAGCAGTTTGAACGTCTTTAAGCCCAGGACGAAAAGAAACCCAATAACACCGAAGACGCCCAAAGCCTGAAGTATTTCGGCAAAACTGACGGAGTAGCTTACCACTCCTTCTTCTATTACCGAGCTGGTGATTTCCATTCCCGGAAACAGTTCCGGAGGGTGCGTCAGCCCGGGAAGTACGATTACATATCTCTCACACAGAACACCAAGAACGACCAGTACGGACGCCGTGACAATCCAGTTGATCGACTTGCCTGTTCGTCGATTGAAGAGGATCAGCATGGGAATCCCAAGGCCACCGATCATCAGCCCGAACCAGAACAGTACCCCGTGAAGGCCGCTGAAGAGATAGTAAAGGGCGGCTTGGCGCAATTCAACCACATAGACCCGATAGGCATTCTCTGCGATCAGGAAGTAAACCACCACCAGAATGCACACGGCCAGGAATCGCCCCAGCCATACGATTAGTTCGTCATCTACGGGTCTCCTGGTAATCCTGAACAGCCCTACAATCACGAGGATCATCAGCGCCGTGCCAGACGCCATTGCAGCTGCCACGAAGCTTGCCGGCAGCAGGGGTGACTCATATAACACCCTGGCACCAAAGCCGAAAATGGCACCTGTGCCGCTGTGAACGCAAAACGCCCACCCGAAGGCAAGGGTCGCAATTACTGTCGTCAGCTTCTTTCTCTCTGTGAACAGCGCCCAGAGATATACCACACAGATCAGAATATGTCCGATATATAGAATCGGGTTTATCGAGAACATGGATTGAAGGTTGAAATATACAAACGGTTCAACAAACACCCGGTCCATCCGGCCTTGGTCGGTCAGGATTGACAGGAGCCCGGCGATGAGGAACAGCATGGCAATATAAACTGCAATCCTCGCAAACGGTTTGTACTCCAGTTTCCCAAAGACACCATACAAACCCGAGATCACGAGCGATCCAGCCGACAGTCCAATATAGTAAACGGCCATAACGATCTGGAGTCCCCAGGGGACTCGGCTGGTCATGCCGGTTACCCAGATGCCTTTCTCGATGACCCACCAGGTGGCTATGAAGCCCGCCGCCGCCATGGCCGCGAAGACCAGCAACAGCAGATGATACTGAGGCGAGCTTCCCTCAATGCGCTCGAACCTGATCTCCATACCATCTCCTCACAATCACCTGTTTACAGGCCGATGTAGTGTACCTTCGGTTCAGTGCCCAGATCTTCTCTGATACGCTTGACGGCGCGAGTTGAGATTATCCTGGATATATCACTGTCTGGGTCATTCAAGTCACCTACCAATAAGGCTCCTCCGCCTGCATTCTCGCACGCTTCGACGCAGGCCGGTTTCATGCCCTTGTCAAGACGGTGGGCACAGAGGGTGCATGCCTCTGCCACGCCATGGGATCTTTTGGGCTGCTCGGTGTTGGGCCAGTCCTCATTATCTTTGAAGTTGAACTGCCTGGCGTTGTAGGGACAGGCAATCATGCAGTACCGGCATCCGATACAGCGGTGGTGATCCACAATGACTATACCGTCATCACGCTTGTAAGTGGCCTGTACCGGGCACACCTGGGCACAGGGCGGTTTGTCGCAGTGATTGCACAGCAGGAGCATCGGTTTCTCGATCCCCTGCGAATCAGCCTTGGATCTGATATTGACCTTTCTGATCCAGTGTACATCCCACCGGACGTCACCATGATGAGCCACGTTGTTCTCCCGGCGGCAGGCAGATATGCATGCAGTGCAGTCCTCCCGGCATTTGGTGAGATCGATAACCATTCCCCATTTCCGCTGAGACCACGGACTTCCGCTCTCGGCCCAGATGGTGCTGGAGGCGGTAAGGAACCGGAATGCGTACGCACACGATGTCGCCGTTAGAAGCGTGCCCCCGGCTACTTTCAGGAAATCCCTTCTATCCACTGTTCACCTACCTTCTCAGACCTCGCTCCGTTCCGGAGGACGCCTGACCTCCAGGTGGTTTGACCTCAGCGACCTGCTCCTCGACGGCAGCCGGCCGGCCCGATTCCGGATAGTAATGACACCCGTAGCAGTCAGGCCAGACGCTGGCAGCATCATGACACCTGTTGCAGAACCTCTCTCTACTTGTATGACAGTTCGAACACCCTGAGAGGCTGATTTCTCCCCGCATTCCGTAACGCACGACCTCTTCTCTGACCTCTTTGAGCAGTTCCCAGTGATGGTAGCGCATATAAGCTGTCTCTCTGACACAGGTATCGTACTGCGGGTCGGGACGTTCCAGGAACAGTTCTTCCGGCCCAGACCCTACTGCGATTACCCGGCTGATAATCGAGTATCCGAACGGCGCCAGTATAACCAGCACGATGATTATGGACAGAAGTGAAAGTCGGCTGAGGCTTCGGCTGCTCACCACCTTCTCAGGCATGTTCAGTCTCCTTTCCTGCGTCGCTGCGCTGCGTGTCAGCCGCGATCCTGGTCCGGCCCGAGGATTCGGCGTAAACCATGGCCACCGTACGGTAGATGATGTGCGCCAGCTTGGAGTAGGGAAGATACATCAGGAGCGCCAGAACAAGAACCAGGTGTATAAAGTAGACAATATGTCGGTGCGGCTCCAGGCGGACATAGTGCAGAATCTCAGTGAGGAACCCGCTTCCCACCACGGCCAGCAGCATCAGCAGAAGGTTCCAATCGGCAAAGCCGCCGATACCGACCTGATCGTTGTTTCTCAGCCGATCACGGATCATAAGAGCGCAGCCGCCGAGCACGGCAAGGCCGCCCAGGTTGGCCAGTATTTTCCATGGACTCCAGAAGCTGAAAGGATAGACAAAGGCGTCATGAATTATCGGATTAAATCCTGAAGTTATCACCCAGGTTGTCACCACAGACAGGGCCGCGAAGCCGAAAAAGACGCTCATGTGAGAAAGCAGCCTGGGACGAGCCGAAGTACACAGGCTGAAGTCGGCGTGTGTGATTATGTTCTTCAGAGCCGACAGGATGGAGGGAATTAATCCTTTGGTTGGTGAAACTGCGACAGGGTGCGCCGCGCTGCGGTTCATCCCGCGCCAGAGACGCACTATCCCGATCACGAACACCAGTAGAACCAGGCCACTGAAGAACAAAAAGACGGTGTTTAACAGCCAGTGCGGGAACATGTAAGAATACGAATATACTATCTCGTCGCTAACTGATCCGGACAGAGACAGCGCCCTCCCAACGGGCTCTCTGAAGTACAGAGCCAGTGTGAGCAGGAGGATCGGCACACCGAGCAGGAACGGCAAATACAACGGCCGGTTGACCCATCGGCCGAGAAAAGTAGGGAACGAATAATGAGTTGCACTGGCACGCCGAACAGCCGCCATAAGTTCTCCGGGTCGGGCGCCCCGCGGGCAACGCGTGGAGCAATCATTGCACTGATAACAAAGCCACACATCCGGATCACTCAGCAGCTGATCCTTCAACCCCCAGTTAGCCCAGGCCATCTCTTTGCGCGGAAAAGGTGCAGGATCCGGTGACAGAGCGCACGTGGCCGAGCAGGTGCCGCACTGAAAGCATTTGGTGAAGGTATCGCCTGCCTGCCGGGTCAGTTCACGAATGAAATCCAGGTCCGGCTCAA
Organism: Candidatus Zixiibacteriota bacterium; assembly: GCA_020344395.1. Taxonomy (GTDB): domain Bacteria; phylum Zixibacteria; class MSB-5A5; order GN15; family FEB-12. The sequence continues at coordinate 1,164,256 of CP070824.1, read as the reverse complement.
TGCGGTCGAGCGCGCCGGCGCCGGACGGGGTCAGGGCTGCGTGCGGACCTCCCGACAGCTCAGTCCCGGTTTTCTCTTTTAGAGCCGCGTCACCGGCGTCCACTCTAGTCAGTCCTCCTGTCACTCACTTGCGGCAGCGCCGTGCGGCAGTCTGCCATAAACGGTTGCACGTCGGTTACATCCCTTTGAACGGGTTCATGCCGATCTCTTCGATCATCTCTGCAAAGTCGTTAAATATCACCGGCAGCCTGTCGTACTCGGAAATCTGAAGCTGATGTAGTTCGACACGCTGGCTTTCGAGCGCCATCTGTTCGAGCTTTTCTCTCATATTTTCACCACGGGAGTCGGCCAACTCGCTGCCTTTGATGAAGTGGCACTGATAATCATCCCCGTACTTACAGCCGATGAAAATGACCCCGTCAAACCCGGCCGACACAGCCTCCTTCACCCAGGCAACGTTCACCGATCCCAGGCACCTCACCGGGATTATTCTGACGTATGGACTGTACTCAAGGCGGTGCAGCCCCGCCAGGTCCAGGGCCGGGAGGGCGTCGTTCTCGCACAGAAAGGCGAGTATTCGCGGCTTTTCTTCGAACTCATCCGGAACGTTGATGGCTTTGATCATTGATGCCACAATGTCCACTGAATAGTCTTTGAAGGATACGATTCGTTCAGGGCAGGCTCCCATGCACACGCCGCAACGACGGCATCTTGTCGCCCACACCAGCGGAGTGCCTTTCTCATCCTCATTGAGCACCCCAAACGGACATTCTTCAGTGCACCGCTTGCACTGGGTGCACCTCTGCAGCAAGAAATCAGGGTAAGATTTGTCCCCGGCACGGGGATGGACCGCCTCGCCCCGGGAAGTCATTTCGACACACTGAATGGCTTTCAGGGCCGCGCCCGTGGCGTCCTCCCTGCTTGCCGAACCATCCACCGGCTGTCGTACACTTCCTGCCGGGTAGATCCCCGTACGCCTGCTCTCATAAGGGAAACAAATGAAATGCGAGTCCGGGAAACCGTATTCAAGAACCGGCAGATCCGGTCCCTGCCGATAACTGAGATTGAGTATCTCCGTACCTTCGTGATGTTTCAGTTGCTCTGCCTTCTCGGCGGCTTCTTTTCGCACGACGTCCGATTCACCCTCAACGGCCGCGATTCCTGCACTCTCCAGAGCGCGGATAGCCTCACCGTCGGCCGAATTAGGGACCATCCCTGCGGCCACCACGACCATATCCACCGTTATCTGGACCTGTTCACCGAGCATGGTGTCCCGGGCGGTAACGACAAGGTGGCCGTTCCCGTCGCGCACGACTTCGCTTATCTCTCCCCTGGTAAAGAAGACTCCGGGGTCTTCCTGCACGCGGCGATAAAAGTCCTCGTAATGTCCCGGCGAGCGCATAAACTCGTAAAATATATACGCCTTGGCGTCATCACTCTGTTCGCGCAGGTACAGGGCTTGTTTTAGAGCGGTGAGACAGCATATCGAAGAACAATATGACTGACGTGTTTTGTCACCGTTACCGCCGCACTGTATAAACGCAATGGTTTTGACCTCACGGCCATCCGACGGGCGTGTCATCGGGCCGCCGTTTCTGACCATCTCTTCCAGATCAACATTAAGAATGACGTCTTCATCCCCGCCGTAGGCCAGACCCTCCAGCGGATTGGCCGGTTTCCAGCCGGTGGCCTGAATAATAGCACCGACTCGAAATTTGTCTAAATCCTCAGCGTTCGGTTTGCCATCAGTGGTTGACTTCAGTGTCACATCAAACAGCCCGGGAGCCCCGGTGATGTCACTCGTGATGGCTGAGGTGTAGACCTTTATGCGGGGATTCTCGGTGACACGGGCCACCAGTGCATCTACACCAGTCTCCTCCAGGTCGCGATAGGGTGGCTTGGTGGGGATTGATCTGTGCTGCTTTGCGAGCCAGCCGCCCAGCTTGTCCGACTTCTCAACCAACCGAACCTCACTGCCGGCTGTAGCCGCTTCCAGAGCCGCCGTTAAACCGGTAATGCCGCCGCCAACCACCATGATGCCTTTGTCAATTGTCTCTTCCGGCTGAAACGGTTCCAGCGGCTGCATCTTCTGAATTTTGGCGATATACATGCGGAGATAGTCCTCCGCCAGTGCCTGCGTGTCTTCATCACCGGCCGGATGGCACCAGACCACCTGTTCCCGAAGGGGGACCTTCTCCACGATCACGTCCTCCGGGAAATCTCCCTCTTGGTAGTAGCGAAGCGATACTCCCGCGACGACGACTTTGTTGAGGCCTTCGGACTTGATATGATCGCGTATAGATTCCAAGCCGTCCTGTTCACATGAATCCACGGTAGTGCAAAATGGCACGTTGCATTCGTCAGTAACCACCTTGCACAGGGCCTCAACGTCAATCGATTCAGCTATGCCATAACCGGTACAAATAAAGACGCCTATCTTATCTTCCATAAAATTATCCCGCTCTGTGCAGACATTGAATAGCTTTCAAGGCTGCTGCTGTCGCACTCTTGGTGGTTCGAGAAACATCACACGGGCTCCGGGAACAACCGGCCGCATATACTCCGTCAACATCCGTGGAGCCGTCAATAAAGCCGTACTCATCGTATTGCATGTCCATGGGGATCTTGACATCGGCCGTATTCGGTACCATGCCGGTGGCAAGCACCACCAGATCAAACTGTGGATTCAGGTTTTCACCCGCCAGAGTGTCTTCCACCTCCAATATCAAGTTGCGGGATTCAGGTTCCTCGTTTATCCGGGCCACCTTGCCCTTGACAAAAGACAGGTTCGTGTCGTCAAGCATTTCGGAATAAAAATTCTCCAGGCGGCCGATGGTGCGGATGTCGATATAGAACACGGTGGCTTTCGAGTTTTCGTTCTTTTCCCGCACGTATCTGGCCTGTTTCAACGATGCCATGCAGCAGACCGCGGAACAGTAGGGGAGATGGTTCTCGTCCCTCGATCCGGCGCATTGCACAAACGCCACGTTCTCGGCTTTCTTGCCGTCTGATGGACGTGTGATTTCGCCGCCGGTGGGCCCGCCCAGCGCCGCCATTCTTTCCATCATGACGTTGGTGATCACGTTCAGATGCTGCCCGAAGCCGAGTGTATCAAGTTTTGTGGCGTCATATGGCCGCCAGCCGGTAGCAACTATTATAGCCCCAGCTTCGATTTCAATCTCCCTGCTGGCTGAAGTCAAATCGACGGATCCCGGCGGACATGCCTCTGTGAGTACCTGGGAGTCGGTGTCGGATAATGCCTCCCGATCCAGCACATAAGCGTGAGGATAGGCCATATCATGCGGCAGATAGAGCGCCTTGGAGGTGCTCATGTCATAGTTGAAGTCGTCATCTCGCTCGGAGGTCAATCGTTCGGCCATGGAGTCGTCGACCGAAAACCTGCCGGTGACATGGGTGGGTTTTAAGGTCACCTTGGCTCTGAAATTGCCGGCCTCGCCCGATATCCCCTCGACCGAAGCAAGGGTGTGAACAGTGATCCTGGGGTTTTGCCTGATCCGTCGAGTGTTAATCTCGAACCCGCAGCTCGGCGGACACATTTTGGGAAAATACCGGTGCATGCGGAGCACACGCCCGCCCAACGACGCCTCCTTTTCCACGATGACCACGTTGTAGCCAAGCTCCGCCAGCTCGGCCGCCGCCGTTATTCCCCCTATGCCGCCTCCAATGATCAGGATTGGCTTTGAATTAGGAACCATGATGCGGTCTCTCAGTATGTTTTGCCGTGCCGCCGCCGATCCCGCCCGGCGTCGCGTGGCAACCGGTTAACTGCGTAATGTTGCGATGTCTGTGTTTTGTGATGCGCTGAGAGGATGTAAAACTGGTGCCGGCGCCGTTGCAGTTCCAAGTTGCAGTGCCGTAGTCGGTTCGATTGCTTCCGCAAACTCAGCCAGATGCACCTACGACGCTACTATAAGTTTTCCGCCAGGCGTTGTCAACACCTTTGAACACGTTTCGATCATACAATTCACACACTATTTCGATTCTGCAACTGGAGCAGTGTGAGTAAACTCATGGACCAGAACCCAATGAACCTATTATATCAAGCAAAACGGCAAGCATCTTGTCTGCAGGGATTTATGCAACCATATGTGCCTGCATTTGATATTGAGGACCCTTGTCAGTTCGACTTAGGTAATCTTGACGACTTTCTTTTGGCTCATCCCGCTGTCAGCCTGCCTCCGGTCATGGCTTGACACGTTAGTCACGGCAGGTGATATTTTGAAGCAGACGTGAGGTCGCACCATATGTGATGGACGGTTCGCTTCAGCAAACATGGTCATCTGAACGCCCCTGTGATATAATGTCATGGTCCCGCAGATAATGTTTTATTACTATCGTGAAAGTGAATGGATCCGTGCAGGTGATTTCAAATGAACTCAGTTTTAGCTCAAGAGGATGGCAATGAGGCAAATAGTAATTGTCGGTTTGCTA
>CP070824.1:1141647-1159704 GCA_020344395.1 Candidatus Zixiibacteriota bacterium | reverse complement strand
GTGCGCGTTTCTGAGCAGCGGGCCAAGAGCGATCAACCCAAGCTCAACGATCGAACTGGGAGTAGACTTTGACGGCAGAACAACCACCCTCTGGCTAAGTTCTGAGCAGGAACTTCGCGGTCTGCAGTTGGTTCTGGCCACTGAATCTCAAACTCCTGAAAAGACTATTGCGGATGGTCTTGATATATACTACGGACGCAGCAAGAGCCACCTGCACTTGGGGATCTTCGATTCCGATGGCCCAGTGACAATTCCAACCGGGATCAGCCCAATCCTCGAATTCGAGGGAAGGGTTGATGTAGTCGAGGCTGTCGTCTCCGACCTCAATCACCGGAGCTGGACACCGCGAGTCGTGAGCGCTGCAAACTCCAACCTTCCAAAGCAATATTCTCTGGCACAGAACTATCCGAACCCGTTCAACCCGACGACCGAGGTTAGGTTCAGTCTGCCCCAAGCCGCTGATGTCAGACTGCAGGTGTTCAACGTAGCGGGCCGGCTCGTGGCCACTCTCGTTGATGGTAAACTTTCAGCCGGCCACCACACCGCTACTTGGCACGCAAGTGAAGCAGCCTCCGGTGTATACTTTTACCGCTTGCAGGCCGGTGATTATGTGGCCAGTCGAAAGATGATGCTACTGAAGTAACGGTTCAGGATAGCGGACCGAACTCACGAGTTCACTCTGAAGAAACCCGGCAATATGGATGTAGTTGCGCGCCCGGTTTCTGATGTTATGAGACACGGGGAAAACAAGCCTGCTGCCACCAAGTGACTGCACGACAACGACTTACATAAATATCGGAGGAGGTAGGATTCGCCGCACGCCGTTTTGGCTAACTCCATGACATACCATAGATTATGCGTAATTGAGTGACTCTTCGAGGGTTAAGTTACGTGTAGTTCCGTGCAGTTGGTGGTAGTTGCGTGTAGTTCCCGGTTAGAAAACGGTTAGAAAATCCGACGCGATGAATAACTCTCGGGATGGGTACTGGACGTCGGTCAGCACAAGCCAAGCAAACAGACGCCCGGCGGCGCGAGCACACAGACGCCGCCGGGTTTGTTGGATCACGCATAGGCATGCGATCCAGAGGTACCAGCTCACAGGCAATCCGCCGGCGGATCGTAACTGATAAATAAATAGTCTATGAGAGCAGTCAGATCGCCGATATCAATAACCCCGCCGGTATCTCCGTCAACGTTTGCCTCGGCCATGCAGGCCGGCTCCTCATAACTGATGAAGAGAAAATCTATGAGGGCTGTCAGGTCGCCAATATCCACGATGTCAGCCATATCATAATCAACATTGCCGGTGGCCCACCAGCAGCAATCGCAGGCGTCACCGCTCCCGTCGCTGTCCGTATCGACTTGATCCTGATTTGCCAATCCGGGACAGTTGTCACAGACATCGCCAAACTCATCCCCGTCGGCATCATCCTGAAGCGGATTGGGAAGCACAAGGCAATTGTCGCAAGGATTGTACGCTCCGTCCTGATCCGCGTCACCCAGCAGATAAACATATGCTCTGCCGGCTGCATATCCGCCGGCTCGGTTGTAGTGGGCCCCAACCATCAGATCTATAGCCGAATCGTTGTTGCAATCGCCGCTGCTCAGCCGGTAGCCAAACCTGTCCCCAACCCCTTCTCCCCTGAAGCCAAGCAAGAGGCTGCCATCTAAGCCCGAGAAGACATAGACATGGTTCTCATGTGGTGCTCCGACCGCGTAGTCAGGCCATCCGTCGCCATTAGCGTCACCCACTCCGGTCGAGTACCAGCCAAACCGTGAGCCCGGATTACCTTGATGAGTGCGAATGAGCGACCCGTCAGCACCGTCGTAGATCGAAGCATATCCGATCTCTGATCCCTCGTCGCCTGATTGCGGGCCTCCGATGAGTAGCTCGGGCACGCCGTCCAACGTGATATCCCCCATAGCGCCCTTGGCCCCGATAACATCTCCGGCTGCAGCACCCAAAAACGTGCGAATAATGCTCGCGTCGGCCCCGGAATAAAGATATACCTTGCCCGCTTTTGTAGCCGCTTCGCTGTTGCGCGTTGCGCTCACGGCAAAATCGGGCACTTCATCACCGTTGACATCACCCGCCGCGGTGCCAGTGATGCCGAACCAGTCTTCGACCATTTCACCCTGGACCGCGTGTATGATCGAACCGTCATCGCCTGAGTATACATAGGCATGCCCCACGCCAGGCAAACCGTAGTACATCTCTCCCACCAGAAGGTCACATATGGTGTCGCCGTTGAGATCACCCACTGTCTCAAGGGAGCTCCCCAGCGTGCCTCCCATGCCGGACCCTTCATGTGTCCAGATGACACTGCCGTTCAAGCCAGAATACACATAGACCCTTCCCCCTCCGGGTGCTTCGCCACTGTATCCCATCGCGCCCACGGCAAAATCGTCGTGACCATCCTTGTTGACATCGGTTACCCCTGCCACGGCAGCGCCAAACATATCACCCGCCGCCTCTCCGCTCTTGAGGTATAGAACACTACCGTCGGCTCCGGAGTACACATAGACTTTGCCTCTCTGGCTCCCCGTGTAATAAGCCCCCACGATGATATCCTCATAACCATCGGCGTCAACATCTCCCGCTCCATCCAGAGCGAACCCTAACATGTTCAGATAGCTCCCTGTAAATGTATAGTATGGCTCGGTGCACTGACAAACGTCACCCACCCCATCACCGTCGGTGTCGGTCTGCAAAGCATTAGGAAAGAACGGACAGTTGTCGACGTCCGCACAAAGACCATCGTAATCTGTATCGTTCAGGGAATCCTGCGGGCATGCGTCGCACAGGTCGCCCACGTCATCCATATCCCAATCCAGTTGGTCTTCATTACTGGTTGATGGACAGTTGTCGCACACATCTCCGTGAGAATCAGCGTCACCATTATCCTGACTCGAATTGGCGATGAACATGCAGTTGTCAACACCGTTGAGTATTCCATCGCCGTCAACATCGTCACTCGTCGCGAAATGGTAAACCGTGGCCAGGGCGGACTTCACCATCCGTATCATATAATCGTAGTTGATATAGGTGGTGCTGTCGGACGAAGTGTGCCAATAGTCCGAAAACTCATGCTCGTGAAGAAAGCTGGCGTCGAAGCCCCACTGATAAAACGGATAGTGATCTGAACCTCCTGAAATACCCGGTATATAACCCTTCAACCCTACCAGCGAATCGGCCAGATGCAGCCACACCGGAGCCAGCATGGAGCTGGAGCCCGCAAACAAAGTAGCTGAATCCACATTGTTAATATCACCAATCATATCCATGTTGAGCATCAGCATGATTTGTTCGCCGGTTGTGGCGGCCCGTCCAGCGTAGTGCCAGGCACCGTGCAGCCCCCGCTCCTCGGCATCAAAGGTCACAAACACAAGCGTCATATCGGTGGTCAGCCCGCTGAGAATCCTGGCCAACTCCAGAACCCCGGTAGTGCCTGAGCCGTTGTCATCAGCCGCCGGAGACCCCGGCACGCCGTCGTAGTGACCGCCCACGATTATCCGAACATCAGGATACACCGTACCCACCCGTACGCCCACAACGTTCCAGCACTGGGTGGGAACCTCATCCAGGTCAACAACGAACGGATCAACATATACTGAATCCAAACCATACTCTTCGAACTTAGAATAAATCCAGTCTCTGGCTGCGATGGCCGAGTCGGTGCCGGCCACTCTCCCGTTGAAGGCCTGCAGTCGATCCATGTATGCCACGATCGTATCCTGCTCGACCAGCGATATCAATGAATCAAAGTCAATCTCCGCGGGCGTCCGAAACACCGGAGGGGCCGGCGGTTCGGTGTACAGAATCTTTACCGGTAGGCGTTCAACCGGTAGCAGACTACCTTCCAGCTGACCGTCCCGAAGCTCTGCGGAGCCGACCCGGAACAGCCGCAACGCACCGTTTTCGTAGATCAACTCATACCTGTCAACATTTCGCCGGTCGGTTAAGCGGTCAAGGGCAAGTTCATCCAGACTCACGGCGTCGAGAATCAAGTCATGCTTCAAGTCCAAAGTCTGAAGCTCCGCTACACCCGCGCCGTCACATGCCACCAGGTATTCATTGCCAACCCTGACCAGGGGTATCAGAGACGAGTTCCGCAACCATCTCGCTTCTTCGCGGCTTCCGAGCGTGACTTCGTACAAATCCAAGGGCACTTCTTCTATCACCGGATGTTGCTCAAAGGCAGGTAGCAGGTCCGTTGCGGAGGCAGTCACATGACCTCCTGCCGCCAGCATCAGAAGGCCTGCGAGCAGTTTCACTGCTAATGATCTCATTGCCTGCATGGTTTCTCTCCTCCTATGTATGATCTCAAGCCCGGCCCGGACTCTCCCGGCAGGGCGCTCTGTTCTATTTCAACAGCACCATCTTCTTTGTTTCGATGAACTCTCCAACCGTTAGGCGATAGAAGTAAACACCGCTGGCGATGTTATGGCCGTTCCATTCGACCGAGTGATGGCCAGCATCCATGCTGCGATCAATCAGTGTCGTCACCTTCCGACCAAGAATGTTAAATACCTCGAGCGTGACCTGGGATGCTTCCGGCAGACTGAAACATATATTCGTCGACGGATTGAACGGATTGGGGAAATTGCCTGTAAGGGCCAGCGGCACATTGTTCGAACCTACTGCCGTGGCGGTCGCCTCACTCTTTGTCAATAGCGTGATGCAATCATATCCTTCAAATGCAGTGCCGTCATTAAGTTCACCGGCGAGAGTCAGGACTATCTCGTCCTTTTGAGGTATTCCCCTATTGCCGCCGGAGTGCGGGGGTTCGCTCTCTGAATTACCACCAGTCATCGCCGCGCTGAGCAATTCAAGCCGGTCAAATCCCCCCCCGATCGCCGCAATGATTTCGGAACGGTAGAACTTAAGAGTCAGATCATCATACCCGTCCGGTCCATCTTCCGAGCAGGCACAACTGTCTTCCGACTTGTCAACCGCCGTTGATACGTCCTCATATGACCACCGAACAGGGCTGACTCCAGCCAGAGTCACAGTTTCAGGATCGATGTCATGAACATCTAACGCGTCGGTCCCGAGAACCGCGACAGGCAACACGGCCTTACCTCGGTCCGACTGATGCTTGGCGTTAAGTGGATTGGGACAGGAGCCGGGTTTGATGTCGACATTTACCGAATGCCTTAAATCCTCTTCTACCAGTATTTCCAGATTGTCAATGAGATGCCAACTGGCCCCGCCGGCGGTTGCGGATGTGAATCCAAAATACCCAACAAATGGTTCATACCCGAGAATCTGATGGTCCAATCGAAGAGTGTCGTCAAGCCATACTTTGACACGCCCGCCGTCGTTTTCTACTGTCAGTCTACGCCAAAAGCCCCCGTCAAGTGCGCCGCTGGGAGCAATCCAGTAGTCAAGGTAGTCCTCAGGCCCATTTTGTACCAACCCGATGCATTCTCCAGAAGGGTCCCAGTGGTTCGGATAAGTGTTGAGGACAACACCGTAACCTTTCGCTCCGCTAAAGAACAGATCACCACCGAACGACCCCAAATAATCCCGATTCTTAGTGAACGCAAACACAGCGCCATCTGCGCAGCAACCAAGGAGGAAGTCGAAACTGACCCGGAACCCATCCATAAGCACTGGCTGATTAAGGTATACGCGACCTGCGCGATCCACCCCCCAGGGATTGAGGACTACATATTCGTTAATGGTATCACAGGTAGCGTCGCGAATGAGAGTGTAAAGGTCCTCATCAAAGCTACTGAAGTCATCCTTTAGTTCCAGGTGCCCCGCCTTGTGGATTGTCACCTGTGTCGTATAGGGCGAATTAATGGCTTCTGGCACGGTGAAGACCACTGAATCCACGTGCCTGCCAGGGGGCAGGTAGTCTATATCAAAAGACATGGTGATGATGTCTTCAGTGAATCCGGCATAATGATCAAGGGTTAACCAGGTAGAGGAATGAAAGGCGGTCCAAGTGAGCAAAGAATGGGGTGAGTGAGAAGTGACACTCGACAGCACAATGGACCTGTCTGCAATGGTGTTACTTTGTGGCGGAACATAAATGTCGATTTTCTGCGGGCTCGTATAGATCGTTGCGCATGTCGGATCATGGCATTCAGTTTCGATACTCAGATTATCGATAAGGTGCCGGTTAGTCGCCCCTCCGGTTGCTGCCGTAAACCCAAAGTAACCCACGAACGGCTCGTAGCCGACAATCTGGTGATCCAATCGAAGAGTGTCGTCGAGCCACACTTTAACATGCCCACCGTTGTTTTCCACAGTTAGTCTGCGCCATAAATCTCCCTCAAGCGCACCGTTGGGAGCAATCCAGTAGTCAAGGTAATCCCTCGGCCCATTGGTCACCAGCCCGATGCACTCTTCAGAAGGGTCCCACTCGTTTTGCCATGTGCTGAGAGCAACGCCGTAGCCGACCGATCCTACAAAATCAAGATCGCCGCCGTGCGTGCCCCAGTAATCCCGATTCTCAGTGAATGCAAAAATCATCCCATCTGCTCCCGTTCCGCCGCCCATAAAGAAGTCGAAACTGACCCGGAAGGTGTCTATGAATACTGGTAGATTCAGGTAGAGACGACCCATGCGATCGATGGCGGTGCCAACGAGAACCACGTATGCATTTGCGCTATCGTATTCGGTACTGTGGTAAAGGGTGAACAGCGAGCTGTCAAAAGTGCTGAAATCTTCTGTCAAAGCAAGGCCGCTGCAGTCTTGACACGAAACATCACAGGCAATCACCAAGTACAAACCGATAATCACCTTACCAACCAGAGTTTTCATGATTCCCTCCTGACATCGCTTTTCTCAAACTGTTCCCGTTCTTCAGGTTGTCGATTGGCATCCTCATTTCAACAACACCATCTTCTTTGTTTCGATGAACTCTCCGGCTTCCAGCCGATAGAAATAGACGCCGCTGGCCAGCCGGGAGCCGTCCCACCGGATGACATGAAACCCGGCGGGTTGCTCGCCATCCAAAACGCGTTGCACCTGTCGCCCCAGGACGTTGTAAACCGTCAGGGTCACATCGGACTGTCTCGGAAGCGCGTACTCAATGGCGGTAACCGGGTTAAACGGATTCGGGTAATTTTGTGAGAGCGCAAACCTGGTCGGAAGCCCATTGTCCGCAATAGTTGGATCCGCGTCAGTCATAGTGCACCCGATGCCATGGGCACCGATATTTACGCCATTCTCCCCTGCTCCGACACACGGAGAGCCTTCTGACAGGGAGAAATCAAGATTTGCGGGGTCACAGAACAGTGGGTCGGCATCAATGTTCCCCTCACCCTCCCAGCCTCCTTGAACATCGCAGTTCCAAACACTCAACTGATCCTCGGTCCAGAAACTGCCGATTTCGGGAAACGACTCAGCACTGTCACCCCACAGAATAGAACCAGCCAGGACCAGGCTAGCATTGTTATGACATAATCCCCCACCGTAGGCCGCTCTATTCTCACATAATGTGTTATAGGTGATCCATGTGCGATCCCCTTGATGTCCGACGTAATAGATGCCTCCTCCATAGTATGCGGAGTTTCTGGCGATAGTGTTCCCCTCGATATGTGACCAGCAGCCATAGAAATGCATGCCCCCGCCGTCGTCCACGCAACTGTTACCTGCGATCACGTTATCCACGATGGCAATCGGGCGGTCCTCTGAGTCTGCGGTTGGGGGACAATTCTTCAAACAGAGACCACCACCCTCGTCTCCGCTCTCGTTGTTGGTGATTTCATTATCCCCTATGACGGGGTCTGATTCTACACAGTAAAGGCCGCCACCGTCGTACTCACAGACATTATCGCGGATCGTATTGCGAATAATGATCGGGTCCGAATAGGCGCAAAATATGCCACCACCATGACCATAACTTGTGGTGTTGTTGTTGCGAATAATGTTATCGGCAATGGTCACCTTCGATGACTGGACGCGTATGCCACCGCCCTGCTGACTGCTACCGCCGGTAATAGTGAAACCCGTGATGCTGGTCATTTCATCGCAGGAGTTGAAAACTACCGTTGCGTCGACAGCATTGCCGTCGATTACGGTCGCCTCAATATCGGCCCTGTTTTCCGAGAACAGGTAACCAGAGGCCAAACAAACACCCTTCATCAGAAGTACGATATTCTCAACGTACGTGCCTGCGGCTACAATCACCGTGTCGCCTGTGTGAGAGCAGTCGATAGCGTGCTGAATAGTCTTGAACGGGTTGGTGAGAGTGCCGGTGCCCTCGACGTTATCACCGCTGGTGGAAACGAACCACCTGCTTCCAAGCACGCATTCGGGGTGGGTTGGATAGTAAAGCCCAATGTCCGATCGCGTTCCGTCCGGATCCTGAAGTGCCGGGTCACCTGCGTCGATGCAGGGAGATTCGGAGCACACATTGTAGTGCGGCCCACTCAGCAGCGGATCGGAATGAACTGTGCCCACCCAGTTGGGGCCCTCATTCTGGATTGCACAGTAACTCACCCACGGATTACCGTCACCGGAAATGCTGATTTCTTCCAAGGATACATTGCGCAGGATGGTGTTGACAATACGTGACCCGGAGGCCACGCATTCGATACCGGCGCCATCGTTCTCTACTATCACATTGCCGACAATCATGGCATCACCATATGCGCAACGTAATCCGACGCCCTGGTTGCGAACAATGATGTTGCTTCTGATCTCTGCATCCGAATTCAAACAGTAAACACCGCCATCCCCACCGGTAACTGTAAGGCCAGCAAGCAGAGCCGTGCTGTCGGTACCGACCAAACGAACGGTCGGACCTGTTGAATCTGCTTCTATTACAGTGTGCTGGAAATCAAGCGTGTCTCCCGATAATGGGTATTCCGAGATCAGAGAAATCGCTTTGCCGAGTACATTGACATTTTCCTCGTAGGTGCCACTTGCCACTATGATCGTGTCATGACTGTGAGACTGATCAACGGCGTGCTGAATGCTCCTGAAGGGATTATCTGTCGAACCTGAACCCAGAGTGTCGCTTCCGGATACCGAGACATACCATGATCTCCCCGGCTGACATTGCTCATGCTCTGAGTAATAGGCACCTATGTCAGATCGTGAACCATCCGGATCAATGATGTCCGGATCCCCTGCGTCGATACAGGGCGATTGGGCACAGAGTCGGTAGTCAGGCCCAGTGAACAATGGATCGGAATCAATGCTTCCTACCCCCCGCCAGCTGCCATTGATCGCACAGTAATTTAATAGGATGTCCGGCGCCGACACATCCGGATCCTCCGGAGCCATGTTTGCCCACAGGATTGTGTTCGTAACCGCGACATCGTAAGGCGAATTCGCGTAAGTGAATATCCCGCCTCCACCACTCCGGGCGCGGTTGGCAACAATTGTATTATTGCGAATAATCTGCCCACCGCCATATCCACAGAATATCCCGGCACCCATTTCTGCTGTGTTCTCAATCACCGTGTTGTTTATGACGTGAGCGCTATCACCAAGTTTGATTCCGCCACCAGCGTAACCAGCCCTATTCTCCTTAATGAGGTTGCCTTCAATTGTAGGCCATACCTGACCACCGGCATAATAGCTTCCCCCACTTTCAATGCCGCCACCATTTTGAGCCTCGTTGTTGCTTATGATATTGTTGCGTATGATAGCTTCTGATTGAGCGCAATAGATCCCGCCACCTTCGTTGTAGCGGCATATATTGTCCGTGATTATATTGTGCTCAATTACGGCATCCGACCCAACACAACTGACCCCTCCGCCAAGCGAGCCCTCGCCGTTCGTAATCGTGAAACCAGCCAAGATCGTTGAAACCGGGCACCCCTCCAGCGACACCGCACCTCCGTGCGGTGGGGGCCATGGCCAATCATCAACCGGTAGAGGTAGTCCTTTGATTACAGTGTTTGCTATGTCAGATGTATCACCAGAGAAGATGTATTCGGAAGCAAGTACGATGCTCTTGAAGCGAACCTGTATATTCCCTTCATAGGTGCCCGCGAGCACAATGACAGAGTCTCCGCTCTCGGCTATGTCGACCCCATGCTGTATGGTCCGAAACGGGTTTGCCAATGAGCCGTCACCGGTGCTGTCACGGCCGGTCTTGGAGACATAGAACAGTCCGGGCATGTGACACGCAGGGTAGTCAGGCCTGTACAGTCCAATATCGGCTCTGCTGCCGTCGGGATCCAGCACATTCGGGTCACCGGCGTCAATACAGGGTGACTCAGAACACACGCACCAGCCCGGCTGGACATAAAGGGGATCTTCATCGATGTTGCCCTCGCCCTCCCAGCCGCCGCGGATATTGCAGTAACTGACTTGAGGAGATTCTGGGTCGCTGGACCAGACGCCGATTTCACGTCCCTGAATCGCGGCGTTGCCCCAGATAATTGTGTTTGTGATTGTTGGGCTGGACCCCGAACAGAAGATACCACCACCTGACCCACCGGAAGAACTGACGCTGCTGTTTCCGGAGATAACGCAGTTTGTAATGATTGCCTCTGATTGACTGCAATAGATGCCTCCTCCGCTCCCGCCGCTGCAACCAAAGAAGCAGAACATTGTCGCAGTGTTGTCGACAATCTTGCAGTGTTCTATGAGTGGATTCGAGTTGACGCAATTGATGCCTCCGCCGTTCAGGGCATGGTTGTCGCTGATAACATTCCTGCTGATCACAGGATTCGAGCCCATAAGCGTTATCCCACTGGCACTGTTGCCGGTAATCACATTGTGCACGATAGTCGCGTCGGAAGCTGACAGGCGGATTCCCCCGTCTCCATATATCCACTCGCCTCCAGTCTCTGTAATTGTAAAGCCCACTATAGAAGCCGTGTTGTCTGTGCCGCTGATTGACACAACAGGAGCGTTGTCGGAGGACGATGTCGTGTCCCCGCGCAAAATGGTGGCATGAATATCCGCCGTGTCAGCCGAAAGAAGGAACCGCGAGGCCAGCACCAAGTTTCTGGCGGCTATTGCAATATCCTCAAAGTAGTAGCCGTTTTCCACTATGATGGTGTCCCCGGAAACGGACAGATCGACGGCTCTCTGAATGGTTCGCAGCGGATTGCCTTCGGAACCGTCCCCTGACTGATCATCCCCCTCAGTCGACACATATCGCAACATGCCCGCCTCGCACTGCGGATGTTCAGGATAGTACACTCCAATGTCAGATCGACTGCTGTCCGGATCCAGCACGTCCGGGTCACCCGCATCTATGCATGGTGATTGGGCACACACTCCGTATGAGGTCCCAACAAACTGAGGATCCTCGGCCATATTACCCTCGCCATCCCAGCCACCCTTAACAATGCAATACGTGACATCCGGGTTTGAGTCTTCCACGACACTGATTTGCGTCTGTTCACCTGAGGGAGTTACGTTTCCCCAGAGTATGCAGTTCACGACACGAGGGCTTGAATTGCGACAGGCGATTCCACCCTGCTCCCAGCCCCAGCCGCTCTCTTCGGAGTTTGCAACGATGGTGCAATTCTGTATGTCAGGGGCTGAGCCGGCATCACAGGTAACCCCCGCTCCCCGGTTATCCGCGATGGTGCAGTTTGCGATGGTAGGACTAGCATCGCCGATACATATTATGCCATTGTCATAGTTTCCAATGATCCGGTTCTGGCTTATTGTGGGGCTGGACCGCCAACACGAGATGCTCCCTTGATTATACCTGGTATTGTGTATGGTAAACCCGATAATAATGGAACTGCCCCCCTCAGCATTATGAAAACTGACCGTGGAATTCTGGTAGCCGCCCTCTATCACCGTGGCAGATATGTACGACGTGTCGCTAGTGGGCAGATACATCGACGCGAGCACGATTGCCCGACCACCGAAGCGGATCTCCTCCTCGTACGTTCCCGGCGTCACAAGAACCGTGTCGCCGTGAGTCGATACGTCGATCGTGTGTTGTATCGAGGCATATGGGTTTTCGGAGGACCCGTTGCCGGTTTCGTCGTCGCCGTCGTTCGAGACATACCATGTCTCCGCCGTGCACTCAGGGTGATCCGGAAAGAACACGCCCATGTCAGCTCTTGTCCCATCGGGGTCATAGGTGTAAGGATTCCCCGCGTCCACGCACGGAGACTGACTGCACACGTTATAATCGCCTGAATCTTCATTGATGAAGAGTGGGTGCTCGTCTATGTTTCCTTCCCCTTCCCAGCCGCCACGGATCGCGCTGTACGTCACGGACGGGGAACCCACGGCCACAAGGATTTCCGTGCCACGCGACGCTGTATTACCCCAGATGATACAGTTTAATATCCTGGTACGGGCATCGCGACAGTAGATGCCGCCGCCCTCTCCTCGCGGCGAACTGCCGCTGGTATATAATAGTGAGTTGCCAACAATAGTGTTGTTGACCAGAGAAGGACTGGAACTATAGCCACAACTGATGCCGCCACCTCTGATGGACAACTCTGGAGTCCGGATCATGTTGTTTGATATGATATTGTTCTTTATGGTGAGATTACTGTTAGTGAGGAAGACCCCGCCACCCTCATACCTGGCGGTGTTGCTTTTGATATTATTGCCGTCGATGATAGCGTCCGAACTCCGGCAATAAATGCCGCCACCCCACTGGCCATAATTGTCACTGATGATGTTTTGACTTATGGTGGGGCTGCTACCGATACAGGCAATACCGCCGCCAGACGCCGAGTTTCCATTGACCAGGGAGAACCCGACGATCGAAGCCTGAGCGGTTTCGCCATTTTCGAATGTCACAACGCTGCCCGAATCATCGGCGTCAATGAAGGTAGTAGATACGTATGACGTATCCCCGGTGGTTAAAATGAGAGAGCCTACGACGATGTTTTTGCCGCTGAAGTTGATGGTTTCGACGTACCTTCCGGTGTCGACGAGAACCGTGTCACCGTCGAGGCTTGCATCAATAGCCTCCTGAATCGTGCCATAGTCACCTGGCACCTGAATTGTGCCGGCAGCTGCGGCGGCAGCCACCAGTGCTAAAATCAAAGACGTTACTATGCTTTTCATGGCATCCTCCGGATCTCTGTGCCTGCATCTGCGCTCTCCGCCGGCGATACTGACAGCCTGTATCGCTCATCCTCTTAATGAGTCAGCACACCAGGTGTGCATTCCTTACACAGGAGCTTCAAAAAGGCCCCGACAACACCTTGTGCGAACTTCCGCGGGAAAGCTATAAGTTGATACGGCGCAACGTGAAGGCAGCGTGGCGACCCCGGGGAACATCAGAATTGCCGCTTGCATTTGGCTGTCGGTTCTCACATTATTCTGAATCTGGTGGTTGAATAGTTGCGGTGTCGTTTTGGATCTTGACAGCCTTTACAGCAAAGCACTGACTGGTGACACCTCGGCTGAAAAGCGACTTTTTGAGATTCTCTCTGTAAGATTCGGCCTCGTTGCGCGCAGTAGGATACGGAATGATCTGGACGCTGACGAGGCTGTGCAGAACGCTTTGACGGTTATCTTTAGTGAATATAAGACAGCCGTCCCGAGAAGCAGCTTCGGTGCCTGGGCCTACACGGTCCTGAACAACAGAATACTCAGTGTTCTTCAGACCCGAAAGCGTCGGGCGGACAGAACGGACATATTGACGCCGTCTCAGGAGACACAAGCAATGGTTGCTGATGACACCGATCCCGATCTGATACAGCAACTACTGTCATGTCTTCAGAGCATCTCGCAAGGCAACATCCGGTATGCTCGCATTCTGAACCTCCACTATCAGGGATACAATACCCGGGAGATTTGCGACAAGCTGGACATAACCGATAATCACATGTATGTGTTGCTGTCGCGGGCCAGATCGGCGATGCAGGAGTGCCTGGATCAAGCAGGAGTAATATGATGGACGAGTGCAAACAGCCCGACATACAGAAGCTGCTGCACGCCTGGGAGCTGGGTATGCTCTCGGAGGCCGACCGCGAGAGAGTGGAGGTACACCTGGTGGACTGCCACAGCTGTTCAGAGGTGATCAGCCGGTTTGAACGCGCCGCACGTGCTATGCGAGATCATGAGGTTGTCAGGGAGGCGGTGCGCGAGATTATCGAGAAAGCCGAGGGCGCAGCTCCGGACGAAATGGATTTCTCTGACGAGGCAACAAAAACGCACGCTGTGATCGCCGGAGGCACTGAAGTCCTGCACTACCGAATTGTCGAGAGGCTCGGCGCCGGCGGGATGGGGGAAGTGTACCTGGCTAAAGACACCAAGCTAGATCGACAAGTGGCCATCAAGTTCATGCCGGCTCAATTGGCCTCAGATGAAGACTTCAAAGCTCGATTCACCCGCGAAGCTCAGGCCGCGGCCAAGTTGAATCATCCTAATATCGTATCGATCTATGAGATCGGTGAACACCTGGGCCGACCGTTTTTTGTTATGGAACGGGTCGAGGGTCGATCCTTGGCAGACATTATGAAGAAGGAACTTGCCCTCGCTGACATTCTGGACAAGGCTGTTCAATTGTGCGAAGGACTGCAGGCGGCACACAAGGCCGGAGTCGTGCACAGGGACGTTAAACCATCCAATATCATGATTGACCAGGAGGGCCGCGCAAGAGTACTCGATTTCGGGTTGGCCGCAGTGCAAGGGGCGGAACACCTTACCCGTACCGGCTCAACCCTCGGTACTATGGGTTACATGTCGCCTGAGCAGACATCCGGTGCCAAAATCGATCACCGCTCGGATTTGTTCTCCTTGGGCGTCATACTGTATGAGATGTTTACGGGGCGGCATCCTTTCAGGCGCGACAATGACGCTGCGACTATTAGGGCGATTACTACCGAGACGCCGGAGCCACTGGCCAGGTACCGGGCCGGCGTTCCCGATTCCTTGCAACAAGTTGTCTCAAAGCTCTTGGAAAAGCAGCCGGATTTGCGCTATCAGTCGGCGGCCGACGTCGCGGCTGATCTGAGACGAGCCCAGCGAGAACTGGGATCTCCTTTGACTGCCATGGAAGAGATAGAACCACAGACTCGCCGCAAGCGATGGCCGACATATGTACGTGTCTCAGTAGTGGCAGCAGCCATCCTTGTTTTGCTCATTTTGAGGCCCTGGCGCTTTGAGATCAGTCCGACTGACGAAGCTATTGCCATCGAAAACCGTCTGGCCATCATGTATTTCATTAATACGGTTGAGCCGGACGATCCGATGAAGCTGGGCGAAATCGCCACCGATCTGCTGATCACTGATCTCTCCGAGTCGCATTATGTCCAGGTCGTATCTTCGCAGCGGCTTTATGATATTCTCAAGCTGGTGGGGCGGGAGGGGACTAAGAAGATTGACCGGGCCCTAGCCAGCGAAGTCGCTCAGCGTGCGCGTGCCAAGTTCATGCTGACCGGCAACATCTTGCAGGTGGAGCCGCAGTTGGTCCTCACCTCCCAGCTTGTGGATGTAACCACCGGCAACGTCGTGGCCTCTCAACGGATAGCCGGTGAGCCCGGAGATAAGATATTTTCACTGGTCGACCGGCTGACGGTCCAGCTGAAAGATGACCTCTCGTTACCTTCGTCCGCTCAGCAGGAACGGGATCCGCAGATCGCATCGGTAACGACAAACTCTCTGGAAGCTTACCAAACATTCTTGTTGGGCAGGGAATACTACTACAAAGGTTATTTACCCGAAGCGGAGCCTTACTTCCGTCGGGTAATAGATCTGGACTCCACGTTTGCCATGGCCTACATAATGCTGGCTAGCATAAAGTGGACACAGCACGATCCTGAGGCAGCGATACTGACCACCAAAGCTGCAAGGGACATGGACCGGTTGACTGAGCGAGAGAGATTCTGGATTCGTTCTTTCCAGGCTGCTCTTGCGGGCGAATGGGAAGAGGCAACTGGCTGGCTGGAAAAGTTGATCGATCGATATCCGGATGTGAAGGAAGCGTATTATTGGAAGGCCTGGCGCAACAGAAACTTTCTCGATGAGCACGACGAGGCAGTTGAACTGCTCGAGCAGGCGATTGACCTGGATCCCATGTTCAAAACCGCATACGGTCTGCTGGCCAGAGCATTAGAGACCGCGGGGGAACAACAAGAGGCGATGTGGGCTATTGACAAGTACATTGAACTCGCGCCTCACGAAGCATGGCCTTACTCACGGCAGGGTGACATCTACTATCTGCGGGGCCAGATCGACAGCGCCATTATATCGTATGAAAAAGCTCTGGCCAACAACCCTGATTTCTTAATGGCCGCGGGGAGGGTGGTTGACTTGTACCTGCGTGTCGGCAACTACGAGAAGGCTACCAGCACCTTCATGGCGTTGACCAAAGTACCGCGAAAAGGTCGCCGCTCAGATTACAGAACGGGGCTGGCCCTCGTACCTCTCTATCTGGGTATGTTTGACTCCGCGTTAACGCTGCTGGACGCCGGCATCGGGGTCGATGTTCTCGAAGGCGCCACCCACGGCGATCAGGGTGATCGGGCGCACAAACACTGGTTGAAGGCGAAGATATACTCTGAAAGAAACGAGCATGAAAAGGCCATTGAAGAGATAGATAAATACCTTGATATCAGACGTGAGCATGATCCGGATGCCTTATATTATGGGTTGGACAACAAGGTGGAAGTCCTTGCTTCCGCCGGTAACCTCGACCAGGCTGACCGGGTGCTCCGCGAAATGATGGCTGACATCAGGGACACCGAGGACGAAGAAACCTATGGCAATTGGGCGGAAGGAATACTGGCCTTCTCCCGCGGTGATGCCGATGCGGCCATAAACAGTCTCAGGAAGACGGTGGGGGTAAGCCCACGGTTTGGAGCGCTCTATTGGCTGGGGCGAGCCTACCTTGAAGCCGGCCAGACGGATGAGGCAATTGAAGCATTCCGCCGTCTTAACGAAGTCACCTACCGGTGGCGCTACTACTGCGGCATAATGGCTGTAAAGTCATACTATTATCTCGGCCGAGCATATGAGCGCGATGGTGATACTGAGAAGGCCGTTGAACAGTATGAGGCTTTCCTCGACATCTGGAAGAACGCCGATCCGGGAATCGAGTTGATCGACGATGCAAAGGAACGTCTGACTCGCCTCGGGCAAGAGCACTGATCGTCACGGGGGCTGCCAATGGTAAGGGGCTTCGGTTAGTGGCACATCCGGGTTCAGGCTTGACATGATTGATAAACGTGACTATATTGGTTTGGATTTACGTGCGAGCACGAAACTGATCATTAACCCGGCAGCCAGCGTTTCTTGACTCCACTCCCTGTCGGCTGCTGAACCTGCAAAGCACCAGACTTGAGAAGATTCGCTACACTAGGCCTATTGGCGATTGTCACCTGCACCGGCACGGCCGTTGGCAAGGCACCTTATGACGGACGAAAACGCCCGCCTCAAGCCTCCAACTTACAGGACAACGAAGGTCAGAATCCGAGAGTGAGGACTGGACCCATCGGCAGGCATGACCTCGGGGTTCCTGATTGCATACCTTCAATCAGCCGTTCAGGAGCCAGGCGATCAATTGGTCTGGTGTCGACCTCAACTGGTTCGGCCAGCCCCGGCTTTACCGTGGACATCAGCACCTTTGACTTTGTGTACTGGGGCAAGGGTCATCAAGTCGATTTTCGTGTTACTCCTTCGATTCACTTTTCCTACACCGATTCGCCCGGTCCTGTTGGCAGTGAGCGTTATGGTTACAATGTCTACGATCCAACCGGCGGAGGCAACTGGCCCCGCGGGGCAGGAGTCGGCTGCGAAGTCCAGCCTCTCGACGTGCGGGCCGGAGCTACAATGATGGATGTTTACCCGACCGGTCTGGTTGTGCTTGCCGGGATGGAGGTCATATCGGGGGGCCTCGACAACAAATTCTATTTTCAGCCGTCAATGTACTCGTGCTTTTGGGGCAGCGGTTCAGCCATCCCACCATCGCAGTACAACGCAGGGTTCTTCGATCCCACAAGCCGTCTACACGGACCCAAAATTGAAATCCAGGAATGGGCTGGTGATACGGTGCTGCATATACTGGCAACCGAATCGGAGTGTTTCTATACAACCCAAAACCTGCGAGAGACAGTGGTATCGTATTTTCGCAAGGTTGGATCGGGCGCCTCCGGCTCTTGGGAAGGGCCGGTCATAATAGATACGGCGGCTTGGTGCTGGAGCGGGAG
>CP070824.1:1129251-1141547 GCA_020344395.1 Candidatus Zixiibacteriota bacterium | reverse complement strand
TGGTCGATATGAGCGTGAGTGACTATGACGCCCTGCAAAGTGGTGGTGTCGAAGGGCAGGTCGTCCCAGTTTCGTTGCCGTAGTTCGCGTCTTCCCTGGAACATGCCACAGTCGATCAGGAGGTGGTCATCATTCGCACTGAGGAGGTATTTTGAGCCAGTGACCGTCCCGGCCGCCCCGTGAAATGAAAGTGAAATCAAGTTGTCAGTCTCTGTATTCTCTGGGGTGTTCTTTCATCTGCGATTATGCTACAGAATACTCGTTTCAATCGGCCGCATTCAACTTTGGCATGCAACGCATTCAGCGCCAACTACTCAGGCCCCAGAGCATGGGTGGGGCGGTGGCCAAACCTGCTAACAGGGTGAGGGGCGCGATCCACCGGCACCAGGTCGTCAAGCCAGTAGGCGTCGTCATCGCGGTGAAAAATCATGAAGCGCTCTTCATCCGTTTCAAGCTTCGCACGGTGGTACCGCATATATATGTGATGGCGAGTCAAACCTACCATCTCAATCTTACCAGAGGCATCCGACATGACATATCGAGCGCGCTTGGCCAGACCGCTGACCTGTTTCTTGGCCTTCACGAAGGCCATATAGCTGTCAACCAACGGCAAGTCATATATCTTGTTACCCTCGGTGGGTCGGCACTGGAAAAAATAGTAGGGGGGTACGCCTATGAAGGAAAGCCTCCGCATGAGTTCGGCCAGGCGGCAGGGGTCGTCATTGATACCTCGCAGTAAAGGTGTCTGGTTGGCGCATATTACACCGGCGCCACGCAGCATGTCACAAGCCTGTACGGCTGCCTCAGTAAGCTCTTGTGGTACATTAAAATGCGTCATAATATAGACCCTTTTGTGGCGCGTGCTGTACCGCGAGAGCATCTCCAGCAGATCGGGGTTGTCTATTATTCTGAACGGATTGACGGCGGGCATCTTGGTGCCGATGCGAATGATGCCGACATGGTCAATGCGGCGCAACCGCTTCAGGATGTCGTCAAGACGGCGAGTCGACATGAGCAACGGGTCGCCACCGGTAAGCAACACGTTGGTGATCCGGGGAGTACGCCTGATGTACTCTATGCCTTCCGAGACATCAATCACGGCCTCGTCGTTTTCATCCATGAACAGCCGCTTGCGGAAGCAGAAGCGGCAATAGGCACCGCAGACCTCATTGCACAACAGCAGTGCCGTATGAGGGTACTTGTGCTGGCAGCCAGGAGCAACATAATTGGCATCCTCATCGGAGGCATCCAGATCACCCCACTGAATCAATTCGCCGGTATCCGGAATGATGATCCGGCGTATCGGATCCTCCGGGTCATCCCAGTCTATCAGGCCCAGATAGTAGTCGTTGGCTCGGAACTTATATTTTTCCACCACTTTGGCCAGCCTCAAACGCTCCCCATCTGTGAGCTGGTCCACCTGGTCCAATCTGCGTATGTACTTCGTTCTGCTCATAATGGTCCGTCCGTACCCGCAAGTCATCCACCAACAGAGTAACGATTATCCCGGGAGGAGGCGGAATGGCCGCCGTGGAAAGCCGTCGAGGCAAAAGTCCGGCGGCCTCTAAGTACGAAGCTCTACTTGATAATATCGGGATTGGCAACTTCTATGTCAAGTGATCCAGCATATTTACGTGCGTGTCGTAAGTCGCTGATACATATACTTATAACAAACCCGCCCGTCCCCCCTGTCACCAGAAGGAGGTGATATTACCTAAAGCCCCATGCGTTTGAAGTAATCTTTGAGGGCTGAATTGACTCTTCCGGACAGGAGCAAGGCCCCCGTCAGGGTCGGAATGGCCATGAGTGCGAAGCAGGTGTCGATGATATTTATCACGGTCGTTGCGCTCAGAACGGCGGCAACCGGCAGGCTTATGAGGTATATGTAAACGTAGAATGATCCTATTTTGTTGCCAAATAAGTACTTAGAGCACTTAAGGCTATAGTACGAGTATGATATCATGGTACTGACTGAGAACAGTACGATGATCAGTGTCAGCATATACCTGCCGATCATACCCATGGCCTGAGTGAAAGCATCGGCAGTCAATACCACGGCCGCGGCGTCTCCCTCGAGAGCCACCCCGGAGAGTAATCCAGAGCTGAGAATGACGAGGGCGGTGAGTGTACATACGATATTGGTATCCAGAAACGGGCCCAGCATGGCGATGAGACCCTCTCGGATCGGTTCTTTTGTCTTGGCCGCGCCATGAGCCATCGGGGCGGTGCCGACACCTGCCTCATTGGAGAAAGCCGCTCGTTTAACTCCCGTGCCGATCACCCGGGTGATGGCCAGACCTGCTGCGCCCCCCACAACTGCTTGACTTCCAAAGGCATTCGTGATAATTGAAAGGAGCAGCCCGGGCACATCAGCAAAATTCGAGAGGACTATGATTAACGCGGAGACGAAGTAGATTACCGACATTGCCGGCACCACTTTGGCTGCCACTTTGCCGACTCGTTTGATTCCGCCGAGAATTACCACCCCCACCAGAATCATACAGACTAGGCCTATCAGAAGCTTGCCAACTTCGAAATCGGTGAGTCCGGCCGGACCCGGGCCCTGAACGCTACCAAACAGCCCGAGCAGAGCCTTGCCCAACTGGTAGTCCGTTTCTATCAGTTCGGAGAGCTGGTTAACCTGAAAGAGAGACAGGCAGCCGATCATGCCACATACGGCGAACATAATGGCCAGCGGTTTAAAGCGTTTGCCCAGACCGACTTCAAGATAGTACATCGGGCCACCCTGGTCGATTCCGGCCTCGTCTTTCTTCCGGAACATTGTGGCCAGGGTACAGGTGTAAAACTTGGTCGACATTCCCACCAACCCGGCCACCCACATCCAGAAAATCGAGCCCGGCCCTCCAACTGAAATTGCCACCGCCACGCCGGCTATGTTACCCATACCCAGCGTAGCGGATAGGGCTGAGGACAATGCCTGAAAGTGACTGATCTCACCCGGGTCAGTCTTCTTGTCAAACTTCCCGCTGAGTATCTGAAAAGCATGGCGCATGGCCCGGAAGGGGAGGAATCTGCTTGAAACAGTAAAGAAGAACCCGGCCGAGATGAGCAAGATCCAGAGCCACGGTCCCCAGGCAAGATCAACAGCCAAAGACCAGAAGTTGTCAAATGCTACCAACAAATACCTCTAACATGTCTCGTCCGGCAGGGTGGCATCGGAGAGGTGATCAACCGACTTACGGTAGAGATGAACCTCTACTGCAAAACACAATAAAGGCGTGCCACTGTCCGAGAGCAACCATAATCATCTGAATCAGCGCCGGGCTGGTTGTGTTTTTTGTCGGCGCCCCTCTGACCGGTGAGGATCGTGTTCGCCGGCGGACAGGACAGATTGGTAGATGTCAGGCTGATTTTCCTTGTCTGGTTCCGAAGCATGCAGCATATTGGCACTTCGCACGGAATTGTCCAGGCAAGGTCACAATATGTTCAAACTTACAGGTACAGATGGTTCAAGATTTTACTCGTGGGACCTTGTGCCCGGCATTTACACCATCGGACGCAAGCAGGAGTGTGACCTTCAGGTCCCCAACCAGACGATTTCGAGATTTCATGCTCAGATTGAAGCTGTCGCCGATGAGGAGCACTGTTTCATCACCGATTTGGGCAGCCACAACGGGACGGCCGTCAATGGCCAGAAAATATCGGATCGGGTTGCTCTCAAGATCGGTGACGTGATCACAATCGGTGCCGGTGAATTCAGACTGGTGACTGAGGGAGAGTCACTCCCGCCAACTTCGCGACCTACTGCAACCCGCCTGTCCGAAGTGGACCCTGAAAACTCGGTGTACCTCTCCATCGACGAGGCTCTCAAGCCGCTTCCGTCGAAGGTGACCGACCTTCCGGATCTGTTTCCAGCTTTCTCCGAAATGGCCCGAATGCTGGTGCTGCATGAACCGCTGCAGGTGATGCTGGAGAAATCGCTGCAGTTGGTGGCCCGGGTGATTCCAGCTGAACGCCTGGCAGTCCTGACAACATCCGAGGACAAAAAAGAGGTCTACACCACGGCCACCCTTCTGCCCGGAGGTAAAGATCCCGGTACTTTCACACTCTCTCGTACCATCATCGATGATATCCTCACGGAGAAGCGGGCCGTGCTGGTCGGGGACCCGGCCAGCGATCCCAGGTATGCACAGCAGCAATCCATAATCATATCCAATCTGAGGTCGGCCATGGCAGTGCCGATCTTTGATGAAGGTGAAGTGCACGGGGTCCTGTACGTTGACTCAACCAATCCGGCTCATAAGTACAGCGATGAATATCTGCGTCTGCTGGCTACTTTCGGCAATATCATTGCATCCCGTCTTCAGAATTATGCGCTGGCACAGGAGCGTGAAGAAAAGCGCGTAATGGACGCTGAATTAAAAAAGGCTTCGCTGATCCAGAAGAAACTCCTTGTCTCTGAATGTCCCGAATGCCGCGGGTATTCAGCCCATGTTTATCAGGATCAATGCCGCATGGTGGGGGGAGATCTTTACGACATGACGGTATTACCCGACGGTAAGTTCCTGTTCCTGGTAGGAGATGTTTCGGGTAAGGGGATGGGCGCAGCACTTCTCATGTCGAACATCCTGGCTTCGTTCCGGACGCTGTACGGCGAGGAGACATTTGATCTGGCCAGAGCCATCGTTCAAGTATCGAAACAGATGTTTGTTTTCAGCAACCCCGGCGACTTTGCCACTCTGTTCGTGGGACTGATCGATCCGTTAAAAAACCAGTTGGCATATGTAAACGCCGGACACAATCCACCTATGCTGGTAAGTAATGAAGGCGATCTGCGGCTGCTCGAACCGTCCGGCTTTATGATCGGTGCCTTCGACTACGGTGATTGGCAGGTGGATACTCAGGATCTTGCCGCGGGTGATCTGGTGGTAGTATTCACCGACGGTGTGACGGAGGCTCAGAGAGGGGAAGAGTTGTATGGTGAAGAGCGACTGGAGCGATTGCTGATTGATCAGAGGCAATGTCCGCCGGATCAGATCTGCGGTAAGCTCGTTGAAGATATCGTGGCGTTTGTAGAGCAGACGCCTCAGTCAGATGACATTACCATGTTACTGGTCAAAAGGAACGACTGATGTTGGAGACGGGACAGGAGTTTGCGCACTTTCAGATAATCCGTAAGCTCGGGGAGGGCGGCATGGGAACAGTCTACTTGGCTGAAGATAAGAAGCTCTCGCGCCAGGTCGCCCTGAAAACGCTTTCGGCAGAAGTATTCAGCGATGCAGAACGGCTTGACAGGTTTTACCGGGAAGCAAGAACGGCAGCCCGGGTGTCGCATCCTAATGTTATGGCTATCCATGACATCGGATCGACCACGAACAGTAAGACCGGACTCGAGCAGAGCTACATCGTCATGGAGTACGTAAAAGGTCGGCCGCTTTCGAAATACCTTGGAGACGAGAAGCCCGGGATGTCGCGCTTGCTCCGTTTGGCTGAGAAGACAGCAGCCGGGCTGGCGGCAGCCCACCAGATGAAAATCGTGCACCGCGATATCAAACCTGACAATATACTGGTTGATCACGACGGCAATCCGAAGATACTGGATTTCGGCCTGGCCAAGCCGGTTGATCCCGTGCAGATGGATGATCACGCTGACGGCCCCGACACGATTTCAGAAGAGCTGACCCGGGCGGGCAAGATACTGGGCACCGTGAAGTACATGTCGCCCGAACAGGTTCAGGGGAAGCCGGTCGACAGCCGCTCCGACATCTTCTCGTTCGGCATCCTGATGTACAGTATGTTCACCGGCAGTGCGCCGTTTGCGGGGCAGTCACAAGTCTCGACTATGGCCAAGATCCTCGAAGTACGCCATGACTCGCCGAGGGCCCTGAACGTTGATATGCCGCCCGAACTGGAGAGGATTATCGACAAATGCCTTCAGAAAGACCCGGCCGACCGGTATCAGGATACGCGAGACCTGGTGGTCGATCTCAGGAACCTGCGTCGGCAGTCCGACTCAGGCGTGACCGGGGCAATATCTGTCGTGACGGACAGGTTCAGCGGTGAACACAGGGCCGTTCGGAAACGGATTATCTGGCCGATAGTTGCTGTGGCCGTCTTTATGGTTGCGGCAGCACTATATGTGTTTGGCGACTTGAGGTCATTCATGGGATCGAGCCAGGTAGCAGAGACCGGCGCCAACGCTAACACCCTTGCGATCATCGGCTTTGAAAACAAGACCGAAGATCCCGGGCTCGACTGGCTCGAAACCGGGTTGCCCGAGATTCTACTTACCGATCTGTCCCAGAGCCGGGAGATTCAGCTAATCCCTCAGCAGAGAATTATGGATTGCTTTGATGTCGGTAAGAGAGCCAATCACACCTTCGCTGAATGTTCCGAGGCGGCTCAACGACTTGGAGCCGGTCGCCTTCTGTCGGGCGCCTTCTACAAGTTGGGTGATAAGCTGCGCATAGATGCCCGACTTGAGGAGATTGCAACCGGCAAGATCATCATCGGCGAAAAGGTCGTTGGGGATGACCCGTTCGTGCTGGTGGACAGCCTGACCACCAAGATTGCAGCAGCGCTTGATCTGGGCATGCCGAGGAGAATGACTACCGTGGCGCTGTCGACGCCGGAAGCATTCAAGCAATATCATCTTGGTATGGAAGACTTCTGGGCATACGACTTTGAAGCGGCCATTGAGCAGTTCAACCAGGCGATAGCGATCGATTCATCTTTTGCTCTGCCCTACATGAGGATCGGCATAGCCAACCAGTTTATGGGACGGCAGGCCGAGAGCGAACGTTATTTCCGCCTGGCTAAGGCAAGAGAAGACCGCCTGCCAATTCGCGAGCGAAGCCTGCTTGATATGTATGCTGATACCTGGCTGAATGAACAGTTCGATCATGCCTTCACCAAGCTAAAGGCACTGGTCAGGGATTATCCCGATGACCCCGAGATAAGAACAATCTACGCTCTCTTCGTGAACGCCTTTCAGAGGGACACCACTATTGCCCTTGCCCATCTGGACACAGCCCTGGCCGCCTATCCGAACTATCCATTCGCTATAAATGCCTACGCAGGGATCGAGCGAGGTGCTGACAATCTCGATCGGGCTGCAGAAATGATTGAACGGCTCAACAGGGTGCTACCGGACGCTCTCGATCCCAAGACCTCGCTGGTTCAAATCTACCAGCTTCAGGAACGGTGGGAGGAGGCGCTGACGGTGGCGAAGGAACTCCGTGAGAAGTTCGAAGACAGCCCCAGACCCCTCCGGCGCTTGATTCCAATTGCACTGCACTTGCGTGATTTTGATGCGGCCCGTGCCTATACCGAGGAGTTCAGGGCCGTATCCCAAGACGATGCGTTCACGGCCAGAGATTACGAGGGATACCTGGCCGCGATCGATCTGTGGGAGGGGAAGTTTCACTCATCCATGTCTCACCGCTTTGGGCAACTGGCATCGGCGCACGAGACCGGCGACTCCAGCCTCGTTTTTGCGCAACTGAATGTGATCAGTGATTACTACCGTCGCTTCGAGATGCCGGACTCCGCGATGGTCTATGAAACCGAAGGTTTCGAGTATGCCCAGACATTTGACCGGATCAGCTATCCCATCCGGCTGGTTCAAATGGATCCGGCCAACGAGTCTGTAGCCAGACCGATTTTTGAATCCGTAATGGAGGATTTCAGAGAGCGATACCCCAAGGATATCTGGGACCTGGTCAGAGGACAGGAAGAGATGTTCGAGGCGTTAATCACTCAGGATACAGCCCGGATGATAAGTGCCCTGAGGATGTCGGCTGCGTCGGTAGACCAGGAATGGGGTGACTTTGTGTTCTTGCTCGGTGAGTTGCTGGTGCGTACGGGAGAATACCAGGAGGGTATGGATGTCCTGAACCGTGGCCGTATGGGACAATTCCGGACAAGCAATGGCTGGTCATATCTGATCTCGACTTACTTCGTCGGGGTCGCCAACGAGGGGCTGGGTAACACCGGCGACGCCATCGACCATTATCGTGAGTTTCTCAGGTTCTGGGATGAGGCGGATATACAGCTGGAACAGATTCGGGACGCCAGAGCACGCCTGGCCCGCCTGACAAGCTAACGCTCTCAGGATCAATAGATTGCGGGAAATGATAGGGTGCTTTCCGGTACTCCCGGTTGACAAACTACAATTATATGGTATACTGAATCCATGTACGGGTGAGTTGAGATACTTTTCTTGTGGGGGATACCACAATGTCTCGCTTTTTGTTAGTTGCTCTGATAGCTCTGCCGGTCGTCTCGCTGGCCGGAACGGATGATGTGCCCATCTTCACGGGATGCCCGACGGAATTGAGGGGGAATCATTGTGATTCGATGTTTTTCCAGGTTTCAGCAATTGACCCCAGATCGGGCGGTCCCAGTCAGAATATTCGATATCATCTGATCCAGGGTCCGGGAGAGATAGATGAAAAGACCGGATTGTGGATTTATCATCCGGAGCTGGATGACCCACTGCCGAATATATACATCCCGGTTGAGATTGCCGCATCCATGGGAAAAGATACAACTTCCGGTGATCAGAATTGCAGATTTGGGATTGCAGTGGTGGACTGGCCGCCGATGTTCGAGTCATCATGCGGGGCACACATATCAGTGCTGCCGTACGATACTGCGGCCGTACCTGTCAGTGTGATTGATTGGGACTCGTGCGATCAGGCCTGGATAGAATCATTCGAGGTTGACCCACAGCCGGATGGCAGGCTCGATCTGGACACAGCGGAAGGGCTACTGACGTTCGTACCGTCATACTTTGATAAAGACAAGACATTCACGGTGACGTTGCACGCCAATCCCGGGATATACCATGATCGCGCGTGCAAGATATACTTCGATACCTTTGTACCTGACCCGATCCGAGTAAGAGTTGAGAAGGCAGAAACGAATTATGGTGCCGATACGGTTGCGGTTGATCTGGTTATAGAGGAATGTCCGGTTGGCCTGGACCGTATGGATTTCCTGGTGGAGTACGATGAAGCCAAACTCAGGTTTCTGACGGCCGACAGCGGCCCGGCCTTTTTTTCTGAGACTGATGGTTGCGCATGGGAGTACTTCCGAGCGAGACCCTATCCGTCGTGCATAGGTGACTCCGTGAGAGCGATAGTGAGCGTTTCGGCCAGGGCCGACGACGGACGCGCACCATATCCATCCTGTGGCATCCCGGACAATCTGCCCGCAAAACTCGGTACTCTAAAATTCCAGGTGATTGCCGAGTCAATGCCGGCGCCTGAATTTGTTCCGTTGGCTTTCTATTGGTGCTATTGCAACAACAACGTGCTGCTCAGTGAGGATTGCTCAGTCTCGTTTTACCCGCATGCCGTGTACGATCATCGAGGACGAGAACTGAGGCCACAACCGGTGCCGGGGTACGCCGGAACTTCACTGGAGTGCTTCCTGCAGAGCACAGGCCCCGAGCGGGTTCGGCAAGTAGAGCTTCACAACGGCGGGGTGGAGATATGGCCGGTGGATTCGGTCGAGCCGACGGTGGTGCGTATTGAGGTGCAGGACGGTGATGGCCAGGGCGTACCGCTGGGGCTGGAGACGACGGTTGATATCATTCTCGACGAGAGCCCGCGGGAGCTCGGCGGGTTTGATTTTCTTGTCAAATATCCGGAGACGGCATTCAATTTCCTATATGCTGCCCCGGGTGAGTTTCTTGAGCAATGCGAGTGGGAGTACTTCACCTATAGATTCGGACCTGATGCCAACTGCACGGGCGGGTGTCCGCCTGGAATCGTGAGAATAGTCGCAATAGCAGATGTAAATGACATCCCGGTAGAAGTGGTCTGCTATCTACCCGACGCAATGCCGTCCTCACTCGTGGAACTCCACTTCCTTGTGAGCAGCAACGGAATTTTCGAAGGCAGCTTCCAGCCGATCAGGTTCATGTGGTTTGACTGCGGGGATAATTCAATGTCCTTGCCCGAAGGTCTGGAACTGCACCTGTCGCGTTGCGTCCGTGATCATGACAGCGTTCTGGTCCCGAATGATACCGTCTTTCCAACTTTTGGGGGTGCCGTGGCGAGTTGTTTTGAGATGGGTCTGGGAGTTCCTGTACCGTCTATCGACTACTACAACGGAGGGGTGCAGATTATCGGGGATGATGACATCGACGCTACGGGCGACTTCAATATGAACGGGCTGTCGTACGAAACGGCCGATCTATCTATATTCAACAGTTACTTCCTGAACGGCCCACGCGCATTCGATCCGTATGGGGGCCCGGGTGCATCAGATATCAATCGGGACGGCATACCGCTCAGTCTGGCGGATTTTATTTACATGACTCGGGTTGTTGTAGGAGACATGCTGCCCGATTCAGTAATAGAACCGGCGGAGTTGAAGTCCAAATACTGCCTGTCCAGTGAGGCAAGCGAAACCTCGCTGTTCGTTGAGGCTGCAAACTGTCTTATAGGCATGTATTTCGTGTTTGATGGTGCTATCAGTCCCGTACAACTCAATGCGGATATCAGCTGGCAGTACAACCAGTACGAAAACAAGACAAGGGTCCTGGTGAACGATTGGTGGGGGTGTGGGCCCGGCTTAAGGTCCCCGGTCCTGACGTACACGGGCGAGGCGGAGTTGTCGGAGATTCATGGGGTCACGGATTCATTGCAGCACGTGTTCTTTGAGGAGCATTGCGACCTGTCTGATGAAACTGTTGCCATCCGCCTGCAAACTGACTATCCAGCCGAATGTGGGGCATTGCAGGGACACTACCTGGATATCAGCATCATGCTTGACTTCACGTCCGAACCACTGGGCGGGTATGATCTCCTGATTGCCTATGACGACAGTGCGCTGTTATTCCAGGAGGCTCACCAGGGTCCGGTGCTGGATTCCTGCGACTGGGAGTATTTCGATTACCGCGTCTGGCCAGATTCGCGTTGCCCCGAGTGCTCCTCCGGCGTCCTTCAGATAATAGGCTTTGCCGAAACGAACGACGGCGACAACCACCCATCCTGTTTTCTCGAAGACAATCATCCAATCCAGCTTGCCACTTTGAAGTTCCTCGTGAGCAACGACCGAAGGTTCGAATGCCAGTTCCTGCCATTGAGATTTATCTGGGTGGACTGCGGTGACAACGTTGTCAGTGACAAGGACGGCCTGGAGCTGTACATGTCGCGCAGCGTATATGACTACGACAGCACACGGATGTCCGGTGACCTGACCTTCCCGACTCTTACCGGAGCGCCGCCTCTGTGTCAGGAAGGCGCCTATGGCGAAAAAACTCCATCGATCGATTTCTTCAACGGTGGGGTGCAGGTGTGTTGTGGGGGGACCATAGATACAACTCATCCCGGTGACATCAATATAAATGGCGTGCCGTACGAGATCGCTGATCTCGTGATGTTCATCAATTACTTCATTTACGGCTCGGCGGCTTTCGATCACGTCGAGGAGTCTATCGCTAACTCGGACGTGAACGGGGATGGCGATCCGCTAACGGTCGAAGATTTGACGTACCTGTATCTAATCATTATCGGTGAAGCGGCCCCCTATCCGAACCCGGATCCGTCTCCCAATGTAGCCGAATATTGTGTTGTCGAGAGCTCACCAACCGAGATATACATCCAGACGGAGGACTGTGTGGGCGCTGTCCACTTTCAGATCCAAGGGGAAGCGACCGAACTTGCGGCGCCAGAAGGTACCCAACTGAGTTATCATTTCGACGGAGACATCACGCGCGTCATGCTTACCGGGGAATGGATGAACTTCGGCGCGATCAGTTGCATCGAGACGGCCGCTGGACCGGTCCTTTCATTCATGGGTGGCGGCGAATTGCTGAAGATTGAGGGTGCTACATCTGACGGGGTTCAGATCACATTCGTTGAAAGCTGCCCCACGGACGTCGACACCGACAGCGATGCGCTGCCGACCGAGTTCAGTCTCTCGCAGAACTACCCCAACCCGTTCAACCCGATGACAAAAATCGAATTCGCGCTTCCGAGAGCGAGCGATGTTGAGATTGCCATCTACAACATTACCGGCCGCAGGGTAAGGACGCTGGTGAATCGTGAAATGACGGCCGGTTATCATTCGGTTGACTGGTACGGCGAAGATGACGCCGGTAACCGGGTAGCAAGCGGCATTTACCTGTATCGGATCACCGTCGGCGAGTTCGTTCAGACCCGCAAGATGCTGCTGCTGAAGTAGGTGTACTCTCTAACAGACAATACTCCCTGCCTGTCAGATCGGACCGGCAGGGATTTCTTTTGCGCGAAATACCGTTGCGTGACCGCATCAAACCGTGCTAATTCACACAGGAACATGATCACACACACACGCGCCAT
>CP070824.1:1116102-1129151 GCA_020344395.1 Candidatus Zixiibacteriota bacterium | reverse complement strand
GATTGGCGATGGCGTGGGCTATCTCGTGGCCCATCACTACGGCCAAACCGGCCTCATCCCGGGTAACCGGCAGAATACCGGTATAAACAACCACCTTCCCTCCGGGCATGCACCAGGCGTTGATCAACGAATCCTCCACCAGGTTGAATTCCCAGGCATATCCTCTCAGCACGTCGGCTACTCCCCTGCGACTCAGATAAGATTCGGTCGCTTCCTTGATCCTGCTGCCTACCCTCCTGACCATCTGGGTGGCCGCCGAATCATCACTCAACTTGTGACCGGACATGAATTCCGAATACTGCTGGTAGCTCATCGATTGCAGGCTGGAAGTCGGTACCAGGCTGATCTGACGCCGCCCGGTGATCGGCACAGTGGCACAGGCCAGCGCCAATAACATCAGCAGTATTCCGTAAACGAAAATCCTCTTTCTCATGGTCGAGCACCTCTCTGATACGATTAGAAACACGGTATTCGTCTACACTCCGCGAAACCTACGATCAAGGCAATGTAAATAATCTGCTGGCTTTTGTCTACTGGGCACGGGGCATGACTCCTGGAGGGTACCCCTGAGCGGAGCGGGGCGACGGAAACCTGCTCGAAATATATTGAACATTAAGATGGCGAATTACGTCTACATAACCGGAAGAAATAGAGGAGTCTTCTAAATGACAGAGACGAAAAGACCTACACACCATGTGGGGCGCTGGTGGTGGCTTCTGGGCCCCCTGGCGTTTCTGTGGATACTGGTTCGAAGCGGAACAAACGCAAAAAGGCTGACCTATCCCTGCCAGCAGGTCGCGCTTCCCATGGCTGGGAACTGGATAATTGGGCTGGCAGCATTCGTGGCGGGCAGCGTCGCCTTGCGCAGATTCGCCAAAATCTCGACCATTGTTGTGGTTTCCCTGGGAGTAATCTGGCTATCCGCAACCACTTTCGGAACGCTTAAATCCACGGAAAACAGAATTTCAAGTCTGCCTGTATGGAAAGTACCGGATCCAATATCCGAAGTTTATGTGATGGATTCTATCCCGCCTACAACCGGATCGCTGGCGGCCGGGGATGCGTCTGTACCCGACGAATATCTGTCCGATCCGGCCATAGACACTATGTTGATGATGCTCGAAGCCAACAATATCATCCTTCACCAGACGACTGCACACCCCGACGGAATTGTCGGGGCCGACAACGTGGTGATCATCAAGGGCAATTTCCAGTGGACAAGTAGAAATACCACCTGCACCGACCGCATAAAGGGGCTGATCCGGCAGATCCTGCAGCATCCGGACGGGTTCACCGGGGAAATCATCGTCTGTGACAACACCCAGGGGATTGGTGATCTGGTCGGATACGATGACAACAATTCAGAGGATGAAAATCAGTCAGTCGATGAGGTGGTGGGTACTTTCTTCGCTAAAGGCTTTCCGGTTTATCTGCTCGACTGGGACGACATCGGTGCCCAACCCGCGCGTCCGGAATACTCGGAAGGCGATATGCAGGATGGTTACATTTTCAACGATACCACCAAGGTATCATACCCGAAGTTTCAGAGTCCGTCCGGCAATTACTATATTTCTTTGCGCTTCGGCCTCTGGGACACCCAGACGTCTGCCTATGACCCATCCCGGCTGTGCATCATCAATTTCCCGGTGCTGAAGGCTCATTCCCTGGCCGGTGCAACAATCGCCGTAAAAAACTGGCTGGGGGTCGCCACTCTGGATCGCGTGGCCGAACGATATGGCGACTACAATATACTGCATTACACGTATATGTGGGGGGCAAGAGCGGTTGCGGCTCACATCATGTCGCTCACCTATCCCAGGCTGACAATTCTTGATGCCGCCTGGACAACCACCGAAGGCCCTATCAACCTCAGCGCTCTGGTTAACACCAGAATGCTGCTCGCCTCGAAAGACCCGGTGGCCGTTTCCTGGTATGCCGCTAAGTACATACTGACCCCTATTGCTGTTAACCCGGATGAGACTGATCCCGACATCGGGGACTACAGAATACCTCTGATTCGTTGGACGAATTATCTGGCCGGCACGGCCGGACTGCCCTGTACCAGAGACTCAGCGCGGATGTCGATTTTTGACCGCGCTGTGTTGCTCTGCGCGGACACTGACAGGGATGGCCTTTGTGATGCCGATGACAACTGCCCCGGCGCCTTCAACATTGATCAGGTGGATACCGACACGGACCTGGTCGGAGATTCCTGTGACAATTGCCTGCTTGATTTCAACCCTTTGCAGATCGATACGGACAGTGACGGTGTCGGTGACTCGTGTGACAACTGCCCTGATGTCTACAATCCTGATCAAATCGACCTGAACGGTGATGGCGTCGGTGACACCTGCTGCTGCGTCGGCTTGAGAGGCAACGTGGATGCTGATGAAGGTGACATCGTCGATATTGGCGACCTGACCGCGCTTATCGACTATCTGTTCATCAGCTTCGAGGAGCCGGCATGCATGAGGGAAGCAAATGTTGATGGTATTGAGCCGGTCGACATCGGAGACCTCACGAGGCTTATCGATTTTCTGTTC
This sequence comes from Candidatus Zixiibacteriota bacterium, assembly GCA_020344395.1. Lineage (GTDB taxonomy): Bacteria > Zixibacteria > MSB-5A5 > GN15 > FEB-12. The sequence continues at coordinate 1,126,608 of CP070824.1, read as the reverse complement.
ATAAGCTTCACGCCGCCGACTGCCTGCCCGTGAGTGAGAGACCCGACCTCGGAAGTGGGAGAGAGCGTTGTCTGCCCCCAACTGCAGGGCACACTCAATCAAATCGCTGGGGAATCGGGTAACGCGAATATCTCCAACGGCGCGCCGGCCGCGGGCATCAAAGCGCCCTCCCTGACGCCATCATAACTAAGGGCAACCCCTTGACAATCAGACCGCTGCTGTTACAGAACTTTTTCATTTGCTACTTTGCCAACGTTTTCGGCCATCACCTGTATTTCTGATGAAACGGCTGTTGCGACTTCAAAGCGGGACCTGACGCTGATAATAGTTCACGGAGAAATATACTCAGTATGATCAGTTGAGAACCCAAAGTGGAGATTTCAAAATGAAGATGACTGATATGATCGAGGGCAAGGTAGTCATTCTTGAGCTGTCCGGTAAGATAATGGGAGGCAAAGAGATTGACCGGTTCCACGATAAAATCCATGAGCATCTCAAGGCAGGACGGAAACTGTATGTCGTCGACATGAAACGAGTGACCTTTACTAATTCAAGTGGCCTGGGCATGTTGATCAGAGGATATGCGTCAGTCACCAAAGCAGATGGTAAGATGGTGCTGGCCAATATCACCAACATACAGGATTTGCTGGCCATGACTCGTTTGCTGACAGTCTTTGACACATACGACAGCCGCGAGGAAGCTATAGCGGCCCTTCTCGGCGATGACTGAGCTGGAAACCGACAGATACTTGTTCTGTGGTATTTCAGTCCGTGGGTGCAGAACCGCCCTCACGGCCATTCTCTGTAGAATTTCATGAACATCAGCCCGCCCGTGTTCATATACACCCGGACTGCCTCAAGCCATACGCCGCCGGGTGCTACTCATTGGCGATAACTTCGGTCGGGTTGACATGCACTGCCTTGTGTACTTGATAGATAACCGAGAGAAACGCGATTATCACAGTCGTTAACGCCGCTATAAGGAATATTCCGATCCCGATTGTCGTCCTGAAGGCAAAATTCTCAAGCCAGCGGTTCATCAGGAAATACGCAACTGGCGCCGCAATCAGGTTGGCCAGAGCCACCAGAACAAAATACTCTTTGATCAGCATGGTAATGATGCCGGCCGCTGTGGCCCCCAGCACCTTGCGAATGGCAATCTGCAGTTTCTGCTGTATTATGTTGAACGAAGCCAGACCATAGATGCCCAGTACGATTATTATAATCGCCAGAGCGGTGAACAGGCTGTAAACCCCGGCCGACATTTCATCTGCATCGTACTGTTGATTATAATAGTCATCCAGGAAGAAAAAATTGAACGGATTGCCAGGAAAAAACCGATCATAGATGGTTTTAACTGCAGCTACTGTCTCGCTTTCATCGCTGGTGTTGATACGCATGGCAATGGAACCCATCAAACCCCGGCCATGGAACATGAGACGATAAATATGCGGTTCGAATTGTTCTCGCAGGGATTGTTGATGAAAATCTTTCATGATCCCCACGATTGTAAAAATCTCACCCCAGTAGTCGACTTGCTTTCCAATGGCTGAATCAGGCGAGGTGAAACCCATGTATTTCACGGCGGTTTCATTCAGGATCAACGCTTCACTATCCGATGGGAATTCCTTCGAGAAGTTTCTTCCTGCGACAAATTCCAGACCAAACAATTCAGCAAATTCGTAATCGATACCGACAATCTGATAATTCTTCCCCTGGTCGACGTCCTGCCCCGCTATCATAATAGCGCCGTTATCCCAGTATATCTGACGTCCCGGTACTTCGGTCGGATGTGAGACTATCTCGATATCAGATCGGCTGAGAATCGTTTCTTTGAAACTTTTGAAGGTGGAGCCGTAGTTTTCACCCCGCACTCGAGGAGCACGGACGACAAGTGTCTGCTCCATCTCGAAACCAAGAGCCTGGTTACGCATGAAAGTCAACTGCCGGAAGACAGTAATCGTTGCGATGATCAGCAGGAGGCCGATTGTGAACTGTCCGACGACCAGTATTTTCCGGGTTATTATTCCTGCCTTTGACGAACTGAACCGCCCTTTGAGCACTGATGCCGGTGAAAAAGACGACATGGCAATGGCCGGATATATGCCTGAGAATACAAGACCGGCCACAAAGACGAGACCAAGGGACTGCCAGAACCAGGACCGGGTCAGCGGATCGATTTCCGTCGGAATACCGGTGAATTGATTGAAGACATGGATTGAGCTTACTATTATTACCAGTGAGAGCCCTATGGCAATCAGATTGGTGGTAATGGTTTCTGCCAGGAACTGGAATATCAACTGCCGGCGCGAAGCGCCTGCCACTTTGCGGAGGCCTACCTCTTTTGCCCGATTCAGAGAAAAGGCGGTGGAGAGATTTACAAAGTTGATCCAGGCCATCGCCAGAATAAACAGGGCGACGATTATGAGGGAATCGACCGCCTCCACATCACCGTTGGTTTCATGTTCCTGCATATAATGCGAAGTAAGATGGATGTCCTGGATGGGCTGCATCTTCAAGTCAATTCGCATCTTATACTCATCAAGCCAGGGACATTCCAACCGGATCATAGGCTGGAGGCTTTCCTCGAAGGCCGCCGGATCAGTATCCGGGGAAACCAGAAGGTAAGTGTATGCGCCGCTGTGTCCCCAGGCTTCGGTGTAATCGGGACCGAATTTTGTCTCCAGATTACGCCACGGGAGAATGATATCCATCTTCAGGTGGGAATTGTGAGGAAAATCAGCAAAAATACCGGTGACTTCGTAATTGTCCTTGCCGTTCATTGTTATTGTCTGACCAATCGGGTTTTTCTCACCAAAGTACTTTGCGGCGGCTGTCTGTGACAGAATTGCGCGGTCCGGTTCAGTCAGTTCAACGGCAGGGTCCCCTGTGATTGGTGTGATTTTGAGAACGCCAAACACCTCCGGTTCGGCGAAAAACATTCGTTCCTCGGTGAAAACATCCTCTTCGTGGGAGACATTGGCCTGGTAATGAAAGAGCCGTGCGATTTGTTCCACTTCGGCGTAATTGCCTCGTATCCGTGCTGCTGCTGGAGGACAACATGACGCAAATCTGACCGCATTGCCCGCTTCGTCCGTTCGTTCATATCTGAGCCTGTACACGCGGTCGGCGTTGTCATGGAAATTGTCGTATGATTTCTCATATATCACATAGTGAAGAATCAGAAAACATGCCGACATACCGATTGCCAGCCCAAGAATGTTTAAGGCTGAAAACGTTTTCGATTTTTTCAGGCTACGAAGAGCAACAATGAAGTAATTTCTGACCATACACTCTCCCGAAATGGTCTGTGCACCAGGTTGTAATAGACCTGTACGTTACAAATGCGATATTGTTCTGTCCATAGAAAACTGACACAAAACTGTAGAAATCACGGAGGTCTTGACCTTCGGTGCTTTCCCGGGGTGATTCCATATGGATCGGCACGAAGACGACCACGCGATGAAGATCCACGCCAGGGCTCACGCTGCCCGGGAAGCCGGAATGCAGTGAATAACTCTATTTGATTACATCCTCCGCCAGATTCCGGATGATATCAGCGCTTATCCATTTGATATCCCCTCCCGATGTAAAGAACAGGTAATCTCCATCGGGTGTCAGGATCGGAGCTGCATCTATCCCCGACGTATTCACTTTCGGTCCAAGGTTAGCCGGCTCTGTCCAGCCGTCAGTGCCCCGTCGAAAGGACACCCACAGGTCACCCATGCCATAGCCAGGCAATTCGCAGCCGAATAGCAGGAAACTCCCGTCGGGCGCCACGTAGAGATTACCTGGCTTCTCAGTTCCACGAATAGAGAACGTCTCGGGCGCCGACCAGCCTGTGTGCTCAGGGATCATCCGTACAAGCCCATTCCTGAGCCGAGTGTACAGGGTATTCGTCGAGGTCGCAGACACCGTTATCATACCTCTAAGGTGCGGCGCAAGCGGACTTGGCTTACCCCACCCTCTCTCAGTCTTCTGACATACCCAGACCGTAAAACTGCTACGCCGTGATTCTTGATCTGCCATGTCCGGTAAAGGCCTGTTTGAAGTGAAAAACAGAAACTGTCCATCGGGCGTAATCCGTGGCAACTCGTCATCGAATACGCCTGAGAATGGTGCCAGCTCCGGAACACTCCATGCCGTATCGGTCCAGCGGGAAACGAAAACCACTTTTCGAAACGGATCCCTGATAACCCTCCCGAAGTAGAATTCACAGCCATCGGTTGAAAAAGTGCAGCCGAACTCAATTTGGTCAGTACTGACAAGTCCCGGGGCAAACACTTCCGGAGTCATTCCGGGAGGCTTCTCGCCTAAGTACTGGATCCGCGCATTGCACGAACCTGATGAATCAAGGCCGGCACCAAATGCTTGCGAGTAGATATGGCATAGCACGAAGCCACACTGGATTAGAAGCGACACGAAAGGCACCATCATGCGTCCCCTTCGTTTCTTCCTGGCTATGCTTATCATCATCTGCTGCCGGTTGTATGAATGAAATGCATCTGCACAATCACCCGGTGATCATAGCACCCTTTCTCAATGTGGCCGGGTACCTCATCGGCTTACCGGGTGGTTTTGGGTTCATGTACGGAAATCCCGGATGGTAGTTTCGCCTCGAACGCGCTGGCTGTACTTTCTGGCAGAAATTTGATGCGCCAACCTTCCTCAGTTTGCATATTATCTCCAACAACAGTCAACAGAGAGGATTTCACCTTGATAGTAAGAACCGTTCTTTCCAGACTTACGCCGGCTTTATTGCTGGCGGTCCTGAGTGTACCTGTAGCGGCCCAGGACAACCCGCTTCTGTCCACTCCCTCGACACCGTATCAGACTCCGCCGTTTGAACTCATTCAGATTGGGCATTACCTGCCAGCGGTCCAGGAGGCGATCCGACAGGATCAGGCCGAAATCGACAGCATTGTCAATAATCCTGAGGCTGCGACTTTTGACAACACCGTTGCAGCTTTGGACCTGACCGGCCAACTTCTGGACAACGTGGTCTCAGTATTCTACTCGCTACTGGGAACCGTGACCAGTCCCGAGATGCAGGACCTCGCCAACGAAATATCGCCGCTCTTGTCGGCCCACAACGATAACATCTGGCTAAATGAGATGCTGTTCGCCCGGGTGAAGGCCGTTTACGATCAACGGGCTTCGCTGACGCTGTCCGAAGACCAGCTCTATCTGCTGGAGAACATTTATCGCGAATTCGTGCGCCGTGGCGCGCTGCTGGATAAGGAACAAAAGGCCCGCCTGCGCGATATCAACCGCGAGCACGACCTTTTGGTGTTGAAATTCGACGAAAACCTGCTGGCCGAAACCAATAATTCATATATCATTATCGATAACGAGGACGATCTCGCCGGGCTACCCGATGGCGTCATCGCGATGGGGGAAGAGACTGCTAACGCCATGGAACTGCCGGGCAAGTGGGTGTTCACAACCCAGCGGTCAAGTTTTACCCCGTTCCTTCAGCACGCCGACGCGAGAGATTTACGGCAGGCACTCCTCACTGCTTATTCCATGCGCGGTGATCGTGACAATGAATTCGATAACAAGGCCATCCTGAAAGAAATGTTCACCCTGCGGCAGGAGCGCAGTCGGATGCTTGGCTATCCGACGCCGGCCGCATTCTATATGCAAGTGCGCATGGCCGGGACTCCCGAAGCCGTCGACTCGTTCCTCCGGCGTCTCTGGGAACCGGCGCTGAGGCGGGCCGGGGCTGAGTTGATCGAAATGCAAGCTATCATGGACAATGAGCAGAGTGGTTCCAAGCTGCAGCCCTGGGACTGGTGGTACTTTGCCGAAAAGCTGCGCAAGACCAAGTATGAGCTGGATGACGCGGAGCTTCGCCCCTATTTCGAACTGGAAAACGTGCAAACGGGTGTATTCGTGCTGGCAGAGAAACTTTTTGGCCTGAAATTGGTCGAGCGTGACGACATTCCCATTTACCATCCTGAGGTCAGAGTGTTCGAGGTCAGGGAAGCTGACGGTTCTCTGCTGGGAATCCTGTACGTGGATTATTTTTTCCGTAACTCCAAATACGGCGGTGCGTGGTCGGGCGGTTTTCGCGGTGCCTTCCTTAAAGACGGCAAGCGAGTCATTCCGCTTGCCACCTTGGTCTGCAACTTCCCCGCTCCGAGTTCCAGTATGCCATCGCTGCTCAGCTTCGATGAAGTCAAAACACTATTCCACGAATTCGGTCATGCGCTCAATACAATACTGTACAGCGGCACCTACCGTAACGGATTCTATCCACTGGACGCGGTTGAACTACCATCACAGATCATCGAAAACTGGGCTCTGGAACCCCAGCTACTGAACCTCTATGCCCGACATTACCTGACCGACTCGACCATCCCGGCAACCTTGATTGACAGGATCAACAATAGCTACCTGTTTAATAAAGGGTTTGAAGCCGTCGAGTACCTGGCCGCCTCTTTTCTGGATATGGCCTGGCACGGACTGGACAATGTTGAAAACGTGAATGTGAATGATTTTGAAGCCAAGACTATGGCTGGTATCGGCCTGATTCCTGAAATCCTGCCGCGCTACCGTTCAACTTATTTTTCCCATATCCATGGCGGCTACAGAGCCGGTTATTACAGTTATTATTGGTCCGGAGTGCTGGATGCCGATGCCTTTGCGGCTTTCAAAGAGACTTCGCTGTTTGACAGAGAAACCGCCGCTTCTTTCCGGAAGAATATTCTGGAGAAACTCGGTACTGCGGATTCCATGACTCTGTACAAGCGATTCCGCGGCCGCGAGCCAGAAGTGGAACCATTTCTCGAAAGAGGAGGTTTACAGTAGGACCTTCCGGCTGCTAACCCAAGGCCCCATTGATTGCGGCGGGACCCTTACACCTTTTATTGCGGGTCTACGACACAGAGCGCAATTTCCGGTAGCCGGGAGATAACCTTGCAGCGACCCACCGCAAGGGGTGCGCCACGCGGGCCAGGTCTTAAGCCTTTTGTTGGGTCATCCTGGATGAAAAGCGGCGGAAGAGAGTAAGCTCTTAGCCTGTTAGGGCTTAGGGGTCAAGTTCTTTATACCGAAGGAGGGATCCTCCATGGGGTGATTATCTAACTCGTTGGGGTGTAGTATATTACGCCATAACCCACTTAACCGGATACATTTAGGTTCTTTTATCTGTTTTTGTCTGGCTGCGTCTGTTTTGACGGCGAGTGGACACAATATGGGCACAGACCAGGCCGACTTCCCTTGAGTTCGCACTGCGCTCGCCGACAGTTAGGTGGCATCGCAAGCCCCCCAAGTTAAGACGCGACCGAAGATATCACTTCGGCAACATCATCCTATTGCTCTCCACAAAGTCACCTGCCTCGATGCGATATACAAAAATACCGGACGACTCGTAATGAATCGATGATTCCGCTTCTATATTACTCATTCGCCGCATGTAATCATGCACGCACCCTCTTCGTCATGGCACGCTCCTCGGTCACGTCATTGACCGTTGCCCGCCAGTGCGCCTGTGATCCGCTCAAGCGATTCGACTTTTTCACGCAACTCATTGTTTTCCGCCTTCAATTCTTTGACTGCTTCGATCAAGACTGCGGTCAGTTTCCCATAGTCCACCGCGCGGTAATCATCGCCTGAGCCTCTCACGAGCTCAGGAACTACTTGTTCGACTTCCTGTGCAATCATGCCAATCTGTTTTCCTGCGGGCAGATGGATATCGGTGGAGTCGTCCTTCTTCCACTCAAAGGTGACTCCACGGAGCGACAGGATGCGATCCAGGGCGCCATCAATCGTGGACACGTTTTTCTTCAAACGAGCATCGCTAATGCCCGGCTCCGACCAGTTCGGCGCACCACTCGGTCCTATCGTCAGAACATCCCCCAGTTCGCCCGGAGGCAGCGTTGACCAGGTACCGGTAGCCGATGTGTACAGCATCGAACCGGTTGACGTTACAGACGTATTCAATCCAGTTCCCCCTACCGCCGGAGCCACAATGCCGGATGAAAGATTGCTCGCAGAGAGACTATTCAGCGCTGAACCGTTTCCGTCGAAACTGGCGGCCGTGATACTCCCGGCCGCTACTATATCTCCGCCTGCAGTGGCGACAAGCGTTTGTAACCCGGACGAGCCGTCGTAGAATTCAATTCCATCAGGGTTGTGGGTAAGGGTCAGGTCGCCGTCAAATATCTGCATGCCACTGGCAGAAGTAGCGATCGAATCACCATCCTGCCCGTCAGCCGCGCGAATGGTGTTTATCAATCTGCCAAGTGGATCATACGAGTATGTAAGCGATGGAGTTGTGGCAGGGTCACTACCATGTTCCCTTACAGACAGAACCGGACTTATGCTGCGCAAGATGACAGCATATCCACCTGTACCAGTCAATTTGAGTACAGGGGTAAAATCTGTCAGGAAGGCATCAATGCCACCTGAATCTACTCCGTTGTCACAGGTCATACTGATACTGTCTTTCGTCAGCCGGAGAGCACAATCATCATCAGGGCCAGTTAATTCCATCGAAGATGGCGTAACTTCGGCGGTGTGAGTTGCAGAAAACAACCCGGCATGTGTTGGCGATAACCTAAGCGAGTCTCCCGTCGACTCATTCCAGATTACGCTTCTCGGCGCACTCCATTCGGCCCATGTCGTCCCGGGATCCCGACTCTTGACTCGCCACCAGCCGCCGACAGTAGGGTCTGACCCGAACGAAAGTACCGTATCTGTAGACATACCGTCAAAGTATACGAAATTTGTTGTGCTGGGAGAGATGTCAACCCGCGACTCGCTGGAGCTGGTAGACCGATCTATGGCAAGGATCGGTACCGCACCGCTCCACCTGATGCACGAAGTCTGGACACCGTCGTCCTTACAGGATTCGAAAGATGAGTGGTCAGCTTCAAAAAAGCTGCCGGCGCTGTACAGGCCCGCCTTGCCCGAGCCACCCAGATCGAATACGGCAGAATCACCGGTGGATGGATCACAGTGAAAGCTGCGACTGGCGCTCCAACTGCCAATGTATCCCGGCGCCGAACCATCGTAAGCCGAGACGCCTGCGGGAGATGCTACGAGTTTATTTCCCTGCGCGTCTGTCATCTCAGCTTTGCCGAGCCCAAACGATGACGAGTCGGTAAGCCCTTTAAACACGAGTTCGGCATTCTGTACTCTAACCTCGTGCGGGGGGGTGCTGCTGGTGACAACAAGCCTAGGTCCGTCAGCGTCTGATTTCAATTCGACACCATCACCCTGCATCGAACTCATTTCCGGCGCGCCAGCCCCATCCGATGCCCAGCTGCCAATATGACCAATGTCAATACCAGTTCCTCGAATGGTGACTTGCTTATTGTTGGCGAGATCCCGCCACACGCTGGATCCAGTTTGCGCACTGGACGCAATCGTCGTATCCCCATTCACGGGATCGGTCAAAGCCAAGACGCCGTATTTTGTAGATACATCACCCTCCAGCCGCTGGCTCACCGCCGCATAAAGGGCCCCGCCCAATCGAGTTCGGGGAGAGATCGGTGGGTCACCTCCTACCTGTACTTCGAGATATAAAGGTGTGGGATCATGCGCGTCGCCCCTGGTCAGACTGTCAACCGGAAGTGGCGATATGCCTCCTATGTAGACGCTGAATTCCCCATTCTCGGTCGCCACTGAAGGGTGCGTCTCAGTCCAGAGAAGAACTCCGACAGACAGATCATCGTAAATACTAAAGGTGATTGAATAAGTAGCATCAGGCACCGGATCTCCGGACGAAGTTGTCAGGCGGCCCTGGTACGACACCAGATGGTTGACATTCTCCTGTCCGAACGATTCGGTCACAGAAAAGATCAACAGTATTATTGCAGACGACGACAAGACTCGCATGAAATCCCTCCTGCGATCTCAGGTTTCAACATTTACCTCTGACGGTGAAACATATTTGCTAATACATTGGCTCTGGTTCACTCTGTCAAATACCATCAATCACACCGATCCACGGGACAGGCAGCTGCGCGGCACCAACCGCCGGCTCTCGTGGCATGTCACTGAGCATGACCGGAAGATATCGATCTTGCTTTCGCCTCTGATAGTACCCCCGCATAGTCATAGCATTCAATCTGGCCGATTCAAAATAGACTCTTGTGTATGGTAATGACTGCAATCCCGGAGACAAGGCAGACTTAGTTGCTGATGATACTGGAGCACTTCCTAATCGATACCTAATCACCGCAACCGTCGTTGCAGAGAGATCATCATTGTCGTTACGAAGGTGCACCGTCTCGTTCACCAAAGATGTGTCTGACTTGTTGGCAGCAATATAAAGCAAGAATCCACTTCTTCAAAAAGAATTTTGTCGATCACTCGATTCGAGCGGAAGCTACTTGATGAGAGACACCGGTGGCGAACCGTGTCCAAGATAGTATTAGTGTATTCGGTGTATTTGTGAAGCATGGATACACAGATCCAATAATACGAATGTCATACCCTCACCCGGCAAATAATGTATTGCATTGGGATGAATTAAACTAGTTGAGATGAGGGGGG
>CP070824.1:1070106-1116002 GCA_020344395.1 Candidatus Zixiibacteriota bacterium | reverse complement strand
GGGATGTAGTGGAGTGGTTTTCCTGCTGAACCGGGCTCGCAGACAGTTTGTCCTGGCCACCGCGTCGGGGCTGGCCAAAGAGGAGATTGCTCAACTGGAAAACTATCCATATGGGCGCAACCCGGCCAGCCAGGCGGTCGAGCTTGGTGATCCGCTGTTGGGCGGGAGCTTTGATTTTGTCGGCCGCGACGGAGGACCTGTTCGGTCACGCTTCAATTCATCACTGATACTGCCCCTGGTATCGACGTCTGAAAAGATCGGCGTTATGATTCTTCTCGCTGAAGAGAAACGTGTGTTCGGCAGGACGGAGATCAGATACCTCGGCCCGGTGGCCGAGTGGCTGGGGGAAAAAATCAGGGGCGCCCGCCTGGATCGAGAACTATCCCTTCTGAGAACGCAGCTTGACAGGCAGGCCTCCGATCACGCCTCGTTTTCGGCCCGCGTGGGCTCAGCCGTCCGAGCGTTACGTTCGACGGACGCCGTAGGTGGACTGTGTCGGGGTCTGGTCGGCCTGGCTGACTCGGAATCTGTTCACCTGGTCGCGCTGCGGCATGGTGAGCTGACGGTTCACGGTGGTAGCGAGCCGTTGACGGATTTATCGGAGAACTACAGGACGGCACTGATTAATGCGCTCGATCGACCTAAACCGCTGATCATCAACCAGGAAATCACGACCGAATCCGGTCACTCTGAAATCAGCCATTCCAGTCTGGTAATCCCGGCCTCCGGCGAAGATAGCAGCGGGGCGCTCTTGCTGAGGAAATCGCTAACGGCATTCAAGATTGACGATAGTGAACTGAAGGCGCTTGATACTTTCGGGCTTCTGGCTCGAGTGGCCCTGAGACAGAGACAGAGCCACCGACTTGACATCACTCGGCGCAAAGGTTTCGAGGCCGTCCTTGGACTCCTCCAAGCCGATATCGCGGCGAGTTCGTTTTCGGATGATACCGGGCTGTTTCAACGGCAGATAATGGAAGCTATGCCCGGGAATGCCCGGGCCCTGACGTTCAGATTGGGGGATGACGGCTGGCTTGGAGTAAGTGACACTTATAGGGTTCCCTTCGACCTGGTGGCCGGCATTCGGATTGCACCGGGCGACGGGGAATTAGGTCGGGCACCGACCAGCCATGAACCATCGTTCATATTTGGCCAGGACGGGGTGAATGACCTTATGAAGGGGCATGAGTCGCAAACCCGCGAGAGATTGCAGCGAATGATCGAGGACGTGGGCTTGCCGGTTTTTATGGCGATCTGCCCTGCCCGATCGCTGTCAAAAGCATATGGTATGGTGCTGGTTATGCTGTATGATATGGAGGAGAAGCAGCGAAGCGAATGGGAGCGGCTTCTCACTCTTGCTACCGGTCTGTATTCTCTGAGACTGAGTTTGGCGTCATCCACGGCCAGGTCGGCAGCCTCCGCTGATCCTTCGACCGGTTCTGTTCCCGGAGCGTTGATAAACCACTTGAACAACCACCTGTCGGCTATTGTGGGAAGTGCTGAACTTGTGAACCGCCAGAATGATCTACCACGGACTATCCGGGGTCCCCTGGAGTCGATCGTATCCGAAGCGGAGAGAGCAGCCGGGCGACTTCGAAAAGTGCGGCCGAAGCGGGCACCAAATGATGAACCTGATGAGTCAGGAACATCAGGTACCAGCCTTGTTTCCAGCATCAGGTCCGTGCTCGGGCGGTTTCATATCTCGGGGGACTTATACATGATTGGCGGACGGGCGCGCGAAGTAGACGTGGATCTGGGTAACGTGCCACCCCTGGTATGCTCGACTCAAATTGTGCGAGCACTGTTTGAAGGCGTGCTCGACAGGTTTGGCTCCGTTTTTCAAAACGATGATGTGCTGTCAGTTGTGACCTATCATCAGGATGGCGCCAACTACCTTGATCTGTCACGCCATAGAAAGAACTTCCCGCCGGTGCAGCGAGTGGTCGGATTCGGCAAGTATCAGCCGGCCGGGCAGGCGCTCAGGGACCGTCCTTCGGATGTGTTTCTAAGGCATGTTGCGAATATCGAGTGCCACTATGCAGTTGACCGCGAGAGTCCGGCACCTGCCTACATGTCATTCAGGTTTCCTGTTCAACGAGCCGGTCCGCAGGCGGTAGCGTCCGGCAAAACCCCGGTGGTTCGGATGCTCGTCATAGACGACCACGACGTGATTCTGGATCTGGTTGCATCCATGGGGCAGTCAATGGGGTATCAGGTTGATACGGCGCGGCGGGGACATGATGGAATCCGTATGGCTGCTGTCAGTACCTATGATCTGGTTCTGACTGATCTGGCCATGCCGGAGATATCCGGCCTGGAAGTAGCCCGCCGAATCCATTTTCAAGACCCCGAGGTACCGATCATCCTGGTGACCGGCTGGGATGCTAACATCGAATCTGACAAGCTGAGCGCGCACGGGATCAGGGAAATTCTCTACAAGCCATTCCGTATTGAGCAACTGACTGATCTCGTTCAGGCTCTTGCGCTTAGGCGGTCCTAACTTGCTGGCGGGGGCGATCTGTAAACCCCCGGTCTGTCCATGCCGATACTTACGTAGTAGCACGAACGCAGTCAGGGAGTGACCAGTGAGCGGACCCAGCATGATAGACCAAATTCGTAACAGCAGTGATCTACTGGCTTTACCCCAGGCCCTCAGCGAGCTTTTGAGGGAGATGGATAAGCCGGACTTCTCGGCCGACCAACTGGCCAACATCATTCTGAAAGACCCGGCTCTTACCGGGCGAATTCTGCGGATGGCCAACTCGTCGTTTTATAATCGCCTGTCAGAGATCACGACGGTACACGGTGCCGTTCAAATGCTGGGCGTTACCACCGTCAAGTGCCTGGCGCTGTCGTCTTCGATACTGCATCCGGAAAAGATAAGGGCGGAATCCGGTGTTGAGCCCAACGAGTATTTCATGAAGGTTCTGACTGTGGCGGCAGCCGCCGAGAAGATTGCTGCCAGGGTCGAGCCTGAGGCTACCGAAGAGGCTTTTATTGCCGGACTGTTACACGACGTGGGAACGATGTTGTTCCTGTATCACTATCCCGATAAGTACAGCAAAGTAGTCAAGAAGATCGAGCAGGGACGGGATATTCTCGAGGCCGAAGTTGATGTCTTCGGTGTTGATCACTGCGATGCCGGTTACCATCTTGCGACCAAATGGCGTCTGCCGGAGTTTATTTGTGCGGCGGTGCGCGATCATCACACTGTGGGTGATCCGAAGGATAAGCAGATAACGAACATCATTCGACTGGCCTCAATAATCTCTCCCGATTCGTGCGGGTCCAACAGTTCCGACATAGATCAATGGCTGGCTGAAGTAATGCACATGGCCAGTTGCCTGTCGCTGAGCAAGGATGATATTGACACCATTTCCGGCTCGCTGCTCTCATGGACCGCTTCGGTGGCAGATTATCTCGGGATCGATATCGGCGGTCATGAAGAGATTTTGATCCGGGCCAATCAGCAGATCTGGCAGGCCTACCTGATGGTTGAAAACCTGTTCAGGGAACGGCAAGAACTCAACAGGCGCCTTCTGGACGAAGAGAGAACGAGAGGGGCGGTCGAATCGAAAAATGTCGCCCTCTCCACCTTATCGCATTATCTGAACAACGCTGCCATGGCTATCTACGGTCGCTCACAATTGATGCGGATCAGCCTGGGTCGAGGTGAGACCAAGAGGGTAACCGAGGACCTGCCGGCTGCCCTGGATGTGATCGATTCGTCCATCAAGAAAATTGTAGCGGTGCTTCACGAAATCAAAGACATCTCGCCGATGGATGAAGTCCAGTACTTGAACTCCTCAAAAGCCATGGACCTCGACGCCAGAATAGCGAAGCGTCTGGTCCGGATGGAGGATTCATCCGGGCTTGTTATGCCGGCTGAAGCCGAGGAGTATGCCGGGGACTAGTCAGGCTCCAGGTTCGATTGGGAGAGAGACGAGGTTGTCTCGGTTCACTCGGTAGTTGACCGGAGCCTTCCAGGATTGTAATATCCCTCCATGTTAAGATATCTGACCTCCGGAGAATCGCATGGGCCTCAGTTGACGGCCATTGTCGACGGGCTTCCGGCTGGACTGACGGTTGACAAAGCCGGAATAGACTATCAACTGGCTCGGCGCCAGAAGGGCTCTGGTCGCGGCGGGAGAATGAAGATTGAGAGAGACAAAGTGCAAATCGTCTCCGGGATCAGGGGCGGTGTAACGCTGGGTAGCCCGATAACTGTCGTCATATCTAACCGGGACTGGGAAAACTGGATAGAGATCATGGAACCCTTCAAGGCATCCGCTGACAGGCCCGGCCCGGCTGATGATCCGTGGGCCGGCGCTGTCACGTGCCCTCGGCCGGGGCACGCAGATCTGGCTGGAGGGATCAAGTACCATCATCACGATCTACGCAACGTCCTGGAGCGAGCCTCAGCGAGGGAGACCGCCGCCCGAGTAGCGGTCGGTGCCATTTCCAGACAGTTACTCGAGTTATTCGGTGTCCGGATTGTGTCTCATGTCATTCGCATCGGTCAAGCTGTTCTGCCGCGGGACAAGAGGACCGACGATATCGATCGGATTGAAAGACTGAGCGAAGATTCCGAGGTGAGGTGTATTGACAAACAGATCGCACAGGCGATGATGAACGAGATTTCTGCGGCTCGCGACGACCGGGATTCGGTAGGCGGAACCGTTGAAGTCATCGCACGGGGCTTGCCGGCCGGATTGGGTGGATACTCTCAGTGGGACCAGAGGCTTGACGGCCGGCTGGCGGCAGCGATGATGTCCATTCCTTCCGCTAAGGGAGTCGAGATCGGCCTCGGGTTCGAAGGAGCCTCTCGCCGAGGCTCGCAGGTACATGACAGCATCTATTACAGGGATGACAGCGCTTCCCCGCGAAAAGGTTTTTATCGGAAGACCAACAACGCCGGCGGACTGGAGGGAGGCATCACCAACGGCGAAGATATAGTGATTTGTGTCGCCGGCAAGCCACTTTCGACACTTCAGAGGCCGCTGGATTCGGTGGATGTGCGTACCAAAGAGGAGGCGAAGGCAACAGTTGAACGCAGCGACCATTGCGCCATTCCGGCGTTGGCTGTAGTGGCCGAGGCGGTGGCCTCACTGGTTCTGACTGAGGCTTTTCTGCAGAAGTTCGGTTCGGATAACCTGACGGAAACAAGACGCAATTACGACTCATTCCTGGCACAACCTTATTAGGGTCTCTCGATCTCGCTGCCCATCCTGGATGTTCGATTAAACCTCTTGCGCAACCCGTTCTGCATTATGTAATCTTGGGGAAACCTCAGGAGACACCATGAAGTATGTTTTCTCGGCTCAGGCCATGGCAGAGATTCCCTCCGAGACAGTAATCTGTTTCGCGGAGCAGTTTGACAAAATAGCAGACAAGACTCTCGTCGAAATCGACGGCGCGACGGCGGGAGCGGTCGCAACCCTGTTGAAGGCAAAGGAGTTTACCGGTCGAGCAGGTGAAGCCGTAACTCTATACCGGCCGTCCGGATTCCGTTGTCGTCGAGTTGTCTTGCTGGGATTGGGCGACCGAAAGAAAAAGACCGCCGACAGCTACCGTAAAGCGATGGGAACCGCCTCTCGCATGACCAGCATCATGAGCTCCGGGTCAGCGGCAGTTTACTTCGGGACTCAACGATCTGAATCCGTTTATCAGGCTGCCGTTGAAGGATACCTGCTGGGAGCTTTCCGAATCCTTGACTACAAGACCGGGGAAAACAAAAGGGCCAAACACCGACTTAACGAGTTGCAGTTCGTGCTGGCAGGCAAAGCGAATCTGCGGCGACTTGAAAAATCCGTGAGGCGGGGCGCTATCATCGCCGAAGGTCAAATGCTGGCCCGGGAGCTCACCCTGACCCCCTCCAATCTGCTGACTCCGGAGTTATATGCCGACAAGGTGGAGCGACTGGCGAAGGAAAATAAGATTCAGTGTCGGGTTCTGGATCAAAAGGCTATCGAGCGAGAGAAAATGGGTGCGTTTCTGTCGGTAGCTCGCGGATCCGAAGCACCACCGAGGTTTATCGTGCTTCAGTACAAGGGCGGACCGGCCGGCCAAAAGCCGATTGTGCTTGTCGGCAAGGGAGTGACATTTGATTCCGGGGGTATATCGTTGAAGCCTTCTCTGGACATGCACGAGATGAAACAGGACATGGCCGGGTCGGCTGTTGTCGTGGCCACTGTCATAACAGCTTCCCGCCTGAGAATAAATCGGAACATTGTGGGGCTGGCACCGACCGCCGAGAATCTTCCCTCCGGTCATGCCACCCGTCCCGGTGACATAATCAAATCGCGCAAGGGCAAGACAGTTGAGATAATCAACACGGACGCCGAAGGGCGATTGCTTCTGGCCGATGCTCTGGATTATGCGAACAAGTTTACACCTCAGGCGGTGATCGATATTGCTACCTTAACCGGGGCGACCAAGTTCATACTCGGCTATGCCGGGGCTCCTATTCTGGGCAACAATGAGAAACTGGCCGACCAGATCCGGGAAGCGTCCAAAGCTACGTCCGAGAGGGTCTGGGAGCTGCCGATCTGGGACGATTTTCGCGATCAAATGAAGTCGTCCATTGCCGATCTCACAAATTCAGGAGGCAAGGTCGCAGGCACGGCCGCAGCGGCAGCGTTTCTCGAGAACTTCATAGGGGACTGGCCCTGGGCTCACATTGATATCGCCTACGTTGATCTCGAGCCAAAGGGGACACCCTACGTGCCGAAAGGAGCCACCGGTTTTGGTGTGAGGCTGTTGACTGAACTTCTGGCCAGATGGAGAAAGGTCTGAGCGATTTCGGTTTCTGCTACGGACTATTAGAAAAGGCCGAGCAGGCTACTGTTCGGCCTTAGCATGCTGTATGATTTGAGTGCGGATTAGTTTCCGCCGCCCTTCCACCAGGCGGGGGCCCGGTCGAGGCCCGGCTGAGTAATTCGCCTGGCATTGTTCCCGGTAATATCACAGGTCCAGATCGATCCGTCTGTGGTAGCGAACGTCAGCCACTTGGAATCAGGCGAAAAAGACGGCGCGACGATGCTGACGCCAGTTCCGGGCGGTGGCTCAAAGACCAGATAAGTCTCGGTCAGATCGGCCGAGCTTATGAATAGCCCCGGGATTGTCATGCTGTTGCTTACGTAGGCAATCCAGTTCCCGTCCGGAGACCATGCCGGGCCGATCATACCCTTGAGTCGGGATGACAAAACGCGTATCGAGTCCAGGGGCATCATGATCTGATCACGGTTCAATACTGCGATTCCCTGGGGCTGACCCGGACCACGCCCCGAGACGTCATAGAAGTGCACGAAGGCAATGTCGCCGTTCTGATTCATGGACGGCCTGGTCAGGTACTCGGTCATGTGTTGCCAGTCTTTGCGGAGGATCTCAATCTCACCGGAGGAAGGATCGATAATGCAAAGCTGGTAATTGGGTAACATGGCGGCCACCTCTTGGGCGTGCATGTCCTTGGTGAAGATGATCTTCCCGTTGGGCAGCCATTCAGGAAACCGCCCTCCCAACTCGTCGGTCAGTCTGTACCACCAATAGGTCTTGCCGGCGTCGGCCGAATCGAGGTAGGCGATAAACAGATCATAAACCTTGTGCATTCCACCGGTGTTGTCCGGGCTGCGGAAATTGACCTGTCCGGACCGGGTGAAGACTATCCTGCGGCCGTCAGGAGCCCAACTGAGCCTGCCATTGGCGTTGCCGACCTCACAAACCATCCGCTGGTTCTGGCCCTGGTGGTCCATCACCCAGACATTCTTGTCTCGAATGAATGCAATCCGACCGGTTGGCTGCTCGATCTGGCCCGCCTTGACGGGTGACATTTTGTCCATAGCATGCAGGTGCACACCGGACAGTATAAGCAATGCCAGCAAGAACAAGGTCAGGCAGTGCAAATAAACTGGTTGTTTCACTTCAGAGTTCTCTCCCATCCGGGCTGGTTCTTTGGTTAAATCAATCCAAGATACTCGCTGGAGCACCGCTGTCAACCAGGGGTGGGAAAGTCTCGAGGTCTACCAGTTGAAGTATCTCTTGATCTCGAACTTGCCGCGGACACCCGAGAGGGCAAGATCAACCCTGCCATCAGCGGTGCCGTCAAAAGTGACAACTACTTCTTCATCCGAAGCATTATACCAGGCCACGTTCTTGAAGTTCAGATAAAGGTAATTCACGTCGAGAGCCGCGACCAGCCCGGCCCATCCGACCGGGTACTCAGCACCCAGGTTGAAGGTGAGTCCCGGTGCCGTTCCGCGGAATGTCGTATTGGCGTTGACTGGTGTGTTGGTAGCCAGGTTGAGATTCCGGTATTCCGGCCAAAGGTCCCAGTTGGCCACGTAAAGACCGGCCGTCCCGCCTATCCTAACAGTCAGCCTTGTCACGTGCTCCTTGACAGCAGGCGGATTGTACAGATACCATCCAGCGCCCAGATAAGCGCCCATCACCTTTATTTCAGAGGCAGGGTTTGTAAGCGGGACGCCCGTACGCGTGTAGAAAAAGGTACCGGTCAATTCCTCTCCGAGTTTCAACCAGTATTCTCCGCCAAGGGACACGTAGAATTTCTTTGCGAAAACTGTTCCCGCCTCGCCACCGAAGAACAGGGCCCGGTCAAGCCACGACAGGCTGCCGCCGGTAATCCATTCGGATTCGAGGGTGGCAAAGGTGTTATAATCATTTTCCCGGTTGATACGGTTCATTCCGAATGAGACGGATGCCCAGCCAACCTTCTGCTTTTCCTTTACGGCCTTGTTTGGCTTGTCCTGCAGGTAGCGGGCGATGAAATCTTCTTCAGTATCCTGAGCAACGGTCAGGCTTCCCGCCGACAGGGCCAGGATAAGCACGGCCGCCAGCACTTTCCACAAACGCATCATTCCTCCTATTCCGATGAACTTACGGTTTTCACTAATTATCGGAAATGCGCCCGTTTTCTTGACAGAGAGCCTCCATCGCAGAATGTGGAGATATAAGAAGAAGGCGGGGCAGGACCCCGCCTTCAGGTCGACTTGGAAGAGATAGGCCTATTTCTTAGTCTGGCTATAGTCCATATCTGCCAGCTGACGATACAGGTTCCAGCGCCGATCACAATCCTGCTGCCCCAGTTGGATCAGCCGCTCGGCCCGGCCTGGATCCTTGGCGATCAGGCTCCTGAACCTGATCTCGGAGTAGGCAAAATCCTTAAACGACACGCTGGGTTCCTTGCTGTCCAGCTTCAAGGGGTTTTTGCCCTGGTCTATCAGGTCGGGGTTGTATCGATAAAGTAACCAGTGTCCGCTCTTAACAGCCATCTCTTCATGTTCCAGGCCGGTGGCCATGTCGATACCGTGGGCGATACAGTGGGAGTAGGCCAGGATCAGAGATGGGCCCTGATACCGCTCCGCTTCCACCATGGCTTTGACCGTCTGGATATTACTGGCTCCGACCGCTATCTGGGCGACGTACACGTTTCCATAGGACATCATCATAAGCCCCAGGTCCTTTTTGGGGAGCGGCTTGCCGGCTGCAGCGAACTGCGCCGTCGAGGCCCGTGGCGTGGCCTTGGACATTTGGCCGCCGGTGTTCGAGTACACCTCAGTGTCCAGGACAAGCACGTTGACGTTCAGCCCTGAAGCCAAAACATGGTCGAGTCCGCCAAAACCTATATCATAGGCCCAGCCGTCGCCGCCAATAGCCCAGATAGACTTATCTACCAGGAAGTCGGAGACTGACCTGAGGGCCATGACGCTGTCATTCGAGTCCAGAGTGTCCAGTTTCTCACGCAATTCCGCTACACGCGCGCGCTGAGATTCTATACCCTCCTGCGTCGTCTGGTCAGCAGTGGCCAGAATCTCGTACATATCGGGCACGAGATTCTTGACCAATTCGAGGGCATAGGTTCTGAGCTTGTCGGCTGTCAGGCGCATACCGAAGGCGAACTCAGCATTGTCCTCAAAGAGCGAATTGGACCATACCGGACCACGGCCGTCGGCTCGGCGGCTGAACGGGGTGGTGGGAAGGTTTCCCCCGTAGATTGAGCTGCAGCCCGTGGCGTTGCCGCACAGGGCGCGATCGCCGAACAGTTGTGTCATGAGCTTAACGTACGGAGTCTCTCCGCAACCGGAGCAGGCGCCGGAAAACTCGAACAGAGGCCTGATGAACTGAGAACCCTTGACCGTTTCCAGTTTGAAGGTCGAGGGATCAGTTTCTGGTAACTTATCGACAAAGAAATCCCAGTTCTTCTTTTCAGTTTCACGCAGAGGGGCCTGGAGGGCCATGTTGATCGCCCTGGTGTCTGTCTTCACGCCATCTACTTTCTTGAACGCGGGGCAGGCGTTGACGCAGACCACGCAGCCAGTGCAGTCCTCAGGAGCCACCTGGAGCGAGTAATACATCCCTGCAAAGGCCTTGGTCGTGGCTTCAACGTATTTGAAATCTGGTGGTGCCTCGGCCAGGTATTTCTTGTCGAAAACCTTGGGTCGTATGGCCGCATGCGGGCACACCAACGAACAGATATTGCACTGAATGCAGACATCAGGCTCCCACACGGGAATATCCACAGCGATGTTACGCTTCTCGTACTGAGTGGTGGCAGTCATATAGGTGCCGTCGTCGGGGAAAGCCGACACCGGCAACCCGTCGCCCCGTCCGGCAATAATCTCGGCTGTCACGTTCTGAACAAATTCAGGCGCAAACTCCGGCACAATAGGCGGGCGACTAAAGGTACTGCTAACCTCCGCCGGGATTTTCACCTCATGGATGCTCTTTGCGGCGCCATCCACGGCGGCGTGATTCATGTTTACGACTTTTTCCCCCTTGCTGCCGTAGGTTTTGACAATCATGTTCTTGATTGCTGCGACAGCTTTGTCCTCAGGTAGAATATCCGAAATCAGGAAGAATGCTGTCTGCATGATCATGTTGATGCGGGCACCCAGGCCGAGGTCTTTGGCCAGATTTATCGCATCAATGACATAAAACCGGGCTTTCTTTTCGATTAAAGTTGCCTGAACCTCGCGCGGAATCTTGTCCCATACCTCCTCGGCCGAGTACGGCGAATTAAGCAGAAAGGTGCCACCTTCTATGAGGTTCTCCACCATCTCGTACTTCTCAACAAAGGAGAAGTTATGACAGGCAACGAACTGCGCCTTGGTTATCAGATAAGGTTTTCGAATTATGTCCTTGCCGAAGCGGACATGAGATACTGTCACCGCGCCAGCTTTCTTGGAGTCATAAACGAAGTAGCCCTGGGCGCAATTCTCTGTATTCTCGCCGATGATCTTGATCGAGTTCTTGTTGGCGCCAACAGTGCCGTCCGCGCCGAGACCGTAGAACATACCCCTGAACCCATCGCCTTCCAGGTCGAAGGACATGTCGAAATCAAGAGATGTATGTGTGACATCGTCTTTGATTCCGACGGTGAAATGGTTCTTGGGTTCATCAAGGTCGAGATTATCAAAGATTGCCTTCACCATGGGCGGGTTGAATTCCTTGGAGCCCAGTCCGTAGCGCCCGCCTACGACAACGGGGAATTCATCGAAGGGCGCTGAACCTTTCCCCAGAGCCTCGCTGATTGCGGCCTGTACATCGGTATACAGCGGTTCCCCGACGGCGCCCGGTTCCTTGGTGCGGTCGAGGGCAGCGATCTTCTTGACCGTGGGCGGGAGGGCGTTAACGAAGGCATCCACCGAGAGCGGACGATAAAGCCGAACCTTGATCATTCCGATCTTCCGCCCTTCGGCGACGAAATGGTCGACGGTTTCATGAACGACCTCAGCGCCGGTTCCCATAATGACAACCACGTGCTCTGCCTCCGGGTGACCTATATAGTCAAAGAGGCGATACTGCCGACCCGTGGTCGCTGCAAACTTATCCATGGTCTTCTGCATGATGTCCGGAGCGGCCAGGTAGTACTTGTTGACAGTCTCCCGACCCTGAAAATAGACATCCGGATTCTGCGAGGTCCCCTTGATGGTGGGACGATCCGGCGACAGGGCGCGGGCACGGTGGGCTGCTACCAACTCCTCTGAGATCATCTCTCTCATTTCATCGAACGACACCTCAACGACCTTTTGAACTTCGTGCGAAGTTCTGAAGCCGTCGAAGAAATGCACCAAGGGCACTCTGGACTCCAGAGAGGCGGCCTGACTGATGATGCCGAAATCCATTACTTCCTGAACTGAGCCCGAGGCCATCAGCCCAAACCCGGTTGACCGCGTGGCCATCACGTCGGAGTGATCGCCGAATATGGACAGCGCGTGCGTCGCTACCGCTCGAGCGGAAACATGGAAAACCGTGGGGGTGACTTCGCCGGCGATCTTGAACATGTTGGGGATCATCAGAAGCAAGCCCTGCGAGGCCGTGAACGTGGTGGTGAGGGCACCGGTGGTCAGGGCACCGTGCACGGCACCCGAAGCACCACCTTCCGACTGCATCTCGACCACAACCGGGATGGAGCCCCAGATATTAGTCTCTCCGGCGGCTGACTTGGCATCCGAAATCTCACCCATGTTCGACGAGGGCGTGATGGGATAGATTGCAATTACTTCGTTGGTCGCGTGGGCTGCATAGGCCGCAGCGGTGTTGCCGTCTATGGTAACCATGCGCTGTTTGCGTGATGCGATTGTAGCTTTTTTCATGTCCTTCAAAGCTTCGTCCTGCATGATTGAACTCCCTGAGAACGATATGGCTGCTTATATTAACAGAATATCGGCACTCTATTCCGACTTTGACAGAGTGATTTTCTTCTGTGCCTGATATTTACCTTTCTTATCCCGATACGAGATTTCGCAAACCTCGGAGGCCTCCAGAAAAATCAGTTGGGCCACTCCTTCATGAGCGTAGATACGCACGGGTACCGGCGCCGTATTAGAAAGCGAGATGGTGGCAAATCCTTCCCATTCTGGCTCAAAGGGAGTGACATTGACGATGACGCCGGACCGGGCATAGGTCGATTTGCCGGTGCAAATAGTGATGACATCACGGGGTATCCTGAAATACTCCCGGCTCCGACCAAGGATGTAAGAGTTGGCCGGTATCAACACTGAGTCGGCTTTGATGTCCCGAAAGCAAGCGGCGTTGTGTTTCTTCGGGTCTATCTCGCGAATATTCGATGGCTCGAAGATCTTGAATTCATCGGCGAGGCTGATGTCATAACCGTACGAGGAGACGCCGTAACTGATACCCTCGCGCACCTGCTCTGATGAAAAGGGCGCGATCATCTTATTGCGACGGGATATGTCAATGATCCAGCGATCGGATTTAACGCTCATGGCTCCTTAAGTCCCAAATAACAAACAAGCCCATCAAGATAATACTTCAGCGGAGATATGTAAATAGAATTACGGCCTTGTGATGTGCGATCGGACTAGCTTACCCTGCCTGCATGATCATTCTGCCACTGCAGCAGATCGGCCAGGGTGTGACGCTCGAACACTGATACCAATTGTTCCTCGGCCGCCACCACCAGTTCTCTCAGGGCACAGAATCCATTGGTCTTCTGTCGTGAAACGCAGGATTTCGGATCCTCAACACACCTCATTAAGTGGTAAGGGCCCTGGATGGTCTCCAAGACTTCCTTCACGCTGATTTCATCGGGTCTTCTGGATAAGGAAAAGCCGCCTCTCACTCCCCGGTAGGAGCGAATTATACCGGCTTTCGACAAAGATTGAAATATCTTCGCCAGGAACTTCTCCGGAATGCCCTGGGCCTCGGATATCTCTGATAGTGGTGTAATCGTTGTTCTGTCCTTATCAGCTAAGTACAGAACTCCAAAGACACCGTACTCCTCGGCTTTCGTAAACTGCATACACAGCCTCCAACAATTGATGCCCGGCTCATTTGAGGCTGAGCAAAGTCATTTAACTTCAATAGCATCGACTTTCCGGTCTAATATAGCATAATTCGATGCACTTGTCAACTGCTATTTGGTTATTTTTTTCACAAACAGCTCTCTTCTTCAATGTTCTCTTACGGCCCTAACTTACGACAAGTTCGCGATTTTTGGCTTTTCTTTGAGCGCCCGATTAGTTATAGAATGATACTAAGTGAGTGAGGAGATTGCTCGTGGCACGTAAACAGGAGCGAATCGGCCTGCTTTTGGTCTACACCGGAGGTGGAAAGGGGAAAACCACCGCCGCTCTGGGCATGTGTGTTCGCGCTGTCGGGTACAACTGGTCGATCTGTTTGATTCAGTTTATCAAGGGGAGTTGGAAATACGGGGAGCTTGAAGGTCTCAAGCGGCTTAAGCCAAACGTGGAACTGCACGTAGTCGGCGAAGGCTTTGTCGGAATCGAGGACGACACCAAAGATTTCGAGGAGCACCGCAAAGCGGCTCAGGAAGGGGTTCAATTGAGCATTAAGAAAATCGAATCCGGGGAATTCCAGCTGGTCATTCTCGACGAATTGAACGTAGCCCAGACCCTCGGGCTGGTAACGCGGGAAGAGATGGAAAAAATCCTCGCAGCCGGGGACGAGACTCAGAATCTACTGATTACCGGTCGAGGTGCGCCTGAGTGGCTGATCGAGAGAGCGGATCTGGTGACTGAGATGAGGGAAGTCAAGCACCCATATCAAAAGGGGATTTCTGCCAAGAAAGGTATTGACTTCTAGGGTGGCATATTTCGTAATGGCCAATTTCAGTCCCCGTGCAGGGGATGGCGAACATTTTTTCGATTGCCGGTGTTGGAAGTATCTAGCCAAATGATTATTCTCTGAAAAAGGAAGGACCAGGATTGAGAATATGGCAGACGAAAAGAAATACGATGTTGTTATTGTCGGGGGAGGACCGGGTGGACTGTGTGCCGGCTTGTACACGGCCCGCGCCAACCGCAAAGTGGTCTGTCTGGAGATGTATCTTCCGGGCGGTCAGATTGCCTTGACCGGCGATGTGGAGGATTATCCGGGTTTCGAGCAGATTTCAGGCTCGGAGCTGGCCATGAAATTTGCGGAACATGCCAGGAAGTTCGGTCTGGAAATAGAAATGGAGCAGGTCGAGGAAGTCTACTGTGATGGCGACGACCGCGTGGTCCGGTGTGCTTCAGGCAACATCTACCGGGCGAAGGCAATTATTCTTTCAACGGGCGGATCACCTGTCAAGCTGGGGGTGCCGGGAGAAGAGGAATATTCAGGCAAAGGCGTGTCTTATTGTGCCATCTGTGATGGCGCCTTTTTCAAGGATCGGGTTATAGCTGTAATTGGTGGGGGGGATGCAGCGGTGGAAGAGGGGGCGTTTCTCACTAAATTCGCTTCCAGGGTGATAATCATCCACCGTCGGGATCAGTTGCGGGCGCAGAAGATCATCCAGCAGCGGGCCTTTGATAATGACAAGATAGAGTTCGTCTGGGACACGGTGGTCGAATCGATAAACGGTGATGATCAGAGAGTCACGGATCTTGCCCTGAAAAATGTCAAGACAGGCGAAACCTCGACTCTGGAGGTGGGAGCTGTTTTCCCTTATCTGGGATTCCGTCCACGGTCGGATATTACCCGGGAAGCAATCAAGAAAGACCAGGGCGGCTATATCCTGACAGATCAAAATATGGAGACATCGATAAAGGGCGTCTATGCCTGTGGCGACGTACGCGCACAGCTTGTCCGGCAGATCACGAATGCAGTGGGTGACGGTACTACTGCCGCCGTGGCGGCTGAGAAATATATGGAAGAACTCGAGGACAAAGCAGCTCAGCGGGCTTAATTGTCCACCCTGCTTTTCGGCTTTAGGACTCGGTTTTTGGCGTATTAAACCAGATGCTCTGATGTCGGCGATCTGTCCCCTTTTCGCTTGCATCCCAAAGAGGTAGGGGCTATATTCCGCCCTGATTTTTCGGATAGTTCGTGAAATTAGTAACAAACTTGACTTAGCTTGCACAGGAGAAAGGTGAATGGACAACGTCGGAATTATGGCGGCTGTCATCGGTTTGGTGGGGCTCCTTTTTGCCCTGGGCCTGTTTGCCTGGATTAAAAGGAAATCGACCGGCACGGACCTGATGTCGGAAATCGCTGAGGTCATTCATGCCGGGGCCATGGTGTTCCTCAGGCGCGAGTATTCCATACTTGCCGTATTTGTTGTAATCGTATTTGCACTGCTATCGTGGAGGATTCAACTGAACACAGGGCTGGCGTTTTTGGGCGGTGCCTGCTGTTCGATGCTGGCCGGCTTTATCGGCATGAAAGCCGCCACCAGAACAAACGTGCGTACAACCGCGGCAGCCAAGGAATCCGGTCAGCCTCTGGCTCTCTCTTTAGCCTTTTCAGGTGGAGCGGTCATGGGAATGACGGTTGCCTCGCTGGGTCTGATTGGCGTTGGCATCGTCTTCTGGCTGTTTGGAGGCGACCCGGCCACAGCAAAGACGATAAACGGGTTTGCCATGGGCGCGTCGTCGATTGCGCTATTTGCACGTGTCGGCGGCGGGATATTTACGAAGGCCGCGGATGTCGGCGCGGATCTGGTCGGCAAGGTAGAGGCAGGTATCCCGGAAGACGATCCGCGGAACCCGGCCGTGATTGCGGATAATGTCGGTGATAACGTCGGCGACGTGGCCGGCATGGGGGCCGATCTGTTTGAATCATATGTCGGGTCGGTGATTGCCACGATCGCTATCGCCGCCACCTCTTCGGCGGCCCTTTTCGCCGACGCGGCGATCCGGCTGAAGTACATGGAGCTGCCTCTCTTTATCGTTGCTTTTGGCGCGATAGCCTCGATACTGGGTGTGCTGTCAGTTCGTCTCTTTTCAGGGATGAACCCGGCGGCCACACTCCGGCTGGTGACGTACGTGGGTGCGATAGTGATGTTAGTGGTATCCTGGTTTGTTATCGATCGTCTGGGCCTTGATCAGAATGTATTCTGGGCGATTCTGGCCGGCAATGTGGCCGGCATAGTCCTGGGATTGCTGACCGAGTACTACACGGCCGCGAAGCCGATCAGAGATATTGCCCAATCGTCACTGACCGGTGCGGCGACCAACATTATTAATGGGTTATCGGTCGGAATGCAGTCTGTTGTTTTCCCGGTCATAGTCATCGCTATTGCCATCTATACCGGCTTTACTTTTGCCGGCCTGTACGGTATCGGCATCGCGGGCGTGGGAATGCTTGCCACCATCGGCGTGACAATGTCTGTCGACGCTTATGGTCCCGTGGCCGACAATGCAGGTGGTATATCAGAGATGTCCGGTCTGGGTCCGGAAGTCCGGAAGATCACCGATCGACTGGATTCGCTGGGCAATACCACGGCGGCCATCGGAAAAGGATTCGCCATCGGTTCTGCCGCCTTGACGGCGCTCGCTCTGTTCTCGGCTTATTCATCTACAGTAGGGCTTGAAGGCATCAATATTCTCAAGGTCAGGGTCGTGATCGGCTTCCTGATCGGCGGTTCACTGCCGTTTCTGGTGGCTGCTCTGACCATGACGGCGGTTGGTAAGGCGGCCTCAAAGATGGTTGAGGAAGTGCGCCGACAGTTTCGTGAAATAAAGGGTCTGATGGAAGGCAAGGCCAAACCGGACACGGCTCGGTGCGTGGACATTGCCACTACCGGCGCTCTGGCCCAGATGGTGGCCCCGGGACTGACAGCGATTCTGGCGCCGATTATCATCGGTGTTCTGCTCGGCAAGGAGGCCCTCGGCGGCATGCTTGCCGGAGCCACCATGGCCGGTGTGATGCTGGCCCTGATGATGGCCAACGCCGGTGGCGCCTGGGATAATGCCAAGAAGTTCATCGAGGCAGGTGCTCACGGCGGCAAGGGTTCCGATGCCCACAAGGCCGCCGTGGTTGGAGACACGGTTGGTGATCCGTTCAAGGACACCTCCGGCCCCTCTATGAATATATTGATAAAATTGATGGCAATCGTCTCGCTGGTTGTCGGCGGTGCGCTGTTTGGTGTTACCCCGTGACAAGTAACAGGTATTGATATATCTTGGGTCGGTCAGATGATCGGCCCTTTTTTTTTGAATATTGCTATCTTGTCTTAGTACCATGCGTAGACAGAGTCGAAGGGTCCATGTTGTGAAACTTTTAACAGATCAGTTCGTTAATTCTACGATAGGAGTGTGAGATGACTCAGATGGAACCGGCCTCCCCGGTGGGGGAGCCGACAAAGAGCGCCGGGCTGTCATTTAAGGGGCTCATTGAGGTCTTCAGTAAGCCGACGGAGTTCTATGGCAAACTGAAGAACGAGCCGAAGATTCTGGTGCCGTACATTGTATTGGCTCTGACTACCGCTGTGTTTTTTCATTTCGCGGTGGACTACTTGGCGCAACTGCAGTACGAGGCTACGATCGAGAGCGGCCGGCCCGTACCACCGGGCTTCACTGCTGATTCTCTGAAGCCCTTTATGTACATTGGGGCCGTATTCTTTCTTATCGCACCTCTCATTTACGCTGCCGTTGCCATGTTTATCGGCAATTTCGTTCTCGGTGGAGAAACCCGATATAAGAAACTGCTTTCGGTCATGCTCTACGGTGAAATCCTGTTCAGCGTGGGAATGCTACTGCACTTGCCGTTGATTCTGGCCAAGGACAGCATAATGGTGTCGTATTCCCTCGCCGCCATTCTGCAGAATCCGGAGCCGCAGAGCCTGGCCTGGGTAGGTCTGTCAAAAATAAGTGTCTTTCACATCTGGGAGATAATTGTGACCGGCATCGGATTTTCAGCGGTCTACGACTTTACCCGCAACAAAGGATATGTTTTATCGGTCATTACTATCGGAGGACTTGCAGCCGTTCATGTTGCCCTCACCGCTGTTCAGGCAGCGTTTAATTAAAGGAGTTTTGGATGAAATCCATCGTAAGGTCTTGCTGGGTAATCACTTTCATTGCAACTCTCGCCTTCGCCCCAATCGTCGGGGCCGAAGAACTGACCCTTGATGATTGCATCGAGCTGGCCTTGAAGAACCGGGCCTCAATTATCCGAGCGTTGGGCAATGAGAAGATTGCCTCCGCAGAAAAATGGGCCGCTCTGGGTGCCTTCATGCCCCGGATCAGCGGCAGCGCTTCGTATTCCGAGGGAAAGGACACTGACATCAAGTTCGAGCAGGAAGCTCGTGAGCTGGTTAGTGTGGACAGTTTCTTTGTTTCGGCAACTGATACCGGGGGCAATCCCCTTACGCTTATATTTCCGGATCCGCAATTCCGCGACTTGGGAATACAGGAGTTCACCGCCCCGGACCAGGATCGTACAAGTAAGAGCATGTCACTGAGCGCCCAGATGAACCTCTTCAATATCCCAACCTGGTTTAACTATGCGGCAGCTCGGGCCAATCATGAATCGGCCCGCCTGAATGTGCTGGCCTCCGAGCAGGACCTCATATACTCCGTTAAAGTGGCATATTCAGCGTTTCTTTTGACGCATGAGAATCTGGGTGTTCAGCAGGAGGCGGTCAGGCGTGCTGATGAGCAACTCAAACTTATCGAGTCCCGTTTTGAACTTGGGTCGGCCTCAAAGTCCGATGTTCTGAAGCAAAAGGTCCAGTATGGGAATGACCGACTCGAACTGCTGAGAGCAGAGAATGCGGTGACCAACAACCGGGCCTATCTAGCCTACACCATCGGACTTGATCCCAGGCAGAACTGGGAGTTTGAGACCAGCTTTGGCGGCCGAGAGTACACCGGGACGCTTGATGAAGCCATCGAGTTCGGTCTCACGCACAAACCGAGCCTGCTTGCCGCAGAGGCTGGCACGAGGGCGGCCGGCCGTTGGAAGAAGGCCGCCATGGCCGAATACTTTCCGACGATCACAGGCTGGGCATCGATGTCGTATTCTGAGGGGACCCGTGGAGACACAGTCACTTTTGACCAGTCATCCCGATCTCAATCGTTTGGTGTTCAGCTGAACTGGAACATATTCAATGGATTCTCTCGCGAGGCCGGCATTTCGCGGGCAAAGATTGCGTATAACAATAGTAGAGCCGAGCTCACTGATGCCAAGAACCTGGCCGTCAGTGATATAAAGACGGCCTACCTCGATATAGAGCAACTTAGAGAGCAGAAAACTGTATCACAGGAGAACGTCAACGCAGCCGAAGAAGACCTGAGAATCACTCAGGAGAAATACAACCTCGGGGCGGCGACTATACTTGATCTGCTGGATGCCCAGGTTTCAATGAAAGATGCGCAGAGGTCCTTGATCCGGGTCGATTTCGACCTGAATCTGGCTATCGCGAAACTCGAAAACGCCATGGGCAAAATGTAGATCGGGGAGGACTGACAGGTAACGCGATGAAAAAGAAGAAAGTGATCCTTATTGCCCTCGGCGTTATTGTGGTCGGGGCAATCGTAGTGCTGAACATTACTTCCGGCTCCAACGGAGGTAGAGATGTGAACGCCGCAGCGGTGGAGAAACATGATCTCAAGGAGATTGTGTCGGCATCGGGAAGGATTCAACCCGCGACAAAAGTCGATATCACCTCGGAGGTGAACGGCGAAATCATTGCGTTGCTGGTCGAGGAGGGTCAGCTCGTGGAACCGGGCGACCTGCTGGTTGTACTTGACACAGTGCAGCTAAGGTCGGATGTGGACCAGGCGCGGTTTTTCGAAAACGAGACCCGGGCCAGGTTGACCGGTGCGCGGACGACTCTCGACCAAAATGAGGAGGAGTACCAGCGTCAGGAGCGCCTGTTCGAACAGAACCTCACTTCCGAGACTGAATACAAGAACGCCAAGTATGCCTATCTGAATGCGAAATCAGCTTATGACGCTGCCGAGGCGTCGGCGGCTCAGGCCAAATCACGGTATGAGAAGCAGCTTGACAACCTCAGCAAGGCCAAGATCATATCGCCTATGGCCGGAGTTATCACCTATCTGGATGCCGAGGTTGGCGAGATAGCGGCAGCCCAGACTGCCTTCACTCAGGCCAAGACTCTCATGACCATCTCCGACCTGAGCGTGTTTGAGGTAGAAGTCGAGGTCGACGAGACCGAGATCAACAAGGTTGAACTGGCCCAGGATACCGAGATTGAGGTGGACGCTTTTCCCGATACAACATTCGCCGGTGAGGTGGTGGAGATAGGCAATACGGCCATCACTCAGGGCGTCGGTACCCAGGATCAGACTACCAATTTCCGGGTGAAAGTGGTCTTCAAAGATACTGATGTCAAAATACGTCCGGGGATGTCAGCAACGGTTGACATTACCACCGCCTTCCGCGACCAGGTTCTGGCCGTGCCGTTCAGCTCGGTGGTCATGCGCAGTTTTGATCTGGATTCTCTGGAGGCGGCCCGGGCGGCCGAAGCGGAGGAATCAACCGGCGTCTTGGCCACAAATGTTCAGGCTGCCGAAGCCTCAGAAGAAGAATCCACTGAGGATTCGGTGCGAAAAGAAATTGAACGCGAAGAACTTAAAGGCGTCTTTGTGATAAGAGAGGGAGTAGCCCGGTTCGTTGAGGTGAAAACCGGTATAGCGGATCAAAAGAACATAGAGGTTATTGAAGGCCTTGAAGAAGGCGACACCGTGATTTCTGGACCGTATCGGATGCTCCGCACAGTCAAGGACGGTGACCAGGTCAAGGCCGAGCTCGACGAAGAACAGGGGAACTCGTAGCATGTCGATGATACGGACTGATGATCTGTGGAAGACCTACAAAATGGGTTCGGAGGAGGTACATGCCCTGCGAGGTGTGACCCTGTCTATTGAACGCGGCGAGTATGTTGCAATCATGGGTCCATCAGGGTCCGGCAAGTCAACCCTTATGAACCTGATCGGATGTCTGGACACGCCGTCCCGCGGACAGTACTACCTGAACGATCATGAGGTCGGCTCACTGAACGACAACGAGTTGGCCAACATCCGCAACCGGGAGATCGGCTTTGTTTTCCAGACATTCAATCTTTTGCCCAGGGCCACCTCGCTGCACAATGTGGAACTCCCGCTGATATATAATGGTTCGTCGGCCGCGGTCAGGCGCAAGGCAGCCGAGGCCGCTATGGACAGGGTTTCCCTGGCCGACCGCATGATGCACAAGCCGAGTGAACTCTCGGGGGGGCAGAGGCAGCGCGTGGCTATCGCCCGCGCCCTCGTGAATAACCCTTCCATCATACTGGCTGATGAGCCTACCGGGAATTTGGACAGCAAAACATCGGAAGAAATAATGAGGGTTTTTGACGACCTGCACAGTCAGGGTAACACGATAATTACTGTTACTCATGAGCGGGATATTGCACGTCATGCCCACCGGGTTCTTTCGATCCTTGACGGGAAGATAGCCAGTGATGAGTCCATCCCCGAGGACCAGCGCAACGGTACGAGGTAGGAGGTAGATCTTGATAGCCGGTGCTCTTTTTGGTGTCGCGTTCAACGCCCTCCGGGCCAATAAACTGCGATCGGGACTGACCTTTATCGGTATTGTGTTCGGGGTTACGTCCGTTATGACCATCATCTCTGCTCTGGAGGGCATGCAGGACCAGCTTGAGGAGGTCTTTGCCTCGATGGGCCCGTCGACATTCATGGTCGGCAAGATGATGACGGTCATGTCTGATGAAGAATTCTTCGAGAAGGTCAAGCGTAAGCCGATCATGCTCGAGGACGCCGAGTTGGTTGAAGAATCCTGGACTCTTTGTGAGAAGGTTTCCCCGCGCCTTTTCCGTCGCTCCAACCTTAAATACGGAAACCAGACACTCCGCCGCGTCGACGTTATGGGGGGCACGGCCAACTTCATTGACATCGTTGATTTCGAGGTGGCCCAGGGTCGATTCCACTCTGCGGAAGAGGATCTACACAAGAGCCACGTGGTGCTGATCGGCGATATGATTCGGGAAGAGTTTTTTGAAGGGCTTGACCCGATCGGCAAGACGATCAAAGTTGACGGGCGGAAGTTCAGGGTGACGGGAGTTGCGAGGAAGCGCGGGAGCATGTTTGGTGAAAGTCAGGACGATTTCATAGTTATTCCGCTGTCAACGTACGTATCTCATTACGGGCAATCGCGGCGCGGAGGTGTCTATCTGACGATAAAGGCGGTCTCTGTCGACAAGCTTGACGAGGCCATGGACCAGACCCGCATGATTCTTCGGGCCAAGCGCAAAGTCCCTTATGACAAACCTGATGATTTCGATCTCATGACGGCCGACGCAATTCTTGACATGCTGAATCAGTTTACCATGATGTTCCGACTGGTTCTGGTCGGTATCTCGTCGATATCTCTGGTGGTGGGCGGTATAGTGGTGATGAATATCATGATGGTATCGGTAACGGAGCGGACGCGCGAAATCGGTATCCGAAAATCCATCGGGGCTAAGCAGAAGCACGTGCTGCTGCAGTTTCTATTTGAGTCGGTTATGGTGACCCTGTCAGGCGGTATCATAGGCATTATTTTAGGCTTCATAGCGGCGCGGACATTGGTAGCTATGATTGACATGGCCATTGATCCGTCGGCTGTGGCTATTACCGCGGGCCTGGTAATATCGGTGGGTATCGGGTTGATTTTTGGCATTTACCCGGCCATGCGGGCGGCCCGCCTCGATCCCGTCAAGGCCCTCAGTTATGAGTAAGGATTCGCGATGACCTTAACGCCGGTAGAAATAAGAGATGCAGCCCTGATGGCTCTGTCGTCCCTGTGGGCCAACAAACTGCGTTCATTCCTGACCATCCTGGGCGTAATGGTGGGCGTTGGCTCGGTTATTGCGATGGCCTCGATCGTCGATGGTCTGCAGCGGGCCGCTGAGGAGGAAGTCAGCCGGCGCGGCACCAACGTCATGAACATCAGCCGATTTGCCCCCAACACCGACTATTCGGAATTGAGTGAGGAAGAGAGAAACCGCCCTCATATCACGGTTGGTGAGGCTCTTGCAATCCGCGAGAACTGTCCCTCGGTGGCCTATGTCGTCCCGCGCAATCATTATTTCCGATCAGGCGGAAACGAGGCGAAGTACAAGAACCGCAAGACCGAACGCCCTACCCTCATGGGGACCTGGCCGGATTATATCGCTGTCTGGGACAAGGAGATAAGGGCCGGTCGGTTCATCAGTGACGCCGATGAGCAGTTCCGGCTTATGGTCTGTGTTCTGGGAGCGGCAGTAGCCGACGCTCTGTTCGAGGGTGGAGAACAACCAATCGGTCAGGAAATACGAGTCAATGATGATAAGTTCACAGTGATCGGCGTTTTTGAGAACGTAGAGTCAAATTTCGGAAACGATTTTGATGATCGTCTGATCATTATTCCCTTATCGACCTATCAGAAACTCGTGCCGTGGGAGAAAGCGCTGGGTCTCGATGTTAAGGCCGTTTCCCGAGACAAGGTCGAACGGGCCGAGGAGGAAGTAATAAGTGCCCTGCGGATTTACCGAAAAGTACCGTTTAACAAGCCCAACAACTTTGCCATTTCGACTGAGGAAACCTTCAGGGAGATGATAAACGACATCACGAATATTCTCTATATAGCAGCTTTTGTCATCACCTCGGTGGGACTGATGGTAGGCGGTATCGGCGTGATGAATATCATGCTGGTTTCGGTTACCGAGCGGACGCGCGAAATAGGTGTGCGCAAGGCCATCGGGGCCAAGAAATCCAACATAGTCCTGCAGTTTCTCACCGAAGCCATGACTCTGTCGGGCACGGGAGGTGTTATAGGGGTAGTGGGGGGAATCGGTCTGGGAGTTGTGATCAATTCTCTATTCGGATTCCCGCTGGCGGTGTCGTTTTTCTGGATGACGATTGGCTTCATTGTGGCAGTATCGGTCGGCCTGGTATCCGGTGTATATCCAGCTATTAAGGCAGCTCGCCTTGACCCCATTGAGGCATTGCGCTACGAATAGCCTCAGTCTCGCATAGCTCCGGGTGCTCCCATTCTGTGGGCTTTTTGATTGCCAAAAGCCGTGCCGACCAATAAATTAATCAGATATGGCAATCAAACGTCTAATTACATGAAGATATGAACAGTTCTATCATTCGCGATACAGCCGTGATGTCCTTTCTGGTGCTGCTGATCTGTGGTCCTGCGACTGCTCAGCCGCCGCTGTGGGAATCTCCGAATCAGGAACCATCGCTGAGCGTCCATGTTGACAGGGCCGACTTCAACTCCGAAAGTGAAGGCAAGGTAAAGCTCGAGATTTACTACAAGGTTTATAACGTCGGTCTTAAGTTTGTCGAGACCGATGGTGTCTGGCGAGCTCATTACGAAGTAAGCGCCGTGGTCAGAGATGATGATGGTCGGCAGGTGGTTGCTAGCTCCAAGGATCGGTCCGTCACTGTCGATAATGAAGGCAAGACCAGGTCGCGATATGACTATCGATCGAGCCAGATCAATTTCGATCTGGACCCCGGGAAGTACAAAGTCGAGTTCACGCTTCTGGACGTAAAGAGCAGAGAGAGCACTCGACGCGAATTCGATTTCAAGGCTGAGTTGCGCGACAGACGGCAACCATCAATGTCCGGAATCGAGTTCGCCCAGTCGGTAAACCAGCTCACCGATTCCTCCAGCGTGTTCAGAAAGGGGAACCTGCAGGTGGTCCCCTCGGTGTCCAGGGTCTTTGGCGGAACCGAGGACAGCCGACTGCTCTTTTACATGGAAGTGTACACGGGCAGCGATAACGCCGACCGCGTTGTTGTTGAGACCAGACTGCGACACGAGCGCAAGGGGATGGTATACAGGGACACATTGCATGTCGATCTGAACGAGCCCGTAACCAGACATCTCCGCCAAATGAGCGTCAGTGATTATCCCGCCGGCGGATATGAGCTGGAAGTATATCTCAGAGGCCGCCGCAATAAGAAATTGGCTGAACTCAAAGAGCCGTTCGAACTGCTGCTGTCCCAGGAGGCTCTCATTCGAGCCGACTGGGATCAGGTCACGGGCCAGCTTAGTTATATTGCTGATCCCGGTGAAGCCGACAACATGAAGCAACTCACTTCATTTGAAGCACGCCAGGCCGCCTTTGACGAGTTCTGGCTGAGACGCGATCCTACGGTAGGATCTGTAGAGAACGAAGCCAAGGATGAGTTTTACCGAAGGATATCCATAGCGAACCGGAGATTCTCCAGCTTGATGTACGACGGCTGGCGGTCAGATCGCGGCAGAATATACATCATTTACGGGGCGCCTGATTCCGTCGATGATTTTCCCTATGCGGCACACACAGTAGCATATCAGGTCTGGCATTACTATACTCAAGGCCGGTATCGACGCTTTACCTTTGTCGATGAGCAGGAGGACGGTGATTACAGGCTGCAATACCCGTATGACGGTCTGCACCAGCAGCCCGACTTTTGAGGTTGTTTGAAGCATGTTTCTGCGAGTGCTGTTTTTGGCGGTGGCTCTGCCGGTATGGCTATTGGCATTTCAAGTCGTCGGCCAGGAGAGCTCTTCAGAACTCGCCGTTTACACGAATGCTGTCGTTTACAACGATCCCACCCTCGATCCCCGGGTTCTGCTCGAATTCCCTTTTGTGCTCAACCATCAACAGTTTGAACTTTATCGAGCCGACAGTACCGATGAAGCTTCCTACAGCCGAATATTCGTTCAGGTAACTCTTTATGGGACTGACGGGCTGCCCATAGACTCATCCAACACCTACTTTTCATCGCGCGCAAGTTCCTCTCCTGAGAGCGAAGCAGAACCGACAATGTTATTCAATCGACTATGGCTGATGGTCGAGCCAGGCGTCTACAGTGCGCGAGTGAGTGTTGTGGATGTTGTCAGCAAGGCCACCGGTGAGCGGTTTATTCCGGAGATAGTCGTCGGGCCTTCGGTGAGTGACCGACTGAACATCGGCGGTGGCTGCCTGGCTTACCGACTGACCTACGTTGGTGATGAAACGACGTCTGATCGCAATGTGAGAAATGGACTCCGGGTGCTGGTGAGTCCACTCGGTGCTTTCGCTGCCACGGATTCGGCGGTCTATCTCTATGCCGAGCTCCACAATCTCACTTTCAGCGACACTGACTCCTCCAGCTATCGACTGGCTTATGCCATACTGGATGATGAGGGAGGCATGGTCCGTGACCTCGGCTACAAGATGCGCACCAAGCCCGGGGAATCGGCAGTCATTGCTCAGCAGATTGATATTGAGGACCGGGTCCCCGGCAAATACCAGGTTCGACTCATCGCCGATGACATGGAAACGGGACAGGGGGATACGGCGCTGTATGATCTCGTGATCATTTCGGAGGCAGCGACCCGCATCGCCAGATCGACAGGTCAGGCCACTGACCCATATGACACACTGTCGCTGGAGTCCAAAGAACAGTTGGTGGCTTACCACCTTGAACCCGGTCAGAAGCTGTTGTTGTCTCGTCTCACGCCTGAAGGGAAAGAGAATTTCCTGGAGCAGTATTGGCGTGAGAATGACGATGATCCGTTGACACCAATCATCGAAAACCGGCTTGAAATGATCGACCGGTTCAATTTCGCCAACCGGTATTTTTCAATCACCAGCGAAGAAGCTGATGGCTGGTCAACTGATCGGGGACGGATCTATATGACCCATGGCCCCTGGGAAGAGCGGGTCGATGTACAGGCACCTACAATCGGCAATCCGTACGTGGTCTGGTACTATCATTCGAAGCGTAGAGAAATCCTATTTGTGTTTGAGGACCGGGAGGGATTTCAGGATTACCGGTTAGTTCATTCGAACATGGAAGGCGAAAGGTTCAGTCGGGAATGGGACGAACGTCTGAAAACCGACGACTTCAGGATGAGATAGCGCGGGGTTCATAGTAAGAGGCAAGAAAAAGCCGCCCGGGTGGGCGGCTTTTCATAATTGTCTGACGCGCCAGATCAGGCTTGGATCACTTTCCTCCCGTCGTCTTGGCGTCCGCTTGCCCGGGGTTCTGCATCTTGCGTTTCACCGGTACAGTGAAGCGAGTTGCCTTGGAATCGCTCAACTCGATGGTGAACGACTTCTCAAACGAAGTCTCGATAGCCTCGGGCTGAAGCTTGAGGGTCCCCTGTGCACTTTTCCCGGCCTCAACCTTATCCGGTAACTTGAGGTCGAATAGACCTTCCGGCTTCGAGATCAAAGCCACCTTCAGATCCTCGTCCGAGACGTTGGTGATGTTGAATTTCATCTCGTCCCGGATCTTGGTCGGGCTGAACTGAGAAATGTCCAGTTTGTAGGGCTTGATCACAATTGGAAAGGTCGAATCCGGTCTGAGCACAATACGGGTAGTAATCTGGACAGATTTGTGAGGCGGCCCTTCGTTGGTCTCGATGCGCGGGCGTTTTGTGATCTTGTTGCGGTATCGCTTTGAACTGAAAACTATTTCCAGCCGAGTGCTGTCACCGACAGCAAGCTCCGTCTTTTCGAGCGGAGCCTTGGTGCAGCCTCAGCCAGGCACCACTTTCAGAATCTTCAACGAATCATCTCCGGCCGATTTGAGCCAGAAGATGTGAGAAATCTTCGAGTTCTGCGGTACAAAGCCGAAATTAAAATCGGCGGAGTCAATAATCAGTCGGGGTGCACCCTGAGCCGCAGCCGACAGAACCAGCCAGCATAATGTCAGGCCGAGGATTTGTGTGAACTTCTTCATATGCAATCTCATCTCCTAATAGCCATCATGTGAATATAGTCATTCTCTTTCAGTCGTCAATACCGTTCCTAATCTTGAGTTACCTCCGGAAACCGGGAAAGTGATCCTCTGCACCAGGCCGCCACCCGATTCCAGCTCGAAGGTGGCAGAAGATGCATACGCTGATCGCCATGAGCCTGCCGCCAGCCTAAAATTAAACTGGCCGGAGGCTTCGGCCTCAAGTGTCTCCGGATACTCGATTGCCAGAGACTCGGAAGCCCCGGATACCAGCCGTACAGTGATGACCTCACCCGACACGTTCTTTACCCTGACCGTTCCCCTGGTCGACCCGGTGCCGGGTGGTTCCGGGAGGGTCACGGTCTGTGAAGGGTAACAGGAAATCATTCCTGCAGAATCAGTCACCGGGGCGACATTGGCGGTAAAACTCACGCGATGAGGATCGGGACCGGCGTCGGTAAATATATACGCGGTCTGGCTGAGGATTCCACTGTCGGTCCGTGTGTCCCAGAAGAACCGTATCTCCACCGTATCCCCCGGGGATATGACCGTGCTTTCAGGATATGCCGCGATGCATCCACAGCCCGTCTTGATCCCGGTGATACTGAGTGTATCTGATCCGGGGCCGGAGCATGCGATCGTACTGCCGACAATAGAGGCTGCAGGGACCCGGCCAAAATCAATCTCCGGATTGTGTAAAACAAGTCTGGTCTGGGCTGGTACCTGGCCGGTTAGGGCCATTATAATCGTGATATAGAATATCCTGAACTTCATTCTTTTTCTTATAAACGGTTCCGCGTCCCCGGTTCCGCGAGTCTCAACATATCCTCTAACCCGAAACTCGTCAAGCAGTTCGAGAGTTTTTTGCTTGTTACCAAGCCTGCAACTGAATACTGTTACCGACGTAAGACTGATTAGAGCGGAAATGACACATGCAGATTGTTGAGACAGAAAACCTTACCAAGATCTACCAGACCGGCCTGAAGAAAGGCAACATCATTGCTCTGGACAGTGTCGGGCTGAGAATCGAGCAAGGGGAGATCTTCGGCCTGCTGGGTCCTAACGGGGCAGGCAAGACGACTTTCGTCAAGGTGCTTCTGGGAATAACTCGTCTGACATCCGGCTCCGTGCTGATTAACGGACTTCCGCCCGAGGATTCGAATTCCAGGGAGCGAGTCGGTTTCCTTCCGGAAAACCACAGGTTTCCGCCTCATCTTACCGGATCAGGTCTGCTATTGTTTGCCGGACAGCTTCACCACCTGCCGGAAACCACGATCAAAGAACGATCAACCCATCTGCTGAGGCTCGTTGGTATGGAGAGATGGGGAACCACCAAAAT
Source organism: Candidatus Zixiibacteriota bacterium (assembly GCA_020344395.1). Taxonomy (GTDB): domain Bacteria; phylum Zixibacteria; class MSB-5A5; order GN15; family FEB-12. The sequence goes on along the minus strand of CP070824.1, from coordinate 1,086,248 downwards.
CAGCAGATACTCCAAGGGTATGGCTCAGCGCATCGGCCTTGCTCAGGCCCTGATCTCCGATCCTGACCTTCTGCTTCTTGATGAACCCACCGACGGGGTTGATCCGGTGGGAAAGAACGAAATCAAGGAAGTCCTCAAGCGTGTCAAGTCGGAAGGCAAGACGGTGCTGCTGAATTCTCATCTGCTGTCGGAAGTTGAGACCATCGCTGACCGGGTGGCCATACTGAACAGAGGAAAGGTTGTCCGTGTCGGTACTGTGGACGAGTTTACGACCAGGGGTCTGCGTTATGAAATAGAGGCTGACATCAGGGAGGAACGCCTTGAGATACCCGAGAATGTCGGCAAAGTGATAAGGGTAACCACCAAGCTACTGGTTGTCGAACTCGAACATATTGACGGCGTTAACGCGGTCATCGATCAACTGCGTATGAAGCGAATTTCCATAAAATCGGTACAGCCGGCCAGGATCTCACTGGAGCAATCGTTTATGGAAACGCTCAGCGATGGCGAGGAACGAATCTGATGCGTGGGATTCTGCGTGATACCGTAATCGAACTGCTTGATCGGAAGATCATCTGGGTTTTCGCGGTCATTGTTGTCCTCGCCGTGCTGATCCTGTTGGTCACCGACGATATAGGTTTCAGGTTCGGAGTAGGCGGCTCAGGCGAAATGGATCTGGGGCAGCTAAACGAGGTTCTCGGAAATCCCATCCTGAGAGGATTTGACCTGTTTATGGCTTTTCTGGTGTTCCTGGCTGTGGTCGCCAGTGCCGGGATCTTCCCCGGCATGCTTCAGCGCGGACGCACAGAGTTCTATATGTCAAAACCGATCTCACGAGCGTCCCTGCTGAGGCGAAAGGTGTTTGCAATCTGGGTGGTTTATGGAGGCCTTGTGCTGGTTAGCGGCTTCCTTGTGTACCTCGCGGCCGGGCTGTTTCACGGCGCCTTCGACGGGTCAATCCTGGTGCTGCAACTCCTTGCGCTGGTCTCGCTGCTTATCTGGCTGTCTGTCTCCATTCTCTTCGGCGTCCTCAGCCGTTCCACGGTGGCCTCGCTCATGGCTGTTCTGCTGGTATGGGTTGTAGAATGGGTTCTGTCCTACCGCGAATTCTTCAAATCTCTGACCGATTCCAGCGTAGGAAACGCCATCATCGATACCGTGTATTTCATTTTCCCAAAACCCGACGAGGTGTCAGATATATTCCTGAGGATCGCCTCGGATCGTACGGTGTGGGACTGGCAACCGGTCTGGACTACCTTGGCGGCTGCGTTCGTACTCTTCTATCTTTCAACGATGATTATCAAACGCCAGGATTTCTGAGGCGTCGTCACATCTTGTGATACATGGGCTGTTTACTTGGGGGCAGGTTCTGATTATATTCACCGGACTTTTCGTAATTGAAAAAGGAGAATCTCAATGTCTGCCCGTGACTTCCTGAAAAAGACAGAAAAGCAGCGTATGAAAGAGTTGTTCGAACTCCTGCGCATTCCTTCAGTATCAGCCAAGTCCGAACACAAAAAAGACTGTGCCGCCTGTGCCCGCTGGCTGGCTGATCATCTGAAGAGAATCGGCTTCAAGGCACGCATCTATCCGACCGGTGGACACCCGGTCGTTTATGCTGAGTATCTGGTTGACCCGCGACTGCCTACGGCGCTCTACTATGGTCACTATGATGTACAGCCACCCGAGCCGCTGGAGCTGTGGAAGACCGGGCCGTTTGATCCCGTGGTACGGAGTGGATACATTTATGCCCGCGGTGCCACCGATGACAAGGGCCAGACTCTTGCGCAGGTCAAGGGTGTGGAGGCTGTCATCAAAGCTACCGGCACCCTGCCGATTAACGTGAAGTTCATGATTGAGGGGGAAGAAGAAGTCGCCTCGGCTCACCTGCCGGGCTGGATGAAGAAAAACAAGAAGCTTCTCAAAGCCGACATATGCATCGTCTCGGACACCGGGCAGTTCAATAAGAAAACGCCGGCTGTGACCTACGGCCTCCGGGGAATCGCTTCATCCGAAGTCTTTGTCTACGGGCCCGACCACGATGTTCACTCCGGGACATTCGGGGGCACTATCGCCAATCCGGTGAACACGCTCTGCTGGATGGTCGGACAATTGCACGACAAGAACGGAAGAGTGGCTATCCCGGGGTTCTACAAGAGAACCAAGCCCGTCAGTAAGTGGGAGAGAACGCAGTTTCGAAAGCTGCCGTTCGACGAGGCCGCCTTCAAGAAGTCACTCGGCGTCTCCCGTCTGCAGGGTGAGAAAGGTTACAGCACTCTTGAGAGGGCGTGGTGCCGTCCTACCCTGGATGTGAACGGCATAAAGGGTGGATATCAGGGGGAAGGTGCCAAGACTATCATCCCTTCGATGGCCTCCTGCAAAATAACCATGCGCCTTGTTCCCGATATGGAGCCGGGCGAGGCCTTGAATCTGCTGGAGAAATATCTCAAGAAAATCGCCCCGAAAACAGTTCGCGTGAAGGTGGACAAGCACGGCGGCGCCAGCGGGGTGGTTGTGCCTACCGAAGGTCCCTGGCTGGCCGCTGCGGCCAGGGCGATAAAGGCCGGCTTTGGCAAGGATCCGGTGTTCATGAAGGAAGGCGGCTCCATTCCGGTGGTGGCTGATTTCAAGAAAATTCTCGGTCTGGACACACTCCTGATCGGATTCGGCCAGGCCGATGATAATGTCCACTCTCCTAACGAACGGTTCCGGGTTATGGATTTCGAACGGGGATGCCGCACAGCCGCAGCTCTGCCGGATGAGCTGGCAAAGGCAGGTCGCTGATGGAACTCGAACTTAAAGGGAAGAAAGCTCTAATAACGGGGGCCTCGGCCGGACTCGGAGCGGCTGCCGCGATGGAACTGGCGGCCGAAGGTGCTGTGGTCACGATCAACTCCCGAAGCAAGGACAATCTCTCTGAAGCTGCCGAGGCTATTGAAGCCGCTACCGGAAACGAACCGAAGCTTCTGGTGGGTGACCTCTCCGATGCCGGCGGACTCAAGAAGGTGTGTGCGGCCGCGAAGACGGGAGGCTTCGACATACTTGTCTCTAATACCGGAGGACCTCCGCCGGGTGACTTCAGGGATCATGACGCCACCGGTTTCGCAGAGGCTTCAAACCTGCTGCTCCGTCCGGCCGTTGAGCTGACGCGGGCCGTTGTAGACGGAATGATTGAGCGTAAATTTGGCCGACTGATCTATATCACCTCCATCGCAGTTCTGCAGCCGGTGGACAGTCTAATTTTATCGAATACCTATCGCGCAGGAATCACCGGCTTCTGCAAGACCATCTCCAACAACTATGCCCAGTACGGGATCACAGCTAACTGCGTCTGTCCGGGCTATACCGCTACCGAGCGGCTTACGGAGTTAGCTGATGAGTTGGCCTCGGCTCAGGGGAAAACTCGTGATGATATCATGGACGGTTTCGCATCTGCGACGGCTGCCCGGCGTATCGGTCAGCCGGAAGAACTGGCTGCGTTGATTGCTTTTCTGGCCAGTGAGAGGGCGGGCTATGTTACCGGATGTTCCATCCCGGTTGACGGCGGAGCCTACAAGGCCTTACTGTAACAACATGAACAGAAACGAGTTACGGCGATAAATGAATGTAACGGTTAACGTCGGGCATTTTGCATCGAGGAGCTGACAGTCAAGACAAACCCTCCCCTGACAGTGCTCATCGGGGCAATGGCAATCCTGCAGTTGGTGGCTGGGATATGTTACCCCATCGCCAAGTATGGGCTGGGGCATATTGAACCGTTCACCTTCGCCTTCTACCGGTTTATCCTTGCTTCGGTGTTTCTGCTGGTCCTGACGCGCTTGAAAAAGAACGACCGTCCGGTGGAGCGCCATGACTGGCCCCGGATCGTTTTACTGGCGGTGCTGATCATTCCGCTCAATCAGACCCTGTTTCTTGTGGGGCAGGCTCTGACCGGTGCAGGCCACGGTGCTTTCATCTTCTCTACTACGCCAATCTGGATATTCTTGCTGGCCTTCATTCATCTCGGGGAGCGCATGAAACTGCGGCGACTGTTTGGCTTTGTGATTGCAACAGCAGGTGTCATGGCGATAATGATGTCGGGCGCGGTCCAGATCGGTCAAGAGTACTTGATCGGGGACCTGATCATAATGGTGTCTGTTATAGCCTGGGCCTATTACACAGTTGTGGGCAAGGACCTGGTACGCAAGTATGGTGCATTGAGAATGACGGCCTATGCTCTGTCAATCGGCTCGGCGATCTATTTTCCCTTCGGATTGTATCACGCCATCCAGTTCGATTACAGCCGGTCCACATTGGCAGCCTGGGGATCAGTGGTGTACATGGCCATCGGTTTGTCAGTCGTCGTCTATGTGTTATGGTACTGGCTGCTGAAGTACATGGATGCCTCCCGCATGGCTGTCTATCACAATATTCAGCCTATCATAGCCACAGCCGTGGCGGTCAGCTTTCTAGGGGAGACCCTGAGTCTCTGGTATGTGGTTGGTGGCACGGCGGTAATCGCCGGGGTGCTGGTCACGGAGGTGTGAACCGGCAGTTCAGCGGGGATTCTAACCCGATCAGTGCCCCTCCCAACTCTGGAAATCGGAATACTTCTTTGAGTCTGCAAACGACTCGGGATCAGTCATGAATGATAGCACGCTGTCAATCAGATAGACATGGTTGCGCTCTTCGTCGGCGATTCTTTCAAGAAGGGCTCGCCGATGAGGATCACTCTCCTTGAGGGCCTCCTCCGAATACATCTTGACTGCTTTTTCCTCGATTCTCAGAGCCTCTTCCCAGGTTGACCGGGCATCATCACCGAAACTTGTCTCTGTCCCGTTTTCAGTCAATTGGACAAAGACATTCTTAGTATCCTTCAGCGATGCGTCCTTGTTGGTGAGTTCTTCCTGGGCTGCTGATGTATCCCCCTCGCTGAGTTTTTTGAAGAACATGAAGTGACGCTGCTCTTCATCAGCAAGATACAGCAGGATGTCCCTGAGCTCCGGTTGGACCGCTGCGGCAGCCGCCTGCTGATAAAACGCCTTGCCGTCCAGCTCCATCTGCATTGCGAATTTGACGATATTCATTGCCGTTCCCAAACTGCTGTGTTGGCCTCGGACTATCTCTTAAGCCCTTTGGCCTTGAGGTTCTCTTTTGAAAATGCGTCTTCCAACGCCCTGTCTGTAAACACGCCGTCTTTCCGAACGAGTTTCCCGTCAAAATAGATCTCGCCACCTCCGTAGTCTGGCCGCTGGATCAGCACGAGATCCCAGTGAATGGCAGACTGGTTGCCATTCGGTGCTTCGTCGTAACACTGGCCTGGCGTGAAGTGTATCGAACCCGCGATCTTCTCGTCGAAAAGGGTGTCCTTCATGGGATGAAGTATGAACGGATTGACGCCAACGGCAAACTCGCCGACATACCGGGCTCCTTCATCGGTATCCAGAGCCTTGTTCAGGCCGGCATCGTCGCCGGCGCAGGTCGCTTTGATGATCTTTCCATTCTCAAAAGTAAGAGAGATGTTGTCATAGACAACCCCCTGGTACAGCGAAGGAGTGTTGTACGTGATGGTCCCGTCAACCGAATCGCGCACGGGCGCGGTGTATACTTCGCCGTCCGGGATATTGCGTTTGCCGTCACACTTTTCGCACAGGATATCTTTGATCGAGAAAGTCAGATCTGTTCCAGGCCCCTTAAGCTGGACTTTGTCGGTAGCCATCATCAGGTCGTACAGCGCATCCTGCGCCGCGGACATTCTGGCATAGTCGGCACAGCAGACGTCATAATAGAAATCGGCAAACGCCTCTTGCGATGTTTCAGCCAACTGAGCCATGGCATTGTTCGGATAGCGCAGCACCACCCAGCGCGTGTGTTTTACTCTTTGTTCCAGATGTACCGGGCGGTAAAAGATGGAATTGTGCTTTTCTATCTGGTTTTTGTCGATGTCGGCCAGGTCGAAGGGATTATCCGAACCGCGCAGGCCGATGTAGGCGTCCGAACGCTTCATGAGTTCCATATGAAGTTCGGCCTGACGCTTGAACTGATCGTCGCCGGCGGAACCGAGAAACTGGCGAAGAACCGACTCGTCGTTGTAAAACCAGAACGGCGTAGCACCCCGCTCCGTGGCCAGGCGAACCACCTGCTGGCCGAGTTCCAGCGTTTCTTTGCCCTTGATTTCCACGTAAATGGTCTCACCGGCCTTCAATTCGACGGAATAATCCAATAGCTGACGCGCCAGGACTTCGTTTCGCGGATCCTTCATCGATCCTCCTCAAATCAAGGTTTCCTCTCAGGACTTCCCAAGATAAGAAGTAGCCCCGTTCGACGCAATAGATTGCGAGACACTCGTCCGAAAAGATCGCCGGACCGGAGCTGCCTGTGGCAAGACTACTGCGCCCTGCGTGACTGCCGATAACGCCCGATTTAATTATGCAACTAGTAGGTTCTGAGGGGTCGACTTTATGCCGAAATAATGATTGGACAAAGACCGGAACAAAAGAGAAGGGATGTGGCAGATGGAAATCGAAACTGCAGCTAAAAATGAGAGCACCTCGGCGGCGGATGACAACGAGCTGCAGCTGGTTTCGTTCAAGATCGGTTCTGAAGAATTCGGGGTGGATATTCTCAAGGTCCAGGAGATCAACCGGATGGTTGACATAACAAGGGTACCGCAAGCACCTCATTACGTGCAGGGAGTTATCAACCTCCGGGGCAAGGTGATACCGGTCGTAGATCTGCGCAAGCGTTTCAATCTTGAAGTGCAGGAACACGACAAGAACACGAGGATCATCGTAGTCGACATTGGGGGGACCATTATGGGGATGATCGTCGATGCTGTATCCGAGGTGTTACGCCTCACAGCAGGCACGATTGAACCGCCTCCCGAGATTGTTACGGGTATTAACGCGGAATACATCAAGGGTGTCGCCAAACTAGAGGATAGATTGTTAATCTTCCTGGACCTTTCAAAAGTCATCGACGTAGACGAAATGGTGGACGTCGGACAGTAAGGCCCCGGGAACTATTCTGAGAGCCGGAGGATCGGCAGCGATGTCGGTCCTTTTTTTTGCTCGGATCGGGGCACGGATCGAAGACGTTCGCAAGAATCGCCAGGGGCTGACCTGAGATCACAGACGGGGCTTCGGCCCAGTCCAAGAGCGGTCGCCAGCGATTGACTTGGACCTGGTCAAGGAGTATGTTTGTTTTCTACGCTGGATCCGCCGTATGACAAAGCCGACGATCTCAATTCTCTATACCAACATTGGACGGGGCCATCCATTCTATCTTGACGGCATCGTGGAGACTATGGCGCGCAGCGGCGAAGGCGGTTTCGTCATGGACAAGACCGACGTTTTCGCGGTTTCCCGGGGGCCGGCCGCGGCGGGCTGGAGACTAGCCCATTGGCTGTACCACCGTGGGTCATCAGGAGGCCTGACAGGATCAGTGTATGGGCTGGTACGGTCGAACACTGATTACAACCGTCCATCCTTGATGCTTCGAATAATGGGTCGCGACATTGTCAGCAAATATCGCGACCTGGCTGATCCGCTGTTGGTGGCCCATCCAAGCCTGGTGGGGATGCTGGCCGGTCGGCCCAACCTGATCTATCAGCATGGTGAACTGGTGGCGCCCCGGGAGTCGATTGTGAAGGGTGCAGCGACAGTGATAGTCCCGACCTCCGAAGTGGCAAGTGTCTTCGGCGAGGCCGGGTATGACCGGGATGCGATTCTCGTCAGCGGCCTGTGCATCGAACCGGCACTGATCGGGCAGGCCGACGACGCGTACCGGTTACGCATGGAACGCTACAGCAAAGGGCAGGGCTTGACCGGTGCTTTCTTCTCTTCCGGGGCCGAACCAGCCATGCACGTCGAGCGTCTGGTGACGGCTTCACTATCTCACTTGAGATGTCGAGGTAAGGTGGTGATTTTTGCCGGCCGGGGTGGTCGGCTGGACGCGGCTGTCCGCCGGCGATACAGGGGAGAAGGTGAAGATCTGGTAATTCTGAATTCTCTATCTGAAATCCCGAGTGAGCCACCGGAGGCGGCACTGGTAGACTATGATTCACGTAGAGTAGAGGAGCAATTCTGCTCCAGGCTGTTTGCTAATCTTGATTTCTGTGTGGCGCCGTCTCATGAACGCAGCAACTGGGCGCTCGGCCTGGGTATGCCCATGTTCATTCTGATGCCCACGATCGGTCCCTTTGCGCCGCTGAATTGCAGGCTACTGCGGGACAAGGGGGTGGCAGAGATAATCGACTCAGATGACAGCGCCCGATCTTTCGGCGAGATGATAATAGAGTTTGCCCGTGACGGTTCCCTCGCCGGAATGGCCTCAGCCGGATGGGGTAAGTACTCCATTGATGGATTTGAGCGCATTGTTCAGCACATTTGTGAAACCTACCAGCAGTAAGACTTCAGGATAACGTTCGGAACCCCTGCAATGATCGCCCGAATCACGGCATTCGTCACTCAGTTTGACAGAAACCTGTGGATATTGGCCGCGGGCTGGTTTGTAGCTGCCCTGGGGTTTGCCGCCTCTATGCCGTTTGTAGCCATCTACTTCCACGAAGTACTGGGTCTCACCACTTTGCAGATAGGAATATTCTTCGGTGTTCAGGCAGTGGTGCGGGCAGTTTTTCAAGCCATCGGCGGCGAAGTATCCGATCGGATCGGGCGACTACCGATTCTAATTCACTCGCAGTCATTACGTGCGGCAGCTCTCTTCGGACTGGCACTGGCCATTGATCGCGATCTCGGGTTCTGGTGGGTCGCCGGACTCCTGACCCTTAATTCGATGGTCGGCTCCACGTTCTTCCCTGTTGTAAACGCCATGGTCTCGGACATCCTGCCGGCCGGCAAACGACTGGACGGGTATGCTGTGTCCCGCGCCGCAGGAAATCTTGGATGGGGTGCGGGTCCCGCTTTGGGCGGGTTTCTGGCCATGCACTCTTACGCCATTCTGTTTCATATCTCCGCGGCGATCACGCTCTTATCAGCGCTAGTTTTTTGGCTTTTCCTCAGGGCCCCGTCAATCAAGGCTCGCGAAGACCGGTTCAGACTCACTGATCTGGCCGCGGTCCGGCACGATAAGAATCTTGCCCGGCACATGATGTTCTGTTTCGTGATTTACCTTGTGCATGCTCAATTACTGGTGCCGTTTTCAATCTATACGGTCGAGATTGCGGGAATATCAAAGGCTGAGTACGGTTGGCTGAATACAGTGAACGGCATTCTCGTGGCTGTGGCTCAGATTCCGGTGACTCGCCTGCTAGCCCCGTTCCGCTTCACAACTCAGATTGCCGTGGCCGGGCTTATCTATTTTGTTGGCTACGGCTCCCTGGGGTTTTTTGGCTCGTTCTGGCCTTTTCTTGGAGTCATTATCATGGTCACGACAGCAGAGATGTTCATGTCGCCCCCAACGCTCACCCTCGTCTCTCGTCTGGCACCGGAAGGGCAAATGGGCAGATACATGGGGATACATGGTTTCTTCGTGACCGCGGGCTGGTCGCTCGGACCGCTCTGGGGCGGCTTCTTCCTGGACGCCTTCTCAGGCAGTACGGTACTGGCCTGGGTGATGATTGCGTCTCTCGCCCTGGCCGGGTGCGTCAGCTACTTCTGGTTTGGTTTGAGTTTACCTCGAAAGCTCAACCTATCTGATTAACCCGGTTCCGGAGTGATAACGCCACAGCAGGCAATCCCGTCCCGCAATTAAAAGGGGACCAGGCGGAACTCTTTCAATATGCGCTCGCGAGCGTTATACTCGACCATGTAAACAGTATCTCCCAGCATGGTTGACCCATAGAATCCCGCCGGATGGAGGGTGGTGTCGCAGTCCTTGCCGGTGAAATTAGGATCGTCGGTATCCAGGAGCACACCACGGTCAACAAAGGAGTAACTACCGCCGACGTCGCAGAACACCCGCTGAGGTTCCGGTTGAAGCGATTCATCGAGGTACATCAGGTAAATCATGCTGGGGAGATAATGCATGGTGATATACTGTTGCAGTGTATCCGGCATGTTGGTGTTGAAACGTTCTATGATTGTAAAGGTGCCTCTGAAGTCGCCTGCAAAAGGTGCCGGGGCCGGCAGTACGACAAAGCTCTCGTTAGATATATCGGCACCCGCCAGGTTCCGTATCAGGATGAAGCCGGTCGTGGCCGTTACAGGTACTGCGGTCTTTATAACAGAATCCGTCGCAACCGCAACCAGGGCGGTTGCACCGCCAAACCACACTGTATTGTTGTATGTGATGGTGTCGAACCCGCTTCCGTGGATAGTCACGGGCTGGTTAATAACACCCGCTGGCGGCACCAGACTGTCAATCTGAGGAGCCGGAGGACGCGTGCGTGTGGTGAACGACCACGAAGCTTCCTCCGTGATTCTATTACCAACCGTATCGGTCAGGTCGGTCGTAATCCTCACTTCGTAGGTCGTATTGTACTCAAGAAATGAGGAGGCTGTGCAAGCCACCTCGGTGCGGCAAACATCCCGTCCGGTTAAGATATCGGGAGTAATAAGGAAGGTCTCCGGGTTGACCGTGGCCGGGTCTATGTCCTCTGAGAACCGGGCTACAATCGGTTCCGTGATTGAAACCCATGTATCACCGTCAGGAGGGCTGGAATATATGATGTGTGGTCCGATCGTGTCGGGCGGTATGACACTTTCCAGTGTACGCAACGACTCCTTGTCGCTTGAGCACGAACCCAGGATAGCAAAGACGGCACAAACCGTCGTCAAGAATGCGATTAACCGCAGCCGAGCCATTTCAAAACACTCCTTGGCGTCTCACTTCAGTATTACAAGTTTTCCAATCTGCGTCCGACTCGCAGATTCCACTACCCAGTAATAGAGGCCGCTCACAGCAGCCTGTGTATTTCTGGTTATCATGTCCCAGGTTGCGTGCATCGAACCAGGGCCTCCGTCGGGGTAGTTGTGATGCAGCTCTCTCACCAGGTCGCCGTCGAGAGAATATATAGATATCTTGCACACCTTTGGTAGATTACTGAAATGTATGCGGCGAGAACGAGCCGGAATTTCAGTCCCGTCGCGGTTCTCGTAGCCTCGCTGAGAGTACCGACCATCCCATCTCCACGGGTTGGGGTAGACGAATACATCAAGGTCGTACAGGGCAACCGTATCGACAGGTGTCTGCGCCAACTCGGTGGTCAGGTTGGCAAGGGGATCGCTCTCTTTGGATGGGATATTCCCGCCCGAAAACCCGAAATCGTACGCTGTGACGGCAATCCAGTAGGGAACCGTTGTGAGCAGACTGTCGTGAATATACTCGTATTCGTAGTATTTTGGCAGAGGTTCGCTGTAATCATACGTCAGGTCATCTTCTGTCCAGAGACTGGGATCAGTCCCGGGATCAGGCGCATTAGGATATACCTTGTGTATTCTATCATTGCAGCACAGGGACGAAGCATTGTAACTGTGAGCCTCGAACGCGTACAGGGTATCTCCCGCGTGGAACGGGTTAAGACGAGTGTACTTGAGGGGTCTGAAGGTTTGTCCGTACATGGTCAGGAGTTCATCAAGTGTAAACGGTACATCCTCATTGACCCATTCCCATGTGGAGTCTCGTTTTTGATGAAGTCGAAATCGATCGTAGTTCTCGCCGTCATAGACGCTCAGCAGAGACAGGCTGGACCTGCGGTCATCCAATCCCACCCAGACACGATAACCCTCAAAGTCCATCAGGCCGGTGAATATGTCCGGAACCGTCTCGCTGTAATAACCATTCCACCTGATGATAAGCTTGCCGGTGCTCGGAATAACACGCAGCATGGGCGTCTGGGGAGGACCGTCCGCCCTCATATCAGGAATTCCGTCTCCTTTGTAGTAATATATCTCATCATCGCAGACCATATATTCACCGGCATAACCATCGCTATCGGTGTCAACACCAGGGATGTCATAGACATATTCAGCCCAGCGGGCATTCTTGGCCAGCTCGGAGAAGTCAAGCGTCTCAATATATCTGTACGGCCACGGCGAATAGGTCTTGTATTTCAATCCGAAATCCCAGGGGTTTACATGCACGTTCTCGCCCCCCACCACGGCCATGGCGACCGACTCTGTTTGCCCCGGCTGTATGTCGAAGGGCCCCGCCGAGATAATATAGTCAGGGGTCGCCTTGAGCGCGAAATCGGAAGCTGATGGAGGCGGCGGGAGCCACCCTGAATAAGTGAAATTCAGAGTTACAAGAAGCTGATCGTAGTCGATTTCCGGGTTCCGAAGATAATAGTACAGCTCAACGTCGTTCAAGAACCCACCCGGAGCGGGCAGGTTGGGCCGGTAGTCGACATTCGGGGCAGGTGCCCGCATAGGTCCCCAGCGCGGTCCGCCGAAAAGCCCCAACCCGGCACCCCAATTGAAGTTCACTCTCCAGTGTTCAGAAGGCAAGCCCAGGATATGAATGCCTACGGCCGCTCGAGGTGAGTACTTTGTCCAGTACGCTCCACTTGGATCACCGTCTGCGTCCATAGAATAGGCGATATTCAAGGTGTCCATGATGCGGCAGCCATCCTGTGCCGGGTGAGTGTGGAGGAAACCGATCACGTCGTCAAGCTGGGTCATCGTCAAATCAAACTCACCCACATAGTTGACCCCGCCGTGGGCCAGGAAGCCTACATACATATCCTCCAGGTGGTGGTCGCCGATATTTTGTATTTCATAGTCGAAGATTATAAAATCGTCGATGTTGTCGCCGGTCCAGGCCATCGAAGTCTGAGTTACCTTGATCCCCAGCGAAGAATGACCTCGCAGATCCGGCGTTGTATAGACACCGAAGGTGTCGGCATACTGACAGATAATATCGAGCTGTGACTTGGCTTCGGGATCGTACCTGGGGTGGTTGTGGTCGACCGACCGGTAAACGAAGTCCCCCAGAACGCCTTCTTCAGAATGCGCCTCGCTAAACCCTGTAGTCACCACAGTGTCGCCTTCTATGACGGCACCAAGAACCAGGGTTCCATTCATCTGGTACCGTATGTCGCTGCCCCTCGGGTAGTGAAGCGTTGCAAACCTGTCTCCGGTGAAAGGGTCGGTGGTCCGGGTGCTCCAATACCAGGTGGCATAGGCAAACCCACCATTGTTGGTGAGTGTCATCTGCATATTGTTACGGTTTTGGACCGTAAACTTGGTGCGCGGCTGGGCTACCGCTTCGCCATTATGCAGTACTGTTCCGAGAACCAGGGATGCTGTGAGGAAAGTGATCGCCAGGTTGCAAGTTCTTGCTGAAAGTACCAAGTTGATCCTGCTTTTCTACTGGAGTATGACCAGTTTTCCAATTTGTGTGCGCTTATCTGACTCAACCACCCAGTAATACAGGCCGGAAACGGCCAGCTGGGTGTTTCTCGTTATTAGATCCCAGCTGTCATGCATCGAGCCGGGACCGCCATCCGGATAGTCGTGTTCCAGCACTCTAACCAGGTCACCGTCTATTGTATAAATACGTATTTTGCAGACGTTTGGCAAGTTGGCAAAATGTATTCTCCTGACCCGGTCATCAGGGCGGTCTCTCTCATGAAGGAGCCGACCCTCAAGACCACGGCTACGATACTGAGCGTCAACACGATACGGCTGTGGGTAGACATACACGTCGAGATGGTGAGCTTCCACGGTATCCACCGGTGTCTGTGCGAATTCGGCTATATGATTGTTGATTGGCTGTGATTCCAGGGCCGGAAGGCCCACCACCGGTGATCCAAAATCAAAAGCAGTAACCGACACATAATACGGGACGGTCGCAAGGAGATCTATTATGTCGTATTCATATTCATAATACTTGGGTAGCCGACTGCCGTGCTCGTAGGTAACCTCGTCTTCTGTCCAGAGACTCGAGTCCGTGGACGGCCTGACCGAATATTCAGGATATGCCTTGCGTATACCCACGGGCAGGTTCAGGCGGGAGGCGTTGAAATCCTGCGCCTCAAAATAGTACAGTTGGTCTCCAAAGTGGTAGGGGTTATACCTGGGATGATCCAGCGGCTCAAGATCGGGGTCACCGAACAGATTCCTCAGTGAATCCTTGGTGAAGGGAATCTCTTCGAGGAGCCAGGAAGACTCCTCCTCCGGATCATCGTTCCATCTGAAGCGATTGTAGTTCTCGTTGTCATAAGAAGCCAGTAAGGTGAAGCTCTCATCTCGTTCGTCGAGGCCGGCGTACACCCGATAACCCTCGAAGTCAGGCATGTGCAGGAAGACGTCGGGGGTCGTCTCCGAGTGGAAGCCATTCCATCGCAGTGTCATTCTGCCCTGGCTCGGGATAACCCTCAGCATAGGGGCAGGGGGGGGACCGGCACCCCTGAAATCGGGGACACCGTCTCCTCGATACCAGTATATGTTATCGCTGTCAATGCCAGGAGGGATGCTGTCGTTGTTTCCCAGCGGTTTACCGGCGGAGTCAATATCGCAGATGCGTCCATGGCCGGCAAAACCATCCCCATCAGTGTCGACTCCCGGATTGTCATAGACCCAGTCTGCCCACCTCGCATTCAGGGCCAGCCCGGAGAAATCCAGCGTTCGGTAAAACTCCTCCGGGTGGTTGGGGTCGAACAAGGTTTCGAAATTCGAAGCCCGGGTATGAACGGTTTCACCGCCCACCCAGGCGAATGAAACAGGGAGAGTTTGCCCCGGCTCTATGTCGAAAGGACCGAACGAAAGCAAATAGCGACTGTCATATCCATCGGCGAAATCCGAGGCGTTTGAGGGTGGCGGCAGCCATCCGTCCAAGGAATGATCCACGGCTGTGAAATAGGTGTCGTAGTCGAATTCCACGTGGCTCAGAAGATAGTATTTGTTTCGGTCGCCTTCCGGTGTTCCCAGGCGACCCATATCCCTGAAGGGATCGCCCGCCCGCCCGCGCATTCTCGGGCCGAAATCGAGCCAGACATTGTCGTAGCCCACAATCCACCAGTTGAAGGAGTACTTCAGGGTGTCGCCGGGTGTCCGCACAAGCCTGACGCCCACCGCGCTCCTCGGTGACATATGATTCCACTGGCCACCAACGGGGTCACCATTATTGTCCATGTGGTAGGCGACTGTGACGGTGTCAATGAATTCACAACCCTCCGGTGCCGGGAAGGTTTCAAGAAACCCGACCACGTCATCGTCCCAGCCACCTTCACCACCGCCCCGGCGGAGCAGGTGCCATACATCACCGTCTACCCAGATGCCCATATACACCTTTTTCAGACGTTCCTTGCCGATATTCTGAACCTGGTAGTCGAACAGAATGAAGTCGTCTGCATACTCGTAACTCCAGGACATCGATCGCTGGGACACCTTGATACCCAGAGGTCGATGGGGCCGTCCGTCGATCGGGTCCAGGCCGGTCAATCCCGGATCGGTAACGGTGTCATAATACTCCGCATAAACATCCTGCTCCGAATGAGCTTGCAGCCTGGAACTCGGATTGTAGAATTTGCTGTTGACATCGATAGAATTATACTGGAACTCTCCGAGAGGTGGCTCCTCGGGCCAGAATTCGCTGGTCTGATAGTAATCATCCGACCCGCATGACACCACGGTATCACGTCCCACCACGGCACCGATCCAGAACGCGCCCACCCAGAGATAGACCAGGTCCGTGTTCCTTGGATAAAAGCACGATGAGATCACATCGCCCGTGAAGGGATCAATGAACGCATCGCCGAAGGTTCCGAAGGTCCCGTTGTTGGCGACTGCAAGCTGGATATTTCCTCGATTGTGTGCGGTATACTGCACTTGTGGCAGAGCCGTTGCGATCCGATTCTCCTGTGCAGCCGTCGCTACGTCCTTCGACGGGGGGCGTTCGTAACGTGCCCTTGCAGAGCGAGGAATCAACGCAATATAAAGGACCACCCCGAGTATGATCAAAGGGTGGTCCGGCAACACTGACGTCAGTTTCATTCGTGAACCGGAGGACAAGGTTCAGTCTATAAAATAATAACGAGTTTTCCTATCTGTGTCTTGAAGCCGTCAGCTTCAACCGTCCAGTAATACAGACCGGAAACAGCCAACTGGGTATTACGGGTTATCATATCCCAGGAATCATGCGAGGCCAGGGGATCTCCCGGATCAAAATCGTGATCTATCTCCCGCACCAGGTCACCATCCAGCGTGTAAATCCGAATTGTACACCTGGGAGGCAAACCACCGAAATGAATCCGGCGAACACGA
>CP070824.1:1060548-1070006 GCA_020344395.1 Candidatus Zixiibacteriota bacterium | reverse complement strand
TCTCTGAAATCCCTCGTTGCTTTCCATACCTTGCAGGATGGCTTCGTACACCAGAATGTCCTGCTTCTTCAGTTCGAATACTATCACTTCCAGGGAGTCATAATCGTCCAGGTCGGGACGATACTGAACCGGTACATTCTGAATGAGAGCCAGGTACTCGCCAATACTGACCTGTCCCCCCTCCCACGTAGCCAGTACCAGTTCGCGCTCGTCGCGATCAAGCTGCTCCAGGTCGAAATCTGATCGAGGAAGGTTCTTTAGCAACTGAGGAGGATAGAGCCCCTCTCGCTTGTGCAGCACATACTCACATGGCGCCGGGTCTATGACAATAGGGTACTTTTCCCGGATCATGGTGAAGTATTCCTGGGTGAGGGTCGATCTCTTGCGGTTTAGTATCTGCCGCCGTATCGACTCTTTCATTTCTTCAAACGAAGTCCGAGCCTCATTGGGGGCTTTGTCAACCAGCTTGATGATGTGATACCCGAACGTCGACTTCACGGGAGGTGACAACTCCCCGATCTCCATCGCCAGGCATGCCTCCTGGAATTCATCGACCATGGCGCCCCAGACAAAATAGCCGACATCGCCTCTGTTGCGTTTGGCAGACGGATCCGTGGAGTATTCGAAGGCCATCTGCTCGATATCAGCCCCTTCCTTGAGACGCTCGAAGATCATTTGGGCGGTATCCTCATCATCCACCAGCACCTGAAAGGCTCTCATCTTGAATTCCAGGCGGTCGTAAAAGAGACTGATCTCCGCGTCGGTTACATCTGTCTTTTCGACAACTTCTTTGCTGTAAAGAGCATCGAGCAGGAACCTTGGGCGGTTGGCCAGGACCACTCGCGCAACTTCTTCGCTCTTGTCAATGTTCTTCTCGTAAGCTGCCCGAATAAGCAACTCCATGACCACCATGCTGTCGAGAATCTCACGCTTCTTGGCAAACTCCTCTTCGGCCGATGGGAAGGCAATTCTCATGTTTCCGGCATACAACTCAAAATCGTCTGCGGTAAGGTCCTTATCATCCACCCTGGCAATCACATCGGAGCCTGAATCGGAGCATCCGGCCATGGCGGCAAGTATAGCTATTGCTGAAAGTGCAGCCAATGTTATCAGTTTCTTCATCGAAGTGTTCCTTTAAGTAACGTCGATCTAACTTTCTACCAGTCAACGTCCAAGCAGTTCCTAGCCTGAATCGCGAATCGCGTAAGATACGAAATCTGGAGGGTTTGCCAAGCTTCTTTTGGGGAAATCGAGCGCAGCTATTCGTAGTCCGACTCGAGATAATCCCGGGTCGTCGACTGGCGGCTAAGCCGCTGAGAGAGCTTCTTGGAGAATTCGAGCGCCGAGTTCTCGCCGTAAACCTTGAGCATATGGTTCATGGCGATCACCTCCGAAATCACCGTGATGTTTTTCCCCGGCGATATCGGGATATAGAGTATCGGTATCTGGACACCCAGGACGGCGGTGTATTTGTCATCGACCCCGAGTCGCTCGTAACTCTCTGTGTCCTCCCAGAGTGTCAGGCGGACCTCAACTTCGATCCTCTTCTGAAGGCGTATCGCCCGAATACCGAAGAGTTCCTCTATGTCGATTATCCCGACTCCGCGAATCTCCATGTGATGACCCAGCAGTTCCGAGCCGGTGCCGATCAGCACATCAGGCGCAACCTTGGAGATTCTGACCACGTCATCCGCCACCAGCCTGTGACCTCTCTCCACCAGATCCAGAGCCACTTCCGACTTGCCGATACCGGACTTTCCCGTATATAGAAGCCCGACACCATAGACATCAATAAGGGTACCATGAACATTGGTAGTAGGCGCAAAGAGATTATCCAGGTAGGCCGACAGCCTGGCCGACAGCACGGCCGTGGTCAGTCTGCTTGAATACACCGCGGTGTTATGCGCCCTGGCCACATCAAGAAACACCGGCGGCGGTGCCAGTCCCTTGGATATCAGCACCATGGGTACGCCTGAGACAAACAGCTTTTCGGCCGTATCTTTCAACTGATCGTCGGCCAGCTGCGTCATATAAGCCATCTCCGTCTCTCCGAGAATCTGAACCCGGCGGTTGGCAAATCGCTCGAAAAACCCGGCCAGGGCCAGACCTGGTCGATGCAGTTCAGCGTTATGGACACGTCTGTCCAGCCCGACACTGCTGCCGTTCAAGGGTGTCAGCTCGAGATCCCTGCTTCGCTCGCTGACAATCTTCTCGACTTTGAAATCAGACATCAAACCCAATATAGAGACAGCCCGCGAATTCGAGCAAGGTTTATATGGCCTGCCCAGTGAAGAACCCCGCTTTGAGCAGGCGGGGTTTTTTCCAGATCCTTACTTGTGAGGTAGTACAATCACGGACCGGAGCGTCGGTACTTCCGCAACTCGCGGCGGAGCTCGTCCCTCATCTCTTCAAGCTCCTCTCGTAGCTCCTCAAGCTCGTCCTGCCACTCGTCCGAATCGAACAGATCGTCCAGGTTGCTGAAGCCGTGGCGATACACGCCGCGTATCCTGGGAATGGTTATATCGATGTCCGGTATATCCGGTACCGTCACGATGTAAGGCCAGTCCCTGCCGGCGCGTTCATCAACCTCGACAGAGATATTCATCTCCCTCCGATCACGGACAATGCGGAGATCAACCGTCTCCCCTTCGTCCATCCGCCGGACGACCCTCTGCATATCCGAAGCGTCGTAGATACCATCGCCGTCAGCGGCAATGACCACATCGCCCGCCTTCAGACCAGCATCCGCCGCCGGTGAGTCTTCCTCCACCTCGCTGATCAAGACGCCGGCCTCGTCCGGGACACCAAAATGTTCGGCCAACTGATCGGATAGCTCCAGCAGAGATACTCCTATATATCCGTAGCTGTCAGCATAATAAGTGTAAGACCGGGACCAGGGTTTGGGTGCCTTTGGCGCTTTTGGTGCCCGCGGTGCTTTTGGTGCCCGGTAGTAATAATCGTCCGCGGATCGATCATATCTGCTTCGCGAGTCCAATTCGACCCTGATGTCCTGTCCCCTCTTGTTGCGAACGATCTTCAGCGTGACCTCATCACCTGGCCGAGCATCCCCGATGAAATCGGTCAGGTCGTCTGAATCCGTGACCTGTTCGCCGTTAAAGGCTATGATGATGTCATCTTCCCGTAATCCCGCTATATCCGCGGGTGAGTCTTCGACCACTTCGTTTACAATAGCACCGTAATCCCGGGCCAGATCAAAGACCTCGGCCAGATCAGCATCGACGGACTGCGTATAAACACCCAGCCAGGCCACGAGAGACGAGCGTTTGCTTCCAGCCACGGCGAAGCTGACGGCGACAGCGAGTACCAATCCGCTGATCAGCAGTACTTTGGTTGATCTACTCATTTTACACCTCATCATCTTCCGATCAGTTACTCTTACTGACTAATCTTACGGTCAATACGATCCAAAGTTCCGGTCCCCGGATTGGCCGGATGAGGTCTCCCCGGGGCTGAAATTGTGTTGACAAGGTGCCGAAAAGGGCTATAATTGGCCAGCCTCTTTCAGGAGGTTGCGACATAGAGGTTTACGACACTCCCCTGTAGCTCAGTCGGTAGAGCAGCTGACTGTTAATCAGCGGGTCGCTGGTTCGAGTCCAGCCGGGGGAGCAACTTATTGCGTACTAATCAGTTACAACCCCTGAATCGCTTGTGTTTTGCTGCTATGTTCTCGCGATAGATCGTTAGGAGGCGCGGGGGAAAGGAATCAAGCGTCGGTTGATACTACATCGCAATGTGGATGGCTCGGATCATCAGCGTCGCATCAGATCGTCAGTGATCGCGAGTCTATCACCTCGGGCGAGACAGTCTCACGTCATCTTTCAATGGCCGTCCAAGACACTTGCACAATGTCGTCAAGAGTCATGTCGACATAACTACTTCCATTCCAGCACTGGAGTGTCAAATCGGCATAAGTCTCCGTAATCACCGTACTCACGATTCTTGCCGGGAACCCACTCCCTGTGGAGGCAGTGGTGGCTATGGCTGACGCGGCTAATTTTACATTACCGGCATTGCTGAAGGTGATTGGAAATATGATTCTCACCTTGGGAGCAGGGTCCACCGTCAGGTTCTCGATTCCTGCGCACGCGTTCTGCGCCTGACTGCTTGCCGCCTGCCACGTCCCATTTCCACTGCCGTCCGAAGTCAGGACATGGCCGTCGCTGGCACCCGTCGGCATCTTGAAGCCGGTCATCTGCACGTCACCATCGACATCAAGTCGCGCCGAGGGGTAGAGTGGCCCGATGGCTACCGAGTCCCAACTGAACTGTAGCGTTGGACCATGGCTAACTTGGGTCCAGCCACCCGCGCAGGTCATGACGTTAAAGGCTGAATCCGCGAAAGCAGAGTACTCCGCCCTCCATGAACCGAAAGCATATGGCGCGGCGCACAAGCGGGTGCGCGGAGCAAGCTCAGGATCGTCGCCTACCTTTATCCCCAGCCACAGCGCAGAGTCGTTGGCGATGGTCCAAGGTTGCAGTCCCTCTCGGGAGCCTAACTGCCAGTTAAACAGTCCGTTTATCACCAACACCGGGCAGTCAGGACTGATCCACTTTCGATCTGGTGAGGCGGTACTGGTGGAATCGCTCCAGATCGTGAATGTAACCAGATACTCGCCATCGGCGACCGGGTTGCCGTCCGTATCAGTCAGGCGTCCCTGATAGTTGATGAACTTGGGTACTTGAGCATCGCTGGTAATCGCAAAGGCCGTAAACACTACGGCACACAGCAGCAAAATCAATAAGGTTCGAGATAAGGAAAAGGGTCGCATAGTCTGATCTCCTGTTAAGAGTTCTATTCTGTTGTTATCGGCGGAATACCGAGGGTGTGAAATCTGCCCATAATATAGGCCATTTGAGGGATCACGCAACGTGAACCGACCGGTCGATTAGGTCGCTATGACGCCGGCGGTCAGCCCGCCCTGAGCTTGACAAAATGGGGTAAGCTGGTATCTTCATTGCGTGCGCCATGATGACCTGAGCAGGAGGGTAAAATGCGCCGATTACTTGTCATTGTATTTCTTCTGTCTTGTTTAGCAAGCGACTCAGGTCGGGCTGAGCAAGAGATCGTATGTCCCGATCTCGAAGTGATCAGCTTCGTGTTGTTCGGGCCGCAAAGGGTCACACCGGGAGAAATCCTCGGGCAGCGAGTGGCCACCATGCTCAAGAATTCGGGGAATACTGAGTCATTCCCGTATTCGGTTGGGTTGTACCTGTCGACCGATGCGCAAATAACGACGGCAGACCAGATTCTCTTTGGCGGGCGTGAGGCGATGGGTAATTTGGTGCGTCTGGGGATTGAATCGGTACCGGTCTGGGATTCTGTTCAGGTTCCCCCTTCATGGCCGACCGGGCCTGCCTATCTTGGTGTTCTGGTTGATGAATTCGAAGCGGTGACCGAGTGGGACGAATTCAACAATACGGCGGCCGTTCCGATTGAGGTATCAGCTGGCGGAGCATCTCTGTTACAAGTGCCCGCAGGATATGCCACGATATCCGACGCAATCGCGGCGGCCTCCGCAGGCGACACTATTGCGATTGATTCGGGCGACTATGACGAAGAACTCCTGGTTGACAAAGACCTCATAATCGTCGGTGCCGGGTGGGATAAGACAGTAATAAAGAACAGTCTCACCAACGATCATATTCTGAAGTTGGATAGCGCCGACGTCGTACTGCAGGACCTTCAGTTATGGTCAGCCCCGGGCGAACCTTACTGGCTGGTCTACGGGATCATCGCCGATAATTCATCTATGGTCATACGCAACTGCAAATTCATCGAAATCGGTGCCTTTAACGTCGAGGCGATAGGTGGCGCGGTTTATGTGGAGAACATCTATATAGAAAGCATCATGGGTGTAACTGACATTGGCGTACGCATATTCGACGGTCCCGCCAAGTTTCGTAACAGCTATGGAGGCTCAAGAATAGACCACGTCTTTGATTTAAGGGGAACTTCGGCGGGGGTTATTGAGGGGAACAGTATAGTCGGGTCGACCATTTATTATGGGCAAGGGATCCGCTTGATGGACAGCGCGGTTGCCGTTATACGAAACAATCAGATTATTGGTCAGCACGATTCGACAACTCAAACGACACATCAACCGGCCGGAATCGCGATGCACGGAGATGCTTTCGCCGATATCCATGACAACGAGATTCACACTTTCGTGTATGGGTTGTATTTTGGCAATAACGCCGACGCCCGCGTATACGACAACATGGTCACCGACAACATTCTGCACGGAGTGCGAGCGAATCTTAGCTACCCTGCATATGACGGGTCCACACCCGACCTCGGCGGGGGAGTCTACCTAAGCCCCGGTAGCAATACTATTCACAGCAATGGACCTTACAATGTCAAGAACAACAGTCCCCAGAGTGTCTGGGCTCTCTGGAATCTCTGGGGGACAACCGACTCGGCCACCATTGACGGTCTCTTGTACGATGATGACGAGGACCCGAATCTGGGCGAAGTCATATTCCTGCCAAAGGGAACAGCCACACCGCCGGGAATCAATGTGATGGTTGTTCCGGACTCTCTATTCAAGATACTATTCAGAAGTGTTATTGCTTCCGGTCTGACATGGGTCGATCCGGGTCAGATCGGCCCGGAGGTACCGGTAGGCTACAGGCTGGTGCCTTCTTATGGGCAGACATACTACGAAGTTCGGACGACAGCCGATTTCTCCGACAGCGTTGAAGTGACAATCAGCTACGAAGAATCGAGCCTAGTGGAGGATGAGAGTGGCCTGAAGATGATGCATTATGAAGGCTCCCGCTGGTTGGATGTTACCTCGGGGTTGAGTTTGTCGGATAACCAGGTTTGGGGGATGGTCGAGAGTTTCTCGCTGTTTGCTCTTGTTGAGCCGCTGACCTGTGTTGACACTGATCATGACGGTTTTGGCGACCCCGGCCAGCCAGAAAATGAGTGCCCCACGGACAACTGCCCGAATCATTTCAATCCGGGGCAAGAAGACTCAAACGGGGATGGTCTTGGAGACGCCTGCTGTTGTTTTGGGATTTCGGGCAATGTTGACTGTGACCCCGGCAGTGTTGTTGACATTGGAGACCTGACGCGACTGATTGATTATCTCTTCATATCATTCGACCCGATCTGTTGTCCCGAGGAGGCTAACATCGACGGCGACACGGCTGGCATGGTAGACATCGGTGACCTGACTGCCTTGATCGACTACCTTTTCATCAGTTTCACGCCACCGGCGGTGTGTATGTAACCAAGGTAGGCGGAGATAAGACTGCGAATCTTGACCTGCCCCTCATGTTTCGGTCCAGTTCCAAGGGTCATATGGTCGGCATGCCATCACGCCGCCCTGGTCAGGTAGTCAATCAGCTGCCTGAAGGTTTTATAATAGTCCAGCCGGGGGAGCAACTCTTTGTGTACTAATCGTTTACGAACTTCGAACTAAGGCGGCGTCGTGCGACTGTGTTTCCCTGTGGGTCAGAACTGAGTACGGTGGAATAACGCGGTGCCCCGATTGAAGTATGGAACCGCAGTTGCTCTCAGAGGGTGTCACTGTCCAAATGCAACGTAGGCCACATCAACTTCATCTCCAGATGAAAGGTCGGTCCAAGAAGAGCCGTTCCATCCTTGTAGTGCTACAACAGCGTAATCGGGTGCAAGCACCATGGACGAAACCCTTCCGGGATAGCCGGCACAAGTTCCCGTAGTCACCACAACCGCCAATGAGACATGCAGATTATCTGTATTGCTGAAGGTCCTGCAGAACAAGAGCTTGATCTCATTGGCATTAATGCTTGCTGGTGGCGGATACCATGATTGGGTCGTGTAATGTCCTGTCTCCGCACATAAGCCGAGTCCGATAGCAACGCCGGCCGAGTCGGCATACTCGGCATACTTCGCCCGCCAAGCCTTGTAAGCGTACGGTGCTGAACACAATCGTGTGCGAGGTGTTATCTCGGGATCAGACTCAATCTGGATACCAAGCCACAGGTTATCGTCATTGGCGATCGTCCACGGGGGAAGTCCCTCCTGAGAACCAAGTTGCCAGTTGAACAACCCGTTTACGACCAGCACCGTGCAGTTGGGACTGATCCACTCCCGATCCGTTGGAGCCGTGCTGATGGAGTCACTCCAGATTGCAAACGTGACTAAATACTCACCGTCAGTCACGGGATCGCCCTCTGTGTCTGTCAATCTCCCCTGATAACTTATGAGTTGCGGTACGCCCTCAACAACCTGAGCCTGCGATCGGCCGGCGGGTATTGTAACGGCACCCAGTATCAGGGCTACTGCTAATAGAATGAAGGAGGTGGCTCGCATGGTTTGATCTCCTGCTAAGAGTTCTATTCTACTGTTATCGGCGGAATACCGAGGGTGTGAAATCTGCCCATAATATAGGCCATTTGAGGGATCACGCAACGTGAACCGATTGGTCGATCAAGCCACCCCGATGAAGTAGTCTATCAGCGGCCTGAAGGTTCGATAATGGTCCCGCCGAAGTTTCACAATGACCTGTGTAGCATAGTATTACAGGGGACACGCCCTCAGTGCTCCCGACGCAAACTGGACCTTCAGGGTTTCTCATCGGGTTTGTAGTCAGGCTTTTTGGATTCACATGCGACGGTGAGATTCTTATCTTATGACCATCACATAGGCTAATATGGCAATCACGAGAACAGGATGATCGGAATATCCACCGCAACACCCCTTTACGAATTTCTAAGATTGTGTAATCTTAGTCCACTTCCAAAAACAGTACTGGATTGCGGGGCCGGTCACGCTAACACCAAACTGATACTGTTCCATCTCCATGGATATGATGCGCACGGAATCGACATTGACCAAGAGGCCTTGGACGAGGCAGTTGAATACTGCAAAGATAATGACTATGAAGTAAATCTTATATGCGCTGATATGAGGAGCATTCCTTTCACAGATGAGTCCTTCAGCTTCGTCTACTCCTACAACTCTATTTCTTTTATGACCAAGCCTGACATTAAGCGTTCTATGGATGAGATTAAGAGGGTGCTGACGCCGGGCGGATTATGCTTTGTGAATTTCCACTCGGTAGATGATCCTGATGACCGCCCATTCAAGAAGACTGCATTTGCCTATCGACTGCTTAGTAGCAAGCGATTCTCGAAATTCGAAGATGACGAAGCGGACGCCTATTTTGGATCATGTGAGATCATCCGTAAGGAAAAAAGACTGATCGAAAAGATCGAAGGTGGAGACAAGTACTGCCAAGCGTATGTTGATTACATAGCCAGAAAAGAATAAACCCTCAGAACTCTGTCGGTTCTGGTTAATTAACTCCATAGCTCGTCGGGAGTAAGAGACGAAGCTCGTGTTGCTGGTTTTGCCCCCTGATCGTCGATAAAGGTATGTTCTCCACACTCTGCTCCGATGTTTGACCCGGTTTCTACGCCGCCCTGATGAGGTAGCCAATCAGCGGC
>CP070824.1:1049900-1060448 GCA_020344395.1 Candidatus Zixiibacteriota bacterium | reverse complement strand
AAGAACTGCCCGGGAATCGGCATCTTTCGGCCCAAATGGTTTTTAGTTTGACTAGTTTTTTGGGCTCTCCGTATAATGAGCAGACCACCGTGAGGGTGTTTAAACCTGAGAGAGGTTATTGATGATGAGAAATCCTGCTCTTATTTCTTCGCTGCTCTTTCTGATACTGGTGACTTCGGCTGCCCAGGCCCAGGAGGTGGAGCCGGCCGAAAGCCGATTCACACTCTATGATATACCACCAAGATGGCTGGTCGATATGCCCACGGCCGGTACTCTCCCCCGCGGTCATTACAACCTCGGTGTGCGTCTGTACCCGCGGGGAGGTGGCCTCGGGTACGCCGACATCGGTATATCAAGCAGGTTCACCCTTGGCCTCTCTTACGGTGGAGAGGGGATCATATCTGATCAAAAACCGAATTGGAATGGTCGGGTCGGTTTCAGCCTCAAGTTTCGTCTGGTTGACGAACTGGAATATTTCCCGGCCGTTACGCTCGGGTTCACGGATCAGGGTTACGGCGCGTGGTATGAAAATGAGGACCGCTACACATTCAAATCCCGCGGCTTCTATGCTGTAGCCAGCCGCAGTTTCTACTTTTACAAGTGGACATCCGGCTGGCACGCAGGAATCAATCGATCGCTGGAGGCTACTGACGGACCGGATGACGATCTGACTGTATTCGGTGGCTTTGATGCTACCTTTGATTACAACCTGGCCCTGGTGTTTGAATACGATGCAGCCATAAACGACGACAGCGAGGCTGCGACCCCGTTATCCGGCAAGGGGCGTGGCTATTTGAATATGTCCGTCAAGTGGCTGTTTGCGGAGAACCTGGAACTCGAGTTTGTCTTGAAGGACCTTCTCGTGAACCGCCGAGCGGCGCCCGGAGAAAGCAACACTTTCTCGCGCGAAGTACGGATGACTTACATAGATGCATTCTAGACGGTATTGTATTTTACGGAGGGGGTCCGGGCTCAGGTGTCGTATTTGCGCCAGCGGTCTATGACCAGTTCAACAAACTGCCCCACGGCGTCAACGACCTTTCCCCGATATTCCCCGGCCTTTTTGACGTCAAACTCAGGATAGCCTTCGTTTTCCTTGTACAACAGTATGGTCCCCGGCACCGGATAGACATCCGCGCCCGGACGGTACCAGAAGGCGTGGTCAGCATCATATGAGTCTGCGCCGGCCAGGTTTGGATCAATGGCTTCAACGAGAGCGGTCTCATCTGTCCCCCCGTGGCCACCTACATGACCGAAGAACTCTCTGGTCAGGTCGCCACAGAGTTCCCACCAGTGGATAACGGCGATTTTTGTCTTTCGCTCGCGATGGAATTCATATGCGACTTTCTTGAGGGCGCTGTTGTTGCCGCCATGACCGTTCATCACAACGACATTGCGGAAGCCGGTGTTGGCCATCGATTCGAGAACATCATGAAAATACGCTTCAAGCGTCGATGCCCTGACCGCTCCCGTGCCGCTGTACCGATACAGAGATTTGGTGACGCCGTAGTTTATCGAGGGTGCGATCAGGGCATTGACCCGGTCGGCGATCCCTTCCGCGATCATCTCAGGAATAACCACGTCCGTCCCCAGACAGGCAGAGCCGTGAGCCTCAATCGTACCCACCGGAAGCAGCACAGTATCGATAGCCCCCGGGACGAGTTCACGTACAGTCGGCCAACTCAGCCTAAAGAGGAGCCGCTCCACTCAGCTCTCCAGCTTCCTGAGGAGACGCTCCATGACTATTTCCGTTTCTCTTGCGGTTGTGCGGTCCTCTTCAAACCGATACTGGTTGATATCTCGCACCATGAGTTCCAGTTCGTCGGGACCTTCTACTACGTACCAGATCTCCAGCTCCGACCAGCCAAACTTCCTCTCATCGAAAGCCCGCGACACCTGATTGTAAATGTCCGGTGACTTCCAGTCAAACTCGGACAGGTTGATGTCAGCCCCCTGCGACATTCCAATCGCGTAATAGCGACCTTCAGGAGTCGGGCCGAATACAGCCTCAGACTCAGACAGCATCTTCAGAGCTCTTTGGAGCATGGTCGAGGTGACGGTGGGGGTCCTGCTGCCAACGACAAGGACGTTCTTGTAACCATCTTCAAAACACCTGGAAAAGACGTCGTGAATTCTTATGCCCCATCGTTCGTGGGATTGTTCAAACTGCCGGAATCGATTCTTGAATGCTTCAGCTGCCTTGCCGGTCAGCTTCCCGGCCAGGTACTCTGTGATTATCTTAACGAATCGTTTCCGCTCAGGCACGTCAATGAAGTAGAGGCGAACATCGGTGTCCTTGACGGCCAGGGCGTTGCCGATAGTGTCCGTTATAAATGCCTGGTGCAGGAACTTGAGATCATCGCCGGTGATGGCACCCAGGTCCATCTTGGAGCCGTCCTCCAACGGTTCCTGAACGCAAAGCGCAATAACTGAGTCTGATTTCTTCTTACGTCTGGGCATCGAACAGGGTCGAATCCTACAGCAATTCGGCGGAATATATGGGTCAACCGGTTGACCGTCAAGATGGTCGGGCTAAAAAATGCGTACTTGTGTGGATGGGTTCAGCCCGTCGGGATCTGTGATAGATCTAGGGAATCTGCCGCAGGGCTTCCAGCATTT
Source organism: Candidatus Zixiibacteriota bacterium (assembly GCA_020344395.1). Lineage (GTDB taxonomy): Bacteria > Zixibacteria > MSB-5A5 > GN15 > FEB-12. The sequence goes on along the minus strand of CP070824.1, from coordinate 1,057,829 downwards.
CTTCCGGAGTCATTACCCCCTGCATCACCTGCAGCACGGCACCCTGACTATCCAGCAGCAAGGTCGTTGGTAACGAGTAGTGCCTGAGACCGAACCTTTGCATAAACTCTCTGGTCTCCGGTGAATCGGCTTTTTCAAGCTGGATTTTCAAAGGAATGAATCGCTGAATCTCATCTGCCACAGTCCGGTTGCCGAACACCGTCCGGTCAAGAACCCGACAGTTTGCGCACCATGTCGCCCAGGTATCAATGATGACGGGTTTGCCCTCTCTCCTGGCCTGCTCCAGACCCGTATCGAGATCGACCTGCCAGGCTATCAGTTCCTGGTGTGCATCACTGTCGTATGACGCACCTGAAGGCAGCCACTCAGCCGCCGGCGGAAGGATCAATCCGCTGCGAAGTACTGTTCCCACCAGTAGATAGATGCCCAGCAAGAGAGCCAGCAGGCCCACGAGTTTCTTCAATCGTGAGAACATCGGAGCCTCACCGGTGAGCCGGTCAAGCCCACCTCCAAAAACGCCCAGCGAGAGAAGAATGAGCCCCGCAATAACTGCTGTAAGGGTAACGCTGATGATTGTCTGCAGAAAATAGACAGCCATCAGAAGCAGTACAAAGCCGAAGAACTTCTTTACGGATTCCATCCATTCCCCTGATCCGGGCAGTTTGGCGATGGCTGTCGAGAACGTCCCGATGATGATAAAGAGAGTTCCCAGACCGACAGCAAAGACAAAGAGAATCAGAAACCCTATGAGTGGTGAGCCGGCAGTGGCCACATACAAGAGAATTCCAGCCACGAACGGTCCCACGCAGGGTGATACCACGAGGGCAGCAATGATGCCCAGAACCAGAGATCCCACCACACCGCCACCCTTTTTGACCGAACCCAGTTTCTGACGGAGAGCCATGGGTACATTCAGTTCATACAGCCCGAACATCGACAAGGCGAACACCACAAACACTGCGGCCATACCGATTACCACCGGAGGACTGGCCAGCCAGGCGCCAAATACTCCGCCGACCAGCGAAACCAGCAACCCCAAAAGCCCATAAACCACAGCCATTGAACCGACATAAATCAGTGACAGGAAGAAACCCCTGCTGATCGATCTCTCCTGCCCGGCAAAAATAGACACTGTAATGGGGATCATCGGGTATGTACAAGGCGAGAATGACAGCAGAAGGCCGGTCACAAAGGCAATACCGAGGGCCAGGAAATACCCCCAGAAACCGTGCTGATTGACAAGTCTTTCCAGGTCAGACTCTTGAACATACGGTTTTGTCTGAGCAGTCCCCGATGAAATTGCAGATGAAGCACTTGCAGATGCGTCGAATATGATTGTGTCGGTCAGCTGTCCCTCTTCTCCAACCTTGACGCGGAGATTCATGGTCAGAACATCCGGTGCGCCACACTGGCGATCGTCACATGGCTGGTAACCAAGGCGCACCGGGATCCGGTACTCGCCGGGTAATGTGTTCTCATCAACGGCAACACGAAATCGTATGATGGTCCTGCCATCATAGACAGACATCAACATTCCGGCCAGGCTGGCATCACGGCCCTCAGGATAAGATATCGAATGGGGAATAATGCCAGGGATGGTGTCAAACGTCAGCTCAGCCGGGATAAGCCAGTCTTCATGCGGTTGGGCCGAATTTATGTGCCACCCGGGGACTACATCAATAACAGTGGCGGCATCGTACGTTTCCCCGGCTGCGGCAGATGACATACTCAACACAGAATAGGCGTCAACTGGAGATTCGTCGTCGAACCTGCTCGCGGGCTCAAGCGGGATAACATCACCCTGCCCGGGTAGACCTCCCGCACCCCCTGCCAGCAGACATAAGACGGTAAAGCTCCACATCAAACGAGTTGCCGTGCGTTTAATCTTCATTTCTTTGATCCAGGGTATCACAAAACCATTATACAAGACAATCCCGATGCTGACTTCGAGATTATCGGTAACATCGAACAGCCCTGGCAAGCAAAAGTTGGGGTTGATCAGGTCTTTTTTCTGGCCTGATTTATGATTTCATTCTTGAGAAGATGGACGAGTTTTTCCGGGTCTATTTTGGACATGATAAGACCGGCGATTCGATCGGCGAGCTCTTTGATGAAACGCTGCGTGAAGATTCCGACTTCCCGGGGAGATATCTTTTCGAGCTGATCCTGCCAGGCCATGTCTCCCGCACTCTGACCGCCAGCTCCGGCGCTGTCCTTTACAACCACCGATTCCGGCTCGTTTGACCGCAGGACTTCCATCTCTTTCTTGAATTCATCAATAAACTGCTCAACGCCGTCCCCCTTGCCTGGCTGGGATGGCTCCGAGGACAGACCATCGGGAGGTATGGGCTCAACGGCGGACGCGGGCTCCTCGATTCTCAGTTTACCGGAATCTTTACTTCCCTTTTTAGGCATCGAAGGTTTGGATTCGGCAGGAGTCGCGGCGGTCACTTCGTCACGCATTGAATTCACAAACCAGTTGTAGTCATGGGCCTTGTCTGATTCGACAGAGCCATCCTGCGAATTGAGGTCGGCCAACCCGAATTGGTCCGGCATTATCTCCAGTTTGCCGCTCTCGGAAATCTCTGGCCTGGGCTTATCCGTCGGCTTGGTAGAAATAATGTCAGAAGCATCATCACTGACCGCCAGCGACTCTACCCGTCCGGTGTCGCCCGGGTCAGTATCGTCGCGAACGTAATGATCATAGCCGACCAGCTTTTCCGGTCCGCTTTTCGATTTTTTCCCCTTGCTGATGGCTGTGTTGTCAAGTACCTCTGAATCAGTAACGTTGATCTGGTCCAGACCCAGAGCGGCATCAAGAAAATCATCGTCAACCGACTGAACGCCAGCCTGGTCAGTCGCTGGAGTCGACGCCTCTGACTGTGCTGATTGAAGGACACCTTCTACTGTCTTCAGGAAGACTGCCGGGTCAAGTGGCTGGGGGATCACATGTTCGGCGGGGACGTCCAACTCGGATCCGTCGGCTGGAGCAATAACCAGCATCGGCAGGGCAGCCGCCCGGGCATCCTTCTTCAGTCCGAGATACAGGGAGGACGAATCGGCCGTCCGAGCATCGCCTCCTATAACCATCAGGTGCGGCTGAGAAAACTGGAGCACTTCCCTGGCTCTATCGCCATCGGGGACAGAGATGACCTCATAGCCGTTCTGCCTCAGGACTGTTTCCGTCGCATTTCTCAAGGTGTCAGCCGGCTCGATCACCAATACCCGTTTTCGCATATTTGCCTCTACTGCTTGTGAGCATCCTCTTCCTTCGAAAGCTCTGAGGAGGCTTCCTCAAGGAACTTGCGGTCACTATCACTGATATTTTCGATACCTACTTCGTTGATCTTATCGAGAATAGCATCTACTCTCTTCATCGTATCCTCGGCCTGCCTTCGCCGCTTCTCAAGCTTAGCGGATTGCTGTTTGTAGCGCAAGTTTCTAATCTTCTTCCCCAGAGTCAGCCAGCGCCAGTCCAGTTTAAGGTACAACAACCCGTACAGGGCTCCCCCCAGATGAGCCATGTGAGCAATCCCGGAGCCGCCGAATAGGAATCCGATCAACATAAAGCCGGGCACGGCCCACTTCACCTTGACCGGAATCAGGAAGTAAAGATAAAGCAAGCGGTTCGGGAACATCAGCCAATACGCAATCATCACGCCGTAAATTGCACCGGACGCCCCAATTATCAGCCCAGAAGGCAGGACTGAGTGTGCTATCAATGAAAGGACTCCCCCGGCAACGCCAGCCATTAAGTAAAACCAGGCAAAGGAGCGGGTACCCCAGGCGTATTCGATCTCGGTGCCGAACATCCAGAGTATGAACATGTTGAACGCAATATGAAACAGACCGCCATGCAGGAACATGTAAGTGAATATCTGATAGATGTAGTTCGGAAATTCACTGAAGAATAGATCCGGATAGAGCCCCAGCAAGATCGTAAACCTGTCGCCCACGAGGAATTGCAGTACGAAAACGGCGGAGTTGACGATCAGGGCGACTTTGATGAAAGGAGACACGCGACCGGGGCCAATTCTTAGCCTGCCTCGCGGGCCGGGATCTCTTTCCTGGAAATAGCTCATCACTTAATACATCGGCAGGACGCCGAGACAGGTTTATCAGATGGCGTCGTGCCCGTGCCTTACTCCGGCCCCGGTGTTCCTTCGCCATCTTGAGAACCGGGCTTGGAGCCTTCCTCCGGAAGGCTACGGTATCCAGGCCCTCAGCCACCGCCGCCCTGGCGGGGCAGGACCTTGGTTACCATCAAGTAAGAAATCGCCAGGAACAGGACCGGTAACAAAATATCGTTCCAACTCATTATACTGCCTGTGACATCCATAATTCCAGCAAAAAATACTGTCGCGTCTATCTAGAAATGACCGGCGAGGGGGATTGTTCCACAATTAGGTAAATGCAGCCCATAAAAAAGCCCGGGGATAACCGGGCTCGAATTCGAATTCGCAAAGCAACAACACTCAGGCCAGCACTTTCTCCAGCCTACCGACAAGCTGAGCCTTGGGAATGGCCCCTGTGATCTGATCCACCACTTCCCCCTTCTTGAAGAACAGCAGGGATGGAATCGACATGATGTTGTACTTCCCGGCTGTCCGGTTGTTGGCATCCACATCAAGCTTGGCCACCTTCACCTTGCCCGACATCTCTGAGGCCACCTCCTCCAGAATCGGGGCAATCATCTTGCAGGGGCCACACCAGGTAGCCCAGAAATCAACAATAACCGGAATCTCTGACTGAAGGACCTCGGTATCGAAGGTATCATCTGTAATGGTAACTGGCTGACTCATTCTGGCTTTCTCCAAATTTCTATTTCGTTGCGTCGCCTTTCCTTAACAGACAGGGGCCCAGCTGGTTCCACCAGGTACTCAGATTTATCCAGCATCGTGGATTGGGCTCTCGGTGACCAATATAGCTGATTCAGGCCGCAAAACAATTATAATCTCGATCTACGGCCGAATACTGTTCCGCGCCGCGGCCACTTGAGAATGGGGAGTATGAGATCCGGGATCCGCACGCATGAAAGAATCCACCTGCTCCGCAAAAGCCTCCAGGCGCGTATCCTCTCCTGAGTCACGGAGCCCCTCGTAGCTGATATTAAGCCAGGGGATCCGGTTGTGGTCATCAGATATTTTCCGCGACAGGGAACTTACGATGGTACCCGGCATGCAGTTGAAAGGCATAGCGTTCACAATTCCGGAGGCGCCCTGGCGGAACATCTCAATCGCTTTTCCGATTGAAAGAATCGCCTCCCCCTTGACATCATACGGGATGTAGGCCTCGGCCAGTTTTAGAACCTCCGCCACCGGGTAATCGTGGCCGATATCAAGGTGGCACGAGAACCTGTTCACTATTTTTCGTTCCTGCCGGTCCTGGACAAACGACTGTAACGAACCGGAGGCCCATCCTCGCCAGTCATTCCTGGTCCAGGAATCACGACGGTAAGTCAGCGACGTATACAACGGCCATTCGGCGAAAGTAGCCAGCCATACTTCCATGCCCAGCGACTCCAGCTTGTCAATCAGGTAGTTGTTGGAGAAGCGATTCGAACGCAGGTAGATCTCCCCGACCACTCCGACCAGAGGACGGCTGAGGGGAGCCACCGGAATCCGGGCAAAGTCCTTTGCGGCTTCATCAGAAAGTTCCAGGATCGACTCATCATTAAGGGCCGCCTTGTTCAGCAGACGCAGATAACGGGAGTACGTCCGGTCCGTCTCACCCGGATTCAACTCGTAGGGCCTCACTCGATGCCTCGCCTTGACCAGGCAATCTATGAATACGATCCCCTTCCATGCGGTGGATCTGAAACCGGAACCCTCCAACCCGAATTCCTTATAGCCGTCCTCAGATGTCGGCGAGAATACCGGGATATCCTTGTAGCCGAGTTCGTCCAGCACCAGCCGGTGATACTGGGAATAAAGACCAAATCGGCAGGGACCACTGGCACCCGGCATGAAGAAGACAGCCCGGCTTGCATCGAAGTCTTCACTCCGGATTTTCTTGATAATGTCACCGGTCGTAATCTGGCACGGGAAGCACTCTTTGCCGCTGGTGAATTTCTTGCCCAGTTCGAGGGTCAGTTCGTCCGGCTCATCGAGCACCTCGGCTGTCAGACCGTGCCGCTCCATAGCAGCCCGCACAGCGTAAGCATGGTCGCACATATTAGGGATATAGATTGTCTTCTCGAACGGTCGGAAATGATCGGACCGAATCGAGAATGAACTTACCGGCGGTTTAAACTCATAGAACCTCAGTGAATCGACAAATGCCTCGATCCTCGTGATGAGACCGGCATCGGCCGAGTGTTCGTCGAGCTCCAACTGAAGGTACGGTTTCCCTGACATGGCTTTGTGGAAGAAGTGAGTAATGAACGAGTCGGGACCACAGCCGAAAGACGTAATATAGACGGCATAGAGATTCGGATGTTTGCGAATGAAATTGGCGGCTTTCAAGATCCGGCGACCATAGCTCCAGTACATATTATCCATACCCAGTTCGCTGTCCCCGTCTATGGGCAGGAAATCCAGTGGAATAACCTTGAGCCCGAGGTTACGAGCCTTGCCCGGCAAATCAAGCGACAATCTGCGGTCAAAGCCGTTATAGGGCCGACTCACCAGCACCATGGCCTTTTCACCGGGTTCGAGATCGGCCAGGATTTTTCGGCCTTCGATCTGTAGAGCAGCCTGATACTGACGATAGGCCAGGAGACCCGCCTCGATGGCTCTCTTGAGTTGACGGTCGCTCAATCCGAGTTCCGCCTGGAGCGGTCGCAAACTTTGCCTGAGTTCGGCAGGACTGTAGCTCAGCATCATCGGAGGGCACACCAGTCGCGCTCCGGCAGCTTCAAAGTCGAATCTTGCCTTCAGGGAGGAACCGATAGTCTGCACATAAGGACAGATATACCCGCCTTCATCCGCACCCTCATGTTCTGCGGCCATCTTGATAACCGAAGGCATGAAGATTATGTCCGCCTTTTTCGCTAGCAGATTGGCCACGTGACCATAGACCAGCTTGATGGGAAAACAGGTCTCGGCGCTGAACGTCTCCAGCGACTCCTCAACGATCTTGTGGCTGGTAACATCCGAAGCGATGACGGTATAATCCAGGTTGTCGAAGAAAGCACGCCAGAATGGATACAGATCAAAGAAATGAAGGACTCTCGGGAAGCCGACCCGTCCCCTGCTCTGAGGGGATTTGTGGGGCTTGAGATATCTCCTGAAGAGCAGTCGCTGTCTTACGGTTGGGTAATCCGGCGGGAGGACACGTTCCTTGTCGGTATCGACATCGTATTTTTCGCAACGGGCACCATAGTACAGCGGCTCCTCACCCTCCAGTTCGACCGTGCGTATCTCGCAATGGTTGGTGCAGTCTTCGCAGTTGAAGGTGCTCAGGGTGTACTTACGTTTGTGCAGATCGAAGCCTTTAAACCGAGTCTCGAAACCCGGCACAGCGGTTTTCTCGATGGCCAGGATTGCAGCTCCGATGGCCCCCGTGACATCATGATGAGGTGGTACTGTGACCGTTTTGCCGGTCAATTTCTCGAAAGCAGCCACCACACCCTTGTTCCAGGCCACCCCTCCCTGGAAAAAGATATTTTCGCCGACTCGACGATCTCCGACCACCTTGTTGAGATAGTTGCTGGCAATTGAGTAGGCCAGACCGGCAATCAAATCATCGAGATTGGCACCGGATCGCTGGTGCGCCACCAGGTCCGACTCCATAAACACGGTGCACCGCTCACCACATCCCACCGGGCACCGAGCGCACAAAGCTCTATCCCCGAACTCTCTATTGATGTTGACCTTGAGCTTCTCGGCCTGGTGGCGGCAGATTGTGGAGTTGCAGCAACGACGGCGGCTGCCATGGTGCGGGCCAATACGGTGCGGCACGCCATGACCCTTATCGACGCTCAGGCAC
>CP070824.1:1043778-1049800 GCA_020344395.1 Candidatus Zixiibacteriota bacterium | reverse complement strand
AAACATAAGGCCCGGAGACAGGTTCCGGCCTCTCGGCATGAAGGGCAGCAAGAAAGTTGGTGACTACCTCACGGACAAGAAGGTTGCCATGGTTTACCGGGATGAGGTTCCGGTCCTGTGTGATGGTAAAGGAATAATATGGCTGGTCGGTTACGAGATTGCCGACCGGGTCAAAGTTAGGCGTGCGACCAGGAGAATCCTGAAGGTTGAGTACATTGTCAGAAAACAGAGTCCGGCCGGTCAAGTTTGAAGTGCTGATCGATCAGCACCGCATAGCTCAGCGGGTGGCTGAAATAGGCCGGCAGATATCAGCGGAATACGACGACCTCAATCCTGTGCTGGTTGGAGTGTTGAAGGGTTGTGCGACATTTATCGGTGACCTTATGCGTGCCATAAGTATCCCGATGGAGTTGGAGTTTGTCACCGCGGCATCCTACCGTCAGGGCAAGTTGCAGTCGGAAGATGTCAAGGTCGGCTCGGAGGTCTCGATCGACCTGAAGGGCCGTCACGTTCTGCTGGTCGAAGGGATAGTCGATACCGGCCGTACAGCGACAATGATAATGGAAAAGATCGAGCAGATGGTGCCGGCCTCAATCGAGATTGTAACTTTGCTTGATAAGCCCACCTCACACCGCTCGAAACTGGACATCAAGTACAAAGGATTCACAATCGGGAACGAATTTGTTATCGGGTACGGCCTGGACAATACACAGCAATATCGGAACCTTCCTTATATCGGGCGGGTTCTGGATAGCTAAGGTTTGCATCATTGTTCCGATAACCTGAATAATCTTCCGCGATGGACGTATAAGAGGAAAGAATGCTGATGCTGATGACAACTTTTGGCCCCGGGCGGAAAGTGCGGTAATATGCCAAAACCCGGACCAGGCCGATCAGACGGGAATAAGGAAACCCCACGCTTCCGTGGACCCGGCAAGTCCGGGATGTTCTGGATTATTCTGTTCGCGGCCGCTTTTATTATCTATTACCTGGCGGTCATGGGTCCTCAAGGGGATGTCGCGGACATTACCTACTCCGAATTCATCCGCGAAGTCGATGCGGGGAATGTCACCGAGGCGGTATTCACAGAGACGGAGGTCCTGGGGAAGCTTCGGGAGGCCAGAGAGTTCCCGTCGAGCGGCGGGCAGCCGTTCCGTGATTTTCGGACCCGGATACCGTTCGCCGATATCAGCTACGAGGTGATCGGTCGTCTGGAACAGAGCGGGGCGAAGATCAAGGCTGAGGAGCGGGATGTTGATTTTTTCACGGTCCTGATCGCGATCGGGCCGTTCCTTCTGATACTTCTGATCTGGCTTTTCTTTATGCGCCAGATGCAGGGAGGTGGCGGGCCTCGAGGGTTGTTCAGCTTCGGCAAAAGCAAGGCCAAACTTCTGACGGACGAGCGCCCGAAGGTGACCTTCAACGATGTGGCTGGTGCCGACGAGGCGAAAGAAGAGCTTCAGGAGATCATAGAATTTCTCAAGGAGCCGGGCAAATTTCAGAAGCTGGGCGGCAAGATTCCAAAGGGAGCTTTGCTGCTGGGCCCGCCCGGCACGGGCAAGACGTTGCTGGCGCGCGCTGTCGCCGGTGAAGCCAATGTGCCGTTTTTCTCCATGTCCGGGTCGGATTTCGTCGAGATGTTCGTCGGTGTCGGGGCCAGCCGGGTTCGGGACCTGTTTGAGCAGGGGAAGAAGAATGCCCCTTGTATAATCTTCATCGATGAGATTGATGCTGTGGGTCGTCATCGTGGAGCCGGTCTTGGCGGCGGGCACGACGAGCGCGAGCAGACGTTGAATCAATTGCTGGTCGAGATGGACGGCTTTGAGTCCAATGAGGGTGTTATTCTTGTTGCCGCGACCAACCGACCGGATGTTCTCGATCCTGCTCTGCTCAGGCCGGGGAGATTCGACCGTCAGATTGTAGTGCCCACGCCTGATGTCAAGGGCCGTGAGGGGATTCTCAAGGTCCATATGCGCAAGATCAAGATCGCCGATGATGTGGATACTTCGGTTCTGGCCAGAGGGACTCCCGGCATGTCCGGTGCGGATATCGCCAACATGGTCAACGAAGCAGCCCTGCTGGCCTCTCGAAAGAATCGCAATGCCGTGATGATGGAAGACTTCGAAAACGCCAAGGATAAAGTCCTTATGGGTTCGGAACGCCGGTCGCTGGTGATTACCGACGAAGAAAAGAAGATTATCGCTTATCATGAGTCGGGACACACCCTGGTGGCCAAGTTTCTCCCCAAAGCTGATCCCATTCACAAGGTGACGATTATTCCGCGCGGGATGGCTCTTGGTGTCACTCAGTCATTGCCGGTGGATGAACGTCACACTTTGTCCCGTGAGTACCTTGAGGCGCAACTGGCGGTTCTCCTGGGCGGGCGGGTGGCCGAAACGCTGGTACTGGACCAGGTCGGTACCGGAGCCGGCAATGATCTTGAACGTGCTACCAAGCTGGCACGCAAGATGGTGTGCAACTGGGGTATGTCGGAGGAATTAGGGCCGGTCACATTTGGTCGGACCGAAGAGCATGTCTTTCTCGGTCGCGAGATACAGCAGCATGCCGACTACTCCGAGTCAACGGCCGTGCTGATAGACAAGGAAGTACGTAAGTTCATTGAAGAGGCCGAGCAGACGGCGCGGAAAATTCTCAAAGACAATCTGGACAAGTTGCATAAACTGGCCGGGGCACTGCTCGAAAGGGAAATCATTGACTCTGCCGACGTTGATGAAATCCTTGGACGCACGGCCGACGACGAAGCGCCGGCCTCAGAGCCAACACCCAGCCCGACAGAGTAGACGTGGGCTTTGACCGGGAGAAGATCGTAAGGGCCGCCCGCCTCCTTCTGGAGGGCATGGGTGAGGATCCCGAGCGGGACGGTCTGAAGCGGACACCGGAGCGCATTGCCGGTTTCTATGAAGAAGCGCTGGCCGGGATGCACGAAGACCCGGCCGTTGAACTTCGGAAATATACCACCAAGAACAAGGATGAGATGATCATCCTGAAGGATCTGTCGTTCTTCTCCCTGTGTGAGCATCATCTGCTGCCGTTTTTCGGAAAAGTGCATATGGCCTATATCCCCCAGACCGATCATATGGTCGGTTTCTCCAATATGGTCCGAGTGGTTGAGATCCTCTCCCGTCGCCTCCAGGTTCAGGAGCGGATGACCAGCGAGATAGCCGATTCGATCGTCGAAGCCATAGATCCGAAGGGTGTACTGATTGTGGTTGAAGCCGAGCATCTCTGTATGACCATGCGGGGTGAGAAGAAACCGGGCAGCCGCACCGTGACCTCCGCAATCCGCGGTGTGATGCGCAGCAATGCCACGCGTGCCGAGGCTTTGAGCCTTATTCAGCGGGCCAGGTAGCCAGCTGATACCCTGAAAGCTCGTTACAGTTAACAAAAGATGCGCCGGGCGCGTGTTACTTCTTGATTTTTCAATACAATGTCCGCTTATATAGGTCAGGCGTATCGCTATGCAGAAGCAGACCTTAACAGGAAACGAAGAGATCACGAGTGCCATCCTTTTGCGCGGCGGGCGCAAACTCCCACTTGATCGAACGCTGGTGATGGGTGTGCTGAACGTCACACCGGACTCGTTTTCGGATGGTGCCCGGTTCAATTCGGTTGAGGCGGCTGTCGATCATGCCGTGAGGATGGTCGAAGAAGGAGCCAATATTATCGATATCGGTGGTGAATCGACCCGACCAGGGGCTGATCCGGTCGACCAGACAACCGAACAAGAACGAGTTGTCCCGGTGATAGAACGATTGAGGAAAGGAAATCCGGTTCCTATATCTGTGGATACGTACAATGCATCCACGGCGAAAGCAGGAATCGAGGCCGGTGCCGACATTGTCAACGATATTTCGGCCTTGCGTTCTGATCCTGAGATGGCTTCGCTGGTGGCGGCGTTAGAAGTACCGGTCGTGCTGATGCATATGCAGGGCAAGCCGAAAGACATGCAGACAGCGCCTTCCTATGCGGACTGTGTGCGGGAGATTGGTGAGTTCTTTGAAGAACGTATCGAGTATTGCCGCTTGGCTGGTATCGATCGGTCACGACTGATTCTCGATCCGGGCATAGGTTTCGGCAAGCGACTGTCCGATAATCTGGAGATACTGGCCAGACTGGAGGAATTTAGACGCTTCGGGCTGCCCCTACTGATCGGCGCTTCACGGAAATCATTTATCGGCATGTTACACCCGGATGGGGGAGAGGCAGCCGAGCGGCTCGGTGGTTCCATCGCGGCCGCTGTCATGGCCGTCCAGAACGGTGCCGACATGGTGCGCGTACATGACGTCGCGCAGACGGTCGAGGCACTGAAAGTGGCCCGGGCGATCGGAGAGTCCAGATGAGCTACTTCGAATACGATCTGCTCACTTTCGGATTGAAGGATCTGGTCGATGTCCTGATCGTGTCGTTCATTATTTACCAGCTTCTTAAACTGACCAAGGGAACACGCTCCGCCCAGATCATAATTGGCCTGTTTCTGATTGCTGGGGTGGCCTTCCTTTCCTTCTGGTTCCAGCTCGAAGGCCTCACCTGGTTGTTCTCCAACCTGGCCACGGTCGGTTTTTTGGTTCTGGTGATCGTCTTCCAGCCCGAATTGCGGGGCGCCCTGGCCCACATCGGACAAAACCGGCTGCTGAGGTTCTTTGTAACGCTCGAACAGAAGAAGACGTGCGATGAGGTTACGCGCGCGGTTCTGCGATTGTCAGAGTTGCGCTACGGCGGCTTGGTTGTGATTGAACGACGCACCGGGCTTCGCAATTACGCCGAAACGGGCAAAGAGATGAACGCGGAGCTGTCGTCGGAGTTGATTGTCACACTTTTCACGCCGTATACACCTCTGCACGACGGCGCAGTGATCGTGTCCGGAGATTATATCGTGGCCGCGGCGGCGTCATTGCCTTTGTCGAATAACCCTCGCTATCGCAAACTGTTCGGTATGCGCCACAAGGCGGCTATCGGCGTTTCTGAGGTTTCGGATGCCGTGGTGGTTGTAGTCTCGGAGGAGACGGCTCAGGTGTCCATAGCTCACCAGGGCGCGCTGCAATCCAACATCTCCAAGAATGAATTCAAGGACATTCTGAGCGGCTATCTTAAGAAGTAACAGCCTGGAGCCTGGTGCTGTAATCCGCCTGATTGCAGTTCCTGGCCGCAACAGAATAGCAGGGACGCAGCTATTTCGCGCGCATTACTCAACTCATGGCAAAGGGCTCTCAGCGCTACCGGCACCCTGCCGGGGGTGAGTTGCTTATAAACAGATAATCGATCAGTCTGGTCAGGTCGGCGATGTCGACCAGTCCTTGGTCATCGCCGTCGGTATTGGCCTCGGCCGGGCAGTCAAGGGGATTAAGGCTTATGAATAGGAAATCTATCAGCCTTGTCAGATCGCCGATATCCACAATGTCGGCCGGATCGTAATCGATATTCCCCGTCATGCCCAAACAACAAGCACCTTCAGCTATCTGACCGCGGATCTCACCTGCCGGGTGCTCGGATGAGTGAACATTGACATAGAGCTCACCGGCGAACAGGTTGGCTACATCGGTCGAACTGATAGTCCAGGTTCCCTCTATCGGATTCACTGAACTGGCGAATGCGAACTGAACCGGTCCGCCCACACAGGGAGGGCCGAGATGAACATGGGCATCTGTAGGATTGACTACGCTGTGCTCGACACGAATATGCAACTCGCTTGAATCGGCATTGAGTACCGCTATTCCGGTCCCGGCTGCGACGCTTCCGGTGCCCTCGCAGGTGTTGGCCTGCTCTGAGGTCAGGATGAAATTGAAAACGGTGGAGTCCTGCGGAGCCATGAAAATGGTATCCATCATTGTAAAGGGATGAAAACTACAGAGATAAGGAAACGGCCCGGGACCGTCGGAGGCCTCGAACACGACCTGAAATACACCTCCAATTGAGGACAGGTTGCCTGAGTCCCACTGTTTTGGTGAATCATTGGTCGAAGTGGTGGTGTGGAACCCGCTTACCTGCGTCCAGCGAACGGTAT
>CP070824.1:1042630-1043678 GCA_020344395.1 Candidatus Zixiibacteriota bacterium | reverse complement strand
GGGCACATTGTTCCATCGCCTCGACAGTGAGCTTTGGGGTCGGCAAGGCCGTGACCACAACGTCAACGTCACCGGGTATTTCTGTTACGGAACGATATACCTTATATCCTAGTATCTCGTCTGATTTCGGGTTTACCGGATAGACGCTGCCGGCAAAATCGCTATCGGCGATATTCTTTACAATGACGTGGCCCAGTTTCCCAGGAGTCCCGCTGGCTCCCAGTACTGCCACGGATCTTGGCTTGAAAAACAGATCCATCATGGCTCGCCGTCCCTTCTTTTGCGTTTATCGACAGTGGAGCGATTCACTGTCGTCCTTTGACATTGCTCTCAAGCGGATCGCCGCCCAAGCGAAGTCCATGCCGCCGAAAGAGCAACGCGTGCGTCCACAACCACGGCCCCGTTCCTATGAGCGAACACCGGGTTCATATCGATCTCCTCGATTTCCGGGGTCGCGTTGACGAAGTCGGAAAGTTGCAGAAGCATTCCCTGAAGGCAGGCGACATCGGTCGGTTCCAGGCCGCGATAACCATCCAGCAGTTTCTTGCCTTTGATTTCGTTGATCATGTCCTCGGCTCTATAAAACCGCAAAACGGCGGATTAGCCTGGAAGCTAGTCCGCCTGACCCACCACTATTGATTCTTCAGGTGATTTTATACCTCAGCCCCCGCCAACGTCAAGCGATTGTCAGCGGAAGGGTGCAGAGTAGTCACTGTCGGGAGTGGTGTTGTCGGGGTGATCAAGCAGCACAGCCCCTTGACAGTGTGGACGGCGTCATGTAATATGCACAACGATTCACAGTCCCGCAGAACCCGACCGCGCCGGCGGCGATATCTCTGGAGGTACGAACAGTGTTTACCAAAGCGGCTAAACATATGACTAGGGTGATATCTTACCCCAGCAATTTGATGTTCTACGCCGGCATGGTGGCGATGGTATTCGTTGTGCTGGCAGTGTCAGCAGACGTCTTCATGCGGAAGGTTTTCGATTCACCCATCCTCGGCATCTGGGATCTTTCGACCATGGCCTTTGCGGTCATTATTTGGGG
>CP070824.1:1041428-1042530 GCA_020344395.1 Candidatus Zixiibacteriota bacterium | reverse complement strand
ACTCGCCCACGTTCAGCTCCGGCTAGAAAAGTACTCCGCGGCCAATCTCAACCTGCACCGCGCCATCTCCCTCGGGCCGCAATTTGCCGATCCGTACAACGATCTGGGCCTTCTCGTAATCAAGACAGGTAATATCGATTCCGCGATCGTTCTGCACAGGATGGCTGTCGCCCGGCATGACGCCGCCGGCGGCAACCCTGAGAAACTTGCCCACTTCTACATGAACCTGGCCGACGCTTTCGACAGGAAGAAGTGGCCGGATTCAGTTGACCTGTATTTGATGATGGCCCGGCAGGCGGCTCCGGAGTTTCACCGCTGCTACTTCCACAGCGCCGCCTACTATGCCCGCCTGTCCCGCTACGCTCGGGCCGATTCGCTCTTTCAGCAGGGATCGCTTTACGGTCGACCGACCGCGGTTGACCTCTTCAACTGGGGCTTGTCCTATTTGAGACGTCAGGAGTATAGCACCGCCACCGATAAGATGTTCGAAGTGATCGAGAGGGATTCGACCTTCTACCAGGCTTATCACTGCATCGCCGCAAGCTATTTCGAAAACGGCTTTCCCACTGATTCGGTTAACCGGTATCTGGGTCTTGCTCTTCGCTATAATCCCTCATACGCCCCTGCGCTCAGATTGCAGGAGGCTGTTTCCGGTCGAAACTGAGCGTAGCTCGGAGCGTCAGTATTTCCGGCGGCGTTCAATCATGTAATTGGAGCCATCGCGACGTTTGGTGGCGGTCTTGAGATCGGCAAGCATCTTGGCCATCTCGCCTATGTGTTTGAACAATCCGTTCTCGTTTATCAGGACAGCGATTGAAATGGTAAGAATGGGGAAGGTTTCCGCCTCCCCGCGGCGGTTGACAGTTGCGATATAACCCTGCTCCCGTTCGCGCTCATCATAGCGCAGGGGAATCAGGCGGTCGAAGATTTTGATGATACTCGCACATATGTGGTCCACTTCTTCGGGCGGTATGACGAATATGAAATCGTCACCGGCGATATGCCCCACAAAACCCTCCCGGCACAGATCGAAAACCACGTCCTTTATCACTCTCGAGGTGAGCTGGATAACCTTGTCACCGTAGAAGTAACCGTAGTAGTC
>CP070824.1:1040201-1041328 GCA_020344395.1 Candidatus Zixiibacteriota bacterium | reverse complement strand
TCCCCACCCTGATCAGAGCCAACTTGACAAAGGCAGCATGCGCTTTATCATGAGCCTGCGGGCAACCGGCGAAGGTCATGTTTCTTCTATTGTATTTCGCAGCGGCCGTCTTGACCAGGACAATACGATTCTCTTTGACCCCATTAGCGATTATGTAGAAACACCGGATCTCCATGTAGACCCGGTTTACGACCGACATCTTTTCCAGCTGAAGCTCAGCGAAATGGATTCCTACAATGAGATAACAGCATACCTACTTGATCATCTGCCGGAATCCTTCACCTACAATGAACTAAGGGAAAAGATTGGAGCGCTTACCTCGCAACCCGTTTTCTCTGAGGCGCGCCAAAACGAGACCTTCGAGGTCATGTACTGGCTTGCAAATTCCAATTATGAGATGAGTTTCCGACCCGATCACCTAATTTCCGAACGGGTTATCTTTCCGGTTTCGGAAAACGAAAGCAGAGGCATTGAAGACGCCCGGTTAGTGCAGTTCATTGATGACAACGGTGAGGTTACCTATTATGCGACCTATACGGCCTATAACGGCTTTAATATCCTCCCGCAGCTAATTGAAACAAAGGATTTTGTCAAATTTAACATATTAACCCTCAACGGCAACGCGGTGCAGAACAAGGGCATAGCTCTTTTTCCGCGTAAGATTGATGATCGCTACGTCATGCTCTCGCGCCAGGACGGTGAAAACAATCACATCATGTTTTCAGACAATATCCATTTCTGGCAGGAGTCCAAAATCATACAGGAACCAACACTCCCCTGGGAATTCATTCAGATCGGCAACTGCGGCTCACCCCTGGAAACCGATGATGGATGGATCGTACTCACCCACGGTGTCGGGCCCATGCGTCAGTATTGCATTGGCGCCATGCTGCTTGATCTTGAAAACCCGGCAAGAATCATCGCACGCCTGGAAGAACCGTTACTTGCACCGCGTGAGGAAGAGCGCGAGGGGTATGTCCCCAATGTCGTTTATACCTGCGGCGCTATTATCCATAATAACGAGTTGGTTATTCCCTATGCCATGTCTGATATCATGTCTGGCATAGCAACCGTTGGAGTAAATGATTTAATTAACTGTATGCACCCGCTGGCGGATTGATTTTGGG
>CP070824.1:1038967-1040101 GCA_020344395.1 Candidatus Zixiibacteriota bacterium | reverse complement strand
CCTCGAAAAACGGCTTGAAGCGATCGTGGACCGATACCTCCGGCAGTCGTGTTTGTTTTCCCTGGCTGAGCCCCTCGATCAGGTACGGCCGAAAATTGTCCGGCTGGAGTAACGGTGATTGATAGTAGCTTTTTTCGACACGATTTGCCCTGATAAGGAACAGCCGACGTACCCCCATCATACCGCAAGTGAGCAAGATTTTCTTGAGTGTCTGTGGTCGCGGCAGAGCACAGATGAGGTCGACTACCGGAAATCGGTCGGGGAGTTGCTTCAGCTCACGGCAGACCAGATTCACCGCAGAATCCGAAACAGATTCAACGATGGCGCGACCGGTGGGTCCGTTTAACAGCCCTACTTCAAGCTTGTCACCGGCGGAAAGACGCAGTACTGATCGGATGTGATCGGCCCTGTTGTCATTAAGTCGGTAGAGATTCTCGCCGGCTCTGTCTGTCTCCAACAGGATTATCAGGTTCATGCTTAATGATAGCCTACTGCTAACAGTTTCACAAGCTGCCCCTTGTACGTGCAGGTGGCTCTAATTGAAAGGTGCCGTGAAAGCTTGACAAACAGGCTCAACATTTGTGATAATTGCCAGCGGAACGGGCGCCATCGGATGACCGAATGTGAGGAAGTCGTATGCAGGTTATTCTGATATCGGAGAATTCCTCGACGCAGGGTGTGCGGACAGGTATGATCCCGTCGGCAAATGTACTTATGACCCATTCAGACAGGAGGCACATCATGACAAGGGAAGATGAGTCATGAATTTCCCAGGTTGGTTGACTGACATGCATCCGGTGACACAGGCCTTCCTGGCTACCTGCTTCACCTGGATGATGACGGCTGCAGGAGCAGCGGTGGTGTTTCCTGCCCGGCAATTGAGCCGGAAAACGCTTGATGCCATGCTGGGTTTTGCTGCTGGCGTAATGATTGCCGCGAGTTGCTGGTCTTTGCTGATCCCGTCAATCGACATGGCCGCGGAATGGAGCATCCCGGCCTGGATACCGGCCACGGTCGGATTCCTCGTAGGGGCCGCATTCCTTCGCCTGGTCGACAGGATTCTCCCCCATCTGCACGCTGGTATGGCCACCCAGGAGGCCGAGGGCATGAAAACGAAGTGGCAGCGAACAACAC
>CP070824.1:1037730-1038867 GCA_020344395.1 Candidatus Zixiibacteriota bacterium | reverse complement strand
GACGTGATTCTCATGTCACAGGTCACCGAAGGCAACGAGCAGGGTTTTATCAGCGGTTTGAACGGCCTGTTGGTGGGTATCGCCCGCAAGCGCGGCTTAGAGGCCATTTGCCTGATGGGGGAAGTGCCGTATTACGTTCAAGGCCTGGACCGACCGTACTATCCCGCGGTCCAGGCGGTGCTTGAGGTACTGGCCAGTGTCATGGATCTGACGCTTGATTTGACCAAAGTGCAGCAATCAACGAAGCGTGCAGAGCAGGAAATCGACCAGATTCTCGAGCCCCTCCTGGCAGACAAGCAGATGGCCAATCTTAAACGCCATATTGAAGCGCTGAAAAAGGCCCGCCGCGAGGAATTAGGGCCTATCACCGACAAAGAACAACAGGCCATGGTTGAACACATAGAGGACTTGTTCAAGACAGAGGATGGAAACAACCGCAGACTTGTATAGAATGACCCGGGCTCTCGACTTTAGCAGATCACGCCTGGTGACGTGCTGGTACGAAGATCCGGGTGGCGTGGGAAACCGAGTCGTAAGGATTCTTAACGACCAACTGGGTGCCCGGAGTTTCTGTGATATCGAGCCGCCCGGTTTCTTTCCACTCGCTGGTGTACCCATGCAGGACAATGTGGCCCGATTTCCCCAAAGCCGGTTTTGGGGTGAACCGACCAGAGGGCTCGTTACCTTCCTCAGCAATGAACCGCCCCATGCCAAACAGGCCTTTGTAGCGACCCTTCTCGATGTAGCGCAGCACTACTGCCACGTCGAGGAGCTGATCGTCATCTCGGGCCAGTTCACTGCCGGGGACTACCGCGCCCCTCGCCGGTGTTATGCCGTATTTAATCAACCAAACACCAAGAAACAATGGCGAAGATATGCTTTGGAGGAGCCAACGTACGAGGATACTCCCTCGTTGAGCATTTATCTGCTGTGGGAGGCCGGTAATCGCGAGATTCCGGGTGTGCGTATTCGCGTGGATGTCCCTTTCTATCTCAGTCGTTCAGGTGATCCCCGTGCCGTAGAGGCAGTCTTGCAGCCGCTGTCGGACCACCTGGAAATCGATCTGGATCTGACCGATCTGGACCAATGGAAGGAAACCCAACATCGGAAATTGGATGAACTGCGTTCGAGGGAATC
>CP070824.1:1036480-1037630 GCA_020344395.1 Candidatus Zixiibacteriota bacterium | reverse complement strand
CTTCCCAAAGGCAATCGCATCGCAGTGATAACCCTGGCCGGAAGCGTCGGTGTAGTCGTTTCCGACCTGTCTACGAGCTTCGGCCTAGTGCTCCCTAAACTGACCGAGGAAACGACGGAGAAACTGAAGGACATGTTTGAGACGCCGATAGGAAATCCGGTGGATCTGTATTTTTCGGTGACCAAGATCGGCTTTACTGAGACGCTGGAAACCACGTTTCCCGATGCTTTCAGAGACCGAAACATCGACGCTGCCGTGGTTATCCTGGCCGGCTTCGAATATACGGAGGAAGCTGTGCAGAAGAAGATCATTCAGAAGATCGTCCAGGATGTCGGAAAGCCAGTGGTCATCTGCGTCATCGTAGGCTACAATAAACACAAGAACATTATCATGGATGAAATGGGAAAGGACCTGCCGGTGTTCCCTTCCTTAATCTCAGGCGTAAAGGCTCTGAGCAAACTATGCGAGTACGGCATGCGGAAACACAAGCAATTTACCTAGGGGGAGTGTATGACCTATCAGAACATTGTCTTCGAAAAAGAGCAGAACATCGCCATCATTACCTTCAACCGACCGGATGCGATGAATGCCCTCAACAATCAGACGCGGGCCGAATTCGCTGTCGCCATCGCCGAGGCGGCAGCCGACGATAATATCAAGGTACTGATTCTGACCGGCAGGGGCAAGGCATTTGTGGCTGGTAGCGATATTAAGGAGTTTGGCCAGACCACGCCCTACGTCGCCCATAACATCCAGCGCCTGGGCGAGATGGTCGAAAAGCTGGAAAAACCTGCTATTGCGGCAGTTAACGGCTTTTGTCTGGGCGGGGGCTGTGAAATAGCCATGGCCTGCGACATCATCATCGCCTCGGAAAAGGCCAAGTTTGGCCAGCCCGAGATCAATATCGGCATCATTCCCGGCGGGGGCGCCACTCAGCGCCTGCCGCGCCTAATCGGTGTGTGCAAGGCCAAGGAACTGATCTACACCGGCGATATCATCAACGCCGAACAAGCCGACCGTCTTGGCCTGGTCAACCGGGTAGTGCCCATGGACGAGTTGATGCCCACAGCCAGGGAATTGGCCAAGAAGATCGCCACCAAGAGTGCTGCGGCCCTCAAGCTGGCTAAGACCGCTATCAACCGCGGCATGC
>CP070824.1:1035219-1036380 GCA_020344395.1 Candidatus Zixiibacteriota bacterium | reverse complement strand
GTCATAATTGCAATTGCCGATTCGGGCATCGATTATCAGCACCCGGACCTGGCGGACAACATGTGGGTCAACGAAGCCGAGCAGCGCGGCTCGCCGGGCGTGGACGATGATGGTAACGGATATGTAGACGACATCTACGGCTATGATTTCGCCGGCGCCAGCTCGCGGCAGACCGGCGACGGAGACAGCGATCCCGACGACAACTGGTTCCACGGTACACACGTAGCCGGAGTCGCCGGTGCCGTCGGTGACAACGGCGTGGGTATTACAGGCGCCGTCTGGAATGTCAGGCTGATGGCACTGAAGATCATCGCCGACGATTTCTCGAAAGATCCGGCAATATTCGCCAGCGACGCGGTCGAGGCCGTCGATTACGCCGTCAACAACGGCGCCAAGATAATAAACGCATCCTGGGGCGGCAGTTTTTATTCCCAGGCTCTCTACGACGCTATTAAGCGGGCAGGAGACGCAGGGGTGATCTTTGTCGCTGCGGCTGGTAACGATTTCGGCAATGACAACGATATCACTCCCGTTTATCCGGCGAGCTACGACCTGGACAACATACTCTCAGTAATGTCCACGGATCACAACGACGAGCCGGCGGCCTTCTCGAATTTCGGTGCAACTTCAGTCGATGTGGCCGAGCCGGGAGAGGAGATACTGAGCACCACTCCGACCACCGAGCAGTTTCCAATGGTCGTCTTCCAAGTCTCTACCGACTATGACACCCTTAGCGGTACGTCACTATCTGCTCCTTATGGTTCCGGGGCCTGCGCATTGATCTGGTCGGAATACCCGACACTCACCAGCGGTCTGGTCAAGGGTCTGCTGCTGAGGACAGTCGATCCGATAGTCAGCCCGACCCGCTGCTGCCTGTCGAACGGACGCATCAATCTGTACAAGGCACTGACTCTGATCCCAAAGGGAAGAGCGGGCAAGGTCCTGAATTCCAAGGACGATCACTCGGACCCGAACAATCTCTACGATACAATCCAGGACGCCATCGACGATGCAAATAACGGTGACGTACTGATCGCCGAGATAGGCACGCTCTTTATCGAGGCCATCGACTTCAAGGGCAAGGCGATAACGGTTCGCAGCGGTAACATTGCCGATCCGAACGATCCTATTCTCAGTCCGGAGACCACGCTGCTGGTTGGT
>CP070824.1:1033947-1035119 GCA_020344395.1 Candidatus Zixiibacteriota bacterium | reverse complement strand
CGGATGCCGGCGGGCCATCGGCGCGGCACACAATCTTCATGCCATTCAACAGCGACTCCTGGTCCTCGCGGAACTGATCTACCGTAGCCCGGACAAACGCCTCGAAGTCTACTTCCACCTTGTTGATCTCCTCGAAGCGAGTGTAGTTGAGAAGTGTTTCCACGGTATCGTTAAGGCTGTTCACCCCCCGTATTATCTTCTGAGCCAGTTCCTTGCGAGGATCCTCATCCGTCAGATCGCGCTCCAGCAGCGCCGCAAAACCACCGATCCCGGAAAGCGGATTGCGCACCTCGTGGGCCACCGTGGCCGCCATCTCGCCCAGCGCGGCCAGCGTGTTGAGCCGGGCGATCTCCTGCTCCATTTTCTTGAATTTGGTCAGGTCCTGGAATACCTCAACCGCCCCTACCAGACGGCCGTCGTTATCTCTCAGCACCGCCGTCGATACTGACACCTGCAGCTTCGAACCATCGGCAAGCTCAATATGCTTCTCAACCGAATCAACCTCACGGCCCGACTCGGCCGCCCGCAGGGCGTTGGCGTTGACCGGGGTCCCGGGCGGGATTATCTCCCGGTAAGGTTTGCCCAGCGGCTCCCGCGGCGGAATGCCCAGGATCAACGAGGCCGCCGGATTGAAGTGGGTAACGCGACCATTCAAATCGATAGCAATAACACCCGCCGAAATGGAATTGAGAATGCCGTTAAGAAATTCCGTGGCCGTGATGTTTTTCTTCGTCAGGTGCACGAGCTTCTTGTTGGCCTGCGCCAATTCTTCGTTCTGTGTGCTGAACTCCTCCTTCAGATCGATGTACTTCCTCTGAAGAGAATTGACAATACGACTGAAAGAGGCGTAGGAATCGGCAAACCGGGAAATGTCATCGGAATCGGTGCCGGGCTCTACCGCCAATTTGCTCTTCTCGTCCATAATCTGCTCTAATTGATACAGTCGTACAAGAGTAGGGATACTGGCCGACTTTTTCAACAAAAACTTTACGGGAAAAGGATTTGGCGCCTGTGGCAAACCATGTAATCGCGGATGATCAGGTCGGTTATGACTCTGGCCGGGCGGCTTGCCCGGTCCAGCAGAATCGGTTATCGGGGCTTCAAAGGTTTATCAACGGTAATATGCGCTATCAGCCCTTATATTGGGGTACTTCAGAAGTTACGCAGGAATC
>CP070824.1:1032657-1033847 GCA_020344395.1 Candidatus Zixiibacteriota bacterium | reverse complement strand
GGGGATGCAACCTTCCGGGAGGCTGCTGAGTATTCCAAACACATCAACGCCTACCCGCTGTCTGCGGCCGATGAGCCCCCGGCCGGCAGCTACGTTGACATGTACGCCAAGCATCTGCCGACGCTGCCGGAGTACGACATGAGCTACTTCGACTATGTCGTGGAACTCATCAACAACGAGCCGTTGCTCGAGCGAGACAAGATCATGGGTGGCATGCTGGCATCGATCGGCATCGAGAAAGGGAGGCCGTTCGATCCACAAGGCAAGCTGCGAGAGGCTCTGCAAAAAGCGGTCAAAGACGGCTACGACTACCTTGAGTTTATGTTCGAGACCCCGGGGTATTCACTCAGTACCTACTGGCCAGACCGTCAATGGTATGGTATCGAGCCGCCATCCGAGGACGGCTTTGTATTTGACGAAGGCGACTACTTGCTGCTTGACCCGAGAGGCAGCCTGTTTCACTGGGCCACATTCGTGCCTCGCCGCTTGGGCAAAGCTTCCGCCTACATCATGGGTCTACGCGATAGTGATGGCGAGTTGCTATCGGGTGAAGCGAATTACCGACTCCGGGTGCCTGCAGACGTGCCAGCGAGGGACTTCTGGTCAGTCATCGCGTACAGCAAAGCGACCAAGGCGTTCATCTACAACGACATTGACAGAGTTGGGCTTTCCTCGTATGACAAAGCAGCACTAGAGGTCAACGAGGATGGCACTATCGACATCTATTTCGGCGAGACGCCCCCGGCAGGTCTTGAGTCCAACTGGATTCCAACGGCCGGAGAGGATTTCTTTCTGATATTCCGGTTCTACGGACCGGAAGAACCAGTATTCGACAAGAGCTTCGTGCTGCCTGACGTAGAGAAGATCGACTAAAAGCAGCATTCTGGTTTCGCCTGCGATTCAGGTGACTTCCGCTTGTGGCCGGTCTCTGCCGAATGCCAGCACCATATTCGACGAATTGTTTCGTCTGCTAATGACGCAGAAGCAGCCGCACGCCTTGTTGCAATGCATTAGGCAGCAGACGACCCAAAGGAGACATCGGGCGCGGCTGTGCGTCTGAATAAGTATGTCTGCGAATGCACCCCCTCGGCTAACTGTTCATAATGTTCCAGAGCAAAAACCGGATTTACTAATCTCGATAATCGAGATGGAGGAGGAATTATGAATTGGTCTCATGCATCCATTTTGCC
>CP070824.1:1031364-1032557 GCA_020344395.1 Candidatus Zixiibacteriota bacterium | reverse complement strand
CCGGAAGCAGCGGCGCGCAATCGATCAAGATCAGATCATAGTAGAATTTCATCTCATCGACCAGTTGTCCGATGGCCTCGGCATCGAATACCTCTGTCGGGTTTTCCCGGTGACGCCCGGCCGTGAGGATATGAAGATTCTCTATGCTGGTCTTCCTCACCGCATCCCTGGGATTAAAACCCTCGCCCAGGACTTCCGTCAACCCCGGCTCAGGAGATAGTCCGAACAGATGGTGAATCGAGGGCAGCCTCAGATCGGCGTCGATAATCAGAGTCTTGAGCCGCTTCTTCACCGCTGCCGTCATCGCGAGAAGCGAGCAGGCCGTGGACTTGCCTTCGGCGGTCATAGCCGAGGTAAACATGATCGATTTGAGATCAGGTTGCTTATCGTGATTCAGGACCCGGTACAGCAATCTTCGGTATTCCGTCACGTAGGGCGATTCAATATCGTATATGTCAATAATCGTCAAAGGTGTTTCCGCCATTGTCCATTAGCCTTTATCGGTTATTCTGTTAATTACCCGCCCGATATTGTCATAAATATCTTCGGCGGCGTCGAGAAATGATTCCAGTTTAGCCAGTCCCGGATTGATCTCCAGAGTCTTGCGATAGTGGTCCAGACCCTTCTTCCACAACATACGCGACTGTTCCAGGTAACATCGCGACAGTTCGGCATAGAGGTCAACGTAAGTAGGGTTCTTGGCGATCTCGCCCTGGAGAAACTCTATTCGCTCTTGTACGATCTTCTCCGTAATCCACTGAGGATGGAGAGCGTACTTCATATAGTACTGGGCGTATTTTCGCCCGTGCGCGTCTTTTTTCTGCTGACGCACATTTCTGAGCAGGTTGAAGGCCATTTTCAACTCGCGCGCATCGAGCGCTTTCAGGCCGCGTTCGAACGACGTGGTCCGGTAGTCCGGATAGATCAGGGCCGCCTTATTGAAGTAATCCAGGGATTTGGTCACCAGGTTCGGCACCACGGCTGCCTTATCATCCCGCTGGCCCTGCAACACCAGCACCAGTCCATAGTTGTAGTAGGCATCACTGTAGTACAGGTTAATCTCGATAGCCCGCGCGAACTCATCCGCCGCCTTCTCCAGGGCCTGGGCCGAAAGGTAGGTCTCACCCAGATTATTGCGGTAATCCGCATATTCCGGTCGCTTCGCCACCGCTGTTACGGCGGCCGCGACCGCC
>CP070824.1:1030069-1031264 GCA_020344395.1 Candidatus Zixiibacteriota bacterium | reverse complement strand
GATACAGATGAAGACGGTATCGGTAACGCCTGTGACAATTGCCCGGACGTTGCCAACGCCGGGCAGGCGGACAGTGATGACGACGGTTTGGGGGATGCGTGTGACCCGGATAACGACAACGATGGAATCGAAGACGGTGTAGATAATTGCCCCTGGTTGTACAATCCCGGTCAGGAGGACGGTAATACCAACAGCATCGGTGATGCCTGCGAGTGCATCGGCATAGCCGGAAACACCAATTGCGATCAGGCGAATCTGATTGACATAGCCGACCTCACCCGACTGATTGACTATCTTTTCATCAGTTTTGCCCCGCTTGGGTGCCCGGGTGAAGGGAATGTCGACGGCGACCCTGGAGGCATTGTCGACATGGGTGACCTGACGGCGCTGATTGATTTTCTGTTTATCAGTTACACGCCACCGGCACAGTGTCAGTGAGCCGGGGCTGGCCAGCCAAGATAAAGAGGCCGTACGTCATACTTCGACTCCGCTCAGTATGATGTTGATGTCCGCTCAGTATGACGTTGATGTCCATTGATGCAGGTTTCTTATCGATCAGACCTGCTAAATGCCTGATGATTCGGTCCTTACTCTCCCCCACTCTCCGGCTCTTTGAGCATGGTGACGACGCGTTGCGGGAACGGAATCTCGATGCCTTCGGCGCGGAAACGGTTAAGAATCTGAGTGCGGAGATCAGAGGCTACGCGACGGTAATCCTCGGCCCTCACGATGTGGCAGCGCATGGAAACGTCCAGTGAACTGTCACCGAAGTTGAGAAAGAAGAACTGCGGGGCGGGGTCCTTAAGGACGGTGTCGTGTTTTGACGCCTCATCGAGCATAACCTCGCGAACTAAGCTCATGTCCGAACCGTAGTCGACTCCGACATCAATAACTACCCTGACACGTGGAGCTGGATAGGTGATATTGTGAACCGTCGCCTTTATCAGTTCAGAGTTGGGCACAATGACAAGGGTGTTATCGTAGGTGAGGAACTTGGTCGAGCGGATGCCTATCTCATGCACCCTCACGCGGCGGCCATCGGGAAGTCGGACCATGTCCCCTTTCCGGAAGGGGCGGTCGATCATGATGGTAAAGCCGCCGATCATGTTGGCCAGGGTTTCCTGGGCGGCCAGCGCGATGGCCAGTGAGCCGACCCCGAGCACGGCCACCAGTCCTTTTATGTCCACCCCGAAGT
>CP070824.1:1028773-1029969 GCA_020344395.1 Candidatus Zixiibacteriota bacterium | reverse complement strand
TCCCTGCCGGGAAGGACTGTATCAGCTTCACCAGTTGACCACCAAAGTCAGCGAGGGCCGGGCCACCGAGGACGACCTGAAGAAGATGGAAGAGCTCTCGGAGATGATTATAATCGGTTCACTCTGTGGGCTGGGCAAATCAGGGCCCAATCCGCTCTTGAGCACGCTCCAGTATTTCAGGGATGAATATCTGGCCCACATCCGCGACAAGCGCTGCCCGGCCGGAGTGTGCCGCGAGTTAATCACCTATGAAATCACCCGGGAATGTACCGGTTGTATGGCCTGTATCGCGGTCTGCGCCACCCACGCCATAACCGGAAAGAAGGGCGAGGTTCACCTTCTCGATCAGAAGAAGTGCACCAAGTGCGGCGCCTGCTACGCGGTCTGCCGCTACGACGCCGTCTTAGTGAGCTAGGAGAAAACATGGTCAGTCTAACGATAAATGGCAGGGTTGTTCAGGCACGGGAAGGTGAAATGCTGCTGGCGGTCCTGCGCCGCGAGAAGATCGACATCCCCGCCCTGTGTCACCACGAAGCGGTCGAACCTTTTGGTGCCTGCCGTCTGTGCGTGGTGGAGATCACCCGGCCCGAGTGGGACGGCTGGTGCGATTACGTCACTTCGTGCCTCTACCCCGTTGCCGCCGGTCTGATTGTCAACACCCATGCGCCGAAAGTCAACCAGCTCCGCAGGACCATTCTGGACCTTTTCCTGGCCCGCCATCCCAAATGCCCCGAAATAATCCAGCTGGCCGGTGAGTACGGAGTTTTCCAGACCAGCTACGAGACGGTGGTCGACGGCGACAACTGCATTCTGTGCGGGCTGTGTACCCGCATCTGTGACCAGATGGGTTTCAAAGCCATATCCACAGCCGGACGCGGCCACGGCCGGGAAGTCGCCCCTCCCCTTCACAAGCCGCCCCCGGATTGTACCGGCTGCCTGTCGTGCGCCAGCAACTGCCCCACGAACTTTATCGAGTATGCCGTGAAGGGCAACTACCTGACCATCTGGGAGAAGAAGTTTGAGCTGATAGCCTGCTCTGAGTGTGGCAAGCCGGGGATCACAAAAGTTTTTGCCGAGCACCTGAGCCGCCAGCGGGCCGTCCCGGCGGAGTACTTCGACGTGTGCGATGAATGCCACCGCAAGGAACTCACCCAAACGATGGGCAAGATCGTCAACTGGGAACGCGAGGTGCAGCC
>CP070824.1:1027474-1028673 GCA_020344395.1 Candidatus Zixiibacteriota bacterium | reverse complement strand
ACCCTAAGCCAACCATACATAAGCTTGTATTCATACTCCGTTGATTCGAACAGTGGGAAAGAGTTGGCCCGCCCTCGGTCAGCCAGGTATTTGCCCAAATCAAGATCAGGTGCATCATCCATCTATTACATCGCAGGACAAGCAGAGGATTCGACGGCCAATCTCATGGTCATGGATCGAGCAGGGCAGGTTAGATCTCTGACTGATTACAGATATCCGTATCAGGTTCGCAGGCTCAACTTGATAGACAGCGGTTTAGTTTATTGGGTAGCAAAGTGGCTCCCGGATGAGCGAGAGGAGGCCATGAGGTTCCTCTCAATAGTGGAATAGTGTTCTTGTGCCGGTTCCGCTGACACCTGCGACTGTCCCGGGATCAGTGAGCGATCCGGCCCCCAACCCTAAAGCCGCCCGCCACAAGAACCGAAACAATTACAAATCGCTTGCGCAGGATGGGCACCCGGCATAATTTAGGGACGTCCTCGAATCTACGTATCACGATTTTCATAGGTACGAAGCAAGAGACTATTTGGCAGAAAATGAGCGATAATAGAGCCGACAAGTATACAAGATCCAACCCGCTGCTCAACTGGTGGTGGCGGCTGATGGGCCGATCCGCCCACCAACCACACCTGCCGGGCGAACAACTGGGTAATAGAAGAACCGATAACCAGTCGAAGGACGAAACCGTGACTTCCGGCTTTTGCCGTCACAACCGTGTCTCCAAGACATTCGCCCGCAAGCTGCAGTTTATCACCGGGCGTAGGTCAACGGGACGCGTGCTTAAGAACATCTGCCCGATCTGTGGCCTTCCCGCCCCGGGAGACCGGATGGTCGAGTATGTCCTTAAAATCTGGTTTATCGATGGCGATTCCTATGAATATAATTTCCGTGGCCGCAGCGAAGAGGATTGCTACCGTATCTCCGATTCGGTTCTCAAGATCTACCTTAAGAACTCTGTGGTGAGCTACCCTCTTCAGATAGTCGGCACCGTCGAATTCAGTGCTCGGGAGGTACCGCCCGATTCGCCCGTTGTCGAGGCGGCCCAGAGGATTATCGATTCCCGCTCTGACCCCGATTGAGAACAGTTCCCGCCTGGTCCGGCCGGGCGGATTTTTTGCCCCTCGCTTTTCAACTGATTTTGCCTGAATTACCTGCTGCTTGAGCACGTATATAATGTAGGTGGTCTAAAGGCATATGCA
>CP070824.1:1026171-1027374 GCA_020344395.1 Candidatus Zixiibacteriota bacterium | reverse complement strand
GGAGAAAGAATAGACTATGTCAGAGGCTGTAAAAAAACCAGAAGAGCTGGCCCGCGTAGAATTCCAGCCGTCAGGGAAAGGGTGGACTGATCCGGCGGTGGAGTTCCGCAAAGGAACATGGAACTACGCGGCTGTTCCGGACACCCTGAAATACCTGGATCTGCCGAATCCGCGGAAGTGGTCACCACCCGACGATGACTGGCAGCTTCCCGACAACTGGAAGGATATAATCTTCAAGGGACTGCGGGAGCGACTCAAGAAGTATCGCACCTTCCAGGTGTTCATGGATATCTGTGTGCGTTGCGGTGCGTGTGCGGACAAATGCCACTTCTTCATCGGCTCAGGTGATCCCAAGAACATGCCGGTCCTGCGTGCGGAACTTTTGCGTTCGGTTTACCGTAATGACTTCACGGCCGCCGGCAAGATACTCGGGAAAATGGCCGGTGGGAGAGAGCTGACCAAAGATGTTATCAAGGAGTGGTTCTACTACTTCTATCAATGCACAGAGTGCCGGCGTTGTTCTGTCTTTTGTCCTTATGGCATAGACACGGCCGAGATCACGATGATGGGCAGGGAGCTGTTGAACCTGCTCGGCGTCAGTATCGAGTGGGTCAACACCCCGCTCGCGAACTGCTATCGGACAGGAAACCATCTGGGGATTCAGCCGCACGGCTTTGCCGACAGCATTGAGTTCGCCGTGGATGAACTGGAGGAGATTACAGGTATCCGTGTCAACGCTCCTATCAACAAGAAGGGCGCGGAGATACTTTTCGTGGCTCCGTCGGCGGATTACTTTGCATCGCCGCACTACTATACCTTCCTCGGTTATCTGCTCCTCTTCCACGAGATCGGCCTTGATTACACATGGAGTACATATGCCTCCGAGGGCGGTAATTTCGGCCTGTTTCATTCGTCCGAGATGATGAAGCGGCTCAACTCGAAGATCTACATGGAGGCCAGGCGCCTTGGTGTAAAGTGGATAATCGGCGGTGAGTGCGGTCACATGTGGCGCGTCCTCCATCAGTACATGGATACCATGAACGGCCCGGCCGACTTTCTCGAGGTGCCGGTTTCACCACTCACAGGGACCAGGTTTGAGAATGCGGCGTCCACCAGGATGGTGCATATATCGGAATTTACATCCGATCTCATCCGTCACAACAAACTCAAGCTCGACCCCAGCCGCAACGCCCACTGGAGTGC
>CP070824.1:1024858-1026071 GCA_020344395.1 Candidatus Zixiibacteriota bacterium | reverse complement strand
TACGAGGTACCTGTTATCGTTCGGCCCGTTCGACATCGATCCCGGTGAAAGGCTGCCCATATCCTTCGCATACATAGCGGGCGAAGGCTTTCATGTCGACCCCAACAACATCGTTAACCTCCCGCACCTTCCCGATGCCTTCTACGATAACATAAACTTTAGCGACCTTGGCCTTAATGCTGCCTGGTCCGGCAGAATTTATGACAATCCGGGGGTGGATACTGACGGTGATGACTATTTCGGCAAAGTTAGAGTGTGCTGCAACGATGAGATTGGCGCCTCCCTGGACGACATTGAGGACACCGTCTCATTGGATTTCTTTAACGGCAACGATTGTGATGTGATCTGGTATGAGGGTGACGGGATCCCGGATTTCCGCGGGGCCGCCCCCCCACCGGCTCCGCAATTTTGGCTCGAGCCTGATGTCGGCAGCATACGCGTCCGATTAAACGGCTTGCGCTCGGAGACGGCGAAAGACGTATTCTCGAGGAAGATCGATTTCGAAGGGTATCGTCTGTACATCGGAAGGGATGAGCGAGAGTCAAGTTTCAGCCTGGTGGCATCCTACGACCGCGAGGACTATAATAAGTATGTGTTGGTTGACGATGAGTTTGTTTTGCTCGAGCAGCCGTTTACTCTGGAGGAACTCAGGTGTCTTTACGCAAGCTCTTGCGACGATACCACCTTTCTTCCTCTCCTGTATGATCGAAGCAACCCTTTCCGGCACCCTCTATTCGAGGATTCGCTGTTCTATTTTGATCCTCAGGACTTCAACGTCTCCACTTTTGGCGTTCTCACCCCTATTCGAAAAATCTATCCCGACCAGCCTTACCCGTCCAGTTTGAATCCGGACTCCGCGAACCCGAACGAATTAACGGACGACGGCTACTTCAAGTACTTCGAATACGAGCATGTGATCGAGAACCTGCTGCCCACCGTCCTTTACTGGGTTAACGTGACTGCTTTCGATTTTGGCTCTCCCCAGGCGGAACTCGAGGCGCTCGAGAGCTCCGTCACCTCGGGAGCGAAAGCGACTTATGCGAACGCTACCGTGCAGGATGTGGCCGGGCTTGGTTTGAAGGTGTACGCCTACCCTAATCCGTATCGTGCCGACGCCGACTACCGCGCCGCTGGTTTCGAGGGACGGATGGATTCCGATCGACCCGACGACAGAGTGAGAGCTATTCACTTTGCCAATCTGCCGCCGAAGTGC
>CP070824.1:1023542-1024758 GCA_020344395.1 Candidatus Zixiibacteriota bacterium | reverse complement strand
ATGAGCTAGGCTGTCTCCCGTCAGCAGAAGTGGCACAGGTTGAGAGATTGGGTTAGGGGAGAGGTGAAGGCGAGGAACGGGATATGAGTTGGCATAAGGTAGCACACGCAGCGCTCGCATCATTACGCTCATCTTGTCAATCATTGTTGCATTGGCGCGATCAGCCGAAATCGATGAGAATGGGATACGGGGCCATCAATTGAAGTCTCCTTATCAGGAGAGAGAAACTTCGCTGCGGGTATTGCTGCCCGATGAGTTAAAGGAAGGCAAACACTATCGCGTGCTTTTTGTTTTGCCGGTTCACGAAGACGGCCTCTTCAAACACGGCGACGGCCTAGTTGAGGTACAGAAAGCGAACATTCACGACAAGCATCAGTTAATCTGCGTCGCCCCAGCTTTCTCGTCAAAGCCCTGGTTTGCCGATCACGACCAAAATCCCGGAAAGCTGGATGAAAGCCACCTTTTGAAAACGGTGATTCCATTCCTGGAAACAAACTACCCGGTTCGAGCGGATCGGAAAGGGCGGTTGTTGATAGGCTTTAGCAAATCAGGCTGGGGTGCAATGACTTTGCTCTTGCGTCATCCAGATAAGTTTCACAAGGCTGTCGGTTGGGACCCAGGGATTCGCGTCGACATGGGGCCCTTTGACCCAGGCTACGATCGAGAGGAGAGGATTCGAAGAGATTTCGGCAGCGAGGAGAACTTTGAGAAGTTCCGAATTTCCACACTTTTGAAGACCCGGGGCAAAGAACTGGGGGATGAGGTGCGCCTTTTCTATTTCAGCCGTGATGGTAGTCCGCGGGCCCTCGGAGGGGCGCGGATTCATAACCTTATGGTTCACGAAGGGATCCCTCATCGATATGTCATGGAAGCCTACCGTGAGCATCGCTGGGATAGCGGTTGGATGCCAGAGGCACTTGAGTTTCTGATCAGAGAATGATGCGTCCCCATTACGCTTGTGCTATTACCCAATCAACGGCTAACGCCGCGGCTCACCGCTGACGTTGGGCAAGGAGACAGCCCATGGTTACTACCTGCATTTACAGGGGACTAGCGAAAGGAAGACTGGATCGTTTGTACTTGTTCTGCCTCCCTTTTGGCTATCTCAGCGTGTCTCTTCTCCTGCATTTCGGCACAGGTCTTTCCGTAACCTCGGCGTGCGGGATTGCATTGCTCACTGGGGACGTTCTGGGGGCTATACTCACTGGATTCATAA
>CP070824.1:1022224-1023442 GCA_020344395.1 Candidatus Zixiibacteriota bacterium | reverse complement strand
GATATGTATGTTCTGATGGATCAATACAGCGCCTCTGCGACGGAGACATATCTGGATGCTGTCAAGCGAACGGGGCTGGCCACACTGGTCGGCCAGAGGTCCGCCGGGGCCGGGGGAGATTACATCATCGCGCCGGTCATGCGATTGCCTGCCAGCGGCATGATTTTTCGCATGGCGGCGGACCTGGATATAAATCCGGATGGGACCTTCCTCGAACTGACCGGCGTGCAGCCGGATGTGGAATTACCTTCTTGTCCACTACCGGACAGAGTCGACAGAGAGATCCTACTGAAAGATCCCTGGATACAGGCAGTCATCAATGGTCTCAGCACTCCCGAGCAGACGTTTCCGCCCAGCACCAATCGAAACAAAGATACGTAAGATACTAATAAACTGGTCGTAAGGACCTCGTTTTTCGGCCCCAGACTGGCGACGTTGGCAAGAGCCGAAAGGAATACGAACTATGAAAACCAAGAGCCGTAATGTTTGGGCGCAGCATGCTGCACGATTAATCATTGTTTGTGCCATTCTGTTGGTCTTGTTTGGTTCGGGCGGTTGCGCGAGCCCCCCGAAGCTGACGGCCGAAGACCGGGCAAGCGACATTGATTTCCTGGCCAGGTGGGCGAGGGATTGTCACCCCTGTGTGGAAGTCAATGAGAAGTACAAGGGCACACCAAGCTACGAAACCCTGCTGCCAAAGTACATGAAATTCGCAGAAGAGGCAGAAACCAACGAAGAATTCTGCCTGGTCGCATTGCACTATTTCAACATCATCGGCGTATCCGGCCACGCCTATATGCTGTCGGATGACTGGCTGGAGGCCTGTGCAGTCGGTTCGCTGTTGGGCATCGATTGGGGGATCGGTCCCCGGCAATTCCTCCGGGCGAGGTACTGGCCGCGCGTGGCCGGCGGTCTGTCCGTTTACGCGCACCCTCCCTTCCGTGTCATGTGTAAAGGGGATCGATACTTCACGCATGATGACTGGCAATACGATGGGACCACCGTGCCTGAGGGGTCGGAGATCCTGAAGGTTAACGGGATGACCTGCTCGGATTACCTGGATTTTATCAAGATCGATACGGTGTTGAAGTACGATGCGTTTAGGGACAAGGCGGATCCCCACCTGATGATCATCGATGAGGGCTCCTCCTTCCGCGGGTGGCAGGTTGATCTTCGCCTGCCGGATGGTTCGGACCTTTCGGCCTTCGTTGCCAAGGT
>CP070824.1:1020903-1022124 GCA_020344395.1 Candidatus Zixiibacteriota bacterium | reverse complement strand
AGATGGCCGTCTTCATCGACATCGGTCGCATTTATGTGGGGGAAGCGTATGTTCTCGCTCAGAGGATCCTCGACATTCGCCTCGACGTCGCTGATGTCGAAGTTGTCCCAGGAACGGAACTGGAAGATGAGTTCTCCCGTTGCCGTGTATTCCTGAATGATCGTCTCGTGTACGTTCGCACTGGAGTTGCCGCCGGGGATATATCGAGACATGTCGACGGTGTTGTTACGGCCGCCAATCATCAGATAGCCGCCGTCCTCGAGCACTTCAAGATCGTGATGATCGATACCATAACCGTTCCCAGTGAAGTAATTCCAGACCCAGTTGAAGTTCTTGTCGTAGCCGGTGAACATGCCCATCGTGATCGTCCCGTTCCTCTGGACTTTAATTTCATTCCATAGATTGCCAATGCCGCCTCGCCGGTACCAGACGGGTAATCCACTGTTGTCCAGCATCATCGCGTACTTTTCGGTGTCACCATAATGGGGATATGAGATGAAGATATAACCGGGAGATGGATTGTTATTGACCGTGATTACGACTTGAGGGAAGTCCCTGGGAACAGAAACGCCATTTCCCATAATCATACCCTCCTCGGATGCAGTGTCGGAGACTGCGTCTTCGGTTGTCATGATCACGTCCGCTGTGGGTGACGCCATGTATTCCGTCTCGGCCTTCGACTGCGTGTTCGTGACCTGCTCACCTGCTGTCGATCCACTGCTTGACCGAGGAAAAGGAAGCAGTAAAGGTAGGGGGTCCGGCATTGGCCCTGTTATCATAAACTGATATTGAAAAGGCTCGACCACACCGGGGACGCGGGGGTCTACTGTCGGTGTCAACGTCACTGTGACAAGCTCGTCGTTGGAGAAAATCGATGAGATCTCAAAGATAACTGTTCTGCCGTCTGTGGCGACCTTGGTCTGGCCTGTGTGGGGTCCGCTTATCTGTCCTGTTACCTCAATGAATGTCGGCAGATTTGTGATATCGTTGGGTGAAACGGCCTCAAAACGCACCAGAAAATACCTTGTCTGCGGAGATACATACTCAGCTCCCGGTAAGGGCGACAGATACAGGTAGCCCTTATCACGATATTCAGATGTCAACAACTGGGTTGTAAACTCCCAGACATCACCTTTGTATATTGTACCCACAGAAGGATATGACCGCCCTGTGACCTCATCGACGCGCCAGTAATGCTTGGTTTCGTATGGCAGACCGCTG
>CP070824.1:1019568-1020803 GCA_020344395.1 Candidatus Zixiibacteriota bacterium | reverse complement strand
GCCTCAACAGTCAGTTCGATGCCCTCGCTGGTGGCCTTCTCCGCCCCGGCCAGGGCGACCATCTTGGCACTATCGTCCGGCAATACACCACGGTAAAACATCAACGTCGGGGGGTCGTTCAGTTCGAAGAGGCGATGAGGATAGGATGGCTCGAAACGTGAGACAACGCTGATATCGCGCTGGCGAAGGCTAGAGTAATATTCTTCGGCCCGGTCCAGTTGGGTGTTGGCATTAGCGACCTGGTTGGCCGTGTCGGCGGTCATCCCGCCAATGCTCATCAATGACCCGGCGTCGGCCTTGAAAATGTGTTCAATATCGCCGTACTGCTGAATGAGTACTTCCATCATGCGGGGATGAACCCCGGAAAACTGACACAGGGCCAGGATGCGTACAATCGCCTGAGAATTTGTGGGGCCGGTCATTCTTAAATTTACGGCTTATAGCCTGAATGTCAACAAAGGCTGACAGGAGTGTTTATTGATTCTGGGCAAAGGTCACCAGAAGCGCTCCGCACACGGCCAGGACTATTCCCACTGTCTTCTGCACCGTGATCTTCTCTCTGAGAAAAATTGCTGCCAGGATAAAAATGAAGATATTAGTCGTCTGATTCAGCGCGGCTGCGGTCGATACCATGGTAAACTTCATTCCTGCCAGCCACACCAGCATGGCCAGATAGCCGCCAATCAGAGATCCGGTCAGAGTATATACTTTCCCCCCCGCCGAATATATCGATGAGAGTATTGGTCGACGGGCGCGATGAAAAGTCAGCACCAGAACCAGCACAACCACCCCGCCCAAAAGACGAACCTCCGTCACCCAGAGAAGCGGTGAACGGTTCAGCAGAGGCTTGATCATTACTATTCCCAGCGCCATCAGAGCCATCGCCAGAACTCCGTAAGTGACCCCCAGAAGTAAGCTATGTTTGGTGATTGACCCATCACGGGGAGAGTAGGTGGCGGTCAGAACGGCAGATATGATCAGGATGACGCCCAGAATCTGAAGCACAGATAATATTTCCCCCAGCCAGAGCATGGAAAGGCCGATGATGAACGGGCTGTAAAGACAGTCAACGATTGCCGTCAGACCGGCTCCAAGTCGATTGAGACACATGAAAAACAGGGTGTCGGCAATACCGATACCCAGTGCCCCACTGGCCAGCAGGAGAGCGTAATCCTGCCACGGGGCGGGGAGAAAAACGTATCCTTCCAGAATCCACAGGGTCGGCACAAAGAGAA
>CP070824.1:1018219-1019468 GCA_020344395.1 Candidatus Zixiibacteriota bacterium | reverse complement strand
GTCCAACTGATTTCCTCGATAGTCGGGGTGATAGCTACGTTTTGGATGGTGGTGATGCGATAATCATTAGGAGTAACCGTCGCTATCTCTCCGTCTTCGAGGTATACGACCCGGTTGGTATGCTCCAGCATAGCGGAGACATCGGAAGCGACGAAATTTTCGCTGTCCCCGAGGCCGACAACCAGCGGGGAGCCCATCCGGGCAGCGACCACAGTGTTTGGATGCCGCGCTGATACCACCGCAATGCCATAGGTGCCGTCGACTTGTGTCAGGGCATCTCTCACCGCAGCGGTCAGATCGCCTTTGTAGTTCATGGCGATAAGGTGTACCAGGACCTCTGTATCGGTCTGTGTTTTGATTGTCACGCCTTTGCGGACGAGAAACTCCCTCACGGTGCGATAGTTCTCGATGATACCGTTGTGGACCAGAGCAATCTGGTGGTCGTTATCAGTGTGGGGGTGGGCATTTGCTTCGCTCGGTTCGCCGTGTGTAGCCCAACGAGTATGGGCGATGCCGTGCGTTGAGTCGAACTCACGGTCACCCAAAGCCGCCTCCAGCATGCTGATCTTGCCGACCGACTTGGAAACAACCAACCCCTCTGAGGTGAGCAGTGCGATGCCGGCCGAGTCATAGCCCCGGTACTCCAGTCGTTTAATACCGTTTATGAGTATCGGCCTAGCTTTCCGCGAGCCTACATAACCTACAATGCCGCACATGAGACTGTTTACCTCTACTTTCTGAAATAACGAAGGGTCTTCCGCCGAAGATCCTGAGTCAGTTTGTCGCTGGTTGTCTCCACTATCAGCCTGTATATCGGTTCGGTGTTGGATTTGCGCAGTTGCAGCCAACCCTGTTCGAAGTCAAATCTAAGGCCATCGCAGCGGTCTATCGTGGTTTTCTCCAACAACTTCCATATTCCCTTTTCAAAGCGTGCCAGTTTTGAGTCAAAGTTTCCCGGAAGTGGAGCTTTTGTCTTTATAATACTATATTTCGGAAAAGTTGCCAGAAGATTTGAGAGACTCCTTCTTTCCCGGGCCAGCGCTGATAGGACGAGGGCGGCCGCTACCAATGAATCCCGTCCGGCGTGAAAGGCCGGGTAGATCACACCACCGTTGCCCTCACCCCCGATAATCGCTCGTTTGCGGCGCATCAGCGCGACAACATTGGCCTCACCTACCTTGGAGCGGTACACGCGTGAACCCAGAGCCTCGGCAACATCGGCAGTCGCCTGCGAGGTGGAGAGATTGAT
>CP070824.1:1016858-1018119 GCA_020344395.1 Candidatus Zixiibacteriota bacterium | reverse complement strand
CGGGCCCGTGAAAGTACGACGTAAAAGTAGGCTTTTTTGAGCTTCAATTTCTCGCGAATCTCGTCACTGGCATAACCCTGATAATGTAAATTTAGCGCCCGGGCAAACCTGCTATCAGCCAGCGCGACTTTCCTGAGGCAGTCAAGCATGCGCTGTTTTACCACCGGGTCCAGATCAACTCTCCGGCCGAGTGGGTCGTGATCGGGAAGCGGGCTGAGATGTTTCTGCCGGGTGCGCTCGGCCTTGTAGTAATCCATAATTTTATACTCGAGAATCTTGTAGGCCCAGCCGGCGAAACTGGTCTGGAAATCTGTCCCACGATGTTTCTCAGCAATCGTCGCGAGGGCTTTCTGCACAATATCCTCAGAATCCTGTGTATTCCTTATTCTCTGTTGAACGAACAGCCGGAATCTATCAGATAGATACTGATACAGTTCCGTTTCCGCCCCCTTATGTCCTTCTCTGGCTTTGTGATACAAAGATTCAATGCTCATGGATACCAGGTGCCTTCACAACCTGCTGAACCATACACTATTTAAGGACATCAGGCAAGTCTTGCTCTTTTGTGACCCTGATTCACGGTGTTTTCGGCCGGCAAATGATAGAATAACGAGGCTGCGTCAACCATAATGAGCAGAGACGTCCGTCCAAAACCGAAAATCATCTCTGGAGAAGACATGTTTGTACCATGCTATCTCAAACCGGCTCTGGTATTTGTTGTTGCAGGGTGTCTGATCGCCGGCCCCGGTACTGGAATTGCTGAAGTCTCCGCGTCGCTGGACCTGACCTATCTAGGCGGGAGCAGTTCCGAACTGGCCTTCCCACGCATGGCCGTGGCCGTCGGCCAGGACGGATCCATTTACATTGCAGGTTATACCTTTTCTCAGGATTTCGTGTCATCCGCGAGCACATCCCACGGGGACCAGGCCGGCGGAGAAGAAGCTTTTGTGGCCCGGCTCACTGGCGACCTGTCAGATCTGCTCGGGCTGGCCGTTCTTACCGGCAGCGGGAGCGACCGGGCAACATCTGTAGCTGTCGATGGAATGGGCCGCGTATATATCGGCGGGCACACCAGTTCATCCGGCTTTCCTTACACCTCTGGAGCCTACGACTCGACATACAACGGCACCGGCTCATCTCCCTACGGGGACGGCGATGTCTTTGTGGCTAGATTCGACAGCGAGTTGACTGAACTTCAGAAGTGTACCTTTCTGGGAGGGGCAGGGGCCGACTACTCTCATTGTCTGACCCTGGACGTGGC
>CP070824.1:1015483-1016758 GCA_020344395.1 Candidatus Zixiibacteriota bacterium | reverse complement strand
CATATGTCTGTCAAGATATTATCACAGTTGAGGTTAGGTCGGCCGGTCGGCCTCTCTGCCCGCACCGGCGCCTATTTCGGCTGCCTGCCGCGCCACCAGGGCCGCAAAGAATATGGCTAAAAAGCTCAATTGGCCGTACATCCAGGCGGCATCTATACAGCTGGACAGAGCGAAAAGGAAGGCCCAAGCGTACAGGGCCAGCGCCACGCCGCTGGCGGGAAGGGCTGACTGTCTCCAGCCTGATCTGGTAAGACGTAACTTGTTCACCATCAAAGCAATCAGCGCGAGCCCCCCCAGCAGCCCGGTTTCAGCCAGATAATGCAGCAGCAGGTTGTGGGCGGTCATCTGCCGGAGGTAAGCATATGTGGGGTCCAGATGCAGGTGCGGGTAGATATCATTCAGGTATTTATATCCCCCGGGACCGACTCCGAAGATCGGGTGATCCAGGAAAGCCATGACGGATTTCTCCCAGAGAATCAGACGGAACCGAAAAGTACCCTTTGGGTCAAGGCTCAACAACTCAGCAAACCGGTCAATTACGTCCGCAAATACCCCTGAACTCAGAAGCAGTGTGGCTGCAACGGCACCCACGGTTGCCCATATAACGAACTTGACCCGGCCTCGGGCAAGTCTGGCGAATTCGCCGTTGTTGCCGGTATCCTTCGTGCGATTCCGAACCACCAGAAACACAAAAGCGCAGGATACCAGGCCGAATGCTATAGGCGCACGTGACTGGGTGGCGATCAGGCCCCCAAGAATGATCACCGTGCCGAGCAAGTATCGCCCTGCTTTTCTCTGTGGAGCGCCAAAATAGAGCGCCAGCGCCACCGGCAGGGCCGCCATCGCCTGATGCCCGAAAATTGACCGGGCCAGGCCGAACGACCGCATTACTCCACCGGATGCAATGTATGGAACCAGCACGTATGCTGAGTGAAGGATGGCTAAGATGACAAACCAGTTTATAAGCTGACTGATTGGCAGCTTCGCCGAAAGCCGGAATAATGCGAAAAAAGTGGCTACCAGTATGCTCACCGACAGCAGCTGCCGCCATGCCAGACCGGGCCAGTATCCCAGCACGCCGCACACGGCCAGAGCGCCGAGAAAATAAAGGTAATTGACGGTCAGCTTTGGAGCTATCACCGGGGCATCAGGGTCCAGGAACAAATCCAGAACCGCGGCCGTGATCACCAGCATGGCGCTGATATCGACATTGTACAGGGGGACAGCCGGAAGGATGAGCCACTGGACATGTATCGACAGGACATACTGAAGCAG
>CP070824.1:1014061-1015383 GCA_020344395.1 Candidatus Zixiibacteriota bacterium | reverse complement strand
ATCCCGGAAGGACTGGCTGTGGGTGTCGCGTTTGGTGCGGCTGCTGCCGGTCTTGAATCTGCCACTCTGGCCGGGGCGGTAGCACTGGCGATTGGCATCGGTATACAGAACTTTCCGGAGGGTACAGCCGTCTCCATGCCGCTGCGACGGGAAGGAATCTCGCGGGCAAAATCTTTCTGGTACGGTCAGCTATCCGGAGTTGTCGAACCCATGGCTGGAGTGGCGGGAGCAGCTCTGGTCCTTGTAGCCCGACCCATTCTGCCCTACGCACTGGCTTTCGCCGCGGGGGCCATGATCTTCGTAGTGGTCGAGGAACTCGTACCGGAATCACAGACAAGCGGACATTCGCACGCCGCCACCTGGGGCGCCATAATCGGTTTCGCCGTAATGATGACACTGGACGTGGCTTTGGGTTGACGATGGCACGCACTGAACTATATGACGCGTCGGCGTCTGAACAATATGGAGTATGTCGATACACTCAGGAGGAATTATGAGCCTTGATCCTGTGCTTCTGGCACGATTACAGTTTGCGATGACCATCGGGTTTCATTTCATCTTCCCATCCGTATCGATAGGACTGGCCTGGTTGCTGGTTATAATCGAAGGCCTGGGCTGGAAAAGAGGTGATCACACCTATGTGCGGATGGGCAAGTTCTTCGGAAAGCTGTTTGCCCTGACCTTCGCCGTAGGTGTGGCCACCGGCATCGTAATGGAATTTCAGTTCGGGACCAACTGGGCGGAATACTCGAAGTTCGTCGGCGATATCTTCGGCGCCCCGCTGGCCGCCGAAGGCATTTTTGCGTTCTTTCTCGAGTCGGCCTTTCTCGGTCTCTACTTGTTCGGCCGCAATCGTGTATCCAAAGGTGTTCACTGGTTCTCGATCCTGATGGTGGCAGTTGGTGCCACGATATCCGCCTTCTGGATTCTTGTCGCCAATTCCTGGCAACAGACTCCCGCGGGTTACATCATTCAGAACGGTCGCGCCGAACTTCTCAGTTTCTCCGACGCCGTGTTTAACCCCTCAATGTGGATTCGCTTCTTCCATACGGTCGATGCCGCCCTGATAACCGGAGCCTTCGTCATGGCCGGGGTAGCTTCCTATTTGCTCCTGAAGAACCGTGAGAACCTCGTTGCTCGAAAGGCCCTCAGGCTGTCACTGATATTCGGCCTGGTGGTATCGGTGCTGGAGCTCGTTCCTTTCGGTCACCACCATGCCATTCAAGTGGCGCAGACCCAGCCCGAGAAACTGGCCGCGTTCGAGGGGCTCATAGACGGTCAGACAAACGCTCCCATGGTATTGTTCGGGATACCCTCGGACA
>CP070824.1:1012638-1013961 GCA_020344395.1 Candidatus Zixiibacteriota bacterium | reverse complement strand
GGTCACGATTTCGCAGCCGCGCCGATACCTCCGCGATAATCTGCTTCTCGGTCTTAGCCGGAACGGCACCCATGGCGGGAGTCAAGTTCTGAGCCGACTCCAGGCCAGGGTGTTTTTCGTATAGCTCGTTGATCTTACCGGAGTCGATACCGTTGGCATCGACCCCGCAGGTAACCGAATAATGCACCGTAACGTGGTCCGGGGGCGTATCGAGCAACGAGGAATAGTCGAACCACAGGACCAGCTTGCCGTCACGCTCCTCAAGCGAGTATGTCTGTCCCGTAGAACTGTCCTGAACGCGATAAATCGGTAGATATTCATTCTTGTTGGAGTCGACCACCAGGGAAACCTCCAGAATCGTCTCCAGCGGCTCGGGAATCTCGACCTCCACCAGCCGGTTGCCCCCGGTGTACTTGTAAGTGGACAATCCGTTCTTGTTGGTGGCTACAAAGCAGTCGAAATACAGCTGAAAGCCCTTCTTGAACTGAACCTTGTCGCCTCCCTCCGGCAAATCGACTCTTATCCAGTAAAGTTTGTCTTGCTGAATCGCGTACTGAAGCTCATCGTCATCGATAATATCAATCAATTTCGGGTCGGGCGGGCCCGACTCCCAGGTGGCCGCAAACTCCTCCGGAAGAAGCACAAAGCTGTCTTCCAGATGCCGGAACAGGTCAGCTGTCGTGCGGAGACCGCCCCAGTTGACCGGCTCATCCTCGGCCGTGAAGATGGCTTCCAGGCTCGATGTCATCCCCGGGCAGAATCTGCTGACATCGTGGAAACCCCCGGAGTTGTTGCCGGGATACCAGTAACCCCACTGAAGCTGTTTCAGCACCGTCTCCGGACCCTGAAGAAACAACTTGGCCTGACGAAAACCCGTCGGCATACCGGCATACTCCACCCCGACATATATCTGCCCCGGACCTTTCCCGCGAACCTGCGCGTCCGAAAGATCGGACTCACTGTACTCATCCGTCTTTCCAGGACTGATGTCGATCACCATATCCCCGAACCGGGCCAGATACAGTCGTGTCGTTGCCGCTACAATCTTTTCCGGTCGCTGGGCCGAAAAGAAGAAGGTCTTGCTCCCCTCTCGCTTCTCCTTGTAAAAAAAGCGGGTGTGCGGATCAACCTCGACCACCGGATCCAGCGGCACGCACCTCATAACCGTGTGGGCCGGAACCGGCCAGCGTCGGCTTTCCGGCGTCAAGGAATTGATAAGCGAATTGACCGCCACACTCCAGGTCTTATCGATTCGCCGGTCGATGCGCTCGAGTTGATCGGCATACATCTCAATGAGAATCTTCAGCACCGGGTCGAGCCGGT
>CP070824.1:1011214-1012538 GCA_020344395.1 Candidatus Zixiibacteriota bacterium | reverse complement strand
GTTTTTCAGTCCGTGAATCATGGAGACATCTCGGGCAGAGTCAGCT
The DNA here is from genome assembly GCA_020344395.1 of Candidatus Zixiibacteriota bacterium. Taxonomy (GTDB): domain Bacteria; phylum Zixibacteria; class MSB-5A5; order GN15; family FEB-12. Next base: position 1,012,492 of record CP070824.1, on the reverse strand, counting down.
TGGGCGCAACACAGACGCCTTTCGCGAGTGATCGAACGGCAATGGGCGACACGGGCATCGTGCCGGTTTCGCTTTTCTGGAATTTCGGGAAATTTCACATCAACGCCTATGAATCGATTACGATGCCAACAGGTTCCTACGACAGGAACCGACCGGTCAATGCTGGTCTGAACTACTGGAGCTTCGATACGACCCTTGCCGCCACGTATTTCGATGAGGAGAAAGGTCACGAAATCTCGGCTGCCATTGGACACATATACAACACCGAGAACGATGATACCAACTACCAGACCGGTCAGGAATTCCACCTGGATTACATGCTCAATCAATTCCTCTCCGAGACGTTCGCCTTCGGACTTCACGGCTTCTACTATAAACAGATAACCGGAGATTCCGGTAGCGGAGCTATTCTTGGGAGCTTCAAAGGCAGGGCCGCAGGTATTGGCCCGGCATGGATGTGGATTCCAGAGATTAAGAATAGGGACATAGCTGTAAGTGCGAAATGGATTCATGAGTTCGACGCTAAACACCGACTGGAGGGCGACCACCTATTCCTGAACTTTACGATGGCTTTCTAGCGCTTAATAAATTGGAGATGCGGCCGATCAGGTTTTGTCATATGGGCAGGTGGGGCCACTGCCGAAATTAAAGAGAGTCCTACTGCGAAGACGGTTAAAGCACGTTAGATTGTGCGGTGACGCAGCTATTTCGAAAGTTACCCGATCAGTAGGAAGCTGGTCGTTGAAATAGCCGGAAGAATAGTGTAGATTAACTCTGTGATAGAACTGAACTGTGGATTTTAAGAAGTGAAGATGGAAACCTCGAAGTCGACGAAAACACTTGAGCCTGTGACAATGATTTGTGTCGGGCTGATGGTGATCGCCGTGGCTGCGGCGGTAGAATCTGGTCAGGCAGCACTGGGGCAGAACACGCATATGACGGTTGCAATGCTGGCAGGGGAGATGCCACCGGCGCCATGATAGGCTTTGTGAGGTCCAGAATGGGTCACTGTATGTGTCTTAGGAACAATCTGGGTGAAGTGGCAATAATCGGGCGAGGAGTTCTTCTTGGCTTGTCTCGACAGGGGACAGGGCTGTGGCTCTTGGGGGCTGTCGTCATTTGGCTCTCGGCCGCCGGCTACAGCCTTGCCGACAAGATCGTCCTGATGGACGGAGACATTATTGAGGGCGTGATTACCAAACAGGACCGTTCGGTTGTCGTACTGGAGCACGGCGATCTGGGACGCTTGGAGATTGCCAGGAGCCGCATCAAATCAGT
>CP070824.1:1009769-1011114 GCA_020344395.1 Candidatus Zixiibacteriota bacterium | reverse complement strand
CTCCGTTGCCGTAATCGGCAACTATTTGCCCCGCCTGTGCGGTATTGCGACATTCACTACTGATCTTGTTGAGGCCTTATCGGCAGAAGCGCCCGATATTAACTGCTGGGCGGTTGCCATGAATGACAAACCCGAGGGATACGCATATCCTGCAAAAGTGCGATTTGTAGTCAACCAGAACAGACTTGCCGATTACAGTGTGGCGTCGGAGTTTCTCAATATCGGCCAGACTGATATTGTCTGTGTGCAGCATGAATACGGTATTTTCGGCGGGCCGGCCGGCAGCCATCTCTTGAAACTTCTCGGAGAGCTTCGCATGCCGATCGTGACAACGCTGCATACAGTATTGAGAGATCCCGCCCCGGAATATCGTGAAGTCATGCACAAGCTGTCTGACCTGTCCGACAAACTGATCGTGATGAGCCGGAAGGCTTTCGATTTCCTCAAAGATATTTATGCCGTTCCGAAGGAGAAAATCGCCTTTATCCATCATGGCATTCCGGATATGCCTTTCATTGATCCCAACTTTTACAAAGATAAGTTCGGCGTGGAAGGCAAAAAGGTGCTTCTCACATTCGGCCTTCTTTCCCCCAATAAGGGTATTGAAAATGTGCTGCAGGCGCTACCGTCCGTCACCAAAGAACATCCCGATGTTACCTACATTATTCTGGGGGCGACACATCCGCATGTTATAAAAGTGCATGGGGAGGAATACCGTATCAGCCTGCAACAGCTCGTGCGCAAACTCAATATCAGCGATCACGTCATTTTTCATAACCGGTTTGTCGAACTGAAAGAGTTGTGTGAGTTTCTCGGCGCCGCTGATATATATGTAACCCCCTATCTTCAAGAATGCCAGATTACATCCGGGACGCTCGCCTATGCCATGGGAACCGGCAAAGCAGTTATTTCAACCCCGTACTGGTATGCGACCGAGATGCTTGCCGAAGGACGGGGAATAATCGTTCCATTCAAGAACCCTGATGCCATAGCGGAACATATTATCGACCTCCTTGCCAACGATGTGAACCTGCATACGATGCGCAAGAAGGCCTATAAATTTTGTCGCGAGGCGATCTGGAAGGAGGTTTCCCGAAGATATCTCGAGGTTTTCAGCGAGGTTCAGCTCAACCGTTCCCGGCACCCCCGCCCCCGACACTTGTATATTGAAAACATCAAATCCATCACAAATTTCGAGCTCCCGGAGATGAAGCTTGATCACCTGAAAAGCCTGACCGATGATGCTGGCATCTTGCAGCATGCCACCCATACCGTTCCGGATCGTGACCATGGCTACTGCACCGATGACAATGCCAGAGCGCTGATGGTTGCTGCCATGGGCCGG
>CP070824.1:1008317-1009669 GCA_020344395.1 Candidatus Zixiibacteriota bacterium | reverse complement strand
GGTAGTGAAGAACGTCGTTTTCCAGGGTTATTTTTCGCGGACCATAGGTGCCGACATACTGTTCCAATGTCTCGACGCTCAGTTGCGGAGGTGATATTTGGCACTTTGCACCGTCAATCGCCCAGTCAATAACCGCCAGTTCAATCTCACGCGCGGTCCTCTCTCGAACGTTTTCTAACGCCTCCAGATACGCCACGTCGAGAGCTTTTTCGGCCGAAGCTTCGATGGTGGGAGCCACTCCGACCCTTTCCCAACTGGTTTTGGTTATCGGATTTATGGGGCGGGCAATCGGGATTTTTGCGCGGACCTGAAGGTTCGGGAAATCGTAGTACTCAGCCCAGTGAGCTGCTCCGCCTGTGGTCTGTCCGACGACGGTGGCTCGGCCCAGGTTTTTCAGCGCGTAAGAAAACGCTTCAGCGCCCGAGCCGGTGCCCTCACTGGTCAGGATGTACAGATCTGCATCGATCAGTTTCCGTCCCGGGACATAGGCATATGTCCATGACTGTTCCAGCGAGTCAGTTTCTGTGAAGTAAAGGCTGGTAAGGAGTGCCGGCTCCTTCAGAAAGTAACTGGCTATCAGCCGCACCATCTTCTCCTCGCCACCACCGTTGTGGCGCAGGTCGATTATCACGGCGGCACAGTTGGCCAGGAAGTTCATAGCCGCCACAGCCGTGGGGCCTGCGTGAATCGGATCATCGAACCGGTCAAGACGAAGATAGCCAACATTCCCCGGTAGCCACTCGACTTTCTTGAAGAAGAAGTTCCTTCGACTTCTCGCGGCGATCTGCTCGTCAGTCAGCGTGTCACCAATGGTGGGATTGAGATCTTCCGGGGACATGAGGGAAATCCAGATATGCCTGTCCTGCGAGATTTCTCGTAAATCCTCCGTGAGTAGGCCGGTCAGCTCCTCTAAATTCGGGACATCATAATACTCGCGGTCCTTCTGCTTTTTCCGAACATGCGCGCTCATATCCTCCGCAACATCAGGGTAGAGGTAGTGTATATTGAAGCCGCTCAACACGGAGTCGATTACCTCGTCCACCTCGCTGTTGTCTATCGAACGGTTAGTTTGTTGTGGTGTCTGGCCATAGAGAGACGAGCATGCGACCATTAAGAGAGCAGAAACCAGAAACGAGATGGTCAGGTTTCGGCGGCGGCACGGTATTTCACGGTTGATCATATTTACCTCCCGGGGTTATTGTGAACATGATTGTTGTTCCTGCTGGATTTAGATATGACATTCTATTTATTCTTGTTTTTCCAATCGGGCCATTATCCGTTCGTACATGGGCCGACGATCCATCGCAGTTTCAATCCTCTTGATCGATTCCAGAAAGTCGTTGTCGGATTCT
>CP070824.1:1006854-1008217 GCA_020344395.1 Candidatus Zixiibacteriota bacterium | reverse complement strand
CGGTATTCCCCAGAGGTCAGGTGTACAGTTATCCCTCGGATTGGACGCTCGAAAGCAGAAATCGTCTGGATGAAGCCCCCATCAATTCCGCGTTCCCACCCAGCTACACTGCTTGGCTCGACGAACTGCTGGCGGCTTCAGACAATCAGGGGGGTGGTTCTGCGTGCTTGCAGGGCCTCCGGCGATCATCCTTGCCAGGTTGGAAGCGGGCAATGGACATCGGCGGCGCGCTAATCGGGCTGGTGGTGCTTTCGCCCGTGATGCTGGTGGTCACAGTTCTCATCAGGGTCGCATCTGCGGGGCCGGCCCTCTTCAGACAGGAGCGCATAGGCATGAAGGGAAAGCCGTTCACCATGTTCAAATTCCGGACGATGCAACTCGATACGGACAGCTCCATTCACGAGCAGCATGTGACGGAGTTGATACGGAATGCCCAATCAGGTGATGCTGGATCGTATAGACCCATGACGAAGTTAGACAACCACCCCGATATAATCCCGTTGGGTAGATTGCTTCGCAAAACCTTCTTGGACGAGATCCCTCAGTTGATCAATGTGCTTCAAGGCGATATGAGTTTGATTGGGCCACGTCCACCGCTGGCTTACGAGCTACAGCAGTATCCAGAGTGGTGTCTCACACGGTTCAGTGTACCACCCGGAATGACGGGACTCTGGCAGGTGAGCGGGAAGAATCGTCTGTCTTTCGAGCAGATGGTACGCCTGGACATTCAGTACACCGAGAGAATGTCCTTATGGTTGGATTTGCTCATCCTGTTGAAGACACCTATTGCCATCGCCATCGAAATAGTAGACGCCATTACATCAGTTTCTTGCATGAAAGGAGGCAGTAAGAATGACTAACGTTGGAATCATTGGGTGTGGCTACTGGGGACCGAATCTGGTTCGAAATTTCATGTCTCTGAGAGACTGTCGTGTCGCCATGGTATGTGATATTGACGAAGAGCGGCTCAAGTATGTCCAGCGCACCTGGCCAGACGTGAAAACCACGGAGGACTACCGGATGATCGTGGACGACACTGAGATCGACGCCGCTGTGATAGCCACGCCGGTCCACCTGCACTACCCGATGGCATCCAAGAGTTTGTCCGCCGGCAAGCACACGTTTGTCGAAAAGCCGATGGCTGATTCAGTATCCAATGCGACACATCTGATCAGGCTTGCCGAGCAAAACCATCTGACCCTGATGGTTGGACATACCTTCATCTACTCTGCTCCGGTTCGATGGATCGCCCGAATCGTCGATAAGGGGGTACTGGGGAAGATCCAGTACATAAGCTCGCGACGGCTCAACCTGGGTCTGTTTCAAAAGGACATCAATGTTGCCTGGGATCTCGCCCCACACG
>CP070824.1:1005387-1006754 GCA_020344395.1 Candidatus Zixiibacteriota bacterium | reverse complement strand
GAGAGCATATCGTCACCACAACCAACCGCAGACAGCGATCAGGCGACATGCTGACGTACACCTGACGATGCCGTTGTGCACGTATGTTTTGAAAGGCCAGGAGTCTCAGACTGTCAACGCTCCGCCCGGATTTCTCTGGGTTTGGCAGTCAACTGATGAGGAAGACCGAAAGCGGGGACTTGGGGTTTGGCTTGCCGTGGCTCTGCGCAAATGCAGGGGCGCCCGTGGACAGCCACGGACGCCCGATGCCTATTAGGGCTATTGAAACCACATTTTCAGATCAAGAACCACTACCTTCCGTTGATCGCCAGTCGGCTACTCACGGCCCCGTCAAGGTACTGAGCCTGATTACAGACAAGTTTCGAGCCACCGGGCGGTGAAATCGGATAGATCGTCCAGGTCGATGACGCCGTCACCGTTGACATCCTCACACAGCGGACAGTCCTTGTCGTCCGGAATCTCGGGCAGCAGGTTGTAGTCCTCGGTTTCGCCTATCTGGTACTTATCGGCGGGCCCGGAACCGGCATTGCCCAGTTCGCCGGGATTGCTGCCGCCCGTCCAGGGCTTCTCAGCAAGGGTGATTCTCATCCAGACCCGCTCGTGCGCATCTTCTGGATGCACGGACTGGAATCCCGGTGTTGTTACCACGTTGAGTCCGGCCGGAAGATTGAACAGGAACTGATTCTGAACCGCCCATTCGGGGACCGGACCGCCGGGGCACTCGACTATGTCATCCCAGTCGCCGTCGCGATTGAAATCGAACCAGACGTTAACCCAGAGATCGACGTTCGGATCGATGACCGTGACTTCGTAGTCGAATGTGGTCCAGCCGCAGTTCGGCAGAGCCAAGGGCCGCTCAATCGAGTCGTCGCCGATATCGTGGTTCGGTGAACTCTCGTTGGACCTGAGATTGTTCTGGCCGTCATCATCGGGCCCCTTGTCGGCCTCGGTTTCACCGGTGATGGCTTTGCCCAGAAAGGCCACCGCGATCTCATTGAGGTGTACCGGTCCATAAGGTCCCACGCCGCTGCCGTCATCGTAGACGGTCGGGAAATGTCCCGGCCGCGACGGCGGGTAGGGATACGCGCCCATGATCTTGTTGCCGGAGTTGTTAGTGCTGTCCGGGGCGTCGCCAAGGTCGGGTCTGACCGCGCCGGCTTTGCCCTCACAGCTAATGTTCAGTACGCCGTCGCCGGTCTCTGAGGCATAGCCTCCAACCTCGATAAGATATTTCCCGCCGGAAACCACAGGGAAGGTGATCTGCGACTGGAAGACCGAACCAAAGTCATCGTTGCATGCGATCAGATCATCTTCGGTCGGGTAGCATTCACAGTCTTTGTAGACGGCGAGCATCGTGTCGTAACCAC
>CP070824.1:1003899-1005287 GCA_020344395.1 Candidatus Zixiibacteriota bacterium | reverse complement strand
GGTCAGATCTCCGATGTCGACGAGGCCATCAAAGTCTGCGTCACCCCGTTGCAACACCGTGTAAGCGGTTCCGTTCACTTCATGCCAGACGTCAGTGTCGTTCAGGGAGGTGGCTCTGAAAAACAGCACGCTGCTGGACCCAAGTGGGGTTCCGGCGGGAGGACTGACAGGAATGTCGACAATGGAGGACTCCCCTGCCGCAATAAACCGATCCACCATGATAGGAGCAATCCAGCCGGAGTCATCCCATGCTGTAGCCCTGTACACATCGTTTACGGGAGAGATGTTGATCATTTCGTATTCGAAATCCCGCGCCACACCCGCGTAAACCATACTGTCAGTCAGCAGCACTGAGGATACGGCATGGTCTCCGACTATCTCGGCGCCGCAGTTGAAGGAAGCACCACCGCTAAACTCGTCCAGATTTATGCCAATCAGTGTGACTGACTCATAATTTTCAAAATCCTGAACATCCAGCGACCCGGCCTGCGTCAGGTCGTCGATCACCATTTTCTCCGGCTGGTGAACATTAACAGCCGAACTCTTGATCACATAAGCCGCCCAGGTGCGTGAGAGGCTCCCGGTGAACGTCAACCGAAGGTTCCCCACACTTGTGCCCGGCCGGAACTGGATGTAACAGGAACCGTATCCGGCCGGTTGCTCCGGCGACAGAATATTGAGCCGCGGGTAGCTGGCGTATGTCTCCGAGATGGCAACAGCGGGGTACGACGAACCCTCTTGATAGTGGTTGCCGTCATCCCGTTGACCTGTGATGTAATTCCACACTGTGAACTCCGCAAACGCCGAATCCTGGGTCCAGCCATAATTAGCCAGCAGCGTATCTGACAAAGCACTGTATACATCATCGAACCTGGCTCCCTCCCACACCGAAACCATCAGCGACGTATCGAAGCGTTCCGCTAGAAAAACACCCCACAGAAAAGACCCGTACATATGAAGGGATGACTCCATCAGAGATTTCTCTGGGAAATTCATGAAACCGGGCAGATAGTTGTAGTTGTCGTCCGTCAGGTCATAAACGATGTCTTCCATATACGTCGCGTCAAGTTCCTGAAACCATGGAGGCTCACCTGCGTCGTACGCAAACTGGACGCAGTGATGAAATTCGTGAGCAGCGGTAGCTTTCGCCGCGCCTGCAATATCACCCTCCGGATCGTTGTTGGGGGGAAACCCGGTGTAGTCCCGATGCAGAACCAGATAGCTGAAATAATCGTTCCAAGGTTCCGGACCCTGACCCTCCGGCACGGCGTAGCCATAGTACGGCATCTCCTCGAAATAGACGTCGCGCGCCGTGTCACCCCCACGGCCATCGTCCGATGGAGGCAGTCGGTAATCCAGGTCGATATGTGTGGCAAGGGCAGTGTCAC
>CP070824.1:1002407-1003799 GCA_020344395.1 Candidatus Zixiibacteriota bacterium | reverse complement strand
CAACCGAAGAAGCTGGCTGTCTATAATACCCACGAAGTCCATATAGAGATTGAGAAGCTCCTGGAGGCACTGCGCGTAGCGCTTGGACATCAGGTCTCCATCGAAGCCAGGTTCCTGGTTGTAGGCGAGAACTTCCTCGAGGATATCGGCCTGGACGTAGATTTCTCGATTAACGCCGGTACCCACTGGGGTCAGATCACCTTTGAGCAGGACTCGGCCGTCTTCACCGAGACGCAGCCTTCAGCGGTGCCTCTGAGTTTGGGCGGCATCGGGGCATCTGCTTCTCTTGGGGGTGGTTACGGCTCGATACTGGATGATCTGCAGGTTTCGTTCCTTTTACGGGCAACTCAGGCTCACAGGGATTCGAAGTCATTGCAGGCAAATATGGCAAGCGTCCTTAGCGGCGAGGTGGCGACCTTCTCGATCAACAGGCCCTTCCTGTTTGCGCTGCCCCCAATCCAGACACAAGGGGCTCAGTTCTCAACAGCCGGGGGGACGCAGACTACGGGTACAGGGAATCTTCCACAGTATCAGCAGGTAATGCAGATGAACAGCCTGATGATTACGCCGATAATCACTCACGATAAGAAGAACGTGCTGTTGAACATTACGACCATGAAGAACGAGTTTCTCGGGATAAGAAAGAATACTGTATCAGTCCCGAGCCAACCTGTTGTAGGCCAGCCGCCGCAGGTACTCGAGTATCCCGTGGAGACCCCCGAACAGGAAATGTCTAACCTTACGACGCGCGTGAGTGTTCCGGACAGAGGGACCCTGCTGTTGGGCGGCCAGAGAGTGACCGTAGAGATGGAAACCGAAGCCGGTGTCCCGATACTGAGCAAGATACCGCTGGTTGGGAGGCTGTTCAGAAACCGCAGCACGATTAAAGACAGCAAGATTCTGCTGATACTGGTCAAGCCGGTCATTCTGCTTCAGGAGGAGACCGAGGCTGAGGCAATCGCCGCTCTGGAGGGCATGTAAACCCCCGAATCTCGTAGGGGTCTCTTGCGATACTTCCCACATTTTTGCGAGGCGTAACTGGTGATGTTCTAAGACGTTTGGCAACCCGCAGCGCCAACGATTTCGGTAATTGACAGGGTGTTTTTTGAGAAAAGGGAGTATGAAACGGCAAATTCTCATTAGCTTATTGGTCTTGTTGTCCGCATCCGCCTTTGCCGGAGCAGGCGACCTGCCATCGTTTGGACTTTCCGACTCACTGCAAGCCGGGCGGGAAGTCTATAAACCGAACGAACTGATTGTGCGCTTCGCTGATACGACTGGTGGCATCCGGATGATGGCTGGGCCGTGGTCGACTCGCACGGTGCGAAGCATGATCTCGGCTTCCATAGTCGACGGGGCTCAGGTGGACAAAGTCTATGACCATGTGACGGC
>CP070824.1:1000887-1002307 GCA_020344395.1 Candidatus Zixiibacteriota bacterium | reverse complement strand
TTTCTTCCATGAATCCCTTTCCGGTGTCTACCATGGGGATGAAGTTCGATCCACTGGTGACATAAGCCGACAAAGTATCCCGCATCAGGTTGGCCGCCATGAATCCGGGGTCTCTGGTAATCAGCTCGCGTAGCCATGTAGCGGGCTTGCCCAACGTCATTCGCACGAGCGCCATGGTGCCGTCACCATCCAGTGGCAACATGGACTCATGGATCAGCGGGTCATATATATGGAACTCGCGGTCCTTGCCACGCACCCTGAATCTGGCGGTTGGTGCCACACTTTGTACCGTGCCCTTTTCGGCGGCCAGTCCTAGTTCTACCATGTCACGAACAATTCGCTGCTGGGCAATGTTCTTCATGCCCATGTCAATGGCTGCTGTCAGATTGAACGAGACTGCCTCCTCCATCGGCATGTTGATCGGATCTTTGCCGCCCTTGAGGGGCCTGATATGCGTCCGGCTTGTGAGGTCTTTGCTGAAAACCTTCTGCGCCAGTTCCTGCGTCTTCCAGTCACCTTCAGCCGCACGGTAAAACGGGAAATAGTCAGAATAGTCCTGCCATACCTGCGCCGTCTCGTCGGTCAGCATGCCAGTGTCCTTCAGGAACTGAATGGTGTAATTATTGTATGCCTGCCAGTCCCTGTGCCACTTCAGGATCGGGTTGGTGTCGACGTTATTCCCATACAGCCTTCTGATCTCCTGATTGAAAGAATCACGTTCCTGCGCACCAATCGGCACATCCTTCCCTTGGGCATCGATCCTGCTTGAGCGTTGCACAATGGCGTACTGCTGGGCCTTTTCGGTCAGGTCGCCGTATTCCGTATTGCGTAGCTGGCCCATGACATCGATCAGGCCCCGGAATTCAATCTCATTGCTCTCGAGCACGAGATCCTTGATCGGCTTGGTGTAGTATTCGCCTGTGTCCCTGTTATAGATCAAGCGCTCTACCCTCACGGCACCGTCCCTATAGATGACGACGCCGTACTTCAGGGCTGCTGCCACTATTCCTCTTGACCTGTCAGCAAAAACTGCAGCCGCCATAGCACTGGAATCGGCCATGTGGCGTGATAAAGGTGTATTGGTATAGAGCTTTTCCAGTCTCGCGTAGCGGTTTATCGCTTCCTGTTTGAACTTGGTTAACCAGTACTCAAACTTTCCTTCGCCGGTAGCATCGGCATAAACATCCATTATCCGTGGTGCAGTAGGTGACGGGCCGGTAATGCGCCGACCAATGCGCTCCAGCTCTGCCGACGTGACGGTAGGCTGACGCCTTGAATATTTGGCCAACTGCTCCTCAGAGGGCTTCGCTCCCTGCTCTGGATTGAGAGCCACATGCATGGCTTCAGGTGATGCATTGCGGCTGAAGCGAGGGATCTGTGTTCGAGGGGTCGCCTCTATTTCTGACATGACAGTCTTAAC
>CP070824.1:999356-1000787 GCA_020344395.1 Candidatus Zixiibacteriota bacterium | reverse complement strand
TGGCGAATCCGATTCATATTCTGCCTCACGAAAGCGTGGATCATGTTAAGTTCGTGCTGAGCGAAAGCTCGCTCGACAACCTCTCCCAACTCAAACAGATCAAGCGGCTTCGGCACGACATCGAAAGCCCCCCGGCGGTAAGCATCAATCACCAACTCCACCAGGGCATAGCTGGTTAAGAGCACCACGCAGATGGCGGCGTCGGCCTGCAAGAGTTCGTCGAGTATCTCTGGATGCTGGCCGCTGCTCAAATGGTAATCCAGCACCACCACACTGCAGCCTTCGCCGACGGCCCTGGCCACGATATCCTGGCGCTCGCACACACCGTATGCCTCATAGCCGGCGTGCTTGAAGTATTCAACCAGGGTGTCACGGATGGATTTGTCTTTTTCAGCAATGAGAATCTTTTGCGGTCGTGGCGATGATGTCATTACTCCTTGCCCCTCTTTTCGTCAATCTTCTCCTGCACGGTCCGATAAAGTTGGCTGATATTGAATGGCTTGATAATATAGTCAGCCACCTTTTGCCGCAATGCCGAAACGGCCGAGTCCACCGACGGGTACCCGGTCATTATCACCACCGGCATATCCGGATGGGACGCTTTGACATGACTGGTCAGGGCCAATCCGTCCATATCAGGCATCTTGAGATCGGTCAGAAGCAAATCCACTTCTTTGCTGCGCAGGATCTCCAGCGCCTTCTCACCGCTTTCCGCGATGGCGATATCCCACCCCTGCTCGGTGAAAAAATCATAAAGCAGGTCGCGTATGAGCAATTCGTCATCGACGACCAGTATCGAATTCCGTTCCATATCGGTCTACCTGTTGTTTCCGTTACTCGGCCATGCCCGCCTCAAACATGGTCCTGTTGCACTACTCCGCGTTGACCGATTCATATGACTTCAAAGCTTCCGCCTCGGAGGGAAATATCTCGAATATATGCGAAAGCTGCGTTATCTCGAATATCTCCCGAACATAACTGGCCAGATCGGAAAGCGTCAGCCGGCCCTTGCCCAGCCGGGCTTCCTTCATGATCGAAACCAGCACGCCGAGGCCCGAACTGTTGATGAAGTCGACCTGTGAGAGGTTCAGGTGCAGAAGGTTTTTCTCCTTGTTCAAAAGCTCTTTGACCTGTTCCTTCAGTCCACTGCCACTGGCCAGGTCCAGCCGCCCTTTGAGGGTGAGAACAACAACTCCGCCCTCCTCTCTCAATTCAATTTCCATGTTCTCCTCCGTGAGGATGTAGTATCTTATGCTTATCTTTCTGCCGTACCCGAGAAAACCTGATCGAAATCTTCAGCCCTCCCTTTTCTGTCTGCTCCATGCGGACCGAATCAGCGTAGTGTCCGATGATTCCGAGACCGCGGCCACCTTCGTCCAAAAGGGAGGATGGCCTCTTCTTCTTTATCCTGTCGAGCCCTCCCCGGCCTTC
>CP070824.1:997825-999256 GCA_020344395.1 Candidatus Zixiibacteriota bacterium | reverse complement strand
GACAGGGCTTTTACCAGAACCTGCGCGGCAATTATGAACCGCTTACGATGGACCGCTGGTGGATGAGGATGTTCAACCGCCTGACCGGTCGTCCATTCAAGAAGGTACAGGACGCTACGCTCAAGAAGAATGTCAAAGAGTTCAAGGCCTCTCTGAGAAAAACCAAAGGCACCTACCCCACCACCGTCGTTTCAGCCGCTAAGGCTTCCACTGGAATAGAAGATCCTCAGACAGATCTGGAGTATCTGGATCTTGCTGTTGAAGTGGACCGCATTTATCAGCGCGACTTTACCAGAACATACAATCAGAAATATCGTGAGCTGAAGAGAAAGGGGGTCGCGACAGCCAGAGCTAAAGAGTTAGCCAAGAAGGCCAGACCGGCAAAAACTAACCTGTTCAAAATAGCCACGACAACACGAACGAATTTTGAGGCGCAACTGCAAGAGGACCCGAGGAACGCCACCGACAGGAAGGTTATGCGCTCTGTAACAAATAGAGCGATTGAAATCTTGAAGCAACATGCCGATGTTGATATAGTGCCAGCAGACCTTCAAGCCCTGTTGTGGTACGCAGAGAAGAACCTCATGGCATCCATGGGGGTTCGGCGTGGCAAGGGCGAAAACAATGATTATGCCGACGGCGCAATTTATGTGCTGAAGAGGAGAGGAGTCAGTGATAAGCAGATCAAAACCGCACTCCCCGAGTCAGAGCGATACCGAATCGATCCTGACGCAGATACCCGAGGACAACTGGAGCCAATTCGTCGACAGATTAGTGAGCTTCCTGCGAGAAGAAGGCCAACGGGCGAAGGAGTCAGAGCAGGAGAAGCGCTCTATTCCAGACGAGCCACTGGACTTGGAGAACCTGCCGTTCGACCCAGCGGAGGAATTCGCTCGGGGCGCGGAACCCGAGGAGTAGTTCTCGGTAGTCAGCAATCTGGGGCCAGTTCATTCCCGGCTGTCCATTACGGTCGGGAAAGGGTCGACACATTAAACGGAGAGAAATACGGCACAGGCATTCGCGGAGCGGAGGCCGGTCGCCTCAGTTACGCTGACGATCCCCGAATATCCAGCCGGGCGTATTTTTACATTGAAGGTCCGGATGGCAACCTGCCCCGCCCCGAGGGAGGTCTGGGTCAGCACGTCTTCTCCCAGAAATTCAACAATATACTCGACAACACCAGCAAGGCCGGTAAAGACCTGATCGGCAGGGTTAAGCGTGCCACCGGGCTCCCATCGTCCCATCCTGACTGGATGAATGCGTTTGAATCTGCAGTAATCAATGCTGGCTATGACGGCTATGCCGTGCCTAAACAGGGCATGATGGTCGTCCTGAACAGCGACACCGTCCCTGTCAATTACCTTGGCACCCGTGACAAGATCCCCGGCACTCACAAGGACATGCTGGACGTTGAGCCGGTTACAGAAGAAA
>CP070824.1:996266-997725 GCA_020344395.1 Candidatus Zixiibacteriota bacterium | reverse complement strand
CCCTCGCAGTTCGAGGCCCATGTAGTATTCCCTGCGCGAAAACTGCCCCGTTCTCACATCGGTTGTTGCCCGCAGAAGGTTCCGTGACAAAGACAGCATTAAGGCCATTGCATGGTCAGCAACTGAGTCGGAATTGGCCTCCGGGGTGATGGTCACCGGGATGTTTCGCTTCGTGGCCGCCGCCACATCGATTTGGTCATATCCGACTCCGTGTTTGGCGATGATTTCAAGGTTCGGCGCCCTTTGAATCATCTCGCCGGTGAAATCCTTGATCCGGACCATCACGGCGTTGGCTTGCTCTAAGGAGCCGAATAGCTCGTCATCCGAGACCGGTTTGTCGTCATAGTAGATTGTTTCAACCCCATTCGAATTTTCGAGGAGCCGAATGCCGTTCTCATCAATATGTTCCCAGATAATCACCTTTTTTCGGTTCATTTGTTCCTATCCTGTTGAGGGTTTATCTTATCCTCTCATTTAGCGAAAACGCTTATTGTCCTTTTTCCGTTGTTGAGACCAAGTTACCATAATCTGATCCTAATTCGAAGGAATAACCCGTCAATGTGCTGTTGCTTTATTCTTTCACTAGGAATTGACACAGAAGCCTGCTTTCCATAAACTCCTGCACGACGGTTTCATAGGAGCTCATCCGTGTCTCGCGCAAGACTCGTGCAGGGAGCCGAAGCCAACGGTATCACTTGACTTTCCTTGAAGCGACTCCAACCGAATCCAGAGCCGTGCAATCCATGTCGGTTCTTTGAATTAGATACTTCTTTTTGATGTGGGAGGACAGCATGAAAATCACGGGTCTGGAATCGTTGCATTGCGATGCGGGTTGGCGCAACTTCTCATTCCTCAAACTGACCACGGACAACGACCTCGTCGGCTACAGCGAGTACCAGGAGGGCTTCGGTTCGCCCGGTGTCACAGCGGTGATCAACGGTCTCGCCGATCAAGTCATTGGCAAGAATCCGCGGGCCACCGAAAAGATCTTCGCGGACATGTACGCCGTTACGCGCCCCGCCGCAGGGGGCGTCGTTGCCCAGGGTATCGCTGCGATCGAAAATGCCCTGTTGGACGTGAAGGCTAAGGAACTAGGAATCCCGGTCTATGAGTTGCTGGGTGGCCCTATCCGAGATCGCATCCGTCTGTACTGGTCCCACTGTGGCACGTACCGGGTCGCCTTTCCAGAGGTGCACGGAACGGCGCCGTTGCGTTCTCTGGAAGACGTAAAGGCACAAGGGAGGGAAGTCGCGCAAAAGGGCTTCACTGGGCTTAAGACCAATATATTCTTGTTCGATCGTGATCCCATGCTCTATGCTCCCGGTTTCAATCTGCCGGGAGGGTACCCTGAATTGAACGCTGAAGAAGAGGTGATATCCGCCTTGAAGTCCCAACTGGCCGCCTTTCGCGAGGGAGCCGGTCCCGATATGGACATCTTGTTGGATTTGAATTTCAATTT
>CP070824.1:994706-996166 GCA_020344395.1 Candidatus Zixiibacteriota bacterium | reverse complement strand
CTTACCGGACAGATTGTCGCAGCCATCGAGGATATGCTCGGCGGCGTCCTTGCCTGCCAATCGCTCCAGGGCGGTATTCAATCGTATGATCCATTCGGCGTTGCCCATAGTCAGACTCCCATTGCTGTGTTCGCGCTCATTGCCATACCTACGCGAATAAGCATCACGAAGTTGCTTCTGAGAGGTCAAAAGCAGATGTTCGGCAGCGGCGCCCCGGGAGCTATCTTTCGGATGCCCGAAGGAGAGCCGATTCACCGGTCAGGGTCTGCAGGGTCATCGGGATCAGAATAAGGTAGGCGGGAAGGAATTTGGCGAGTTCCCACAGGTTGCCCTTAAGGAAGAAAGCCAGCACGTAGAACGCAAGCGAGATGAGCGAGAGGCGAAAGAAGAGATCGCTTCTTTTGAAACTCAGTAAGCTCAGAAGCAGGAAACCGGCAATCTGGGCCAGCCAGAGGGGAACGGTTCGTGTCAGAAGGGTGGCCATGGCGGTGTTGTTGGACAGGTGATGGGCGATGGAGAACGGACTCGGTTTGAAGCCGAAGTAGAGCCGAAGGCCGATGAAGACGATGGCGTAGACGATGATACTCGCGGCGACGATCAGCAATTTGTCTTTGCGCAGCAGTTGACGGACCGAATAGAGATAAGCCAGGTACAGCAGCAGCAGAAAGATAACCTGTTCCCGGTTGAAGGCGCCGACCAGGATCAGCAGCGGCAGGTAGTGGTCCTTTTTGTGAAGGAAGCATAAGAATCCGAGAATATAGATGAGGACGGTGATGAAGTCGCCGGCCATGTAATACCCGGTTACAGCCAGCGGAATAACGGCCTGCAGCAGAAGCAGGCCGATTATCGAGTTACCGACAGAGAAGAAGTGGCGAAGGTAAGCGAAGAAGAAATAGTAAATGCCGAGAAAACAGGCGAACACGATTATCGAGTGAGACAGAATGTGGCGAGTCCGGGGCGAGGCCACAACCGGTGCGATGACTGTTTCGATGAGTCTTGTAAGGAGAGGTTTTAGCACCCGGTATTGGTAAGGGGACTCCTTGACGCCGGTCAGTATGTCCTCCTCGAACTGAATTCGTTCGGCGACGTGAGGCAATATGACATCCTTGGCCACAAGTATTGTGGAGATGGACGCGAGAATGACTATCAATGCGAGCAGATACAGCGTCCTAACAGGTGCGGATGCGGGTCCTTGCTCAGGCGCCAATGGTCGAACGTTCCCTTCTGTCCCGGCAGCCGTTATTGTAGGCTGCTGAGGGAGGGGAGGCAAGATAAAAATACGCCGATAGGTGTCTGATAAATGGAAGGATTGGTCAGGGATTTGACGTGCCCGGGGTCACTTTGAAGGCACGACGACATACCACCACACTTCAGTGCCATCTCTGAAACAAATAGTCTTTATCTGGTCCTGATACTGAGCGTTAATCTGATCCAGGCTGCTGACCTCAAATATCTCCTTG
>CP070824.1:993143-994606 GCA_020344395.1 Candidatus Zixiibacteriota bacterium | reverse complement strand
CTCAAGACGCTCAACGAAACCGAAGTCACCATCCGGAATCTCATGCGGGAGATAACTGTCCATGAGACGAATTATCTTCGTTATGCCGACAACATAGAACAGGCTCGGATCGAGCAAGCCATGGAGAAACAGCAGATTGCGAACATAAATGTCGTACAGGGAGCGACGCTTCCCATTCGGCGGTTGGGACCGAAAAGGTTGTTCAACATGGTCGTGGGGCTTTTCATGGCTACGTTCGGGGCCCTGACCATCGCCCTGCTGTCTCAGTATTTTGACCATACGATTCAGACTCCGGAGCAAGTGGAGGCGTGTCTGCAATTGCCGGCGCTCGCCTGCATTCCTCACAGACGCCCTGGTCGTGCCATTGCGGCCGTGGTGCGCCGGGGATTCTGCCGAATCCTGCGACTGAACTCGGCGAGCCCGCCAGCGCCCTGGGAGGTTCCGCCACCTCTGCTGGAGCACTACAATACGCTCGGAGAGCGGCTGACGTCTTCTCTCAACGGTCGCCGGCGGGTATGGCCGTATGCTTTGGGTGTTGTCGGCTGCCGCCGCGGCGAAGGCGTCAGCACTGTGACAGCCGGTCTGGCTGCCGTGCTCTCGCACCGTAACCAAGGCCGCGTTCTACTGGTGGATGCGAACAGCGTTGCACCCGCCGTGCATAGACTGTTCAGCGTGAATCGAGCCCCGGGTTTTGCAGAGACCATGGCAAACGGCCGAAGAGGCGTGATCCGGCGGGTAGCCAGTCACGGTTTCGACATCGTTCCTGCCGGGAATATGAACGGCAACATGCCAAAGACTTTTGAGTCCGACCGATTCAGGCGTTTTCTGAACCTGGCCGGCGCTCGCTACCAGATGATCGTGATCGACATGCCTGCCCTGTTCGAGACGAGCCATTGTGCCCGGCTCGCCGGTTTATGTGACGGTCTGGTCCTGGTGGTGGAGGCAGAGCGAGCGCGCCGCGAGGTCGCTCGACAGGCGAAACGGGAATTGCTCCGATGGAAAGCGGACATCGTGGGCGTAGTTCTGAACAAGAGGCGGTTCTATATCCCAAAATGGCTTTACCAGAAATTGTAAGGGAGTATATGCGAGCCAAAGTGTCGATAGTCAGTCGACAACCGGGTGAGGCACGGGATGTTGTCCAGGTCGGGCGAACAGGTGGTCCGTCCTGCCTGGGATCCTCGCAGCCGAGTGGCCTGATTCACGCAGCTCAGCAGTTCCCCGAGTTGTTCGAACACACTCGGACGAGGGCGGATCGCAGCGGCCTCGGCTTCTCCCTCGTGGTCTTCAATGTCGACGGCGCCCGACCCCACCATCTCCTGGCCGACGAGCTGCAGCAGGCACTATCTGGTCGTCTGAGCCCCACCGATAATGTCGGTTGGCTGGATGATGAGCGCATTGGCATTCTTTTGCTCGGTGCGTCGGGCAAAGACGCCCATCGGCTGGCTCACGACATTCGCGCCGCG
>CP070824.1:991533-993043 GCA_020344395.1 Candidatus Zixiibacteriota bacterium | reverse complement strand
ACCTCGTCAATTGTCAGCTTGCGAGCCGCCCGGCTTGGTGTTCTCGACCGAGATGAGAGGTTCGACATGAAGTTGGTATCGACCGAGGCAGGCGCCAGAACACAGACCTTGATGTTTTCGTTGCGGGCCTCACCGGCCACGGCCTCACTGAGAACGTTCATGGCCGCTTTCGACGCCGAGTAAGCCGACAGACCGGGAACGCCCTGCTTGCCGGCCATCGAGGAGATATTGATTATCTGGCCCCCTCCCTGCTTCTGCATACGGGGAAGGAGCTCCTTGAAGCAGTAGAACACCGACTTGAGATTGGTCTTGAAGAGGGTATCGAACTCCTTTTCGCTTGTCCGGATGAACAGCTTGTTGATCCCGACCCCGGCGTTGTTGACAAATACGTCAACGCGCCCGAATTTCTTGTATGCGCCATTTATGATCTTGCTCATACCGGAGGCACGGGAGATGTCGGCCGTGACCGTCATGTAATTGCCGGTGGACAGGTTGAGCGAGGCAGCCACCCTGTTCAGGCGTTTCTTATCGCGACCGCACAGGACCAGTTTGGCCTGCTCTTCGGCCATCAGGCGGGCGATACCGGCTCCGATTCCGCGTGACGCACCCGTTATGACGATTATCTTATCCTTGAGTGATCGCATATTACACTTCTGCCGTGTCCGTGAGCTGATGGGACCGCACAAGCCGCACTTCCGGCTGGAATCTAAAATCCCCTACTAGCTACCACGCGAACTCTTTATCGCCTCCAGCAACTGCGTCTTATTGGCCATTGATATTTGACGGCCCTTGATGGGCAGGCCTGGAAGCGCGCGGGCATACCGCCTGAGCTTCACCACCGGCATTTTCTCCAACTCGGCGAACGGAAGCAGTCCTTCGGCAGGTGATGGCTCGTGCATAGGCGCTGGTTTAACTATCTCTGCCTTTTGCGGCGTCACACGCGATTCATGTGCGGGAGCATGCGACGTTCTTTCTGTCTCGTCTTGCTGTGGAGCAGGAGTCGGAGCACGTCGTGGTCTGGCCTCACGCTTCTCCTGTGAGACTACGGCAGGCTTCTTATCGGCGTCGGCAGTTATGATGTATCTTTGTAATGCCAAGAGAGAGTCAAGCTCCGGGGAAGGCCGCGGTATTACATGCTCGGAGACCAATTCACCGATGCGCTCAGCGGCCCGTGCTCCCGCCTCGACAGCGGCCTGCACCGCGGCCAGATCACCTTCGATTTTGAGCGTGAGCAACGCTGCGTCAGTCAACTCCACACTCGTAACCGTGACTGATGCCGTTTTGGCCGCAGCGTCACATGCTTCGATGGCACCGACCAGACCTCTGGTCTCAATCAATCCGAGCGCGTGCTTCGTCATGCTGCTCCCAAAATAAGGTGTGTGTTGAAATAAAGACAACGATAAAAATGCCACCCATCGGAGCATCTCAAAAAAAAGCACCGCCCGCGCTCCCCTCAAGCACGGGCGGCAGCACACCAAAGAAAAGAGGACCTTCCAAGCACTTGCAGCGC
>CP070824.1:989903-991433 GCA_020344395.1 Candidatus Zixiibacteriota bacterium | reverse complement strand
CATCTTGGAGATAGCGTCAACAGTGCCTCCTGGGAGTTTGCTCCGTTTGTTGCACCCGATGGCAGTTACATTATTTTCAGGTCTGATAGGCCTGGCGGCTATGGACGAGGCGATCTCTGGGTCTGCTTTGCGAAGCCCGATGGAGCATGGACCGAAGCTCAGAATCTCGGAGCAGAAGTAAACTCCGGCGGTGATGAAGGTTATCCATCGGTGTCAAATGATGGGAAATATCTGTTCTGGGTAAGCCCATTGCCGCCGGGATATGCATATTACTGGATAAGCATGTCTGTGGTCGAAAACTTGAGACCTGATACCGTCACCAATGTAGATGGCGACCAACGCGGTGAAGAGCTGCCATACACTTTCGAACTGACTCAGAACTACCCTAACCCGTTCAATCCCACGACGACTTTTGAGTATAGCCTGCCGGAGCGCAGTCACGTCACAATCGAGATCCATAACGCGCTTGGTCAGAGGGTACATACAATCGTAGACTGCGTGAAGTCAGCAGGGTCATATGCAGTTACATGGAACGGGGTGAATTCATCTGGTAACCCGGTAGCCTCAGGCATTTATCTATATCGCCTGCAGGCAGGAGAATATATCGAGACGAAGAAGATGCTGCTGCTGAAGTGATACTTCGGTGCTCGTATCAAGGGTATTTCTGAAAAAGGTTAGGCCTCGGTTTAGTGTTGCTTTCAAAGTCTATAGCGCCCCCAATATACTAGCTCTAATCAGCGCTGCTATTTTATATTGCACGGTTGTGTGTGAATTTTCGTTTTTTCTAGCATTGGAGAATATTGATCAAGCGAACCAGAATAGTTTTGTGAATGACATCAAAATGACACGATGACCAGAGGTTGACGGAAGGAGGAGTGCTTTGTACAAGGTGGTTTGTGTTATTGTCGCGGCGACAGTGTGTTGGACGGTCTGTACTTACGGGCAGAGTGAGGCAGGGTTTCCAAATCTATCCGGACCATACCTGGGTCAGGAGCCACCGGGCAAGGAATTTCAGCCGTTTGCCCCCGGTATGGGTTTTGGCGATATCCTCAACGCTCCGACTTTTTCTCCTGACGGCGACGAAGCATACTGGGCAACCAGGAATGGAATAGTGGTGTCAAAAATGGCGGAGGGACGATGGACTGAACCGGCGTTTGTTTCCTTCAGCGGAACTGGTAACAGACCGTTCTACGATGACGCGCCTGTTATCTCCCCGGATAATAAGAGACTCTATTTTACTTCGAGAAGGCCGATCAGTTACCAGACTCCAAATCAGTACCATATCTGGTATGTGGAAAGAACTTCTTTGGGCTGGTCCGAACCGAGACCCTTGCCCGAAATCATCAATTCAACACCGGGCTTAGAGCACTGGCAATTGTCGATCTCAGATTCGGGAACATTATATTTTAGCGTCTTTAAAGAAAATGGGCATGTTATACACTTTTCTAATCTCGCTGATGGCGAATACACAGTCCCGAAACAACTTGATGCAGTTAGCAGTTTTGGGATGACAAAGTGTCCCTTTATCGC
>CP070824.1:988233-989803 GCA_020344395.1 Candidatus Zixiibacteriota bacterium | reverse complement strand
AGGTTTTCCCGTAGGCTGTACGAGAACCTGACCTTCTCCGGTCATTAAGTTTCCTTTGTAAATAGCTCCGGCGTTGGTGAGATTGCCTGACCAGGACACGGTGCCAACAAAAAAGTCCTGATCCTTGCCCAGCTCGATACCCTCGGCTTCGAATCCGGCGGGAATCGGAATCAGATCCGGCCAAATGAGGCGGCTGGTTTGGTCGATCTCATGGGCCGGCGCCGTCATGCTCAGAATGGCTGCGAGTGTGATCGCCAGGACCAACAGTCCGGCACTTCGTTTCGGATGACTTGTGAGTGCGTTTCTCATGATTCGGTTCTCCATTGTTGTTTTGTTTCTCGGTTTGCAGTATCATTGAAGGAACCTTGCCTCGGGCGCGCAAACCATTCGCCTGGGTTGGGCTGGGCCGGTGAGTCTTTTGCATGGTCGTGCGACACTCGCCGGCTGCTTTTTTTGGCACCAACTTATTTTAGCTTTGTCTGATACGGATTACTGACTCTTGTACGGCAAACCTCCTTTCCACCGCTAAATGTGATTTTGGCTTTCCTTAAAACGATCGACTGTCTTCACTTCTCTTGCTCTTTCAGATTGAGTTTTCTCGGTACATAAGTTCCAGGGGCGGATAGAAACTTAAGCGCCTCCGTCGTTCTTTCTCGGAGGTGTGAGAGGTGATCCCCCGGAGATTCCACAAAGGTGAAGGTAAGGCCCTTCTTTTCCAAAGCAGCAAGAAGGTGTTTGATATCATGCCCTTCCGGCATGAAAGTCACCGGACCGACGCCTATGTCAATGAAGATGTCCGTATGCATTAGATTCTGACCGTCCCGTTCGATCTGGGATACCATATCTTGGTCTAGCCACTTATTCCACACGTCGTGTACGACCGTCTTTTCGGGATACCGTAAGGGCAGATCGACATAGTAAGGAGGATTGCTAGGATTGGGAGAGAAGGCCGCTCCCCGGCCATAGAAAAGGTTGACCGAAACATTGCCGGATAGAAGCGCCCTTAATTCCTCGGTATTGTGCGCCAAAGTCGGCTTGTCCAACGTCTCGGGATTCGCTTTCATGAATCCATCGAGGGCGGTAGGTGGCACAGCAAGATCTGCAGACGGGCTCATCGCCGCTACTGCACCGAATACGCTTGGATATTCCATGGCCAGAGACAGCGCGCCGCTTGCACCCATTGAATTCCCTGCAATACTGCGGCTGTCGCGGTCTGGAATCGTCCTGTACTTTCCGTCAATGTGGTTCACCAGGTCGTGTGCGATATACGTTCGGTAGTCACCGATCACTTCGTTGCTTGAATAAAAGCTGCCGCCGTAAACATTTGAAGCATGTGGCATTACGATGATAACTTCTTTTATAAGCCCTTTCGCTATCAAGTTGGCGGCCACTGCCCCGATATCTACATTGACCATTGGATGATATTTGAATGCCGTGTGGTCGCCCGTAAATCCGTGGAGGAGATAGATCGTGGCATAGCGTTTTTTCGGCCAGGAATCATAACCCGGCGGCAGCCATACCCACATAGGGCGTGTTGCAGGATCGCCCAGAAGATTCCCTTCCAATGATG
>CP070824.1:986553-988133 GCA_020344395.1 Candidatus Zixiibacteriota bacterium | reverse complement strand
TATAGTAATCCGAAGGCATCTGGCAGAACGCCAGTCGAGAAAACTCGACGGGTTTGAGAACATCGTAACGAATATCCTGGAAGACCCGGACATAGTCATCAGCACGAGCCAGACCTACCGTATATGATGCTTTGACTGATCTGTCCTGCGATATCTCATCATAGCTCACCTTGGTAAGGTTCGGCCCGTAACTGTAGTATCTGCCGCGAGTTTTGATCATCGGGACGTACCTACCCTCGGCGTCGAAATAGACAAGGAAATCGCCCCCTCCGACATTGCCAGTCCATCCCCATTTCTTGCCGTTCTTGCCGAATACCATGAGAGGACGCACATCCGTTATAAAGCTGCGGCGTTGTGTACGGCCGGGTTCGTAACAGATCGACTCGCCAAAACTGCCGATCGCACATTCGTCCCAGAACATGTTGTGCCCCCATCCCACAAGCGATAGCTGGGCGTGGGACGCCGCGGGCACACCTCCCCAGCGTGCGTAGGTGATTCCATATTGATAGTTGTGGACTGACCTTGGCGGCACTCGTATGACAGTTGAGCCGTGGACCCACGGTCCCTGATACCGCATTGAGACTTTGCCTCTGTGCCAGTTCTTCGATATCTGGACGGGGATTGCAGTCGGGCGGCCTTCGGTGTCGAGAATCATGGGAGTGAATCCCGTTATGGCCCTGGGTCGTGTGTCAAACAGTAGTCTGAATGTCTTGGCCTTATCGCCATCGTTCCTGAGGGTAATCGGCCATTTGTCGAATCGGTCAAAGTGCTCTTCGGGGTAGTACGTGCCCGATTGATTGCTCCAGGCCGGGTCCCTTATCTCGATAACGTGGGCTCCGTAGGTGTCGGACTGCTTCACGGTGATCTTCGTATCCTGGCTCGACGCAACGGTCACATCTCTTGAGATCGCTTCGCCACAGTCGTCAATAAGTGCCAGAGTAACAAAAGACTCACCGTGGCGATGAAAAACTCTGTCGGATATCCTGGTACCGGCCCGTAGGATGATTCTATCCGGCCTAATGACGCTGCTGTCAACGTAACAGATCATGTTCAGCTTGTCCGGCCAGGAAGTTATCTCAATACGGCAGTCGGCGTCGAGATCCTTACCCTTACTGTCTTCCATGCGCAGGCCGTTGATGCTGACATGCTGAAAGAACCTCCCGTATTCAATAAACCTTACAGGGAAGAGCATACGCTCAGCCGGTTGCTTTCTGCCAACGCACCTGTAGACCCTTTCGTTCGCATGAATTTCGATGGACAGTTTTGATTCAGGCAAAGAAAACACCGCCGTGTCAACCTCGGCGATGTCTGCCTCGTATGGCATTGACGCGGCGAATAGTCCAAGGTTCACCCTATCGAGATTGATCGTGTCAATTGCCAGGCCGTACGTTCCTGTGTGGAAGCACAGCACCTGCTTCCTGCCTGGATAGTCTTCGGGTATGTTGTCGGCAGGCAGCGTGTGGGAATTATAGTAGTATGGACTGCCGTGCGCCCACCAGAGACATCCATAGTCTTCAGCGGATACAGCATAATTGGCGTTGGATTGTGCGGCCAAGACTGTAAGCGCCAGCGTCAATGCA
>CP070824.1:984864-986453 GCA_020344395.1 Candidatus Zixiibacteriota bacterium | reverse complement strand
CCGACACCGGCCTGGCGTCTAGATCAGAACTGCCTTTTCGAGGATCTTTGAGTTAAGTTTCGCGCCAGCGTTATCCAGGACAATCTTGTTGACTTCGAGTTTCACCTTATCTGACCCTTCCTCCTGAAGGAAGTTGATCATTACGCCGTAACGGGCGAAGTCTTTGGCATCGGACACGGTTAGCGCGTGGGTCCCTTTGACCTTCTTGAGAACCTTAGCCAGGGTGCCAAGATCGTCGGAAGCCACGAAGACAATGTCAGCCTCGCTGATGGAATCGGCTGACGAGACAACCTTGACTTCGATAGTCTTCCCGTCTTTGGATTCCTTGGAGGCATACTCCTCGAGCTTCCCGTTTACCGGGCATTCACCGACGACATAGATCGTGATATTGTCGGTGTCCTCATGTTGCTCGGCCTTCGACCATTCGACATTGTCGAGCAGGTGAACTATGAATTCGGCTTTGAAAGCCACTGTCTTCTCCGAGTTGTCATCGGCATAGGCGCCAAGACTCAGAAGCATGACAGCCACGACTAAGAGCGTCTTTCGCATCATTTTTACTCCACGCAAATACAACTGCCGACTGCCCGGACTCAGCCGGGCAATATCCGTTTTAAAGTGGCCACAGGCCAATTCGGGAGGGGACCTAAACTGGCCTATTCCTATCCATTAAAACCCTATTTTAACTCTCCTGTTCCCAAGTAATTACGTACGCACAAAGGACGATTATGGGCCGAAAAAGGCGTCAATTATTAGCCGCCAATCAAATTCTGCGTCATGCGTATTATTAGATGATATCGGCACTTAACCCTGTCCGGGCCACCACCGATATAGAAAATAGTGGTAAGGCACATCCATTTTTTGTGCCCGGGCAGGTTTCCGGGGGTAAAAAGCCCGCCCAAGGAGGATTGAAATGGCCACCGAAATAAAAAGAAGCAACTGGGCCCGCTTTTGTCGGCGGTTCAATACGAGTAATCGCTATCGTCGGGCAACCGTCAGTCTGAAGCAGAAAGACCGGGGCGAAATCAGGCTGAATGATGCCAGCGCTTTCATGGGCATCATGATCACCAAGAAGGGCCGGTTTATTGATGGAATCGACCTTTTTACAGCTCAGCCCGACCCGAATCAGTTAACCCACCCGGCGGTATCGATTAAACAGCCGACCAAAATCACAGTCGAAGAAGCCGGTCAGGGGTCCAGTAGTGCTGTATTTATTCACGGTCAGGACGGCACCATTGCCAGAGTGGACCTTTCCGGCCAGCCTGACCCAAGCCAGCACATTACCATGGTCGAAAGACTGGCCTACTCGCTCTATGAGCGCCGGGGTCGCACCTGTGGCAGAGATGTCGATGACTGGCTGGAGGCTGAGAGAAAGGTCCAGGCGATCGAAGAACAGATGATCTACTGATCGCCGTGTCGGCAGGGGTTCCCGCTAACCGGCAAAATGAGAGAACATTGGGTCAGTTTTTTGTTGAACTTACCTTTGACTCGTGCGTTATTAGAGATACACGGGAAAGGAGGTGGTCCTATTTTGAATATAGACAAACGTGAGGTGACTGATACTTAGTCGCCACCTCGGCTGAGATATGTTG
>CP070824.1:983172-984764 GCA_020344395.1 Candidatus Zixiibacteriota bacterium | reverse complement strand
CCGGGTCCATAGGGAGTATCCAGTTGGGTGTCATCAAGACCCGAAACCGCCGCCTTGAGATCACCCGGAAGCCTCCTTAAGAAACCAATCAGTCGGGCTTTCCTTTCTTTGGACAACTGGTTGTCTTCGGTGTTGTACACCCAGCTCACTTGAAGTCCTCCCGGCAGGGATAGAAGGCGTCGATAACCTTACAGGCAGTGACGGCCCGCGCACCGTGTGGTATGTTGCCGGCAAGAACGAACGGCGTGCCGCGCACGAGTTGATGCGGCGTACCTTCGACCGTCAGTTCCAGGGTGCCTTTAATCACATTCACGATCTGTTCCTGAGGGTGTGAGTGCTCAGGCATTGTCGCGCCCTCGTCAAGATCGACATAAGCCAGCGTCATATTGTCGGAGTGCACGAATTTCCCTACGACTCCCGGCGCCATTTCTCTCCCCTGTGTCTCCGTAAGATTGGCAACTGCCATTGTGTGTTCTCCTATTCCGGCTGCGCCTGGCGCAGCCATTCTGTTCTCGTCATGAAGGCGGTCGGCGAAATCGCCCGCTTAACCGCCAGAATTCCTTCGAGGTGATCGATCTCATGCTGCAGCAACTCGGCCAGATCCCCGTCCGCATCCAGCCTGGTTCTGGTTCCGTTTTCGTCGACGTAGTTTACCGTCACATCCTCGGATCGCGATACCCGAACCATCAACTCCGGAAAACTGAAACAGGAATCCCATATTTCACGCTGTGTTTTTGATCTACGAGTTATTACCGGATTAATCAGCGCACCTGCGAAGCTGCTGTTCTCTAAGTTGACATATATTATCTGCTCGTGCATACCGATCTGAGGCGCAGCGATGGCGCGGCCGAAGCCATGGTCGTTACGAAAAGCGAGAAGGGTATCACGCAGGTCAACAATGAGCACGCGAAGGCTGGATGAATCGATGTTCTTAACCGGCCTTGATTTCTCAAGGAGGGCAGGATTTCCAAGCTGTAGAATCTCGCGTACCGGCATAATCAAAGATTGGCATACAAAACGGTAATGTCAACCACGTTCACAAAGGTAAAGGCTGACGCTGGTGTTGAATTGGCCCTCACCGTGCAGACAGGTCAAGGGTCGGTGCGGCCAGTAGACGGTGATCACCGTATCACCACTGATTTCAGCAGTTCGCGTGTCTCCGGTGAGTACCAGATATCAACAAACTCATCAATGGCCGCCTGCTCCCGCTTGTCGAACTCGGCCGCGACAGGATTGTGAAGCAGACCCTTGATGCTGCCGAACGCTCTCGAACTGCCTGACGCAAGACGCTGCGCCACGTCGGTTGCATCTGCCGTGAGCTGATCATCCGTCGTGACCTTATCCACCAGGCCGAGTTCGCGGGCCCGGTCGGCTGAATACATGCCGCCGTCAAGAAGGATCGTTTCGGCATTGCGATGCCCGGCCGCACACTTGAGCATCTCGACAGACCCTGCGAACACCGATGCCCCAATGCGCACTTCGTTGAGGCCAATCTTCGTCTTGCCGGTAACCATGATGCGATAGTCGCACGCGTTCGCAAGCATACAGCCGCCGGCGATAGCGTGACCGTTTATGGCCGCCACGATCGGCTT
>CP070824.1:981465-983072 GCA_020344395.1 Candidatus Zixiibacteriota bacterium | reverse complement strand
GCAAACTTCTTGCAAAGGATGAGAGCACAAGGTATCAGCATGCAGATGACGTTTGCGCAGACCTGAAAGCTTTGCTGACCGGCCTTAACTCAACGGGGCGTGGAAAGGGACTGGCAGCGCCGGAGCGCACAGCCTCGATAGCCGTACTTCCTTTTATAAATATGAGTCCGGACAGGGAGAACGAATATTTCTCCGATGGAATAACAGAAGATATCATTGCCCAGCTTGCTAAGATTCGAAATCTTCGGGTCATCTCACGCACGTCAATAATGCGTTATAAGAATACTGAAAAGGGAATCAGAGAAATTGGCCGGGAACTTAATGTGACGACTATTCTGGAAGGAAGTGTCCGGAAGTCCGAGGATCGCGTGAGAATCGTCTGTCAATTAGTAGGCGTCGACACAGACCAACATATCTGGGCCGAAACATATGATCGGCAATTGAAAGACGTTTTCGATATCCAGAGTGATATCGCGCAGCGCATTGTCAACGTCCTGAAGACAACGATATCACCGTCAGACAGGGAACGGCTACAGAAAATACCAACCAGCAATATGGATGCATACAGTCTGTACTTGCTCGGTCGATTTCACTGGAACCGGAGAACCAAGGACGGCCTGGAGAAGGCAATTCAGTCGTTCGATCAATCGATTGAATTGGATCCAGACTATGCTCTGGCGTATGCAGGTCTTGCGGAGTCCTACGTGCTTCTGCCCTGGTACGGACATTGGTTACCTGCAGACGCAGTCCCCCTGGCCCGCGATGCAGCCCTCAAAGCGCTTGACCTTGATCCCTATCTTGGGGAGGCCTTCACCTCGCTTGGTGCCATCAAGAATTGGTATGATAGGGATTGGCCGGCCGCGAAAGTTGATTTCATGCGCGCAATAGAACTGAGCCCAAACCACGCAACCGCGCATCATTGGTTTGGGTTCTTTCTGACTAATCGAGGGCATTTCAAAGAAGGCCTTGTCGAATTACGTGTCGCTCTTGGCTTGGATCCTCTATCGCACATTATATATGCCAACTATGCCGATGCTCTGTACTTTGATCGACAGCTTGATGCCGCCATCAACCAGTATCGGAGAGGCATAGAAATAGATCCGAGTTTTTCATACCTCCATGAAGGACTTGGCAAAGCATACCTGCTGGCGGGTATGTACGAGCAGGCAATCGAGACCCTGGGGAGAGCCGGAAGGGGAGAAATAACGATGGCTCTCTGCGCACTGGGCAGAGATGACGATGCCCGCAGTAGAGTTCGTCAACTGGAGCAATCGGCGGGCGGCGATTGGATCAATATCACTAATCGGGCAATGGCCTACCTTGGAATAGGTGACAAGAAGGGTGCCATTGAACTTCTTAAGCAAGCTGATAAATTGGGTGCGCCCTGGTTTATGGAAAGAATCAAGGTTGAACCCTATTTTGATTCGTTGCGCTCGGATTCGCGATTCCAAGAATTGCTGGGGAAGTATGGTGCCTGAGGACGACAATACAAGAACGCATATGGCCCTGGCCAAAGACACCATGGTCGGGCACTACCGGATTGTCGAGAAGATCGGCGCCGGTGGTATGGGTGAGGTGTACCTGGCGCAGGATACCCAGCTCGACCG
>CP070824.1:979723-981365 GCA_020344395.1 Candidatus Zixiibacteriota bacterium | reverse complement strand
AGGACGCGGTGGATCAACGCGCTGTCCCTGCAGATGAGTCATCCGGGCTTTGAGTAGCGGATCTGGTTTATCTCAAATCATATCAACACCTATGCCTCTGGATTGAACGGCATCTCAGGGTATCGCCATGCAATAAAATCGAGCCATTCTTCATCAGTCATATCGCCATCCGCCCATCCGACAAGATTAATCATGTAATCAGCTTCCAGCGTTTCGTGCTTCATTAATGCCCGTGCTACATAATCTACGGCGCGGATATTCTCGGCGCTACTCATGAGTGTTACGGCCTGACGCTGGCCTTCGTCCAGTGTGCCGATTGATGGCCATTTTCTTACGAGCTCGGCAGCGTTTTCCATGTCGTCGTCGGCTCCGCTACGGGCATCGTCGTTGCTATACCCTGCCGCTACGAGTGCCGCATAGCCTGCGCAATAACCAAGCAGTTGCTTGTGCGCATCTTCAGCATCCCATACATGCTCGACACCTTCAGCCGTTACAGCGCCAAGGTTATTCGCATGCGGTTGAATCGTTGCTTTATCTTGCAGGATACCCAACCGAAGATGCGCCACGGCATGCCCTGCCTCATGGTATGCGGTGTGTTTGCGTTCCATGATCTACTCCTCCTATGAAAGTTTCACAACCACGGATCCTCCACCGGCTGCGGCACCGCGGCCACGTTCCGCCTGTGATCAGCGAGTACCGGTTCCCATGTGTTAAACACCGAGTCGTACAGCCGGATCGTGCTGTCATTGCACAACGCCATTAACTGACCTGTCCTGCTGTATTCCAGCAGCTGGACGATGTAGCGTTTCTCAGTCATGTCTCTCTCCTGCTGCCCCGGTGAGATGACCGTTTGAAGTGCGTGGGTGAGAGACTCAATGGTATAACGAGCGCTTACATACCGACCAGTACCTAATCGTCACCCGCTGGCGCGCCTCTGAACCGCGGCTCAAACGGTATCTTATTTGATAGAGCCGCAAGGCCCATCTACCGCAACCCGAAGTGACCGCCCGCGCGGCATCTTCGTGGAACCCTATCGTGACACCCGACCCGCCACCCGGCGGGTTTTTCATTTGTTGTAGGATTGTTTGCCGATGACATTCCGCACACAACAGGCCGGGCCAGTGCTTTGTCAGTCGATAGAGTGGCATTGCGTTCTGGCTTATGCGAAACCCTAGATGGGTTTGCCTTACTTGCCGTCAGGTGGATAAACACTGCCCCGATGACAAGGCAAGGCAAGGAATCGGCAGCGGCGGCCTTCGGGTCGCCGTTTTTATTAGCACCCTCCCTCGACTATTCCCGGTTACCCTCGGTCAGATTGGAGACAGTGTCGCCTCGGGTGCCAGGACAGTATGGATTGGGCTGGGGTGGGTGTCTGTACAAGGACGTTTCTGATAAACTGCTATTGCAGTCCGGCTCCGAGGCAGTTAGTCCAGATTCGATCTGGCCGGTGATCGCGGAAAGGCAAGGTAAGGCATCGAGTTGGCAGGTCAGGCCCGGACTGTATGACACTGCCCACTCCTTTTGTTGTTGTTTTCATTTAATTCAACATAGGAGATTAAGATGCATGCGAACAGTGCTTTACGTGATCCGGTGATAGATGCATTTGATAGCGGATATCCCGGCCCTGAAGATATCGTTAACA
>CP070824.1:977977-979623 GCA_020344395.1 Candidatus Zixiibacteriota bacterium | reverse complement strand
GCGTCGACAGCCAGGGCTTTGCCAGCCTCCAGCAACCTGTGATCCGTAGCGGCCAGAGGTAACGAATGCGGTTTTTCGCGGACTATAACTATCTCCTTTGTTCTGACAATCACCAGCCTGCTCTTTTTACACGCCTGGGACCCAAAAGTCCCGTACTGACGACAATTCTATTGATCTTCATATCGGCAGATCGTCAAAGATTGCTTTCCCTTGATACAATGCCCCAACGAGGCCGAGAAAAGGTAGGCTTGTGACAAAAATAGCAATAATGTCGGCTTTATTGGCGTCGCGGTATAAGCATATCAAGACACAACCGCCGTTATCACAAATAAATATGCTAATCCGGCATATCGCATCTTGTGAAATTTTTCTTAATGTTACACTTGACTTTTCCCATATCAGGGATACATTGACTGATGAAACTATTGAGCGGAGCAGGTTGTAGCCATGTTCTATCAAAAGCCCCTCTTGCCTCGTAACCACTTGTGGCTAAACAGAACGCTCAAAGCCGTCCACCAGGAGGGCGAAAAATGAATACACCAAAACCCACGCCGGCCGGCGAACCAATCGTTATTACCCCGGACCTGCTGTTCAAACTCCTACAGAACCTTGCGCGGTCGGGTTACAGGCTCATCGGGCCAACTGTCAGGGACAGTGCCATTGTTCTCGAAGAGATCGAAGGTGGCGACGACCTCCCGATCGGATGGACCGACCAGCAGGAAGCCGGCACCTACCGGCTCAGCCAGCGCGCTGATGGGGCCCTGTTCGGTTACAATGTCGGTTCCGATTCCTTCAAGAAGTTTCTCTATCCCCCGCAACAGATCCTCTGGCAAGCCAAGCGGGGCGGCTCAGGGTTTGAATTTCAGCCGTTCGAGGACAAGCCTTCGAAGTTCGCTTTCATCGGCGTGCGTCCCTGCGAACTCAGCGCCATCGCCATCCAGGACCGGATCCTCGCACACGATGAATTCTGCGATGAATTCTACAAACGCCGGCGTCAAGACACCTTCATCCTGACCGTGAACTGTACCCAGGCCGGGAGTACTTGTTTCTGCGCATCCATGAACACCGGCCCCCGCGCCACCGGCGGATACGATCTTGCCGCGACGGAGATAATCGACGACTCACGGCATTTCTTTGTGGTCGAGATCGGCAGTGAACTGGGGCGATCGATCATCTCAAAGATCGACCATGAACCGGCTTCCACCGAGATACTCGCCCTCGTTCAACAGATACTGAGTCGGGCCGCCGAAAGAATGGGTCGTTCCTTGGACACCGACGGCTTGCGCGAACTGCTCTTCCGAAATGTGGATAACATCGCCTGGGACCAGGTTGGCCGACGCTGCCTGACCTGTGCCAACTGTACCCTGGTTTGCCCGACTTGTTTCTGCTCCACACTTGAAGATACCACCGACCTCACCGGAAATCATGCTGAGCGCATGCGCCGCTGGGATTCATGTTTCACCATGGACTTCTCCTATCTCCACGGCGGTTCGGTACGCTTCTCGCCTAAATCCCGCTACCGGCAGTGGCTGACACACAAACTCGCGGGCTGGCACGACCAATTCGGGAGTTCCGGCTGTGTTGGTTGCGGCCGATGTATCACCTGGTGTCCGGTGGGTATAGATATAACTGAAGAAGCCCGTGCA
>CP070824.1:976214-977877 GCA_020344395.1 Candidatus Zixiibacteriota bacterium | reverse complement strand
GCCCTTGCGGCAGTTGGGGCGCTGTGTCGTGAGTCCGGCATCAGCAGTCCGAGCCGAAGCCACATCCGGGCCAGATTCGCGATTGCAGGCGGCGATCACACCTTCACCGGTGATTCCATCGGTCTGGCCGCCGCCCTGGTAGTCTACACACAACTCCTGCAACCGGAACTCCTCAGACACGAACGATTTATCGCCTGTGGAGCGGCCTTCACTGGGGGGGTCGACGCCGCCGGCAGACTTCAGCCGGTGAATGAAAATACCCTGAGGGCAAAGGTAGAAAGAGCTTTCTTTTCCGCGGTCAAGTACCTGGTTTTGCCGCGCGTCAATCTGGAGAATGCCGATAAGCAGGTGGCCGAACTCAACCGTACGTATCCTCGGCGCAAACTGCTGCTGGTCGGCGCTGAGACTCTAAATGATATCATAGAGGATCGTAACATAGTGCGGGCCGAACGCGTCTGCATAGGTCAGTTTGTGGCCCGCAAGACCCTCAAGTATTCCCGGGCAGTAAGAATTCAGGTCCCCATACTGTTGGCGCTGCTGTATTTTCTGGTTTGTCTTTTGTTCCCCAAGGCGTGGATCGGCTTTGACAGAAATCCGGAGCTTGTCTGGTTGAATGAAAACAGCGACCAGGTTCTTGTTTTCAACCGCGATTCAACCCTGTTATGGAGCTGCCCTGTCGACTGCCCCCCTGCCTATCGCCTGCATGCCATAACGTCTGATCTTGACAACAACGGCCGAAATGAAGTGATATACACTCAATGGGCATACGAATCTGTGGCCTGCCCAGAAAGTGATTTGCTGACGGTCCGCGATGCCGGCGGCAAGATAATGTTCACACGGAAGTGCAGCATCCTCGGAGAATACCCCGGTGACACCGTCCCCGATCAACAGTACCTGGCAAAGACACTGAACGTTCTGACGACCAGCGAGGGCCCTGTCATAATAACTAACATGGTCCAGAGTTTCCCAGGACGGTCTCATATTAAGATATGGTCGGCTGAAGGTCAGCTTTTTGGATGGTATGTCCACGCCGGTCACGCCCTGCGGTTTAGCGTGAAGGATACAGACGGTGATGGCGTTTCTGAACTACTCGGTTTCGGCATCAATAATCCGGCCGTTGCCACCGGCCTGTTTGTTCTGCCGTTGAAAGGCTGTTTCGGGGCCTCCCCTCCTTACGAGGATCCTGTTTATGACTTGAGCGGTGTGACTCGCGGCAATCAGCTTCATTATCTGCTTTTTCCCACAAGTGACTTGAACGTGGCGGTCAACATTCCTTATGACTGGGCTGGACAGATAGCCATTTTACCGGGCAACAGTATAAGAATGGACGTACAGACCTTCACCGAACCGTCTGTCTGGCGCAGTTACTATATCGACGAGCGATTCCGTGTCTGGAAAGTAGCGCTCAGCGACTACTACTGGAATTACCGCCAGCCCTTTGTGGAGGATGGGCGCCTCCCGGCCATGGACCTAGATAGTTTCTGTCAGCGGGAACTCAGTCGTGTGAAGTACTGGACGCCGGATGGCTGGATAACCCAGGCTGAACTCCGGGCCTCACTGGAATAACGCGGAAAATCGTGTCCAAATCACCTCTTTGGTAGCTATTCCCTTATCGACGAGCCGATAGGAGGCTCGCCGACAGGAGAGTACAAACAAGAGAGGT
>CP070824.1:974444-976114 GCA_020344395.1 Candidatus Zixiibacteriota bacterium | reverse complement strand
CCTAACAAATTTGCGATTGTGGTTGGGAAAGTCCTTCAAGGAAGATACTGGCTGATAAATCCCAAGGTACCGGATACTATAGACATAAGATTGCTCTAACTCATTGGCCGAGATATGGTCAGCACGGTCCGTGGATTCTCGGCTACGACCGAATTGGGGAGACCCGTCTGCCTGACGGGTCTCTTTTTTTGCCGGTCGGCCGCTCTGTAAATTAGCTTGACTCCTCAGAGATATTCGACCTTATTCGGACTTCATGAACGTCGATTTGCTGATCTATTCTGCTATCCTGTTCCTGGCTGCTGTAAGCGGCGGCCTGTTGGTGCTGGTGAGACGGTGGTCGGATGAACACCTCCATTTCTTTCTCTCGCTTGGCGCCGGCATATTTCTCGGGGCTGTGTTTATCCACCTGTTGCCTGAGTCGATGGAGGCCGAAAATCCCAAGCTGATAGGGTTTTTGGTACTGGCTGGCTTTCTGCTGCTCTTCTTTGTTGAACGTTTTTTGTTGAGCCGTGGTGATGGAGGTTACGATTTTGGCCATCAAGTCATTGGCCTGACGGCACTTATAGGCCTTTCGATCCACGCCATCATCGATGGGCTGGGTCTTGCATTGGCCTCGGAGGATCCGACGCACGGCTCCGTGCTGGTGATTTCTATTCTTGCCCACAAGGTGCCGGCAGCCTTTGCTCTGGTTTCCCTTCTCAGGCTGGCCAAGCTGCCTCTGAGCAGGCTATATGCTTGCCTGGGGCTTTTTTCGATCATGACCCCTCTGGGCGCTTTGCTGCTCGCGCCGCTGATTCCTAACGGAGAAAGGGAGATTATGGTCCAGATCACCGGCATCGTTACAGGTTCTTTCCTTTATATAGCTACTTGCGAACTGCTGCCGGAGGTGTTTCATGGCCGGCACCGACAGTGGATAAAGCTGGGCCTGCTATTAGCCGGAATCGCGGTAATCAGTTACATCGGGTCTGAGTTTTCACATGCTCACTGAATTATAGCGACCGATCAAGGGTTTTGGGAGTATAACAAGACACGCCTGCCGACAGGCGGCCCGGAAATAAGACCATGTTGAAGCAAGCCATTATCCTGTTAATCCTGGCCCTCATTCTCAGTGTGCTGGCTAACATCGTATCACCCAACAAGATTGCTTTCGTAGGCCAGTATCGGGACCTGTCCTCCGGAGATGGCCCCATCATACCACCCGCCGCGGAGCCGGGTGATCCCCCGTTCATTGATATAAATGTCGCTCAGTTCGAGTTCACCGCGGGCACATCCATATTTGTTGATGCCCGGGAGCCCGAAGAATACGAGTGCGGGACCATCCCGGGATCGATCAACATTCCTTTTGAGCACCTGCCGGATGACCTCGAAGTGTACTTCGATTCTGCTCTCCAGGGTTGCAGCAAGGAGGCTCCTATTATTGTCTTTTGCTCCGGTGAGGAATGCGACTCGTCATTGCATCTGGCCCGCAACCTGCAGGATCACGGGTATGTTTCCGTTTCGATATTCTTCGGCGGCTCGCGCGAATGGGACAAGCATGGTTTTGAAATGGAGAAGATAGCCGAATGCGGTCAATAGTCGACAACGATTATCTGACCATGGTTTCGCGGCTCTTTATCGGCTGTATCTTTATCTATGCCTCGTTCTACAAGATCATCGAGCCGGCCTCTTTC
>CP070824.1:972669-974344 GCA_020344395.1 Candidatus Zixiibacteriota bacterium | reverse complement strand
TGTCGAGGCTATTGATCTAAAGGTTCTGTTTGAAGAGATCCTGGCCGACAGAAGTCGGTTTGAAGCTGTGGGGACGGCGGTGGATGTCAAGATTGACGAGCCGTCGACTGTCAGGATGGCAAGGGTACACGCGTACAGTCTTTTTAACAACCTGATGAATAATGCTCTCGATGCGGTTGACGAGGTTAAAAAGAGAAAGATTATGGTCCGGGCGGAGGGGAACGGTGGGGAGGTGAAGGTGCAAATATCTGATACGGGGCCTGGCATCGACCCTGACGTACTGCCTAAGATTTTCAGCCCGTTCTTCAGCACCAAGCCGAGAAAAGGTACGGGACTCGGCCTGGCTATCTGTAAAAGAATAGTGGATATATACAAAGGGGAAATTCTGGTTGACTCCTCTCTTGACAGAGGGACGACTTTCACTATATTGTTAAAAACATAGCTTATCCGGTCTTCTTTTTTTGAATTAGACAGGCTCATGGACAAACCCGGTAGAATCCTTGTAGTAGACGATGATCCGCTGGTTCTGGAGGCACTTCACCAGACCTTCGTGGATGACTACGAAATTCAGTCTGCGGCGTCAGGCAGCAAGGCGATTGACATTGTCAACGCCGACGACGGTATCGAAGCGATTGTGCTGGACATAAAGATGGCGAAGCTGGATGGTTTGAAAACGGCTTCGCGGCTGAAAGAAATGCGGCCCGACGTACCGATCATCTTCCACACCGGCTATCCGGGAGACTATTCTGAGGAGGAGATCGAGAAAGGCCATCAGCCGTTCGATTATGTGGGCAAGAACGAGCGGCCGATCAGGCTTGTCAGATCCGTAAGAAACGCGGTCAATTTCTATCGGCTGAAGACCGGACAGATCGATCTTGTCAAGCTCGCTCGCGAGCAATACGGGCTTGTAGGCAAATCGTCGCAGATGCTTGAAGTGTACCGTACGATCGAGAAAATCGGTCCGACCGACAACAAAGTCATGATTCTCGGTAATACTGGTACGGGGAAGGAACTCGTCGCGCGGGCCATTCATAAACGAAGTCACCGTGCGCAGAGGCCGCTGGCCATCTTCAACTGTAACCACAAAGCACCGGATCTCGTTGAATCGGAACTTTTCGGCCATCTGAGAGGCTCGTTTACGGGTGCAGTTGCGGACAGGAAAGGGATGTTCGAATATGCCGACCAGGGCACGATTTTCCTCGACGAGATCGGCGACCTCGATATTACGACTCAGGCCAAGATTCTGCGGGTGCTGGAAACCGGCGAGATGCAGCGGATCGGTTCACCGGAAATAATCAAAGTTGATGTTCGGCTCATATGCGCCACGCACCATGACCTTCCGGCCCACATTGCGCAAAAGAGATTCCGGGAAGATCTGTACTATCGCCTCAAAGGGGTGACGATTATTCTTCCTGCCCTGAGAGACAGACGAGATGACATACCAGAGCTTATTGACTACTTTTCGAGCCGCTACTGCCAGCGCATTGGCAGCAGCCTCAAAATATTTGAACCGGAAGCGCGCGAATATCTCCTGGATTTCGATTGGCCGGGCAATGTTCGTCAGCTTCTGGACACAGTGCAGTCGTTGATTGATCTGTCGCCGTCTTACTATATCACGAGGGCAGAAGTGGCCGGTTATCTTGTTCAGACCCAGAACCCGGCTCAGGGAGACGGA
>CP070824.1:970892-972569 GCA_020344395.1 Candidatus Zixiibacteriota bacterium | reverse complement strand
ATCAGGCAAATGGCCTCTAAGCCGCGCTTGCGGGCGATACCCACCAACAGGCCATTCAAACCGCTGATAAATCCCTGCTCGTTGCCTTCGGTGACCTGTGACATGAGAATCACGTCTTGCTGCTGGGACAGTTCGTCAATCAGGCTCGGATCGTTTGGGACTGCCCATACGAGCGAGGGAGTCGAGTGGTGGATTTGTGTGACCGCGGCGCCGGAGGTATAGATACGCCGGCAGCGAAATTTCTCGGCCACATCCAGAACCATGTTCGCCAGACGATACGCGGGGCGGCCGTCGCCGTACAAACCGTCTTGTTCACGGGGTTGGGCCTCCCCGATGAACACTATGAGGTCTCGGTTCTCAGCATGCGAGAAGTAGAAATGGCTGGTAGGAAACTCCATATCCTCCAGCAGACCTTTATGCACGGTTGCCCGAAGCGGATAGAAAAAGGGCGCAGGATCAATCTCGGCGAACAGGGTGGAGCCAAGACAGTCACGCAGGGTCTCTGCTACCGTAACGGCCACCTGTCCGATGCCGGGCCAGGCACAGATCATATCCGGCAGGGTAAGCTCCGGTTCGTGCAGATAGTGAAGGCTCATGGCGCATTCTCCTGTTCTTTCACGAAGCGCCGCGCCGTTTTTTCGATGTCCTCGGCCGGGCGCAAGTCCTCAGGGTGGATGTGGCGATCGATCAACAGTTTACGTATGCCACTATTGTTCAACTCGTGCTCTCGGGTGATTTGGGCTTCTGTACGATGGTCGTATCTGAGGATGTTTAGATTGGTCAGCGAATTGGCAAAATCCTTGGCCTTGACAGTGATCAGGGGCAGAAAGTCCGCCAGGGCGTGTCCCTTTGGAACTCCCAGATTCACCTTCATCGCCGCTGTGGAAGCGCCCCCGAACAAGGCCTCATCCCCCTTGCTGCGGATTCGGCCGAAGCATTCTTCATCGGCCACACGATCGAAGATGATCCCGGAAAGATACTTCTCCGAGGTGGCCAGCATACGCCTGGCACGGAAACGGTCTATGTCCATCTGGAGCATGTTTCTGTTCTCCGATCTCTGCGTTTCGCCTAGTCTTATGCTCCGGTAGAGATCAACATCTCGCAAGGGTGGCCGTCCCTTGCTAGCTACAATCGTATCAGGGGCTGGGCACATGGAAAATCGGGGAATGATCTCAATTTCGTGTAAGAGAAAACCGCAGTAGACTTGTCAGTGAACGAAACCACATGTTGGCCTTTCTCGGCAAGCAACACGCACGGCACTGTCGCGATTTTCGGCTGCACGTTGTTGTCATCCAGGGGAGAATGACTGCGGAGATATGCGTCGACGGCAGGGGGCTTCTGCTCGGGAGATTTCCTTCTTGGGCTGACAAAACTGATCCTGGACCAGATGGCTTGACCTGGAGAGCTTGGCCATACGCACCAGGTCTCCCCATACTACCACCTCGATTTATCCATACAGACGCCAAAGGCTACGTCTTTCACCTTTTACTTGACGTTGACGCGAATCTTCTGTAGAATTACAGGGCGTTACGGAAGAAATGAGAGTCGAGAAGCATTGGGAAGAACGGTGATTGGCGGATGACGTCCGGTAAGAGAATCGTCCACGCAAAGAAAAGGCCTGCCGGGGCTTCCGAGAGCTACCGGGCACTGTTTGAGCATGCTCCGGTCGGATACTTT
>CP070824.1:969088-970792 GCA_020344395.1 Candidatus Zixiibacteriota bacterium | reverse complement strand
ATGTAGATCAGCTCGCCCGACGGACTGACTGCCGTGCTGAACGTCCCAAGCGGAGTGTAACCGAACATGCGCTTGAGACAGGGAGCAAGAAAGGCAATCACCTTTTTCTTTCTGGTGGCGACGTCGAACTGCACAATTGCAGAGCCATCTTTCTCACTGCCGCCGTGCGCGCCGGGAACATAGTAAAGATACCGACCTGTGGGGTCTGCATCTATCGTGGTGATGTAAGTCTGCGTACCCACCGGCGCCGAGCCGACGTACGCGACCTTTTCGGTCTTCGTGTCAAAACGGAAAATGGTCGCATCCTCTCTGGAAACGGTGTATATGTACCCCTGAGGTGTCTCCTGGGTGGCGGCTCTTACACCTATCTCCACGTCGAGTTCTACGGGCCGGGCGTCCTGGCCGGGATCGTACTTAAACAGCGGGCCAGCCAGACCGGGCGTGAAATAGACCTTGTGCGTGGATCGTGAAAAGAGCATATACCTGCCAGGGCCGCCCTGACTAATGTACAGGAGCCTGCTGTTGGCAACATCGTACGCAAAGAACAGAATGCGCTTGTCGGTCCGATCCCCCGCTGTCGTTCCCCCGTAGAATATCAGCCGGTCGGGATCGAGCACACTGCAGGGAATGCAGTGCTTGCCCACTGGACCGTGGGCGACGACCTCGCTCGTTGAAGTGTCCGGATTGTGACGGATAATCCAATCCCCCTTGTATCCGTACTCGTCGGTTGTGACCCTTGTCGAACCGCGGTGGGTCGAAAAGTACAGCCAACCGTCACTACCCAGATCAATCCTGCTGTGTATCTTACCCGGTGAGTACTGCCCTTCGGGGACCTTGAGTAACACCTGGAGGTCAACAATCTTCTTCAGCGTCTTCGCGGCTGCATCATATTCATATACGAAGGCGTTTCCATCGGGGGCCTTGTGGTCGCCGATTGCCGAATAATACCTACCTGGCGTGGTGACTCCATCACCCCAGTTGGACCATGGCTTGCCCTCATAGTCCTGCCCCGGATAGTACAGGAAATCAATGACTGGCGGCGTGGTGGCCACAGCGATGTTTCGCATCGAAGCCGGAGGTTCCAGAAGCTCGGGCGAGCTAAACGTCGCAACCGTCTTGCCGCCCGGCAATGTCGGGGGCAGAGCAGGCGGTTCGACATCCACCTCCCTCTCTGTGGCCAAACTCGAAGTCGCCAGCAGCGCAGACAGCAGGATCATCGTCGCGCCAGTGACGCCGACAGCTTGTCTAAACAGCCTATGGACTTGACTACCGATCATAACGGATACCATGAATCTACCTCTCTCGTAGTCAATAACTGCAAACCGCCATACGACCTCAAGCTGAAACGAATCAATATAGTGACACCGGCCTGGATTTTGCGTGGCGCGCTTCAAGGGCTGAATTGACTTCTGTCATGCGTCTAACCAGAATTTCCCAGGGGCGATCCTCGATTGTAACCAGACCGTAGTTCGAGTTTTCCCCGTCGAACCGTCCCTCCTTCGGCTCATCGGCGTGTTCGAACCAGTGATATCCGATTACGAACGGCAGATCAATGAGACCATTGACGTAGCGTGTAAATCCATCGGCACGGTCCTTTTGCGTGGCAACCGCACGGCCTGCTCCCCGTGTGTTCGGAAGGCCGGAGTCCATTGCCTTGAAACTAAATTCAGTCAGCATGATTGGTCGGCCGGTCATGCGGTGAAT
>CP070824.1:967271-968988 GCA_020344395.1 Candidatus Zixiibacteriota bacterium | reverse complement strand
GAGCCACCCTATTTGCTGAAGAGCCGGGAGAAACTCTCGGACATGTTTCGCGAGGCAGGTGCGAATCCGGGCGACACCGTGGTGGTCTACTGCGGAACCGGACTCTGGGCAAGCCTGCCATACTTAGCAGCTCGGTATCTTAACTACGAGGTGCGCCTTTACGATGGTTCCTTCCAGGAGTGGGCTGCCGCTGAGAGCCTGCCCGTTGTGGCGCCTGCGAACCATAGCGAATCCAATGAGTGAGATTCCTCAGTGCTACGCCGATCGCGTCACCGTCGTTTAGCAGGGGGCTTCGGCATCAGCCTGGAGGCGTAAGCGAAGTGCATCCATCATCAAGTGACAACGACAGGTCGTGCGCTGGTAGTCGGTTGAGGAATATGCTCTTCATCGTCACGGTCACAACAGCGTTTGCTCTGGGCCTCTACTCGCTGTTCCTCGCTTCAGCCAACGCCGGCAAGGTGCAGCCATTGACCACAGTGGGCTTGCTGCGCACCGCGTCTGCCGCCGATGCCGAGAAAATCGAAATCGCGCTCGGTGTCCTGACCGAACACGACCTCGTTTACGTGGTCTTGGATGCGCCGGAGCTCGGCCCTGATCCCTACGTGGAACGCGCGACCCGGACAGCGGCTGAGGTACTCACCGACTCAGGCCTGGTCGTAGCGGTCAGATCGGTAAATCCCGCAAATCCCGACTTTACGACTATAGTGGTGCAGAATGACATCAGTCGGTTTCCATCTGTTTTGGTAGTCAAAAGGGAAGGCGGTATCGTCTTGGTGAGCGACAATTTTAGCGTAGAAAATCTCTTGCATGCCTATCAAAGCGTCTGGGGAAAGACATCCGGATGCGGCGATGCGGCGTCTGCCATCTACTGAGTGCCTGCCGGCTGAGGACAACCGGTGAAGATAGATACTAATAGAGCCGTCACCAGCAAGGGATACGTCCTGAAGGGATTGAAGAAACCATCGCGCGCGATTGCCTCAAGGGTCTACTGGACCACGAGCCTGCTGATTACAGTCACTACGACCATCGGAATAGTCGCCGGAGACATGCGCCCTGTGATTGCCGCCATCTACTTTGGTCTGGGTTTCGCTGTACAACGAGCGAGCTTTTGCAGTGCGTCAATGATAAGCGCAGTGATCCTGTCTCGGGACGCGCGTGGGCTGGTTGCTATCATCGTCGCAGTGCTAGCCGCCATGCTGGGCTTCGGACTCATGCATACTGTGGGGCTGATCACCGTATATCCGAGCCGGGTTAGCCTCATACCTGCTGCAATCAGCGGACTGATTTTCGGCGTTGGCATGGTCTTCGCCGGCGGATGTGTCAGCGGTTCACTGTTCAAGGCCACCGAAGGACGCTGGCCCTCAGTGCTGGCCGTAATAGGCATATTCGTCGGAATGGCCATGGGGATGTCCTCGTGGGGGCGATCACTCATCGCCTGCCTTGCCGAGATCGGTTCGTCCTGGAATCCACCGCCCAATCTGTCTCCGACCGATGGCGCATCTTTTTCCCACCTCGCGACGGGTGTTGCCCTGATCGGCCTGACCTCGGTGAGTCTGGTGTATCGCCGTCAGATTCTAGCATTCAGATTGAGTGACGTATTTCCCTCCGATGGACGATGGAAGCCGCTGGGCGTGGCACTTATCGTTGGCCTGTTGGGCTGGGCGGCCTTCTTGGCCGGACCGGCCGTTGGCAGGTATTACCCTTTAGGTGCAAGCCA
>CP070824.1:965427-967171 GCA_020344395.1 Candidatus Zixiibacteriota bacterium | reverse complement strand
GAAAGGCGTGAAGGCAGTCATTATTGAGTCTGCCGGATTCGCTGAAATAGGCGGAGAGGGCAAAGCTTTCCAGAACCAAATCGTTGATATCGCCAGGAAGAACGGTATTCGGGTGATGGGACCAAACTGTTCCGGTATTGTCTCCCGCGATATTGTGACATCCATTTATCCGATGACCAAAAAGGTCCCCCGAGGCAACGTGGTGCTGATCGGACAATCTGGCCTGTTGGCAGCCGGGATGACTTCGGACATGGTGGAAAACGAGAGTCTGAACATCAACAAAGTGTGTTCTATCGGAAACAAGTGCGATGTGAATGAAAACGACTTGCTGGAGTACTTTGGCGATGATGATAGCGTGAAAGTAATCTCAATGTACCTGGAGACCATCACCGATGGAAGAAAGCTGACCAGGATCGCCAAGAAAGTGGCAGCCCGGAAGCCGGTTATCTTTCTCAGTGGTGGCCGCACGGAAGCTGGTGCCAGAGCTGCAATGAGCCATACCGGCAGTATTGCCAGCAACGCCAGGATTGTGGAAGCGGCAATCAGACAGACCGGTATGATCAAGGCGGACGATTTCACAGAGTTGAAAGATTTCGCCAAGGTCTTCTCCACACAGCCGCTTCCCGGAGGCAATCGCATCGCAGTGATAACCTTGGCCGGAAGCGTCGGCGTAGTCGTTTCCGATCTGTCCACGAGCTTCGGTCTCGTGCTGCCCAAGCTGACTGATGAAACAACTGAGAAACTGAAGGACATGTTTGAGACGCCGATAGGAAATCCGGTTGACTTGTATTTCTCAGTGACCAAGATCGGCTTCACAAGGACGCTGGAAACCACTTTTCCCGATGCTTTCAGAGATCCGAACATAGACGCTGCCGTGGTGATCGTGGCCGGTTTCGAGTATACCGAGGAAGCTGTTCAGAAAAAGATCATCCAGAAGATCGTCCAGGATGTCGGAAAACCGGTGGTCATCTGCGTGATTGTAGGATACAATAAATATAAGAACATTATCATGGATGAAATGGGAAAAGATCTGCCGGTGTTCCCTTCCTTAATCTCAGGGGTTAAAGCGCTAAGCAAACTATGCGAGTACGGCATGCGGAAACACAAACAATCTACCTAAGGGGGAGTGTATGACCTACCAGAACATCGTCTTCGAAAAAGAAGAGAACACCGCCATCATTACCTTCAACCGACCGGATGCGATGAATGCCCTCAACAATCAGACCCGGGCAGAATTTGCTGCGGCCATCGCCGAGGCGGCAGCCGACGACAGTATCAAGGTACTGATTCTGACCGGCAGCGGCAAAGCCTTTGTGGCTGGCAGCGATATAAAGGAGTTTGGCCAGACCACACCCTACGTCGCCCATAACATCCAGCGCCTGGGCGAGATGGTCGAAAAGCTGGAAAAACCTGTTATTGCGGCAGTGAACGGCTTTTGTCTGGGCGGGGGCTGTGAAATAGCCATAGCCTGCGACATCATCATCGCCTCGGAAAAGGCCAAGTTCGGCCAACCCGAGATCAATATCGGCATCATTCCCGGCGGGGGCGCCACCCAGCGCCTACCACGCCTGATAGGT
This sequence comes from Candidatus Zixiibacteriota bacterium, assembly GCA_020344395.1. GTDB lineage: Bacteria > Zixibacteria > MSB-5A5 > GN15 > FEB-12. The sequence continues at coordinate 965,594 of CP070824.1, read as the reverse complement.
GCGTACAAGGCCAAGGAACTGATCTACACCGGCGATATCATCAACGCCGAACAAGCCGACCGTCTTGGCATAGTCAACCGGGTAGTGCCCACGGACGAGTTAATGCCCGCAGCCAGGGAATTGGCCAAGAAGATCGCCATGAAGAGCGCTGCGGCTCTCAAGCTGGC
>CP070824.1:963575-965327 GCA_020344395.1 Candidatus Zixiibacteriota bacterium | reverse complement strand
GGGTTTCCCGGATGGGGGAGGCTTCCGTACAGGTCGACTGCAGCTTCGGCAGTAGCGCAACGATGCGCCACCAGGTCCAGAGTCAGCGTGGTTGGAAATCCAAAGATGTGTTGTTCTGGCCGGCGCGCAAACTGAAACATGGCGTTGAAGGCCAGCCCTCTCTCGTTGATGCCGACAAAGGGCAGGACAATCCCAGCATAGGTGGTTCCCAAAGTGCGGTAACCCTCCTCGGGTTCCATCTCAAGGACAATCTGCGCCTCCTTGATGCGGCTGTCCTCGTCGATGTTCATGCCGATGAACGTCTCCCCTGTTCGAGTGGCTTGGCCGCTGGCTGCCAAGGTCGAGCATCCAGTGAGCACTCCAGGGAAGGTGTTCAAAAACAGAACATCCCGGTAATCTACTTCCGCCCCGTCTGCAACACCCCGCATTCGATCAAGCAAATCGGGTTTCTTCTCGCGGATGTGCGGTTCGAACTGCAGTGCGAGCTGTCGCATCTTTTGCACGTTGGATCTCTTGGACAAGATGGCCACTATCATCTCGCTGAGATGAATTTTCCCTCTGCGGGCACTGGGCGTAAGCATCAAGCCGCCGAAGGAGTGCCAGAACGAGATCGCTTTGCGGATTTCCTTGGGACAGGCCTGCCCGTATTGCACGCCCATCTGATAGGGCCTCCCGCCAATCTGGATGTGTCGCATCTTGTGGAAACTCCTTCTGCCTGGGGCTGCCCAACATCTGGGGTAACCCCGCGAAGGCAGCCCAATGGGGTAGACGGCTGAATCGCCTACCTCACCGAGGCCGAACCCGGCAGTGTGGGAGGACAAGCCGGCGTCGAGTTCTGCCCGTTGTCATCGAGAGGCTAGGCCCTTCTGTCTCCTAACGCCAGTTGGCGAATCCTATCCGATTTTCGGAGGTTGAGCGGGTAGAACACAGGGGCGATGATCCACTCAACCCAAAGTGGAGGCATCCCCTCCTCACTCAATTGGATAACCCCCATGACATCTTCGAGAGATGGCAGGTGGCCGTGATCCTCGGTGATCCATGGCGTGAGAAGGACAAGGTCCGTCTTGCCATCCCAATCGATCGTCGGCACTTGCTCCTTCGTGATGAGGCCCTCCATAAGCATCCCGTCGTAGAGAGGCTTGTCAAGTAGCAATTCGCAGGAAACCCATTTGCCATTCAGGGAACACTCACACCAGAGGTGAGAAGCGACTGGCGGCATATTCCTGTAGACGAAATCTGCAATGAGACCGTGGAGGACTTGGGTCTTTGCCTGGACCCAGCGAATCCTTGTTGGGATTCCCGACGCTCTGAGCAGTGCCACCTGCACGTTGGTCTTGCTGCCGCACTCTCCGTAGCCTCTTTTCAGCGTCTGAGAGGCTTTCGATCGCGAGTAGGCAAAGCCAAAGCGGATCCTATCGCGTACATAGTAAAAGATTTCTCGAGCTTTCTCTTCAGGGGTGCTTGCCCTGCCGACGATTTCCTTAGCCCTCTTTTGAAGCCACGGATTGTCGCAGTCACACATCTTGGTAGCTACGAGGTAATCTCGCAGCGTGTCAGCTTGCGTATTCATGACCTGAACCTCCTCTTGCAGTCGATGATTTCTCCTGCCGGCTTTCGACAAACGATCTGCCCAGGAAGAAAAGCCCCAACACACCAGCAACGGCGAAGTACAGATCGTTCCAATAGCCGATGACCACGCCCCCGCCACCCGCCAGGATGCCCACCACGCATATCAGTGCCAGGAATGCTTTG
>CP070824.1:961717-963475 GCA_020344395.1 Candidatus Zixiibacteriota bacterium | reverse complement strand
AGAAGTTGTATGTGCCGAGGATATTGCTCCCCTCAATGTCGCGCAACTGTGTCTGGCCCGCCCCTGGGAAGTCCAGCGTGGTCCAGCTTGTGCCATCGTAGAGAAACCCATGCCGAGTGTTGGTGGTATATTCGCCCACGATATTGTCCCCATCGATGCCGGCCGCCCACCTGTTTTTTCCGGCCGGATAATCAACCGTGGTCCAGTTTACCCCATCATACATGAACCCGTGCTGCTGGCTGGAAGCATCAATATATCCACCTACGATTAAGCCGTTATCTATACCGGTTGGTTCGGTGTCGATTGCTCCGGGGAAATCAAGCGTGGTCCAGGTCGAGCCGTCATAGACAAAACCGTGAGTGCTGTAGGCATCCGAGTACGCACCGACGATAAGGTCACCATCGATACCGTGTGCTGATGTGTGGACGGCACCTGGGAAATCCAGTGTAATCCAGGTATCAGCATTTCCGGCCCCGGTTGTCAGCAGCATCGCCAACATTGCCCCCAACATCACATTTCCTATTCTCGGCCTCATTTCATCTTCTCCCAAAAGAAATCAACATTACCGCCTGCAAGAACATGTACCTACGGCACATTTTCGAACTGATCCTCTCAAAACGGCACTTTGAGAGCGGAGGAAACCTGGAACGGCTTAGAGTGGTTTCCTTCCACTCCTCTATGAATGTCACTTATTCTATTGAGTTCTTCGAGATAGTGGCAAGAAGAAAGTCCTATAAGATCAGCCTTTTCTGTCCATGCCCCGTTATCCGGCGTCGTGGCCCGATCCGGGCAAGCCCTCAGGGAAATGACACGCCCTTCTTTCGGCGTGCGTTTCTTCGGCGGATTTCTTTGATGATAGCGGAATTGTCGAGGTCGGCGTCGCCGGCGGCGATTGATTTGGCCAGGACTTCCAGGTGGACCTTCGACAGTGGCAATTCCTGCCCGGCGTTATCCGCGTACTTCAAAATCAATGCGACATCCTTGTGGTGCTGTCGGACTCGGGCCTGGGGGGCAAAGTCGCCTTTGAGCATCTTTTCGCCCTTGGTGTCCATTATCGCCGAATAGGCCGGGGTAGACTTGAGCAGTTCGAGGAAAGATTCCAGATCGAGCCCCAGCTTTTCGGCAAAGACAAGCCCCTCGGCTAGCGCCAGGCGATTCAATCCGAGGATCAGATTACTTGCTAGTTTTGCCTTGGAGCCGCTGCCTGAAGGGCCTACGTAGAAGACCTTGTCGGCCAGCGCTGAGAACACATCGCGGCACGATTCAAAGGCCTCTTTATCACCGCCGACCATGAAGACGGCTTGTCTGTCCCTTACCTGCCCGCTTGAGCCTGAGATTGTCGAATCGAGAAATGTGATTCCTCTTCGAGCCAATCGCTGTGCCAGCGAGATCGTCTCGTCCGGGTCGCCGGTGGTGGTATCGATGATATGTGTGGGTGGTTGCGCAGCCTCCAGAATTCCGGCGGGGCCTTCGACAACATCCAGGACAATGTTGGTGTCCGGCAGTGATAGTATCACGCGTTCAACTCGGCCGGCAACTTCCGCAGGGCTGGCCACTGGCGTACCACCTGACTTTTCGAGCTGTCGGCACCTTTTCTCATCCGCGTCAAAACCGATGACGTCGAAGTCTTGAGCAAGCAGGGATTCGGCCATTGCTGTGCCTACAAGTCCCAGGCCAATAAGGCCGATACTCTTGGTCATCGTGTGGTCCTTTCCATGCATCCGCCAAGTAAAACGGTGGGGCGAGCCCCACCCTACT
>CP070824.1:959852-961617 GCA_020344395.1 Candidatus Zixiibacteriota bacterium | reverse complement strand
CCGCCTGTTTGGCCACATCAGACATCCCTGCCTTCTCTATCTTGGTTTCGAATTCCTCCACTTCGGTGGTCTCGTCGCCTCCCCCGAGTTCCTTCTTGATTGCCTTGAGTTGCTCGCGAAGGATGAAGTCCTTCTGTGATTTGCCCAGTTCGTTGGCGGCTTTGGCCTGTATTTTCTGGGAGAGCTCAAGGACTTCGATTTCCTTGGTGACGGACTGATAGAGCACTTCAATGCGGTCGGCAACATCGAGTTTTTCGAGGACAAGCTGTTTCTTCTCGGCGCTGATGTTCAGGTTGGAAGCAACAAAATCAGCCAGCTTGGATGGTGAGTCCTGGCTGAATGCAGATAACTGGAATTCTTCGTTGAGGTAGGGTGCCAGATCCACCAGCTTCTTGACACTCTCGACCAGATTGCGCTGCATCGCTTCCAGTTTGACGGGGTTGCCGATTACTTCGGCCACCGGTTCAATCTCGGCTTCAAGGTGGTTGGTGGTGGTGGTAAACCGCTTGATCTTGATGCGCTCCAGGCCTTGGATAAGAAACCGTACGGTGCCGTCGGGGAAACGCAGCATCTTCAATATGTTACCGGCCGTTCCAATCTGGTACAGGTCGTCCGGACCGGGTGTGTCGTTATCGGCGTCTTTCTGAAGAAACAGTCCGATGCGGCTGCCCCGCATGAGCGCTTCATCCACCAGTCGGGTGTGCTGCGCTTCCTGGATCATCAACGGCACGACCAGGAAAGGATAGACCACGGTACCCTTGAGCGGCAGGATAGGCAGTACTGCTGCTTTCAGGTCTTCATCCACACCGACTTTCTCCAATGTATCAGTCAAAGCAACCTCATCTTTCCCATTATATTATACTCTCATTTTATCGGCGGCACTGTCTGAAAATTGAACAGTGCGGCTCCGAATGCGCGGGCACACGCCGGTAAATACTGGAACCATGCGGACCGGCACAGGTTCCGTAATCAGACATTGAATCGGAAGAGAATAACATCCCCATCTCCGATCATGTAGTCCTTTCCCTCCAGGCGCGTCTTCCCGGCCGCCTTGAGCGCGGCCGGCGTGCGATACTCGATAAAGTCGTCGTAGCTAACAACTTCGGCTCGAATGAAGCCGCGCTCCATGTCAGCATGCACGACTCCCGCCGCTCGCCGGGCCGGTGTCCCCCCGGGGATAGTCCACGCCCTGATCTCCGGACCGGCGGTAGTGAAAAAAGAAATCAGACCGAGAAGGGCATATGACCGCCGAATGACCAGGTCAATAGCAGGTGTGCCGATACCCAGTTCTTCAAGAAACGGGGCTCGTTCCTCTTCCTTCAGTGTCACAAGCTCGGCTTCAATCTTGCCGCACATGACAGCAATCTCTCTTTTACCGGACTCCGCGAAGCGCTGGAATCGCCCGGCAAAACTCTCCACCTCGGCCAGGGCTTCCTCAGGCACATTAATGACAATGAGAACCGGCTTACAAGTGAGGAGTTGATACCCGCGAATGATGCGGCTTTCCTCCAACCCGAAATCCAGGTCTATCAGCGGGCGCTCTTCCTCGAGCTTGCCGAGGCACCGCTTCAGAAGATCGAGTTCGCGCTGCTCTGCTTTGTCACCGGTCAACTTCATCTTGCGTTGCCGTTTGTCAATATTACTTTCGATCATGGCCTGGTCGATCAGAATCATCTCATCCATCAGGTTCTGAATATCGCGGTCAGGCTCGGCCGCATCGGAGAAGGCATCGATCACCAGCAAAAAAGCATCCATCTGGCGGATT
>CP070824.1:957970-959752 GCA_020344395.1 Candidatus Zixiibacteriota bacterium | reverse complement strand
GTATTCCGATATTATGACCGCTGTGAGCCGGGCGTGGTCAGCATACCAGCCGCAGGGATCGAAGATGATGCCGCCAAGAAAACCCGAGACATTTCACATCACCACCTTCGGGTGTCAGATGAATCTTGCTGATTCTTCCACTCTGGTGGCTACCATGACCAGCCGTGGCTTCAGAAGAGTGCCGACCGAGGCGGAAGCTGATCTGCTGATACTCAATACCTGCTCGGTGCGCGAGAAGGCAGAGGAAAGAGTGATCGGGCGACTGGGGGAATTGTACCGGTTCAAAAAGAGAAATCCTCAACTCCGGATTGCCGTGGTGGGGTGCATGGCGCAGCGGCTCGGCGACAGGCTGATTGAGATGGTGCCTCATGTCGACTATGTTCTGGGTACCGACCGGTTATTTCAGTTGCCTGATGTTGTCGAAGGGGTGGAAGGGACATCGGCAATCATGACAGCCTTCGGCCACGAGAACATCGACTCCATTCAGCCCATCAAAGAAACACCGCACTCCGGTTTTGTCACGATTTCAAGGGGGTGTGACAACTACTGCACCTACTGCATTGTACCGTATGTGCGGGGGCGCGAATGCTCGCATGATGCGGACTTTGTGATCGACGCTGTTAAGAGAATGGTCGATGAAGGTGTTGTTGAGGTGACACTGCTGGGTCAGAATGTCAATAGTTATCGCCACGGCGATATCAGTTTTCCGCGTCTCCTTCAACGCATCTGCTACAAGACATCTGTCAAGCGTCTGCGTTTTATGACCTCACATCCGAAGGATCTGTCACGAGAATTGATCGACGTGATGGCGTCGGAGCCCAGACTGATGCGGCACATTCACTTTCCTCTCCAGTCGGGGAACAATCGCGTTCTTGCCAAGATGGGCCGTGATTATACGATCGAGCACTATATGTCGATTGTTGACTACATTCGTATGAAACTCGATTATGTTTCCCTCACTACCGACCTGATTGTAGGCTTTCCTTCGGAGACGGTGGAAGAGTATGAAGACACCCTGTCCGCTGTGCGAAGGATACAGTATGATTCCGCTTTTATGTTTCGTTATTCGATTCGACCCGGCACCGAGGCGGCCGCGTTTGACGACGACGTACCGGAGCCCGAGAAGATCCGCAGACTCAAGCGCCTGATCGACCTGCAGCAGGAAACCTCGCGTAAGGTCAACCGGCGTGAGTTGGGAGAGGTTCGATTCTCGCTCGTCGAAGGACGGTCGCGACGCAGCCCTGATCTGTTTCGCGCTCGCACCGAGGGGAACAAGACCGTACTTTTCTCAGGGGATGAAATCGAGGTCGGATCAGTTGTGCCGATAGAGGTGACGGCGGCCGATGCCTTTACTCTGCATGGGATCTTGGCGAGGGTGAACTGATGACCGAGCTGGTGCCGTCTGTTGTCGTCCTGCTGTTTGTAACGACTTTGCTCGTCTTCCTGGTCTATCGTTTAAGGCTGTTCGGCGCCGGTGACCCGAGCGGTCGTGTGTCATACGTCCTGGGCGGGTCACTGGTGTTGGTAGCTTCTGCCTGGGAGCTGGTCAGGGCGCACCCGGATTACTCTCGATGGTTTCTTTCATCGGTGTACCCGGTCCTGGAGGTGGCCCAGTACGCGGTCCTGGCGGCCGGTCTCCTGATGCTGGCAGTCGGACTGGCCCTCTATGCAGATTACTGGCAGAGCCGCGGTGAGGAAATCGAGTCACGCGAGGGAAAGCTCTCGATTCTGGGTAATATCCAGCAGGATGCCAAACAGCCGTACCAGTTGCTTGAACTTTTA
>CP070824.1:956080-957870 GCA_020344395.1 Candidatus Zixiibacteriota bacterium | reverse complement strand
CGTCGCAGCGCAAAACCAGGGAGGCGACGAGGCCAAGCAATTCCTTGGTTCTGGCGTCGAGGGCACCATCACGATAAACCGCGCTATCAAGGCTGAAGAAGCGCTTGATGTTTATATCGTCTCTGGCGAGGATCTTTTCATTCAGTCTCTCTCGCTCTTTCTTGAATTGTTCTACACGGCTGGACATAAAACTCTCCTTCTTTTTCGAGATGGAATATAGAGACCTGATCCGGGAGCAGCAAAGGAAAACGGGGCGCTGATTAGCCTTGGAAGTATCTATGTAATAACTGATTACTGGACATGTAACGCGGCTTCGAGGTCAGCCGTTAGAACAATCGGACGTGCTCCAGTGCCCGCTCAAACTTACTTCGGAGCTGGGGAACAAACGGGATTTCAAGGGTGGAGAACATCTTGTGGACACAATCCTCGACCGTCTCGACAGAATCCTGGCTACCCAGTTCGATTTCCAGTTCATAATCGACGGACCCATCGGAAAACTCGGTCCTGTCGATATCGAGCGTATACGCGCGGTCGCCAATCATGAAGCGTTTCTTCTGACGGGTATTCTCAAACCGCACCAATCGTGCCGGACTTATCCCGGGGTATTCTCCTCGGACAAACTCGACCGGTGGTACCCTCAGGGCCATCGGATCCATCCTGAGGTTGAGCACGTCCATAGCGGCAGGTCGGGCTATTTCCGCTTCCAACTCTTCGCGAACAGCCGCAAGGCCCTGCGATTTGGTGGTGCTCTTGAGAGTCACCAGCCCGCGAGTGTTCTCAGCTCTTACCCGCAGGGCCCAGCCATCGCGGGCAAGGACGCGGTCCTCCGAGTCAAAGAATGCATTGATGTGCCGTTGCTCTGAATCGATAGCGCCCAGATACCCCACCAGCTTCAGGTAGTCAGTGAACGATCCAAGTTGGAGTTTGATTTCGACTTCGAGCTTTAGCTCTGCATCAACCATGATTCTACACCGTATTCAAATATAAGCACAAGCATAACCGCACCACAACAAAAAAGCGCGGCCGCCGGGCCGCGCTTATAGAGCAAAGTCGAACTCTGGGGAAGCCTCCTCCTAGACTGAGTACTGCTCTGTCAGATCTCTGTTATCCTCAACATTGTAGACCTTAAATGTCTCCTGGGGAATAGTAGTATCCCGGATTACGTTTATCCGAAACTTGCAGCCCTTCATAATTCGGTCGATGCGGTTGGTGCCGTTTTCCATGAGTGTTTCGGCTACCGGCGGGGCGACCACCAGATGGAAGTCACGGAATTTTTTCGCAGCCAGGGCCCTGACGAACCAGCGTTCCACTTTGGTAGCCATATTTTCGCGCGATATGATACGGCCGAGGCCGGCGCAGTGCGGGCACAACTCCGACAGCGTGTGCATATGAGACGGCCTGACCCGTTCGCGGGTCATCTCAACGAGGCCGAATTCAGTGACGGGATTGAGGCCCCACTTGGCCCGGTCGTTTCGCAGTTCGTTCCTGAACCCCTCATACAGGCGTCGGCGGTTCTCCCGGCTGTACATATCAATGAAATCGCACACGATGAGACCGCCTATGTCACGCAGGCGGATTTGACGCGCTATCTCCCGGGCTGCCTGAAGATTTGTGTCAAATATGGTCCTTTCCTGGTCCCTGCCGCCGGTGAATCGACCGGTGTTTACATCAATGGTGACCATGGCCTCTGTCTGATCGATAACAAGGTAGGAACCCTTCTTAATCCAGACCCTCCGGTTGAGCATCCGGTCAATCTCGGGTTCCAGGTCGTAGCGGTCGAAGAGAGGAAG
>CP070824.1:954178-955980 GCA_020344395.1 Candidatus Zixiibacteriota bacterium | reverse complement strand
TCTGACCCCGATTGAGAACAGTTCCCGCCTGGTCCGGCCAAGCGGGTTTTTTGCCCCTCGCTCTTCAACTGATTTTGCCTGAATTACCTGCTGCCGGAGCACGTATATAATGTAGGTGGTCTAAAGGCATATGCAGAAAGAACCGAGATTAGAAACTATGCCGTTCGAGATTCGAGACTGCACGCTTATTTCCAGAATGGCCGGCCTGGATACGGCTCTGAACCTGCGTGAACTTCGGGAACGACTTCTGGTCTGTCCGGTGGAGTGTCTTTTCCACCATTTCTGTGAAACGGTTATCCGCCCCGCCTTTGACGACCCCGAATACAGAAACGATATCGCCATCTGGGCTTCGCGTGATCTGGGTGACCGTGTCCTGGCCGAGCGGCTGGGGGTGGTGAATCCATACGCCCTGGGGGATTTTGAGACACTGCGCGCGACCGTACTGGACCTGATCGACGAGCGTCTGGCCGAGCTGCCGAACATTCCCTGGGTACCCAAGGGACATGATTTCCGGTTCATGCAGGCGGTCACCGTAGTTTTTGACACCGGCCACAAGCTGCACTCACCGGCAGATTTGCGGAAGAAACTCCCGCACATGAGTTTGAGTTCTATTTATTACCATTTCGTCGAGGCGAGACGTCGAACACCTGACGGGATGGATGATTTCACCGCCTGGCTGTTGAATTTCGGAGGCCAGACCAGAGCCGTGGTCGAAGCCCTGGATACTATAGACTTCTATTTTCTCACCTTGCCAACCCTGAAGCGGGCTCTGGTAGAGACAGTCCAGCAGACGATCGCCGAGGAACCGGCCCATGAACCGAGCGCTTAAGACATATGAGCGGATAGTCGGCTCCAACGCGATTTCCCAGTTGCGTCAGTTGGCCAGAGACCTTACCGGCGCCAGGGTTGTACATGTCAACTCAACCCGGGTCGGCGGAGGGGTGGCCGAGATTCTCGACTGGCTGGTGCCCCTGATGAACGATGTTGGGCTGGAAACTTCGTGGGAGGTGATTCGGGGCCCGGCGGTCTTCTACCAGACCACCAAGGCGTTTCATAACGGTCTGCAGGGGGCGGACGTCCGCCTCACGCAGAGAATGATCGAAATTTACGAGCGGACAGTGGCTGAATGTGCTGAGGAACTTCGCCCCACTCTCGAAGCCGCAGACCTTGTGATCATCCATGATCCACAACCGGCCGCTCTCCTGGAACACTGCGGTAACCGGCGCGGCAAGTGGGTCTGGCGCTGCCACATAGACGCCAGTCGACCGAACCGGAAAGTGTGGAACTACCTCCGCAGCAAGGTCAACGGTTACGACGCGTCCATCTTTTCGATGCCTGATTTCACTCAGCACCTTGACCACCCGGAATTCATCATTGCACCCTCGATCGATCCCCTCAGCGACAAGAACTGTGATCTCTCCGAAGATGAGATCTCTTCAACCCTGGAAGAACTCGAAGTTCCGCGGGACCTGCCAATCCTCACGCAGATCTCTCGCTTTGACCAGTTTAAGGACCCCATTGGCGTCATCGACGCTTTCAATCTTCTGAACGGGTCGGTGCCATGTCGGCTTGTCCTGGCCGGAGGCGGTGCGACTGACGATCCCGAGGCGGCAGCTGTCCTTGACGAGGTCAGAGACGCCTCCAACGGCAATGACCGCATCCATATTCTGGATCTGCCGGCGGATGCTCATCGAACAATAAACGCTCTGCAGCGTGCGTCGGCGATAGTCATACAGAAATCGACTCAGGAAGGGTTCGGGCTGACCGTCACCGAGGCCATGTGGAAGGGCAAGCCAGTCATC
>CP070824.1:952270-954078 GCA_020344395.1 Candidatus Zixiibacteriota bacterium | reverse complement strand
ACGGCCAGCTTGATATCGTAACCGTCAATCTGCCGTCCACGATCGGATGGACCCGGGCACCCCAGACATATGCATATTACGTCGACGGTCAGCGTGGCATAGGAACCTATCCAACTAACTCTCAGGGTTTGATAGAAGACCTTGTTGATCTGGTTGACGGATCCGTTGATTTTTCACAGTACGACAATGACTTTGACGGAGATGTCGATATACTGCTGGTGATTCATTCCGGCACCGGAGCCGAGCTCTCAGGTTTGGACACCGATATTCACTCCCACAAATGGTCCCTGCCATGGCCGGGAGTGAACAAAGACGGTGTCAATGTCTACAGCTATACGATCCAGCCCGAATTCTGGTTGTCGCCGGGAGACATGACAATTGGCGTATACGCTCACGAATTGTGCCACGGCTTCGGATTACCGGATCTCTATGATACTGACTACTCATCTAACGGCATCGGTGATTGGGGTATCATGTCTTTTGGAAGTTGGAATGGTCCGAACAACCGGGGCGGTTCGCCCGCACATCCGTCGGCCTGGAGCCGCGTAGAAATGGGCTTTGGCAATATCGTGACGGTCACTTCCAATATGACGAATCAGGCCATCGCGCCGGTGCAAACGGGCGGTGCGATCTTCCGGCTGCCTGCCGTCGGCGGCGTGGCCGGGGAGTATTTTCTCGTGGAAAACCGGCAGCAGATCGGTTACGATTCTTACCTGCCGCACAACGGCCTGTTGATCTGGCACGTAGACTCCGCTAAAGCCGACAACACGGGTGAATGGTGGCCGGGACAACCTGTTACGACTCACTACAAGGTGGCTCTCGAGCAGGCGGACGGCCTCTGGGATATTGAACACTCTGACATCTACGGCAACACCGGCGATATGGGCGATCCGTTTCCGGGCTCGTCCGCCACAACCTCGTTCTCGACTGGATCCACGCCGAGTTCAGATTCCTATACGGGCGGCAGTTCGGTGACGGCTGTAACCAACATAAACGAGGTGGGCCAGACCATATTCGCTGATCTGTTCATGGGCGTAGCGGCCGGAGTGGACGACCCGGGCAACGGAGGTTTGCCGCAAAAAGCAGAACTTTCACAGAATTACCCCAATCCGTTCAACCCAACGACCAGGATTGAGTTCTGGCTACAATCCGGAGCGGAAGTCGAGTTATCTGTATTCAACCTGCTCGGCCGCCGTGTCTCGACGCTCCTGGATCGGTATGTTGATGCCGGCCAGGTGCTGGTTGAATGGGATGCCGTGGACGACCATGGAATGCCCGTAGCGTCGGGCATTTACTTCTACACCCTGAAGGTAGATGACTTAGCGTTGACCAAGAAAATGGCGCTGGTCAGATAGGGGATCCGGTCTCCGGCACGCAAACCTACCGGAGCAGACTAAAGACATGACCACTCTGGATGCCCCGGACATCCGTCCGGGGTTTTCTGTCGCCTCAACGGCGCTGGCTGGCGGAGGCATTCTGCTGTGGCTGACTCCGCTGAGCTTTCTTGTACTTCATGTAGCAAGATTTGCAGCGCTTGGGATCTTCGGTATAACCTCGCTCTGCAAAGTACTCTTGCGCCGCGCCGGTAAAAACAAATTCTTCATTACACTCACAGCAGATAAGCACGCGCGGCTTGTATCCATACTCCATCTCGTCCCCCTCTCCGTCAATCGAACACGTCTTCCTTGACGCATTCATACTGACAATGACGTTAGAGCTTCAGCCTAGATATGGATGATCAAAATGTGTGTCAAGTAAAAAACACCCAATCTCGTTGGGCTAAAATGGATTGCAGAGACACCCGGCTG
>CP070824.1:950341-952170 GCA_020344395.1 Candidatus Zixiibacteriota bacterium | reverse complement strand
TCCTTACGACCAAGCCCGGCATAAGCTTTGCCCAGGGAGCTGTGAATGTGATGGACATGCGGACGTTTCTTTATCTCGTCCTCAAGCTGAACACGGGCAGACTCGAATTGGGCCAGGGCAGTCTGTGTTTGTCCCATCAGACGATAGGTCAGCCCAGTCCAAAGAGCTTTTGAGCCGAAGATGTATTGGTCCTCGAAAATGTCAGTCGGTATCAGTGCTATCCATCTCAAGGCGGATTGGTAGTTTCTCTCAAACAAGTCGATCCAGAAGAACGATTTATGGTCCTCCCCGGGCATCTTTTCCATAGTAGCTCTAACCCGGCCAATGTCACCATCCCAATGAAAGTAATTCCAGGCTTTCCTGATGTAAGCATCTTTAATATCAGGAGCAAGAGCGATACAATGGTCAAAGTAGAATTCCGCTTCCGAATATCTTCTCAGGATCGTTAGTGTGCTGGCCAACTCCCTAGCCAAGTCTGCTGATCGAGGATTGAGTTCGAAGGCTTTCTTGAGATTCCGTAACGCTTTCTCCAAACGACCCTGCCGCCGCCAAATCCACGCGAATGACTCTAATGTATGCTCATCGTTCGGAAGACTCTTAGCTGCGATGGTAAATTCTTCGAGTGCCCGGTCGTAATCGCGATAGCCACGATAGTAATAGTAACCAAGGGCCCGGTGAGCCTCTGGTAAACCTGGCTGAAGGGCCAATGCCTTGTCAATAGCTTTTTTTGCTTGCGAAAGATGCTCTTCGGTATGTTCATAGGCATGACACAACCATGTGTGAACGTCAGCAAGTTCAATATATGCCAGTGCGAACATGGAATCGAGTTCAATAGCTCGCTCGAACATACGCAACGCCAACAGGTAGTCCTCTTTTTCGGCACCAGCTCGGGTGTGGTCCTTGCCCCGCAGATAGGCGTTGTAAGCTTCCGTGTTCTCAGTCGGCTTAACTTCTATGGCTCGTCGCTCCGCCTTGAACAACGTGATGTTCAGTTCCTTGATAACCTGCTCGGCAATATCTGACTGGACTTCGAAAATATCGTCAATGACTCGGTCATAACGCTCAGACCAGAGGTGGGTATCGTCTGAGACACGAATAAGCTGAGGCGTAATACGCACGCGACCTGTTCCCGATGCATTTTGTCCCCAGCGAACGGTACCCTCAAGAACATAATTTACTCCTAAATCGGAACCGATTTGCTTGATTGGTTTGCTGGTTTGTTTGTATTGAATGGCGCTGGTGCGCGAGATAACACCCAGGTTGCGAACCGCCGCCAGCCGACTGGTAATCTCTTCCGTAATACCATCTGCGAAATACTCTTCATCGGGAGGTCCAAGATTTTCAAAAGGTAGAACAACCAGCATTGGTCTTTGAGGGGTGGATGAAGTAATGGATGCAGTTGAAGTCGATTCCGAAGAGAGCCTCTTGAGATCCGGTATCACACCAGCCGCCGACTGATAGCGCAACGCAGGATCCTTGTCGAGTAGCTTGCTGACAATCCGCTGCAGATCCTCCGAGACTCCTGATTTGTATCGCGCCAACGGTTCCGGGTGGTCATCGCTGACGGCTTTCATCGTTGCCGCTTCGGAGTCACGGCGATACGGGTTCTGTTTCGTGATTAGTTCGTACAGGACAACACCGAGAGAGAACAGATCCGATCTATGATCAACTTCTTTCCCCAGCACCTGTTCCGGTGACATATAACCGACCGTACCCATAGTAGAGCCGGTCCTGGTAAGCTGGTCAGCATCGCGCACTGACGCTAAACCAAAATCAACGATGCGAGCGCGGCCGTGCGAGTCTGTCAAAATGTTGGAAGGTTTGATGTC
>CP070824.1:948391-950241 GCA_020344395.1 Candidatus Zixiibacteriota bacterium | reverse complement strand
ATACACAGCTCGGTCGAGATTTCGTTTGTCGAGGCTATTAAAGGCTGCAAGAAGAACGTCAAGACCCTGGCCAAAACAGTCACGCTGACTGTCCCACCGGGCACCCAGCCGGGAACAAAGCTGCGACTCAAGGGAATGGGTCTGGCTGTGAACGGCCGCAAGGGTGACCAGTATGTTGAGATCAAGGTCCGCATCCCGGAGAACCTGACCGAGAACCAAAAACGCTTGCTGGATGAGTGGGAGTGAGGGAGACGGTGCGATCAACAAGAACGTCAGTTCGATCAACCGTCGCCCTTCGACTCCGCTCAGGACGATGGATAAGTATCTGTCAGTTTTGTAGGTCGAAACCCCTGCGGTTTCGACAGGCATCTGATGAATGAAGATGAATAAAAGAGGTGATTATAGATGAACCCGAACAGGTTTACACAAAAATCAATAGAAGCGATTAACGACGCCCAGGCATTGGCCCAGGAGCAGGGTAATCCGCAAATGACCCCCGAACACCTGCTGGCGGCAATGCTCAGCCAGTCCGAAGGGCTCGTGCCGCAGGTTATCAAGAAAGTCGGAGCTGACCTAACCTCCGTAACAAGAGGCCTGGAAGAGGCATTAAATGCCCTGCCGAAGCAGGAAGGCGGGCAGTTGTATCCGTCCAATGAGCTGTCGCAGATATTCATCAAGGCCGAGAAAGAACTGAAGCAGTTCGGTGACGAATACGTCTCGGTCGAGCATATGCTTCTGGCCATCTATGTGGTTGGGTGCAAGGCGAGGGATATCCTCAAGCAACACGGTGTCTCCCGCGACGAAATCATGAAAGCACTCGGCACCATTCGCGGCTCCCAGCGGGT
The DNA here is from genome assembly GCA_020344395.1 of Candidatus Zixiibacteriota bacterium. Classification (GTDB taxonomy): domain Bacteria; phylum Zixibacteria; class MSB-5A5; order GN15; family FEB-12. The sequence goes on along the minus strand of CP070824.1, from coordinate 949,396 downwards.
CACCGACCAAGACCCGGAATCGAAATACGACATCCTTGAAAAGTACGCCCGTGACCTTACGAAAATGGCCACCGAGGGGAAACTCGACCCGGTTATCGGCCGTGATGATGAAATCCGCCGTATTCTGAAGATTCTCTCGCGCCGCACCAAGAACAACCCGGTCCTCATCGGCGAGCCCGGCACCGGCAAGACGGCCGTGGTTGAGGGGCTGGCCCAGAAGATCGCTATCGGGGAGGTCCCCGAGACGCTGAAGGACCGTCAGCTTCTGGCCCTCGATATCGGGGCCATGATAGCCGGCTCGAAATTCCGTGGCGAGTTTGAGGAGCGCCTCAAGGCCATCCTCAAGGAAGTGGAAGCCTCCGACGGCCGGATAGTCCTTTTTATAGATGAAATGCATACAATAGTCGGCGCGGGATCGGTCGGGGACGGTTCACTTGATGCTTCCAACATGCTCAAACCGGCCCTGGCGCGCGGTGAGATACGTTTCATCGGGGCCACGACACTCGACGAGTACCGCAAGCATATAGAAAAGGATGCCGCCCTCGAACGCAGGTTTGCGCCTGTTCTGATTGAGCCGCCGACCGTCGAGGATACGGTTTCGATCCTTCGTGGTTTGCGCGAGAAGTATGAAGTCTTCCACGGCATCAAGATATCCGATGCGGCCATAGTCGCGGCGGCCCGGTTGTCGGATCGATACATTGCTGACCGGTTTCTGCCGGATAAGGCCATCGATCTAATTGATGAAGCAGCTGCCGAACTTCGCATCTCGATTGACTCCATGCCGGAGGAGCTCGATGTCGTCGAGAAGAGGATTCGCCAGCTGGAGATCGAGAAGGAAGGCATCAAACGGGAGAAGGATGCCAAGGAGCGAGTCAAGCCTATCGAGGACGAGCTCAAGGACCTGTACGCGGAAAAGGAATCTCTTGCGGCACAGTGGCAGAAGGAAAAAGAGACGGTGGATACCGTCCGTCGTATCAAGGCCGAGATCGAGGGAAAAAAGCACCA
>CP070824.1:946441-948291 GCA_020344395.1 Candidatus Zixiibacteriota bacterium | reverse complement strand
GATGTGCCGCTGGGAGAAGATGACTGTCGGCAAGACTCCCGAAGAATTCTGGGCCATGCTGGCCGGACAAAGCTGATTTGATCTGTAAACAACAGAGGCTGAGCGTTATCAACTCAGCCTCAAATTTTCTTCAGCCGTTTCAGCCGTTCAAAGGCTGCCTCACTTGGAGGCGGTATCGACGATAACTCCTCTGGCTTCAAGAGCCGGAATGCACGTGCTGGTAGATTCACTGTTAAGCGAATTCATGCCGATAATAATCTGATCGCCGGTGTCCAGGCCGATGTTGTCCACCAGGGGGCAAATGTCTTCGATCATATTGAAGTACAAATCGAGATAGGTCAGGTTAACCAGCGGCACAAGTGGCGTCACGTCTGAGATATAGTTGTTCATTAGACGAAGATCCTGCAGATCGACACAATATTCAATCCCCGTTAGATCCATGATCTCCGCGCCGTTGGCCGACAACAATATCAGCCCCTCCAGATCAGTCGACATTATGTCGCCTGTGGGTTTACCGATGGCAGTGCGGATGGCATCGTCCAGATTCGGGTCGGGGAAATCAACCACCACTGCCGCATCAGAGCAGGTGGCGCTGGCCACGTTGGATATGGCCGACCAGTTTCCGGCTTCATCGGCCGTCTTGATAGCAATGTAGTACTTGTTGCCGGTCTCCAGATTGGTAAGCATATGCGACTCACCGGTTCCCGCCACGCTCGGAGTTGGCTCACTGGTTGCCTGAGTGGCTGATCCCCAATTGGATTCGTCGATAGTTGTGGTCGCGTATCTGATATCATACTGGGTGGCTGTGCCGACATCGGCATCGTCGCCTGGAGCTGTCCAGGTCACGGTAATGGTGGTGGAACTTGAATCAGTGGCAGTCAGGTCAACCACCGCGTCGGGAGCAGTCTCATCCGGTGTCTCCTGTGTGGTAGCCGAGACAACGTTTGACAGCCCTGACCAGTTCGGCACCTCGTCTGCCGTCTTGATGGCGAAATAATAAGTGGTGCTGGCGTCAAGGCCGGTTACCTGAAATGATTCCGTACCGCCGGCCGCAAGCGGAGTCGTTTCGCCGGTGCACTCCGTGGTCACATTCCAGTTGGCCTCGGTAATCGATGAGCCATAATAACGAATATCGTATTGAGCCGCCTGGCCTTCGCTGCCGTCGTCACCGGGAGACGTCCAGGTCAGAGTGACCGAGTTTGAGGTGAAAAACTGAACCGCCAGGCTACTGATATCGGCCGGTGCAGTCACGTCAGGCATCTCGCAGGTGATTGTCAAAGTGTCCGAATCGCCAGTGTTACCGGCAGCGTCGCTGGCCCGGGCAAAAACAGTGTGGTCGCCATCTGTACCATAGGCCTCGGTATCCCAGTCATATGAATAGGGGCTGGTCGAGTCAGCCGCTACCGCCGTCTCATCAATGAAGAACTGGACTCTGGTCACGGCGACGTTGTCACTGGCCGTGGCGTTTACGGCAACCGTCCCGGTTACCGTGGCGCCGTCCTCAGGGCTGGTGAGTGATACCGTTGGCGCCTGTGTGTCGCCTTCCGGTTCAGTCGGACTTTCTTCCGTACAGGAGACCAAGCATAACATGCTGATCGCCAACGCCGCCAGCAGGCTGATTATAACTGCCCCGATTTTTCGAATCATAATGGATCTCTCCGAGATTGGGTTGCTGTGATTGTATCTTGAGCTAAGGGTAGAGTATGGAAATCACGGCGACCGGGCAAGTTTTTTCTTACGGCTCGATAAGACGAAAGCTCTTGATGCGGTCCAGACGGAACGTTCTTAGCCCCTGAGCGCGCTCACAGTAAGCGTTTATGTAATAGATCGTGCCGAGTTGGTGAACCTGC
>CP070824.1:944459-946341 GCA_020344395.1 Candidatus Zixiibacteriota bacterium | reverse complement strand
ACCCGCCGCCAGATGGCTGTTAATAACCGACAGGCCATAGGAGTAATGCATGGGCAGAGAGGTGATCGGTCGCTCGGAGGCGTTCAGCCTGAGATACTCAGATATGGAAGCCGCGTTGCTGTTTAGATTACGTTTCGAGAGACGCACCATCTTAGGACTGCCGGTACTCCCGGAGGTTGAAAGCAGCAGCGCCAGGTCAGGGTGGATTTCACCTTCTCGTCCACCATCTCCTTTGTCGAGACAATAGTTCATGTAACTGAAGCCAGCACCGTGAGTGTCGGCATCAGGTCGCCAGATATAATCCGGACGGTAGAGGTCGAGCAGGTTCGACAGCATATCAGACGGCGTGTTGACAGCGATCAGCGCGGCGGTATGGCCAGACCTTAGCGTTCCCAGGTATCCGACCAGTGACTCGTAGTTGTTCGCACACAGGATGAACACGAGGTTCTTCCTGTTGTTATCAAGGTTGGACGCGAAAGTGTCGGCCGCCCGGGCTAATTGACCATATGTATATTGGCTGCCATCATTGTCTACAATGGCAAGTGCAGGCGTATGATCCTCGAGACCCTCGTAGAAATTCATACCAGCATCCCACCGTCGACACCGACGACCTGACCGGTCACGTAGGCGGCGTTATCGGAGGCCAGGAACAGTGTGCAGTTTGCGACATCTTCGGGGGTCCCGATCCGCTGGATTTTGATCGAGTCGACTCGCTCGCGGCGAATTTCCTCGGAGATGCTGCTCACCATGTCAGTATCAATGAACCCAGGGGCGATAGCATTGACCCGAATCTGATATGGAGCCAGCTCCTTTGCGGCTGAGCGGGTTATCCCGATTATGGCGGCCTTGCTGCCGCTATACACCACCTGACCCTCAGCACCATTGACGCCCATGATGGAGCTGAGATTAATGATGGATCCACTCTTGTGACGTATCATCATGCGCGCGGCGTATTGCATTACGTAAATGGTCCCGAATACATTCGTGGCGAAGACGCTTTCGATATCTTCCGACCTGGCCATGGCCAGCAGGCTGCTGTCCATTATCCCGGCGTTGTTTACCGCAATGTCGAGCTGTTTGGTTATCCGGGTAATCTTCTGAAAGGCAGCCTTTACCTGGTCCGGCTGTGAGACGTCGAAGTAGACCGGGGTGGCTTCGATCCCGCAGGAATCACTCAGCTCGGAGCATACGTCATCGAGCGATCCCTCTCGTCTGGCCCCGCCGATAACATTGGCCCCGTGCTGAGCAAGGGTCTTCAGAATCGCCAGCCCGATGCCGCGATTGGCGCCGGTCACGAGGGCGTATTTGCCGGTCAGCATTTCAGAACTCCACGTCATATTTCTTTAGAATGTCCCGCGCGATACTGAGAGAACTCATATCAATCACATCATCGGTATCAAGCATGATTTCGAACCCTTCGTCGATGGCCGCGACCAGGGCCATGTGGGCCACGGAATCCCATTCCGGGATAGAATTGTACTCCAACTCGTCGACTACGAGATCCTTATCGATACCCAGGGCATCGGCGAAGATTGTCCGAAGACGGTCGTTATTATCCATAGAAGTTCCCTGTCCGTAGCGCATTTGCGCAATTGCTGTCTGGTCGACCTCTCTTTGTGCCAATCCGTCTCCCTCCAGTGTCCTTTTTCCGGCACTTTCCGGCTGTAATCGGGCAAAGTTTGTTCAATCTGGGTCAGGATGCCACAAAGCCGGGCCCAAATCAACGAAAAATACGGCCGGGGAGAGTCTGCCGGAAGCAGAGCTACGTTGCTTAGTAGCAAAAACTGTGGTGCCGGAGGCCGGACTCGAACCGGCATGATGTTGCCATCGGGGGATTTTGAGTCCCCTGCGTCTACCACTTTCACCACTCCGGCACAGGGGT
>CP070824.1:942470-944359 GCA_020344395.1 Candidatus Zixiibacteriota bacterium | reverse complement strand
TTTCATCACATCTTGAATTGGTGGCTGAAGTTGTCGCCGAAGAAGCTCCCAAGGTCACCGAATCCGGACGAATTCAGATAACGGATTCCAAGGAAGTGGATGGTGAGGTGCGCGAGACGGTGGCCACGGCCCCCTCCACCGCAGACGAGGATACGGGTGGCGACACCGAAACGGCCGATGACGTCACACCCACAGAGCTTGATGAGCAGGAAAGCTCTGAGCATGGATCGATAGACGAAGATGTGGGGACCGGCGAGGCGCCCGGCGAAAGCATCGATCCTGAACTTGCCGCCGCGCTGGAGAACTACAAAGCAACTGGCGCTATCCCCATTGGCGAATTGGCGCCAGAGCTCCAACAACCAGAGACTCTCGTCGGCGGACCTTCGGTCCCGAAACCGGGCGAGGTCATCGAGACAACCAAGAGGGCTGAGGACATCCCCGAAGGGTTTGTTGCCGCACCTGAAGATCAGCCTGAAGGCACAGGCCAGATCACCGATCGGATTGAGCAGGCTGAACAGAACGAGGCCTCTGAGGATAACGTCCCCGTTGACCCCGATGAACCAACCGATAATCGGGAGCCCGTGACGCCGAACGAAATCGCCTCTTCGCTGGACGATGTCGTGAAGAAACTCGACGAGCTGGACAAAGCAGAAAAAAGCTGATCTACCCACCTTTTGTATGGAAGGCCGGTTCAATTTCCCGCGGAGCCGGCCTTTCTTTTTTTGCCAGATTTCACTTCAGGCGAGTCAATGCTTGCCTTATCTTTCCGCCCAGGTACAATCATCAGCCAAATGGAGTCAAACGCATGGCACGAGAAGGCATACAGACCTGGGACCAGATTCACAAACAGTTGAACGAGGCCACCGAATACATTCACAGCCAGACTGATTTCAAACCGACCATCGGGATCATCCTTGGCACCGGGCTGGGATCGCTGGTGGACGGCATCGAAATGGCCGGTACCGTCGACTACGACAAAATCCCTCACTTCCCCGTTTCAACCGTCGAGTCACACGCCGGACGCTTGCTGTTCGGGTATCTGAAAGGCAAACCTGTCGTGTGCATGCAGGGACGCTTCCACTACTATGAAGGCTACAGCTTCCAGCAGATCGCTTTCCCGGTGCGTGTGATGAAGAAGCTGGGCATGGAAACGATGATCGTTTCCAACGCGGCCGGCGGAATGAATCCCAATTTCAGAGCCGGTGATATCATGGTCATCAAGGATCACATCAATTTCTTCCCCGGCAACCCGCTGATCGGACCAAACGATGATACCTGGGGCGACCGGTTCCCGGACATGTACGAAGTCTACAACTGCGGCTATGTCACCCTCGCCAGGGATGTAGCCTTAAAGCAGAACCTGAGATTGCAGGAAGGGGTTTATGTCGGCCTGACCGGACCATGCCTTGAGACTTCCGCCGAGTACCGAATGCTGCGCGGCTTCGGCGCGGATGCGGTCGGCATGTCGACGGTTCCGGAAGTCATCACGGCGCACCATCAGCACAACAAGATACTCGGCTTTTCAATAATCACCGACATGGGTCTTGCCGACAACATGCATCCCTGCTCGCTGGAGGATGTCATCGGCACCGCCTCTGCTACCGAACCGAAACTCCGTGACCTGATCGCCGGCTGCGTGGAAGGGATGTAAAAGCTGGGCCGACAGCGACGGTAAACCCTGGGCAAATTACAGGTTGTGGAGCAAGACTGAAGGCTATGCGGCTGGATTCTCAACTGCTGGAAGACTGTATCAGGAACCAGACTGAACCGGAACCGTTTTCTGGTGTCGTTTACCTGACGAAAGGTAATGAGGTTCTCTTCGAGCGAGCGTATGGTTGTGCCATCCGGCCGCAGTCCATACTAAACACGGTCAATACCAGGTTTCAGAT
>CP070824.1:940473-942370 GCA_020344395.1 Candidatus Zixiibacteriota bacterium | reverse complement strand
CGAGATCGAGTTAATGGAGGATGTGCCGGTCGTGAAGCCGACAGGGCAAAAGTACAAATACGCGACAGATATCCCCACCTCTATCACCACGCCGGACCGTGTGGAGACTCGCATCGGCACGCTCGAGTTCTTTGACGGATTCCCCACGCAGGAAACGGTAGAACTCGTCTACAACAATCTCGATTTCATGCGCGGCATGGAGACGTTCCTGACAACCATGCCGGCCGCCTCGCTCTATGCAATGCGCCAGGGTTACCGTGACCTTGGAGTCAGCAGAAACAACCAGATCTTCATCACGGAAAATCTGCTGGATTCGCGAGCGTTGTTTCTCACTGCAAATACGGAGAGCGTCTACTTCGGTGGTTGGCTGGATCTCCGCGAGGGGCCGGTGGTGGTCGAGAGTCCGCCCAATACGCTGGGCATGGTGGACGACTTTTTCTTCCGATATGTGACAGATCTGGGCAACGCCGGCCCCGATAAGGGCCAAGGCGGAAAATTTCTATTCCTTCCGCCTGACTGGGAGGGCGATGTCCCGGAGGGATACTTCACCTATCGATCACCAACTTACGGGAACTGGATTTTTTGGCGGGGTTTCCTTGTTAATCGCGACCCCGCTCCTGCGGTGAAATCAGCAAAGGAAAAAGTGAGAATATATCCTCTTGCCAAACCAGAGGAGCGTGATACTATGCAGTTCGATAATTCATCAGGCATGTACACTAACACGATTCACGCGAACAACATTGACTACTACCGCGAAATTCAAGAGGTAATAAATGAAGAACCTGCTTCCGCGTTCAGCCCCGAAATCCTGGGGCTGCTTGCGGCGATCGGGGTCAAAAAAGGGCAAGAATTCAATCCGGACGCCAGGCTGCTGAAGATTCTAGAGGAAGCGGTCGCAGTCGGAAACGCCACGGCACGCGCAATCTCATTCCGCGCCCGGGATCCGCGTGCCTACTACTACGAAAAGTCCGCCTGGCACACTGCATTTATCGGCGGCAGTCACGAGTTCCTCAAACCGTCCGGGGGGCGCGATCTCGAAGCCCGTACACTGTTTCACTATCCCTATACCGCAGTAACGCCTGCCATGGCCCTCAAAATGGTCGGCGTCGGTTCCCAGTACGGAGTGGCGACAGTCGATTCGGAGGGGAACTACCTGGATGGCGGGAAGACCTATCGCGTGACGCTACCCAAGGGCATCCCGGCGAAAGATTTCTGGTCGTTCTGCGTTTACGACCCCCAGACGCGCTCGATGCTGCAGACACCCGGGACGGTGTACCCGAGCCTGAGCAGCGCAGCAGGTGACGTCCAGCCGAACAAGGACGGCTCTTACACAGTCTGGTTCGGTCCGGAAGCGCCCGAGGGCAAGGAGAACAACTGGGTTCAGACCGTTCCCGGCAAGGGCTGGTTCACAGCTCTGCGACTCTACGGTCCCCTCGAGGCCTGGTTCGATAAGACCTGGCGACCGGGCGAAATTGAGCTAATTCAAAAGTGAATTTAATTCTTTTTAATTGAATTCTAAAATCGAGAAAGAGCAAACAAGAAAATGAAAGGAGAAAGTCGTATGAATAGTGAAAGGTTTGTCAGATGTTATTGTCTGAGACTGGCTTTGGTTGTTGCCGTGATGATAACAGCACCGGTAGTCTTGGCCGATGAAGAAGGCGAAGCTTCTGAGGGAGAACTTGCCAGGAAAACCCAGAATCCTATTAGCGATCTGATTAGTCTTCCTTTCCAGAACAATATAAATTTTGATGTCGGGCCGGGGGATAATACCCAGAACATACTTAACATTCAACCCGTCTATCCCGTTTCGCTGAACGAGCAATGGAACATGATCACACGGACCATCGTTCCACTGATTAATCAGCCACCGATGTATCCCGGCGCCGACCGTGAATTC
>CP070824.1:938457-940373 GCA_020344395.1 Candidatus Zixiibacteriota bacterium | reverse complement strand
TACTCGCAGTTGATCCATATTATGGCGGCAGTCATAAGGCTTTCCTTGAAGGGTGGACCGAAGTGAGCCGCCACCAGTGGAGAATCCTGAGTCTGCCCGCTCGCAAATGGAAATGGAGGATGCGCCACGGGGCCGTGACACTGGCCGACCAGGCAGACTGTCTTGTCAGCGATGGTAACCGGTTCGACCTGCTGTTCTGCACTGACATGTTGAACCTGGCTGAGTTCAAGGGGTTGGTGGGTGAGACGATCAGACGTCTGCCGTCGGTTGTGTATTTCCATGAAAACCAGTTGACATACCCGGTCAGGAACCACGACCAGCGTGATTTCCATTTTGCCCTCACCAATTTCACCACCGCCCTGGCCGCCACCACAGTCTGGTTCAATTCGGCCTTCCATCGCGATGCCTTCCTTGCCGCCATCCCCGACCTTCTCAGGAAAATGCCCGATTACAGATCTTTTGACAGAGTAGAAGACATACGAAACAAGGCAGAAGTGCGGACACCCGGAATCCGGAGACTGCCACCCCGGCCGGACAGACGCGACGGCGACCCGGCCCGGATACTCTGGGCTGCCCGGTGGGAATACGACAAAAATCCGGAGATGTTCTTTGACGCTCTCAGGCAGCTGAGCAAGAAAAAATGCAGGTTCACTATGAATGCGGTGGGGCAGCAGTTCACTCGTGTTCCACAAATATTCGAAGACTCCCGCCAAACGCTTTCTGAGCACGTCGGACGATGGGGCTACCAGTCGGACCGATCTGAATATGAAAAGACCCTTCTGGAATCCGACATTGTGGTTTCCACAGCCGACCATGAGTTCTTCGGAATAGCGGTGCTGGAGGCGGTGGCAGCCGGCGCCTACCCCCTGGTACCACGGCGACTCGCCTATCCGGAGATTATCTCCCGAGAGCGGTTTGGTGATTCTGAGGAGTTCTTCTATGATGGCTCCGCGGCCGGTCTCGAAGCCAGATTACACACCCTCATTGAGCGACATGAGCAGGACAAACTCTGGGGCGACCATCCATGTCGCGGTATGGAAGCGGTGCGCGACTACCGGTGGGAGAATATCGGACCACGGCTGGATAACGCCTTGGAGAAGGTCGCCGGGAAGCCGTAAGCATTTCCAGCCCCCTGACCGGTCTTACCGGGATCTGCTGCTCCACTCCGCAACGGCTCGGCGGATCCCATCCTCCAGCGAGACGAAATTGTTGTCATAGCCGGCCTCACGGAGTGCGGCCAGATCTGCCTCGGTGAAGCTCTGGTATTTCCCGGTCAGGCTCTTGTCGAACGGAATGTATTCAATTGCTTCGGCCTTGCCTAATACCTCAAACAACCCTCGCGCCACAGCGTTGAAGCTCCTGCTCTGCCCGGTGCCCACGTTGACAATTCCGCGATACGGCTCCCTCTGTGAGATGAACAGATTGACTTTCACCAGATCGTCAACACTGACGAAATCACGTCGCTGTTCACCGTTGCCGAATCCGTCGGTTCCCTCGAAGAGCTTTGCCCGACCCGTGTCCATAATCTGCCGGTACAACTGGTACACCATCGAGGCCATCTTCCCCTTCTCCGTCTCACGGGGCCCGTACACGTTAAAATACCGCAATCCCACGACGGTTGATTGCACCTCCGGCAACCGACGGCGCACGTACTGGTCAAACACCAGCTTGGAATACCCGTACACGTTCAGGGGGCGCTCATTCTCAGGATCAACACCGCTGGACCGGTTGGCACCATACACGGCGGCACTGGAGGCGTATATAAACGGAATCCCATGAGCCAGGGCAAACCCCAGCAACTCTTTGGAAAACGTAAAGTTATTATCCATCATATAGCGACCGTCATACTCGGTAGTATCAGTGCACGCTCCCTGATGGAATATCACCTCCGGTTTCAGGTCAAAGCTGCCGTCCTC
>CP070824.1:936411-938357 GCA_020344395.1 Candidatus Zixiibacteriota bacterium | reverse complement strand
ACCCTGTTTACCCAGCCCCGGCGTCCATCATAATTCGCAATACCCACGCCGATCATCACCTGGCCGTCAAACAGGCCGAAGTATGCCACCGACGGGTTGGCCATCTCCTTTTCGATCTTCTCACGGCTGTCCCTTCCCCGTGGTTTGGTGGGGAGACCGGCATCGGCCCAGACTTTGATTATCCTGTCGAAATCATCAATCGAAAGTTGTCTGATCTCATGAGCCATGTTTCTCCTCCAGGATCGCTTTCAGGCGGTCGAAATCAAAAGCCGACGCGAAGGGCTGGTCGTTCCAGTGCTCGCAGCCGGTGAAGTTGAGCGGTACACCCCGGACCGGGACTTTGAGATCACGCGCAATCCGCATACCCATAGCCAGCATCATGAGACAGGCGACACCGACAACACCCAGGTCGCCGGATCTGTCTGCGTAGTGCTTGAGTTGATCGGGAAGCGCTCGCTTCGAAAAATATACTTCGGCGCCGTATTTCTGAGCCAGCTCGCAAACTTGATAGGCCTGACATTCAGGCGTGCACTCCTGGCAGATATCTCCCCAGTCGCCGTCCTCCATCTGACAATCCGGGTTATGCAGCCTCAGACAATCGGGCAGGATGATTAGCGTATCTCTGGCCCGGTTGAATCCCTCCTGGTCGAGATCATCATATATCCGGAATGAAACTGCCTCCAGCAGGTACATTTCTTTCGGTGTGCGCCGCAGATCGTGATCTTCGCGCTTCCCCTTATCGGCCTCCGCCGCCGCGATGAACTGCTCCAGGTTGGCGAACTCTTTTGAGAACTCGGTGTAGCCCTCTGCTATGAACCTCCTGACAAAGCGTCTGAGCTTCTCGTCGAAATCCGGTCCTAATTTGTACGTCGGAGCCTGATCGCACATGGCTTGAATATACGCAGTTTTGATACCGGTTGGAACATCTACCTGCCAGATGCATCGGCTGACACATCCGACAATGTGCCGTCATCTTTAGCAGAGTCCCGTAGGTCGAAACCCGTGCGGTTTCGACAGCAATCCGTAGGTCGGGTTCCGACGCGTGCCCGAGCGCACGGAGAAACCCGACACCTGACTAACGATGTATTAGCGCCTGCGGCACCACATCACTCGTGTCACCCTCAGTGCCGTCCTTATTTGATCCTCATTATCCACACGACCGTGTAATACGGCGGGAGGTGACTCCTGTTGCTGGTCGTGTGAGTGCCGGAGGGAGCGCAGAAATAGCTGGGGGCCAGTTGACTTACTGGGGCGGGTGGAAGGGTAACGGTATGGTCGTGGTTGACCGATCCACCGGTATTGCCCGTGGAAGCGGCACCCCTTAAGAACCTGCCGGTGCTGTTCAAATTGGGGGCGATAGACTGATAGTACGGGCTTTCAGTATCTGAGATGGACTGACCATTGCACTCAATCCATCCCTCCGGCAGCGCCGGTGTCGATGCATATGATTTGATCCAGGCTACAACACTGCCTATAGGAGCAGTGACGACAGGTTCAATGATGGCTGCTGTTGTTTGGATCGTTGCGTCAGGAAACTCGAACCCGCCGGATCTGGACTTGATAGTACCGTTTACATCCAGCTGTGTCGTCGGATCGTTGGTTCCGATGCCAACACCTCCTGATGCGCTGATAAGGAACTGATTATCTCCTGTTGAATTAAAGTCAAAGAACTGATCATAATCTCCCCATACGAAGGTATAATCGTGATCGGCTTTTGCTCTATAACCAGCTGCAAATGAAGCTGCCCCAGCCGCTTCGTTGTATCTTCCACCGGGGACAGTGGCCCAGGCGGCACTTGCCTGATTACCGCTACCTCCGCCAACTGTTGCAGAAGGGGCCGTGGCACGGTTGTTACCACCGCCTGACACCGTAGCATTATTACTGGTAGCTTGGTTCAGTTCTCCGCCACCAACAGTAGAATAATCATCAGTTACAGTGTTTTCTCT
>CP070824.1:934331-936311 GCA_020344395.1 Candidatus Zixiibacteriota bacterium | reverse complement strand
CAGGAGTTGATCGGGGCCAACATGTCGGTCAAGAAGATCGAAAAGTATCTGGAAGTTGACTCGCTCAGGTATCTTTCGCACGAAGGGATGCTGTCGGTTTCAGGACTGCCGGACACGACATTCTGCTCAAGCTGTTTTTCCGGCAAATACCCGATGAAGACGCCTCAAATCAACGGCAAGGACCGTCTGGGCCGACCGCTGTAACTTCCAGCAAAGCCGTTTTCCATAGACTGTTCCCCAGGATTCTACACCGGCAGTATCCTGCTCGCGGCAGGGAAGAATCGCAATTCCTATCGGGAAGGATTGGCTATAGAAAGGCGAAGATGGCCGACTGCGATAGTTCCAGCAGCCGTTGCGGAAAAAAGCCCATACCAAGTGTTCCGGCCGCAGTGATGATCAGCACCACTACAATCGCGGGCGAAAACTTGACCGGCAGGAAGGCCGCTTCGGACTGATCGAAGTAGCTCGTCTTGACGACGCGCAGATAGTAGTAAACCGAAAGGAAAGAGTTGAGCACGCCGATCACGGTCAGCCAGATGAAGCCCGATTTTACAGCCGCCGCGAACACATAGAATTTCCCGAAGAATCCTACCGTGGGCGGGAATCCGGAAAGGGCAAACATAAACAGGGCCAGAACAGCCGAGAGATACGGATGAGCCTTGGCCAGCCCGGCCAACTCCGAGAAGTCAGATCGGCAGCCGCTCCGGGTCTCGAGCAGGGTCACAACAGCAAACCCGCCGAGATTGAAGAGAGCATAGGCCATCAGGTAGAAAATGGCTGACGATAGCCCGCCGGGACCGCCGGCGACGAGGGCCACAAGTATGTAACCGGCATGTGCGATCGATGAGTAGGCCAGCAGGCGTTTGACGTTACTCTGCCGGAGGGCCAGCACGTTACCAACTGTCATGGTCAGAACAGCCAGAACCCAGAAGAGTGTTATCAGCAGCTGAAGGTCGGCGAACCCGAAGGTGAACACTCTGAGCGCGGCGGCGAAACCAGCCGCCTTGGGGCCTACCGAAAAGAAGGCCGTTACGGGGGTGGGAGCACCCTGGTAAACATCCGGCACCCAGCTATGGAAAGGGACGGCCGCGATTTTGAAACCGAAACCGACCACCAGCAGGCCGACACCGGTAAGCAGATACGGCTGGGAGTTGGACATGATGTAGCTGAAATCAGCAACAATTCGGCGCAGGTCGGTGGTTGCCGCGGCTCCGTAGATGAAGGCGATACCCATCAGCAGAAATGAAGAGGCAAAGGCGCCCATAATGAAGTACTTGATACCGGCCTCGTTGGATTCCAGAGAGCGTCGGGCCAGACCGGCCATCACGTATAGCGGGACCGACATGACTTCGAGGCCAAGAAAGATTACGACCAGGTCGCTGGTATTTGCCATGACCATCATTCCGACCGTTGACACCAGCAGAAGAGCATAGAACTCGGGGCGATCGATCCCCTTGGCGGATAGATAGCGCTGAGCCATCAGCAAGGTAAGAGCCGAGACCAGAGTAAATATTAGCTTGAAAACGACGCCGAAATCGTCACAGGTTACCATGCCGTAGAATCCGGATTTGGGGCTGCCCCACTGATACGTTGCCAGGACAGTGGCAAGCACCAGCCCCAAGAAGGCCAGCGTGGAACTAAAGCGAGTGGAGATTCTAAAGAACGGTAGAACCAGGATAACAGATGCCGCCACCAGCAGAGTAATCTCCGGATAGATAATGGCAAGGTCTATCGATGCTGACGTAATGTCCATAGTATTCTGTCAGGCTTTGGAGTGACGACCGTCACTCGCACTCATCAAAAGCCTCAGCCTCCTCCAAAACCAATCTTTACTTCATCGTTCTCAACTATAACCGGCACTATGGCCTGACCTTTGGTCAAGGCCAGAACTTTCTCTTTTGCCCCGGCAGTCTGATGGATATTGATCTCGCGGAATGCCTTCCCCTGTTCGGTATAGTGCTGTATGGCCGCCGCGCAATA
>CP070824.1:932216-934231 GCA_020344395.1 Candidatus Zixiibacteriota bacterium | reverse complement strand
GGTGCGGTTATCTGCGCCGGGATTCACATGAGTGATATTCCGTCGTTCCCTTACGAGATTCTCTGGGGCGAACGGGAGTTACGCTCGGTCGCGAACCTCACGCGGCAGGACGGGGAAGAATTTTTGGCTCTGGCCCCAGAGGTGCCGGTGAGAACTGAGGTCAGTGAGTACCCGCTGGAAAGTGCTAACGACGCTCTTGACGACCTGCGGGCAGGGCGGCTTACAGGTGCTGCGGTAATCATTGTAGACCAGTCGAAAACCGGCTAGTTGATGCCGAAGTGTGCCGGTACGCTGAGTGGTTTTATTTGACTTGGGGTTGGTCTGACCATCAATTTGCCGTGGATTAAGAAAACACCAGTCAACAATTATCGGCCCTGAAGGACCGTAGGAAGATAGGAGTGTCCTGTGGAAAGCAGCTGGATTCTTGCCATATCGTTTATCGTCTATACAGGAGGTATCATCGCCACGGGGTTGTGGTCGGCCCGTCGCAGGCGGCGGACCACGGACGATTTTGTCCTGGCCAACCGGGAATTAGGGCCGTGGGTATCGGCTCTCTCAGCATCGGCTTCAGCCGAGTCGGGATGGGTGATGCTGGGGCTGGTGGGCACGGCATTTGTCGATGGGATGGCTGCTTTCTGGATCGTTCCCGGGATAGGTATTGGGTATCTTTTCAACTGGTTTGTGCTTGCCGAGCGGTTGCGCAAGAACAGCCGTGAGGGTGAAGCTGCTACCCTTCCGCAGGTAATCTGCGGGCTATTTGGGAGAGGTTCGGCCGTTCTGAGGTACATTCCAGTGGTAATCATCACGGCAGCTATGCTCGGATATGTCGCAGCCCAGATGAATGCCGCGGGTAAAGCGTTCGAGGCTGTCTTTGCACTGCCGTACTGGGTGGGTGTGCTGGTCGGCGCCGCGATAATTCTGGCATATACTATAACAGGCGGCTTCAGGGCCATTTGCTGGACCGATGTCGTCCAGGCTTCTTTTATGATGATCGCCCTTATAGGCATGCCGATTCTCATCGGAATCAAACTGGGTGGTTTTGGAGCGGTTTCATCGGCACTTGAGGCGAGCAGTCCGGAACTCCTGACGTTCAGCGGAGGGAGGGTTGGATACGCACTCCTTGGGTACGTAATCGGAATGATGGGTATCGGACTTGGTTATCCCGGGCAGCCGCATATTCTCTCGCGTTTTATGGCGGCAAAAGATTCTTCCACGGTTTCGAAGGGAGGATGGATTGCATTCGGATGGTTCATCCTTGTTTACGTGGGGGCGATTTTCTTCGGCCTTTTTGCGAGAGTTTACTTTGGTATGATCGGAGACCCGGAGCAGGCGCTGCCGATGGCTGTAGGCGAACTTCTTCCGCCTGTACTGGGAGGTTTTGTAATTGCCGCTATCGTTTCGGCGATATGTTCAACGGCCGATTCACAACTCATTGTCATGTCATCTACGATCTCGCGGGATATCCTGGGGCATGGTAAGGCGTCAGGGAGCTGGACGCGCTTTCAAACAACTGACCGGGTAACGCTGGTGGTGCTGGCGCTTATATCCATTCTGCTGGCCGTCAGTGAAAATCGTGTGATATTCTGGATGGTCCTTTACGCCTGGGGAGTTCTGGGCGCCGCCTTCGGTCCGGTCTTGATCCTTGGCTTGATGTGGAAGAGAACCACCAAAGCCGGAGCGCTGGCGGGCATGATCACCGGATCGCTGGTTGCTGTGATATGGAAGGAGGTCGAGGTGCTTAGCAGCGCTGTTTATGAGCTTGTGCCGGCCTTCATACTTGCTTTTGCAGCGACGATACTGGTTTCTCTACTGACCAACAAGACAGAGGGGAGTCCGGACCCGTAGATTACGCATGCCTAGTCGGCCAGCCGCCGGCCGGTCAGGTCCCCGTTGGTTTCAATTATTCCATCCTTGAGTTGGACCATGCGCGAGGTGTGGCCGGCGATATTCTTGTCGTGCGTGATAATGACAACCGTCTTACCCTGGGCATTCAATTCGTCAAAGATGCGCACAAT
>CP070824.1:930065-932116 GCA_020344395.1 Candidatus Zixiibacteriota bacterium | reverse complement strand
TACATCTCTAAGAGAATCTTCAGTACCGGGTCGAGCCGGTCCACCGACTCTGGAATCGACGGATTCCAGCTTCGCAGCTCGCGGTGCATGTCCGCGAAAATCTGCTGTTTGGTTCTCGATCTTTCCGGCGTCATTGGCCGCCTTTCCGCTTATCCCAGCACGTAGTCTGCCTCGAACTTCTTATCCTCGCCGTCTTCTTCGTAATTTCCGCTCACCCGCACGGCCAGACCCAGTGCGTGAGGGACGTTACCCTCCACATCAACAAATGATACGGCAACGTTAAGCAACCGGCTTTCGTGCTTGCCTATGGTGTTTCTGAGGCTGGCAAGAAGATCAGCCCTGTTGGTCGCATACAGATCAGAAAATTCCTTGTCCCAGATATCACTGCCGTACTCCGGCCAGAATTTCATTAACCCCCGGCGAGCACTGAGCAATAAGCCCACCGAGTGGGTAATAGATTCTTGAAGGGATGCCTTGTCAAGATAACCATCTCGAAGGACAAAGGGTAAAGCCAGATAATCCATCGTCGCTCTAATTCAAGTTGATCACGGCACCCTTGACGACACACTGGGCGCTGGCCTCAACATTAAGATTTGCCCCCGCCTTGTTCTTCAAATTAGCCGTGGCTTCGAGATTCAAATCACCGCCCGCCTTTATATCCGTCGCTGCGTCACTTTCTACCTTGACGCTCTTCCCTTTTATGCTCAGGTCACCGCTGGCCTCGATGCTCACATCCCCCTTGCTGGTGATGCTGATCGACGGCTTCTTCATGCTGAGAACGATGGTGTTCTCACCATCCTTGGTGCTGACCTTGATCTCTTCCTCCCCGTCCTTGTCGGTCAGGCGAATCTCGTTACCGCCCCGTGTCAGAAAAACCTTGACCTCGTTCTTCTCGTCAGGAGTGACCGGCAGGGTATCAGTACCGGAATACAGAGAGCCGATAACGACCGGCTGGTCGGGGTTGCCGTTTTCGTAGCCCACTAGGACTTCATCGTCCACCTCGGGCAGACTGACCCATCCGTGTTTGCTGCCCGCATGCGGCGCGGCATAGCGTACCCACAGCGTTTCTATCCCCAGCGACGGAACCTTCACCTGGATGCGCCCGAGGCCATCCGGGTCTGCGAGACCCGTCACTAGCCCGCTCTGCAGATTTGTCAGCGCCGGCCTAGAGGACTTCTTCGCAGGGTATGAGACATCAAGCGGCGAACTGACAAACTCATTGTGATAACTGCCGCTCTCGTCAAAATGATGAGTCACGCCCGTGACCCAGTACAGCCCATCATACTTGTCCATCCCTACAATCTTTATGCAGTGACCGACTTTCACCGCCGGAACGATTGACTCGCCCACGCAGGTGACCATTCGACCGACCTGGCTCTCCACATGGCTGCCCAGGGTAGCATCAACGGCGGCCTGATCGGTGGCTTTTGTCGCGGCCACATACCCCGGCCTGTCGTATACCTTGGCCGAGGCATCGATTGACACTCTCGCCAAATCTGACGGCGATGAGCGGAGAGCACTGGTGTCCGTCTGCCCCTCCAAGACTGTCTTCTTTCCATACTCCCAGGATTTCGAAGCAAATTTGCTGGCTGCCGTACCCAGACCCATCGAGAAAACACCGAGGGTCTCGCGCCACTTCAGTGCCACCTCGTCCGAGCCGTTGGCTTTCTGGAGGCAGAATTCCTTGCCGTCATAGTAGGCAAAATACCCGGCCGCTTCCGACAGTCGCCTGATGTATTGCCAGTCCGTCTCCTTGTACTGCACACTGTACTGCATCGTCCCGCCGATTGAGTCCATTTTCCCCCGGGTCAGGGGGTAGTTACTTACGATGGCACCAATGACATCACTGACCGACTGATCCCTGTAAACCGCCACCCGGGCGGCACCGTCAAGAGCCATCGTCGGGCTCTCGGCCACGATGATCACCGTGTTGACGCCATCAATGGCGTTTTCCAGTTTCACGTCGGTAACCAATCCGATAAACTCCAGGTCCATTCCCGGCGGGACATTGCCGCTCGCGGTGATCGTCATGGCCACAGACTTACCCAGAA
>CP070824.1:927901-929965 GCA_020344395.1 Candidatus Zixiibacteriota bacterium | reverse complement strand
TTCCATTCTCTGCACCGGATGCCGAACGTGCGAACTGGCCTGCTCCTTCACCCACGCCATCGAGGGCAAGCGCGGCGCGACACGTATATATCCGCTCGACAGCGGCTTTAAGGATCTCTGGATCCCGGTTGTTTGCCTGCAGTGCGACGATGCCGCCTGTGTCAAATCCTGTCTGGTCGACGCCCTCAGACGCAACCCGGAAACCGGCGCCATCGAACTCAACCAGGAGGTGTGCGTCAAGTGTATGGCCTGTGTGGCAGCCTGCCCGTTCGGCTGTGCGCTGCTCGATGACCAACACGACCTGGTGGTCAAATGCGACTTGTGCGGCGGCGACCCGGCCTGCGCGCACTTCTGCCCCACCGGAGCCCTTACCTGGCAGCCGGCTAAGACCTTTAAAACCAAAATCGCCATATAGCCGCCCCGGGCGCGGGCAAATTTAGTCTTGACATGCCCGGCAATAATAAGCTAATTAAGGACTTAGGCTGAACAAGGGTGTCGCCGCCGAACCCCGGCGGCCTCGGCGGTTTAAACTATGTTTGAAAAATAACGTACAAGGATATATCTCGCTATCGGAGGCACAATATGAGACTCACTGACCGTGAACAAAATGGTGTGGTGATCCTGGAACCTAAAGGTAAGATTATGGGGGGGCCTGATGCGAGTCTTCTGCACGACAAGCTCTACGAATTCATCGAACAGGACAAGAAGAAAGTCGTTATCGACCTCGCTAAGGTGGACTGGATGAACTCCACCGGCCTCGGAATCCTCATTTCCGGCTATACGACCCTTCGTAATACTGAGGGCGAACTGAAGCTGGCCAACGTGACCGACAAGATCCAGTCTCTCCTCACCATAACGAAGCTGGTTACCGTTTTCGAGTCCTATGATTCTGTCGATGAGGCTGTCAAATCGTTTAGTTGATCATGCTATCTGACTGAAACATGTGAATATATATGATCAGGTAGGCTTGCTGACAGCCTGCCTGTTTTTTTAGGAGACCCATCCATAATGAAGAAACCTGTGATAACCGGAGACACCATTGTCATCCCTTCCAGTACCGATTATCTCTGCGATGTGGATATATTCATCGAGGGAATCCTGAGGGGTTATGGGGCCGATGAATCGATCATCGCTGATATCGCCATCTCGGTGTCCGAACTGGTCATTAACGCGATCAGCCACGGTAACAAGGCGGTCGAGGACACCTCTGTAAAGGTACAGATAGGGCGCAATGGCAAGGATGTCTCGATAACCATTACCGATCAGGGTGCCGGTTTCAACCCCGAGGAAATCGATGATCCTCTCGCCGACGAAAATCTCCTCAAGGAGGCCGGGCGAGGCATATTCATCGTAAAATCGTTGATGGACAACGTGGAGATTAGTCCTGCCGACGGCGGGACGGCCATCACCATCACCAAATCTCTAAACAATTGATGACCCAGGACGGTCGGATACTTTATGAGCCTTGAGTTGACAAAAACTCTTCTGTTCTTCCTAACCGGAGCCTTTCTGGTTTTCCTGGCGATAACCATCACCAGGGATAACTTCGCCAACCGGCTTAACCGGGTCACCGGCGCCATGCTCCTGTTTGCCGGTCTCGGGCCGATTTTCATCGCCCTGGGACGGATGGTTGACCCGTCCACCACGGCTGCCGAAGGATTCGAAGAGACTGTCACTTACGGCCTGCATTACGTCTGGGAGTTCTTCTTCCCGCTTCTGCTCCTGTTTGCCTGGATTTTCCCGGCCGATCGTCTGACCGGCTTCAGGCATCCCCGCCTGCGCTATCTGATATTCGCTCCCCAGGTGATCCACCTGGTGGTAATGCTGTTTTTCACTGATTTGATCGGAGTACTCGACGACCTTAAGATACAGCGCGCCGACGAAGGTTTCTCGTCCATCATTCTGACCCCCCTCTCCAAACTGGTCACATGGCTCTATCTGCTGGTGAGTTTCGTGCGATCGTATGAAATGAATATTTTCGGCGCCATAAACCTCGTCTATGTTACCCTCGCCTTCTACTTTTTGGAGTCAGGGAAGAAATATGTCACCAATCCACGCCTGCTG
>CP070824.1:925713-927801 GCA_020344395.1 Candidatus Zixiibacteriota bacterium | reverse complement strand
GGGATCCTGCAGGTTTCGAGACGGATCTGCGAGTCATTCCGGCGCAGGCCCGAATCCATTGACCGCGGGCGAATCCCGTGGATCGACACCCCTGCGGTTTCAATCGTACGCACGTTGCACGGCAGTCTGACAGGTTAACCGGCTTATCTGGGGGGGAGACTTTCATCGGGGCCAGGATAGAATATGACGACGGCATCTAGATCGGAATTCCCGGGCCAAAGCAATCAGGAAATGCCGTTGATAAAGTCTTATGACCATACTATTATGGGGGCGTTGATGAGACCGCTGTCAGGCATCGATGAGTTGTATTCCCTGGCGCATGGTGGCGATGCCGATGCCAGGGAGAGCCTATATGCCCGTCTATTAGTAAGTTTTCGGGTTGTCATTCGACATCGAATGTGGGGAGATGAGGATGCAGAGGATGTTGCCCAGGACGCTCTTCTCGCTGTAGCAGGCCAGTTTGACGAACTAACGATCGAATCGAGTTTTGCCGCCTGGGCGTACCGCGTTCTGAATAATAAGATTGCGGATCATTTCAAGCTGAAGAAGATCCGTACCGGCAAGATAGAGCAGCTACGTCAGCAGCGAACAGAGGCTGTGGTGACAGATTCGAATCCAGTGCTCAAGATGAAAATCAAGGATTGCTTCGAGAAGATTCATCGCAAGCACCGACAGCACGCTCGCATCCTCAGCCTTCGCTTTCAGGGCTATACAACGGACGAGATATGCCAGCGTCTGGGGATTACCCGGAACAACTGCTGGGTCACTTTGTCGCGTGCCCGTGCCATGCTGGAGAAGTGTCTCAATCAGGAGGGAGAGGAGCCATGAGACGGTGTACGGACAAGCAGTACGGCGATATGCTCTACGCTTATGAATTAGGAATGCTGGATGATGAAGAACAAAGGGCCTTTGAGCAGCATCTGATAGAATGCGAGTTCTGCAGTTTGCGGGCGGAACAAAACCTCGAAGCCGCCGAACTTGTCCGACATGACCCGGAGATTCACGATTTTACGACATCGCTGGTAAAAGACGAAGCGACCGGCACGGCGCCGTTAAGGAAACCCATCTGGAACAGGTGGAGGTACTCTATGCCTGTGGCGGCGGCGATTCTGCTTGTGCTGTTGCTGGTAGACTGGCGGGTTGACATCCATACTGACGATGAAGCTATGGCATCGGCCAACCGTCTCGCCGTCCTGTATTTTACGAACGTGGTGGATCCGGCGGATCAGGATCACTTGAGTGATATTGCCACTAACCTGCTGATCACTGACCTGGGCGAATCAAAGTACCTGCGGGTGATATCCGGGCAGTATATGCTTGATCTGGCGCGTGCCCGGGGCGTTGACAGCGGTGAAATACGACAGCCGCAGGCTGCAATCGCCCTCGCTCGTGAGGCGCGAGCCAACTGGATTCTGACGGGGGAGTTGCTGCGGATAGACTCCGGAATAGTCATCACCTCGCAATTGGCTGAAGTGGCCACGGGCAACATCCTGTCAACCCAACGCGTGACCGGCGAGCCTGATGAAGATATATTCTCGGTGATTGACAAATTGAGCGCGGAGATAAAGCGGGGCCTGCCGCTTCCGAGCCCCGCTCGTGAGGAAACGGACTTGCCGATTTCTGACATCACCACTACCTCCGCCGACGCGTTTCGACACTATCTTAACGGTGTTGAATATGTCACGCGTTTCTACATGGCCGAGGGGATCGACGAATTTGAACTGGCCCTGGAATATGATTCGACCTTTGCCATGGCCTACTACTACCTTGCGCGCTATTTGAATCGGGACTTAATTGAACAGGCTCGAAAGTACAGTGGCCACGCCAGCCAGACAGAAAAATACTATATTGAGAGCCAGTATCATTTCATTAATGGGGACACGGCGCTGGCTATCAAACTTCTGCAGGACCTGATTGCGGAGCATCCGGATGAAACGCTGGCCCTCTGGCAACTGGGCTTTATCAAGCGGATGAGCGGCCAGATCGGGGAAGCGATAGCGTATTACGAGGCGGCCCTCGATGTCAATCCGTTTTATCGAAGCGCCCTCAACTCGCTGGTTTACGCTTACAATGCCATCGGTGACTGGG
>CP070824.1:923504-925613 GCA_020344395.1 Candidatus Zixiibacteriota bacterium | reverse complement strand
TGGTCATGACGACTCAGGAACGGATGTAACTAGTGAATCTGATTCTTCTGCTAATTCGGAATCATATTCTTCGAGTAACAATAACAACTACTCGTCTGGCAGAGCCACCGTAGAGTCAGAGAATAACAACGTCTATCTGGGAGCAGCTAGAGATACGGCTGACTGCAAAAAACACCAGTAAGATTGCTAAAACGGTATGCCAGTTCTTGCTCAAGCTATGCCTCATCTCCGATATCTTGCTGCCAAGAGCTGCCTGCCTTAATAACGAATGAGCCCCGAAGTTTGTCAATTGGGTTTGCTGATCGGGCAAGTTCAATTTCCCCAGTCAGAACGTGCACCCCACCAAAAAAGCTGTTCATTCTAGGTGAATGTCCTTATCATATAGATAGGACGAGTTCGAGAGAGGAGTTTTTGCAGGTGGTTGTGCTGGAGACAACGGCAACGGCCCGGAAATTCAGCCCGGGCTTTCAACGTGTCAGAATGAACAAAATTCAATATAGAATAGTAAGCCAAGGGGAGTAGTATGCCTGCAAATGTGAAGGAAGTAGAGTACTATTATTCGCTGGTGGCCGACAAACCGGGCGAAGGCAGAAAACTGCTGGAGTTTCTCAGCGAGAAACAAGTCAATTTGCTTGCCCTCACCGCCTTCCCGGTGGGCGACGGCAAAAGTCAGATCGACTTCTTCCCGGAAAACCCGGAACAGTTGAAGCAAGCGGCCGATGATGCCAAAGTGGCTCTGGTCGGACCCAGGAAAGCGTTCCTGATCCAGGGTGAGGATAAGGTCGGAGCGTTGTATCAGTATCATCTGAAGCTGTCCAACGCTCATATCAACATCCATGCCTGCAATGGCGTCGTCGACGGGACCGGACGGTTCGGGTATGTGATCTGGGTCAATCCGGCCGATTATGAGAAGGCTTCGGCCGCTCTGCGAAGCAGCGATTGGGGGACTATCCAGCCCAGCCCGCCCGGACGGGACTGAGTCCTGTATGTTTCCGCAGGCCAGCCGTCTTGGCTTTGGAAACGCGCGTGATCCGGCCTGTGCCGGCCCAAAAAACCCTTGCGAATCCTCAGCACTGCCGATAGCTTAGTCGCGTGATTGGGCGTAAGCCAAGACGGTTTTTGCCCGGCCAAATTAGAAAGCGGGAGTAACTCAGTTGGCAGAGTCACAGCCTTCCAAGCTGTTGGTCGCGAGTTCGAGCCTCGTCTCCCGCTTTAATCTATGGTGGCAATCGCGATCAGGGATATCTTGCGGCCGAGGTTTGATGCTATTGCTGCTGGTCGCGGTGTGCGCGACATCATTCTCCTGTATCGAGCGAAAACCGGAGCGGTTGGCCAAGCAGGAGTCGCCCGTTACAACCGAACTAGCCGCCATGGTCGAAGAGTTGGAGCAATTCCGGGATTCTCTGTCGGCGGACCAGGAAACCCTGGTAGCGGTTCGCAAGCGGCACCGGGATGCAGTCTATCGCCTTGTGGCTAAGGCACTTATCCGCGAACCGCAGGACCTGTATCGAGCCGCGCTGGTGCTCGAGGCCGAGGAGGGCGAAGCCCAGATCTGCCTGCTGGCCCACTACCTGGCCGCGGAGGCAGCCCGGAAAGGCTATCAGCCGGCCAGGTTTCTGACGGCGGCTTGCCTAGACCGGTACCGCGTGCTCTCAGGCTCTTCGCAAGCATATGGCACACAACACTATAAGGGGAGTGATGGCCTGTTCCATCTCTATCCTATCGACAGTACGACAACTGACTCGGTACGTGCCGTATGGGGCGTACCATCGCTCGATTCACTGGAGGCTGAAATAGAGGCAATGAATTCACATTGATAGGGTCGGTCGACAGCCCGGCTGGCCTTTTTTTGAACATTTTAGTAAGGAGAGTGTTGGAATAATCCGATATTAATTGAACTCGCCAACTGATTGTGGTTTGGTGAATTTGCTCCATATGGAGTGAAAAAAACAGCTTGACAGGAGGTTGCGCCTCCGTATTTTAAGGGCTCGCCCAAAAGGCGAAGTATGCCTTTTTTTGCGTTGAGGACGTACAGAAAGGCCCAGATAGCTCAGTCGGTAGAGCACATCCTTGGTAAGGATGAGGTCACCAGTTCAATCCTGGTTCTGG
>CP070824.1:921290-923404 GCA_020344395.1 Candidatus Zixiibacteriota bacterium | reverse complement strand
ATGTTTGATGTGAGCCTGGAGGTCACTTCAGGCGGCGACACCTACACGAGAGTTCGTGAGGACTACATCATCGCGTTGAATGATTCATTAATACCGAGCGACGGATGGGGCCTGCCGGGTGACCAGGTAGAGATAGTCGTGAGCGGAAGAAACACTGTTCCTGTTCAGTACATACGGATACCGATCGAGTTCCCCGGCGACCTGGCGCTCAATTTTGACTCTTTTTCAACGGCCGGATGTCGGACGGATTACTTTGAGTATAAGGAGACTCTTCACTACGATGTATGGTTCGGGAGACGGTTGACTATGAAACTCCTGACTGCACTCGCCGGAAGTTCTCCCGACCTGATCCCCGGAGAGGGGCCGCTCCTGAAACTTTACTGGACTATCAGTCCAAGTGCCGTACCAGGTCAAACAGCATCCGTAATACTGGACGGCTACGTGTCGAGCGAGGACACATACCTGCCGGAATACATGGGACGCTATCTTGACTACACGGTTCCGGTTTTGCAGGGATTGATAGCCGTGTCCTCGTCGTGCTGTCAGAATCGGGGCGATGCCGATCGCAGCGGTACGCTCGACCCCCTTGACGCCATTTACATGATTGACTGGCTGTGGCGAGGTGGACCGGGACCGCAGTGCGAGGATGAGGCCGACGTTGACGGCAGCGGCGACGTCAATCCCATGGACGCGTCATACATCGTAAGCTATTTCTGGGGTGGTGGCCCTCCGCCGGTTCCTTGTCAGTAATGGACCGGAACTCTGCAACGGAGCCCTCGCCCCGCTGCGGAAAAATCTTGTCGCGGGGATAGCGACGGCTTATATTGGTGGTTTGATGCTACGCCCCCTCAGGCGCCACGGTTATGCACTCTGAACGGACAGGGCGTCTGCTGCGGAAGGCTCAAGGGATGTTCAGAACTTATTTTGTCTTATCGGCACTGGTCGTCGGTGCCTCAGCATTTACGCTGTCGGACGATGTCATGGCCAGAGCCTTGTACGACTCCGATCCGTATCAGAAGAACCCGCCCGTTTTGCAGCAGATAGTTGCCCCTGCCTATGGCGCTGTCGGACACAGGGTGGGCCGGATGGTACTGTGCGTAAATAACAACGGCACGTTCGGTACTGGATTCTCCAACTCCACGACCGATTTCTTCACGGAACAGGTAATCCCATCGTGCGAATTCCCCAAGAACTCGAACACCCGTTATCTGTATGCGGGTTCATTCTGGATAGGCGCTGTGGTCGGTCGTGATACGCTGGTTTCTACGGCGGCCACCGGCTGGTCCTGGATCAGGGAGTTCGCGCCCGACATGGTCGGATTCGGCGAGATCGAGAAGAAATCTATTAGCTCAATAGAGCCCGCCATGAGGGAGGGGGCTGTCTCCGAAGAAGACTATATCATGGTCTATTATGATACTCTAACTGACGGCGTTCCCCGTGATTGGTCCGGTCGGCCACATATTCCGCTCAATATCGAGGTAACGCAGCGGTCATATGCCTGGTCTTACTCCTACGCAGAGGACTTCGTGCTCTTTGACTACTCGGTACGCAACATCGGTCATTCCAGACTTGAAGACGCCTATATGGGGATCTATGTCGATGCCGATGTCTATTTCGGCCAGGATCCCGGTTCCAACCGGGGATACACGGACGATATCTGCGGATTTATAGAGGCTCTGCCAAAGCTATACGGAGGATGCCAGTTCTGGGACACCGTCAATATCGCCTGGATCTCGGATAACGACGGTGACCCGGACAACGGCGTCTATGATGACGAGTCCGTGCCGAACGTGACCGGGACGAGAATCATTAGAACGCCTGCAGAAGTTCTTGACGTATCATTCAACTGGTGGATTTCGAATTCCGACGCAAGTCTGGACTTTGGGCCGCGCGAGCGGTCCGGGGTCGGGCGATGGCAGGAAGACTACCGGGATTTTGGCACGGGTGGCCTGGGGACACCCATGGGCGACGCTAACTGCTATTATCAACTGATAAATCAAGAGTTCGACTACGATCAGGTCTATACCGCCTCGATTAGCCTGCTCGATACCCTTTGGCTGCCGCCTCCCTCGGACCTGGCGGGAAATTTCGCCGACGGCTACGATACGAGGTAT
>CP070824.1:919056-921190 GCA_020344395.1 Candidatus Zixiibacteriota bacterium | reverse complement strand
CCGGCCAGCCCGTAAGGCTGCACTGTTGTTCGCATCGGCGTGGCCTCATGACTGAGTGCGAACCAGGATGGATCAAACTTGAAATAGTCGCCGGCGTTGAGCGCGTAAGACTGGTTTATCCTGTCGCGCATATTCAACCGTGATGAGACAAAGTAACTTACCAGAGTATCTAAGAACGAAAGTCTGGCAATTGTTTCCTTTTCCTTCCGCTGATGTGTCTCTGCATACTTCGTTTCAAACTCAAGCAGCAATCGCTGCGCCTCGGTCAGAGTATCGCTGAACATCAAGCTGTCGACGTGTGCGGCCGTGTCCAGGGAATCAACAGCTAGCGAATCATCGGTACGGAGAGAATCGACCACGCGGGTCGTATCGATCGGGAATTGGAGAGAGTTTTCACTCGCGCGTGAGCCGCCGCCGGTCAGGCAGGCCGCCGCGATCGTGAGAACCGCTGTTACTGCGGGACGAACATTCATAGCTGAGCGCGCTCCCTTTCATATAAGCGCCGCGAGGCCAGGAAAAGCAACGGGAAAATCAACAGGTTGGATACCAGGGTCACCAGCGACACAATGAAGCCGCTGACAAACCTTGGCCAGAAGGGCTGAAATACCCATGCATCAACGATATTGACCGGCACGTAATAAATATACGTGCAGACAACAGCGGCCACCACCAGCATCATGGTGGCCCGCCTGCGGTCATACAGCAGTACGCGGGTGCGTGCATACAGCGCCCCGACAATGCCCGATCCGGCGGCCCCGATCACTTGCGCCATCATGACCGGTGTGGTCGCAGGCCCAAAAGGGTTGAAAAGCGTCCATAACCCCATTCCCACCGCTCCCACCAGGATGCCGGGACCGGGGCCCCACAGGATACCGGCCGAGAATACCAGAAAGAACAATGGATTGACATTCGGAATCGGAGCGCAGATCCAGGACCCAACATATACCAGAGCGGAGAAAAGAGCTATCCTGGCGATAAGTCGGGTGCCGCCGATCATCGGATGATCGCCACCTTGGCCCGGTCCTCGGCATACAAGGCGGACAAATTGTGTGCTTCGCGCAGACGGGCGTACGCCAGGTAGACTCCGGACGCAACATCCCGGTTCGCCTCGTTCTTCATATCCCAGGGGATATCGAACCGAATGACGAGACCCTCCTCACCGCGCATCGGCTCACCGCTGGCCTGAGCACGTACCGTACGAACCAGTTCGCCGGACACCGCAAAGACATCTACAGTATATATACATTCATCGTAAATAGATTGACCCATCATCGTGGCGGGCACATCAAAGCGAAACCACACGTTCTGGCCCTTGTCAACCGCATCGCCAAGGCCCATGAGCGGGACCACAGCCGGGTTCGGATACGGTGTCAGGATAGCACTGACCGGAGCGACCGACGGGCTCCCACTCGTGTCGATAACAGAGTGGCCAAGACCCTCTGCCCCCAGCGGGGAAAAATAACCAGGGTCGATCGAAGTCGGTGTGACGATCATCGTAATCGAATGAAAGCGGTGTGTGCCCTCGATCTCCAAAAGCACATCATCTGTCACCGGAGGCAGGGACAGGACCTCACTTGAATCAGGTTCTTCTTCCAGCTGGACAATAAACGAAACACCCCAGGACAAATAGGGTCCGTCTCTCAGACTCAGAAACACCGTGAAGTTCGTGTCAATCACTAGCGTCGAGTCGAAGCAGATGGTGTCGATCGAGTCGATGGTAAGGCTATCGGAAAAGAACGTGTCATACACTACCGAATCGCATTCCCAGTAGTCAGTCAGGATCTTTTGAATGTTTTGAAACTGCACGTACGATCCAGCATTTACCTGCGGAGCATATTCGTTGTCCTGAACACTCACAAAATAGGGATATGATGTATGCACCGCGAATTCCCCAATGGGTATCTCCGGGTATTTCTCCTTTTCGCTGAAGCCGATATCATCCGGAGCCCAGTTAGCGTACTGACCGGTGAAGTAATTCCATACCGCAAATTCCTGGACGGCCGTGGCCAGCGAATCGGAGCCACCCGTCGCCTCCAGTAGAGCGGCGTTTGCCGCCATAAGCCAGTTATCGCCCACGCCAAAGGTATCAGCCTTGATCCAGAGATCCCTGATAACGTCGCGGCCGAATCGCTCT
>CP070824.1:916818-918956 GCA_020344395.1 Candidatus Zixiibacteriota bacterium | reverse complement strand
TTCCAATGGTGGGGCGATATCGCGGCACGAATCCGGACTTAAAGTATTGCTTTAAGCCAGAAGATCTGGCAGGGGCTGAAAAGGCCCTCTATATCAAGCTCAATCAGACGGTCAAGAAGGTCACGGAATCTACGGAGAAGTTGCAGTTCAATACGGCCATTGCGGCCCTGATGGAGTTGGTCAGGGATTACGATCCTGAGAAGATCAGCAACGATCAGCTTAACGATACGGTTATTCTCAAGACAATCCTTCTGGTAGCGCCCATGGCGCCGCATATGGCTGAGGAAATGTGGGCTCAGACCGGGTTCGAGGGATCGGTCTTCAAGGCAAGCTGGCCTGAGTTTGACCCGGATGCAGTAGTCGGTGACAGCATTGAGATTGCGGTGCAGATTAACGGTAAGCTCAGGGATAGTGTGCTGGTATCCGTAGAAGCCAGTCAGGATGAGGTTGAACAGGCGGCTTTTGCCAGTCAGAAGGTGGCATCGTACACCGATGGCAAGGAGATAGCCCGGAAGATCTATGTGCCGGGTCGGCTGCTTAATATAGTAGTCAAAGGATAATCAGATAGCAAAAGGCCTTAGAGGGGTTTGGTAAGAATATAGAAGTTAACATAATATATATTATGGGACGTAATTGGCCACCTAAACTGCATTATTGGAATCGCCCCGCCCCCTTCTGCCATTAGTCTCTTCACCATCCAGATTACCGTGTCTCCAACAATGTAGCCAAAGAACAACGCCATGCATACATCAAGCCACCACTGGCTAACCGGCGGTAGTAAATTCACGAGCACCCCCAATACAACGATAACGACTAGACCAAAGCTCAGGGCGAGTATAGGCCGCCACCAATCGCCCCTCTTCCACTGAGGTGCGGACTTGTCAGGTCTATCCTTTCGTCTGGATCGCCGGATCGAACTGAGGTAGCTGCCCCAGATAACAATAATCCCCACCGGCCAGTTAACGGGTTCAGAGATAAGGTCTAAGTGCCAAGATGATGGCCCAAGCCCAAGAAAGAGCGGCCAATGATGCCCTCCAGAGAATTCTTACCCTTAGATCCAGGATCCTTGGATGTCTGGAGTTTATCTGTCCAATGCCTACCGCCCTCCTTGCCGGATGGGGGCAGCTTGGAAAATCCGTCATACTCTGATGGTGTGCTCACACCCTCTTAAATCCCCAGTCGGCCAGACGGCGGCATTCGCGGAAGCGCAGCCGGTCGCGCGGCACCCCCAGAACAACCACCGTAAGCCTCTTTCCTTCCTTGTTCCTCAGAATCGTAGCCAGACAGTAATCCGAGGCCTGGATATATCCGGTTTTGCCGGCTAGGACTTTGTGCGGCGAGTGGATCATCAGGTTGGTATTGGCCAGCCGGAGTTTTCTGTTCTTGCGATTACGGATCCGGATCTCCCAAGACCTCTGAGACGTAATTTCCCGGATAAGCCTGTAATCGTAGGCATAGTGCAGAATCTTCGCTATCTCGTGGGCGGTCGAGACATTGCGCGCATCGAGGCCGGTCGGTTCGAAAAACACGGTCTTTTTTAATCCCAGCTGACGCACCTTCTTGTTCATCTCGGCCGTGAAGGCTTCAATTGTCCCATGGGCCGCCCGGGCCAGGGCTCGAGCCGATCTGTTATCCGATTGCATGAGTGCCTCATACAGCAAGTCACCTACTGTCAACTGGTACCCTGTTCTCAATCGAGATTTTGCCGACCGCCGGCTGTCCTCGCGGGTAATTGTCACGACGGAATCGAGGCTGAGGCCTTTATCCAGCACCACCATGGCCGTTACCAGTTTGGTCAGGGAGGCAATCGGTCGTTGCTCGTCCGCATTGCGGCTATAGAGGACTTTTCCATTTGAATAATCGACCGCGATAGCTGCCTTCAGGTTCAGGTAAGGCCCTCGCTGGTGAGCCAGGCTGTCGAAGTCGAAATGGTAGGTACGGTCCGTTGAGGCCCACAGAGATCCGTCATCAGTCTCGACAAAGTGTACCGTGTTGGCCGAAAGAAACACGAACATGGCCAGCATAAGCAGGACTTTCGGGAGTGTCTTTCTCTGCAGCATATCCCCTGCCCTACTCGATTATGTCCTTACCCATTTTATTATCTCGGGCAGAGTCGGCCTCTTGCCATACATAAGGAT
>CP070824.1:914577-916718 GCA_020344395.1 Candidatus Zixiibacteriota bacterium | reverse complement strand
GACAATCTCGGCGAGCTTATCCAGTCTTTCGTCGGGGAC
The DNA here is from genome assembly GCA_020344395.1 of Candidatus Zixiibacteriota bacterium. Taxonomy (GTDB): domain Bacteria; phylum Zixibacteria; class MSB-5A5; order GN15; family FEB-12. Next base: position 916,679 of record CP070824.1, on the reverse strand, counting down.
CTTGATGACTGCCCGGTGCACGGCCTGGGAGAAATCCCCGACCACTGCCTGCTGACCGGCGGCAGCGTTGAAAACAGTCGTCTTGCCGGCCTGTGGCTTGCCTATAATGCCCAGTTTCATAGGCGAGTATGTTAGCTGAATCGTATGATGATGGCAAGAGGTATGTATTCTGTTAGATGGTCAGGCGCACGACAATCCTTCAGAATCGGTAGCCCGCGCTGATGCGATAAGTCTCATCAAGGTCATCATGGTGCAGATAGGCCAGATCAACCGTAATCCTGCGAACATCCACCCCGGCTCCGGTCGTGAACCGGCCAATATCAAAACCTGCTCGACCGAAAAGCAGCCCCTTATAGTCAACTTCCAGACCGAAGTGCGTATCCAGCGAGAAAGGACCGCTCCAGTACTGGGCGGCGTACTTGATATTCTCGAACTTGATATCCCCGCTGAACATCAGGCGCCCGGTAAAATCAGTGTACTCATACTCAATCATCAGGCCCGGTTTCACAGTCGGATAAATCGATTCCGTGGTTGCCTCGCGGTCAAGCGGTGTGCCGTCTGAATCGAGGATCTCTGTCTCTCCCGAATAGCGGATAAACCCGGTCGTGATATCGGTAACCATCAGGCCGGCCTGAACATACCGGTTGATCCGATACAGTGCCCCCGCATCTACCGTCAGACCGTATCCGGATTCGGTGCCAATGTCCCGATAGATTATCTTTGCGCTCAGGCCGAAATCTACCGCTGACTTGATCTTCCCTGAAACGGAGGCAGACAGGAGCCAATCACCGTGCGATTCCTCACGGACCACGACCGGCCGATTATACTGATTAAGCTCTGTGATCTTGATGCCGCCACCGCCAAGATAATAGACATAAAAACCGTATGACTGTATCAGAGATGTTCCGTCACCGCGAGAGTTTACGTAGGCGACAAAGTCATGGTTGAGCAGCGACCCGAATGTTTCAGCGTGCATGGCTGTGAGATACCGCCCGCTCAGCCTGTTCATCCCGGCTGGATTCCAATACGATGCGGTACCGTCGAACGGGCCGGCGATCACGGCTCCTCCGAGAGCCAGCCCGCGCCCGCCTACGCCCAGCGAAAACGCTTCACCCGAATACTTGGCACCATCTGCGACCGCCGTCAGGATCAGGATGGACAGACCAGCCATGGCGACGGTTCGTATGGTTGAGAGGCGAGTCATATCCAATTATAATCAGAAAACAGACGTTGACATGCAAAAAAAAGGCGGGACAACTCCTGTCCCGCCTTAATCTGTAGAATCGAGCCGAAAGCTCGAGCGTTATTGTGAACTGCCCTTTTTCTCTTCGGTGGCTTTGGTCTTGGCCATATCTTTGAGGCACTTCATCGCGCACTTAGCCGGATCACAACCAGCCTTGGCCGTCTTGGTTCCGGTTGTCTCCGTTACGGTGGCGACAGCCGGAATTACTTCGGCCATGTAACCGTGATCGACCACTGCCTTGACCATATCGGCTACCTTACCCTTGCGGGTGTCGAAGTAGACCGATCCGGACCCGTCCTTGTGCGACACAGAATTGACCCTGATGACCCCGGGCGACTCTTTGAGCCAGCCGGTGATCCTGCCTTCACAACCGCTGCAGGTCATTCCGTCAATGGATAGATTGACCAGCGTGAGATGGCCGGATTCGCAGAGCTTAACGCACTCTTCATACGTAATTCCAAGCTTCTCAGCACAGTGCTTGGCGGCGGTAGCAGTACAGAAATCTGCCTTGGCCGATGCCTCCTGTGCAGTGGGCTTGCCGGCGGATTTTGCCTTCAGCCCGCATGTTTGCCCGGCGAAAGCGCCACCCGTCAGCAGCGCAATCAGAGTTACCACCACGATGCCCGCATGGAATGTCCTTGCCATTGGTTTCTCCTTACAAGTATTACTCGTTGACCTGATCAGTGAGTTCAATATAACGTTCTATCGGCAAACAGCCAAGTGCAAAAAGGAGACCTGACCTGCCCTGAATACAACGCGCCATGCCTCTTTAACCGTCAAACATGTCTGAGGTTCCAAGAGAACCCCTGACTTCCGCGCCGAGGCAGTTCAGGTGTGGGCCGATTGACACACTTTTCGG
>CP070824.1:912330-914477 GCA_020344395.1 Candidatus Zixiibacteriota bacterium | reverse complement strand
CCTGTTGCCAGCACCACCGCGTCAGCCGCGTACGAACTGATCTTGCCCGTGATCATGTCCCTGACCACGATGCCTTTCGCGTGACCGTCAATGAGCACGATGTCCAGCATCTCCGTGCGGGGGTACATCTTCACCTGCCCCTTGCCGATCTGGCGTGACAGTGCCGAGTAGGCACCCAGCAGTAACTGCTGGCCGGTCTGTCCCCGGGCATAAAAGGTACGTGAGACCTGGGCACCGCCGAACGAGCGATTGTCCAGCAGTCCGCCATACTCGCGCGCAAACGGCACACCCTGTGCCACGCATTGATCGATGATACTGTTCGAGACCTGGGCCAGGCGGTAGACATTGGCCTCGCGCGAGCGGAAATCTCCGCCTTTGATGGTATCGTAAAACAGACGGTATATAGAGTCGCCGTCGTTCTGGTAGTTCTTGGCCGCGTTGATTCCCCCCTGGGCGGCTATCGAGTGCGCCCGACGGGGACTGTCCTGGTAACAGAAACATTTGACGTTATAGCCGAGCTCGGCCAGACTGGCGGCGGCCGAACCTCCGGCGAGTCCGGAACCCACGACAATCACAGAGAATTTTCGTTTATTGGCCGGATTGACCAGCTTCAGTTCGAACCGGTGTTTGTCCCATTTCTCAGCCAGCGGCCCGGACGGTACTTTTGATTCGAATTTCATTTTAGATACCCCCTCCCGGTAGTGTTATGCAGCCGGCCATAACGGCTACGGGTATCGATATGAAACCCAGGAAGATCACAACTGACACCAGAATGGCCAGTGCTTTGAGTTTACCGTGGTATCTCGGAGAATTCCAGCCCATAGACTGGAACATACTTTCAATGCCGTGCGACAGATGGAAAGCTACCAGGGTCATGGCTATGATGTACACAATTGAAATCAGTGGATTCTGGAAGCCCATAATGATCATGGAGTAAGCGTCGAACCGGCCCTGCGCGTCGACCAGTTCGAGGTATTGCGGGTTGGTCACCCTCGCTGTGTAATGCAGAATGTGGTAGACGAAGAACGTGAAGACGGCCAGGCCGGTCCAGATCATTGTCCGCGATGAAAGCGTGGCCTGCACTGTGTCCTTGAAGCGGTAGCTTTCCGGCCGCGAACTCCGATTCTCGAGTTTGAGTTGAATTCCCAGCCAGATGTGAGTTACGAAGAACACCAACAGGCACAGTCTTACCACCCAGAGCAACGCTCCCATGCTATGTAAAGCCTCGGCGTAAGCGTTGATCTGGTTCTGGCCGATGAATATCTGAAGGTTTCCCGCCATATGTCCCACCACGTAACCGAATGAGACAAAGCCGGTCACGGCCATTAGCAGTTTCTTGCCGATGGAGGTGGAGGTAACCTGGGCAGGGATACCGGCAGGTATGGCAGGAGAGATTGTCGAACTCATAGGCGGATCCCTTTCTAAATTTGAGCCCGAAAATAGGGGCTGTACACCAGTGAGTCAAACGAAAAAAAGGTCTGGATATTATAGACCATCATAGATATAATAAAGACCGCTGAACCCCCTCTGAGTGCCTCCCGATTGTCGCGAACCAATCTGGATTGTCCGGGTATACTGGGCAGAGTAATGTCGCCAGACCCGGCCATTCCGGGTCTGACCGCGGACCGGATCGCCGCATTGACAAGGAGTCCGATTTTTCGTATGTTCGCGGTTTCGGTTGGAAGGCAGACAAATAAGCTAACCATATAACAGGCAGTGGAGAAAGAAATGTCCAGTACAAGGATAATACTGATCAGTTGTCTGATCCTGTTGTTGGCAGCAGCAGCGGCCATGGGAGCTTCGGTAAGTCTGAAGCTCTCGGGACCGGGCGCAGTGAATGACAGCACTATCGCCATCGGCCAGAACGTGTTTGTCGACATCTATTGGGCCAACGACAAGGACAGACGCGGGTTCACGGCCGGGTTTGTTATCAAATCGGAGGATATCAAGACGGTGGTTCATGTCGCCGACAGCGGCAAAGGCCTGAACGAGCTGGGTGATGTCAAGGGATATAACGGCTGGGAAGACAAATCGGTTTTTGATATTACCGGCGTTATGGTGCCGACCAATGACTGGGACGGCGAACTTCCCGATATACTCGGCTTCGGCGGAGCTGTGGCCAAGCAGATGTGGGGACCACACGAGGC
>CP070824.1:910055-912230 GCA_020344395.1 Candidatus Zixiibacteriota bacterium | reverse complement strand
GTTTCTTTTTTTCCATCAGCATGACTGACGATGCAGGTAACGGGCTGATCGGGTGCCAGCTCTGCCAGATTGACCAGATCAATTCGATCATCCTCCCGGATCAAATCATATTCGTCAGGGTCGTTGAATGTGAGTGCCAGAAGGCCCTGTTTTTTGAGGTTGGATTCATGAATACGGGCAAAACTGCGGACGATGACCGCCGCGGCCCCGAGGAGCCTCGGGGACAGGGCGGCATGTTCACGGCTGCTGCCCTCGCCATAGTTCCAATCTCCGACTACGATCCATGGGACGCCTTTGGCTTTGTAATCCCGCGCAATCTTTGAAAACGCGATTGATTTTTCTCCGGTCAAGACGTTCAGCCCTGTGCCTGTTTCCTCGGTGTAGGCGTTGACGGCTCCCATGAACATGTTGTCGCTGAACTTGTCCAGATGTCCGCGAAGTCGCAACCACGGCCCTGCCGGGGAAATGGCGTCGGTTGTGGTCTTACCCGTGGCCTTAAGCAGGATCGGCATATTCATAAAATCGTTGCCGTCCCATGCCGGCCAGGGTTGCAGGATTTGAAGGCGGGCACTGTTCGGATCAACCCTTACTTCGATGCCGCTGCCGTCATCCGGCGGTGCAAAGAATGCGGATTCTCCCTTCTCGAAACCTTTTTCCGGCACTTCAGGCGCTTTTCTAGGCGGCTTTAGGGTGAAGGGTTTGCCGTCGGCATCTGTCAGAGTGTCCTTCAGGGGATTAAACGACAGCCGTCCCGCAAGAGATAAAGCGACGGCCACCTCCGGACTGGTGATAAAGTTCATGGTGGTGGGTCGGCCATCATTGCGGCGCGGAAAATTGCGGTTATAAGATGTCACAATGGTGTTGGGTTCATCTGCCGTTTCATCGTCGCGGCGCCACTGCCCGATGCATGGACCGCAGGCGTTTGCCAGCACCGTTGCACCGATGGCTTTTAGAGATGCCATCTGACCGTCCCTTTCGATGGTGGCCCTGATCTGTTCGGAACCCGGGGTCACCATTAACGGAACGGCGCATTTGATTCCATGGGCCCTGGCCTGTTCGGCCAGATCTGCCGCCCGGCTCATGTCTTCATAAGAAGAATTCGTGCAGCTGCCGATCAGACAAACAGAGATCTCATCAATAAATTCACCCTGACCGTCGGCTACCTCCTGGGCCAGCTGTGACAGAGGCCGGGCACGGTCCGGCGAGTGCGGGCCGACGGCATGGGGTTCCAGAGTCGATAGATCGATTTCGACAACGCGATCATAATATTTCTCCGGATGCTGCATGACATCTTCATCGAGAGACAGCAGTTCGGTATTTTGCTCGGCCAGAGCTGCCAGTTCGCCACGTCCGGTAGCTTCAAGATATTTGGCGATATGGTTATCGTACTCGAACATGGAGGTGGTGGCACCCAGTTCGGCTCCCATATTGGTCATCGTCGCTTTGCCCGTACAGCTGATGGTGCGGGCTCCGGGTCCAAAGTATTCGATAATCGCATTGGTGCCGCCGGATACGGTGAGCTCGCCTGCCAGATAAAGAATGATATCTTTGGGAGCTGTCCAGCCATTCAACTCACCCGTCAGCAGTACACCGATATGTTTCGGATAAAGTACCTCCCAGATCAAGCCGGCCATGGCATCCACGGCATCCGCACCGCCGACGCCGACGGCGCAGGCATTGATTCCTCCACCATTGGGTGTATGTGAGTCGGTACCCAGGATCACAGCCCCCGGAAAGGCATGTTGCTCTATATTTACCTGGTGGATAATGCCTGCACCCGGAGCCCAAAAGCCCGCCCCGTATTTGGCGGCGACCGTTTTGAGGAATTCGTATACTTCATTATTCTCGCTCAGCGACGCTTTGAGATCGGGGTCTCCCGCCACCCGCGCTTCGATCAGATGATCACAGTGTATCGTGGTCGGAATCGCCACTTTGTCGCGCCCGGTCTGCAAAAACTGGAGCATGGCGGATTGCCCCAGCACATCCTGGAGAACGACACGGTCGGGACGTACCTGAAGATAGCTCTTTCCCGCGATCATCTCCTGATTATCAGGATCGTCCAGGTGGGAGAGCAGAATTTTATCCGCCAGGGTCAAGGGGCGCTCCAGTTTCCTCCGGACGATCCGAAGATTTTGCTTCATGGTCTCATACACCTTCGAAACGAACCGGGGGGTG
>CP070824.1:907754-909955 GCA_020344395.1 Candidatus Zixiibacteriota bacterium | reverse complement strand
CCCGGAACACCCAGTTGGCTGTTTCCGGTCTGTATTACTGGACGGTTGAAGCCGACGGATTCAAGACACAGATAGGTAAGCTCGTTATTATACTCTGAATTGTCAGGTTCGGCGCGGCCCGAGCCCGCCCGGGCCGCGCGAGTATCAACTGCCAAATCAGATCAGTCGGTTTCGACCAGCCTCCGCTCCACACACACCCACCCTTGAGACAGCCCTCAGGGCCGCAGGAGAGCACAGTGCGGGGTTACCTGGGTGGCTCCCCCTGCTGCAACGCTATGTCAATAAGGCGATTAGAACACATGCGCAGAGACCGGTCTGACCTTCTCTCGGGGCGAACAGGTCCGGATTTCGTCAAAATCCCTTGCAAATGTCGCGTGATTTAAGTACAATGGTGCTCTTGAACTAGCGGATGGCTCAACCTTTTATTGGACAAATAGAGCCTGAGATACGTCAACTTGATGTAAAGTGAATTCAGATCAGAGTGTGAGGTTATTTTGAGAAGACAAGCTTACCATTCAGCTTCGATCATGGCTATTTTGATTGTGATGACAACGTCGCTTCATGCCCGCCGGGCAAGCGATATCGGGCAGAATCCGGGTCAGGCAGCTACCGCTTCGCCTTCCTACTGTATCGCCATTCACAATATCGGTCTGCTCGAGTTCGGCGTCAGCAATAATGGTACAATCGGGAATAACTACGCCGCTGGCTCGGCCCAGGACTGTTTCACCGGCGAACGCGTCGTGGCGATGGAATATCCCAAGGGTTCAAATACGCGCTATCTTTTCGGCGCTGCCTTCTGGATCGGGGCGGTGGTTGGTCGTGATACGCTGGTATCAGTCGGCCAGGACGGATGGACAGCAGGGGCTGAACTTCATCCTGACGAAGCGCCGCTCGGCGACATGGTCTTTCGTTCCACTATTGACCCCAGTAAACCGGAGTATGACGGTGCCGTTTCCGAGCAGGACTACATTGCTGTGTATACCGATACCTTTACCACCGGCGTCCAGGGACTGGCCAATGACTTCATTGATGGGCGACCTCATTTACCGATTAACATCGAGGTCACGCAGCGTTCCTTTGCCTGGTCCTATTCTTACGCGGAAGACTTCGTGTTGTTTGATTATGCTATCAAGAACATTGGCCACCAGAGACTCAGACGGGTGTATCTCGGTGTCTACGTGGATGCGGATGTGCACGCAGAAGTGAATGCGCCGGGCTTTGCCGATGATATATGCGGATTCATTCACTACATCGACGCTGCTTACCTGCCCACACAATGCCCTGATTCAGACGTGGTCAATCTCGCGTTCATATCCGACAACGACGGCGATCTGCTCCTGGCTCCGGGAATGACGGTACCACATGTGACCGGCGTGCGCATAGTGCGTGCACCTCAGGATTCCCTTGAGGTGTCGTTCAATTGGTGGGTTGGAAACGGCGACCCGACACTCGATTTTGGTCCTCAGTCGGTAGCTGAATTTCGCGACCTCAGTACCGGCGGCACCGGCACTCCGGAGGGTGATCGCAACAAGTACGCATTTCTGAGCAACGGGGAATTTGACTATGATCAGGTGCTGACTGCGGCCATCAATCCCGTAGATTATCCGGAGTGGATGGCTCCCAATCCGGCCCTCTCCACTGACCTGGCCGATGGCTTTGACACGCGCTACCTTCTGTCATTCGGGCCATTTGATATCGAACCGGGCCAGGTGCTGCCGCTCTCCTTTGCCTATGTGGCTGGTGCTGACATGCATACAGATCCGAATAACATCAACAATCTTGCGGAAGGTCAGGCCTACGATCCCGAGGAATACTACCGCAATGTTGATTTCTCCGACCTCGGAGCAAACGCAACCTGGGCCGAATGGATCTATGACAATCCTGGGGTGGACACAGACAGCGACGGATACGCGGGAGTGTTTTATCCCTGCACGACGAGCCCGGGTGATCCTCCCGTAATAAAGCAGATAGCCCGCCGTGGAGACGGCGTTCCTGATTTCAGGGGTGCCAACCCGCCGCCGGCGCCTTATACCCGGGTGGAGCCATCAATCGGTGGCATTCGGGTATTGTGGAACGGGGCCCGTTCGGAGACGACGGTCGATAATTTCTCAGGTGAGATAGATTTTGAGGGCTACCGCGTGTATATCGGTCGAGATGAACGTCGTTCCAGCCTGTCGGTGCTGCAGTCGTATGACTTTGAG
>CP070824.1:905438-907654 GCA_020344395.1 Candidatus Zixiibacteriota bacterium | reverse complement strand
CACCGGCCGCGGAAAGTGGGTAGGCATTAATTTGCTTGGAATACTCAGCGGCCTCCTCGAAGGTTGCATCTCCCAATGGGATACAACGGAGCGCGACGTAAATCTCATAGGTGTTCATGGGCACAGGGAAAAAGCCATCGGGAATCTCGCCCTCGTATCGCGGCGGCAGGAACAGGTATCTGCCACCTCTACCCTGATCAGTGCCCGCCGGACCGATGTCCGCTACCGGTTCCTGCCAGACATCAATGGCACTGCCAAAGATGGCGGTACGCTCCGAGGCCGGTGGAATATCGAGTACTACGGGCCCCTGTTTTGTGGTTATGTGTATCGTCGCGTAAGGCGTCTGGTTATTGGGCGTCAGTGCCTCAGCTTGGGGCGTTGGCGGATGAGACATGTAGTAAACCGTGTTATATCCGCCCCCCAGACTGAAATTGGCGTCCCGCATGTTCAGCATGCTGACGGCCGGTATTGCCCAGGTTACAGCCTCGATTCCGCGTTGGTACGCGATCTGAAAAGTCCAGTCGACGGCTTCCTTGCTCCTAGGTTCGGCAATTTCGGCCATGGATGAAACAGGCTCTTGAGGGTCTGCGCCATTGCACCCGCTGAGGAGAATCAGCGTTCCCAGCGCCTCCGCAATGGCGGATGTTCTTCGCTTGAGTTTCATTGTTTACTCCTTGCAGAACGCGCCAGATCTACGGATCAAGAAGCGGCGCTTCGTGAGGATCCTGCCACAATCAGACGTAGGATCAATTAGTAGATTCCGAAATCGATCAAGATTCGACAGTCGGCTTTGGGTCACTGCCTGTCGCTCTAGACGCACTTAGCGGGCAGGTTTCGCCTCGAAAGCAGCCTGTCAGATAGCTAGAAAAACGGCTTCATAACAGGCTCAGAACGGCCAACAGCAGCCAGCCGAGGTAATTACAACGTTCGTCTGCTAGGTTGACAATCGAATAACTCCAGGGAGTTAGGTGCAGCGCCCGATTACCGCGCGCTGACCCGCGCCAACGAATTGGTGCAGTTTGCCCCATTCGGTTGCCAGCAGTTGTTGCGTACTCAGCGTTTCAGGGGCAACGGACCATCAGGGATGAGAGAGACCACGACGAGGAGCCCCACGAGCACCGCAGCAAACAGTGCACTGCTGCCGACTTTCGGGACAGCCGAGTGCTTGACGTAAATCCCGGTAAAAGCCCACACCAGCACTAACCCATAGGCCACGTCGGCCCGCGTTAAGGCGATGGCACCAGCGATGATCACCGCCACCGCGAGGACAATCGCCGTCCAGATTTCCGGCCCGATACCGAAGCCGTCCCAGTTTACCAACCAAAGCACGGCGGCTAGGTTCGCTATTGTCGCCACCGTGATCCAGCCGAGGTAAATGCTGAAGGGAACATGCACGGCCCACCTCATCCCGGTTGAAACAGCACCGCCGCCAATATCCAGGCCGAGATAGATCATGATTAAGGCGCCCAGCAGGATAATCATGAACACCGGAGTCAACGGAAAGCGTTCATAGTGCCAGAGCAGCATCCAGACAATATTGGCCGCGCTGGCAAGCCAGTAGTACGGGGCGATAGACTGCAGTGCCAGGTTATTCTGGTTCACAGGCAGGGCCTGGAACACTGTATAAGCGATTAGCCCCAGATAGATGACGCCCCAAATGGCAAAAACATAGCCCGCCGGCGTGATATAGACCCGGATGCGGTCGGAGATCTCGCCGGTTGTCTGCCCGTTGATCGGGAGATAGTTGGCCAGAGCGCTGACGATGATCACTGCCAACGTTGCCGCGATGGTAGCGACCTGCCGCAAAATATCGCTCATAGCGCCTTGTTTAGGCCATCAGAGCCGCACCTCTCCAAAGATAGTACGAAACAGTCGTTCGGCATGATCAATAGCTTACATTGAACCGTCATTGTTTATAACTCGTTACGATCACGCTGCTGACCTTAGGATGCGAGGGTCGTGTGTTCAATTCTCGCCATCCCGGCCAGCCAAATCAATACCGTGTATTCGTCTAAAGGCTATGACATGCAAATAAACAGATTGCGCCACTCTTTGGTTGAGCAGCTAGACATTTATAAATCGGCTGCTATGGGTCTAGGGCATGTGAAAACTCAGGTTATTTTCGATGATGAAGCAGACATCCAAGTCGTAGCCCATATTTCGATTGGACCGACGCAGATCCCGTCGTTCAGACGATCTTTGTCAATGTCATTTGG
>CP070824.1:903122-905338 GCA_020344395.1 Candidatus Zixiibacteriota bacterium | reverse complement strand
AGATGATTATGACAGACTCTCAGGCAGCACCGCAAGAAATGGCGGTTACGTCGGCGTCAAAATAGAGAAAGCTTAACATTAAATTTGAAAGTCCAATATCATGGCAAGATACGCAATGGCAATAGATTTGAACAAGTGTGTGGGCTGTGGCGCCTGCGCTTTGGCCTGCAAAACGGAAAACAACACTCAGCCTGAGCAGGACGATGGAAACGTCAGCAACAAGTATAACTGGGCCGACTTCGTGACAACCGACGAAGGCACATTTGCCGAAGGTAACGTGAAATACAAAGTTATGCCGGTCCTTTGCAACCACTGCACAGATGCACCTTGTATCCAGTGGTGTCCTGCGCGTCCCACAGCGCTGTACAAGACCGAGGACGGCATCACCGTGCACAACAGCGAGAGATGCATAGGCTGTCAGTTCTGCCAGGTGAGATGCCCCTACAGTTATAGGGACGTCAAGCCCGAAGGCGTTCAGTACTCGGTGATAAGCTTCAACGATTTCGACAAGGACACGCAGAGCTTTTACCAGGATGACACGCCGATAATCCCGGGTTGCACGTCTACACCGGCTGAGACGGCCGCTTTGGCGGGAACGACCCCTCCGGACAAGAACGAGTACACGGATCCTGATTATGAAGCGGTCCGGCGTCCCGGCATTGTCGAAAAGTGCAGCTTCTGCCGTCACAGAGTTGTTAACGGCGACGACCCATACTGTGTCGTCTCCTGTCCCACCGGGGCACGCGTATTCGGCGACATCGAGGACCCTGACAGCGACATCAGCAAGGTGCTGGCCGCCAACGGTTACGAGAGACTGGCCGACAACTCCGGCAAGATGCTTGCTGCCGGCGAGAAGGGTACGGATCCGCACGTGTTCTACATCGGGCGTTTTGAGGGCGGTGACGGTCAGTAACAGGGATGGAGTCGGGATTGACTCCGACGGTGTACTCCGGATCGATGCGCGAACACGGCTGGGCCTGTCTGCGTAGTCCCGACTTTAGCCAAGGGTAAAGAGGCTTGTTCATCGAGCCTCTTTATTCTTACTTTCTTTTTCAGTTAGGATCGGTTATTCACTGGGTATCGCGCCTTTGTTTTGGTGATCGGTTGTTGTGATCACTAGATACCCGGACAAGACGGTTATGGACAAAGAAGACTTCATTCATTCTGAGCACGCCAGAGCAAGTGTTTTCAATGTATTTACAGCCCTCTTCTGTCAGCCTGAGGAAGATCTGATCCGGAACGACCAGGTTTTCGACACGCTAAAACTGGCATTGGATGACGTAAACCCCGATTGCTCTAAAATCGTCGGCCGGATGCAGAAGGCCGTAAAGCAGAGTACCGCACAGGAACTGCTGATAGAATATACGCGACTTTTCATCGGCCCTTTCAAGACGCTCGTACCCCCATACAGCTCGCTGTATTTCGGCAGTGAGACTTTGATGAGCGACCAGACAGTCTGGGTAGTAGATTTCTACAAAAAGGCGGGACTCACGTTTGACCGCGAAACGAAAGAGGTCCCCGACCACATTGCTATCGAAACCGAATTCATGTATTGGCTGATACACAACGAGATAAAGGCCCTGGATTCGGGCGATAGGGACAGAGCTTTCTCATTGTGGGAAAACCAGAAGGAATTCTTCACCAAGCACTACGGCAAGTGGGCTCCGGAGTTCTGTGCGAGAATATCGACTGAAACAGAAAATGAGTATTTCAGACTGTTGTCTGAATGCTTTGGCAAGTTCATTACCGATGTTGAAATCCCTGAGTTTCCGGATTAGGCGACACGGGCGACTCCGGCAGTATTGCTGCCGAGCATTCTACCGCTTGTGATCACTTTTGTTCAGAAAGGCTAGGCAGATGGCATGTGAACGAGATCAGAAACCTGTACTCAAAACCGAGTTGAAGGTTAACGGGCAGGAAATTGAGTTGAACAACTTCGTTCAGGATTTCATGGGCCTGGCCGTCACGGGTATGATAAAATCGTTGAAGGGCGTCGGTGACGTTCACACGGTTACGCTGAATATATCAAGGTTGGCAGAGCAGTAGCGTGAGGTCAGAATGATCGAGATTCCCGGCATGCTTATGGTGGGGTCAAGGTGCAAGTCAGACGGCAAAACCGTGTTCACGCGAACTTTGATGGAGAGATTCGGGTCACAACGGGACATAGTCGGTGTTAAGGTAACGACTGTTGACAGCTTCAACACGAGCCATCATCC
>CP070824.1:900804-903022 GCA_020344395.1 Candidatus Zixiibacteriota bacterium | reverse complement strand
CTGTCAATAAATAAGGAAAGGAGCAGCATGAACTCGAGCAGTCACGCCATCACGATATATGATCGTATAAGACCATCAAGCCTTCTGGCTGAATTGCCCATACTCATCGGTTTCAACCTTCTCCTCATTGCCTGCGCGCAGGTTGTTATCAATCTGCCGTTTGTCCCGATCACCGGCCAGACTTTCGGTGTGCTGTTGGTGGCTATGGCCCTGGGTCGAGTTCGTGGGCTGGCGGTTATCTCTGCTTACCTGCTGGAGGGCATCCTGGGACTGCCGGTATTCGCCCAGGGTAAGGCCGGCGTGGTCGCGCTGCTCGGACCGACCGGCGGTTATCTTATGGGTTTCGCCGTGGCAGGCTACCTGGTTGGCTGGCTGGCCGATCGCGGCTGGCACCAGCGGTACTCGCTTTCGGTGCTGGCAATGATCATCGGAACAGTGGTGATTTACCTGTGCGGGGTAGTGTGGCTGACAAGGTTTGTTCCGACCGGTTCACTGCTGGCGGTTGGCGTTACGCCGTTCATTGCGGGCGGCCTTGTCAAGATCGGCCTTGCCGCGATCATACTGCCTACAGTCTGGAAACTGGTGAGAAAATAGCCCCTGCTGCCTGCTGTTCTAACAAGACATAATTCCTCTTTTAACTGACGCCCCGGCCGGTCCGGCCGGGGCATTTCACATCATTTCATTTTGCACAATATCCAGTTGAGTCCGGGCTGTTTATTCGTTATTTTGCGGCAGGTACAGTATCGGATTATAGAATAAGCGGAGTAATATAATGGCATTCAAGAAGACTGAATTCATATGGATGAACGGTAAGCTGGTAAAGTGGGACGATGCGAATATTCACATCCTCTCGCACGTGATACACTACGGCTCATCTGTTTTTGAAGGTCAACGCGCTTACAAGACCGACAAGGGCCCGGCTCTGTTTCGTCTGCGGGACCATAGCAATCGTCTGCACGATTCGGCCAAAATATACCGCATGGATATAGGGTATACGCCCGAGGAGATCGACCAGGCGATCATCGACCTCATCGATGTAAACAAACTTGAGGAATGCTACGTGCGACCGATTGCCTATCGCGGTTATGACAGTCTCGGTGTCGACCCATCGAACTGCCCGGTCGATCTGGCTATCGCCGTGTGGCCGTGGGGCAAATACCTGGGTCCGGAGGCGCTTGAGAACGGTGTTTCGGTCTGCGTGTCGTCGTGGCACCGGCTGGCCCCGAACACCATGCCGGCCATGGCCAAGTCCGGCGCCAATTACATGAACGGGCAATTGATCAAACTGGAGGCCCTGAGCCACGGGTATGCCGAGGGAATCGGGCTCGACATCCACGGCAATGTCTCGGAAGGTTCCGGCGAGAATGTCTTCCTGGTCAGGAGCGGTGCCCTGATCACGCCGACCTTTGCGGCGTCAATATTGCCCGGCATTACGCGCCGCACCGTCATCAATCTGGCCGAGGATATGGGCATCAAGGTGATCGAGCAGAACGTCCCGCGCGAAGCCCTTTATCTCGCGGATGAAGTCTTCTTCACCGGTTCTGCGGCCGAGATCACGCCCATATCAGAGATCGACCATATCAAGATCGGTTCCGGCAAATGCGGTCCGATCACCAAGAAACTTCAGGTGGCTTTCTTCGACATAGTCGAAGGCAGGGTCAAAGACAAGTACAACTGGCTGACCTATGTGCGCGAGCACGCCAGCAAGAAGATGGAGGTCCCGGCCTGACGTGAAAATAGCAATCGGAGCCGATCACAAAGGGGTCGATTTCAAGGCCATTGTCATCACGATACTGGAGAAGATGGGTCACGAGGTGACGGACTTCGGGACGAATACGACCGATTCTGTCGACTATCCGGATTATGGTTTGAAAGTCGCCCGGGCTGTGGCCGAAGGCACGGCGGATCGCGGCATTACTGTATGCTGGACCGGCAACGGTATGAACATCGCCGCCAACAAAGTGCACGGTGTCCGGGC
This sequence comes from Candidatus Zixiibacteriota bacterium, assembly GCA_020344395.1. Lineage (GTDB taxonomy): Bacteria > Zixibacteria > MSB-5A5 > GN15 > FEB-12. Next base: position 901,044 of record CP070824.1, on the reverse strand, counting down.
GGGTCTCGCTCTTAATACCGAGATGGCGCAACTGACGCGGTCACATAACGACGCCAATGTTCTTACCCTGGCCGGCAAATATACGCCCGAAGATCAGTTGGAAGATATAATCAGAGCCTTCCTGACGACGCCGTTCGAGGGTGGCCGCCACACGCCGCGGGTCGAGAAGATAATGGCGGCCGAAGGCACATAGAAAATCCTTTCCGGGGCCAAAGCCCTAAAGTAGGGCACGAGCTTTAC
>CP070824.1:898478-900704 GCA_020344395.1 Candidatus Zixiibacteriota bacterium | reverse complement strand
GGCGAGATTGCCCAGCAGAGCCGGCGAGTATGGATAGGCCCGGTCAGCCATAAGGAAGGCTCGTTCGGCCTGTTCCAGATCGCCCAGGGCGGCGTATCTGATTCCGTCGTTGAAGTAGGTCTGAAACGGGCTGAAGTAGCCCTCGTCATAATAGGTGCGGTTGAAGATTACCAGCCCGCCCAGAAATACGATGGCGATTACAGCCAGCTGTCGCCCTCCGAGATTGCGCCACGACCGCCAGAGCGCCACCAACCCCGCGGATGCCAGCAGTATCATGAACGGCACCAATGGCAGTCGGTGACGCGCCGTTACCAAAAACAGCACAATTGTCGGAATGTAAGCGAGAATAAAGATGTAGACCGGCCAAAGCTGTCGGGCCTGTTTTCGAGTCACAAAGAACCCGACCAGGGTCAGGGGCAGAAGCAACCCGAAGGGAAAGTATATCAGCTTATTCCATAAGAGGACCGAGTAAAGGCTTGATTTGGTGCGCTGATGGTACAGGTCAGCGTGATCGCTGTTTTCATATCCGGAAACAAAGTACACCGATTTCTTCCAGACCAGCGTCAGGAACGGCCCCGGATGATCGGCCATAAACCGCAGCGCCTTTTTGGTCCAGAAGGAGGATTGCTCGGCCTCGGAAAGCTCACGAAAGACTTCCCTTTCGGCGGCGGTTCTGGTTACTCGCCTGAACTCGCGCCAGCTGACCGATTCGTCAAGGTCGACCTCCGGCATCAACATAGTCAGACCATCGGCTTCGGGATTGTTGCCCAGGTACAGGTTGATTCCGCCCTGTGAGGAGATGAGGATGAAGTCGGTCGTGACAATCGCGTTGCGCAAAGTAACGGGAGCTATTATGAGAAGCACACCGGCCGCCATAACAGCCGGCAGACGAACACGGTTAAGCCATCGGGTACCGGGCGATGTCGCCAGGTACATCCACAGCAGCAGGAAGGGAATGACCAGAAGAATGTTAGGCCGCGACAAGGCAGCCAGGCCGAAGATTATGCCGGTTATAAGCCATGTACGCCATGACGCGGAATCGCGATGGATGACCACCCGATACATTCCCCAGATGGTCAGGAGCAAGAACAGCGATGGAATCAGAAGCATGGTTTCATAGAACACCAGGGTGCCGTAGAGGGCATAGGCCCGTCCGGCGATGATGGCCGTGCTGCGATTGAACAGATGCTCGGCCAGGCGGTAAAGAAGCCAGGCCGTGCCACCGCTTAACAGAACCTGAAGTATCTTGCTGGCCAGAATCGAACCCGAGGTTATCCAGGCCAGGAAGGCCAGGAAATATGGATACAGGGGAGCCCGAAAGTACGCGCCCTCGCCCCAGAACGATTCATTCAGAATTTCCTGCGCCCATTCCCAGTGCCAGCGCTCATCGACCAGGGGAACCATGGATTCCGGCAGGCGGCTCATCTGGAGCAGATATATGACTCTTACGGCTACCGCTGCAACAGCCACCAGCAGAGGCCATTTGTTCTTTCTCAGATAGTTTATGATATCCGTCTTCATAGCGAGCAAACAATCAATCGACAAGGTATTCACCTTGGCATGTATCAGCAAGCAGAAACTGTCAGCGGCAAGGGTGAGGCGACAAAAAGACCGTGAAACAAGCCCATGTCAAATCCCGTATCGTGTAAATAGGTGATCTAAGCCAGATAGGAGAGTGCCGCATGAGAGCTTTCGTTATATGTCTTCTGACCGGTCTGCTGCTGTTTGCCGGACCGCTCACATCAAGCGCCAAGGATTATAGAGCCCATATCGTCTATGAGGATGACTACTGTGACGGCCATACAGATTTCGATTTCGTTGACGGCAGTCTAATTATTGAGCACGACAACCGTCGTTTCGAGACGGTGGAGATTACCGAGGACTATGAACTGTATGTCAACGGTAAGCACGTGGAGACCACCGAAGAGCAGAAGTTGCTCCTGGCCGATTTCTACCACGGTGTCGAGGAGCTGGTTGATGAGGCCATGCTGTTGGGCAAGGACGGGGTCAAAGTGGGTCTGGCCGGAGCCAAACTGGGTATAGGCGTACTCGGCAAGTTGTTCAAGATGCTCTTCACCTCGTATGATAGCGACGATTTAGAGCGTGATGTGGAACGAGAGGCAGCCAAAATTGAGGCTAAAGCGGCGGTTCTCGAGGAGAGAGCCGAAGAAATCGAGGACCGGGCCGATGAGCTGGACTACCTGGCGCGCAAGCTGCGACGCGAGA
>CP070824.1:896096-898378 GCA_020344395.1 Candidatus Zixiibacteriota bacterium | reverse complement strand
TTTATCCTTTGAATGCCTCCCGCAACCCGATTTAGAAAGTGCTTTGAGGAATTCTATTGGATATGTAAGGAAGCTTTTAGCTGAACTGTAGGTTCAGCGTTCTGGGTTCAGGGTTCAAAGGTTTAGAAGTTCAGGGTTCAAAGGTTTAGAGGCTTAAGGCTCTGGATTCACGTCATATATGAACCATCCTAGAGATAGTAAATCCTCCTAATCAAACACCATATCAATCAACTGCTTTACGAAGACAGTGTGCCCTAAAAGTAGGGCCGGCCTCAGTGCCGGCCGAATTCAGGCGGGCACTGAGGCCCGCCCTACGGCACTTTAAATCGTACGGGCACGGTTAATGTAAAAAGGAACCCTGAACGGTGAACCTCTGAACCCTGAACCCTCTTACCGCTGAATCCTCGCCGATCCGCCCTCTGCAAAAGCCCTCACCTGTTCCACGGTCGCCATGGTGGTATCGCCCGGGAAGGTGGTCAGCAGCGCGCCATGGGCCCAGCCCAGCTTGATGGCCTCCTCCGGCGCTTCACCTGAAAGAAGACCGTAGAAGAAGCCGGATGCGAATCCGTCTCCACCGCCGACGCGATCAAGAACATCGAGCTCGCAGGTTGGAGCGACGTGAGCTTGACCGTTGACCCAGGCTACGGCACTCCAGCTGTGTCTGTTGGTTGAGTGAACTTCACGCAGGGTTGTCGCAACGATCTTGATTTGTGGATGCTGAGCTACGACGCGATCGATCATTTCGAAAAAAGAACTCGGGTCGAGTTTGGACTTGGCAGCGACTGACGGCCCGGGAATTCCGAGACCTTTCTGAAGATCTTCTTCGTTTCCTACAAGGACATCGACATTTTCCACGATACGCCCGATGACTTCCTGAGCACGATCCTCTCCGCCTAAGATCTTCCAGAGTTTCTCCCGATAATTCAGGTCGAAGGAAATAACCGCACCGGCAGCCTTTGCCGCCTGCATGCCTTCAATAATTACCTCCGCCGTTGTCTCCGAGAGTGCCGCGAAAATCCCGCCGCTGTGATACCACCGCACGCCGCCATCGAAAATGGCATTCCAGTCGAAATCACCCGGTTTCAGCAAGGCCGCCGCCTCATTACATCGGTTGTAAAAGACCACCGGTGCCCGCACGCCCTGCCCACGGTCGCTGTAAACCGTGGCAATATTCGGGCCGTTGACCCCGTTGTGTTCGAAACGTTTGTAAAAGGGCTTGACACCCATGGCTTTCACCCGTTCGGCGACCAGATCTCCGAGAGGATGATCTACCATTGCCGTGGCGATGCCGGTCCGCAGGCGGAAGCAGTCTGCCAGGTTGGCGGCAACATTAAACTCGCCGCCGCTGACATGAATCTGGCATGTCGTTGCTTTGCGAAAGGGGATGATCCCTGGATCCAGGCGATGGACAAGGGCGCCAACAGACACGAGGTCCAGGGCACCATCCTGGCGGATGTTCAGACCATATTTCATTCTAGTCTCCTTGGATTTATCGATTTTTGGATAGATTAAACAGAATCTTTCATTTTCAGCCTTACATCTTCCAGGGTGCCCCGGAAAGGGCCTGATGATTCCAGTTTCAGTGACACCAACGCCGCGGCAAATTGCAGAGCCTGGAAGGGCTCATCACCCTGCGTTCGGCGCGCGAGATAACTGCAAAACAATGTATCTCCTCTTCCGGTACGCCCATTGATTTTGCGCGGGGTCAACGGTGCACGGTGTATCTTCCCCTGACAGGCGAGTACGAGTTCTTTGTTGTGAGATATCACCACCTCTTTGGGACCCATCATGGCCATTTCCAGAGCGGCTTCGGCCAGATTCGTTTTGGCGGTGAAGATTTCGGCTTCACTCGCATCCGTCTTCAAGTAAGTGACCGAATTTAATGCCTGTGCCAGTTCATCCGGTTTTTCTAAGACCATTTTTGAATCGTGGCAAACACGCATAAAACCCTGGATATCCAGACCCACTTCAGCAATGCGGGTCATAGACTGCAGGGTTTGCAGCGGAATCTCTCCATTGATTAAGGCCGCGGCATGGATGATCTTCGTGGATATGTTGGGTAAGTTTTCCGGGGAAAAGGCATCGACTGCGGCCAGACACGTGCAGGTGCGAGACTCCTTGTCGCTGGAATGATATACATTTCGAATGGAAGTTGTCTGCTTTGAAGGCAGTACCCAAACCGGAATTTGTTCATCCCCAAACTGATCGATCAGGTGATGATCTTCTTCAGCTAATTTGGTGATGACGCCCACATGGCTGCCCGAACGTTTGGCTGAAAAGGC
>CP070824.1:893707-895996 GCA_020344395.1 Candidatus Zixiibacteriota bacterium | reverse complement strand
TCTCATACGATCTGGACTGGCTCGATAACGGCGGCCTGGTCATATATTCCGTGCAGGCAGAGCTGCCTCTGGGCATCCGGTCGACTCTGGCCGAGGACGGGCCGTGTGAAATGGTGATTCCAGAGGAAGGTGTCATCATCATCAGGATATCTGGACCGGACGGCTCGACGCAGCCTTCGGCGGTGAGACTCACACAGCAGGCCGTGGCGGGAAGAGCGGCTCAGACGTTTGACCTCCCGCCAGTGTTTACCGCTCCTCAAATAGACCTGCCGATCCAGAGCTTCTCGTCGGACGGTGCGCTTCTGGACGGTCCTCTCTCAGTAACAAAGATCCGCGACACCGGACCCGATGCGAACCGTCTCGTAATAGTTGTTATGGGCGACGGTTATACCAGCGCCAACCTCTTGGCGGGTATATTCGAGGACGACGCCACCCTTTTCTTGAATTCATTTGGCAGCGAATCGCCATGGGATCTCCTTTTTGGCGCTGTTAATGTTTATCGCATTGATATTGAGAGTAATGAAGAGGGAGCGGATCATGAAATTTACGGGGTGCTGAAGGACACTTACCTGAACTCATCATTCTGGGTCAACGGCATTGAACGCCTGCTGGCCCTTAACTCCACGGGTTACAGCCGGGCCTACTCGGCTGCCAACAGTTTTGTCGGTACCGGCGTGTGGGATCATATTCTGGTACTTGTGAACACCGACAAGTACGGTGGTTCGGGCGGCACAATTGCCGTTACTTCAATGCATCCCTCGGCTCCCGACATCATCCTTCACGAGTTAGGCCACTCGTTCGGACAGCTTGCGGATGAGTACGAAAGCGCCTATCCCGGCTACCCGCCGGGCGATTATGAGCCCAACGTCGATTATGATTTCTCCGGCCCCGGCCTGAAATGGAATATTTGGGTTGAGGCTGGCACCCCCTTGCCGACACCGGAAAACTCGGCCTATGGCTCTGTTGTGGGTGCTTTTGAGGGTGCCAGGTACCTTACCACCGGGATCTATCGCCCCTGGTATGTGTGCCTCATGCGGGCGCTCGGCGTCGCCTTTGGACCGGTGTGCAAGGAAGCTCATGTGATGGAGTTCTTTGACGTGGTGACCATGGCCGATGATGTCTTTCCGACAGAGGGCAGCATTGTGCCCGTTGACCACGACGGCGAGACCTTTGGTATCACACCTCTGCCGGTAAGTAATCTTGCCTACAGGTGGCGGCTGGACGGCGTCGTTGTTCCTACCGAACTCGGTCCAGAATATTTGCTGACCAACGAGGGACTGCCGGTCGGACAGTATGATCTTGAACTCAGGGTTACCTTTGCGTCCAGCCTGGTCAGGCAGGAGACGATCTCCGCGACGTATCAGTGGGTGGCCGATGTCAGTTCGGGCGGCTGCTGTGTGGGCCTCACCGGCAATGTCGATAATGATGTGGATGATATCTGTGATATTGGTGACCTTACCGCCCTGATCGATTATATGTTTATCAGCTTCACACCTCCGGTGTGCATGGAGGAAGCCAATACGGATGGTGATATCGACGGTATCGTCGATATGGGGGATCTCACGACGCTTATCGATTTCCTGTTCATAACCTTCACCCCGCCGGCGGCCTGCCAGGCCGCAGGCAGTCCGAGCGGCGGTGTCATCGATCACTCAAGCTGCAAATCCATCCCGCTGGGTGACCCGGCGGTTGACACTACCGATGAGTGGGGATGTGTCGAATGGTCCTACGACGGCAGCAGTGTCCTTTCGCTGACCCATGTCAACGCCGGTTTCAACTGCTGTCCGATCATTGCCGCCGACCTTCGTTTCGAAGGTGATACGATCATAGTGGAAGAGCTGGATTCTCTCGACAATGGCGGCTGCGCGTGCCTGTGTTTGTTTGATGTTGACTACGAGATCAACAGCCTGCCGCCCGGTCAATACAGGATCCTCGTCATTGAGCCATATCTGCCCACCGGTGACCCGCCACTTGATTTCTGGATTGACCTGTCGTCGACGCCGGCCGGAATCCATTGCGAAAGCAGAACGGAGTACCCCTGGGCCCAGCCGTAGGCCAGCCGATGTAGAATCAGTTCGGATCTCGTGATCGCGCAGCTTCCCGGAGCAGTTCGGCATACCGGGCCGCCAGCGGGCGGGGAGCAAACCGCCGGACGGCGGAGTCATGACCTGCCTTAGCCATACTTGATCTGAGGGTATTGTCTTTTAGCAGTCTCAGCATCGCCGCGGCAAGGTCTGATACATTGTCCTCTTTAACCAGCAGGCCGGTCTTCTCCGGCTCGTCGATTAC
>CP070824.1:891300-893607 GCA_020344395.1 Candidatus Zixiibacteriota bacterium | reverse complement strand
CAGAAAGCCGCGCCAGTGACCGCCCCGGACAAAGCGGCCGAATTGTTCCAGTTGTCCGTGCACTTTGAGGTAGTTCTCAAAGCTCTCATAGGCTACGAAGGCTTTCGGGGGGAGCGACCAGTGAAGCATCTCGGCATACGACGCGGTGGGCAGATAGGCCCTTCCCACCGGTCGTCGTGCCGCGGCCCGGGAAAGCGGAATGACCTCCAGCCAGTCAGAGTTTTCATGGAGGGCTTCAAACATATTAGCCAGCCAGCGGTCCCCGTAACAGTGTTCGTGAGTTTGGGGCCAACTGCCAAACTTCTCGCCATCGTCAGCGTACACTACCACACCGCCGGGATCTTTGTCGGCCAGAGCTTTCAGTTCTTCTATGACCTCAGTCACCGTCCCAAAGGGAATCAGGTAGCGTAGTTTCTTCGATATGGGCAGAAGGATGACTTTGTAGTTCTCATGCTCGGTGACAAACGGTCCGGTTAACTGGCTATGCTCGAAACCGGCATAGATGAAATGGGTGTCGTCCACCGGCAGGAACTTCACTCCGGCGCGGGCCAGCATCCGGGGCAGGTGCGGTTCCCAGATCCGCTCAGTCAGCCACAAACCATCGGGGTTAACACCGAATTTTCGGCGGAGATACTGGTTGAGCAGGTCAATCTGTCCTTCGACATCTCTTTCTGGAATCGAGGTCAGGATAGGTTCGTAGAAACCACCGGTCATTAGTTCGAGGCGCTCGCTTTTGACCAGGTCGCCGACCATCCCGAGACACTCGGGGTGATGTTTCTCCTGCCAGTCCCAGAGGATGCCGGACTGGTGAAGCGAGATACTCAGGCCGGAGCTTTTCAAGATTTCCAGGAAAGGCTGGTAAGCTTTGCGGTGGGCGTACTCGAAGACGTGGTCGAAGTTACCCACTGGCTGATGGTTGTGGATGCCGAACGCCAGCGAGAATTTGGCCATTTATCAGAAGAGCTCCAGTTTCAGGTTTATATACTTACGCGGATTCTCGCGGATGTCGTTGACCAGATCATCGATATTGTCGGCTGTTCGACGGAGATCATCGTAAAGCCGCCGGTCTTCCATCAGAAGCTGCAGGGTGCCGTCAGGATTGTTGAGATTATCGGCGAACTGCCGCAGCGACGTTGAGAGGGTATCCAGCTGATCGGTGAAATCGACCAGCTTCACGCTGACCCGGTCGACCCGCTGGATAGCCGAATCGACAGCGTCCGAATTCTCCGAGAGCATGCGGTTGAGTTCTTTGGAGGCTTTGTAGAAGTTCTCAGAGGTCTGGTCGAGACGGCCTTCGTTGCGCTCCATATAATCGGCCAGTGAGGCCGAAACCGATTCCAGATTGCTGACGGTGTTGTTGAATTTCGCCAGCGATGAGTCCGAGCCTATGGATTTCTTGAAGGAACCGACCAGGCTGCGTAACTCCACCATCATCTCCCCCATCAGTCCCATCACTTCGGGCAGGCCGGTGTCGTAGATGCCGTCGGCGACAACAGAGGCATCAAAACGCGCTGAATCCTGTCCGGGCGTTATGGCGATGAACCGGTCGCCCATCAACCCGAGATTCTTGATGGCAATCTTGGCGTCGCGCCTCAAGACAACGTCCCGTGAGAGCAGCAGATCGACCACAACGCCGCGATCGGTAAGCTCCAGCCCACTCACTTTGCCTTTGCGCACACCAGATACGGTTACCTTGTCGCCCACTTCGAGGGTACCGACATCGCTGAAGCGTACCCTGATCATCTGGGCATTCCGCTCCAGCTGGTAATCTCGCAGCCAGTACAGGGATCCGGCGAGAATGATGATGCCGATGAGGATGATTATCCCTACCCTGAATTCAATGTCCTTTGAGGCCATACGTTGAGTTTATCGGTAACCTATTATTGTTTCTTAACTTAACCTGACAATATAGTTAAATTGAATCCGCGATGGCAACATAATTTTCATAGCGGAATTGGCTGATATCTCCTTGTTCTACGGCCATTTTCACGGCACAGTCGGGCTCGTGAATATGGGTGCACTGGTTAAAACGACAGTTGCCCAGGTATGGTTCAAATTCCGGGTAATAGTGGGGCAATTCCTGGGCTCTGACATCCCACAGGCCCATTACCTTCAGACCGGGCGAATCGACCAGGTAGCCGCCGGAAGGCAGTTCAAAGAGCTCAATCGAACTGGTGGCGTGCTTGCCCCGGTTGGAGTAAGAGGAGATTTCCCTGGTCTTGAGGTTCAGACCGGGTATCAACTGGTTCAGAATAGATGATTTGCCCACTCCGGAGTGGCCCACAAAGAGGGTGCGGTGGTCGATCA
>CP070824.1:888887-891200 GCA_020344395.1 Candidatus Zixiibacteriota bacterium | reverse complement strand
TCTCCTAAAAAAACAGGCAGGACGCTGTGAGCACCTACCTGCTGTAATGTATTATTGTCTACTATTCAACGAGCATGGTTATTTGAATGACTTGACGGCCTCATCGACGGTTTCGTAGGCCTCAAAAACAGTTACCAGCTTGGTGATTGTGAGCAGCGACTGAATCTTGTCGGTTACATTCGCCAGTTTGAGCTCGCCTTCAGTATTCCGGAGGGTAGTGTATCCGGAGATGAGAATACCCAGACCGGTCGAGTTCATCCAGTCGACCTGAGAAAGGTCGATTACGACTTGTTTCTTGTCCTGCTCTATGAATTCATAAAGCTTGTCGTGCAGCAAGCTTGCATCGGGCCCCCCCATGATTTTCCCTTTGGGCTCCAGTATGATTACGCCATCTTGCTCGCGGTCACTCAGCCTCATTTTTTTGCCTCCATGAGCGATTTATTCTATACTACGTTTGTTCAATCCGTAGGGTTCCTTTTCGGAGCGGTCTGCAAAAAGCGCGTAACTCAAGCACTACAAGTATATACGGACTTCCCCGAATAGTCTAAGTCTTTAATTAGCAAGTTATTGCCATGAGTGTCAAGACTAAATTTATCCCTCTTGACACCGCCCGAAACTTATACGGCAGCCTTTCGTCCGGCCGCGGCAACAGGTTGCCAGGTGAGGGCCTTGGTGGGGCAGAAGTGGGCGCAGACCGGGTCTCCGCCGCACAGGTCACATTTCACGACCCGGTTGTGTTGGGAATCGAGTACAGCGCACCCGAACGGACAGGCAGCTATACACGCCATACAATTAACACAGACTTCCTCGTTAAGCTCAATGGCGCCGGTTTCGGGGTTGCGCCGAAAAGCGTCAACAAGGCACGACTTGACACAGGCAGCGTCGTCACACTGAAGGCATACCACCGGTACCCAAAGATCCTGAAATCCACCGTCGATCGGGTAGATGCGGGTCTGGCTGCGCAGGCCTTCCACGGCGTGGGTGAAAGAACATGCCAGTTCGCAGGTCCGGCATCCGGTGCAGAGATCGGGATTTACTGTGAATCTGTATTTCATGACAACGCCTCCCGTTCCCAGGATGTGATCCTGCCCATGGTTGCCGCCAGTTCCTTGCGGTGACAATCGTCGCATCGTTCAAAGTACTCCGCCGGAATGTCCCGCGTTTTACCAAGGTGCTCGGCGAAGTCTTTGGTAATGGTGGTCTTTCCACACCCGGAACAGGTGAGAAGCTCGAATTTCTTATCCCAGATGGTCAGACGTTTCTTAGTGGTTGTGTATTCAATGAAGTTGGTAGGACAGTTGTTGGCACATGCCAGGCATCCGACGCAATCGGGCGGAGCCTGCCTCAGGGGCGGTGAGACCTCCTTACCATGTCCGCGTCCGACGGTAGAGATGGCATTGAAACCCATCCGGTCGCAAATTCGGGTGCACAGTCCGCAGAGAATACAATTGTCGCCGTCGACGACCGTTTCATAGCTGGTCTTGTACACACCGTAATCGCCGGCAAGTTGAATTATCTCCGGTGATTTGGGATGCCGGGCGAGCCAGAGGTCGAGAATCGTCTTTCTCAGTTCATTGACCTTGGGAGAGTGCGTATTCACAATCAGGCCGTCGGCGGCGGGGTAGAGGCACGAAGTTACATAGTCGCACCAGCCATCCCATTCGCTGCGGGTTATCTCGACCACGCAGAGGCGGCAGGCGCCAAAAGGCTCAACCGCTTCGTGGTGGCACATGGCCGGAACATCGATCTTTTCCCGCCTGATGATGCTGAGAAGCATTTCGCCTTCCTGCGCCTGAACAACTTTTCCATTTATAGTTAAGCTGACCATATGCTCTCCTAAGTTACTTCAACGGCGTCGAACGTGCAGACCGCGTAGCATGCTCCGCACTGGGTGCATTTTTTCTGGTTGAGGATGTGAACTTCGCCCTTCTTGCCTTTGATGGCGTCAGTGGGGCAAACGGATATACATGCCATACATCCGGTGCAGTCTTCGGTGATATCGTAACGTATCAGCTTCCGGCAGACTCCGGCCGGGCAGCGTTTGTCGCGAACGTGGGCGAGGTATTCTTCACGGAAGAACTTGAGCGTACTCAACAGCGGATTCGGACCGGATTTGCCGAGGCCGCAGAGGGAGCCGATGATTACCATCTCGGACAGTTTTTCCGCCGTTTCGAGGTCTGCCTCGGTGGCGCGTCCTTCGCTTACCTTAGTTACCAACTGATGAAGCTGATACAGGCCTTCGCGGCAGGGAACACACTTGCCGCAGGATTCGTCGATCAGGAATCCGAGGAAGTACTTGGCGACATCGACCAT
>CP070824.1:886461-888787 GCA_020344395.1 Candidatus Zixiibacteriota bacterium | reverse complement strand
ATGGCGGCAATCGCCGCCAGTGCTCTGATATGCTTGATCATCGTCTGTTCCTTTCCAAAGGTTCACACGCTTGTTCGTGTCAATACGTTGGCGATGTATGGCCGTTTAGTCAAGTTTGATTTAATATCACGATAGCAGCTTTTGGACCCGGGTTACGATTTCCCTGGCGAGTTTGTCGGCGCCCGAGCGTGTCAGCTCCCTGACGGTCACATCACTACGCTGTTTCACGCCGCTGATCAGCCCTGTGCCTTTGAGGGCGATGGAGGCTATTACGACGTGGGCCGAATCGAGGATCATCGGAAGCAAGCGCTGAAACTGCTTTGAGAGGCACTCCATCTTGCCGATTTCATCGATCATTATGAGCCGACCGGGTGGGCTGAAGAAATCGATACCGGTCAGGAAAGTCTCGAAACCGGCGATATCGACGCCGTACTTGCCAACCCGCGGTCCGCCGGAGATTGAAACGTGGGAGAGGGTGTGCTGACGTCCATCGTGGGAGGTCAGGCCGAATCCCACTCGAACGCCGCCTTCTCTTATTTCCTGGGTGAAAAAGCCGACGGGCTGGTAGTCGCTAAGATCGCTCATTAAGCGCCGGATGAGGGTGGTTTTGCCCACTCCGGGATAGGCGGTAATCAGGATGTTGTTGACTGGCTTGTTCGTCATTGGATCTGGACAACCACCGAAAGTACGCATACCGGTCTCCGCATAGAGTATGCAGGGTTTGAGCAGATGTTGGCAATCGGGATTGGGAATAATTTGAAGTTGCCAGCCAGTCGCCGCGAGGATAGGTTGCAGCATTGAAGTAGTTCAACATACGGAGGCCGAAGCACATGTCAGGGAATAGTTCTCAAAACAGCGCGCCTACTGGTGCGCAGGGCGAGGGTCTGTCGGCCGGGAAGAAACCTCTGGGGCCGGTTCAGTCACCGGATCGGATCAAAGTCATTGATGTTCTCAGGGGAGCCGCGCTTCTTGGGATTCTGGTAATCAATATCGACTTCTTCGCGCTGCCTTCGGTGGTTCTTTTTAATCCGACCGTGGCAGGCGGGTTTACCGGTCTTGAACTGCTGGCCTGGAAGTTCAGTACGGTTTTCTTTCTGGAGAAGATGATGGCCCTGTTTTCGATGCTCTTCGGGGCGGGTCTGATTCTGATGTATGACCGGGCAGTCAAAGCGGGCCGCAAGCTCGGCGGCATATACTACCGCAGGATGCTCTGGCTGGCGCTGATAGGGGCTGCCCATGCTTATCTGCTGTGGTTTGGTGATATCCTTTTTTCGTATGCCATCGCGGGGCTGGTCATTTTCCTGTTTCGGAAACGATCCGCCCGGACGCTTATAATTGTCGGATGCTTCGTTTTGATTTTCGGCGCCCTGCTCAAGACCGGCGCCGGGTTCGCGACCGGCCTCCTTAAGTCGCAGGCTGAGGGAGTTGAGAAGATCCTGTCCGCGGGGGGCGCAATCACGCCGGACCAGCAGGGTATCTTGGACGCCTGGCATCAGACGAGCGAGTATTTCTATCCGGAGCCGGAAACATTGGCCGAGGAGATCGCAGCCTATCGCGGCAGCTACGCCGAGGCTTTTGCCTTTCGTTTACCGATGACCATAATGATGCAGACCCAGGCTCTGGTGTTTATGGTCCTGTGGCGAGTGCTGGGCCTGATGTTAATCGGGATGGGGCTGCTCAAGATGAACTTTCTTTCCGGCGAGCGATCGAGAAAATTCTATGTCGTATGGATAATCGTGGGTTACGGTCTGGGTCTTCCTTTGTGCATATGGGGAATGACGTCATTGATCGATCACCAGTTCGATATCATCAGACATCTGACTGTCGATAGTCACTTCAATTATATGGGCAGCGTCCTGATGGCTGTGGGGAATATCGGAATAATCGTGCTGGTCTACCAGGCCGGAGGCCTGAAGCGGCTGACCGAGCGGCTGGCGGCCGTGGGGCAAATGGCTCTGACCAATTACCTGCTTCATTCGATAATAGCCACGACCATTTTCTATGGTTACGGACTGGGGCTTTTTGGCCAGGTGGGCCGATTCAGCCTCTGGGGGTTCACCCTGGGAATCTGGGTCCTGCAGATTTGGCTCAGCCCTATCTGGTTGCGGCACTTCCGCTTCGGTCCGGCCGAGTGGCTCTGGCGAAGCCTGACCTACTGGAAAATCCAGCCGATGAGGCTGCCCGGGCCGAATTAACCTGGATGAGATGAAACAATTGTTGATGGGCGGCGTAGAAATATATATAATCTGACTGACAGTCAGTCAATAATGGAGTGATTTGGTGGTCCGGGTAACCAAGAGTCCAGAGCAGCGCAAAGAGGAGTTGA
>CP070824.1:883972-886361 GCA_020344395.1 Candidatus Zixiibacteriota bacterium | reverse complement strand
CGATCAGATTGACGTCCTTGATCGGTCTGCCTAGCTTACCGTCCTCGATCAGGTTTCCTGATTTCATGTAGAACGTAAAATCACCGGCTCCAATATTCACCTGGCCGTTGGTGAACTGCTCTACATACACGCCCTTCTTAACACTGGAGATGATCTCATCTATCGTGTGAGGGCCGTCAAACATATACGTATTCCGCATCCTGGGCATCGGCTCGTATCTGAATGATTGCCTGCGCCCGTTACCGGTTGACGGCACACCATAGTACTTGGCACTGATGCGATCGTGCAGGTAACTCTCGAGAATACCGTTTCTGACAAGATAGGTCTTCTGCGTATCAATACCTTCATCATCAACGTTGAGAGAGCCACGGACACTCTGATTGGTGCCGTCGTCAACAATCGTGACAAATTTCTCAGCGACCGGCTTGCCTATCTTGTCACTGAAGATGGATATCCCGATCCGATTTAAATCCGCCTCCATGCCGTGACCGATGGCTTCGTGGAGCAGGATTCCGGACCCCCCGGCCGCAAGCACCACCGGCATCTCGCCTGCCTCCGGACGGACGGCGTCGAACAGCTCCACGGTACGCCTCACTGCCTCGAACCCAACACGGTCCAGGTTCTCATCTGACACGAATTCGATCCCCCGGCGACCGCTCAGGCCGAAGCTGTTTCTCTCACGTCGGCCCTCATGTTCGGCCGTGCAGGAAGCGGAGACGCTGATCATGGGCCGATAATCGCAAACTAGGCGACCATCCGATGTTGCTATCAGCACGTAGGTGCCTTGATCGGAAAACCGGGCACTGGTTTTGATCACGCGTGGATCAGTTTCATGCATGCGACTGTTGATCTTCTGAAGACTCGGTATCCTCTGATCGATACCGACATCCTCCCACTTGGTGCGTACCGGATAGTAGTCGGCCGTAGCGTGGTACCCCAGTTTTGCTACCTGACCGGCGGTCGCACCACCGGCAATGCTCGCGGCCGTGCGGGCGGCCTTTTTCATCGCCTCGGGCGTAATCTCTTCGGTGAAAGAATAGCCGGTCTGATCTCCCTTCAACACCCTGATGCCCACACCGTAATCAACGTCGGTGAAAGCACGGTTGACGGCATCGTCTTCCAGAGTAACGAAGCTGCTGACGGAATGTTGGAAGAAGAGGTCGCAATAGTCTCCGCCCTTCTCCAGGGCGAGGGTCATTGTCTTACGAATCAACTCCTCGTCGACCTCAAAATGTTTCAGATACTCGGCCAGTTCGCTCTCTTCCCCGAGTCCCGGTGACAGGGCCAGGGCCGGGTTGAACTTGAAAATGGCCGGGATAGTGGCGAAGGCAGCACCCTTGGCGCTCATCGCCATGAACTTCCGGCGGGTTAATGGACTCATATGGAGTACCCTCCAGTGTGTGACTCAGGTTGATGATTTCTCAAAAGCAGGGGCATGTACATATTTACTATGACGTAACAACCACCAATATGATTCATCCCGGTCGCTTAAGAAAGTAAGAAAGTCGGTTTTAGGTCACATTCCACACCGGCAGCGGAAGATTTGGAGGCAGAACACGCCTTCAAGCTTGTACTGCAAGGAATATAACCGCCTGATCACAGAGGTTCGCCGAGGGGGGAATCGGCCGCTTCTTCCGGGGTACGCCGGGGCTGTTTTCGGCGCTGCACAAGGCGGGCCACGCGTAGCCCGATCTGCCTTCCCCGCCAGAAAAGAAAGGTCAGGAGCGACACACTCAGGCAGATTATCGGTACCACCGGGCTGACCAGTATCCAGTACGTCAGCCCGCCCAGGTAGGCATAAAATATTACAGCCAGTTCCGGGACCAGATTCCGGAAAAAGATCGACGGTCCGCCCCAGTTTCGATAGTAGGCTCGCCACGCCCTCCCGATGTCCTCACGTTCCAGCCGCCACCGCCGCAGGATTACTCGAAGCTGTGGCGCCACAGCCACAAAGAAAAGCAGGAACGCGACATTAACGGCCGCGAAGATTACCCAATCTACATCGCTGAGTTGCTCTAACTCGAATATTTTGGCAGGCTTCCACCACACAACTCAATTCCTCCGACATCAGTGCGGCGCACTCAGAAGCCACCCGGCTCTGAACACCGAGGGCAACTTCGAGACAAAGAATAAGGGCAGCTTTCGCTGCCCTTACAAGATTTAACTTTCTCAGGCTGATTGTCGCTGACTGAAACTAGTTCGGCCAGACTTCACCTGCCCCTCCGTCCCCGCCGCTGGGTGCCTGTGTCCCGCCGCCGCCGGGAAAACCACCGACGCCGCCCTGGCCGGCAGACCCATAGGTGAAATCAGTGCCGATCATCACAGGATCGCTGCTGCCCCACTTCCAGACACAGTAGCTGTGGCCTCCGCATCCGCCCTGAGCGCCGCC
>CP070824.1:881474-883872 GCA_020344395.1 Candidatus Zixiibacteriota bacterium | reverse complement strand
TTCCTGATGATGGAGTCCACATATCCCTGCCGTATGAACCGGCACTTGTTCCACCGTAACCGTTGGCACCATCAGCACCCGAACCACCCGACCCTCCCGGATTACCCGCGCCCCAATAGCCGGGCGAGCCACCAGGTCCTCCAGCCGGCCCCTGGCCTTGTTCGCCATACTCCCCGATGATCGATGCGTCCTTTCCGTTGCCCCCTTTGCCTCCCGCATATGCTCCGCTTCCACCTCCGCCCCCAGTCGTGTAATTGCCGTCAAGGCCTCTCGCACCGGAGGCCCCAGGTGATCCGTCAGCACCAGTGGTACCGTTAGCACCACGGCCGGCCTCAAAACGACAGCTGTTGAACTCCAAAGCGTCCGAGCAGCCATCCAGCCTGAGAGCAATTGAGCTTCTGGCTGGTACCAGACCGTCAGGAGCATTTGCGGCAAGAATATGGACACCGGATACACGTGTAGTTACAGCAATATCCTCAGCTATGGCGGGCGTTGTGCCAACCCGGAACACAGAGAAAGCCCCGGTCACGGTTTTCCATGAGAGAGAGTCGAGTCCGCCCTCGATGTCCACACCCGCGTGAAAGACAGGACTTTCATCGTATTCCCCCACTGCCACATGGACGGTGGGAAGTGGCTCACCGGCCGCAAGGGAGACATCAATGCCCAGGGCGAGAGTGGGCAGCGGATCGTCGCTCGTACCTGCGGCAAAGTCCCCGCGAGACCGCTTGGAAACGTATACGTCAGTCAACGGATTGAAGCGGGCCAGGGAGAATATGCTCAGGTGCTGCGTCCATACAGTTGCAATCCCGTTGTTGAAGGTCGCGTTTCCGAGCGCTTCCCACGAGTCGTCGGTCGCATCCTGGAGTACCATCAGCGTCGGCCCAACCATCATTGTGTCATACTTGATTTCTAATGAAACATCGTTCTTGAATGCATAACCGTGAGGCTCTAAGGCATAGCCAAAGCCGCTCCCGGTGTAATTGGCCGGGAAGACCGGAAGAGTCCATACTTCTGTTATACTGAACGTAACAGCACTGTCAAGGGCGTCCGCAGGAATCCAGACGGTCAAGGGACCAAGCGAAATGTTACCTCCGTTTTCATCGATCAGTTTGCTCACCGTTTCCGGTGTGGCAAGCGGATCAATCGCTTTCCGTGTGCCGCAGACGACACAGAGGCAGACTACCAACGCGGCCAACGGGATCAGTAGCGCCTTCCGGATATTATCCAACAACATGAATCAAATACCTCCAACGTTGAACGGCCTGAGCCACAGACCTCGTGTATCTGTTAACCCAACGTTCAGAATGTGTAAGTCAGGACCAACCGATCAGACGCAGGATGAATAGTCAGTCCACCGGTCGAAGAATTTTCACAACCTCTCTTCCCGGCCAGATACCTCCACCACAAATACCCGCACACCGCACCACTAACGATGGCTGTCCCTCCAGCCCACTTACGGGTGCGGTTAGAGCTGACGTAAGTATCATACAGACCTGGGTCGCCGCCACTGGCCTCGTAGGCATGCCAGTCATCCTCGGCAGTGTTACTGCCGGCGATATACCACAACGTCGAGGCGACAAAGACTCCAGTTCCGACCAGGGGAAACACCAGGCGTGGGCAGTTGGAGTGTGCGACAGTGGCTGGTGGCGGGCTGGCAGAGTCGACTGTCCACTTTGCCTCTTCCCATAGCTTGATGAACCCGGGGGACTTGGGGTCAAGTTCCCCGCTCCAACTGCGGTTGGCCAGGTGTGCCTGGATGAGGTGCGGTAAGGTCATGCCGCGCCTCTGGGCGCTGTCTTTCGCGTACATCCCGAAGTAAGTAGCTGCGAGCAACCTGTGGGCGTCTGCCTTCAGTTCAGGTGCGAGCGAAGAGGCCTTCAGTAGATCTTTCAACTCCAACTCGGCACACTCGTAGTTCAACGACCCGAGTGAGATTTTCGCGCTCTCCAGACTTGGTGCATCGGTATCGTAAATGCAGGGGCGGGACGAGTCATCTGCTGATCCAACCATCCGTGAAAACGCAACAAACACCAAACACCATAGTAACGTGGACAGAAATAGCAACAATCGGCTGTTGGGCAAATAAATCTCCTGTCTTAAGGGTGCGCGGGTCAACAAGATAGGATTATACGGTGAATCCGCGAGATGTCAAGCCTTAGAGACAGTCTGCGGTGTCTTCCCTGATCGATAGGCAAACAGGTATCCGAATGCTGGGTGCCACAAAGCCGGGCCCAAATCAACGAAAAATACGGGCGGGGATAAGCTGCGGTAGGCCCCGCTAAGTGGTTCAGTAACAAGGACTGTGGTGCCGGAGGCCGGACTCGAACCGGCATGATGTTGCCATCGGGGGATTTTGAGTCCCCTGCGTCTACCACTTTCACCACTCCGGCACAGGGGT
>CP070824.1:878960-881374 GCA_020344395.1 Candidatus Zixiibacteriota bacterium | reverse complement strand
ATCAGGTCAGTCAGATACCGATTCTTGGTGATATTCCGCTGCTTGGCCTGCTGTTCAAGTATACTAATACGGTGGTCACCAATACAGAGCTGATTGTGTTCGTCTCGCCGCATATTTATAAGGAGGGAGAGCCAATCCCTGAGGACGCAATGTCGAAGTACAAGGAAATCACAGACAGGCCCATGCTCTCACCTTCAGTACCCGAGAACAAAGAGGCCACCGAGGACAAGAACAGAGAGGCCACCAAGGAGAGGCTTCTGAAAAGGATGGAAGAACTCCAAAACAGAAACGATGAAGATGCCACTGAAGAGTTGCTGTCAGCCCTCTCTGATTTGGAGGAGATTCTCAGCCAGGAGATGCAGGAGACGTTGGATTCATCGCAAGAAGCCCTGGTTGAGAAGGGTAAGGACGATTCAGGTAAGATATACTCCGATAACATCCGGCTTTACCGGCCATGAGACGCGGCTGAAATACCAGACTAATCCCGCCGCGCCGGGCGCGTCGAGGAAGGTCATGCTCCCATAAATACCTCGATCTGACGGTAGGGATGGCGCCTAGCTGCGGTTTCCTGAAAATCGGCCGCGTTTTGCTAATCCTGCTGCGAGTTTGGGTCGATAAGTATCCTTGGGACGAGTCTCTGATGACGAGAACGGAGGGACTCGAACAGGCACCTTTGAGGACAAGTTATACCCTTGAAGGGCAGTAGATTCCCGCGAGGGAAACCAGACCTGTTATTGCGAAGCCGCCTACCCGCGCAATAACGGGAGTTCTCAATCAGGAGCAGCATACTATGTTTGGAATGACCAAGGCGCGCAAGAAAGTAGCGCCAGCCAGGATACTGGTCGTCGACGACGAAGCAGACTCTCGCAGTATCATCCAATGCCGTCTGGAATGGTGCCACTATGAAGTTGACTCCGCTGGCAACGGCGAAGAGGCGCTCAAGATAGTGGAAGATGAAGCGCCGGACCTGATCCTTCTTGATACTAATATGCCCGTAATGAACGGGCTCGAGATGCTCGAGCGCATGAGAAAGAACCCGGAATTGAGAGACATACCTGTGATAATGGTTACAGCACTCTGCGAGAGACAGCACATAGATGCAGCTTCTGCATATGGCATCGCAGGGTATGTCACCAAACCAATTGATTTCACCAGCCTGCTTGACAAGATTTCCGACATTCTGAGCCAGCGGTGAAACACGTCAACGGGATTCAGCGGTTCTGGGCGGCGCGGTTGTCAGGGCAAACGTCAGACCGCCGCAGTCGCTTTCCTGCGATGATCACAGATACGGCTGATTTGCGTAGGTTCACCACACCGTTATCCAACAGGAGGCAGACTGGTCATTCGGTGAGCATCCAATTCAGTACCTTGTCAAAATTCTCATAGTCCGCCTTATTGATTCCGCCACGATGTTCTCTGATAAACCCGACCATCTGCGGATCATAGACCAGACGGGCGCTGAAATCGCCGACCAATATATTCCACCCGCCCATATGGGCCACGGAGCCATCCAGCACCGAATCGACGAGCAGCAGGGTTTCGCCGGCGCTTAGCTGCGAGAGCTTCTTGAACCTGCGCTGCCGATCTTCCAAACTCACACAAACCGGATTGTACATGTATGACATGCGTGTACCGGGATTGGAGACGAGCGGGGACGAAGAGGGAAATACCGGTTTTGAGTAGTTCTTATATTTGAAACGGACATCCGGTGAGGGGCAATAGAATACCCTGCCGTCTTTGAGGATGCTGGCCTTAAAAACAAAACCTACATTCCACCATGTCGCATCACCGCTCTTGAACCATCTTGTGTAATGTCCCTCTGTCTGTAGCGGTCTGACCTCGTTCATTGGCGGTATCACGCCGTCAAAATCCTGGGCATAGAGATTGATGCCGGTGCCCATCTGTCGAATGTTCGATGCACAGGAAACTCTTTGGGCCTGCATTCTGGCCCTGTGAAGTACAGGCGCCAGAATGGCCATCAGAAGTGCGATGATGGCGATCACCACCAACAGCTCGATCAATGTGAAGGCCTTTCTCGAGTCCATTCGACATTTCCCCATTTCATACCGTTGAAGGCTAGCAAATTCCATCGAGCAAAACCATGACCTGTCGTTGTAAAGCCGTTTACCCGCGCAAGAACGGAAATCTTCAATCGGGAACACTATACATGCCCACCGAGCCGGGCAATTATCCTACCACTACGCAAAGGTCGAAATCAACCACTGACATTAAAAAGGCCCCTGCCTGCAGAACGACTTTCTCGGGCAGGGGCTTGACTGAACGGTTTAGTCGACTCTTGAAAACACTATGGTGTCAAACCTAAGATCCGCACCCCTGTACGAAATCTCCAGATTGTGTGTCCCGGCGGAAAGGGTGAACTGTACAGGTGGTTCGCCGGGCTCGTCTTCGCTTTT
>CP070824.1:876443-878860 GCA_020344395.1 Candidatus Zixiibacteriota bacterium | reverse complement strand
GCGCACCAAGGAGATCGGTATCAAGATGGCCCTGGGTGCCAGGAAAAGCACAATACTGGTGCAGTTTGTCCTGGAGACGCTTTTCATCACCGGTACCGGCGGCCTTTTCGGCTTCCTCTTTGCCGTCGGTCTCGTGTCTGTCTTCCCGATGTTTCAGTTGGAAGATTATGTGGGCGTTCCGACAGTCAACATCTGGGGAGGAATAGTGGCTACCGGTTTGCTCGGAGTGATCGGATTCATGGCTGGCTTATTCCCGGCGCGACGTGCGGCCAACTTGCAGCCGGTCCAGGCGCTCAAACTGTTCTGAGGCAAAGATGCATCTGGCAACTGTGATAAATGTCTTCATCCGCGATTTTAGAAAGCAGAAGAAACGCATCACCCTGACCCTAATAGCCCTGGCCTGGGGCACCATATCCATCATGCTGCTCCTCGGCTTTGGTGAGGGCCTGCACCAACAGTTAACAATCAATCGCAACGGCATGGGTGAAGGAATCGCCATACTCTGGGGTGGCCAGACATCGATCCCGTATAAGGGACTCGGAAAAGGTCGGCCCATCATGCTGCACAAGGAAGACCCCGCCTACCTCAAAGAGCGAGTCCCCAAAATACACAGAATCGGCGGCGAGTACCACCGCTGGCATGTGAAAGTAATATACCAAGACGTCGTTCTCAGCGAGCATATCACCGGGATTACACCTGAGTGGGAGCAGATGCGCAGTCATATCCCGCAGATGGGCGGCCGGATGATAAATCACCTCGATGTGGATCAGAAACGCAGGGTGGTGTTTCTCGGCTATGATCTCAAGAACAGACTTTTTGGCGACGAAGACGCCGTCGGCAAATTGATCACGATCAACGCAACACCCTTTACCGTTGTCGGTGTCATGATCGACAAGATGCAAATGAGTTCCTACAGCGGGTCAGACGAGGACATGGCAGCCATACCGAATACGACCTTTAAGATGATTTTTGGGGATCCCTGGCTCGATAACATCGTCTATCAGCCATACGATGTGGCAGATATGGAGGAAGTCAAAGATGGTGTTCGGGAAGCTATGGCAGCCAAATACAAATTCGATCCGGAAGATGAAAGAGCTCTGGGTACATGGGACTACGCCAGTGGCACCAGGGAATTCAATAATATGCTGATGGGCATCAAGATCTTCCTCGGCATCATCGGCGGACTGACACTCTTCATAGCAGGTGTGGGTGTGGCCAATATTATGTACGTCTCTATCAGAGAACGCACGCGCGAAATAGGTATCAAGATGGCTGTCGGTGCACGTAAAAGCTACATCCTCGTGCAGTTTCTGATGGAAGCGATTATAATCACTTTCGGCGGCGGACTGTTCGGCATGTCAATGAGCTATGTTCTGACCGAAGGTTTCAAGCGCGTGCCGATCGAATCCGATGTGCTGGACTTCATGGGCCGACCAACCATTTCATGGGAAATCGGACTGATAGTGATCACGATCCTGGGAGCCATGGGACTGCTATCGGGGTTTTTCCCAGCGCTGAGAGCGTCTTCAGTCAGTCCCTCCGAGTCTTTGCGATATGAATGATATGAGGTAAAGGACCAAGTATGGACGGGAAAACATTGATTAAACTGCGTCAGGTTAAGAAAGCCTACCGTACCGGCTCAGTTGAGTTTGAAGCTCTCAAAGGGGTCAACCTCATGATACCTGCGGGCGAGTACCTGTCGATTGTGGGACCATCCGGGTCGGGCAAGTCCACCCTCATGAATGTAATCGGCTGCCTCGATGTACCTACGTCCGGTGAATACCGGTTCGAAGGACAACTGGTCAATACCCTGAGTTCAAACCAGTTGGCCGATATTCGTAACAGGAAAGTCGGTTTTGTATTCCAGGCCTTCAACCTGCTGCCGTATGCCACGGCCTTTGAGAATGTCGAGGTGCCTCTGCTATTCGCAAGGGTCGGGGCAAAGAAAAGACGAGCCAGAGTCGCTGAGATGCTGGCCCGGGTGGGGCTAGCCGACAAGGCGACCAACAAGCCGACCGAGATGTCCGGCGGCGAGATGCAGCGCACCGCTATCGCACGGGCCCTGGCCAACGACCCGGACATAATCCTGGCCGACGAACCCACCGGCAACCTGGACTCGAAATCAGGTGAGGCCATTGTGCGCATCTTTGACGAATTGAATGCCCAGGGTAAGACGGTTGTCATTATCACGCACGACAAGAATATCGCCGGCCACACCTCGCGCATGGTCCAGCTCAAAGATGGAATAATCGAAACCAACGGGGACCTGACCGGTCGGCGTCTGGCCGACTAGGCAGACGTAATTCACGGGCCCGGACTCCCCTCTGTCTTGCTGGTCAGTAGAGAAACCAGTATCGTCGCTGCAAAAGCAAGTATGAAGGCCGGCACAAGCTCATAAACAGCGCTGCTAAGCACCT
>CP070824.1:873926-876343 GCA_020344395.1 Candidatus Zixiibacteriota bacterium | reverse complement strand
ATGAGTTTGGATATATAGGTTGCGGTCGCCTCGCCCTCTACATTCGGATTGGTGGCGATGATAACTTCGCTGACGCCGTCAAGACGCGCCAGCAGTTCTTTGATCTTAAGGTCATCCGGCCCGATTCCGTCAAGAGGGGAAAGACACCCGCCGAGAACATGGATAAGACCGTTGAAACCTTCTGCTTTGTTGACGGCAATGGCATCCATAGGTTCTTCGACAACGCAGATCAAATCCCTGCGTCGCTCCGGGTCGGTACAGATGCCACATGGATCTGATTCCGAGATATTGTTGCAGACGGAACAGAAAGACACCTTTTCCTTCACGTCGCGGACAATCTCAGCCAGTTCCAGAGCCTCCTCCGGGGGAAGTTTGAGGATGTAAAACGCTATCCTGGTAGCAGACTTGCGGCCGATACCCGGAAGCCGGGACAGCCAGTTGACAAGTCGCTCCACTGAGGCGGCCGTACCAAACATTGTGCCGAGACTCCTCAGAAGGGAAGGTTCAGGCCGGGGATATTCAGCCCGCCGGTCAGCGAGGACATTTGCTCGCTCTGGAGTTCCTGCGCTTTCTCACGGGCCTGGTTCACGGCGGCTACTACCAGATCCTGAAGCATCTCGATCTCATCCCGGTTTACAACCTCCGGATCGATAGTGATTGATACAATCTCATTCTTGCCGTTGGTTACAACCTTTACCATGCCGCCGCCAGCAGAACCCTCAACTTCCGCCTTTTCAAGTTCAGCCTGCATTTCGGCCATTTTGGCCTGCATCTTTTGAACCTGTTTCATCATATCGCCCAGACCACCTTTACCCATATCACATCTCCTGAGACAAGTATCATAGTTCAGTCCAGTTTCCTGACACCAATAACCTCTCCGTCGACCAGTTTGAGAATCTTCTTCAGTCGCGGGGAGCCTTCAACAAGTTTTTTCGCATTGACCTTCGGCGGACTCTTGGGCTGACCCTCAGATGCAAGATCGGCCTTGTTTTCATCCACCTCGAATTTCACTGTGAGATTTGTTCCATAGAATTCACGCAGCGCTCCGTTGATCGCAGACTTATTATTCTCTTTACTGACCAACTGCATGGAAGGTTCCCCGGATGCTGCAAACGCCAGCGTAAGAACGCTATCAGCGAACGAGCGAGCCTCGGACATGTTCAACTGAGAGGCCAGCATCCGGTTGCGCTGCTGAAAGAAAGCGAGAAAGTCGTTCCACCGGGCCTTGATTTGAGCGAAATTTACAGGGCCCGTACGGAGGGGAACCTGGCTGGTGACCGTTCTTACCTCAGGGGTTACTTCCCGGTCAGCCTTCCGGTTTTTTTTTTGCCCGGAAGGACCGAACATCTCAGATTGTCCCGGTCCGTTGGCTGTTTCCTTATCCCCGGCCTTCGATCCCGACATCCGGGCCAGCACTTCCTGAAAGACTACCGTTGACTCAAGGGTGGCCATTTTGACAGCCGCCACTTCGAGCAACAATCGCTCATCCATGCCGGAACTCAGATCACGGTTGAGATCGGAGAGGATCTTCATGAAACTCAAAAGATCGCCGACCGAAAAATTCTCGGCCTGCCTGCGGTGTTCCTCCAGTTCCGACGCCGGAAGGCTGAGCAGGTCGGCGCACGAATCGTCGGACGAGAGCACGAGCAGGGTTCGCAGATGATCAACCAGTTCCAGGATAAAATCCTTGACGTCAACACCGGCATCGAACAGTTGCTTGGTCAGTCTGAGTGTCTTTGCCTTGTCGGCCTCCGCGATGGCTTCTACGAAATCGAACAGAAAGCCGTGATCAACGAGCCCCAGGGCGCTGACGACATCCTCTTCGGTGACCTTTTCGCCGGCGAAGGCGGCTATCTGGTCCATCAACGAAAGTGCGTCTCTTACCGAGCCGTCAGCCTTACGGCTCAACAGCACGAGGGCATTGTCCTCTATTTTCAAATCTTCCTTCTCGGCAATCTTGCGCAGATGGGCAGCCAGGTCATCGACCGAGACGCGCCGGAAGTCAAACCGCTGTGTGCGTGACAGAATAGTCTCAGGGACCTTCAGCGGTTCAGTGGTCGCGAAAACAAACATGACATGGTCAGGCGGTTCTTCGAGGGTCTTGAGCAGGGCATCAAAGGCCGAGCCGGACAGGCGGTGAATCTCATCGATGATGTAGATTCGTTTCTTGCCGCCGGCGGGCAGGTAGCGGACATTCTCCCTGAGGGTGCGAATATCGTCAACGCCGGTATTGGATGCGGCATCTATCTCAAGAACATCTAGCGAGGCTCCCGCCGCAATCTCCGTGCAGAAGGAACACTTGCCGCACGGCGTCTCGGTGGGGCCGGTTTCGCAGTTTATGGCCTTGGCCAGGATTCGCGCGACGGTCGTCTTGCCGGTGCCTCGCGGGCCGCAGAAAAGATATCCGGATCCGACCC
>CP070824.1:871398-873826 GCA_020344395.1 Candidatus Zixiibacteriota bacterium | reverse complement strand
CGTGTTTGTGCTCGGCTACAAGAAAGCCCGCATCATGGATTACCTGTCGTCGATATTTGACCCGCTGCAGGGAAGCTACCAGGTCAAGCAAGCTGCTCTGACGCTGGGCTCGGGTGGCTTGCTGGGCACCGGCCTGGGGGAGGGTCGACAGAAACTGTTCTTCCTGCCCTATCCGCACACCGACTTCATTTTTGCCGCCACCGGCGAAGAGGTCGGTCTGTTCGGATTGTTACTGATTCTCGGACTGATGGGCTTCATACTGTGGCGCGGCTGGAGCATTGCCTTGAGGCAGCCCGATCGGTTCGGTTTCCTGCTGGCCGGCGGTATGACGTGGGCGATCTTTGTGAGCATGGCCGTCAATATCGGGGTCGTGACCGCCCTGCTTCCGGTCACCGGTCTGCCGCTGCCGTTCTTCTCTTATGGTGGCTCCTCGTTGCTTGTTTCCAGCGCAGCGGTAGGGGTGCTACTGAATCTATCCCGCAGGAGGTCAACATGAGCGCACGGATCAGGACCGCCCGGCTCGTCTTTGCGGGAGGGGGAACGGGAGGACATCTTTTCCCGGCCCTGGCCATTGCCGATCGGCTCAAGGAAATGCTGGGCGGCAAGGCAGAGATTGTATTCATAGGTACGAAACGGGGTCTGGAATATCGTCTGCGCGAGACTCTCGGCTATCCCCTGCACACGATCAACGTACGGGGATTGGCTCGTTCCCTTACACTGAAGAACCTGCTGGTACCGTTTCTGTTCCTAGGAGCGTTATTCAGATCGGGAATGTTCCTTGATCAGTTCAAGCCTGACCTGGTCGTGGGTACCGGTGGTTATGTGTCGTTGCCCGTTCTGAAGATGGCTGCCGCCAAGAACATCCCGACCGTCATCCAGGAGCAGAATTCATATCCCGGTCTCTCGACTCGTAAGGCAGCCGGTAAAGCACAGCGCGTATACCTGGGATTCTCTGGTGCTCAGAAGCACCTCAAGACTTCGGCGCAGGTAATCGTCACCGGCAACCCGGTGCGGTCCGAGCTGACGCGCGGCAACCGGGTCGAGTCATTGAAGAGCTTCGGATTGGATCTGGACAAAAAGACAATACTGATATTGGGTGGTTCGCAAGGAGCGCGCGCATTGAACAAGGCCATTCTGGACTCTCTGATGTCCGGCGAGCTGCCGGAGGAATATCAGCTATTGTGGCAGACAGGGAAGGGGGATTACACGGATGTGATCGCTACCGCGGGTGACATGGTACAGAATCACGCCCTCTTCCCTTTCGAAAATAGAATGGCTCAGGTATTAGCGGCCGCCGATCTGGCGATTTCGCGAGCGGGCGCGCTGACTATTGCGGAACTGCAGGCGTGCGGCGTGCCGGCCATACTGGTTCCATACCCGCATGCTGCGGGAGATCATCAACGCCAGAACGCCAGTGACTGTGCTGATGACGGCTGTGCGGTCATGATCGAACAGCATGAGTTGGCCCAATCGGATTTGCTGAAAAAAGCGGTCGAGTTGTTCTGCTCCGGCCGGGTGGATCAGATGCAGGAGTCTATTCAGATGGTAAACAGCACCAGAAGAGCCGCCGTTGATGTGATCGCCGATGATATCGTGGCCCTTCTGAAGAAGAATAGCAACCGGGAGGATGAAGTTGACGAGTGATGTGTCCATTGCAGCAACAGAAAAACGCTTTGCCAGCGGAAAGATAATGTTCGGACGATTCAAGAAGCTCCATTTCGTTGGAATCGGCGGAGCCGGAATGTCAGGCATCGCCGAGATCCTGCACAACCTTGGCTATCATATCACCGGTTCTGATTGTGTTCCGAGCGATGTGACCCGGTATCTCGAAAACCTTGGGATGAGGGTATCACCTGAGCATGATGCCGCCAATCTGGAAGATGTTGACGTGGTCGTGATCTCGTCGGCCGTGGACGATGACAATCCGGAAATCGTAGAGGCTGCCGCCCGGGGCATTCCCGTCATCAAGCGGGCCGAAATGCTGGGTGAACTGATGCGCCTTAAGTTCTCGGTAGGCGTGGCAGGAACTCACGGCAAGACAACAACCACCTCGATGATAGGCAAGATTCTGGTGCAGGCAGGTCTCAGGCCGACCCTGATTGTGGGTGGTGTCGTAGCGGAGTTGGGCACTGGTGCATCACTGGGGGAAGGTGACTACCTGGTAGCTGAGGCAGACGAATACGACCGGTCGATACTCGCGATGTTCCCGGGTGTGGCGGTGGTGCTCAATATCGAGCCGGATCACCTCGATTGCTATGACGGTATTGATGATCTGCGTGATTCGTTCCTTGCCTACATCAATCGCGTACCGTTCTACGGATCTGCGATTGTGTCGGCTGACGATCCCAACGTTGCACAACTGCTGCCCCGTATAACCCGACCGTACAAGACATTTGGCAACTCCGAGACCGCTGACTATCGTGCCCTG
>CP070824.1:868861-871298 GCA_020344395.1 Candidatus Zixiibacteriota bacterium | reverse complement strand
CCTGGAAGATCAGGGGCAGACCTTCCTCGATGGCGCCAACATTATTCTCGAAACGCAACTTACCTTCAGTAGTGACGGCCAGAGCCTCCATACCTTCGTGGCGAAGCTTGATTACGGAAATGTCTCCACCCGGGTGCACGACATAGTCATACTTCACATTGTACCCCTGACTATGGTACTTGAGGTCGATGCCGGGGTAGATATCCTTATAAAGAATGGCGCTGTAACATGGAACTGAGGTGTGCCAACCAGAGGGGTCATTGCCGATGATGTAGTTTTTGATGATTGCCTGACGGTCTATCCCAACGATATCAGGATCGGGATTGGCGTCGACGAACCGGGTCCGGGTTACCGTGATTTCCTTCTCGTTTCCCCGAATGAAGTTCTTGTCCGGCAAGTCTATCTGGTCAGCAAAAGGTATCTCGTAAGCCTCAGCCGGTCGATCAGTGTCTCGCAGGAACAGATGAGTGACTCCGTCTGGATGAAAATAGAGCGTGACATCACCCGCTTCGGCAAGAAAAGAGACGTGCTCGTCCAACTGACCCAGGTTAGCCGTGTAAGTGATTGGCGTTGGAGGCCTTGGTGTCACACTCTGAGAATAAGATTGATCGTGAGCTTCCTGTGCCGGGACAGTAACCAGCAACATAATCGAAGCACAATAACCTGTTACATTAACCATGCGATTCATTGTCTGGCTCCTTGGGCTACGTTAGTCGAACGTCTACGGCATGAATTGTAGATGGGTCGCTGCATTTATCACAACCGGATTTGGAGGGTTGATCTGGTGGAGGAGGGGATGGATGTCAAACAGGCTGACCCGGCGGGCAGGATTGCTGCCGGGGAAATGATGTGTACTCGCATGACTCCCCTCGCGTCCGAAGGTGCTGTACCTGATCTGAAAGTACGGAATAGTCAGCGATAGTCAAGGAATTCTGGATTGGTTGACATGTGACTCAGGAGTAGCGGCACGGTAAACAGGACAGGAAAAATCGTCTTTCTGCGGTGAATCTAACGGTACGCGTGAGGATCGAAGCTCTACCGCGACATGATCATAACCTAGTACAAGCCGAGCGCGACCCGCCTGCCCAACACCCAGTGTTTCTGCAGTATGCCGTATTCAAATTCTCCGACCATGGTACAAGTAACCCACGACCGGTCGATCTGATTTCCACCCTGGCACTGCAACTTAAAGATTGAACCTGCGGCCCTGACGGACGTATGATGGTACAGCGATTTGGCCTGGAGAGCTCGGTATGACCACACCCGTACTACAAGCGATAGACCTTTGCCGCTATTTCCGCAGGGGCAAATACGAAGTGCGTGCTGTAGACGGAGTGACCCTGGCTATCGAAGCGGGGGAGTTCGTTTCGCTGGTAGGAGCTTCGGGCTGCGGGAAATCCACCCTGCTGGCACTATTGGCTGGCCTGGATACACCTACCTCGGGTCACATTGAGTACCTGGGTGCTTCCCTTGGGGATATGAGTCGAAGACAGTTGGCCGAATACAGGGCCGCTCAGATAGGTGTGGTCTTTCAGTCATTCAACCTGGTGCCACATCGAACCGCGCTGCAGAACGTCGAGTTAGCCCTCTATTTTTCAGGCTTTCAGCGCACCGAGCGCAAGAGACGAGCAGCCCACACTCTGGAGCGTCTGGGCATGGGCGACCGGCTGGATCATCGGCCGGCCGATCTGTCCGGAGGCGAGCAGCAGCGTGTGGCGATCGGGCGGGCTCTGGTCAAGGAGCCGCAGATCGTTTTTGCCGATGAACCCACCGGCAATCTCGATCAGGACCACACCATGCAGATTGCGGAACTCCTCAAGGAGTTGAACGCTACCGGCAAGACTATTGTAATGGTCACGCACAACCTTGATCTCGCTCAAGATTGCTCAAGTCGGCTCATTCGCCTCGATTACGGTCGCATATCGGAGGCGAGCCGGACATGACGTTTCGGGATAGAATCGACATTCCGCTGGGTAATCTCTGGAGGATCAAGCTCAGATCCTTCCTGACCATATCGGGAGTGACGATTGCAATTGCCGCCTTCGTCACCTTACTTTCATTCGGAGCCGGCAACCAGAAGTTTATATCCGACCAATTTGATGAGTTGGGTTTATTCTCGACCGCGTACGTCTATCCGGCTCGCGATGAGCTGGTCGAGGACTCAGTTGCCACCCCGAAGCTGGATGATTCGGCCGTTGCCTGGATCAGCACCCTGCCCGGCGTTACGCTGGCCTACCCGTTTGATGATCATGATGTTATCGCCACAGCACGCGACACTTCCGTACATACCGGGGCACAGGCCTTACCGATGAGCGCGGCCATGACCAGACTGTACTCCAGGGTCAAGACTGGCCGGATGTTTGAATCTGACTCGGCCCGTGAGGCGGTAGTGACCACCCGCTTCCTGGAAACGCTAGCAATTGAGGAAGCTGATTCG
>CP070824.1:866284-868761 GCA_020344395.1 Candidatus Zixiibacteriota bacterium | reverse complement strand
AGCTGGCGCTGGGGACTGCTGTTGTTGTCAGGGTGATTTCACTGCTTTTGGTGGCTAACGTTCAATGGTCTGATTTCGCCTGCTATGACGAGATGGCCTGGGACTGGGCTCAGAAAGGCGGCTACTACAATGGCGAGCATCCGACCGGCTACTGGCCGCCTGCCCATCCTTTCTTCCTGTCCCGCCTCTATCTGGTTTTCGGTCATCACATCTTGGCCGGGCTGGTGGCCAATATAGTGTTTGGCGCGATCACCGTCTGGCTGAGTTACATGATTGCGCGGAGAGTATGGAATGAATCGGTGGCCCGATGGACAGCGCTCATAATGGCGCTTCTGCCCAGCCAGGTCCTTTTCACCAATCTTCTGGCCTCGGAGCATCTTTTCACCCCGCTGTTTCTGACCTCAGTGCTGCTCTTTATCACTTTCCGCGACCGGCTCACGGGTCGATGGCAGCGTGTTCTGATCGGCGGTCTGTGCCTGGGCCTGGCCACCCTGGCCCGGCCGGTATCCAAACTGTTCCTTGCGGTGATCATCGCCTGGTGGATCTGGCAATCGAGGGATATCAGGCGCACGGTCAAATACTCGCTTGTAGCCCTGTTTGCTTTCGCGGTGGTGGTAGCACCGTGGATGGCACGCAATTATTATGTCATGGGGACAGCCACCGTCAGTACCAACACCGGAATCAACCTTTTTATAGGTAATCAGCCCGGTTCGGGGATGGGTTACAATACCGATCTTGCCCTGGAGTACGATGTCAATAATCCCCTGATGGAAGCATATATAGACAGCGCCGCCTGGAGCCGGGCGTGGGATTACATTTTCGAAGAGCCCGGTCAGTTTGTTAAGCGGGGAGTCATGAAGGTCGCGTTCTTCTACGCGGTTGATCTCGATCCCCTTCACTATGACCTGCTTCGGGCGGCTGAGGAGGAGACGTACAATCACTCGATTCCATTGGCCGTGTTCGTTCAATCCTTCTATCTGGTTCTGCTTTTGACCGCGGCGGCCGGAATAGTCCTGTGCCTGGTGAAGCCATCGCTCAGAAAACCGGAAATCTGGCCGCTGTTGGGGGCAATCGTCTATTGGACCGGTATCTGCTTTTTCTTTTTCGCCACGTCGCGATTCCGTCTGCCGATTTTTCCGTTCCTGGCCGGTTTCGCGGCCGTGTATATCAAAATGGCCGTTGATAAATTACCACCTAACCGTTAGTTTGTCCTCAAGTCCGGGATTTAGGTTGGGTGTCAAAGCGGATGTCCGGCGGAACCTTCACCGGCCGACGGCGTTACAGTGGCTGAAGACAGCAAGTAAGATGACATCCTCAAGCAGGAAAATATTAAGGACTTATACAATATGAACTACCTTGTTACCGGCGGCGCTGGATTTATCGGCTCCAACCTGGCAGCGCATCTTCACGGAAAAGGGGAAAAGGTAAGAATTCTTGACAATTTCTCCACCGGCCGACGCGAGAATGTTAAGGCGCTCGAGGGTAAAGTTGAGATCGTGGAGGGGGACATCAGGGACGAATCAGTGGCGCGGAAGGCGGCGACTGGAATGGATTACATCCTCCACCAGGCTGCTCTGCCTTCGGTCCCCAGATCGGTCGAGGACCCGGTAACATCGAACGCGGTCAATATCGATGGTACGCTTAATATGCTCGAGGCGGCCAGAGAGGCGGGCGTGAAAAAATTCGTGATGGCTTCATCGTCGTCCGTCTACGGCGAGTCCGAAGAACTGCCAAAGCATGAGAAACTGACGCCTGACCCGCTTTCGCCGTACGCCGTGACCAAACTGACCAATGAATACTACCTCAAAATTTACTGGGAGCTCTACCGACTGCCGACCGTGGCCCTGCGCTATTTCAATATCTTTGGTCCGCATCAGGATCCGGGGAGCGATTATGCCGCGGTTATTCCGAGGTTTATTACCGATATGCTCGACGGCCGTCAACCGGTTGTTTTCGGCGATGGGGGGCAGTCGCGCGATTTTACCTACATCGACAATTGCGTCCAGGCCAATCTGCTGGCTGCCACCAACGATGATATCGTCGGCGACTATTTCAATGTCGGCTGCGGAGCGCAGTTTACCCTGAATCAGATGCTGAACTTCCTTCGGGAGATAATCGGCACCGACCTGAAGGCCAAATATGATCCCCCGCGCGAGGGAGATATCCTGCACTCTTTTGCCTCGATTGACAAGCTGCAGAAGTTTGGTTATAAACCGGACGTGGACTTCAAAGAGGGCCTGAGACGTACCGTGGACTTCTTCCGCAGCCAGCGGTAATTACCGCTCCTGAGCTACTATATCTGACGAATGTTCGGCAGGGCCGAGGGCCCTGCTTTTTCATTCTATCGAAAATCGCCAGCCGCAGTAGAATTCCTTTCCAGCCTCCGGGTCGGGAGGGCAGCAAATGCATTCGGTCTTGATGCGGGAATCGATTGTTTCGGCGAAATTGGCGTATTCGACAACCCCAACTGACTTGCA
>CP070824.1:863667-866184 GCA_020344395.1 Candidatus Zixiibacteriota bacterium | reverse complement strand
ACTTATATGCCGATATTCCAAATCAGATGACCCTACGGAGCCACTTTTGAACGACGAGAAACTCAGCGCACAGCAGTCGAAAGAAGTCGAGCATCAGCTCACTCTGATATCCCGCGGCGTGGTGGATTTGCTTCCCGCCGAGGAGTTCACGGCAAAGCTGCGCCGGTCTCTGGCAGAAAACCGACCCCTGCGTGTCAAACAGGGATTCGACCCGACCGCGCCGGATATTCATCTGGGTCATACGGTCGGGATCCGCAAATTAAAGCAGTTCCAGGACCTGGGCCACCAGGTTGTGCTGATCATCGGGGATTATACCGGCATGATTGGCGATCCGAGCGGTCGCTCGGCTTGCCGACCCCAGCTTGAATATGACCAGATCATGAAGAACGCGGAAACCTACGAAAAACAGTTCTTCAAGATTCTCGACCGGTCAAAAACAGAGGTCAGGCATAACGGTGAGTGGTACCAGAACATGGAATTTCTGGAAATAATGCGTCTGGCCACACGTTTCACGGTTGCCAGGTTGCTGGAGCGGGATGACTTCGCCACCCGAATGCAAAAACAGGTGCCGATATCCCTCCACGAGCTTTTCTACCCGCTGATGCAGGGATACGATTCGGTGGCAATAAAAGCAGATGTGGAGATTGGCGCCACCGAACAGACCTTCAACCTGCTCGCCGGTCGGACAATCCAGGAGGCCTATGGCCTGGAAGCTCAGTGTATACTTACCCTGCCGATTTTGACCGGCCTGGACGGAAAGCAGAGGATGTCGAAGTCATTGGGTAACTACATCGGCGTGAATGAACCGCCCGGGGAAATATTTGGCAAAGTCATGTCGATACCCGACAACCTTATCTATGAGTATTTTGAACTGGCCACGGAAGAGCCTGTGGAGCGACTGGCTGCGGTTAAAGCAGCCCTTGAAGATTCCAGCCGTAACCCCATGGATATCAAGAAAGAATTGGGCGTCGTGCTGGTAGACATGTATCATCAACAGGGTTCCGGTGAACAGGCACGTAAGGCTTTCGAGAGACAATTCTCCGAGCGCAAGCCTCCTGCGGAGATGCCTGATGTGAATCCTGACGGTCTTTCCCAACTCGGCCTTGATCGGAATAGAATATACCTGGTTCACCTGCTTACCAGAACCGGCCTTACCAGCTCAAACGGAGAGGCCCGCAAACTGATCACCGCCGGTGCGGTCAGCCTTGACGGTGAGAAGGTTACAGATCCGAACCATGAGTTCAAGCTCTCCGGGGAAGTAATCCTGAAGGTTGGCAAACGCCGCTTCCTCAGACTAAAGTCGTCTTAAGAGTGCAACCTTTGGGCGTTTTCTGCACTATTAGAGTATGGATCCTTGGCAGATGGGCAAGAGAATCGTAAACTCCGGCCAATTGCGCGTCATCATCGCCGCCGCAATCTGCTCGGTCGCAGTATGGATTGTCGGTTGCAGTACCGGCCGCTCGCCTGCTCTGATCCGCGCTGATGTATCGATCAGCTCAGACGACGACGCTCGGATGTCCGAGGCTCAGCGCTCACGGCAGGTCTCTCTGGACCATCGCGCCTACCACCACTATTTGAACGGTCTGATGTTCGAGGGTTTGGGTGACTGGGAACATGCGTCCGAGTCATACGAGAAGGCTCTTGCGAGCTTCCCTGAATCTCATGAAATAGCCTATTCCTATGCCCGCTCCCTCTACCAGTTGAGAAAACCGCATGAGGCCATCGACGTGCTTCAGCAGGTCAACCTGGATGATCCCCGGCACCTTCGCTTCGCCGCTCGATGTTATCACGACATGGGCATGCCTGACAGCGTCAGAGTCCTATACGTCCGCCTGGCTCAGATCGATTCACTCGATTCCCGTACCTATTCGTTTCTGGCCGGGATGTATCGCCAGCGTCGGGACATTGACTCAACCGTCTGGGCCTATCGAAACCTGGTTCGAATCAGGCCTGACAACATCGGCTATCTCAATGAATTGGCCGACCTGCTCGCCCAGCAAAACAAGTTCCCGGACGCTCGTGAAATGCTTCACCGATCTCTCGAAGTAGAATTCGGCCCGACAAACATCCGGGCCGTACACGCTCTGGGCGAACTTTATTTGATGGATAGTCTGTTTGACTCGGCAGCCTTCACGTTTCAGCGAGGATTAGAAGTAGAGCCGGATAATCTGATGCTTTACCAGCAACTGGCCATGGCTTACATACGGATGGACTCCCTTCAGGCTGCTCTTATGCCGGCTCACAGGATAGTCGAACTGTCGCCTCGCAATCTGGACGCTGTCCGCCGTTTGGGAATACTCTATTATTCCCTTGACTCGCTGGATGTCGCTGACTCGGTCCTGAGTTCATTGGTCGCGAGCGGTGACCGGAATGCCACCAACCACTTC
The DNA here is from genome assembly GCA_020344395.1 of Candidatus Zixiibacteriota bacterium. Lineage (GTDB taxonomy): Bacteria > Zixibacteria > MSB-5A5 > GN15 > FEB-12. The sequence continues at coordinate 863,797 of CP070824.1, read as the reverse complement.
TATTTGGGACGGATAGCTGCTCTCAAGGACAACTGGTATCGGGCCCGCGACGAATTCATACGACGAACAGAAATGGCTGATACTCTCTCTGACAGCTGGCTCGATCTCGGACTGGCTTATCGACGCCTGG
>CP070824.1:861036-863567 GCA_020344395.1 Candidatus Zixiibacteriota bacterium | reverse complement strand
TTAATAACTCAGCCTAGCTACGCGACGGGTGAGTAGATGGATAGAAGCGACGTAGATAAATGCCTCGGAAACCTTGGGCAGCGCTTCATAGTCCTTACTTTACCGCCGATACTTTCCAAGCCAGGCAAAGGTGCGTTCGACGACCCACCTGCGAGGTAGCACTTCGAAGCCTTTGCCCGTTCGTTTAACAATTTCATAGTCAACATCAAATATCCGGCGACAGAAGGCAGCCGCTGCCGGGGTATCATAACCCGCATCTAGGACTACACGGCGCCATCGCTGGGTCACGGGAATACGCTGCATGACGTAACGAACCGCCGTTTTGTCCCTCTCATTGGCCAGATGAACGAGGGCCCGAATTAGGGACCCCACGGTATCGACTACGATTTGGCGCTTGCGCCCTTTCACTCGCTTTCCCCCATCGTATCCTCGAGGCCTCCTTTTTCAGTCGTCTTCACGGACTGAGAATCAATGACCAGCGTGATTGGGTGTGCATCTCGTTCTTGTTTCACCCGCAGTCTGGAACGCATTTCGTCGTTGATTCGTTCCCAGGCACCTGAGTCTGTCAGCTTCCTGAAGTAGGCATAGACAGCCTGCCAAGGAGGCAAATCGTGAGGCATCATGCGCCAACTGCCTCCTGTACGGGCAATGTAGATAATGGCATTTAGCATCTCGCGTTGACTAAATTTCCGTGGCCTGCCTGTCTTCTGAACTGGTAACAGAGGCTATATGAGCTGCCATTCTTTGTCAGTCAAGTCTGTTGGATACCGTTTTCTTTCTGTCATAAACTGGAATTTTCTTCAAGTTCGGAGTTTTTAAACACCTTCTCAATATTAATCGGCCACCAGTTCCTACAGCTCCAAGGTCACCCGCCATTTGGCCTCATTTATGTACTCCAGCGACTGGTGACGAGATTAGGTGATGAATTCTGTGATCAGCCCTGAACCAATCGCTACAGTGTAACCAAAATCGGTATCAAATCAAATCTACGGGTATAAATTTCGTCCACAAATTCCCGCTTAGCCACACTTACTAGAACTAGCCTATTCAAACGGCCGCTCCCTCTCGAGAGCGGCCGTTTTGTATTGTCCGCGATCAAGGCAAAGGGTACGGATCCTCAAGAATACGTCGACACTTCACCAATCGGATCGACTACCCCTCTAATCCACCAACTCAATCTCGCCCGGTCGCCAGCTCTTGTCGAAGAACGGCTGCAAAGGACTGTACAGACGCAATATCGCAAACCATCCCTTGCCGGGAACCGTTTGGATCCAGTTTCTCTCCTTACCTTGTGGGGCCTCCGGGCCAAAATACACGTCAATAGACCCATCGGCATTTGGGACCGCGGCCGGTGTTGGATATGATTGGCTGCCAGCCCTCGGCCAGCGCTGTGGGGTTTGGAGCATAGAGCGGGTCTGGTTGTCATACACTGTGAAAGACCAGAAGTTGTTGTGGGGAATGTTGGGAGGCAGCGTACATTTGTAGGTCTTGCCCCCGTCAAAGTAGTTCTTGTCGGCATCCAAACCACAGCAGAGATACTGCGAACCGACATCTGTCAACCGCATACACATCGCCGGTGTAATCCCTGTGGCCCAGTGGAAGAACGCGAACCGGGCCGCCAGACGGCGATGGCCGACAGGTGGATAGGGCTTGATCCCCTCGCTGGTCACGGCCGGTGGCGGGGTGTCAAAGGAATAGCCGCCGAGGAACAGCATATTGTACCAGGCCGATCCCGGGTAGTAGGCAAAGTCCTCTTCTTGGGTGTCGCGAAAGGCGAAGTTGAGTGTCCGTCCGGTGGCGTTACCCACTTCCGCAGCGTCAGACAGAATAGCCCGCATGCGCTCATTAGGCTCGAAAGGCTGACCTTTGACGATGCCAATGGCGGCCAATGCGCCCATGATCTCGGCGTCGTATACGCCCTCCGGCTCTTCCTGCACATGCTCATTGATCAGATCGAAGTAGGTATGGTCGGTTGGTGGTATGGTGTTGAAGACCAGCCCGCTTCCCTCGATGAACTTGACCGGTTTGACCTCGGCCGGTCTTCCGGGTCGTACCTGGCCCTGGAGCAGCGACTTGATGCTGGTGCCGTAGCCTCCCTCCGTATATGGATAGATCTTGATATGCTTCTTGATCATCTCGACCACGGGCTTGGGATCATTATCCACTAGGAAACTGCGGCCCAGCAACAGCACTCTGCTCGTACGAGCATGGGCGATATGGAAGCCGCTTTCCGGGAGCGAGCCGTCATAGTTCGGTGGCACCAGCAGGAAGCGACCACCCTCCCCACGATCCGGGCCGGGGCGGCCGAAATCGATCACGTGGCCGAACCAGGCGTCGTCAATCACGCCCAGTGCATCGGGCGGTGACTCGAAGACCAACGGCCCTTTCTGGAGGTTAAGGGTGCCGACGTAGTAGATAGTATCGGCGTTAGGGGTCAGGAACAGCGAATGTGAATCCATCAGTTCCGAAAAGATGATGATATCGTTATCCTCTGCGCCAGCCTCACGAAAGCCCTTCATAAGTGCAGCGAC
>CP070824.1:858401-860936 GCA_020344395.1 Candidatus Zixiibacteriota bacterium | reverse complement strand
CGTCGCATCGATCAGAGGTTTATAGAGTACATGCCGTCAAATGGATCCGCATGGGGAGAGGGCCTTCTTGTCAGTGAAGACGAAATGATGAGTCGGATCGATCTGAACCTGCAGGCTGAACCGGTCGGCAATGCCGATCGGGGGCCGGCGGTCAGCTACCGCCTCGGGGACTATCCCGGGCGCATCAGCTTTGTCTCAGCCGTCAGTCGATGCTTCTGTGGCGGGTGCAACCGCCTGCGGTTGACCTCGAGAGGGGAATTGCTGGGTTGTCTGTATCTGCAATCGGGTGCCAACCTGGCAAGACTGCTTGCCGACCGTGCGAGCACGAGCGAGATTGCGGCATTTGTTCGCCATACGGTTGAGTCACCGGGATTTCGGCGGTTGCCGCGTGAGACATCGGTTGCCGGATTCAATCCTTACATGCGGAAAGTCGGCGGATGAAAAAGAAAAAGCTCACTCACGTGGGAGACAGCGGGGAAGCCCGTATGGTTGATACAAGCGATAAACCGGATTCTGACCGGTATGCTGCAGCTTCGGCAAAGGTGCGTGTCTCGAAAGAGCTACTCGCGCAGCTTAAGGGAAACGCGCTTGGCAAAGGCGATGCCCTGGCGGCTGCCCGCATAGCCGGCATTCAGGCGGCAAAGAGAACAGCGGAAATCATCCCGTTGTGTCACACACTGCCTCTGTCGTCTGTAACAGTTGAATTAAGCCTGACAGAGAATCCCCCCACTGTAGAAATCTCGACGGAAGCGCGCACCCGTTACAATACGGGGGTGGAGATGGAAGCGCTCATGGCGGCCACAGCCGCAGCGTTGACTATCTACGACATGGGAAAAGCTATCGACAAAGGCATGACCATCGAATCGGTGCGCCTGGTCGAAAAGACAGGCGGTCGGAGCGGACAGTGGAAAAGAAAGAAGAGCAAGTGACAGCGAACGGTGACAGGCAAGAACAGAACTCCGCAGGAGCCGCAACTGTGTTTCGACTCTCTGTATCGGGCAGCAAGGAACAGAAGAAGACGAACGTTCGTCGTGTCACAGTGACCAATGAGGGCATTGTTGGTGATGCGCATTCCGGTACCGCCCGGGCGCTGAGTTTGTTGCCCTATGAGAGTTTCGAGCAGTACGGTCATCTGGGGCTAAATATCGGTCCCGGAGACTTCGGCGAGAATGTCACCACGCTTGGTATCGATTTCGCCGAGCTGACCGTTGGCAGTAAGCTGGCGCTGGGAGACAGTGTTGTTATCGAGATTATTCAGGTGGGTAAGGAATGTCATGACGGCTGCGATATAAAGCAAACCGTTGGAGACTGTATTATGCCGCGCGAGGGCTTATTTGCCAGGGTGCTTACCGAAGGAAAGGTGAACGAAGGTGACTCGATCAGAATCGTTGGATAATTTGATATCGCTGCCGGAGGCCCTGGCGAAGATTGACGGAGCCGTGACAAGACTGGGCCCATCCAGAGTTACGGCGGCTCAGGCTGTTGGATGCGTACTGGAAGAGGATGTTACTGCGACCGTCAACGTGCCGGGCTTTCCACGATCCGCTATGGACGGTGTTGCACTCAGAGTCGCCGACCTTGAAGGTCCGGGACCCTGGAGTCTTCCCATCCAATCGGTTATTGAAGCGGGAGACACTCTACAAAAGAGCCTGAACCACAAACACGCGGTAAAGATCATGACGGGGGCGCCGCTGGCCGAGGGAGCTGATGTTGTGATCCCTATTGAGGATGTGACTATTGCTGCGGGCCGGGTCACCGTTGCCGAAAAGCCGAAGGCAGGGGCGTTCATCCGTCCGCTTGGCAATGATATAACATCCGGTCAGGTGCTTTATCGTCGGGGCGACACGCTGAGACCCGGAGACATCGGGATACTGGCCTCGATAGGATTGACCGAGATAAATGTCATTCCCCGACCTCGAATTGCGCTCGTTTCCACCGGCTCCGAGGTGGTCGAGCCTGGAGTGGATCTGAAGCACGGGCAGATATATGATTCGAACATTCCCACTCTGCACTCACTTCTGACCTACGACCGATATCCGGTAGCAACACAGACGAGAGTCACTACTAACGAACTTGAGCCCCTCCGGGACAAACTTCGCGAATGCCTTAAGAATCATGACCTGGTAATCACGACCGGAGCCGTCTCCATGGGAGATTTTGATTTTATCCCCGATGTCGTGGAGACTCTTGGCGGTAAAACTCTTTTTTACAAGCTGGCCGTAAAGCCGGGAAAACCGACGCTTATGGCGGATTTCGGCAACAGCTGGCTTCTGAGCCTGCCGGGCAATCCAGTGAGCGCTCTGATAGGCTACCATTTGTATGTGCGCCGGATCCTTTCTCTGATGATGGGATTGCGTTATGAGCCGCGGTCATCGCAGGCCAAGCTGGGAGACGATGTGACGGTGACGGGAAAGCGCTTTAATATTATCGGTGCCAGGCTTGAAACCACGCCTGGTGGCTTGGTTGCTTACCCTGCGCAGCGCCAGGAGTCCGGAAGATTGTCATCAACTCTCGGGATAAACGGTTTGCTGATGA
>CP070824.1:855762-858301 GCA_020344395.1 Candidatus Zixiibacteriota bacterium | reverse complement strand
CAATCACACTTTTCTCTGACAGTCGGCACCGCGGTATCGCACTACAAGATTGTCAGCAAGATCGGTTCCGGCGGGATGGGGGAGGTGTGGCTGGCCGAAGATACCAAGCTGAACAGGCGGGTGGCGCTGAAGTTCATGCCGGCTCATGCCGCCTCAGATGCATCTCTGAAGGCCCGGTTTACTCGTGAGGCGCAGGCAGCGGCGAAGCTGGATCATCCCAATATCGTGCCGGTATACGAGGTCGGTGAGTTTCAGGGACGTCCGTTTTTTGCCATGGCCCACATTGAGGGTCAGTCTCTTCGTGAAGTGATCAAGCAGGGGAAGCTGTCAGTCAGCGAAGCGATTGAGTTGACTATGCAGATATGCGAGGGGCTGAATGAGGCTCATAACGAAGGGGTGGTCCATAGGGATATCAAACCTGGCAACATCATAATTGACACGAAAGGTCGCCCAAGGATACTAGACTTTGGTCTGGCCACGGTAGCGGGTGATGATAAGCTGACCAAGACCGGTTCGACGCTTGGCACGGTCGGTTATATGTCGCCAGAGCAGGTTGAGGGGAAGCAGGTTGATCACCGGACTGATCTGTTTTCAGTGGGAGTGATTCTATATGAGATGTTGACCGGTCGTCGGCCGTTTGAGGGAGATAACGATGCGGCTGTGGCGCGGGCGATTACGGATACACATCCAGAGCCGGTGGCCCGTTTTAAATCCGGTGTGACCGGTGAGCTGCAGCAGATTGTTGACAAGGCGCTGACCAAGGACCCTTCCCTGCGTTACCAGCACGCGGATGGGATGCTGGCGGATTTGAAACGACTGACGACTGAACCTGTGTCGGTGAAAAGAAGTAGGCTCCGCTGGTGGATTGCGGCGGCGGTGGTGTGTTGTGTTGCTGGTTACTTTGTTGTCGACCGAGTGATAACATCGTCTGGAGAGATCGAGGGTTGGTCCAATTCGGTGGCGGTGCTGGTTTTTCGGGACCTTAGCACCAACCAGGATCAGGACGCATTCTGTGAGGGGATGACCGAAGAAATCATCGGCCGGCTGCAGTCCATCAGACAACTTAAGGTGATTTCCACGCAGTCAATGCTCCGGTTTAAGGGAAGCGACCTTGATCTCAAAGCGATCGGAAAAGAACTCGCCGTGGACAATATCCTGGCCGGGAGCGTTCAGAAAGAGGGAGACAGTATCCGCGTCCGAGCGGAGTTGGTCAGCGTGGAAGATGATGTGTCCATCTGGTCCGACCGTTATTACCGTGAGTTCAACTCCGCGTGGGCTGTACAGGAGGACATCTCGCGTGCCATTGCTGAAGTGCTCGAGATGGAGCTCACAGGTGAGGAGACAACTGCGCTGGTCAGTCGTGGCACCGATGACATTGAAGCGTACAATGCTTACTTGCAGGGTCGGTTCTTCTGGCGTAAGCGGGCGGAGATTCACCTTAGAAGATCCATCGAGTTCTTTGAGCGCGCCATTGAGCTTGACCCCGACTACGCACTGGCCTACAGCGGTCTGTGCGATGCCTGGAGGCAACTGCGCAGTTACGGGATTTCATCGCCGGCTGAGGAAGAGGAGGCGATCGCAAAGGCTGATTCGGCGGCCGAGAGAGCCTTCGAGCTTAATGAGAATCTTGCGGAAGTGCAGGCTTCGATGGCCGGAGTCCATACCCGGAGGTACTATGGACCGGATGGGACAGCCGACGATCTGGCCAGGGCCGAACAGGGCTACCAGAAAGCGATAGAGATCAATCCCGGCTATGTCTGGGCTCACCTATGGTATTCATCGCTCTTGCGCCAGGCAGGCCGCGATGAGGAGTGGAAGCGCGAGTTGATGATTGCTTATGAGCTGGATCCTTTGGCTGCGGTCGTGCTCGCCAATTTGGCCCACTACCACCGCCATTTCGGCGATAACGCAAAGGCTAAGGAGATATACCTTCGAATCGTTGATCTGGAGCCCAGTTTCCCGAATGTGTATGGAGATCTGGCGTGGGTTTACTCGGGTGAAGGGCAAGTGGACAGCGCCTTGATGATGGCCGAGAAGTACGCAGAGGCGTCGCCTGAGCTGTTTTACCGGCCTTACCTCTTGAAAGCAGGACTGCTAAGAACATCCAGCAGGTTTGACGAGGCTGAGGCGATGTACCTGCGATCAATTGAGTTGGCTCCGGAGCGGTCCCGGCCATATGCATACTATGGTGATTTTCTGAGAAGAATGCAGAGATGGGGTGAGGCGGTACAATACTTTGAGAAGGCCACAGATCTCGGCTCCAACGAGGCCTGGGTGCACCGTGACTACGGCGACCTGCTCGGTTTGCAGTTAGGTCGTCATGCGGAAGGGCTCAAGCAACTGTTCCGGGCGGTTGAGTTGAACCCGCGGGATGTTAGCGCTTACAATTCCATGGCATACACGTATGACATTGTAGGCAACGCCGATTCGGCGATCTGGGCAGCCGACATGGCGGTCGAGGTGTCGCCCAACGACTGGTGGCTCGGCAATTCCCTTGATACCAGAGCAGATATGTACAGCCGGGACGGCCGGTTCGACA
>CP070824.1:853121-855662 GCA_020344395.1 Candidatus Zixiibacteriota bacterium | reverse complement strand
ACTTCTTCAGTACGCCGTCAAGAATAGCTTCAGGCGCAAACTGACCTCGACTCTGACCCTGTCGGGCATTGGGCTGGTGGCATTTGTATTTTGTGCCGTTCTGATGCTGACTAATGGACTTGAGCAGGTACTGGTGGACACCGGCAGCGATTCCAACGTAGTGGTGCTTCGCGAGGGAGCCACCACGGAAGTGGTTTCCATCCTGTTTCGGAGTATGGCCGACGTTGTCAAGACCGACCCCGCTGTCGCCAGAGACGAATCGGGGGCCCCTCTGTTTGCCGGCGAGCTCGTCGTGCTCATCAACCAGCCCAAGAGATCCACCGGTCTTCCCAGCAATGTGCCCGTGCGCGGCGTGAACGACATATCAATGAAAATAAGGCCGCAAGTCAGGCTCGCCGAAGGCCGGATGTGGCGCCCGGGGACCTCGGAGATCATCGCGGGCATCAAGGTGGCTGAGAATTTCCACGGCTGCGGGCTGGGAGAGACAGTTCGTTTCGGGATGCGCGACTGGACGGTAGTGGGCCTGATCGAGGCCGGCGGATCCAGTTTCGAGTCGGAACTGTGGGGCGATGTCGACCAGCTTATGGATGCATTCCAGCGCCCCGTTTACTCTTCCTTCACCATGCAACTTGCGGACCCGGGGGAGTTTGATGCCCTCAAGGCCAGACTGGAAGATGACAGACGCCTGACGGTTGAGGTGTGGCGGGAAATAGAGTATTACCGTCGCCAGTCTCGCGCATTTACCACCTTCATCAGCATACTGGGTACACTCGTTTCCACTGTTTTCGCGCTGGGCGCTATTGTCGGAGCTATGATAACCATGTATGCGGCGGTCGCCAACCGGACCCGCGAAATAGGTACCCTTCGTGCCCTCGGGTTCGGTCGCCTCAATATTCTCGCTGCTTTCTTGCTGGAATCGGTGATTATTGCTGCTACTGGTGGGCTGGCCGGAATTATGTTGGCAAATCTGCTCGTGTTTCGGGAAGTTTCCACGACCAATTTCGACACCTTTGCCGAGTTGGCCTTTTCGTTTCGGATGTCACCACAGATCGCTCTTAAGGCGCTGGTGTTTTCAGTTGTAATGGGGATTCTGGGCGGGTTTCTGCCCGCAGTTCGGGCCGCCCGCTGGCGCATTGTCGAAGCCTTGCGTGCCAAGTAAGCTCCGAAGTGCTGGAGTCGCCAGGCTCCAGCCTTCCAAAGTCGCCCGAAAGAGTCTAAGCCAATCCATTTTATATTCTTAGTCCGGTCCTAAAGCTTGACATCAGGCAACGGCAAGCCTATAATTCTCCGAGTTTTCAGTAATTTAGAACCCCAAATCAGGAAAGGCCCGTGACGAAGAAAGGTGCATGTTTCCTCAGCACACTGTTGGTCTTTGCGGTGTTGACTGGTGGTAGGCTGACTGCAGGAGATACCACGGCCGTTCGCCGACCGCAAGCGCCAGCAAAGTCCGTCAGCGAGAGCATCCTTAGCGTCCCCTCGGCCATTCTGAGGCTCCCGGTGGCAGTTCTTAAGTATACCTCGAAGGGCTTGCTACTGGCGACATACGAAAACAGCTTCGTCAGGCACGCCCTTTACCAGATTTTTGCCGCCGACTACCCCGTCTATCCCCTGGCATCTTATGGCTCAAATCCCGGTCTTGAGGGCGGCCTCGGCTTAAAAGCAGAAGAGTTGTTTTCCAACGACGATGTGGTCAAGCTCACCGGTTCTTACTCAACCAACAGCTATCAGCGTTACCGCATCAAGTACCATGCCCCCCATCTCTATAGGCCGTCGGCGGGGATGACCCTCATTGCCCGTTATTCAAAACTGCCCAGGGAATCGCTGTACGGTCTCGGTAGTACTAGCCTCGAAGATGACGAAGTTTCGGTAACTCGCGAGGAGTCGTTTGTCCGAGCCGAACTCTTCTGGGAGATCAGGCCGGCGCTGACGGTGGGTTTTGAAGCCGGGTACTGGCATTACGATATCTCCGATGGAGAGGATACAAACCTGGAGACAAACGTCGACACTATTAAGGTATCTCTGGGGCTCGGCTATGAAGATTTTCGCCCGACCCGATTCTGGGGCGTCGGCGGACGCTTGCGGCACGACTGGCGCAACCACATGGGTCAGCCGACCCGGGGCGGCGTGGAGGAAGTGTCCTTCAGGTACAGTCATGGTATCGGGGTTTCCGATCGCTTGCGCTTCACCACGACGCGCGTGGATCTGCGTCAATATCTCCACCTCTTCAGAAAGCGCACGCTGGCGCTGCGCGCTCTGGCTCAATCGGTGGACGTAATCGACGCTGCAAGCAGACCGCGTAACCCATTTTACCTTTTGAGCAGTCTCGGCGGCCAGGATGACCTTCGCGGCTATCCTCGCGACCGTTTTATCGACAACGATTATGCCCTGGTCTCACTGGAATACCGCTACCCTCTCTGGCCGGCCGGTGATGGCGTTCTGTTTCTCGATGAGGGACGGGTCTTCCATTCAATCAGCGACGATTTCACACTCAGGAACTGGCGGTATTCGGCCGGAGTGGGTATACGTGTTTTTAGCGACGCT
>CP070824.1:850466-853021 GCA_020344395.1 Candidatus Zixiibacteriota bacterium | reverse complement strand
AACTCGATCTCGTGCTGCCGGATTCTATCCATCCCGAGCTTTTCGAGGTACGAGAGGGCGGAATCGAAAGCAACGACATCAGCGATATTAGGCGTTCCGGCTTCAAACTTGTGCGGACTGTCGGCCCAGGTCACACGATCAAAACGCACCTCGCGGATCATCTCACCGCCGTAAAGAAACGGCTCCATCTTCTCAAGAATCCCGCGCCGACCCCATAGCACGCCCACGCCCGTGGGACCAAGCATCTTGTGAGAGGAGAGGGCATAGAAATCGATACCCAGGTCGTGAACGTTAACAGACATGTGAGGGGCTGCCTGGGCGCCGTCGGCCACCATGATGGCTCCCACCGAGTGAGCTTTCGCGGCGATGTCGGCTATCGGGTTGATGGTGCCGAGGACGTTAGACATGTGCGAAACGGCCACGACTTTTGTTCGTTGATTGATGATCTCGTCGATATTGCTCAGGTCAAGATGCCCACAAACTGTAATCGGGAACCACTTGAGAATGGCCTGCTTCCGTTTGGCCAGGGCGTACCATGGCACCAGATTGGCGTGGTGCTCCATCTCGGTGACGACAATCTCGTCGCCTTCCTTGATATTGTCTTCTCCCCATGCATAGGAGATCATATTGAGTGATTCGGTGGCGCCGCGCGTGAATATCACCTCCGAGGGATCGGTCGCCCCGATGAAATGTGCGGCGTGCTTCCTGGTGTTTTCGTAGGCGTCGGTTGCCCGTTCGGCCAGGGTGTGCAGTCCTCGATGGACGTTGGAGTGTGTTTTACGGTAATATTCTATCAGGGCGTTAATCACTTCCCTGGGTTTCTGTGATGACGCAGCGTTGTCGAGATATACCAGCCGATGTCCGTTTACCTCCTGGTCGAGAATGGGGAAATCCGCCTTGATGGCGTCAACGTCCAGTCCGATAATATCGGCCGGTGTCATCTTGTCTTTCCTGATCTGTCTGGACATTTGATAATCCTGTTCATCCGTCAAGACGGACATATATGTCGTTACCTTCAATTTTCAATTCGAGCTTCTCGAGAGGAGCCACGGCCGGGGGGCCCGTTGCTGCTCCTGACTTTACATCGAATCTCGCGCCGTGGGCGCGGCAGATAATTTCGTGTTGTTCCAGCTTGCCGTCTGAGATAGGTATGGCCTGATGCGAGCACTCATCGACATAGGCGAAAAAACCTTCGTCAGCATGCACAATAACGAACTTGTCCGGGCCGATGTCATACGGCTTCATGCTGCCCGGCTGAATGTCATCGACCGATGCGACTCTCACAAACTGGGCCATCTCTACATATCCTCCAGTCGGCTGGCCACGAAGCCGCCCACTCTTTCGGAGAGGTTCTCAGGAAGCAGACTGAGACTTGAAGCTACGAATCCGGATACAATCATGCGGATGGCTTCCTTCTCGGGGATGCCGCGACTGCAGAGCTGGAATATCTGCATCGGGTCGACCGGGCCCACCGTGGCTCCGTGCGAACACGAGACCTCTTCGTTCAGGATTTCAAGTTCGGGGATGGTTTCAGCTCGAGTGCCTTTACTCAGCAGGAGATTCCTGTTTTCCTGGTATGCCTCACAGTTCTTGGCCTCTTTGTCGATCCTGATCAGGCCGGTGTAGGCGGACAGGGCCCGGTCGCGGAGCACTACCTTCATATTGATATCTGAGGTTGTATGTCCGTGGGCGTGGTGGTGCAGAGTGTGGTTGTCCAGGTGCTGTCGGTTACCGCCGAAGACCAGACCGTATATCTGACTTCGTGCACCGGCACCGTCCAGAGTGATACCGAAGTTCTGCTTGGATACGGCAGCGCCGAAGACCAGCGGGATAGTCATCATCTGGGCGTCGTTTTTCAAATGTGCACGGTGGGTCAGGTAGGCCTGCATCCCTGGTGAGTGTCTCTGCAGCGCCACATAACTTGTGCGGCTGGCCTCGCGGCCGAATATTTCAACAGCCGCGTTTGAATAGGAATAACCGTTCTTGAAATCCGGCGCCCCGCCTCCATACTCATCAATGATGGTCACCTCAGCGTTCTTACCTGTTATGACAAGGAGCCGCGGATACTGGACTGATCCGGCCTGACCCGCCTGCCTCAGAAGATGAATCGGCCCCTTAATGGTCGTGTTGTCGGGCACATGGATGAAGATGCCATCGTTCCAGAGGGCCGAATTCAGGGCTTCGAATTTTCCAGTCTGTTCGTTTACCAGTAAGTAAAGATGGTTACGAATCAGATCCTGGTGGCTCTCGACGGCACTGGAGAGAGTTGTGATTGTCAGGTTAGAGGGTGTAGTCGAGTGACGATGGACGCTGATATCTCTTCCGGTCACATCTGTGACGACGGCCGTGAGATTACCGTCGCTGAGGTGCCGGAGTTCCGTCTGCTCGATCATGATGTGCGAATCACCAATGGACGTCTCATTCATGCCGCTGTGGCGCACGAGAAAGCCGGCCGGGTCGGTGTAGCGCCACAGGTGCAGGCCACGTCTGGGAAGAGGAGTCTCGTTGAAAGTTTCACACGACAGTCGCCGCTTCTCACGCAGCCAGAGCGGGCC
>CP070824.1:847808-850366 GCA_020344395.1 Candidatus Zixiibacteriota bacterium | reverse complement strand
TACAACGCAGGGTTCTTCGATCCCACAAGCCTTTTACACGGACCCAAGATTGAAGTCCAGGAATGGGCTGGTGATACGGTGCTACATCTACTGGCGACCGAATCGCGGTGTTTCTATACAACCCAAAACCTGCGAGAAACAGTGGTATCATATTTCCGCAAGGTTGGATCGGGTGCCTCCGGGAACTGGGAAGGTCCAGTCGTAATAGACACAGCGGCTTGGTGCTGGAGCGGGAGCATATCAGCGTCGCGGGTCTCACCTAAAGTTGCTGTCTCTTACACACATTATCATGAAATGGCGTATATACATGATAACGTGTTGGATATTGAGCTCTTCATGCGGCAGTCCGACAGCCTCGGCCTGGCCTGGACTCCGCCGACCAATATTACGAATTACCCGCGCACCGGTGATCAGAGTTCTCACGCTGCCTTCTGGGAAACGTACGCCTATTTCGACAGTGAAGATGGTCTCCATATTATCTGGAACGGCTTTCCGATCGTTGCCGACCCCTATAACGACCCGTCTGCCAACTGGAATGATCTGTCGTGCTCGATCTTCCACTGGACCGACCGGGTAGCCGGTCCCAACGCGGGCGGTACTATAACGAGGGTTCACAACGCCGAATGGGGAGAAGACTATCTTTACGTGGCGTGCGGCAGCGGCGAATCAGGGAGCGGATGGCTTGCTTTCTTCTCGATCTCCGAGTGTAACGGTCGCCTGTATACGATCTTCAATCAGTACCTGGACGCCTTCGGGAATTGGGGAGACCCTCAGATCAATGACTGTGCGGATGCTGATTATTCCAGACGGGCCAACGGTGAGATAGGGCTCTGCGTCTCATCATCTCTCGATGGCTTGCTTTGGGATGCCGCACGCAATCTGACCAGCACTTATACCCCTAATTGCAGCACCATCAGCACCGGCGGCGTATGCATGAGTGAGCTGAAGCCAACCATATCGCGCTATGGAATGGATTCTTCAGCCTATGGACAGGAATTAGCCTGGCCGGAGGAGGAACTCGTCGATCCCAGTGGCGGTAGTTACGCAGGATCACATTACCTGCATGTATTCTACACCGAAGACCATTTCCCGGGCTGGGGCTGGTATGACCCGGACAGAGGCCCTATAACCAACAACCCCCTTAAGTGGATTCGCCTGGCCTGCGTCGATCCGGTTCCTGCCGCACAGATCATGGCTACGCCGACTCACATAGCGTATCCAGAGTACACACAACATGGAACGACTGACACAGTACTTATTACCGTTCATAACGACGGCAACACGCAACTCGATATCACCAACATCATCGCCGTCGAGGAGGCCGGACCATACAGCAACTGGCTTGCCTTATCAGAAACAGCCCTTTCGGTAGGTACGGGGGTAGATAATACCGCCGAGTTCAGCATCTACTTGAACAACGGGCCCCAGGTCATTGGCCCTGGAACGGTCGTGCTGCTGAGCGGCGAGGTGTATCTCCTGTCCAACGCTGACAACAACGACTCGCTCTCAATTCTGATTGAGTGTCTGGTTGCCGATACGGTCGTCGGTGGGGAGTGGGATACGCTGGCGACGTCAATGTCTGCGCGGTCGATTCATCCGGGCGACTACACCCGGCTGGTGGTCAGCAATCTGGGAGAAATGGGTTCAGGCGGTCCTGGTGCGGTCAACCTGGACTTCACCTACGATGGCGGCGAGTGCGATCCGGAAGCAACAGTGTACCTATACAGTGGGGGACCGATTGTTCTGCGAACAGACATAAACGGCACAGACACTTCCTTTGTGTTCAATTGTGCGATGTATCAGAGGGATCTAACCACCGCCCTGTCCTTCAAACCAGTGGCCACCGGGGCATCCTCCGGAGAATTTCCAGGTCCCAATTATGAGGGCTACACGACCGGTACTATGGTCAATCGTGATTCAACGATAGCTCTGGAGCGTGAGTACTTCGCCCCCATCGGGGGAGCTGACAGTACAGATTTCATTGTCATGCGTACAATGTATTATTCATTCGACGGCAGCCCACACCAGGGGGTGACTCTTGCGGAAGTAATCGACTGGGACATACCTTCTGGTGTCCTTGCCGACAACACGGCCGGTATCATGCAGGATTACAATGTGGTCTATTTGCAGGGCACAGACGCAGGTTCACCCGGCTGCCAAGAGAACACCAACCGTTTTGGTGCCATGATGTTGCTCGGATACCATTCGAACCATGACTCTGAGGCTGATTCATGCTGGAGCACCTGCACCCCTTATGGCTCCTTCGCCGGCAGATTCCATCAATGGTGGGATACCGCCTCGGCGGCCACGGTCTGGGACAGTCTGGAGGCCAACGAGGGATTGCACGCCGACGAGGGATTCCATGATCAAGCGGTTTTTACAACCTACCTGTTTGACTGGGAGCTCGGTCCGGCAGATACTCTGATGGTCTATACAGTCGTTACGTCGGTTCGCGTCGGTGACACGACTGATCTGAAAGCCAACCTCGATGCTGCCTTTGAATGGTACCGCACGACCCTCCGGCCCGGGTGCACCGACCCGTGCGGCTGTTGCCGGGG
>CP070824.1:845122-847708 GCA_020344395.1 Candidatus Zixiibacteriota bacterium | reverse complement strand
GAGAGGTCCGGTATCTCGAAGAGCTTCTGTTCTTCGGGGGAGAGTTGCGCATTGCCGAGGTCGGTCAGGGCGATGCTGTGTTCGCGTTCATCAATGAAGTAGTACAGGCGGTCATCGACCTCATGCAGCTTTTTGTCGCGCATGTAGGCGGACTCGACGTCCGTCATCAGCCGTTTCATGCCCTGCTCTTTAAGTATCTTCAGCAGCCGCTTGTTTTTTGGTGCCCCGCGGTTGACCGCCAGCAGCAGGGTCCCGGCCTCGAACTCATCATCGGCCTTTTCGCCGGCGAGGAGTTTTTCGACTTTCATCATCATGTCGTTTACCAGCGCCACCTGCTTGCGAACCAGCTTCTCGACAGTGGGGCGCATCTGGCGGTAACGATCGTGAGTGGACTGCTCCACCTGGCCTGAGATGATCAGGGGCGTTCGAGCTTCGTCAATGAGGATAGAGTCGACCTCGTCGATGATGGCGTAGTTGTAGTTACGATGGACCCGATCCTCTGCACGCTGGGACATATTATCGCGGAGGTAATCAAAGCCAAATTCATTGGCGGTGCCGAAGGTGACATCTTTCTTGTACTCTTCCCGCCGTTCGGCGTTGGTCATCTGGTTCTGGATAACCCCTACCGTCAGACCGAGATATTCGTATATCCTGCCCATCCATTCACGGTCCCGTCTGGCGAGGTAGTCATTGACGGTGACGACGTGCACGCCGTCGCCGCTGAGGCCGTTGAGGTAGGTCGGGAGCGTCGCCACCAGAGTTTTGCCCTCACCGGTGGCCATTTCCGCGATCTTTCCCTGGTGGAGCACAACACCGCCCATCAACTGCACGTCGAAATGAACCATGTTCCACTCGGTGGGGATACCGACCACATCCCAGGTTTTCCCTAAGTGCCGGCGGCAGGCCTCCTTGACGACTGCAAACGCCTCGGTCATTATGTCATCGAGGGTCTCACCATCCTTCAGACGCTGGCGGAACTCATCGGTTTTTGCCTTGAGTTCCTCTTCCGAGAGGTTCTCGAGGGTCTGGAAATGTTCGTTTATCTCTTCAACGATCGGGACCATTCTCTTGACATCGCGATCATGTTTGGTCCCGAATATTTTCTCTATGATGTTGGCCATCTTGATCCTGATCCTAAACTTCTTGAACAAAACAGAATACGAAATTCAACGACCGATGGCAATTGCTGTCTTCACGTTGACTTTGAGTTCGGAGGTTTACTCTGAAAGTGGTCTGCTCCTTCGAATCATCTTGTAAGATGTTATATCCGGTTGTAGATTCCCGACATGGCAGATCCGGAAAACGGCATCGTTGTAGCAAGTCGAGGCAGGCGGTTTGAGGTGCAGGCTGAGGACGGAAGTCGCTGGCAGTGTGAACTGCGTCAGAAGGTGAAGCTGGAGGCCGAGGCAACAACACCGGTGGCGGTGGGCGACGATGTCCTGTTCTGCCGGGGTCGTGAGGATGCGGGCATTATAGAGACGGTCAAACCACGAAGGAGTACCTTCTCCCGTCCGTCCAAAGGGATGGAAGGGAAGAAGCAGGTGATTGCGGCCAACCTGGACCAACTCGCCATCGTGGCCTCGGTGATGTCGCCGCCGTTAAAAACCGGATTGATTGACCGGTTCCTCATCGCCGCAAAGGTGGGACAGATGACACCACTTGTTATCATCAACAAGATCGATCTCGGCGGAACAGAGGATGCGGCGGGTATCATTGAAACGTACCAACGTATCGGTTTTGAAGGCCTGCTGGTGTCGGCCGAGAACGGGACAGGACTTGGGGATCTGTACCGATTGCTGCGTCACCACCGCACTCTTTTCGCCGGGCACAGCGGGGTCGGGAAGTCGACATTACTGAACCGCTTGATTCCCGGGCTGAACATCCACACTCGTGAAATATCAGAATACTCCGACCGGGGCAAGCACACTACTTCAGCGATCGAACTGTATGAGCTGCCTCACGGCGGTTTCGCGGGTGATTCGCCGGGTCTGAAAGTGATGGGGCTGTGGGAGGTAGACCGTGAAGACCTGGAACATTATTATCCGGAATTTGAACCTTACTTCGGCTCATGTCGTTTTACGGGTTGCAGCCACATTCCGGAGCCCGACTGCGAGGTGAAGAAGGCAGTGGAAAGCGGCGTTATCAGCCGCTTTAGATACGATAACTATGTGGCGATAGCCGCCTCGCTTGGCGGGTCGAGTTAAGTTAAGGTAAGGCAGAGGCTTACCGATAAATCTGGTAGCGTTATGGCCTCTCAGAACAACATTGAATTCCGGGTCGGTCTAACCGTGCTACTCGGAGTCGTGATGCTCGCGGCAGCACTGTACTGGCTGCAGGGCTATCGTCTGGAAAGAAACTCTCAGGTTATAAAAATCCGTTTCGCCGATGTCGGCACTCTCGCTTTGGGCGATCGGGTTACAGTATCCGGGGTACATCGAGGAAAGGTCAACAAGCTCAGGCTCACCGAAGATGGTGTGATGGTGGAAATCCTGGTGTATCAGGACGTGATGCTCAGACAGGACGCCACTTTTACCATCAAGAACTTCGGCGTAATGGGAGAGCGATTTATTGCAATCGATCCGGGGC
>CP070824.1:842415-845022 GCA_020344395.1 Candidatus Zixiibacteriota bacterium | reverse complement strand
TTCCAGCGATTCATAGAAGACAAAGACCCTCCCGAGACCCTGCGCAAGGCTGTTTTCGACAGATGTGGGTGTGCGGATCCCTCCGATTGCTGCCCTCCGCAAAAACCCGACAAATAACTGCCACTGTCTATGCCCGGATCGGCCCCGCCCAACAACCATAAAAGCCTGTCTGACAATAATATAAGCCCCCACCGGGAACTGCGTCCCGGCCGGTTGTATCCTTTTCGGAATCTACTTCGTCCAATCAGATGAAACGGAAACTCAAACGATTTTAAGAAGGAATGTTTCAATGACCGACCCACAGGAAAAGAAAGCAAAGAACAGCCGGGGGCCGCGAACAATCAATATTGAGATTCCGGCCGGCGTCTTTGAGGCGATGTACAGGATAATGAGCGGACGCGGCGATTCTGCATCAGAAGCCTCCGCCTGTTGTGACATGCCCCGGAGCGTCTGCTGCCCCCAACCGACGGAAGATGATGGCCGAGATTTCGTATTCACCCTGAGATGGAAAGAGTGATCAGATGAAGATCCGGAAAAATATAGGCTGGCCGGGGCGTATCGGGAGAATCGTTGCGGGAGTGATACTCCTGTCGCTTGTTTCTCTCGCTTTTGTAGGTCCCAAGACGCCCCTGGCGTTTTGGGGTTTATTCGGGATCATACCGTTAATTGCGGGTATTTCGGGATATTGTCTCCCGTTTGACCTTCTGGGGATAAATACCCGCAGAGAAGAGAAGGCCGTAAATCAGTGATTGAGAGGTGTGCTATGTTTTGTGAACCGCACTTGTGGATAATATTCCCGATGATGTTTTTCGGGATGATGATCCTCTGCATGATATTCTTCGGAAGCCGCCGCCGCCGTTTTGGCTGCTTCCCGTTTTATGACGGACATTCTTATGGCGAACGGATCCGGAGACTCGAGGAAGAGATCGACCAGCTAAAACGCGAATAAACCACGGGTGATCCTTCTCAGGAAAGAGGCGATTTATGCGAAGTTTAAGAAGTCGTTTGTTCCGCTTGGTGGTCAAGTACTGGATGTCGCCTAAGTTCAACGCTCATACGACCATACAGGAACAAAGGAGAGCCCTCGAAGGTTTCGCGGGGCTTTCCATCCTTCCCGCAGGAACAAGGGTGCAGCCTGTCAAGATCGGGACCCTGTCGGCGGAATGGATTTCTGTGGGTGATAATCCCGAACAGCGGGCCGTATTGTATGTGCACGGCGGCGCCTATAATATCGGTTCGTTGAATACCCACCGTGATATAGCCGCACGAATCGCAAAGGCGAGTAAAATGAAAACACTGTCAATAGACTACCGTCTTGCCCCTGAACATGACCACCCTGCTGCAGTTGAAGATGTTGTGTCGGCATATCGCTGGCTGCTTGAAAATGGTTACTCCCCGCGGAATATAGTGATTGCGGGCGATTCGGCCGGCGGAGGATTAGCTGTCGCGGCTCTGGTTTCCTTGCGCGATGCTGGTGAACAGCTGCCGGCTGCGGCAGTGTGCATGTCGCCGTGGACAGATTTGGAAGGAACGGGCGAATCAATTACATCTCTGGCTCACAAAGATCCTTTTCTCACTTCCGATTGGCTTGGGGTAATGGCGAAAAACTATGTTGCTGATGACGACCCGCGCTCGCCCCTCATATCACCTATATACGCTGATTTGCATGGGTTGCCGCCGATTCTTATCCAGGTTGGAGCTGATGAAATCCTGCTGAGTGATTCCACGCGACTTGAAAAACGCGGCCGTCAGGCAGGTGTGGATGTAACATTAGATATATGGGCAAATATGTGGCACGTTTGGCATTTATTCGCAGGCCAGATGCCGGAAGCAAAACGTGCGATTAATGAAGTTGGCAAATTCATTCGTGAGCACGTCAGCCAATCGAATGCAGTCGACCACAACCGTGAAGCGAGGGACGTATGACTTCTATCAAACTGATCAGCGAGAGCGAGGCCACCGGCAAGGTCAAGTCGATCTACGAGGACATTAGGGCGACTCTGAAGATCGATTTCGTCCCGAACATGTACAGGGCCATGGCGGTCAAGCCGGATTTCCTGGAAGCAAACTGGAATAAGGTCAAGACGGTTATGCAGGGTCCCGGGAAACTCGATACTATCACTAAGGAAATCATTGCCGTGGCCGTATCAGCGGTCATGGGCTGCCGCTACTGACTGACTGTTCATACTTCCGCGGTGCGGAAGCTGGGACTGGATGATGAGGGTATTGTTGAATTAATGGCCGTGGTCGATCTGTTCAGCGGATTCAACAAACTGATGGATGGACTGCAGGTAGAGGTGGACGAAAAACCCTGGTATGGGTGAGGTTGATAAATACGAATGCCGTGCGCATTCCAGCGAACTCCGCAGTTCAATCTGCGGAAAGGTTCCGAGTAGATATGTTGAATAAGAATCAGTCAGTGTGATAGCAGGAGGTTAGAGATGCCATTTCTTCTGAAAGCAATCGATGACACGGCGGCGTATGAACAGTTTAAGTCCGTACTTATCGTACCGTGCAGATTCTGTCCCGCGGCGAGCGCGGCCGTCTTCAGCAAGGAACCCTACTTCGAGATACTTCGAAGGTTTCTCAAGACTGACTCCTATGAGC
>CP070824.1:839695-842315 GCA_020344395.1 Candidatus Zixiibacteriota bacterium | reverse complement strand
AAAATCATCATTCGTAATTACGGTCCACTCGGATCCGGGCACTCCAGGCCGTTGCATCCCAGCCAGTTCTCAGTTAGGATATCCATATCCACTTGGTCCACCACGCAGTCGAGGTTGATGTCCCCCGGCAGTGGTACCCAACCTGGCAGCGACTTGGCTGCTTCACAGTGGTCACTGAACACACTAATCGTCAGCGTGTCCGCACCCTGGTACTCGCCGTCATCGGCTTGAAGCTGCAGAACATACTCACCCAGAGCGGACAGGGTGATGCTCGTGTTCAAAGCCGCTGGATCGGCGATCGCAGCGTCCGGGCTATCAGGATCGTCGGGCTCAGAAACCACGGTCCAAACCGTTGTCGTGGGATCGGCATCGGTCACAGTTCCGGCGAGCGCCACGTCTACACTGCCGTTGGCCAGCCATGTCGTGACATCGTCTCCCGTCTCGACGACGGGCGGCTGGTTGTCCGCGACGAAATCAAAAACGATACCTATCTCCGGTTGAGTTGCATCTGGGGCGTACGTATCTACGGCCCAGAAGTACCGCTGCTTGGCAACGGTCGTCACGGTCGTGGCGGTCACGGTCTTCTTGTCGACAATCTTCGTGAAATCACTCAAGTCCGCCTTGCTCCCAAACCACACATCCACAGGCGTTCCGGCATCCACAGTCCACTCCAGCGTGACAGTGCCGGGGACAACATTGCCATCGTCTTCAGGCACTGGGTTAAAGGGGTGCAGCCCCTTGACGACGATCGTGTCATCAATTGTCTCGACCAGTACGGTACCAGTGCCATAGGAGGCGACAACCTTGCCATAGGCGGTAATCGTGCCATCGGCAATGTGATCGTTGATATAGGCGAGACGATCAGCAGTGTACACCTGCGTCATCACACCACCGGAAAAATCCATGCTGGCATTTGAATTGGCACCAGCACGGAAGGTCAGTCCGTTGTCGTTGAGATTCAATTCGCCGCCACGGACCTCCACGATCCCATCGCCACCGTTACCCTGGCCGACCTGAAGCGCTTGATGGTGCATATTCACAACACCGGTGTAGTCGATGATCAGCGTGGCGTATCCTTCACGTCCAACAAAAATACGGCCGTTATTGGGGTAATCTGGATGACCGCCATTTAAGACACCGCCCAGAACCTCAATGGTATGACGGTTGTCCGGCTCGCCACCGTTATAGCCGATGATGTTCCATGTCCTAACACTAAGCTGAGCGCCATCTACCAGTATCAGATGGCCTACGGTACCACCTTCCCCAACATATTGATTAATAACGCCGGCATCATAGTCAAGAATACACGGTTTTTCACTGCGCACCCTGGCCTTATCACCCACCTCCGGAATAGCATCCCAGTTACCGGCGTTGCTCCACAACTGGTCGACTGCTCCGGTAAAGGTCCTGGTTGCCGCGTGCAACGAGCCCGCTACCAACAAGGTAATACAGATGCCCAAAACAATTTGTGATCTCATGATACAACCTCCTACTAAGTGTACTGTCTCATTACTCCAATCTATTATTGCCGCTTAGACGGCGAAAGGGCATGCCTTCCTCCATGCCACACCGTCGATCCTATCAGAGCCACCCTGAAGAGTCAAGGATTTTCTTCACCTGATCTGATCTCTTCATGCAGCGTTCTCAGCGGCGACTCTTTCACTGATCTCAGCAATTCAAGCCGCCTCCGAGAATTGCCGCCAGAAGCGGCGTGGCCGTGCTGTATACTCTTGCCGGTCCCAATGTTACGAGGTTCTGCGTCAGTGGTGGAAAGGGCAAACGCGGCTCCTCATCAAGCTCTCGGCACAAACTTGACGCAGGCTGTTCGATCTGGTAAACAAACACTCGCAAGCACGGACAGGTATCGAAGGAGAAACTCTGATAATGCCGAGAGAACAGCAATGTCAGGCTGACAACAAAGATTCGGAGGAGATTCAGTGTCATTTCATTTCCAACACGCATTGGGACCGCGAGTGGCGGTACTCGATGCAGCGAACGCGTCATATGCTCGTGTATATGATGGACATGCTGCTTGATATCCTCGAAAAGTATCCTGAATTCAGCTCATTTCATCTTGATTCCCAGACGGTCCCGATCCAAGACTATGTTGAGATCCGGCCCGAGAAGGAAGAGTTGATAAGGAAGCTGGTAGCTGAAAGAAGACTCTTCATCGGCCCATGGTTCTGCCTGCCCGATGAGTTCTGTGTGGGCGGTGAGTCGCTGATCCGAAACTTGCTGCTGGGCCACAAGATCGCCAGGCAGTTCGGTCACGTAAGTAAGACGGGCTACTCGCCATTTTCATGGGGCCAGATCTCGCAGATGCCTCAGATATATAAAGGTTTCGGAATTGAATTTGCCGCCTTCTACAGGGGCATCAATACCCTGGTTGCGCCGAAATCGGAAATTTACTGGGAAGGCGCGGACGGGACAAAGATCGTAGCGTCGAGATTAGGTTGCCGGCCCAGATACAACGTCTGGTACGTTTTACAGCGGCCTGCCTACTGGAACATGCTTGACGTAGATGAAAGACTGGTCCCATGGCAGAACGGTCACGGCACCTTCAAGATGATCGATGAGGGTCACCACCTTTTGGATGCCCAATACGCTCATCCGAAGTTTA
>CP070824.1:836965-839595 GCA_020344395.1 Candidatus Zixiibacteriota bacterium | reverse complement strand
TTGAGATAATCGGCATCCGATGCTTGGATGTGAGCACTGTCCTCAAGGAGATATTCGCATGCGCCTGCGGTGGCACGAGTACACACCACGCGACCTGTGAAGTCATACTTGGCTAGTAGAGGGATACGTCCAGAGTGGTCGATATGAGCGTGAGACAGGACCACGTTGGTGATGATACGCGGATCAAAGGGCAGGATCCTGTTTTTTTCCGCGCTTTCCTTGCGACGACCCTGGAACATTCCGCAGTCAAGAAGAATCCGATCACCTTCGGTAGTGATTAGATGCATCGAACCGGTAACTTCCCGTACTGCCCCATAAAACGTCACGTGCATTCGAAGTCTCCTTATAGTGGAATGGTCCTTACTAAATATAACCTACTCATCAGAAGACTTGTTCATAGGTTTCTAACTCAAATGATAAGTTTCGTCAAAAATGACAAACATCTTGTTGAGAGCTGTCATCTGTATGTGAATTCTTCTGCCCTGAGATTGTCTGCCAAGTCGATCCTGAATTGTCTGAGAATCAGATCTTCCACAATGTAGAATATCTTAATAGCTAAACAGGTAACCGTGTGACCGACAGAATCAAAAGCCGGGCAGGGGACTGCTTAATAATAGATAGAAGGGGAATGTCAAAAGCTCTCCCAGTATTCGATGGCAGTTGGGTCTCTGGACATCCTCATGTTAGGAGTGTTCCGGCCAACTGATTCACTTCTGATTGATTCACCTTTCGGATTCGACGAGAGGTCCGGACCGGCACCACGAACACGGGGCAGGTAGTGGACTCTATCACGCGTTCTGCTACGCTTCCTACCTCGTCATGAGGTGCCGTTGAGCCGCGCCCCCGGGTGGCCATCATGATGAGGTCGAAGCCCTCTTCCAGGCTCACCTCCAGGATAGTGCGGGCGGACCCCGAGCCCTTCACCATGAACTCAACTTTGAAGCCTCGTCCCTGGAGTGCCTCAGCCACACTGGTCAGGTAGTTCTCCAGCCCACTCGTTTCGACCTCAGATTCGGGAACCGCCAACAGTGCCACCTCGCTGTGAAAAGCTTTCGCCATGGCCCGTACATAGGGGAGTACTGATTCGGCGCTTTCAGATCCGTCGAGACTTACCAGCAGGCGGCGGAACTGGGTGGTACGGCTTGCCCACGCCTCTGTCGGTCTGATCATGAGGATAGGTGTGTCACTCATCTGCAACAATTTGTTCGCAACGCTCTTTACGAGCAGGCGTTCCACTTCTGATCGGCCATGGGTGCTCATTACCACGACATCCGCCCGTACATCCCTAGCAAGCCTATCGATCGATTCGGTGACCGACCCGTTTTGAATCGCGTAATTCACCTCGATTCCGGCCTTTCTTAAAGACCAGGTCATCTGTTTCAGATAAGCTTCCAGGTCATCTTTGATGCGGGATTCAGCTCCCGAATGGTCATTTGTGCGGCTTCTCTTCCTGGGTCCATTGCTACCCTCAGTCACGGAGACCAGTTGCAGTCGGCCGTGACAGGTGTGCGCAAGAACCTCGGCAATTGAAAGCGCGTGTTCCGCAAAGGATGTGCCATCCAAAGGGACAACGATGTCATCGAACAATATCTCGTCCTCGGGACGAGCCTGGCGTTGGTAGGGTAACAGATATTGCCCAACAAAGAAACGGCCTAGATGCTCGTTGAGAGGTAGAGGTTTCCCGAGACGGTGGCGAGATAAAGTGAATGCTACATAGAGAATTGGGATGAAAAGGAGGTATGTCCAGGCGCCCTCAAAAAAGCGCTCCTCAAAGATAATAACGGTCGCTCCCGATGTCAGCAGCGCGGCAAGGGCCGTTCCAATCAGAGTCGCGAGGCCCCAGAAGGAAAACCTGGTGCGGAGTTCCCGCATCAACCGTTTTGCTGCTGCCCAGCCCGTCATGCTCAACAAGATAAACACGCCGGCTGCATAAATTGCCAGATATGTCTCTTCGTTCGTCCCGAAGGCGAAATAACAGACCGAGACAATCCCGACCTCGAGCCACACTGGTTTATCGGCGACGTCGAATCGGTTCCGAAGTCCAAAGAAGGCCGGGATGTAATTGCGGTAGCGGAGACCGAGCGCCAGATTCTGGAGCCCCTGTGCGCTTGCGGCGGCTGCAGAACCGAGTACCACGACGCCGATGAGAGTGCCGATATAGGGAAATGGTGCGGGGAGCAAGTGATCCATTGTTTGCGTGAATACGGAGACGTGTTCATTGGTCGGATCTGACAGGGCGAGAATGGCAGGTCCCACGACCAGCATCGTCATGCAGGTAGTCCCCATTATGATAATGAGACTGCCAAACGCTTTCCGGCTTTTCTGCTGGTTGGTTCCTTCATAGGCGGCAACAAGATTAGCGAAGATCTCGATTCCAGTCATGAGAGCAAGGATCCTCGCGAAGCCTCCGAGTGTGAAACCGAGGTACTCAGGTGTAAAAGCGCGGAGATTGAGCTGGGGGATATGAGGCCCCTCTTGCCAGATGGTGGCAATAATCATAACCCAGAGCAAAACAAGAACGGCCAAGGTTGCAGGCCCGAAGGCCTTGGCCGACATCTTGGGTCCTCGGTTAACTACCCAGCCAGTGGCGATCGTGAGGATGACGGCGAGGTAGGTCCTGTATTGGAAAC
>CP070824.1:834232-836865 GCA_020344395.1 Candidatus Zixiibacteriota bacterium | reverse complement strand
CGGGAACCCTGGCGGATATAGGGCCGGATATTTCGAAGGAAACCACTCAAACTACGAGGACAATCATGATAATCAAAAAACGATATTCCATTTGGTTCGTTATTCTCACTGTAGTCTCTACGTCAGCCGGGACTTTCGCTCAGGATGAGCCTAAACAGCGCGACTTGATTTCCGTGCTGCAGTCAGATGTCCCTAAAAGTGAGAAAGCCATCACCTGTAAGAAACTGGTAATCTACGGCAACGAGCAATGCGTGCCCGCCCTGGCACCACTGCTGGCTGACGAGGAACTGGCGTCATGGGCGCGGATAGCGCTGGAAGCGATTCCGGGACCTGCCGCCGATACCGCTCTGCGCGACGCGATGGGCAAGCTGGAGGGCCGGCTGCTTGTCGGGGTGATAAATTCGACCGCAGTTCGTCGGGATGCCGGCGCCGTTGACACCCTCGTTCAGAAACTCGATGATTCCGATGCTTCCGTCGCATCGGCGGCCGCCGTGGCGTTAGGACACATCGGGGGCGAGAAGGCGGCCAAGGCAGTGACGAAATCGCTGACCAATTCAGAGGGCGAGGTTCGTTCAGCCTCAGCCGAAGGGTGCATTCTGTGCGCCGAGCAGTTCATGGCACAAAACAAGGCGGCTGAAGCCGTTAAGCTGTATGACACGGTCCGCCAGGCGGATGTGCCCGACCAGAGACACCTGGAGGCAATCCGCGGCGCGATTCTTGCCCGTCAGTCTGAAGGTATCCCCCTCTTGATCGAGCAGTTACGGTCTGAAGACAACAAGAGGGTCGGTATCGGATTGCGTACGGCCCGCGAGCTTGGCGGCCGCAACGTGACGGAGGCATTAGCTGCTGAACTTGACCGCTTGAGTCCCGACAGGCGTCCCCTTTTGCTTTTGGCGATAGCCGACCGCAGTGATTCCGCTGTACTGCCGATTGTTAAGAAGACAGCGCGGAGCAGTTCGAAGGACCTGCGCATCACGGCCATCAACATCCTTATCCGCCTGGGCGATGTCTCGTGTATGCCGATCCTTCTGGAGGCTGCGACCCAGGATGATGCCAAGTTGACAGACGCCGCCAAGGAGACCCTCGTAAGACTACCCGGCAAAGACGTCGATGCCGACATAGTCGCCCGCCTGCCACAAGCGAGAGGCAAGCTCCAACAGGTTCTCATTGAGCTGACCGGCCAGAGGCAAATCAGTGAGGCCCTTCCTTTGGTCGCCTCAAGCCTTCATGATGCTGACGCCGAGGTTCGCGGTGCGGCTGTACGTACAGTCAGCATTATCGGCCAGGACCAGCAGACGGCTGACCTTGTCAAGTTGCTTGAGAATACCAAAAACTCCAGTGAACGGGCGGATATCAGAAAGGCCCTTTTGGCGATTAGTGGCCGTTGTGGTGTGAAGTGCATTCCGTACCTGAAATCCCTGATTCAAAGCCGTGATAACGAGCTCCACATGATTGGACTGCGCGCATTAGCCATTATCGGTGGCTCAGATGCGCTAATGGCCGTCAAATCCGCCATTAAGAACGCCGAGCCCTCCGTCCAGGATGAAGCCGTGCGTATCCTTTCGAATTGGCCGCACAACTGGCCTGAGGACAGCGAGGCGGGACAAGCCCTGCTTGTGCTGGCCAAATCGGCTGAGAAGATGCCGCATCAGGTGCTGGGTCTGCGTGGTTACCTGCAGTACATACACGGCAATAAGAAACTCAGCAACGAACAAAAGGTGGCCAGTATCAAGGGGATACTTTCCCACATTAAGCGGCCGGAAGAGAAGCAGCAGGCCATTGCTGTATTGGGTGAAGCACCAAGCGCCAGTGCTCTGGAGCTATTGACGACCTTCGCTGAGGATCCGGCGGTCGTCGAGGAAGCCTATTCGTCCATGGTGCGAATTGCGGGCCAGAATATCAGAGGGGTTTCCAAAGACCGGCGCCGAGAAGTGCTGCAAACGGTGGCTGAGAAATCAAGGAACGATGGCACCAGGAAGAGAGCCCGAAAGGCCCTCCGCGGACTTCGGTAAGCAGACATGCCAGGGAATGCTTTTGACGTGGATCTGAGACAGACATCCAGCCCAGGGGCGACACAGACGTGAGCCCCGGCCGGAAATGCGCCCGACATGACGAACCTATCTAAAACCAGGCAGGGATACGCCTTCTACGAGGGCTGGAATGGAATAAAGACAAGCAAACAGGTTGAGACGTAATACAGGAGATGAAATATGCGTGGGAAAATCATTGGTCTTATCATTTATTTAATTACTTTTTCTTTCAATGTTCACGCGCAACCAACCGGCCCGGAATTTTATGATGACTTATCACTTTTACCTTCCATTTATCCGAATGTTGAGTCGTTTTACCTTTCCAGCTATGACCGCACGGGTGGTAATGATGATGGTTTTAGAGGGACTTACTCACAGCTCTATGTCGATGATAAGGGAGAGCACGTGATATTTGAACATGAGGGACCCGGCTGTATTTATAATCTCTGGTTTACGGGCAGCGGACGCAATTTGCACTGGGACAAAATCAGGTTCTATTTTGACAGGGAGAAAACACCTCGTATAGAGCACCAGGCCAAGGAATTCTTTAGTGGATTGCATCAGCCCTTTGTTTACCCATTGGTAACACATTCATTCATATCA
>CP070824.1:831492-834132 GCA_020344395.1 Candidatus Zixiibacteriota bacterium | reverse complement strand
TATACCGTCATCTATGGCGAGTACCGCGACTCATACACCTTCCGGACCGCCCCTCTGCCTGGCTCACGCCTCCCCTTTACCTTTGCCTATACCTCCGACGGCCGGGCTAATTACGGCGGCGGCGAACGCGACCTGCACGGCACGAACGCCTACATGCTCAAGCGGATCGGAGTCGCATGTGTGACCAGAGAGGCGCGATTCCTTCAGTATACGGGTGATCTGATAGGCGGTTATTCATCCAGCTATGACAATATGATGCTCCAGTACGCCAACTGGAAACGTGCCGCGGACCCGTTTGCATGCTATATCCCTTTCGTTGTCGGGATTGGTAATCACGAGTCCTTGTCGATTCAGTTTCGATCAGATGACAAACGAGTCGCGATCGACCGGTTTCCATACACCACACATTCCACTGAGGCAGTCTTTGCAGCTAATTTCGTCAACCCCCATAACGGGCCCTCAAGCGAGGATGGATCCGAATATGATCCGGACCCGCAAAAGGAGGATTTTCCACCATACGACGAGACCGTGTTCTACTACACCTACGACAACGTCGCCATGATCGTGCTCAACAGTGCCTACTGGTATTCGCCCGGGTCTTCGAGATCCAGAGATGTCGGTGGCAACCTGCGCGGATACATCATGGACAACCAGCTGGCGTGGCTCCGAGAGACCCTGGAATTTCTTGAGAACGACCAGAATATCGACCATGTGTTCGTTACTTTGCATGGCCCGATTTTCCCCAACGCCGGATACATCAAAGGTGCTATGTGGCACCGAGGCAGCAACGAACCCAGACCGACGGTTGCTGGAAAACCTGTCAGAAAGGGCATCATAGAGTGCCGCGATGAGCTGCTGGACGCGATCATGAATCACAGCAGCAAGGTTGTCGCAACCCTGACCGGCCACGAACACAGCTACAGCCTGCTCAGGGTATCTGAAGATATGCCCATGTACCTTGACGATTACCAGGGCAGCCGCCTTTCAAATGTAAGACCTTTCTGGCATATCACTAACGGGGCCGGCGGTGCGCCGTATTACGGTCCCGAGGAGACCATCTGGCAGGAACATCTTCACAAGTTCTCGACCCAGAACGCGCTGGTGCTCTTTCACGTGCAGGGGAAAGAGATCCGGGCTGAGGTCTTGAATCCGGACACCATGGAACTGATACAGGAGTTTGATCTCTAACACCATGGGTAACGCAGGATTGTTACCCTACCCCACCAGGGTCAAGACCGGACATTGACTTAACATTTCCCGGTCGTTCCGCCGATATACCTAAAAGACAACAGGCCGGCAGGAACGCCAGTGGTAGTAAGCGACAAACTGAAAATAGCTGCCAAGAAACAGCTTCTGAAAGATCAGCCACTCCTCGACGTGGAACACACCAGGCTGCAATTGGTTCAGTGGTTGACCCAGGCTCAGTTTCCGCTGGAACCCGGCACCGCCTCGTGGGACGAGTGCGTGCGTACCTTTCCCACGGCTCCGGACGATAAGGAAGCCGAGACCGGTCGCCGTATACGCATCGTCTTCAGCCTCCAATCAAAGCAAAACTCTTACTTCATTTCGATCCTGGAGAGCCTGGTTCCGGAGAACAGGGGAGTCTACTCGCTGATCGCGTACGTCGATTGGCAGAAGCACGAGTGGGAGATGCAGAGTTTTGTGAACAGGGAATATGAAGGCTACTTTGATGCCACCCTCAGCGCCAAACACACGGTGTGGGCACAAAACTTCAAAAACGAGAGCTTCGTCGAGGCGCTGAATAATACCGCCATAGCCATACTTTCCCACGAACTGGAACCACGTCCCCCCAACGGCCGCATAGGTACACCAATCGGTCGGACCCGCCGTGTCGAGCCCGGTGAGATCGAATCCGACGACCAGTAAAGAACCGCCGGAAAAGCGGATCCAGGTCAAAATCCGTTATCCAAAGACCGGGACTTCTTATTCTGATTCAGGGTTCAGGTTGGATCGCTGACGCTCAGAAGGACGGTGCCGTCAGTCGCAAAACTACTGACCGCCCCGACCGCGATCATTCCCACGCCTTTCTGTGCGCGGCCGGGCTTGATTAACAATCAGCTTCCGATCCATCCAATCGTTGCCGTTGAGACCGTCGATAGCCGCCTGGGCCTCCTCCTGAGACGGCATCTCAACAAAAGCAAATCCCCTTGAGTTACCCGTATACTTGTCCATGACAATCGCTACCGACGACACCTCACCGTAGGCTGCAAAGGCCTCGCGGAGCTGATCCTCAGTGGCACTGTAAGAGATATTGCCGACGTAGATATTCATCGTTAACGCTTCCTGTTTCTAACGTTATTGATTTCCTGGATTAATAATCTGAATCTTGGTATGCCTGTCACACTCTGCTGAAAAGTCCGGCTTAGCTCTAATAATGGCAACTCCGCGCGTCTTGTCAAGTATTACCGGGGCTTATCATAAGCCACTCTGCGTGACGTCTGCCCGTTGACATCAGCAAGAACACAGGTTTATTAACCTGAGATATGCAGATACTCGCAGTTGATCCATATTATGGCGGCAGTCATAAGGCTTTCCTTGAAGGGTGGTCCGAAGTGAGCCGGCACCAGTGGAGAATCCTGAGTCTGCCCGCTCGCAAATGGAAATGGAGGATGCGCCACG
>CP070824.1:828735-831392 GCA_020344395.1 Candidatus Zixiibacteriota bacterium | reverse complement strand
TGGCGAACGGCAGCACTGCAATTGAAGATTGGACTTTTGCTATCGAAGTACCGGGCTCGAGCCTTTTCAAATCGCTGATAATACCTGCCGCAGTCTGGTAGCGCCTTTCCCTGTTTTTCTCGATCGCCTTGTCAACAATCAACTGCAGGCTGTCGGGTATATCCGATCGGTACCTCGCCAGAGGCTGAGGCGATTCGTGAGTGATTAAATACAGCGTGGCGGCATCGTTCTCGCCCTTGAACGGGGCCCTCCCTGCAATCAACTCGTACAGGATTAAGCCGAATGAAAACAAGTCCGAACGGTGGTCAAGACTCTTGCCTTCTACTTGCTCGGGCGACATGTAACCGATTGTACCAAGAGTCGAACCGGTCTTGGTCAGATGTTCAGAGCCGTGAATGGAGGCAAGGCCGAAATCGACAATCCGCACCCGACCATGCCCGTCGAGCAGGATGTTGGAGGGTTTTATATCCCGGTGAATGATGCCCTTATCATGTGCCGCGTGAAGCCCCTCGCACACCTGGATGGCGATCTCAAGAATACGCCCGATCGGTAGATCCTTTCCGGCAACTACTTCCCGCAATGACTGCCCTTCAACCACCTGCATGGAGTAGAACGGACGTCCCTCATACTCTCCGACTTCATGAATACCGGCTATATTGGGATGATCCAGACCTGCCGCCGCCTGCGCCTCTCGGGTGAACCTCTTGCGACAGCCTTCATCCTGACAGAGATGTGGGGAAAGGAACTTGAGCGCAACTTTGCGGTTGAGCTTTGTATCTTCGGCTAGCCACACCTCCCCCATCCCGCCGGCGCCGATTCTCTCGACAATCCGGTAATGACCCACCGGTGTTCCCTTGGTCAGGACAGTGTGGGTGTGAGTATCATCGTTTTGTTCTGGATCGCCATTCATGAGCATCACGCTCTAATCATCGATAGGCACAAGGCGGTTCAGTTCCTCGAACCAGTTGAAGACAACCACTACGTCTTCCGATATGTCATCCGGTTCTGGTTTGACCATAATAAACCGACCATCGGCTGCCACATCCCATGATCCGGCCAGATACTGACCCTCGAACAGTTCCCGCGGTGAGCCCGCCTCGAAACGGAGTCCTGTCCGGATGTCGACAGCCATAATCCTGTCACCACAGCGGTAGAACAGTTCTCGACCGTCCCGGGACCAGCGAGGAGAGTAGCCGCCGTCGGCAGAGATCTGAATGATGCTGCCGGGGTCAGGGAATGACTGTACAAAGACTTCGTCGCGGCCGGACTGATCCGACACATAGGCTATCCACCTGCCGCTCGGGTGGAAACGGGCGGAGCCTTCAGAGGCAGACGTCTGGATCAGCGGCCTGGAGTTGTTACTGTCCCGGGCTGAGAGAAGCCAGATGTCACCTCTGGTGCGAGGATCATCCACATCAAAAAGAAGCGCCTGGCCATCGGGCGACCAGCAGTCGGGACTCTGATCGTTGGGACTGGTCAGGAGTGCTTCCTCAGGCTGACTCCGATCGGTACGGATATGGAAGATGTCAAATGGTCCGTTTCTGTAAGACTGGAACGACAGCCATTCACCATCCCGTGTCCACACCGGAATTAAGTTGCTGCTTTCAAAGGTAAGCTGTGTTGTCCTTTCGCCGCCCAGTTCGTGCACCCAGACCTGGTAAGCGCCGTCTTCGAACTTTGTAAAGGCCAGGCGCCGGCCGTCGGGCGACAGACGCGGCTGCGAATAGGCGGCCGCTGAAAGAGGCAGCGGTTCGGCCTCACCGTGGCTGTCGACCCACACAAATCGACGGCTGGCCGCCCAATCGCCCCCGCGGACATAATACAACAGGCCATCCCCTGATAACCCCAACGAAACTTGACCGGAGGCGAGGTACTGGTTGACATCAGCAAGAACCGGAACGTGTGGCTCACCGATCTCCAGCCGCTCGAGATCGAAAGGCGCCGCCACTATCGTCCCCGATTGCGCATACAGGATATGACCGGTCGGTGCGTAACGAGCGTCGGCGGCGCCGGTAACAAGGCTTCGCCACTCGCCCGTCTTGCGATTCAGCAAAGCTGTCTCGCAGTCGTTCAGGCTCGTCCTCCAGATCATAAACAGAACACCTTCTCCGCCGGGCAGGGCCCGCGCCCCCCAGTGGCCGAACTCATCCTCGGCCGGTGTGGTCACCTGTACCGGATCACCGCCATCCGCGGAGATTTTCCACAGCCCCCCGCTCCATACTGGCGTGAAAAAGATAGTGTCGTCAGTACCCCAACTGCCATCCATCGCAAGGTTGCTTTCGCACAGAACAATCGGCTTCCCGCCATCGAGGTACAGCTTCTTAAGCTCACCGCCGGCAAAAAACCCGACCCACTGGCCATCCGGTGAGAAGAACGAACCCCGGGCGCCGCGGGTGCCGGGCAACGGTCTGGTCTGGAGCCTATTGATCTCTCTAAGATGCAACTCGGTCGTGTTGCCGAGGTCAGCAACATAGACCAATCGTTTTCCATCAGGCGATACGGCCAGAGCTCCGCCCATCGAGAGTGATGCCAGAGGGGCGCTCTCAGGCAGTGTCAAAGTCAGACGAGCCACCTGCCGCGCAGGCGAGGGCAGTGTGCGAGTCAGCGCCCAGACAGCGATAACTGCCAGCAGCACAGCGATGCCCCACGGCAACGCC
>CP070824.1:825967-828635 GCA_020344395.1 Candidatus Zixiibacteriota bacterium | reverse complement strand
GCAACTAAAACTGTGTACGAGCAGATGTTGGGTGATGTCGGCGCTTATGATCGCGACGGCGTGCAGATCGAGAGGCTTTCGTTTGATGACCTGGCTGTAACGTCTGCCGTGCTGCGCTGGTGCAGTCGCCTTGGGATGGGCGGTTTTCTGACGAATGTTGTCTTTATTCGGAACCTGGTCCGGCGTCTGTCCGGAATCAACATTTTACACGTGGTGCACCCCGCCCATATGTCGGGACGGAGTTGGCCCGTTGTCCTGGTTATGGTTGGACGGTTCTTCGGACGGAAGGTCATTCTCGATTACTCCGGCCCGCTCGTTCTCAGCCGGCTGGCGGGCAAGAGTGCCCTGGTACAGAAGATCTGGCGCCTGTGCGATCTGATTCTGGTGCCGTCGAAATATCAGGAACAATTGATCAACATGCTTGGCGGCCGAGCGTATTACCGTCACCCGCCGGTGCTTCCGTCGAAGATCGCGTCTCGCGTTATCGATCGGGTTCAGCCGAGACTTCTGGTGGTGTCTGACCTGGAACGCGAGCACAATGTTGCCTGCGCCGTCAGGGCCTTCAAGCTGGTGAAGCAGAAATACCCCAGAACGGAGTTGATAATTGTGGGCTCAGGCCAGCAGCGCGGGGCACTCGAGGATCTGGTGGGCCGGGAGCGCACGGCCGGAGTCAGCTTTACCGGTGAGCTAAGCGAAGAGAACAGGCGCCGACAGTTTGAAAACAGTGATATCTTCATCAATTGCAGCATGGTGGATTACCTCTCTGGCGCAACGTTGGAGGCTCTGGCCTACGGTCTGCCGGTGCTGACGACACCGCTGGGCGGCGGGCTGGGTCTTTTTCGGGATCGTGACAATATTGTGCAGCTGTCATATAGCAATTCGGTCGCTCTGGCCGAACGTATAATTGAGCTGGTGGAAGATCCGAGGCTGGTTGAGCGTCTCTCCAGGAGGTCGAGGGAGACGGCGCTGGCCCTCGAGCGCGATACGGTCGGGCAGGGACGGCTGGAGCCGTACCGGAAAGTGCTCGGCTCCTAGGGCGAGGGCTTTTCCCTTCTTCATTTTTAGTTGTAATCACTCTCGTCGGGGGCGTATATTCCCGGCGTCGGATGGCCGGAGTTTCGAACGTGAAGTCGGGACCTCGAGAGGGAGTTTTGAATGATGGCAGCAAAGGCGAGCCGTTTTGACCTGGCGGTGATTATACCGGTGCGGGACGCCGAAAAGTTCCTGGGGCAGACTCTCGATCAGATCTATCTTCAGGATTTTCCGATGGATCGACTGGAGTTGGTCATTGTTGATGGTGGTTCGACCGATGGATCCCGGCAGGTGGCCGAATCCTACAAGGAGCGCTTTGGTTCTTTCAAGTTGCTCGACAACCCGAGGCGGTTGGCGCCGGCGGGGATAAATATCGGTGTAAAGAACTCGGTCGCGCCGAATATAGCGATTCTAAATGCTCATACATTCATTCCGAGCAAGAACTTCCTGAAGGATATCCTTGACCTGTTTGACTCAAGCGGGGCTGATTGTCTGTGTCGGCCCAGGCCGCTGACGCCGCCCGACATAAATGAATTTGAGCTGGCGGTGGCAATGTGCCGTGGTTCGGCCCTGGGACACAACCCGGGCTCGGAGGCCTACAGCGACTTTGAGGGCTTTGTCGATCCGGTGGCATCGGGCGCATTTTACCGTCGCAGCGTGTTCGAGCAGGTTGGTCTTTTCGACGAGGCCTTTGATACATGCAGCGACATCGATTTCAACTATCGGGTTAAGGCGGCCGGGCTGAGATCATTTATATCGCCCAGGTTGAAGGTGTTCCTCTATCCGCGATCGACCATTCAGGCTCTGTGGCGGCATATGCGCCGGATGGGGGTGGGCAGCTTCAAATTCACCCAGAAGCACGGAATCTTTTCCCCGGTACAGTGGCTTGTCGGTTCGGCCGTTCTCGGCTTCGGTCTGCTCCTGGTCCTGGGCCTGCTGTCGAGGCCATTCTATGAGGTGTTTAAGACTCTGCTGGCGATATATCTGCTGGCGATTCTGGCCTTCTCGCTTTATCTGTTTCTCAAGGAGAAGCGTCTGGCCTGCCTGCTGTACGGGCCAGTCATATTTCCAACCATACATTTCGGGCTGGGTCTCGGCTTCCTGAAGGCTATACTGGAGAAGGTCAAACCCGGGTCAGGCCAGTCTCAGCCTTAGAGAAGATCGTGTTATCAAGTTACAGTTATAGCGCGCTGGATACCTATCAGTCATGTCCGCGCCGGTTCAAGTTTGCGTACGTTGACCGGGTGAAAGTTGTCAAGACGGTTACGGCCGACACCTACCTGGGCACAGCGGTACATCGGATCCTGAAGAAGGTGTATGCGCTCGGGGCCGACGGGATTCTTTTGCCTCTGGAGGACGCCCTGGAGGAGTACCACCAGGAGTGGCAGAAGCTCGACCGAAAAGCACTTTCAGTGACTTCCAATTACCATACCGTGGACGATTATATCAGGATCGGCCGGGAGATTTTGTCCCGTCATTATGAGCGATACCGGCCGTTCAATCAGGGCACCCTGTTGGGAACCGAGATCAATCTCAATTTCGTGCTCGAAGGCACACCATTCAAATTCAGAAGCATCATCGATCGGTTGTGGAAGCGAGATGATGGCACGGTGGAGATCTGCGATTACAAGACCGG
>CP070824.1:823176-825867 GCA_020344395.1 Candidatus Zixiibacteriota bacterium | reverse complement strand
GGGGAAATAGTCGCCGGCCCAGCCGAGCAGTACGATCCCCAGGGCGAAGAATATAACGCCGCTTACAACCGGTCTTTTCTTTGTCTTTGGTGTCATTTCAGGTTCGGTCATGTCGCCTTCCTCATTGGCGGTTAATCCTATGGCTAATCATCTTTCCAATATAGCGCAAAATCCATGCAAAAGTTTAGCTAAACTTGGTCGGGGTCGGCGTTGATATGGGCCGGCACCCATATGTGATTCACGTGATCCGGGGTAACCCGTTGGGGCGCAACCAATGTGAGGGGCATGTGGTAGCGGTCGAGCTCCAGGGAGATTAGGTTGCATCCACGGTGACCGGGTATTCACAGGGAATTCTATCGGCAAGAAGGTGCACAGCCGGTGGATTGATGAAAAAAGGAGGCAGGACAGTGACCGGCAAGAAAGTGGTGTGCCTAGATTGGGTGGTGGAGATGGGTCGCGGGCCGAGGACAGATCGAAACGGCAGTCGTAAATACCTCGATGAAACGGCAAAATCACCGGAGGAGATTCAGGGGGAGGCCCGGCGACAGGAGTTCATTCAGGCCGAGGTCAGGGAGGCTCTGGCGAGCCTCGTTGAGGATGAGCGGGAGTTTGTCGAGCTTTTTCATTTCAGTGGGCTGAGTTATGCGGAAATCAGTGAGAAATCAGGCCGCCCGGTTTACAGGCTGGAAGCCCTTCACAAGAGGGCACTGAAGAAACTACGTCGGGAACTGGCCCCTCTGGTCGAGAAGCTGTACGATTTCGAGCCGGACGGCAGTTCAACGCGTGAATGTATCATCTGCAATTCACCATTCCGGCCGGAGATTGATCTCCTGATAAAGTACAAGGAAGACTCGGAGACGTGGAGGGGAATAATACGGGAACTGAGGAAGAAGTACGGCATTCGGATTCGTACACCGCAGACGTTGATTGGGCATCAGAAGTACCACTAGGATCGAAGCGGAACGTGCAAATTCGGTTACTCATCATTTGAAATAGAAAGGAGAACAGTTTGCGTGAAAAAGCAGAAGCCGGGCGCAGAACACGGGGGGAGCATTGTCTGAATGTGTTTGTTTCGTATGAACTCAAGAGCAAGCTTAAGGCGCTGGCGAAAAAGTACGACCGTACCGCGGCTGATATGGTGCGGGCGGTGCTCAGGATCGGTATTCCGATGATGGAAGGGCTGTCGGAAGCTGAGGAGACGATGGTGAAGGAGTACGTGCAGCTATTCCGTAAGCTTCGCAAGGTGAAAGCGCTCAAGGATATCTAGGCAGCAGAGAGGCGATCAAAAAGGGGACGAAAAAGGCCGGAGAGATGAAAGATTTTCTCCGGCCTTGTTCATGTCTGGTTGGGCCTAGGGTTGTGGACATGGCGGCAGTGGTTGGTAGGAGATGAACAGGTAGTCAATCAGCTTGGTGAGATCACCTATGTCTATGATGACGTCCCCGTCACCATCAGCGTTTGCTTCCTCCGCACAGCAAAAGCACGGGTCATCATAATCGATGAACAACCTCATGATGAAGCAGGTGAGGTCGGATATATCTACGATATCCTCCGGATCGCAGTCGACATTGCCCACTATCCCCTGGCAGCAACCGAAGGAGCAACCGGGGCGCAGGTTGTCTGAGGCCCAGGCAATAGCCGTTTTCACGCTGTGCTCCAGATCCTGGACTGTGCCCTCCCGGATGGAGACAAGAACGGTGTAGAACGTGAGTGTATCATCGGGCTCCAGATCAATACCATGTGCGTAGGTCACTGCTCCGAAGAGGTCTTCATTTGAGGCGTAGGTGTTGAGACCGGTTCTCGCTTCTGTTTTGTTCCACAGATCGGTAGCAAGAAGAGAGTCATCCAGCCACAGTTCATCAGCGTTGCTGGCGGCGTAGGCACCGTGGAAATTGAGATTCAGGTCACACGAATCGGCTGTAAGGTCTCTGGATGAATACCGCCCCAGAAAAGCTTCAGCACCATACCTGTCCGAGTTGTCCTGACAACCTGTAAACGACGAATCGGTACCTTGAA
The DNA here is from genome assembly GCA_020344395.1 of Candidatus Zixiibacteriota bacterium. Taxonomy (GTDB): domain Bacteria; phylum Zixibacteria; class MSB-5A5; order GN15; family FEB-12. Next base: position 823,851 of record CP070824.1, on the reverse strand, counting down.
AGTACACCGTTCTGGCCTTAAGGGATATGCCAGCATTGTTGGTGGCGCCGTAATCTGCCGGAATGTCCCAGTCGATCAACGACCCGATGGCGAGACTGTAGTGAGGGTTCCCGTCGGAAGAGAAGATATCCAACTTCTGAATCATAAAGTTGGCGCTGTCACCGCCTCCGGTAGGGGCGAAAGTGGTCTGTTCTACAGCAATTGAATTGTCATCTGTTCCCATCCGGCCGCTGAAGAAGGCCCGGTAGCTCGACGTTTCAGCATATTCCGGCGACGGCCCACTGCTGTATGATTGAATGGTGTTGTTCCAGCCGGAGCCGTATGAGTAGATTGAGTAAAACAGATCGATGTCGCCATCCCCATTGTTTCTCATGATGAATGGCGACCCTGAATACAGGTAAACATTCGCCAACGGGTCACACTCATTGCCGTCGACAGAGAAATCAAGATTCGTTCCCCCGCTCCCCTCGTGTCCGCATTCGGCGTGCGTTGAGACAGCCAGCTGAATATAATCCCCTGGTTCTGGATCACCGCTCGGCATCGTGCTCAGTGTATCATAAACGATCATTGGCGGTCGCTCTTCAATCCGCTGATATATCTGGAAACTGATCGAATCTCTGGGCGAGGGAGCATCTGACAACAGGTACACTTCACCGATCAGATAAGCTGTTGCCC
>CP070824.1:820340-823076 GCA_020344395.1 Candidatus Zixiibacteriota bacterium | reverse complement strand
CACTGCGATGATCGATCTCCTTTCCCTGCACCTGCTCCGGCGACATGTAGCCGATGGTGCCGAGGGTCGAGCCGGTCCTGGTCAACTGGTCGGACCCGACGACGGATGCCAGGCCAAAGTCCACGATCTTAGCCCGGCCGTGCGAATCGATGAGAACATTAGAGGGCTTCACGTCTCGATGCGTTATGCCTTTATGATGAGCCTCGTTCAGCCCTTCACAAATCTGAATCCCCAGTTCAAGAATCCGCTCAACCGGCAGGTCTTTCTCACCGGCAAATTCCCTGAGAGACCTTCCCTCCACGTGCTCCATCGCAAAAAAGGGCCGTCTCTGATACTCGCCAACCTCATACACGTGGATGATATTCGGATGGCTCAGCCTGGCTGCGGCCTGGGCTTCCCGGGTAAACCTCGTGCGGCACTCCTCGTCCTGACACAGATGAGGAGGCAGGAACTTGAGGGCAACCTTGCGACTGAGCCTGGTGTCCTCAGCCAGATACACCTCCCCCATTCCGCCGGCGCCGATCTTCTCGACGATCTGGTAGTGCGAGACCATCGTGCCCCTAGTCAGCGCGACGTGGGTTTGAGTTCTGTCGTCATCAGGTTCCATGGTCAATCCACATTCGGGTCGAAATCATCGATAATCCAGACGTCCATTTGGCTCAACTCCTTTTCAACCACGGCCCAGCTTGCATCCGGGGCGAGGTCAATCCAATTGAGCGAATTGGGAACAGTCCATGGCATTGCCGCGAGGGTTTGGACATCGGCCATCTCACGATGGACCCGAGATATGTTGAGACGTCCATCCTCATCCATGTAGTGGTAGTATATCCAATCACCGTCCGGCCCCCAGCCGATAACACGTGCATCTGCTCGAATCACTAATCGCTGCTGGCCATCCACTAATGACTTGATCCAGATGCCGTCGAGCTCCTGGCTGTCTTGATCCCAGTGGAACGCAATCAAGTCAGCATCAGGTGAGTATTGTAAGTCCCTTATTGCCACATCTGAATCAGCCAGCGACAACGTACTCGTATCGCCTGATTCAGGATCGACAAGCCAAATCCCGCCGCAATATGGCGCTTTAGTGAGGATATGCCTGCCGGGAGCCCAGTCAAGGTCAAAGCCTGCCGAACAACCCATGATAGTATGCTTCGCGATGTTCCGCGACGTGCTGCTGGGAATATCGCACACGCATAGAAGTACCTCTTTGACTGCAATGTCAGCAAATCTGAAGTAAGCCAGCCGCTGACCGTCAGTCGACCAATCTCCTGTCATGTTCCCTTTGCCGGAAAAAGTCAATTGGCGGCGCTCTCCACCCGTCACCGAAACAGTGAATAGCTGGAAGGAATCACCTACGTAATCAGCAAAGGCAATCCGCCTGCCGTCTGGTGATATGGCCGGCAGACTGTGGAATCCTGTCCCGGATGTGAGCGCCTCTGTTTGTGTAGTTATCTGGCCACGTTCGGGAGTAAGGAGAACTTTGTGAAGATTCGATGAAGCTACTCTCTGTACCACCGCGAGTCGTCTGTTATCAGCTGAAATTGACAGAAACCGGCACCTTGGCACGTTGGGAATGAGAACCTTGGGTTCTCTTGTGGGTTTTCCCGTTGTCGGCTCAATCTGTAAGCGCTTCAACCGATTTATGATCCCAATCCCATCTGTATAATATACAGCATCGCCGTTAGATGAGAACACCGCCTGCCCAAAGGGAGCTTCAACCAACTTCTGAAGACCGCTGCCGTCTGGACGAACTGCACTTAAGAACACCCCACTTTCATCCGTATAGACAAGAACCAGCATGAGATCATTTGCCGGCGAACGATCCAGTAACCGGCCGAAGACGAATGGTAGCTTCGTAGTTGATGTATCACCGGACTGCCTGTCAATCGTCACCAGGTTGCTATCGTAGGCCATAAACAACAACTTCGTCCCGTTCGGGTGCCACTGAAGCGTCCGACTCGCTGGTTGGCCAGGCATGGGCACAACATAACGACGGAGAATGTTGCCGAACCGTGTCATTATGTGCGCTGTCATGGACGAGTCATCCCCGCTTCCGACAAGCAACTCTTCCCCATCAGAAGACCACTCAATACAGATTATACTCTTCGACTCCAGCACCTTCAGGGGATTGCCACCCTTTATGTCATCGACCATTACGAGGACACGACCGTCCTTCAGAACCCTCGAATAGGCAAAATAGGATCCATCCGGCGACAAGTCGCATTTATCGATATCACCGACAGAGGTGATCTTCTTGAATGTTGAAACAAGTTGAGCTGCTCTTTTGTCTCTTAAGAGGTTTAATGTGCCTATGATGCCAGCACTAATAGTGACAATCACTAGTATCCCAACAAGCACCGTCATTGAAATACTTCTTCTAGCAGGCCGCAGACTGTAGTCAGAGACGGAAGAGTTGCGTAACAGACGCCTCGTATCAACGAGCAAATCTTTCGCGGTCTGGTATCTTGTATCCCTGTCCTTCTCCAGGGCTTTATCAATGATGGCCTGCATCCCGTCGGGTACATCGGCTCTGTATCGTGCGACTGGATGCGGTGTATCATCACTCACCGCCTTCAACGTAGCCGCCTCACTGTCGCGCTTGAAGGGATTCTGCTTCGTAATCAGTTCGTAAAGGACGACACCAAGCGAGAACAAATCACTGCGATGATCGATCTCCTTTCCCTGCACCTGCTCCGGCGACATGTAGCCGATGGTGCCGAGGGTCGAGCCGGTCCT
>CP070824.1:817481-820240 GCA_020344395.1 Candidatus Zixiibacteriota bacterium | reverse complement strand
ACCACCACAGCCGAATTGACCGAAATGGTTACCCTCGTGGATGCGATTGCATCCCATGAGATCGGGTGCCGGGCGGATGAGGGCAGCCCGACATCGACGGTCCACCATTCGGCGCCTAATTCATATCCGGCGCCGAGATCGACATCGCCGACTCCGTTCAAGCCATAAGTGGTCGTTCCCGCCGTCCCGGCATTAAAACGCAGACCGGCCGTGAAAGTCAGCATGTAGTCAGTGCAGACGGGGAACCAGTCCAGCATTTGCACCCGGGAGTAGGTTAAATGAGCCAGTTCCAAGGTCTCACCAAACACCAGTAGCGCCGGGCCGTTCGTCTGCAGACTCGCGTCAAAACTGAAAGCCATCTCACCCTCGGCCGCGGCAGTATAGCGCGCCAGGCTGCCGTACTGCATATTTATGTCGTGGGTAATTTGGGGTTCCCAGGCTATCTCGCCTTCGGTAATCAGTGCTGTGGCCGTGGCGGAACCGACCTCGCCGGAAAAGATCTGAACGTTCTCGAGCCTGAGCCGACCATTCTCTATATAAACACCGTCAGGAAGGGGACCGCCATCTTCAGCAAGGCCGCCTTCCCCGATTTCCATAACAAAAGCAGTGTCCGCTCGACCGTTGATGAGAGCTTCGTTCAACACTGCCGAAGTCGTGAATACCTGGATCTCATCTTCTATGATTGTTGCCGAAATAACCCGACGCAGATAGCCGGACGGCTCCGTGCCGATGATAACGTCACCCGCGCCGATGAAGGGCGGCAGGCCGCTGAAGGTGAAGGTATAACTCGATCCGACCACCGATTCCAGCGACACACCTTCCTGCTCGTCGATCACGATCACGTCCTCGTCCACCAGTATCGGGAGCGAGGTGACCAGCGGACCGACCGCATAAGCGCCATCGGGGAAGGTGATTACGCTGTCAAGGTCGTCCACAAAGCGGAAATAGTAGTCATGCGATCCTATCTCGTGAGTCGTCTCAAAGAGGTAGGAACTGCCGGATTCCGGCGCGCCCGAGGTTTTTGACATCGTCTGGGCTGTGCCGTTGACGATCACCTCCGCCGTCTTCGGGTCCTGGTTGGAGGGATCGGTGTAGGTCACTTCATAGGTAAAGGTCCCGCCGTCGTGGCCGTTGCTCGGCCATACGCGGCCGGCTATGAGGCTGGGCGCCTGGATGATTGTGAACAGTACGGTTTCCGAGTCAGTGTCCTCACCGTCGGAGACGACCACCGTCAACTCAGCCGAGACACTGGCATCGGGAAGAGTCCAGTTGACGCACCGTGTGTCGATGCTGTCCAGGGTTCCCTGGTTAACAGACCAGGTAGTGGTGAGTATGTCGTTGTCCGCGTCTTCAGCGCTGCAGGTCAGGGTCAGAATCTGGTTTGCGGGAAGACTGCTGTATTCGGCTTCGGTCAGGACTGTCGAGCCCAGTTTTACCTCGATATTGGTGATAACAGGGGGGTTATTCGGCGCTACCGGATTGTCATCCTTGCCGCAACCCGGCGCCAGGACCAGCATCAGTATCACCGCAAGAATCCAATATGTCACAAGACGATTTGCTACGTACACAACATCCCTCCAATACGGATTGGGCTTTTATCGGAACATATTTCGAAGGGCAGGCGAAGGGCTACTATAATCTATAAACTAAGCCATTTTAAGTCAACAGGTTTTAGCTTGCGACGAATATTGCCGCCCGATCAACCGCTCCGTTCCCTATTAATAGTGGCGCGGGTCGGTGATCTTCCATTTTTTTGTCACTGCGGTAAAAAAAGTTTTGACAAGGTCTAAAACTTGGCTTATAGTGAAACAACTCAAAACCCCACGCGTAAGGAAGACCTGTGGTTTTCTTGGCCTAAAGACGAAAGAAGGACAACTGCATGAATATCATTAGCACGACAAATCAGATCGTCCCTCTTGGGAAATTACGCGGCGGAGGTATTGCACCAAGCCTGTAGCTGATTAAACATAAACAGACTTAACCCGCCGCAACTGAAAGGTTCGGCGGGTTTTTTTGTAGCACCCGGTCCGAGCCTGTGGTGGAACAAGGAAACAGTTAAGGCGAGGACACATAAAATGACAGCAGATCTATACGAACACGAACAGATAAACGACCAGGAAAAGCAAATCAGTTCACGCGCGGCTTTCAAAAAGCTCCTGCCGCTGCTGAAGTCCCATGTCCGGGGCCTTGTTCTGTGCCTTTTCCTGCTGGCCGGGGCTACGGTTCTGTCACTCTACTGGCCGATCCTGCTCAAGCACGCTCTCGATGTCGATATCGCCGATGGTGATATGACCGGCTTATTGATTACGGTGGCGGCTATCGGACTGATCCAGATTGTGACGATCGGGCTGCAGTACGTGATGAGGGTCAAGCTGGAAATAATCGGTCAGGATGTGATGCTGGGCCTCAAACGACGGCTGTTTCACCATATTCTGTCGCTCGATGTCTCGTATTTCGACAAGAACCCGGTGGGGCGGCTGATGGCCCGCGTTGAGTCAGACACCGAGGCCCTGCGGATGCTCTTTACCAACACTGTGGTTATGCTGGTGGGCGATGCTATCCTGATTATGGGCATCTATGCCGTGCTGTTCTATACCGAATGGCGCCTGGCCCTGCCGCTTTTTGTCAGTGTCCCGCTGATTGCCGCCATGGTGTATGTCTTTCACAAGAAGACGACTCCGAAGTTTTTGGAGGTCCGCAAGAAGATGGCTGAGGTAACGGCGGCTCTGGCCGAGTTTCTGCACGGTATGTCCATCATC
>CP070824.1:814600-817381 GCA_020344395.1 Candidatus Zixiibacteriota bacterium | reverse complement strand
GCCGGAAATGTCTCCAAAGAAGACCAAATATGGGTTCTTTTATCATTTTTCTTGACACCAAGGCCGGAATTACTATATTTGGGGTACGCGAAGGAAGTAACAGCAGCACGCACGTCACATATCTAATTTTCCGCGCTAAAAACCTTACTACCAAGTACCCACGCCATTATTGGGCGTAATAATGAAGAAGTGAGAACAGCAGCAAATTCTTGGAGGGACCAATCCCTGCAAGGTCCAACACTCAATTGTATGGAGGGATATTTATGTCTCACAAACGGTTCTTTGCCGTCCTCCTGATTGTCGCATTAGTGCTCATGTTTGCGACAGCGGTCGAGGCTGGCAAGTACACCAAAGCCAAAAAGGCGGGTATCGCCCGCTCCGTCGAGAAAGCCCAGGCTTATGGCTTTGCCGATGAGATGAGAGGCTATGGCCCTGCGGACAGCAGAGTTCCGCTGGTCGGTGCCACTTATAACGTCGGCGCCTCCCCGGGTAACACGGTTGGTAACACCTACTACGATTACCAGCACAACTGCTCGATGGGTCGTATGGTGGAATGTGGTCCGCACACCGGCGTGATCGGTCAGACCATGGTCCACTTCAGCTGGATGTACATGCCCGACTCCCTGTTCTCGTCGCGGTCGTATGCTTATAACGCATACAATTCCGCCGACCACAGTTATGCCGGCGTGGCTATCATCCACGACCCCGACCTCGAGTATTCGGGTTATGTCAACGTTGACGTAACGCCCGACAACCGTGGTATCGTCGGTGGTCACTCTGACCAGAAGGGTCCGATTGCGTACATGCCCCAGATGCACTTTGATGCCTGCTCGGGCTGCGAAGACTTCACCGCGTTCTGCCGTCTGCCCGACTCGCTCGGTGAGTTGGTTGGCGACTGCGACGCCGAGTTCACCTGGCCGAAGTTCTTCCTGCAGTTCGGTAGCAGCGGTGTCGACACCGTTCTTCACGTGGCCGCGTTGAGCGACTGCGCCCAGACCGGTCTGTTGACTCTGGGTTATTTCCGCTATCTCGGCTATGAAGGTCAGGGTTACTGGGATCCTTATCCTCGTTCGGTTGACACGGTCGAGGTTATTGCCCAGGATATTATCGGTGAGCGTGTCGGTGACCAGGTCTGTCTGTCCTGGTTTGGTAACACCGCCTATGGCGGCTGTGACACCTGCTCCGGCCCGGCTCCTGATGCCTATGCCGGTACCGGCCTGGCCCAGATGGACAACGACATGTATGTCCAGATCTCTCGCGACCAGGGTGCCACCTGGGATCCGAGAGAGAACGTTACTCAGAACGTTCCCGGCGCTGCCGGCTGGAAGGCCTACTGCGCTTCCTCGATTCTCTTTGACCAGACCGGTAATCTCCACGTGGTCTGGGTGGCCGCCTACTGGGATGCCGACCCGGATCTGGACGCCACCTTTGGCGGCGGCGTGGGCGTATACTGGTATACGCGCCTGCTGCACTGGTCAGAGGATGTCCCGCACGTCCGTACCATTGCCGACCACACTTACGGCTGGCAGAACTGTACTCCGCCCGCCTGGGCCATGCATCTTGACAAGCCGGCCCTGTCGGAGTGTGATGGCAGGATTTACTGTACTTACACCCAGTTCAACAATATCCCGCAGGATACTGTTGACGACTGTGCCGCCTGGTACACCGCCCAGCCCGATGGCGCTGCCAACGGTGATCTCTTTGTCTCCATTTCGGAAGACGGCGGTATGACCTGGGATCTGGCGCGTAACCTGACGGCCACCTACACGCCCAACTGCGATCCGAGCCACGGTGGCGATGACTGCTCCAACGACTACTATGTTACCATGAGTCGCTGGGGCCGCGCCGTTCAGACCGGTGAAGACTGGTCCGGTGCTGTCGTTGTTGATCCGGATCCGGATGGCTACCCCGGTGGTACCGGTGGCGACTACTACTATCTCGATGTCCAGTATGTTCAGGACCTCGATGCTGGTGGTGTGGTCCAGCCCGAGCTGGGCAGTTTCCAGTTCGTGCCGATCAAGTGGTTCCGCATGCCCTGTGTTGAGGCGATTGCGAACCCGAACCCGATGTACACTCCCGGCCTGATCGATGATCCGGCCTGGGCCAAGCCCGGCATTCAGGTTGACACGCCTTTCACCATCGAGAACGCCGGTAACACCGTTTTCGAGTATACCGTTTACGTCGAAGAGGACAACGGTACCTCCGGCTGGCTGAACGTTACCGGTCTCAGCGGCTCGGTACCGTCCGGTCTCAGCAACACCGAAACCGGAACGATCCATCTCAACGACGGTGGTGTTCAGACCGATTACATCGAGTTGATGGGTCGCATCATCTTTGATCTGCCCGGCAACTCGCCGACCTTCCCGGATACGATTCCGATCAACTTCTTCGTGGTTGACACCATGGTTAACGCTGTCTGGGATACCATTCACACCAGCTGTCTCAGCCTGACGGTATCCAACAACGGTAACATGGGTCATGACGGCCGCGGCCGTGTCAACATGGACTACTACGACGCCGGTGACTGTGACACCTTCGCCGTGCTGTACATGTATGACGGTTCGGCCATCGTTGGCTACATCGATGTTGACGACACCATCTTCAACTACTCTTTCTGGGGTTCCAGCTGGCTGGATGACAACGGTCTCCGTCCGCAGGGCAACCAGGTTCCGGCCAAGACGTGCGGAGCTCTTGATGATGCTTCGTTCTACCAGAGTGGTACTTTCACCACCCCGGATTCGAGCATTGGTATCACCAAGGCTTATCTTGGCGCCAGTGACG
>CP070824.1:811703-814500 GCA_020344395.1 Candidatus Zixiibacteriota bacterium | reverse complement strand
CTGGGATAGTAGCGACTGATAATGGATTTGTCGAGGCTGAAGATCATTACATCGAGACCGTCGTCGCGCGGACGGCCAAATGGAGAAATCTGCCCATCGGGCGGCGTCACCGGCAAGGTTAGCGTGAAAGTCGTACCCATGCCTACAATAGAATCAACCGTAAGCTCTCCGCCATGCTCGCGAGCGATGTTGCGGCAGATTGAGAGACCAATGCCGGTTCCGATAACTTCGTCCTTGCCCCAAACCCCCTTGGTGGAAAAGAAGGGATCGAAGATCTTTTCCAGGATATCGTGCGGAATACCGATGCCCGTATCACCCACCCGTATCTCTATTTCCCGGTCATGATTGAAAAGAGCAATAGTGATGACACCGTGGGATTTAATGGCATGCTGGGAGTTTATCAGAAGGTTCAGCAGCAATTGCTGAATCTTGCTGGCCGATACCTCGACCGGTGGTACGTCTTCAAAATGTGTCACCAGCTCGATGGACTGAATCCGCATTTCCTTCTCGACCAGTTTGACCGATTTTCTAATGATCTTTGCCAGGTCTTCCGGCTGCCGGTCCTCCGGTCGCGACCTCGAATAAGTAAGCAGCGACATGGCAACGTCGTTAGCCCGCTCGCCCATATCGATTATCTTGGGCAGGGCCTCCGACACAACCTTCATGCCGTCTTTCCCTTTGAGTAGTTCCATGGCATAAGAGGCGTTGCCAATGATACCGCCAAGGTAATTCTTGAACTCGTGGGCTACGCCGGCCGCCAGGGTACCGATAGCCGACAGCTTGTCCGCCTCGATTAGTTTTCTCTGTGTCGCGAGTTCGGTTGTGATGTCGTTGCTGACCGACAGGTAGCTGACAATCTCACCGGCTTCGTTGTGAATGGGGGTGATGGTTTTGCGTTCCCAGTATAGTTCCCCGTTCATACGACGGTTTCTGATGTTGCCGGTCCAGGTTTCTCCCGCTTGAATGGTGTCCCACATATCATCATAGAATTGCTCGTCGTGCTCGCCGGATTTCAACACGTTGATCGGCTTACCGACTATGTCGAGGAAAGAATAACCGGTGACCTCAGAGAAATAAGGATTAACGTACTCGACGGTACCGCCGGTGTCGGTGATGCAGACCATATTCGACGATTGATTCACCGCGGCCGATAACAAACGGACTTCCTTTTCCTGTTTGACGTGGTCGGTTATATCGGTCGCGTAGCAGTGGATTATATTCTGACCCTCAACCGGATGGAACGACCACGTCCACGTGCGCTCATTCAGCTCGCTGACGTGGTTAACGACCCCGCGGTCGGAGCGAGCGCACTGAGCGATGATATGCTTGATGTTGGGCGGCAGGCAGTGGTCGGCGTTCTTGGGGCTCAACCCCATTCGGCGCAGAGCGTCCGCAGTTGCGGCGTTCATGTACAGGACATCTCCATCGATATTGATGCTCATGACGATGTTGGGATTGTAGGCCGGGAAAGCTGCCAGTTCACCGAGTTTGCTCTCCGTCACCTTGCGGTCGGTAATGTCCATGAAGTACTCGATTATCTGGACTACCTCGCCATGCTCGTCAAAAATGGGATAGGCGTGAACCTCATGACACCGCTCTACACCGTCGTCTCCTACGTGCAGGTGCTCCACCACTGCGGGCTGACCGGTGGCCTTGACCTGTTCAATGGGACAGGGATGGCTCTTCGATGAACACGGTTTATCCTGGTGGTGAGTCAACTCATAGCAGGTCAGAACCTGACCCTCGGAAATGTTCGCGCCGGAAGAAGCATTGGCTGTTTTTATGGTGTAATCATTGGCATCCAGAACCAGGAACGGATAGGTCAGCGAATCCATAATAGAAGTCAGAAATTGGAAGCTACGCTGTATTTCGGCTTCGCTATGGCGTCTTGACAGGTGGGCGCCGATCTTTGCCGCGACTGAATCGACCAGAAGCAGCTCTTCCTCCAGGAAAGGCCCCTCACCAGTATCGGGTCTCTCCTCGAGATAGTACACCTCCAGTGTGCCGGCTTTATTCCCCGCCACCATAACGTCCTCGACAAGTTTCCATTGCGTCGGCTTGAAGTCCTCACGCAAGTATACCCCGCTCTCAAGCACTATTCGGGCACGCGTTATCTCGGGATACTGGAAGGCATCTTCGACCAGTGTGACTATCTTTATCATGGCATCATCCAGAGAAAGACTAATATCGCGTGCCACCAGGCAGACGCCATACAGGCACTGCTGTTCTTTGACCCGCTCCTCGAGCTTCCGGGTGGTTACCATGAGGGCTTTTGCGTTCAGCTTCTGTTCGGTGACATCACGGTCGATGCAGTTGTAACCGACAAAATTGCCGTCATCGTCGGTCACCACTACCCGCTTACTGTCTATCCAGAGCCAATCGCCGTCTACCGTCTTGAGGCGATAACTCATTTCATAGCAGTCCCGTTTGTACGGCGGCTGCCGCAAAAGGTTCTCCACAGCGCTACGGTCGTCGGGGTGCAACATTTCCATCCACAGTCCCGAATTGCCTTCAAAGGCCTGGTCGGGTTGGCCCGTGAGCTGGCTGACCGCCTGATTGCGATCAGTTATGCTGCCGTCGGCGCGCTGAAAGAAGATCATATCCGGCGCCGTGGATATGAACAGTCGGACGTGCTCCTGCGCCTGGTGCATGACCTCGACAATCCTTTCGCGATGTCCTTCCTTGCTCTTTGTCACAAGGAACACGAGAACGACAAGCGCTATCCAGACTCCTATCAATCCGATCATCAGCCGTTCAAGACTGCCTTTTCGGTCCATCACATCATCAGTAAGTACAT
>CP070824.1:808795-811603 GCA_020344395.1 Candidatus Zixiibacteriota bacterium | reverse complement strand
CAACGGCATCGCTTCGGTCCACTTTGAAGCCGGCTCATCGTACCAAAGTCGCACCGTGTCCTTTGCCGAGGCCTGTTCAGCTGATAGCCCTAAGACTACGCTAGCCGCGTGTATCCAGATTGCTGTCCAAAAGTGTTTCATGGGTCTCTTTCGTGTCACCTCAGTGCAATTCCAGGGTTGCTTCGCCACCGGCTTCAGGCAAATCTTGCCTGAGACATTCATCACAAGATACTATCACAAGAAAACGGCATTTCAACCGGGATATTCCATACGACTTCACAGGCTACGGTATTCGCTCTCCAAACGTGCCATTTCCGGACTCTGATTCACCGCGTGAAGTCATCGCTGATACGAGCTGATAATGTCGCACTAAAGCACCTCCAACAGAGGCCAGCTAGTCACTACCTTGCGAACAAAGTCATCCGAAAAATCTTCTGCAAAATTTGTAGCAATCGATCAAGCGACGCCGATAGAAATAATACGAGCGTACAGTTTTTCCTCCAAGGAAACACCGGCAAGTCTCGAACCTTTGATGCTCTACCTGGGATACTCACCTCCAATCAGGGCGCATCCACCATCTGGTGGAGATGTCCAAGGCGCGGGGTAAGATTTGAGGGGTCCATTCTCTCAAACCGATGGCAATATCAGCCCGTCGATTCGGACTGCTCATTAACCATATTCAGGGAGTCTATCATGCGAAGAATCTCAAGGAAGTACATTGCCCTCACGGGGCTTCTGGCCGGAATCAACATTCTTGGCCTGTTTTGGATTCATAACAGCCTGACAAAGGCTCCGAGGCCCACCGCCCGTGTCATATCGCTGGCTGCTTCGCCCAACGCTGACTTTGCCAACCGGCTCTCGCTGACCTTCGACCGCCAAATGGTCCGCCCTGAGGCTGTGGGAGAGATTGAAGAAGCGGCAGTTTTCAAGCTTAGCCCTGAGTGGCCGGGCGAATGGATGTGGTCGGCACCCGATAAGCTCGATTACATGCTCGCCAAGCGGTTGCCCGCCGGGAGAGTCTTTAGGATCAGTTCCACGCAAGAGCTTGAGCAAAGAACGGGAAGGACTCTGGAAGGTGGTGACGAATTCGAGTTCAAAACCAAATCACTGGCACTGGACAGATCCGAACTGGTTGCTTTCGATAATCGCCAGGTTACTTTCCGGGTCGTATTCAACCAGTCGGTCGATCCGGGAGATCTTCTGCCCCATATAGGCTTCTACGACGACAAGACCAGAGCAAAGCTCGGCGAGCCGGTCTGTCTTACCCAAACGCCGCAAGAGGATATTGTGCTGCGTTTCCGCCGGCCGCAGTCGAACCGATTCGAAATGGTTCTCGACGAACGGCTGAAAGGTCATGGCGCCGAATTGGGCCTTGGAAAGTCATTGGTTCGCACTCATGAGATCCCACCTGGCTTTTCACTGCTCAACACCCATGCCACCAGACCGACACTGGAGGAGATTGCCTCGGTGCAGCTGGGATTTTCCCACGAACTCAACGTAGAACAAGAACTGCCGGAAGTCAGAATCGAACCTTCTGTCGAAGAATTGAATGTTTATCGGAGCGGCCGAAACCTGAAGATAACAGGCAAGTTCAAGGCGGGTGGACGTTACACTATCGTGGTGCCCGGTACGCTCTTGTCCATAGACAACAAAGCGCTGGGGGACGACAAATCCATCTCGGTTCACGTACCGGAATACAGCCCCAGCTTCCAGTTTGTCTACCGAAAAGGCATCCTCTCTCCGCTCGGGAACCTGAGACTGGACGTCAGAGCTGTAAACGTAGAAGGCTTGAAGCTAAGCGCGTGGCGTGTACACGCCAACAACCTCATATCTCATCTGCACGACCCGTACTACAGCGCAAAGACCTCACGCTTGATGGCTACAAAAGAGATTGAACTGGATCTGCCCGCCAACAAACCGCAGAAGCTGACGCTTGACCTTCAGGATTTGCTGCCGGTATCCACCGGGATATATCGCATTAGTGCAAACGTGACTAATGCGAGATGGACCGACGGCAGGGCACTCCTGACCGTAAGCGACCTGGCCATAACAGCAAAGGCCGAGCGTGACGGTTCATTGGTCTGGATAACTTCACTACGGACAGGAGAGCCTGTATCGGACGTTGAGGTCAGAGCACTGACTTTCAACAATCAAACACTATCATCTGCAAAGACCGACGAGAACGGCGTTGCCAGACTGAGGTTCGCAAACAATCATCCGGACGGAAAGATGTGGGTTGTCACGGCCCAGAAGGATGGGGACCTTAATTATCTCCAACCGGAGAACAACCAGTGGGTCATTGACGATGTTCCCCAATTCGGTCGACCTCATGTTAGGAATTATGAAGTCATGGCATACACCGAGCGAGGAGTGTATCGGCCCGGCGACACCATTCACATAACAGCTATCATCCGCGGAAGAGCCGGCGATACCCCGCCTCCTTTCCCGTTGGCAGTCAAGGTTGCCCGGCCCGATGGCCGACAAGTCGCCGAACTGATCGCGAAACCTTTGGACACTGATCAGGGTGTCTTCCACGCGAAATTTGCCACTCGCACGGACTGTCAGACCGGCCCCTACAGGTTCCGTGTTACTTTACCCGGCTCTGACGAGATTCTTGGCTCTGCACAAACACTTGTCGAGTGCTTCATGCCGATCCGAATGGAGGTCAAAGCTGAGCCGACGGCTGAACGATTCGGCCCCGACACTCCGCCGTCATTAGAGGTGAGTGGCCGGTACTTGTGGGATGAACCCGCTGCGAACATCCCGGTGGCCGTCACAGGTACTCTCCAGCCAATTCAATATCAGTCG
>CP070824.1:805884-808695 GCA_020344395.1 Candidatus Zixiibacteriota bacterium | reverse complement strand
TGGGCGTGTGGCTCGGGGAGCTGACCGAGGAAGAGGCTCGCCGCCAGGGATTGGATGCCGTGCGCGGTGTCAAGATAGATTCGGTCTTCCGTAACTCTCCGGCCGAAAAGGCCGGGATGATAGACGGTGACATAGTGCTCACGATCAACAATCAGCCGGTTACAGATAACAGCCACCTATCGGTCTTGGTTTCTCAGGTGAAAGGTGGGCAGCCGATTCCCATTGAGATCATGCGGGGCGGCGAGAAACTCACGCTCACGACCGTCATTGGTGACAGGGACACTTTTCTGGCATCGCTCAGCGATTCCGCTCAGGATCCATCGGATGACTTCGAGGTCTCGAGATGGCTGGGAATGGAGATGATGACGTTTAGTGACGACGTAGCGGCTGCTCTCGGTATACAGCGCATTAATGGTGTTTATGTGAGACGGGTGGCTGGCGGGAGCGCAGCCGATCACGCGTCGATCACCAGGGGAACCATCATTCTGCAAGTAAATGGCGAGTCAATTGACTCGATTGATGATATCCAGCGGATCGCCCGCGAACTGCCCGGCAGTATGCGGCGAATTCCTCTGATTGTAGTTGAACCGGATGGCACTGTAGCCAGAAAGGTAATCCGGCGGTAAGCCTCCGGTGAATGTTTGGCAAAGAGAACTGGCCGCCCGGGCGGCTATCAACAATATAATGTTGGAAGGAGAAAGTCTTAGACAGTGGCTAAGCAGTCCCTAAAATATCGCGACGAGGACAGGTCTCTAGATCTGTATTTGCGCGAAATAGGGGAAACACCTCTTATCAACGCCGATGAGGAAGTGCGCCTGGCTCGACGTATTAAGCAGGGCGATAAGCGAGCCCTGGAGAAACTGACCAAGGCCAACTTGCGCTTCGTCGTCTCGGTGGCAAAACAATACCAAAATCAGGGTCTGTCGCTGGCCGACTTGATCAATGAAGGCAACATAGGCCTAATCAAGGCGGCCAAAAGGTTTGACGAGACCCGCGGTTTTAAGTTTATCAGTTATGCGGTGTGGTGGATTCGCCAGGCGATCCTTCAGGCCCTGGCGGAGCAGAGCCGCATCGTTCGCCTTCCCTTGAATCGCGTCGGCACCCTTCACAAGATCGGCAAGGTTTCCAGTCAACTGGAACAGGGGCTGGGTCGCATCCCGTCGCCCAAAGAAATCGCCAATGAACTGGAACTGTCCGAGGGTGAGGTTTCCGACACTCTGAAGATATCCAATTCGCACCTGTCTCTGGATGCCCCGTTTTCATCTTCAGAGGACAACTCGTTGATTGATGTGCTCGAAGACGAGTACCAGCCTTCTCCTGACGAAGCTCTCCTGAGCGGTTCTCTCAAACTCGAGATTGAGAAAGCCCTGGATTCGCTGACTCCACGCGAGGCTGAAGTTATCAACCTGTATTTCGGGCTTAACCACGAGAAGCCGCTGACTCTTGAAGAAATCGGCGCGCGGTTCTCGCTGACGCGGGAGCGCGTTAGGCAGATAAAGGAGAAGGCCATCCGCCGCCTTCGTCACGCCTCGCGCAGTCGCTCGCTCAGGGCCTACCTGAACTAAGAATATTCCTTCTTGATTACAAGCCGCCCCGCAAGGGGCGGTTTGCTTTTGGGGCAACTTAAATGCACTGAGAGCGCCTGTCCGGTACTATATTCCCGGTTTCATATCCCTCAGCCAACTGTTTCTGAGGACCGAGACTTGTTACTTCAAACGCCGCCGGAACGCAAAGCCGAGGGTCAGCGCGGCGACCATAAGCCCGAAGATGGATAGATACATTCCAAGGGAATTTATGTAACGATCGTAACGGAAAACCACTTCCCTCGATCCGGCCGGTACCTCTACAGCACGAAAAGCCCCATAAGCCCGCAGGATTTCCTTCTCGTGGCCGTCAACAATAGCCCGCCACGCCGGGTAGTAAGCGTCCGAGAGCACGAGCAGCTGGTTAGTAGACGTCTCCACCTCGACGACCACAGAGTCGGGCGAGTAGTGGGATATCTTGGAAGAAGACTCGCCGAGCGAGTCCGGACTGAGGTCCATCGCCGGCTCTCGGTCGAGATAGCACAGGGCTCTCAGATCTTCGTCGGGGTCCATTACGCACTCACGGATAGCGGAATTGTCTTTCTCCACCACGTACTTTCCGACCAGGAAAGTACGCGGAAAACGATTATGGTTTTCGAGTATTACGATACTATCCTCAATCGCAACAGTGTCCAGTGGAACAGGACCAAGTGTATTTATCGGCAGAGTCCAATTCTGCGGGCACAGTATGTATCTGGTACCGGTGAGGTTCGCAAAATTGGCATTCAGGCAATTGGTGCATTTCGTCCAGCCGGCAATTTCGCTGTACCAATAAAGTTGCCGCGTTGAATATCCCTGCGCCGACTGCACCTTGTTGTAGGCAAACTGGAACCAAACGGGCCTCACGAGGAATCCGGATGTTCGATCCGTTGCTTCCCCATTCTCTTTTACTATGTCAACGACAGGTCCGTCGGGGAACCCGAAGGTACGGTCGCAGGGTTGAATGAACTTAGATGAAAAACTGCCGCTGGCGACCATGATGAGCGGAACTACGGCCACTAGCCACCGCCTGCGGGAACGAATCACCGTCAATGCCCTCCATACAATGAGGGATAGAACAGACGAATACAATGCCGCGAGCAAGAACCCCTGCCTCATAAGCGGAAGATTGTTCAACGCACGTTGCCACATTATTGGATCGGAGTCCGATCCCGGCAGAATAGAAGCATGAAACAGTCGACAATAATGAGTGAGCGTCTGCTCTCCATACATAAAGTGCGCCAATAGA
>CP070824.1:802970-805784 GCA_020344395.1 Candidatus Zixiibacteriota bacterium | reverse complement strand
GCCTGATTCTCGCCATGCCCGGGCAGATCTATTACGAGAGAGCGGAACTCCTCTGACAGCATACCGCTGATTTCGAGCCAGTCCTCTTTACAGCCCAGGAAGCCGTGGAGGAACATTATCACAGGTTTTCCTGCGGACCCGGTGAGGTGATATGGTACAGGTATTGGCACGTGACAGTGATCCGGTGTCTTAGCTATGGAACTAATTGTCTGACGATCTCGCGATGCACGCGGAGTGAGTCCGCCCTGTCTACGGCCAGTTCAATGAGAGCGGGGCTGTCGATTGTCTCTGACAGCAGACTTACGAACTTATCCGGGGTATCCGGTGCGTGGTAAGTCAAGCCGAACATTTCGCAAGCCTTTTCAAAGGTATGGCCGTGTGGTGCTACAAAGAATTCCTCGTGTACATCCTCACACTGTGCAATCGGAAGTCGGTCGAAGATACCACCGCCGTTGTTGTTCAGCACGATGACCGTGAGGCTGGGTGAATGTTTCTGTACGAGGGACAGCGAACTCAAATCATGCAGCAGAGCGAGATCGCCGATCAGCAGAACTGTGGGTCCTCCGTACCCGATCGCATAGCCGACTGCCGAGGCGACGGTTCCATCAATACCGCTGGCTCCTCGGTTAGCCACCACGGTTGCATCCGTGCCGGAGGCGGCATACACGTCCATCAAACGAATGGGCATTGAGTTGGCCAGAAACAGAGCGCACCCACCAGGCAAGTTTCCGCTTAACAATCTCAAAACTGACGGCTCCGACAATCTGTTCTCCGCAAGAACACATCGGTCAATGATCTCGGCGGCACGCCTGTCTTTGTTCAGAATATCCTCAAGAGCATTACTTCGGTCTGATCTTGAAATTCGGGTCACGAGGGCGGCACAGGTTCCGGCAATATCGCCTGTGATTCTGTTGGTAACTCGGTGAGTGGGATCAAGACAGCGTGGATCGATATCGACGTGGATGTAGTGTTTCGGCGAAAGATCCTCTATGAATTGCACCAGCCGCTTGGATACCAGGCGGCTGCCGATCTGAAGGAGGACAGTTTCCTTATTGCCGGGCGGGAAGGTTCCTGACTCCAGCAGCAGATCGTAATAGTGGATGAAATTCACATCAGCCGAACTCAGAGGAAGGGATGATTTAATATCCGGCAGAACCGGCCAGGCGAGAGATTCGGTTAGTTTACATACGGCCTTGCGCTCACTCTCACTCCTGAGGGTCCCGATAATCAACATTCCGCTATCGGCACTGTTTATGATTCGAGCGCAGCCCTCCACTTCCTTTCGATCAGCAGCAGGCTTTGCCTTGGCTGGTGCACTGTAAGGCCGGTCGCTGTCGAGCCACGAAGCTATTGCGCGCGTGCTGATATCAGATTGCGTTTCGTTAGGAAGCGGTACCAGCGGCTCCCGGAACTGGCAGTTTAGATGAACCGGCCCTGGAGGATGTCCCATGGCGGCGGCGAATGCCGTGTCTATCGTTGTCAGCCAGCAATCGGGCTCATGGCGGTCGTCAGGACAGGGGAGGTCAACATCGTATCTTACATATTTCCCGAAAAAGTGTATCTGGTCGATAGTCTGATTGGCTCCGCAATTGCGAAGTTCCTCCGGTCGGTCGGCTGTGAGTAGTATAAGTGGTATGCCGTCCTGAGAAGCTTCGACCACGGCGGGGAAATAATTGGCGACGGCAGTTCCCGAAGTACAGATAACCGCAGCCGGCCGACCTGTCGCCCTGGCATGTCCGAGTGCGAGGAAGGCGGCACCACGCTCATCGAAGTGCACCACTTTTTGTGTTTTCGGATGACGCGCCGCAGCCACCGTCAACGGTGCATTGCGGAAGCCGGGGGAGATGGCAAAGAAAGTAACTCCCAGGCGAACCAGTTCCTCGATCATCAATGATGTGGCAAACGTATTGTAGTTGGAAAGGTCCGGCGTCATGACTATGTCATTGCGTGGATGAAATGACCGATCTTGTTTTCGATCTCGGCCCACTCTCCCTCGGCTGTGGATCCTTCCACGATGCCGGCACCAGAGTAGAGGATCATCTTATCTCTTGTCACCAGTCCCGAGCGTATAGCCACGGCAAACTCAGCCTCATCGCGGCCCAGCCAACCGATGGGTCCGGCATACCATCCGCGGTCAAACTTCTCCAGCCGGTGAATATGCTCCATGGCGATATCGTGGGGGCTGCCGTTGACCGCCGGAGTCGGATGCAGCGTCTGAAGCAAGTCACCATCGGTGACATTGTCCGCCAGGGTCGCCGTGAAGCCGCACGACAGGTGCTGCACGCGGGCCAGCTTTCGAACGTAAGTCTCTTCCCGAACGGGAGGACCGACGCATAAGACAGACAGCGCTGTCTGCACTGCCTGAGCGACTATCTCATGTTCATGAAGGTCTTTTTCGGAGCGACTCAATTCGTCGGCCAGCCTGCTGTCCTCGACAGAGTCTTTACCTCGTGGCCTGGTGCCGGCCAGGGCTTCGGTTTCGATTCTACGGTCTTTGCGGTGGTACAATCTTTCCGGCGATGATCCCACAAATGCGCTGCCCGGTTCACGTTGCACTCCGAACAGATAGGAATGCTCGGCTGTTTCACGGAGCCGCCGGAGCAGATGCCAGTGATCGAGACTGCGATCGAACGAGAATTCCGAGCGCCGTGCCAGGACAATCTTCTGCATCCGACCAGATGCGAATGATTCCAGCGAGTGCCGGATATTCAGATTCCAGGTGTTCTGTGAGGGGGAGTGCCGCTAAGTTAGGCGTCCAAATCTCGTCTCCACCTGGATTCTCAATCCATGATGTCACAACGAATGAATTGGTGT
>CP070824.1:800030-802870 GCA_020344395.1 Candidatus Zixiibacteriota bacterium | reverse complement strand
AGCCGTATTGTTCAGGGTGAGGGTGGCGGTTATGGTCTGAGCGGGGCTGGTGTCCAGTTCGCTTACGACGATATTATCAAGTGCCACGGAGGCATCACCTTCCGTATAGGCCTTCAGCTGGGTCAGGTTCGTTGCGGTGGGAGCGTCGTTGACGGAGGTCACATCGATGGTCATGGTGTTCGGGGACTGATCCAGATCGACGCCGCCGTTGACAGTGCCGCCGTCATCCTGCACCTGGAAGGTGAAGCTGGCATAGCCGGCTCCGTTGGCATCCCCTGCGGGCTTGAACTTGAGCTTGCTGGCCGTGATGTCTGCCACTGCCACCGTTGCCCCGGCGGTGACCGCTTCGCCGGCATCCACCACGCCGTCAAGATCAGCATCAACATAGAGCGTGCCGGCCCCGGGCAGGGTGGTGATCTTCACCCCGGTGAGGTTGTTGCCAGGGGCATCGTTGGGATCGGTAAACCCGAAATCAGCGGTGGTGAAGGTGTAATCAGTATCCTCCAGCGTGGTGACCGTCTTGTCAGCACCTGCCGGAGCGTCGTTGACGGCTGTGACGGTGATCGAGGCAGTGTCGGTGGCCGAGCTGAACGCCGTGCTGCCGCCGTTCGTGCTGGTATCGACGCCCGAGTCGCCGTTGCTGCCGGTGGTCTGGTCCCAGGCGCGGAACGTGAGCGCCGAGCTGATCGTGCCGTAGTAGTCCGAGTTGGGCCGGAAGTAGACGCGCGTGTTGGAGTCGGCCGCCAGCAGCCGGGCAGAACCGTTGCTGACCGATCCCATCGAATACCAGTTGCTTCCGTTATTCGTCGAGTAGTACCAACTGCCGTTGGACGTGTCGACGGCGGTTATGGCGATGCCGGTCACCGGGCTGGTGTCCGGATCGGTCACGTTGTCCAGGCCGCCGCCGCCGGGAAAGTCCACCAGGCTGGAGACCAAGGTGCCGACCGCGCCGGACGGCGCGCCCGAATCCTCGCCGATGGAGTCCAGAACGGGGCTGGCCGAGTTGTCCAGTGTGGGTGAGTTGTTGGCCGGCTTGATCGACACGCCACCGATGGCCCAGTTGGCACTGGATGTCCACGACCATGAAGTCGTCACTGTTGGGGCTCCAACTTCGGTGCTGCCTCCGCCGTTTGCCGAGCCGCCGATAATATCCCACTGCTCAGTCTGACTGCCGCCGGGAATCAGATCCTGGTTGCTTGCGGACACCATCACGGAGCCAAAAACCAACTCTCCAGCGGCAGAGGTCACATTGACCGACCCGCTGGTACCGCTGCCCGTAGCGGACGCGAACGTGCCAAGGGGTGTGGTTTGATCGACCCCGGTGAAAGTGATGATGCCCAGGCTGGCACCACTGGGTTCACCGCTCCAGTTGATGGTCAGGTTATGGGTGCCGATGTCCGGAGCGACCAAGGACCAGATCTCCATCCGGTTCTGGCCGGTACCGGTTTGCACCCCGACCTGGGTCAATGCGACTCCGTTGTAGCTCATCGAGGATGGGCGATCTGGGTCACCGGTCGAAATGGATACTCCGATGAGCATTAAGCCCTCGGTGCCAGATGTCGTATGTGAAACGTTCGTTATGGAGGTACCGGTGGCGGTTGTCACATTGTCCACCGCAACGGCCATCAGCCCGAACCAATCATGCTGAACTTGCAATCCCGCTGCGACGGCCGTCTCGATTTTGCCTAACCGATACTCCAGGTCCCAGTCCCCGCCGAGAGAGGCATGCCCTGTGGCATCATCACTCGCTGCCACGTCTGCGCCGGTGAGAAATGTGAGGCTGCTGATCAGGGCCTGGCCTTCTGCACCGGAGGCAAGGTTGCAGCCGTAGAAGAGGAGATCAGCTTCACCTGTCACTGCATCTCCCCAGCCTTCAATATACTCGGCGTAAGCATCAATGGTATCGAGGGTAAGCCACACATTGCCCAATTGGACCGCACCTTCGTTTCCGTGGGACACCACATGCACGGCGTCAATGCCCTGATGTCGGGCAAGGGTCTCACTGATCTGCACGATTCCGTTGCGGCTGCTGTCCAGGACAACGACGTCGATCCTTCGGCCGTCGCCGGGATCTGAGGACAGATCATGGACAAACTGCTGGTAGTCCGGCACGCCGGCATCGACAAAAATTATTTCATGGCGCTCATACTGAGCGGCAGGATTCTGCTGCACCCTGTCTGACAGGAGCGGTGTTGTGAGAACCGGTGCGGCGAAACGTGAATCAGCCGGGGAGGGTATAATATCGGGGGCTGCGGACTCAAGGGTGGCGGAGAGGAGCAGCCGCTGCTCCAGCTGTTCCAGTTTGAAGCGGTGTTTCGATAACTTCTTTGTCATGTTCGGCAGCCCCTCTATCCTGCACGGGATCAGGACAGGTAGCTTTGTGCCCCCCGGTTGCCCGGGGGTTACCCTTTCGTTGACATCACAGGGGAATCCCCATACTTCTTATCGGAATTATCCCTTAAAACATTTATTATTTTGCAATTATTATGCCTGTCAGGAAAATCATTATTTTTAATAAAATCTGATGGTTATGTGCGCGTGGATTCATCCCCCGAGTTAGATTCCGCAGGTCCTGCTCATTAATACGCATAGACTATTAGGGAAAACGCCCGATATTGTGCTTTAAATCAAGACATTAGGGGTAAGTGACAGGAAATGGCACAATGGAAGAGGAGGGGTAATTTCTCATGTTGAGGCAACCCATCCTTCGACAGGCTCAGGTCGGTACGTCGGTCCGACTCGTTCCGAGGTGACGGGGTAATGAGAAGCTCATCCTTCGGCAGGCTCAGGGTGACAGCGGTTTATGCCCAATGGACTACGTGAGCGGCGGAAGGAGAGGG
>CP070824.1:797082-799930 GCA_020344395.1 Candidatus Zixiibacteriota bacterium | reverse complement strand
ACCGGACAGATCCCGGAGTACACTTTCAAAATCTGCTACCTCGCCCCCGCCGTAGAGGCACCCGGAGGTGGCCAGCTCGGGAAAGCACACGATATCCGTCGTCCCTTGCGGCACGGCGTCGAGGAAGCTCTTCAGATCATGGTTGTTGATGTCTTTCTGTATCAGTCGCAGTTTCATGACAACAACGCTCCCGTGCACTCAAAGCGAGCCTATTGCGCTCTCTTTAAATTAGTGACACCTCCAGGGAATTGTCAATCAACCGCTTCCGATCTGGAAAACTTTTAGAGAATTTGCTTTAAAACGCCGGCCAAATTTCCTATTATCCGGCTGACCCGGACCGCCGGGATCACTTGTTTTGAGGAGCGAAAACGCCATGCGTGCTACTAAGATTGTCAGTCTGTTGGCGATATTGACAGTGGTCGCAATACCGGCCACCGGCGGCGCCCAGCAGCCCGCCAAACGGAGCTTTAATCTAGGCTACTTTGAGGCCGGTCCCTATGCCACGCATTCACTACTTCGGAGGGAGTTCTATGACCAGCTAGAGCTGATTTTGCCCGAGGGCTATCAGTTCGTAACAATACCTCAAGGATTTCGATCGGCTGATTGGATGCGTGACACGTGCCGGATCATGGCCCGACAGCTTGCCGACGAGAAGTCAATTGACATTCTCATTGCGATGGGGCCGTGGGTCGTGCATGACCTTCTCAAAGCCGGTTTCGACAGGCCGATCATCGCCATGCATCAGTTCGACCCGGGACTGGAGGGGTTGCTTGACGAGAGCGGCCGACCGATCGTATCCAATCTGACGGTACACAGCCGACCCGTCGGACTTTACGAGGAACTCACCATACTTAGTCGTCTAATTGACATCGACCGTCTCGGAGTCCTCTACTTTCCTTCGGCAAACGAGTTAGACACGGTCGTGAGCGAATTCGAAGCAATCGGTAAGCAGTTGGGCTTTGAAGTCGTGTCCGCTGAAGGGTACAACATCTACGGCACCTTTGCCTACTTCAAGGCATTTAATGGCCTTGAAGAGGAAATCGATGCCTTGTATTTGCCTCCTCTTTGGGCCCTGGACCAGACCGCGCTGGGTCAATTTCTTTGGCAGGTGAGTGAGCGTGGAATTCCGACTTTTACCTCTGAAGGCAAGCTAGTCCTCGAAAGAGGCGCCTTTGCCACAGCGTCGTATTTCTCGATAGTATCCGAGGCCAGGTTCAACGCCGCCAAGGCCGTACGCATAATGTTGGGAGAACTTCCGCAGGACCTGCCGGTATCGTTGCAGGGCGGCCTGGGTCTGGCCGTTAACAACGGCACTGCTCTTAAGTGTGGAATTGAGCTGCCCGAAAATGTCCTCTCTGATTTCACCGTTATCGAGGCTCCGCCGGGCGGAGAGGTCACTTACATGGATCTCAATGAGGCCATTAATCGGGCCTCGGCTCTAAACCCCGGAATCCTGGCCCAGAGCGACGCTGTCCACGCCGCTGCCGAGGCAGCCCGCCAGGCGTACAGTGGCTACATGCCCCACCTGGTGGGTGCAACCCGGATCACGCACCTCGATGACAACACGGTTCACAACTACCGAGACCTGGTTAGTAAAGACGGCTACCGGTCCAGCCTGAAGGTGGACCAGCAGCTTTTCTCGCTGGAGACAATCCGGGAGATTCAATTAGCATCGAAGCACCGCGACCTTGCCAATATAGACTTCACGCAGACCCAGCTTGACCTTGAACTGGCGGTTAGCCTGGCATATCTCAATTACCTGCGCAGCGAGGAGATCCTGAACGCACTGGCATCCAATCGAGGCGTCATTGAGCACAACCTGGAACTGGCCATGACAAAGGCGCAGACCGACGAGGGAGACACCCTGGATGTCATCAGACTCGAAGACGAGCGCTACCAGGCTACATTGCGTGTGGTTGACGCCAGAGCCGACTGCAAGATCGCCCGGGTGATATTAAACGCGCTGCTCAACCTTCCCGGTAACGAACCGCTACAGCTTGATTCGATTACGTTCGCGGAGGAATCATTCTTAATGAACGAAAGCCGTCTCAACGACAGGCTCAAAGACAGGGCAGCTCAACAAGAGTTGGAAGAAAGAATTGTCGTGCAGGCCCTCGAACTGAATCCCGCCGCAGGCAGGGCACGGATGCAGACTGATCTTCAAAAGAGTCTGCTGGCACGGAATACCGCCCGCTTCTGGCCGTCGCTGAGCTTTAACGCTTCTCTGAATTTCTCCGACTGGCTGGAAGAATCACCGACATTTACCGAAGAGAAAACGACCTGGTCCGTGTCCGGGATGCTTCGACTTCCTCTCTTCCTTGGGTCTGACCGATTTCGCGAGCGCTCCCGACTCAAAGCTGTACTCAGCGAGATGGAGTATCGGCAGGACGAGGTGAGCCTGGAGATCATGAGGCAAATCAGGACCGAATTCCACTCTCTGGTTGCTGCCGTTACCCGGATCACCCCGTCACTTCAGTCACGCAAGCGGGCGCGTCAGGTGCTCACGAGCGTCGTTGAAGGTTACAGTTCGGGCGAATACAGCCTGACTGATCTTTTCAATGTGCAGGCCAATGCTATTGATGCGGAGCTCTCGGCGATACATGCCCGATATGCCTACTACGAGGCGGTGGCCAGGCTCGTTCACCGCGTCGGTTGGTCAGTTAGCGAAGACTACAGTAACTTTCTCGAACGGTTTCATCTTCAGGCGCTAGACTGATCGGGGGTGCGGCCTTTAGATCAAGTCTTGCCACAGACGGTATAAGAAAATCGCGCTGACTATCAACGTGGCGGCAAGCCTCATGATTCCATAAAGCGGCTTATCGGTAAACACCTGCGCCGACTCCCCCCT
>CP070824.1:794112-796982 GCA_020344395.1 Candidatus Zixiibacteriota bacterium | reverse complement strand
CACTTATCGAGGAGGAAGACCTCGTGGAGAGGAAGGCCAGAGCGGAGGTCCCACCCCCGGTAGTGGATGAACCACCTGTCTTGGCTGAGGAAACGGAGCCGCGCACCCTAAAACCTGAAATCAAAACCGAATTGGCCGAGAAAGCCCGCGATGAACTGACCGTGACGGCGGACGAATTTGACTACGCCCCTGCCGAAGTAGGGACTGAGACCGTTCCTCAGGCCCCGGCCATTCCCAAAGTCGTTCAGGCTCCGGTCGGTGATCTCGAAGTATCGGAACCTGCAGAGATGGAAATACGGGAGGATGAATATCTGGCCGTGGAAGGTGATCCTCTCCAGTACTGGCGCCACCGGAGGGACTCGCTTTCGGCCGTGGTGGACAGTGCCAGCGCAGTCGAACGGGTTGGCATCTATGTCAGGTCGAGAGCCGTAGCAACCCAGAAGTTGGCCGAACCGGAGGAAACGGAGGCAAGCGCCACTGCCGGAGAGGACCAGCCGGTCGAGACCGAAAGACTGCTCTTGGAGGCCCAGTATCAGGTGGCTCTGCTTACCGAAGACGAAGATGAACGCGGCCAGGCGATCGATTTTCTGAAGAGCTACCTCGGTAACGAGGACGCATCGCTCCGGCAGGCAGCCGTCGATTATCTTGCCCTGCTCCCCGAAAGGGAGTAGACTCGCCGGGTTTTGGAGAACTTTGTCATAGCGATAACGTATATATATCTCAGATACCGTTTTGTCCTTGATTAAAAGGAGATGACATGGAAAAAAGGCTTTATCGTTCCCAGACAAACAAAGTGATTGCCGGTGTCTGCGGCGGCCTGGGCGAGTACTTCGAGATAGACCCGGTTTTCGTGCGTATAGTTCTGGTTCTGCTGGTCCTGGCTCCCAGCCACGGAATAGGTATCCTGGCCTACATTGTAGCCTGGATTCTAATGCCCAAAAGAGACGTGGCGGTTGAACAGGCCACAGCCGAGCCGCCCAGAGAGGGTCACTATTCATCCTGGAACCGCTACCTGCCGGGCTTGATTCTTATGGTTATCGGAATCATCCTGCTTATCCGTGAAAATTGGTACTGGTTCCGCTGGGAGCTGTTCTGGCCGCTGGTCATAATCGCGGTCGGACTGATCCTGATCTTCCGGCGTCCGACCATCAGGCAGCACGCTGATCAGGCTGAACCGAACATGACCGTAAACGGTCAGGAGCCCAAGCCGGAGAACGGGGGTTCGCTGTCATGAGTCCAGCCAGGTTCCGATGGGGCATCCTGCTTATCCAGTTTGGCACCCTGATTCTTCTGGCAAACCTGGAGGTACTGAATTATAACTTCCTGCTCGAGTTCGTGGTGTTCGCGGCTGTTGTCTTGATCCTGGTAGGGGTAGAGAAGATCTTCACTAAAACGCGTCTGCAGTTCGTTTCCTACCTGACGTCGGTAGCCATTCTGGCCGTCGGCTTCGCTATCGCCTTCGAAAGCAGCCTGGGCGGAAGTCAGACCAGCTTTATGTCGCAGTCTGTCTACCGCAAAGAATTCAGTCCCGATATTGACAAACTCAAGGCCGTCCTGGATTTTGACGGCATCGACTTGACCATTCGCGATGCCGGTACCGACCTGCTTTATGGCCGGTTTGACAAGTTTACCCGGAAACCGAGAATCGATTATGATCTGGATGAGGGTGTGGCTAAGCTCAATCTATCCGACCGGAGCGGAGGCCTCCTTCGCGGCGGCATAGTGAAGATAGACACTGAAAAGCGCCGCGACTGGTATCTTCGCTTCTCCGACAGCGTCCCTCTTGACCTCGAATGCTACAGCGAGGATTCCGATATCCACCTCAACCTGTCGACTTCCCATCTGGAAAATCTTACCCTCGATGCCGACGATGCTCGCATTTACCTGATGCTCGGTGACCTGGAGCCTTTCGTCAAAGTCTCGATAGTTGGCGACGAATCCGATCTGAAACTGCGCGTTCCCGAGAGTGTAGGACTCAGGGTATTTGGAGAAGACTACGGTTCCTATCTTGTGAAGATCGGGCTGATTGAGGATCAGAGCGGCGCCTTCGTCTCCGAGGGCTTCGACACCCTTCAGACCCTGATCGAGATCGATCTCGACCAGCGTCTGAATTCGTTTTCTCTTGACTATTTTTGATCGTTCGCAAACGATATATCTGACAAAAGCGGCAGCCATGCCGCTTTTTTGTTTGTAGCTCATGCCGGAATGTATTACTATTCCGTCGGCTACAGGAGCAAACTCAAACCCAATATCGTGCGGATCACTAAACCATGAAGTATACTCTGATTGTCGCTGTCTCCATTTTGTGTCTGGCCGGATGCGGCCCGGACGAGCAGGCGGAAATGTCCGAACGAACCGCCCTTCGCATCGGTACCGATGCCACCTATCCGCCCTTCGAAACGGTCAACACCGAAACCGGCCAGCCGGAAGGCTTCGATATTGATCTCGTCACCGAGATCTGCCGGGTCAACGGCTGGCAGCCGGAGTTTATCGTAACACCTTTCGATGGTATCATACCCGGGTTGAGGAGCAAGAAATATGATTTGGTGATCTCGGCCATGACCATAACGCCCGAACGCGCTGCGGTGGTCGACTTCACCAATCCCTACTACCTGGCCGGGCAGACAATTGCCGTTCCCCTCGACGATAGCCTGACTGCGAGTGTCGATGATCTGCTGGGCAAGAGGGTAGGCGTCCAACTCGGGACCACCGGCGAGTTGATGGCCAAGAAGATCGACGGTATCCATGTCTTCTCGTTTGATAACATCGGGGCCGCCTTCATCGATATGGCCAACGGCAACCTCGATGCCGTCCTGAACGATTTCCCCACCACCCAATCATACATTTCCAAGCACGGTACGGCCAAGACA
>CP070824.1:791128-794012 GCA_020344395.1 Candidatus Zixiibacteriota bacterium | reverse complement strand
CCGCCAGTATAGGCGGGTGTCGAAATCCTGCGCGACCAGCCAGTCCAAAGGGTCGATGGCGTCTGTCTCGACTTCCACACGAATTATGCCGGCGACGGAAGGGGCTTTGAGGCCCGTTATTCTGCCCGCGAGCCTCTTCGCGCATGTGGAGAGAGACAGATCGGTTCGGGATGTCGCCTTACTCGGGGTCACAGTTTTTCTCCACAGTAGATGGAGGCTATCCCGAATGTCAGCTCTTCACGCTTCACATCGTTGAACCCAGCGTCGCTCATCAGCCTGCAGAAATCCTTGCCGTATGGAAAGGTCTCGACCGTTTCATTGAGATAACGATAGGCAGAATCATCCCCGGAAACAAGGCCGCCGATGACCGGCATGATGAATCTGAAGTAAAACAGGTACCAATACCGAATCAATCGGGATCGCGGAATTGAGAACTCAAGGATCAGCGCCCGTCCGTTTGGCCTGAGAACACGGTACATCTCGCGCAACGCTTTGTTCACGTCGGTAACATTTCGTATCCCGAATGAAATCGACACCGCGTCGAAACTCTCGTCGTTCAATGGAATCTCTTCGGCGTCACCCTTCTGAAGACTGAGTCGGTCGGAGAGTTCTCGTTTGGCGATCTTTTCCCGACCTATGGCCATCATCTTTTCAGACAAATCAAGGCCGATACCGGATTTCACACGCCCGGAATTATACAGCGCCAGCAACTGGTCGGCCGTGCCGGTGGCCAGGTCCAGCACGTTCAGGCTGTCTCCTTGTGGAAGAAAGTCGGCCATCCGCTGCCTCCATGCAACGTCTCGATTGGCCGACAGAAGATGATTGAGCAGGTCGTACCGGTGTGCGATCCGATCGAACATACGGGGAGCGTCTGTGCGTGACGGTTGCCGCGCTGTCTTATCAGACGAATCACCTGTGCTCGCAGTTGGCGGTTCCTGTTTCATGCTAAACGTGCTGACGGTTCAAGTCGCTGGAATATAACGAAATCGGGGTGGGGAGCAAGGGGGTGTGTAGGTTGGCACCGAGCTCCTGCCATGGGATTTTTCTACTGCAACCTTATCAACGTTCTCTGTACTGGTTTGTATTTTTAAGTGTACAGAAACATTCCGATGGAAACAGTGTGCTCTGCTCTGCGGAACCGGTAATCCATACACAAGATCCAGGCGTCTGTGGCCGTTAAGCCGGAAAAATATCCCACGCCTGCGCATCAAGAAGCCCGGCGAGGTCGCCTAACAGACATCGCCGGGCGTCCCATTTGGTTCGATATGTGTTACATAGAGTTGCGGCAGGTCTTGCGAATCCGTTTGAGCGGATTTGTGTGACCTGCCGCCATTGCCCGGTATGTGCTTAACGTGACAGGTCACAATCCCGCTCTCACGGGATCAAGACCTGTCACAACGGTGCACAGGGTTTATCAACAAACCCCAGGCGGATAGGCCAGCCGGACGGCATCCGCCGACAGCCGGGTGGCCAACGGCTTGTCGTGGGTTCTGGTCCCGTCAATGGATTCCGGCTCGGAGGCCGGAATGACGGCCGCCTGCATTTCGATTCCCAGCGTACCGGCAGAACCGAACAATGGATGATGGTTACGCCCTGCGTTGGCCTGTCAGGTTTCCTAGTGAACCCAAAAAACCCTCCCTGTCGGGAGGGTCTCGGATTGTCGATCAGGTCGGGAAACCGGCTGAACAGACCGTCAGGAGTAAACCTCTTTTTCGTTGCACTTGCAGACGCCGGTCATCTGGGTGCGGTATTTCCAGGCACCGTTGTCACCCTTCACCGCTTTGACGTGTTTGACATAGTGTATGTCGGAGTTGCACACCGGGCAGGTGGAAACCTGGGTCCGGGACTGCAATTTATCAGCGAATGTCTGTTTCTTGGCCACTTGAGAAGACCTCCTCTATTTCAATCCTATCGTCAGCATCCTCCGCGGCCGCCAACTCGTCTTTGACCGCCAGAAGCATCCGGGTTGTCTCCCGGAACAGATCGAACTCCCGGTTTCCTCTGAAATGGGGAGCGGCAATATCAAACTGATCGGCGGCGGCGCAGTAATCCTTACGTTTCAGAGCGACCAGAGCGAGATAATACGCTTTTTCCGAGGGGTTAAGCACGCTGCGAGCCCCCCTGGTGGACGCTCTCGGCTTCCTTGAGCCGCTTGAGGAACGGTTCCACTTTGTACCCGTTCCGCTTGAGGTAATATATGATCGATGCCGACAAAAGCAAGGCCTCTTTGCTCTGTCCCAGTGTGGCTGACTTGAGAGCTTCATCCAGCACGCTCATGAGGTGCTGCCGGTCACCTGAAAGATCCAGGAAGAGCCCGGTCGTACGCTGGAGGCTCTCGGCGAAAGCAGGTATGGTATCATCTTCAAGGTCCCCGGCGGCTGACTCCGGCTGCCTCTTGAGGACCAGTTTGTGTTTTTTCTCGTCGGCCTTCTCTGCTTGGCCGAGTCGCTCCGACCACCGATTGATCTCTCCGGAAATCTTCCGCGCGGCCGGGGAGTCATCCTGCGAGGCATGGATTTCCTTCTGGATCTGCCCGAGCATAAGGTTTACGCGGTTGCGATCCGGGGCCTTTATTCGATCCGATTCCAGCCAGCCGCTGTGATCGCCGAACCAGTTGCCGATGTCATCAGTCAGGCTGTCCCCTTCTATGAAGCCGCGCGTGATTATGTCGAGCCGGTGTAAACCATCGAGTACTCCGAGCCGCTCATCCTTGAGAGCGATGGCCTCATCGAGGTAGGACTCAAGTCTTTCCTCCAGAATTTTGAGTGTCTCAACCTGGCTCAATCGGTCTCTCCGATCATGGTCTCGGTAATGCGTCGTGACACACCGCGATCTATACGTTTCTCGGTCAGATAGGCTTCAAAAAGGCCGGTCAGGCGGTTGG
>CP070824.1:788110-791028 GCA_020344395.1 Candidatus Zixiibacteriota bacterium | reverse complement strand
TACCGGGGTACAGCAATTCCTTGTCCAGGAAGAAGCAGTAGGCGCAGTCCAAATTACAGATGGCGCCGGTCGGCTTGGCCAGTAGATGGAAGGCCGGTGGTGCATTTTCTGGCAGGATCAGCTCGATTTTTTCTTTGGTTTGTAAACTGTTTGCATTCCTCATGTGTTGCTCCCCCAAATGTAACTTTGTATACTCATGCATAGTGGTTGAACGCCTGGGCAGCAGGCCGCCAACACCCGGTGAGGTTTACGTGGCTGGCATATTCACGGTGGGCTTTACCACCATTACCGGACAGGTTGACTGTCGCACTACAGCTTCCGCAACACTGCCCAGGACCGCGCGGGAGATACCCGTCCGGCCCTGCGTCCCCACGATTATTAAGTCGACGGCTTCAGTCTCGGCTACGTTCACAATTGTCTCCGCCTGTAGGCCGTTCCGAAGCAATCTGACAGCATCAGGAGCGTCTTGTTCGCCAATGGCTTGCAGCTTGCGGTTCAGCCTCTCCGGATCGCTCAATTCCGGGAGGGTCGTAGACATACCAAACGAGGCCCGCTCCGGTATCACGTGTAAGATGACGAGTTTTACCTTCAAACGTTCGGCGAGAGCGCAAGCAGTCCTCTCAGCAGCTCGCGACTTATCGGTTAAATCGGAAGCAAGTAGGATTTTGTCTGCAAACATATCTTATTCTCTCTTTGATCACGCTGGATTATGCTGTTCCTGTGCCCTGCCAATCCGACCCCGGCTGTTTCGAGCCTTTATCCGCATGGGAGAGCTGTCCGACAGTCTCCGGGGTAATGTCGAGATGCACATCCTGTTGGGGAAAGGGTATCTTGATGCCAGCCGCGTTCAGGGCAGCGTGGATGCGGCTGGAGAAAACCTGTTTTCTTCAACACGTTCCTCTCATAGCCAGACGCGGAGTATGTTCATTCAGAACGGTAATCAGCAATATGTTAATTGATCGTTAAGGTTGTGGTCGCAAACTCGTTGACCACCACGGTATAGTCGCCGGGTTCAATTTCGCTGAGATCAAGGGTGATAGTTTCTACAAACGGTATCAACACTGAGGCACACATCACGTCCGGCGGGCTATCAGCGTAGACGGTGACCGCGATAGTGTCACCCTCCACCGCGGTCTCAACGTCACCCAGTGTCGAGCAGCTATCTGGGAAATCTCCGACGATTGTGGCCACATATTCACCATCAACCATCTCGATTTCTACTTGGTGGACCCAGACGCGTTTCGGTTCGGGTTGAATTTGAATCGACTCTAACATAGCATCGAGATCGGTCAGATCAGGCGCGAAATCTGTTGGTTCGGCTTGATTGAGCCGGTCACTGATTTCTTGAAGATAGGTTTCGAAATTCTCTGCAAACGCGTCACGATCTTCAATCAGAGCTGCGATTTCATCAGAGTCTCCCGGCAGCAGTTCAGTCGGCGCAGGATGGAAGAAGACAATCACAAACTGACCATCGTCAGTTAGACCCTGGAAGGTGTAAAAGGTGCCGTGATCGGTGATCGGCGCGGCATCGACCCCGTAATGGGTGATGAAGCGCACCCCTGCTCCGCCATCGAAGTCGAGATATTTGAGCTGGGCTTGCAAGGTTTGTTCGGCCTCGCCGAAGTCAGGCAGTACCGGGAGTTCGTCATCAGCACTTTCCGGGCGATCTTGCAGCAGCGCCTGCAGAGCCTCGACGCGTCGACCAACCTCATCAGCGCTGGCTTCTCGATAGGCTGCCACCGGATAGATGAGTAACTGGGCCTGATCCGAAAAGACACCGCTCCCTTCCGGTAGATCTTCGTTATCAAAGGCAAATCTCAGGTGAGCCGGTTCACCCGCTGCGTCGGGGGTGGCGGGCATGGCTGGCCTGATCTGAGGGGCAATGGTCTCAGCCACGCCGGTGGGATCGATATTGATTGCAGTGGCTGATAGACCAATTTCTGCCAGAACGGCGGCCGGATCCACCGGCTGCCATACCACCGCAATTGCCACTGGACTGATCTGATTAGCCATGTACCCAGCAGCGGTCGGGTTGATATCGGTCAGCGCAACTCGATCAGCTTGCCACACGGGCCCGGGCCGCAATTCACCCAACAACACCGAACTGTCCGAACAGGTATAGTTGGCCCGCTGACCCTCAATGGTGGCGCGTACGTCCGCGGCCGGGCGACAAATTGCCCCGTCGGCCAGTTGAACCAGCCAGGCTCGATTACTACTGTCCATTTCCACGCTCGATACGATGGGAGGACCGAGCAGAGGTTCAACCAGATTAACGCGAAAGCCGGGATCTCCGACCAGAGGATCAGCCTGACAGACCAGGCTCTGGCCATCGTCGGCGAGCAGGCAGGGATATGATTTGGCGAACTGCCCAGACGTTTCGGCTTCGACAATACAGCGCCAACCGCTGGGCTCTGTTGAACTCACTAGCTGTTTCAGGCAAATGCCGTCCCGAGTTTCGGCTGGCACACCGGGTATAAAGGGGATGATGAGGGTTGAGGTGGGAGAGACAGCCGATACTGGCAACTGGAATAGTGGCGTTCCGGTCTGGTCAATGGCACCCCAGCGATGGGCTGATTCGACGCGGGCCAGGCCATCTTGGAAAGGACCGGCCTCATCAAACTGGGGGGCGATGACCATCTGGCCACTGGAGTCAATGAAGCCAATCAGCTCCTCGTCCCGGGCGGCGGCCAGTCCTTCCGAAAAACTTTCAGCAAAATCGAAGCGTGGTTCAATCACCATTTGGCCGGATGGATCAATGAAGCCAATTAACCCATCGACGCTGACGGCGGCCAACCCTTCGGAGAAATCCTGGGCAAAATCGTAGGCCGGCTCGATGGCGACCTCGCCACTGTCATCGATGAAGCCCATTTTGCCGTCGATGAGAACCGCAGCCAGCCCCTCTGCAAAGCGCGAGGCAA
>CP070824.1:785071-788010 GCA_020344395.1 Candidatus Zixiibacteriota bacterium | reverse complement strand
GCACATGATTGGTATCCTGATACTCGTCGACCAGAACGTAATGGAAACGTGTCTGGTATTTCTCTTTGACTTCACTGTTATTCTGAAGGAGCCAGACGGTGTTGAAGAGCAGGTCGTCAAAATCCATCGCCTCGCATTGGCGAAGTCGCTTTTGATAGTGGGTGTATATCTCGGCGCTGCGCGTCTCGAAGTAACCCCGGGCCTGCTTGCGGTATGTCTCAACGCTGACAAACCGATTCTTGAAATCAGATATCTTTCGCACCTGTGCCCGGTGGGGAAACTGACTCTCAGAAAAGCCAAGTTCTTTCAGACAATTCTTCACCAACGTTCGTGAATCGTCGGCGTCGTAGATGGTGAAATCAGATATGTAGCCGATGTGTGCGGACTCACGGCGCAGCAGCCGGGCGCAGAAAGAATGGAATGTCGATACGTTCAGCTGAGGGATCTCACCACCGAGCAGCGAGGTCACCCTGTCTTTCATTTCTCCCGCTGCTTTGTTGGTGAAAGTAACGGCCAGGATTTGTTCGGGTGTGGCCAGCCGCTCGATGAGCAAATAAGCCACCCTCCGGGTCAATACCCTGGTCTTGCCCGACCCCGCCCCCGCTATCACAAGACAGGGGCCGTCGGTGGAAGTTACCGCTTCTCTCTGGGCGTCATTGAGGTCGTTCAATAATCGGTTCATTATTGTAAAGGAATATAGGGAGGATGAAGATCGGCGCAATCAGATTCAGCGGCAAATGCCTTCTTCCTGGCGTCGCCGAGAGGTAAAGGATACTCGCAGGTTGGATGCCGCGGTGTCGTTTACAGACTCATCTCTCCGCGCATCATCGTCACCGCTCTGCCGGCGAGGCGGATCCGGTCGCCGTCGACCGTCATCTTGACAGTGCCTCCGCGAGCAGATGCCTGATAGCCGACCATCTGGGGCTTGTTCAACTTCTCGGACCAGTATGGAGCCAGAACGCAATGAGCCGATCCAGTCACCGGGTCTTCCGCAATACCTATAGCCGGGGCAAAATAGCGCGAGACGAAATCATACCCTTCCATGGTAGCGGCTGCAGTAACGATTACCCCGCGGGCAGGGAGCTTTCCGATGGCTGCTATGTCGGGTGTGAGGTTTCTGACCGTCTGCTCGGAGTCAAGCTCGACCAGCATGTCGAATCTGCTCATCCCGACATAACCGGGCTCCGCTCCCAAAGCTTCACTCAGCCCCTTCGTGGTGTCGGATGCGGCCGCCGGAGTGGCGGGGAAGTTCAATTCGATCCAGTCGCCGTCACGGCGTGCAGTCAGCTCACCGCTGAGGGTTCTGAACCGCGCCGTGGCCTCGGGTGCCAGGTGGCCGTCCGTAAACAGGACGTGTGCCGTGGCGAGTGTGTCGTGACCGCACATCTCAACTTCAACGGTCGGCGTGAACCACCTCAGATGGTAACGGGCATCTCCCTCAGGGTACAGGAATGCTGTTTCCGACAGATTCATCTCGCGGGCGATATTTTGCATCATATCTTCCGGCATGGGGCTGTCCAGCAGACACACCGCACCCGGGTTGCCGGAGAACGGTTTATCGGTGAAGGCGTCTACGGTGATGATTTTCTGGTTCACTTTGAATCTCCCACTGGCTGCTGTTAACAAGGCAATTACACACTTGTACGAGGGTCATTGATTGAAAGTTACTTTGCGAATCTAAACGAATCAAGAGGTACCCTGGGAAAAGACAAAATGAAAAAACCCCGCCTTCAGGCGGGGTTTGGTGCTTTTGAAGCAGAATCCTGTCGCTAGGCGAATGATTTTATCGCTTCATCACGGGAGTCGTAGTGCTCGAAGACGGTGATAAGCCGTGTGATGGTCAGGATCGACTCTATCTTGGTGATATTGGCCAGCACCAGTCGGCCCCCGCCGTTCTTGACCGTTGTAAGAGCCGAAATAAGCATGCCCAGACCGACCGAGTTCATCCAATCCACTTTGGCCATGTCGACGATGATGCTCTTCTTGTTCAACTGCATGTACTCGTGAATCTTGCCGTGGAACATGGTGGTTTCCTCACCTCCCATGATCTTCCCTGAAACATCGAGAATTACGATATCGCCCTGCAACGAGTCATCGAATTTCATCTCTTATCACCTTTACCAATGGTACTTTGTTTTCTTTCCAGTATGCCCGGTGACCGTTTTCCGTTATGTGGCAATCGGTTGCGACCAAACGAAACGGCCGACACGAATCGCCTTAAGATAGGCTCTGGCCTTCGAAAATCAAGCAGTTTCTAAGGCTCGCCCCTGTTGGGCATTTGTGATCCTGCACAACGCTAATAATCTTGCAAATGGCCGAGTCTCCCTTATGTTTGGGCATGAGCAAAACAGAGAAAACCGCCCGGTTGACGATTCGGGAACTGCGAAAGACAGATTGGTCGGCGGTCAAGGAGTTGTTCGGCCAGAAGGGGGCGTGTGGCGGCTGCTGGTGCATGCACTGGCGAACGCCACATGGCGGCAAGATGTGGGATGCGGTCAAGGGGGAGCCAAATCGCCGGGCCTTTAAGAAGCTGGTGGAATCAGGAAAGGCCAGGGGCATTCTCGCTTTCGACGGCAACCATACGGTGGGCTGGTGTTCGTTTGGCCGGCGGGTAGAATTCCCCCGGACTGAGACCGTTAAGGCATACCGAAGAGCAGACATCAGTCGGCTGTGGGCGATAAACTGCTTTTATCTGGCCAGGGGATATCGCGGCATTGGCCTGAGCAGGCAGTTGGCAGAGGCGGCAGTAAGGGCAATCAAGAGGCGCAAAGGGAAACTGGTCGAGGCTTACCCGGTGACCCTCACCAAAGACGGGAAGAAGCTGCCGGCGGCGTTTTCGTACACGGGCCCCGAGGCGGTGTTCCGGCGGCTGGGGTTTGAGGAGGTGCAGCGGTTGTCGCCGTCAAGGCCGCTCTATCGGTTGGAGTTGTAGCGGGTGC
>CP070824.1:782016-784971 GCA_020344395.1 Candidatus Zixiibacteriota bacterium | reverse complement strand
ACCGACTTGACCGCCGGAAGACCTTCTCGGCCGCAGGATCATAGAAAACAAGCTGGACATAGTCGGGACCATCCGTTACACTAAGCTTCAACCTCGGGCTTTTGCCAGGGCAATGGATTGCATTTGACAATTGCCGATGTCTATGAAGAGGTCTTTTACGGAACGTTTGGAGCAGGATAGATGAGATATTTGGTCACCGGCGGAGCCGGATTCATCGGCTCCAACATCGTCGCTCGACTGCTGGAGATGGGTGAGCAGGTCCGCGTGCTGGATGACTTTTCGTCAGGCAGGCGGGAGAATCTGGCCGCGATGATCGACCGGATAGAGCTTATAGAGGGGGATATCCGGGATCTCCCGACTGTCTCGGAGAGCATGGCCGGGATCGACTACGTGCTCCACCAGGCAGCACTGCCGTCGGTGCCGCGATCGGTCAAAGACCCCTTGACTTCCACCGCTGTGAATATCGGCGGTACCCTTAATGTTCTCGAGGCAGCCCGGCAGGCTGGAGTCAAAAAACTGGTGGCGGCATCTTCCTCATCTGTCTACGGGGAGTCCGAAGAGTTGCCCAAGCACGAAGCGATGTCTCCCGACCCCCTCTCGCCGTACGCCATCAGCAAACTGGTTAACGAGCACCACTGCCGTGTATACTGGCAGCTATACAAACTACCGACCGTCTGCCTCCGGTACTTCAATATCTTCGGTCCCAGGCAGGACCCGAAGGGAGACTACGCTGCAGTCATCCCCAGCTTTGTCTCGGCTCTGGCGAAGGGACAGCCTCCGGTTGTCTATGGTGACGGAGAGCAGTCACGGGATTTCACTTTTGTAGAGAATGCCGTCCAGGCCAATATCCTTGCCGCAACTAACCACCAGATTGTCGGCGAGGTTTTCAACGTGGCCTGCGGAGCTCGGTACACTCTAAACGAGTTGATCAGTAAGCTGCAGGGAATAATGTCAACTGATGTCGAGCCGGTCTACGACTCACCGCGCCCGGGGGACATCAGGCATTCATTTGCCGCGATTGATAAGTTGGGTAAGCACGGCTACAGTCCGACCGTGCTGTTCGATGAAGGACTCAAACGCACCGTTGATTTCTTTGCTCCACAGGCGTGAGAATCCCTGCCAGTTGGAGGGCTAACCCGTGAAGCAATCGCCATCATTCATGCCTGATTGATTCGATTGGGTTAGCAGTTGCGGCTCTCAGCAGATGAAACCCCACTGCAGCACATGTGATAACAAGGACAAGTCCTAAGACTGTGAAAAAGATTCCTACTCCGGGGGGGCTTTGGTAAACAAAATTCTGCTGCCAGACCGAGGTCGCGTAGATTCCCATCGGCCAGGCTAGCGCAACTCCGATAACCGCCAACACTCCATACTCCCGGCCTAGAGTTTTGATGATCTGGTACATCGAAGCACCCAGCACTTTCCTGATCGCGACCTCTTTCGTTCGTTGTTCAGCGGCGAGGGAGGAAATAGAGATCAAACCAACCACAGCCAGCAACAAGGCCAGGCTGGCGAAATAGCCGATAGTCCGAGCCAGTCTTTCCTCACGGGCGTACATTACATCCAAATGCTCCTCAACGTACGCCAGGGACCATTCTGAGTCAGGAGCAATCTTGTTAATAACGGTCGCCACAAAGGCTTTTATCTGATCATAATGACCCGCGTTGATTCGGATTGCTATTGAACGGGCATACTGAGGGCTCAGCATATACACCGTTGGAGCGATTTTCTCTCGAAACGAATGTTGATGAAAATCATTAACTATGCCCACAACCTGGTAGTCGCCTATCGTCGGCGAGGTGGCTTGACTCAGATTAAACCTCCGAGCAGCCGCCTCATTGGCAAGGATATTCTGACCGACCGGCGAATCCTGTTCTCTGTCGAATGGCCTGCCCCACATGATCTCCAGTCCCAGCGTTTTGACAAAGTCGTAGTCAACCGAGATACTCTCAATCGCAACTTCTTCGTCTGCCTGTTCGGGATGCGGCACGCTGATCTTTGACCAGCCATCAGTCGGGGGCATCGGAGATACCCTGGTAACGCTGTTGACACCCGAGTGTAGTTTCAACTCCTCTGAGACAATTTCCATTTTGCCGGTGAGTTCCGAATCGTACGATATCAATGTCAGCAGGTTATCGCGGTCATAGCCCAACGGACTGCTCTTGGCATAGCGCACCTGCTCGTAAACCGAGAGCATGAAGATCAACAAACCTGCGAAGGCACATATCTGGCCGGTGACCAGAATGCGACGCAGCATTGATCGATGATGCCCTCCGATCGTACCGGCTCGAAGAATGTTTCCCGGGTC
The DNA here is from genome assembly GCA_020344395.1 of Candidatus Zixiibacteriota bacterium. GTDB lineage: Bacteria > Zixibacteria > MSB-5A5 > GN15 > FEB-12. The sequence continues at coordinate 782,663 of CP070824.1, read as the reverse complement.
CACTGCCGCGATGTACCCCATCAGGGTCAGTCCAGTTACGAAGCCGACAATCAGACAAGGGATAAGACCGATGATGGACAACAGGCACAGGAGACCTTCGTCCTGCCCCAGGTGCAAACGAAAATACTGGTTTATCTCCGGTAGCAACACCACTACCAGAACCGCACTCAAGGCTGCCGCCAAGAAGGTAGAAACGAATGATTCGATTAAAAGTTGTCTGAGTAAATGCCCGGCCGACCCACCCAGCACCTTGCGCAAAGCCATCTCTCTGGCTCGGTTAACAGCTCGTGCGGTGTTGATAACGATTGAATTGGCCAATGAGAGGATAAGAACCAGCAGTCCAACGAAACCGATTACCAGCACGAACGTTCTGCTGCCGCGCCTCAGCGGATTATTGGACAGATGCGATGAACCCAGGTAGAAATCGCTCATCGGTTGGATATCAAACTCGTGGCCAAATTTATCCAGGTTGGCGGCTGTCTTCATCTGAGTCAGATCCTGGATAAGGCGATCCGAGGTCAGACCTTCTTTCAGTAGAACATATATACTGAAATTACTTTGTTGCCAGTCAGGTTTCCAGTCGGCCTGAAGGTCGGGGGGGTAAAACGACTTCAGGTAGTCCCAACCCAGGTCTACGGTCGTTATCA
>CP070824.1:778943-781916 GCA_020344395.1 Candidatus Zixiibacteriota bacterium | reverse complement strand
AAGACAGTCCGCACCTGGCATAGGAAAGATGCTTTTCTTTCTGAAACAGGGTTATTCTGGTATCGGGCAAACGGCGAACAAGCGTAGCGGCCGTTTTGGGGCCGGCCGCCACCCCGCCGATAACCACAACATCGGATCTGTCCATAGACTGCTCACAGTTAAGGGGTCGTAAAAGTCACGACCCCATAAACGTAGATATCATCCCACTCAGTTAAGCGCCTGGCTAAGCCGGCAACTCCTTTCGTACCGAGAGAGCGATCTTGTAAAGACCGGTCAAGAGAAGCAGACCAAAACTGTAGATGGCCAGAGATATCAGGAACTCCGGCCAGGTCGGCCAGTAAGGTGTCACTTGACCGAGGGGGGACGGGATAAACCCGGTAATTACCATGCCCAGCCCTTTGTCGATCCAGATCGAGGCAAACACGGCTACACAGGCTATTGCGAGTGTCTTCTCGCTTCGTCGAACACTCGGCACCAGCAGCATGACAAGTGAAATGACCGCCAGTATCACTGACACCCAGGTGAACGGCACCAGCGTCGTGTCACCCTGAAGACCGAAAAACAGATACTCAAAATGTGAGACATGGTGCGGCATATCGCTGTATATGGCTGTGAACAACTCCATCAGGATGAAGAATATGTTGATAGCCATGGCGTAAGTGACGATCACCGCCAGCTTCTGCACCGGCTCCTTACCGGCGTCAAACCTGGTCAGCTTTTTGAGCACCAGGCAGAGCAGGATCAGCAAGGCCGGACCCGACGAAAAGGCGGAGGCTAAAAACCGGGGAGCCAGAATAGCCGTGAGCCAAAACGGTCGGGCGGCCAGTCCCGAATACAGGAACGCCGTTACTGTGTGTATGCTGATGGCCCATGGGATCGACAGGATTATTATTGGCTTGATCCAGGTCTTTGGCGGTACACCCTTGCGCTCGGCAGTTAGCGTATGGTGACTGATGATTATGTTCAGGACCAGGTATCCGCCCAGGGCCACCGAATCCCAGAACATCATCGAATTCAGCGTTGGATGCAGAAACATGTTGAGAATTCTAAACGGCTGACCCATATCTACGAAGATAAACGTCATGCACATGATCACAGCCGGGATAGCCAGAAACTCACCCAGTATCGTGATCTTGCCGAACGCCTTGTAATTGTGCAGGTAATACGGCAGGACAACCATAACGGCCGACGCCGCCACCCCGACCAAAAACGTGAACTGGGCTATGTAGAGTCCCCACGTTATATCACGGCTGAGCCCGGTGATACCGAGACCGTAGCCGAACTGCTTCAAATAAAATATGAAACCCAGTCCCATAATGGCCAGCAGCACAAATACCCAGCCCCAGTATCTTCTGTCTCCACTCAGTGTTTTTTCAAGCATAATTACCTCACACCATGTAGTAGACTTCGGGTTGGGTACCCAGTCCGGGTTTACGTCTGATCGTGAATCGTTCTTTGAGAAGCCTCCGCACCTCCGAGTCCGGATCTTCCAGATCCCCGAATATCAACGCCCTCTCTTTGCACGCCTCGACACACGATGGCTGCAACCCTCTGGCCAGACGCTCCTCGCAGAAAGTACATTTCTCGACCACGCCGCGAGATCGAGTGGGAAAGTCCGGCTTGATCTCTTTGATAAATGGCCTGGGATCCCGCCAGTTGAAGCTGCGTGAACCATAAGGGCAGGCCAGCACGCAGTACCGACAGCCTATGCACCGATGCCAGTCCATCATGACGATACCATCCTGTTCGCGTTTCCAGGTCGCCTGAGTCGGGCATACCCTCACGCAGGGAGGATTATCGCAATGATTGCAGAGAACCGGCGTCTTGACATGTTTCAGAGCCTCCTCCAGGAACTCGTGCTCCTGTTCCTCGAAGACATGTTCGAACGACTCTTTCCATATCCATTTGATTTCGTCTTTTGGGTTGTCGAACTCCGGAACATTGTGCGTCCGGTGGCAGGCCTGGCTGCAATCGGTGCAGTCCCCGGCGGCCATACACTTGCGCAGGTCGACAACCAGCGCCCAGCGGCTGCCCGTTAACGGTGCACGTGTGGTGTCTGGTGGCGTCTCCTGAGCCAGCAAATCCCGGGATGCGCCGCCGGCCAGCCCCAGGGCCGCAAGACCTGACACCCTCATGAATTTCCTTCTATCCATACTCATGGTTGGGTCTCCTCTGGCACAATATGACAATCCCAGCAGTAGGGCTGCACACCAAGATAGTCGTGACAGCGATCACAGAATTCAGCCTTGTTGACATGGCAACTCAAACAGGTATTGGAAAGACTGCGCTCATAGGTCGCGCCGTCCGGACCGGTCTCGAACCGTTCCCCTTCGCGCACCACCTGATCGCGCCATTCGTTGAGCAGGTCCATGTGGTTACCGGTCATATAGGTACTGTCCCGGACACACTGATCACCTCTGGCCGCCTTCTCCAGTTCTGGAACATGCTGCGCTTCGCCGCTGGCCAGGTTGTAGAAGATAGGCGCCGCCAGAAGCACCAGGAAGACAACCAGGCCAAGTATGACTTTGCCGCCGTCATACATCGTCACTGCCCTCCTTTCCGGGATAAGGTGTGCCCCGGAGGTCGGTTTTTCGCTCCGGTTCTCCTTTCAGCACCAGCGCGTTACCTACCATTTCGTGCACGCCTCCGACCACCACCTCGGGAACCCAGTACTCCATAAGAGGTGAAAGAGTGGCCTTGTCGATAGCGCACATACACAGCAGAATGTTCACCCCATCGTTCTCATGCACATACTTAACTGCATTGGCTCTCGGTAAACCGCCGCGAAGCCGCATTTCCATGTTCTCGTCCGTGCCCAGACCGGAACCGCTGCCACAACAGAAGGTTTGCTCCCTTATCGTGTTCTCCGGCATCTCTACGAAATTCGGACAGACCTGCTTGATGATATAGCGTGGCTCCTCGAGCAAACCCATCGCCCGGGCCGGATTGCAGGAATCATGGTACGTCGCACTC
>CP070824.1:775868-778843 GCA_020344395.1 Candidatus Zixiibacteriota bacterium | reverse complement strand
ATTAGTTATTTAAACAGCAACGATTTAGGTAAGGTATCTCAATGAAGATATTTACGGTAGCCCTGCAAAAGGACGGCAAACTTCTGGCCGCCTCGTTCGAACTTATCGAGGCCGCAAAATCACTGGGAGGCGAAATCTATACGGCAATCCTGGCCGAGAATGCCTCTGAACTGGCCTCACAACTCGCTGCTCGCGGAGCCGGCAAAGTTCTGGCGGTTTCAAATCCTGAGCTGAAGCACTTCAACGATGAAATCTATTCGAGGGTTCTGACCCAGTTGATTGACAAGTATGCGCCTGATCTGGTCCTTGGGCCGGCTTCGTTCTATGGCAAAGCTCTCTTCAGTCGTCTGGCCGGGGCGGTGGGGGCACCTATGGCGTCGGATATAACATCGATTGCGCTGGACGGGGATAGCCTGGTGGCCACTAGGCCCAGCTACGGCGGTTCCGTGGTCTCGCAGGTAAGCAAAAACGCCGGTGACAAGCCGCTGCTCGCGACCGTGCGCATGAAGATCTACCCGGAATCCAAAGACGGGGCCGGAGAGGTCGTTGAGGAAAGCGCCGACGCTGCTGCTCTTGAAGGAAAGTCGAAAGTCAAAGAACTCAAAGTGGAGTCATCGGGCGCGGTCAACCTGACCGAAGCTGATGTTATCGTGGCAGCGGGCCGTGGCCTGAAAGGCGCCGATCATCTTGCTATGGTCAAGGATTTGGCCGATGTTCTCAAGGGAGCGTTTGGCGCCTCCAGGGCCATCGTCGATGCGGGCTGGACTGAGTACTCCAACCAGGTTGGGCAGACCGGCAAGACGGTGAACCCAAAACTCTATATCGCAATTGGTATATCCGGAGCAATTCAGCATCTGGTCGGCATGCAGACATCCAAAACGATAGTGGCGGTCAACCGCGACAAAGACGCGCCGATCTTCAATATCGCCAATTACGGTATTGTTGGGGATGCCTTCGAAGTCGTTCCGGCTCTGACCAAGAAATTCAAGGCGGAACTCGGCTGATCAAACAGTCGCCTTGACTCACAGCACAGATCAAAAAGGCTCGCCGATGGCGAGCCTTTCTTTGTCCGTCATTTCTGGGTTCAACTGCTAATTGATCGGCTGAACGATCAAAGTTGTCTCCGCTGTGGCTGTGCCGCAGGCGTTGGAGACCTCCAGCTTGATCACCTTTGTCCCGTGATCTGTGAACACCGTGTCATACTGAGGATCGGTATCGTCCTCGATAGCGAGAATATCGTCCACATACCAAGTCCACGATGTCCGCACACCGACAGTGGAAACATCGGAGAACCGGAAAGTGCTCGCGACGTCACCGTTACCCTCAACCGTGTCTATCTTAATAAGCACGTTGGCGTCGAGCAGGAGATCAGCCACCTGGATCAGGCTGTCGATTGTCCGCTTGTTGGTGTCACAGTAGTTATTAACCTCGAGAGATACAGTATAGAAGCCGGGCTGGGTGTAGGCGTGAACCGGGTTTTGCTCCACACTGTCATAAGTGCCGTCGCCGAAATCCCAGATCCACTGGTCGATCTCCCCCAGGGAGTTGTCGGTGAACTGAACCAGGAATTGCCGGTACGGGCTGTAGCAGGTCGAGTCGGCGCTGACCTCGAACTCCGCCGTCGGGGCGTCGTAGACGGTCACAAAATTCTCGAACGTATCAGTGGCGACCCCGCTGAACTCATTGGTGACTCTAAGGATAACCGAGTATCGTCCCGCCTCGGTATAGGTAATAACCGGATCGGCGATCGAAGACTGCGCTGGCGCGCCGCCTTCGAAAGTCCACAGCCACGACACCACGTTGGACTGATTCCCGTCACTCGCATCGTGAAAAGGAATATCCAGATCACCGGTTGCCACGCACCCTCTTGTACTGTCGGCGGCGATATCAACGATCGGGCACGGAACAATATCGACATCGACGGAGAAGCTGGTCGAGCCGCAGGAGTCCGTTGTTGTCAGAGTAACGGTATATGTGCCAACCTCGCTGAATGCATGCGCCTGATCAGCACCGTCGGCCGGGGTAGAGCCGTCGCCGAAGTCCCAGGTGTAATCTTTGAGATCGGTGTACTCAGAGGGAGAGAAAGCGATCTCTTTACCCACGCAGGCGATATTGGGAATGACCGTGAAGAGCGAGTTGGTGGTGCCCACATAAACGAAACGCTGCTTCCGGCGGGTATCTATGCCGTCAAGGGCCGTGTCTTTTACTGTCAAAGCTACGGTAAAAATACCGGCGGTGTCATACACGTGCTCGGGGCCGATGTATGGCTCAGTGGCCTGGGCATCGATAGTATCCCAGACGGTGTCCCCGTCGCCGAAAGCCCATATCAAAACATGATGCGGGCCCGTGGATTCATCCACGAACTGCACTGTTAAGGGTACGCATCCGACACCATTGCTGACCATGGTATCGAGACTGAAATCGGCCGTGGGGTGACCGGCCTCGGTTACGAACACCTGCTCGGTTATCAGTTCATCACAGCCTGTCTGGAGGGCCAGAATCAGGAGGATAGAAAATACGGTCAAGAGAATAAATCGTCTGGTTGTTGCGCCCATTGAGTCCTCTGAATTCTATGACAATGGTTTAACTGCTTATATAAAGCAGGGCCGAAAAAGTGTCAAATTATTTTTGCGGCTGTTGGCCGCCCGCGGTCGCTCGGAACTCAGTCAAAATCCGGGTCCAGCGCGAATTTAAGAAATCGGGCAAGGTGACGAAATAAATAGAAAACGTCTAAATCCATGCCAACGGGAGATACCATGTCTTTATTAATTGAGGTAATAGAATGGATGGACCCTTCCGGTGATGAGATGATCCACCGGATTCCGCAGGAAGGCTCCGCCGATTTCAAGCTGGGCGCCCAGTTAATAGTCCGCGACAGCCAGATGTCGATCTTCTTCAAAGACGGCCATGCGGCCGATTCCTTTACCGTCGGTCGGCACACCCTGACCACCCTTAACCTTCCGATCCTGACGAGA
>CP070824.1:772786-775768 GCA_020344395.1 Candidatus Zixiibacteriota bacterium | reverse complement strand
GTGTCAGGATTCTCAGTGTTATAGTTGTAACCGATATTGACAGAGTAATCCTGGCCAGTTTCCTCATTCAGGTAGGTTACCGCAAAATCTGTGTCGAAAGTCCAGTAGTTGAGCCCTGTATTGATAAGACTTGCTGTGTCATAATCTGTATGTCTTCACCTCTAGATCCACTTGTCAAGCGTGTTTAAATATTGATACGACAACGAGGTCAGTCACCTCTTCGTGTCGAGGACAAATGAATGTCCACACACAGTATACGTTCCGAAAAAACCGCTGCCCAATCAGCAGAACGATTCAGTCATTCATTCGGACTAATCAAAGACATACCCGAGCCAACGATTTTTTCTTGCCTCTGCCATCGTTTCAAATGTTTGTTTTAAGCCGCTTGAGATTGATGCCAAGCCATAAGCCGCTTCCAACAGATTTCGGCCAATTTGCGGGCCACGGCGATACGACCGGCCTGTTTTCCTCGGCGACGTCGAACACGCTCATAAAATCGACGTAACGGTTCATCCTTACGGGTGACTTTAAAGGCCGCTTCCACTAGAATCCATCTTAACCATGGGGAGCCCTGCTTGGATATTTTGCCACGATGCTCATATTGTCCGGACTGATAGACTCTGGGAGTCAATCCGGCATAAGCGGCTGCTTGGCTGGCCTGACGGAATCGCCACGGTTGACCGTATTCGGCAATCACCAGCAAGGCAGTATACAAAGCAAAACCCGGGATATCGATTAACGCTTCTGTTTGTGGATAATGGCCAGCTATGGTCTTCAAACGTTCGTCGAACTTATGAATGACGGTTTCAAAATATTCAAGTCGTTCAATAAGTTCATCACGCACGATGTCAGCCGCAGGATTCAACTGCAAAGAAGCAAACCATTTCAAGCCCCGCGGCCCAAAGGGGCATGACATGGGACTCTCAATATTCGCACAGGCAAGAATGCTGCGGAGTTCATTTCTGACTCGGGTACGTCTTCGGACTAATCTTGCTCGAGCACGGGTAATATCTCGAAGGACTTGATACGACGGCGGAGGGACATAAGATTCTGGCATCAAGTCGGCACGGAGTAACTCAGCAAGCACCTTGGCATCAAGCTTGTCGGTTTTGGCTTTCCCGGACCATATCGCTCGCAAGCGGAAAGGATGAGCCAGGATGACCTCTCCGTGTTGGATGAGCAATTCGTAAATCCAGCGATAGCTACCGGTTGCCTCAATGACGGCTTTAAAGGGTTTGTATTGGGACAAATATTTCATCATCGTGGATGGGTTCTGATTGGAGAACCGTTTGGGCGAGACTTTGATGCCATCATCAGATAGCAAAGCAATCACCGACGATTTCCAACCTAAATCGACTCCTACATACCACATGGCAAGCCTCCTTACTCTAGGGTTTTTCAGACAATTATTCCCTAGGAGACCGGTGTTGCCAAGTGGATCTATCGTATCAGCAGAAATGAGACAAAAAGGTATCTGATTTAAGAGACGATCTCGGCTCCGGTGATTGATATTTTACTGTTGTGCTTCTTCCTTTCAAGGATTGTTTTCTTTTTCAATTGGGCACGCCGAGCCAGGATCTGTTCCCGGCGGCCAAAGTACACATCATCGGGGGTGACGTTGCCAATGGCTTCATGGTAGCGATGCTGATTATACCATTGGACGAATCGAGCAATTTCACATTCCAGTTCTTCAGGCAATTGCCAGACATGCAGCAGTACTTGCTCCTTCATGCTGCGATGATAGCGTTCGATCTTTCCGTTGGTCTGTGGATGGTAAGGCGAGGCCAGGATATGTCCGATGCCTTTGGCTTCCAGGTAGTGGCCAAATTCACAGGAGACCAACGCCTTGGCGTTATCCGTCAACAGTTTCGTATGGTTTTCGACCGGAACCTGGTGCTGGCCGGTAAATTCAAACGCCTGTTCGACCACATCGCTGAACGCACCGGTATCCATCGCAGTGCGTAATTGCCACGACAGGATTTTGCGGCTGAAATCATCCAATACACTGATCAGATAAAACCAGCCCCAGCGATCCACCTTCAAATAAGTCGCATCCATCTGCCATAGCTGATTGATACCGGTTGTTCGAGTGTGGTATTCTTTTGAGGCCGGGAAGGTCTTCGTTTTCTGCTCGGCAATCAGATGATGATTTGTCAAGATGCGATAGACGGTGGACTCGGATACACTGAATTGCTCGTTATCAGTGATATACAGGCTGATTTCGCGACTGGACAGTTCCGGGTAAAGCGTGGCATATTCCAGAACCGTATCCACTTGCCCGTCGAGCAGCTGATTCCAGCTGCGTCCCCGACAAGGCCGATTGTCCTGCAGGCCCATTCGGCCCATCGCCTTGAAGTTCCGCTTCCAGCGATAGTAGGTGCTGCGGGGGATATCACATTTCATCAATGCCTCGGATATGTTCAAAGAAGAACTTTCGATGAGGCGAAGGATGTCTAGCTTTTGATCACGACTCATCCGCTGGTACCTCCTTCGCTTACATGCCGAGTGTTTTTTTATATTTGATCACATCCAGTGTCAACTCCGCCACGGCCTTTTTTAGATCGGCGTTTTCCAACTTGAGACGTTTGACCTCGTCACTGGTTGCATCACGAAGGGTATCTTTGGTCAAGCCATTCTTACCGGATTCCAGAAACGCCTTGGACCACTTGTAATAGATGCTGCTGGCGACCCCCTCCCTCCGGCACAGATCAGAAATGGGAGTTTCACCTCGCAATCCTTCCAGCACGATCCGGATCTTCTCGTCCGCTGAGAACCTACGCCGGGTGGCCCGCTTGATTTGACTGACGACATCTTTCGATTTAGCCATAGCTTCAGCTCCTTCCCGGGGCATAACACCCCGATTATGGAGCCGAAATCGCCGTTGGCAAGCCCTTTCCTGCTGCAGGAAAGGACTCCAACCTCTCCTTTAACCACACCTTACATCCTGTGCCACTTCTGCTGACGGGAGACAGCCTAGCTCAT
>CP070824.1:769684-772686 GCA_020344395.1 Candidatus Zixiibacteriota bacterium | reverse complement strand
TGGACTGCCGCATTCTAATGTTGAAGGAAGCGAGAACGTACATGGAGATGATCAGTGCGGACTTCCTGATCACGGGCGAAGTACTGGGGCAGCGACCGCTGTCGCAAGTGCGACCCATGCTGGACCTGGTCATGAAGGAGGCCGGTGTGAAGGACATCCTGCTGCGCCCCCTCTCAGCGAAAAGGCTGCCCCCAACGAAACCGGAGCGGGAAGGGCTGGTTGACCGTGAGCAGCTGGAAGGGATCACCGGGCGAGGCCGCAAGCGCCAACTCGAACTGGCCGAGGAGTTCGGCCTGGAGGATTACCCTACCCCGGCAGGTGGTTGCCTGCTGACTGATAAGGGATACTCCAATCGCCTGAGAGACCTGCTGGCCCATACCGAGAGGCTCACATTCGACGATCTGAATCTCCTGCGGGTGGGGCGACACTTTCGCGTCAATCCTGAGACAAAGGTGATAGTGGGAAGAGATGAAGCTGACAACAACCTGATTGATGCCTACAGGCGCGAACATCACATCAGGCTTGAAGCGATGGACATCGGCTCCCCGGTAACACTTCTTGTCGGTCCAAACACCGAAGAGAATATCCGGATGGCGGCAATGCTGACGGCGCGGTACAGTTCGGCCAGGAACCAGCCACAGGTGGTTGTTACAGTAGAAGAGAACAATCAGGCGGTTGAGATATCTGTGACCCCTGCTACCGAAGCGGATACAAAATCACTGGTTATTCGATAGACGGTCAGGGCAAAAAAAAGAGAAGGCTTCGAGCCCGACGAAGCCTTCCAATCCTCATTAAACCACGGATCCTCGCAGGCGTGATAACCGCCAAGTAAGAGCGCCTGCGCGGTGACTCCTGTCACAGGACGATGGGAGGGCAGGTAGTAACGGCACCGCCCGTCCGTGGTCGCACCCGAGCTAGTATAAACAAACCTTGTGCCAACCTGAGCGCTAAAAAGGTAAGCTGCTGGCGGATAGCACCTTACGGTCTGAGACCGTCAGGCTAAAAAAGATTTGAGAGTCCCTTTTCGCAGGAATTGCGTCGGTTGATAACCTGGCGCGGCAGAGTATGCGGCGCACAGAAAAGCAGGTCCTTTCCCTGACCGGGGAAAGAACCTGCCAAACCTTATTGAACGCGCAATTGTAAAAACGTGCTTCGCTTACTTAAGCAACATCATCTTCTTGGTGGCAACAAAGTCGTTGGCCTCAAGCCGGTAGAAATAGATTCCACTTGATACCTGATCGCCTGCGCCATTGGTGCCATCCCACGTAACCTCGTGCACACCCGGCTCCATCTCGCCATTGACCACGATCTTGACCTCCTGACCGAGTAGGTTATACACAGTCAGGTTTACGGTCGACGCGACCGGCAGGCTGAAGCTTATGTGTGCTATGGGGTTAAACGGATTCGGGTAGTTCTGGTCCAGGGCGAACGAGGTCGGCAACCCTTCGGAAACTCCAGATAGCGATACGGTAGAGGGATTGAACTCAGGTGTTGATCTCACCTGACCCCCGCCGTCACTCTCGTCTCTCAGGTTGTAGATGAAAGTCATCGAGTGATGCGGATTCTCTAACGTGATAGCTTCCAGTGTGATCTCGCTGACCGACGGATCGTCGATCGAGAAGATCAGGTTAGCGACTGTTCCTTCGCCAGCGGGCAGCAACTCCTTTGCTTCCGGTGACGTCTGCGTCACCAGACCCACGACGACAGTATTCTTGTCGTTGTCGATGCTGGCCAGTTTGAGATCAAAGTACTCAACGCGAGTATCTTTGAAATCAACACGCTGCAGCGTCACGCCCTCGGAGAATTCCAACGGAATGTCAATTGCCATTAGACCATCCTGGTTGGCAATCTCCAGAGGGACGGTAACCGTGTTATCCGCGTTAGTTGAAGTCACTCCCGGCGCGACTGCGTCGGCGGCAAACATCAACGATGGCACCGATAAGACGGCGATGACCACTGTGAAGATCTTAAAACGTTTCAACAATGCTCACCCCCTCGGGGCTTAAACTGTTAACGTTCCAGCTGTCACGGCAACTCCATTTGATAAACCATGCAGCCATTTTTTCCCGTAATACGACTAAGAAGTTAGCTACAACTTCAATAGCGCAGCCGGATGTGATGTGAGGTGTGGAGTGAAATATCTGTCCATCAGTATGGTACACAACCAATCCTGAATTGTCAAGTCTTTTTGCGGTCAAAACCAACCTCTCAAATCCTGCTATCTTCTACTCTAATAGTTGTTTGTACAGCAAGTTTCTTACATTACTCCGGCATATATATTACGCTCACAGGACCCAACCGGTTCCCGGCCTTTGAGTTGTTCTTCGCTATATGGGACGGAGAAGTTCTAGCCGTGTGACAGACGGCAGGTCTGCTGTGATACCCGGAAACTCCCTGTCAGTCGGCAGATTTGTCCTACCGAATGGCCCATTCGCACGGACGCAAATACTGCGCTAAGTCCGTATCCACTGGATAATATACTGTAATATCTTGACTTCCGCGGGGCAGCCCGCAATCTTGGGCCAGTTAAACAACGCGTATTTGTCACACGGAGGACATGTGAGCAACTCTGACAATGCCAATAATGCCGGGGCCGAATCGTTCCAGCCGGTCATACCGGCCGGACGGAGCGTGGCCGAGGTCACCTGGAAAGCAATCATCCTGGGTACCATTATCTCCTGCATCTTCGGTGTTTCGATGGCCTACCTGGGGCTGAAGTTCGGTATGACGGTGTCGGCTTCGATTCCGGCGGCGGTTATCTCGATGGCCGTACTGCGCCTGCTGTTTGGCAAGCGGGTCACGGTTCTGGAGAACAACATCGTGCAGACCATCGGCTCAGCCGGAGAATCACTGGCCGCCGGTATCATCTTCACGATACCGGCTTTCTTCATCTGGGCGGCCAACCAGGAACTGGCTCAGCAGGGATACTTCCACGAGATCACAAAAGCCCAGATCTTCTGGCTGTCCATGCTCGGCGGCGGGTTGGGCATCCTGTTGATGAT
>CP070824.1:766579-769584 GCA_020344395.1 Candidatus Zixiibacteriota bacterium | reverse complement strand
CGGTTGCCCCCGGTCGTATGATCATACGAATCAGCACTCAAGAAAAAGCGGCAAGTGCCTGAATAATCAGACACTTACCGCAACCAAGGAATGTGAATATATCGTGTGACCTGACGAACTCACAATGACATCAAGACAGGCGACACCTGACCGTCGTGTGGTTCGTCAGATTCAATCAGAACCAGCTCTAATTGGGAGCACCACCTCCCGTGCTCGGAATCCCGAGCGATATGCCGTACCTCTTCAATTTGGTCCGCACCGTCGCCTCATGCACTCCGAGTAACCGGGCGGCCTGGCTCTTGTTGCCGCCTGCCGCCAAAAGCGCTTCAGTGATCAGTTTGCGCTCAAACTGCTCCACGCGGTCAAAGAGGCTGCCGGACAGCGCTTCACTTCCGGAAGCGTCGTCGGGATCGGCAAAGAGAGACCGGCTAATCTCCTCCAGATCTCCCTCCGCAACCATGTCAGCCATCACTTGTAGCCTCTTAACCTTGTTTTCCAGTTCGCGAATGTTACCCGGCCAGTCGTAGGCCACGAATTGACGCACCAACCCGGGCGGCAACTCCGATCCTTCCGGTAGAAGTTGCCGTTCGGCCATAAAGTGTGACAGGAGCAGCGGTATATCCTGTTTTCTCTCCCGCAGCGGCGGTATACGGAATGTGACACCGCTCAGCCGGTAGTACAGATCACGCCTGAAGGAACCGGCCTCGACCATCTGTTCCAGATTCCTGTTGGAGGCGGCTACCAGAATGATATCAATGTCGACCTCGCCGGTAGAACCTAAGGGCATCACCTTACGCTGCTCGAGGACACCAAGCAGCTTGGCCTGCAATGAGAGTGGCATGTCGCCGATCTCATCCAGCAGCAGGATCCCACCGTTGGCTACCACCAGCAAACCTGGTTTGTTGCTGTCGGCACCTGTGAAGGCGCCCTTGTGGTAACCGAACAGCTCCGACTCTAGCAGGGTCTCCGGGACGGAGGCACAATTGATCGCCACGTAGGGACCGTCAGGACGTACCTGTGAATGCAGGTAACGCGCCAGATGGTCTTTGCCGACTCCGGTCTCACCGGTCAGCAGGATAGGTAAATCCGGTCGTCCGAGCATGGGCAACTGGGCCTTGAAACGGTTGATATCGTCGGAAGCCGTAAGATAATCAACTCCGGCGGAGCTTTCAGAGGGTGGCTTCACTCCCGTACTCACCGGCCTTGCGACCTCGAGTTTGCTGATCAGCCGCTCAGTCTCATTGACCTTCACCCCCATGTGGCAACGAGAGTAATACTCTTCGGCGCGGAAAAGATATGTCATGCGCGTGCGCAGATCAAACGATTCCGATCGACCGGCCGCAACAAGGGACTCGGCCTTCTCGAAGCGAACCCCTGATTCTTCGAGCGTGTCGAGCGCCTGTTTATATAGCTTCAGGGCGCTGGTTCTCTTCTCCAGCGCGTCCGCAATCTGGGCCTTGATTCTGAGCAGTGTTCCGATCTCCACCTTGTTGCCTGCTTTCTCAGCGATCAGCATCGCGCGAGCGGCAAGCTTTCGAGCCCGGTGGTATTCGGTCGTGCGTACACACAACTCTGCCATCAGGCGAGTGATGCGACCGACAAGTGTTGATTCCGGCGCCACCTGATCCGCGATGCTGAGAGCCTTCGATAGAGACTCACTCGCCCGCTCGGTGCGGCCGGAGCGGAACTGCAGTTCACCGAGGTAACTGTAGTAGATCGCCTCGTCGCGGCGGCTGCCGGAGGCGATGATCAGCGGATATGCCTCCGTCAGAGCTTTCTCTGCCTCGACGTAATCACCTTTCTGAATTCCAATGTACCCAATTGACAGGTAAGCCTTGGCCGTCTCCAGATCGTCCCCCAACTCTGAAGAGAGTTCGATGTTGATCTGAAGGTGTCGCTCGGCTTCATCGAGGTCCCCCATAAAAGTATAGAGCCGCCCGATGTTACCCATCATATAGGCAAGTTTCTTCTTGTCATCGAGTTTCCGTGCGATCTCCACGGCATCCATAAGAATTCGCAGAGAGTTACGGTAATCAGCCTGAGAGAACAGAAGTCCGGCCAACTGGTTCAGGGCCCGACTCTGTCCTTCAAGGTGATCATTACGGCGGAATATTGATTCCGCATCCTGAAACGCCTTGCGCGCTTCCTTCACCTGACCCATGTTGCGCAGGGTCTCACCCAGGGTTATGAAGATCTCGGCCAGCAGGACGGTGTCGCCGTCTGCGGCCGCCATCGCCTGGGCAGCGCGGGCTGTCTTGAGGGCAGCGGGGTTATCAGCGAGGGAAGCGTAGGCGCTCGATACCTGGTGCAGCAGATCTGCTGCCCAGGATCCACCGGCTTGACTGATCAGACTACGGTTAGTTTCGTAGTAGGCAGTCGCGCCGGCGAAGTCCCGCTTCTTCACGAGCGACGATAGATACGTCGCGACCGTGTCACGGAACTCCGGGCCTGTTTGTTTTTGCTTCCGGGTCACTTGCTCACCTTTCCGTTTCCGTTAGACAGCTTGTTATCCCCGCTCGGGCCAGCGGACTCTGTGGGATAAGTCTGGTTTGACTGGGCCACCTCGTTGTTGTCGTGACTGACTTGAATCTCAAACGAGAACGACTGGATCCAGATGAAGTAGACAATGTCGACAGCCGGAATACCGGTCGCCGTCAAACAGACTTCTCTGGGATCGTCCTGGTCACCGTCAGAGATACCGCCCCACGGGTGATCATCACCATCACCGTCGCCATCTCCTTCGCCGTCGCCGGGACCTTGTTCCCACGGCACGTCGAGTGACACCAAATCACCGCTCGGCATCAACAGGAATGCCAGCAGTAGTGCCAGCACATAGAATAGCTTCTTCATCACACACTCCTTGGTTTATGAATTGTACAGTCTTAGTCACACTAATTTGTAGCACGTATGGCGGGATCGGATCAAATGTGAGGATCGTCTTATTTTCTCAGGGTCGGGCTCCCTGGCATTAATAATATAAGTTACCGCCTCATGTCTGTCAAGAT
>CP070824.1:763435-766479 GCA_020344395.1 Candidatus Zixiibacteriota bacterium | reverse complement strand
GGTAGATCCGATCTTTGTTTTCGTAGAAATTCTCGAAGCTGAATTCGTAACTTATATTGCCGAGTACCACTAGGCACACCGTCAGCCCGGCGGCCAGCCCGATGATGTTGATGCAGGTGTACATCTTTTTCCTGAGAAGGCTTCTCAGGGCGGTCTTAACGTAGTGTTTCAGCACGGCATGGATCTCCTTGGATTGTGGGCTGTCATGTGGTATACGAGAATCAGCGTACTAAGGTAGTGTCACTCACTGCGTAATGTGTCCACTGGATTTGCGAGGCCAGCCCTGATCGACTGAAAGCTGGCGGTGCCCAGAGCGAACCCGACCGCACCGAGGCACACAAGAATGTATGAAAATGGGCCGATGCTGATCGGAAACGCCTCCCAACTGAGGAAGTCCTTCACCAACAAGTAGCCGATCGGCAACCCGATGACGTTGGCAAGAACCACCAGAATGGCAAACTCTTTTGAGAGCAGTTGAACAATGCTGGGGACACTGGCACCCAGCACCTTGCGGATTCCGATTTCTTTGGTTCGTTGCTCAGCTGTATACGAGACAAGGCCGAATATCCCGAGGCTGGCGATACCGATGGCGAAGAGAGCCAGGAGGGAGAACATTCTACTCTGACTCCTCAACTCATCGTAGTTTTTATCGATAGTTTCGTCGAGGAATGAATACGTGAACTCGTACCCCGGCAGGGTTTCCTGCCAGACATCTCTGACAGCTGCAATAGAGGCAGCGACGTTGGTCGGGGGAAGCTCAACTACCAGGCTGGTACGTTCCTCGGGGCGGAACATAAGGACAATTTCGGATCTGTGCCCAAAATCGGTCTGGGTGCCGAGGAAGTCTTTCACAACACCAACCACTTCATAAGACTTCTCGTTGCGTTGGAGGAGTCGGCTGCCAATGGGATTCTGCCATTCTGCCTTCTTGACGAGGGATTCGGTCACAATGACAACATTGTCCGAACCTGAAACCATTTCATCGGTGAACGGAGTGCCGTCCACCAACTGGAGGCCGAACTGTGAAATGAAATCGCCGTCCACAGAGAAGGCTCTGGTACTGATGAAGATAGTATCTTCCCCTGGTTCCACGACCATGAAGCCGTAATATCTATAGCCTTCCTTGCCCGGGGGGGCATCGGTGGCTGTTGCCGATATGATGTCCGTTTTGGCCAGAAGTTCGTTCTTGACCAGTTGACAGTCGTTCGCGGCCTCTTCCCCTTCAAAGTCCAGAATCATCATGTTTTCGTGATCAAACCCGAGGTCCATGGCGGTGACGTGGACAGTCTGCCTCACAATCGCCTGGGTTACAAAGATGAAGACAGCCGCAACCCCGAATTGGAATACGACGAGAGCACGTCTCAGAAATGATTTTGACGATCTGGCGCGTGTCTTCCCGTGAATAACGGTAATCGGGTTGAATCTTGAAAGGTACAGAGACGGATAATAGCCGGCAATGATCCCGACGATTAGAATCAGCCCCACGACAGAGGCGAGCATCATGGGGTCGTTATAAAAGTCCACCATCATTTCGCGCGGAAGGTAGCCTTCAACGGTCACTTTGAGGAATTCGTACAGTCCGATGCTTATGATCATGGCCACAACGGCGATGATTATGGATTCGCCGAGGAACTGGCTGATGAGGTGGCTTTTGTGAGCCCCGAAGACCTTGCGGACTCCGACTTCTTTGGTGCGATCGGTCGATTTCGCCGTGGACAGATTGATAAAATTAGCGACCGCCACGAGCAGTATGAAGACAGCTATGGAGCCGAAGGCATATATCACTGAAGCTTCCCCGGCCGGGTAGAGTTCACCGTACACTCCCGACCCATAAACGCGGAAGTAAATGTCTTTCAGTGCCTTGAGGCGGAAACCGTACTTTGGGGCATCCCGGGGCTCAAGATACTTGCCTGCAATGCCTGCAATCCTGGCGGCAGCTGAATCTGCGTTGGCGCCTCTGCCGAGGAGCAGGTAGGCATAATCACCGGCAAACTGGTTCCAGGAATCGGCTTCTTCGTGCAGCCTGCTCAGGGTGGCATAGGAGATGATAAAGTCACAGTGGAGTTGAGTATTCTGGGGAATGTCCTTCAGGATACCGGTGACAAGACACTCAAGGCTGTCATTAATAGTGAGGATCTGCCCGACCGGTTGACGGTTCGGGAAATACTGTTGGACTGTGCGCTCGGTAATGAGCACCGAGAATGGTTCGATGAGAGCGGTGGCGGGGTTTCCTTCCGCGAGTGGAAAGGTAAAGACCTCAAGATAGCTCGGATCGGCAAAGATGAGTTTGTTGTGGTGGGCATAACCCGCACCTTCGTACTCGTCAACCACCATGAACCTCTCGTCACCCACCTTCACGCTTCTCACCTGACCGACTCTGAATACTGCTGCTTTTTCGACCTCGGGAAGCTCGTCGGCCAGGGCGTTGCCAAGGGGGGCCATCACTCTGGCCGATGACCACTGTTCGTCCTCAAAGGCGTAGTCGCACTCGACCCGGTATATCCGGTCCTTGTTTTCGTGAATGTCCTCGAAGCTGAACTCGTAGCTGATGTGCCCCAGGACGGTCAGACAGAGAGCCAGGCCAATGGCCAGGCCGAACACATTGATGATGGTGTAGAGTTTCTTTCGGAGGAGGGCTCTCAGAGCGGTTTTGAAATAATGTTTCAGCATATGTCAGGACTCCGGGGAACTTGAATGGACCGTTGACGTTGCAATATGTTATGAAAAGAGTGCATCTTCATCTAAGGAGACGGGCAAGCACACCGTAAAGTTTCGTGGGATGCGGTGTTGGCCCGGGCCGGGGTCTGGGTTTTCCGGCTAATCAGTTACAGGGGAAACGGTTACAGCCGGTTACGGGACGCCTGCAGAGGATGCGGACACTGACGAAGCGATGAAAGGTCTATAGTATAAACACCTTGACTGGATATACGAAAAATCTTACCTTATTAGACTAAACTTGACCGGGCCCTTAGCTCAGTTGGTTAGAGCAGCTGACTCATAATCAGCGGGTCGCAGGTTCGAGTCCTGCAGGGCCCAGAGCTGAA
>CP070824.1:760260-763335 GCA_020344395.1 Candidatus Zixiibacteriota bacterium | reverse complement strand
CATCGATCCCCGCCGAGACGAGATCATACGGCATCCGGACTTGGTGGAAAAATGGGCAGAGATAGGTCTAAAAAAGGTGTTCATCGGGCTTGAATCGATCGATGATGAGGAACTTCGTTCGCTCAACAAGAAGTGCACCGTCGAGAAAAACAACCGGGCCATTGAAATCCTGCATGCCAACAATGTTGACCCGCTGGGGGCGTTTGTGATCCAGCCCCATTACACCCGGAAGCACTTCGATGATCTGCTCAAGTATCTTGACAGAATGCGTATATACTATCACGAGTTCACCGTCCTCACACCCTTCCCCGGAACCGAGTTCTATAATCAGGTAAAGGATGAGGTGTTGGAATCCGACCGCCGTCTGTATGACCTGGCTCATTCGATGTTCCCCACGACGATCCCGGCGGCTGAGTTTTATGCTCTCCTGTCACGCTTGTATCGACGTGCCCAGTCACCGGTGCGGGCCATGAGAATCAGGCCGAATGTCTCCCCTTTCTACCGTATGCGATTCCTGAGGTTGATCCCCGGGATTCTGTCGTTGTTCGTTTCAGCAAGGCGGGCCTACCGCAGGTACCTGGCGGCAATGGACGAGCGGGCTGTGGCTCGCCAGTGATTCATACACAGGATGGGCTTGTTCCTGTTCCGGCAGTTCTTGCGACCGCCCTGCGGGCGTGTGAACTGCCGGTTTTCTAGTACCACTCGTAGGCAGGAGCCCTGCGCTCCTGCCGATTATCATTATTTGTTCTACACAAATCCGGCGCTAGAGCGTCATTAAGGTAGAATCCCCTCGATTTGAACCTCACTTCTTCAACTGTGGACAGGACTGCTCTGTCCTGCTGCAAACGAAAACGATTCAGAGGAGGGAATGCCATGAAAGCGTTACGACTAATGCTGGCGGTGATTCCGATGGCAGCTCTTACAGGTAGCCTGTCAGCGGAAATCACCAGAAACACACCCGATGCGCCAATCAAGAGCGTCACGGTGTACCAACGAAGTGCCCTCATTACGCGTGTTGCAACAATGGGTCTGCCGAAGGGCGATCACGCCATCACCATTGACAGCCTTCCGGCCCGGCTGGATGATGCCTCGATCCGAGCTTCCGCAGAGGGCGTACCCGGGATTACAATTCTGGGACTCACCTACAAGTTGGAGCACCACACCGAATCACCGCAGAAGAAGATCGCCGACCTTGAGGCTGAGATTCGAACGCTGGAGAATGACCATAAGAAGGCCCTGACCGATCGCCTCGACGTTCTTGCCAAGCAGCAGGAGCTAATTCAAGGACTGATTACTTCCTCCGGGTCTGTTTCCGGCGATCAACTGGCCAGGGCTGGCCTTGACATCACCCAGTGGGATGCCGCTTTTGAGTTTGTCGGCCGGCGGCTGGGCCAGATCAGGGATTCTATGAGGATCCTGACTGATCAACTCAGGACGGCCGACAAGCAGTTGAACAGCCTCAAGGCAAGACTACAGGGGGTTCGCGGCACCAGGGCCCGCGCATCCAAGTCCGTACAGGTTGATATCCGGTTGGCGAACGAAGGCAGCGTCGAACTGGCGCTTGAGTATCTGGTCAGCGGCGCCAACTGGATTCCTCTGTACGATGCCCGACTGGCGGGGGAGCGCGACAAAGTCGGTTTTACCTGTTATGCGGAGGTCTGCCAGAGCACCGGCGAAGACTGGAACGATGTGGACTTGACCCTGTCCACAGCCAGCCCGAACGCAGGTACGGGGCCGGGTGAATTTCTTCCCAAATACCTCTCGCTGGCGGAGCCCAAGAACATCACACCGATTGGGGACCCGACCATTGTTTCGGTAGCGATGGAACCAAAGGTGACTGAGCTTAACGAGAAGATAACCGTGAGAGGGAGGCCGGATATCTTGGACAAGTTTGAGGTAGCCGGTCAGGTAAACATCACTCCAGGTGAGGTTCGCCGACGATCGCGACGACCGCGCAGGAAGGCCGCTCTTCCCGGAACTGCAGTCATTCGAGGGATGAGTGGACACACAACCGCATACTGGATAGAGCGCAAGGAGTCGATTCCTTCAGGAGGTGATTTTGTCCGTGTTCCGGTGGCCCAGTGGATACTCAACGGTGAAACAAAACTGGTCAGTCGTCCGCAGAATCGCGAAGGAGCGTTCAGGCTGGTGACCGTAACCAACCAGGACGAGACGCCGTTGATGCCGGGTGTTGTTTCAATCTTTGCACAGTCCGACTACCTGGGACGAGTCGGCCTGAGTAAGCTGGTTGCTCCCAACGAGAGTTTTGTGCTGCCGTTTGGATTGGACAATACCGTATCTGTCAAGCGCGAAATACTCTCGCATAAGAAGAGCGAACGCGGAGACAAATGGCGGGTGGAGCAGACCGTCAAGATCACCCTCGAGAACCACTCAAACGGCGAGAAGATCCTCGAACTCGAAGAATCTCTGCCGCTGAGTCAGGACAACCGGGTCAAGATCAAGCTGGAAGAAATAACGCCTGAGCCAACCTCGCAGGACGAGAAGGGGAAGGCAACCTGGTCTATGACTCTCGCACCCGGCGAGAAAACCGAGGTTCTCATCCCGTACCGGATTGAATATCCAAAGTCGGTACGAGTCGTCGGCTTCTGACTTGAACCATGTAGGGAAGTCCCGTTCCCTGTTCCGGCAGTTCTTGCGCCCGTTTCGGCGGGCGGGTGAACTGCCGGTTGTCAAACACCACGGGTAGGGCAGGAGCGCGGCCTGCGCTCCTGCCAATTACCCGACCCCCTTCGTAATTACCATCGGTTTGATATCCCACCATGTAAAAAACGAAGGAACGAACCCATTTTGTCCCATCGACACTTCTGTTGACTTAACCCCCTGAGGCGGGTAGATTGGCGGCATGGCTCCATCCGAAAAGAAGAACAAACTCTCCTACGCCTCAGCCGGGGTCGATATCAAGGCCGGCGATGACGCGGTCGAGAAAATAAAGTCGTTGGCCCGCAAGACCTTCGGAGACAGTGTTCTCTCCGAGATCGGCTCGTTCGGCGGATTCTTCAGGCCGAACCTGGCCGGCCTTGACTCGCCGGTTCTCATCTCATCGGCGGACGGAGT
>CP070824.1:757080-760160 GCA_020344395.1 Candidatus Zixiibacteriota bacterium | reverse complement strand
TAGCGCAAGTTCCCCCCAGTACTCGTAAGCCGGTCTCTCGGCATACCGCTCCAGTTCATGTAGCGCGACCCGAACCTCGGACGTGTCACGGCCAACTCTGAGAGCCACATCTACTTGCCAGATGCGTACAGCGTGTGCATCGGGCACCCAACGCGCGGCCTCGTCCAACAACACCTCGACTTCACGATAGCGATGCATATAATACAGCGTTTGACCAAGACCGTAGAAAATGACGATATTGCGCGGATCGAGTTCGAAAGCTTTGCGCTGGCTCTCCAGCGATTCCTCCCACTTCCCCTGCCGCCTCTGAACATATCCTATGGCCGCTAACAGATCGCTGTTGTTGCGTTGTCTGCGAAGCGCCCGTTCGAACTGATCAAGAGCCTGTTCGTAATCCCGACTGATGTAGTAGTGGAAATAGCCCATGGCCAGATGGGTCTCAGGGCTCCCGGGTGCCAGACGAGCAGTCGCTTCCGCGGCCCGACGAGCTCTGTCGGGTAGGTCGTAGGTCCCACCCAGTTCGTTGATGTAGCAGAATCCATAAAACTGTGCCAGCTTGGCGTGGGCCTGGTAGAAGCCGGGGTCCGCCTGCACTGCCCGCTCCAGCATGTCAACGGCGCGCCACACGTCAATGCGATCGTCCCAGTACCGTATTCCCCGAAGGAAGAAATCGTATGCTTCAAGATTCTGAGTCGGCTGGGCCATCAACATGCTGCGGTCCGGTTCAAGCAACGTCACGCCCAGCGCCTCAGCTATCTCACCGGCGATCTCTGCTTGAACGACAAACACCTGAATCAGTGCACGCTCGAACGTGTTTGCCCACACATGGGAATCGTCGGATACACGAATCAACTGAGGAATTATACGCACGCGGTCGGTATCGCCGGACTTGTCCCACCGAATGGTGCCTTCGAGCAAATAGTCGACCCCGAGTTCCTCTCCGATCACCCTGACCGGTTTGTCGGTATCCTTATATGTTTTGGTGCTGGTGCGAGAGGTAACCCTCAGTGCCGCGATGCCGGCCAGGCGGGCGGTGATTTCGTCGGTGATGCCGTCGGCGAAGTACTCGTCTTCAGGACTGCCGAGATTCTCGAATGGCAACACGGCCAGTGTCTTTCTGCCGCTGTCGACAACTGCCTGCTCTTCCGGCCAAAAGGCGACTATGGCCAGCGTCACGATCACGGCCGCGGCCAGTATTCCGGCTACAATGCCGGGAACCCGCGACTTTCGACGGACTGACGGGGGCGGGGGAGACGGCACGGGTGTAGCAGTCGATACCGATTCCTTCTTCTCTCGCTTGAGGTCGGCCGAGATTCCGGCCGCCGTCTGATATCGCGTTTCAACGTCCTTGTCCAGAGCCTTGTCTACAATTGACTGCATGCCGGGTGTCACATCGGTGCGGTACCTGGCCATAGGTTCGGGCGTGTCGTGTATAATGGCCTGGCCGGTGGCCATGTCGTTTTCCCTGGCAAACGGGCTGTGGCCGGTAATCAGCTCATACAGCACGACGCCGAACGAAAACAGATCGGACCGGTGGTCGACATCCCTGCCCTGCGCCTGCTCGGGCGACATATAACTGACTGTTCCCAGCGTCGAGCCGGTTCTGGTGAGATGTTCTTCCCCCTGAACAGAGGCCAGTCCGAAGTCGAGGATCCTGGGTCGGCGGTCGGCATCGATTATGATATTGGAGGGTTTGATGTCGCGGTGGACTATCTTCTTCTCGTGGGCCACTCTCAATCCCTCACATATCTGAATGGCCAGATCGACGATCTGATCAAGGGCGAGCATTTTGTCCTTTACGTAGTCACGCAGCGACCGGCCTTCGACGTGCTCCATGGCAATATACGGCCGCCCCTGGTATTCGGCGACTTCATGTATCGTGACTATATTGGGATGGTTCAGCCTGGCCGCGGCCTGGGCCTCCCTTTTGAACCGAGTGCGACAGTCTTCATCCTGGCAGAGATGAGGCGGCAGGAACTTGAGAGCAACCCTGCGATCAAGTTCTGTATCCTCGGCCAGATGCACCTCACCCATCCCACCGGCGCCGATCTTCTCGACGATCCGGTAATGGCCGACCATTGTGCCCTTTGTCAGAGCTACGTGCGCCTGTGTTTTGTCGTTATCAGGTTTCATCATTGTCACCATCATTCTCCAGCAGCGTCTGGAAACGCGGGTGGTCTCGGAGGGGGGCCCAGAACGGACTAACCCTGATTGAGGCTGGTGTAATCAGACAAGGGAGCGATACGAGTTCCTCAAGCAGGCTGATTGCCGAATCAGCCTCTCCGATCCGAACATAGGCGATAGCTGCATTCGTAACAAGAAACCGATTGTAGATAACATCTGCTGCCAGAGGGGCAAGCTCAAAGGTCCTGGCGGCTTCGTGCATGGCTTCATTCCTGCGGTCAAGTCCCGCGTAGGTGATGGCCAGGCCGGCATGGTATCTCGGGTCACCAGGATTCGCAGAAACACCCTCTTCCAATACTGCGCGGGCAGAATCGTAGTACAATCGCTCAAGGCCCGACTTTCCCTGCAAGCCATATACATAAGCCCTTGCGTAGTGGTTTTCGCCGGGTGAAGCGGGATCGTCAACGGAGTACTTTTTCAGAGCACCATCGTAGTGGCCGACAGCGAGATCCAGCAAGGCTGACCAGTGAGATGAAAACGGTGTGATCTTGGCGAATTCATACATAGCCTGCATTATTTCTCGGGCTGTTTCGATGTCACCGTCGCGCATGACGTGAAGCCACGCTTTCGTCACATACAAGACGTCAAGGTCGGGGACAATCTCCAGAGCGAGGTCAAAGTACCTTTCTGCATGTGCGTAGCGGCGCAGGCGCAGATATGTGTCTCCCAGAATCTGGAGCTTGATACCGGATCGAGGGTCCAGCGTGATCGCCCTGGTGAGTTCTTCCACGGCCTGTTCCATTTTCCCCTGGCGACGGTAACAGTATGCAATCTCGGCCAGCAGGTCGCTGCTGTTGGGTGTCTGCTTTCGGGCGATGTCGAACTCTTCGAGGGCGCGGTCGAATTGTCCGGCGTGATAGTAGAACGACCCCATTGCCACATGAGCCTCAGGAAGA
>CP070824.1:753894-756980 GCA_020344395.1 Candidatus Zixiibacteriota bacterium | reverse complement strand
GCTCGATCTGCTGTTGAGCGGGAGACCGGTGAAGGCCGAGCAGGCGGTGGGCTGGTTGATTGACTTCGCCGGACCGCTGGAGGAAGCGCTGCAGACGACATGGAAGGTGGCTCTCGAAGGTGACAGTGGTCCTCTGGCTAAGAGAAGTCTCGCAGCTGAGCCACTGAAAGGGATGCCGACTGAACCTGGTCTGCCGGATTCAGGCAATGCTGCCACCGAGGCCGCTCGCAAGGCGATACTTGGTTGTGTAACGGCCTCGTGCGGAGTCTCTCTTTCTGAGGCGCTGACTGCTCAGGCGAAACATTCGGCCGGGTTCATGAATTCCCGATTCTGCCGGGAAGGGATGATCGGTGCAGACTGCGCCAAGGTCATGAATGTGTAGGCTGTCAATTGCCGGTGATGATTGTCTTTCTGATGTGAAACATGGAGTAACGATATGAGCGACGAAAAGAAAGCCGCGATAAAGAAGATTCAGGCTACCGGCCAGATGAGAAAGATTATGGCCGACTACTTCTATGAACTGGACGGGGCGGTGCGTGAAGGATCACCGAAGATCGCCTGGTGCACGAGTGTGGGCCCTGCGGAGCTTCTGTTGAGCATGGGTTTTCTTGTTTACTACCCGGAGAATCATGGAGCGATGCTGGGGGCCACCCGCATGGCTAATGATTTTATCCCGGTCACCAATGCTATCGGCTACTCGCCTGATATCTGCTCTTACCTGACGAGCGATATTGGATCTTACATTAAAAAGGAGACACCTCTTTCTCGTGCTTATAAGGGGATTGAGGGTGTTCCGAAGCCTGATGTCCTGGTGTTCAACACCAACCAGTGCCGTGACGTCCAGGACTGGCTGGCCTGGTATTCGAGGGAATTGCAGGTTCCGCTCATGGGGGTCTCAACGTTTCGCAACATCGGGACTATCACCGATGACGTGCTGGCCGGTATTGTGCAGCAGGTCAAAGACCTGATTGAGCCGCTGGAAAAGATATCCGGCAACAAGTTCGATATCGACAGGTTTCGGGAGACGATGGCCTTATCCAAGAAATGCACGGAGCTGTGGAGGAAAG
Organism: Candidatus Zixiibacteriota bacterium; assembly: GCA_020344395.1. GTDB lineage: Bacteria > Zixibacteria > MSB-5A5 > GN15 > FEB-12. Next base: position 755,913 of record CP070824.1, on the reverse strand, counting down.
TCCTCGAAACAAACATGGCCTCTCCGGCACCCATGAGTTTCTTTGACGCTACCATTCATATGGGCCCGGCGGTGGTGCTGCGAGGTTCGCAGACGGCCGTGGATTATTACGAACTGCTGCTGAAGGAACTTGAGGACCGCGTGGCTCAAGGTGTCGGGGCGGTGGAAGATGAGAAGTTCCGGCTGTACTGGGAAGGCATGCCTATATGGGGCAAGCTGAGGGATTTGTCGGAGTACTTTATTAGTTTCAAGACAGCTGTAATTGCCTCGACGTATTGCAACAGCTGGATCTTCAAGGCGTTTGACCCGGCCGATCCATTCCTGAGCCTGGCCAGGGCCTACACTGAGATATTCATCGTGCGAGATGAGATCTTCAAAGAGAACTACATCAAGGACATCGTCAAGAGGTACAAGCTGGATGGGATACTCTTCCACGACTCCAAGACCTGCCCCAACAACTCGAACAACCGCTATGGCATGCCGGAGAGACTGGAAAAGCGGCTGGGCATTCCAACTCTTACCATTAACGGTGACCTTAATGACCTGCGCTGTTATTCGGAGGAACAGGCCAAGACCAACATTGAGGCATTCATTGAGCAGTTGGAGGCAAGGTAGGCTGATTGTCTGCTGAGGACGGGTAAGACAGGACCGGATGAGCTATTTCGCGGGAATCGACATTGGTGCCTCCTCCACGAAGGCTATAATCATCAATGAAGCCAGGGAGGTGACAGGTCATGCGGTGGTTCACTCCGGTGCAGATTTCGAGGGTGCCGCGGCCGCCGCGTTCGAGCAAGCGCGTGCGATGGCGGGTGGCGACTCGATCGGAAATTGTGAGATAGTGGCCACCGGCTACGGGCGGAGAAACGTTCCAGCGGCGCGGGAGACCAGAACCGAGATCAGCTGTCATGCGAGCGGCAGCTATCACCACCATCCCCACGCGCACACGCTTATTGACATCGGGGGGCAGGACAGCAAAGTTGTAAAAGTTGACGATGCGGGCAAGCGTGTCGGCTTCAAGATGAACCGCAAGTGCGCCGCCGGCACCGGTGCTTTCCTGGAGGAGATTGCCGCCCGACTTAAACTTGAGTTGGGAGCCTTAAACGGGCTGGCCGAGTCAGCGGGCAACGACATTCAAATAGGCAGCTATTGTACGGTGTTCACAGCCACGGAGATTCTGGCCAGAATAAGGGAAGGGGTAGCGGTTGCGGACATTGTCAAGGGTATATTCAATTCAGTCATCAAGAGGGTGCTGGAAATGGATTCCCTTGACGGTAAAGTGGTGATGAGCGGCGGAGTGGTTGCCTATAACCCATACCTTGTCAAAATGTTTGAACATAGAACAGGAAAAGAGATTTTCGTGCCCCCGCATCCCCAGTTGACGGGTGCCTTCGGGGCCGCCCTGTATTCCCTGGAGAATAAAGATAAAGGAGGTCCAAATGCTTGACGGTTTGTTCAGGCCAAGATCGGTGGCCGTCATAGGCGCTTCAAATAACCCCCTGAGTATCGGTCATATTGTCATTCAGAATCTTGTCGACCACAATTTCAAGGGTCCCATCTATCCGATCAATCCCAAGTCAAAAGTCATAAAGAGCTTTAAGACGTATGCCGCCGTGAGTGAGATTCCAGACGAGGTGGACCTGGTCAACATATCCATAAAAAATACGCTGGTCCCCGTGGTACTCGAGGATTGCGGTAAGAAGGGTGTGAAGTTTGCTATCGTCCACACGGCTGGTTTCAAGGAAGTCGGCGAAGAAGGACGCAAACTGGAACAGCAGATTGTTGAGATTGCTCATAAGTACGGCATGCGCATCTACGGGCCGAATTCCCAGGGCATCCAGAACTCCGATCCGGAACTATCCGTGTATGCCAACTTCACCTTTGTGCCCATGAAGCCGGGGAATATTTCGATCGTGGCGCAGAGCGGAGGGGTGGGTGAGACGCTGAAGCTTCAGTTGCACAACATCGGTATGGGCATTCGGATGTACTCAAGCTTCGGCAATGAAGCCGATGTGAGCATGAA
>CP070824.1:750705-753794 GCA_020344395.1 Candidatus Zixiibacteriota bacterium | reverse complement strand
GCATTCACCTCCACCGAAACGTCTCCCTGGATCAGCCTGACCGGTGGCAACGGTACAACACCGGGTACGGTAACGGTCAATGTGGATATAACCGGTCTGGCGCCGGACACCTATACAGACAGCATCATGGTTTCCGCCGACCTGCTTCAGTCGCCAAAATACGTTGTCGTCACTCTGGAAGTCACGCCCCGACCCCGGAACCTTGTGGCCAATCCGGCTACGATCAACTTCTCCGTGGTTGAAGGCGACCCGAACCCGTCGGTAACTACCTGGATTACTGAAGAAGGCGGCGACAACATACCATATTCGGCCGATGTTATCACGGCCAGCCAGTGGGTCGAGTTGACCAATGTAAGCTCCACAACTCCTGACAGTCTGTATGTGCTGGCCAACCTGGCCGGGCTATCGCCCGGAGATTACTCGGCAACCATTCAGGTGTCGTCCGGGTCGGCTGATAATTCGCCGATTGAGATCGCCGTCAACCTGCATATTGACCCGGCGCCAAAGTATCTGGCGGTCTCGCCGCCCAGTCTCGCTTTCAGCGCTGTGCTGGGAGCAGGTAATCCACCCGGTCAGCAATTGGAAGTCAGCGAGACGGGTGGCTATGGGATTACCTTTGCGGCCAGCGCTCAAAACGGCGCATGGATGACGGTAGTTCCGCAGAGCACAACCACCACCGCCCTCGTGGATGTCACAGTCGACGCCACCGGTCTGGGCGTCGGCGTGTATGCTGATACGGTGGTTATTACTTCTGATGATGCCGAGAACTCGCCTCTAACGGCCCAGGTTACCCTTGAGGTGCTTCCAGCCCCCGAATTTGTGATCACGTTACCTCAGGGTCTTGATTCTATGCACTTCTCAGGTGTTGAAGACGAGCCCGATCCGCCATCACAGACGTTCGGAGTGGCTCTCTCCGACGGCGGTGCTGTCACCTTTGGTGCGAGCACCCTGGCGTCTTGGATTACACTTACCGATGAAACCGGCACGACGCCGTCAGAAGTGACGGTGGATGTGCAGATGGCTGGTCTGGAGGTCGGTACGCACCACGATTCCATTTTGGTAGGTGAGATATTCACCCTTGACGGCGGCTCCGTCTATTCAGAATCTGCCGAAGATGTCTGGGTACAGGTCTATTTGGTGATTGATCCAGCACCGCGATACCTGGTTGTCGATCCTGATTCCGCAGATTTTGTTATCAACGAAGGGGTCACTTCCACGACCCCAGCCTCATTCATCGTGACCGAAGCCGGCGGAGATACGGTCGGAATATCCTTCGGCACCCCACCCTCATGGGTCCAACTCCATATCGCGGACACCAGTTACAGCACGCCGGATACAATAACATATGATATAGACGTCAGCGGTCTGGCGCCCGGCCACTACTTTGACTCTATTGCGATTTCGTCTCCATCGCCGCTGGTCGTTAACGACCCGATATATCACTTGATAACACTTCAGGTCACGCCATGTCCCGAACTGGTGATAGATCCGGCCACGGAGGGTCCGCATGTTTTCTCGGTTTTTGAAGGCGCCACGGTGTTCCTCGAAGCGCCGGTAGGCCTGCTCAGCACGGGACCGGGCGAGCTCGACTGGTATGCCGATCTGGCGCAGTCATCGTCGTATTTTTCGGTCGATATCTCGCAGGGGACCACGCCTTCCGAAGTCGGTATGACATATAACAGGACCTTTGAAGTGGCGGGGCACTATTATGACAGCCTCCTGTTCCGGTCGGATCCGGTGGAGGGATCAACCTGTTCCTCGATGGCCCTGATGCTCGTGGACGTCACAGTCAGGCGACCGCCGAGTGACGACACTGTGGTCGTCGGCACACCCGCGGTCCGACCGGGAGAGTCTATCCCTGTCCCGATTGATTTCGCCAACAGTTGTGACTTGTTTGGCGCTTCGGGCTCGGCCAGCTGGGGATCGGAATACCTTTATCTCGACTCGATTTCGTACGAGCAATCGGCCCTGAGTGATTTCGTTCACACTGTATACATTAATAATGATGAAAATTACTGCACCTTCAGCTCAGCAATTGGCGGCTGTTGCCCGGTTCCTCCGAAGGAAGATGGTGCCCCACTCCATAATTGGCTCAATCTGCATTTCTCAGTCCACTGTGATGCGCCGGACGGGTTTTACCCGCTGACGGTACCGATGACCGATTCAGCTATCGTTTTCCAGATCGACTGTGGCCAGGGCATTGAGGAAGAGATCCCCGAAGTCGACACCGGCTATGTTGCGGTTGAGTACGGCGAGAACGATTTCTGCGCATGGGTGTTTGACCTTGCCGACAGTTCGGCCATTGGGGGCGCCACCGTCGAGATGTGGACACCGTTCCCGGTGATCGGCCCGGGCGCCACAGCCACAACCAATGGACATGGTTCGTTCGCGATGACGGTCGTGCCCGGTTCGTTTGACCTGTGGATTTATGCCGATGGCTATTACCCGCTGGAGGTTGAGAATCCGGTTCGCGGGCAGAAAATGTACCTTACGCGGCTGCCTGAGTTCACCTTCACACCGTCATCACAGTATGTATTCTACTACTGTGGGACGAATACCCTGTTTGATGAGCCGATGCCGGTCGGTTCAGTCGTGGAAGTCAAGGTCGGCGATCTGCTGGTAGGGCGGCAGGATTCCGTGACCACCCCGGGGGTCTATCAGTTCCTGCCTGTCTACCGTGCTTCCAGTCAGTTCAGTGACGACGGCGCCAACTACCAGGATATACTGACGTTTTACGTGAACGGCCAGCAGGCTGTGGCCACGGGCGACGTTGAATTCCCGGCAGAGGACTTCCTAGAGATCGAGGTCTGCCTCACGGCAGGGGCTGTGGATGAGGAAGAGTGCTTCCTGAGCTATGGTTGGAACCTGGTAAGCTGGGATATAGACACGGATAACGACATAGTCGAGCTTTTCAGTGATTACTGGCAAGATATTGACGCCATCGTTGGCTTTGAAAAGGGCGGTCTGGCGTACGATCCCGATCTGCCGCAGTTCTCTACATTATGGGAGGTTGACCATCTGAGCGGCTACTGGATAAACGTCAACAACGTGGATGGTATCACGCTGTACTTCAGCGGGCTGGCGGTTCC
>CP070824.1:747493-750605 GCA_020344395.1 Candidatus Zixiibacteriota bacterium | reverse complement strand
AATTTCGTGTCGTTTTTCACCTTCAATATAGCTGAAGGTGACAGGGTGACTTTGCTATCCGATGCCAGGTCTGTTGTGATAAGTGAAAGTGTTGCAAGAAAATACTTTGATAATGAACATGCTGTAGGAAAGGTAATCACTTTCAATAATGAATTAGACCTCATTGTTACTGGAACATTTGAAGACCTGGAGGAGCAACAGTCAGTGTCATCTTTGTATGGGAATATCATAGTTCCCATCGGTGCTGCACGCACCCTGTATGGTTCACTTGATGATTGGGATACTAATGCCTTTACCGGGTTTGTCCGCCTTCAAAGTAACGCCGATCTGAAACAAGTTGGGAGTAAGCTCGAATCAATAATTACGAAGTACTATGATAATTCGACCAACTCCCCAAGGCTGATATATCTGTTCCCGTTCAAAGGATTGATAAACACAGCGCCGCATATTGACAGGTTTGCCAATTACGCTCCGACAGCCGGATTCAGGATTATGCTTGCCCTGGGACTCCTATTACTGTTGATCGGCATTTTCAATTATGTAAACTTGTCAACAGCTCGTTATGCGGAGCGCTTGAAAGAACTGGGTGTTCGTAAATCTGTGGGAGCGGCCAGATCCCAACTCGTTAAGCAGTTCTTAGTGGAATCCGTGCTTACAGCCTTAATTGCATATCCTGTCGCCGTTGTCATATACGAGTTACTCAATTCACTCTCCAGTTCAATGACTCCCTTTTTTCCTTCGCTATCAATTTGGGATGATGCAGGGTTATTACTTGCATCCTTAGTCATAACAGTTGTATCAGGCTTAGTGGCAGGTATTTACCCGGCGATCTATCTGTCATCCTTTCGGCCGACCCGGATTTTCGTTGGTGGAGCTAATGGAGGCAGGGGAAAGGGTAGATTTAGAAGGGTAAGTGCCATTTTTCAGTGCTCTGCCTCAGTAGTACTGGTGGTGCTTGCTCTTACCATGCAGAAACAATCAGAGTTCCTCCCCAATGCTGATCTGGGCTACAGCAGGGAGGGCGTTGTTGCAGTTACACTGGAAGGTGAAACAAATGAGTCCTATACAAGAATGAGGGAAAAGCTCAGGTATACACCCGGTGTCGTGAATGTCAGCGCCGCGAGGTCTATACCAGGAAACTGGCAAAGGAAAGAATATGTGATTCCTGAGGGTGTTGACCCGCAAAACGCATTGGATGTTTATTATTACGGGGTCCATCATGATTTTTTTGAAACCATGGGCATGCAAATTACAGCTGGCAGATCTTTTCAGGTCGGATATCAGGATGATGCTAATGTAGTCATCAATCAATTGTTCGCAGATCGTCTTGATTGGGAATTTCCGATTGGAAAAACCATAAAAATCGGCAACGAAACATGCAATATTGTCGGTGTAGCAAATAATTGTCTGCTCGACAATGCTTTCTGGCCTATGGCTCCTGCTGTCTTCTTTTTTGAAAACGAAAATCTTAACAACATGCTGATCAAAGCCGAGAATGAAGATAGGGCCGCAGCGATCATTGATCATGTTAGAACCCTGTGGGGCGAGTTGTCGCCAAACATACCGTTCAATTACGTCTATTTGGATGAGTATTTTATTCATGTGAATGGTGATGCGTTTTTACTTCCGAAGATTTTGTGGATGCTGTGCGTCCTGGCTGTTGTGTATTCCGGCCTGGCTTTACTGGCTCTCTCTTCTTATGCCGTGGGTCGCAGGAAGAAGGAAATTAGCATTCGCAAGGTCTTCGGTGCTTGCCCCCCCGTCATTTTTGGAATGCTTCTAAAGGACTTCCTGAAGCCCGTTATGCTGGCTAATATCATTGCGCTGCCAATTGCCTATATGGTATCGCACAGATTTTTGGATTTTGCATTCTCAATCTACCAGCCGATCGGAGCAGGCATACTTGTATTTGCAGTCTCACTGACATTGCTCATTGCTTTTATTGCGACAGCTTCTCAAACGCTTAATGCAGCTCGAACTAATCCCGCAGAGTCTTTGCGAGCTGAATAGTGGATAAATGCTTAAGACTGCGTTGCGGGTTTTCTAAACAGCGGAAGTTGGGTGCATTCATGGCCGCATTTATGAGCGATACTGAAGCCGGGTGCCCCACGGCCGGCCGCGGGGCCTGATCATTGCAGGCCAGGTCTCCCAAATTCGGTGCAGGCATCCCAAGTGGTGAACCGCCGGCAACTACTCTACTCTGAGCGCTTCCATCGGATCCACGCGGGAAGCCCGGGCAGCCGGATAAGCGCCGGCAGCAACGCTGACCACCAGACCGAACAAAAGGGCGACGCCGATGAGCCACCAGGGAAGAGTGAAAAAGTCAATCGGGTCGATGCCTTTACTGGTCATAATGGCCTGAGCCACGGCCGAGCATAGCCGGGAGACCAGCCATCCAAGGCCGATCCCGCTCACTGCTCCGATCACACCGATCAGACCGGTCTCGAAGAGAAACAGCACCCTGATGTCAATCTCGGACGCTCCCAGCGATTTAAGCACGCCAATCTCACGTCTGCGCTCCGTAACCGCCATCACCATAGTGTTGATAATACCCAGTGAAGCCGTGACCAGGGCGATCAGGCCGAGGAGGGCCAGACCGAGATCGAAAAAGACAAAGAACCGGCTGATCTGCTCAAACTGTTCGGCAAAACTGAAAGTGCGGTACCCGCGTGCCTCGATCGAGTCCTTGATCGGCTGGTAGGGTGAGGTCTGTCCAAACTGGAGAGTCACGCGGGGATACTGTCTGTAGGTTGTTCCGGTCCCTGGATTTGCCAAACCTCCGCTTTGAAGCGAAGCCAGAAGTTCGGTGGGGTCATTGGTGAGCCCGCCCGCGTCGAATTTCTCAGCCGTGGCCAGCGGCACAAGGATCGGCTCGGTATGCCGGTCACCGCCGCTGACGCTGAGAACACCAACGATCGTGAGAGTATCTGAAACCGTGACCGGTGAATTGAAAAAACCGTCGGCAAACTTCGCCACTGCCTGGCCGAACTCATCCCTGGCAATCCGCGCGATATAACCGGACTGATCCAGAGAATCCATCCAGCCTGCAACGAAGACCCGGTCGACGACGCCGCCGGCTCCGCGCATTACCGCCACCAAGCCGGAATCAAGC
>CP070824.1:744259-747393 GCA_020344395.1 Candidatus Zixiibacteriota bacterium | reverse complement strand
GTATGGCTTTGGCCGAGGAAGGGGTGAAGGTGGCTGTCAACTACTGTAGTAATACCGAAAGAGCAAAGGCGACGGTCCGAGAAATCAAGTCCAGACATAGGACCGAGGCTATAGCCGTTCAGGCGAATGTCTCGAATAGTGAAGAGGTGGAGCAGATGTTTGAACGGGTTGAAGGGGAGATGGGACTCGTCGATATACTGGTGAATAATGCGGGAATCTGGCCTGCCGCATATGTCAAGGATATGACGGAAGAGCAATGGGACGCGACGATTGATGTGAATTTGAAGGGGCCTTTTCTAACTTGCAGACAGGCCGTCCAAAGGTGGCTTGCAACGGGCGGAAGCGGCAGAATCGTGAATATTAGTTCGCAAGCCGCATTTTACGGTTCGACGACCGGACACGCGGACTACGCGGCGGCAAAGGCGGCTCTGGTAAACTTCACGAAATCACTTGCAAGAGAGGTTGCTAAGGATGGTATTTACGTGAACGCAGTGGCCCCGGGGTTTATGGATACCGACATGGCGCGGGAGGCGTTTGAAAAAGGCAGGGAGAGATATTTGGAGAGGATTCCATTGGGCAGTATTGCGGATCCGGCGGAGGTTGCATGGATGGTGGTTTTCCTGGCTTCAGATCGGGCCAGCTATATTACCGGTGCGACGATGGACGTGAGCGGCGGGATGATAATGAGATAAGGATTGAAAGGAAGTCTGTGCTTACAACATTAGAGGAAGTTCTTGCAGACGCCAGGAAGAATGGCTACGCGGTCCCTGCTTTTGATTGCGTCGAAGACGTTATGGTCAGAGCGATTCTGGAGACTTGCGAGGAAATGCTGTCTCCGGTGGTGTTGATGTGCTTGGTAGGGGCTGACCTTGACGGTAACGGGTGGGCTTATGTTCCCGGCCTGGTCAGGGCGGTGGCCGATTCTCATGCCATTCCGATAGTCCTGCACCTCGATCATGCGACGGAATTGGAATCCATCAAGAAGGCGGTTGACGGGGGTTTTACTTCGGTGATGATCGATGGCTCGATGCACCCCTTTGACAAAAACGTCGAGATCACAAAGGCGACTGCTCAGATCGCGCATCCGAAGGGCATCAGTGTCGAGGGTGAACTGGGATGGGTCGGCGGTTTTGATTTGCAGGCAAGAAGCACCGGCCAGCCCGTTCTGACCGAGCCTAAGGAGGTGGAGAAGTTCGTTTCGATGACTGGGGTCGATGCCCTCGCCGTGTCCATCGGCACGTCTCACGGTGTCTATGAGTCCCTGCCGAATCTGGATATCGAGAAGCTAAAAGAGCTGAATGAAGCAAGCTCCGTACCGCTGGTGCTTCACGGGGGCTCGGGTACGCCGGACAGTCAGATTCAAGAGGCCGTCAGGAACGGTATCTGCAAGATGAATATCTATGCCGACAACAGGATCGCGATGGCGAAGGGTCTGACGATTTCGGCCGAGTCTCAGACAAGGCCCGATCCGCCTGCCCAAGAGCTTTTCGGCCCAATCAAGGAGGAAATGGCGAAGGTAGTCAAAGAGAAGATCGCGCTGTTGCTCTCGGCGGACAGGGCGTGAAACCGGAAGGACCGAAGGCTATGAAGCTGCTTGCAATCAGTGATACATATCTTCCAGCCGATCTTATGAGGCGGGAACTGGCGGTGTTGAAGGACGTCGGCGTCGATGTTGAGGTCAGGCACTGGGGTCACGAGACGTTGATTGATCTGCAGGAGGACAATCTTGAGATAGAGACGAAGGGGCCCGATGCTGTCCCGCTGTCGAATGATATAACGGCCGATCTCGGTGGAGTGGGGATTATCGTGGTGCAGTTTGCACCTGTGAGCCGGGCATTCATTGAAAAAGCCGAAGACCTCCGGTTGATCGGAGTGATGCGGGCTGGCGCCGAGAACATCGCGGTCGACTTGGCAACGCAACGGCATATATCGGTGATGAATACGCCGGGCAGAAATGCGCGGGCCGTTGCGGAATGCACGATGGGGATGATCCTGGCGGAGATCAGGAACATAGCCCGTTCTCATGCGAAACTTAAAAGCAAGGTGTGGACTAGGTCGTTTCCCAACAGCGACGCCATCCCTGAGCTTCACGAAAAGACTGTGGGACTGGTAGGTTATGGGGCAGTAGGCCGTTTGGTATGTGGGTATCTGCGGGCTTTCGGGAGCAATGTGATAGCTTTCGATCCGTACTTCAAGGGAGATCCGGCTCCGGCGAAACTCGTCTCGTTGGAGGAATTGCTCACCCAATCCGATATCGTCTCAATTCATGCCAGGCTGACCGAGGAGAGTCTCCATTTGATCGGCGAGAAGGAACTGGCGATGATGAAGCCCACTGCCGTGTTGGTCAATACGGCTCGCAGCGGTCTGGTTGATGAGCGGGCGCTGATAGAGGCGTTGCGAGCAAAAAGGATAACCGGTGCCGCGGTGGACGTATTCGACGAAGAGCCTCTGCCGCCGGATCATCCTTTCATTGAGCTTGGTAACGTTACGATAACCGCTCATCTGGCCGGAAGTACGAAAGATGCGTTCAAGAACAGCGCCAGGCTCATGGCGGGGCACGTGTGCAACGCCATCAGTGGCGTCGAGGATATACCGGTGATTAACGGCGTTCGTCCGGCACTCGACGTTGGGTAAGGGTTCGGACAATGGCCCGGTGAACATTTGCCGAGTGCATTATATGGGCACTATGCGTGCTACTGCCTTTCCTTTTTGAAACTTGCCGCGACTTCGCGGGCGGTGAGGGCGCATCTATAAATCTTGAGCCCGGCGATTCGTCCGTGGACCTGGTATTGAGGGCCGGGTCCTGCGCCGTACTGCCCGACGAACAAAGGCTGCTGCCAGGGCGTTTGATTCGGCCGGCAGCGTACGGCGGCCACTTCTTTGCCGTTCTGATACAGCTTTGCCTTGGCGCCGTCATAGGTGCCCACCAAGTGAACCCATTGTTTTACGGGAACCGTTCCGCCATCGCAGTCGATGCCGCCGAGATGCCACCGCCAGGCTCCGCCCAGTTTCTGTAGGAACCATCCTCTGTCCTGCCAGCGACCGCAACTGACGATTACGGGCATATCTTCGGCGTTTTCCAGGTAGAGCCGGCACTCGACGGATAGCTTTGCACGGAGGTCAAACTCCTTTTG
>CP070824.1:740960-744159 GCA_020344395.1 Candidatus Zixiibacteriota bacterium | reverse complement strand
CATAGTTGATAAGCCATAGTCCGGCCGTTGCTCCAACTATGAACGCCAGGGGCCACCGCGACAACCAGCCGATCTTCGGAATCAGCCTCAGAAGCATCAGCAGGCCCAGAAATGCGCCCACGTACAGCATGGGGTCTTCGCCTCTGCCGACCCAAAACTTGCCATAGAAGTTGTCCCAGAAGAGCACCACGAACCAGTAGCCGGCCGAGATGCCGACAAAAATAGCCTCCGAAAGCTTATACCACGGGTTGTCCTTATACAGGAAGGAGAAGATACCCAGTGTCAGGAACGCGGCCACCCAGAGCCTGAAATGTTCGAATGCAGCTTCCATTACCCTATTCTACTCCTTAGCCCTTAAGCGCCGACTTGCGTCCCGACATGATGAAGGCCACATTGCCGATAATCACGAAAGCAATGACAACCAGGTGCGAAACCGACTGCGACAGCATATACTTGGTTCCCTTACCGCGCGCGTCGGCGGCCCGCTCGAACTCGGCAGCACCACTCATGCCGCCCAACAGCCCGGTAAGCTGTCCCGAACTGAGATATGGGTATACCGTTGGCGCCTGAACGGCCGTATTGCCGGCGCCGAGGTTAACACCGTAGCGGTCGACAGCAATCTGAACCCACTCGACCGTTCCCGGGAATCCCGAGGACAGGTTGAAGCAGTAGTCTATATTGGAAAAGTTCTTTACGTTTCTTACCAAAGGGATATCATCATAAGGCACACCGCCGTAATCGGTTCGGAACATAGATTTGAACGAGCCGCCCATGCGCTGGATAACGAATTCGTTTCCAGCCTGGAAGCCCAGGTTGACGTAGTCGATACCATACTGGAGGTTCTTGGCGGCTATTTCCGGTTCAGCCAGTATCTTTTCAAGGGCCAGATTGGCCTGCTGTGGGCCCTGCGGCCAGATGCCCATAATGATAATCTTGAGTTCGCGCTGGAAACAGATGCGAATGAAAGTCTCCGCCATCGGTTGGAGTTCGGGTGCTGTCGGAGGGTCATAGTCGCAGGCAATCAGTACTTTGGAACCCGGTTCCAGCTTCATAACCTCATCATAGACGCCCTGAACCGCCGGAGAAACAGGCATCTCCTGACTGAGTTTCATAAACAGCGGCATGGCCACTGCGATGCCCACGTACAGGAAGACCACTCGCCGCCCGATGAGTCGGCCTTGAATCGTCAGAGCCAGGATCCATAGGAGCGAGGCCAGTAAAATAGCGACAACAACCAATGATACCGGTGTCGAAAACTCGGTCGGCTCCCATCCTGAGGATTTGCCAAGATAGAAGACAAGAGAGAACACCAGGATGGCGGCGACAGCGAGAAGTTCTTTGGCTCTGGTGCTCATGGTTATTCTCCGCTCCCGATATGGGCTCTTTCAATTCCCAAAATGACACGCAGCGACGTGGAAACCACTCCCAGGCCGATTCCGATCATGATGGCACGTTGACCCGCCGTTTGTGGGAAATCCATAATCCAGTTAGCCAGATCGGAGAAACGATATCCCACGGGCATGAAACCCGTAATCACATCACCCACCGGAACCCGGCCGATCATCACAAAAAAGGCCGCAACCAGGAGCAAGGTAGCTTCAAAATTGCGTGCCCGAAACGCTCTATACGATGCCGAGGCCACGAAGAAGGCCAGAATCGAGAACATCGTGGCCGACAGCGGTATAAACATATTTACATAAAGCCAATCAAAGGATGTACCCGGATCCCGGTAATCGGCACCCTCGGCAAAGCCAATGACCGTAATCAACAGAAACGACAATATGATAACAGCGGAATAACCCCAATCCTTCTTCTGCCCGATGACTTTCTGGGCCGATAACTTAAGCAGGTTCAGAGCCCCAAGCACAATGGCACAGGCCTGAATGATTGAGAACCAATCGGCAAACCATGCATCCATGCGGTTGAACGGGAAATGCGGGATAAAATAACTGACCACAAAGGTGATTCCAACGATGGCCGTTATCAATAGTGGGACTTCTCTTCGCATAATTACTTAACCATAAACAGGTTGGACAACTGCCATATCCCGAAGGATTCCAGCACAACACCTATAATCAGAGCAACCAGGATAATCCCCTTGCCGACATCCTGTCCCTTGAGCGAACCCAGAAGCTTAGGTTCTTTGGACAAATACGACGAGGCCGCAAACAGCTCCTCGCCGATAAGCGTGTAGTCACAGGCCGCCACAAAAAACGGCAACTGGGCCGGCATGGCAGTTCCTGCGATCTGAATGGCTCCAATAGAATTGCCGGTCTCAGCGAGAATCAGCGACTCGGCAAAGAACTGGCCCATATAGAAAATCGTCGCCGGCTCCTCGCGCACAAACATGCCATCAACGGCAGCGGCATAACCGAATTGATCGTCGGTGAGGTAATGAACCTGATCCGGCTTGAAGGAATCAGGACGGCCGACTTTCGAATAGGCCTCTTTCACCACTTCCCTGCCTGTCACCATCACCAGCGAGCGGCATACCGGAACGTCCAGATAGGTCTCGTATTCGGCTGCCAGTTCGGCTACCCGGCCCAGGATGGTCATTGAGGCGATTGTCTGCATATTGTCCATATCACCCAGACCGGTGATGTAGAATATCTTCTTGCCCATCTCGGTAGCTCGACCGACAGCCTCGTCCACAGCTTCCATGCCGGCGATCCTGCGTATATACAGATCCTTCCCGGCTTTGGCCTGCTGAATGAAATAGATGATGAAGAAACTCAGCAGTACCACTCCCGCCAGCACATTTATGCGCGTCATGTTAAACCACTGGGCGGAAGAGGTAACGGGATCACTCTGTTCGGAATCGGACGAGTACTCGAGGAGGCTTCCTGCTTCATCGTACATTCGATTGAATGCCGTCACCATATACAGATAGAGGATGCCGTCAGTAGTATTACCGTCTTCGTTGGAGTATTCCGTCTTGCCGGCCGGCACGTCCCCGACTTCCTTGAACTCACCCGGCTTGCCGTCGTCGTACTCCGCCCGGATGATCTTGTATCCCTTAACCTTACCTCCCTCGTGGTCATCGGGGGAGGGGCTCCAGGTCACCGTTATGGCGCCGCCGCCGTCATTGGGGGTATCTTCGGCCGCGACGTTTGTTGGGGGGGCCGGCGTATGAAGTATCGCCGAGCTATCCACAGTAGCCAGCGTGTCCGCCGGAGCAGTCACCTCCTGCGCCGCTGAT
>CP070824.1:737653-740860 GCA_020344395.1 Candidatus Zixiibacteriota bacterium | reverse complement strand
TATTGGTGCGTTCTCGGATTGAAGTGATACCCTCGGGTGATTGTAGAAGACGGGTAGCCAGATATAGTAGTCATTGATATGATCGTATTGCTCCTCTTCCATCCATACCGCACTCATTTCGTAAAGCGCGCGTGACTCCTTCCGGTCCAGGGAAAAATGGATGGTATGGAAGAACTCATGGGCAAGAGTTACTCGGACTGCATCCAGAGGTCGACTGACATAGGAACCGAAGCCGGGCTCCTGATAGTCATTATCGATCTCGACCCAGCCGGGCGAATGTTGGTATGACGGACCCTGCGCGCAGAGCGTGTCGGCCCAGGTTTGACCGAATACACTTCCTCCGAGCTCAACCAGATAAATATCCACCCTCTCGTCACCCCCGTTATCACACAGGGTGTCGACGAGCGGTGGCGGATAACCCAGCACATTGATCGTATAATCGTAAACCGAATCTGCGATCCGGCCCACCGACTCGACGAAGTCAGGAACACCGTCACCATCTGAGTCAACGCCCGCCTGATACACTGCATCATCACCAGCAACCGCGAAATGTACTCGTATATTACCGCCCGGTGTATCAAAGGAGTCGGGCAGAATCGGGCGGATGACCTGGCTGAGGGGTGTCGCGGCCAGAAGCGCAGGGTCAAAATTACCATAGTTGTCCCAGAACTCCAGAATCACCGGCGTGCCGCATTTGATCGGCCGCTCCTCGTCTGCCCACCCGGTTGACACCGAAGCCGGCAGCCGGTCGATTTGGCCGGTCACATATTGGTACATCGAAATGAGGTTGCGCTGCTCTTCAGGCGACATGACCTCGCCAGCGGCGCGGCCGCTCAAAATGAACGTGAGCAAAACGCATAACAAATTGAGGTGCTTCACCTGCGTGTCCTCACTTCCCGGGTTCGCGCGTCCAGCGGTGCCAGCAGCTTCGCCGAGACCCTGGGTAAACCGATCCCGTCTTCGTTCTGCTGACGTCCGTGATAATCAGATCCGCCGGTCTGGACAAGCCCGAAACGATCCGCCTCGCCCTTGAGCTGCGCTATGTTCTGCCTGGTGTGAGCGTAGTGGAAGATCTCGATTCCGTCAAGTCCCAGCGGCACCAGCATCTCGATATGTCGGTGGGCTTTCCCTACATACGGGTGGGCCAGCACCGCTATCCCCCCTGCTCCATGGATTAATTTCATTGCTTCATCAGGCTTCATTCTACCCTTCGGGAGGTACGCCGGTCGCCCATTCCCTATGTAACGAAAAAACGCTTCTTCATATGTGTTGACCAGATTGAGAGAATACATGGCGTCAGCAATGTGCGGGCGTCCTATCACCGCTCCGGCAGCTTTTTCCTCAACCGAGCCGAAGCCGATGTCAAGACCCATTTCCCGCAGCTTTTCAACCATCCTGCGGCCCCGCTGGTTCCGTTCTTTCTGAAAATCGGCCAGCGCCTCACCCAGCGCCCTGTCGTCCGGATCAAATAAATATCCCAGCAGGTGCAGATCATCCCCGTTAATGTCTACCGAAAGCTCGATTCCAGCCAGCAACTCCGGATCGGTTTCCCGCCTCAAAGCCGCTGCCGAGCGATACCCCTCCAGGGTATCGTGATCGGTAATGGAAAATGCCTGCAGGTCGAGCTGCCTGGCCCGGTCGAGTACGTCCCCGGGATCGAGTACGCCGTCGGAACAATCTGTATGGATGTGCAGGTCGATATACCGGGGCATTGGCTAGAGTTTCTCTTCAACCAGCCGCCTGATTTCATCGGCGACTTCCTGGGCTTTCTGCGATATCTCAGTTGCTTCTGACCTGATCCCCTCGGCCACCTTCCTGTCCTTCAGGGAGGACAGGTTTATGCGCACATTGTACCCGGCTCCTTCAACAGCAGCCATTCCCATCAACCCGGCCACACCAGCATCGGAAATCGAATTTACATTCCCCTTGGCGGCGACTGTCCGCGCCAACCCCAGCACTTCAAGCGATGTTTTCATCACTGTTAACGGAACCATGGTGGCATTCTTCGTTGCCTCTTGAATAGCGGCCTCTTTCTCCTCGGCATCCACATTTAACTTGAATGAATCCATGACCGCATTGAATGCCTCCTTGTCCGTATCGATCAGGGTTGTCAACTCCTGCCGTAATTCATCTGCCCGATCGCGAACCTGACTGAGTTCATCTTTGACCTTGGCATATTGCTTCTTGCCCACCGTCAGTCGGGCTACCATGGCCGCAAGAGCCGCTGAGAGCACTCCTGCCGAGGCTGCCACGGAACCTCCGCCGGGCGCCGGAGAGGATGAAGCTACTTCGTCATAGAATGACTCTCCCGAGGGATCGGCCGTCGTACCGGCCTCCTGCAGCTTATGCTCAAGAATCTGCTCCTTCGAGAAATTTTCGAGTCGCAGATAGAAATCGGCCACGTCCAGGACGGCGTCGTTGGGCACCAGCCCTACAACCTCAGACGATGTCACATTAACACCATAACGCGCCGCCTCGCTCTTGATTGTCTCGAACACGCGAAATATCGGCGACTTCGTGTAATTGACCAGGTTCATGGAAATCTGGACCTGGTCCCTCTCCTTGATTTCGAATCCCAGAGCCTTCACAAAACGATAGCCACCTCGGAGACTCCGGACCGCATCCGCGATCCGGTCGGCAATCCATTTCTTGTTGGTGCCGAGGTATACATTGAAAGCGACCAGTGGGAATCTCACACCAATCGCTGTGGCCCCGGACTTCAGATTCATCTTCGCCGGTCCATAGTCCGGCCTGCGAGCCTTATCGGTAGCTATGGTGTCACGAATGCCCTCATATTCACCGGTTCTGACCTTGGCCAGGTTTCTCCGCTTGGGCGTCGAGGCTGCCGTCTCATACAGGTAGACCGGTATCTGAAGCTCGTCACCGACCCGTCTGCCCAGCTTGTGAGCCAGCTCGACCGCGTCATCTTCCGTCATGTCGGAAATCGGGATAAACGGACAAACATCACATGCACCCATCC
The DNA here is from genome assembly GCA_020344395.1 of Candidatus Zixiibacteriota bacterium. Lineage (GTDB taxonomy): Bacteria > Zixibacteria > MSB-5A5 > GN15 > FEB-12. The sequence continues at coordinate 737,880 of CP070824.1, read as the reverse complement.
TGGGATGTTCACCCTGATGGGTTGTCATATCGATCAATTCGGCGGCTTTCTGGTACCCCCGAAAGGCTGCTTCGACGGCGCTGTTCGGATGACATACGAATGTGACCACCGCCCTGTTATGGTCCGGATCCATTTCGCGGTCAAGAAGGGTCACGCCGTCGACCGAAGTAATCGCACCACAGATAGCATCAATCACCTCGGGACGTCGCCCCTCCGAAAAATTGGGC
>CP070824.1:734331-737553 GCA_020344395.1 Candidatus Zixiibacteriota bacterium | reverse complement strand
ATAAACATCAGGCCGGCAGTCATTGATGACCGTCGGCCTTCTTCGTTTGTCACTCGCCCTGAGATGCCCCCCTGTTGCTGAAGACCATGCGCAGCAGCCAGATCAGTGCGAGGATCGCTATCACGATTAAGATCAAAAACAGCACGAAAACTGACCATTGGGGTGTCACCGTCCAGGATGGCATAGCAATCGTCAACGCCCGCGGGTCATAATAAAGATGGATTAGTCTCAAATAGTGTCGACTGGTTACCATGGCGAGGACCGAAGCCAGCAGGGCCAGACCGGACGGGACGAATCTTCTCTTGAAATAGAAGTGCAGGCCTGCAAAGGCCAGCAGAATACCCGGCACCAAGATCCATATGCCCGGGCTGCGCATAAAGGGGGCAAGAATGTCACCCAACGTCAACAGGTAGAAAAGACCGAAAACAGATGTCCCGATCATTCCCCAGAGCAAGAGTTTCTTGCCCACCGAAAATGCTGTGGGGTCGTCTCGCCCTATCAGTCCGGCAGCGAATCCACCCACCACAGGTGCCGCCAGAAGAATGTGCAGCCACCGAAAAACATAATCGCTCAGGTTGCTGTTGATCACGAGGCCGGACTGCGAAGAGGCGTAGAGTTCCTTGACATCAGCAGGGTGCTCAGCCATGGAGAACACTGAACTGTACACAAAGGAGACATATAACAGACAGATACCGGCTATCGTGTAGAATAGTGTGGGTCGCTTCAACGCATTCTTGGCGAAGGATGCACCATAAAACAAGTAGTAAGCAACAGCGACGGCAACCGGGATCATCAACCAGAACCAGGCCGACACTATGGAGGCCGAGTATACGTGCCGGGGATAAACTAATTGAACAAACAGCAGGGGTGCCACCCCTAGGGTGATGGTGGCAGCGGTAGCTGTCGGAAGCATTCTGGCGAGGCTCTGAACAGCCGGGGTCTGCCATCGGTCGGTGAGCCTGCCCCAGAGTACGACAATGATCCCCCCGACGAGAAAGTTCATCGCCGTCAGGTGCAGAGTCAATGTCAATATCTGCAGTATCGTGATGAGCCACAACGGGGTCGACAGGAAGTTGTAATCCGGAAGATTCACAGCGCGCCTCCTTGCTCTTTGCCAATCGTTTTTAGGAACTCAATCAACGCTGCCCTCTCCTCGTCGTCGCCGGTGAAATCCGGCATCTCATCGGCGAACTCACCGGCCATATCCAGCAGGTCCAAATAGTCTTCATCGTCAAGCCCGATCAAGGATTCGGATTTGTCGTTATACCCTCCGATCTCATGACATCTACCGCAGCGCACCTCGTACACCTTCTGGCCAAGTTGGACACCTTCGACGTCATAGATTTCACTCAGATGCCGATTATCTGTTCTTCCATGCAGATACTCCCCAATCATTAACGCCTCCCCGGAGGAACCCATGAACGGCGGCATGTTTCCTTTCATGGCCTCAGAACCCCGCACCATGGATGCAATGAACTCTCTGTCAACACCCTCGAAGGCAGGCAGGAGAGGCTTGTATCCGTCAAGGGTGTGACAATGACGGCAGACATGCCTGAAAAGATCGGCGCCATCATCGCCCGTCCGAAACTCGATCCCAGCCAGGTAGCCACCTTCCCTGTACTCTGCTGTCTTTGCCACTTCAAGAGTATTCCCGTACATGTAGTCAGTTATAACGTAAGGTTTGCGCACCGACTCGCGGAAGAACTCAAACGATCCGAAGTAACCCAGCCCCGCTGCCATCAGAACCACTGCCACCACCATATTCAACCGCTTAGGCATAACCAATCCGTAAAGGATCAGTACGAGAACGAGAAGAACAATGTAAAGGTATGACTCCCAAATAGTCCTCATGGTGGCTGGCATAGTCTCCTGCGCGTTAGCAATCAGGTCACCCGGTATAGCCTGCCAGTACCAGAAGAATGTCGGGACAACAATGGCCAGGCCAATAAGTCCGAAGGCTGCGTTCCGCCTGGCTGTCCTGGCCTTGAGAGAAACGTCTTTACTACGGGCAGCAACAACCATAGCATACAGACCGGCCAGCAGGACGCATATACCGGTGCGATAGAACAATGACGGCCAGAAGGTCGGATTGAAGAAGCCGTCCCAGATGTTGCCGGTGGCTGTCCAGGCGCCGGGTGTCAGCATAAAGGTAATAATTCCATTGATGACGAAGAGAGACAGCCAGGCAGCACCGAAGTACACCCATCCGATCGCCAGATGGTCGCGGGCAGACATCCGCTGCCAGCCGTAGTAGTAGACGATGGCTGCCGCAATCTCAATGACAAAGAAGGTCCATTCAATGGCCCAGGCCCAGACGAAATGATGTATCAGCACCTCGGTCGCAGACGGGTTCAGCAATCCGATAATGAACCATATTGCCACCCCGCTGAGAGCTCCAAGTACGAGTGTCACCAGTAAGAAGAACTTGCTGAGCCTTTGAAGGTAGTCAAGCATGGCCTGATCGTTTCGTTTCCGTGCGAACGTCTCAGTGATAACCAGGTACAAGCCTCCACCGATGGCAAAATGGGAGATAAACACGTGAAGGATACTTATAACAGCCATCAGCATGCCGTAACTGAGGCTGGTATCCCAGAACGGATAATACATAGGCTCTCCTTTATCCTGCTCAATTCCCTGCCGGTGGCTAGCTAATATCCTGGCCAGCCCGGGTCAAGTCAATTCGCGGCCCCCGTAGACCCGGGGTTTCAGGAATCAGGAGAATTCCGCTTGGTCCAGTAGATGATGTCGGGCTCGACCACGTATCCGGTGTTCGAAAAGCAGGCGTTCGATGGCGCGTTGACCTCTTCGATCAGGGCACAAATGATGATCGCCCCGGCGTCATACAGGAACTCCTCACACGCTTTGATGATCTTCCCGGCCAGACGGCGGCCCCGGTAGTCCGGATCAATTGCGACCCTGTTTACCCAGCCCCGGCGTCCATCGTAATTGGCAATACCCACACCGATCATTACCTCACCATCAAACAGGCCGAAGTACGCCACCGACGGATTGGCCATCTCTTTTTCGATCTTAGCACGGCTGTCCCTCCCCCGTGGTTTGGTGGGGAGACCGGCATCGGCCCAGACTTTGATTATCCTTTCGAAATCATCAATCGACAGTCGTCTAATCTCGTGAGCCATGTTTTTCCTCCAGGATCGCTTTCAGACGGACGAAATCAAAAGCCGACGCGAAGGGCTGGTCGTTCCAGTGCTCGCAGCCGGT
>CP070824.1:730981-734231 GCA_020344395.1 Candidatus Zixiibacteriota bacterium | reverse complement strand
ATTCTCCATCAGTGGTCCTGACCCGCTTCTCAAGACGAAGATTCTACCGGCGCTGGGACTGAATTTCCTCGAAGGCAAGGAACTCACTTATTACCTGTATGCTGAGGTGGACAAAGACGATGGTATTTATCAGTACGACCGATACAGTACCCCGATTACGGAACATGCCTCGGCGTCGTTCAACCTTCTGGGCTTCGATGTCCCGGAGCGCGACTACAACAAATACTACTGGATGGCCAACTTCAAATTCCGCCCGACGCAGAATCTGAAGCTTCTTTTCTCCTACAAGGACCGGGTCATTCGCTATCAGTACTTTGACTGGACCTATCGTTATAGCGCCGCCACCTCTCCGGTTCGTGAAACGACCTGGCGATCGGCGTCGCTCGAGGTATCCCAGTCCATCTCTCGGGATATGAACTATGAGCTGGTGCTGTCTTACAGTCAGAATGGTCTGACCCAGAAGCCCGGCGACCCGGATAATCCCGGCGAGGGTCTGGATCCCGATCAGTTCATCTTTGATTACGAGAGAGAGAGTTATCAGGACAGAAACGGCAACGGCGTATATGATCCCCCGGAACCGATCATAAATCTGTTCCCCGATACGGCCAATTTCGGCACCGACTTTTACGGTCCGGACTACACCTACGGCGAGGATCAGTTTGATATCAATATCCAGGGTGCCACCGTTGACGTTTCGGATTTCCGCTTCAACGACAACGGCTATATCGACAATATTGAAGGCGAGCCGTTTGTCGACCTGAACGGTAACGGTATCTGGGATGCCGGCGACTGGCTGGACGACAAGAACGGTAACGGTGTTCTGGACGAGGATCTGATGAGCAATGTGAATCAGAGCACCCCCGAACCATACGTGGACGGCGACTCGGTTCTCGGCGAGCCGTTTATCGATGTCAACGCCAATAATGTCTATGATGCCGGTGTCGACATATTCGTGATGGGCGTTGGCCCTGACAACATGGATCTGAACCATGACGGCCGCTACAACGGGCCGTGTCCGAACAATGACTGCTGGGAGCCGGGGATTCCCTATCAGGATCGCAACGGCAACGGTCTCTTTGACGCCCCCAACCATTCCTACGATACCGGTGAGCCGTACACCGACGTGAACGGCAATGGCATCTGGGACGGTGGCGGTGCCAGTACATTCTTCGACCCGTTGATTTACAGCGATACGGCCGTGTGGCATCACCGGAGCACCAATACCTATCGGGGTGAAGTGAAGATCTTCTGGCAGTTGGGCAAGCATGAGCTCAAGGGCGGATTCGCATTGAAACAGGAGGACTTCATTTACGAAGAGATCCAGCGCCCGTACATGCTCTACACGGGCCGCCCCGATGGCGGGCCGTATCCTGATCGCGGGGCCTTCCGGGATATGTTCGGCTACAATCCCTGGAGCGGAACGGTCTATTTCCGCGACAAGCTGGAGTACGGTTCCATGATTGCATCACTCGGGTTGCGCTGGGATTTCTTCCTGCAGGATAAGCAAGACCTGGTCGATGTGGCTCGTAACGACGATCTCGGTTCGGGAATCATTCTGGGCGATCGCCAGAAGCTGTCGCCGCGGATAGGTTTCTCGTACCCGATTTCCGATAAGGCCAAAGTGCACTTCAACTATGGCCACTTCTTCCAGAGACCGAGTCTCCTGTACATGTACAAGAGGAATACCACCTCGGTCACCATGAACACCGCTATCGGCAACTATAACCTGGATTATCAGAAAACAATCCAGTACTCGTTCGGCGTGAAATACGCCATGAGCGACAACTACTCGGTCGATATATCCGGTTACTTCAAAGACGAGTTCGACAAGATCAACGCTGCCTCGGTGCGCGTTGGCGGTCTGAGGCGGACTCAGTTCCGCAACAGTGACTACGGTCGTAGCCGTGGTTTTGAGTTCTCGATGGAAAAGCGGGGCGGCGGATACGTCAACGGGCTGGTCAGCTACACTTACGCTTTTGCCTTCGGTAAGGCCTCTCAGACGAATGAGGACTACATGACCGACTTTGAGAACTCCCGCGTACCGCTTGATGAGGCACCTCTGGACAACGACGTACGCCACAATCTGAAGGCCAGCGTCCAGGTCTACGTGCCCAACACGGTCAAGCCCAAACTCTTCGGGCTGCCGATTCCGAACGGCTGGTCCATGGACATTCAGACCTTCATCGAGAGTGGGCGCCCCTTTACGCCTGATGAGAATTATCCGAATATTAATACCGATTTGGGTGAGGACATCCAGCGTAACTCAATGCGTAAGCCCTGGATTGTCAATTTTGATGTCCGCTTCACCAAGGACTTCAAGCTGTTCGGACTGGACAACAAGTTCATCGTCTGGGTTGAAAACGTCTTTGACAATCGCAACGTGGTGTGGGTTTACAGGAACACCGGCCGGCCGGATACTCAGCAGAATGACGGGACGTTTGTGCGCGGCGGTACCGCCTACGACAACAACCCCCTGAACTATGACTATGGTCGCCAGATAAGATTTGGATTCGAGGTCAATCTATAAAGAGATACGAGAAAATTCAGTAACGGTAATGATAGTATTAGCATAAACGAGGACAGTATGTTTTTGGCAAGAAGTAGCTCACAGGCCAGGAGGTTATCAAGCTCAGGGGTGACGTTGTGCTTCGCATTGGTCCTGTGCGCCGTGATTCTGTTGCTTCCCAACAGGGTTCAGGCTCAGGCGAAAGTGGGTACAACCGGCTGTCAATTCCTGGAACTTGGTGTTTCGGCCCGCGCCATGGGCATGGCCGAGGCCTTTACGGCGGTGGCCGATGATATTTCGGCTGTTTACTACAACCCGGCTGGTCTGGTATATATGTACGGTCGCGAGGCCCAGTTCACTTATATCTCCATGCCGGCTGATATTAACTTCTATTTCGGTTCGTTTGGTATGCCGCTGGAATCGGTCGGTGGCGTCCTGGGGTTCGGTGTATACACTCTGACCTCGGGCGACATCGTGGAGACCAGTTACTATACCTCCGATCCGCAGGTCGGTACGGGGCGTACCTTCTCCTACGATGATTTCGCGTTTTCGGTGAGTTACGGCCGGTACCTGACCGACCGTTTCTCTATCGGCCTGTCTTTCAAGTATATCGGCGAATTCACTCATGACTACTCGGCATCGGGATGGTCGGCGGATGTCGGCACCAACTACGACACCGGGTTCAGGGGTTTTTCGATCGCCATGGTGATCACCAACTTCGGGCCGGATATGAGAATGATAAGT
>CP070824.1:727616-730881 GCA_020344395.1 Candidatus Zixiibacteriota bacterium | reverse complement strand
GTTTGGGGAGAGTGATATTGGGGCCGCTTTCTTCGTAAGTTATTGTTCTCCAATGTATTGTCGCGCGGCCATTCGTAACCGTACACAGAACTCCCCTGTTTTGGTTGCCATCACGAATGACTCTGCTTTCTTTGCGATAAGCCAAGTATCCGTGTGAGGGAGTCTTCCCATGTCGGGAGACGAATCAAACGACGACCGGACGCAGTCATTCGTTGCTCTGACTGCAGGCACTACGGTATCGCATTACAAGATCATCTCGTAACTTTGTGACGGAGAGGGGGCGTAATTCTTTCTGTAGCCGGGAGGTCAGTCAGAATGATTAATTTCTTCTGAACTGTCGACGAGATTCGCCGATTCCAGTTCTCCCGGGTGAGCCTGCAACCTCACCCAGTCGAATTCGTACCAGATTGATAGATAGAATCACGACCTAAGGAGGATTCCTATGAGATGGTTCCGGACTGCCACCTTGGCTTTAGCAACATGTGTTCTAGCCTCAGCATTGCCCCGCGCCGGGGAATTCGAGCTTACCGGGGTCACGGATCATGTGACCATTGCCCACTTCAGGTCCATCAACCAGCATCAGATCGTAATCAGTTCAGATAGTGGCCTGATCGTTCTCAACTCGCAATGGTCGGAGACGGTTGCCCGGGAATGCCGAGCCCAGATTGCCGAGGCCCTTCAACGCGATGATTTCATTTATAACATCAACGTCATCGACCAACTTGACTATCTTGGCGGCAACGCGGCCTTCGCCGATATCGGGATCATCGGCCACGAATCCATCAAGACGAAATATGGCGACGAGGACCAGATCGAGAGCGAAGTAGAACATCTGATTGACGTCTGGCAGTGGAAAAGTGGACTCGCCCGTGAAGAGCTCGAAGAAGCTGAAGACGATCCGGGCAAGCGTGAGAGAGTACGCGGCTGGCTGAACCAGTGCGAGCGAATCATCGACGAACTTCAGAGCAACTTCTCATTCGTCCCCCCCACAATCAGTTACGACGACCGCATTGCCCTGAATCTGGGCAGTATTACCCTTGAGCTAATCTGGTTTGGGAAAGCCGGTAACTACAACGGCATGACCGTGATCGTCATCCCTGAAGAGAAGATTGCCATTGTTCCGAGTTTAATCCTGCATTCGTACCACCTGGCACCTTATCCTTTTCGCGAGTACAAGGATCTGGATGTGCCTCGCTGGATAACCGTACTGGAAGAGTTACTGGAGAGTGACCACGCCGTAGAACAGGTAATACTCGATGTTATTGGCGAGGTGCATACAAACGAATGGGCGCTGCCCTACCTGGATTACATTCGGCGGTTGTGGAACGATGTTCAGTCGGCCAAAGTTGAAGGGATGAATCTGGAAGAGGTACAGGACCGCCTCTCACTTGATCGGGAATACTCGTTCATAAAGGAGCGACCGATCTACGTGGATCGAGGTGACGACTGGACACGGAACCAACACCGGGATCATGTTCGCCTTTTCTACTTGCAAGGAGTGACCAGGGCTTCGGAGATCATCGAGGCCAGCAATGATGAGTCGGTGGTGGAGTCGGCCGTCCGAATAGCGGAGAGACTGCAAAACGGAGACGATATATATGTTGATGAGAGAAAGATCAATGGCCTGGGTTATGCCTTCATAAGTCGTCACCTTCTTGAGCAGGCGATTGCTGTCTTGCGGCTAAATGTGATAGCGTATCCGAAATCGGCCAATGCCTACGACAGCCTCGCCGAGGCCTTCATGAAGGCCGGCGATCGCGAAAATGCAATCGAGAATTACAGAATCTCTTTGGAGCTAAATCCTGAAAACGCTAATGCGGCGGAGAAACTGAGAATTCTGGAAGATGGTTAGAACGCCTGCCTGTCACGCAGGAGGCCGCGAGTCCGAGCCTCGCCAACCCCGCCATTTCATGTAACAGATTACTGCAAATGCGGTTATGGGCGCACCCTTTCTGTGCACGCGCTTTATGAGTTGACTCTGACGGTCAGCAGAGCTATTCTCTGAGCGTGCATTTCGCGACTACATTTTGAATCACAACGAATGAGCCGTAAGCACTTAAGTTTGAAAGATCAGACCTGACGGCGAGGAGATAAGGAGGCACAGGATGAATTCACCCAGAAGGGCGTTTCTCAAGATCAGTCTGGAGTCGCTGGCACTCATCCCAGCAATTACCTTTGCACGAGCCAGTGGTATCTGTTCTGACTTAGTTTCTGAAACCGTATCCACGCATGAAAGCGAGAGAGGCCAATCATTTATCGATATTCAGACGTATGGTGGACCTGATTTCGAAGCCGCCAAGGTGCTGGAAGCAGGCTTGACGGCTATCGTAATCGACATCCCGGCATATCCAAGGACCTTCGAGAATGCAGTGCATGGCATGGCCGAATGGAACTACGCTATCCGAAAGCCTGATTCTCAAATGTACAAGGTACTGACTGCAAATGATCTAGAGCGAGCCAAAGGACAAAATAGACTTGGAGTGATTCTTTCGTGTCAAGACGGACAGATACTCGATGCGTCAACACAATCCGTCTACGATTACAACTTGCAGAATCTCCAATTATTCTATGATCTCGGGATGAGAATACTGACTCTTACGCACAACGAAAGAAACGCTCTGGGGGATTCATTCAGAGAAGAATCGGATGCCGGGTTAAGTTATCTTGGAAGATCGGTTATAGATTTTATGAACACACTTGGCATGATAGTGGACCTGTCCCATTGCGGGGACCGAACCTCGCGCGAAGCAATTACACAGTCGAAGAAGCCTTGCACCGTCACCCATGCCGGGTGTCGTCAGCTCTATCCATCTCTTCGCAACAAATCAGATGAGCTGATCCGATCGCTTGCGGAGCGTGGCGGCTTGTTCGGTGTCTACAACATGTCTAATTGGCTCACTACCGGCGATGATGCATCGGTTGACACTGTGATAGATCACCTTGAACACGCTGTCAATGTTGGCGGAATAGATCACGTTGCGTTCGGGAGCGACGGCCCGCCATTACAGATCGATGATCTGGATGCTGAGCTGAAGGGCATACAAGAGTATTATCGACAGAATCTGGGGACGCCAGGTGCTGAGGAGATTCCCTCGCACATTCGAGTGAGGCAACTGAACACACCTCAGCGCATGCAGGTCTTGGCTGAGGCGTTTCAAAAACGTGGTTATACCGCCGACGCCGTTGACAAGATAATGGGCGGTAACTTTCGTCGCGTGTTTGGAGAGATCTGTGGTTGAAGTTATGTGGCTGTTTCGATGCGCCT
>CP070824.1:724231-727516 GCA_020344395.1 Candidatus Zixiibacteriota bacterium | reverse complement strand
TGGCAAGACTTGCAAGTTCTTGCAGCAGTTCATCCTGATCGATTTCTGGAAAATTCTCTTTCTTTCTGCTGTGAGATGAGTTGGTCCACGCTCCACCGAAGGAGATTTCGAAGGCTTGCAAGAAGGATTGGGATGATTGTGCGGCTGCACGATCTGAGACACACGTTTACATCGCATTGGGTGATGTCCGGTCCACCCCTGCCGGTGGTCCAGGAGCTGTTGGGGCACGCTCACATATCAACCACGATGATCTACTCCCACCTTGCTCCAAACATCCACCGTCGCGAGGTGGAAAGGCTTGAGTTTTAGCACAATACTATCCCACCACGCGTAACTTCCTGATAGCCAAGGCGATCAACAGGTTCAAATCCTCTCACCCCGATTTCGGCATCGGCCGCTTCCTGACGAGTGATTCCACATCACATAATGAGCTTACTGCATCGCGGTCCCATAACCGTGAAAACCCTTGCAAAATAAGCCTTTTTGACGATATTCCATAAAATACTGTCCAGAAGACAGAGAATCTCAACAGGAACGGAGGATCGTATGACAAGGTTAGAGAGACTTCAGATCCTACTAACATTCATTTTGGTTGCGTTCACATTTACGGCAAATGCCGAAGTCCCGAGAAGCATCAATTACCAGGGACGGGTGACTGATCCCAGCACCGGGGACCCGCTCTCGGGGACAGTTAACCTGGCCTTTGCGATTTATTCATGTGAATCCTGCACTTATCCAGAGGACATCCTCTGGTCAGAGTCGCACGCTGCTGTTCCGCTTGATAACGGACTCTTTAGCGTTATCCTCCACGATATCCCGGATTCGGCCTTTACGAAACCAGATCGCTGGCTCGGTATCACCGTCAACACCGATCCGGAACTTACACCTCGGAACAAACTCACATCAGTGGCCTATTCTTATCGTGCTCTCAAAGCCGACACGGCCATTGCTTTGATCGAGGAAATCTATCTTGATGAGACCGGTGATGATCTGACAGGTAACCTCAATCTTGGAGCTGGCGGTGTCGGGGGAACTATAGAGGTCGGACCCGATTATGCCAACGTTAAATTGAGAGACAACAACAACGCGACGACCGAGATTTACGGTGACATTTATGGTGAAGTCATTCTGTACGATATGGATTACACCGAAACGGCACAGTTGACAGCACATTCATCAAGCGGTGGTGAACTGAAACTCTCTAATGGTGATGGAACGCCGTCAATGAAACTCTATGCCGGAGGAAGTTCAGGCGACTTGAAAGTTATACTTCCCGACAGTGCTATCAACGCCGACGAAATACTGGATGAACCAGGTGTTGCCCGTGATGCACGCTCATTCATCATTCTGACGGCAGAATACCAGACTCTGGCCTCAGTCGATATCACAACGCCAGCACCCGGTTATGTCTATCTTATCGGACGGTGTGATGTTTATCTGACCGGAATGACAGTAAACACTGGAGTCGCATTGCTTGTTGACTCGCCCGAAGGTACACCGATCGGAGCCTACATCGGCTACGTATCGGGGCCGGTAGGGACAGATCGACGTCACCCGGCTATGGTTGATGGAATGTACTATAATTCGGAGGCCGGAACCTTCACTTATACATTCTACGGAGCGGCATTGGAAGAATCCGGGACTCTTAATGCCATGAATATAACCCTTACGGCCATATACCTGCCAACATCATACGCAGCCGTCACGACAATGGTTTCCAATCCGTCTGACTTCCCAGATGCAGTCCCGGTTCCAACATACGATCTGAAAGGCAACCCGACCGGTGAGACAAAATATAAAGTCGATCTTCGCCAGCTGGAATTGAAGGCCAAACAGAAACGTATCGAAGCTCTCGAAGCTGAACTGGAGTTTGAACAAGCTCGAACACGTGTGACTGACAGATAGATCAATAAGATCGACTATTAGAAGAGTATTTCAGGGGCATGATGTCGGAGATTCTAATCCTCTCGCCCCGATTTTGTAATCAGTCCTGACTCAGCCCCCCTCCCCCATATTAACCACCGCCCAGCAGACAGGCTGAGATTATATGAGTTGGAGTCTACTACAGGGGCAGGAGGCGAGGCTCAGTCATCTCAGATTCTCAAGGCGGAAACGATCCGGATACTCGACCGATGACAACCAGAGCGTGAGATCTTCCTCAGAACCCGGCAGATGCTTCAAGACTATGTCCCTGAATCGTTCGTTCGATATCCTGGCGCAGTCAAAGAGATCACGTTCGAATTCGGAGTACCTGTTTTCACCCATTCTGACTCTCAGAAAATTGAAGAACAGGGAGGTGCGGGACGTCAACATGAAGTTGTCCTTGTAGTCCCCAATCTCATCGAACGAGATCTGATCCAGCGGTTTGTCCGGAGGCAGTTTCTTGCCGTACCGGTCGAGACCGGTAGCCTTTTTCGATAAATATGATCGCTCATGGTCTGCCAGCAATTTCCGAAGCCAGTCATCGCCCACGTATTCCGATAACACCAGATCGTCGAAACAACTCGGGAATCCTTCCATCACAAATGCACAGAGCGGATCGGCCTGTTCAATCGGAATCTGCACATAAGCATGTACGATCTCGTGAGCGAAGGTTTCTTTGGAGTGCGAATCGTCACCAAAGCTCCTCCACAGACGTTCTGAGATCCCTGTCATATTGGCGCTGGCTATATCACCGAATTCAGGCATTTCAGCAATGTGCCCCTGCTGCGGAAGTTTGTTTTTCATAAACCGTCTGTCGCAGCGCTCATTAAACGAAGTGGTGAACTCAAGTATAGCTCTGGCCTTCATCGAGGAGACGGAATCCGGCAGGTAATAGACGCTCAGCCAGCCTTCAGTCAGGGTTTTCCACCTCTGCACCGTGCACTGGTAGTCCATGAGGTCGATACCCTGTGCCGACCAGGTGGAAATGACGTCTCCATCATCATGGTCCACACTTTCCCGGTTGCCGACGAAAACACATTGAAAACCGACCGGATATCTGAACGTGGCTTCAGGAAAATTCACGGCATGCGACGGAGCCGCCGGTTCGAGGAAAATCGGAAACCAGAGAGAGTAACCATACGAACGCAGGAACACACCGTCGGAGTCGATCCTCATGTAGTCTGAGGGGGACCTCGCCGCAGAAGGATTGAATTTGCCCGCATAGAACACCTCCACCGACTTGACACCTTCAGTTCCCTTCTGGACAAACCCCACCCGGTTGGCGATCAGCGAATAGTCATAGTAATAAAACGTCTTGTCTTCTCTGAAATCCAATTGCCGACCGGCCACCTTGATCGAGTC
>CP070824.1:720823-724131 GCA_020344395.1 Candidatus Zixiibacteriota bacterium | reverse complement strand
ACCAATCACTTGAAATGTGCATCGTTTGAGTTGCCTTTTGACAGCGACGAGTATACGGAGGATATCGCCGCCGGGAAGATTCTCGACTTTCTCGCCTCCGAGAATATCGTGCGTCGGTCAGGTGACCGTTATCACTGGTCGTCGGAGATTTACCCGGCCCAGCAGATTTCACTGCGGTCGGCTTCGCCTGACAATTTCGTGATACTGAACGAAACAAAGAACCATGAAGTAATTGGAGAGGTGGATTACTTCTCGGCCCCCATATTCCTGCACCCGGAGGCAATCTATCTGCATGGAGCGGATCAGTACCAGGTGACGAAACTCGACTGGGACGGCAAGAAGGCATATGTAAAGGAAGTGGATGTTGACTATTTCACCGACGCCGAAACCAAGACGGACTTGAAAGTTCTATCGGTTATTGACGAGACCTCGACCCTCGATGGCGCTAAAGTGCATCATGGTGAGGTCACGCTTACATGCACGACGGTGATGTTCAAAAAGGTCAAGTTTCAGACGCATGAAAATGTCGGTTCAGGTGAGTTGAAACTTCCTGAACTGGAGATGCACACTACTGCGTTCTGGTATTCGTTCCCCGGTGATGTGAGCTACAAAATCGGTATGGAACGATCCGACCTGGGCGGCTCGTTGCGCGGGCTGGCCAATATCCTCGGCCGCATGGCGCCGTTGTGGGTGATGTGCGACACGCGCGATCTGCGCTCGATCTCGCAGGTGCGGGCGCCGTTCACGGAGCAGCCGACTGTTTACATCTATGAAAATATCCCCGGGGGTGTGGGTCTTTCGCAGAAGATCTTTGCCGAGTCCGACAAGCTGTTCGAGGCCTGCCGCGAGCATGTGGCTCATTGCAAGTGTGCGGCCGGTTGCCCGAGTTGTGTCGGCCCACCGATGGAGGTCGGCAACAACGGCAAGGCGGGTGTTTTGGACCTGCTTGAGTACATGCTGGCGGTGGAGGTGGTGTAGGGTTCGCAGCCAGCCAGTGTTACACCACCCCGCGGCTGAGCAAATTCACTTGACCTTGTAGTAGGCTTCCTGTGGAATTGATCGTTTAAGGCAGATTGGTTCCCCCGTTTTCTTAAAGACAATTGCACCCCAGCCGTCATAAGTTGTGTCGGATGCGATAGGGGGATACAGTCCAGGTGGCGATTGACTGAGCAAGAAGTGGTGATTGAAGTATGACAGCCACAGCCTTGCTCCATCTGCGCCGTGGCGCATGTGGAATGTGCCCGAATCCACATACTGGCGATGGTCAGCCCCTTCAAATATATGCATGTACGTACTATCCGATTTAAGGATCAATACATCCTTCACTGCCGCGGGATGTTCAGCTCGGTACTCGCCTGTGATTTCCGTAAAGTCAACCGGCTCACTCGTTTCCCACTCCATCTCGCACACGCCTCCTGTCAGCATAAAGAACAGAAACAGGCCCAACAATAATCGTGCGGCTCGTGAGACTGAAAAGGACACAAACCCCCCTAGAACACACTAAACTTGAAATACTTCCTCGGGTTGTCCTGGATGTCCTTAAGGAGGGTGTTCATTCGGGCCATGAGGTCGGCCATTTCGACATAAAGAGAAGTATCATTAACCATCAAGCCCAGAGAGCCCTGAGCAGAGTTGATGGCGGTCATGATCGAATCGAGGCGGGCGGATGTCGACTCGAGATTGTCGTACAGTTTCGGGTCGTTGATGAGCTTGCCCAGGGTGCCGCTGTTGTCCTGCACCTGACGGGCAAGGTCGGACACCGAGGTTGACAGCTGCTCCATTGACTCCACCACGCGCACCTGGTTCTTTTGCAGATCGGCGGTGAGCGCGGTCAGGTCGGCTGTCAGTCTGGTCAGGTTGACGTAGAGGGCATCATCGTTGGCCAGTTTGCCGAGGGCGCCCTCTCCCCTGTTCATCTTCGCCAGCAGGGTGTCAAGGTTACCCATAACGGCGCTGGCGTGGGAAGCGGCCTGTTCTGCTTCTTTGAACACAGCCTTGGCATCGCCGGCGTCCATGGTCTGCACCACACCGCCGTCAGCAATCGGGTCGTCCCTGTCGGGATGAGGAATGATTTCGAGATACTTGTCGCCCAGAAAGCCGATGGAACCGAGCAGGACTTTCGCTTTGGGGGTGATTCGGGGCCAGACATCGGTCGTGACGGCACAGGTAACCTCAACCTGCGCCAGCGAGTCTATATTGACCAGTCTTATCGATCGCACATTGCCGACTTCGACACCGGCCATCCAAACCGGCGAGCCGTTCACGAGGCCGTCGACATTCTTGAAGTAGCAGAGAAACTTATTCTTTGATTCGAAGATCGATGTGCCGCCGCCGGTAAATGAGGCCCACAGCGCCACCGCAACTACGGCCAGCACCAGACCACCGACTTTGAGGTTACTCCATGTAAGTCTTACCGACCGTTTCATGACTTCACCCGTATCTTCATATCCCTACTAATAGAACACCCGAAGGGCGTAATCAAGTCAATAACAATCATAACGGAATGAACTTTCTCTTGGTCACTTCGGAGACCGAGATCCTGAACGGAGCCAGGAACTGGAGTACATCAAGATCCTTGCTATCACGCAGCTGCTCGCAGTTGCCGTCGAAGGCCACGCGGCCGTCAATGATCACGATAAACCGGTTGGCCAGTTGCAGGGCATCGGCGACCTGATGAGTGACGGCTATGGTTGAGACGTTTTTTTCTTCCTTGAGCTTGTTGATAAGGGCCAGCACGGTATCGGTCATGTACGGATCGAGGCCGGTGGTCGGCTCGTCGTAGAGCATTATACGGGGATCGGTGGATAGTAGCGCCCGTCCGATAGCGACACGGCGTTGCTGCCCGCCAGAGAGATGCTCGGGCAGTTTGTCGCCGACCTCGTCAGCGTCGAGATCTACGAAGCCGAGCATTTGTCTCACGGCGTCGCTTATTTCGGCCCAGGTCATTTTCGTATGTTCGAGGAGATAATAGCCGACATTTTCCCCCACGGTGAGCGAGTCAAAGAGGGCACCGTCTTGGAAAACCATGCCGATATTCTTCCTGATGCGACGTCGATGCTTTTCGGGCATAGCGCTGATGTTCTGTCCGTTGATCAGCACCTCTCCCTCGCTTGGATTGAGCAGCCCGAGAATCAGCCTCAGGATCGTCGATTTGCCGGAGCCGGAAGGACCCATGATCACGGCTGATTCTCTATCCTCAATGGAAAAAGAAATATTCTGCAGGACAGCTTTGTCACCGTAAGAGAACGACACGTTTCTCAGCTGAATCATTGGTATCCCTTAAGAATCGGACCCAGAATCTTGGTGAT
>CP070824.1:717400-720723 GCA_020344395.1 Candidatus Zixiibacteriota bacterium | reverse complement strand
GGGATGCGGAAGGTGGCAGGGGCCGGGAGAGGAAACATCATCCTCCAATTCTACGGCGAGTCGTTCATCATGTCCCTGGTTTCGCTTGCCGCAGCCGTGGCTCTGATAGAGTTGCTGCTTCCCGTGTTCAACGATCTGGTCGGGAAGGAGTTGACCGCGGATTTCTTCAACAATCACCTGCTGAGCCTGGGCCTGATCGGAGCGACGTTAGTGACGGCGGTGGTGAGCGGATTCTACCCCGCTTTGCTGATGTCTCATGTTCGTCCGGTGAGAATCCTCAAGGGCGAATCGGGCGTCGGCGTTCGAGGTCTGGCGCTTCGGAAGGTCCTTGTTGTCCTGCAATTCGCGCTGTCGGTGATTATGATTGTGGTGTCGCTTGTGATTTTCAAGCAGGTGGATCTTCTGCAGACTATGGATACCGGTTTTGACAGAGAGAATCTGGTGTATTTCCAGATCAGGGGAGAAGTCAAGGATCAATACGCGGCCGTCAAGCAGGAACTGCTGCAGCATCCGGATATCCTTCATGTCTCACCTATGTCCGGGACTCCGCTCGGCATTTACCATAATGGCTCACGTTGGACATGGGAGGGCAAGGATCCGGAGGCGGACCCCCTCATCACCTATTTGTTTACGGATGTAGATTTTCCCGAGACGTTTGATATCGAGATTGCGCAGGGAAGGTTCTACCGCGAAGAACAGGCCGGCGGGACCTCTGTTTCGTCCGGTGAGATTGTCATAAACGAGACTCTGGCTCGTTTGCTCGGAGTGGACGACGCGATTGGTATGAAGCTGTCGAATTACGGCCATGACCTCACGGTGGTGGGTGTGATCAAGAATTTTCATTTCAAACCGATGTATCGCAGGGTCGATCCGCTGATACTTTTTCATAACCGCCTGGAGGCAGAGGCAAGCCCGCACAGGTACAATTATATGTTTGTGCGTATCCGGCCGCATCATACCGCCGAGGTGCTGACTCATATAGAGAAGGTTTATCAGAGATTCGGACCCGAGTCGCCCTTTGCGCTCAGGTTTTTTGACGAAGCATCCGATCGGTTGTACGCCAGTTGGCGACGGACGGGCAGGATTGTCCGCACTGCCTCGGCGGCAGCGATTTTCATTTCATGTATGGGTTTGCTGGGGCTGGCTGCGTATACGACCGTGCAGAGAACACAGGAAATCGGCATTCGCAAAGTGCTGGGTGCCTCGGTGATGAGAATAATCGGGATGCTGGCGCGGGAATTTCTGATCTGGGTCATCATAGCTAACATAATTGGTGGACTGCTGGCATACCTGTTCATGTCCGGCTGGCTTCAGGATTTTCCGTACCGTACGACTATCGGCTGGCAACCTTTTGCGGCCGCCGGCCTGGTCACGCTGCTCATGGCTATGGCAGCCGTAAGTTACCAGGCAGTCAAAGCCGCGGTGGCTAACCCGGTTGATACGTTGAGGCAGGAGTGACGACCTTAATGATACTCACAGTCCCGGGTTAATCGCAAGCGGTCTCCGCCGGGCAGCAGATGAGGAGGTTGTACGCGAGGGCTATTTGCTGCGTCTGAATATCCGGCCAATATCCTGTCCGACTACATAAAGACACGGCACTAGGACCAGGGTTAGAGGGGTTGCAAAAAACAGACCCCATCCCAATGCCAGGGCCATGGGAGCCATGAAGACGGCCGTTCCGCCGATGCCATAGGCCAGCGGCAGAAGCGCCACCACTGTCGTGATGGTCGTGAGCACAATTGCCCGTAATCGATTCGAGGTTCCCTCTGCGACGATTCTCAACAGACTGTCGTCGGGTCGTTGTCGACGGAGGTCGTTGATATGGCTTACCATGACGAGTGAATCGTTGACCACGACTCCCGACAGGCCTATAATGCCCATGATGGCCGTGAAGCTGAATGGTTCACCGTGAAGGGCAAATGCCACGATAACGCCAATGATACCGAACGGGATTGCCACCATGACCAGAAACGGCTGCGAAAACGAATTGAACAGAATCACCAGCAGGAAATAAACGCCAATCATTGCGATCAGGAATGTCCTGAGGAGGCCGGCCACGGACTCTTCAGTCTCAAACGCTTCTCCACCCAGACCGAGTTGCAGGCCCGGCCAGTCACGGTCGACATCAAAATTGTCAAATACGGCGTCGGTGACTTCCAGCGGTGTGATGATATCCATATCAACATCGGCCTCAACCGTCACTGTTCGCTCGCCATCATAGTGCCGGTAGTCTGAGGGGCCGGGCCCTGTTCTGAGGCTGGCAACTTCTCCCAGCGGAATAAGCCGTCCCTGACGGTTGGGGATGGGCAGGTCGGTGAGGTAATCCAGTTGTTTGCGGACTTCCGGCTGCATCATGATGCGAAAGTCGACGTCTTCATCACCATATCTCACACTGGTTACTGCTTCGCCATCGTAGGCAATGCGCACGTTCTGAGCGACATCGGCCACCGTCAGGCCCAGTCGCGACAGTCGATCATAGTCGACATCTATCGCCACCTGGTCTTTGCCCGGTTTATCGTCCCGGCTGATGTCTTTCACACCGGGGATTTCTGCCAGGAACACCTCGATCGAGTCGGCGAGCTGTGACCTGAGACTGTCATCTGACCCAACTACCCTGATATTGACCGGCTTGCCGACGGGCGGGCCGCCGGCCTCTATTCCGTAAGTGATTCTCTCAATACCTCCAAGCCTGTCTGTCTGTGCGCGCAGTTCCTCCACGATTTCGTCAGCGGTTCTCGATCGCTCTGAAAACGGTGTCAAGCGAACCTTGAGGGCGGCGTAATTCTCACTCTCGGCCATGAAGAACACTTCGGAATAGTTGGTGCCGATACGCGCGTTGAACGAAGCCAGTTCTTCTTCAGGTAACCGGGCGATCATCTGTTCAATCTCAGCCACTTTGTCGGATGTTGCCTGCAGCGAACTCCCCGTGGGAAGTTCAAGAATCATATAGAACGAGTCAGCCATGTTGGAGGGGAACAGAATGAATTTGATGAAGTTTCCTCCATACCATAACGCACCGATCAGGGCCATTACGAATATCGGAACGAGGATGTAACGGAACCTGAGAAAATGGAATACAACGCCTTTGTACCAGTTTCTAAGAGGATAAAACCAGCTGTGACCGACTTTTTTGGCTGAGCTCCGTCTGAGGCCGGGCACCATGTGAGCCGGCAGAGCTACAACCACCTCAATTAGTGATACTAACAAAGCCAGCGTGATTGCAAGCGGTATGGGAACAACGTATTTGCCGAAGAGGCCGGGCATGAAGAACATGGGGGCAAACACCAGGAAGGTAGTCAGTATCGTGGTCACTACCGGGCGAA
>CP070824.1:713973-717300 GCA_020344395.1 Candidatus Zixiibacteriota bacterium | reverse complement strand
TACGGCAACTTTCTTTGGTACAAGGAAAACGGGGCTGTCGAGGATCTTAACGGCGTTTCGTTCACACTGGGCACCATGATCCCAATGATGATCCGCCACGGTGACCGACTACCCGAGGATCTTCGAGAACGAATCTTTGCATCGATTCGCTTGGGCCTTGATGCAACGAAACGGCTCGATGTCTCGCCCGGATATACTAACATTGCGCTGTTCGATATCGAGAATACCTGTCTTGGCGGAGAGCTGCTTCAGGACGAAGAAATCCTCGCCAGAGGCCGACAGAAGCTAGTCCAGTGGATGGCGCTAACCGACCAATTTGGCATCCCGTTCGAGTACAATAGCCCGACCTATACCGGCGTGGCGATCGGATCACTCAGTAGCCTGGCGAAGAATTCAAAAGACCCCGAAATCAGGGTCCGCGCCCGAACTGCTCTGGCACGTATTGGGCTCAGTGTCGCGCTGCATGTCCACCCCTCGACCGGATGTTGGGCCGGACCGCATAGCCGTGCATACTCTGGTGGCCTGTCCAGCAAGCTTCATAATCGGGTTGTCAGTTGGGTGAAGGACGGCTCGTTTCCGAGCTGGGCAATAGATGCGATGCAGTATCGCCCGGAACGAATGCAGGTGGCTGAGACGGCTCATCCGGGTTTCAACATGGGCATCACGACCTACCACAGCCCGTCGTTCGCGCTGGGAGTCTCGACTACCGAGGGGCTGGGCGGCCAAGGCAACTCGCTGATTTCCCAGTTCCGCCGCAAAGGTACCAACGACCCGGGCGTTCTCTATTCACGGTATCTGATCAACGACAAATGGATTGGTACGTTCTTCCACCCGACCGACCGCACGACAACTGACGATCTGATGCAGGAGGGGAAATTTTACGGTGTGCAGCAAGGCCCCCAGGCGATAGCCCTTTATACCCCTGTGGAATTGCGGTACACAACCAGCGCAAAGGCCACACTCATCTGTAGAGATCGCAAGGAGGTCGATGAGATCCTGGTCAACGGCCAGCGGATTGACGAGCTGCCGGCGCTAGTTTCGCCAGGCGATACGGTCGTGATTTGCAGTGGCGATGCGATGATTGCTATCCGACCGCTGACCTGCACTGATCTGGGACATCAATCGCCGATCCAATTGGTCCAACTCGGCGATGACCTGGTCCTGGAAATGTATAACTATAAGGGTGCCAAAAAGGTGTTCTGGGAACTGCAATGGCCGGGCGGTTTCTTCAAGGGCGTGCCGCAGTCCGGGTTCTACGTCGAGATGGTCGAGCGGTCCGATTATCGAAGTGCAGCGGAGTTCAGCCGGGTTGTTGCCAGTGGTAAGCTTACCGACGTCACCGAAGCGCCTTTCACGTACGCCGGTGAAGGCGAGCGACTTTGGACTGTTGAGTACAGCCGTAATGACAAGACGCTCGGCATTGAGGTCGACCTGATTAAATGGGATCTGAAGCGGCGTTGGAATGAAGAAGGCCCGATCGGTTGGCCGATGCTCGAGTCGCCGATCGCACGTGAGACGCGAACCGGCCAGGTTACCGTAGGTGACGCCAAGCTTCAGTACGGCAAAGAGGCTGGTTGGCTGTTCGGCGCCCCGGAAACGAAACGTTGGGCCGCCGGCTATCATGGTCTGACTTCCGCACCGTTAACACTCACGGTCCCCGGCGGCAAGGTCGAGATCGACGGGATCACCGCTGGCACCGTTTTCTGGGATAACGGCAAGGTCACGGTTGATGCGATCGGGCTCCAAGGAAAGCCCCGAGTTACTGGTGGACAGTTGAGCGAATGAGAACCTTCTTCTCCGGCCTGATCGACGAGGCAAGAATCTACAACCGGGCGGTGAGCCCGTAGTCAACGAAATCACGCGGCAAACGACGTCGAGGGGCCGGCAGGTCGTGGAACTGCCGGCTCCAGTTGTCCTCGGATGTCACGTTCACTCTTTCACAAGTTCATTGAAAACGTGTGAAAAAAATCCGCGTTTTCAGGCCAAAATCGAGGGGCAGAGGACTGGAGAATTTCCCCCTGTAAAGTCGCATATGACCGGTCTCTATGGCGTGTTAGGGCCGGCGTCAGACAAGGAAATCTCACCTTTTTTCGTAAGGTGAATGACTCTCACTCTGCCGGTTTTCGTTCTTTGCCCTTGTTGCCTTATAGGCCTTCCTAATTGCAGATTCCGGTATCGTGTCTATCTAACCGCCCCGAACAACTGCGCCAACGTCACCGGAATGCGCATGACACATACATAACCGAAAAACGCACAAGTGGCAATCAGCCGCGCCGCAAATATCCAATCGGGCTTCAGGACTTTGTACGCCTCTTTCGAGAGCATTCTAAGCATCACCATGAACAGTCCGATCACCTCATCATCTTCAACGAGAGACACTTGCATCAGGTCCTCGGGGCATATGTTGAGCACTACAACAACGCCCGGACGCGTCTGTCACTCGACCGAAATTCACCCGTGTCTCGGATAACCGAGTTGCCGTCGCAAGGAAAGGTCGTTCCGATTCCTCAGGTTGGCCGATTGCATCATCAGTACAAGAGGGTCGCTTGATCCCGAGAGCAGTTCATAGTCCTGCCGAGCAGCCAAATCCTCCTCGCTCCTCAGAGTCGGTCCGCGCTGCCCGGAGAAATCACAACCTGAACCGGTATTGAAAGATGAAATCAGCTTCACTTCGCCCGGCTGACGCGGTCAAACCGCAGCGATCCTTGACGTTTCTCTGCCCGGAGGACATTTTCGGCTACCCCAGCCCGACTACCTGGGATCCCACATTTGCGGGGTCATTTTCTCGGCCTGGACCCAACCGGAACCGCCGTCCATGTACGCCACGTTGCAGCCGTCCCGGTGGCGGGTCCTGGCCACCCGCCGCGGTGTGTCGGTGCCGGTGGGCAGATGGCGCGGGCGCCAAACGTCGAAACCGCCTCTACCGGGAAGTCCGGCGTCTCTTCTGATAATCTGACGGATCGAGTTTCCGGAAGCGTTTACTGCATACTCGTTGTCAGCCAGGAATATCTTCGAGGCGGGTCGACGAAAATCACTGACCGGGCTCGACCCAATCAGCTCGGTCTCGCCGTCTTTCCACGAGTTGATTACGTAGTCGAGCGTTTGCTCCTTGTTCGGATAACTCGGGCAATTGTAGACGCCCATCTCCCGATAGTCTTCGTCCTGGTCACCTTGACCGCCAATGTACGGCAGGAACCTGACGATCCATATGCCGCCGTTGCGGGGAAATTTGCCATCGTTGTCCTCGGTATACATAGTGAACGCCAGACCAACCTGCTTCAGATTGTTACGGCATGTTACACCCTTGGCTTGTTTCCTCACGCGTTG
>CP070824.1:710535-713873 GCA_020344395.1 Candidatus Zixiibacteriota bacterium | reverse complement strand
ACCACGGCCTGCGCAAAAAGCTCCTCAAGCTGGATACGCTGGCACCATACGATCTTTATAACCCTCTCTTTCCCCAGCAGGATTATCAGGTAACGTGGGACGACGCCGTATCGCAGACAATTGAAGCCACGCTGGCTCTGGGTGAGAAGTATGGCTCCGCCTTGCAGACAGCTTTCGACAGTCGGTGGATCGACGTGTATGAAACGGAAGGGAAAGGCTCTGGTGCGTACTCCTTCGGCAATTATTCGGTGCACCCGTATGTACTGATGAACTACAACGGCACAGTCGATTCAATGTTTACCCTGGCTCATGAGATGGGACATGCCATGCACAGCCACCTGACATCTGGAACTCAGCCGTACCCGAAATCTCATTATTCCACGTTTGTAGCAGAAGTGGCTTCTACACTAAACGAGAGCCTGCTTCTGGACTTGCTTCTCAAGCGGGCCGAGGATACCGCCACGCGCCTGTATCTTCTCAATCGATACATTGACAACACCGCCGGCACGTTCTTCAGGCAGATCATGTACGCACGGTTTGAGCTGATGATTCACGAAGAGGTTGAAGCGGGGCGCGCGCTGTCGCCGGACCTTATGAGCAAGATGTGGGAAGATCTGACGAGGAAGTATTACGGTCCGGATCTTGACGTTGGTGACCTGGAACAGTTCAAATGGTCCCGCATTCCGCACTTTTATATGACCTACTATGTTTTCCAGTACGCGACGTCGTACGCGGCTTCGGAGGCTATCTTCAAGCGGTTCCGCGACGGTGAGACGGGCGTGGTGGACAAATACCTGAACCTGCTCTCGGCCGGTGGTCGGGATCATCCCATTGAGCTGCTGAAAATCTGTGGTGTGGATATGTCCACCCCGGAGCCGGTCAAGGCTACCATTGACAGGTTCGCAGAACTCGTGGCGGAGGTCGAGCGGCTGGCCTGAGGCGATGCGCAACAGGGTTGGTGGAGTGAGACAAATCGGATCAACGAACTATTTGAATACAGGCTTTCTCATCAAGTACTTGTTAGGAAGGAGATAATGTTATGGGATATGCAGCAGGTGGGGCTGCTGCCGCCGGCGCCGCAGCAGCTATTGCCGCAGCAATCAAGGCATCTGGAGCCATTGTAAGACTCGATCCGGCCGAGTTTCAGAAGATACTCAACAGGTGTGATGCGCCGCTGGTCGTCAGCGCCACGGGTGGACTGTTCAAAAAAACTTACAAGTATCTCACCAACTATCGAGGTTTGTTCTTTTTTACCAAGACACCGGACCGTCTCCAGTTCCCGGGCAAAACTGAACACGTCATCGCCAGGGACATCTGGGTGCCGTGATCGGACCGCTGGCGATTCTTTACGTTCAAAACTCTTTGACAAATGAAACCTCAGCCGATATAGATACATATATGTATATATACCGATAAGCAGGACACGGCTTGTCCGGTTTAGATTCGAGACTAAGATGGCCATGAACGAAAAAACATACAGTCGGTACTTCAAAGCCTTCGGCGATCCGTCGAGGCTTAAGATCCTGACACTGCTCTCGGCCAACGAGATGACAGTCAACGAGATAGTAGGAAAGATGAAGTTGAGCCAGCCTACTGTCAGCCGCCATCTGGCGGTGCTCCGTGAGGCCAGGATCGTGTTCGATCGCCGGGATGGCCAGCAGGTCTTTTACAGCCTCAACAAGGATGCTGTGAACTCCTGCTGCTCCGGTTTCTGTGATTGCCTGGCCATCAGGCTCCGGCCGGCCAAAAATAAGAAAAAAAAGTAGGTGCGGGCTCTTTTTTTGAAACATATATTGACATATATGCATATATACATATATAGATAGGAGATGACCTCATAAAGGAGGAAGCGGATATGACAGGTTCAGAAATCAGGACGAAGGTCGGTGACACTTTGAGCGGCAAGACCGGAGAGGCTTGTTGCTGCAGCCAACCACCGAACTGCTGCCGGGAGGAGTACGATCCTTTCCTGGACGTCCCCTGGGGCGGTTCCCGCGTCAATGATCACAGACAGTTTGAACTTCATAGAGGTCTGTGGGTTTAGTGGAAGGAGATGAAGGTAATGGAAAAGGAACTCGGTTCGGTCAAATTCACAGAGACTGATGATGGATTCAGAATTGAAGTGACGGGCAAGACGCTCAAAGAGATGATGTCCGGCTGCTGTATGCCTTTCGGCTTCATGAATGTCGGTAAGGACGGTTGCTGCGGGCCGTCTGAGGAGAAGGAAGAATAACTACGCTGTAAGCGGGCACAAAACTGGTGCCAGAACTGTTATGGTATGAAAATTGGAGGTAGCGATGAGACGTTTCTTAGTTCCCAGAGTCGCGCATTGTTGCTCCGGCTCGTAGAAGGTCCCGGGTAAGACGCAAAACTGCCCCATCAGGTTGCCGGTCGTTCGGCAACCAGCAGTCCAGCTCCCTGAACCCCGGGATATTCCCCCCGGGGTTTTCCTTGTCCGGCTGAAATACTTGCCGAAATAGAATCTCCCCTTATATTCCCTGCATGACAGAGTCAGAGTACGAAGGCAGGCAGGACGATATCCGTGCCTGGGAGACGCCTGCAATAGCTAAGTTCAGGAACATCTACCAGGATCGGGATTACGAGATCAATATGACCATCCCGGAGTTTACCTGTATATGTCCCAGGACCGGGCTGCCGGACTTCGCCGTGCTGCGCCTGAGTTACGTTCCCGACGAACACTGCATTGAGTTGAAGAGTTTCAAGGAATACGTGCTGGCGTATCGAAACAAGGGGATATTCCACGAGAACGTGGTGAATAAGATGGTTGAGGACATCGTGGCCTCAGTGAGCCCTCGTCGGTTGCGCCTTGAAGGTATCTTTAACGCGCGGGGCGGCATCGCGACAACGGTGACAAGAGAGTACAACGCGCCATAGCTAACGGATTCCCGCACCGCGGGAATGACGTTGGGAACGAGGCGCGATTCCGGTACAAAAAGAACCGGTCGGATCGCTGCTGGTTTTTTTGGTTTGTTTTGCTATATTGGAGCCGGTTAGACGCCCGGGGCGCATTTGTCCCGGAACCCTTGCAAGTGAAAGAGAATTCGGAGAGTAAAGACCAAAGATGAAAAATAAACGAATACTCGTTACCGGTGGGGCCGGGTACCTGGGCTATCACCTGGCGCAAAACCTTCCCCGGCGCGGCGCGGCGTTCATGGCTTTCAATGACATTGCCCCGTTCATCGAGGAGGAATACCCTGAGGGCAGCCTGCTGGTGAATGTCGATGTGCGGGATGCGGAAGCCATGTATCGGCTGATCCACGACAACAAGATTGACATTATTGTTCACTGTGCCGCAGCACTGCCGCTCTGGAAAAGAG
>CP070824.1:707077-710435 GCA_020344395.1 Candidatus Zixiibacteriota bacterium | reverse complement strand
CGAGCCGGAATCCATTGACAAAACGAGAAACGCACGCGGCGTGCGGATGGGTACACCCGGCCTATTCAAGTTCTTTGGGTCTCAGGTCTTCTATGAAGCTCGCATCCGCCCAGAATGTAAGAAAATCAGGCCCATTTCTTCTGCTCACAAAGAACAGGTACTTGCCGTTGGGTGAGATTCTCGGACAGAGGTCCAGACTTTCCGAGTTTATGTCGTCGCCCAGGGTCTGAGGGGTGGTCCACTTACCGTTTGGCATATTGTAGCTGATATGCATGTCTTCATCCATGCTGAAGATTATATAGCTCTCATCCGGGGCTATAAATGGAGTTGAGCCGGACAGGCCACTGCCGTCCTCCAGCATCAATGGTACCGGCCTGAGATGAGAATCGCCATCATAGCGGGACACCAGTATTCTATCCTCTGATGAGAAATACAGATTCTCGTTCACGGCAACTGAAAACTGCCAGTGAGTCTTGAACGAATTGACCTCTTCCCCCAGTGATTTCGGGGGCGTCCAACGATCCTCCTGTCTTTCGATATAGTAGAAGTTCTCATCGCCATTTTCCCATACCAGAAAATAAACCCTGTCTTCCGAGGCTGAAAAAGCCATCCCGTTGCAGATCTGAGGAATGTCAAAGTTGAGAGGGTTTGCAGTCAAAGATAGTTTCCCGTCGATCAGTTTGTAAAACCCCCCTTCTCCTTCCATTGCAAAAGTGACCAGCCAGGTCTCATCCTGCGAAATGAGGGGAGCATCATGGGTCTCATACTTTATCACTTCAGGCGCGAATAGTTCGGCTTTTGTCCCGGGTGGCTTCTGACCCAGATAGCGGTTGTCTGAGGGCAGGGTGACTTCACTCGTGTTGTTCGCATCCCGGGTATGGCCTGCGACAAACGCGAATAGGCATATCACGACAGTGACGACTGTGCTCTTTGTTTTCACCATTGTCTCCTGTTTCTACGGTTAATTTGGCGGGTTCGAAGACGGACCCGCCCTACAAGACTACTGAATATTTGGCCCCACGGCAAGCGTTGTGCGACCCGGCCAGGCCGGCAGGGGAAATGGGTTCGTTCCTTCGTTTTTACATGCCGGTGTTGCGGCGTTGTAGTGTTTTTGACATCTCCATATACGAGTTTGGCGGGTTCGAAGACGGGCCCTCCCTACGAGATGGCAGCGAAGCCAGCAAACAACACTGAATCAGTGGGGAATTGGGTGGCAGGGGCAACAGCCATGGTGAATCTGAGGCCCGCGTGGCGGGTGGGGATCAGGTTTCACGGTAAGTCGTGTGCGACCCGGCCGAAAGTGCTTGACTTTACTGCCCATTTCGCTACCTTCGTGGAAATACCGCCCTTTTGACGGCGAGGCAAGTTGTGCGAGTAGACATCACTTTTACGGCAGCAATCACGCTTTGGGGGCCGGTCTATTCAACGACCGCACACGTACCGGATGATGAGCCGTCTTTTCCCCAGAGAAATTGGATGATTCAAAGAGAGGTCAGCAGAGATCCTGTAAGGAGGTAATCATGAAGGTCATAAGAATGTTGATCCCGGTCCTTGTCATACTGATCGCTACAAGTGCATTTCCTAACAGCCTGGCGCTTAATACAGCAGTCAGTTGCAACCTGGCCGGTCCGACGCCGGTCGGCACAACTACGCTTGACGGCGGTGATGACAATTCCTCCGGCGGCGGCTCTAACCCGCGCAGTCCGAGCGAGTTCATCTGCGGAGACGCCGATGGTAGTGGAGAGGTAACCTGGGATGATGTCACTTATCTGATCGATTTCTATTTCCTCTTCGGAGATGCGCCCGTTCCGTACGAGTCGGGCGATCTTAACCTGGACGGCGTGGTTGACATAACCGATCTGGTATGGCTGGGATACTATTTGAACGATTTCGCGACCCCGCCGTGCTATGATGAGCCAGGTCTGCGCGACGCCAAGAAGCCATCAGGAGAGGAATCAGAGTTCTAAAGCGGAGACAATAAGCGCATCACTTCTTGACAGGGTGTCCGGACCGCACCACACGCGGCGGGCCACCCTTGTCATTCCGGCGCAGGCCGGAATCCACTGACAGGATCAGAGCCCACGGCAGGCAGGCGGGCCATCGAGCCTTAATGCTGGACAAGCAAGGGTAATTGTCCTATATTCACCCAGGTAATTTGCTACCCCGCAAACCGCACCAACCGACATCAATATTCAAGGAGTAACGCTATGTACCGTTTCTGTTTGATTCTGTTTTCGGCACTTGTGGTCCTGGTGGCTCCAGTAAGTGCTGATGTGCCACAGCTCATCAATTACCAGGGGAGACTAACCGACCCCGGAGACAATCCGGTCACGGACGGAGTGTATCAGATCGTGTTTACAATCTACGATACACCAACAGGCAGTCCCGGATTGTGGTACAGTGGTATGCAGCCGGTTCAGGTAACCGGTGGATTGTTTACGTATCTGCTGGGTTCGGTCAATCAGCTCCCGGACAGTCTGTTTGAACAGGATACCCTGCTCTATCTCGGCATCAAGGTTGAAACTGATCCGGAGATCGTTCCACGCGTCCGTTTGACTTCAGTTGGGCACGCGTATCATTCTTTGCGATCCGATTCAGCCGATTACGCTCACGACGTTGCTGATTATTGTATCACTACTCACAAATTAGAGTTCGACGCCGTCACCGGTGCCAATATCCTGGACAATACTGTGACGGCCTCCGACCTTGGTCCCGGCTCGGTCGGGTCCTATCAAATCATGGATGATGGAATTCTGTTCATTGATATTGGTCCGAACGGAGCCGGTGAAGGTGAAGTTATGAAAATGATCGGTGGCAACTGGACGGCGGCGGCTGACGAGACCGGCAGTGGTGGTGGTGACATTACAGCGGTGTATCCAGGCACCGGACTCACCGGCGGCGGGACTTCCGGCGATGTAACTCTATCAGTAGGCACCGGTGCGATAACCTCCGCTCACATTGCCTCCGATGCGATAACATCGACTCATATCGCCGATAATTCAGTAGGTACTGGTAAGATCCAAAATGCCGCGGTGACTACTGACCAAATCGCCAACGGTGCTATTACTTACGGCAAGATTGCCGACGCCGCTGTCGCCGGTAGTAAGATAAGTGACGGCACTGTTAGTAACCAGAAACTGTCAACCAACGCCGTAACCAGTGTCAAGATACAAGATGGCACAATTGATTCCTCTGACGTCGCCGATGGCGGCCTGTCGTTGGACGATCTCGCCCAGTCCGGCGCTGACCCGTCTGAGGCTATCGCCTGGATTGGCGGAAGGTGGCAACCAACACCAGTTGGTGATATCACAGCGGTATATGCAATGGAATTCGGAGGCTTACAGGGTGGCGGCGAATC
>CP070824.1:703608-706977 GCA_020344395.1 Candidatus Zixiibacteriota bacterium | reverse complement strand
GTCATGGGGATATTCGGGCAGATGCATTATATCCAGAGTATGGATGTCGGGTTCAACAAGGATCATGTCGTCATGTTTGGTGTTCCGGGCCAGGCGGCGGCGCACACCGCCACGATAAAAAACAAGCTACTCACCAACCCGGACATTGAGAATGTGACAGTCTCGGCCTACAGCCTTATCCAATGGCAGTCGTCGGCGGGTATTAGCTGGGAGGGAAAAGACCCGGCTAACACATTCGATGTTGGTCTCAACTCAGTTGATTATGACTATGCCAGCACCTTCCAGATCGAGATGGCCGAAGGCCGGTTCTTTTCTCCCGAGTTCCCGTCGGACCGGAGTGATGCTTTTGTCATCAATGAAGCCTGTGTGAGGGCCATGGACGTAACCGAACCGATCGGTCGCAGAATCACCATAGCACCGGGCTCATCGATGGAGGCCAAAGGCACGGTCGTCGGCGTTATCCGTGACCACCACACCGAGTCGGCCCGCACCGAGATCAGGCCCTTCCTGCTCAAATGCACCGAGCGTGGGAGCTTGATGTGCGCGCGCATCAATCCTCAGAATATGGCGGCCTCGTTAGATTTCATTCGCGGCACAATTGCCGAGGTGGCGCCGGACGCCGGCGTATACTTCCGGTTTTACGACGAGCTGTCTGCTTCGCTTTACCAGGACGAGATCCTGACCGGAGTAGTCGTGATTTATGTGATGATAATTGCGATCTTTATCTCCTGTCTCGGTTTGTTTGGCCTGGCTGCATTCACGGCCCGGCAGCGGGCCAAAGAGGTGAGTATCCGCAGGGTTCTGGGCGCTTCTGTAGCCGGCGTGGTAAGTCTGCTGTCACGGGAGTTTGTTATCCTTGTGCTGGTCGCCGGGGTCATTGCCAGCCCGTTCGCGTACTATACCATAAACCGCTGGCTGGAGGGGTTTGCCTTCCGCATGACTTTGGGACCGGGGATGTTCATCTTCGCCATAATAGCCGCCTGTGTGATAGGACTGATCACGGTCATTGGTCAGGTCTACCGGGCTGCTGTCAGCAATCCGGCCGAAACCCTGCGCCAGGAGTGAGACGCCGTCCACGAAGGTTCGAGAGCATCAACCTGAGGATCATGATGCCGGCAGCCGTTGTTCCGGCCCTCGCGCTGGTATCCGTTGATAGAGCCGGAACCCATAACAAACCGTGGGCGACCCGGCTCGACTTCCCTCTCATTTGAGGTCGAAGTAGCGTGCCAGGAATCCAAGGGTATTCCCCAGGCCGTGCGCCAGGATTAACGGCCACAGATTGCGGCGCAACACGAGATAAGAGGTGCCCAGGACCAAGCCAACGGCTCCGAGGACGAGGAAACCGAACAGACCGCGATTGTAGACATGTACTGCGCCAAAGAGAGCCGCCTGCAAAAGCACGGCCATTATGCTTCCCAGGGTGCCGCGTGGCAGCAGCGCCGCGAGACGATTGAGGAGAAATCCTCGGAAGATCATCTCCTCGGCAAACCCTCCGATCAGCCACGCGATTCCGATCCACCAAAGGGTACCGGGGATATTGCCTGCTAGATCTCCAAACCGGGCGCTGGTATCCGGTTTCGGCAGGTACTGTCCGACAAGAAACGCAGCCACAGCACTAATGGTGAGCCAGGCGACCAGCACCACGGGCACCTGCGCAAACAGCAGTCGCGGGCGGGTAGGTCGACGCAACCCATGATCACGCCATCGCATGCCACGCCGCCAAAACAACATGGTAATCAGCACAACAGCACAGGAAGCGGTGATCGGACCCGCGTATGACTCCGTTATACCAAGAGTAACCCAGTTGAGTGTTACCATAAAAGCCGCCACGATTGCTATATCCGTTACCGCGGCGCGCCGTGAGAGTACTTCACCGGTAGTTTTTGACAAATTCAGACTTTTCTTGGTCATTGCTTATTCCTCTCTACATCAATTTCCTACATGAACTGCAGATGACTCTTCGCCTCGTTTCAGCATACGTCGTTTCAGGAAAATGTCTATAGGAAGGAATTCCCCATTTTTCAAAATGAGAGAGATTTCCTATTTGAGAAAGCACTATGAAACTGAGAAGACGAACCTTCAAGAAGGCCATTGCCACAGGACTAGCCGTGTCTTAAATTCCAGCCGTATCTGCCCGGAGTGAGGGAAGACCTACCGCGAAAGGGAAACTACATGTATGAGCATATCAGAATTATCAGCGCGGTCATCAATCTAATCATCGGCACGGCTGTGGCTATCTCCGCCCATCAGAAATATCAAACGTATAAATTCCCCTATTTGAAGCATCTTGTGCATCACGTGATTCTGATTAACGGAGGCGTCTTTCTGCTTCTTTCCGGCAAGTATTTTGAACTCAACTTGATGAGCTCTTGGACACCAGAACAGACTTCTGCTCTCAGGGATGCTGCGATGATCATCGCCGTCATTTTGCTAGGCGCCATGATCGTCAAGTTGCACGCTCTGAAATGGAGCTTTCGGAGAGAGAAAAAGCGTCTTCGTTCAATGTGGCCTGCAGTAGTGGGAGTTTTGATTACTCTTGCCCCGTTTCCGATCCGCTACCTTATGCCATCAGGTGAGGAGCTGAATTGGCAGATAACATTACAGGTGTGTGGATTGTCGTTCTTAATAACGACTGAAATCGCACAGCAGATCGGGATGATCAAATACGGCAAGGTGAATGAGGAGAACTCTAATCTGAGCCGATGTCTGGGCTGGCTTCTACTGTCCAGATATTTCTTTCTAACCTTCATTCTTCTGACTACAAGTATTTTTGCAGGTTGGCCTATCCCGGACAATATCGCACCCTTTGCTGCGTTT
The DNA here is from genome assembly GCA_020344395.1 of Candidatus Zixiibacteriota bacterium. Lineage (GTDB taxonomy): Bacteria > Zixibacteria > MSB-5A5 > GN15 > FEB-12. The sequence continues at coordinate 704,160 of CP070824.1, read as the reverse complement.
CTGGTGCTGGTCTATCTGAACGCTGTGCCTCTTATCTGGATGAACAGATTCTTTACTCCGCATGCCACCCGCCTGAGTAAGCTGATCGATAAAGGAGATATACTGGTACTGTTTTTTGAGGAATTCCATATTACAAGCCGGGAACAGGAGCTTGTTCGGCTGCTTCTGGATGGTAAATCGAATAAACAGATTGAAGAAAGCTTATTCATATCCAAACATACTGTCAAGAACCACCTGTATAGCATCTATCAAAAACTGGGTATAAAGAGCCGCTACGAGCTAGTCCACATGATCACACGTTTTTTGCAGCAGCGACAGGTGACCTGAGCGTCGGATGCCCCAATCGAGGGGTGGCGCACTCTGAGTGTGGGTTTCGATCAATGAAGCACAGGCCAAGGACACGTCCATGAAGTATCAGCCAAAGCCATTGTCCACTGAACTGCAGTCGCTTATCAACAAGTGACGGACCCAATATCACTCTCGCCGGACTTCTCATGTTCTTCGTTTTCACGCCGACATGGTCTTTTCAGTTCACGACGGAAATCATCGTAA
>CP070824.1:700131-703508 GCA_020344395.1 Candidatus Zixiibacteriota bacterium | reverse complement strand
CCCCGTCACCACGGGTGTCTTCCAGGACTTCAGGTACGGCCCCCAAGACGTATTCGTTGCCAAGATGCCTCTGGAGCTCAGCAAGCCGCTTACGTATGGCACTTATATAGGTGGCGATTCGAAAGACTATGGCAAGGATATTACGGTTGATATTGAGAACTCGCCGTACATTACTGGTTGGACACAATCGACCGACTTCCCTGCCAACAACGATACCCTCGGTGCTTCGGATGCTTTCGTAACAAAACTGTATGCTGACGGATCTGATATCGAGTACAGCAGATTACTGGGCGGGGAAAGGAGAGATCGCGGTTACGGCATCGCGGTGGACGATTCGCTTCGCGCCTATGTTACCGGGAGAACCGACTCGCCAGACTTCGATACTGCCGGGATCTTCCACATACCGTATACGGGCACGGACAGCAGTGACGCGTTTTTTGCCAGACTGGATGACGTCGGCAATTCACTGACATTCAGCACCTGCCTTGGTGATACGACGAGCGGCGCGAGGGAAGGGAACGACATGGGGTACGGAATATGTGTCTGGAGTCCGCCTGTATTCCCTGTGCAGATCGCATACGTGACGGGCAAGACAGATTCTGACGACCTGCCTAACGCGTTTTTTACAGACTACAGCGGCAATTACGACGCTTTCCTGGCCATGTTTGCGGCTGCTGATATCGAGTTCCCAACTGCAGAAATAAACAGCATCGTTCCGGATTCTACCCGGGCAGGAGTGGAAGTGGAGTTCTCGGGCACGGGCTCACACGCTACCTTGGGGGACGATCTCAGCATCATAACCTACAGGTGGGAGTCTGATATTGATGGTCTCTTCAGCGACGCTGACGTTTGCACCACCAGCGCCCTCTCGATCGGCACGCATCAAATAAGTTTCATGGCGCAGGATGACCTGTTTCTGTGGTCGAATGTTGCTCTTGACACGGTCAAAATAACCGATCCGGCGAACCCTCCCACTGCTGTTATCGACAGCATAAAACCAGAGGCGGTACGGGTCGGAGATCCGGTGTATTTTGGTGGTCATGGAGATGACCAGCTACCTGGTTGGATAGAGGATTACATGTGGACCTCGAATATTGACGATTCGGTACCCCTGAGTCAAGATTCAGCTTTCGACACGCCCAATCTATCCCCGGGAGTCCATACGATCTCCTTCGGCGTCAAGGACAACGAGGGGAATTGGTCCACTCCGGTTACCGGGGAGGTGTACGTGGCAGAAGCGGGTGAAGAGCTGTGGGAGATATCCTGGTGGTATCCGGATTATGTAGGTGAATTCAGTCTCCTGATGCACGATCATTACGCCTGCACGCTATTCGTGACCAACATCTCTCAGTATGATCAGGAATTCAATTTCAGAGTAGATGCAACCTTTCTCGATTACAGGTGGGATCCGGCAGATAGCAGGGCTGATCCACCAGGTGGGAGCCTTGGCCTTGAGAAGACGTGCACACTGAATGATACCGCTGACTATCCTTGGGGCAACCTGCTGGTGGAGACGTTCGCTGCCGGCGAGACGAAACGATACGTGTTCGCTACCAGCAATGACTGGGACTGGATACCGGACTGGTCGCTGCTGAACACAGTGTCAATGGTCTTGAGTTTCGTGCCTATCAACTACATACCAACCATAATAGAACTGGCCTCTTACCTGGTGGGTTACAGCGATTACGAGAAGGCACCAACCCGGATCGAGTATACATATAAGCTCATGGGGGATGCTGCCTCCACAGGCTTACCGGACAGAGTCGATACTGTCTATGTCAGGCCGGAGAAGATGAAGCATTATAAAAGCAGTATGTTTCTTGCGTTTGTAGGCGCCAGGTTCAGTCAGGCCGGCTGGTCAGCGTTGGTTAAAATACCGTTTCCGGTAGGGCCGATCATCGCCGCTGTGTGTTTTGTTGTTGAGGCCATATTTTATGCTGGTTCATATTTGTACTATCAATCGGCGCTCGATCCGCAGACAGATTACACGCAGTACGATAATCCTCGAAAGCCCGCGGATATCGAGTGTTATGCCACGGCTCACGCTCAGGAGGATAACTGCTATAAATACATGACCTACCGGGCGATGGAACAGTACGCATACGCTGAGGCCCTTCTCGGGTCCTATGGAAAGTGTGTCGGTGCCCTCAAAGCGAATGATGTCGAATGGGCTGCCAAACAGATGGCCATCTCCTACTGCTATATGGACAAGGCGACCTCGAATCTTGATGAAATAAACGAGTTCTCACACGGTCTTCTTTCCAACATTCCGCTGCCCGATTCGATGAATGTAGAGGCTATCAAGGACAGTCTTGAGAAGGGGCTGCCGCCCATCGAAGTCGATATCATGCAGGATTTCGGACAGGACCCTGGCACTATGGCCGACTCATTCCTGGCTGAGTACGAAGATTCTAGCTGGGAGAGTTTCGCTACCAGCTATGTGGGGCTGACAGATACGGTGTACAACCATATCTGCTCCGCGAACGTGTTGATGGACAGCTTGTATGCCGAAGGTATTCAGGGGGCAGTCCTCGGACGGGTGGTACAGGTAAAGCCCGATGTTGTTGTGCAGGGCACTATGCCAGCTCCCACATGCACTTTGTGGGTTGAGTTTCCGGGTTTGATGTTCCCGGTATCGAGTTACTCGTTTGACTCAGCCTCAATGTCTGCCACCAATGATAACAGCTCTTCCCCCGAACAAGTCTTGATAGCCAACATCGGGGTGGAGGACACCGACGGCGATTTCGTTCCCGAACTGAAAATATTCTTTACTGCCCATATGGATTCGGTCGGTTACAGGCTTGAGTCGGTATACGGCGATATCATCACACCATCGGGTGATACGTTGCCGGATACGCTGCCGTTTTCTACTGCGGCCATCATCCAGGTTCTGAGCAGTTCATTTCAATCCAACTTCTCAGGTTGTGTGATGGAGACAGAGTCGTTTGAGCCAGTAGAAGATGTGCAGGTGAGAGTATGCGCCGACCCATTATTCATCATTCCCCCAATATATTCCGACATCACAGATTCTGAAGGTCGCTACAGTTTTGATGGCAAACCAGACGGCAACTATTACGCAGAGTTCACCAGCGCTACCCACGCGGATACAACTCATGGCCCGGTCAGTATTGCGGCAAATGACACAACCAAGGTGTGTATGCTGGTGGAGGCGATCCCGGGATGCTGTGAGGGCAAGACCGGAAATGTTGATGGAGATGAACTGGACGTTGTCGATATCGGCGATTTGACCGCTCTGATCGACTACCTGTTTATTTCATTCCAACCTCCGGAATGCATGGATGAAGCCAATGCGGATGGAGTTGGCGAGGTGGATATTGGAGACTTGACGACTCTTATCGACTTCCTGTTCATCAGCT
>CP070824.1:696431-700031 GCA_020344395.1 Candidatus Zixiibacteriota bacterium | reverse complement strand
ATCTTGAGCTGATGCTGGCTCGTATCGCGGAAATCCTCGACCTCAAGAGCCAGAATGAGCTACTTCGCCGTGATCTGGCGCACAAGTTTCAGAATATTGTGGGCAAATCAAAGGCGATGCTGGACATATTCGATATGATTCAAACGGTTGCCAGCGCCAGGTCTACGGTGTTGCTCACCGGAGCGTCGGGGACCGGTAAAGAACTGGTGGCCAGGGCTATTCACTATACATCCGGTCGGACGGACAATCCGTTCGTCAAACTTAATTGTGCCGCGCTGCCGGAAAACCTGGTCGAAGCGGAGCTCTTCGGTTACGAAAAGGGAGCCTTTACCGATGCCAAGAAGACCAATCGCGGGCGGTTTGAGTTGGCCGATGGTGGTACCCTTCTGCTGGACGAGATCTCCGAGATGCCCCTTAACCTCCAGTCCAAACTCCTGCGGGTGATTCAGGAACGAGAATTCGAGCGGGTCGGTTCAAGCACCACGATTTCTGTGGATGTTCGTATTGTGGCCACGACCAATCGCAACCTCAAAGAGTATATTGCCGACGGTAGATTTCGGGAAGATCTGTACTACCGCCTGAACGTGATTCCGATCTATTTGCCGCCCTTAAAGGATCGGAAAGAAGATATCCCGGTTCTGGTAGAACATTTCATACAGAAATATAATGGTGAAAACGGCAAGGAGATCGTTGGAGTCAATCCCCAGACGTTGAGGCTGTTTATGAAGTACGATTGGCCCGGCAATATCCGTGAACTCGAGAACCTCATCGAACGCGCGGTCGTGACAGCAAAGAACGACAGACTGACCGAAGATGACTTTCCGGTCGAGCTTGCAGTCGGCAAGCTCGATGATGGCGGACCGGGCTTGAAAGTCCCGATGAAACTGGAAGAGGGAAGCAAATACCTGATTCTCAAAACCCTCGAGTACTGTAACTGGAATAAGACCAGGGCTGCTGAAGCGCTGGGAATCACGACCAGGACAATCAGGAACAAGCTGGCAGAGTATCAACAGACCAAGGCGGGCTCAGCATAACCGGCCTGCGCTAACTCCAAGTGATTGTGCGGCAAATCATTATGGGTTTTTGAGGGTTTTTTCTAATTTTTGTGTAACAAAACGAAAGACCTTGACGTATTAGTTGATTGGTACTATTATTAAGTGAGCAGTATAAGATGATTGACAGTAACTGCAAATTAACAACAAGCGATATTAACGACTACCAACTCGCCGCAGGGCGCGCTCAATGCCACGTCAGGGCCGCACTGCAGAAGGGACAGGGCTTCCGTGCCGGAACCTGACGCCGCCAATAAGAAATTCCAGAAGGAATTGAATTCAGGGACTGCTGCTCTGGTCCTGCTTGCAGTCCTGGAACGAGCTCGTGAGCCTATGTACGGGTACCAGATCGCAAAGCTCATTGAGACAAGCCGGGAAGAGGTGCCGGTGAAGCAGGGCGCCCTGTATCCGGTGTTGCGATCTCTCGAAACGGGCGGTCTTCTGGAAAGTCGTGTCGAGCCGTCCGTCCAGGGACCGCCCCGGCGGTATTACGCCATCACGGATCCGGGTCGGGCCGTTCTCCGTAGATGGATTGAAATATGGAACCAGACAAAGACCTTTGTCGATAGTGCTGTGAAAGGGGATCATAATGGTTAGCAGTATTGAGGAATACCTTGATCAACTCGAAGCGAGGCTGACCGGGTGCGATGCAGCCACCAGGCGGGATGCTCTGTCGGACGCAGAGGAACATCTGCGAACGGCACTGGAGTCGGAGAGTGCTTCTGAGACTGAGGTGTCCGAGCAAGAGGTTCTGAATCGCATTATCGGAAAATACGGATCACCTGACGAAATAGCCGCCGCTTACCGTCAGATAGAGGCCCGCATATCTCCCGCCCTGGCTCCGAGACCCCGGCGACCTTCACAGTCGGTTAGTTCCAGTTTCTTCGGTGTGATTACGGATCCCAGAGCGTGGGGGGCCCTCTTATATATGTTGTTTTCGCTCTTAACCGGTATCTTCTACTTCACCTGGGCAGTGTACGGAGTATCTCTTTCTTTGAGCCTCATTATCATCATAATCGGCTTGCCTTTCACTTATCTGTTTCTGCGCTCTGTTAGAGGAATCATGCTCGTCGAAGGCAGGATCGTAGAGGCTCTATTAGGCGTGCGGATGCCGCGACGAGCAGTGTATGAAATGAGGGGTAAACCGTGGATGCAGAGACTGAAACTATTATTGAAAAACGAGCGTACATGGACGTCCCTGGCATACATGGTAATGCAGCTTCCGCTGGGCATCATCTACTTCACTATCTTCATCATTCTGGTAGCCTTCTCATTGATCTTTCTGGCGGCACCCGTGGCCTATTTGCTTGATTTGCCCTGGGGATACATTGGAAGATATCGCATATATCCCTCGGCGAACCTGGTTCCGTTCCTGGTTATTGGCGGTTGTTTCCTGTTCATCGGATCGATGCATCTGGCCAAGATGATCGGGCAACTGCACGCCAGGCTGGCCCGGGCCATGCTTATTGGCAGCTAGACTGGTGCTCACCGTCTCTCTATGACTCGCTAGTCAGAGCAAATGATACCCATTCTTGGCGGTGCGCCTGTTTGCCGGTCCCGCCGGCATTCCAGAACCTCTAAGTCCCGGTTGACCTTCAAGAATCTCACTCCCTGCCGATACTACTATTGACGGTGTGTTGCCATGATTGTGCAGCACCTGAACAGTGAAGCATGCTCGATTAAATGGATTTTGCAACTCTCATCGGTCTTGTTATAGCTGTAGCGGCGGTCCTAGGGGGGTACTCTCTTGAAGGCGGGACCATCGATTCAGTCTTCATCCTTGCGCCCATTCTGATAGTGGTTGGCGGGACGCTTGGAGCGACCATAGTTACCACTTCATTCGACACTGTTCTGAGAGTGCCCAGCTTCTTCAAGCTGGCTCTGGTCGGACGGCCGCGGCCCTTTGTTGGCGCTATCGAGTTGATATACAGACTGGCTGAAAAAGCTCGCCGGGAAGGTATCCTCGGTCTGGAGCGGAATGTCAAGGACCTGCCGGATCCGTTTTTCAGAAAGGCGGTGCGCCTTTTGGTCGACGGCACCGAGATCACCGTCCTTAAAGAGGTTCTGGAGACGGAGATCGCCTACGTTGAAGAGCGCCACAAACGGGGCATAGTGTTCTTCCAGAAAGCCGGGGGTTTTGCTCCAACTCTCGGCATCCTGGGCACCGTGCTCGGCCTGGTTCACACCCTTGGAAATACTTCGGACGCTGCCAAGATGGCCACCGCTATCGCGGCCGCCTTCATCGCGACTCTCTGGGGCGTGGGCCTTGCGAACCTGTTTTTTCTACCCATCTCGGACAAGCTGCGGTTGCGGCACGAAGAAGAAATGGCCTACCTCGAACTGATCACCGAAGGGATCGTGGCCATTCAGTCGGGTGATAACCCGCGATCGATTCGAAATCGTCTTCAGTCATTTGTAGCTCCGCACTATCGTTATCATGAGGTCTAGAACATGCGGTTTCGTCGCAAGAAACTGCCAGACGACGAGAACCTCGAGCGCTGGCTTCTTACCTACGCCGATCTGATAACCCTCCTCCTGGCTTTTTTTG
>CP070824.1:692728-696331 GCA_020344395.1 Candidatus Zixiibacteriota bacterium | reverse complement strand
GATTACGGACCGTCCTTAAATCAGGCTGCGATGCTTGGTGTTCCATTTCTGCATCTGGAGGGCTTTACCGGAAAAGGCGTATTGCTTGGCATCCTCGACTCCGGCTTCAGAAAGACACACGAGGTGTTTGCGCGGACGCTGGCTGAAGGCAGGTTGATCGCAGAATATGACTTTGTGGGCGACGACACCAATACAGGAGTAGAACCTGGTGATCATGAATGGTCATGGAACCATGGCACCGCCGTCTGGTCACTCGCCGCCGGAGAGAAGGCGGGCCGGATCTACGGTCCTGCCTATGAAGCAGACATAGTGATTTGCAGAACTGAAGATATTGCAGTAGAGACGATTGAGGAAGAAGATAACTGGGTGGCCGGTCTTGAATTCTGTGACTCGGTCGGGACCGAAGTTGTCAATTCGTCCGTCGGATACTGGGACTGGTATGAGGCTTCAGACTTTGATGGTTCTACCGCCATCACTTCGATAGCCGCCAGCGCCGCAGCTGATCTGGGAATCGTACTCGTCGCCGCGGTTGGCAATAATGGCCCTGCTTTCTTCACCGTAACCGCTATGGCTGATGCCCGAGACATTATATCAGTAGGCAACGTCGGCCCGGATGGGACAATTCATCAGAGCTCTTCCCGCGGTCCGACCTGGGACGGACGAATTAAGCCTGAAGTCTGTGCCCAGGGACACGGCGCATATTCCGCTCTGGCATTGACTGATACAACATACCAGGCAAGTGAAGGCTCCTCGACCTCTGCTCCCCAGGTCGCCGGGCTTGCCTGTATGATTCTGCAGGCACATCCCCAGATGACACCAATACAGGTTCGAAAGGCGGTGCTGAATACAGCCAGCATGGCCGACAGTGCCAATCTGGACTACGGATGGGGAATCCCGCGTGCACAATCCGTTGTGATGTCATGTGGTGGTGACGTTGACGGAGACGGCGTCGGTGACTACTGTGATAACTGTGAGCGCTCCAAGAACAGTGATCAGGCAGACGCCGACGGCGACCTGGTAGGGGACATCTGTGACAACTGCCCGGATGACTACAATCATGAACAGCACGATTTTGACAAAGACGGGGTGGGAGACGCGTGCGATTCTGATTACGATGGTGACGGGCACCCGAACAACACTGACAACTGTCCGAATATTCCGAACGAAGACCAGATCGATTCCGACGGAGACGGAATCGGTGATTCATGTGATGACTGCCTGTTTACCTATAATCCGGGACAGAACGACACAGACATGGATCACGTCGGCGACCTCTGTGACAACTGTCCGGAATTGGCTAATCCTGATCAGGCCGACCTTGACGGTGACGGCATCGGTGACGTCTGCGATGACGACCTGGATGGTGATGGCTGGCTGAATGGCGAAGATAACTGTCCCTGGATATCGGCCGCCAGTCAAGCTGATATAGACACTGATGGAATCGGCGATCTATGCGACAATTGCCCGAATACTGCGAATGCCGAACAATCTGACGCAGATGAGGACTCGGTGGGCGACGAATGTGACAACTGTGTCGCCCAACAGAACCCGACTCAGGCGGATAGTGATGGTGATGAACTGGGGGACGTTTGTGACAATTGTCCGGGCCGGAGCAACCCGGACCAACTGGATTCCGACGACGATGGAACCGGAGACATCTGCGATGTCGAAATCAATGCCTACCTGGTTCTCACAGGTGAAAACGCCGGAGACAACTTCGGTCGCAGCGTGGCGGGTATAGAAGATTTTGACGGAGACGGAGTAGCAGATATTGCAGTCGGTATCCCCGGCTACGACCATTTTGATTCAAAATACGGCATAGATATAACTGATGCCGGATGCCTTCAGATATTCAGCGGTGCCAGCGGAGCGTCTCTGATCACGGTGGCCGGAGAATCAGCATATGATATGTTCGGAAGCTCCGTGGCCTCGATCGGGGATGTTAACAACGATGGCGTGCGGGACCTTGCCGTTGGAGCATTCAACAGTAACAGTTGTCTTCAAGCGGCGGGCTATGTGAAAGTCCTGTCGGGGAAACCCTGTGGGAATATGGAATTGTACAGGATCTGCGGGGTTCGCACAAATGAGAGATTCGGCAAAGCAGTTTCAAACATCGGCGACATAAACAATGACGGCGCTGCTGATTTCATAGTGGGAGCACCGTACACTTATGAATCGTTAGGTAATGGCCGCGCGTACATAGTCTCCGGTATCAACGGCGATTTTATTACGTTTCATCAGGGTACATACGGGTACGGCGGGTACGTTTCGGGAATTGGAGACGCCAACGGTGATGGAATCCCTGACTACGGTCACGGAATAGATATCGCGGGGTTCTCTGCCCGATTCCGGTCCGGGGCAGACTTCTCTTCATTGTTGACTTTTACCGATATTGGACAGATGACAGGTATCTTTACCGTTGGAGCTGCAGGCGATGTCAATAATGATGGACATGCTGACTGCATAGTCGGAGTCTTGAAATACTCCAAGGTCAGCATGTTCGGAGGGCGAGCCGTGCTGTTTTCCGGGAAGGATACGACCATTATTCGCGATCACCTTGGTACCGATTCAAGTGGCTATATGGGACGCAGTATATGCCCGGTTGGTGATGTCAACCGGGACGGATTTGATGATTACGCCTGTGCTTCTGAAGGCCGAGTGACTGTTTTCTCCGGTACCGACGGAGCACGGCTGCAGACAGTCAACCGGGAAGAACTTATCACACCAATGGTTTTCGGCGACAAGTTCGGCTGGGCATTGAGTACAGCCGACATCAACGGCGATTCAACTCTCGATCTGATCGTCGGGGCCGAACAACAGGGAGCAGCCGGACTGAACGCCGGAAGAGTTTATGTCTTCCTGCTTGGTGACGGCGATCTTGACTCTCTCAAAGTATGGCAGGATAACTGCCCGATGGTTTACAATCCAGACCAGATCGACACTGACGGCGACGGCACCGGTGACGAATGTGACAACTGCCCCTTTATCGCTAATCCGGATCAAGCGGATACCGACCAGAACTGGGTTGGTGATGCCTGCGATGCCGACGATGATGGTGATGGCCTGCTCGACGACGAAGATAACTGCCGTACGGTTTATAATCCGGCCCAGGTTGATTCAGACGCTGACAATATAGGTGACTCCTGTGATGTTTGTCGGGGTTACAATGACCAGGCTGACGCTGACGGCGATTCGATTCCGGACAGCTGCGATAACTGCCCCGACGTGTTCAATCCCGATCAGCAGGATTCTGATAGCAATGGCACTGGCGACGTTTGCCAGAGGTGCTGTACTCATTTGACCGGAAACGTTGATGCAGACGCGGAAGACATCTGCGACATTGGCGATCTTACTTCTCTGATCGATTTTCTATTCGTTAGTTACACTGAGCCTGAGTGTATGGAAGAGGCCAACGTGGACGGAGTCGAGCCGGTCGACATGGGTGACCTGACTGCTCTCATCGACTACCTCTTCATCAGCTACACACCACCGGCGGAGTGTCAGTGAAAGGCATGTGGAACTTACAGGAATAGATCACAAAACTAAACTCGCAGATTAGACAAGAAAAGGGCAGTTGTCAAACCTGCCCTTGCGAGATCAATT
>CP070824.1:688979-692628 GCA_020344395.1 Candidatus Zixiibacteriota bacterium | reverse complement strand
GATCCGGAGCTTGTATACCACGTCTCCGGTTTTGACCAGATAGACGTGGGATTTCGAGGTCAACTGGTGAGTCTGACCGTTGTAGTCATACCATTCGGTAAGGGCCGAACCCTCGATATCGGGAAAGAGCGGTGCTCCGGACGGCTGCAGGGTGAAGGCGTCGATATCGGTCGGATCATCCAGTTCGCTCCAGGCCAGAAAGGCGGCGCAGTCGCCGGTTCCGTTGGGTCCGCTGTTCTGCATCAGGTCATAGGAATAGAAACAGATGTCCCAGTTGAGCGAGTTGGCCGGATCTGAGGGCGTGACCTGAGTGCCGCTGGAAAAGTCAAAGTAACCGTGGTCTGAGCCGACATCGACCGATGTTTCCACCACCGGTCCGGGGAGGCTCTTGGAGTCGACCGTTTCCTGGTAATAGTAGGTCAGCCATACGGTTCCCATGTTCGGCGGCTGAGCGGCGCCGACCATCGAATCCACCCGGAATTTCACGTAGTGCTCACCGCTGGCGTCCAGCATCGAGTAGACATACTGGTTAGCGGTCAACTGATGAGTTACCGGGTTATAATCATACCACTCATCGATGAAGAAATCGATAAAATCGGCCATCCATGTAGCGCCGGTGGTGTCATCGATAGTCACGGCGTCGAAATCAACCACGCCCAGATCGTAACCGGCCACATCGCCGGAGTTCTCTGTGGAGCTGCCACCGTTGAGCTTGACTACCTCACGACGGAAGGCAATGTCCCAGATATCGGCGGCCACTTTGGGCACCCCGCTCGTAACAGTGTCCCTGGTGCCGAAAGAGAAGTACATGAAGTTGTCGTAGTCGGACGCGTTCAGCGTGGTGGACCAGTATCCGCCCTGCTCGTTCCAGGTCGAGGTCGCCGTGTTCGATGGGGTGTTGTTGCTTGGCGCAACCGGGTTGTCGTCATCGCTGCTGCAGCCGGCTGCTCCGAGAATCAGGCCGATTGCAGACATCATGATCAACAGGTGTTTCATTTAGTTACTCCTTGGTTAATTGTTATATCCAAAGTCAAATTTCATTCCGGCAAAGAGCTCGAAACCGGGCCAGTAACCGTAACTGATGTCAGTTTCGTTCAACAGGTTTTCCATCCGCACGAAGGCTTCCAGGCCGTTGCCAAAACGCTTGAACACATTCAGGTTCAACCTGGTACGGTGTGGTGCGTATACAGCGCCCCCTTCGTTGCCGCCGGTATTGGACCGGGGCACCCATAGCTTGCGCGACTGGTAGTCACCCCAGAAACTGGCGCCGATGTTATATCGTTCCCACAAACCGGTTAAAAAGAGCTTGGCCGTATGGTCGGGCCGGTTGATCAACTTCTCGTCGGTTTCCAGGTTTCGGGTGTACAGGTAGTTGTAGGAGAACGATAAATCGAGCGCTTTGGACAGCCGCACGCGCGACTCCCACTCGATTCCCTGAGTTATGGCCGTTTCGATATTCTGGTAGACATACACGCCCCGCCAGTAGGGATCGGGGAAGCCGACCAGAGTGAAGTCGATCAGGTCCTCCAGGTGGTTGTAGAAATAGGTTATCCGGTGGAGGCCGATCGTTCCGTAACTCAACTCGGCCGAAATAGAGGAATTGATCGAATTTTCCTGCTTCAACTCGCTAACTTCCAGGTCGCCCAGGTCGATCCCGGTCGACTGTATGGCCGAGCCGCCGTAGACGATATAACCGGCGGAGGTATGATCAAAGATGAAGTACTGTTGCTTTATCGACGGCGCCCGGAAACCGCGACCGACAAAGCCACGCAGCTTTATCTGCCGGCCGGGCTGGAACATGACGTTAAACGACGGGTTGACGTGGCCGCCGAAGGAACTGTGATTTTCGTAACGCACGCCCGACACAAACGTCCAGGCCGAATGCGGTGAGTATTCATACTGCAGGTATCCGGCCACGGCCTCGTCGGCTTTGGATTCATCCACCAGCTCCGAAGATTTCAGATCCTGATGGTTGTAATCGAGTCCGTAGGTGGCGACATGGTTGGCGCCGATGACGTAGTTCGAGGCGTAGGACGCTTCCAGAAAGATGTCCTCGGTTTTGGACGTATCGATCCAGTAGGAATCGCTGTACTTGTTCCAGGCGTGGTCATAGTACGTTCCGAACAGTCTGAGCTTCATCGAGTATTTGTCGCCGGACAGGTAGTCGAGAGTCGCCGAGGTTTCATAGCGGGTGTTGATCTCTTCGTCATCGTAGGTGTAGGTAGTGTCCTCATAAACGTTCTTGGCCACGATCTCGGACTCAATCCAGTCACGGTTCTCGTGCATGAACCGGCCCGATCCGGTAACACCCCACTTTTCCGAAAGCTGGTGGCGCACTTTCCCGGAAAAGTTCCAGCGGTCAATCTGCTCCTGGCCGTTGGTGTGCGGCGTGGCCAGGTCCAGATCGAAACCGTCGGTGGAATACAGCTTGGCTCCCAGGAGAACGCCGGTGCGGTCATTGCCGTACTCAAAATCGGCCGACGGGTTAAAACTGGTGTGGCTGCCGTAGTCGAAGTACAGGTTGCCGCGATAGATGTTGGGCGACGGTCTCTTGGTGATAATGTTAATGACGCCGCCCATGGCGTCGGACCCGTAAAGGGTGGAGCCGGTGCCTTTGACGATCTCGATCTTTTCGACATTGCTCAACGCGTACTGGCTCAGGTCGATCGAGCCGCGCACGCGGCCGACAGCGCGCTCGCCGTCCACCAGTACCAGCACCCGGTCACCTTCCACCCCGCGAATGGTAGCGCCCTGACCCGACAGGTCCTCGTTGATGGTGAGACCGATCGATGAGGTCAGGGCCTCGTCGACAGTCGTGGCGCCGGTGCGCTCGAAATCGCGCTGGGTAACCACTTCGGTCTGAACCGGAACGTCCTTCAGCAGATGCGGGCTTCGTGTGCCGGTAACAACAACGTCGTTAAGCACCCACGGAGCCGGGTTGAGCCGAAAAGTAATCTGCGCTGTCCCGGAGACATTGACCAGCATCGTGTCGCTGGCATCATAGGCGATATGCGTCACGACCAGGCGATACTGTCCATCCTCGATCTGACCAAACCGAAACTGGCCGTGCTTGTCCGAAGCCGCAACCTGGCCGGTCTCGAGAATGCGCACATTGGCGTCTCTGATCAGGTTATTGGTTTCAGCGTCAAAGATCCGCCCGGTCAGTTCAGAAGCACCCACACCCGATCCGATCACGAGTGCCAGAGCGCCGCAGACAAGAACCTTAATACCTTTATTCATAGCTTTTTTCCCGTTCTCTTTGTTGTTGGGACCAAACTATGATATTGCAGCGGGCGCTTTGTCACGGGAGTGTCATAAACCGGACAAATATTGTTACTTTTTTCACAAATTTGGCCGAAATACAGCCTTAATTCGGGAAAAAGCTCAATCTGTAGAGGTTATTTGGAGTATTTCAAGGCGGCTCGGTCAAAGGCAGGGTTGACCAGGCTCTTGATAAGTTTGTTCAGGCTGGTTATGTCTTTGTCAGTCAACGAATTAAGTTCCTTCGCGAAGTCCCCGGAGGCGATTTCATCGTAAAGGCCCAGCATGCTCTTCTTCACTGACTCGCCGATGATCTTTTTTCCGGACATGGCCGAGCCGTAACGTGCGGTAACGGAAATCCGGTCATACATCCCTTTGATGCCGTAAC
>CP070824.1:685153-688879 GCA_020344395.1 Candidatus Zixiibacteriota bacterium | reverse complement strand
ACGCCAGAGCAGATCACGCATACCAACATCAGCAACCGTCGACCGGCGTGGTCTTCCGACGGTAAGAAGATTGCTTATGTTGTCAACACTGGCGATAAAGAAAACGTATCTGTAATCGATGCCAACGGCGGGGTTCCACACGTTTTTGAGAATACTGGATATACAAACCACGTCGCTTGGCATCCCGGCGAACGCATTATATATAGTTCCTGGAAGAACCACGATTTGCTCGATCCCGTAAGCGGTGCGATCGAGCAACTGATGGCCGAGGACATCAACGGGTATGTGTCTTTTGCCAGCTACTCACCTGATGGTCAGAGGGTTGCGTTCACAATTGCTGAATATGAGGGTGAGTGGCATGTGAAAAAGAGGAATAAGTGGACTATTGTAATATACTCGCTGGATGATCACACCAGGCTTTGGGCTTGTCCATCGGATCGGGCAACTGACTGCCTTGGATGGTCACCGGACGGCGAATGGCTGTATCTTGCATCTTTTGATAGTCCCAGCACCTCAATCAACCGGATGCGGATCTCCGATGGCTCGGTAATACCGGTTGTCACCTTACCTTGGTCTAACGTCTGGGAAATCGCAATGGCACCGAGCTGCAGCACGTTTATCTGTGTACGAGGTGACCGGCAGTCCGATGTCTGGCTCGTCGCGGACTTTGATCCCGATATCAGATGAAGGTGGACCGGCGTGGGGCGCTCCAAACAACGATGTACCGGGGGGCGGATTTGAACCGCCGGCCCCTTGATCCACAATCAAGTGCTCTAACCAGCTGAGCTACCCCGGCAACATACCCCAAACATAGAGAATAAATCGGTTAAGTCAAGGTTTCAATAAACCATAGGCGCATGGCCTGACGGCCGAACTTTACCGGATACCGCCGCTGACCCGAACGGACTGTAAGGCCCCAGATCCTGCCTCAACAGCAAAATGATCCGTCGGTCGAATCGCAGCCGTCGTGAGCGCCGACTGTTACCACGTAACCGCTGTTGCCGCTCTCCTGCTGGATATAATCCACGTGGATTCTGCCCAGACCGGACACGTATTCACGCAGGGAAGACTCCATGTAGGCCGTAATGCCGTTGGACTCTATCCTGTCAAGACCTTCCACTGACTCCTCCAGAGTCATCCCCAACTGGGGTCCCCCTCAGCCATGGCCCTGGAAGTAGACGACAATACTGCGGTGCTTGTTGTCGTCGGCGTCCAGTACTTTCTTCAATTCGTCTCGTGCAGTGTCGGATACTTGAAACATTCTTATCACTTCCTCTCATAAGTTACCTGCGTATTAACGCGAAGGCAACCGATTTGGTTCCGGAGCGGTCGGATCAGGTCGTTTTTTTTATAGGTAGCGGATCGCGGTCATATGACAGCGACCCCAACTCGGTTCGAGGAAACCCCGTAGCACTCAATAATCAACGGGGCGGACCGGAGGGCGGGTAATTCTGGATGTATTGATCCCGCCACGACCACAGTGAATCCCAGATGGTCTGAGGTACCATCGTGTTGATCATTCTGTAGATCGGGTTGACTGCGCCTGTGTCAATTACATCGGTCGGGATCTCGAACTCCCTGGTGCTCGCCCTAATCCACATGGCGCTGGAGGGTGAGCCCTCCGGAGGATATTCAACCTGCCGCCAGCTGCTTCTCATTGCATTGAGGTTAACCATCAGACGAAAAAGGCTGTCGAGGCTTTCCCGGGAAACGTCAAAGGACTCGTACCACGCCGGGGGATCGTAATCCCCGCCGTCCAGGTAATCGCAGTGGAACATGATGGTGTCCGGCTGAGCTATGTCTATCGTGATGGAATAGTCAAAGTGATACTCGGGCGCTATCGGAGCCCCGTAGTAATGTCGGACTACTCCAAAGTCCGGAGGCAGCTGGACAGGATCAGGATCATCGGCCTTCCGTGAACATCCCACCGCAAGAAGAAGGACGAGTGTTTTGACAGCGCACTGGAACTTCATGCGAACGACTCCGCGATTTCCAGACAGATGTATTGGGACCCGTTCTAAAATTACGGTGATACGGCTCAGCGGCGGCTATGTTTAATGAGATGCCGAGATGTCCTTATCCGACTGTCCTACGAACAAGGAGCAGGCGGCGTGAAGGAGATAAACAGGAAGTCAATCAGAGCCGTCAGGTCACCGATGTCGACCGGGTCAACGCCATCGACGTTGGCCTCCTCCATGCAGTCCGGCGGCGTGAAGGAGATGAACAGGAAGTCAATCAACGCCGTCAGGTCACCGATGTCGACAGGTTCGACGCCATCAACGTTTCCTGTCAAACCGACGCAGCACCCTCCTTCTACCAAATCCTGCCAGAAGCCATGGAGAAGGCTGTAGTTGTCAGAGCCTCCCGATCCCACGGCGGTCTGACCGGCCGTGCCGCTGAGTATGAAATTGGTGGACTGGCCGGTGCCGCCACCGGCTCCAATGACCTGCCACTTGATCTGTTCACCGGTCATCGGCGCGGCAGAAGTTCTGTCTACTTTCTTGAGCGCTTCTTCCGCGGCGCTGCGAACATCCTCTACCGTGACGGCGGAAGCTGTGGCAGTCCCAGTGTCCTTTTTGTCGTCACCTTTGGGGTAGGCCAGGCCGGCCAACAAAAGAAGTGCAATCGCGCAGGCGACAACTCGTGTGGATAGTTTAATCATCGTCATATTCCCCTGTAATAAGTAACATACACAATATAAGCATTGGTATGGGCTTGTCACTGGTTTTTTTCCGTGCCGCGCTCTTTAATTGTTACCGGCCTGAGCAGCTTAACGTTGAATTGCAAGAAAAGGATGGGATCGAGTGTCCACGCTTGTGATCCGAGGTGTGAAGGCGTGGAAAGGGAACTCACACGGTGTGAAATGGCGAAAGACTATTATATGCGCGGGCCTGATAAATGCCGGAGATCGCGGTGATTCGACAGAAGTGACCCGCATGCGAACGTAAGTGCTTTGCGTGCAATCAATTAGAGGTCACGGGGGCGGCATGCGGGAGTGGGCTGAGGGGGCTGACTGGGGAATTTGACATCGCCGCCAAGGTCTGATTTTTTTCGCGCAAGTTTGTATTGACAGGGAATGGCTAAAGTCCTATACTCACATGCCGATATTCGGCAGGCGGGCTGTATTTATACGGCCGTCTAAACATATGCTCGGAAACGGGTTTGGCGTTGTGTTTTGGCATGGCGCCGGTCATCGAGAATACTTGATGGCCCGAGAAGAAATTTCTTGACTTCGGGTCAGGCAGGGTTTATTATGCAATTCTGCCGGACATATGAGTCGGGCAGGTTTTTTTTCGATTTTCGGTTCTTTGACAACTAAATAGCTTTGCTGAGAACGTTGAACGTTTTTAGCTCGCATGTCGCGGGTCCAAAAATCTTGAGATTTTTGACTCTAACAATAAGTTAAATCAGAACAAGACGCAGCTGTTTGTCTTTGTTCTGGGATCATGAGATTTCGTGATAGTAATATTTACGGAGAGTTTGATCCTGGCTCAGAACGAACGCTGGCGGCGTGCTTAATACATGCAAGTCGTACGAGAAAGTCCGGCTTCGGTTGGACGAGTAAAGTGGCGAACGGGTGAGTAACACGTGGATAATCTGCCCTTAAGTCTGGGATAATCCTCCGAAAGGAGGTGTAATACCGGATAATATCCCCCGGTGGCATCATCGGGAGATCAAAGGCGGGGCAACCTGTCGCTTAGGGATGAGTCCGCGCTCCATTAGCTT
>CP070824.1:681299-685053 GCA_020344395.1 Candidatus Zixiibacteriota bacterium | reverse complement strand
ATGGATGACACCTTCCCGAGGGGAAGGAAGAACAGCCCGGCGAATAAGCCCGCACCGATGACTGTGGCGATCATTATCAGATCGCTGCGGAACAGGAACAATACTGCCCACGAGGAAAGGATGATAACAGCCGTCAGGATCACTGAGATAATCGCAGCTCGGACTTTCTGTTCCATCAAGGAACTCGCGGCCATTGTCAGGAGAAGCCCGCACAATGCTACACTGACGATGGAAAACAGGATATCGAGAAGAGGCATAGAGCAAGATTGGACAAACGCTGCCCGGTGTCAATTACATGATTGTGCTAGGTACGGAAAAGGGCTGAGTGTCAAAGTGAACAGGAGAGGCTGATAGAGAAACTGAAGCCGTTGTAGCTGGAGGAACCAACTTCAGGCTCAATCTCACCTGGCTCGGTACTCCCCCCGCCGGCAGTTTGAGAAGAACCGGTACGCTTTATTTCCAGGGGGATCCACTGGCTGGCTCCTATACTGAGCGAGAAGCGCCCCAGTGTCATCTGCGGGTTGATTTTGATGCGAAGGATCTGTGCGCGCAACACCGAGAGCGAGCCGGATCGCAGGTCATCCATTCCGAAGCCGAAGGCTATAGGTCTCCATGTGACGTGCCTGATATCCGGCTGCACCCACACATACACAAGTTCCGAACATACCCTGAAGTGTTGCATAACACGGAACTTTCTGGAGAGAAGTCCCCCTCTCCAACTGAGATCGCCCCTCGCAACGAGGTGGCGCCTCTCTCCGATGAAGCGGGCGAGACCCTCTGCGAACGGCCATGCTTCCACCGATCCGGAAAAGTCCCCGTGCGCGTCTCCAAACATCAATGACGTTCGCCCGAG
The DNA here is from genome assembly GCA_020344395.1 of Candidatus Zixiibacteriota bacterium. GTDB lineage: Bacteria > Zixibacteria > MSB-5A5 > GN15 > FEB-12. Next base: position 684,200 of record CP070824.1, on the reverse strand, counting down.
TCGGCTTATGATGTTCACCGAATACATTCTCGCTTCTGCGTCGACTACTCCAAAGTGAGCAAACCGCAGGCCGTCCTTGAAGCCAAGCAATTTGAAGTGTGTGGAAAGCTCGCGATAGGAAAGGCTTACTTCTTCGTGTGTCCCGACGGGCACCGTGAGTGCAACACAGGACGATCGCAGCGGTCCGTCCAGCGATGCTGCGTACCCCTGGCCTGCTTCGCTTTCGGCCGCCCGGTCATCAGCTGTCAGCGATGTCGATGTGTGCGAGGAGTACAGCCGGGCCCGCTCCGATGCCCGGATCTCCAGCCAGTAGGTGAAACCTCTTGTCTTGGATTGAAAATCGATCCAGCCCCCCTCGTCGCGGTAAGTCAACAGTACCGAGCGAGGAAGGGGCTGAATCGTGGAAATATCAGTGCCGACTGCAACCACCCGTAACGGCTGCCAGTATAGTTGGAATCCGATCTCGTCACTCCGTCTATCAAGGGCAGTGTACCACATCCGCGCCCGTGCGTTTTCGCTTGATGTCGCAAATGAGAGCGAGCTGCTCAGACTTGGTTCAGGAGAAGGCAGCTTGAATACCAGTCCGTCCTTGCCGACGGTGGTCCATTCTCCATGCGGTCGGCGGTGTGTCAGATCAAGCCGCCACCGCCACCGCTCACGGCTGCGCGTGACAGACACAGATGTGAAGGCGTCACCCGACAGCAGTTCATCCGGACGCCTGTCGAACTCCAATCCTCGTGACCTGTAACCGGACGAGAATCCAATCCCGGGCTGCAGTCTGCTCGTCACTTCCTGCGGGCTGCCTTGAACGGCCGCCGCGAACAGAACGAATAACGCTGCTATTATTCGGTACATCTCAATCAGTCAAAATCAATAGTTCTGCAATCGAACTGTTCCCAGGCCCCGTCGTAAAGGAGGTCCAACATGGTTTCCTTCATATCCAATGCTGTCATTTCCGGAAAGAGACCGTTGACAGTAGGGTAAGGCCAATTCCACTCGGCGTAACTCTGGGCCTGCCAGAAGTAGCAGACCATCCAATCGCCCCACGGATACGGACTGAGTTCGACGGTAACCACATAAGGCGGAAGGAGATCTTTTGGGTCCTCAACCGGATTATCGAAAAAGGCTGATATGTCTACGGTAACAGTGTCACCATCAGACACCTCGATCTCAGTCGGTGCGTCGAAATAGGCTCGGTAGTGGACTAGTGTGTCCAGGGCCTGCTCAAGGTCGGCCAGATCGACTTTGATAAGATCGTCATCCTGGTTTTCGCCTGAGAGAATTTCAATCGTCTGGTCGGCTATGGCTAATTCCAGTTGTGACTCAGCAGCCAGAATGGCGGTCTTCGCCGCGGACATATGGGTCTCGCCGACTCCATCGGGTCTCAACGTCAGAAAGGTCGAACCCTGGGATAGAGCTGCCTCGACGCCATCAATATCAAATGAGGTCAGGTTGAGGTCTCGGGCTACAGCCACACGAATGGCCGCCTCGACTCCGTACAGCGAGGCCATAATCACTCTGAAGTCGGTCCGATCCACTTCTATAGAATCTGCCCCCGGGTTACCCTGCATCATAGGGGTGATATAGAACTTATATGAGGGGACAGCAAGAATAGCCGTCATATGTGCCTGAGCCGTGAGGATCTGCGGCAGCAGGGAGGTTTCCAGCCAGTCCTGGACCTCACCCACGGTCGGATCGGATAGCGCCATTGACGACATCATAGGGTCCCACCGCGTGATGTCGATGAGAATGTCACCGAAGCGATTGGGGTGCATCGGCATTCCCTCAAGCACCAGCGGACGATTCAGACTTACCGGCAGCGTGTGAGTGGATGGGAAAAAGCCGCCGGTATCGTACATCGTTTTGAAGTCGTTGTACAACCGGTTGAGAGTTGTATCAGACAGAAGGCACATCAACCCTGTAAAAGCGGCTCCAAAGCGAGCGTCCCTGCTCGACGGACAAGTCGCAAAAGCCTGCTCGTACAGCGACTTCACTCCCGTGAAGTCAAGGTCATGCGGGCGCAGACTGGAATCCGGGTCATCCAGGGTCGTATTGATCAACTCGTTGAGCAGGTTGCCCAGCGAATCATTGGCCACAGCTATCAGTGAGTCGCAGATCTCGGGGTCGGTTCCACTGATTGTCGGTCCGTCGTCGTCGCTGCACCCTGCGAATAGAGCGAAACTCAGAAGAAGACACGAGTGCAGAACGCCCACCAGCACGGTTCGGGTGAGTTTTTTCATGTTTGACTCCTTGTGTGTTAATAAAGATTTGTACCTGACTTAAGCTGCATCAAGCTAAGGACCGGGTTTCTGCCTGTCAAGATAACACTCCGGGTGATCGCATGGTCCGGCTCCCATCCGCTCAGGGCTGAGGGAGACGGATGATTACTTATGAACGGTCTTGAGGAATGCCTCGACTTCAGGGATGCCGCCCTGAAAGATGAGGTAGCCGTTGTATGGCTCGCGCTCGGTGATCTCGCCACAGACCGGGGTCAGCATGATCTCTTTTACTTTTTCCAGGTCGTCGGTTTGGCCGAGCGCCCACCCCAGCTTCACATAGGCGACCTCCGGCAGCATGTTGGCCGCAGGGATGATCCCTTTGGCCATAAGGTCACGCCCGGTGTCATAGACAAACATGTGTACATAGCCCCAGAGAGTCTGAACCGTCATGTAGATGGCCACGCCCTTTTTGGTGGCGCGCTCGATAGCGGGGTAGACCGGCTTGTTGACATGCCCCAGACCTGTGCCGGCGATCACTATCCCCTTATATCCGTTGTCAACCAGTGAGTCAATAATGTCGCGATGCATGGCAGGATAGTAATAGACCATGGCCACCCGCTCCTCGAAGTAGGGCAGGATCGTGACTTCTTTATCGCTGCGGCGTCGATTGTAATCAGTTTTG
>CP070824.1:677423-681199 GCA_020344395.1 Candidatus Zixiibacteriota bacterium | reverse complement strand
CGGATAAGGACGGTAGTCTTATGCATGCGGAGATGGTCCACCGTGACACCGTTCTCATGATCGGCTCCGAGTCCGAGCAGCAAGAACAGTTATCGGCCCGCACACTAAAGGGCAGTCCGGTGTCGTTCTACTTATACGTGGATGAGGTCGATAACTTCTTCCAGAAAGCCAGGCAGGCGGCCGCGGAAGTGGTCTCCGAACCGAAGGATCAGTTCTGGGGTGATCGCACCTGTACGGTCCGCTGCCCCGAGGGTTACCAGTGGACTTTCGCGCAGAACGTAGCCGACTTTGATCCGAACAATATACCGGGATGATGTCCTTCCGGACATGCCCGGCAGATCATTTGGAGCGGCGCCTTCCGGCGCCGCTTTTCTTGTGAACTTTGGTGGATGACAGGCGTTAATATCCTTACCCTTACCGAAAGACCGTCCGAGCCGTACGCCCGGTCATGCGAAAGGAAGATAGAATGACAAGAGCACCTGCAGGTTCCAGCGCGGTGGTCCTCGGGGCTTCCCCCAAAGAAGACCGCTATTCTTTCAAGGCTGTCAATATGCTCAAGGATCACGGATTTAGACCGATCCCCGTGCATCCGGCCGGCCATGCCGTCAGCGGCATCACCGCCCTGAAATCCCTTGATGACGTCAACAGCGAAATCGATACCCTGACGGTCTATGTCAGCGCCAAAGTATCCGACAGTGAGTATGATCGTATCATCAAGCTGGGGCCGCGTCGCGTTATCTTCAACCCCGGGGCCGAGAATAAGGATCTGGCCGCCAGGCTCGCAGAAACCGGTATAGAGGTGGTTGAAGCCTGCACGCTGGTGATGCTGAGAACCGATCAGTATTAGCAGCGCTCTCGATCCATGTAGGTCAGCTTATCGAATTTGGCCTCGATAGCCGCCCTGACGGCATCAGTCAGTTCCTCCACATCCAGATAATCGGCATTGATTACCAGATCGTAGTGTTGGGGGGCATCGATATCGGCCCCGAACAGCTTTCGGATAAACTCCTTTCGCTCGGCATCGGCTTTCCCGACCGCATCGGTGGCCTCGCTTTCGCTCATGTGCCCGTAGGTCACCAGGTTGGCAATACGCCGCTCTGTGGGAGCAACATAGCGGATGTGAAAGCCTCGCCGCGGTCCCAGGATGAAGTTGCCGCCGCGTCCCATCAGCACCACGCCGCCGAGCTCCGACATCGACAGAACGATCCGGCAGAGATGTTTCAGGTAGTCGTGATGGTCTATCATCTGGCCGGTGAACACCGATTCCACCAGTAGTTCCAGCTCACCTCGAAAACGGTTATCCAGGGACTCCACGACCCTCTTGCGGTAACCGGCCGTCTCGCAGATGGTGTCGATCACATCCCGGTGAAGCAGCTGGTAATCCATCTTCTCGGCCAGGCGCGAGGCAAAGTAGGACCCGCGGCTGCCCTTCTGGCGGCTGACCGTAATTATAGGCGGCGGTTTTGTCCGTCCGGCCGACGGCCGGTCGACCTGCTGCTGCTGAAGTTCCCATTTGAGCAGCTGCCTATTGATTATGGCATGAATCGAGGTCATAATGTGCTCCTCCTAATGCAACTACGGATGGCCGCACACCTTTCGTGGCCCGGATATCTTCGTGACAGGAGATGAGGTGAGTCTATCTACGGTGACTGGGAATCAGGAAAGGCGTTTCTGATTATTTCGGCATAGCGCTCGGCCAGCGGGCGGGAGGCATAGTTAGCCAGGGCAAATTTGTGACCGGCCGCGGCCAGTTGGCTGGTGAGAGGTTTGTCTTTCAGAAGCCGTAGCATCGCGTCGGCCAGCTGCTGTGCATCATCCGGCTCCACCAGCAGCCCCCGCTTTTCGTGTTCTATAATATCCGTAATACCACCGGACCTTGCCCCGACCACGGCGCTGCCGCAGAGCATAGCCTCGGACAACGCCAATCCAAAACCCTCTTCAACGGAATTCAACACAACAATAGCCGCCCGGTTGTAAACGACTCTGAGGTCTGTCTGCCGCACCGGGTCGAAGATATTCACATGCGACTGCAGGCCGAGTTGGTCGATCAACTGGACCATCTCAGGTTTAAGCGGACCGCTACCGTAAATGTCCATCCTTGCCTCAGGGACCTGCCTGACCAATATCGCAAACGCCCTTAGCAGGTAATCCACGCGCTTCTGCCTGGTGAACCGAGTCACAGCCACCACCAGGTTGTCGTCTTTCCTGACTGAATCATCGGCATAGAAGACGGTCTCATCCTGGGGCAGCGGCAGTACGTCAATCAAATCCTCCAGTTGGATGTCGATATTGACCATCTGCTGTTTCAAATAGCCGCTCACCACGGTCCACCGATTGAGCCCCAAACAGAAACTTCTCAAGTACCGATACGCTGCGTTGGAGTATTTGCGTACCACCCTCACATCCGTACCGTGCGAGTACATAAAGGTAGGCAGATTATACTTCTTGGCTACTGTTTTGAGGACCATTCCAGCCGGCACGAGCCAGTGGCCGGCTATAGCATCGATCCTTTCACGTTCGATCACGTCGCTTACCTTCTTGCGAAAGCACTCCAGGAAGTGCCTGAACTTGAAAATTCCGGAGATCGATCCCAGCACCAGTTTGTGCATTTCACCGTGATAGGCCAGGTCTTCGTCTTCGTCTCTGGAGGCGTAACGGAAGCGGTATACTTTGACACCATCCATGTCCTCCTCTTCTTCAGCACCGGCATGGTGTGGTGCAACGACTACCGTTTCGATGTCGTGGTTCAGCAGTCGATTCGCCAGCAGCGAAACGAAAGGGCCGGCATAGTCACCTTTCCAGCGAGGAAAATTGTGGGTTACCTTCAGAAGTCTGATCTTTTCCGGCATGATCTTATGTTAAGGAAAAACGATTTTTGGAGAAATATAAATTTTGACCTCTCAAGGTTATTGTTATATTTGAGCTTAATATGACGGATGGTACCTCAAAATACCTGGACTTCACCCAAAAACCGGACTTCGAGCAGATTCTCACCAATCCCATTCTGGATATCGCCGCCCGGTTCTGGGACGATGACCGGTACGCGGCCTTCAAGGTCTGTTATCGATCGATGCGGGTTATCGATGATCTGGTCGACGACCGCAAATCGGCCGGTCGACGGATAAGCGAGGCCGAGAGGAGCCAGCTATCCCGGAGCATCGAAACCTGGGTAACCGGTCTGAATGAAAACCGGCCCGCCGACAGCTTCCAGAAACAATTGCTCGATACCATCACCGATTTCAGAATTCCCCTGTGGCCCTGGCAGCGCCTGGCGCGGGCCATGCTGTACGACCTGAACAACGACGGATTTGCGACACTGACCGCTTTTCTCAGGTACGCTGAAGGTGCTGCTATAGCGCCGGCATCGGTATTCATGCACCTGTGTGGAGTTAGGGGTGATAATCGAAAGATTGTGGCTCCCGATTTCAACATTCGCGCAGCGGCTCGTCACCTGGCTCTGTTCTCCTACACGGTTCATATAATGCGAGATCTGCAAAAAGACCAGGCTGCCGGGCTCAACTATTTTGCCGCCGACTTTCTCAAGCGTCATGGTCTGACCGAAAGAGACCTTCGCAAGCAGGCTGTTTCGGGAACTGTCTCGGCAGAATTGCGAAACCTCATCGGCGATTATTGCCGTATTGCACAATACTACCAGTCTCGGGCCCGGCGCGCAGTGGATGCGGCCCTAACCCGGATGGAGCCACGCTACCAGCTCAGCCTGCAAATCATCTACAATCTCTATTCGCAGATCTTTGAGCGGATCAATCCGCAAAGTG
>CP070824.1:673522-677323 GCA_020344395.1 Candidatus Zixiibacteriota bacterium | reverse complement strand
TTTCATCTACGTCTCACCATGATCACGCGCAATGTATACGGCACCAGCGGCTCTGACAAGTGCTAATAAGGCCCGCCACAGGTTGGCCCTGACTCAGTCAGTCCCCGCACCCTCAGAAGGGAGCGACAGCCTGGCCAGCCGGTCATCACCACCCTCCGGCGTCAGATAACGAACCGGCTCGGAATTTCTGTCCATCAATCCTATGGAGACATCGGTAACCGGATTAGAGTAGAACATAGTTCGGTGAGCGACCGTCAAATGCCCGGCGGCCCAGTCTGACGTTGCCATCTCCGGATCGAAATCAAATGGGATAAACCGCAGGTCATCGGCAGGACTTCTCAGGGACGAGTCAACCGTATGAACACGGAGAGCTACGCTCAGGTCCGATTGAACAGACTCATGCGGATAGAAGTACAGCTCAGCCAGTTGAATGTTCTCTTCCAGAGGCAAGACGCGCACAGCCACCAGATCAATCTTCGGCTCACTGAACTCCGCCAGTGCTGTGTCCGGGCGCGTATCCGTCAGGCCGGTCACACACAGAAATGCCCTGTCGGCGGCCGAGAGGCCGGCAAGAGCCCGCGTGAACTCGGCCCTGTTTTCAACCAGGTGTGGCGCAAGATGTTCACCGATGAACTCGGGGCCGAGCAGTTCTGTGAAATAGAGACTTCTCAAAATATCCAGCCTGTCCTGAAAAGCCAGCGAGGCCATGCGCGAAGCATTTGGAAATCGTGCTTCCTGCCTCTTCCAGGCCGCAAACAGTTCATTCAGATGCTGCAGGTCAGTGTCTTCCGGGCAGGCAAACGAGCCCAGGGCATAGAAATCAGCCGCACGGGTATACCCTTCGACGCCGCTTTCCGCCTCCTCATCGGCCCGGTATTTCAGCCTCTGGCCCAGCCGGTCGATCACTATTTTCCAGTTCTCATTATCCAGAAGCGACGAGTTCTCCGTATAAAGCGAAGCAAACGCCTCGGCGATCTCCTCAAACGTGCCCAGTCTGTCATTCTCGAGATTATCCAGAAGCTGGATGGCCGCCCGTGGGTAATTTTCCGGGTTGTTGGCCGTATCATAAGGCGGGTCGGCCGGGTCGTAACCGCAACCGGATAATGCAAAGATAACGGCCAGCGCTGCAGGCAATCGCGCGATCATGGATGGTTTGGAAATCATGTCCTCTCTCCTGAAATCAGCTTTCCGGATTATACACCCGACGGGCCTGAATTGCCGCCTTTACCCGATCTGTCCGAACGATCCGATCCAATCCTCTATAAGAAACTGCACCCGTCCAATCAGCAATGACACACGACCCATTACAGTGTAGCCGAAGTGCGCACCAAACGATATCATTATGAACCAGATTCCGACACGCGCTGTCATGCCCAGCACACCCTTGTGCTCTTTCGAATAATAGAAATAGATGAGTGTGGAGATGACGCCAATCACCATGATTATCGTCAGGAGCAGCGTGCCAACTCCTTCAGAACCCCACAGGGGCATCATGGTCGATTGTATCTGCGGCAGCACCAGTCCGTGCAATTGAAACACCAGCGCACCGCCGGCCGTGACACCCATAACGAAGGCCAGCGAAGTTCGCGAAACCCAGGAGAACCTCGGGGACAACCTTGTGAACATAAGAAGGCTAAGAATGCCCGGAATGAAAAGCCACCATCGACCGGACATCATGGGATTCCACAATTGCGTGACGATAATCGTATCCCAAGTCAGGCCGATATAATATCCGGCCGACAGTCCGGTGAAGACATGCTCCGCCACCCGGTAGAAGGGGTTATCCTTGTACATGAAGGAGAACAGGGCCAGGGTGGCAAAAGCAACCAGCCAGATCTGGAATAGCTCTACGCCGCTCAAAATGCCGACCTCTTCTTCTTGCGTGGCCCCAGGAAATAGCCCAGGTTACCAAGGACGACAAAACCAATTATCAACAGGTGCACCAGCGACTGGACGGCCATGCCTCGCACTGCAAGATCCGGCTGGTCCATCATGAGTTCGTACTCTGCAGCACCCTTCATGCCCCCGAGCAATCCGACAAACTGACCTGACTGAACGAACGAATAATACTTGGGCGCACTCACCGCCGTAGTGCCGCATCCGATTGGGACGCCATACTGGGCATTCACGATCGACACCCAGAATTCAGCCGTGGCGTTGTCGGCCACCTCGAAGATGAACTCAATGTCGTCATAGTTGTAGACAGAATCCATCAACGGCAGTTCAGAAAGCGGCGTGCCGCTGTTGTCGGTGGGGAATATTGATTCGATTGAGGTCCCCATGCCTGAGAGAACAGCAACATAGCCGTACTTGAAACCCAGGTTGACAAAATCCACGCCGTATTCCTTGTCATACTCCAGAGCAACTTCCCGGGTTACCCTCTCGGACATGGACGGTCCCCCCAGGGGAATATTGGTCAGGGTGATGACCTTGCAGTCCTTGCGGAAGAAGTGCCTTACAGCGGCGCGAGACATCGGCTCGCATTCGGCTGTCGTTGAAGCGTAGTAATCAAAGACGACAAATACGTTGGATGAATCCGGGACCGCTTCAACTGCCTCGAACAGCTTCCTTGCCTCAGGCGTGATGCTGATCGGAAACTTGGCTTCAATAATAAACGGTACAATGACGGCGATACTTACCATCAGGTACACCCAGCGACGATCGAGCGTTTCTAACTTTGTCCAGATGCTCATGTCGCTAGCCTCTCCCCATATAGGTTCGCTCGATCCCGAGGATGATGCGTAATGACATTGAAGCCGCCCCGAGTGCCGCGCCGATGATTATCCCGCGCTGGACAGCCATATTGGCCCCGGCCATAATATACGTATTCAAAAAGTATGGTATGTCACCGGGGAATAGATTGAGAAAGGCCTCCCCCATCGGCACCCGCCATAACATAACGGCTGTGGCCGTTATCAGCAGTACTGTCGCTTCCGCGTTGCGAGCGCGGAAGGCCCGGTATGCCGCTGACGCAATATAGAATGCAAGGGTGGCAAACATAGTAGCCATCATGGGTGCATCCAGATAAGTAAACAGCCATTCATAGATTGACCCCTGATTGCGCCCGAACAGCGGCGACCACGATTCCGGCAGCACCGCCGGAACACCCATCGCGAAAACCGAAACCAGCGTCAGGACCTTGTATGGCCAGCCCTCTTTGCGTTTCTTGACCGCATCCCAGTTGACACGGACTATTGAGACCACGCCTAAGGCCAGCGTCATGCCGCCCACAATTATCAGCCAGACTAAGAATTCGAGCCGCAGCCAGCCAATGGCACTCTCATCGGCAAAGAAGTATGAGACAGCCACGACCATACCGGCTATGAAAGCTACCGCAATCGGGACCGTTGTTCTCATGTCGTCGCCATACCTCTAAACACCTCAGACCGATTCAAACCAGCCCAGATAAGTCTCACCTATACCGAACGTCACCAGGAGCACACCCAGCACCAGACAGATCACCAGCAGCATCTTGACAAAGTCCTGACCCTTCAGCCCTCCCAGCATAACCGGTTGATGCGAAAGGTACGCCGAAGCCGCGTAGAGTTCTTCACCAAGCAGAGTATAGTCGCAGGCAGCAATAAAGAACGGCAATTGTTCCGGCCGCGGTGTACCGGCTATCTGGATCGATCCCGCAGCGTTGCCCGTCTCGGCCAGAAGCAGAGACTCGGCGAAGAAACCACCCATATAGATATTCGTGGCCGGGCGCTCCCGCATCATGTAACCGTTGACCGTAGCTGTAAACGCAAACTGCTCACCGGCCACATACCGAACCATATCCTTTTGGTATGCGTCCCCCTT
>CP070824.1:669581-673422 GCA_020344395.1 Candidatus Zixiibacteriota bacterium | reverse complement strand
GATTCGCGTGCAATCCTTCTTGTCGCACACTACGATTCCCGCCCGCGCACTGACCTGGCCTTTGACACAGCCTTCCTGGAAATGCCTATCGACGGGGCCAATGATGGCGCTTCGGGAGTGGCCGTGCTAATGGAACTGGGTAATCTGATGGCCGAGATCCGGCCACCGTGCAATGTGGAGTTTCTTCTTACCGATGCAGAGGACTGGGGCGTTTCAGGAGATCGTGATCGTTATCTTCTCGGGTCGCAGCATTTTGGCCGTTCCGGTATCAGGGACAGGTATCATTTCGGCATTGTGCTTGACATGATAGGTGACGCCGAGCAGGAAATCTGCCGCGAGGCCTTTTCCGATTCCTTTTTTGTTGAAATCAACGATATGATCTGGGAAGTTGCAGCCGAACTGGGTGTCGTGACGTTTATCGACTCAGTGCGACACGGTGTACTGGACGACCACCTTAATCTTGCCGCAGCAGGCGTTCCCGCGGTGGTTGTAGTAGATTTTGACTATCCCTATTGGCATACGGAATACGATACGCCTGACAAGTGTTCGCCTCAGGCGCTTGAAAATGTTGGCGTGGTAATGACCAGAATTGTATATAGTCCATCGTTATGGCCCGGGAAAAAATAGAAACGCCCAGAGATTTCCCTTCGATTGAAGAACTGCTTCAAAAGCGAACTCTTCGTTCTGCTGTAGACGCTCTGCCGCGTCCGGTAGCTGCTGCGATCATCAAGACAGTTGTGGCTTCTTTCAAGAGGAAAGTGAAAAAGGGCGCAGAGAGTATAACATCCAGCACCCTTGTCGATGAGATTGAGCGGCAGCTCAGGTACGCCAAACGAAAGGAGATTCATCGCGTCATCAATGCTTCGGGAATAGTCGTCCATACTAATCTGGGTCGAGCGCCGTTGTCCGAAGATCTGTTTGATTCTGTCAAAGAGTGCCTCACCGGGTACAGCAATATTGAATTCGACCTGGTCGATGGAAAACGGGGCGTTCGCGGTGTGGCGTGCGAGAGGTACCTGGCGGCGCTTTCGGGAGCCGAGGATGCCACCCTTGTGAATAATTGTGCAGCGGCACTGTTTGTCGTGCTGAACACCCTTGCCAATCGAGGGCGAGTGATCGTATCCCGGGGCGAGTTAGTGCAGATAGGTGGCGGTTTTCGGATTCCGGATATCCTGAAGCGATCCGGTGCCCGGTTGGCCGAGGTCGGGACTACCAATATCACCCGGCTCGCCGACTACCGGGCAGAAGCGGACAACGCCTCGATGATTCTCAAAGTGCACAAAAGCAATTTCACTCAGGCCGGGTTTACTGATGAAGTCGACCTGAAGAAACTGGTCGGCCTGGGGCACCGCCATGGTTTGCCGGTTGTCAATGACCTGGGCAGCGGTGCCGTTGTCTCGACCGCCAGGTTGCTTGGATATGCTGAGCCATCAGTCCAGCAGTCGGTGCGGGCCGGTGCCGATCTAACCTGTTTCTCGGGCGACAAGCTTCTGGGGGGAGTTCAGGCAGGCCTTATTATAGGAAGCTCCGATCTCATCGCGAAGATCAAGAAGAATCCGGTATTTCGCGCCGTCCGTGTTGATAAATTAGTCCTCGCTGCACTGGAACGAGTTCTGTCGTCTTATCTTAGCGGTACATATCGATCGGATATCAAGTTGTGGTCGATCCTCGGTGTTTCGATCAGTGAACTCCAGAGACGGGCTGAGCGTGTTTTGAAACGGCTGGGGAAGCCGACCTTGATTGGAATTCAACCGTCCCGGGCGTTCGTTGGCGGCGGGGCGATGCCGGAATCGAGTCTCAAGTCGGTGGCCCTTGTATTTTCATCCGATCTCAACCCAAACCACCTCATGGAGAAATTCCGCGGCAGTAACCCGCCGGTGCTGGGTCGTATTGAAGATGGGCGGTTCCTCATTGATCTGAAAGCTGTGGATGAAAGCGACCTTGATACATTGGCCGGGATCATCAAGAACGTCCTTGGATAGCACATCGGAGCACTCTCAATGATTGTTGTTGGTACGGCAGGCCACATCGACCATGGCAAGTCCGCCATCATCAAACGCCTGACCGGCACCGACCCCGACCGTCTCCCGGAGGAACGCGCGCGCGGCATGACCATCGACCTGGGCTTTGCCTTCTACGAAATGAGCAGCGGTAAAAAGGTTGCTTTTGTTGATGTGCCCGGGCACGAACGCTTCGTCCGAAACATGATCGCCGGTGCCGGCGGCATAGATGCTGTCATGCTGGTTGTCGCAGCCGATGACGGCTGGATGCCCCAGAGCCAGGAGCACTTTCAAATCACCCGCCTGCTCGGTGTTAAACATGGCGTGGTCGTGATTAATAAGATCGACCTGGTGGAGACCGAATGGCTGCAGTTACTCAAGGATGAGATACGAGATAAGGTGGCCGGGTCCTTTTTGGCCGATGCGCCGATTATCGAAGTGTCGGCCGAGACCGGGTCAGGTTTTGACCGTCTGGCCGAGGCTCTGGATGAGTTAGGTGAGAAGGTTCAGCGGCGAAAAGACATGGGCAAGGCCAGGCTCTTTATTGACCGGTCGTTCATTCGGCCGGGAATGGGCGGGGTGGTGACAGGTACGCTGAGAGGAGGATCATTTTCAGCGGGACAGGCGGTGGCCATCTGGCCCTCCATGATCACAGGCAAAATACGCACACTGCAATCTGCCTCGGAAAATGTCACGAAAGCTTCTCCCGGGCAGCGAACAGCAATATCATTCACGGGCATCGATAAAGATCTTCTGGACCGGGGTGGGGTGGTAACAGATCGCTTGGACCTCACCCTGTTTCGCGAACGACCTGTCCTTGCCCTTGGAATCGAAGTCCTGACCGAGGCACGGGTTCCCCTGACCGACCGGAGACGCGTCCTGGCTATCATAGGCACTACCGGCCATGAGGGCGAAATCAGGATCTTTGATCGAAAGGAGATCCCGCCGGGCGAGCAGGGCATAGTGTTTTTCAGACCGGAGAATCCGTTTTACACGCTGGTAGGCGATCACCTCATCATCCGGTTACCTTCGCCGATGGTAACGCTCGGCGGCGGGGTGGTACTGGACCATCTGGATCGCTTCCCGCGGCGCAAGCTGCTGAGCAAGCTCACCTACCTCAAGCAGCGCAGCACCATGTCCCTGCCTGATCTTGTCATGTCAGAGCTCGAGAAGCTGTGTATGACACGATCCGACGGACTTCTGACTGCCGCTGAGTTCCCGCAGAGTGAAATCAGCCTGGCGGTGGAAGGACTCGAACGTGATGGAGAACTCGGAAGACACGACGGTTATGTTTATCACGTCAGGGTCTTGGAGGACACCGTGAAAAGCCTTACAGACTTCATCACACTCGCCCTGGAAACCAGCCCCCATCTGAAGGGTTTGCCGATCGATCAGATCCAAAGTCAGACCTCTTATCCGCCGGAAACCCTGCGTCTGATTCTGCAGTACATGTCTGATGAGAAGATCATCGTGGAGACGGGCGAGCTGTACAATATTGCCGGGCGAGATATGTCCTTGAAGGGGAAGATCAGGCAGGCCCACGATGAGATTATGGCGGCACTCCGGGCCGACCCGTACGCTCCACCACACCTGCGCGTCCTCGCCGAAAAGGGAAAGGATTATCAGAAAGCGATCAAATTCATTCTCGACACCGGCGAAGGCTACAAAGTCGGATCGGATTTTCTCTTTTTCGCAGGTACATGGAATGAGATCGTCAGTTTTGTCCGCGATACACTGAACCGGGACGACAGCTTCAATGTGGCTGCCATGCGTGAAAGATTCGGTTTCACCCGCAAGTTTGCGATCCCAATCCTCGAAGAGACGGACCGAATCGGTCTCAC
>CP070824.1:665611-669481 GCA_020344395.1 Candidatus Zixiibacteriota bacterium | reverse complement strand
CATCGAAGCGGTCACCGAGGACCTGGCCGTCAAGGAAAAAATCTTCGGCGAGCTGGCAAAGGTTTGTGGTGCTGACGCTATCATAGCCTCCAACACGTCATCGCTTCCCATAACGAGGCTGGCCACCACGACCGGCCGTCCGGACAAGTTCATCGGCATGCACTTCATGAACCCGGTTCCGATGATGAAGTTGATCGAACTCATCCGCGGCATGGCAACTTCAGATGAAACCTTTGCCGTTATCAAAGAGTTGTCCGAGAAACTCGGCAAGACCCCTGTCGAAGTGAACGATTTCCCCGGCTTCATCGCCAATCGCCTTCTGCTGCCGATGATCAACGAGGCAATCTTTGCCCACCAGGAAGGCGTGGGAACGGTCGAGGCAATCGATGAAGTCATGAAACTCGGCATGGGACACCCCATGGGACCGTTGTTCCTCGCTGACTTCATCGGCCTGGATGTATGTCTCGCTATCCTCGAGGTTATGCATGACGGTCTTGGGGATCCGAAATATCGCCCCTGCCCGCTGCTGAAGAAGATGGTTCAGGCTGGGTATCTCGGACGCAAGTCCGGTCGCGGTTTCTACAACTACGAGAAGAAGTGAGAAGGAGTGCGGGATGGATTTCAATCTATCTGAGGACGACCTCGAATTAAAACAGATGGCCAGAGAACTGGCCGAAAAGCGCATCTACCCGCACGCGCTGGAGTTCGACGAGGAAGAGAAAACCCCGCAGGAACTCATTGACGAGTGCGCCGAACTGGGGTACTTCGGATTCACCGTGCCCGAAGAGTACGGGGGGCTAGGCTTGAGCACGACGGCCTTCGGCGGAGTGCTCGAAGAGATCTGCGGTGCCTGTGCCGGGTTTGGCATAATGATGTCGGTGCACGGTGCACTGGCTTGCGGGATCATTAATGAATACGGTTCGGAAGACCTCAAGAATAAGTACCTGCCGGACCTGGCCTCCGGCGCAAAGATCGGCGCCTACTGTCTGACCGAGCCCAACGCCGGAACCGACGTCGCCTCGATAGCGGTGACCGCCGAAGACAAGAATGATCATTATCTGATCAACGGCACCAAGTCATTTGTCACCAATGCCGTGCATGCCAGAGTCCTCATCGTATTCGCCCGTACCGGACCCGACGAGGGCAGGGCGGGGATATCTGCTTTCGTTGTCGATGCCGACTCCGAGGGCGTGACTGTCGGTCAGGCCGAAAAGAAATGCGGCGTCCGAGCTTCTGACACCCGCGAGATCAACTTCCAGGACGTCAAGGTTCCGAAAGAAAACTTGATTGGCGAGTTGGGCGCCGGGTTCAAGATGGCGCTCACTATCCTCAACTCCGGTCGTATAGGTGTCTCATTCCAGGCGGTCGGAATCGCCCAGTCCGCTCTTAATGAAGCCATCAAGTACTCCAAGGAACGGGTCCAGTTTGATCAGCCCATATGCAACTTTCAGGCAATACAGTTCAAGCTGTCGGAAATGGCTACCCGCATCGATGCCGGTCGGCTGCTTGCCTACCGTGCCGCTCAACTCAAGGATGCCGGAATACCGTGCCAGCGAGAGGCGTCAATGGCCAAGTTGTTCTGTGCCCAGATGGCCAATTATGTCTGCAACGAGGCGGTACAGATTCACGGCGGCTACGGATACATCAAAGAATACGCGGTCGAACGCTACTTCAGAGATGCCCGTGTTGCCGCCCTTTACGAAGGTACGACCGAAGCCCAGAGACTTGTAATTGCCCGCGACTTGTTGAAGGACTGACACCTTGATTGAAAAACACCAGGAAGAATTCAGAGAAAAAGTCAGGGCCTTTGCCCTCGAGCAGGTAGAACCGGCCGCCGCGCGGCTCGACCGCGAGCAGAAATTCCTCGAAGAACATCTCAAGCCGATGGCCGACATGGGGCTCATGAGCATGCTCATCCCCGAGGAATATGGCGGCAAGCCGGTGGATACCATCTGCTACTCTATTGCCGTTGAGGAAATCTCCCGCGTGTGTGGTGCCACCGGTATTACCGTAGCCGCGCACAATTCGCTGGGGACATTCCCTATCATCAAGTTCGGAACAAAAGAACAGCACGAGAAGTATCTCCCGCGTGCCACCCGAGAACTGGTTGCCTTCGGGCTCACCGAAGCCGACGCCGGTTCCGACGCCGGTGGCACCCGCACCCTGGCCATCAAGAAAGATGATCACTGGTTGGTCAACGGCAGCAAATGCTGGATAACATCTGCAACTCCGGCCTTTGCCACTGTGGCCACGGCCAAAACTACCGATGATCCCAAGGACAAGCGGATTACGTCCTTCATCCTGGAGAAAGCCTGGAAGGGGTACTCGTGCGGCAAAAAGGAGAACAAGATCGGGCTGCGGGCCTCCGACACGGCCTTTCTGCATTTCGACGATCTCAAGGTCCCGTTCGAAAATCAACTCGGCAAAGTGGGTGACGGTTTCAAGCAGGCCCTCATCACTCTTGACGGCGGCCGGATTTCAATCGGCGCCATGGCGGTCGGTCTGGGACAGGGTGCTCTTGACTGCGCCCTCAAATACGCCGGTGAACGCAAACAGTTCGGCAAACCTATCGCCGCTTTCCAGATGGTTCAGCACAAGCTCTCCGACATGGCCACCGAGTTGGAAGCCGCCCGACTCATGGTTTACGAAGCCTCCCGTATGAAAGATGCCCGTCTCCCCTTCTCACGGCATTCGGCCATGTGCAAGCTGTTTGCCTCGGAGGCAGGACGGCGTGCGACTGAGGGCGCTCTCGACATACTTGGCAGTGTCGGCATACTTGACAACAAGTACCCTGTCGAGCGACTCTGGCGGGATGTCAAGCTGTGCGAGATCGGCGAAGGGACATCCGAGATCCAACGCCTTGTCATCGCCCGCGACCTGCTGAAGTCGATCGGGATGTAAGCTGGAGAGAGCGGGGTTGCCGCATGAATAATCCTCAAGACGGCGATAAAGCTCAAATCATCTCTGTCATCGACAGGTTTTATGAAATAATCTCAGGAAACAGTACCTCCGAACGCAACTGGGCAGACTTTACAGCACTTTTCTCCAAAAACGCTTCCCTGTCGACCGTCAGCGGCAATGGTGAATTGAGGACACTAAACGTTCAGGACTATGTGGATGTCCTTGGCGGTTTCTTGAAGAAGAACGATTTCTGGGAACGGGGCTCATGCAAGCAAATAACCATTTCCGGTCATATTGCGTATGTTGACAGCACGTACGAAGCCAGCTTGGAAAGTGATTTCCAGACAACAATGCAAAGGGGCACCAATCTGATCCAACTGGCCAGCATAGACGGCAAATGGCAGATCGTTTCAATGCTGTGGGAGGACATTGTAGATTAGCCCAGTTGGGCCGGTCCGTCATCGAACCCGCCCCGGTACCCCACCCTTGGGTGGGTTTATGAATCGCTGTGGATATCGTCCACGGCAAGCAGAGTATCGCGTTCACCGGCATACCATCGGTAGCTGCTCCAGTACCAGGCTCCCGGTTCACGAACCAATCCGCGCTGCACAGCCCAGTAGAGCAGAACCAGCCTTGCTGACTTCAAAGCCGGTTAGTCAGAGCGCACCGTCCCGTCATTCCGGCGGACGCCTTCCTCAATGACAGTCCGGTTGATCATTCAGGCGTGATGAACCAGTCCGGACGCTGGAATATTGGTCTTCCGCCGCCTTGTGTATAGAAATCAGTTAGTTTATTCAGGACATCCAAAACGCGCTCGAGTTGGCCAAAGCGGATGAGGCTCGCTTCGTCCGAAGGCTGATGATAATCAGAATGCAGCCCCGTGAAACACTCGATTGATGGGATACCGTGTTGTGCGAAGTGATAAGGGTCCACGAAATATATCAGCCGCCACGTTGGATTCTCGTCCGG
>CP070824.1:661565-665511 GCA_020344395.1 Candidatus Zixiibacteriota bacterium | reverse complement strand
ATGTAGTTCCGTGTAGTTCGCGGTTAGAAATCCGTTAGAAATCAGTACATCTAAGTGCGCTCGCTGCGACTAAAATGTGACCGTTTTTTTGGTGTTGGTTCGGCCTCTTTATGTCAAAAGACACTGAACTCTCGACTCCTGAATCAGGCACCCGATGGGGAAGCTCGCATCGGCTGGAACCTCAGAATCGCCTGCCGGTTTACGACTCATGGCGAACGGTTCATACCTCGACGAATTGACAAGCTACCGTCAAATAGAATGGGTTGTGTGAACGGATTCGTCCGTTTGGATATCTGTGAGGGGAGCAGGTGCCATATTCACATGGCGGTAGCCGCTTTCTTTCCCCCGTGGGTGGCCTGAGTGTCTGACTACAGTAGCACCACGATTTTCCCGACCTGCGTCCTGCCGTCCGGAGTCTCCACTACCCAGTAATACAGACCCGACACTATCAACTGGGCGTTACGCGAAATAAGGTCCCAGGTTCCATGGTTGGCTAGTGGATCGTCCGGATCAACATCATGCTCCAGTTCTCGCACCAGGTCGCCATCGAGTGAGAATATCCTAATCGTACACCGGGGTGGCAGATTGGCGAAGTGGATTCGCCGGACTCTGTCATCCGGACGGGTGCGCTCATCAAGTCCAAGTCCTTCGTAACCGGCCTGACGGTACCGCCCGTCCGCTCGATAAGGGTTCGGGTATACGTACACCTGGAGTTCATCTTGCAGCATCACTGATTGCACCGATTCATGCGCATAGCTGATGGCCGGGCGGACTGTTGGCGATGTCTCAAGCGATGCCAGGCCCAAATGTGGTGACCCGTAATCAAAGGCTGTTACATTGATCCAATAAGGAACAGTCGGAAGGAGATTCTCAATCGTATATTCATATTCATAGTACAGAAAATACCCGTCGTCTGTCAGCACTCTGTCATGCAGCGAATCTGGTATAAGGGAAGTGTCCTCGATCCACTCAGCGGTTGGTTCAATCGCACTGAGGTCGCGTTTGCGAATCTGTGTTGTAGCATTGAGGTAGTTTGCCAGAACGGACCGGTTGAAATCCTGCGGCTCGAAATAGAACAATGAGTCACGGCCGGTTGACTGAAAGACGAAAAAGTTGGAGCGCGGATAGTCCAGCGGGTGCCACAGTGAATCATAGCAGCCGTTCGGTGCATACAGACAGCGCAGTTCTTCCAAGGTGAATGGTCTCTCGCTGATCACATAACCGCCCAACCTGCCCTCGACCTGCACCGAGTCGTCCCAGACCCATTTTTGGTAGTTGTCGCGATCATAGGACTGGATTACCGACATACTGCTCCTGCGGTCGTCACGACCCAGGTACACGCGGTATCCTTCAAAGTCGATATTACCCGTGAAATTGTCCACCGTTGTCTCTGAATGGAAACCGTTCCATCGGACATGAATAACTCCGACCTGTGGCTCAATCCACATTCTTGGGGCCGGGGGCGGGCTGGCCCCTCGAAAATCAGGCACGCCGTCACCGCGACGAGCGATTTGCTCCACAACCGGCTCACTGCCCCCACTCAGCGTGCAGGGATAGAAAACACCAGCATAACCGTCACCATCCGTATCTACACCTGGATTATCGTAGATCCACTCGGCCCAGACAGCGTTCTGGGCAAAGTCAGTAAAGTCGAGATTCTTATTGAAGGTATCGGGGTCATGCGGCAGGTTTGCTGCGTTGCCTGCATCAGTATGAAGGTTCCCCCCGGCTACATAGGCAAAGGACAGCGGCAGGCTCTGTCCGGGATCAATACCGAAAGGACCGCAAGACAGCACGTATGCAACGTCATAACCGTCTGCCACGTCAGCCGCGACCATCTGATCCGGCGGGAGCCACACCGGGTCGAGGTCGGAGATCGACGCCGTATATATCTGATCGTAATCAAATTCGCCGTTGCTGAGGAAGTGGTATTTGTTGCGGTCTCCGTAGGGTATACCACTGCCGCCGGTGCCGAGCTCTCTGAATTTCTCGCGTGTCTGTGGGCCGAAGTTCGGCTCCCAGATCCACCAGTTGAATGATACTTCCAGGGAATCGGCCGGCGTGCGAACCACTCTCGTGCCTGTCACATGCGGGACCCAGAACTCCGGCGTTAGCGACATGTCTCCGTCGTTATCAGCGACCCAGGCCAGGTTCACCGTCTCTTCGTCCGGACAGGCCGCCGGCAGATAACCCGCTTCAACCCGGTCAAGAAAACCACAGATGTCGTCACTGTATGTTGCCGGACCGTGCAAGACCTCCATGCACACATCACATTCCACGTACATTCCCAGATATACCTTGGAGAGTCTCTGTCGGCCGATGTTCTTGATTGCAAGGTCGAACAGCACAAAGTCCTCGGCATAAGAATAGGACCAGGCGAACGAACGCTGGGTTACCTCGATACCAAGGGGGACGTGGGGTCGACCATCAAGGAAGTCAATTCCAAGCCCCTGAACACCAGCGGTAAACGTATCAGTGTATACAGCGATATAATCCTGCTCGGAAATCGCTCCCTCGTACTCCGGTCTCATCGGGTCTATTATGGAACGGCGAATCATGTTGCCTAACGGGGGCTCGTCAGGGTGAAACTCCATCTGCCACTCAAACCAGAGAGCCCCCGTCGAAACCAGCGTATCCCGTCCGACAACAGCACCGATCCACAAAGTGAAGCCCCAGAAGTACATGGACCCCGAACCCTTTGGGTACTCACCCCGGGGCATTGATTCTCCCGTGAAACAGTCCTGTTCGCCGGAAGCCGACCAGGGTAATCCTACCGTGCCATTGTTACTTACACCGAACACGAGCTGGCCAATATCGTGCTTGGCCAGGCAATAGGCCGGTTGGGCTGCACTCGCCTGAACGGGTTCGCGTTTCGGATACTCTTTTCCACGACCCGACACAGAAGCTGACAGCATAACACCTGCCGCCGTGATCGCCAGTATTGTGCTGAAAGTTCTTTCTGTTTTTCGGCTGTTTGCCATTGCCAGTGTTGGCATCGTCAGTCCAGCTTCTTTTGCAGGTGTAGCACATTGTAGTTCCTGCAAATCTCTATAACTTTGTCCACAGGAATTGCAGGGACGATATGCCCCCCGTATCCTTCCATCGTCTCGGCCATGAACATCGAATTGTAGATAGCTTCCTGGGTGGCTTCACTTACAGCTCGAAAGAACGGCGACATGGCCCCGTTGGGAAGCAGGGGTGGAACAGGCACGGTCTCTTTACTGCCATGGGGAATCCGATAGGCCGTGGAAAAAGCGATCACATAATCACCCGACCCGTTGCTCATCGACGATCCCGTCCTGGCCAATCCATGCAAAGCCCGACCGGCAAGACGTTTCAGGTTGCGAGAAGAAAGCGGTGCATCTGTTGCCACCACTATCATGCAGGACCCGTCCTCTCCAGCGACCGTCTCCGTGTCCTGATTCGACCGCCTCAACTCCCGTCCGACCGGCGCGCCATTCACATCCAGCGTACCACCAAAGTTCGTTTGCACCAGAACACCGAGCACATACGAACCCACACTGTCGATTGGCACCATCCGGCTTGCAGTTCCGATACCACCCTTGAATCCAAAGACACGGGTGCCGGTGCCGGCCCCCACATTCCCCTCCTCGACCGGGCCGGACTTCGCTCCGGCGATCGCTTCTAGCACATCCTGTTCCTTGACATGGCCCCCGCGAATATCGTTCAGGTGTCCGTCGTTAGTCTCTCCGACCACGGCGTTGACACTTTTCACATCCTCATTGCCTGCCAGATTGAGGATATACCGGACCGTCGCATTGACTGCCGTGCCGACACTCAGAGTATTCGTCAGTATGATTGGCGTCTCAACATTGCCCAACTCCTCCACCTGCGTGTAGCCCGCGAGTTTGCCGTAGCCGTTCCCCACGTAAATGGCTGCTGGAACTTTCTCGCGAAAGATGTTCCCCGTATGCGGCAGCACTGC
>CP070824.1:657493-661465 GCA_020344395.1 Candidatus Zixiibacteriota bacterium | reverse complement strand
TTCGGCCATGCAGAAAGGTTCCTCGTAGCTGATGAAGAGGTAGTCAATGAGGGCTGTCAGATCACCAATATCTACGATGTCATCAGGATCGTAGTCGACGTTGCCGGTTAAGCCGCTGCAGCAGTCTTCTTCGATGGTCAGGAACTGGTTTGGGGTAACATCCGTTAGAATCTGTATCGCCCCGCTCGGCCATTCTATCTTGATCGAATCGATAATTGTCGCATCACCAAGACCGAAATGAGCCTCCAGAGGAGGCTGCCAGCCAGTTCCTACCATCGACGTCAATTCCCTCATCTGCCAGGTCAGGCTACCGCCGATGTTGGACCTAAGCCTGACTTTCGCCCCAATTGCGGAACGATTTGAAACAGTGCCAATCGGCTTGATTGTTATCCAGTTATTGCTGTTGCCGTTGTTTTCATAAAAGACGTTGTCGGCACCTTCGGAGTAGAGCTCCGCCATGGGTGCATACAGGTCCAGGTCCCCGTCTCTGTCACTATCACCCCAGATTATAGCCTTAATTATCCGATCGCCGAAGAACATCAATGTATCTGACTGTCTATAGAAACTTCCATCGACGTTCTCATACATAAACGCCAGGCCACTATCGTAATCAGGGTCTGGATATGAATAGATATTGCTCCATATAACAATATCCTCATCGCCATCGTTATCATAATCAGCCCAGGAACCTCCGTATATGCGGCCAAATGACATTTCCAGCCCGTGACCGATAACCTCTGTCAAGGCGCCTTCGCCATCACTCTGGTAGAGATAAGCGGAACCGGGTGCCGCGGTACCCATGAATAAATCCATGTCTCCATCATTGTCGTAATCAGCCCAGGAAGCTCCCGCCCCGGAGGCGATGCTCTGGCAGACATCACTGGCGGCATCATATGTAAACAGGCCGCCTCCATCATTATGATAGAGTTCTGTAAGGAATTCGACGTTACCCGGGCTCACAAGGTCCGGGAGCATATCATTATCATAATCGGACCAACTGGCGCAATAGGTGTACTTCTGTCTGGTAACGAGTGGTCCGGTAGTAATCTCCGTGAATGTTTCGCCATTGCCCTTATACAGGAAATCCCTGGATGGACCACCAAGACCATACGCATTTCCAATGAATATATCCAGTAAATTATCAACATCGTAATCTGTCCAACTTATCGAGGTAGACAATACAGATACATCGCTGAATGGCGAGGGTATAACTTGCGCAAAACTGCCGCCAGTATTCTCACACAGAATACCAACCTCCGTGTATTCGAGAACGGTCCATATCAGGTCCATATCACCATCATTATCATAATCTGCCCAGGTGGCCTTCCCCGTTCTGGTACTGTCATTAACGATTGACAACCCGGTTATCTCCGTATATGTACCATCCCCATTGTTGCGATAAAGACTATTATTCTCCGGCCCAAGCAAGGCGTTGTTAGGTACGTAAATATCCAGGAAACCATCATCATCATAATCAATCCAGCACCCACCGTCCGATCCCTTCCCGTCATTAACATGCGGTCCTTCGATGATGCGCGTGAACTGGTTGTAGGTCAACCTGGCTACAATACAGTCCCCTGTCCCCCCGCCGTACACAGGTTGCCATGATGACCCAACCATGGGAAAATCTGTTGAGGAAGTGTACATGGCCAAATAGATGTTACCGTTTTCATCACGTGTTACCACGGCATCTTGTTCATCACCAGTGCCGCCTAAATAGGTTGCGTATTTCATTTCCCTCAGATCATCCGAGAGTACTATCACATGAAAATCCCTACCCCCGTTGTAAGTTGGATCGTGGGCGTCGGGCGTACAAGGGGCGAAACCATCCTCGGAATCGCCGACCATAACGACCCTTCCGCTGACATCAAGGATCATGTTGTCGTGGAAAACAAAGCCCTGCCTTCCAATCAGACCTGGGGTAAGAAAAGTGGAGGCTTCCAGCGTTGCCAGATCGCCTGACATCCTGGTGATAAAGGTTTCATTGATCCCGTTATGGACCGTGTCAAATACGCCCTCCGATACCGGATATGAGGGGCTAGTGGTGTGCCCCGCGACATATATTGAACCATTGTCAGACACAACCAACATTGAAGCTCCTTCGTAATTGGAACTGCCCACATAGGTGGAGGCAATCAGCGAGTCCAGATCATTGTCAAAGATAGAAATAACAACGTCGTGGATATACTCCCCCGGTTGGGGAGGACCGTGAAAATCTCTCTCGTAGGCACCAGCCGTGGTCGGATAGTCATCCGATTCTGACGCCGTCGCCAGCACCACATGCCCTCCCGATGTGATGGCTATCACACCACCTTTTTCATCATACTGGCCGCCGACAAATGTCCCGGCTGTCAGAGTGGTGAGATCACTGCTGAGGCGTGCAACAAAGCAATCATTCAGGCCTGCTATCGATTGCGAGAAGGCACCGGCTGAGGTCGGGAACGTACCGTCCGAAGTATTAGAGGAAACAAAGACATTAGCTGGGTTGTCAACAGCCAGCGACGGACAATATCCATCGAAGGCGGGAGATCCTATATAGGTCGAGGCCAATAAAGTTGTTAGCTCAGTATCAAACTTCGATACAATAACATCGCCGCTCCCGCCATAACTCCCGCTAAAGCACCCTGGCGTAGTGGGAAAGTCTGATGAATAGGTAGCACCCGCCAGGTAAATTTCACCGTCATGAACGCGGATGCGGGGGCTGTGATCATCGGCGCTGCCGCCAATAATAGCCACCGACAGCAAGGCCGACAGATCCGGATTGAACCGCGCGATGAATATATCATGACCCCCGCAGGACGTGCATTCATAACACCCGGCCTGTGTAGGAAAATCTGTTGATACGGTCATGCCAGCAACCAGCACGCTGCCGTCGTCGGCTACTGCGTTGTCGATCATCCCTGTATAGGTCCATCCCTCTTCAGCACTGCCACCCAAGAAAGTTGATGCCAGCAGTGGATCGATAATCAACGGTCTCGTTTTGTCATAGTCGCCTACGGTGAAGCCATACCAGGTGTCTGTCAACACGTAGGCGACCCTGACGTATTCTCTTGCCCCCGAATAATTTTGATAAGCCACCGGTTTGGTGAACTTTACCTCGCCAAGCGCTGCCATGATTTCAAGCTCGCCACCTTCATTCACCGAAAGACCGTCGGCGCCATCTATTCCAATCCTGATCTGACCGACATCCGCGCCCGGGTCCACGATGAACAGCTTCTCGACATTGTTGCCGTAAGCTCTCAGGTTGAGATTCACGCCGTTGTACACCTCTCCCAGGTCAACGTACTCAAAGGTGGCAAGGTGGCTTTTCCACTTGGTTCGATCGGACCCTTTGAACCAGCTGATTGCCGTCGAGGCTGGCTTGCTTCCTGCTATCTCGTTGACCCGGCAGCCAATAAGGTATTCTCTGAGAGCAACACCGCCCCGAGTTTCGGCCCCAGACGAGCCGGGCAGGGAATAGACGATCTCGATGTCGTTCGTGACAAACACAGTCCCGCCAAAGGTCCGGGCGTAGAAACGAACCGACTGGTCATGCTGGCCCTGATTGGCAATGAACGGTACTTTCAGACTTTCTGATATTGACGCGACGCTTCGCACGGCTCTGCCGGCATCGACAGCTGCTGTGTCTGGCCCGAAGGCCGTACACGCCAGTACGACACAGACCATTCCGACCAGTTCTGGGTTTGCTTTCATCACTCCTCCAGTTGTCTGTAAGTCACGATCAATTGTACTTTTCAGGGTGCTATTGAACGCTGCCCTTTTAGGTCTGATGATACTATCCTCTACCACCTATGAGCCGGGCGGTACCTTAAGCACTGAACCGATCGGTGTCGGACAAGATGCCGGCGCATCAAAGCTGATAAACAGATAATCGATGAGCGTCGTGAGATCACCGATATCGACGCTTCCCGTTCCATCCGTGTTAGCTTCGGCCATGCAGAAAGGTTCCTCGTAGCTGATGAAGAGGTAGTC
>CP070824.1:653381-657393 GCA_020344395.1 Candidatus Zixiibacteriota bacterium | reverse complement strand
CCGACCATTCGCGAGATAGGCAAGCGCTTCGGTATTCGGTCGACCAACGGTGTCAGGACCCACCTTACCGCTCTTATCAACAAAGGCTATATTCGGAAGCAGGGGTTCATCTCACGGGGTATCGAACTGGTCAGCGAGGTAACGCGTGAGATCGGCCGCGTGCCGCTGGTGGGAGCGGTTCCGGCTGGCGTTCCCATTGACGCGGTTGAAAACATTGAGGGGGAGTTTGCCCTTGATCTTTCGTTTTTGCCCAAGGGGGATGTTTTCAGCCTGAGAGTACACGGCGACTCGATGAGAGATGCGGGCATTCTCGATGGCGACATGGTGGTGGTGCAGAAGCAGTCAGTGGCGCGCAAAGGTGACATCGTGGTGGCTATGCTCAATGGTGAGGCGACGGTCAAACGTTACTCTCCTGAGGGCCGACGGGTCAGGCTTCTGCCGGAAAACGACGACTATGATCCGATCATCGTGGACAAGCGATCGGGCGAGTTCAAACTGGCCGGCAAGGTGGTGGGCCTGCTGCGACGTTTTTGACCGGGGAAACGCGGCATCGCCGTCCTGTTTTCAGTTGACAAGAACCACGATATGGATAGATTTGTGCACTGCGAGGGTAGCCCGCCATTTACGGTGGGAGACTCCGGGCGCCCCACCAGTTGTGGTGGGTTGATAATGTAAAGCCACCGTAGCTCAGTTGGTAGAGCAATTGATTCGTAATCAATAGGTCTGCGGTTCGAATCCGCACGGTGGCTTGTTGAATAACGCCGACACACCGGCCCGATTCTTGACAAATCCATTCAGTTGGAAGGATTGCTGCGCGCTGTCGACTATTCAACGTCCGTCCCCAAAGTCCTTGACAAACCTTGACTTTTCTGTACATTTAGACTGAGTATAGCGCTCTTGGAAGCGAGGGGAGTTATGCGAGCACATGTCTTCTTCTTTGCGGGAATCCTGACGAGTGGGTCAGTCTCGTCCGCAACCATCCATGTTCCGGGTGGTTCAGCAACTATACAGGCAGGAATAGACGGGGCCAGTGACGGGGATACGGTCCTGGTGGCGCCTGGAACTTATACTGAGAACATTGATTTTCATGGGAAAAACTGCATTGTCAAGTCATCGCATGGACGAGACACAACACTTATCGAGCCAGCAATTAGTACCATCCCAGTTGTTGTGTTTGAGAACAGCGAAGACAGCACAGCTATCCTCGAAGGATTCTCGATTCGGAACACCTCGGCTGCCTGCGGCATAATCATCGATGGTGCAAGCCCGATAGTTCAACACTGTGACATATCTGGATGCACATCGCCAGTTGACGGGGCCGGAATCTCATGCAAGACCTCCGCTGCAAAGATCAGACACAACCGGATTCATGATAATCATGCTGGTTCGGGAAAGACAGGGGGAGGCATCTATGTTGGTACCACATTGCCTGTTCAGGTAACGTTTAACGAAGTTTTCTCAAACACTGCAACTCATGGTCCCGGCATTGGTGCGATCAACTCGAGCGAGAATGTGCATATAGCCTACAACCTAATTTACGACAATCATGGAACAGGGTCTGCCGCTGGTCTATACTTGCATCTCACTAATAGCACCATTCTGAACAACACCGTAACAGGTAACACTCAAGGAATCTACATCTGGGGGGAGGTAGGTTCAGGTGATACAATCTATAACAACATTGTTGTCAACAATGACAGCTGTGGCATTTCACCAAGCAATGCAACTATTGGCTACAATGATGTGTGGGGTAACACCACTTATGACGACCCTGGACCGGGCGGCATATCCGCCGACCCACGCTTCTACGACCCCGACAATCACGATTATTCGCTTTTGGCGTCTTCGCCATGCATTGACGCGGGCCATCCGGACCCTCAGTATAATGACCCTGACGGTTCTAGAAATGACATAGGGGCGCTTTACAGATGCGTTGGTGTCTCTGAGGACGTTGACTGCGATGGGATACATGACACCTTGGACAACTGCCCTGATGACCACAACCCCGTGCAGGAGGATACCGACACCGACGGTCTCGGCGATGCCTGTGATAACTGTCCTGCTGATTACAACCCAAATCAGGACGATTACGATGAGGACGGTGTCGGTGACGTGTGCGATCTCTGTCCCCTTGACTCCGCTAATGATGTTGACGGCGACAGCCACTGCGCCAATTTGGATAACTGCCCCAATGCCTACAACCCAAGTCAAGATGATAGCGATAGTGATGGAAACGGGGATGCCTGTGACCTCTGTGAAGGATATGATGATTACTTGGATGCTGATGGCGACAGTGTGCCGGATAACTGTGATATCTGTCCGGGTTATGATGATAATGCGGACTCGGATTCAGATGGAGTTCCCGATGGGTGTGACATCTGTCACGACTACGATGACGCAATCGATTCTGACGGCGATGGCGTTCCTGACGGATGTGATATATGTGAGGGGTTTGACGATCTGACCGATTCGGATTCCGACGCCGTGCCTGACGGTTGCGATATCTGCATGGGCTATGATGACAATGCCGATGGCGACGGAGATACCGTTCCGGATAGCTGCGATAACTGTCCGTCGCTATACAACGTCTCACAGAACGATACCGATCAAGACAGTATCGGCAATGTCTGTGACGACTGCCCGTTTGATCCTGATAACGATATAGACAACGACACTGTTTGCGCCGATACAGACAACTGCCCGTTTATATTCAATCCGGAACAAGCGGATACGGACGGCGACGGTATTGGCGATTCCTGCGATTGCTGCAAGGGAATCACCGGGAATATCGACTGTGATTTAGACGAGATCATCGACATAGGTGATTTGACTTTGCTTATTGACTACTTGTTTATCAGCTATGCACCGCTCTGTTGCGAAGCTGAGGCCAACATGGACGTCGAAGGAATCGTTGACATTACCGATCTGACGCTTCTTATCGACTACATGTTCATCAGCTACACGCCACCGGCGGAATGTCAGTGAACGGTATGTGGAACTAACAGGCGTAGATCACAAAACTGAACTCGCAGATTAGACAAAAAAAGGGCAGGTGTCAAACCTGCCCTTGCGAGATCAATTGTGATCAGTATGATCTAATTCAATCAGCTACCCAACGAGAACTGGCATCCCATGGTCAACTGGAACATCATCGAGGTCTTGACAATTCTCGGATTTGCGTTATCTTTCAGTATAATATCGCCTTCTTGAAGGCGAAGGGAGTTATGCGAGCGCGTATCTCTTTCTACGCAGGAATCCTGCCAGGCCGGTAATTTGTACGGCAGGTTTGGGGGAGGCAGGACGTACTCCAGAAAGTTGAGTTTATTTTGAGCCGCGATGCACCTGTTTGGATCAGGAGGTCTTAGATGACAGCCCTTCGTCTTTCCTTGATTCTCTTTGTGTTGATGTGCGCCAGCGAAGTACCGGGGGGTGAGTCAGCGAGCGAACAACTGACGGCCAAAGACTACCACAGAATAAGTTCGGTGGACTCTCCGGAATATATTAAGGCGATTGGGGAATCCCGCGCCGTCGTGATCGAAAAAGCGTCATCACCGGTATCTTCTAGAACCAGGGAGTTCCTTGTCGAGCGGAATCCCAAGACGGCTCGAATCTGGGTCTTTTTTACCGACAAACAGGTGCGATCGGATTCCGAATTCAAGACGGCCGGAGAACGAGTTCGGCTGAGCGATCGCAGTTGGAAGCGCCGGATCAAGATGGATAAGTCAGAGCCGGTGTTTGCGGACCTTCCCGTTAGCACACACTACATCAATCAGATAGTTGTCCTCGGGGCTCAACACAGGCGTAGTTCTCGCTGGCTCAACGCCGCCAGCTTTGATGTAAGATTTGACCTCATTGATCAGATCGCCGCCCTTCCATACGTTTCTCAGATCAAGCCAGTCGCACGTCGTACGGCCCCGTCCACCAAGCCGGTTCCCGTCGATGCAGAAACAAGGCCGACCGAAAGCAGTGCAACAGCTATTCTTGATTACGGACCGTCCTTAAACCAGGCCGC
>CP070824.1:649253-653281 GCA_020344395.1 Candidatus Zixiibacteriota bacterium | reverse complement strand
TGGCAACCGCTCGGCTCGGGGATGAATAGATATGTCGTTTCCCTGACGGTCTACAACGGTGATCTGATCGCCGGGGGTCGGTTCACGACAGCCGGCGGGATTGACGCCAATCGTGTTGCTGCTTGGGATGGGTCGACCTGGCAACCGCTCGGCTCGGGGATGAATGACCGGGTCACGTCTCTGACGGCCTACAAAGGTGAGTTGATCGCTGGGGGAGATTTCACGACTGCTGGTGGGAAAGTTTCTGCCTATATTGCCCAATGGACAAAGCGGGCAGCACTCACAGTCAGCCTTGACATAAAACCGGGTTCCTGTCCGAATGCGCTGAACGGCGTAAAACATTCGAAGGGGAAGTCTGTTCTACCCGCTGCCATTCTGGCAACGGCTGATTTTGATGTGTATGACATCGATCCGGAATCCATCACGCTGAACGGTATCGGTCTCCTCCGCTGGAGTTACGAAGATGTGAGCACACCGGTCGACAGAAGTGAAGACAGCTGTGCTTGCACTGAAGACGGACCGGACGGTTATGAGGACTTAACACTTAAGTTTGACCGGCAGGCCATTATCTCTTCTCTGAATTCCATCTCGACCAATCAGTTGGGGACGACGGCAGCGTCGGCTAAGGGCACCTCGTCGGCAAACTACGTTAGTGGTAATTCAAATCACTCCGGTCCACCGCTGCGGGCCAGTTATGTTCTGCGTGTCGAGGGGCAACTGAAAGATGGCACGGACTTCGAGGGATACGACTGTGTGGTGCTCATGACCAAAAGGGAAGCGGTTACAGTAGCGCTGAATGAGACTCCGCGCGACCTCGAACTGATAGGTAACCATCCGAATCCCTTCAATCCGGTTACAGAGATTCGTTTCTACCTCCCTGAAGCGGCGCACGTAAAGTTGGAAATATTCAATGTTCTGGGCAGGAGAGTGGCCACGCTGGCCGATTGGGTCGTAGAGGCGGGAGATCATACGGTAGGATGGAATGGAAGTAACAGCGCGTCCGGAGTATACTTGTATCGCCTTACAGCCGGTGATTATTCGGAGAGCAAGAAGATGCTATTGCTGAAATAATCGGATTCTCTCAATTTTCGTTAAGAAGGGCAGGTCGATTCGGCCTGCCCTCTTTTTTCCAACTGCTATCTGTCATTCACGCGGCCGAGTTTTCGATCACCCAGTTGCGAAACGCGTCTCGTAGACCCCGCCATTGACTTTGGAGGCCCGATGATGTCGGGCTTTCTCTTTGCAATAATGTTGGCTGAATCCAGTCTATGTATATCAGACAATTTCAGTTTGCTTTCATGATTCGGAGAATCTATCTTATGATCAGCTAACAGGATAAGTGGCAGTGAGAAACTTATGAGGTAGTCTGCCGATGGCAGCCAATGGATTTGACGATGATCAAACCAGATCATTTACCAACTTAGCCGTTGGTACCATAGTCTCGCATTACAAGATCATCTCGAAAATAGGTGCCGGGGGGATGGGTGAGGTTTATCTGGCTGAGGATACTCAACTGGACCGCAGAGTCGCTCTGAAGTTCCTTCCCTCCCATCTCTCACAAGACGAAGCTGCCCGGGCCCGGTTTACCCGTGAAGCCAAGGCGGCCGCCAAGCTCGATCACCCAAATATAGTTCCGGTTTATGAAGTTGGTGAGTTTCAGGACCGGCCGTTCTTTGCCATGGCTCATATTGAGGGTAAATCTCTCAAAGAAGTCATCAATGCAGGTAGGCTGTCAATCAATGAAGCGATTGAATTCACTAAACAAATCTGTGAGGGGCTCCACGAAGCGCACAGCGCAGGAATAATCCACCGGGATATCAAACCGGGCAATATTATCATAGACAGTAAGGGCAAAACACGCATATTGGATTTCGGTCTGGCTATCGTCGCCGGAGAAGACAAGCTTACAAAAACTGGTTCGACCCTTGGCACGGTCGGTTACATGTCCCCGGAGCAGATTGAGGGGAAGCAGGTTGATCACCGCTCTGATCTCTTCTCTGTTGGTGTAATTCTCTATGAAATGTTGACAGGGCGCCGTCCTTTTGAGGGCGACACCGATGCGGCCGTCGCGCGCTCTATTACCGATGCTACTCCTGAACCGATTGCCCGTTATAAATCTGGAACAACCGGCGAACTTCAGCAGATCGTAGAAAAAGCTCTAACCAAAGATCCCGCTCTTCGTTATCAACATGCGGACGGGATGCTGGCTGACCTCAAGCGGTTGAGTATCGACTCAGGAGCCACCAAGAAAAGGAGGATCGGTTTGGTGGTGGCAGCTGCAATCGTCATCGCTATGGTCGTCGGTTACTTCGGTTTCTCAACCTTCCACGGCGAATACGATCAAGTCACTGGACCGAAGCGTCTGGTGGTGTTGCCGTTCGACAATCTCGGCGATGACGATCAGGACTACTTCGCGAGCGGTATGACCGATGAAGTTATCGCCCGCCTATCCGAAGTAAGTGGGCTATCCGTGGCCTCGCGCCTGACCGCCGCACGCCTCAAGGAGGCGGGCATTGACCTCAAGAAGATCGGTGATTCGCTGGGGGCGGAATACGTACTTGATGCTTCGGCGCGGTACCAGATTGGCAGCGACGGCACGAGGCATGTGCGTTTGATCACACAATTGATAAACGTAACCGAGGATCGCGTTATCTGGAGCCAGACATACGATACCGTTATGACCGAAGTGTTCAGCGTACAGGCCAGTATCGCCGAACAGGTATCGGAAAAGATGAACGTAATCCTTCTCGAGCCGGAAAGAGAGCAGGTCTGGAAACGCTGGACCACCAGTCAGGAGGCCTACGACTACTATCTTCAGGGAAATCGCTACATCGGATCAGCGGGCGGCTTCGGTCCGCTGCGGGACTTTCAGCTTGGTATTGAAATGTTCCGCAAGGCTATCGCACTCGACTCCAATTTCTCCCGGGCCTACAGTCAGATGTCCTATGCCTATTCGATGCATTGTGATAGGGGTGCCTGTACCGACTCGATCAAGCAGGCGGCGCTGTACACGGCCCGGAGAGCAATCGATACAGATCCTGAAGGGAGGAACGGGTATATCGCCCTGGCATGGTATTACTTCCTGGGTGAAAGGGATGCGCCAAAGGCTCAGGCGCAGATCGACAAGGCTTACGAAGACAACCGCGAGAACAGCTACTATCTCACCTTATCGCATATTTTCCTGAGAAGTATGGGGGAGTTCGACGAGGCCATAAGTAGGCAGAAAAGGGCCCTGGAGGCTCGCCCCAACGAAGTATTCTCGATTTACGCCCTGGGTCAGACCTGTCTCCGTTGCCGACGCTATGAGGAGGCTGAGGAACTCTTTGACCGGGTCATAAACATGCGCCCCGATTTCTACGGAGCCTACTACCAGAAGGTTCTGCTGTATCTCAATCAGCAGGGTGATATCGGCAAGGCGCGCGAGGTTATCGAGTCGTCCTACGGAAAGGTCGACTCGGCCAGGTGGCGAGGCACGCTTCGGTGGCTGGATATGAAAGAGGGAAAACTGGAGCAATACCTGGCTCAGATAACAATTCCGCCGTACGACACGGTCGGTTATTTCTTCAATCGGGGACAAACCTACTGGCGAATGGGTGAGATGGAAACCATGCGCGCCTACCTTGACTCGGCCCTTAACCAGGTGCAGCGTCGCCTCGGGGAAGAGCCCGAAAACGCCGGACTCCACAGTATGCTTGGCCTGATATACGCCGGCCTGGAACGGAAGGACGAGGCCATCGCTGAAGGCTTAAGGGCGACCGAAATCGCCCCTTACGAGAAGGACACATGGTACAATTTCGGCTACCTGGATTGGCTGCTTGGGATTTACATAGTACTGAATGAGAAGGAACTGGCGCTGGAACAACTCGAGAAGATGCTTACCGTTCCGAACACTTTTGGCCTATCTCATGTCTTCATTGATCCCGATTACGCCCCGCTACTCAACTACCCCGGTTTCGAGCGGCTGGTCGAGAAATATGGTAATGAATACGCAAAAAGCCGGTGGAAAGACCACAAGAATAAATCGATTT
>CP070824.1:645111-649153 GCA_020344395.1 Candidatus Zixiibacteriota bacterium | reverse complement strand
CCGTCCCCATTCCCTATGAAGACAGAGACCGTGTTGGAGGCACCGTTGGTCACGGCCAAGTCTAAAATCGCATCCGTATCAAGATAGCTCACGAACACGGACCAGGGATAGTCTCCCCCGGCGTAGTTGACGGCAGGTGCAAATGTCCCGTCGCCGTTGTTCAGCAAGATCGAGATGTTATCTGAGTTCGAATTCGCCACCGCGAGGTCGATATAAGTATCCCCGTTCAGGTCACCACAGGCAGCGAACGAAGGCCCATCACCTACGGCGTAAGTCACCTTTTCCGCAAAAGTACCGTCTCCGTTGTTCAGTAATATGGCTATGTCATCCGAAAAATGGTTGGCCGTCACAATGTCCGCGAAGCCGCTCCCGTCGAAGTCCGCACAGGCCGCCGATCGAGGATAGTCGCCGACGAGATACTTTGGGGGTCCGTCCATAGGCATGGCAACATTGTTAGTGTCAAGAGAGTCGAGAAACCATGAGGATTCCATCATGTTGAGGGGTATGAAAACCGAGTCTTGCACGTAGTCCTCAAAACCCATGCCGGTAACGTTTTCCACGACAAGAGCCAGTAGTGTGAAGGCCCAGTTGCTGTACTGCGCCTCTGTGCCTGGCACAGCATTCTTGTAGTTGGTTTCAAGATAGTTGGGCCCTGACGGGTCGAAGTAATCGAAGCAGTACTGGCTCAAGTCTCCCCCCCAGTCACCCTCACCGTAGGTCATGTCCCAATACCATGAGTTAGCACCGCGGTCGTTGCGATCGATGCTCGACACATGGGCCAGGATCATCCGGCAGGTAATGGTATCCGTGGCATAGTAGGGATTAGTTACCGGGAATGGAAGATAAGCACTGACGGCCGTATCCAGATCGACCAGTCCGTTCTCCACACACTGCAGAAGAGCTGTTGTCATAACTGTTTTCGAGATCGATGCCAACAGGAACAAATTACTGTCCGCGACCGGTTCCGTCTGCCGGGCATCCATGAAGCCGTAGGCACCGGTCCACACGATACTATCCCCCACTATCACACACGCCTGCGCCCCCGGAATGTCATAAGTATCCATTAAGGCAACGATGGCGTCATCCAGTTCTTCCGCACTGACGGCCGGCGCGGGCGCCAGGCTTTTCAGTGTTTTGCGAAACTCAGACTCTACGTCGTACTTCTCCGTCTCACCTGCGGTTGTAGTGATGCCGACGGCTAAGACAAGAACGGTCATAATCAACATCACTTTCGATTGGCTCCTTTGCATCACTGGAATATCCTCCTGTATCTCTCGGCTCCCCCAGGCCACTCGAAGGCCGGGTAAGCCGGGGTTATTTGTCTACATTGTTCAGTGGGCTCCGTGCCGCTTTTAGTAATATAGGTGCTGATATCGCCAATCCTATCGAAGATTAGCCGTACGGAATCGCGTTTTTGCCAAAGCCCCCCTGGTGCCATGTGACAATGCACCGGTGGGCGACAAACTGAGTGGTTGCAAATGAGGACGTAATGTGTTATCTTTCAAGTCGATAAGATGGGTCCAATATGGCCAGCAACATCAACAGACTGTACGAACTTGCCGTCGGCGGTGATTCCAGGGCCGAGGCCGATCTATTTGCGGCCCTGACCGATAGGTTCCGCGTTTTCGCGCACCATAAAGTGTGGAACAGCGATGATGCTGAGGATCTGGTACAGGCAGCGCTGACCGTCGTGGCAGCTGAGTACCGAACGATAGAGATCAAGACCAGTTTCGTCGCCTGGGCCCATACGGTGATGAAGTACCGATTGTTGGGATACATACAGAAGCAGCGGCGTGAGAAAGGACGTACGACCTTCGGTGAAACGGCCGAATACCTGACCGCTTCCTGGACCCCGAAGCCTGACCTAATCATACAGCTGGCAGACTGTCTGAAGATGATCGGTAAGGCCAATCGCCGCTATGCGAGAATCCTGAATATGCACAGACTTGGGTTCAGTCGAAAGGAAGTGTGCGAAAAGCTGGAAATGACCCAGCAGCAGTCGTGGGTTGTCATGTCGCGAGCAAGAGCGATGCTCAGGCAGTGCATCGAGCACGGAGATATTAAATGATGAGTGGTTGCACTAACGCAGAACTGGGACTTCTGCTTCACGATTACGAGCTGGATCTTGCTCAGCCCGACGAGAAACAACGGTTCGAGATGCATCTGTACGAGTGCGACTACTGCCTGGGCCAGGTGCGCGACTTCCAGGAAGTAACCCGCATCATGATGGCAGGACCGGACACGGAGGCAATCATCGAAGAGATCGGTACAGACACGGAGGAGAGCAGCGATCAGGCCTCGTCACCGTTTAAATTGACAAATGTAACTAAGTACCTGCTCGCTGCCGTGCTGGCTCTGACAATAGCGATACCCTCTTACTTCTTGTTCAGTCCCGGGGAAATGCCCGCTCCATCGCAGAAGATCGTACTTCTTCCGGTTCGAACGCTCGAACAACCGACAGTAGACCTTTCGAAAGGCGGCGTGGTAGAGATCGCCTTTGCCTCAGAGGAGTTTACAGCGGTTGAGACTGTGGATATTCGATTGCTGTCGCGTGATCTGGACACCCTCTTTGTTCAGCTTGACTTCAAGGATTTCACGCCGACCGGCATGGGTTCGGTCATCGTTGAAACGGACATCCTATCCCCCGGTCGCCATCAGCTTGAGGTCAGCGAACGAGGCGCCACCTCCCCCCTGCGTGTCTATTATTTCATGGTGAAATAGATGCGGGTTTCTCGCTGTTACAAGTGGGCACTGGTCGGGCTGCCTGTAATCCTGCTCTGCTGCCTCCCGGTTACAGCCCTTTCTGAGCCGCCCTCATCGCAGGAGACCGGCGATTCGGTTCGCAGTCTTGTCTGGAACATGATACATACCAATTGGCGACTTACTAGGGACCGGACTCCTGCCACACTCGATTCCTCGATAGTGCTTATGGAGCGGGCACTGGCGTTGGCGAAATCTGCTCTCGGACCCAACGACACAACCACCGCACAGTGCTTACGAGAGCTCGCAGAAACCCACTGGTACTCCAGGAATCACAACAAGAGTACTGAATATCTCGAGCTGGCGATTGAAACCATGAGAACGGGCCCCAACCCTGATCACCCAATAGTCGGAAAGTGGTTGCTATCGGTGGGGGACTATTACTTTAAGATTGGAAACGACCCCCGGGCGATGGCTGCCTACGAGCAGTCTATCGCGTTTTTCGAGAGGTTTCCCCCAACCGACTCCAGCGATGTGACTTCGTATATGTGGTCGTTGTTACGCGCGGCTACATTAAAGACCGACACTCGTGAATTCGATGAGGCGGAGTCATTATACGTCAGGGCACGCGATATGATCCTTGAGGTGTTTGGCCCTGATTCCAAACTCGCAGCTACAATCAGTGAGGCACTGGCGCGGCTTTACCATAACCGTGGTAGTCACGAGAAGGCCGAGCCATATTTCCTGGAGGCTATTGACGCTAGCAAAAGAGCATATGGTCCCAGAAGCCTGCAATATGCTACGACACTCAATTTATTTGTCTGGAACCGACAGTACGTGGACTCCCTTGACAAGATCACCGCTTTTCAGAACGAGGCAATGGAAATTCTGCTCTCGCGTTATGGTATCCGACATCCGGTGTCTTCGCAGTTCGCCGGCATGCAGGCGTTAGTTGAAATGTACCATTCGAATCTTCCCGAGGCGATCAGGTGGGCAAGGATATGCGCAGAGGTTCGAGAGGATAATAACTCAAAATACTCGCGATGGGTATCCAGCGATTTGATGCGCCTGGCAAATATACTTGTTGTCGCCGACAGTATCGATGCGGCGTTGAGAGTATACGCTGACTGTCTGGAGAGAAAGATACAATATCTGTCCGTGGTCTTCAGGTTTACATCGGAAGAACAGAAGATACGCTTCTTTCGCACGGCAAGTCCCGTACAGAGAAGTCTTCTTTCACTCTCCCTGAGACCTGACGTACCGGAGGCATTGCCGGTAGCATACGAGATGATTCTGAACGGTAAGTCAGTCGTGATCGACGCCATAGCCGCCGAACGGGAGG
>CP070824.1:640949-645011 GCA_020344395.1 Candidatus Zixiibacteriota bacterium | reverse complement strand
AATGTCCTTGTAGGGTGGCTCCATCTTCGAGAACGGTATAAGCACTGATGACAAAAGGGCGCCCTCGACGATGGGGGCTTTGGAACCGAGCAAAACGGTTGCTCCTTTATCCTTGCCCGGGGCAAGCGCCTTCGGCATGGCATTGATGCAGTGCATGCAGCGGCGGCAGTAACTGTTCTCAATCGTCAGTTCCTTGCCGTCCCAGTCCATGCATTTGGCCGGACAATTGTCCACCACGTCGGACTTGATATCCATACCGCCATCAGCGTATTCTTTGACAGCCGCCTTATCCATCTGAATCTCATCTCGCCAGGTACCGATTATTGACATGTCGGCGCGGGCAATCGAGGCCACACAGTCATTCGGACAGCCGGAGAATTTGAACTTGAATTTATACGGAAAGGCCGGCCGATGAATCTCATCCTGGAACTGCATGGTGAAGTCATAGCAGGCCTTCATGGTGTCATAGCAGGCCCACTCACACCGCGACTGGCCCAGACAACAACTCGGTGTCCGAACATCCGATCCGGAGCCGCCAATATCAAAATCTATCTTCTGCAATTCGCTGAAAATCGGCTCAAGCTCGTCGGTCTTGGTGCCAAGGAATATTATGTCGCCGGTGGAACCGTGCATATTGGTTACCCCGGAACCATGCTTTTCCCAAATGTCACAAAGGCTTCGCAGGGCCTCAGTCGTATAGTACCACCCGGCTGGCTGATTTATACGAATGGTGTGAAAATGCGATACATTCGGCCATTCATCCGGAAGATCAGAGTAACGTCCGATGACGCCGCCACCGTAACCCATCACGCCGACTATCCCGCCGTGCTTCCAGTGGCCGATCTTCTCGCGGAAGGATTGCTCCAATTGGCCCAGAAGATCGCGGGCCATTGGGCTCCGCTTGGCGGCCATCTTGATCTCTTTGACAAAACTGGGCCATTTCCCGGTTTCCAGTTCATCAAGAAGCGGAGTGTTCGGAAGACTGTCTGCCATTTTATCTCCTCAAGCTAATGTTATATTCGCGGGAGAAAAGATTCCCCAACCGAGTTGTTAATTGCCGACCTGAATGGTTCAATCTGTTGGAAGTGCCTCTCTGATGGCAGCTTCCGTGGTCGACTTCGTTACATATTTCACTATTTTCGAGCCCTATTGGTAACCAATACGCGCCGTAAAGTCAAGGCGAAAATGTGAAATTATTCATTATCTCGCCGGAGTATAAGACCTCGCCCCAGCAAACCCTTGCTTTCCCCGAGTCAGCCTAAGTTCAAGAAACACATAATGGTACAAGCCGCATTACGCATCGAGACCAAAGCCCCGGAAGACAGGCGCTGCAATCCAGCCGGGGCAAGTATATCATAAATCTACTGTCTCGGCATGCGATGATGGAACTGGGCCGTACTCTCACAATTCGCCCGAGGGAATAATGATACAGACTGGCAGAGATAAGGCAGTATCTGCCTCAATCACATGTCTTTGTACGGGTTCGGGCCGACCGTGTCGATTGTCTCCAGGAATCCGTCAAATATCTCCGGGATTTTCCTGAAATCGGTTATGGCCAGTTCGTGAATCTCGACCCGCTCCTCCTCAAGCACCAGTTGCTTGAGCTTCTCCCGCACGTTTTCCATACGCCTGCCGGCCAACTCGCTGCCATGAACAAAATGACATTGATAGTCATCACCTTTCTTACAGCCGACCAGTATCACACCATCAAACCCGGACGCAAGAGCGTCGTTTATCCATATGGTGTTAATAGAACCCAGGCATCGAAGCGGGATGATCCTCACCATGGCGTTGTACTGTAATCGATGTATCCCCGCCAGATCGACCGACGGAAGAGCGTCATTCTCGCACACGAAAGCGAGAATTCGGGGCTTCTCCTCGAATTCGTCAGGCACATCGATCGCTTTGATCATCTCCGACATCTGGAGAACGTTGTAGTTCTTAAAGGAGATGATTCTCTCCGGGCAGGCGCCCAGGCAGATTCCGCAGCGACGGCAGCGCAATGGGTTGGGCAGAGGGGTTCCTTTTTCGTCCTCATCAAGCGAACCAAACGGACATTCCTCGGTGCAACGCTTACACTGGGTGCATCGCTGCATGAAGAACTCGGGGTGGCTCAAATCCGCGGCCCGCGGATGCAGCGCTTCACCTCTCGATATGGCTTCAACAGCCTGGATTGATTTCAGGGCAGCCCCGTGGGCGTCGCTCGCAGCCCCACCGAGATCCATTGGTGCTCTGACCGCGCCTGCAGCGTAGATACCCGTTCTCCGAGTCTCGTAAGGGAAGCATATATAGTGGGAATCGGTGTAGCCGTACTTAAGCGTGGGCAAATCCGTTCCCTGTCGATAAGTCAGGTTCAATATTTTGGCGCCGAGTTCGGCAGCTTCAGCCGCCTTTTTCCCGTCTTCCAGCTGACCCTCGGCCAGCTCCGTCTCTTTCTTCTCCCCGGATTCACCGTCGGCAGTCTCCGCGTCAACCTGAGAACCGGCTTCGTCCACCTTGGTGGTCGGTACCATTCCCGAAGCCAGCACCACCATATCGGCCTTGATGTCGATAGCCTCGCCCAGCAGTGTTTCATCAACCTGAATGGTGTGTCGACCGTCAGCATCTCTGGATACGCCAGCCACTTCACCTTTGGTAAGGAAAATGCCGTCGTCATCCTGAACGTGGGCGTAAAACCGCTCATACTGTGCGGGAGATCGAAGGTCCTTATATATAATGTATATCTTGGCATCGGGATATTGTTCTCGTACATACAACGCCTGTTTCAGCGAGACACGACAGCAGACTGCGGAACAATACGGCAGATGATCCTTATCGCGCGAGCCGGCACATTGAATGAAGGCAATGCTGTCGATGGCTTTGCCGTCCGACGGCCGCTTAATACCGCCGTTGGAAACCATGTCCTCCATCTGGATGTTCGTAATCACATCCGGAGACGAACCATAACCCAGATGAGACAGTTTCTCGGGTTCATACGGCTTCCACCCGGTGGCCAGGACAATCGAGCCGAATGTCAATTCGGTCGCTTCAGTTCCGTTCCGGAGTGATACCTTGAACTGACCCGGCTGACCCGAGGTACGGGCCACCGTGGTCGATTTATGCACGGCGATATTGGGGTCGCTCTCCACCGCTTCAATCATGGCGGAGACGCCCGAATCTTCCGGATCCTGATATGGTGGGTGTTTGGGGAACACCTTCTTGAATCTGGTTGCCCAGCCTCCGAGATGATCCTCCTTCTCCACCAGGGTAACTTTATAGCCCGCGGTGGCGGCCGATTTGGCGGCCTCAAGTCCGCTCATGCCGCCGCCGACGACTAGTATTTCATTGCTGGTCTCTTCGATAAATGGCTCAGGCGGCTCGCCGTTCCGTACCTTGACCACGCTCATCTTTATGTAGTCCTCTGCGAGCGCTTGAGTATCCTCATCGTTGGGGGTGTGGCACCAAGCCACCTGCTCCCGCAAAGGGGTACGGTCGACCAGTACATCCCTGCCGAAATCAAACAGCTCAGGGAAAACTCGCTGAGAACATGCCGCCACGACGATGCGATTAAGGTTCTCCGCCTTGATATCAGCCGCAATGAGATCGACGCCTTCCCGGCTGCAGAGAATATCGTGACTTTTGCAGACAGCAGCCTTGGACTCATCAGTAGCCAGCTGGGTCAGTTTGTCGCAGTCGAGTGATTCGCCTATGTCACAGCCCTTACAAATGTATACACCAACGTTGGTTTCCATGATGTTACCTCCCGGCTCCTGTGTTGATGGCCTTCAATGCTGCGCCGGTGGCGTCCTGAACTGAGGAAGCTACATCCAACGGTCTCATCACCGTGCCGGCGCCAACCACACCGTGATCGGTATCCGGCACCACGAAACCGTACTCGTCCAGAGGAGTACCCAGAGGCGGCGGATTATCCGCAGTATTGGGCACCATCCCGGTCGCAAGCACAGCCAGCTCTACCTCCATCTTCGTAAGCACGCCGGTGAGAGTGTTTTCAGCCTCCAGTATGACATTTTTGTTCTCTGGATTCTCGGTGATCCTGCCGACCTTGCCGCGGTGGAAGAACAT
>CP070824.1:636709-640849 GCA_020344395.1 Candidatus Zixiibacteriota bacterium | reverse complement strand
TATTATTCTGGGCAGGCTCAGGGGTACCGAGCCGACCTGCGGCTGCGATGATGTGTCTTGTTGTGACTGAGGCTATCTTTGAAGCTGCAGTATTCATGGGCTATCAGTTTTCAGCCAGCACCACTATCTGGTCAAAGAACTCCTGGCGTTTGACGAACAGCTCTCGCACTTCGCCATAATCTTCGGGGTTCCATGAGGGGTAATCCAGTCTGAACAACCGCTCGCAGTAAAGGTTACCCTCACGGTTCTGGAACTTCACCGAACAGGCGCCAATGCGGCTTTGGAATGCCGTATCCGGCGGCAGAGCTTCAATCTGCCATCCCTCCGGCAGTCGGAACTCGCCCGACTCGTGGAGTTTGTAGGCGTAAGGGAACTGAATTATCCCGCGACGTTCCTCCTCGGTGAACGGGTTCTCTGAGTGTGATGAAAAGAACTCTAACGGTTTGAACATCATTCGACTGCCCTGACGGGAAAGCGCAGGATACTCGACATAGCATGTAATCCGGAGTGCGCTGTCTGGCTGGGTGACATCGACAACAGTGACCGAATCAGGCTCAGCATTCCCGAAATCTTCCTTAAGGTCATCGGTGACGGTCTTCTCCCAGTTCTCTTCCTCGATCTCGTGAAGCTGTCGGCGCACGTCCCAGGCATCGTGGCCAGTGAGAGTCGACTGCACGGACCCGCGCAGAATCAGCTGGTCATCGAGGTCGAACTCATATTGTCTGTCGGTGACAGAGGAATCCGGCTCGGAATAGGGTATTGTGATTGTCTTGTTGCTGCCGTCAAGCAGCATGGCGGTGCCTCCTTCGACGAACCACGGGAGCTTACCTGGGGCGAGGAAGGGCTCTCGGATTGAGTAGAAACTGTAGTGATACTGACTCTCAGGCACTACAATAAGATAGCGATGGAACTGCCTGAGTTTCAGTTTTTTGTCGAAAACCCCCCCATCCACGTCCACGACCCCGGCCAGTTTTGCATCC
The DNA here is from genome assembly GCA_020344395.1 of Candidatus Zixiibacteriota bacterium. Lineage (GTDB taxonomy): Bacteria > Zixibacteria > MSB-5A5 > GN15 > FEB-12. The sequence goes on along the minus strand of CP070824.1, from coordinate 639,869 downwards.
ACGTCAAGATGACGCAGCATCCTGTAGAAGAGGTATTCGATCTCCGTCTCCAGGCCATAACCGCGCTTTAACAGATCGTTGGCGGACTCGTTCCACTTGAGGCGCTTGACCCTTTTCTTCTGATCTCGCTTGAACTTGGATTCTTCGAAGTTTTCGTAGTAATCCCAGATGGAATAGACCTTCAGGTTTTCAATGATCCAACTGTAGGCCGCGGCGATCTTCTGATCGTCGGGCAACTCCTTTATCGGCGCCATTACTTTGACAAGGCGATCTTCCTCCTCAAAAAAGTTGGAAATGGACTGCAATATCCGGGTAGATAATGACTGCCAGAATTTGAAGGAGTTGCCGGGCGAAGCGTAAAATGTGAGCAGCCTTCCCTCTCTAGCGGACGAGGGGAGTGAAAACGGCTCGGAGGAGAGCGGGTGTACATTCTCGGCTTTAAACAGCACACCTTCCGGCTTGTCCATGGACCCATCAAACTTCCTGGACGTGTTGAAATCAGCATTTTGCCAGGCGTAGTTGGGCAAGCGATATACAACGTGCCGGAACAGTCTGTAGATCCAGCCATGGGTTGACATACGGGTGCTATATTCGTTCGCGTTACGCAGGACCCACTTGAATTCACCGTGCAACAATCGGATGTTTTTTTGTACTTTCCACCTGCCAACCTGATCACCCGTGCGGTACTGGTAAACGTAGTCGACAATGCAATCGTCGGTCACACCCGGCAGCGAGAAGGAGGTTTGCTTGACTTTGACTTGCCTGGTCTTTACCAGCTCCGTGGTAATGATCTGGTCCTTCTGCAACTCTACCGTGTCACCGTGCGGCAGTATAGTCCTTCCCTCTACCCGAATGGTTCGCTGTTCGGGATCATCCACCGGTATCCTGTAATCGGCCCATGAGCGACCATCATCGGTGAGAACTCGAATACGACGGTAGACAGTGTAGAAGACCTGGCCCTTGTCGGCGAAGGCTGTGTCGTCCCTTATGATTCTCTCGAAAATCATCACCGCCCCGGGGTCACCATCGGCTGTGTCCTGCCTGACACTCCAATCGGCATCGGTGATTTCTTCCCACTGATAAGGCTCGGGTGGTTTCTTCTTTTTCTTGCGTTTAGCCATCGACATTGACGGCATCAGACAGACCGAGAGTGTCAATAGAAGTATTACGGTACGCTTAGTCATTGCTGGTGCTCCCGTTTGAAATGAGCATGATTCTCTTTTCAACAACCGCTCTCGTGTTATCCACAAAAGTGCGTGCTGATCCGCATGAATCAAGGGGCAGCATATCTCCGTTATAGTGCAGCCGCCACCGATGGCGAAGCGAGGCGTTCTCGATGGTCAAACTGCCCGTTATGTCGGCGGCCGCACAACTGCTTTGAATGTCGTTCGGTGAATCGTCGATCTGCCAGCCAGTCGGAAGCTTCCAGGTTATGTCCAGTTCAATGTTGCGCGGGCGGCCCAGCCAGATCGGGTAAGTGCGGTCACAATCGCCAAAAAAATGGCTGCCGTCGCTGTGGATAAAGTCTGCTTTGAGTAGGTAGAGTTCGCCCACCTGAGCGAAGTAGTTATCGGCCGTGACACGAAAGCTGATGGACAGGCTGTCGTTGCCAGGGACAATCTGGAGTTCGGAAACCACAGGGTTCCGCAGACAATCTGAAACAAGATACTCGGCATACTCTGTTTGCTTTTTCTCTCCGATGTCGTTGAGGTAGGCTTGCGTTTCATCAGCATAGGCCCCATAATCTGTGATTCTCACATTCGCTTCAATCGAGCCATTCGGGTTCAGTGTGGCTACCGCGGTATTCCGACGAAGACGCTGTTCCGGCTTGATTGAAGGCAGGCGGCACAATGCCTCTCCCTCTTCAGATCCCACAAGCACAAAAGTATTGTAGGCGCGAAGATCGAGACTGCCGAAAGGGGTTCGTTCGTCAGTCGGATCAAAGAAGAACCACTCTTCACCGACGGCTCGCAGTGATCTATCGAGAGAAGGGACGGCGCTTTGCGGGATGGCCAGAATTACGTGATTGAACTGAAAAGGGGACGGGAATGTGCTGTCAACGACACCGCCGACCAGCGCCAGTGCCGGCGCCGTGGGAATCCCGGCTGCAGCAAGCATGGCACGCGTCAGGGCAACCTTGTCTTTGCAGTCCCCATATTTGTTATGGAAAGTCTTTTCCGCCGGTCGCGGTAGGATCCGCCCCGGTCCGATCCAAATCCCTACATACCTGACTTTGTCTCGAACAAACTCCGCTATGGTTCTGAGTTGCTCAAGTGGCTCGTCGATACCACTGATGAGGTCACCGACTGTCTTCCTGATGGAATCACCGGGTGTCGCGGGTGGATCACAAATCGAGTACATCCATCGAGACGCTTCCTCCCAGGTCTTATACAGCCTTTCTTCGGAATCATCCGGGTCATAGCTTGCAACCACCACCTCGCGATATAAAGTGGGACCCGGAGGCATGAATGGTTCATCCTCACGATAGGGGAGATAACCCGATGTCCACCGGTATCGTCTCTTTTCCTGCTGGAAGGTAACGGGGCCGAGATTTTGACCCGATATGTGGAGCTTGTGCTTTGCAGGGATTTCTACCTTATAACTGGTTGTCACAACCGGGTCCTTATCTTGAAATACAAACCCGTGGTGGCCGGCTCCAAACTCATCTTTGTTCTCAATATCGAATTCATAGGCAACAATATCACCAGCCCTAATGTCCAGAAAACCTGCTCCCAGCTTTCTGTCATCGGAATAATAACCAGCCGCCATCTCGCCAGAGATTTCCACAATGAGATTCTTGTCAAGTAACCGGGTTTCCTCGCCGGGCCGGATCAGCCAGCCTTTCAGGTTCTTGACCTTCCTGGTGTCACGAACGGGCACCTCCAGGAAACCGCGTTCCACCGCGGAGGGTCTGAGGATTTTCAGGGCCCGGCGCCAGTGTGTCTTGGAGTCGCCATCTCTGGATATCTTTACTTCAGCCGAACGATGAATCACCAGGACATCCGCCCGTCGGTCGGGCTCAATTCCTTCACTTTTCTCAATAGCCTGTTTGAGCCATTTCGGCTGAGCCGTCACGTTCGAAGCGAGCAATCCCGCAGCACAGATGACCAGGCCGATCAGGCGAATGCTGAGATTCCGGTCAGACGTACCTTACCTCCCG
>CP070824.1:632467-636609 GCA_020344395.1 Candidatus Zixiibacteriota bacterium | reverse complement strand
TGAATCCATCGAATTAGATACAAAAAGCGACTCTGCCTCTGGGCAGAGTCGCTTTCTTTATTGGTACGGTATGATTGCTAAGAAACGGGTTTCCCCGATATGGCATCCTCCGCAGAGTCCCTGGCGGAGGCTTTTGCAGATTCCTCTGCCTGCCTGGCTTCTTCTTCAATCTGCTCGTACCAACCGGGGTGATGGTGCTTTACTTCGCTCACCGTCATTCTGCCTGTCAACCAGGTAAACGACATCGGATACTGCTCCGGGTGGAAGACGACGAAGAAGAAGTGGAAGACAGCGATTGCCAGGGTGGCCAGCCAGGCCTCATAGAAGTGAATGGTTTCGGAAATCTTTACCACCCACGGGGGCAGGAACGAGGTAAAGAAAGTGGGATACCAGAGAACGAAACCGGTAAAGGCCATTACAAAGGTTCCCCAGACGAGAGCCCAGTACTCGGCCTTCATGGTGTAATCGTAGAAGCCGAATTTTGGTTTCTGATCACTTAACCCCAAGTGATACTTAAGATTTATGAAGATATCAGTGATGTCCTGCTTCGTGGGAATCAGGGCCCGGAACTGGAAGCGGCCGCGTTTGGTGACAAACAACGATAGAGCATGGTGGACGGAGATATAACACAGCAGGATAGCGGCTACCCGGTGAATAACCGAACGAGCGTTTTCGAAGATGCCGAGGAAATTCAGTACCGAAACCCACCAGGCGTCCGGATAGCGGAGTGCAAAACCGGTTATGACCAGGGCAATAAAGGCAATGGTAACCACCATGTGCTGGTAAACCATGTTGCCGCCGAACCTCTTCACCGTCGGCTGTGCCTTGGTGTAACGGCTCTTCTCGATCATGAACCGCGCCAGAATTACGAGGTTGTGTCCCAGCATGGCGCCAATTATCAGAACGATGGCCACGATATAGATCCACTTCACTATCGAATCCAACTTATTGAACTGGGCGTAGGCGGTTTTGTGGGTGTAACTTGATGCGAACGCATAGTTGGCGTCAATATGGCACTTCTGGCACGTGGCGGTCAGATTGTCCGGGTGAATGGACGAAGCCGGATTGGTTGATGGCAGAACATCGTGAGCCTTGTGACATGAGGCGCAGTTAGCCGCCTTGACCGACCCGCCGCGGATAGCCAGACCGTGGTATGAGTCCTGATAAGACGTGAACCGATCATCGCCCAGACCAAACTTCTCGACAATCTGGGGATCGTTGTGACATCGTCCGCAGACATAGTCCGAGAGATTTGCAGCGTTCACGGGCGAGCCGGAATCGGTGATCTGGAGAATTTCGTGTTCGCCGTGACAGTCGGCGCAGTTGGGGCTGTCGAGTATACCCACCGACAGCGCTTTGCCATGGATCCCTCGATTATACTGGATATATATGTCATTGTGGCACTTGGAGCAAGTGCGAGGGATGTTCATCTTGTTGACCATCGAACTTGGATCAGAGGCTTTCTTCAGGTTATGCATGCCATGGCAGTCATCGCACGAAGCTGCCGAACCTATCCCCTTGGCGATGCCCTCGGCATGAATACCGCGCATGTAGCGGTCGAAGGAGTCGGTGATGCGCACATCGGGGTCATCGGTCAGGACCTGCTTGTGGTGGCAACGTGAACAGGTATAAGGCAATCGTTTGGGCGAAGTCCAGGCCTCAGGGTCTATCTGGGGCAAGATCCGGTGGCTATCGTGACAGGAGGCGCACGTGGGCGCGTTGGGGTTAGTCAAAGCCTGGCCGTGCGCCGACGAAGTAAAAACCTCCCCGGTTTCATCGTGACATACAGCACAGTCGACCAGATCTAGTTGTTCCGCGTGCGGGTAATCGTCAAATCCCTGCAGATCAATATGACAGTCCACGCAGCCCATCCCGTCATGAGCCGAGGCACGGATATCGACCTCATTCACGTACATCGGGACTTCCTCACCCCTGTCATTGAAACCGGTAAGGGCATCATCGGCATGACAGGAAAGGCACGTTTCGTCATCATCCTGACAATAGGCGTCAAGGCCGCAGAGCGCGATGGCCAACACACCGGCTAGAATCAATTTCATCACCTTCATTTTGCTATCCTCTTTATTGCTTTTGCCTCAAGCGGCAGTACTATTCATGGCAATCAGCACACACGGATTCTTCAATATTTCTCGCACCGTGCTCTGACACAGAATGGCAGTTCTTGCAGACCAGGCCCAGTTCGTTGACGTGCAGAGTGTGGGGCAATTCTCGGTCGTCGTATTCGACCACTTCCGGATTGAACGCCTTGCCGTGACAGAAGTCCAGGCAGCTGTTCTCCTCCAAATATACGGAACCCTGCCGGGATATGAAATATGATTTATTTATTGCCTGCATGGCTTTTTCAAAGCTATCCGCGCTTTTGCCCAGCAGATACAATGAGTATCGAATATTATGCGGGATATGACCTTCGCGGACGAAATTGTAGTTCTCTTCAGCCGCGCTGAGGGCGGCCCGGGCCTTCTGGCGGGCCTTCCGGCTTCCGCCGGCCTTGCGATAATCCTCCCGCGCGGTCTGGACGAAGGTCCTGTATTCGCCGAGAACCTTGCGGCTTCCCTCGACCCAGTTATCAAACATGAGATCATAGCCCTCGCCGTGACAGTCAACGCATGACTGACGGCTGGCCTCCTTCTTTTCCTGGTGAGTCAGAATCTCACCTTCCGGGGTCAAGTGGGTGTGACATCCTGTGCAGGATACCTGATTCGTAAACATAGAACTGGGAACATCAAGCGAGTCGGCGCCACCAATACCCATATAGAGCTGTTTGGGGATGCTGTGATGGCGCAAATGGCAATTTTCACAGGCCACATCAAGGGCGCCGACCATGGTGAAATTACCGTGTTCGATATCGGAGTGACATTTATAGCAGTCGATACCGTTGTCGCTGACATGAATGTTGTGAAGCTCCGCACGGGAGTACTGGGCCTTCAGTCTCTCGACATGGCAGTCATGACACTTCGATTCGGCCACCGAACCGTCGCCACGGACGATGCTGACATGACACTGTTTGCACTCGACCTGGAGTTTGAGGTATGGCTCGTGATCGAAGACAATGCCGCCGTGCTCAACCTGGCGCTCGGGCATACCATGGCACGAGTTGCACCCGGTTATCGCTTCACCTATCCCGGCATCCTTGAAATGACAGACAAAGCAGCTTTTGTCGTTCACGACCATATGGCCCTGAATATCGTCCTGATACTGGACAATCTGGTTATGGCACGAGGTGCATCGAAGTTTGCCGCCCCGCAGGTCCCGATCGAGATGAACTCTGTGTTGAAAGAGAATCCCCCGGCGGAATTCCAGTCCCGGATCGAGGCTCTCGCGGTCGTGGCAATCGGCATTCAGGCAGCTTTGATCGGCAACGACCGCCTTGGGTCGGCTGTCGTAGGTATCGGTCCAGTATTTGACGGCGGAAACCGCCAGGTCGAGCGCCCCGTAATCGTGGCAAGCCACACAGTCCACCTCGGAGTGGGTGGACGCCTGCCAGTGCCTGACGTATGGATCCATATAGTGGCAGGAGCCGCAGAACGAGGACCGGGTGGTCTCATACGATAACACCAGGCCTGCTGCTAGAAGAATAACTACAACGGCTCCGCAGAAAATAGCCAGACCGCGCCAGTGTCGTTTTATGACATCCCGGATATCTGCAAGAAAGGACATTACTCAGTCATCTCCTCGCGGTCTTCAACCTGCCTTTGTTCTTCAATAATCTGCTCTGACTCGGCTGCGACTATCTCGGCGTATTCCAGTGGGTGGTGATGTTTCATCTCGTCCTCGGTAAGCTTACCGTGCCACCAGACCCAGCTCATGGGGAACACATCGGGATTGAAGTGGACGTTATAAAAATGCCAGATGACGATAGCCAGAGTGGCCAGCAGACCCTCGTCGGAGTGTGCCTCGCGTCCGATGTCATACAAATACTTGGGGAACCACTCTTTGAACCACATGATGATACCCGAGCCGATCATGATCACCATCCCCCAGTACACGGCCCAGTAATCGAATTTCTCGATGAACGAAAATCGGCCGAATTTCGGACCGGCCGAACGCCGGCCGACGAAGAACAGGACGGTGCGGACGAAATCAACGATGTCACGAGGACGGGGGATCATCAAGAAGAAATCGCG
>CP070824.1:628161-632367 GCA_020344395.1 Candidatus Zixiibacteriota bacterium | reverse complement strand
GATGATCCGGGGCAGTTCGGCGATAGTCTGTTGAAAATCGGCCAGTTGCTTCTCGGCCTCGGCAATTCCCTGCCCGGTCACTATTTTCTCCCGGTGGTGAGGCACATAGGCGGTGAAGAACCACAGGCTCAGCACCACCAGGCCGATCAGCGGATATGCCACCAGAGCCCGTTTCATACCACACCCCGCATTTGAATCTGAAAATCGATCTCGAATAGCTCATCGATAAATTTCTTGTTATGGCGAATAATCCTCACGTCATCGTAAAAAGCCGATGCCGACAGGTACTCCACAAACTCGGCCAGGATTACCTCCGGCGGAATCTCTTTGGATCTGACCAGTCCATGGAGGTAGAAATTCTTTGCCGGGAGTTCGGGATTGTAATCCAGATACAGCAGTTTCACTTCGGATGGGGCCAGATGTGACAGTTCTTTGAGATTCAGGGCGAGGTAACTGGGGGTCTGTCTGGTCATCTCGAGATATGTCTGTTCCCGGGCGATTTCTCGCTTGATCAGGTTGTAAGTGTGGTAGGCCTCGGAGTTGCGGAATTCGTTCACCTGGCGTTCCAGTTCCACCAGGGCTTTCTCGGAACTGTAAAGATTGGCCCGCATCATCGCCCACGATAGCGTCAACACAACAATCAACATCGCCACCGCCAGCCGACCGTAAAGGCTGTACTTGGCTTCGACCTGGGCGGCCAGCCGCTCTCTGGGCAGAAGGCTGGGCAGCGATGATTGGCACGTGGAGCCGGCTAAGACCGCCAGGCACACGGGGTAATCATCGGTCTGTGCTTCGTTCGTGCTACTCAAGTGGCCCAGTCTCTGAACGGCCATCGTTTCCAGTTCGATTCCGCTACGGTCGTTCAGCAGGTCCAGGAGTTCATCGCTGTAGGCCAGATCGCCGTATACGTAAATTTTTTCTTGAGCTGTGACCGAGTATTGCCCCGCATAATAGTCCAGAGAGGTCTGGATTTCATTGGCGATCAGTTCGGCGAAGAACTCGTACTTGGTCTGCTCCGGGTGTATACCCAGCATGGCCGAACTGACCGGCGTGGCGTGCGAGAACTCGAGTGTGGCTCCCTTGTAGAATGAAATTTCGGTCGACTTAAGGCCGATGTTCAGAAGCGTGTAGTTCTTGTCATCGTCGAAATTGGGCAGATGCCTCAGGAACTGACCGATCACGTCCTGGGCATGATAAACGTAACTTACTTTCAGGCCGAGAGCCTCAAAGGGCTCCATCTGCTCCTGAATAAATCTCTTGGTGGCGGCGTGAAGGGCAATCTTATACTGAGTGGTGCCGCCCTTGGTGATCCTGTATATAGGCCGATAGCCGTAGATGCAGTCTTCGATCGGGAAGGGGATCTGCTTCTTGACTTCGAACTGGATAGCCGTGTCCAGTTCTTTCCGCTTCAGATGGGGCATCAAGAAGGTGCGAAAAGTGGTCTCTCGTCCGGAGACGGCGAGAGCGATCTTGGACCCATAGCCGCCGTGCTTGTCGATAAAACCGCTTATCTCGTTTCGGAGCAGTTCCTGCCTGGCTCTGCGGCTGGACCGCTCTTTGGGGAAGTACTCCTTTTTGATATCGAGAATGCGCCGCAACTTTCCAAGGTGTCTGGTTGCGGCCATCTGGATGGAGTTCTCGTCTATCGAAAAGGATAGAATCGTCCCCAGATAGTGATTTTGACGCGGATGGATCTTGTGGATCGAAAAAGAAGGCCTGGCCGGTTCCGTGTCTGCGCCAGGCTTTCCTTTGCGTCTGCTCTTGCCTGTCAAAAACGCTAAGGCGTTCATATAGACCCCGGTCTAAAAACCAACAATGATGCTATCCGAACCTCCCACCGAAATGATTCGTCGATTTGAAGGCTGGTAAACGTAGTCTGTCCCCCAGGCGTCCTTCAAATAATTGCCTTCCGTGCTGTCGATATATGGTCCATTCCAGCCCAAGCTGGTCAACTTGTTATAGGCCGAGACCGAGTCCGGCTTTGCTACCAGATCCTGAAGCAGCGACGGTACGAAGCCGACATCACCTTCGAACCCGCGATCGACGTATTTGCCGCCGGCGACAGCGTCCGGGTTTCCGGCCAGCGCCGTCTTCAGGGTGAGCATCTCTTTTTTGGTTGCGGTGATCTTGGAACTTTCACTGACATCAGTAAACTTGGGTATGGCCACCGCAGCCAGTATGCCCAGGACAACAATAATCATGACAAGCTCGACCAGAGTGAAGCCCTGCTGAGCGAGCTTGCCCCCTTGCCTATAACACAACTGGATCACCGCCTCAACGACGAACTACCAGTCGTTTTCGCTGTTCTCGTCGGTGTTCAGCCAGATCTCGCCGTCAGCAGCCAGATAGGCCCAACCGCAGTCGGTTCCGACCAGGGTACCCTTGGTAACACCAGCGATAACGGAATCCGGATACTCGTCACTGGGACAGTACGGGTTATTCGGAATGCCCTGAGCCATGATCGCATAGCGAACGCTATCGAGCGGCGGCCAATGAGCGCTGTCCTGAACGGCGTGGTTAGCATAGTAAATCGTGATAGCCGATCTCACCGCTCCCAGGGCTCCGCGTGCCGCAGCTTCCTTGGCCTCACCGGACAGATCCTGATACTTCGGAATCGCCACTGCAGCCAGGATACCGAGGATTACGATTATCATCACCAGCTCGATGAGGGTGAATCCCTTTTGATTCCCTCTGACAAACATAGTGCCTCCTAATGGGTTTTTGGTAGGTTGCATGTTTTGATATCTTTCTTATTTAATCGGTATTTTTACTCTTTTTTTTACTCCCAATCAGCCATTGAAAACCTTGATCAAGTTCCACATAGGCAAGAAGATAGCCAGGGCCATGATTAGCACGAAAACCGAGACCACCAGGGTTAAAAGCGGCTCCAGAATAGCCGTAAGCTGCCGCGAGGTATACTGAACCTCCTTGGTGTAGAAGGTGCTCAACTCGTGGAGCATCCGCTCCAGGGCACCAGTCTCTAACCCTATGGCCATCATCTGCTTAGCCATATCCGGCAGGAATTCGAAGGATTCTTCCATGAGATTAGCGTCGGATCCCCGGCGGAAAAGGTCCTCGAGCTTTCGAATTTCCCCGCTGACCACGCTGTTGGATACCGAGTCCGTCAGAATCTGCAGCGACTGGATAATGGGCAAACCGGCTCGAAAAAGGATCCGAAACATCATGGAAAAGCGGGCTACGTTGCCCTTGAGGATCAGTTCGCCGAAGACCGGTAGCCGCAACAGCCGCCGATCCACCCACAGTTTCCCGCGCTCATTGCTGATCAATTTCTTAAAGCCGAAGGCAATCGCGACAATGACCGCGACAATAGCCACCCAGTATTGAGTGAAGAAATTGCTGGTGCCGATGAAGATTTTGGTGGGCAAGGGTAATTCGGCGCCGAAGGAGCTGTAGAATTCCACGAATCGGGGAATGACGTAGGTCATAAGGACGACAAAAGCCAGGGCGATCACGATCAGCACGATAATCGGATAACGCAAGCCGGACCTGATGAGGCGGGAGAGTTCCATCTCCTTCTCCATCATCTGGGACAGTTCGTCCAGGATATCCTCCAGGCGACCGGACTCCTCGCCGGCGGTGATGCTGTTACGGTAGACGCGGGAGAAGATATCGTCGAAGTCAGCCATGGCTTCCGACAGGGACTTACCCGACTGTACGCTGTACCTGATCTGCTGGACAGCGTCGTTGAACCGTCCATGCTTGGGTCCCACTTTGATAATCGAGAGCGCCTTTAGAAGCGGGATACCGGATCGATACATGGTGGCCAGGTTGTTGGTGAACACGATCAGGTTTTCGTAGTCGGCGCGAGTGAAGAACCCCAGCAGCGTGCCGGATATCTTTTTCTTCTGCGGGGTGATCTGGATCGGGACGCAATTCTGCGTGGCCAGATATTCCACCACCTGGTCCGGGCTCTCGGCGGTCATCAGTCCTTTTTGAGGTTTTCCGTCGGCCGCGAGCGCTTTATATTTGTACTGGGTTGGCATCGACGTTGGTTACCTTTACTTGGACATCGGGGTCGCGATAGGTGTCGACGTTGGACGTCTCCTTGAGCAACTCTTCGAGGCAGACCGCCCCGGCGGTGAGTTTCTCCATCCCGATCTCGAAGAGCGGAATATATCCGTATTTCGAGGCCTCGACGCGTATTTGATTGAGCGAGGCATTCTTGATGACCAACTCGGCCAGTAT
>CP070824.1:623809-628061 GCA_020344395.1 Candidatus Zixiibacteriota bacterium | reverse complement strand
ATGAACGCCATCACCAACGCCTCCAATAAGCCCGAACTGGACGGAGCCTCGCTCTATGTCTCACTTTTTCCTTGCAATGAGTGTGCCAAACTCATTGTCCAGGTTGGCATTAAGGAAGTGGTATATTTGTCTGGCAAGTACGACGACGATCCCGTCTTCGTTGCCTCCCGACGGATTTTTGATATGGCAAAAGTCACCTACCGACAGCTGATCCCGACCCACAAAGAGATTAGCCTCTCGCTTGATATCGACTGAGGGTTCACCTCTCTCCAGCCAAAAAAATCTGGCCGCTTCAAACTTTTGCCAATAATTGTTGTTACAGGTCTATTAACAACTATATTAGCTGCTTATCTGAGCGGCAAAACCAGGCACCTCACAGCAGGGCACGGAGGATACTCATAAATGACTAAATCCAAAGAAGATATTCTCAGGTTAATCGACGAGGCCGGCGTAAGGTACATACGGCTTTGCTTCACCGACATCCTCGGCAAGATCAAGGGTATGTCTATCACTCGCTCCGAAATCGAGCAGGTCCTCGATGAAGGGCAAGGCTTCGACGGCTCATCGGTCGAAGGTTTTGCCCGTATCGAAGAATCGGACCTGATGGCTATCCCGGATCCGATAACGTTCAGGGTGATTCCGTGGCAAATTGCCGGGGAAAAAGTAGCCACCATGTTTTGCGACATCCAGAATCCCGATGGTACTCCTTATGAGGGCGATCCCCGGTGGATCCTTAAGCGTACCCTTAACCGCCTTGCCGACAAGGGCTGGACCTTTTATGTCGGTCCGGAGATAGAGTATTTCTACTTCGAGAATGAAAACGATACCGCCATCCTCGATAAGGCTGGCTACTTCGACTATGAATCGGTGGACATCGGAACCCGAGTTCGCAAGGAGACCGTTAGAGCCCTTGAGGAGATGGGGATTGCGGTCGAATGCTCTCACCACGAGGTGGCCCCGAGCCAACACGAGATTGACCTGAAGTACCAGGAAGGCCTGGTAATGGCTGACTTTTCTCAACTTTACAAGTTCGTCGTTAAAGAAGTCGCTATGGACAACAAGCTTTACGCCACGTTTATGCCCAAACCCATTTTTGGTCAAAACGGCAGCGGCATGCATTGCCATATGTCGCTCTTTAAGGGCAAAAAGAACCTCTTCTTTGATGCCGGGGGCGAATACAATCTGTCGGAGATTGGTCGCCAGTTCACGGCCGGCATTCTGCGGCACATTAAGGAGTTTACTCTGGTAACGAATCAATGGGTAAATTCGTACAAGCGTCTGGTTCCGGGGTATGAAGCTCCCGTATACGTCAGCTGGGGACGCCGAAATCGGTCCAGTATGGTGCGAGTTCCTATGTATCGCGTCGGGAAAGAGCAGGCAACGCGGATAGAGCTGCGCTCACCGGACCCGGCCGCGAACCCATACCTGGCCTTTGCCTGCATGCTGTCGGCAGGGCTCAAGGGAGTCGAAAACGGCTATGACTTGGGCAAGCCGGTAGAAGAGAACATCTTCAACATGTCTGCCCTTGAAAAGGAGGGTTTGGCGATTGATACCCTGCCCAACTCTCTGGAGAACGCCGTCAACGAATTCGCTAATTCCGAATTTGTCCGTGAGGCACTCGGCGATCACGTCTTCGAGAAACTCATTGCTAATAAGCGTATTGAGTGGGACAGCTACCGCATGCACGTAAGCCAGTTTGAAACCGACAAATACCTGCCACTTCTCTAGAAATATCGATTTGGCATCTGGATAGAAATCGGGCGAGCCGGTGGGCTCGCCCGGTTTCTATTAATCCCACCATGTAGCTCCTGTTTTGGGCCACCGGATAACGAACGTGGATTTCCTTATCATTTTTATTGACAACAACATATGAGAATCCTATATTTAGACTAACAAGGGTTGCCTCAGCTCCGGGAGAGACTTCCTGCCCTACCAACTCCGTCCACCGCCGTACAACGATATTTAATGTGCACCCATTTCGAGGGAATTGTTGATTCACGCAAGGTCGTAGTTGTTGTGCAGCACCTTTACATCAAGGAGGGTGAAGGATGAGAGAGTTCAGGCTCAGGGTGGCAATCCTCACGGTTCTACTCGTTCTTTTCACGAGCTTTCTCTCGCAGGCTACGGAGAACGAGAGAGTGTTTACAGGGAAGCAAACCGATGTGCTTGCCAGCAGCGGTGACCCCTGCTGCGAGGTCATGGGAGATTGTGATGGCGATGGTGCCCTGACCCCGATGGATCTTTCCTGCCTTGTTAACTGCATGTGGCGCATATACCCGCCTATGTGTTATCCGTACTGTCCGGATGAGGGTGATGTGAACTGCAGCGGCAGTTTTGATCCGTTGGACGCTGTCTATCTGGTCAATTATTTCTATCGGCATGGACCCGGGCCTTGTGACTGTTCAGAGGTGCCATAAGAAAATAGAAACAGGTAGCTGACCGGCACAAGTTGCTGGCTGCTACCTGGGGAGTATAATTCACCTTAGGGAGGAGTGTAGAATGAGACACTGTACCTTCAGAGTTGCGATCCTCACAGCGCTAATAACCATCCTCATATGCCTGCCCTCACTGGCGGGCAAGATCGACAAAAACCCGAAAGCACTGAACGACAGGTTAGCCCAGTTCCAAAAGCAGGTTCTGGTCTACTCGATGCTTGACGATCATCGTCGTTCCAGTGCCGTCACCGGTCAGAAAGGTTTCCCCCTCGGAGCCCCCGCCTATCTCGAGAGTTCTCTGAACGGCTCACCCGGTCAGACGGTTGGCTGGACCTATTGGGAGCAGCAGCACAACGCTTCGATGGGTCGCATGATCGAGATCGGCCCTCACTCCGGTGAAACCGGTCCGACCGTGGTTCATTTTGGCTGGACGCACCTGCCCGATTCGGCGTTCGAGGCCCGTACGTACATGTACAACGCGTATAAGAGCGCGGACGGCCTCTATGCCGGCGCATTTCGTCTTCACGACCCGGATGACGTATACTCCGGTTATGTTAACGTGGATGTAACGCCCGACAACCGGGCTCTGGTCGGTGGCCACGCCGATGAAAAGGGTCCCAATCCTTATTCCGTTCAGGTGCACTTTGATGAGTGTTCGGTCTGTGAGCTCTTTGACTATTATGTCAGAGTCGTCGATTCGGTCATGGAGTACGTGCCGTATGTCACTGAGACCATGTGGCCGAAATTCGCCTACCAGTACGGTACAGACACTGTTCTCCACGTCATAGCTGCATCGAATATGTTCACGAGCGGAGAATACGCTCTTATGTATTTTCGCTACGTAGACCCCGAGTCACCCTCCGGCAACGGCTGGGATTACCCGCCGTACGTGGTCGACACCGCTGAGATGGCTTCATATGACGTCGCCGCCACGCGGGGCGCTGATCGTGTCGCGATTTCGTGGATGGCGAGCCTGCCTTATCAGGAACCGGCGTGCGATACCTGCTCGGGACTGTCGCTCTACACGGGGACTATTCTCGGCCTCATGGATAATGACCTGTACTATCAGATCTCAAATGACCAGGGAGTGACCTGGGAACCGCGCGTAAACCTCAGCTCGTGCCCTCTCGGAGCTTCGTGCGACAAGCCTTATGCGGATCTTTCCATGCTCTTTGACCAGAGTGACATATTGCACCTGGTCTGGACAGCCTGTCCCTGGCCGGGAGATCCGTGCCTCGGGGAGGTCGCGCCCTGTTTCGAGGATCTCTTTATCCCCGAGGCGGGCAGACTCCTTCACTGGTCCGAATCAGTACCTCTCGTTCGGGTCATTGCCAGCCACACCCAGGATCCCGTGGAAGAGTGCAGTCCGCCCGCGTTTGCTCTCAGAGTGGCAAAACCTACAATATCAGAATGTGACAATAAACTGTACGCTCTGTGGACTCAGTTCAACTCGATTCCCGACGGCGTCCTCGATGACTGCGCCGAGTGGGGCTATGTTTTGCCCTGGCCCTATGGCGCCGCCAACGGTGAATTGTGGGTTGCCGGTTCTGACGATGGCGGTATGACGTGGTCCAACCAGTACAACCTGACCGAGTCCTATACTCCTCACTGCGATCCACAAACCGCGGATCCTTGCCAGAGCGACTACTGGGCCTCGATGAGTCGTTACGGCCGGCAAACCCAGACCGGCGAAGACTGGTCAACGGCCGTGATCGTGGATCCTACCGGGTTTGCCTCGACAGACTATTATCTGGATATTCAGTACGTTAACGATCTTGAAGCCGGTACGGGCCTCGATGGTGACGAGGGCGGCTGGA
>CP070824.1:619442-623709 GCA_020344395.1 Candidatus Zixiibacteriota bacterium | reverse complement strand
GAGGGAGATCGCCGTCAGGGTGGCTGACTCGATCGTGTCAAAATCCAGGGTGAAGGGATTCGAGTATCGAATCGGGACCATGATAGAAATCCCCAGGGCGGCGCTAACGGCCGACGAGATTGCAGAGGACGCTGATTTCTTCAGTTTCGGGACCAATGATCTGACCCAGATGACCATGGGTTTCTCGCGTGATGATGCCGGCAAGTTTCTATCGCACTATGTTGAGCACGAAATACTACCGCATGATCCGTTTGTGTCGATAGACAGGAATGGTGTCGGACAGTTGATCACGATGGGTCGGCAGAAAGGTAAGGCCGTTAAGCCGAGTTTGAAAATCGGCATCTGCGGCGAACATGGCGGCGATCCGGAGTCGATTGCCTTCTGTCACAGTGCCGGCCTTGATTATGTTTCCTGCTCGCCCTTCCGGGTTCCGATTGCCCGATTGGCTGCGGCTCAGGCGGCGATACGACACAAGTCGGACAAGGATTGGGCTGGAACGAAGTAAAAACTCATGTAGCCGACCGGGCGCAGAAATCCTCAAGCCGGATCGAATGTTATGAAGCATGAACTGGATCATATATTCAAACCAAGTTCAGTTGCCGTAATCGGTGCCTCTACCCGCAAAGGGACCATTGGACGTGAGACTCTTCACAATATTCTCATGGCCGAGTTCACCGGCAAGGTATTCCCGGTAAATCCCAAAGCGTCCGTCATCCATTCCATCAAGGCTTATTCAACGGTCAGAGACGTTCCGGACGCTGTAGACCTGGCGATACTGATTATCCCGAAAGAAGGGGTAATCGAGGTGGCCCGACAGTGCGGTGAGAAGGGCGTCAAGGGACTCATAGTGATCTCAGCCGGCTTTTCGGAGGTCGGCCCCGAAGGTGAACGCCGCGAGGAACAGCTCACTTCTGTCATTCAGGAACACGGGATCCGTATGATCGGACCCAATTGCTTCGGGATAGTCAACACTGATACCGGGATAAATCTCAATGCGACCTTTGGCAAAACTCTGCCGATGCCTGGTAATGTGGGTTTCATCACCCAATCCGGCGCGATGGGTGAGGCCATACTGGCCCAGGCCAAGGACCTTGGCATAGGCTTTTCGATCGTGGCTTCAATCGGCAACAAGGCGGACATTTCATCCAATGATATCCTGGAGTATTTGAAGGATGATCCCAGGACCGATGTCATCCTGCTGTACCTGGAGAATTTCGGTAACCCACGGAATTTCACCCGGATTGCCCGTGAAGTCTCACGGATTAAGCCAATTGTGGCTGTCAAATCCGGACGCACCAAGCTGGGTTCAAAGGCGGCCTCCTCGCATACCGGAGCGCTGGGCGGCCTCGACGTCGGCGTCGATGCTCTGTTCACTCAAACCGGCGTAATGAGGGTTGACAGCGTCGAGGAACTTTTCGACGTAGCCAGAGCTCTTTCCGCCCAACCGATCCCGAAAGGAAACCGGGTGGTGGTGGTCACGAATGCGGGAGGTCCGGGGATTCTGGCCACGGACGCGCTCGTCAACTATGGCATGGAGATGCCGTCGCTGGCAGCCGGGTCCAAAACCAAACTCAAGAAATTCGTTTCAGCGGATGCGTCCATATCCAACCCGCTGGACCTGGTGGCCGGAGCGGGCGCCGAGGCATTTGGTAAAGCTCTGAAAGTTGTCAGGGAAGATAAGAGCTACGATACGATTATGCCGATTTTTGTTCCTCCCGTGACAATCGATGACCTTGATGTGGCCCGTAGTCTGCATGCTGCTCTTGAGGGAACGGCCAGAACAGTGCTGTCGTGCTTTATGGGCGTTGAAGAGAAGTCAAGAGGTGTGAATTACCTGAAGTCGAAGGGCATACCGGTCTTCAAATTCCCGGAGGCGGTCGCCAAGACGTTATCGACGATCGACCAGTACCGTCACTGGAGAAAACGACCACGTGGAAAACACAGATCATTCGAGGTCGACTCCGATAAAGTCAGAGCCATACTGCGCGCAGCGCTGGATGGTCCCGACGGTGCCATTGTGGGGGACGAGGCAATAGAAATTCTCAAGTGTTACGGCATACCTGCGGCCAGCTATCAGCAAGCTTTCTCGGCCCGGGAAGCGGCATCCGTGGCCAGAAGTATGGGCTATCCGGTGGTCATGAAGATTGCCTCACCAGAGGTTCTCCACAAGACCGAAGTCGGCGGGGTGATGGTTGACCTCCGGTCAGACAAGGAGGTCAGGGATGCCTTTGCGGAGCTGCGCAAGCGAGTGGGCCGGCTGAAAAAAGGTGAGAAATACTCGGTGGCCATTCAACAGATGATCTCAGGAGCGGTCGAGACGGTGATGGGAATGACGACTGACCCTTCATTCGGCCCTCTCATTATGTTCGGCCTTGGCGGTATTTACGTGGAAATCATGAAAGATGTGTCCTTCCGCATCAGCCCCGTGACCGATTCGGGTGCTCGCGAGATGATCAGGTCGCTTCGGTCGTATCCTTTGCTGACCGGCTTCCGCGGGGCACCGCCCGTTGACCTGGAGATCGTGGAGGAGACTCTTCTCAGATTGTCACAGTTGGTCAAGGATTTTGACTGTTTTTCTGAGATTGATATCAACCCGTTTATTGTTTCATCTGACCCGGCCAGCTGCAAGGCGGTTGACGCCCGCATCATCTGCAAAGACTGTCCCTGGCATTAAGCGCTTGAGCTTTTGGCTTTCCGTGTCTATCTTCCTATTCAATGGCGTATCATTGAAGTGTTGTGCCGCACTTGAAACAGGTGGATTAAGCCGGTGAAATACGAATTGAAGTCAATTGGGATCTGGCCGCTGATCAAAGTGGCGTTTTTTGTGAACGCAGCGGTGGGCTTTGCGGGCGGATTGCTCCTGGCATTCTTCCTGGTTCCCATGATGGCCGTCGCCGGAGCTGTCATGTTTCAGGATATGCCATTCGACCCCGGCGAACTCGGTTTAGGGTACATGTTCATCGCGTTTCCAATGCTGGGGCTGGTGTTTGGGGCGGTATTCGGAACGATGTTCTGTCTCCTTTTCGGATTGATTTATAATGCTTGTGCTCGGTTGCTCGGTGGGTTGGAGTTGAATTTGTCGCGACCAGGCGCAGTGGTTCCCGGGCCAACCGAGCGCCCTCCTTCGGATTTCCGAGCACCGGCGCCCCCTCCACCCCCGCAATATCAGCCACCACCTCCGCCACCGGTGGCTCCCACAGCACCGGACCTCCCCAAAGACCGCCCACCCGGGCTGTCCGCAGATGAACCAAAACCGGACCGACCCGGCGATCCACCGTCCGAAGCCCCGCCGAGGGCACCGGAATCCTGAACACTGGAACCGGGTCCATGACTGAGACTGACGTCCGAGTCCGTATCGCTCCGTCCCCAACGGGATATCTTCATGTCGGCACCGCTCGCACGGCTATATTTAATTATCTCTTTGCGCGTCGGCATGGAGGCAAGTTTCTGGTGCGCATCGAGGACACCGACGCGGCACGATCACAGGACGAACTGATAAAGCCGATTCTGTCGGCCTTCCAGTGGCTGGGGATCGAATGGGACGAAGAAATCCTGTATCAGTCGCAGCGTTCGGACGCCTACCGCGCTTGGGCTCAGCAGTTGCTTGTGGCCGGCCATGCGTAC
Source organism: Candidatus Zixiibacteriota bacterium (assembly GCA_020344395.1). GTDB lineage: Bacteria > Zixibacteria > MSB-5A5 > GN15 > FEB-12. The sequence goes on along the minus strand of CP070824.1, from coordinate 620,085 downwards.
CGTTGTTTTTGCACACCCGAGACGTTGCAGAAGGATCGTGAATCTGCGATGAAACAGAAGGCGCCCCTGCGGTACAATCGCCGCTGCCTGAATCTGGATGCGTCCGAAATCGAGAGGAGGGTCAACCAGGGCGAGAAATTTGCCATCAGGATAATGATTCCCGAGGGAGAAACCTCGTTTGATGATATGGTGTCAGGTCGAGTGACACGCCAGAATGCGGAGATTGAGGATTTCATTATTGCCCGGTCGGATGGTTCGGCTACTTACAATCTGGCCGTGGTTGTTGACGACCATGAGATGCAGATCACGCACGTCATTCGCGGCAACGACCATGTTACCAATACGTTCAAACAGCTTCAGATATATCGAGCCCTGGGCTGGGATATTCCCAGGTTTGGTCATGTTCCCCTGATCCTCCGGCCGGACAGAAAAAAGGTCTCCAAGCGGCTCGGTGACAAAGATGTGGCTGAATATCGCCAGGAGGGAATTCTGCCGGCGCCCATGTTCAATTATCTCTGCCTGCTGGGCTGGTCACCCAAGGTTGATCGGGAGATATACAGCCCGGAGGAACTGGTGAAGATATTCGATGCCAACAACTTTAATGTCTCCAATGCGATTTTCGATGAAGACAAGCTCGTGGCCT
>CP070824.1:615063-619342 GCA_020344395.1 Candidatus Zixiibacteriota bacterium | reverse complement strand
ATAAAGCGAGATGCCTTTCCCGAGGTCGACATGGACAAGCTGATGATCACCACCCGATATCCGGGTGCATCGGCCGAAGACGTCGAACTTAACGTCACCAACAAACTGGAAACAGAGTTGAAGGGCGTGGACGATATCGACGAGATGACCTCGTATTCGATGGAGAACATCTCCGTCATCAACGTCACCCTGGAACCTGACGCCGACGACAAGGAACAGGTCAAACGAGACATCAGGGACGCCGTCAGCCGTGTCCCTGATCTGCCACAGGAAGTGACCGAAGCCCCGTATATCTACGAAATCACCACCGAGAATCTGGAAGTCATCTGGGTCGGGATAACCGGAGACCAGCCGTATGCAGAGCTTCGGCGACTGGCCAAGGCGTTCGAAAAGAAACTGGAAAACATCCGGGGTGTCTCCAGGGTTTCCCGCAATGGCCTGCTCGACCGTGAGATCAGGGTTGAGGTATCCGAGGATGCGATGGACGAGTACCAGATATCGCTCCGTGAATTCGTATCCGCCATTCAGGGACGAAATATCCGGGCTACCGGCGGCTCCTTCGAGTCCTACACCAGTGACAAGAGCATCGTTACCATGGCTCAGTTTCGCGATCCCAAAGAGGCAGGGGACGTGATCATTCGCTCATCGTTCGGAGGCCCGTACATTCAGGTCAAGGATCTCGCGAAAATCGTCGATGACTTCGAGCCGGAAAAAACCCGTTTCCGTATGAATGGCAGGACGGCCATAGGATTCACCGTCTACAAGAACGGCAACGCCGATATTATACGCGTCATCGATGCCGTCAAGGAACTGGTGGCGCAGGAGCAGGCCCTGATGCCGGACGGCGTGGAGTTGATGGTGTCGTCGGACATGTCCCGGTTTGTCAGGAACCGGCTCGGAATCATGGCCGATAACGGACTTATTGGCCTGCTTCTCGTATGCGTGGTGCTTTTTGTATTCCTGAGCTTTCGGACGGCCTTCTGGGTGGCCATGGGTATCCCCCTTACCATGATGGGTGTGGTCTTCCTTGCTCCCATGTTCGGTGTTTTTATCGAACTCATCTCACTCATGGGCATGGTGATAGTCATCGGCTTGGTTGTGGACGATGCCATCGTGGTCGCGGAGAACATTCACCGACATCACGAAATGGGTAAGGCGCCTATCGAGGCCGCTGTAGATGGAGCACACGGCGTCCTCAAGCCAGTCGCCGCGACCATTGTCACCACAGCCATGGCCTTTGGAACCATGTTCTTCATGACTGGCGTGATCGGAAAGTTCATCTTTCCCGTCCCGCTCGCAATCATTCTTGCCCTGGTAGTATCCGTGTTTGAGGCGCTGACCATCCTGCCGGCTCACATCGCATCAGGATTGAGAAACCGGGAGAAGCGACTGGCAAGAAAGGGTATCGACGGAACCGGCGCTCCGAACGTGCACGGCTGGTACGAAAAAGTTAGAAACAGGTTCCAGCGGTTCATGGTGCACCTGCTCGCTCTTCGCTATGCTGTGGTGACCATATTTGTCGCCGCGCTCGTCGGGGCTGTCTTGTACGCAAACTACCACATGCACTTCATCCTGTTTCCCGGTAACGTGGCGGATCAGTTCTACGTGACCGTCGAGCTTCCGACCGGATCTTCGCTCGACGCGACGTCCGACAAGGTCAAGGAAATCGAGGAGCTTCTCACAGCTTTGCCGGAGAACGAACTTAATTCATACATCACGCACATTGGCAGCCAGGGCGGCGGGAGCTGGATGTTCATGCCCGGCGAGAGTGAGAACTGGGCTCTCATTGCGGTCACCCTGACGCCTTTTTCCGAACGTCAACGGGGCGCTCAGGAGATTGTCGCAGGTTTGAGAGCGCTGACCGATTCGCTGCAGGGGTTCGATGTCATTCGTTACACCATAGATGCGGGCGGACCTCCCGTCGGTCGACCAATTGTCATCCGGGTCGTCGGAGCCGATGACGAGATGAGAACATCCCTGTCCGATTCAGTCTTTTCATACCTCTCGTCACTGGAGGGCGTATCCGATGTCAGCCGGGACGACAAGCTCGGCAAAGACCAGGTCGAAATTCTGGTCAACCACCAACGCCTGGCCGAACTCGGTCTCAGTGTGGCCGACATAGCACACAACGTCAGGCTTGCTTATGACGGTCAGGTCGTAACGCGAGTCCGTTATGGCGACGAGGATGTTGGATTCCGGGTTATCCTTGAAGAGGCGAGACGCAAGAGGCCGGGCTACCTTGGTCAGTTGAAGGTCCCCAACAAACAGGGCCGGCTGATACCCTTAAACCAGGTGGCCGGATTCGAAACCGGTCCCGGACCATCGAAGTACTTTCACTGGGACGGTGAGCGCACTGTCACCATCACGGCAGACCTGGCTACGGGTGGCATGACGCCCCTTCAGGCGACGCTGGCCACTGTCGACAACTTTGACCTGAACAGCGACTGGCCGGGCATGCGCTTTGTCATCGGCGGTGAAGCCCAGGAGACGCAGGAATCAATTGTGAACCTGGGTGTGACCATGGTTCTGGCCGCTGTCGGCATTTACTTCGTACTCATTCTTCTGTTCAATTCCGTCTGGCAGCCAATCATCGTTATGCTGGCCATACCGTTCGGTCTGATCGGCGTCATCGGGGCCTTTGCCCTGCACGGTGAGCCGCTCGGATTTCTGGCTGTCCTGGGGCTAATCGGGATGATGGGAGTGGTGGTGAACGACTCTCTAATACTCGTCAATTACATTAACTTCCACCGACAGGAAGACCCGGAAAAGAGCCTGCTGCGCATTGTTGCCGAAGGCACCTCCACCCGCCTCCGTCCCATTCTCCTGACATCCATAACAACGGTGGCCGGTGTTCTTCCCCTTGCCTATGGCCTTGGCGGCTCCGATCCCTTCATTTCTCCAATGGCCATGGCCCTCGGTTACGGCATACTCTTTGCCACCCCGCTAACCCTTATACTGATGCCATGTTTCTACATGGTACAGAATGATATAAGCCGTGCAATAGCCGGAATCTGCAAATTCTGCAGGAGGGAGAGATGAAGTCATTCTTTCGATTTTTCGCCGAGCGCCACAAGCTGGCTACGCTCATTACCATTATGATCATACTGCTGGGATTGAGCACCCTGGTCGGGATCAAACGCGACATCTACCCTCTCGTTGATTTTGACATGATGGCAATTATGACACGCTATCCTGGTGCATCGCCGGAAGATGTGGAGCTTAATGTCACCAACGAAATCGAAGATGAACTGAAAACGGTAACCGGTATAGACAAGATTACCTCCGTTTCCATGGAGAACGTCTCGGCCATCATGGTCACCATTGACGTCGACGCCAGCGACCCGGACAAAATCAAAAACGAGATACGGGAGGCCGTCAACCGCGTGACTGACCTCCCTCCGGAAGTGACCGAGTCACAGCGGGTCACCGAGCTGAACAGCGGCATGATGGATGTCATTGAGGTCGGGCTGTCCGGCAACATTCCTTATCGTGACCTCAGGGAACAGGCCCGGATACTCGAGAGAAAAATCAAGAATGTCCCCGGCATCTCACAGATAAACAGGTTCGGCTACCGTACCCGGGAGATCAAGGTCGAAGTGTCACCGGAAGCAGCCACACGATATCAGATTCCGCTCCGGGAGATCATTACCGCCATACGAGGACGGAATATCCGCGGCACCACCGGCACCTTTGAATCCTACACGTCCGAAAAGAATCTCGTGACGCTGGCTCAGTTTAGAGATCCCCTGGAGGTAGGTGAGGTGATCGTCCGCTCGACCTTTGAGGGTCCGGTGGTCAAGGTCAGCGACCTGGCCGTTGTCTCTGACGACTTCGAGGATGAGCGGGTCCTTTCACACCTCAATGGGAGGGCGGCCATCTCCTTTCTGCTGTTTAATAGTAAGACCGCCGACGTCATCCGGACCTGTGATGCGGTCAAGGAACTGGTCGCAAAGGAGCGCGAACGTCTGCCGGAAGAAATCGAAATCCTACATATCAACGATGAGTCACGCTACGTTCGCGACAGCTTTGATGTGGTTCTTACCAACGGGTGGATCGGCCTTGTACTGGTGCTGATTCTTCTGACCATCTTTCTCAATTTCCGAACCGCTTTCTGGGTGGCTCTGGGTATACCGGTTGCCCTGCTGGGAACTGTCTTCATGCTGCCTGTGTTCGGGATGTTTCTCGACACGATCACCCTCACCGGAATGATACTGGTAATTGGAATAATCGTCGACGACGCTATTATCATTGCTGAAAACATAGCTCGCAGGCGTGAAAA
>CP070824.1:610591-614963 GCA_020344395.1 Candidatus Zixiibacteriota bacterium | reverse complement strand
GATAACGGGCGAGTCATCATCGGTCAGAAGCCCCATAGAAACAAAACTGACCCCGTGCCTGATGGTGGGGTGCAGGACATTTTCGCCGATGTTCGGCTCATCTTTTCGCGAGCCGAGCATACCGGGCTGGCTGGGTCCGTAGATATCAGCATCCAGAAGTCCGACTTCCGCTCCGCGCTCTTTGAGGGCGACGGCAAGATTGGTGGCAACCGTCGATTTGCCTACTCCCCCCTTGCCGGAGGCCACAGCGATTATGTGCTTGATTCTGCGGATGCCAGGCCGCACTCGTGAGTTCTTCGCATATGATAAGGCCATTCTTTATCCTTCTTTCGTATCAGTTGTCGGGAGAATACCTGTTCTGAGTTAAGCTTCCGATTATCAGGCCTGTCAGATCCGCTCGAGATCCGACGCTTCGATTGTATATTTATGGTCAACGCCGCCGGTGTTGCGCGTCGAAACAGGTTCAAACACCAACACATGACATTCGTCCTCGGCGACCGGCTTATGTTCCACCCCGCGAGGAACGATGCCAAATTCACCTTCCTGAAGTTCGACTGTCCCTTCCCTAAGGCACAGATCCATTTTGCCCTTCAGGACCAGAAACATCTCGTCCTCATTCTCGTGGTGATGCCAGACGTAATCACCCTGAAACTTGACTACCTTAACATACTGGCCGTTCAGTTCACCCACTACTTTCGGCACCCAGTGATCATCGAAGGATGCCAGTTTATTGGCCAGGTTTACTTTATCTACCATACTCTTGCTCTATTCTCGCCGCTATTAATATCGAAACCGGCGCGGCCTCGGCATTGTTCCCGCGTTGACTTCAGTCTCCGACGGCTGCGGCTCCCGCCGCCGGTCAGCCGTAAGTATAAGCAATATGGGGCCAAAAAAGCAATGTCGGCATGTCATTTCTCCGAACTTGGTTGTCTGAGCGCTATCTTCTTCCTAAATTGTCCGGCGTCGTCCGCCTGTCTGATAGGGTCGGGGACGTACGAAACATGACTGAACGCAAGAAGATATACTATCATCTCGCCGGGTTGTTCGTGGTGGCTCTGGCCCTGCGCATAATTTACCTTCTGTTGGCAATTGACCAATCCGGCATGGACAAACTCTGGAACTGGGCCCCCGACACCAACCTGTACTGGGCGCTCGGTGAGCATATGTTCACGGATCCCTCGGTCGTGTCGTTCGGGCTCTTTCGCGTGGGACCCGGGTACGGAGCCATACTGGCTTCGATTCGTTTTCTGTTCGGACCTGACCCCATCTGGGCAATCCTCTTCAGCGTTCTGATGGGTTCTCTGGCGCCGGTAATAATATACCTGCTCGCGTACAATCTCTTTCGCTCCTATCGGGTAGCATTAATAGCCGGCACCATCGCTGCGTTTTCGCAAACCTCAATCTCTATGAGTTGCAGCATTCTGACCGATCAGCCTTACTTCACACTCCAGGCAGCAGCCCTCCTTACATTTGTCGTCGGGTACAACAGATCCCGCTTGAAATGGCTGGTGGCGGCCGGTCTGATTTCCGGCCTGGCCACCCTCGTCCGGCCGTCGGGTCAGTTCTGGCCGTTTATATTCCTGTTTCTTGCCGCACTGGCGCCGGTGTGGGGAATATACAAGTCACGATTCCATATGTTTAAGCGAGTCGGTATCACCGGTGCCGTCATGCTCCTTATCACCGTCGGCTGGTCTTTTCGCAATTACGTGGTGCATGACGTTTTCACCTTTGGCAGCAATGGTATTATGACTGTCAATGCCTGTCTGATTGCTCAGGTAATATCTCAAAATCCCGGGCAGGGCAGTATCGGAGATCTGCGCCGCACGTGGGAAGCTGAGGATTGGAATGCCGAGAATGATTATGCCACGTCTTACGCCAGAGCCCAGGCCAGGGCGCTGAGAGTACTCTCAGACTATACCCGGCGCTCCATCAAGGCTTACTGGCACAACGTCTGGGAGAACATGACCGACATCAACTACTATTCCCAGCGACAGTTGGCACCTCCCAACAATTTTATCGAGAACCTCAATGCCGGCATCCGGCGCTGGGTGAACCCTACCCTGGCTTTTCTAACGGTTATTGGGCTTCTATTGCTGCTTGTCCAACGAAGATATTTTGCCGCCCTGCTTCTCGGAACAACATACGCCTACTTTAGCCTGGTACTCGGTTTCAGCTTCTGGCAGGGTTCACGACTGCACTACCCGGCCGAGATGGCCTGGTCGATCATACTGGCTTACGCGGCCTCTGAGCTTGCAACATGGACTCACCGCTGGTTCCTGCAGATAAAATCACGGAGTGCAACCGGCTGATCACGGGAACGACCGCATCACACCGGCCGGTCTTCCAGTTGACGCAGACGCTCTTTGAGAAGAGCCAACTCCTGGGCCAGGCTCTTGTTCTCATCCGAATGTCGTGAGATCACCACTGAGAAATGCAACAGCGATATTGCCCCGACGAATAAACCAACCAGCAGAAGTATGGTCGGCGCATAGAACACTCCCACCAGATCGGCCAGCATATCCAGCAGATTGCGCCACAGGGCAAACAGGATTAGAAGGGCGCCGCCGACAAACCAGATGAGGGCGTACTCCTCCCGTAGCTTCCGTTTCCTGATCAACGACAGAACCAGCAGAATAAAGAACACGCTCGCCGTGATGGCCAGTATTTGGATTCGCATTTGTCTCCTAACCTCCTGTTCGCTGCTCCGGTCTTCTGGTAAATGCTACGATATTCGCCATTATTACCTTGAACATATAATAGCCGGACTTCAGTTTGCGTATGGATGATTTACCGTGTCGGCGCGGGACCATTTCGACAGGGACTTCCTCGATCCTGAACCGGTTGCGGTACAGTTCAATGACCGCCTGCGGCTCCGGATAATCCTGCGAATAAAATCGAGCCAGAAACTCGATAGCCTGACGATTGAAAGCCCGAAAACCGGATGTGTTGTCGGTGACCCGATAGCCGGTCAGCAGTCTGCTGAGCCACCGCAACAGAGTTATCCCGGCCCATCTGAAAAAGCCGACTGAATATCGGGATCCGCCTGTGAACCGCGAGCCTATGACTACATCGGCGCGATCCTGCCGGATTGGACCAAGGATGGTGTCTATCTCCACCGCTCGATGCTGCCCGTCGCCGTCGAACTGGATGGCAATTTCATAGCCATGATCGCGCGCATACATAAACCCGGTTTGAACTGCTCCTCCAATGCCGAGATTGACCGGCAATTCAAGCACCGTCACATTCGCCGTCCTGGCCGTGGCAGCCGTTTCATCCGAGGAAAAGTCATCCACGACCACGATATCGATCTCCGACTGATGCAGCCTCAGATCGTTTATTACGGCTCGGATATTCGCCTGCTCATTCCAGGCCGGCACCACAGCACAAACGGAACCATCTGCCATACGCGATATTTGCAGATTCGGGGACTGTTGTCAAGAGGGGGTTGAGACGGCAGAACAGGCCATCGGTGGCGCGGGAAGGCGCCGCGGCGATGTCCTCTCACATTCCGCCTGACTAAATCCACTGTTTGACAAACCCCATCGCTTACTTCATTATTAGCATCAGGTCATCGGCTGACGCTCACAGAAGATGCGATATTGCACATCGCATCCGGATTATTGGAGGATTAGAGCTTGAACAAGGAGTTTGAGAGAAAGCTGGAATCGCTGGAAGCAGTGTTTCAGCTGATCGAAGACTTTCTGTCGTCCAGCCGAATCGATGCTACGCTGTCTTTCCCGGTCTGTCTTGTCGTTGAGGAACTCTTTGCAAATATTGTTAAGCACGATCCTGAAAGCTCCGGACCTGTGTCCATTGATCTTGGAAGACAGCAGGATAATCTCGTGGTAACGATGACCTATCCCGAGGCCGTTCCGTTTGACGTAACACAGCCGCGGGAAGTGGACACGTCGTCGTCACTGCAGGAGCGTGCCGTTGGCGGTCTGGGTCTCTTTCTTACAAAAAGCATGGCTGATAAAATGGATTATGAGCACGAGAACGGAATTGGCAGGGTTACTGTCGTTAAGCGAATAGGGAGTCAAGATGTTTGAAATCACCACCGACCAGGATGGGACTGTTCAACTTTCCGGGCGGTTTGATGCCTCGCAGGTGGAGGCGGCGGAGCAGGTCCTGGAACGGTTTACAGATTCGCTGACAATTGATTTCAGGAATCTCAATTACATTTCCAGCGCCGGCCTGGGTGTATTACTCGCCACTTATAAACGCCTTGATAACCTCGGCAAGACAATGGTTCTGCGCAACCTGAATCCTCACATCGCTGACGTATTCAGGCTGACGGGACTGGACAGGGTTTTTGACATCAGGTAAGGTGGGGCCTGTGACCGGTGGCCCCTGCGCTTTTCGTCCCCAGACA
>CP070824.1:606104-610491 GCA_020344395.1 Candidatus Zixiibacteriota bacterium | reverse complement strand
CGGGTCGTTGGGACTTGATCATCTTAAAGATACAATGTTTTTTACTCGACTGGCATGGTAAAGTTGCGGCCAATCGAGATTGCGTCAGAGCTTCCATCGCCGATGTGTCCACATCCATTGCTCCGGATACTTCTCGATCAACGATTCAAAAAATCCTAAGTAACTTCGGGTCATTATCTCGATATCCTGTTCCTCGTCCCCGGAGTTGGGCGGGTAAATGGGCTCGCCGCTCATGATGACGTGCCGATCGTAGCGATCGCGCCGCATCAAGTACGGTATCAGCGGACAGCCCGATCTGACCGCAAAAAGGGCTGGCCCCTTGGCTACAGCTGCTTTCCGGCCGAAGAAATCAAGGATCAGGCTCTGCGCGGGAGCGTGCTGGTCAGCTACCACCACCACGATGTAACCTGCTTTGAGGGCCTTAAAAACCGCGCGGACGGCGGTGCCTTCAACCGGGATGAGATCCAATCCCATCCGAAGGCGAAGGTTGTTGACCAGATCGTTGACGGCCCGGTTGTGCTGGGGCAATACCAGGGCAGCTACCGGGTCTTCGTGCAAGGCCAGCCAGCCACCGGATAACTCCCAGCAGCCAAAATGAGCCGTAACGGCTACCCTGCCCTGCCCCTCCGGATGGCTCTGCTGAAAGGGATCGACTCCTTCCACCTCAAACAGCTCACCGGCGGTAGCGCGATCGTACTGGCGAAGCCTCGCCAGCTCCACAAACGTCCGAGCCACGTTTTGAAAGACCGCCTTGACAATGGCCGCACGCTCTTTGCCGGTATAACGGTCACCGAATGCCTGCTTCAGGTTGTCATCGGCTATTTTTCGACGCGACCGGACCAGGTGAAAGGCAAAACTCCCCAGACCGGCGGCGAACCTATCGGCTCCCTTCGCGCTCAGACAGTTGGCCACGGCTACTGCCAGGCGGGTCAGGGCGGTTTCAAAACTGTGTCTCATTCGCGCCATGGTTCGTCGTCTTCCGCAATTTCCTCGGGTCGGTCGGGATCGCCGTAGTCAAAATCGGTAGAGTGGAGCTTCTCTTCCTGCTCCCATTGGCGGTAATACCGGCGCCTCCGGCGAAAGCGGAGAAATGCTGCCACAACCGCAATGAGGGCCAGCGCCAACCAGAAAAACAAGGTATCCATAAACAAACTTAAGACATTGAAGCGGCGGTTCAGGAGCAACTTAAAATCATCGGAGAATTCCTCGTAATTGGACCCGGTGGCGTGATAGAGGGCCTCATCAACTGGTTTGCCCCCCGAAATCTCGCGCAGAAACACCGCCAGCGAGGCCTTGGTGTAAGTGCGGATCATGAACTCGACCGCCAGATAAGCCTCGGCGTAGGCAATCCGGGCCCTGTCCTCGCCGAATCGATTGACGTTGTCTATCTCCCTTAAATCGATAAACTGCCCGAAAACGGCCGCCTTGCTCATCGCCAGATTGTCCGACCAACTCCATTCGGTTGAAGCATACATCGCCACTCCCTCATCGAACCAGCGCGGCGGCGAGTGCAGACCGGCGTTGTGGGCAATCACCAGGTGGGCATACTCGTGAACCAGAAGCTCCTCAAGGGGTCGGCTGATGTTGAAGCTGTGGGGCGCCTTTATGGCAATCAGTCGCCGTTGCGGAAAGGCGGCGGCCGCGCCCCAGTCGGGGAACTTTCCCCCTATCAGTTCATCGAAAAGCTGCTGGTCATCAACAATGTAAATCGCCGGCCTGTATGGCAGGGTATCGGGCAGAAGCGCCATCAGCCGTTCGCGAGCGTCTTCGAGGCTTCGCGAGGCCACCGATATATAGCGAGGGTCGCTGAAATAATATACGAAATGCTCCCTCTCGACAGGCTCGAACTGGCTCGTATCCTGGCCGGCCCGTACGGTCGAGAGCAGCGCAAGTAAAAGCAGCACCGCTGAAATGCATTGTCTCACATTGAAAAGATAGCGAAAATCAGCGGGTTGGCAAGTCCCACCGGACAACCGAGCGGCCGGCCGCGGTGAAACAAAATTGATCCGCCCGTGTTATTGACATGGTCATGATTTTGATTAATCTTTGATCAAACTGACATATCCATACACCGATTAGGAGTTGCTATGAACATTTTTGAGTTTGCCATGAAGATGGAATTGGACGGCAAACAGTACTATGAGGAAAGTGCCGCCAAAGTCAACAGCCCGGAGTTGAAACGCATCCTTATGGAGTTAGCCAGTGACGAACAAAAGCATTACACCATTTTTAGAGCCCTGCGCGACGGTATGCCGGTCGAGTACGATGAGGCCCGCAAAACCAAGGTTCTGTCCGAAATCAAGAACGTGTTCGAGACTCTGAAGGCACGGGGTGGGGACTTCTCCTTTCCCGACGAGGCCAAGGAAATCTGGATTCACGCCCAGAAGATCGAAAAAGACTCCGAGACATTCTATCGCGAGCAAGCCGGCGAAGTTACCGACAGCAAGCAGGCCAATATCCTCAACCGTATTGCCGATGAGGAGCACAAGCACTGGGTCACCATGGAAAACGTGATCAATTTCCTGGATCGTCCCAACCACTGGCTCGAAGATGCCGAGTGGAGTAACCTCGAAGATTATTGATCAGACAAAGGGGATGTTGCCGATAGGCAACATCCCCTCTCTTTCCCATTTCTTCTCTATCAACTGACGTTACATTCCGGCCATCATACGCTTGGCCTTGTGCTTGGCGAACGCCTGGTTGAGACTGTTGAGCTGATTAAAACTGGCAGCCTCTTGGCAGATCTCCTTCGCCTTGGCCTTGTCGCCCTGGCCGTCCAAGGCTACCGCCATCCGATAGATGTTCTGCGGATTCTGCTGGTTGGATTTGAGCAGATTGGCATGGGCCGTCTGGAAATCCTTCTGCTGAAGCGCCACCATTCCCTTAAGCTGATGCATCAGTCGCACTTCGTTCGGATTGTTGAGGACCGTTACCCTGGTGGCGTATTCATCTGACTTGGTCTGGGCCGTTTCGATGTCATTCTGGGCCAGCGCCACCCGGGCCTCATTATAGCTGGCCGTACGCCGGGTGGTCTCTTTGACCTCTTCGGCTACGTTGGCCTTTTCGATCAGTGTAACCGCTTTCCGGTAGCACGTGAGGGCCTGGTCAGGCTGACCTGCCTCCAGATGAATGTTACCCTTCACCACCTGATCGCCCGACATGGCCGCATAATAGTTGATCTTTTCGGCAATGGCGGTCATCTTCTTGATCTCGCCCACCGCCATATCCATCTTGCCCTCATCGGTGTAAGATACGGCCATGGCGAAGTGAGCCTGACGGCGCTGACCGTCATCAATCGCCCCGTCGTACATCTTCTGAAGCTCCGCACGGGCCTCTTCATGCCGACCCAGGAAATTGAGATTGGTGGCAATGCCAATGTAAGAAGCGACGAAAGTAGGGTCGATCTCCAGGGCCTTGCGGTAATTGGTGATCGATTCCTCGTACCGCCCTATCTTCATCAGCAACTCGGCATAGGAGTCGTACGGGTTAGGATCGTCGGGGATCAACTCGATGTATTTCTTGAAGGCCTTCTCGGCCTCGTCGTACTTCTTCACGAAGCGATACGAATAGCCGAGCTGGTTATACGGCGCCGAGAAGTTCGGATTGATCTCGATGGCCTTGGTATACTCCTGAATGGCCGTTTCGTAATCCTGCTGACCGAAGTAGTGCGTGCCCAGCAGCGTATGCGCACGTTCATCGTTCGGGTAGGCCGTTACCAGGCTCTTGTAGATCTCACGCTGCTTGAGAAACTCGGCATTGTTGCCGGCCACGAGCCCCTGGATCATCATTCTTTCACCGTCAGAGACCTTGTCGGCCAGCGCCTTCGCTTCATCCAGATGCTCGAAGAAGCCCTTGGCGGTCGGCTGAACAAGAGCCAACTGAAGATGAGCCAGGCCGAAGTTCGGATCGGCGGTTACGGCTTTTTCAAAGTAAGTGCGCGCCTGAGGACCGCGCAACGCTTCGGCCAGGTCACGGCCTTCCAGATAGTGCTTGAGTGCTTCCTGCGACTGCGTTGTGATCGGGATCTTGCCCTCCATGGTGTCAGCACTGGTAAGCGACACCGCGAAGAGGAAAACCGCGAATACTGACAACGCTGTCAAGCTCCAAGTGACCTTTCTCATTACATCATCCTTTCCTAATAGATGTATATGGGTTCAGGTAAGTTCTTATTGCCCTGCTATCCGATCCATAAAACCGGAGAACCTCGTGCCCGGCGACGTTCTGAGGGGTAGATGAATGTCCGTTCAGTTTGCTGCCGCCTTGTATCGATATAGCCCCGGGCGGCAATGCTCAAAGGGGCGAGACTGTCCGATCATCGCCTCCTCCAGATTTGCGTCTTCCTCCCGCCAGCAAGTCGGGAGTACGCCGAGGCAGGGTAGGATCCCCG
>CP070824.1:601589-606004 GCA_020344395.1 Candidatus Zixiibacteriota bacterium | reverse complement strand
CCGCATGATGTTTAACGACTGTCTGATTATGAGGCGTAACTGATATGGCACACAGAATATTCAACTTTAACCCCGGCCCTTCGACATTGCCGCTGGATGTATTGAAGATCGTACAGCAGGAACTGCTCGACTATCGGGGTACCGGGATGTCGGTCATGGAGATCTCACACCGGTCGCCTGAGTACGACGAGATCAACAACAGGGCTATCGAACTGTTCAGGGAACTGGCCGGTCTCGGGGATGACTATCATGTGCTCTTCGTGGGTGGTGGTGCATCCACCCAGTTTGCCATGATTCCTCTGAACTTCCTGGTCGACGGCAAGAAAGCCGCTTATGTCGATACCGGGTCGTGGTCGACCAAGGCGATCAAAGAGGCCAATAAACTCGGCGAAGTGCACCTGGCCGGCTCCTCGAAAGATAAAGACTACTGTTTTATTCCAGGGCCGTCCGAGATCGACATACCGTCCGGCGCCGCCTATCTTCACCTGACCTCAAACAACACTATCAAGGGGACTCAGTATCACGAATGGCCCGACCCGGGGAATGTGCCCCTTATGTGTGACATGTCATCGGATATACTCTCTCGGAGGCTGGACTACGGCAAGTTTTCCCTGATCTATGCGGGAGCGCAGAAAAACCTCGGCCCGGCCGGTGTTACCCTGGTTGCGATTCGCGACAGTTTGCTGGCGAAGTGCAAGGACGGCACTCCGTCCATGCTTGATTACCGCATTCACGCCGAGAAGAAATCCCTGTATAATACACCGCCTGCCTTTGGGGTTTATATCGTCAAGCTCGTTCTTGAGTGGGTGAAAAGTAAGGGTGGTCTGGAAGCCATGGAGAAGATCAATCAGGCCAAGCAGGAGCGTGTCTATCAAATGCTTGACCAGTATCCGGATTATTACCGCGGGACGGTACGGCCGGATTCCCGAAGCTGGATGAACATCACCTTCCGTCTTCCGAATGAAGATCTCGAGAAGAAGTTTATCGCCGAAGCGAAAGCGGCCGGCCTGGGCGGACTCAAGGGACATCGCTCGGTGGGCGGAGTTCGTGTGTCTACGTACAATGCCATGACCCCTGAAGGGATCGACAAGCTGGTCGGATTCATGGAGTCCTTCAAGAAGGCGAATTGACGACCGGATGAAGAAGCAGCTGATTTCTTCGGGATCGCCGTATGAAAAGTCGATTGGTTTTTCGCGTGCCTTAAAAGTCGGTGGCACTATTCATGTCTCCGGGACGGCTCCGATTTCGCCTGACGGGTCAGCGGCTTGCCCCGGAGATGCTTACGGCCAGGCCAAACGATGCCTTGAGATCATTCGGGCCGCTCTGGAGGAAGGTGGCGGAAGCCTCGAGCAGGTTGTTCGCACGCGCATATACGTAACCGACAGGGCAGTCTGGGAGGAAGTGGCCAGGGCGCATGGGGAGGTCTTCTCGGATATTCGTCCCACCTCAACCTTGGTCATCGTCAAAGGTTTTGTCGATCCGGACTGGCTGGTGGAGATTGAAGCCGAGTGCCTGACCGGATGACCGGATTTCTCAAAGCTTGACAAAAGCGTGTCAGAATCGTTCTTTGAGTTACTTCGAAGACATGTAAAGCAACCTACCGTAAGGAGAAAGCTTGCCAACTCAGGATAAAAGCACGCTCGAGTACGTCGATATGCTGGATAAGTGCCGTCGCTTCACTACTGCCCAGGAGGTGCGGGAGATGGGTATCTACCCGTATTTTCATCCGATACAATCCGCTCCGGGTGATGAAGTCATAGTTGACGGACACAAGTGCATTATGATCGGATCGAACAATTATCTCGGCCTGGTCAATGACCCCCGGGTCAAGGAGGCCTCGGCCGAAGCGGTGCGTGAGTTCGGCTCGGGATGCACCGGCTCGCGGTTCCTTAACGGGACCTTGGATATGCACCTGGAGCTTGAGGATCGCCTGGCCAAGTTCATGGGCAAGGATCGTGCGCTGGTCTTTTCTACCGGATTCCAGACGAACCTCGGCACCATTTCCTGTCTGGTCGGGAAAAATGACACCGTCGTGATCGATCGCCAGGACCACGCTTGCATTGTTGACGGCTGCCGGCTGGCCCACGGCAGGACGGTCAAGTTCGCTCACAACGATATGGATGATCTGGAACGGGTCCTGACCAGGGTGCGAAAGAACAACCATCGCGGCGGAGTGCTGGTGGTGGTTGACGGCGTTTTCTCCATGGAAGGTGATATGGCCAGGCTTCCCGAAATTGTTGAATTGGCAGAACGGTTTGAAGCGGGAGTGATGGTCGATGACGCTCATGCTATCGGCTATGTCGGTAAGAAGGGAAGCGGTACGGCCGAGCACTTCGGTCTGACCGACCGGGTGGCTCTCACGACCGGCACTTTTTCGAAGTCATTTGCCGCGCTGGGTGGATTTGTGGTCGGTGAGGCCGCTGTGATAGAGTACATCCAGCACCACTCACGGGCTCTGATTTTCTCAGCCTCCATCACGCCGTCGTCTGCGGCCGCGGTTCTTAAAGCTCTGGACATAATCGAGACTGAGCCGGAGCGGCGGGAACGTTTGTGGAAGAACGCCCGTCGGATGCTGCGCGAGTTAAAGGAACTGGGTTTTGACACGGTCAATTCGGAGACACCTATTGTGCCAATCCTGGTGGGGGAGGATCTGGAGACGTTCGCATTCTGGAAGGCGCTATTTGACAACGGCCTGTTCACGAATCCTGTGATCTCACCGGCCGTTCCCCCCGGGCAGGCGATGATACGCACATCCTACACGGCCACCCACACCGACGAGCAGTTGGACAGAGTGGTGGAAGTTCTGGCAAAGGTGGGGCGCGAAAAAGGATTGATCTCCTGACTTTATGGACAAGATTGAAGTTGTTGAAGTAGATTCACCGACTCGGCTGGGGGAATTCATAAGATATCCGCGTAGTTTGTACCGGGATGAGCCGTGTTACGTGGTGCCGTTATTCCAGGAGCGGAAAGAGTTCTTTGATTTTGACAGGAACCCGTTTTATCGGGCCGCTCGTGTCAAGCTGTTCCTGGCTAAAAGAAACGGGCGACCGGCTGGAAGAATCGCCACCTGCATCAACTTCAAGCACAATGAATACCACAGTGAGCAGGTTGGATTCTTCGGATTCTTTGACACACCGGATGATTACGAGATAGCTCGAAGTCTCCTGAAGGTTGCCATGATCACCCTTAAGAGAGAGGGTATGGAGAAGATGCGAGGCCCGATGAATTTCTCCACCAACCATGAGTGCGGCTTCCTGGTGGAAGGCTATGGCAAGCCTCCGGTGGTCATGATGACCTATAACCGACCCCACCAGGTGAGGCTGTGTGAGAAATTCGGTCTTAAGAAAGTCATGGATCTCATGGCGTACCTTCGGACTGATGATGAAGCTCCATCAGACCGAATCATGCGCGTAGTGAACAAGATGCGAAAACGTTCCACGATCACGGTGCGGCCCATCGACATGTCGGATTTTAATGCTGAGGTTGATCGGCTGCGGGAAATCTATAACTCGGCCTGGGCTCCCAACTGGGGTTTTGTCCCCATGGATGAGGCTGAATTCAATCACATGGCGAAAAATCTCAGGCAGATCGTCGATCCGGACATCGTGTTAATTGCTGAGCACAAAGGCAGGCCGGCAGCCTTCTCCATTGCTCTACCAGATGTTAACCAGGCCCTGGCTTACCTCAAAGGCAGACTGCTTCCTTTTGGCATCTTAAGGCTGATCTGGCACACCAAGATCAGGAATAAAATCAATGGGATCAGGATGATTACCATGGGTGTTGTCCCGCGTTATCAGCGCCTCGGTATAGACTCCTTACTGTATGTCGAGACGTTTGAGCGAGCCGTGGCCAGAGGCTACAAATGGGCTGAACTGTCGTGGATTCTTGAGAGTAACGAGTTGATGTGTCGCGGGGCTGTGGACATGGGAGCCAGGCTGTATAAAAAGTACCGAATCCTGGAGATGCCGTTATGATAGTCTTTTACTTTCGACAATTTCTATTGACAGACTGTCCGGGACTTCGCAGGTTATTCGTACAAGGCCCGATTGGAAGGTAAGCTCCATATGAATCGTATGAGTCATCCCGTGTTTGTGGGTACTATCGCGGTTGCTGTCATGTGTACGGTGGCGGGTTGTACCAGCCGGTATCGGCTCGATCTACACATGACCATTGCCGAACAGAGGAAGAAGGTAAAAGTCGAGAGCACAGAATGTGTTCGGCAATCACAACTCAATGATGCGTACGCCGTGGAGAAACTCGTGGCAGGCGAGGGCAACTGTATCATCCTGCACCTTGGGACCAGGGGCGAAGCGGTGGATGTCAAGAAAGAGAGCCTTCTGAAGTATGACGAGTATCTACGCTGCCGGTTGTATGCTCAGCTCCCGTCTAGACTTGAACCCGACAAAATAGCTCTG
>CP070824.1:597055-601489 GCA_020344395.1 Candidatus Zixiibacteriota bacterium | reverse complement strand
CTCATCGATTATCTGTTTATCAGCTTTGAACAACCGGCAGAGTGTCCAATGCCGATTGGTGCGGTGCTCGAGATACCGCTCGGCACGCCGGTTGTGATGGACGGTGCGATTAGCTTGGGCGAATGGAGTGATGCCGTCATCAAAGAGTTCACTGTCGAAGGCTATGTAGATGTCACCGTAATGATCAAGCATGACGGCACCAGCCTGCTTGCCGCCTACCACTATGTCTTTCAGCATGAAGAGAATCTGTGTTTTCCTGAAGTCATGATCGATGTGGGAAACGACAAGACGGAATACTGGATGAGTGACGATTGGTGGTTCCATGTGTCGGGGACAGACTGCGAAGCACACGGTACTTACGACGTCTACGATGACTGCAGCGTTGTGCAGCCCGATTGGGAGGGTGTGCCGAATTTTGCCATGGTGCCTGATCCACCGCCGCTGGACACTTTTGAGATCCGAATACCGTTAACGAAAATTGGGATTATGGTTGGGAACACGATCGGTCTGGCTTTTCGTGCTGAATACGTTCCTTTGGCGTATGGCTACTGGCCGGCTGATGCCGCGGCCGCTTCTCCATCGACATGGGGGACAGCCATATTGAAACCGTAGACTGATTTTTGTGACAGAGTCGGGTCAGGGTGGGATAATGAGAATGGAGGAGTATATGACGTATCGATTGCTTCTGGTCGCTGTTATCATGTCAGCGATCCTGGCGGGAGGTTGTGACACAATGAATCAAGAACAGAATGTCGCCGCGGAGAAAGCGGAAATCAGCAGGATTATTCACAGCAGTATCGGGTGGGCTGCGAACAAGGATAAAGAGTTGTCCTTCAGTTGCTTTGCCGAAGACCCGGAGCTGTTCTGGTTTTCTCCCCGAGATGATGGCACAATTCATGGTTATGAAGCCTTCGTTGAGCTGACGGAAGGATTCTTCATGCTGGATGATTTCAAGGCCGTTCGCTATGAGATCAGGGAGCTTCAAATAAACCTCTCCCGGTCAGGAGATGTGGCATGGTATCATGCCCGCCTCGATGACTTCAATGAGTGGAAGGGCCAGCCCGCCAATTGGGAAGATGTCCGCTGGACAGGTGTACTGGAGAAGCGGGACAATCGCTGGGTGATCGTGCAGATGCACTTCTCTGACGCTTCCGACAAGGAGTGATGCCTGAGAGTTCCTGGTCGATAAGGTAGTTCGAAATAATCAAAAGACACGGAAAACGGTCGTTTCGGGCGTGAATATCTGTGCCAGAAAATGAGCTTGGGCGCCATCCCCTCCCAGCGCTTATTGTAATCCTCTGACACGCCGGAAGTTAAACAATCAAGCATAGAATCTTTCTTGCTCAACCTTCTGTTCCCATGGCGGGATTCTAACATGACCGAAATGTCCGGCGGGCCCTCCGGCTGAGCCCTGAACAGAAAGAGATCAAGGGCCTGGCCTTTTGGTGACCGAATAATCTGCGCGTACTCCGGCGGGGCGCCTCCAGAGGCCAGGGTCCGGGTACGCTCTGGTGCTCGATCTGATCTCGAATTGCGTAAGAACGCGGGGAACCCTTTGCCTGCTAACGGATCTGTCAAAAATCGGTTGACCCAGCGGATATCCCAATTATATTCCGCTTTGTTTTTGTACGCCGGGAAAGAGCCGGACCAACTGATTCTAAGCAGGAGTCGATCAATGCCCGTTGCAACCAAGACCAAAATTGAGGAAGACGTATATATCCCAACCAGTTGTGGACAATGTTACTGCATGTGCGGGATTAAGGCTCGCCGGCAGAACGGAATCATCACTGAAGTTGAGGGTAACCCGGAGGCGCCGACCGGCCGTGGACATATCTGCGTCAAGGGCCTGGCCGCACCGCAGTTGCTATACGATCCGTATCGTGTAAACTATCCTCTGAAGCGCACCAACCCGGAGAAGGGGATCGGGGTTGATCCCAAGTTTGTGCGTATCTCCTGGGAAGAAGCTCTTGACACCATCGTGAAGAAGTTGAACGAGTGCCGTGAGCGAGATCCGCGGGGAGCGTTCTTTCAGGCAACCACAACCCAGGCTTCAGAAATCCGTTTTGGCGTTATCGGTTTTATGAAGGGTTTCGGCACGCCCAACTACTGGGTGTCGGGCGGAGGATTGCACTGCGGCAACGGGGCTCACTTCATGAACGGCATCATGCACGTGGCCTGGTCGATTATTCCTGATTTTGCCCACTGCAACTACGCTTTGAACTTCGGCTGTTCCAAGGGTCATGGAGCCGGTCATGTGGCTGTCCAGAACGCCACGCAGGTGGCCGACGCCAGGGCTCGCGGCTTCAAGAATGTCGTTTTTGATCCGTTCCAGAGCTCCCAGGCTTCAAAGGCGCACGAATGGGTACCGATCCGGGTCGGGACTGACGGAGCGCTGGCGCTGGGGTTGGTCAATTCACTACTCAACGAGCACGGCATATACGATGCCGAGTATTTGATGTATAAAACCAACGGCCCGTACCTGATTCGGCCCTCCGACGGGCGCTACATGCGCGATGCAGACACCAACATGCCGCTGGTGTGGGACCTGGTGGACAACTGCCCCAAGGTGCACAATGATCCATCGGTGACACGAGTCGAATATGAGGATGAGGCTCACGAGGTAGCTCTGACCGGTACTTATTCGGTGAACGGTACGGATTGCCGCCCGGCTTTTGAGTTGCTGAAAGAACACGTCAAGAAATACACGCCGGAATATGTCGAGAAGATTACATGGGTGCCTGCGGCCACCGTCAGTCGCATTGCTAAAGAGTTTGGTGAAGCGGCTGAGATCGGATCAACGGTGACTATCCAGACCAGCAAGGGTCCCAAGAAGATTCCCAAACGTCCCGTGGCGACGCATTTCTTCCGAGGCAGCCAGGGTCACACCAACTCCGGCTGGACATGTCTTTCGATTGACATGGTGAACCACATGGTCGGTGCCGCCGACACATACGGTGCGGCCTTCGGTTTGGGCGCGGCGGTCGGCAGCGGCTACGAGGAAACGGGCAAACCGTACCAGATACCTTATCCGTGTCCGGACGGTCTGCTGGTGGCCGGAGCCTGGGTGTACGACCACAAGCCTTATCCCATGCGTGTACCGAAACCGCCCACCCGGCTGGATCTGCACGACATGTTTCCAACTTCGATCTACAACGCTTTCACCATTGCCAGTCCACGGTGGTTCGAGATGCTCGAACGGTTCGACATCCCGTACCGTCCGGACGTCATGATCAACTTTGGATCCAACTCGGTAATGACGATGGGCAACTCGGAAGCGGTAACAGAGAACTTTCTGAAGAAATTCAATTTCATTTTCTCGTTTCAGCTATACGTCACCGAGTTCGAAGAGGCGGTAGCGGACATTGTCCTGCCCGATACCTGTTTTCTGGAACGCTTCACTCCGGCTGTGAGTTTCCCTTCGACGTTCTCTCATCCGCAGGGTGAGGATGATTGGGGCTGGACGATCAGGCAACCAGTCATCGAGCCGTTGTACGAACGACGCGACTTCAACCAGGTCATGCTGGAGATCAGCAAGCGCCTGGGTATTCACGGCAAGTTCTACAAGGGACTGAATGATTCGATCGGCGTCCGGTACGGCGGCGATATGAGTGATAAGTACAAACTGGTGGAAGACGGCAGTGTCGAGCATTCCTGGGAGGACATTACCGACCGCCTGCTTAAGGATCGGTTCGGCGAGCAGCACGGTCTTGAGCATGTGCGGAAAACAGGCGTGTTTACTTGGCCGAAGAAGAAGGAGGACGTATACTGGAAGTGGTTTAATCCTTCCAGAGTGCCGGTCTATTTCGAGTACTTCATCGATTCCGGCGAACAGATCGATAAGCTGTGGAACAAGTACGGCGGAAACGACTTCTTCAATTTCGACTGGTCCCGGTTCAAGGCGCTGGCCGACTGGTATCCCTGCCCGACCCACACCGAGGACAATCCCGAATACGACATGAACACCTTCTACTGGCGGGCGGTCATGCACTGTAATTCCATGACCCAGCAGAATCCGTATCTGGACGAATGCGGCCAGGAGGACCCAAATGTTTACGCCGTGCAGATGCATGTGGACACGGCCAGGGAGAAGGGAATCAGGGACGGTGACAAGGTCTGGCTGGAGAATCCGCAGGGCCATCGGGTCAGAGGCTGGGTTTCCCTGACAGAAGGTATCGAGCCGCACCATCTGGCCATCGCCGCAGTGGCAGGTCACTGGGGGAAGCACATGCCTATTGCCAGGAACAAAGGGACTTTTTTTAACGACCTGGTGGAGATGGACCTTGATCACACCGACCCGCTTACGTTTAACCAGGACATATGCGCCAGGGTGAAAATCTACAAAGCAGATGATTAGTCAAACGATGAGTCAGGATATCGCAGAACAGACATATTCGGAGTCAGACATGCCACGATACGGAATGGTCATAGATCTCA
>CP070824.1:592393-596955 GCA_020344395.1 Candidatus Zixiibacteriota bacterium | reverse complement strand
CCTCATAGAATACCTTGTCTTTATAGCTGACCACCAGTTTAGTTGGATCGTAGAACCGAGTGAAATCCTCGATTTCCGCGATATCATCCGCCAGCGATGATGCCAACGGAAACGGAATATACGTTGTGTGCCGTTCCCCGCTCCCTGAATTCAGTACCTGGACAATATTGTAAATCCTGTCGACATCTTTGTGAAAGGAATCAGGGGTCGTCTTCCACGAGTAAAGAGAAAAGAACATTAGAAAGACACCTAAACCAACCGCTAAACCCGAGATGGTGATGATGGAATAGGTCTTCTGCTGAAGCGATTTCCTAAGAGCGATTTTCAAGTAACTTTTTAGCATTGAAGTACGCCTTCATGACTGGCTGACTGTTTCTGACATGATCTTGTCACTGTTAGTTCCTGGGACATTCGCCCATCTATTCCTGCTACAGAGGCCTGAAACAGCTCTCCTTTGTAATCATAATGCTGTTTCTCTCCACCGGAGGACGCGATCAGTATGACCTGCTTGTGCGCAGCTTTTAGACTGTGGCGTCAGTCAAAATGCTATCACACAGACAAAAATCCTCCGCAGAAGGTGTAAGCAAACCACATACCAATCCCATAACACGCTGTTATACATACCGCTGTTAGGACTACCCGCTTCTTGTCTGTCCACTTCTGGACATCAAGTGTTCACCAATGAACACCTGTTATTATTTTTATGAGTGCCCTGATCTCGTTGAGCTTGTCCGCATTGTCCTTGACAGTTGAGACGCTGCAGATATACCAGACCTTGTGAGACGTATTGTGCTACCGTGGAGTTCGCAATATGGAGGTTCGCTGGTGGAGCCTGTATCCCGGAGGCATTGGAGGCATCGGCCGCTTTGCCGGCAACTTCGAGGAGACCTTTGAGCTTCGTCGCATGCCGACGTGTCCGCACAATCTACTCGGGATCCAACCGGCTGATCTCAGAAACGCATGACCGTCACAACTGGATTACATTCCCAGACTCAAGGTCAGAAGACTGACCTACTCCTGGTCCCTATCGGCTTCTTTCGTCTGTTCAAGCATCACGTGTATGCCCTTCTCATTGGCGCGGTACTTTGCGTAGTCAAAACCCTTGAACGTTGGAGACTTATCATTATGACAACCTACGCATACCGTGCTATCCGGAATAACCAGGCCATTTTTGATCGATAGTCCGCGATCCTCCATAATGCTCTTCTTCCTGTAATCAGAGCCGGCCCCGTGACAGGCTTCGCACTGTACGCCCTCGAGTAGAACACCTTTGGCAGTTGTGCCGGTACTGTGGCAAGCCACACACTCTGTTTTCTTCTGCTCTTCGGGCTTCAGCAGACTCCAGGCCTTGGCGTGGCTGGTCTCCTTCCAGGAGGCATGAACATCCTTGTGACAGATCCTGCATTTCTTGGCCCCTATGTAATCGTGCTTGACCGTCTCCTCCTTGTCAGCCTTTGTCGAGTCAGACCCAATGCTTGCTGCCACCAACAGAAGCACCGCGGCCAAGCCACACATCGACAGGTACAACGTTTTCTTCTTCACTGGGACCTCCTTGGATACTTCTTCTCATCTCCATTTCTTTTCTACAACTATACTTCCTCTCTGAACCGATTATCCAGACGATATTTCGGCTCCCTTCTCCATCCGCGGCGGAATCAAGGCTGCGTGCCGTCATGACATTCATAACAACCCATCTCAAGCCAGGCTTTATCAATATCCTCAGGATGCCTGAATTCGGATCCCTCCTGGGACTCGGCGACTTCGATATCACCCACAGGCCCCTGAGCCAGGATTGTATGACAGGCGTTGCATTCATGGGTTATGGTGCGGCCATCTTCGGCCCGGTGATAGCCGGCGTGACAGCGCATACAGCCTATATCACTGAAGTGACCGATATTGCTGGGATAAACTGACCACTGGGCCTTCATTCCCGGGAAAATGTTGCGAGCGAAGGCATGCTGCACAGCCACCACCGCGCTGTCGACCTCGACGGAATGTGTTTCGGACAACCCGGGGTATTCGCTGGCGTAGTATGAGCGCAGTTTCGCGGAAATCGCCTCATGTGCCTCCTGAGCGGAATCATATTCGGAGACCATCACATTGACCGCTATACTCTTGATCTCCGGCAAAGCCTTGCTGATTCGACCCGTTAGAAGCAACCGATCCATCAGATGATCGGGTGAATGAAAAACGTGACTCGGTCGGTTGTGACAATCCAGACAATCCATACGTCGCAATTCTTTACCTGCCAGTGATTCCTCGGCCAGCGGCGCTTCGGTATCCTGGAAAACCACTACCTCGCCGGTTCGTCCGTTAGTATAACGCACCCAGGGTATATCTTGTCGCCCCTCATCACGTGCGGCGTACTCTATCAAGACGTCCTTATTGATATGCCAATGAATACCAGATGCATGCAAACCCTCACTCTCATCGCCACCGGTTTTTATCAACATCTCCAGATACCAGGGTGTATTGGCTTCATCGTAGCGATAATGAACGAATTCCCGTACACGGCCGCTATAGTGCTTTTCCGGCCAATGGCATTGCTCGCAGGTTTCGCGAGCAGGTCGAAGATTCTCAATCGGTGTTGGAATCGGTCGCGGGAATACGTCGGCCAGGGTCGCATAGACCTGATAGGCGCCCGACAATTTCGACTTAGCATACCAGTCGGCGCCGTAGCCTACGTGGCATGCCGTGCAGGAAACACGCGCGTGCGACGATTCCTTGTATGCCGCATACTGGGGCTGCATCACGGTATGACAAAGCTCACCACAGAACTCCACCGATTCGCTGTAGTGATAAGCCTGGTAAACGCCGAAAGAACTGAGCAGAATGAACACAACTGTCCCCAGAACAAACACCAGCGTGGCGTTACGATGACTGGGGAGATTAAGATCCACAACAGGCCAGCCTGTGATTTCATCTACTCGTGTACGGCGCTGGCGGCGCCAGGTCAGCCACATGCCCAGAGGTATCAGTAGAAGTCCGAAAATGAGAATCGTAGGGAGGATTATTAGGAGAATAATGTCGAAATATGGGTTGCTTCTCTCGGTGAGCACATCCGCCACAATCATCAGGATGATCGCCATCAATGTGGCAAGAGCGATCATACCGCCGAGAGCGGTTACCTTGTTATGTGCTAATCTTGGAAGTCCGGATTCCGACATTAGGCCTCCGTAACAGTACTGTGTATCATAGTGGTCTGTAGTCCAAAACGCAACTCGTTTGATCCACAGACTTCAAGATCCGCGGACAATCCCTGCACCTCGACCCGCTCATACTCCGTGGAGTGCTCACCCAGAAAATCCTTGTTGTTGATATCCCTGTTTTTTGAAGACAATTGGTGTTGTCGATGGGAAGGAAAAGGCAAAGCGTCTGTATTTCACGCACTTATCGCTGACCATCAATGACCGTGAGGGCGCGTCATTTGGTGGTGGCAGTGGAATGGAATACCCAACCAGCATTGCCTATTCACTAATCATTGAATCGGATTTTATAAAGACCCTGCAGTGCAGGGCCTTCAGCATACGTTCGATTCCTTTAACATTAACGCTGTGATATTGACGTACTTATCAGCGGCTTCTTGGGCGTTGCGGCCACGTTATGAGCATCACCGGCATACTCGGCAGCCCATCCCTTAGTGTCCTCGGCATCCGTGTGGCATTTCAGGCACGCGAACTCCAGCGTCAGATATCCGTTGGCGAACTTTCCGTCCGGCGTAAACATCTCGGCGGTTGAATCAGTGTTGATTCTCCACAAATGGCTCGTGACGTCACCTTCGTACAGACCGGCGGCAAGGGCTGATTTCGCTGCTTTCGGCATGTGGCAATCATTGCATGTCACGCTTGAATCAATATGCTCGGTAATTGTCGTTGCAGCAAAAGTTGCCGCCTCAACGAAGTGACAATTCTCGCACTGCAACTTTATGGCCTGCGGTCTGTCGGGATTGTCCGGATGCAGGCCGATGTGCGGATCGTGACAATCAATGCATTCGAGAGCGGCGTGCTTGGTGGTAAACATCTCGTTCCACTGCTCGTGATGTCGGATGAAACCACCGCTTGCCGGAATCTTGTTTACATCACCCCGGATATGACACTTGCCACATGACTCGGATGATCTGTCGATCTTCATTTCGTTGGCAAAGGCGTCAGCCAGGTGGGCACTGCCGGGACCATGGCACTCTTCGCACTGAATTCCGTTGGCCTCCCAGGTCCCGATAAGACCGGGCTTTCCCTCCTGGTTGCCTACCGATTTGTAGGCTGTCATGTGACACGGGCCGCAGTCATAGGGTTTGACCTCACCGGCATGGTAGGCAGTCCACGAACTGTCAATGAGATTGTACTGAACATCTGTTCCGGTGATAATAAAGCCGTCGTTGGCAATGAAGCGGGCCTTCCACCAAAAGCCTCCGATAACCTTATCAACATCCGCCCAAGCCACTCCCGAGGGTGGACTGGGCACGGACGAGAAGGGATAATAGCCGGTGTCCGGCGACACATCTTCGGCTTCGTTGAGCTTATACGGGTGCCCGGTTTTTACGAATGATTCGTACACAGTTTGAT
>CP070824.1:587702-592293 GCA_020344395.1 Candidatus Zixiibacteriota bacterium | reverse complement strand
GTGCTGCCGTTTGAGAATCTGGGTGATCCGGAGGATGAATATTTCGCGGATGGCATTACTGACGAGATAACGTCCCGTCTGGCGCAGTTGCCTGATATCGGTGTGATATCGAGAACCAGTGCCATGCAGTATAAAGGATCAGGCGCTGGTTTGCGACAGATCGGTCAGGAACTGGGTGTGCAATACATCCTTGAGGGGACTATCCGCTGGGCGCGCCAGGGCAACACCAATCGCGTTAGAATCACTCCCCAGCTAATCAGGGTTGCAGACGACCGCCACCTCTGGGCCGATAACTATGAGAGGGATCTCACACAGATATTCGCAGTCCAAGCGGAGATAGCAGGTCGCGTTGCCGATGCGCTTAATATCGCCTTGGGAGAGGCTGACAAATCGCGCCTTGAGGCAAGCCCTACTGAGGACCTGATAGCGTATGATTACTTTCTGCGCGGCAGGGACTATTATGAGCTGGGTATGCGGGCGCTCGAGGATGAATCTGCTATCAACATGCTGAAGAGAGCCGTTGAGCTTGATTCGACCTTTTCTCTAGCTTATACCTGGCTGGCAAGGGCGGCCGGCATCCTTTACTTCCACAATCCTGCTCAAGGTCGCGAATTACTGGATCTGGCAAAGAAGTCTGCGGAGGCATCTTTCCGAGTGAGTCAGCGGGGGCCGGAAGGTCACATGGCGATGGGCTACTACTATTACTACGGCGAGAAAGACTACGATCTGGCCCTTCGGCATTTCTCAAGCGCTCTGGTGGAGCAGCCCAACGATGCTGATGTCATTGAGGCGATTTCGTATATCCAGAGACGGCTCGGGCAGTGGCAGGCATCTCTCAAAAGCATGCAGCGGGCCGCAGAACTGGATCCCCGTTCTATACGGAAAGTAATAGAGCTGCAATTAAGTGCTCTGGCCTTGAGGCAATACGATCTGGCCCGGCATTATTTTGATCTGGGGTGCGAAATAGAACCAGCTGCACAAGCTCTCTATGAGCGAGAATCCTGGCGGTACATTATGGCTTATGGCGATACCCGCCAGGCCCGCCACACGATTGAACAGGGAAGGCGATTGATCGGTCCGGGCTCATTGGACGAAGAACTGGAGATCTTGGATATCTATGATCGTGATTATCAGTCAGCCCTTAGACGAAGACCCACCGCAGATGCCGCTCGACCTTTTGATGATTTCAATTACTATCTCTCCAAAGGCTGGATTTATAAGCTGATGGGTGATCAACCCACCGGCATGTTACACTTCGACTCGGCCAGGGTCGAGTTTGAGAATGCTGTGACGCAGGCGCCTGACTTTCCGCTTGGTCATTCCTACTTGGCCGCGGCTCTCGCTGGCCTGGGAAGATACGAGGATGCGATCCGGGAGTGCGAGTTTGCACTGCGCCTTTTTTCCGATACGGAAGATGCACTGCTGTACCCCATGGTCTTGGGTCATTTAGCCACAGTGTACACCCTTGCAGGAAACTATGATGGGGCTATTGAAACACTTGACACACTACTCTCGATGCCGTTTGTATACAGCGTAAACACTCTGAAGCTCGATCCTGTATTCGACCCCCTCCGCGATCATCCGCGCTTCAAGGCGCTAATTGAGAAGTACGAGAAGACACATGGAACCTGACGACGATAAGACCAGAAGTCACCTAGCCCTGACCAATGGGACAGAGGTTTTACACTACCGGATCATCGAAAAGATCGGCGCCGGCGGGATGGGGGAAGTGTATCTGGCTGAAGACACCAAGCTCAGTCGCAAGGTTGCCCTCAAGTTCCTGCCGTCACATCTGAGCCAGGATGAAGCCAGCCGCGCCCGTTTCACGCGCGAGGCGCAGGCAGCGGCCAGGTTGGATCATCCTAATATCGTGCCGGTGCATGAGGTCGGAGAGTTTAAGGGCCGACCATTCTTCGCCATGGCCCACATCGAGGGGCAGTCTCTTCGAGATGTTATCAAACGGGGAAAGCTCTCAGTGTCCGATGCGGTGGAACTGACCATGCAGATCTGCCAGGGACTGCACAAAGCGCACGTGTCGGATATTGTCCATCGGGACATGAAGCCAGCCAACATCATTATCGACAAGGAAGGCCGAGCGCGCATACTGGACTTTGGTCTGGCAACGGTATTAGGTGAGGATAAGCTCACCAAAACCGGTTCAACCCTGGGAACAGTCGGTTACATGTCACCGGAACAGGTGAGAGGCGACAGGGTCGATCGACGTTCAGACCTGTTTTCGGTGGGTGTGATTCTATATGAAATGCTGACCGGTCGTCGTCCTTTTGAAGGAGATAATGACGCAGCCGTTATCAGGGCTATAACAAATTCAACTCCTGAACCGGTGGCTCGGTTCAAATCGGGAACAAGCGGTCAGCTCCAGCAGATAGTCGACAAGGCCCTCTCAAAGGATCCGTCCCTGCGCTACCAGCACGCCGATGGCATGCTGGCCGATCTGAAACGAGTTCAGGCGGAATCCACTCCGGGTAAGAGAAGCAGGATTGGCCTGTGGATTGCGGCGGCAGCGGTTGTTGTGGTTGCCGGGATACTCCTCATCACCAGACTATGGAGAGAGCCGTCAGGCCCGGGCGAGCCGGACAGGATTATGTTGGCCGTGCTGCCGTTTGAGAATCTCGGTTCCGAAGAGGATGAGTATTTCGCTGATGGTGTTACTGAAGAGATCACGTCCCGCCTGGCCATGATTCGTAAATTCGGTGTTATCTCCAGGACTTCCATCATCGGCTACAGGAATACTCAAAAGAGCATATCGGAGATCGGACAAGAGCTGGGTGTGGACTACATCCTCGAGGGGACGATCCGGTACGACCGAAGCAAAGATACAGCGAGAGTGAGAATAACACCGCAGCTCATTCGCACGGCCGACGACATTCATATCTGGGCTGGCCGCATAGATCAGCCACTCGAAGATATTTTCGAGGTTCAGACAGAGGTAGCCGAGGAAATAGCCGCCGCCCTGGATGTAACTCTGGTGCAGGACGAGAAGGAAGCGGTAGAAGACATTCCCACGCAGAACATGGAGGCTTACCAGCTCTGGCTGCAGGCAGGCTACCACCAGAGGCAGCCGGGTTACCTGAGGGAACGCTCGGAAATGCAACTGCGCCTTCTGGAACGGGCGGTGCAACTGGATACGCTCTTTGCTCGCGCTTACGCGCGCATAGCAGACCTTCACGCGACCTTTTATCATTTCGGGTGGGATCGGTCGGCAGAACGGATCGCTCAAGCTGAAGCTTCCGTGGCCAGGGCACGACGGATCGATCCGGACGACCTGCACACGCGTTATGCTCGCGGTACCATTTATTATTTCTGCTACCGGGATTACGATCGGGCACTGGAAGACTACAAATGGATTCTTGATCGTTTTCCCTCCAATCGGGCGACGATAAAGAAGGTCGCTTATATTCTGCGCCGTCAGGGAAAGCTCTCAGACGCTCTGGAACTGCTTCTTGAGGCTCAGATGCTTAACCCCCGGTCTTCGAACGGTGCCTGGGAGATTGCCGATACATACGCATTCCTGCGAGATTATGACCTGGCTATCGAATACCTCATGAAGGCGATCAGTCTGGGACCGGACAATATACTGGCGTACGAAACTGGCGCGAGTATGTACGGCGTTGGATTCGCCGACCTTGAAGGTGCCCGTCGTCTGCTTGAGATGTCTCCGGTCAAGAGACCTGGAGCATGGATTCTACTGTTCTTTTTCGAACGACAATTCGACTCGGCCCTCGCATACACGGACAGCCTTGCCTCCGGAATAATCGAGAGCCAGAGCACAGTGTCTACTCGCAGTCTGTATAAGGCGTTTGTGCTGCAGCAAATGTCGAGAGATTCGGCGGCTTTTGAGCAGTTTGATTCGGCTCGCGTTATTCTGGAGCAGCATCACGCGGAAGGACCGGAGGATTATCGCATCGTAAGTGCCTTAGGGCAGGTTTATGCCGGTTTGGGCAGGAGGCAGGATGCTCTTGAGTTTGCCGAGCGAGCTGTTGCTCTGTGTCCGGTCGAGGCGGACTTTCTCATAGGCTGCCGCATGAAGAGAGGTCAGCTGTTGACGCACGTCATGGCCGGAGATATGGAGGGAGCTATGGACATTCTGGATTATCTTCTGTCCATTCCTTCCGCCGTGACGCTAAACGGAATCAAGCTCGACCCACGCTATGACCCCCTCCGCGACCATCCGCGCTTCAAGGCGCTGCTGGAGAAATATGGTGACAAGTATTCGTAATAAACGCATAATGCGGATAGATCGACAACTCGCCACACATTACCTGAAGCAACTATCTGTCTTAAGTATACTGTTGGTTCATGTGAGCATGATTCAAGCCCGCGACAGCACAGGGTCAAGCCCCGAAGGTCAGAGCGTTACCAGGATAGTCCTCCTCGGAACCGGAACCCCCAATGCTGAGCCGGACCGTTCCGGCTCCGCGATTGCCATTGTTGTCAACGACACGCCTTACCTGATTGACTGCGGCCCCGGAGTCGTACGGCGTGCGGCTGCGGCCTTCGAGTCCGGCGTCGAGGGTCTGAGAGTCGAGAATCTGAAAACGCTGTTCGTCACACACCTTCATTCCGATCACAC
>CP070824.1:582998-587602 GCA_020344395.1 Candidatus Zixiibacteriota bacterium | reverse complement strand
GCTCAGACCGGACACCTGTCCCATCTGGTGTCCGGCCAGCACGATTACCGCTAACTCTGCCCGGAAACCGAGGGCAACAGGGCAAGGAGAATGGTGACATTGAAAGTCGCCTTAGGTTTCCGGGAGTGAACTTGGGGGGTAGTTTAGAGTCTTACCCGGGACGCACTAGTGCACCCATCGCTGCAGTGGGCTGTACGAGGAATTGTAAAGCGCTTCATATTATAACCTCCATGCCATGGGTTAGAACCTGAACTGATCACAGCACTGGCTGTGAACACATAATCCGCATATGTATATATGCGCATGAGCTCATATATGTTTCAAAAAAAAGACTCCTTCTCTACTTTTTTCGCCTCTCCATTTTGGGAGTTACCCGTAAACCGTCACAGAAACGGCTGCAACAGACGCTGACATTCTCTTTGTTCAGACTATAGATGACATTTTGACCATCTCTTGTGGCGCTAACTACATCGGCAGCCCTGAGGATACTCAAGTGACGGCTGACAGCGGACTGAGTCAGACCGACTTGAGAGGTTATCTCGTTGACCGTGAGATCCTTACAGGCCAGGAGTTCCATTATGGTGAGCCTGCTGAGATCGCTGAACGCTTTGAAGTATATACTGAGCTCTCTCTTGTTCACTACAATGCTACTCTTCCGTTGTCTACGTATGAATATATGCGCATATCTTTGAGTGTCAAGGGAAAACCCCTGGAACCGGCGCTGGTTACGCGGCGGCTTCGATTTACTCAGAAGCGGCAGATCGGACAATGCCCGTGTCCGCATCTGCCGCACAAATGAAACTTGTTACTTGTCGCCGCCGAGGATGATCGGCAAATCGCCCGAAGAGTTGCCGACTATGACAATCTTGGTGTTGGGCGACTCGGCGATCTTCTGGGTAGCCTCAATCCCTTTCCATTTGAGATAGGATGGCGTAATCCCGGCCGCCACGATCTGCTGGAAATCGGCGATGCCCTGAGCTTCGATCCGTTT
Source organism: Candidatus Zixiibacteriota bacterium (assembly GCA_020344395.1). Classification (GTDB taxonomy): domain Bacteria; phylum Zixibacteria; class MSB-5A5; order GN15; family FEB-12. Next base: position 586,611 of record CP070824.1, on the reverse strand, counting down.
GCGGTCGGCTTCGAGCTTTTCCTTCTCGATGGTAAACTGCATGCGCTGGGCCTCCTGGTCGGCGGTCAGTTTGAAATTGATCGCCTCGGAGATCTTGGCCGGGATCTGAACATCACGCACCAGCACGTTCTCAACGATGATATGCCGGTCAGCCATCTGGGCGGTCAGTTCGTTGATGATCTCCTGCTGCAGTTCGTCCCGTTTGGTGGAGTAAATCTCCTCCGGTTTGTACCGTCCCGCCACCCCCCGGGCGATGCCTCGGATCGTAGGCGCCAGTGCGACGTTATAATAATCGCGCCCGATATTTACCTGAAGAGAATCCAGCTTGGATTGGTTGGGCCGGAAAAGGATCGATACCTCAAGACGAATAGTCGCGCCGTCGGACGACAGAACGACCAGATCCTCCTTGCGTTCCTGGGTCTGAATTTTGTAAACGAGCATCGAGTTCCACGGAAAGTGCCAGTTGAAACCTTCGTCGTAGATCTGCCCGAACTCGGTGCCGCCGCCGAATTTGCTGAAAAACACCGCGCGGTGACCGGACGGCACCTCGGTGCCGCATCCCACCAGCCCCAGCGCCGCCACCGCCAGAATGAACAGCGGCAATCTCCTTAGCCTGCGAGTATCCATACTACCTCCAATACATTGGTTTCGTTCATGTCCATCCGTCAACATGATCATTCTACCCGGTCGAATCTGTTTTATTCAACTAAAAAGTGGCTGAACCCGGCTTTCCCGCCTGCAGGTTGCCTGTGCGGCCCTCCCCCGCTCACAATTGGTACGGCACACACCAACTGAAGGTGTGATAGAATTCGTCGTCGTGGAATGACTGCATAAAGAAGAAATTGTAACGCTGGGGACTTCCGTTGCGAATGTCGAGCGTATCGCGGTAACTCTCGCGACTCTGCTTTACAAGAGTCTTCGTGACATAACCGTTCTGACCGTCGAACGCCACCAGGGGATAGTCGCGTTTTGTCACCTGTGGATTACCGATCCATTCGGTTTCAAGAGCCAGTAATTCGCCGTTGTTGATTCTAGGGATCTCCGACAGCCTGATGTATTCGAGCCTCCTGATGGCACTCGATCTGGACCTGGGCACCACCGTATACAACGAGTAATCACCAACGTATTGACCCACTGTGTCCGGCATCCTGGCCGTCACGGTCGGCCGAAGCGTGCCGCCGTAGGCTTCCAGCCCACGATAGCCCCAGAGAACCCAGCCAACATACTCCTTTGAGTCGTCACCCAGCTTCAGAAAGAAACCGTATCGCACCAGCTTGCGGTTGGTGGTATCGACTACAGTGTCAGCAGGGAACATTCGAACAGTCTCGATTGTGAATTCGTCGGTTATGATCACCCATGCTTCCCTCAGCATACCCATTATACCGTAGTCGGCATACAGGATACTGTCAGGAGTCTCGCTCCCGTCAAGCATCCTGAGCGGGACCAGATCAAAGCCGTAAAATGTCTTGTGGCTCAGCACTTTGTCCTGATACACGGCATCCAGGTGAGGGACGTCATAAGAGGTGGCAGGGTACATACCATTGGAGCGGAACAACTGTACCGCCTGCGGGACGGTAGTGACATAGGCCTGCAGTTCGTCCTGATCGATCACAAAGGGGACATCTTTTTCCTTACAGCCCACGAGTGCCAGGCACAGAATGAGCCCTGACACATATATACACCGCTGTAGTATCATTACCATCACTATAATATAAACTCTCAGCTGGTTCGTTTTGTTTTATTTTTTCCGACCCGTTCTTTCAGGTCTTTTATTTCATCGCGAATAAGCATGGCCGTTTCGAAGTCCAGATTGTCGGCCGACTTCTTCATCGCCTTCAGCATGAAGGTAAGCTTATCTTCGAAAGACATCAACTCGAACGAGGCGGGTTTCTGGAATGACTCAACCTCAGCCGTTTTGGAGTCCGCAAATGATGTCGACCGGAGGATCTCTTCGCGAGTCTTATAGATCGTCTCCGGATCAATATTGTGTTCCTTGTTGTAGGCCAGCTGCTTGGCTCGACGACGGTCGGTTTCGGCGATGGCTGTCTTCATGGAATCGGTATGCTTGTCCGCGTAAAATATCACCTCACCGTTTTTGTTACGCGCCGCACGACCTGCTGTCTGGATCAACGAGCGCGCCGACCGAAGAAAGCCTTCCTTATCGGCATCCATTATGGCAACCAGTGACACCTCCGGAAGGTCAAGACCCTCGCGAAGGAGATTGACACCGACCAGAACATCGAAATCAGCCAGCCGCAGATCCCGGATTATTTCTGTTCGGTCGATGGTGTCGATCTCAGAATGCAGGTAGCGTACCCTCACGCCCATCTGCTCCAGATACTGAGTCAGGTCCTCGCTCATTCTTTTGGTCAGGGTCGTAACGAGAACACGCTCCCCCCGCGAACTGCGCTGTCGGCACTGCTCCAGCAGGTCATCCACCTGATTCGAGAGAGGCTTTACCGTGATAACCGGGTCCAGCAGTCCGGTCGGCCTGATGACCTGCTCGACAAAAACACCTTCACATTTTTCCAGCTCGTAGTCGGCCGGCGTGGCTGAAACATAAATCGTCTTCGGCGTAAGGCTCTCAAATTCTTCGAAGAACAGCGGTCGGTTGTCAAGCGCCGAGGGCAGCCTGAACCCGTGCTCCACCAGGGTCTCTTTCCGCGATCGGTCACCCGCAAACATGCCGCGTATCTGCGGGATGGTCTGATGCGACTCGTCGATAATGGTGACAAAATCATCCGGCAGAAAATCAATCAGACATTTGGGCCTCTCCCCTTCTTCCCGACCGGTTAAATAACGGGAGTAGTTCTCTATGCCGCTGCAATAACCGATTTCCTTCAGCATTTCGAGGTCGTAGCGGGTCCGCATCTCCAGGCGCTGCGCCTCGAGCAACTTATCGAGTTGCCGAAACGTTTCCAGTCGCTGCTGCAATTCCTGCTCAATCTGACTTACAGCCTGCTGGAGTGTGCGTCGTGATGTCACAAAATGCTTGGCCGGGTATATCGCCACTTTGTTCCGGTTATCCTGTATTTCCCCCGTGAGAGGGTCGATCAAAGTTATCCGCTCTATCTCATCGCCGAAGAACTCGAGACGCACAGCGTGTTCCTGATACGACGGAATCAGGTCTATGGTATCGCCCCGCACCCGGAAATTCCCCCTGGAAAAATCGATGTCGTTTCGATTGTAATGAACGGCGATTAACTTACGTATTGTCTCATCCCGACCGCATTCCGATCCAACTTCAAGAAACAGCATTTGTCGTTTGTATTCATCGGGCGATCCGATGCCATAAATACACGAAACCGACGCAATTATGATTACGTCCTCACGCTCCAGTAACGACGCCGTGGCCCGGAGCCGCAGACGGTCGATGTCTTCGTTGAGATGGGTGTCCTTTTCGATGAAAGTATCTGTGGTCGGAAGATATGCCTCGGGCTGGTAGTAGTCATAGTAGCTGATGAAGAACTCAACCGCATTTTTCGGGAAGAACGCTTTCAATTCACCGTAGAGTTGAGCCGCCAGCGTCTTGTTGTGAGATATCACCAGCGCCGGACGTCCATGTCGCGCAATGACGTTGGCAATGCTGAAAGTTTTGCCGGAACCGGTCACC
>CP070824.1:578289-582898 GCA_020344395.1 Candidatus Zixiibacteriota bacterium | reverse complement strand
ATATCCATGATTTCCCGCTCGCGTCGACTCAGTTGTTTGAGTTGAGTTTCATGCATATAGTATGGCTGTCCTTATTCTGCCTTGCTTGCCGTTCGCAGCAACTGCCGGTTCGGTTCGGAGTATCTTACCAATAATTCCACCCTAGCTACGAGGGCTTCGCAGCATATGTTTCGACAAATGAAAAATTTTTTTCACTTATCAATACATGGGGCTTGGCACTATTGTCAAGATCGGAGTTGAGGTGGAAAACGGGGCTTGTTTGCGGGATTTTGAATCATGGCGACCACAGTATCACTCTCCCCGAACTCTTGCGAGAATCAGGTCGAGTTCGAAATACGTGATCCGGAGAGCTACGTAACGCGTTGGGACGCCGCTGGATCCACCCGTGTGAATATTTTCAGTCTCGGATCATGGTCTCGCACCCTGTAACCGTTGGCATAAACATAATTGCCGAACAGATCCGGCTCATCGGGCCCGGATATTCCATCAGCCCATCACCCGCCACCAGACCCTGCAAGATTCGTTTGAGGTCTGCAGATGCTGACAAAAACGGGCAGGCCCCGGCACGGTAAAGACCCTCGCTTGCGGAAGGGCCCCATTCATCCGGGTTCATTGCTCCAACTCCAACTGTGATCTTAAGCATTGACAAGGGCGCGGCCTTTGACACATTTTACTCAAAACGTACCTATTGCTGCTGAGGTCGGACGATGAGCAGAGTTCTCAAAGCTTTGGTTGTAGCAGTCTGTATAGTCGGTGGATTTGCGATCGGGCCCCAAACGCACGTCAGAGTCCTTGGTGTATATGACATTCAGGATCTTTTGTGGATCATAGCGTTTGCTGTATTCTTCACATGGGTTGCATGGAAATACCTATTTCCAACCATAGATAAGAAATTTTCTCGGGATGCGCACTGAACGGGGTGCCTGACCCACCTTTCGGGGCGGGCTTCTTGTCGCAAGAAGTTACGTAAGGCGTTGAGGGGTAATAAATTAAGGTCGTCAGCGGATGAGCTTTCGACGTCTTTATCGGGCAGCGTGCCCGTGTTAAAATTGAGCCCCCCGCAATTTCAAAATAGCTGCTTAAGCTTGGCCAATTAAAGCCCCTCTTTTCTCCTGCTCTCTTGCTAATTCATCAGTCTGACGCCCAACAGAACGCTGGTTTGCCGCTTCGTTTGTGAGCCTTCATGATCCTGCCAGATGGGAAACTGAACAAGCCCCTCCAGAATAAAAGAGCCCCGTGTTAGTTTCAGTCCCGGTGCCAACAGGAGAAGCGACTCACCGGTATTGCCGATTCTTACGCCGTTGCTGATGTCCGCATCCCGCTTCTGATAGGACGATTCCAATACAGGAGCAACAGCGATGTCGGCAGTCTCCCCCACACTGACCTGGCGTGACACGGCGGCCTCAACGGCGATTTCATCTCCCGGATCGATATCCGTGTTGTCGGTTAAAGCTATCCCGTTCCAGGCATAGGTTAGATTAAGATCAATTCCCCAGGAATTCGAACGCCCTGAAAGTAATATCCCATAACGAAGGTCGTAACTATCAGAGCTAATGCGGTCCTCGCCTGTCGGAAGCTCAATCCCCAGAGTTGGGGCAATTCCCAGCGTGTAGGTGGAGGTGTTGATTCTCGTAAGCCGGTACTTTCCCAGGATGAACAGATCACCGAGCCCCGAACTGGTACTTGATTCGCCTGCCGTTTTCATCACCCGACGCATATATGACTGGCGAATCATGATCATTGCATCCGACCGCAGACCATAGGCAACCATAACCGGAAACATGTAAGCTTCCATTTTCATCGACGGCACTGCCGGGCCGTTGTTACGCTGGAGAATTCGTACTTGTGAGCGAAAAATCCATCGGTTGGCTGCCGGGGTCAGCCCGGCGTCAATGCTGATCCCACCTGCCTGTGCCGTTGAATGATGGAACGCCTGACTTCCAAGCACCAATACGAGCATACCCCAAAGCCGAATGACTCCTTTCTGTCTGGTGCTTGTCACCTTAGCCGCTTTCCGGGTGTGAAATTGGCCTGCTTTATAGCATCGAATATCATCTGGTCGGTGATTTCGGCCGTGCGCAATATGACAACTGTCAACTGTTGCTTTTCCCAATTGGCCTTGGAGGCAATTACCCCGTTCAAGCGGTTGACGAGCTTCTCTACGCCGCCATGACAACCGGGACAATCCATCCCAAACACTTCGTAAACCCTGAGTTCGTTTCCTTCACCGGCCAGTTCTTCGATGTTCTTTCGATTAGAGCCACACCCTATAGCCACACTCACTATGAGAATCACGGTGACCCCGACCGACATGAATCCAAGAAGTCTGTACATGTTACACATTTCCTTGTATTGAAATGATACGACCAAAACCTGCCTGCATGGTCCTTTGTGTGAATCGGATACAGACACGAGTCCAAATCAACAACGCAGGGACGTTGCCCCTGGTTCCGATAAAGAGCAGGTGGAACAATAACCACGGGTTGCTGCAAAAGCCCGTCCCGTAATATCATGGGCGTGATGATCGGATGGTCCGGCCCCGGACCGGGCGCCCTCATCTGATGAGAAATGAGACGGAAGGGCCGGGTGCCCACTATTTATGGCTGGGTTCTACTGATTAGGGTGGATTTCATCTCTGCATACCGATTCGCAGACACTAATTAACCCGGGCCACTGCCTGGCGCAAGAATCAAGAATGGCTTCCAGTGGGCCGCCTTAGAACCGCAGGGGTAATGATTGACCACAGAATACGTGAAAGCGGCCCCGACGAATGAACTGATGGTTTTGTCGGTCATATCGACTTGGCTTGTTGATAAACAGCTGATTGTCTTCTGTCCTATTGGTCATCCGTCAATAACTGAAGTCACCGCTATTCATCTGACCGGGAAATTCACGACACGCCGCGAGGCGCCCTGACTTCCCATATCTATTGCGAACCTGCTGTAAAACAGAACCTTGAGCGCGAAGCACACGTATAGAGACATAATATATTGCGGTCGGTCCGGAGTGGGCCAACGACGTAGAGTACACATGCTATGAACAGGAGTAAGACATGCTGCGTAACTACATGACGGTTGCCCTGAGAAACATCATCCGTCATAAAGGGCACACATTTATCAACATTACCGGACTCGCCGTGGGGTTGGCGACGTGCATACTGATCATGCTCTGGGTGGTGGATGAACTGAGCTTTGATCGTTTCCATCAGAACGGGAATTGTATATACCGCCTTTGTCACGAGCTGACCATGGCCGGCACGACACGCGGTGCACCGACCGGAAGCGATCCTATGGCGCCAGCCGTTCAGGCCGCCGTCCCTGAAATAGCTGCAATCACGCGTATCAATTCCGGAAACCGGATTGAAGTGGCTTACGCGAATAACCGATTTTTCGAAGAGAACATACTCTACGCCGATTCTCAGTTTTTCAGCGTGTTCACGTTTCCCCTGATTCAGGGAAACCCTCAGACTGCCCTGGCCGGCGGTCACAGTGTCGTCATCACCCGGGATATCGCTCGCAAGTACTTTGGCGATGACGATCCGCTTGGCAAGATCCTTCGATTGGGGGGATCCGACGATTTCGCGGTGACCGGCGTAATCGACCGGGTCCCGTCAAACTCGCACCTATCCTTTGACTTTCTCCTTTCCTTTCGCAGCCTTTATCCGAGCGAGAGCAATGAGGGGTGGCGGTGGGGCACCCTTAGCACATTCACCTACCTGCGGACGCTGCCCGGCGCCAGCGTCGAGGACCTCGAGAGCAAGGTTTCCTCAATCATAGACGAGCGTTTCGGGAATGCACTGGCCAAGAGAGACATCCTTCTGAAGGTCCATCTTCAGCCGTTGACAGAAATACATTTGTACTCGGACTTTGAGGGAGAAGAGATAGCTCAGAAGCAGGGAGACATTACATATGTCCTGCTTTTCATAGCCATCGCCGTAGGGGTGCTGCTGATTGCCTGTGCGAACTTCATAAACCTGACGACCGCCGGATCGTCCGTCCGCATGAAGGAGATCGGCGTCAGGAAGACATTCGGCGCGGACCGCCGCAAGCTGACGCTGCAATTTCTGTTGGAGTCGACGCTACTCGCCATGCTGGCACTCGTGGTCGCGGTGATCCTGGTTGAACTCGCTCTGCCGTCGTTTAACACGATGGTTCAGCGTGAACTCGATTTGGAATATCTCTCTCACCCCTGGATAGTACCCGGGTTCCTGCTGTTTGCAGTTCTGGTAGGTGTGATCGCGGGATTCTATCCAGCGATATCTCTGTCGATGACAAAACCCGTAGCAACGCTGCAGGCGGCCGACGGTCCGACAACATCACGTTCGATTCTCAGGAGCGTTTTGGTAGTTGGCCAATACGCCATCTCAATTGCGCTGATAATCGGTACGGTCATGATATATAATCAGGTGAATTACTTGAAAGACAGGAAGCTTGGTTTCGCCGAGGACCAGGTCCTGGTCATTCGCGGCCTTGACCGCCTGCCGGCCAACACGGGCACAACATTGAAAGACGAGATTGCACAACTCTCCGGGGTCATCGATGCGAGTCAGTCCGTGTCGGTGCCGGGTGAAAATGCTCAGATGACAAATTTCCGTCTTGAGAGATCCGAC
>CP070824.1:573463-578189 GCA_020344395.1 Candidatus Zixiibacteriota bacterium | reverse complement strand
GGTGTGATTCCCATTTTCACCGGTACGAATCCATCGCCGGTATACCGGAATGCTATCAGGGAATCATCCGATACTGGTAGGGGGCGGAAGAGGCCTGTTTCGCAATTGCTCAGTACCTCCATAGAGTCCAGCAAGAGGTCATATCGGTGAATATTCGAAACACCGGTTCGGTAAGAGGAGCCGTACAGATACCGAGAGTCCGGGGAGAAGGTGAAATTGGCCGGGAGGAATTTTTTAAAATCAAACAGTGTGGTATACGTTGTGTCCTTTTCCAGAAGAGAGGCGACATCCATGAGGATCAGGGTTTGACGTCCGGACACTTCGGCCAGGGCGGCTGATAGCAGTTTACCATCAGATGAGATATCTATATCGTAAATGTCCTTCCCGTAGGGCCACGAATAAACGAGGTTCCACTCCTTGTATGGATGAGGTATCCTTACGAGGGCGGATATTCCGTTGAAATGCCTGACCCCCCAGAGTGATGAATCCTGCGGGTTGAAACTCAGATCGCCGACCCTCTCATTCTTCATCAGTGTCCGGGATTTGCCCGTTCGCAGGTTGACGGTCTCCAGATCACGCCAGTCGTTATTATCGGTGGTGTAAAACAGGGTGCCCGAAGAAGAGTCGAAAGCGAGCGATGAGACGAAATACAGGGCCGCTCCCTTTACCTCGCGAATATTTCTCATAGAGCCGTCAGCCGTATCTATCGAAACGATGTGAGCCACCTGACCGGGATAATTGACGGCCGTGATCAGGCCGCCGCCTTCAGAATCGAGAAACGCTCTTGAGACGGAACCGAGTGCTCTGGTAGAAAGATCCCGGTAAGGAGTCCTGGGGTACTGTCTGAGCAGTTCGAGGTTGGATGCCTGGAAACTGCGCTCCCACTCGACCCAATTCTTCCATGCCTCATCGAGAGAGATGGCGAATACTTGTTTGAACTGGGCACTGAAGTAGGTGCTACTGCCCGGAGCTCGCGAGACCCAGTCAATCAGTTTTTCAGGGCCGTAATGATATGCCAGGTAAGCGAAGAAGCGTGCTCCGTACAAGTATGAATTGACACCTACCTGAAAGTCGACTTTGGTCCCTTCGGATTCAAGGCCCAGTCGGTCATAGATACGGAGGCTGTCACGGACCATAGTCCTGAAGACCATTTCATCCCAGGCCCCCTGGGTTCGCCCGTAGCCGCCGCACATCCAGGTCTCGAAGAAAACAGCTATGCCTTCGTGAAACCAGCGGGGGGCTGAACGGCGCGGACTGGTCAGAAAACTGTAGAGCATGGATTCAGGGTGTGCTGACGATGTTCTGACCTTGCCGTGAAAGAGAAAGCGAAAGAGACGGTCCCGGCAGGTGGCTTTGTCCAGGGCCACCAGGTGCATGACCTCGTGGTTCATGGTGGAGTTGACTCTCTCGTTGGCCGGGGCTGTCTCATACACGTAATTGAGAGGCGCGATGCCGAGCGAGATGGTGTTCCTGGGGGATGAACTGGCCCCGCCGTTGCCGTAGTCGCCGAAGTCGTGTACGAACACGGTGACTTTTTCTGACGGCTCATAATCCCAGAGCTGTCTGTGAAACGACATGGAGTTTTCGAAACAGCCTGCCACGTGCGGGACGAGGTAAGAATGCAGTCCGGTGAAGTAGACCAGCCGCATATCATCGGTCTCCAGGACCGAGAACTGAGCATGGACCGGGCCGGCTGTCAGCATGGCGACTGCTATAACAGCAGCCACTAATAAAAGGCGGAAATAGACCCGGAGTCGGATTTGGCTTCCGGTTTCCTTGTCGACTGTGGTTGCGTAGGTGGTCATCAGCGATAATGGTAGGTCAGTATCTACTCAAAGGCAATAAAGACGAGGAGATACCCGCTTTTTCGGGTATCTCCATGTGTTCGCCGTCCGGTCGGGCACGCTCCCCCCAACCTGGGTCCCCCCAAGTACGGCCTTAGTGCGCGTCGTCCGTTTCCCTTTCGGCCAGCAGGGTTGCGACCAGTGATCGACAGACCGCAGGCTCACGGAAGATTCTTGCAGCTTCCGGCTTGATGGCCAGCCGTCGGTATTCCGGCAGTATGGCGATACGGCAGAATTCAGGTTTGCGCATGATATTCTGGAATTCTGGCCGTAATGCTCGCTTCAGGGCCGGCAACCGTGCCAGTCGTTTGAATGCCGGCATGGCAGCCAGCTTGGCATGTTCCGGCAGTCGCGCAATGCGGCGGTACTCTGGCATCATGGCTACTTCTGCATACTCCGGGCGCTCTGCCAGACGCTTGAAGGCCGGCAACACGGCAATTCTGGGCAGTGCCTCGTCGGTCATGAGGGCACGGGCAGCCGGCAGAGGAGCCAGTTTGCGGAAGTCGTCAGCCAGGGCCTCGGCGTACTCCGGCTTGACAGCCAACCTCTCGTACTCGGCGCTTTCATACAGCCTGGCCATGTCCTCATCCGTCGCTCTCTCGGCCGAAGCAAGCTGGGTCATCAGTCTGGTGAAATCCGGCTCCTGGAGCAACCGATAGACATCTGGTCTTTCAAGCCACCGCTTGAACTCCGGCTGGACGATCCACTCGAACGATGCGTTTTCCGCCAATGCCACATAGCTCTCCTCGGCGGCCAGCCTGTCAAAGTCATCATCCTGCAGAAGTGTGACATACTCGGACCGCCCAAGTACAGTGGCCATTTCAGCGCTTTCGAATAGCCGTGCGCATTCCGGCTGTCTGGCGATTCGGGCGAAATCGTCAGCCATAACGATGGCCTCGACATCGGGAAGGGCCATGGCCATGAAGAACTCATCGCTTTCGGCCAGCTTCCGGAAGTCCTCATTGTTGAGCAGGGCCAGGACTTCGTCATCCTGCAACAGCGCCTGTATCTCCGGATCATCCAGGATGACATCCTCATCCGTCATCTGCTCAGCCTGATACCTGTCAGCCGTCCCGATGGTGCCTACGGTGTCTCTCTCAAACGGCGGAAAACCGGTGACGGCAAAAAGAACCACCAGCACAGCAATTACCAGTACCCCGGCCAGGAAGACTCTTGCCTTACCGCTACCGAGCATCGGTTTGGATCTGTCTGACATCATACCCTCCTTGTTTGGGGATCTCCTCTATCTCGTTAACTCCTACATTCTAATTACAGAGCAGGGTCGGATTTGTTGAAAAAGTTTCATAGCTCCAAACCCGTGTCTCCCTCCGGGTAAGTCTAATCTCCACCCGTACTTAGCCTGCATTCAAAGATGGCGCTCCCGGTTCGAACCGATACTTCAAGAGGTGAATCAACTCCGGCATGGTTGTCAAAGCTCATGATCCATGATCCGGACGCCCGTGTCACGATTTCAATCAGACCAGGGTCAGTGTCAACAGACACCGATGGTTCATCCGAGATTTCAAGCCCGGTAAAAGCGAGTGCGGCATCATCGAACTCAATGCTGACTGCCACAGCGCCATCGGCCGTTATCTTCAGGTTCGCTGCCGAAAGGTCAACTGATGACCACGTTTCCAGGGTTCCGGAGACACCATTCAGGTCGAATTCTTCGCGGTCTGTCGGGCTTGTCACCGGTGCTGCCCTGTCCTCGACGATCGTACCGCTCACCTGGGAAGGCCGCAGAGATTCGGTATCGCCAAGCGAGCCCAACACCACCATCAAGACGGCAATCCCGGCGGCCATGCCCGCCGAGAATGCGTATGCCGGTCTGACTGTCCTCAATGATCTGAAGGCCGTGACGATGGTAGCGACAAAACCCTCAGATTCCCGTGACCTGTATTTGGCGGCGGGGATTTCTCTCATGATGTCGTGCCTGAGCCGTGCGGGTGGGTCTACATCTTCCACCTGCTTCAGGACATGCGACATATTCACCAGGTCCTGGTGATACTTCCTGGCCTCCTCGTTGGACTCAAGGCGGTCTCTGAGCTGCGCGCTCTCCGCCGGCGTGTTATCGCCGTCGATATCTTTGTTAATCAGGACGAGCAGTTCTTCCTCAATCACTGGCTGTCACCCCCTTTTCCTCCAGAAGTACGCACAGAGCCTGTCTGGCTGCATATAGTCTGGATTTGACGGTTTTTTCAGGAACCTCAAGAACATACGCCAACTCCCTGTATGACAGTTCAGCGAAGTGCCTCAACACAATCAAAACCCTCTGCTCAACTCTGAGCTGGTATATCGCTTCCTGTACCATTTCCGTCCGCTCACCATTCTCGATATCAACGTCTGGTCGTTCCGTGGCTTCGGCAATTCCGCTATTAAGGGCTTCATGCTGACGTCGCCATTTCAGGAAATTGATCGCTTCATTTATTACTATCCTGTAAATCCAACTGAAGAACTTGTGTCTCGGATCAAAGCTTTCCAGCCGCTCGTACGCCTTTACGAAAGCGGTCTGGGTGAGGTCCCGAGCGTCGTCGTAGTCCTTCACCATTCTCAGGGCAGCATTGAAGATCTGCCTCTGATACCGTTCGACCAGGATTTCAAACGCTCCAGCATTGCCTTTGAGACAACTGCTGACCAGCGATGAATCTTCCGGTTCTGTCATAATTACAATTGACCCATCAGAAGGTTGGTGGCTAATATGTCGTTTTTTGGGTTTGCGCTGCTCATATCGAAATCGCCGAAGCCGACCGTTACCGCGAGTCCGGTCGTACTCCACGAGCGTGCTCACACAAGCCGAATGCGTTTGCTGCTGCGGAAACTCTCGCTGATGTGTCGCCTACAATCGGCCGAGATTCAGATTTTGCCTGCCTGACAGGACCTCC
>CP070824.1:568591-573363 GCA_020344395.1 Candidatus Zixiibacteriota bacterium | reverse complement strand
AACGCCGATCGCGATGGAGAAGGAGTTGCGTTTTGCGATCCGTGAGGGTGGTCGCACCATCGGCGCCGGTGTCATAGCGGATATTAAGGAATAAGCCTGGTGGTTAAGGCGCTGAACAAAATGGATGTACAAAAGATCAGAATCAGACTTAAGGCATACGACCACTTTTCTCTGGACCGGTCCGCGAGAGAGATCTCGCGAACCGTTCTGCGTACCGGAGCCAGGATAGTTGGTCCGGTGCCGTTGCCGACCAAACGAACGGTGTATACAGTTCTGCGTTCGCCGCACGTTGACAAGAAGTCGCGCGAGCAGTTTGAAACCAGAGTCCATAAGCGCCTGATTGAGATTTACGACTCGACGCCGCAGACGGTCGACGCGTTAATGAAGCTCGATCTGCCGGCCGGTGTGGATGTTGAGATTAAGACCTGATTGGATTTGGCCATGAAAGAAATCGTTGGCAGAAAACTGGGTATGACCAGGATCTTCTCCGAAAGCGGGGAGGCGGTTCCCGTAACCGTGGTCGAAGCAGGTCCGTGTCCGGTGGTAGCCCGCAGGGCCGTCGATAAGGACGGCTACGAGGCGCTCCAGATCGGATTTGGAAAGGTCAAGAAAGTCCGGAAACGGCGCACCAGGAGGCGAGGTCCAAAAGTGCTCAGCCACGCGAACCAGGCGGTGGCCGGTCAGTACGCGCGAGCCGGGGTTGAACCTCGTGAGTTCCTCCGTGAAATCCGGTTCGACGAAGGTGAGATTGACGTCGGGTCGGACTTGACGGTGACTCTGTTTAACGAAGGCGAGTTGGTGGATGTCATCGGTATATCCCGCGGTCTTGGTTTTGCCGGTACCATGAAAAGGCACGGGTTCAGCGGTGCGAACAAGACTCACGGCCAATCCGACCGCTGGCGCGCTCCGGGTTCAATCGGTCAGTGTGCCACGCCGTCTCGGGTCTTTAAGGGGAAGAGGATGTCCGGTCGCATGGGACACGACAAGGTAACAGTGCTCAAGCTACGGATAGTGAAAATAATTGAAGACGAGAATCTCATGCTGATCAAGGGTGCTGTACCCGGCAGCAAGGGTTCGCTCGTTAAGGTTCGTACGTCGAACCGCAGTCGCAATGGGTTGTCAAAATGACGGTCAAAGTATACAGCCAGGATGGATCCGAGGTCGGCACGGTGGAACTGAAAGACGCCGTATTCGGCGTCGAGCCGAACGAGGCGGCGGTACATCAGTATCTGGTCAACCTTCTCGCCCGCCAGCGCCAGGGCAGCGCGGCTACAAAGACACGTAAAGATGTGGTCGGGGGAGGACACAAGCCATGGCGACAGAAGGGCACGGGGCGAGCCAGGGCGGGCACGGCCAGTTCGCCGTTGTGGCGCGGCGGCGGGACTGTCTTTGGTCCATCGCCGAAGAAATTCGGCACCAGGTTTCCCAAACAGATGAAGAGACTGGCCATAAGATCGATCTTTTCTCAGAAGGCTAAATCTGGGGCCATCAAGATTATCGATGCCATTGAACTGGAGGAGTTCAAGACCAAGTCGGTGCGCGGTGTTCTGACGCTCCTGGACCTGAATGACAAGAAGTGCCTTATCCTTGACGAGGGTCGCAATGATAAGCTGCGCTATTCTTGTCGCAACCTGCCCAAGGTATTGTATAGCCGTGCCTCCCTGACCAACGGCTACGACATACTTAATGCGGATGTGGTCCTGCTCACAAAAGCCGGCCTGCAGAGTGTTGAGGAGGTGTTCGCATGAGCCTCGACCCCCGATTGATTATCAAATCACATATAACCACTGAGCGCACCACCGACTTGAAAGAGCAAAACAATGAGTATGTGTTTGAGGTGGATCGTCGTGCGGGCAAGCATGCCATCAAGCTGGCCGTCGAGCGTGCTTTCGGTGTGAAAGTGGAAAAAGTGCGGACGTTGATCGTGCCATCCAAACCCAAGCGCATGGGATGGCGCTCCGAGGGACGCCGACCGTCCTGGAAGAAAGCGTTTGTCAAGTTGAAGAAAGATCAGTCTATCAGCGTTTTTGAGAATGTTTAGATCAGATAGAGATTTGTCATGCCGATAAAGAAATTTCGTCCCGTTACCCCGTCGTTGCGCTACCGTTCGGTGTCAACCTTCGAGGATATCACGTCATCGATTCCCGAGAAATCGCTGCTGGAGCCTCTAAAGAAGTCCGGTGGACGTAACAACAAGGGGCGCATCACCGCATATCACAGAGGCGGCGGACATAAGCGCCGTTACCGTCGGATAGACTTCAAACGAGACAAGCGCAATATACCGGCCCGGGTGGCCTCCATCGAGTATGACCCCAACCGGTCGGCACGCATTGCCCTGTTACACTATGTTGACGGCGAGAAGCGGTACATTCTGGCTCCCGCTGAAGTCAGGGTGAACGACACTTTGATTTCCGGAGAGAACGTGGACATCCGCCCCGGCAACGCCATGCCGCTGTCTAACCTACCTCTCGGTATCAACGTCCACAACGTAGAAATGCGTCCGGGCAAGGGTGCCCAGATGGTACGGTCAGCCGGCTCGATGGCTCAGTTGGTGGCCAAGGAAGGAAACAAGGTCACGCTACGGATGCCCTCGGGAGAAGTCCGAACGGTTCCGGCCGGTTGTTATGCCACTATTGGCCAGTTGAGTAATATCGATCACAAGAACATCATCTGGGGAAAAGCCGGAGCGGCCCGCTGGCGCGGCCGGCGCCCCATTGTACGGGGAGTGGCCATGAATCCAGTCGATCATCCCATGGGCGGAGGCGAAGGCCGCTCTTCGGGTGGCCGGCACCCCTGTACGCCATGGGGAAAACCGACCAAAGGCTACAAGACGAGGAAGAAACGCAAACCACTTGACCACCTGGTCGAGGATCGCAGGAAGAAATAGCATTGTTGGAGATATAGTATGCCCCGTTCGCTGAAAAAAGGCCCGTATGTGGAAGTCAAGCTGATGAAGCTGATCGAAGCGATGAACGAATCCGGCGAGCAAAAGGTCATCAAGACCTGGTCCCGGCGATCGACCATCAGCCCGGAGTTCGTCGGCCATACTTTTGCGGTTCACAACGGCAATAAGTTCATCCCCATATATGTGACTGAGAACATGGTAGGCCACAAACTGGGCGAGTTCGCTCCGACCAGAACGTTCCGCGGACACGGCGGCAGACTTGTGGAACGGGCCAGCGCGGTGAAAGGTTAAGGTTTAACATGTCGGTTCAAGCAATGGCCAGGCTACGATACATCAGTATCCCGCCGCGTAAGATGCGGCTGGTGGCTGACATGGTCAAAGGACTACCGGTCGAGAAGGCCCTTGATATCTTGAATTTCACGCCCCGAGTGGCAGCCGAGCATATTGCCAAAACGCTGAAATCGGCCACTGCCAATGCCCTGTCGCAGGAAGGAACAGCACAACTCAGACCGGAAGATCTCCACGTGAAAAATATCATGGTTGATGCGGCCCCGACCATGAAGAGAATCAGATTCCGGTCGATGGGGCGAGTCTACCGGTATCGAAAACGTCACTGTCATCTTACTGTCATTCTTGAAGAAGTAGTGCAGAAGAAGGTCCCGGTAGCTGAGGTCGGGGATAAGGCGGCGGATGCCGACAAGGCTGAGGTCAAGCCTGCTACTAAGAAGAAGGCTCGTAAGACTGCTGCCAGGAAGACAGCTAAGAAAAAAGCGCCGGCCAAGAAGAAGACTGCGAAGAAGAAAGCGACCCGGGAGAAGGCCGCTGATGGGCCAAAGGAAAAGAAGAAAACCAGCCGGAAGACCGCGACGAAAAAGCGGGCGTCCGGTAAGGATAAGGAATGAACTCCGACCATCGGTGTGAATTAGTTTTTGTAAGGAGAACGTGTTGGGACAGAAGACAAACCCAATAGGATTCAGGCTTGGCGTAAACAGACCGTGGAATAGTCGGTGGTATGCCTCGGATCGGGACTTCGCAGACCTGGTCTATGAGGACATGATGATCAAACGGTACATTAACCGGCGTCTGGAAAACGCCGGCATCTCCGGCGTGATGATATCACGAGCTCCGAAAAAGGTGACGGTCGATATCAAGACGGCTCGCCCCGGCATTGTGATTGGTCGGCGGGGAGCCGAGGTTGATAAGCTGCGTGAAGAATTGCAGATGCTGACGGGCAAGGATATTGCCCTGAATATTGTTGAGGTTCGTAAGCCTGAATTGGATGCTCGCCTGGTTGCGGATTCAATCGCTCGCCAGCTCGAGGGTCGGGTGTCTTTCCGACGCGCTATGAAAAAAGCAGTTGCTGCGACTATGAAAATGGGCGCGGACGGCATCAAGGTGCAATGCGGGGGCCGTCTCGGCGGAGCCGAGATTGCACGCACTGAGAAGTACAAAGATGGGCGTGTTCCGCTTCACACCCTGCGCGCGGATATAGATTATTCCACGGCCACGGCCGCCACGACATACGGCTGTATCGGTGTAAAGGTCTGGATATGTCGAGGAGAGATCCTAGGTCGCGGGCCGCTCGGAGGCGATGAGGAGAAGGAAGAAATGATTACCCCTGACGCTTCTCCTGCGACCAGGCCCAGGCGCGGAAAAGCCGCCCGCGGGCAAAAGCGCCGCCCGCGAGGCAGGGTGCGCCGCCCCGAGAGCAAACCGAACCGAGGCGAGGGTGAAGCCAGACCACGTGGTCGACGTCCCGAAGGACCGGCCTCCAAGCCTGCATCTGAGAGATCCAGGGGGGGACCAAAGGACACGACTCAACAGAGGCCTCCGAAGCCCAAGGGGGGACCGAAAGGCACTACTCAGC
>CP070824.1:563719-568491 GCA_020344395.1 Candidatus Zixiibacteriota bacterium | reverse complement strand
GCGACGAGATCCGACGACCGGGGAGCGAGCTGCAGCTGCTGTTCGGCGATAGCTGCCTTTTCGATGAGTTCCTCGGTCAATGGATGCGGCTCGATCCCGAGCACCGGGTCCCACACCCTGGTGATGACCGGGACATACCTGAAATAGATCGGGCGCAGCCAGAGGTAGGTCAGGTCGAAGAGGATCAGGGTCAGGTTGACGATGACCACCCAGACCATGAACAGGTCCCACAGCGATTGAAGGGTGACCTTGCCGTATTTCTCGCGCCATCTTCGGATCGAGTACATCGCGACAATTATAGGTGCCACCCTTCGCATTGTTTGCACTGCAACCTTGAGGGATAGGGAGGTAGACGATGCAGACAACGCGGAGAGTGGCACCTTCCAATGATCGGTGCCAGGCCGCACACGGCACGTGTTACGATGCCCGAGGGTGGATGCCCTTAATGATGCGGCTCATGGAGGGACCGGGAGTCGATGCATCTACCGGGACGGCTCCTGTTTTCCCGTTTGAATCGATCGATTGGGCTTGCGATGAAATTGCGCAACATCGTTTCACTCGTCGTTGTGTTTGCCGTTGCCGGCGTTCTCCACGGAGCAGAAGCACCGAGCTTCACCGACGTCACGGTTCACGATCCGTCCGTCATCAAAGTCGGCGATCGTTTCTATGTCTATGGGTCTCACGGGGCATCGGCCTGGACGACGGATTTGATGAACTGGACTCAGGTAGCGACGTCGATCTACCAGGGAAATCCGGTTCATTTCCCGAACTTCGCCACGGAGCTGTCGGATCTCCGGTCCTGGTGCGGAGTCAGCGATCTCTGGGCCGCAGACGTCTTCGAGATGCCGGATGGCCGGTTCTACTACTACTACTGTCTTTGGGCGAACGTCCTCGCTCCCCACAGGGGATACCTGGGCGTCGCGGTTTCGGACGATATCGAAGGGCCCTATCTGAATCTCGGGGAGATCAAAAAGACCGGTGAGGGCGGCTACAACGCAAGCGTTGATCCCAATACCATCGACCCCTGTCTCTTCCGCGACGAAACCGGCCAGCTCTGGATGGTCTACGGCTCCTATTCCGGAGGCATCTATATCTTCGAGATGGAGGATTCCGGCCCCGATATCGGCTTTCAGAAACCCGGTCAGGATTGGGGTACCTATTTGATGGGCGGCAACCACGCCCCGATCGAAGGACCCTTCATCGAGTACAACCCCGAAACCGACTATTACTACCTGTTCCTCTCCTACGGAGGGCTGGCGGCGAATGACGGCTACAACATGCGGGTATTCCGTTCGGATGACCCCGATGGTCCTTACTACGATCCGGCTGGCAACAACATGGAGGTGGTCGGGAGAACACCTGACTGGGAAACATATGGTCTGAAGCTGGCCGGCAACTGGCAGTTCGTGCCGGTCGAAGGTGAATTCGCCGCAACCACGGTCGGCTACAAGTCACCGGGCCACAACTCCGTCATCTACGATCAAAGCTCGGGGAAGTGGTTCAACTTCTTCCACACCCGTTTTGTCGGCTGGGGTGAAATCCACGAAGTCCGCGTTCATCAGTTCTTCTTCAACGAGGATGGCTGGCCGGTCATGAATCCACATCGCTATGCCGGGGAGACGATCGGAAGCTACCCCGTAGCAGCCGTGTCCGGCACCTACAAGGTGATCAACCACGGCAAGGATGTCACCGGAGTCGTCAAGACATCTACGAACATCGAGTTTTGGAGCGATGGCAGCCTCGGTGGGAGAGATGGGTACTGGTTCATGCCGACGGGCAACACAATCACCATCACTTTGGATGGCGTGACCTACAAGGGGGTCGTCTGCCGCTGTTGGGACGATGACAACCGTCTCTGGGTGCACACCTTTTCGGCCGTATCGACCGACGGTGTGACCCTGTGGGGGAGCAAGGTAGCGATTCAGGGACAACCGATTCGCCGACCCCTCGGTCGACGGGCGCCAGCCGTACGCCCCTGAGATCGCATCATGGGTTCCACCCTCGACCGTCATGCGCGTGCTCCACAACACCGGGCGCGTCAGCGAGAGGTCGCGTGCTCGGGTCGTCGCCGAGGAGTTGATCATCTGCGATCCGGTCACGTCGGCTCGCTCACCAATAGCATGAAACGCCTGTTCAAGGTTTCGTCGAAAAGGTAGGTATCTGAATGAAAACAGAAAGACTCACAGTACTCGAAAAGGTCGGCTTTGGCGCCGGGGATCTGGCCGTCAATGTGGTCATCTCCGCGATGTTCCTCATTCTCACCTTCTTCTACACCGACATTTTCGGCCTGAAACCTTCGGATGTGGCGCTGCTGCTGCTCCTGGCAAATCTGGTTGACGCGGTCACCGATCCCTTGATGGGTCTGATCAACGACAGATATACGACACGCTGGGGACGCTATCGGCCGTATTTCCTGATCTTCTCCGTACCGTTTGGCATCTCTGTCTTCCTCACCTTCAGCACGCCCGATTTTGACTACAACGGGAAGCTGGCGTGGGCTTACGCCACCTACATCTTCGTGAAATTGATGTTTACCGCAGTCACCATCCCATATATCTCGCTGATTGGCGTATTAACCGACAATCCAAAGGAACGATTATCGGCCAATGGTTATAGATTATTCTTCGCTAAAATAGGCGCCTTTATGGTTTCAATTGTTGTGCCTATTATGGCCGCGCAATGGGGCGAGGATAATCTCGCCAAAGGCTACCAAATGTCGATGGGCTTGATGGCCTTGATAGCGGTCGCCATGTTTTTATTTTGTTTTGTTACGACGACCGAACGCGTGCACCACACGACCGAAGTGCAATCACTGTGGTCACAGTTCAAAATCCTGGCCAGGAACGATCAATGGCTGGTGCTCAGCGCCGTATGCGTCGCCGGTACACTCGGATACACCATTCGTGCCGGGGTCGCTGCGTACTACGCCAAATACTACTTGGGCGGGGAAGAGAAGCTGATCTCGACCTTCCTTGCGACAGGTGTCACCGCAGCGATCCTCGCAATGGTTGCGTCAACCTGGATCACGAAGGTGTACTGCAAGGTGAAGCTGTTTCGTTATACCCAGCTCTTGGTCGGCGTGCTCAGCGTTCTCATGTTTCTGCTCGTCGGACCGGGAGATACCGCGCTGGCGCTTGTCCTCTACTTCCTGCTTTCCTTTGTCGTCGACCTCCATGCCCCCGTCTTCTGGTCGGCACTTGCCGAGGCAATCGACTACGGTCAGTACAAGACCGGGAAGCGGGTGGCCGGTTTGGGCTTTGGCGGGATGACGTTTTTTCAGAAGGCCGGAATCGGAATCGGCGGAGCCATTCTCGGCGGCTTATTGACCTATTTCGATTATGTCCCGAATGTTCCCCAAGGCGACTTCACGCTGACCGGTATCTCACTGCTGTTGACCATTATCCCGGGTGTGTTCCACGTCGTCATGGGCCTCTTCATGTTCAAGTATTTCATTACGGACGATTATTACGATGAGATCAAAGTCAAAATCGGCATAACGTCCGAACTCGTGGCGGATTGAGAAGCGACCTCCGGACTGACGGCAAACCACCTTGTCGAGTAGCATGCAGGAAGGAAGGAGCGAAGATGCAACTGTTGAAACCACTCATCGAACAGCGTGCCGATCCGTTCATCTACAGGCACGCCGACGGATTTTATTACTTCACCGCCTCCGTCCCGCGATACGATCGAATCGAGCTGCGTCGTGCGAAAACGATCGCGGAGTTGGCCGACGCGAAGGCTGCTGCCGTGTGGCACAAGCCGGCCGAGGGCCCGTTGTCCGAGCTGATCTGGGCGCCGGAGATACACTTCAACGAGGGCGCCTGGTACGTCTATTTTGCCGCCGCGCCATCCAGGGAAATCAAGGACGAGCTGTTTCAACACCGTATGTACGCCATTTCAACAGACGCTGAAAACCCTATGGAAGGTACATGGCAACCGCCACGAAAGATTGACTCGGGCATGGATACATTCTGCTTGGATGCGACGACGTTTACCCATCGGGGCGTTCTGTACTATCTCTGGGCTCAGAAAGAAAACGGCGTACGGGGCAACTCCAATCTCTATATCGCACCCATGGAAATGCCGGACAGGATCGCGGCGGCGCCGGTCAGGTTGAGCAAACCTGAGCTGGAATGGGAAGTTCGTGGATTCTGGGTGAACGAAGGACCCGCAGTACTGATTCGAAACGGCAAGGTGTTCATCAGCTACTCGGCCAGCGCCACGGACGAAAACTACTGTATGGGGCTCCTGCACGCCGATGAAAACGCTGACCTCTTGAATCCGGACAGCTGGCACAAATCACGGGAACCGGTGTTCGCAACCTGCTATGAGCACGGCGTCTACGGCCCTGGACATAACAGCTTTACCGTGTCGGAAGACGGCAGCCAGGATATCCTCGTCTACCATGCACGAACGTACAGGGAAATCGAGGGGGACCCGTTGTGGAACCCGGATCGTCATACTTTTGTGAAGCCGCTACGGTGGGACGACAACGGCATGCCGGTTTTCGGCAGGCCCTCTCTTGCGGAGTGAGGTATCGAACTGACGCGAGGGAATCCGTCTCTTCCGGGGGATAGGCGCCGATGAACCGGATTCTTCTACTGACGTGTGTTTCCTGCTGGGCCCTGACGCACGCGAATGCTGACGATGCTTCGCTCCAGACATTTCCCCTGAGCGACGTCAAGCTGACCGCCGGCCCATTCCTGCGCGCACAACTCAACGATCTGCACTACGTCATGTCGCTGGATCCGGATCGTTTGCTGGCTCCATAT
>CP070824.1:558684-563619 GCA_020344395.1 Candidatus Zixiibacteriota bacterium | reverse complement strand
GTCGCCCGGTTCTCCCTGAACCTGCCCTGCCGCCATGGTGTCGGCGAGGACGCAGACCATGTCAGGTATCGTTCGTTCAACGCGAGCTATGGGCAATTGGACGCTGAGGGAAACGTCGTGCGGGCCGCCCGCATAAAATGTGTGAACCGGATTCTGCAGATCGGAACTGCCGCCGTCGCCGAAATGCCATAGCCACTCCGTAGCGCCCGTGGAACTGTCGGAGAAGTGCACTTCCAGCGGCACGCATCCCGATGTCGGCTCGGCATACATGTCCACCTTCCAGTAGAGGTTGGTGAAAATCATGTTGAAGGTATCCCAGTGGGAGATGGCAAGATCACAGCCGGCAGAGTACTTGTAATGAATCACGACGATCTCGGACGGTGGTTGGCCCAGGGAAATCCAGCCGGAGACGAGATCATAACAGAAATCGGCATTCCCGGCCGGCAAACCGTCGACAAGCACGGAATCCACGGAGTGAAGCGGGTCGTGCTTTACATAGAACAATTTGCGGCTGCCGTCGCAATAAAAGGTGTCCGCATATGACTGCACTCCGTTGCCGTCAACGTCGACCCAGGCCATCTCTTCGACCACCGTTGAAGGGTTGGCTCGCCACACGGGTGTCGAAGTGAAACTGCCGCCGATATTCTCATAGATCCGTGCGCGGTCAAACCAGCGTCCGGCGGCCAGGTCTCGATCACCATCTGCGTCGTAGTCATACAGAGCCAGACCGGAGCCAAATCCGCCGGTTGCCGACCGCCACCCGGGAGTAGTACTAAGGATTCCGGTGCCGTCGTTAAGATAAGCTACAAAATAGCCGTTTCCCGACAGCTGAGAATTGAAGGCAACGATCAGATCAAGCCATCCGTCGTTATCCACGTCGCCGAAAATCAGGGTGTTGGCGCTTTCCCGTTCGTGCGAGCGCCAGGATGGGACCGTTTCAATGACGCCATCGTGGTTGTAGTATACGGCCGCGCCCTCGAGGTCGTAACAAAAAGCCAGGTCAAGATCGCCGTCGTTGTCAACGTCTCCCCAGGTGACATCCATGGCGGCAGTCTGCGGCGTTGACAGCCAGCCGGGAGGCTTCTGCAGGATTCCTCCATCATTGAAATATATTCTGTCGGGCGTATAAGTTAGCTGATACTCTGAGCCGGTAGCGAATGCCGCATCGAGATCGCCGTCACCGTCGGGGTCACCCAGTGCGCAGGAGAATGAGAACATACTGTCTTCGGTTTGCCATTCAGATGTCGGTAAAGGCAGTCCGGTGTAGTTCACATAGAGTTCCGAAAGATCCTCTTTCCATGGCCGGGTCGTTTCGCCGACGAAATTGGCAACCAGAAAGTCGGGCCAGCCGTTGTCATCGATATCGCCCACGGCGCAATGACCGGAGTACTCGCTGTTTGCAGAATACCAGGTGGCGGTTCGTGGGAGAACGCCGCCGTTGGAAATATAAATACAGTTAGGGGCCTTGACTATGTCGTTGCCGTTGGCAATGAACAGGTCGATGAACCCGTCATGATTGCAGTCGCGCCAGATCATGCCGGTGGAATACACCTCAAATTCAGCCGAAGTCCAAAACGGCTCCGGCTCGATGGGAACCGGTAAGTTTGGAATGGCGAGTGTCTCCGAGTCAATCCGGAGGCTGTCCGCCGGTATCGGCGGTGACGTGAAGTATTGCGCCAGGCAGTCACCGGTGCCGGCCAACAGAATGACGGCAATTAGTATGCAAAGGTGCTTCATGTATCGATCCTCCCACGCTTGGTGAGTCTAACCTTGAGACGCAATACCTCGGAGATAGTTTAAGCCTGCTGACAGGAATGTTTACTTTCGCGCCGACTATTTTGACAGGTTTTGCCACAGCGCCGGACCGTTCAGGTCCGGCGAAGGTTAGTCCGCGCCGTGTTACGGGCTACAGGGCAGGAATCTTCTGTCGGGTCAGTTTTCGGTCAGTATCTGATCGTCGTATTCTATCTCAAATCTCAGCTTGTGTTTGGCTTCTTCCTGAGCGAGGCCGAGGAAAAGATCTTTCAGCGCCGGGTCGTCGGTTGCCTGGGCGAGGTCATTGTACAGCTTATATGCCGCCTTCTCGGCCTTCATGGCAAAGATCAGAGCGTGCTGGTAATCCATATTGGGAGAGGGCTTCACATCTACCAGGCTGTCGCCAATCTTGAGGTCGAATATCTTCTTCTCCGAGGACACTATTCTTTCGCCGTTTTTGACCTCGATAAGTTTGGCCTTGTGCCCCATCTCTTCTCGGGCAAAACTCTCGAAGACTTTTTTCATATCGGGTCCGGCGAGGGTGGCGGCGAGGTCATTGTACAGTCCGGCGGCTTCCTCTTCTTTCTGAATGGCAAAGTCGAGAATCTGGTCGGCAGATTTAAAGTCCATCTGTTTCCTCCTGCTGTTATTTCTCCAGATGCGGCATTCCAGAGCCCCCGGCTGTGGTCGGCGCCGCAACCGTCAATTCCAAGTTAGTCCTTCAGGCGATAGCCTTGGCGTTAGTGATCCAAGTATAACACATGTTGGAGAGCATATCAAACGGAAAGTAGGCTAGCCCAAGGGAGAGAGGTCGCCTTATTCGTATTGCGGGCATGAACTTTGGCAAATCACGGCGCGGTCGGGTAGCTCTCCGGCAAGTTTTCGCTTGTTATTCTTTTCACAGGCCCCTATATTGGCAGCTAATTGGCTGACTTTTCATCGATGGAGCTGATCGCGGCCCCCGCAGCCTCCAGTCAGCAATTGGACCGACGGAAAGAGAATGCGAAATACTCTCTGCCAGAACGTACGACGGGCCGAGAGTTTAGTCTTCAACTGCGTTGTCGCCCGTAAGGTCGGGGGCTGCTCGCCTGATTCGGGTGGGGCGTTAACGTGATGATCCGATGCCCCACAGCTTGACGTCGGTGGACCGGATTTCTAACTGTTTGAAAATAGGGAGTTGTTTCATATGTCTGAATGCAGGCACCGGTGGGAGATGGCGAATATTCAGTTCGGATTTGTTGTCTTCGAGAAGTGTTCCCACTGTAACAACCTGAGAACGTACTTCTCTCTCGATGATACCTGGGACGAGTACCGTGAAGGCGATTGTCTGTGGAGCATTGTCGAGAATGCGCAAACCTTCAGATTTGACCTGAAGTGCCGTGAATGTAACCACCTGGAGACGTTCCAGGATCTAATGGGGCTGCTATACTGTACCTCGTGTCTGCCGGACTGCGAAGTTGAGGTCGTCCGCAAGAGGTATGAGGCCGAAAAGACCTGGGTCTTGGTGGCATTTGGGTTTCTTCCGCAGGCGCGCACCAGACCGATTGAGGAGCGCAAACTGGATATACTCAGCGAATATTTCAATCAGCGCCGGGATACCAAGCGGTCGAGGATCAAAATAATTTCGTTCAATCTTATCAGCGACCTGTCTCGTTGTCGAGGAGAGTTTATCCACGACGTCGGCATGCTATCCCAGGAACCTGAAGAAAGAAAACATCTGCTTTGATTCGAATAGAGGATGACGTTTGAAAACCATGTAGGAGTATATTGATGACTACCAAAGATGTTATCGAGAAAATCGGATTGAGATGCCTTAGTAATTTTGAGCACCGGGAGGTCGAGGGGGTGTTCGTATCGGATATGCTAAGTGACGTTATGGCCGGTGCCAAGTCCGGAAACCTCTGGGTAACGGTACAAACACACAAAAGCATTGTGCCGGCGGCCAACCTTGTTGACGTTTCAGCCATAATTATAACCAGCGGTAAGAAGGTTCCTCAGGAGACTATAGATCTGGCCAATCAGCATGATATAGCTGTCCTGTCCACAGATCTGCCAAGCTTCGAATTGGTGGGAAAACTTTACGGTCTTGGGTTGGTTTCCAGCTGAGCCCGGGAAGGCTGCCAGATCCGGTGCGCCGGGTGGCAGGCTGTTCATGTAGTCATTTATCAGCATGGAAGATACGGCAGGCACAGTGAAAATAGAAACGATAAAGCAAGCCTTGGGGGCGGTGGTGCTCGAGGGCCAGGACAGGCTCAATGCGGCTGTAGATCACGTGTATGCTTCGGATTTGATGAGCGACGTACTCGCCTTCGGCAAACCGGATTCCATTCTTTTGACCGGGCTGGCAACCAGGCAGGCAATAATTTCTGCTCACATGGCTGAGTTTAAAGGCGTTGTATTAATTAGGGGGAAACGTCCCAAGGACGGGGCGGAGCAATTCGCCCGCGACAACCAGTTGGTGCTGATGACAACCGAGATGGACATGTATGACGCCTGTGTGAGGATTGCCGCCGAAGAGGGAATGGCCGTAACCCATGCCGCTGCGGCGGAGCCGGAATCTTCGGGTGAAGATATACTATTCAGTAATAATTTCACTATCGAGGGCAGTGACTTTGCCAAGGCCGGTATGGTCTCGACCGAAGTCAAGTCCATCCTTAAAAAGATCGGATTCGATCCGAAGCTCGTCAGGCGTGTGGCGATCTCCACCTACGAGGGCGAAATGAACGTTGTCATGCATGCCAAGCGTGCCGCGGTAAGACTTCAGGTCACGCCGAAGGTGATCGAGATTGTGATCGACGATGAGGGGAAAGGTATCCCCGATGTCGAGCAGGCCATGCAGGAGGGATTTACCACGGCCACCGAGGAGATGCGGGCCATGGGGTTCGGCTCCGGTATGGGGCTGCCCAACATAAAAAGGAACTCGGACGATCTGGAAGTTACCAGTGAGGTTGGATTAGGTACAACCTTGCGCATAAGATTTTTCATATAACCTATCTGGAGATTGTAGCGAGGGAATGTTTTGACGCAGTTTTTTCACGCTCACCGAGTCGACGCCGAGAAATGCCGTGGTCATATGACGTGCATGCGCCACTGTCCTACTCAGGCCATCCGGGTCAGGAACGGGAAGGCGGTCATATCGGAGGAGTTGTGTGTGGACTGCGGCGAGTGTTTGTCGGTTTG
>CP070824.1:553646-558584 GCA_020344395.1 Candidatus Zixiibacteriota bacterium | reverse complement strand
TGCCGTTTGAAAACCTGGGAGACCCGGAGGATGAGTACTTCGCCGACGGAATCACTGATGAGATTACCTCTCGTTTGGCCGTTACAGGCGATCTTCATGTGATATCCCGCACCAGCGCGAATCAGTACAAAGGGACTCAGAAAGGACTCCCTGAGATAGCGCGCGAGTTGAATGTAGACTACATATTGGAAGGAACGATTCGCTGGGATCATTCCGGGGAGACGAGCCGGGTACGGATTACCCCTCAGTTGATACAGGTGGTCGATGACCGGCATTTGTGGGCTCAGAACTACGAGCGAACCTTGACACAGATTTTTGCGGTGCAGGCGGATATTGCGACTAATATTGCTGAGGCACTGAACATTACGTTGCTGCAGCGGGAACGGCAACCCACAGAGGATATTGAAGCATATAACGCCTACCTTCGCGGAAAATATTACATGGAACGGCCTGACTACTTTGAATCGGATTATCGTATGGCTGTCGAGATGTTTGAGCGGGCTGCCAGTCTCGATCAAGGCTTCGCACTGGCCCATGCATGGCTGGCGAGGGCTCATCTGGCCCTGTATCACCAGGGTTATGATCGTACTGAGGGTCGCCGTGCGTTGTCAAGAACGAGTGTTGATCGTGCCCTCGAGCTTGACCCTAATCTTGGCGAAGCGCATCTTTCCCTTGGGGTCTATTTCTACTGGGGTCATCGTGATTACGATCGGGCATTGGCAGAACTGAAGATTGCCGGCAACCTCCTGCCAAATAATGCTGATGTCCTTACGTTTATTGCTGCTGTCTACCGGCGTCAAGGTGGCTTTGAAGAGGCAGCAGATTTGTTCAAGAGAAGTTTCGAGCTGAACCCGCGATCGACCCAGGTAGCTATTGAGATTATGTACACGTTGCACTGGATGCGACGCTATGAAGAGGCCATGGATTACTGCAATGAATGCATTTCGCTGGCCCCTGATCAAATGGATGCATATGAACTCAAGAGCCGCATCCACATAAACTGGCATGGCGACATTCAGCAGGCACGAAAAGCATTAGTCGAAATGAGCCCGAGCAGAACAAATGACCGGCAGGCATTGGCCTGGTACAACCAGGCGTGGATGGAGAGAGACTTTCGAGCAGCTCTCGACAGTATTGCAACAATGCAGTCCGACATCGATATTAATCAGACAGACTTTATACCTGTTTCGCTCCGCATGGCGCTGGCCTTTCAACAGTCAGGCCTTGATGAGCAGGCACGGCGGTTCTTTGATTCGGCTCTTTTCATTCTTGAGCGGGAGGCACAGACAAGGCCGGAAGACTATCGCATCCGCCAATCTCTTGGTCTCGCCTACGCCGGATTGGGAGAAGTTGAGGATGCAGTCAGGGAAGCGGAGTATGCCGCCGAGCTGTTTCCGATGTCAAAAGATGCCTTTTTTGGCAGCTATGTGGTGATTGATCTGGCGATCGTTTATACCATGACAGGCAAGTATGAGGAGGCATTGGATCGACTTGAGTACCTGTTGGCAAGGCCTGCTAACATTTCAGTCTCCAGACTTCGCGTCGACCCGCGCTGGGACCCCCTCCGTGACCACCCACGCTTTCAGGCCTTGTTGGAGAAATACGAGAAAATACATGGAACCTGAGGTGTAAGATGAAACTTATCATGGCAGCAGCCGGAATCATGCTGTTATTATTGGGGGCAGCGATTGCCGAACAGGCTGACACGGTCAAACCGGCAGATACATCCGCAGTCGGTGAAGTGCGCATTGATATTCTGTATGACAACTACCTGTATCCCGAGGGGGAGACATCACTGGGCGGGTTTTCATGTCTTGTCCGAGGGGCCGAGAAGACAATCCTGTTTGACGCCGGGAGGTTGGGCGACAGTCTGCTCGCAAACATGGCAGCGCTGGACGTCGATCCTGAAATCATCGACGCTGTCGTGATTTCGCATGATCATGGCGATCACACCGCCGGTCTGGCACAATTGCTCCCGGAGTGCGATTCAGCCCAGGTGTTTCTGCTTGAATCGTTCTCACAGGAACTGAAGCAGAATACAAGGGCGCTGGGAGGCAAAGTAGTCGAGAACTCGGGACCTGTTGAGATCTGTCAGGATGTCCACACGACCGGCGAGATGCAGGGCCGAGCGACTGAACATGCGCTAATTCTGAAAACACGCGGCGGACTGATCGTGATAACCGGCTGTGCTCATCCCGGCGTCGTCGAGATGGTCCGAAAAGCAAAGGAGCTGATGCAGGATGAGATTCTGCTTGTGATGGGCGGGTTCCATCTGGTCACGCATTCCAGCGAGGCTGTTGCGGACGTCATCTCCGACCTGCAAGAGCTGGCGGTGCAACATATCGCTCCGACTCACTGCACCGGTGACGAGGCTATACGCATGATAGCAGAGGCCTTTGGCGATGGTTTCGTCAAGATTGGTGTCGGGGCAACTATAAGGCTGTCTGATCTGGTTGACGACTAGCGCCTGCATTACGCTCCGCTGTTGACTGTCCGGGGTAGCCGATAGTTGACATTGCCGCACATCCTGGTATATTGCAGCCAGTAGGTTTATCACTATTACTGCTTATAGAAATTGATATTGTCACTTTTCCGGAGGTAGGAGAAATGCGTTCAAGCTTCACCACACGATCCGTGTGCGGGGCGGTTCTATGCTGTTTGGTCTTTGCATTGTTGCCGGCGGGTGGCGGTGCCGAAGTGCCGCAGCTAATCAATTACCAGGGCAGGCTGGCTGATGATGTCGGCAATCCGGTAGCGAACGGCGATTATGAGATGGTCTTCACAATCTACGACTCGCCGACCGATGGCCAGGTTCTGTGGACCAGCAGTCCACAGATGGTACCGGTGGAGGGGGGAACTTTCACCTACCTGCTAGGGTTCGCCGAGACTTTGCCTGATGATCTGTTTAGCACGGACACGGTTCGATATCTGGGTGTCCTGGTCGGGCAGGAGGAGATTCTGCCGCGAATGCGCCTGACCTCGGTGCCTTACGCATATCAAGCGTTACGTGCAGATACAGCAGATATCGCGTTGCAGGGCAGTGGCTTAAGCGGCAGCGGTTCGGCCAACTACATTGCCAAATTCACTGCCGCCACGACCCTTGGTAATTCGGCGTTGTACCAGGCGACCAACGGCCGAATCGGAAAGGGCCTGACCAACCCCATGGCTGAGTTTCATATCCATCACGAGGAATCCGGAGTCAGGTTGACGAACACGGCCTCAGGCGCGGATTGGAACGACGGCATTCAGATCGGCTGGTGGACCAGCGGTTCTATTAACGCTATCATGTGGAACCGCGAAAACGGGTTCCTTTCGTTTGGTACCTCCAACCAAGAACAGCTGCGGATTACGTCAGGGGGGAGCTTTGGATTCGGTACTGCCAACCCGGGATTCAAACTTGATGCGCGAGGATCCAGTGCCGACGACGGAGCCATGCTTCAGTTGGGCAACGTTGATTCCAGCCATTTTCTCAGATTATTCCCCGGTCATTCAACCGACCCCAACCCGTTCGTTCAGTGGCGGCAGGGAGATCCGCTTCGGTTTGCGACCAACTCGGGCGGCTTTCTTGAGATGATGAGAATCTCCGTCATTGGTAATGTGGGCATCGGTACCACTAATCCCACCAGCAAACTGCAAGTTGCGGGGATGATCCATTCAACGACAGGTGGCTATCGTTTTCCTGACGGCTCAATACAGGTGACCGCTTCAACCGGTGGTGCCGGAGGCGGCTGGGTGGATCTGGGTACTGTCATCAGCACTTCTAATCCTCTCGATAGCGTGGCGGTCGGTACGATTTATCCCACGGCCAGGGTGGATGTTCGCGGCGATGATCAGGCCATTCGAGCCTCGGCTGACTCATCGGTTGCTTTCCCGGATTATGACTGGGTCCAGATGCGGTACCTCAGTGGGTTCGGACCGATGGTGGAGGGGAGTGAAAATATCTGGCCGCCCAAGCTTATCCTCGACGCCAAGCAGCAGGGCATGGAGGACGGCGGCACGATCGTTGCGGGGCTGAATGGTGACAACGTTATAATCAATGCGCCCGGCCCGATGTATGGATCAGGTTATCAGCTCGACGTGGTCAGCGGTTCTGCCAACTTTGGTGGCGATATAGTACTGGACCAGGGTGCTGCTCTGATAGAAACCGGTTACATCGGTGATTCTTCGATGAATGTGATGGCCGGGCCGGGGCGTGGACTGTGGCTCGGTGCAGATAATAGTTATGGCTCCTCCGGTATATACATATCCGAAAACGGGGATGTGGGAATAGGCCAGACAAATCCATCACAGACATTTGATGTGGCGGGATGGGCCTCCATCCAGGGCCAGCTTGACATGAACCAGAGCAAGATTGTCAACGTAGGTAAGCCCACGGCGGTATCGGATGCGGCCAACAAGTTCTATGTGGACAGTGTGTCCGCGGCGGCGGGCGTCGACGGCGACTGGACCGTCTCGGGAAACGATGTGTACCTGACACCGACCGGTAATGTGGGACTGGGGGTGACATCTCCGGCCGAGAAACTGGATGTGGACGGCGACATCAGGCTCCGTGGAGCTGACCTTAAAGACGCCGGAGGCACAACGCGCCTCACGGTGACAGACGATGGGGCACTGGATCTCAAGGAGGACGACGGAGTGGTGGCGCTGAGCGTCGCCACGGACGGCAAGGTGGCGATTGGCCATTCCAGTCCGGCTGCGAGGCTTGACATCGACGGCGACCTGAGGGTCCGTGGCAACGACATAAAGGATATAGACGGAACATCCAGAGTGGTACTCAACGATTTTGACAAACTTCATCTGTGTGACAGCCTCGGAGCTACTCGCCTGACTATAGCCACCAACGGGAACGTCGGCATCTGGAACATGGCTCCTACTTATCATCTTGATGTCGCCGGGGATATCGGATTGGACGACACGCTGCATCATAACGGTGATGGG
>CP070824.1:548591-553546 GCA_020344395.1 Candidatus Zixiibacteriota bacterium | reverse complement strand
AACTTGACAAAGGCAGCATGCGCTTTATCATGAGCCTGCGGGCAACCGGCGAAGGTCATGTTTCTTCTATTGTATTTCGTAGCGGCCATCTTGACCAGGACAATACGATTCTCTTTGACCCGATCAGCGATTATGTAGAAACACCGGATCTCCATCTAGACCCGGTTTACGACCGGCATCTTTTCCAGTTGAAGCTCCGCGAAATGGATGCCTGCAATGAGATAGCAGCATACCTACTTGATCATCTGCCGGAATTCTTCACCTACAATGAATTAGGGGAAAAGATAGGAGCCCTTACCTCGCAACCTGTTTTCTCTGAGACGCGCCAAAACGAGACCTTCGAGGTCATGTACTGGCTTGCAAATTCCAATTATGAGATGAGTTTCCGACCCGATCACCGAATTTCCGAACGGGTTATCTTTCCGGTTTCGGAGAACGAAAGCAGAGGCATTGAAGACGCCCGATTCGTGCAATTTACTGACGACAACTGTGAGGTTACCTATTATGCAACCTATACGGCCTATAACGGCTTCAATATCCTCCCGCAGCTAATTGAAACAAAGGATTTCATCAGATTTAACATACTGACCCTCAACGGTAAGGCGGTGCAGAACAAAGGCATGGCTCTTTTCCCGCGTAAGATTGATGATCGCTATGTCATGCTCTCGCGCCAGGACGGCGAAAACAATCACATCATGTTTTCAGACAATATCCACTTTTGGCAGGAATCCAGAATCATACAGGAACCAAGACGCCCCTGGGAATTCATTCAGATCGGCAACTGCGGCTCACCCCTGGAAACCGATGAAGGATGGATCGTACTTACCCACGGTGTTGGGCCCATGCGTCAGTACTGCATTGGCGCCATGCTGCTTGATCTTGACAACCCTGCAAGAATCATCGCGCGCCTGGAAGAGCCTTTACTTTCGCCGCGTGAGGAAGAGCGCGAGGGATATGTCCCCAATGTCGTTTATACCTGTGGCGCTATTATCCATAATAACGAGTTGGTTATTCCCTATGGAATGTCTGATGTCACGTCTGGCATAGCGACCGTTGGGGTAAGTGATTTAATCAACTGCATGCGCGCCCCAGCGGATTGATTTTGGGTTTTAATTTTAACCTGGTTCAGGAAATTAACTGCTGGCCGCTCTAGTATCTAAGCCCCAATACAAAAGATCCCTGCCTGATGGTCAGGAGAAGATCGAAGCCTAGTACCATGAGTACAACCGTGGTTGACCGCATGGCTCCATACGATACGGGTCTGCGGTTGAGTTCGTGGCTGAATCCAGATGTCCGGAGATCACGGTTGCTTAGTCGAAAAACAAGCTGTGAATTCTCACTGGAACTGGACCAAAGGCGGGAAGCAGACCAGCATCGCCGGTATGCACTGTGTCCGTTTTGTGCTCACTTGTCATCAAAACAGACACAACCAAACAAGAACGTCTGATTTTCTTGCCGGGCGGCGATTGATTTCTAACGGATTTCTAACCGCGAACTACACGGAACTACACGCAACTACCACCAACTGCACGGAACTACACGTAACTTAACCCTCGAAGAGCCACTCGATTACGTATAATCCATGGTGTGTCATGGAGTTAGCCAAAACACCACGCGGAGAATCCTACCTCCTCCGATTGCTATAATCCCTTGTTGCACAACGAATTACACCTAATCGACTAATCACTCATTTCGATCCCTCATGCGGGAGATCTCATATTATTCAGTGGATGAAGCCTCACCGACGTTGGCACAAGCCTGTCTGCAGAACTTAGATATGACTGCCATGATTATCTCTTTCGCAGTTCTTCCAACATCTTCCTGGCATTCTCGTTGCCGGGATCCAGGTCAAGCGACTTTTCATAGTTCCAAATCGCCAGCTCGTTCTCTCCGGCCTTCATATAGGCCTCACCGAGACTATCGTATACATTTGCAGAGTCCGGGTGTTCTGCAACGTTAAGTCTGAAAATCCCGATTGCTTCTTCAACTTTCTCGGCCTCCAGTAGACGATAGCCCAATGAGTTGAGTTGCGACTCGCTGACATCATACTTGGTCAGCCCGCTGTCCTGCGATTTCATTTCTCTATAGAGTGCTATTGCCCCCTCAGATCCATCTACGCCATTTCGAACAGCCCTCTCATACAACATACCCACGATTCTCTCTGCCTTGTATCGTTTCTCGGCAAAAGTCTCATATGGAAAAAGAGATGAAATCAAACAGGTCCGTTGCCCGTTTTTCAGTGCTTCCTGAAGGTCGATCTTTACAGCCTCTTCAAAGTTGTGAAAATAGTATACATAGATTTGTCGCTTCTTAAGATCGCAGATAAAAGAATAGAGAGTGGTCGTCATCGATCCGCTGTATTCTTCATAGTGCGTTGCATTTAGGATACGTCGAAACAAATCAACAGAAATACTCTCGGCTTTCTCAAACAGCTCCGACGCGAGTCGGTATCTTGCGTCGGTTGAATTTTCCGGTTTGGTTTTCGATTGTAGAAAGTTGGTTATTATCTGGTATCGGCCGCTTTTCTTAATGAAGGTCTGCGGTTCGATAATCACCGAATTGCCGAACCTGTCTCCAACCAAGTAGTGACCACCCCAGCTTCCGGAGGCATCGTAACGACCATAGAGCTGCAGTACCTCTTCAACGGTCGAACATTCTTCCATTGCTTTCAAAATCAGAGACCCGTCATAGGGAAGTTTCCCTGGGTCACGCGGTACCTCGACCCGCTCCGCGGTAGCCCCATCGAAGAACAATCCCTCTTCGTTCATGCCGCCCTGAGGGTATAGTGTGCCATGACAGAAATAGATCCTTCCTAATTTCCCGTCCTCGGCTGGCAGATAAGAGATTGTCATAAACGGATTCTTGTAGTCTTCATTGTTTCCGGCAAGGGCCACTGTACCATCTGAAGCATAGATGACCGTACAGCTCTGCCCGGAACTCAATCCGACGGGAGATGGACTCTGCTCACTCTGCAAAGTCACGGCTGCATCGGAATCTAACCCTGAGGGCTGCCTGACGGCCGATTCTACAACCTCATTCTGAGCCAGTACGAATCCTGAGATCAATACCGGCAGAATGACTACCCGGAAGATGTCTCTTTTCTTCTTGTTGCCTAATCGCATGCTAAAGTGCCCCATTATCTACAGGTTTATGCATATATCGGCATTACGAATCAGGCACAATGTAGTTACCATTCGTGGGCCGACCTTTCCAAGCATTTTCCGACAGAATTAGTCATGGCCAAAGGCACCAGGACAAGCACCAGATGCCGAAGGTCCCCTGAGTTTTTACTGTTATTGCCGACTGCATCAATCACGAGCGGGTGGTTTTGGTCAAGGTCGCACACGCGGATGTCATTCCAGATGTCCGTCAAGACGCAGGCGACCCTGACATTCCTTCGACTCCCCAAGTTCTGTAGATGGACTGCCTGCGTCGCCATCTGCAGATTACCAAGTGGGTCGGAGTTTTGGTGTTCCGCTGGCCGACCGTAACAGGGACCATCGCGCCGAACGTCCTGGAGTAGAAATCGACTTGTTCATCTGACTATCCTCTGCCGACAAGGAACGGGATATTGGAGTTCTCATTATATCCTCAATCTAAACCTGCCGCTACTCGCAGGAGGCCGGCTCAGGATACGGCGGGATGAACAGGTAACTGATCAAATCCGTCACGTCACCTATGTCGACCGGGGAAACGCCGTCCACGTTGGCTTCCTCCATGCATACCGGTTCCGTATAGCTGATGAAGAGAAAATCAATAAGCGCAGTCAGATCGCCAATATCTACGATGTCGCCAGGATCGTAGTCGACATTACCCGTCATTCTGTTGCAGCATTCTTCTTCGATATTCAGGTATTGATTGACGACCACATCGGTCAGAATCTGTGTCGCTCCGCTCGGCCACTCTACTTTGATCGAATCAATTATCACCGCATCGCCGAGTCCGAAATGAACGTTTGAGCTATTCTGACAATTCCCGCCGCTCCTGCTCGATATTTCTCTCATTTGGTAAGTGGAGTTGCCACTAATGGTGGCCTTTGCCGTCACTCTGGCTCCGATTGCCATGCGATTAGATTCTACGCCAACGCATTCGATTACCAACCAGTTGTTACTATTACCATTGTTTTCATAGAAAGAATTCACCAGATAATCTCCGTTGGCCACGTACAGGTCTAGGTCCCCATCCCTATCATAATCTGACCACGCCCCGGCTCTGGAGACAAAATCATCTGTAACAATGGCTCCTTCGGTAACGCGAATAAAGGTGCCATCACCCTGATTCCTATAGAGTAAGTTTGGCCCCGCCACCGCTACAAAAAGATCGAGAAAGCCGTCGTTATTATAGTCTCCCCACGCGCTGCCTTCCGTACGAGCACCGACGAGACACGGGGCCTGACCTGGATCCATGGTGAAAGTGCCATCGCCATTGTTAACATATAGATAATCATAACTGTTGGGGAGATCGCCCGACACGAGACTGGTAACGAATAGGTCTTGATCGCCATCATTGTCATAATCGCTCCAACTTCCTCCCCAGGAGTCGTAGGATGCTATTGTTACTTGCGTAGTGCACTTCGCAAATTGGCCATCGCCGTTATTGACATACAGATAGTCATGCCGGTCTCCCCAGGCATTGGCTACGAACAAATCCATATCGCCGTCACTATCATAATCGGACCAGGCCGTGGCAAGTGACGCGGCGGCATCAGATCCGATGGGCGGATCGGTAACCTGCACGAATCCGGTGTCATCTTGTCGATACAGGTAATTGGAGCCCTGGAAATTTGTTACGTACAAATCAACTAGTCCGTCGTTATCATAATCTACCCAACTTGCGTCAAAGGATATGCTCGGCTCTGAAACGATAGCGCTGTGAGTCAGCTGGGCAAATGTCTCGTCACCATTGTTTATGAACGCCACATTTGTTGGGGGGGAACTTTCTGAATAGTTAGTTAT
>CP070824.1:543526-548491 GCA_020344395.1 Candidatus Zixiibacteriota bacterium | reverse complement strand
GCATTCGTGGCTGTTACCGGGGAATCACCCGCCCGACCGGGGTCGCCCCCCAGCCTTCTGACCCGTAGTAGGACTCTCTATGTTGGGCCAGGTGTCATTCCTGGTGTCAGCCGTTTTTTGCCCCTGTATAATCTTCGTTCAGCGATTGTTCGCGAGTTGAACCGAGGGAGCGATTAAATCAACAAGAAAGCGGAGCAGGAAGGGGGACTACTCCGGAAAAGATGGGGGAGGGGACAGCTCTGCATTCCTGTAACTCTTTTATCGTTAGGGTGTTCGGTCGGTGGGCTGTCATCGGCTGGTGGGGAGGAGTGATGGGAATCATTTCGCCGGTTGGGTGGCTGAGAAATTGCTAATACTTCTCGGAACTATAAGGTATTGGAGGCAATTATGAGCGGATTGAGTGGCAGCTCGCTTGCCGGAAATGGAAAAAGCTGGCAGCTCCTTTTGGTCCTTCTGACTTTCATCGGTTTGGTACTTGCTGCCGGTTGTAAAGAGAACGGAATAGAGTCGTCGGAACCGTCAGCGGTGGCTCTCTTTTCATCTCCTCAGTTTGTCGGGGAGGATGGGTTCCAGATGCCGAACGGCAAGTATCATAAGCTTGATTGCCCATGCAATATATGCAGGGCGATTCGGCTGAATGTCGGTGCGCCGTGCGCGTCGGATACGGTTATCACCGTCGATTCAGTTTATTCGCTCGATACCGTTCTGGTATTTGACTCGACGATCTTGGTGGATACCGTGGCGATAACAGATACGATCGTGCAAATAGATACGGTTGTCGCAATCGATACCGTTGTTGTTATCGATACGGTCGAGACAGGCGGCGCGCTCACGGGTGAGTGGTTGGAGTTCTCGGCCTATGAGGCATCGAAGGAGTTTGTAATCGGCGCCTATCCGGAACGGGCGGGAGACCGGTTCTCTTCGCTCGGTGAGTTCTGTGATTATACCGCCGGCACGCCTGCCGGACAGGCCGGATTCCGTTTCATTGATAATGGTGACGGTACCTACTCGACGGCCGGATATATGTTCCACCATATGTTTGGTGACGACGGTTATGTCTGGGTAGGTGCCCCTTCCGAACTGAGTTTCTTCTACAATTGTCTGTTGAGACTTGAGGCGGACGGCAGTTGGACGGCGATTAATGTAACGCTGACGACCAATGGTTCGTACGTTCGTGATACCCGGCATGACTAACTGCCAACAATTTCCTTGCAGGGCAGGTCTGTCATCTGGGTCCAGACCTGCCCCGCAATACGATTTACAACCGAAATCTGGTCCCATCGCATGCAACCGGGGACTCGTCAACAGGGCCGGATGAGGGTTATGTAGTGAGATATTGGTAATGAGGATTGAGGCGACCTGAAAAGGTCGCCTCTAATACTTAATACGCCCGAGAGGAGTCGAACCCCTAACCTTCTGATCCGTAGTCAGACGCTCTATCCAATTGAGCTACGGGCGCATTCCAACAAATCCGGAGGAAAAAAGTAACGCTTGCAGCCCCGCACTGTCAACCATTTTTGAGGTAGATGGGATCAGGCGACTCCCGAATACCGATAAATCAGCCAGAAAACTACAGCGAACACAACGAGGAGAAGAATAATCACCAGCGGATTAGTTTTTTTTTGAGTCGGCTGAGATGGGGGATCTTGCTGCTCTGCTTCCTCAGCATCGAGTTCTGCAAACCTGGTTACCCAGATATCCTCCTCAGTCAGGGTGGCTGCGGGCTCGGCCTCGAGTGTCAGCACGTCAAGTTCGGGAAGCTGCGATTCCTGAACCTGGTCAACCTGTATGACAACTATTGTAACGTTGTCCGAACCACCGCGGTCATTGGCCATCTGGACCAGGTCAGCGGCCATCCTGTCAATGTCGTCACGTGATTTTCGAGCCACCGCGAAGATATCATCGTCGTCGGCAAATCCGCAAAGGCCATCGGAGCAGAGTACGAATATGTCGCCGGCCGTGATCTTCACCACACGGTAGTCGACCTCAACCGTATCCCTGACTCCCAGGGCACGGGTGATGACGTTTTTCGAGACAAATGAACTGGCCTCCTCCTCAGACATTTGCTGAGCCTCCTGGACCTCGACCAGCCAGGAATGGTCCTTTGTGAGGGGTTCAAGCTGGTGGGCACCGAGGCGGTAGGCTCGGCTGTCGCCGACGTGTGCGACCGACATGATGTCCGCCTCCAGAGCCGTAGCCACGACCGTTGTCCCCATACCACTCAGTTCCGTCTCTTCCAGAGCCCGGTTGTGTATCATCCTGTTGGCCAGCCTGATCGATTTCAGGAGAAGGTCTCCAGACGGCGGGAGAGTTCTGCCAAGGTCCAGTCCCGGGTTCTCGGCAAGCTCTGGTGAAAATTCACCAAACGCTCGTTGAACGGTCTGGGCGGCTGTCATTGAAGCAACCTCACCAGCCTGGTGACCACCCATGCCGTCAAAGACAGCGAAAACGCGGTGGTCCATGTCCACATGTAGATAGTCTTCGTTGCCCGGTCTGACCAGACCTTTATCGGTCTTGGCTGCAATCTTTACTTTGGGAAGCAATCCTTGTCCTGTTCACACTCAAGTCTGTCGTATTCTCAAGTATATTGTCCCCACCCTTCTACAGCAAGCGCATTTCCCAAAAATCTGGTCTGCAACGGACGGGACGGCAATCGGGTTACAATTGCCGACAAAGAAAACACCCCGACCGGGGCGGCCGGGGCATTTGTCTGGTGATAAGCGGGAAGTTTACTTGAGCAGAATCATTTTCTTCGCGTCGCTGGCATAGTCAGTGATGAGTCGATAGAAGTACACCCCACTGGCCAGCCCGGCAGCGTCAAGGTCAATCCGGTGATCCCCCTCACCCAGAACTCCAAGATCGAGGTCATCAACGGTCCGTCCCAGCAGGTTTATGATCTCCAGCCTTGCGTTTGTCCGGCCCGGAAGGCTGAACGTAATCGTGGTGGTCGGGTTAAACGGGTTGGGATAGTTCTGATTAAGCGCGAATCCCGCGGGCAGCAGTGAGTTGGGCTCGTCGGCGTCGGTCGGGCTATCCATGGTGATGGTAAATGATCCGCTGAAGCTGACTGTCGGGTCCAGATGGGAATAGACCGTGAAAAAGATCGTGTCAGTGACGTAGTAGTTGAAAATCGGGACTCTGACAGCAAAGCCTACCGGAACCACCTCTTCCGCTTCAGCGTACACGATCGTGTCGGGTTCCAGGGCTTCCCAGTCGAACGGGCCGCTTCCCGAAGGGGCGGACATGCTGAGGCTTACACCATAGAAATCAAGACCGTCCCCCTTGTTCTGAACCTCGACCGCAAACGGGACGGTTGCGCCGGGCGGTACGCCGGACGGGCCGGGCCAGGAAATCCCCAATATATCGATGTCACCGGACGCCTGCAACGTCACCGATTTGAGGGTCTGGTGATTCCAGCTGCCGTCACCGCCGATTACCTCGGCCGTACGGCCGTTGATGGTGAAGATAATATCTTCGTTGGCGATTGCCCCTTCATCCAGGTCAGTATTGCCATCGTCACCATAGACCGAAAAATAGCCGAAGGTTCCCTGCCTCACCACGGTGTCGACACCGCAGTATGTCTCGGACTGGTCAAACGCCTTTATGATTGAGCCGACTACCAACGGCTGACCATTAAACGTCGAGGCCTCATTGGTATCGGCGAAAGACGTGAAGTACGGCGTGGGATGGATCTCCTGCGCCGCTGTGTTCATCCCCAACAGTAACAGAAGTCCTCCCAGATAAAGACTTGTCGTTACTAGTTTTTTCACATTATCACCAACTTTTTGTGTCGACCGGACTGCCGCCCGGTCGACAACCATTTATGTCAGGACTCTATTTGAGCAACATCATTTTCTTTGTCTCGGTGAACTCACCGGCCGTCAGACGGTAGAGATACACTCCCGTTGCAACAGGGTCGCCGTTGGTCGAACGGCCGTCCCATATCACTGAGTTTTCGCCGGCCACGGCCTGGCCGTCAAATGGCACCGCTATCAACTTCCCGAGAATATTGAAAATTTCCACCCTGGCTTCACCGGCGGAGGGCAAAGTGAAGCGGATATGGGTGGCCGGATTAAACGGGTTCGGATAGTTCTGGTGCAACGAATATTCGGCCGGGAGAGTGTTATCCGAGCCATTCGTGGCCGACAGGCTGAGCACCTCGATCCGATCACCAAAACCGGTCCATTCGAAGGTTTCGATAGTCTCAGCACCATCAACCGAAAGATAGAATGACTCACCGGGCCGCAGGGTGCTGCCGTCGCCGGCATATACCGACATAAAGCCGAAAACGCCGTCTTCTCTGACGATACAGCCACCAACTTTCGAATCATCTGCCACTGCATGGGCCGTGATTTCGGCGCCGGCCGGCACCGGTCGACCATCCAGTTTTAGATCGCCCGAGTAAACGTTCACCCAGTTGGTGGTCGCTTCAACGTCGACCGGCGTGTTGGAAACAGCCAGCGATCGGTTGGGACGTGTGTAGCTGGGGGGAAGCGCAGGCGGTGAGCTGTCGGCCGTTGCATAATGCAAGACATCACTGTGACTGACTTTCAGCCAGTAACCGTAGCAGGGATCCATCGATTCGAGCTGATTGTTGCCTCCGCCCGGCTGGTAAACCTGGATGTTGCCGTCAGGAGCACCATAGGCCCACAGCAGGTTGCCGTCATCTTCGATCCCGGCCAGGGCGACCGATGGTTCAAGTGAGACGTCAGGCAGGTAGCTGACCAGATTCCAGCCCGCGTCCAGGAGTATACCTGCATTGTCCGGAACCGCCAGCCCGCTGAACGATAGCGTAATGCCATCTACATTATTGACGTTTATCCAGTAGCCGCTCAAATGGTCAACCTCCCATAATGTAGAGAACTGCGGCAGATCCGGATCGTACGCCAGACCGCCTTTCTCAAAGCCGACTATGGCGTCGATATCATCCCAGTAATCGCTGAACAGCTCGACTATGTCGTTATC
>CP070824.1:538456-543426 GCA_020344395.1 Candidatus Zixiibacteriota bacterium | reverse complement strand
CAGGAGAGATGATGCCCTCAACTAACTCGGCCGTTAAAGATATCTATTGCTCGAAATGTGATGCCCGCTATGAAATAAACAAGGTATTAAACCTGTGCAAATGCGGAGGGCCGCTGCTGCTTGATTACGATTATGAAGCAGCCGCTGAACGAATGACAAAGGCTGTTCTGGCGGCGCGTGAATTCACCATGTGGCGGTACCTCGAAGTGCTGCCAGTCCTGGATTGTGATAATGTTGTTAACCTCGGCGAGGGAGGTACCAGTTTGTTGCCATCCACCGGCATCGGACCACAACTCGGACTGGCCAGCCTGTATTTCAAAGATGAAACCACCAATCCAACCGGGTCATTCAAGGCCAGGGGTCTGGCCATGGCGGTGTCGCGTGCCAAGGAACTCGGTTTGGATCGACTTATCATCCCCACAGCCGGTAACGCCGGGTCAGCGGTCGCGGCTTATGCAGCCCGCGCGGGTTTGCGCTGCAAGGTGATTGCTCCGAAAGATGTGCCTGAGCCGTTTACGGTCGATTGCGTATATCATGGTGCCGAGGTGGAGCTGGTCGAGGGCAGCATCAAGGACTGCGGCACTCGAGCGGCACAACTGGTTGAAGATGAAGGTTGGTTCTCAGTTGCTACTTTGAAAGAGCCTTACCGTATCGAGGGGAAAAAGACGATGGGCTATGAACTGGCGGAGCAGTTTGATTTTCAGTTGCCGGATGTCATTATCTATCCGACCGGAGGTGGCACCGGGCTGGTGGGGATGTGGAAGGCGTTTGATGAGATGGAAAAGCTCGGCTGGATCGATGGTTTCCGGCCGCGCATGGTATCGGTTCAGGCGGAAGGCTGTGCGCCTATTCCGCGAGCATTCGAACAGGGCATAGAGCACGCTGCTGAATGGCAGAACCCGTCGACAGTTGCAGCAGGGTTGAAAGTCCCCTCGGCGGTCGGCGATTTTCTGATGCTGCGAGCCATCCGTGAAAGCAACGGCACGGCGGTGGCGGTATCCGATGATGAACTGATGATATGGACCAAACACCTTGCGGCCAGGGAGGGGATATTCTCGTCTCCGGAAGGAGGCGCCTCCGTAGCATGTCTGAAAAAGCTGGTTGAGTTTGGTTTTGTTAAATCGACGGACAAAGTGGTCGTGTTCATCACCGGCAGCGGCTACAAATACCTCGATGTCCTGAAGTAACCTGTCCTCTGGTTAATTCCGGTTCATAGCCCCAGTTGAATGGATACCCCGCACAGAAGGATGGCGAGTCCGGCCAGGGCATGTGAGTAGCGTTCCATTCTTTTCATCGGGATAAGCTTGATTCCGGCGAGAAGAACGCCAACGGTGGCCATCATGGTGGCAATTGTCGTGACCCCAAAGACGGTAGTCACGAGAATCATGCCGTGCGTGCTGCTCTGGGCGGCCGGGTACAGCAGGAGAGGAATTAGAACCTCACATGGTCCGAGGACAAAGACGATAAACAGCACCCAGATTGTTATGCTGGACTTGGAGTCTCCCGGCAGTCCGTTGTGGGGATGGTCGGTAAGTTGATGTCCGTGCTTCCCAAATATATGATGATGCCCGTGCTTTTTGTATGCTCTGCGTACGCCCCATACAAGATAAACCAGACCGAAAGCCGTAAGCGCCCAGGCGGCCAGGTCTCCGCGGACCGATTCGATTCCCACCAGACTTGTCAGGGCGGCACCGGTGGCCACCCCGACCATTCCAAGAGCCACCGACCCGAGAACATGGCCCAGACCGCATGCGAAAGTAACACCGAGCGTCTTTGAGGTGCTCCAGCTTCGCG
Source organism: Candidatus Zixiibacteriota bacterium (assembly GCA_020344395.1). GTDB lineage: Bacteria > Zixibacteria > MSB-5A5 > GN15 > FEB-12. The sequence continues at coordinate 541,632 of CP070824.1, read as the reverse complement.
CTTTTCCGATGGCTACAAACGGCAAATAGTGGTCAGGTCCGACCAGGGTGTGAAGGAAACCGACGGCGGCTGCCGTGTATACGAGAGTTGTTAACTCCGGTGTCATATCTAATTCCTCGGGACTGAGTTTACATTCTACCTACGGTCAGGGGTGTCCTGTTGTTCAGTGCTGAAGACAGAAAAGTGGACAATGCAGTGAATTCATTTGGCCCTTATGGCTTGCGGGTTCTTGGTTTCCAGAGGAATCGATCGAAATCGACCAGGCCGTTGTCGTCAAAAACAACGCCTTCATCCTTAAGAAGCGCCTTCTGTAGTTCGTAACCGCGACCCGGTTTAAGAACGACGCGGCCCTCGCGATTTATGACTCTGTGCCAGGGGAGCTTTTCTTTTTCCGAGGCCGTGTTCAGCACTCTCACGACCTGCCGGGCCGCCCGGGGACTGCCGGCCAACGCTGCTATCTGGCCATATGTTGCCACCCTGCCGCGAGGTATCTTCTTGACAACCTGAACCGCACGCTGATGAAAGGAATTTTCCTGGCTCGGTGATTTCTTCATATACAGACCTTCCCAAACCCATGTTGATGTTACGCTCCACTCAACAGTTTGTTGCTGTGAACCATCCTGTCAAATCAGTTCGCGCCCGCTTTTCCCTTTACCTCAACGTTGAGCGACTGTGTCAGACCCTGTTTGTCCTCGCCCATGTACATGGTGATGTGGGGGAAGGGGATCTCTATATTCTTTTCATCGAACTTGATCTTAAGACGTCGATTGAACTCCCGCCCGATTCGCCATTGCTGTATCGGCCGTGTCGTGGTGAAGGCCTTAATTATTAAAGCCGAATCAGCAAACTGGTCCAGCCCGAGAACTTCCAGTGGTTTGAGTATGTCGTCCCTGAACTCAGGATCAGCGCGCAACTCTTCATCGATCTCTTTGAGAATACCGATAACTTCATCGACGTTCTCACGGTAAGCCACGCCAACCTCAAACACATAGCGTGACCACTCTCGTGTCATGTTGGTGACGGTGCTGATCTGTCCGTTGCGAACATAGTGCACAGAGCCAGCCAGATCGCGCAGTACGACCATGCGGAGATTGACTCGTTCCACCAGGCCGCTCTTGCCGGCTATTTCGACTACATCTCCGACCCTTATCTGGTCCTCCATTAATATGAAGAATCCACCGATAATATCCTGCACCAGTTGCTGGGCTCCGAATCCAATGGCCAGCCCCAGTATGCCCGCTGCGGCCAGAACCGGGCCGATCTCCACCCCCAGTTCGTCGAGAACCATTATGAGAGCGATGGCCACGATGGTCCAGGAGAGAATATGTTTGATGAGGGAGCCGAGAGTGTCGATGCGCTTAAGACCCTCGGCACTGGAGTCGGATTTCCTTACCGCCCGGAAGAGTCGGTTGGCCAATAGTCTGGCCATGGCCCTGGCCAGGATGGCCAGAACGACAATAAGGCCTATCTTCAGGCCGCTTACTGAGAGCCACTCAATGGCTTGGTATGCCCATTCGTTCATTTTGAAGTCGTCTCCTTACCAAATTGGTGAACCTGACACCTGTGGTGCCCTGTCAAAATCAGAGCAGCTCAATATGGCACATGGAGGGTGTGCTGTCCACATCCATCTGAAATCCAACCGACGGCTCCGGCAACTCTTCTCTGGCCGAGCCGCTGCACGCACTTATTCCGTTGTCCTGTATAAGCATAAGACCGTTTGCCGTTTTTTAAGCTTGACTTGATTTGCCAGGCGACCTACCTTCGCACCGATATCGTTAAGGCCAGTGTCTTGTAAGGAGCCCGCTATATGCGGTTTTTTTGCGATTAGCCGCAGAATTAGCATTTGACACTTGGATTACACAAACGTTATTTGTGTAGACTCTCGAAGACGGAAACTGACCTGAACCACACCTAAGGACTGGATATTGGACCCGAGACGTTTCTTTTCTGATCGCCTGCATTGTCCGGTCCTTCTTACCGTTATCATCGCAACTATCGGTTTCGTATTGGGCGGGCCTTCCGCCGTGGTGGGCCAGGATGCGACCGAACCGGGCGATTCGATTCCCGCATCATCGCAGGTTGACAGCGTTCTGGTGGAGCGTACTCCTCAGTCTGCGACAAATTTGCGGGCTTCGGACACACCGGACGACGCTGGCGGCTCGATAAGTCTGAGGTGGGATCTGTCTGTCGATGACTATGGCGGCGGTCGGGTCACGGGATATCGGATTCTGCGTGCGGAATTGGTCGGCGATACGCCTGGCGAATTCGTTGAGGTGGGAGATGTTACCTCCGGGGCGAGCGAATATGTCGACGGCAACACTTCTGATGATTTCGATTACATATACATGATTGCAGCTGTTAACAGTGGTGTGGACGAAGACGGTGTCAGCTGGGAAGTGGTGGCGGAATCAGAGGCCACCTCTCCGGTCCAGTCCTCAGCCCAGTGGTTTAACTGGCAGCGGGTAAATGCCTTCGTCGGTGTGGTTCTCCTGTGTGCGTTTATCCTGTACTTCATAAGCCAGGCCAAGGCCGGGAAAGAGTTGTTCATCCGCAAGATCGCCGGTCTGGAGGCTGTTGACGAGGCCATCGGCCGGGCGACAGAGATGGGGAAGAAGATCTTCTATGTCCCCGGCGGGCAGGATATGGATAATGTTCAGACCATCGCCGGAGTGACTATCCTGGGGCGGGTGGCCGAACTGGCTGCAAGGTATGAGACTTATCTGGAAGTTCCCGTGGCTCGTTCCCTGGTCATGGTTACGGCTAAGGACGTTGTGAAGGAGGCCTACACCAGAGCCGGCCGTCCGGATGCTTTTCAGGAGGATCAGGTACACTATTTAACTGATGACCAGTTCGGCTATGCGGCTGCCATTGACGGCATGGTCGTGCGTGAAAAGCCGGCCACTATATTCTATATGGGAGCGTTCTATGCCGAGTCGTTGATTCTGGCTGAGACAGGGAATTCGGTGGGCGCCATTCAGATCGCCGGTACCGGAATGCCCGCCCAGTTGCCGTTCTTTGTGGCCGCGTGCGATTACACGCTGATTGGTGAGGAATTATTTGCAGCTTCGGCGTACCTGTCGCGCGAGCCTCGCCAGCTCGGCTCGCTAAAAGGTCAGGATATAGGAAAAGGGATTATACTGGTGGCACTTGTTGTCGGTATCCTGTTGGAGACTTTT
>CP070824.1:533266-538356 GCA_020344395.1 Candidatus Zixiibacteriota bacterium | reverse complement strand
TGAAACGAATAATCGACAGGGGTCCGTTTACTTCGGTGGAGGCGCTCGAGAGTGGCCTGATCGATGGCATCTGTTATGCAGAGGATCTCCGAGAGGAATATCTGGGAGAGCGGAAGGAAATTTCATTCCGGCAATACCTGTCGGACACTCTCCTGAACGACGACTGGCGGCCGCTGCCTGTACTGGCCGTGGTCGTTGCCGACGGCGAGATTACGCCGGAGGCAGGCGGCGTGTTGCCTGCAGACCCTTCAAACCAGGTAACCCCCAACGTCATGCGGCGGGCGTTTGCGCGAACAGGGGCGGATGCCGATGTCAAGGCCGTGATTTTGCGAATCAATTCACCGGGCGGATCTGCCCTGGCCAGCGAGGACATTTATCATGCCGCAATGCGGCTCGCCGAGAAAAAGCCGCTGATCGTCTCAATGGGAAACATCGCTGCCTCGGGCGGATATTATGTCGCAATGGCCGCTGATCGTTTGTATGCCAACACCAGTACCGTGACCGGGTCGATTGGAATCTACGGAGGCAAGGCAGACCTGAGCGGACTCTACCGGAAGATTGCGCTCGGAAAGGAGCTGTATGTCCGAGGGAAACATGCCGGCATGCTCAGCATGTCGCGCCCCTTTACCGATGATGAGAGGGCTAAATTCCAGTCTCACCTTAGTGCTTTCTACAGTCACTTTCTCGATCTGGTAGCAGCCAACCGGTCACTGGATCGAGATTCTGTCGACGGACTCGGCCGGGGACGTGTCTGGACGGGTGATGATGCCCTTAGCAACGGGCTGGTCGATGACCTAGGCGGTCTCAGGCAGGCGCTTGATCACGCTGCCGCGATGCTTGATCTGAAGGAATATCGGGTACGCCTCTATCCCGAAAAGAGACCGCTCTTCGTGTTTCCGGGAAGATCGATGATTCGCAGATTCGTTTCCTTGCTCATGGGCGCGCCGTCAGAAGATGTGCTTCCGGATTTGAACAGTTTCCTGTCAGAAGATGGGTATTTGCTGGCCCGAATGCCGTACGACATAGAGATCGAGTAACTATAAAAAAACCCGCCGTGTCCGGCGGGCTTTTGACTCATATATTGCATCCTGAAATCTGTTAACATCGCCCGACATATGGCGGGAGGCCGGAATCCCTCAGGAATACTGAGGAATTCCGGTACCTGCTGTGCTCAGGTCACTTTTTCTTCTCTTCGTAAATACCCTGTCGGTCCTCGCGCCAACCGACATAGGCCTGCTGCCAGCCTGTTCGCTGGTAGACACGCGCGGTTGGTGCGCCGGGCGGCTGGTTGGCCGGATCATCGAGATCGCTGTCGTAGGTCCAGTCGCGGATAGGCGCCCGCATGAACGACGTTCCCCACTGCGCAACCGCCTGCTGCGATTCCCACAGGCAGACCATGGAGCCGGTCCAGATGAAATCCTTGCCGGTCCAGTCCTCCAGCAGGCGAGGCAGGTTCTCGAGGCCGCCGTTATAGCCCAGGGCGGTGGTGAGAAGATTGCCGGTGATGAACGAAACGTTTGCGGAGGTACTGACGGCAATGCGCTGGTTCAGCGCTCCGGTACTCTTGGAGTCATCCCACGCACTTGACAGGAAAGTGACAGCGTCTGCTATAACCGCAGCCGGCTGCTTGTCGACGATGTTGTAATCACCCTTGATATATGTGGGATTTTCAGCAACCACCGTCAGCGGCGCATCAAGCTGACTGCCGTTGACCAGACGCACACCCGGCCAGTCATCGACCTGCTGCGAAATATAAAACACGCCATTGCTGGGGGCGTAACCTTCACTGAAAAGTAGACCCAGGTCTATTTCCAGACAGTCAACCCGGGTAGCCTCACGTTTGTCCAAAAACATGTCCGGTACGTACGTGATGATACCTTTGACCGTCATGTCGGCAGTGCAGTCGACCCAGACGCCCCCTACAAGGACGAATGCTTGGTTATCAATCACTTTCAGCGTGGCGTCGTGCTCATAGGAGTCGGGGTTACCATCAGCCGGCTCGATCATCTTGTGGAGGTCTGCCGTCGGATCAACCATCGACAGACTTATTGGAGTCTGACCGTGTGACTTATCCTGAACACGGCCGTCCCAACGAGCCACCGAGGAATCGTACCAGTGGGGATCGATACCCTCGAGCCAGCTGGCCCCTTCCTTCATCGTTACCGGCGTCGCGGCAGCGTTGGTGAACAGAACGTCACCAGCCACAACCACACCGGGGCCCTTGAGCCCGTGCATTATAGTACCGCCCGCTGTGCAGTAACTCAGGAATGTCAGGGATACGTCGGCCTGCACCCAGATGTCGCCGTTGGCGTGGACCCGGCCGAACTCGCGCAAGTCCGGGCCGGCTATGATCTCGAGGTCGCCATCGTAAAAAGCAAAAAACTGAAACAGCGGAATCTCAGCAATTTCGAACGTCTGCGACATGAGTAACCGTGATTCTTCGATAGAAGAGCTGGCCAGTGAGTTGGTTGAGTACGATTTCACCTCTGCGTGGAGACCGGTCAGGGTTCCCACGGTGATGACCTTGTGCTCGGCGGGCCCATCGTCGACCGTAGAATAGCGAACCAGGCATCCGTTGACCGAGTCATGCCCGGCCGGCATAATGGTCGGAGGCAATCCGGTCTTTTCATGCTCGAGTTGCAGGGCGGCCGCAGCCGCCTCCAGGCCGGCTTCAGCGGCATAGAAGGCCTGCATCTCCTGGAGTGTGTTGCTGGTCACCTGTACTTCGTCATCCGATGTAGACATGGCTGCAATCCCGATGAGGGTCAGCATGCCGACCATTATAAGAGCAATCAGGGTGGCAAACCCGTCCTGCGAGTGTACATGTGCAAGTTTCATAACGTACCTACCTTTAGCTTCTGATGTTTCTCAGGTTGACCGAGGAGGAAAACGTTCTTGTACGATATGGCTCATCTTTGTTCTCCGTGTTCGGCTTTTTCGATCGTGCTGTGACCGAGATGATGACCTCCCTGATGTCCTCAACCAGGACCGGTTCATCGACTACCATGCCGTTGGTGAGATGGTACTGAAATTGCAGATCGACGATGTCCTCAGCATAAACCTGCGGGGGCATTCCGATCGGTTGCACCATCAGGCAGGGATGTTCAGGGTCGGTCAAATCGTCTATATAGAACTTGACCTGATCTACAGCCAATACCAGCGCGTCGGCACCGTAGCATCTTGACAGCGTCATGGTGTTGTGCTGTATATGAAAAGCAGCCGCCTGGACCTCGGTGATCTCAAACCACTCGCCGATACCCGAATCCGGTTCATATATATATACCCACTGACCTTCACCGAAACAGGAAATGTCGTTCCCGCATTTTAACTCGGCTGATGGCAGGGGCATTGGAGATGACAGGTAGGTGTCACAATTCCCGGCTTTGTACACTACCGTCAGCGTATCCGGATTGGTGTTGGAGGCCTGCAACGCCTGCAAACCGGCCGGCAACTGGCGGCCGGCCATTCGGATATTGCGGGTCAGTTCGTCGATCGAGGCGCGGGCGTTCTGCTGGATCGTCGTAATGTCATCCTGGGTCAGGTAATTCGTGTGCTGAGTGACGTACAGCTGCATGATCGACGCTGTGACAATCCCGGTAATGGCAAGAGCAATCAGCACTTCCAGAAGGGTAGCGCCTCGCGTCTCATGTATTTTTGCAATCATTCTATTCATGGTCCACCACCTATAGTGAGTCGGTTCTGACAAGAGCGGTCATCTTGTTCGTTACCGTCTGGTTACGAATGTCTTCCCATTCGATCTTTACATCTATCTGTTTTAGATGATTCCCGACATCTGTGACCGTCCACTGTCGAGAGAATCCCTGGGCGGTGTCCGATCCGCTGACCAGATTGTCGTTTCTGACGCTGCGAAGCTGCTCAAGCTTCTCTTGCAGTAACTGGGTAACCAGCGTGGTCTTGTTCGACCAGTCATTGCCATCGAGGGCTACCATGGCCATATTCAGAAGCAGCAACAGGGCAAAGCCCATGATGATCATGGCCACCAGCACTTCCAGCAACGTGATACCGTCTTGATTAGCGATAGTTTTTCTATTCATATGGCATACCTCATAGTTTTCCGGATATGCTCCAATGTAAACGGCCTGCCATGTCGACAAAAAATGTCCCCGGCCCCGGCTGGAATAGTTAAGATGTTGTCAGTTAATGCATTGAAGGCATGATTGTTCGATGAGCCGGACCAGCAGAACAGCCGCCCAGCCAGCGCATTAGTATTGATCCATGTTTATCACAGGGCGGTATCCATACCTGTGGGGAACCTCCCATAGTCCCCCGTGTTAGACGATCATGGACGCGGACCGGAACGGAGGCCGGACTGGATTGGGGTTGGCACCTGGCGGCGGTTATTGTATAATTCTGCCTGAGGAGAGATAAGGTGGGGGCTTCAGATTATGAATGCTTCGGAGATATTCGTAAAGTCCCTTGAAAACGAAGGCGTGGAGTACGTCTTTGGGCTGCCGGGGGAAGAGAATATCGATTTCCTGGAAGCTCTCCGCAAATCCAGCATCAAGTTTGTGCTGACCAGGCACGAGCAGGGAGCCGGGTTCATGGCCGATATCTATGGTCGATTAACGGGCAAAGCGGGAGTCTGTCTGGCTACTCTCGGCCCCGGTGCCACTAACCTTATAACGCCGGTGGCTGACGCCTTCCTCGATCACGCCCCGTTAGTGGCTGTCACCGGACAGGCTGATACTCTGCGCTTGCATAAGGAATCCCATCAGCACATTGACATTGTGTCGATGTTTCGCCCGATTACCAAGTGGAATACCTCAATCAGCCGCCCGGATATGATCTCCGAAGCGGTGCGCAAAGCTTTCAAGCTGGCTGAGTCCGAAAAACCAGGTGCGACACATCTGGAGTTCCCGGAAGATGTTGCACGGGAAGAATGTGAGCGACTGGAGTTCTTTGAGCCACGCAAGGTGCGCCGTCCGGCCCCGGATTACAAAGCGGTCGAGAAAGCGCTCGATTTGATGCGTAAGGCAGAAAGGCCGCTGGTCCTGGCCGGCAACGGGGCTATCCGAAAGCGGGCAACCAAACAATTGAGAATCTTTCTTGATAAGACGGGATTCGCGGTG
>CP070824.1:528058-533166 GCA_020344395.1 Candidatus Zixiibacteriota bacterium | reverse complement strand
GTGCTGTGATCGACAGAACCATGAGATGCCTCACCATGGCGATCGGCCAAAGAAAGTGCGGTGATGATGTTTGTGAGATTAAAATCGTCAAGTTCACCGGCACTCTTGAAATGCATTACCAGATTACAGACAAACTTTCTAAGCAGCGGATGAAGCTTCCGACGGACTCTCCTGTCGGGCACCAGTCTGCCTGCCCGTCTATGTAGAACACCAAAGAGGCTGACAATCGCGCGCTCACCGGTTTGAACCTGAAGAGAGTCATCCACTGCTGTTACTACTTCAGTAGATTGTGAAATGGTGTCGATACAACTCTGGTCACATTCTGGTTGAGTAGTCTTATAAGTAATAACCACGTTAAATACTCCTGTTCAAAGTTAACTTCTTGGTGGTCGCTACCGACCTCATCCCATTTGACGAAGTGCTGTTGAAAAGGGATACATCTGCCATTGATGCTTGTCAAACTTGTCCAACCGGATGACCAGACTGTGACCAAATCGTGACCAAAATGGTATATCGTCATTCAGAGTTATTGGGGGATATAGGCTTACAGACGCAAGGGCGGAGTGTATATAACCCCCGTCCGGCAGATAAGCTATTTATTTACAATGAGTTATATTGGTGGGGGCGGGGGGATTCCCCATGAGTGATTTTGTACACTGTTAGGGTGCAGAATATTACACCATAACCCACTTAACCGGATAGATTCAGGCACTCTTATCTGTTTTTGTCTGGTTGTGTCTGTTTTGACGGAAAGTGGACACAAGATGAACACAAAACAGCCCGACGGTGGGAGCACGTGGACACCGCCGGGCATCAATGGGGTCTGTGCATACCCTCACGGGCACGGCGCCGGGGGCGTGAAGCTGATGTAAAGGTAATCGATCAGCGCGGTCAGATCACCCACATCGATAAGACCCTCAGGGTCTCCATCTACGTTGCAGTTGTCAGTGCACGCCGGCGGTTCATACGAAATAAACATGTAATCAATCAGCCTGGTCAGGTCACCGATATCGATACTGTTTTCGAAATCGCCGTTTATATTGCCGGTTGAGCCGAGGCAGCAGGTGCAACCGTCGAGGGTACCGTCCCAGCGCGCAACGCCGAAGGATGGCTTGCCGCCGGCCTTGGTAAACTCTCCGCCCGCCCACAACGATCCATTCCAGATAGTGAAGTCCAGCACCTCATTGTCCATTCCGGAGCCGATATGACTCCAGCACGATCCATCCCAGGCGGCAATGTTGGCGGCGGGCGTGCCGCCGGCGGAGGTGAATCTTCCACCGACAATCAGGTAGCCGTCCATGGCAATCAAAGCCAAGACTCTTCCATCCACACCCGATCCCAGCGCCGACCAGGCGGTACCATCCCAGGCCGCAATGCTGTTGCACGGGACACCCCCTGCCTCGGTGAAGGTCCCGCCAGCGATCAGCATCCCGTCATAAACGGCCAGAGCCTCCACTCCGCCGCTGCCGGTGACGCCGTCTCCGATGTGATTCCATGACGTGCCGTCCCAGGCGGCCACCTGTTCAGATTCGAAGCCGTCTCCCTCGCCGAAATACCCGCCGGCGATCAGCCGCCCATCATAGACGGCAAGCGCGTACACCATGCGAAGGCCATAGCCAAGCGGCGACCAGGATGAGCCATTCCAGGCGGCAACACCTCTTAGAGTGTCCGTTGCTCCATCCGGCGTTCTCAGTCTGCCGCCCACAATAAGCTTGTTGTCGTAGACAGTCATTGTCTCTAACCAGGAATAGTCACCGAGCGCCTGACCGACAGTGTTCCAGGTCTGTCCATCCCATTGGAGGATAGGTTCGTTAAAATCCGGTCCCAGAACGTAACCACCTGCATAGAGGTCACCATCATAGACGTGGACCACAGATGGCCAGGCGTACAAGCCTTCCCCGAGGGCGGACCACGCAGAACCGTCCCAAGCAGCGATTCGTCTGAAGGCAGTCTCGTCAGCGGCATCGAACTCACCACAGGCAATGAGTTTTCCATCGTACACGGTAATGCCTTTAACGGGTAAATCAGGCCCCTTGCCCTCGCGGGTCATCATGGAACTCCATGTCGTTCCGTCATAGGATACCAGCCTGGAGACGACATCCCCCATATACATGGTATTGCCACCGGCAATCAGTCTGTCCTGATAAACCGTGAGGTGAATGCCGTGCCGGACGTTTACGTTTTCAATGTCGGACCACTCGCTACCATCCCAGACGGCCAGACCATTCACAGGTGTCTCCCCGACGTATGCGGTGCCGGATGCAGCATACAGTAATCCATTATATACTCCAAGCGTAACTATGCTCCTTGAAAAACCGGCTCCCAAGTTGTTCCATGTACTGCCGTCCCACGCTGCAACAGTGGCGCTCACCGGTCCGCTGCCGGTGGTGTTGAAACCGCCGGCGGCGACAATTCGGTCATCAAAGACCTCCAGGGCATATACACCGCCTCCTCCACTGTCGACCCACAGGCCGGAATCCACCGAGTTGAAAACAACTCCATCCCAGCAAACAATATTTCGTCCAAGATCTGCTGTAAAATTACCTCCAGCGTACAGCATGCCGTCGAACACTTCCATGGTACGAACTTTATCGTCAGGATCCTGCAGGTCGAGGTTTAGAGGCAGGCAGTCCCATGACTCGCCACCCCAGACGGCAATACGCGGGGCTAGAATACCGTCATCGACCGTGTAGAAGTCCCCTCCCACGATCAGATTGCCATCATAGACAGCCAGCGCCCTGACTTCATCATCGGTCCCGGCACCGAGAGGTCTGAATGACGATCCATCCCAGGCGGCTATGTTATTGGCTTTCACGCCGTTAATCGTGGTGAAGCGCCCGGCGACAATCAATTCTCCGTTGTAGGTGACCATTTCCGTTACATGAGCGGAGTACGAAACGTGAGGCTTCTCAACATACATCTCGTACGTAAACGGCCACCACTGAGTGCCGTCCCATCGGGCCATCTGATACGTTTCCAAGCCATCGACAAACCAGAAATGACCCGAAATTATCAGCTCGCCATTATGAACATATACCTCATCGATCTGTCTGTTGACTCCTCGATACGAGAACTCCTCGGACCAGTAGTCATCGTAAGGTATGGGGCCAGAGACAGGTGTTGGGAAAGAGCCACCATAGACATCCGAACCGTCCGGCTGGTCTGCCCACACATCACTCACTACCATCTCTCCCGGCATTGCCGAGCAGAAGACCTCCGGCGACAGGCGTTCCACGGCCTCGGCGACGGGCTCGTATTCCGCAACCGGCGGCACGGCTGCCGTACACTCCCAGTCAAGAATATCCATCGATGCCAGAGGATCAATGAGCCCCTGACCCAGGAATCCTGCGAATTCCGGATTGACTTCGTCAAGGCCGTCCGCTGAAGCGACAATAGCACCCTTGACTCGGGACCATGAAGCTGTCGGATCGTAGGAGATGATAAGTGCAGCCTGGGCCGATACGAACGGAGCTGCAAAGCTCGTCCCTCCCCACCAGGCATAACCGTCGTCCTGGTAGGGTGAGTATATCATAGTACCAGGCGCACATATGTCAATGTGACTGCCGTACGAAGAAAAGTCAGCCAGCAGGTTCAGTGAGTCCACGGCGGTGACAGCGATCGTATACAGGTCGCTGGCCGGATAATGGGCGGTATCCGATTGGCCGTTCCCGGCTGCCGCGACCGTCAGAACACCATTGTATCGACCGAAGGCGACGGCTGATCTGATGGCCTCATGCGGCTCGATTGTTACCATGGACAGATTGATGACCCGGCAACTGTCCGCAATGGCCTGCAGAATCGCCTCGGCCACGATATACCCGTTACTTTCGCCGTGGATATCGGTCACGCGATACGCCCGGATTTCCGCGTCGGGAGCCACGAGGTGAATCACGCCGGCCAGAAAGGTGCCGTGACCGCTGTTTTCGCCGCCCGGTTCATCGAAGGCGTCGGGGTCATCATCAACGTAGTCATAACCGGATACCGCGGTTCCATCAAAAGCCGGATGGACAAAATCCACACCGCCGTCAAGCACGGCAACTCTGACACCGGCGCCCGTCGCAACATCGTGTGCCGCCGGCAAGCTTAACGTCTGCGCCGCCGGCTGGTCAATGTAGCTTCCGTCTCCCGCCACATCCGAAACCGGCAGGCTGCTCTGGACCGGTTGCAGAGGATCGATCAGGTAGTTCGGATGACAGAACTCGACCTGCGGTAAGGCTTCGATCTGCGCGGCCAGATCGTCCAGGTCGCCCTGCCCACCTGTGTTGAGCAGGAAAATGTCCAACTGCTCCAGTTGTTGTGCCACGGTAGTGCCGAACTGCTGGTTCACCAGATCAACCGAATACGCTTCACCCATTTTGACCACCAGCTCGCCGGGGGTCCAACGCCACTCCGCCCTTGCCGTAAGCCCCAGCAGCAGAAGAAACACAGGTGTCCACAGTACAAAGGCTCTGATATTCACTTCCCGTAACATGATCCCATCTCCTTATCCTGCTCCGAACACCGAAAACGATGCCCAGTCGTATGCCGATCGGAATGTCTCTCTTATTTTGAGTGAGGCCTCACGGACCGCCGCCGGGACGGCCTGGCCACTTAGTAATGATTCATAAAATGAACTCATCCACGCCGCGGCCGACTTGTCGGACACCGCCCAGTGGCTTCCCACGACGTTGCGAGTCCCCATCTCCAGCAGACAACGGATTAATCCGGTCGACTCTTCGCCCGGAAGAACCGATTGATGAGCAGTACGACACGCCGCCAGAGTTACCAGTCCTACGCGACACCTCTTAAGTCTGAGATCAGCGCCAAACAGAGGGCCATCCTTGAGTGTGAGCGAAGAGTACGCTGGATTATCGCTGCGATGCCTGGCATGTCCGATATAATGCCATGCAAACCACTGACCTTCATCAGGCCAATCACGACGCTGACAGGGCTCGATGATGTCGGCGTCAGGTCTCATCTTCGCGATATTTGTCAATTCTCTTCTGGTATGTTCAAGTCCGCTGACCTCTCCCACGAACACGCGCATCCGCTTCCCGGTACATCGTAGTCTGGAGGCATGTCCAAGGTGCTGCAGGGTCGGAGAAAGATGGAATGAATGTCTGTCAATC
>CP070824.1:522810-527958 GCA_020344395.1 Candidatus Zixiibacteriota bacterium | reverse complement strand
ATGCTCGTAGAAATCCTCCATACGGCCAGGCGACCGAACATCTATATAGAATAAATGTATCTCGGCATCGGGATATTGAGCCCGTATATACCTGGCCTGCTTCATGGAGGCCAGGCAGCAGACCGAAGAACAGTACGGAAGGTGATTGTCATCCCGGGATCCCGCGCACTGCACAAACCCGATCTTAGCAACTTCTTTGCCATCGGAAGGGCGCACAATCTTGCCTTCGGTGGGGCCTGTGACAGAGGCATACCGTTCCATCATCACGTTGCTAATGACATTGTCATACTGTCCAAAGCCCAGATTGTCCAGCCGGGTGGCATCATACGGCCGCCAGCCGGTAGCCCATACGATTGCACCCACCTTGGCCGTTATCGTACGAGGCTTCATGTCGAGATCAATGGCATCATACTCGCAGGCCTCAACGCATTTTTTCATCCGGTCATCCCCGGCGAACCCGGGATCCACCAGATATCGCTGTGGGAAAGCCATGGTGTGCGGCAGGTATATTGCCTTGGTCTTACGCAGGCCATAGTCAAATACACTGTCTCGCTCAATTTCGCAGACCTTCTCGCACTCGCCGCAAGCGGTACACTTCGCGTTGACGAAACGCGGGCTCAGCATTATCTGAATCTCGTATGCCCCCGGTTCTCCCGAAACCTTCTCGACTTCGGCGAGGGTCAATATGGTCACCCGGGCATTGGTCCGTAGCCTCCGGAGATTGATTTCGAGACCGCAACTGGGCGGACACATTTTAGGGAAGTACTCGTTCATGGCCGCGACCCGTCCGCCGATCGAAGGTTCCCTTTCCACGAGAATCACCCTCTTGCCGACTTCGGAGGTCTCGATGGCCGTGGTCATTCCCGCGATACCGGCTCCAACCACCAGGGTGTCGGCCTCTATCTGATCGGGCAGGCTACCAGGATCCCGTTTCAATTCATCTACAACCATCTGCTAACTCACTATCCTACAATTGCTAGTATTTGCTCTGAGTCACGTTTACGGCCACCGATCATACACTTGGAAGGGTCAAATGTCAAGGGCCTTTGTTACTTTTTTCACAATTTGCCACTCAATCTCGCCTCCGGCAACGTGCCCATCAGCCCGGGTCATGCCACCTGGTTGCTGAGATTGGATGTGGGCTCCTGAATCTGGCAGTCTCTACTGAAACAGGACCAGGATATACTTGCCTGACACAAACAGTAGAAGGAGCGACAGCACCACCTTTATAAGCCGAGCCGGCAGATAACGCTGCAGGCGGGCACCGACATACATACCAACGGCTCCCCCTATCCCGAACAGACCTGCTAGGTGCCAGTCCGGGGCAATAGTCATTTGAGTCTCCGAGTAGAATAACGACAACAACATGAAGAAGCCTACACCTGCGATCGATGTGGCAAAGGTCCCAAATAGAGTTGCTCCTGCCACAGTGTAGACAGGCAATCGAAAAACAGCCACGAAAAGTGGCGCTAGAATGGCTCCCCCGCCGATTCCGTATATGCCGCCGACAACCCCAATGACAAAGCCCAACATGAAAATAACAACGCTGGACGCACGGTAGGAATTGCCTTCGAACAGGTAGCGGATACACCGGATGCTGAACTCCTCGGTCTTAACGGTAAAACCTTCAGAAGTTACAGCATTCCGGTTCGCCCCCGGAGTTCTCACAAAAACGGAGCGAATCATCCGAAAAGCCAGATACAGTAGAACGAACCCGGCGAACGGCTTGAATAGCCTGGGATCCGGCAGATACTCAATGCGGATGTAAGCACCGAGAAACATCCCCGGCAGAGTGCCCGACAAAGTAGCAATGGTCAGAGGCCAGACCATCCGTTTCTCACGACAATACCTGTAAACACCTGAAGGAATCGAGAAGATGTTGTAAGCGAGGCTGGTCGAGGTTACGGCAGGACTGGTAAATCCCAGTACACTCATCTGAAACGGCAGAATCAGAAATGCTCCGGACAGCCCGCCGATCGACGTCAGACATGCAATGCCGAACGCCACCACTAATGGCAACCACCAGAAAGTCTCAACGCCGCTGATAGGAAACTCTATCATACAGAAATGTGTCCGGGATGTCAGTTTCGTGCGATACTAATCATTGTTTTGAGCCGGTAGATGGCTGATCACCCCCTGATTGTCAAGTGATCTTTTAACGCAGGCAAGTATCCGTCGTCGAGATGTCACCGGAATTCGGTGATCAGGTTCATATAATCACTGGCATCCCCATCATAGGCCAGATGACCACAACGAAAAATGCAATAACAATCATCAGCAGAATAGAGCCAGGGATGCCTGCAACAAAGAACTGGCCTGAGGTGAACTGCTTGCTCTCATAGGCGATGGCATTAGGGGCCGCACCCACCAGCAGGAGAAACGGCATGCCGGCCGCAGCCAGCGATGCAAACAGAATCACTTCGGGCGCGACACCCAGGTACGGCGCGATCACCAGCGCCACCGGAAGGCTGATGGCAATGGCCGCAACATTCATGATAAGGTTCGTCATTATCAGAACAAAGAAGGTTATACCCAGGACAAAGACCCACCAACTGGCTCCACCGAAAAACCCGAGCCATTGGATAGCCAGCCAGCTGGCCGCTCCGGTCTGCCACAGACAGAACCCTATGCTCATTGCTCCGCCGAATAGCAGTATAATGTTCCACGGAATCTCTTCCAGATCCTCAATGGTGAGAATCTTGAACAGGAAAAACAGCACGGTTGCAGTCAGGAGGACGGCGCTTTTGTCAAGCACTGCCAGCCATGGAACGAACGATCTGAGACCCAGTACGGAGATTGCCAGGCCAACGATGACCAGAGTCAGAATCTCAGTCCTGGTGATAGGCCCGAGGTTCTTGTTTAGTTTGATCGCCTGCGCATGCAGCCCCGGTACTGTCTTCTGCTCCGGTTTGAACCAGATCATCATCATCCCCCAGAGCAGGAACACCATCAGTACGCCGATGGGCAACATATAATAAGTCAATCCGAAGAAGCTGACGTCCTTGCCGGTTATATCCCTGAAGAAACCCAGGGCCACCGCACCCCTGGCCGCGCCAAGCAGGGTGATGATACTCCCGGCCCCGGCCACAAAGGCCATCCCGATAAATAGACCCTTTCCAAATCGGGTCGGCTTGTCGTTTTCACCGTACATCGAGTAGATAGCCATCAGCAGCGGATACACAGCCGCCGCTACCGCCGTATGAGCCATTATCAGAGTTAGCGACGCGGTCATGACAAAGCAGCCCAAATAGATGCGGCTTGTCCGTTCTCCCACCAGGACCAGCATCTTGTAGGCCATACGCTTGGTCAGGCCGGTTCGACTGAAAGCCATGCCAATGACCACGGAGCCGATGATGAACCACACCGACGGATCCATGAAATCTCCGAAAGCAATCTTAGGCTCGCGGATGAGAAACAGTACCTGGACTACCCCGATCGTAATGCTGGTGATCCCGATCGGCACCACTTCGAACACCCACCAGACGGCCGCCAGCAAAAACAACCCAAGGGCGGCTTTCCCCTCACGCGTGAGGTCGAACCGCTGCCCCATGGGGTCGATCGCATCCGGGAAGTCCGGAGACAGATAGACAGCACCGAAAAATATCAGGCCAAGGAAGATCAGGATCAGCCGCTTCCGATCGATGCGCCGAGGCGCCTGCACCAACTCTAAACCGCTCTCTGCCGAGGGCGGCTGCGGTGTGCTGCCGTTCCTTCCCGTTAGGTCCTCAGAATGATTCAATTGTTTCTTTCCAGTTCCTCAGCTCTACTGTAGTTTTGAATCCCCTGTCATTTGGTCAGCAGGGCCGCCACCTCTTGAAAAACATCCACCGTTCTGACCACGCCCACAACCCTTTTTTCCTTCACAACGGGTATAAGGGAAAGATTTCTGCTGAGCATTTTGTAGATGACGTTGCTCAGATGATCATCATAATCTACGGTAGCCGCAAACGGCTGCATGATCTCACTTACCGGCAACTCTGCCTGCTCTTGTATTGCCTTGCCAACTCGGTCCGTGGACAGATCAA
Source organism: Candidatus Zixiibacteriota bacterium (assembly GCA_020344395.1). Classification (GTDB taxonomy): domain Bacteria; phylum Zixibacteria; class MSB-5A5; order GN15; family FEB-12. Next base: position 523,933 of record CP070824.1, on the reverse strand, counting down.
ACAGCTCGGGGTCGATCTCTATTTCAATAAGCTGCTTGCGTCGGGGCACAGAGACAGTCTTGAGAAACTTTGGCTCAAGCCCTCTGAATATATCTCGCCTGCGCACAATCCCCAGAGCATGGTCTTCATCGTCAAACACCAGCAAAGCACGCGGAAGGGACCTGCGCCGAGCCACCTCCAGGTGTGCGTGCTCCATAACCTCCACAGCATGCCTGATTGTATCCGTATGACGTACATGCGGATACTCACTTACGGAGATCATGATATCACCGGCACGCTTCTGGAACATCACTACCTCCTGTGCAGGAACACGGACGGCCGGGTCCAACGGACGCGGCTGCAAATGACCGTAAACCAGCACTGATTACTGAGAATACTCATGGATTGAGAATAGCGAAAGGCACCTTGAAGCACAACTGCATAATCTCGGGCATTACTCATCACAAGGTCGATAAAACAAGGCACCTTTCGCCTCATGTCAAGTGATTTGTTTCACTATGTTGTGGATTCCTGAGTTTCCCTGAAGAGCCAACTGGCCGCCTCGGCTGCCGTTTCCAGACATCTTTTGCAGATTTTAGGACCTCTGCCGGCATTCTTCCGATCTCACGATACGTTTCCTGTGGTTTGCTGGTACTGCGGGTGAGTCCGGCCGCCTCTAGGCATGTATAACGAGCAACCAGATATTAGTGCATTGCTCGATTGACGCGGACACTATAAATACAGTACATTCGGCAATTGAATGACCATGAAGCACTATCATAGAGGAGAAATAAATTGAGTTCGTTTTGTTTGACCGAAGAGCAACTTGAATTCGCCGCCATGGCGCGAGAGTTCTGCCAGAAACGTGTCTTCCCCGCCACCAGGGAACTCGACGAGGAAGGAATGTCGGATGAGTTTGTAGGGGAACTGGCATCGCTTGGGTATCTGGGAGCTTCTATTCCAGCAGAGTATGGAGGTATGGGCCTTGATCCCGTCTCGGTCGCCTGCCTTATTGAGGAGTTTGCGAAGGCCAACGGCGGCGTTGCCACCCTGATTGCCGCCCACCTGAGCCTCGGCTGCAAGACCCTCGAGGTGTTTGGAAACGACGCCCAGAAAAAGAAGTATCTGCCGGACATGGCCAGGG
>CP070824.1:517502-522710 GCA_020344395.1 Candidatus Zixiibacteriota bacterium | reverse complement strand
GACAGATTGTACCAGTCGGTGTGAGTGTGATCGAGCCAGTAACCATCTCTCAGCATTGATTGGTAGGTGCTATGCGCATCACGGATCTGGACATCGGCATTAGTTGCAGCACCGATCTTACCTCCATGGAAGATACTCCCCCCGGCTGTTACCCAGCTGTCTATCCAGAGTCCGCCGCCTGACTGCAGCCACATGTCGTTGTTGCTATGCACTCGCCCGGCCAGAGTCATGGGCGGCCCGGGGGCTATTTCAAGATCCTCATCGTAAAAGACGGCAAACTGGAAGATGGGCACCAGAGCATTGTGAAAATCCAGAGTCATCAAAATCCGGCCATTATCTATACTGCTGGTGGCCACCGAATTGATGCTGAATGTTTTTATGACCGCGTGCAAACCGGTGAGCGACCCCGAGCTGATAACCTCATGCGTGGCCGGGCCGTTGTCTCTGGTGACATAATGTATCTGGCAATCGTTCATGGTGTGAACGCCGGTCGGCATAATCTCGGGATAGGTACCGGTTGTTTCAAACTGCAATTGCAGTGTGGCCGCGGCCATCTCGATGCCTGCTTCAGCGGCGTGGAAGGCACGCATCTCCTGCAGTTCGTTGCCGGCGATTGTCACCTCATCGTTGCTGGTTGACAGGGCTGCCAGACCTATTAGAGTCAGCATACAGACCATGAGAAGAGCAATGACAGTGGCGAGGCCGTCTTTGGATCTAAGAATCTCTGCAAACATAATCTAGACCGTCCTTTGATAGTGCTTCCCCGTGGGTCAACAGGTCCAAACGGAGAGACCCAGGGGTGCAAAACTACAATTTTCAGTATTATTGATTATCGGCAGTATGGGCCGAATTTTCAGGGCCGGTGAAACAGGCCCTCGATGGCGTCTGATAGCTGCGAAACAGCTGTCTGATCGATTCTCTAAAGCCAGGGATTCCTGAAATAACCCTGCTATTGGTCAAGATGGTTAACCGTGGCCGGTAGACGCGGTCTACTTGAGAATGGCGATCTCGGATTCGTAATGTTCCCTGGAATCCTCGAGGATCTTTCCAAGTGTAGGTTCGTCCAGTGATAATCCTGCTACGAACTCTGCCTCAGCCAGGTTTTCGATCTGACGGTCGGAGAACCCTACACCCATTTTCTTGCTGAGGTGATTGCCCAGACAGGCAAGACAGGCTACCGTCGGCGGTGCGTTATTTCCGACCCTCGGCGGGGAATGGTGTCTGTGTATGGCACTTACAAGACCGGGCGGAAACGACCAGTGCTCCAGAAGAATAGAGGCGACATCGCAGTGTGTAAAGTGGAGAGCACGTTGCTCGACCTCAAGAAATGTTTGGACCCCTTCCAGCACCTCGTGCACGATCTCCCGGTAATAGCCGGGAAGTTTCTGAATGAGTACGAGCTTACCGATGTCATGCAGTAATGCGGCGACAAACGCTTCTTCTGCGCTCGGGTGATTCATATGCCTGGCGATCTGGCGAGCTGTCACCGCCGACGACAGTGAGTGCCGCCAAAGGCGCATCCGGATTCCGTCAGGATCCTCTCCCAGGTATATGGCATGAGCCGAGGTGGTGATGACCATGGATCGCAACGCTTGAAATCCTAAAATCTGGATTGCCTCGTTGAGTGTCGTGACCTTACGGGAACGTCCATAATAAGATGAGTTCGACAGCCTCAGCACTTTGGCTGTCAAAGACTGGTCCATAGACATCACCCGGGATATCTCAGCCACCCGAGAGTCAGGGTCGGAAGTCAAACCCAGTATAGTACTCATGATCGCCGGAGAGGCCGGCAAATCACCGATGGTGGTAATGATCTTGTCCAGCGTCAGGGATGTACCTATAGTCTGTTCCATTCTGCGTCTACCTAAAGGGTTATAATTGTATATCGGCCTTTTTGGGGGAATGTTTCGTCCATATTTTGCCGGATTCCGCTGCCTCCGGGGAAGATCAACCGGGTCAGGGCTGAGCGGAATCTTGGCCTCGGCGATGACGGCCCACCCGACCCGGTTTGCAGGCACTCGACTCGTTCAAACTGGAATCACGGGCGGCAGTTGCGCAAACCAACCTTTATGGCTATTATCCGGTATAAGCAGGAAACATAGGATTTTTGCACTGTTATGAGAATATTTGACTGGCATAGAATTGTCCGACCAACCGGTCTCATGATGCTGACCGCTGGGATAATCGGTTGCAGTAGCGGGGACGGCGGAAATCCTCATCAGATGGGAGGGCGATTCAAGGAATTCGTCGTTGAGCGGGGGACCTTCAGCATAGTTGTCTCGGCCACCGGGATCGTCAAGCCGATCGACCGGATCGAGATCAAATCCAAAGCCAGCGGCCGGATTGATGAAATGCCGGTCGAAGAAGGGGATTATGTTCAGGCCGGCGCTCTGATTTGCCGTCTGGATCAAACCGACGTCCAGGCCGATGTCGATCAGGCCCAGGCCGACCTTGATATCGCCGATGCCGAGTTCAGGCAGGCTCAGAACATGCATCAGCGCCGAAAGGAGTTGTTTGACAAAGACCTTATCTCGCAGGAAGAGCTGGATGCCGCCCAGCTCGGGCTGACTCAGGCCCGTGGCAGGGTCGTGAGGTCAAGGATTTCCCTCGATCAGGCCCAGGTAAGACTCAGCGAGACAGTGGTGCCGGCCCCGATCGACGGAGTCATCCTCAAGAAATTCGTTGAGGCCGGGCAGATCATCGCTTCCGGCATCAGCAATGTCAGCGGCGGGACGCCGATTGCAGCCATCGCCGATATGCAGCGAGTTCATATTGAGGCCGGGATCGACGAAATCGATGTCGGCAAAGTACGTGTCGGACAGCGCGCCGCGGTTATCGCCGATGCCTTCCCTGGGCAGCTATTCCATGGGGCCATCATTCGAATCGCCCCCGAGGCCAGGGTAGAGCAAAACGTCACCCTTTTTGATATTGTGGTCGAGGTCGAGAACGAAGCAGGTCGGTTGAAATCCGGGATGAACGCCTCGGTTGAAGTTACCATTGTCGAGCAGGAAGACGTCCTCCTGGCGCCGGCCATGGCTCTCAGCCAGTCGCATTCTCAGTCCGGTGGCAGGCCCGCTCGCTCTGCCATGGTCAAGCGAGACGGTCGTTTTGTTCCACAGGAGGTGGAGGTGGGCATGTCGAATTTCAGGCAGGCTATTGTCACCTCCGGCCTTGTGGAGGGTGATACGATAGGTGTGGTCATGACATCGCGGCTGAAAGAAGAGAACGACCGTATGGAGCAGCGCATCAGGAGCAGTCGCAGCTTCGGTACCTCCAACTCCCGCTCCAATTCCGGGTCCAGGTAGGACATCGGCCGCGTATGCCCGGGTCTGTGATATGATTCTTCTTGAAAACGTCAAGCTGGCGATGCAAAGCCTGAGACTCAACCCTCTCAGAACAGTTCTGACTCTCATCGGTATTGCGGTGGGGATCGCGGCTGTTTTGTATGTGGTGGTCCTGGGCGAGATAACACAGCGGCGCATCAACGATCGTCTGGAGTCTCTGGGCTCCAACGTCCTGATGATACGCCCCGGTTTTGGACATCGCCACGGTGTCAGGACGGCGTCCGGAGTGGTGAACCTCAAATGGGATGATGCCCGGGAGATAGAGAACTCGTCCGGAGTCATAAACGTGTGTGTCCCCACGTACAGTGCTTCGGCCATGACTGAATACCAGGACAAGAATTGGTCCACGCGTGTCACCGGGACCACCCCCGACTACGAAACCGTCAACAACAGCAGCCCCATTGAAGGCAGGTATTTCACCGAAGCCGAACTGATGGAGCGATCCCAGGTTTGTATCATCGGTGCCACCGTTCACACCGAACTTTTCGGGGATGTCTCGCCCGTGGGACAGTCAATTCTTATCAGGTCGAAACGGTTCGAAGTGATCGGACTGCTGGGGGCGGTGGGGGAAAGCTGGTTCAATCCGGACGATCAGATATTCATGCCCCTGACCACTGCCCAGGAGAGGCTGTACGGCGTTGACAATCTCAGCAGCATTCTGGCGCAATTGAAATCATCGGACGATTACGAAGAAGCCCTTTTTGACATCGAACATATCCTCAGACGCAACCATCGACTCCGCCCGGACCAGGACAATGACTTTCGCGTGCGGAGGCAGGATTTCTTTCTGGCCACCATTCAGGACACCAACAAGGAACTGGCCGATTTTATTATCCTTATTGCTCTCATATCGCTGGTGGTGGGTGGTATCGGCATTGCCAATGTCATGCTCGTATCGGTGGCCGAACGGGTGCGCGAGATCGGCATCCGCCGCGCCGTGGGAGCGAACAAAGCAATGATCATTGCCCAGTTTCTCACTGAGGCGGTGGCGCTGGGACTGGTCGGCGGTCTCATCGGCATTGTCGGCGGCATGGCGTTTAACCGGCTCATCATCGGTCAGGAACTCATTCTCCCCTGGTTCTGGATGTTTAACAGTGGGCTGATCTGTATGACGATTGGTGTCGTGGCGGGTGTTTATCCGGCTTTCCGTGCCGCAAATATTGACGTGATTGATGCCCTGCATCATGAGTGATGAGAAGCAGTCAAGCGCCTTGGCGCTTCATATGTAACTGGAGGTTTGTGCGATGAGAACGACTTTGGCGGCATTTGTTCTAATAGCGGCGTGTAGTTCGGCTGCACACAGTCAGGACATCTATGAGGCTATCGACTCAGGCCGGGTAGCTCAGGTGGAGAGTATTCTGAGTCAGAACTCCGAACTGCTCAATGCCCGCAACGACGGAGGTATGACCCCGCTCAACTGGGCTGCCTATCGCGGGCAATCTGAGATCGTGGAAAAACTCCTCGCCCTGGGAGCGGATGCATCGATTGGCGATAACGAAAACAGCCAACCCCTGCACAACGCGGCCGTCGCAGGTCATACCGACGTGATGGAAATACTCCTCTCCTCCGGAGTGGACATTGACGGCCAAGACAATAACGGCATGACAGCCCTTCTGTTTGCTATCTCGTTTCGACATCCTGAAACAGTCACCTGGTTGCTGGAAAAGGGCGCAGATCCGGCTATCGCATCTAACAACGGTCTCACCCCCCTGCACTACGCAGCCCTGAGAGGGTTTCCTGATCTTATCGGCCGGCTTGTTTCGGGTGGCGCGGACGTCAATGTTCAGACTCGCGCCGGCAGTACGCCGTTGCTTCACGCTTCCGGCCGCGGTCAGACCGAAGCTGTCCTGAAACTGCTCGAACT
>CP070824.1:512060-517402 GCA_020344395.1 Candidatus Zixiibacteriota bacterium | reverse complement strand
CTCGAAGGTACCATTCGCTGGGACAGGTCAACAGAAGAAGGCCGGGTGCGTGTCAACCCGCAGCTGATTCGGGTGTCCGATGATGTTCACCTGTGGGCAGACAGGTACGATGCCGTCATCGACGATATCTTTGCCGTGCAGGCTGAAATAGCTGAAAAAGTCGTCGAGGAACTAGATATCACCCTTCTCGATTCCGAGCGCCAGACATTGACTGAACAGCCGTCTGAGAACACCGAAGCGTATGACTACTATCTGAAAGGTCGCAAGTACTTTGGCAACCACACGGCAAAAGACTACATGAATGCCGAAGCGATGTTTCAGAAGGCAATTGAGCTTGAGCCGGACTTTGTCTCTGCATTAGCGTGGCTTTCGATTGTCCACACACAGATATACTCCTGGTATCTGGACCGGACTGATGAGCGACTGGCAGCAGCCAAAGAGGCTGCCGACCGTGCCCTTGAGATCGGACCGGATATAGCGACCGCGCACGCTGCTCTAGCGTGGTACCATTACGCCGGTGTTGAAGACAGTGAGAAGGCTCTCGGGGAGTTCACGGCACTGCGCGAGAGGCAACCAAGTGACGCAATGTTTAACTTCTGCATTGCACTGATTGAACAAAGACAGGGGAAATGGGAAGAAGCGCTGGTCGATTACGAGAGAGCAATCAAACTCGATCCTCGTTCTGCTACATTCTGCGGTGAATATGGTACGGCCCTGTATTGCCTTCGACGTTACAACGAGGCTGAGTCCCTTTATAATCGCGCTATTGAACTCAAGCCGGATATGCAGCAACCTCACGTGAACAAATCCCTGATCTACGTTTACCGCGATGGCGATATCACGGGCGCAAAACAGGTCCTGCAGGAGGCCCTGCAGATGAATGATCGCTGGCCCGATCTGACCGACCGTGAAGCGACCCTTGAGGCTCTCGAGGGCAACTACGATCGAGCCCTGACGCTCCTCAATGATATCCGCGATATCAGTGATATCCCCGCATATGACAGTGCCTGCTACTACAGCTTGAAGGGTTCAATCTATCGTTACATGAATCAGACGGACCTGATGGAATCGTGCTATGATTCTGCCCGCGTGATACTCGACAGACTTGTGTCGGCTGAAACCGAGGATCCATGGTATCACGCCGAGTTGGGTATGGTCCTTGCCGGTCTGGGCTGCAAACAGGAGGCCATGCATCACGGGCGACTCGCTGTTGAACTATCAGAGACAACCGAGAACACCAGCGACAGGGCTGATTTGATCAGCTATCTGGCCGACACATATGCAATCGTGGGCGAATACGATCTTGCTATTGACCAATTTGATTATCTACTGTCAGTGCCATCCCAAATGTCGATCCCACTGCTGAAAATCTGGCCGGATTATGCCCCCCTCCGCGACCACCCGCGTTTCCAGGCGCTGATTGACAAGTACGAGAAGATACACGGAATTTAACACCGCAGAACTCTAATGGAGTATGCCCTTATCACTTCCGCCCCGCAGCGTCTTTGCCTGCCGACGTTAACGGCTGGAACACTTTGAACGCGGGGATGGACTCATCATCAGACACAGCTTCGTGAAGATGCGCCAGGACGTAGTCGATGTGTTCCTCCTGATCTATCCAGTCAATCAGGGCACGATGATCCCATCTCCGGCCCAGCATGTTGAATCCAATCACCATACCGTCCGGCAGGAACGTGATACGCTGGGTTCTATTAGTCCCGGGCTCGTGCTGAAACCAGTTGTGTTCGCCTTCGACGTTGAAACTTACATGTCCGGCCGTGGTGTATGGGATGTCAAAAAACCTGGCCGAGTTGAAAAAGGTTGCCCGCTTATACTCCTGGTTGGCACCGGCCATGTTCATTCCGGCCACCCGGCCCTGGTCACGCGAGGTGTGCCATAACTGCTCCGATCGCCGTACGCGGTTGGATCGAACACGAGTCGTGCAGCCACCGGCCGCAAACACATCTTGCAGGCTCGTTCTGAGGTGTCTATCCACGACGACACCACCGGAATCGTCCAACTCAAGACCGGAATCCCGGAGCCAGTCGGTCTGCGGCCGGAGCCCGATGGTGCAGACGACCATATCGCAGTCTACTGTCTCACCGTGATTAGTACGAAGCCCGATCACCTTACCGTTGCGGCCGAGAATCTCCTCACCCTCGGTGTTGATCCGAACGTCGCAGCCCTGCCGCTTAATATGCTCCACCACCAGAGCACCCTCGGTCCTGTCGAGTGCCGATGGCCAGTAATAGTCTTCCCGAATTATGAATGATATATCGATGCCGGCTCCAAGCAGGATTTCGGCGACCTCGACACCGATCAGGCCACCACCTACCACGCAGGCTTTTTGGGCCGTCTTCGCCCTTTCCCTCATCCACTCAAGGTCCTGCCAGGTCACAAAGGTACCGACACCATCCAGGTCTTCACCGGGACAACCGGCCATGCGGGGCGCCGATCCGGAGGCGATCAACAACCGATCATAGTAGATCGATGGCCCACCCTTCAAATCGAGTTGTCTGTTCTGATGATCGAGACCGATCACCTCATCTCGTACCCTGTTAAACCCCATCCGTTCATAATGCCGCCGTTCGTATGGCTGGATATCCCGGGTTGTCATCTGCCCGCAGAATACCCGCATCAGTTCGGTTCTGGCAAAGAAGTTGTCAGACTCTTTCGAAACCAGCGTTATCCTAGCTTTGCCGTCGCGACGCCGGATGTGGTTGGCGGCACTGATGCCCGCAATTCCATTTCCGATTATGACATAGTCCATAATGCTCCAGTGTTCTGCCTGATGTATGGGGGATTTCGACTTCACCGTTGCGGTATTGAACTGTTGACTGATACTGTCCTGTTTGGGCAATACCTCTCTGTCTGTATCCTGGTGCGGTCATTTCCTGCTAAAACAACTTCCGGGCGCATTCCGTTCCCCGAACAACCGGAGACGGCAATCAGGAACGGAACCGCAGGCAACTTAAACCTTGACACATGCACATGCCGGGCGTAGTCTAAAATGTCTCAACAGGTTAGGCATGCCCAACAGGCCCAGTCCTGCCGGTACGACAGGAGTTGTGAGGACCATGAGGACATCGCAGAGTACGAATTACGAATCGGGGCAGCATCGGTACGCGGGAGACATGTAAAGGTGCTTCTCGCTGATCGCCTCACCGCCGACCAGATCCTTCTTGATGTCGAAGTTTCGGATAAGTGGGAGCTTATCAAGATCATGTCCGTGGCAATTATGACGTCACCCAAGCTCGAAAAGGAGCACCTGCCAAGTCGCAAAGTCATTTATCAAGAGGTAGTGAAAAGAGAGAAGGAGCGATCCACCGGCACACAAAGTGGCCTGGCTATCCCTCATGCCAGAATCAAGAACCTCAACGGCTCCGGCCTGTGTTTGGCCAGACCAAAACAGCCGGTGATTTTTGACGAACGGGAAGGCCGTCCGGCCTCGCTGGTATGGCTGTTAATCTTTCCGATGGAGGCTCCGGCCTTCTTCATCAAAATGACCAACCGGATCTTAGCCTTACACCGCGACGACGATCTGCGATTTCTGCTTCTCACAGCCACGTCGAAAAGCGATATTCTCGACGCTCTTCAACACGCACGGGTATCGGAGGAGGCTCCGGTCACGGCACGTGAAATCATGCGTCCGGCGGAACTTGATATTCGTGTCGGTACGCCAATGCATGAGGTCACCCGCCAGATGCTGGAGCACGGCCTTGATTCGACCGGCGTCATGGATGAAAACGACGTCCTGGTCGGTGAGATAACCTGTGACCGCCTGTTCCGGTATGGCATGCCGCATTTCTTCAGCCAACTCAAGAGCGTGTCCTTCGTGCGAGAGTACGACCCCTTTGAGAAGTACTTTGAACGTGAGACGGAGTTCACCGCCGGTGATATCATGTCGACCGATTTTTCTGTTCTTCATGAGGACGCCACGTTGCTGGAGATAGTATTCACCCTCTCCATAAAACACCGCAAGAGAGTGTTCATCGTCCACCCCGACGGCACCCGGGCCGGTGTGATCGACCGCCTCGTGCTGATGGACAGAATCATAAATATCTGAGAGAACTTTGATGACAGCATCGATTGTCCTGTTCGCCATTTGTTATCTGTTCATAGCGACTGAGAAGGTTGACAAGACAATCGTTGTGCTCCTGGGGGCTGCGTTAGCGATTGTCCTTCAGCTGATTCCGTATCATGAAGCACTTCTGAAAGTTGACCTGAATGTTGTCTTCCTTCTTACCGGCATGATGATGATCGTCAACGTGCTGGCTCAGACCGGATTGTTCGAGTGGGTGGCCGTCGGAATCGTGCGCAAATGTCGCGGCAACGGGGTGGCCATCATGGCTTCCCTGATGGTGGTAACGGCGGTCTTCTCGGCTCTGCTCGACAACGTTACCACCGTGATTCTGATCGCACCGATAACGATACTGATAGCCCAGATTTTAGAGATACCCGCGACACCTCTTCTCATTGCCGAGGCTCTCTTCTCCAACATAGGCGGTACCTCCACCCTCGTCGGCGACCCACCCAATATTCTTATCGGGTCCCAGGGGGGACTGGGGTTTAACGACTTTCTTGTCAATCTGGCGCCTGTCGTCGGGGTCATTATGATTGTCGCACTTGCTGTCATGGTGATTTGGTTCCGCAAGCGGCTGACCGTGGGGCAGCGGGCTAAACAGAGACTGGCCAGAACCAGGCCCGATCTGGCCATCATCGAACCGCAAACACTGAAGCGAGCCCTGCCGGTCCTGGGCCTGGTCATGCTGGGGTTCATCGGTGGGCGGTGGCTGCACATTGAGCCGGGCATCGTGGCACTGGCCGGTGGTGTATTGATGGTGCTGGTGTGCAAATACGATCTGAGTGCGGTCATTGAACACGTGGAATGGAATACCGTCTTCTTCTTCATAGGGTTGTTCATGCTGGTAGGATCCCTTGAGGCCAACGGCGTGTTCGAGGAACTGGGCAGACTTCTCATTGACTGGACGCACGGGAATCTATTCGCAGCAGCCCTCATTATTCTCTGGAGTGCCGCTATCCTGTCGGCAATCGTAGATAACGTCCCTCTTGTGGTGGCGATGATTCCATTGATCAAATACGTAGCCCCGGCCTTTGCCGATCAGATGGGGATCACGGGCATGCCGGAGGCGATTCATGCCCAGGTTGAGGCACCCCTTCTCTGGTCGCTTGCCCTGGGCGCCTGCCTGGGCGGCAACGGAAGCATCATTGGTGCTTCAGCCAATGTTGTCATTGTTCAGGTAGCCCGGCGCAACCGATACAAACTGTCGTTCTGGGATTTTACCCGCTACGGTTTTCCGATCATGATTATCAGCCTGGTG
>CP070824.1:506543-511960 GCA_020344395.1 Candidatus Zixiibacteriota bacterium | reverse complement strand
CCCCGGGGTCAACGACGGTAAGATCGACTGTCTGTTCAAAGAGCGATTTACGACCAAGCGTAAGGGACACGGCATCGGGCTGGTTACGTGTCAGCGCATTGCGGACGGGCACAACGGGAGTATTGAATATAGCTACGAGGACGGAGCCGTGTTTACAGTATTCCTGCCCCTGAGTCGGGATCAAGAGGCCGTCACGGTGCCCTCGAAAGCGGCACCTGCGGGATCTCCGAGAAATTGATTTATATTGCCCCATCACCACTACTCCGATAGCTTACCTGCGTTATGCTTGATCGGACCAACCAGTCTGAAAGAATCCTGGAGCGTCGCGTTCAGGCCATCGTGGCTATAATCATATCGGTGGCAGTTTTCGCCCTGACCTGGGTTGGCATCAGAAAGAGTCGAGCAGATAGCTATCAACTCCTGGTTAACCAGGGGGCAGCTTTCACCGAGGCCCTGGCCCAGGCATCCCAGAATGCTATAGTGTCCGAGACCTTCTATGATTACTTCGTGCAGAAGCGCTACGCTGACCTGGTGGCTGTCCTGACGGATATGAAACTGGATGTACTAACCGAACAGGATCTCTTGAGTTTTGTTCTGGCCCACGACCTCTATTCCGTCGCAGTCTATGACAGCAGTATCCGGGCCGTTGCGGTTGCCTCGAGTGAAAGTCGGGGATCGTCTCGACCGAAATTTGTTGATGATGAGGTCGCTGCGCTGTTTGCCAGTCCGGAAGTCGATTTTGTACTGTTGACCGACGAGGGAGAAACCTCGGTTGAAACGATACACTACTATCTTCAGATGAACAGCCGGTTTGACCGGGTCGTGGTGCTGTCGTGCGACGCCGGTTACCATACAGAGGCCCTGCAGCAAACCGGAATAGGGTACCTGGCCCAGAACATGGCCGGTGAAAGGGGTGTCGAGTACATCATCTATCAGTCAACTGAGGGAATCATCTTTGCCTCGCGCCGTCTGGGAAACATGCTGGCCATCGAATCAGATCCTTTCCTTTCCCAAATGTTGGACTCTGACACGATAGCCAGCCGCCAGTTCGAATTCCAGGGCCAGACTGTCCTCGAATTGGTTCGGCCGTTTTCCACAAGAAGGTTTCCCTTCGGCCTGTTTCGCGTGGGGCTATCGCTTGACAGCTACTACGCCGTCTCGCGAGGGTTAACGTATCAGATGTTGATCCTCTCCGCCGTTCTGGTCTGTTTTCTGCTAGTGGCTATCTTGTACCTCAACAGCAGGGCCAGGCGCAAGGAGTTGAAGCGAAAATACACTCGCATCAAGACGGTCACCGATCGGATGTTCGAGCAGATGCGCACCGGCGTGGCAGCCATCGACAGGGCAGGGAGTGTGCTCTTCGCGAACGGTGCCTTCGAGCGGATATTCGGGTTGGGTGACAGCCTCGGAAAGCGGTGGTCCGATATTGTGCCGGCGAGTGACATGAATCATGAAGAGTTTATTTCCGGGAGACAGGAGAGCGACGAAACAGAACTCAGGCTCAACGTGACCGGTGAGGACAGATATCTGCTGGTGGCGAGGTCTCAACTGGTAGACAAAGAAAGCGAAACCGATGGCGTGGTAGTTGTTGTATACGATATAACGCGCATGAAAGAGTTCGAGGCTCTCTCGACACGGCGCCAGCGTCTCTCCGAGATGGGTAATCTGGCCGCCGGAGTGGCCCATGAAATAAGGAATCCGCTGAATACTATCGCTGTGGCCGCGCAGAGGCTGGCCAGCGAATTTTCGCCTGCGGAAAATGAAGATGAGTATCAATCGTTCACGCAAAAGATCCGCAATGAAACGACCCGGCTCAATGAAATCATAACACGGTTTCTCGCGTTATCGCGTGATGAGCAGAAGAAGCAAACGCCGGTCGACCTTGAAGACTTCTTGAGCCAGTTGACAGGGTTATGGAAGGTCGAAGCTGAAACATTCCAGGCTGAGCTTGAACTTGATGTAGAAGACGGATTGATCATCGAGGCGGACCCCGACCGACTCAAACAACTGTTTCATAACTTGTTCAACAACGCCAGGGAAGCGCTTGATGGCAAGCCCGGTCATATAGCCATAACTGGAAATCGCGACCAGGACGTGGCCCGAATCGTCTTCTCTGATAGCGGACCGGGAATACCGGAAGACCTTCGCGACAGAGTTGTCACTCCTTACTTCACTACCAAAGACGCTGGTACCGGCTTGGGCCTGCCTACCGTGCACCAGATCATCACCGATCTCAACGGTGACATGACGATTTCTGAGAGTCGCTGGGGCGGCGCCGCCATTGTGCTGCGATTTCCTCTCAGCAAAGCCTCTTAAAAAAAAGCGGCCCCGATGAGGAGCCGCTTTTACCTGATTTGCGCAGAACGAAATCAGCCCTTGACCTGATTCTTAAGCCATTCAGTACTGACTGATTTCGGACGCGTGATAGCCGTGCCAAGTGCTCGGTTGAGTACCAACTGGGAAAGCATGCCCATTGATCGAGACACCGAGAACAGCACCGTGTAGTACTCGAACTCTTTGAGACCGTAGTAATACAGCAGAGCGCCGGAACCGGCGTCCACGTTCGGCCACGGGTTGGCTGCCTTGCCGTGTTCCTTGAGAACCTCGGGCACAACCTTGAAGACGCGGTCTACCGTCTGGAAGACCGGGTTATCTTTGAGATACTTGTGACCGAATTCATTGAACGCCGAGAAGCGCGGGTCGGTCACACGCAGCACCGCATGCCCGTACCCCGGAATCACCTTACCGGAGTTCAGAGTCTCCCAGGCATAATCCCGAATCTGTTTTTCGGACGGAGCTCCGCCAAACTTCTCCATAGTCTGCAGAACCCAGCCGAGGCACTCTTGATTGGCCAGGCCATGCAGCGGGCCGGCCAGACCGTTGAGACCTGCCGAAACAGCATAGAACCCGTCAGACAGGGCCGAGCCTACGGTGTGGCACGTGTTAGCTGACACGTTGCCGCCCTCATGGTCACAGTGCAGTGTCAGATAGAGACGCATCATCTCGTAGGTCTGACCCTTCTTCGGCGGCAGGCCGAGCATCTTGGCATAGTCAGCACCCATGTCGAGCTTCTTCGACGGGGCAATCAGGTCACCCTTCTTGTACTTGATGCGATAGACGCCGGCAGCTATCGTGTGAATGGTCCCCAGGATCCGCAGGGCGTCATCAAGAGCCGGTTCCCAGTAATCCGTCTTCTTCATTCCTTCGGTGTAGCGCTTGCGAAAGGCAGACTCATTCTCCATGGCCAGAATCGCCGTGTCGAGCATGGCCATCGGATGAGACGTCTTAGGCATCGATTTCAGAACACGCCAGACATACTTTGGCACCTCGCCGTTGGCCTTCAGGTCCTTCTGCAAACCCGCCAGCTCATCGGCAGTCGGAAGGGACCCGGTCATCAGGAGCCAGAAAATTTCTTCGGGCCACTTGTCCTTGAGCTCCATGATAGGCATGCCACGAATAATCAGACCCTTGTCGGGTTCGACGACCGAAGTATCACACACCATCCCTTTGACACCGCGCATGCCGCCGATTGCCTGGGCCACCGTAACTTCTGAAATCTTGTGAGCCTTGTGCTCGGCCATGAGCGATTTTCTCTCTTCCCTTAGTTTCGGGATAAGGGAGGCGAGCTTTTCTTTGAGCGTCTTTGCCATTTTTGGACTCCTTGTTTGTGATGTTATGGCTAACTTAACGTTTTCTTAGTGATGTGAAATGTTTCACATAGCCTGACAATATTACAAAACAACGGTGGTCTTGTCAATAGTTCGCCGGCATCGAAAAGCGAATTACTCCGGGTCCGGGAGCAGCTTATCAGGGTTCAGAATGCCCTGAGGATCAAAGACAGACTTGATTTTTCTCATCACCGCCAGGGTGGGGCGGTCGAATTCGCGGTCCAGGTACATCTTTTTGGCCAATCCGATCCCATGCTCGCCCGAGAGAGTACCGTTCAGGGCAAGGGCCCTGTCAACCAGCAGATCAATCACCCTCTCGATCTCTGCCACTATCTTCGGCGAGTCGGAGGGGGCCAGGAAATTCACATGCAAATTGCCGTCACCGGCATGGCCGTAAGAGTTGAGCCGGACTGGACTTTCAGCGTTCAGTTGAGCCACATAGTCCACCAGCTCAGGGAACCTGCTGTTGGGCACCGCCAGGTCCTCCGAAACCCAGTACCGAGCCAGTTCCTTGGTCGCCTTTGACAGGTTTCTTCTGACCATCCACAGCGCCTCAGCCTTCTGGTGATCCGGCTCAATGCGAAGCAGACGGCATGAGTTCTTCTCACAAAAGTCCCTGATTTTGCTGGCCTGGACCCCCAACTCCCCATCTCCTGTCTCAATGAGGAGGATTGCAGCCGCATCCGACAGGCCCTCGGTTTTCTCGTACTCATTGGAGCAGGCGGCTGCGTCACCGTCGAGAAATTCCATGACTGTCGGTATGATACCCGCTGTAGTTATGTCCGAGACAGTCTGCGCGGCATCCCTGGGTGACGAAAACGAGGCCAGGATAGTTGTGCCGGGCGGCGATGGGCTGACAAGCCGCACAGCAATCTCCGTAATGACGGCCAGTGTTCCCTCTGATGCGATCAGGAGATCACCCAGTGAAAACCCCGCTCCCGAGCCGAGGGTTCCGGTTCTGAGCACACTGCCGTCCGCCAGGACAGCTTCGAGCCCGATAACATAATCCTTGGTCACGCCAAACCGCTTGCAGCGCAGGCCGCCGGCGTTTTCGGCCACGTTGCCGCCAAGGGTGGATTCCTCGTAACTGGCCGGATCGGGAGGGTAGGTCAGGCCGTGCTCTTCGGCAGTGTCCGTGAGTTCCTTTGTAATGACGCCCGGTCCGCAGATAGCTGTTTTTGCCTCCGGGTCGATCTGGAGCTTTCTCAGATGTTCGGTTGACAGGACCATGGCACCCTTGGAGGGAACACACCCACCGGACAATCCGGTTCCCGCGCCCCGGGCCGTGATGGGGATGTTCCGCTCGGCACAGAACTTCACGGCGGCTGTGACATCGTCCCTGTTCCTGGCCATGAGAACGGCCAGCGGCGGGGCGCTGTACTCCGTCGCGTCATGGAAGTAATCCCCGAGGTCGGAGAGATCTGTAGAGAGGGAGTCGGGGTCACTCAGCAGCTTTTTGAGATCATCGAATTCAAGCATGGTTGACCCAGCCAAATCGGCTCATTCGGACTTGGTATTGCTGGATGTTCCTGAGCCGGTCTCTTTCTTTTTCGTATCTGCCGATGATTTCGTGTCAGAGGTTTTGGCCGCTTCGGAAGGCTTGTCTTTCTTGGCATCGGCCTGATACTGTTTGCTCCGATAGTCGGTCTGATAAAAGCCGGAGCCCTTGAACAGAAAACCGGCCCCGCCGGAGATTATGCGGCGAGTCTTTTTGCCGCATTCGGGACAGATTTCTATCGGGTCTTCGGT
>CP070824.1:500786-506443 GCA_020344395.1 Candidatus Zixiibacteriota bacterium | reverse complement strand
AGATTGAGTCACCCTCCAGGGAGGCCCAATAACTGCGAACCGTGACACAGGCGAAGTCGCGCAAAATAGTGCGCGCGGCGACGACCAGGTCAAGCTTGCCTCTAGTGGCAAGCCTGACCAGTGGATGATATCCCTTCATCTTTTTGTACCAGGCGCAGTCATCATGGTTGATAATAACCACGTTGCGGATTCCGCCCTCCTTGATGAAGAACTTAATCTGCTCCCAGAGAATTTTGAAATTCTTGGGCAGAAAGCTCTGCACACCAAAGGCATGAATACCACCGCCCACCACCACCGGGGTGTAATTCGCCAGGCCGAGTTCCTCGGTGATGAACCTCCTGAAGGCGGTCTGGAACCGGGGGTCACCGCAGTGAATCACCAGTGCCTGCGAGGCCGCTCCATCCAGAGGATAGAACGGCCTGCCGTCAGCGGCGATCACGTCCGGTTCGATCTCGACTTCCGGTCTCGTATCATTGCCGTCGGCCGGAGTTGAACCGGATGATGACCCGTGATCTTTTCTTTTTACTCTGTGCAGTCTCACATCGGCCTACTTGCCTGCCTCAGGTGTGCTGGTTGTCGCACCGGCCGAGGCGGCTGTCTGGGGGTTGATGCCGATCTTTTGCAGAAGCCCGGATACATCTATACCTGCCGCTTTGGCCTGCTCCAAAAACTGGAAGAGCATCACCGGACCGGTCTTGGCGAAGCGGTTCAGAGCGCCCTGGTTGCCGCCGTTGCCGTCACCGCCGCTGTCGACCACCACCAGTTTGTCGATGTTACCCATAGGAGCCGCGATTGAACCGAAGACGGATCCGAGTGAGTCAATAGAGTTCGGCAGCACCTTCAGGACTTCCAGCGTCAGGGCAGCCTCGTTGAACTGCAGGTATGCCTTGGCCAGTTCCGAAACTGCGATCGCTTTAGCCAGACCCTGTCTTTCGATAACATCGGCCTCGGCGAGTCCGGTAGCTTTATCTGCGGCTGCCTGGCCCGAACCCTCGACGGACAGCTTGTGCTGATGAGCATCGGCCCGGGCGATAGTGGCATACTTGTCGCCATCGGCCTTGGCCGTTTCGGCGTGTTTATAACCTTCCGCCTCACGGACCTGGGCGTCTGCTTTGGCTTTGGCCGGCACGACCACGACGGCTTCCTGGGATTTCTGCTCGCGCAGGATATTCTGCTCTTCAACAGCGATCTGCGACCGTGAACGTTCTTCTTCGATTTTGACTTCGGCAACAACCACTTTCCTTCTTTCGCTGGCCGTTGAGAGAGGTCCTGCCTGGTCGGTAATCGCCTGTTCCTTGGCAACCTCGGCGTTGTATTGAGCCTTGGCTACGTCGGCGTTTTTCTTGGCTTCGGCTTTCAGTTTCTCGTTGTTCTGGGCGACAACCTCGGCGTCACGCTCGGCGTCGGTGGCTCGCTTCTTTGCCTCAGCCTGGGCTTCCGCCTCACCTATGGCGGCGTCCCGCTTCACCTCGGCAGTACGTTTCTTTCCGAGCGCCTCGATGTAGCCCTGCTCGTCGGTGATCGACTGCGGGTTGAACACGTCGATCTGCATACCGAGGCGGGAAAGATCTTCCGTGGCTTCGCGAAGAACCTGCTGTCGGAAGGCATCCCGGTCTTTGATAAGCTGGTCGACGGTCAGGGTACCGACCACACCTCGCAGGTTGGCTTCAAGGGTTTCACGGGCGACAGCCTGGATCCTGTCGGGAGACATGCCGAGGAATCGTGATCCGGCGGCCAGCAGAGACTGGGCGTCATCCTTGAACCGGATGTTGGCCACCGCCTCAACCGTCACCAGCACGCCGTCGGTGTTGGGCATATTTTCGACCCGGATCTGCGGCAGTGAAATCTCTGTCAGGTCGAGGAACTGTACCGCTTCAATGATCGGTTTGCGGATGCGTCCTCCGCCGGTGACCACGACCGTGCCCGGAGGAAGGACGGTGATGGCTGGTGCGCCGGGTTCGTCGGGCAGCCGCACTCTCTTCATGGCTCTTCGGCCGCTTCTGGCGCCAAAGAAGAAAGCCGCCTTGTTCGGTGGAACCCGGACATAGAAGGCAGCCAGGGCCTTGACCAGTACGAAAAAGGCAATAACAACGGCCACTCCGATGATCGGCCATGCAAATGTCTTGATAAAGTCTGACATGTTTACAGTCCTCCCGTATATATGGACACTACGTATTCACCTGGTTGTTGGCTCGCTCCACCGTGACCCTGCTGCCCGACTTGCTGACAATGCGGACGGGTGCGCCGCGAGGAATAGACTGACCATCTGCGGACCGGGCCAGGAACGTAATTTCGCGGCCACGAACGACGCAGGCGACCTGGCCGTTTCCGGCCCCGTCGATGGCGTCAATCATGTTGGCCGTGGCGCCGATGATATCGTGATCGGCTATGGTCGAGCTGGCCTGGCTGGCGTAAAAGGCCCTTATGACCAGGTAGCCGGCGATTCCGATTACCACAGCTCCGCCCACTCCGGCCATGGAGGCCTGGAACATGGTCCAATCGGTGGTGGCCCGGGCACCAAAGCCAACTGCCCCGAAGCCTACCATCAGAAGTGCTATCATCCTGACGCTGAAGATGCTGGGGCCGTGGGCTCCGTCGTGCGCGTCCCCACCGACGTCTGAACCGGCGTCGGCATCACCGTCTCCGCCGAAAATAAACCCGATGATGAGAATGATAAATCCGACACCGAAAATGCTGGCGAAAATTAACACGGTTAGTTTCCTCCATTGCTGGCGGTGTTTTCTGTCGCCCTGAATACTCAATCGGAGCCTAACATATTCAAACTTTTCAGTCCACCATATTTTTGTTTGGTGCTTGCCTGCAACATAATTCAGACCGGATCGTACTTCAGGCAAAGGAGTTGGGGTCAATTTATAATTTGTATCGAACGGCCTTTTATAGAAGGAAAGTATTGAAATGCGACAACACGGTATTGGCACAGCGATCATCCTTTGGACTGCGACCCTCTGCTGGTTCCCGGCGGGGATGTTGGCGGCATCAAATGACTCTACGGCCCCGGAGCTAAAGGCAGTCCGGATCCAGGCCAATGCACCCGGGATCGACGGCGATCTGACCGATCCCATCTGGCAGCAGCCGGGGATCGAACTGGCCCGTGATTTTCTCCAGCGACAGCAGGATGAAGGGGAACCGGCAACCGAATCTACACTGGTGGCGGTGGCTTACGATGACCACGCGATTTACTTTGCCTTCTGGGCGTACGACTCGGAGCCGGATAAGGTTATCGGTCGTCTGGTGCGGCGCGATCGATTTGCCGAGTCCGACCATGTGACGGTCCGGTTGGATCCGTTCCACGACCACCAGACTGGATACTGGTTTCAACTCTCTGTAGCCGGAGTGCAGCGGGACTTCCGAATTTACAACGACGACGTATTCGACGACACCTGGGATGCGGTGTGGGAGGGCGGCGTTCAAAGGCAGCCGTGGGGCTGGTCGGCTGAGTTCCGCATTCCCTTTCACTGTCTCCGGTTTGGCGAGAGGGATGAGCATACCTGGGGCATGAACGTCACGCGGTACATCAGCAGAAAGAGCGAATCGGTCTGGTGGACGTTCGCGCCTGCCTCGCAGAAGGGATTTGCATCATTATTCGGCCACCTGACCGGTCTTCGCGGCATTGAGCCGGCCCGTCATTTAGAAGTGCTGCCTTACGCTGTTACACAGGTAGATACTGAACCTAAAAGCCTCGGGAATACCGACGGACGGGATCTCCTTGGTAATCTCGGCCTTGACATCAAGTACGGTCTTACTTCGAATCTCACTCTCGACGCCACAATTAATCCGGACTTCGGCCAGGTTGAACTCGATAGGCCGGTCCTGAACCTGAGTGCATTCGAGACATACTATTCGGAAAAGCGACCGTTCTTCATCGAGGGAGCGGATCTGTTCGACACCGAATACACGCTCTTTTACTCAAGACGGATTGGACGGTCACCGGGAGGTGTGGAAGACGGCGAGTTACTGGACTACAGCAGTCTCCCAAAAGCTACATCTATTCTGGGTGCGGCAAAGCTGACGGGGAAATTGTCCGGAGGAACATCTATTGCCTTTATGAATGCCGTCACGGCAAAGGAAAGTGCTGAGTATCTGGCTCTTGATACCCTGGCTGCGGACACCGTCTCTCGTACCAAGACTCTTGAGCCGCGTGCCAACTACACAGTGTTGCGGGTGAAGCAGGATATGTTTCACGGATCGACGATTGGTGCCACAGCTACTCTTGCCACCCAGGAGACCGAGTATCCGGCGACCACCGGAGGAATCGACTGGCGCCTGTTTACGCCGAGCGGCACATGGCTTTTTGCCGGACAGGCAGTTTTCAGCAGGGTACACGGCGAGGAATTCGGTAAAGGAATCTCGGCAGAGATCATGAAGTACGCGGGCGAACATATTCGCGGCAATATCGCCTTCGGCTATGAAGATGATCACCTTGACCTTAACCGCCTCGGTTTCTTGAGTCGCAACGGACGCCGCCGTGGCTCCTGTTGGGTGCAGTATCGAACCGACGATGACTGGTGGATTATTCGAAACACGTGGACTAATTTGAATTATTATGCCGCCTGGAATCACGATGGCTTCAATATTACCCACGGCTGGAATTTCAATTCTCAATTCGAGTTTCTGAACAACTGGTGGCTCAACGGTGGGTTTAATCAGGACTGGGACAGGTACGATGATTACGAAACCCGTGGCAGGGGTCTGTGGGAGGAACCGCACGCCTGGGGATGGTGGGCCTCCTTCGGGACTGACCGACGGAAGCCGGTGTTTCTGAATCTCAATCCCGGAAGCGGTGCTAACCGAAATGGAACCTGGTGGGCTCATTACACGGGAGTGACTGTCCAGCCGCGCAGCGACATGGAGTTTGAAGTTGGTGTCAACTACCTTCGCCACTTCGGCCGGACATACTGGGCCGGCAATTTCGGAGAAGATTCGACGGTGTTTGCGGACATGGATAAGGACGAGGTACAGCTCAGTTTTTCGGCGAGCTTGGTGCTGAGTCCGACCCTCTCATGGCAGATCTCCGGGCAGGGTGTCATTGCTGCTCTGGATTACAGCAACTATCGTGCATACCTGGGCGGGACAGATTATGGCGGTTCCGTGGATACCACGTATTTTGTTCAATACTACCCTGATGAGTATCTCCGCAGAGACCGGAATTATTCGGATTTCAATATGACCATGATAATGCGCTGGGAGTATCTGCCCGGCAGTACGCTTTACCTGGTCTGGACGCGTGCCCGTGGAGAAAATGACTACAACCGTCACGACCTGGACTTCTCGCGCGACCTGGATCGGTTCTTCTCGGCAGGCTCAAGAAATACTTTTCTTATCAAGACGAGTTACTGGATGAATATCTGACTGACTCCACGCCTATCATCCTGAAGGCCGGTGCCTCGAAGGCACCGGCCTTTTTCTCGCTCTGGTCACCAGGAATTGACTCAGGTAATGAAGTTGATCCCCAGGTCGGTGGCTCGCCGGACAGCCCGTTGAAACTCCTCGGATGTGATCCTGCGGTTGATCTCCGAGTCCTCTGTGACCTGAAAGCACGGCCGGTATTGATCCATCAGGTTTACGATGACCCTGCCAGAGAAATTCTCGGCGATGAATTTCAGGACCGGCTCGGTACAGCAGTCAATATGGTTTGG
>CP070824.1:494923-500686 GCA_020344395.1 Candidatus Zixiibacteriota bacterium | reverse complement strand
GAATTTCGTTCTGGATTCGGTCATCGGCCACGGCATGATATCTTTGGCCGCGTCAGCCACCGGTGTGGGCGACACGGCGGTGCTGGGCGGACTGGAGCTGGGGCCGCCGGTGGGTGAGATAATCAGGGACGGCGTCGCATTCTCACTGATCTTCAAGCGAACTGCGGCCGGGGATGGCGCGATCATTCCGGAAGTCGTCAGCCGGTCCGAGCTCTGGCGGCCGTCAGTCGAGCGGGATCATGATCTGCTGGAACCGACTATCATTTTTACCGAGTACGAACCTCCGCCGGATACGCTATTCGTTTCCGAGACGGATCTTTACTTCGAGGCAGTTGCGGGCGAGCCCTGCGAGGACAGTTTCTTTGTCGAAGTCACCTCTAACACTGACAAGCCGCTCCAGTTCTCGCTGACGCCGTCCGAACCCTGGATCGAAGTAATCTTCTTCACTGTGATAGAGCCGACCACTCCTGAGACGGTTCTGGTGAAGATCAACACCGACCTGACGCCCATCGGAACAAACGTAGGCCGGATCGATGTTATCCCGTGGGATGAGGCCGTCACTCCTGTGCCGCCTCAGATCAATGTGACCGCCGAGATTTTGGAACCTCTCCTGTATCCACCGGGCGACTTCAACTGCGACGGCGTCGTCGATATCGCGGACGTGACCATGATGATAGCCTTCTTGTTCCTTGGCGGTCCCCCCCTGGAGCACTGCCGCTGAAGAAAGGCAAGGCTCCTTCAACTCTTTCTGAAATCATTGCAGGGCAGGTCGGTTAATAGACCTGCCCACATGCTTAATGACAACCCACCGCCGCCTGTGCGGCACCCCGCCAGTCCTGAGTAGTCTACTCCAGTTCGCTCAGAAGCTCCTCCACCGCGCGAACCAGCTGCGGGTCACGGCCGTTGAGAAGATCATCCGGAAGATTCTCAACAAGTATATCCGGATGACGAGGCTCAAGATCTGTGTCCTCCATCTCGGTCGTGTAGGATGCCGAGGACGGACGTCGTATGCGGGTACCGTCGATCAATCGATATGAACTGGTGCCTATCACATACCCGGCCGTTGGTTCACCCACAACCTTTCCGAGCTTCAGCTTTCGAAAGCCTTCCGCGAATATCTCGGCATTGGAATATGAGTAGTTATTGATCAGACAGATCATCGGACGTTCATACGCCTTGGAACGATACTTGTTTTCCGATATGGGCGGCAGTCCGCGGAAAGCACGCAGGATATACGGCGTCTTCACGAGCATACCGAGAATGCGCACCGATGTCCACCCACCGCCATTATTCCGCACGTCGATGACCATACCTTCTTTCGGCTCAGCCAGCGCCACCAACTCTTCCCGGAACCGATTCAGCGCTGTCATATTCATGGCTCGAATGTGCAAGTATGCCAGCCGGCCGCCTGAGAGCGAATCAACCATCCGTCTGCGCTCGCGCACCCAATCCTCATAAATCAGATCTATGTTGGCGCCGCGGTTGATCGGTTTCACGAAGATTGTATCTTCCGTGCCTCGCGGGCTGTCGCTTACCGTAAGCTGCACACGCCTGTCAACTGTGCCGGCAAGAAGGGCATACCAGTTCGTCTCACCTGATAGTTGCGTGCCGTCAAGGCTTCTTATGTACTGCCCCGTCTTAATCCCTTTCAGGTCCGCAGGAGAGTCGGTGAGCACGTTTGTCACCCTGAAGACACCCTCTCGATCGAGCGCCGCGTCGTCGAACTCCATCCCCAGGTAGCCGGTGTTCTCAAGATCGCCCGGTCTCGGCTCGCGAGAATAAACGTTCAGATGCGAAGCTCTTAGCTCACCCATCAGTTCGAGATCGACGTTGCGAAACTCCTCCGGCGTACGGATATGTTCGATCACCGGGCGGTACTTCTCGCGAACAGCATCCCAGTCGGCACCATGGAATGTGGAGTCATAGAAGTAACTGTTGAGCATCTGCCAGGTTTCTTCATACTTCTGGCGGTTGTTGGCGATCAGATCGATCTCCATTATGGCTCCGAAAGAAATATTCTCGGACTTCGCCTTGCCGATATCGAGCTTCTTGATCCTGCCGTTTTCAAGGTAGTATGCGCTCTTCGAATCGGACGTAACAGTCAACTGCCTTTTCCGGTGGTCCGAATGCGTGAGTTGCATGAGATCAGGATCATCCTCGGTCTTGACCGACCATATCTGCGACTCGCCCAGGATGTTGGCCACGAAAAGATACTTTTCTCCGTCAGGTGTCAACACCGGGTAATCGCTGGCGGCATCAAGATTGTATGGCCTGTGTCGACGCCGTTCAATCTGATCGAAGTTGATCACGACCTCGGGAACATCTTTGTCCTCGTCCTTCTTCTTGTCTTTTTTATCCTTGTCTTTGTCCTCATCCTCGTCTTTGTCGTCTTTTACTACAAAAAGGCTGTCAAACGCCGATTCAAAGAACTCTACCGGCTCATGAACCAGGTCGATTTCATATGTATCTTCACCGTCCCGACTGGCCGACGAGAAGTACAGTTTCTTGCCGTCGGATGAAAAGCGTGGCCGGTAATTCCAGTTTATGAACTGCGACAGGTTGTGCACCTCGCCTTCAAGGTCGGCGACATAAATATCCATCTGGTGGCCTGAATCAGCCATGGTGAAGGCCAGCCACTTGGAATCAGGAGACCAGTCGTACTCTCGCGTCGATCCGATGGCCATATCCAGAAATGACCCGTTCACCCATTCGTCGACATCACCACTTTCAATATCAAGACGCATGATGCGGTCCAGCCCTCGATAGAAGACCAGGTATTTGCCATCCGGCGATACTACGGGTTTCGCATCGTTTTCGTCTGAATCGGTCAAACGCGTTTCTTCACCCGTCGTCACGTCAGCCTTAAAGATATCGTAGTTACCGTGCCGGTCGGAGGAATAAAAGACCGTGCGCGAGTCCTCTCCCCAGACGACCGCCTTCTCGCGCTGGGCCGTGTGGGTGATACGCTTGCCTTTTTCCGGGTCCTCTGCAGGCAGTACGAAAACCTCACCATGAATGATGACAGCGATCTTCTTCTCGTCAGGCGATACGGTGTACGATTCCACCGATCCCGTGAACTCCCTGCGTTCAACGAGGTTGTCACGCTCGTCGGTCCTGATTTGAATGGGCACCTCTCGCGGCTGCTCATCGGCCGCATCCATGATCCATATCTTGAAGCCCTGCTCGAACGTGAGCATTGTTCCCTGCGGGTTTGAGTTCAGCCACTGGACGCCGTCGCCAGCGAAGTTCGTCACCTGAACCGCCGGTCCCCCGGCCATCGGCACTTTCCATACCTGCGCCCAGTCACCGCGGCACGAGACAAAATAGACCGTTTCTGTCTCCTGGTTCAAGACCGGCCACACATCATGGTTGGCAAAATCGGTCAGCCGGACCGATGAAAACTCGTCCGCCCTGCGATCCTGCACGAACAGGTCGGAATTCCGCCCTGTCCTGATATCCCGTCGATACCAGAAGTCAAAGCCGCTGCCGATGGTGAACAGCATGTATCGTCCATCGGGTGACAGCCTGCCGTCATATTCGCTTTCAAAGGCGTAGCCGGTCAGCTTGACAGGGACGCCGCCATTAATCGACATCTTGTATAGATCGCGGCGCAGGCTCCGGTGAGAAGCAAACAGTACTGAATCGCTGTTGGGAAACCACCCGGCGCCGATATCTGTCGATGAGGCGTGCGTCAGCCGAGTGGCCGTACCGCCTTCCGCCGGAATTGTGAAAACATCGTAGTGATTGTGTCGCCGCGACGAAAACAGGATCATGCTCCCGTCGGGAGAATAATGAGGCCGCTTGTCTTCCGCTTCATGTGCAGTGAGACGGGTGGCTTCACCTCCGGTTGATGGAACCGTCCAGATGTCGCCCATGTAAGTGAATGCCACCGTGCGGCCGTCAGGTGACAGCGCCGGATATCGGGCATAAAGAACTTCAACAGCCGGGACATCCCCTGCTGTTGCGAAGACCAAAGTGATTGCTGCTGTGAAAATGAGAACGGCTGACTTCAAGATGTAATCTCCATCGTTTGAGTTTAGGGTCAGGAACACAAACTAATGCAACCAGATGCGAAGTCAACAGCAAAGGGCAACAACTGGGAAACCGTTGTCGTTCGACAGCTAAAGCAGGTGTTCGGGAAACGGATTGAAAAAAGCCTGTTGGCGCACCCAGGCTCGATCATACCGGACTGCCCAGATGCGAACAATCTCCCTTAGAACGTCCGGAGAGACGTCACCATTTACATATTCTTCGAGAGATTTCTCAAAGCGACCGATATCAGCCCAATTCAGGTCATTTCTAAAGTGATCCAACGCCTGTGAGAACGTACGGGCGATAGAATCTTTTCTGGGTCGCCGCATCAGTGCCTGTCTGAGGAGATAGCCATACTGATCCGGAATCTCGACAGCCCTGCTGGACACCTCCTCCTCGATCAAGCCGGACATCCTCTGCGCCATTCCAACGCTGTAAGTTCGCAGAAGCGATTCGTTACGGCTGTGGAACTTTACCAGACCACTCAGTCTTCCCAGTCTCTCTGTTGCGCGGTAATTCGCAAGCGTGAAAATTCGTGTCAGGAATTGTTCCCTGACCTGTCGCTTTTCGAGCCGCTCTTCGTCCTCTGCGGGATAGTCGTCAAAGCGGCTAAGAATCTCCGCCGCAAATATACCTGACCTGCGCGCAATCACACGGGCTGATTGGCTTGCTGAATCGAAAAGTTTGGCTCCTCGAATACCGCAGGATGGCGACTTGTGTTTCAGAATAATCCCGTCCACGTCCTTGAGCCGGGCAGTCATTTCGCGCGCAAAACGTGTCATTCTGCCGGTCAGCCGACGTTTCGTCGATGGCTGAAAGAGGCCCACCGAATCACCGACCTGAACCAGTCTTATGGGATCGCGTGGAGCACCCAGATCGATCTCCATTTCCGGGCAGACCGGCTGAAACCTGACGCGTCTTCTCAGTCGCCGTACAAAATCGTCACGGATGCGGGTGCAGTCCCATCGACAGGGGGCCGACAGCAGGCATTCGCTGATGACAATAGTCGGTCGGTAAAAAGTCTTTGGCACTGACTGATATCCTCGTGTGCGGCTTCGAATTGCCGGTAAAGATACTCTGAATAGCTCCGGTTTGGAAGCCCCGATGAAACCCATCAGTCCCTTGCCAAAAATAAATTGGAGCGGCTGTCTTTACAAAATGTGACACGGGACTTATATTGCCGACCGCTGTTTGCTGTTTCAGCACGCGTAATTGTTGATTAACAATAAGTTAAGGCAGAAACCAGAGCAATGTACCGCATAGAAACCAAGATTGACACTCAATCCGCGGCGTTCAAGGAGAACACCGAGGAGAATAAAAAACTCCATGCCCAGTACCGGGAGGCGCTCGAAAAAGTGAAGCTGGGCGGGTCCGAAAAAGCGCGGAAGAGGCATGTTGATCGGGGCAAGCTTCTCCCCCGAGAGCGGGTAGCGCGACTTCTGGATCGGAACACGCCCTTTCTCGAAGTATGTGCCCTCGCCGCCTACGACATGTACAACAACGAAGCTCCCTCGGCCGGAATCATCACCGGCATTGGCACCGTACATGGTCGGCAATTTATGGTTGTGGCCAACGATGCCACCGTCAAGGGAGGCACCTACTATCCAACCACAATTCGGAAGCATGCCCGGGCTCAGGAGATCGCCGAGCGAAACCATTTGCCGAGTATCTACCTGGTTGATTCCGGAGGCGTCTTCCTTCCCCTGCAGGCAGGTGTCTTTCCCGATAAAG
>CP070824.1:489031-494823 GCA_020344395.1 Candidatus Zixiibacteriota bacterium | reverse complement strand
TCTTCGGGTAAGAGCGGCTGGTTGGTTTTCCATCGGGTCGTGGTACCCTGCTCCTCGGATACAGAACCGGCCGCAGCCAGAAAGGCAAAGCCGGAGTCAGCGGCAACCTCGAAAAGATAGATATCGACCGTGTCCGGCGAGACGTTTTCCGCCACGAGAACCGGATGGGCCGAAGGAACCTCTGCTCCCGGCGGCGGTGAAAGCTGAGCGGCGATCTGGTCTTCGGTGCCGGTGCCCCAGTTGAAACCAGCAATTGCCGAGGCCATCGAAGAGAGCGGTGAAAGGTTCATGTTCTCATCGTAGGACTTCACAGCCACATAATAAAACTGGCCGGGCTCTAACCCGGCCAGTACGGCGCCCTGAAGTTCACCGGCAGCAACCGGGTCCGGAAAAGAGTCATACAGAATAGCTGACTCCCAGCTGCTGGCGGTGATCATGGTGGGGGATGTTCTTATCTGGTAACCGGCTACGGTTCCGGCCAGATCGTCGTCACCGGGCGCGGTCCAGCCAAGTAGTATCTGGCCTTCATCCGAGCCGGTGGCTGCTGTCAGGTCATCAATAGCTGCGGGCGGTGTTTGGTCAGGCGAGGTACGCCGGCTGGCGACATTGGAAAGTTCCGACCAGTTCGGCACCTCGTCGGCAACCTTGATGGCGAAGTAATAGACTGTATCCGACCCGAGACCGGTTATGACGAAGCTCTCCGGCGTGCCGGCCACTCCGGGGGTCGGCTCACCCGTAACTTCAACGGCACTGTCCCAGTTTTGCTCGGTGATACTGGATGTCGAGTAACGGATATCGTACTGTGATGCTGTCCCGACATTGCCATCATCACCGGTGGCGGTCCAGGTCAGGGTGACAGTTGTTTCTGTCTCGTTGCCCGCGTTAAGATTGGACACAAAAGCGGGTGGTGTAACTTCGACGCCGGTGGCGCCAGTGACGACATTGGAGATCCCGGACCAGTTGGGGACTTCGTCGGCGGTCTTTATGGCGAAGTAGTATGTCGTACTGGAAGTGAGACCGGTAACGACGAATGACTCGCTCGAGCCGGCTGACTGGGGTGACGGTTCACCGGATACTTGAGTGGCAGATGCAAAGTTCGCACCGGTGATGAGCGAAGTCGAATACCGGATGTCGTACTCTGAGGCGGTGCCTGATGAACCGTCGTCGCCGGGGGCTGTCCACGAAAGCGTGATCGACGTTGGCGTCGGGTTACTGGTGGCCAGGTCAGCAATGACGTCCGGTGCATTCTGCTCGGCTCCTGTTGTGACGTTCACGACATTCGAGATCCCGGACCAGTTGGGGACCTCGTCAGCAGTTTTTATGGCAAAGTAGTATTCCGTGCTAGGGTCCAATCCGGTGACAGTGAAACTCTCCGATGCGCCGGCCGGCTGAGGGTTCGGGAGGCCTGACAGTCTTGTGGCCAGATCGAAGTTGGTCGCGTTGATAACCGATGTCGAATAGCGCAGGTCGTACTCCGAAGCGGTGCCGGTGTCGGCGTCGTCACCGGGAGCGGTCCAGTTAAGTGCCAGCGAGGTGGAAGTCACGTTGCTCGGCGACAGGTCTGCGACTACTGACGGCGGATCGGTCTCCTGCTCGGTCGTTCTCTGGACAACGTTGGACAACGCGGACCAGTTGCCGGCTTCGTCCGAGACTTTAACTGCAAAGTAATATGTCGTGGCTGGAGACAGCCCGGTCACGGTGAAAGTTTCGGCAGATCCAGCCGGTTGTGGTGATGGTTCGCCTTGAGCCTGAAGGGCAGAACTCCAGTTGCCTTCGTTGATCATGGAACCGGAATATCGAACATCGTAGGTGGAGGCAACACCCGTCGTGCCGTCATCTCCGACAGCCGTCCACGAGAGAGTCACGGACTGACTCGTGGCTTCAGAACTGGTCAGGGCGGCATCCACCGGTTGCGCCGGCAGGCAGACCGAGATTACAGCGAACAAGAAGAAGAACCTTAAAATCCGACGTATTATTCGTCTCAACATGCACTCCTCCAGGGACTGTGTTCCTACTACAGCCTCCGGAGACTATCAAATGGCGGGCCAACCGCGAGCGGATCGTAACCAGCGGCACTGGCATACAGTTAGCCGGCATATAAGGAAAAAAGGACTCGACTGTTTCCCCTGTTTGCTGCTGTCTTTTGGGACAACTGTTCAGGATCTGCGCAGGGGCTGAGGTGTTCGTAGTCTGTTGAAGACTTTCCGGCCTCTGCCCCGCCGGTGGCCCACGCGGCCTGTTTCAACCCGGAACTGGCATGAAACGAAGGCTCGTCTTAGCTCGATGCCGAGTGCGACGGCAACGGATTTGTAACTTGTTCGAGTAGACCGGAAATCCTATGATTCGGCAGAGGACAATTACGAATGATAGGATGAAATACCAGCTAAGGAGACCTTGGACGTGAAATCGATGCTGAAGTTAGTTCTGCTGGGGTTACTTATCGGGGGTTGCTCAGGAGGGTTCCAGTACGTCACGGAAGAAACACGCACCGGTGGATATTCCGGCAACTGGAAAGTCACGATTACAGCGGAAGGACGTTGGGAAGGTACGTTTGGTGCCAAGGATCGCACGCTCAAGGGTGACGGCAACATGGTGATATTTTTGCCGGACGGCGCCGAATCGTACTGCATCACGCTGAAGAAGCTTTTCAAGGATGGCACCCTGACGGCGCAGATCACCGGACCGAATTACCGCGGCGATCTGATATCGACCGGCGAAACGCACGGCATCATCAGGGACTGCACTGAGTAGACGGCTGGCACCGGTTCACACAGGGCCATTATCGGTCCGGCTGTCAACCGGTGCGGTATTCCCGCGCTTTGTTAGTGCAGGCGATTCATCGACCGCCTCTAATTGATCTGTAGTTGCAGGGCATGGCCGTGTAATGCTGTTCCGTTGGACGCTGTCCGAAGGAGAAGAGCCGACTTAGTTGGTGCCGGAGGCCGGATTTGAACCGGCACGGACTCGAGAGTCCAAGGGATTTTAAGTCCCTGGTGTCTACCCATTCCACCACTCCGGCTGACAATAACTTACGAGGATTCAACAGTGGGCGCAAGGGACAAAAAGTCCCTGGTGTCCTCTTATATCTCTTCGTTGTGCAAGAGGTATACTGCTTCTCTCCTAAGCCAAGAATGGTCCCAATATGGTCCCACTGGTGCGAACTGCCGTGACTTGCTGAATCGGCCGATATAGTTATATTGACTTATATAGATACATCTCCGAACCGCACCAATCTGTCAAAGAGAAATGTCCATCGTTTTTTAGGAGAGATCCATGAAGCATATTTCAATCAGCCGCAGAGGTGTCCTCGCATGGAGAGTTGTCGTCGCAATGGCAGCCTTGATAATCGGATGCCCCTACGCTTCCAAGGGCCAATCAGACACGGTGCTCATTAGCTGGCAGGGCCTCGTGACGGACAGCGACGGACAGCCGGTAGCTGAAGGATGGTACTCCTTTGGCTGGGACTACTACAGCGATTCAATATCTCTGGACCCGCTCGGGTCTTGGGAGAGTGATAGTGTATATGTGGGTCCGAATGGCCAGGCTGCTATTCACGTTGCATTCTCCGCTAATTACTTCGGCATATGGGACGGGTACTGGAATACGGATGCCTTGTGGTTTGAGATTACCTTTAATGGGGAGGTATTGAGTCCACGCACGCGCCTAGCTTCAGTGCCACATTCAGCTGCAGCTAACAGAGTCATCGGTGACATCAGGACCGCACCTGGGAAGGTAGTCATTAAGAGCCCTACCAGCGACTCTGCTGTGGTGCTCATGGCCGATGGTGATACTCACGTCATTCAGCTTCACCCTCCAGATCCCTGCGATCCGCCGGAGGCGTGCGGGCCTGCCTTCGAGGTGATCGCCGACGCAGAGTCTCACTCGATGGAGCTTTATGGACCAGGTGACAGCTTAGCGACCTTTGCGGTGAGTACCAACCCCGAGAGTACGTCGATGCGTCTGGAAATGGCGAAGGTGTTGCCAATCGCTCACTGCCTGGGAATTGTAGGGGCGGTGAACCTCGGGGCGGAACGGGCAACGCTGACGATTGGCTCCGATCCAGTCGACGACTACCCAAGAGTAGAAATGAGCACTGACGCTGTTGCCGACAATGCCCTTTTGGGCCTTAGCGTTCTGGGAGGTCAGAGCGCCGTGGAAATCGTGACCGACGAGTTTCTCGCAGAACTAAAACTCCTCAACGGCGATCCGGCCGGACCGCCCGATGTTGTAGTGCAGGCCACAGTCGACGGTGGCGGCCAGATCGGGGTAAACACCGACGCTCCGGCTGAAGCCCTTGACGTCAATGGTACAACTCAGACAACCGGCTTCAAGATGCCGACCGGTGCCGCGGACGGTCACGTGCTCACGTCGGACGGCGACGGCAACGGCACCTGGCAGGTGACAGCATCGGGATCGCGTTGCGGAGAATCGGGTGAGTTCGATGGTGTGGTGAATTCGGATATGATCGAGCTTGGTGGCCTAACGACAATAGATTTCGCAAGTCCGTTCACCTCAGTGGAAAAGCCTCACATGTACCTCGTTATCGTATTGAAGGCGGCAGCAGACGGTCTGGTGGAAGGTGCTGCCATAAAGGCCGTGGAAGATGTAAAGGGCTCCGCAGGGAACTGGACTGGCTTTGATATCGCGGTTTCCAAGTACAGCGGAGGATCTATATCAGACTTGACGAATGTCTACGTCACCTGGATGGCAATACGGCCATAATGGACTGATATCATCTATGATAAGTACGTAGCCCTTGGGACCGTTTTGGGACCACTTTTGCACCAAGATGGTCCAAGACAATCCAAAGCAATACGTGAATGACATGCTATGATGTTGTTGCCCCGCTCTGCAATACGTTAAATGCTAATCACTTTCCGGATCGTCTTATCTGGGTTTTAAGTCCCTGGTGTCTACCTGTTCCACCACTCCGGCACAGGCGGGGCCTGTCTTTTGCCCTGCACTAAGTTACGCTGTTGCCAGTGGGATTGCAAGGCACAAAAAAAGTCCTCTACGCCTGATGTGTAGCAATGTGCCTGCCGCTCCTTGTAAAAATGACCGATATGATTATATTAAGAGCGATGGACGCATCTGAAATCCCGCTCCCCAAATCAAGAAAAAGTGTCAAACCTTTCTACGGAGATAGTCATGTATACACTTAAGTTAATCGTCAAGACTTCAACACTCTGTGCTGCGCTGATATTCGTTATCGGCTTTGCGCCGTCCCCGTTCGCGCAGGATGACTCAGTTTTTGTCACCTACCAGGGCTACCTGACAGATGCAGCGGGCGATCCCGTTACCGGCACAAGATCGATTACCTTCACAATCTACGATTCCACCGGTACACCCATTTGGAGCCAGAGCCACCCTGAGGTCCCCGTTAATGATGGACAGTTTAGCGCTGTCATAGGGGGGAGCCTCGGGTTTGTCGATGGGATATATGGCTGGGGAGGCGGTTTAGAACTGGGAATCCGTGTCGACGACGACGATGAGTTGGTTCCCCGCACACCATTGACATCGGTGTTCCATGCGGTGGCATCCAAAAAGGTTGTCGGAGATATTATAACCCTCCCGGGGCAGCTGGTTATTCCGAGCTCTGACGGTGATTCAGGGATTGTCATGACCGCTGGCAATAATGTCCGCATCAGCATGGTCAAGCCTGTCGACGACGACTACTCCTCCTTCATCACGTCTGCCTTACGCGACGCCGGCGGTACTGACATAGGTGTGGCAGCCTCCGAGTTCTACACCGAAGACCTTTATGGGCAGGATGTACATGTGGGTGCGAACGC
>CP070824.1:482992-488931 GCA_020344395.1 Candidatus Zixiibacteriota bacterium | reverse complement strand
CTCATCGACCGATTCCAGGTCAACCGTGACCACGCCCCTGGTATCGAACATCCAGGCCACACATCCGTTAGCCCCGAGGTTACCGCCGTATTTGGTCAGGATATGTCGAATTTCCGAAACCGCACGGTTCTTGTTGTCGGTCATAACCTCGAGATATATGGCCACTCCGCCCGGGCCGTATCCTTCATATGTCACCGACTCATAGGTTACACCCGGAAGCTGACCGGTTCCCTTCAAAATGCCGCGTTTGATATTATCAGCCGGCATGTTGGCGGCCTTGGCCGCCGCAATAGCCGATCTCAGGCGGGGATTGCCTTCCGGATCGCCGCCTCCTTCGCGAGCCGCAATCGTGATCTCCTTGATCAATCTGGTAAAGACGCGCCCGCGCTCGGCATCAGCCTTGCCCTTCTTCCTTTTTATGGTAGACCATTTTGAGTGACCGGACATACAGCAAACCTCCAGACGAACCGACCCGGGGTCGGCACCATATGCTCTTCATGCGCCTGCGAGAATCTACTAGTTGGCAGCCGACTTGGCAAGTGAGCAGCGCCCCGGTTCCCGGCCGTTTTTTTCAAGGAAACCTCGGGCGGTTTATCACGTAATGCAGAGACAAGAGTCAACTAACGACCGGTGCACGTGCGCCTGGATCGTTCTGATGCGGAGAACAGTGTTTCGTCAGGCCGGCGGGGAGCTGATGAAGGACAGAGCTACAGAGGAGCTGACCCATCATGTGCACATGCCGCATGCAAGTGGCAGTCACTACCCTGGCTGCAGTTACGCTATTGTCGGCCATGGCTTTCGCAGACCCGCCAGAAGTCGAAAGTTCATGGCAACCGCAGTACCATCCCACCCTCAGGGTCAAGCGGGCACCCGGAAAAATCAAGATCGACGGTGATCTTTCCGATCCCGGCTGGCAGGGGGCGGAAGCAGCAAAAAACTTCACACAACATCACCCCGTCCAGGAAGTGGCACCTCCGGTAAGGACCGAAGCGTTCATGACGTACGATGACGAGAACGTTTATTTCGCGGCCGTCTGCTATGCCCCGGCAGGAACCGTCCGGGCGTCCCTGTGTGAACGTGAACGGATATTCGGTGACGACAACATCGGGTTTTTTTTCGACACCTTCGGCGACGCCACCAGGGCCTACGTCATCAATCTCAATCCCTACGGTATCCCTTATGACGCCCTGTGGTCGCGCGGCTGGGGCGAAGATGGATCGTTCGATCTGATCTTTGAAAGCTCCGGCATCGTAACCGATTCGGGTTACCAGGTGGAGATGGCCATCCCGTATTCCAGCCTGCGCTTTCCGAACAAACCCGTCCAGGAATGGCGGGTCGACTTCTACCGTCACCACCAGCGCGAGAGCCATTATTCAATATCATGGGCCACCTATGATCTCAACGAGCAGTGCTGGCCCTGTCGCTGGGGGACGGTGACG
Source organism: Candidatus Zixiibacteriota bacterium (assembly GCA_020344395.1). Classification (GTDB taxonomy): domain Bacteria; phylum Zixibacteria; class MSB-5A5; order GN15; family FEB-12. The sequence continues at coordinate 487,492 of CP070824.1, read as the reverse complement.
GGGATCGAAAACGTATCACCCGGGAAAGGTTATGAAATCATGCCGACTTTTGTTGCACACCAGAGCGGCAGCCTGCCTGATCGATCCGACCCGTCGCTTTCGCTCGCAAATGGTGATATCTATGGCGAGATGTCCGTACAGGGCAAATATGCCATGTCATCCAATGTAACTTTTGAGGCCGCCTACAACCCGGATTTCAGCCAGGTGGAATCCGACGCTGTGCAAATAGATGTCAACGCAGCAACCTCCTACTACTATCCTGAAAGACGCCCATTCTTTCAGGAGGGTATTGATCTATTCAGGACCAACTTCGCCATCGTCCGCACTCGCACCGTCAATAAACCCCTCTTTGCCGGGAAGTTCTCCGCACGCTTCGGGAAATTCAGTGTGGCCACACTCAGCGCCTACGATGAACACACCAGCATAATAATCCCGCTCGAAGATGGAAATCTTTCGGCGTCAGCCGGTAAGAATATGGCTAATATGATAGCAGCCCGACGGACCCTAGGGAGAAACACTGATGTCAGGCTGGTGGCCACCGACCGACGCATAGAAGGCGGCGGCTCGGGGACGGTACTGAGCCTTGACGGCCACATTGGCTTGTCCGGGATGGACCAAATCAGGTGGCAGGTCATGGGCACTCATACTGACGAACTGGACGGCGAACGGCCCCAGCCGTATTGGGATGTTGACACATCTTTCAATATAGACAGCACAATTGCAGGTGTTGATTCCACCTGGATCGACCCGGCCATCTACTTTGACAACGGTCGTCACACTGCCGACATGGATGGGGAGTCTTTTTCCGGGTATGGCTTTCTTTTCGGGCACAGCCGCGGCACCCGCTACTGGTGGTCAAACTTGACCTACAGCGAACGAAACTCTACCTATCGAGCTGACAACGGTCACCAGCCCACCAACGCCGTGAAACGGTTGACCGGTGGCGCAGGTTACAATTTCCGGTTTGCACAGGGATTGCTCGAGAGGCTATCACCGAATTTCGGATTCGGCCGCATAGCCAACTTTGACAACGTACGAAAGAACTGGTGGGTCAGCGTTGGTTTGAACTCGAACTGGCGGATCGCCCACACTTCAGTCGGCGGACATGCCACCATTTTGAACAACGAGCGATGGCGGGGACATGATTTTCGAGGTCTCTGGTCTGTCTCCCTCTGGTTCAGCATGACACCGAGCAGCGCCCTCGAATTCGGTTGTGACGGCATGCACAGAAAGGATATTGGACGGTGGGAACGGCCGTCGCCCGTCTATGATCTGGAAACAACGACATCTTACTGGGCCACCATTCGGCCTTCCGACAGACTTGCCATATCCCCGAGTTTCAATCACTCTCAGGGCACTGCCGCTGAGCCGCTCGAGCGCGAGGTAAATGACGGCACTGTGATCGTGGAAAATGTGCGCCTGTGGAAGGGGTATACAGCACGCGTCCGGCTCAACTATCAGTTTTCCCGGGAGTTGAATCTGCGGATTATCTCCCAGTACAGTTCTTTCTCCGAAAGGTTAGAATTCGACCCACTGATAACGTATCGGATCAACCCGTTCTCGATTTTCTATATCGGAGCTACACACGACTTCCGAACCTGTGATGTGGAGTACCCGGAATACACGGACAAGAACGACAATCCGTTTATCCATCAGGAAACCCGCATGACCGACCGACAGTTCTTTATGAAACTGCAGTATCTGTTCCAGATTTGATCGCGCAGGAGATGCGATAACCAATCTGCCCGAGCGGACTGATAAGACGCGGAGATTGACTAAGCCGTTGACCTCCGCATTTTATCCTGTCTGCGCCAGATTATGTGGTGGAGAACCTGAGGATTCTTGAGGCTCATCATCCGCCTGGGTTCATATACCTGTCCGCGGCGGCTCTGAGGGGGAGGCGCAGAACTCCCTGTTCGGGCTCGTATTTGTTAACCGTATTTTAAGGAAACCTCGGGCTGCTTATCACGTAATGCAGAGGCAAGAGTTAACTGACGACCGGCGCAAGAACGCCGGGATCGTTCTGATGCGGAGAACAGTGTTTCGTCAGGCTGGTCGGGGACTGATGAAGGACAGAACGACAGAGGAGCAGACACATCATGTGTACATTCCACGTGCGTGGAGCCGTCGCTGCCCTGATAACGGTGACATTCCTGGCCGGAGCGAGTCTTGCTGAGCCTGTAATCACCAACAGTTCATGGCAAGCCCAGTACCACCCTACTTTAGAGGTAAAGCGGGCTCCCGGAAAAATCAAGATAGACGGCGACCTTTCCGATCCCGGCTGGCGAGAGGCTCAACCGGCCCAAAATTTCACGCAACATCACCCCAACCAGGAAACGGCCCCACCGGTGAGGACTGAGGCATTCATGACGTACGATGACGAAAACGTCTACTTTGCCGCTGTCTGCTATGCTCCGGCCGGGACGGTCCGAGCTTCCCTGTGTGAAAGGGAACGAATATTCAATGATGACAATATAGGTTTCTTCTTTGACACCTACGGCGATGCTACCCGCGCCTACATAATCAACCTGAATCCGTACGGCATCCCATACGACGCCCTTTGGTCACGCGGATGGGGTGAGGACGGATCATTTGACCTGATTTTCGAATCTTCGGGCGTGGTGACTGACTCCGGTTATCAGGTGGAAATGGCCATCCCGTATTCGAGCCTGCGTTTCCCGAACAAACCCGTTCAGGAATGGCGGGTCGATTTCTACCGGCACCATCAGCGGGAAAGTCATTACTCGATGTCATGGGCCACTTACGACCTCAACGAGCAGTGCTGGCCCTGCCGTTGGGGCACGGTCACCGGCATCGAAAACGTCTCACCGGGCAAAGGGTTTGAGTTGATGCCGACCTTCGTCAGCCATCAGACGGGAACGTTGTCAGATTGGAGCGACCCCGAAACATCGCTATCCAACGGTGATCTGTATGGTGAGACATCTCTGAGCGCCAAGTACAACGTCTCCTCCGACCTGACCGTTGAAGCCACCTATAATCCCGACTTCAGCCAGGTAGAGTCTGACGCCACTCAGATTGACGTTAATAGCACCTTCGCTCTGTATTATAATGAAAGGCGTCCCTTCTTCCAGGAAGGTATCGACCTGTTCCGCACCAACTTCAACATGGTGCATACGCGGACTATCAACAAACCGAAGTTTGCCAGCAAATTCTCCGGCCGCTTCGGGAGCCTCAGAATCGCTGGCCTCACCGCTTATGACGATAACACCCAAATCCTCATTCCTATGGAGGAGAGCAGCACCTGGGCGATGGCCGGAAAGAATCTCACCAATATGTTCGCGGCCAGGCAGACCCTGGGGGACAATTCTGATGTTCGTCTTGTTGTGACTGACAGGCGGATCGACGGTGGCGGTTCCGGCACTGCCGTCAGCCTGGATGGAGGCCTCACACTGGGTCGGCAGAATCAACTGAGGTGGCAGTACATCGCCACACACACAGAGGAAATACCTGGTGAAATGATCGATCCGCATTGGGATTATGATACGGTGATGGAAGACGACGGTGTTACTATTAAGTCGGTTGACTCGACCTGGATAGAACCAACTTATTTCGACAACGGTCGTCATACCGCCGAGATGGACGGCGAGACTTTCTACGGTCACGGCTTTCTCGTAGGACTGAATCGTCACACCCCCAACTGGTGGTCGGGCTTCACCTATTATGAACGCACCCCCACGTACCGGGCCGCCAATGGCCACCAGCCTCAGAACAGTGACCGGCGCGTGTATCTCAATGGAGGCTACAACTTTCGCTTTGAGACCGGCCTGCTGGAACGGTTTTCACCGAACATGGATGTGGGTAGAATCTGGAACTTCGACGGACTTAGAAAGGACGAATGGCTCCGCGCAAACCTGAATACCAACTTCAGATTTGCCCAGACCTACTTCGGTCTAGGCGGCCTGTTCTTCAGCAACGAAAGGCTGGGCGGCAGAGACTACAGAGGAATCTGGGCAGTTACACCATCTTTGGGCATGACGCCAAGCAGTGCGGTGGATTTCGGAATCCATATGACATACGGCAAACAGATTGCACGTGGTTATGGCATGTTTGGCCGGCTGACAAGTTGGGGTGCCGGTCTGGATGTCCGTCCGACAGAGAGACTGATGGTTTCAACATCATTCCACCATTCTCAGAGTATAGCCGATGAACCGTTTGAGGTCGAGGAGCAGAACGGCGATACGGTGACGGTGTTCAATGCGCGGCTGTGGAAGGGCTATACGGCGCGTGTCCGGCTTAATTATCAATTCTCTCGGGAACTCAATTTGCGCCTGATCTCACAGTACAACTCGTTCTCAGAGAAATTTGAATTCGACCCGCTGATAACGTACCGCATTAATCCGTTCTCGATCTTCTACATCGGGACCACCATGGATTATAATAACTGTGATATCCAATACACCAATGGCCACGAATGCCGGGACAGGCGGTTGACCCACCGCCAGTTCTTCATGAAGCTTCAGTACTTGTTCCAGATATGAT
>CP070824.1:476862-482892 GCA_020344395.1 Candidatus Zixiibacteriota bacterium | reverse complement strand
GGACGATACGCATTGCAAAATAGATCGATTCGCTTATATTGAAAGCACATAGCACACACCTGATACGACACCACGATCAAACAGAGTGAACTCCAGCCGGAGGTGGAATTATGCGCACGAATTCTGCTGTTTATGTTGCGGGAGCGCTTCTTGTCGGTGCCACCATCGTTTTGGGACAGGTCGAAAAAGCCAGGGCCCAGATTCCCCAACAGATCAATTATCAAGGACGGTTGACTGACGATACCGGCCAACCGGTAGCAGACGGCGAATACACGATGCAGTTCGAAATCCATCGTGATTCCACAGGCCATGCGCCGGTCTGGACCAGCCAGCCGGAAACAGTGTTGGTTGTCAACGGCCTCTTCAATTATCAGCTCGGCTCACACGAGACCATGCCGATCTGGACCTTCAGCACGGACACTCCGTTGTGGTTAGCCATCACCCTTGGTTCCGGCTCAAGTGCTGAGGAAATCCTGCCCCGCAGCAGACTGGTTTCCACCCCCTACGCATTTAAGGCATATGAAGCCGAATATGCTCATCTGGCGTTCAACGCGGATACAGCCGGAATCGTGCGGGGAGGTGTCGGAGTGACACAGATAATCAGAAATGACGCAATCGAAATCGAGCAGGGATATATGTATCCTCTGGCATACGATTCAATACTTGCCCCTGCGGCCGGTTATGTGATGTGCCAGGCGTCGGTGAACATGTTCTGCAGCCATACAACCGGTGTTGATGCCTGTTTGAATCTTGAATTCAGGGATACCAGCCTGGTCCATATGGATGATCAGGAATTTTACTGGTGTCTCGCGTCGGCTCTGCCCTCTGATGACTATCTTACGTCATACTCTATCCATCGGGTTTTTGCTGTCGATTCGGGCTACAACTGGTACTATCTGATCGCAATCGATTTTGGCGATCCCGGGGACTCATACATCGTCAGGAAAGCTGTGATGACTCTGACGTTTATCCTGGAGAGTTACGGCACAGTCCAGACGGTCGGTGTGGCCTCCGATCTGATGGATCAACCGGAGAGAATACCGCTAGACGGCCAATAAAGACAAGAACCCAGTTTCCCTCAGAGCCCACCCAACGGTGGGCTCGCAGGCCACGGCGGATACCCGCCGTGGTGGTCTCCTGCCATCGATTGCCGTACCGATTTTATCCTGATTGCCGGCCGGCTTCTTGACTATATGGCCGCTCGTCACAATACTTCGATCAATTGCCTTGCGTAACGCCGGGGGTTTTTGTAACATCTTACAAAATGACCTCAACCTGACGACACGAAAGGTAAGTGAGCTATGCCTTGCGTAAAATGTAACGCCCTAGTTGGTAACCCGCCGGTATCATTCAGGTGTAAGACTCACGGTGCCGTAACACTGTGCCCCGAGCACTTCAAACAAGCGCTGGTATACTACCGTACATGGCGAGCAGCATATAACAGGTATATGCCCTGCAACTGCAATCCACAGAATATCAGTATTGTAATAGGGCCTGAACAAAGGCACTGTTACAGGTTCTTGCTGGCTCAGCAGGCGGATCTGCAGCCGCAGTGGATCGCAGATCAACTGAGAGGAATCAGACAACTCCTGGCGTAGCAGGCCTGGTACAAACCGGTAAAATTGGGGGTATACTGCTCTGGGCATCACGCGTGCCCGTGCCTTGAGGTCGTGCTCAGCCCACCTCGACATTATGTTAACCCCTGCTGCTGAGAGAATCCCAAAATCTACGTAAGCGGCTTATGATCATCCCGGCCCCGATGGCAATCAGCAAAAGTCCGGGCCCTGGGAGAAACAAAAGAACCACACCCAACAGAATCACGAAAACACCTGCTACCGCAATGATAACGTCTCCTATCAGCTGCCGAGGTTTCCGAGCTGCGCCCAGTGATCCGGCTGGTCGTTGTTTCTGCTCCGATCGGTTCTGATGCTTCATGCACTGTATATACGTCAGCTTGCACGCAGAGATTCAGATTGGTATATGGGTTTCCGAGCACGGTCCATCGGCGTGAAAAACCCGACAATTGCCGACAACAAAGGGACGGCCATGATGACCGTCCCTGTATAATAGAACTCAGGTCAGCCAGCGCTACAAATCGATCGTCAGCGACTGGTTGCCGGCCTTTATAGCGTCATACGTGACGGTGGCCCTGCCCCTGCCTCTGACAATCCACTGAATATCACGTTTGCCGAACGACGGGATTGACGTAAAAATCCTTTCGGGCCGGTGGTCGACATAATCAACGCGGTCAAAGACAAGGTCATCGACTGTACCACCGGAAACGACTTCGATTCCGCTCCCGGCAATAGTTAGCATGTCCTTACGGTATATCTTCCGCCTTACCGCGTTCTGAGAAAGACTCGGAATGGCGTTTTCATTGCTGGCCCGGACGCGAACCCGCCGCAGGCCATTGCCGATATCTTTCACTTCGAGAAGCTCCAGGGTTATGTCGGGCGCATGCCTGGCCGTAAACAGAACCAGCGAGGCATTGCGGTGGCACATCTCCGGTAGCAGGAACGGTTGGCCTATGCGGCTCGAATACGGCCTCCAGCCCCCAATCTCGATCTTGCCGTATTGCGGGTGATCGAACTCTTTCCAGTCACGGAACATGGTCCCCTGGGTGAGATTATCACTGAACTTCTGTTTGGAGGTCTCACGTCTGCCGCGTGGATACGACTCATCCCCACCCCGGCCGGTGTCCGAAGGGTACCGTTCCTGAGAACCCATGAACAGCTCACCCACAAAGCCGAAGATCCCGAGGTTTGAGAACATGAACTCATCGAAGTCGCCATGAGTGGTATACATATCCTGGCCACCTATGATGTAACGGTACCCGGGGAGGATCTTCTCCCCTTCCTCACCGAGAAAGTCATATACGGCGACGTCCGACGACGGATAGTGTCCCGCCAGTTTCGAACCGGGACCGCGCACGATGAGGCCGCCAGAATTGTGAAATGCAAAATCGAAACAGATATTCGGCTTTGTAATCACGAAATCAGCTATGGCTTTGTTGACCCTGGCCGACATCGGGAACTCGCCGGCCCCGCCCTGAACATAAGGCGGCTGCCACTTAAAACCGTAATTACGGTTCATATCGAGATAACCCGGCCCGTCCTCGTTCAACCGGCCGTCATTGTCGTTGTCTATGCCTTCACGTCCGAGCACGCGCCATTCACCCAGCTCACCCGGCTCAGTACGTATCATCACGCGGGGATCGTCCGGATGTGATTTACGATCCCCGAACGGGTCCTTTATCCTCATCTGGAGAATCTCGCCGTCGCCGTCGATGTCCTCATCAGGATCTTCGTCGGCCAGTCCATCCCGGTCATCGTCAAATGGTACCCGGGCGGTTCGACCAATGCTGTAACTGGCAGCGTCTTCGAAAAACCTGGCCCGGTTATCGACATTTACGATGGGAATGATATAGAATGACCGATTGTCCACCAGCTCCTTGATCGCAGGTATCGTATCGTACGACGTCAGGAGATAATTGGCCACGTACAGACAGACCTCGGCGGCCTGGATTTCATTGCCGTGGATGGTGCCATCGACATAGATACCTGGCTTATCGGTGTCCCTGCCTGTCACTGGATTATTGATAGTGAACAACCAGATATCACGCCCCTCTTCACTCTGGCCGATGGAGCGAAGTTCCGTGTAGTCCGAATAGGTCCTGTTCAAATACTGCAGCGCTTCAAGAACCGCCGGACCGTCATAATAGTGATCAAAAGTCAGTCTCGTATCGTCTGCGGCCGGACTGAAAGGGATCGAGACAGCGATGAATGATACCACAGCGAGTCTGATTAGATTCTTATTCATCACTTACCTCCTTCCACAAGGCTGACGGTTTGTTCAGCCGTTCCGGCGCTGAAGCCGTTGACTGAAATCGTGATGTCAGAGCCTCGCCCGGCCTGCAACAACCAGCTTACCTTCTTGGATCCACCGGAGCCATCAAGCAGACCAACCGTTTGCCGCTCTTTCCCTTCCAGCAGCGCGGCCGACCCACGATCCAGAGTGACCACGGCCGGCGTGGGTCGCTGGCACCGTTCTCCCTGGTGTGTGGGATAAGGCAGAAAACCTTCATTGACCACCCAGGAGTTAATTTCCCATACGTCCCGACTCCGCTGTGCAATCTCGATCTTTTCAATCGCCACCTGCGGCAGCAGACCGGCAAGAGTCCGTATAAATGGAAGTTGTTTTGTTACCAGGCTGTCCGCCTCCGCTGGGGGAGGAGCGAGGTCAGCATACGGGATCTTACCACCTATTTCCACCTTACCGAGCGTCGGATGGTCATATTCCTGCCATATCACAAAGGCGTCAGGATTGTAATCATACAACGCCTGGTCTTCTTCATCTGCCCCTCCGGATTCCTCCTTCTTCTCCTTCTTACGTGCCATCTCCGCGATCTTCTTGGTTGTAATCATGCCGCCTTGAAGGGCCTGGATGGTCATCTCGGGCGTGTATTGTGCACCCACACCTGCCGCCTCAAGAAACTCGCCGATTTTTTCCGTGCCCAGTTCGATGAACTCCTCGTTGGACATTTTTTCGATTTCGTCCGGAGAAAGCGCCCCTGTCTCTTTCTTCTCTTCTTTCTCCTTCACCGGCACCGTCCAGAAGTCGACGGCGAAACTGGGAACTCCGAACTGGTAGTACGCCCAGTCTTCAACCGCGCCGGAGGAGAAATCAGGCGGATCGAGCCGTTTACCGTTGAGGCCGGCTTCCTTTATGAAATCCTTGTAGCGTTTTGTGATCTCCTCCCAGTAGGGGGTGTCTTTCTTGTTCGGCTTGGTCGCTGCACCCGCACCCAGCCACTGAAGCACCTGATCCTCAGTGATATCCTGAGAACCGGTGAATTCTTTGGCCATCTCCACCAATTCCGATAGGGGGAACTTCTTGTCAGGATCGACCCCCATGCGCCGGGCCATCCAACGAGGAACCTTGTAACTGTCCTGAGTGGCGCCCACGCCCCTGGAGCCCGATGGCACCTCTCTGAGGCTGTTGGCGCGGCCGAACGTCAGGACCATCGCTATTTCAGGATGGTCAAAAGCGAATCTCAGGAGAGCCCGGGATTCATTCTCACTGGCCGCCCAGAGGCCGTTGGTAGTGGTGAAATGACGGAAGTTGTGCGGGAAGTTGCGCCCGGGGTTGGCACCGCCCGGCCCGTCCTCATTGATCCTGCCGTCACCGTCATTGTCAATACCCTCTTCGAAAAGACGGTACATACCGTCCTCACCCCTGTCCGTTTCCGCTTTCTTCATGAGAACCGGGTTGTCCTCGACCATCATCCAGCCGCCCTCGGGGTGCAGCTGCCGCATTTGTGTGATGAAACCGTCACCGTTGAGATCATCCGGACCGTCTTCACCGGTGGCGTCGTCTTTATCGTCATTGACCGGTCGATCGTTGACAAAGCTCGCATGCGTCGGGCTGTCAAAGAACCTGGCATAACCGTCCGGATTACCCACGGCCATAATAAACCAACGGTGCGTATCCAGATCAGTTTTCCACTCAGTCAGAAGTAGCTCAGTAAGCTCCACCGCCGCTTCGGTCGCCAGGGGGCAGTTGCCTTCCATGTTGGCAGCCACCAGGATAGCTGGAGCCGTGGCGTCACTGCCTTTGAGTTCTATCAGGAGAATATCCCGATCACCGACGGTTTTCCCCAGATTGAGAAGCTGCGCGTTGTTCTTGTTCTGATCGGCCAGGTCACGTAGTATCCTCTTTATTTGGTCGGGAGTTTTGTAGGCTGAGTCGCCTTCGTCCGCCGCTACTGGATAAAGGGCAAGGCTGAACACAATGACCGACAGCACAATCAGCTTGGTCATTTTCGTCATTTACACCTCCAGGTGGGTGAGCGTTCGCTGCGGTATCTTGGAATCTTGAACCGGGAAACTACGCAAAACCACGCGCCGCATCAAGCGGATTTATCTCCGATCCTGTGCCATTTGACTTGAGTGTTTCCACTGTGGAAACATCAGGCACCTGTGCTCGAGTATGGCTACGGTGTTGACAAGCACATTTCAAAGGTTTATACAT
>CP070824.1:470719-476762 GCA_020344395.1 Candidatus Zixiibacteriota bacterium | reverse complement strand
CTGGTTAAGATGTTGTGTCTTAAAGGACTGCTCATTCTTGCAGTGGAATTAAGCAATGGGGCTCACCATATGCAAGAGGAAAGGGGCAATCCTCTTTCACTGAAAAAGAACGTCCATGTGAAACTGATTGTCGTTCGGTTCGTATAATATACCAAAAGAACGATTGCTCCTTGCAAGATCCGATTTTTTAGCTCCCGACCTATCATTCACTGTCGCCGTCGGCTCTGACCGGCGGCGGCGTGTTTTTATGCCTGACGGGTAAGGCCGTTCAGGGGTCGGGATTAGTTTTGCTGGGAGTCTTCAACAAACGAGCGGTACCGGTTCAGAAGAGTGGCCGTCATCTCGGCTGAGGTTGATTCGGCCGTGATGTTGAATGACGCTTTGAACCGATCAGGGGCCACCAGAACCCAGCCGCGGTCCTCGAATATGCGCACTCCATCGACCAGTTGGCGGTCTTTCTTGCTCGACTCGTATATTAGTCTGCGCATGACTAACCCCTTCTTGGGCCAGGGGCACGGAACAGAAACGCTTGATCTGACGAAATGCTCATGAGTCGATCTGAGTTCGGCGAAGCGCGATCTCGTTCTGGCCAGCAGTTCGAGAATGCGCACGGTGGCCATCATGGCGTCCGCGCCTGTCTGGAAACCGGGGAATATAAATCCCCCGCGCGTACCACCGACAAACTCCACTTTGCCCTGACGCATTATTTCCATCATATCACGATGACGGTTGGGCACACGAATGACATCGACACCATGTTGACCGGCGATTTCTTCTACTCCCATTGAGGCGCTGACCGGAACAGCGATAGCTTTGGGCTTACAGACGCGCAGACACAGATCAGTGACGAGGAGCAGGAGCAGATCGCTGTCGATCGGTTTTCCGCGGTCATCGACGACCGTCAGTTTTTCTGCCGACGGATTGAGGGCGACGCCCAGATCGGCGTTCAGCGATTTCACGATGGCGGAAAGCTGAACGATGGAGCGCGACTGCTCGGCCAGCGAAGTGGAGAATTTCCGCGGATTGAGGCCGGCGTTAAGTTCGGTCGCATTCACACCGAGCAGGCTGAACAGGGTGGGGAAGATCTGAGATGACGAACCGTTCGAATGGTCGATAACGATCTTAAAGCCGGCGCTTTTGACCAGGTCAACATCAACGTGGGACAGGAATTCCTGCCGGTAGTCATCGATGACTCTTTGGGGCATATCCAGGTGGCCGATTGAATCGAGCGAAGCGCGTTCGAAGTCTTCGCCAAAGTAGTTGCGTTCGATTTTCTTGAGTTTGGCCGTCGGCATATCGAGACCGTTACCGTCAAAGACGATGATATCCAACTGCCGGTAATCGAGAGGGTTATGGCGCATGTACATGCCGGCCGCATACCCCCCCTTAGAAAGGGCATAGCGAACCACCGGGGACGGCATCGCTTCAATATCCGAGACATTGGTGCCGGACGCCAGCAGGCCTGAAATGAAGGCCCGGCGCAGAAGTCTGGTGATGTCGGAGGCGTCGCGGGCTGTAATAACCGCCGCATTCTGACCAAGACTGGCGCCGAAGGCAGCGCCCAGTCGCACACACATGTCGGGTGAGATCTCCGACAGGGCGAGGCCGGTCACCTTCGAGTCGGTGAACAGCTCTCGGTTCCATTTCTCCCCCCAGACCATCGAACTGGTAACCGTGGCCCCGTCCTCAACCGTCTTGTCGGGCCAGATTCTGCAGTTGGCCCTGACCATCACCGAATTACCGAGGGTGCAGTCATCGGATACAATCGTCTTGTCGAGCAGTTGCACGTTTTCGCCCAGACGGGACCGATTGCAGACAATCGAACTGTTGCAGGTGGATCGCTTGCCGATGGAGACTCCGGACCAGATCGTTGTCTCCCTGATACGGCATCCCGGCCCGATAGTCGAATGCGGACCGATGGTACAGTTCCGAAGGTTGCTTCCGGGTCCCACCACAACGCCTTCACCAAGTACAACCGTGCCGTTGATGTCAACGTCACCCTCTATATGAACGTCACCGCGCTTGTACAGGACACCGTTCTCGTACTCCACTCGCTCGGATTTCAAATCGAGCTCAACGGAGCCGGTATAGAGGTCGTGGTGAGCCAGGCGATACTCGTCGACGTTTCCAACATCCTTCCAGTATCCGTCCATCACTTTACCATACAGGCCCATTCCCCGTGACAGCATCAGTGGGTAAAGGTTCTGTGAAAAGTCAAAATTAGTCGCGGTTGGGATGAGTCTCACTGCGCTGGGTTCGAGAATGTAAATGCCGGTGTTGATAGTATCCGAAAACGCCTCGCCCCAGCTTGGCTTCTCAAGAAATCGGACTATTCGGCCGCTGTCTTCTGTAATGACGATCCCGTAAGCCAGAGGATTCTCAGCTCGTGTCAGTAGCAACGTGGCTTCTGAACCTTTGTCCTTGTGCCAGGCGATGGCCTCGCTGAGGTCAAAGTCGGTGATTAGATCACCTGAAATTACCAGGATGGTCTCCTGGCTGTCTTCGAGAGCGTATCGAACCGATCCGGCCGTGCCGAGATCTTCATCGGGAAGGCAGTAAGTCATACTGACGCCGAAGTTGCCGCCGTCGCCGAAGTGGCTGCGGATTGTTTCAGGCTGAAAGTACAGCAGGGAGGTGACCTGCCTGATGTCGTGCTTCCTCAGCAGAGCGACGACATGCTCCATCATTGGCAGGTTACCGACCGGTACCATCGGCTTGGGTGTATTGATAGTCAGCGGCCTGAGTCGGGTACCGAAACCACCGGCCATGATAATCGCCTTCACAACGGGATCCTCATTTATGGTTTACCGTTAGTGCTTCAGTATACCTGCGTTAGTCAAGTGATCGGCAACTTCAAAGAAATTACTGAACCCGACATAGGGAATATCACGTTCCCGGCAGAGTTTCTCAAGGTCCTTTTTGGCGAAAAGCAGGTCTGCCTCACGGGCGGCGCACGCATCCGAATACCCATCGCCGACAAACACCGTCCTTACAGCCCCGCCACATTGGGCTCTGATTTCGGCTATGCGCTCCCCTTTACAACTACCGCACCGGGTGCAACTATGGTTGACGTACGGAAATTCGATGCGAATACCGTTGTTTTCAAGATGCCCGATGTTGGAAAGCACGCTCAGATGATCCAGCCCCTGTTTTCTGAGTAATCGCTGGATGTAAAAATCCATGCCCTCGGATACGATTATGGGTAGGCTGCCGTTTTTTTCGCAGAGATCGACGAAGTCGGCAAATCCGGGATCAAGATCAAACCGGTCAAGATAGTCGAGAATATCCTGTGCCGGGGCGCCGACCATCTCGGCTTCGCGCAGCAGTATCTCACGGCTCGAAATGCGTCCGGCTTTCCAGTCGGGCAGGAGTTCGTCGTTGCGCCCGTCCGAAAAGTGTCTGAACAGATGATAACCGACGTCACGCTCGGCCACTGTGCCGTCAAAATCGCAGAAGATCAGGGTTTTGATATTCATTGCCGGCCTGTCGGCTGGTGATCGATCTCCGTTGCGGCCAGGTTTCCCGCCTCGATTAGTCAGGCCGTTCCGCCTGCAGAATTCGCGCGGCCAGACGGATCTCCGTCCTTTCCTGAATGACCGCGTCGGCATATGCGCGATAGATCCCGAACCTGCGCTCATAGGCGACCTGTTTCAGTCGCATCTTAATATAGTCTGCGTACTTCGAGAACTGTTTCAGGTCATGCTTCTGTGAGAGTCCATGGAGTTGTTTGCACAGTTTGTAAGTCTGCACTCTGGCTCGATCGAGGCGTGCAATATCAACCAGAAGTGAGGCACCGCGGGTGGCCCGTGAAACAAAACTGAACTCGTTATCGTCGGCAAACTCCTTGAAACGATCGACCCACTGATCGCCGAGTCTGAACTCAGGGCCGGAGGCGATGATCTCCTCTTCGTTGGCAATAGCGAATTCCTGCAGCAAAAGGGAATTCTCCAGCCTTCGCGGAAACTCGTGCCGGTTTATGAAGCTGAAGTAGTGATCAGGGACCAGGCCATGACCGATATCGTTCAAGGTCGAATCGAACTCGTTCAGGTAAATGCCTCCCTGCAGGTAATACCGCGATATGGTCAGCCGCAGACCGCTGCCGTCGCCGAGACGTGCGAATCCCTGGACCAGGCCCTTGCCGAAAGTAGTATCACCGATCAAGACTGCTCGGCCCAGTTCCCTGAGTGAGCCGGCCACGATCTCGGCGGCTGAAGCGGTCCCACGATCGACCACCACGGCCATGGGCAGATTGTCCGTCATATCTTTGCCACTGGAACGATATGACTCGCTGTCCCATTGAGAGCGAGCGTCAGTTCCTACTATCAGTTGGCCATCCTCCAGGAATAGATCAGCCGTCCGGTAAGCCTCCGAAAAAAGACCTCCCGGGTTGCCACGCAGGTCCAGGATGATACCCCGCGCCTGCGGTTTCCCTGGTTCGAGGAGCGAATCCAGAGCTTTTCTTGTATCTTCTGCGGCCCCGGCGTCAAAATCCAGTAGCCGTAAGTACAGCATCGAGTCGGGCGTGAAGCCTGCGAACGGGATGTGCATAAGATCGATCCTGCGACGGGTGACAGTCACGGTCGTGGTATCGTCGGTGGTCGGTCGGTACACGGTCAGGTCGACCGGTGTCCCTTCCGGGCCCCGCAGCAGCTGGCTGGCCTCAATCCCGGTCAACTCAGCCAACGAAGCGGTGTCAGCCTTCAGAATGATATCGCCGGTCAATAGGGCGGCCCCGGCGGCCGGTCCGTGCTCACGTACCGACATGATGAGAAGACCCTGGCTGTGCTCAATGATGGACACGCCGATGCCATAGTAGCTGCCGGTCAATTCTTCGTCCATCTGCTCTAGTTGCTCGCGCTCGACGTAACCTGAGTACCTGTCAAGTCTCGCCATCATGGCATCCATGGCCCGGTCCAGCAGCGCATCCCAGTCAAGCTGGGTGGGATATCTTTCGTGTACGTCAAGGGCCACGGTTGTCCAGGAGATAGCTCCGATCAGCTCTCGGTCGGAGAAGACGTACACGCTGATGCCGCCCGAGATGAGTACGATCACAAACACAAGCACAGCCGACAGAAGCACCATGCGGCGATTTATCTGGAAAGGATCGTTCATTTTCGAGATAGCCTGCGGACCAGGTGGCTGCGAACATCTTCGAAGATATCGTCAATATGCCGCGAGCCATCGACCAGTTTGACGCGTCGGCTCTCCTTTTTTGCGATTTCACGAAACCCGCGGCGGACTCTATTATGAAATAGTCGTGACTCGGATTCCAGGCGATCAGGTTTCTTGCTGCGACGGGCTGAGGCAGTCTTCAGGTCGACATCAAGGACAAAAGTGAGATCGGGAACAGTATCTCCTACCGCCATCCGGTGAAGTGTTTTGATCGCTCGCATATCGAGCCCGCGACCATAACCCTGATAGGTCGTGGTGGAATCATAGAAGCGGTCGCACAGAACAACCTCACCGCGCTTCAGGGCGGGTGCGATCTCACGCCTGACGATTTCCGCCCGGGCTGCCGCGTAGAGGAGGAGTTCCGTAGTCGGTGCTATGGTCGCTCTCCTGTCCAGAAGGATGCGGCGTATGCGTTCCGAGACGCCGGTCGATCCCGGCTCGCGGAGTGTCTTAACCCGATAGCCCTGCGCTCGTAGAAAGCGAGCAGCTTTCCACAATTGCGTCGACTTTCCGCTGCCGTCGATGCCCTCGAAGGTTACAAAGAGTCGGAGTTTCTTCGTTTTCCTGAGGGGACGGCGTGATGTTCGTCTGATACTCATATAAAAACCGGCGATTGTTAGTCGCCGGTTAATTTACTCAAGGTTGCGGCCTCGACAAAGGCTATTTTTTCCTTCTTACGACGCGTTTGGCCGGTTTGGCAGCCATCTTCGTCTTGACCTTTGTCCGGGCGGGTTTGCGAGCGGCAACCTTAGCCGGCTTCTTCTTCGGCCTGACCTTCTTCCAGCCGTACTTGGTTATGTACTCCTCGGTCAAGCGACGGGCCTCTTCGTCGGTATACTGTACCGGCGGAGACTTCTTGAAATACGCCGAG
>CP070824.1:464525-470619 GCA_020344395.1 Candidatus Zixiibacteriota bacterium | reverse complement strand
TAAAACCCGGAACCGGATATCCTGGCCGCGGCGGTAAGGTCAAGAATTCCCAGTCTTTCGCCTATTTCCCAATGGGGCAAAATCTCAAAGTCCGGTTGGGCTATCTCACCCCATTCACGAACCTGGACGTTGCTGGCCTCATCAGGTCCAATCGGCACCGATTCGTGAGGCAGATTCGGCACCCAGGCGTGTTTAGTCTGAAGGTCGCTCTCCACCGACCGCAGTTTCTCGTCCAGTTCGGCAATCTGATCACCCAGCTGTCGGGTGGCTGCGATTTCGCTATCGGCCGACTGCCCGGATTTTTTCTTTGAAGCTATCTCAGCCGAGGCCTTGTTTCGCTCCGACTTTAACGCCTCAACCTCCCTGATTATCTCCCGACGTCTCGAATCCAGCTCAAGGAGCTCGTCTATATCGCACATTTCGTTCTTGTTGGCGGCACCGGTTTTCACTCGATCCGGCTGCTCTCTTATCGTCTTGAAATCCAGCATAGTCCGTCCTGTCGGGCTAATGTTCTTAACCACTGAATAACACAGGGTTCCAAGTTAGTATACAGGAGCACGAATTGCCAGTCAAACAGCATTGGCCTGACTGAGACGTGTAGACCAGGGGGGTGGCCGGCTTATCGTAACGCCGCCGGATTCTGCATTATCCCCGGTCAACAGCATTTTATGTCGAGAAAAGGTGCCCCTTGCGCCCTCAAGAAAGTGCTTGCCTTTTCCGAGAAAACGGGTAGATTGCGCCTCGGTTTGCTATACCCTGGAGTTGAAATCAGATGGCAAAAGTATGTGAAATATGCGGCAAGCGACCCATCGTGGGGAATAATGTATCGCATGCCCACAACCTTACCAGGCGTCGCTGGATACCCAACCTGCAACGGGTTCGGGCTATCGTGGACGGACGGCCCAAGAAGATCAATGTGTGTACTTCCTGCCTCAAAGCAGGTAAAGTGATCAAAAACGTACAGCGAAAGAAGCCGCAACGAACATCGCCTCAGACGCCTGAAGATAAGACCTGAGGTCAAAAAAGCAGATTCTGGCCCTGGAACCGCCCACAAGGCGGTTTTTTCTTGCCCGGACATTGCTAAAATGCCGCCGGGCGGAGCCTGAATCCCGGCGGCATACACAAGACAGCCATCCAATAGCATCAGGGAAGGATAAGTATCATTGAAACAACTTGAGAACACTGGCCCCGGTCAGGGAGTGGTGGGCCAGCATTGCCATGGCCGTCTGGGTCCGTATCACACTGCTTATGAAGCCGGAATACTCCTGAGCAAAGTCGATATCTCTGATTTGAGATTCAGCGGCTGTGAGATTCTGCCGGGTGACTTCCAGCGATGCCTTGCGTGATTCGAGCTCGTTCTTCTGGGTCGATCCCAGTTCAATCTGGGCTGAATCAAGCTCTGATATTGCCTCGTCAATCGCCCCAATCGATGCTTCCGCTGCCTCAGAAGTTGACAGGTCTATGCCCGTCAACTCCGAGATCGACACCAGCGAACCCTCGGAACCATCCAGTGTCTTTGCTCCATTGTACTCGGCGTTCTTTACCGTGGCATTAAAGCTGGCCACAATATCTCGGGCTGCCGTATCGTACGCAGCCTGAGCCGCTTCACTGTTGCCGCCTTCGTTGGCGGCCCCGATAGCCAGTCTCCGTAGCTCGGTGAGCTGTGACCGAAGTTGCCCAACCGATGATGAGACAGTCCGATACCTATTGATGTTGGCCGATAGATTATCGATCTCCTGACCCAGTGATCTAATCTGGCAGCGCAATTGTTCTGATATTACTAACCCCGCCGGATCATCAGCTGCGCTGTTGATTCGCAGACCCGACGACAACCTGAGGGCATGCTTTGTCATGGCGTTGAAGCCGGCGGCCAATTGATACAGTACGCCGGTATTTGAAACATTTGTTGCGATCCTAAGCCCCATTTCCATCCTCCCTTCAGTAGAACGTGATCGGGCCGGCGGAATTATACGCGAACGGTGTGCCAAACAACCAGATGCCTAAGGTACACAATACCAGCCAATTACGACTCGAGTATTCCCAGGCATACGGGATAGGACACCAGAGGTATAGGGATCTTCCAACAGCATGGTGGATCAAGGACAGGTTCACCCAAAAGGAATGCCGCCGGCAGGGTAGTTTGGCCGGCGGCATGGTGGAGGAACACAGAGTAGCACGAAAAAGTGATTCTCTTAGATTGGTCTTCCTTTCTCCATCAACGGTTTGCGGTTTGGGTGTCGATTCAACGCAACACGAACCTGTTAGTTGTCCTCAAGTCTTCTTATGTAAGCCGGAATCATCCGGTCATCCTCGGTGAAAATCGGCAGCCTGCCGCTCTTGAACCTGTCCCCGTTGCCGTTGCCCCCTGTATCTGATGATTGAAGATTTGCTGCCGGCTGGGAGACAGGCTCCTGGTGTTTGAACACTTCGGCCGGCTCAACTGTCTTGGAGGGCGGAGCTGTCAACGGCTGGAAAGTCTCTTCAGGGAAGAGTGAGATAGCTTTCCCCGGACGGCCATCTTGCTGCTTTGCCTCAGGCGCTTTCTCGGCTGTCTTCTCTTTCTGTTCACCGAAGCCGGTAGCTATGACTGTAACTCTCATTTCGCTGGTCATGGCTGGATCGATCACGGCACCGAAGATTATGTTGGCCTCATCCCCGGCTTCGTCATAAATGAGAGAGGTGGCGGTGTTGACGTCAAAAAGCGTCATGTCTTCGCCACCGGTCACATTGATCAGCACTCCCCGTGCCCCGCTGATTGACACATTCTCAAGCAACGGCGAGGAAATAGCGGCACGGGCGGCATCGATAGCCCGCTCTTCTCCCGAGCCGGCCCCGGTGCCCATAAGGGCATCGCCCATTTCAAGCATGACTGTGCGAACGTCAGCGAAGTCGCAGTTTATCAATCCCGGAATCGTGATCAGGTCAGATATCCCCTTCGTGGCCTGGTGGAGAATCTCGTCGGCGGTGGCAAATGCCTCGGTGAGAGTGGTTTTCTTGTCGACTATCTCAAGCAGGCGTTCGTTGGGTATCGTAATTTGTGTGTCCACTTTGGTTTTTAGTTCGGCCAGGCCTTTTTCAGCGCGTTGCATTCTCTGGCGGCCTTCGAACCTGAACGGTTTGGTGACGATAGCAACCGTCAGGGCACCGGCCTCCTTGGCAATCTCGGCCACAACGGGGGCCGCTCCGGTGCCGGTTCCTCCCCCCATACCGGCCGTTATGAAGACCAGGTTGGGTGTACCGATAGCCTGTTTGACATCCTCGTGACTTTCGTCCATGGCCTGCCGACCGATGGTAGCATCAGCTCCGGCGCCCAGACCGTCGGTAACATTTCTTCCGATCTGGACTCTTGTCTCGGCGCGGTTTTCATCCAACACCTGAGCATCGGTGTTGATTGCCACGAATTCCACTCCCCTGAGTCCCGCTGCAATCATCCGGTTGAGCGCGTTACCCCCGCCGCCGCCGACGCCAACTACCTTGATGTTTGCGTAGTTGACGTAATCGCCAGCGAAATCAAAATGGTGCTTCGCATACGACATCCTGTGATCCTCCGTTATCTATCTTCGTTCCATCTATAGTCGTTTCGTAATCCACTGTTCCACCTTCTTTAGGAAACTGCTCAAGACCCCACCGCTAAACTCATCTACCGGCTCGTTTTCAAATCCATACACAAGAAGCCCATGGGCTGATGAGTAAGGACCGCTGTCCAGCTCTTCCGGAGTATGCTTTATTTTTCGCAGGCTTCCCCGCCGGACAGGCATATCAAAGATCTGTTCAGCCAGCTCAAGGGTCCCGGTGAGAATCGATCCTCCACCGGTCAGGATAAGCCCGGCCGTAAACATATCGAGCCGGTGCACGGTTTTGAGACCCCGATTCACCAGGGAGAATATCTCTTCCATGCGAGGCTCTATAATGGAGGCCAGCACGTTGCGTGAGATCGACTTGCCAGCGCGACCGGCCACCGCCGGGACATCGATCATTTCAGTTGGATCCACAGCCGAGGCCAGAGCCGCCCCGAAAGCCAGCTTCATTTCTTCGGCCTGGTCAACCGAGGTCCGCAGGCCGATGGCAATATCGTTTGTGACGTTACGCCCACCCAGGGGGACTACTGAAGTATGGCGAATGGCACCGTCGAAATACAGCGATGCGTTGGTCATCTCACCACCGATGTCGACGATGGCACACCCGGACTCCATCTCGTCCTCAGTAAGCAGAACGGTCGATTCAGCCAGCCCCTCGAGCACCATGTGATCAACGCTGAGATGGCATCGCTCGAGCGCCCTAAAAATATTCTTGGCCGAAGTGACAGATGCTGTGACAATGTGGCTCTCGACTTCGAGTCGGACACCGGACATCCCTGTCGGGTCTTTTATGCCTCCCTGATCGTCGACCGAGTAGACCTGTGGGATGACATGTATGATCTCGCGATCGACCGGAATGGCTACTGCTGAGGACGCCTCTATGGCCTTCCGGACATCGGCCGCTGTTATTTCGTTGTCGGGCCGCGTTACAGCCACCACCCCGTGACTGTTGATCGAGTGAACGTGTTCACCGGCCATGCCGACCGTGACCCGATCGATTTCGGTTCCCGAGGTCATCTCGGCATCTTCCACGGCTTTGCGGATCGATTGCACGGACTTATCCATGTTGACAACGACGCCTCGTCGGAGGCCGTCAGCCGCAGCCTGTCCGTGTCCGATTACGTAGACGTCGCCGTGCTCGTCCATCTCACCAACCAGGACAAAAACCTTGGTCGTCCCGATATCCAGTGCAGCGACTATGCGATCTTCAGCCATGGTTGTTACTTCTTATCTATCTGGACTATCATTCTGTCGTGACGCATGTCCAGCATGCGGGTTCCCTCGAGGTTCACCTGGTACGGTTCGATGAAATCCCCAAATGCGCTCAACTGTTCGCTAAAGTTCATGGCATCGACTATCAGGCGATACGGCAGCCCTGATATTGACACGATGAGGAAGTCAGGACTGCCGAAATCGACCTCTCCGATTAGACGGTAGAGATCGACATTGTCATCGCGCAGTTGGAGCAGTTGTGGCACAATCAGGCGGGCCCGGGGATCGTCACAGAAATCAAACCATCGAGCCGCCGTGATGCTGGTGAAAACGGGATTATCCCAGTCAATATTGTCCCCGCTCAGCGGAACCACTCGACCCTGTGAACTGATTCCTTTAAGGCGACCCGTTTTCGCATCAACGACAAAACAGGCCGGCGTAAATTCATTGATCTTCACTTCCACGGTGTGGGGCAATCGATAGTCCACATCAACCCTGACCACGGAACTTTTTTGAAGCAGCCGTTCGGCCAGTCCGTCAACGGACTGATGAAAAATCGGCTTGCCAGCGGCCAAATCGTATTCATTCTGCCAGTCGTGGGACGCCTGACCATCTATCGTCACAGCCTCGAGATCACAGAAATCAGTCACATGAATGACCACGACGAGGGAAGTCAGAGCTACCGTTGCCGCCAACAAGATGATTCTTCTTTTCAGCGTGCTGACTGCCACTACCCACCCAGCCTTTCAAGAATAGCCGAACGAATGTGTGTTATTGAGCCGGCTCCGATGGTGATTACTATGTCTCCAGAACGGGCGATCTTCTCCAGGCTATCCACCGCGTTCTCTTTCTTGCCCACATATTCAAAATCTCTGTAACCTTTCTTTTCAGCCGCCAGCCTTATAGAATCGGAAGTAAGTCCCGCGATCGGTTTTTCGCGTGCCGGGTAGATATCGGTCAGGATGCATTTGTCGGCAAGGGACAGCACTTCTGCAAACTCATCCAGAAAGTCCCTGGTCCGGCTGTAGAGATGAGGCTGGAAGACAGCGATCAGGCGACGATCGTAATTCTCGCGCGCGGTCAGGAGCGTGGCTTTGATTTCAGTGGGATGGTGAGCGTAGTCATCAATTACGACAATGTCGTTGACGGTACCGACCAGTTCGAACCGACGCTCGACCCCGGTAAACTGGCGCAGGGCGTCGGTGATGATTTCAAAGGAGACACCAAGCTCAGAGGCGGTGGCCACTGCAGCCAGGCCATTGAGCACATTGTGACGACCGGGGACATGCAGGATCACAGTTCCC
>CP070824.1:458189-464425 GCA_020344395.1 Candidatus Zixiibacteriota bacterium | reverse complement strand
GCACTATATCATTCCCAAGATGCTCAGGCGGCACGGTCTGCTGAAATCGGAGTTGAGGCTTTCCGACAAGGTCCTTGCCAAAATCATTACCAACTACACCCAGGAGGCGGGTCTGCTTGGATTTTCTCAGCAGATAGAGAAGATCTGCCGCAAAATCGCCCTACGCAAAGCGGAGAAAGGGAAGAAGACACGAACCATCACCGAGAGTAACCTGGAGAGTTACCTGGGCACACCGGTTTATATCCCCGAAAAGGCGGAAGCGCAGCCTGAAATAGGAAGTGCGGCAGGACTCGCCTGGACCGGTTCCGGCGGGGAACTGATGTTTATTGAGGGGCTGAAGATGCGCGGTGATGGGAGCATCATCACTACAGGATCGCTGGGTGATGTGATGCGAGAATCGATACAGGCCGCCCATTCTTATGTACGATCCAAGGCAGACATGCTAGGTATTGACTCCAATGACTTCAACGAGTTCGACATACACATTCACTTTCCGTCCGGCGCCATCCCCAAGGACGGCCCGTCGGCCGGCATTACGGTGTGTCTCGTAATTGCCTCCGTGATGGCGGAGCGTCCAATCAGGAACGACATCGCCATGACCGGAGAGGTTACTTTGCGTGGTAAGGTCCTCGCTGTCGGTGGACTCAAGGAAAAGATCTCAGCCGCCTATCGTACCGGGATTCAGAACGTTGTGATCCCCAAGGAAAATGAGAAAGACTGTAAGGATCTCCCCAAGGAAATCGTACGCAAGACCAAGTTCTACCCCATTGAGCGGGTCGATGAGCTCTTCGAACTGTGCCTGCTTGATATGGTGCCGTCATCATATACTCTTGAGAAAATCTTCGCTGAAGAGATCGAGAAAGCGAAGAAATCACGCAAGAGCAAGAAGGCCCGGAAGACCCGGAAAAGCCCTTCCCGGCGCAAGCCGGCCGCAAAGCCGCGATCCCGGAAGGGCTCCTGAACTCTTCTTCTTGTCATTAACACCTACGAAACTGAATAGCGGCGCTCAGCCCGACATATGCCTTGACACCTCTCTAGTGAGGACTATATATTAAAAGGGACTACAGGTCGGTTCCACGAGTACTTCTCAGAGGACCACGCGAAGCGCTGAAGTAAGCGTTATCTGCAAAGTATACCAGTTGCGGTTTTCGATGGCCATTGTCTTTGCAGGAAGTGGCACAAAGGTCTGTTGGTTTCAGAGTCGTCCGTATGTCTGAACCAGGAATTAAGGAAGATATGGTAAATGGTCACCCGCACCGAGACCGGCTCGCTCCGTCGAGTATGTATCACCGGTTGCTGAATCCTTGGACAATCACACCAGAATGCTGGAAGGGGATGAATCGATGAGAGCATTTAAGTGTTTTCTGCTTGTGCTGGCTCTTTGCTTGTCGGCACCTGGCGTATTCTCGCAGAGTGTAAGCCTTGATCACGTTGACGGTCTGGTGGACGGAGATCCCAACAGCATCCTGGTGGGCGAAAACGTAGTCTTCTACATTCGTCTGACCAACCCCACTGATTCTACCTACATCGTTATCGGTAACGGATTCAGAGTACATTCACCCAATGGTGCAGTGTGGGAGAGCTTTGACGGCTTCTTTCTGAACAGCTTTGAGGATAACTTCGTGAAGAATTACGTCAATAAGTTCAGTGATGACGGAGCCGGTGCCGACACCATTGGCTTCTCTGGTATTAGTTTTTCTGCAGACGAGGGGTTGCTGCCCGGCTTTGACGGCGTAACATACTCAATTGAAATTGGCCCCTTTGCCACTTCGGAGCATGGCAAAACTGTCTGTCTGGATTCGAGTTTCTACCCGCCCGGCGGAACCTGGAAATGGACCAACCCGTCACAGACCGTGTATCCGACGTGGGACGGCCCACATTGCTACCAGATCTTTGACCCTAATGCTCCGCTTGGCAATCTCGTTCTGTCCACGGATACACTAATGTTTGAAGGTCAGCAGGGTGGGAGCAACCCTGACGCTCAGTCGTTCGAGATTGCATCGGACGGAGCGCCTCTCACACTGAGCATCTCCGAATCGGCGTCCTGGCTGCTGCTGGACAAGGCATCCGGACTCACACCGGAGACAGTGACTGTTTCTGTGAATACCACTGGTCTGGCGGTAGGTCTGTACACTGATTCTATCACAGTTACGTCCCCCGGTGTGACCAATTCTCCTCAGTTTGTGCACATCATTCTTGAAGTGACACCGCCTCCGGCAGAAATAGCGGTCGACCCACAGCAGTTTTTCTTCAATGCCGTGGCTGGAGGTGACAATCCATCCCCCCAGATACTTACCATAAAAAACCTTGGTGGTGTACCCCTGACCTGGACAGCAAGTAATGGCCAAAGCTGGCTTCAGCTCACGCCGAGTTCCGGGATTGACTCGACCGATGTGGTGCTTGACGTGGATATTGCGGGTCTGTCGTATGACACTTATTACGACACCATCGTCGTAGAAGATCCACTGGCCGTCAATAGTCCTGTTATGGTGCCGGTGACGCTCACCGTGGGTTCGGATCTGCCCCTGATCGAGATAGATGCGAAGGCACTCTACATCGTTCCCATGAGTGAGCTGCCACTCTTCACGCGGGGATTTCAGGTGCTGAACGGTGGGGCCGGCACAATGACCTTTGCGGCTACCTACGCCTCGTCCAGAATCGACAGCATTTCTGTGGGAAGCGGCACGGCTCCTGATTCCGCCATCCTGTATTTTGATGTCAAGTCCGTACAGGAGGGCGAGGAGACTCTCGATACTGTATGGATATCTTCAAACGAGGCCATAAATTCGCCTCAGCCGGTTGCGGTCAGGCTCAGATTCGTTCAGGACCCGGCGGTCCTGGCTCTGAGTCATGATACCATTACATTTGACGTCTATCAGTGCTACCAGGGATTCGGTCACCTTTTGCCGCAGACCGCGCTGGAGTCGTATAATCTGGGCGGTGACGATCCATTAGAAGCGTACCTGGAATTCGAATCTGAACTGTTCACAGCCACCGTGGATCCAATCTCCTCCCCGCCCACGTGGGATTTTCGAGCCCTGACACCATCCCTGCCTGTCGGTTCCTACTTCGATTCGGTCTGGGTGGTTGCTGAAAAGGCGATCAATTCACCCCTGTTATTGATCGTGAATACCAATGTACTGCCTCGCTATGAGCCCCCCGAGTTGATGCTGCTGCGTGATGAGATAACCATCTATCAGAATGTCAACGTCACACCCACTGACTACTTTGCAACAATGATTGTAAGTGTGAACGGCGGGTGCCTTGATTGGTTCGCGGACGAGGTAATCCCGTGGCTGGCGCCCCTTGAGCCGTCAGGAACCGTCCCCAGTTATCTTAACGTGCGGATCGGCCCGCTTTCGGTGTCGAACGGCTATCATATGGGCAGCCTCTTCGTTGTCGCTCCGGACGCGAGCAACACGCCTCAGGAGTTCAGGGTCACCCTGTTCGCATGGACATATCGGGGAGACGTTGACGCAAACGGTCTCATTGATATCGCTGATATCACCAAGTTGATTCAGTATATCTTCATGGAAGGGAATCCGCCTCGGCCCGTCTATGCGATGGGAGACACCAATTGCGACAGCCTGGTAGACGTCGGTGACCTGACTCTGCTCATAGAATACCTGTTCATAAATGGGCCGCCGCCATGTACTGATCCTCTTCAAACTGTCTCGGATCAGATGGAATGATCGAGCATGAAACCGACGCGGGGGCATTCGAGAGTCGGCGTGATGGAACCTGCCCGGCCCTGTTGTGTTATTGATTTAGAACCGCTTTCCGATATATGGGTAGTGGATATTATCAAGGGGATATACCGATGAAAACCGGTCGGTGTATATTCTGTCTGGATGCCGATGGTCCGATAGCTGACGAATAATTCTGATTGGTGCGGGAATGGATATGGGACATGTAATGAAACCTGCAAAATTCTGTTGGTTGAGCCTGTTGCTGCTGGTGCAGATTGTCCCGGCGGCCAGCGGCCAGCAGTTTGATCTTCAGAGCGGTCTCTCAATGACGCCTTCTGAGATGCATCAAATCATGGCCCGGCAGAAGGCGGAGGCGCTGGAGCGGGCCCGCGGGGCGGCCGCCCTGGAGGCAATTGAGATCGCCAGCACTCAGACGAACCACGACGTGCAGTTTTATGATGTCTTTATCAGGGTCGATGATACTACTGAGATCCTGTATGGCTCGGTACGGTGCGTGGCCCTGGCGGTTGACGATCCTGTGAGCCAGGTGGAAGTCGACCTGTACTCGAACATGGCCATCGACTCGGTGACTTACCCCGGCGGTGTTCTGGGTTATTCGCGGAGCGGCAATGTGGTGACTGTAACCCTGGATAGAGCATATAACCAGGGTGAACAGTTCGAATTTACCACCTACTACTACGGTCATCCGGTGGAGGGCGGTTTTCAAGCGTTTGCCTTTGATTATTACCTGGGGGAGCCGATTATATCGTCCCTTTCCGAGCCTTACTTTGCGCGTACCTGGTGGCCATGCAAGGACCGTATGGATGACAAGGCGGATTCATTCTATATAGCTATCGAGGTGGACACTTCTCTCTGGGTCGGATCCAATGGACTTCCGGACTCCACCATTGTCGGTGGGACTAACTCGCATACGTTCTATTATTCGACCCGTTATCCGATGGTCACCTACCTGTTTTCGGTTGCCATTCATCCTTACACTGTGTGGACCGACGAGTACATTTACAACGCCGGCGCCGACACCATGCCCCTGGTTCATGCTGTTTATCCGTACTATTATACGACATCCCTTACCGGGTGGGGAGTAACGCCGCAGGTGCTGACGGTCCTGTCGGATCATTTCGGCCAGTACCCGTTTGTGGATGAGAAGTACGGTCACAGCAACTTTCAGTGGGGTGGTGCTATGGAGCATCAGACCATGACATCGATGGCCGGCAGCAGCTTCGGCTTCTGGGAACCGGTTGTCATTCACGAGGCGGCGCACCAGTGGTGGGGCGATATGATTACCTGCGAATCCTGGTCGGATATCTGGCTGAACGAAGGATGGGCCTCATATAGCGAGGCGCTGTACTATCTGACGACCTCTGGCTGGGCGAGTTATCACAGTTATATGAACGGGATGAGATATACAGGTGACGGCACAATCTACGTGTACGATACTACGTCCGTGGGCATGATCTTCCACGGCGGGCGCAGCTATGACAAGGGGGCCTGGGTGTGCCACATGCTGCGGGGTGTTCTTGGTGATTCGCTGTTTTATGAAGGGGTGGACGCGTACTACGATTCGGAATTCAAATGGAAAGCGGCGACAACTCAGGACTTCAAAATCGTATTTGAGGAAGCCACCGATACTGACCTTGACTGGTTTATTGATGAGTGGATTTTTGGTACTTATTTTCCAGACTATCGCTTCGAGTATACATCGCGCTGGGTTGACATAGGGGTGTCCGAGACATACCTGTTTGTCGAGCAGGTTCAACTAACCGATCCTATGGTGTACACAATGCCGGTTGACTTTTTTGTGGACTACTCCACCGTGGCTGATGATACAATGACCTTCTTTGTTGATCAGAGAGAACAGCTTTTCAAGTTTACTGCCCCGAGCCCGGTAACGAGCATAGAGCTGGATCCTTCCGATTGGATTCTCAAGGTAGCTACCGAGCGACCCTGGCAGATGCACATTATCACACTCGATGGGGAGTTGCCGGATGGTGTCCAGGGGGAGCCATATTCAAGCCGGATAGTCGCCCTCGGGGGCAGCGGTGTAAACACGGTGTCTATAGTTGCCGGTGCCCTTCCGTCCGGGTACGTGATAAATGACGTTGGGGTGATCTCCGGAACCACCGTTGATACCGGTTCGTTTGTATTTACTGTTTTGTTCGATGATGATAACTCAAGCCTTGCTGATCAGGGCCAGTTTACCCTGAATGTTCTGTCAATGTCACTGGTGCCGGGTGATGTAGCTTTTGATGACGGCTTTGTCGATATCGGTGACCTGACCTATCTCATATCCTTTATGTTCATCAGCGGTCCCCCACTGCCTGTCCCGAATCTTGCAGACGTCAACGCAGACTGCACCATCGATATCGGTGATGTAACCGATCTGATCGGCTACCTGTTCATCGAAGGACCCGTCCCGTTGATGGGTTGTGTAGACTGACCTGGTTTCCGTATGAACTCTTGAGGCCCCGTCCTGAACGGGGCCCTTTCTTTCGGCCGACTGCGACAGAGAGGTTTTTGTTGCTTTTC
>CP070824.1:451816-458089 GCA_020344395.1 Candidatus Zixiibacteriota bacterium | reverse complement strand
ACCGTCTGACACAAAATACGGTTGGATTAGTCGCCTCGGCTGAAGGATCGTTTCGGCGCACAGTTCTCTGATCAATCTTGTGCGCCGCATTCGGCGCGGTCGGTGTATCAAGTCCATCATGAATTCTCCGGTTCGTCCAGAATCTGTCTTATTTCGTTATCAGGATAAGCAATCGCGGTGTCAGAGGGTAGTCTTCTCGATCAGTCTTGAATACGCTTGATTGACCACCTCTTCTGCATCATCTCCCTCAACCTCGACACGACTCAAGCCGGTCCAGCGTCCGGCTTTACCCTGGCCCAGCACGGCATGAAGTCGCATTGTCTCTCCGTTCACTTGGGAGTGAACTCCCAGTGGCAGGGAACATCCGGCGTCGAACCTGCTCAGGAGCCCGCGCTCCAGATCAGCTTCCAAAGCCGCCTCGGCTGAATTGAGCGGCGCGATTAGTTCATCCATCGACTGGTCATCGGATCGGATCTGGAGTCCCAGTATCCCTTGTCCCGGCGCCGGCAGGAACTGCTCAGGGTCGAGAAACACAGGAACAAAGTCAGATAAATCCAGCTGCAGCCTTTCCACACCGGCCGCCGCGATTACAATAGCGTCGAATTGTCCATCGCGGAGTTTGTTTACCCGGGTCACGACGTTGCCGCGCAGGTTCTTGACAATAGCCGTTGGATGGTGATGCGCAATCTGGCATTCGCGCCGCACTGAACCGGTCCCTATCACGGCGCCCTGCTTCACCGGCAAAACTCCATCTTCAACATGGGCCCCCGGGCTGATCAACAGCAGGTCTCTCCGGTCGGCCCGAAAGCCGACCGCACCCAGCTTCAAACCGGGCGGCTGAGCGGTCATCAGGTCCTTAAGTGAATGCACAGCCAGATCGATTTCCCCGGCCAGCAGAGCTTCCTCCAGCTCCTTGGTAAATAACCCTTTTTGCCCGATCTTGTTGAACGGCCGCTGCTTGAGGCGGTCACCGGTTGTGCTTATGATCTGTATTTTCGTCACACAGCCCTGGTCTTGTTCCAGAGCAGAAGCGACCTGCCGGGACTGCACCAGGGCAAGATCGGAGCCTCTTGTTCCGATGACAATACGTCGTTTCTCTGTGCTTCGATCTTTCACCATGTTGGTGACAATATAGTCAACCAGAGCTCTTTGCGCATTGAAAGCTTGGCAGGATTTGTGTTACAGGCGGCTCAGGAAGTCATGAGGCTGCCGATAATTGCCAGCAGCACCATCGCGGCCAGAGATAAGCCCGAAAAATAGAGCCCTATGGTTGGCAGCAAGAGGGTCGTGGTAAACAAAGCTCCAAGAGAGGCACCGACCAGTTCCCAGCCATATCCGGCACCCCGATTGGCCGTGCCATGAGAGCCATAATACCTGCGAGTGGCGACAACAAACAGTCCCCCAGTGGCCAGGGACACCACAAAGAGAAACAGTGAATAATATGGCAGGAGCAGGCCGGCGGAAACGAACTGAAATGTACCCATCAGCACCAGAACAGCCGCCAGCATGGTTGCCAGAGACACCAACTCCACCCTGTACCCCGGACACCGGTAAGCTGTCCAGGTCCCCGAGGCAAGCCCAAGCATGAACGACCCGATCAGAACGGCCATGGCAGAATAAAGAGAGCCCGCTTGCGACTGATACAGGTAGAAAGCCGTCAACTCAGCCGATAACGAAGCCAGGCCGGCCACGAAAAACAGAAAACGCCCATGGGCCCGGCGGCGGTTCCGGTTCAGCTGGGACAGTAGTATGAAAATAACGATGATCCCCGTTATGGCCCAGACCCAGAACCGACTCTGGAGGACCGAGTCTATCAGACGCCGGTCGAGATCATTCTTCTTCGCATGATAGCCAATCTGCAGGTGTGGAACGACCGGGCGAATGAGCGAGTTGGTGGCTCCGAGGCTGTCGAGAGCTGCGGACAGGCGCATCCGCTTCAACTCGTTCAGACGATCAGCCAGATACTCTTCACTGATTAACTGAGCCCGATACGGCAGGTGCCCGAGTCTCACGGCCAAGGAATCAGGCGAAAGCACCGGCAAGGGCGTTTCGGCGGCAAAAAACAGAGTCATCTCACCGGGCCAGAGTGTTACATGCTCAAACGATGTACGCAGGGTACGGTAGATTACAGACAGCAACGCCCGAGCCTCATCTGTCACGTACCGATCAGTATCGTAAGAAGTGACCAGAAACAGCATCCCATCCACAGAAAGATGCTCGCTGACCCGGTCAAAGAATGCCGCCGTGACCATACGACTGCCCCGGTAACTATCAAGATTGCCTAAAGGCAGAATTACAAGATCAAACCCGCCACCGATCGCGGACTTGCTGAAGTATCTCACGGGATCCTCCGTGATGAGGGAGCATCCCGTAGCCTGTGGCAGCAGATCACTAAGGGCATCAACGAGACTGCCGCGGTGATCCAGAGCCGTGAGATTTAGGTCCGGCAGGCTGTCCGAAAGCTGGCCGATGCCAAAATCTGGCCGCCCCACAAAAAGGCAGTCCCCGATCTCGGGCCGGTGCATGATCGGCGGCAGCAGACAGTTTTCGGCGCGCTGGACATCAGGATAGGTCGCCTCCACCTGGTTGTCGGTGATCAGCACCGTGGAACCCTGGTGACTCAGCACAACCTGGTGACTGTAACGCGTATCAAAGGAACTGATAACCCGGAATGGGGAGTACTTGAACGCATCTATCGATTGATCAGTTGCAGGTGCGATCCATAGCACGGAAGCTGCTCCAGTCGCTACACCGACCAGGGCCAGTGACAGCTTTGCAGCCGCCCTTCCTGCAAGCGCGAGCAGTTCGAGTCCCACAACTATTATTCCCAGCATGATTGACAAAGCGAGTCCTGAGACAGTCTCTCCGACGGTCAACAGCACAGCGACCCCGCCGGCAAAGGCTCCCAGACCCTCAAACAGGTAAACATGTACAGTGGTTTCCTCGACGGTCCCGCGCGACCGGGATATCGTTGAAAAGAGACCTCCTGAGATGACCCCAACCGGCAGCATTATGAATATGGACATAACAGAGGCAGCAACCAGCGG
This sequence comes from Candidatus Zixiibacteriota bacterium, assembly GCA_020344395.1. Lineage (GTDB taxonomy): Bacteria > Zixibacteria > MSB-5A5 > GN15 > FEB-12. Next base: position 455,042 of record CP070824.1, on the reverse strand, counting down.
CAATACTTCACCGACCTGATCAGCCATCGCCAGCGGCAGCAGTCGCGTCAGGACAATCATAACCGGTAGCATCAACGAACCAAATGCGAAGAGAGTGGTCGGTGAGATCAAGCGTCTAAATCTGCCCCCCAGATACGCACCGAGCGCTCCCCAGATCAACCAGCCAAACAGGGCCGTGCCGATGAAAATCTCGTCACCATGAAGGGAAGAGACCAATTCTCTCAGGAGCAGAATCTGTCCGCCGGTAGCATACAGGCCGAGAAGGAACGCTCTGCGATTCATTTAGAACACGCCGGGAATTTGCCTGTTACATTTGGGGCATCTGGCATCGCTTACAACATTGCGGTGGATGCGGTATCCCCTTCGCTCTATCAGAGGTTCGTTGCAGCCGGGGCAGTATGTTGACTCGAAGGGATGCCCGGGAAGATTCCCAAGATATACATACTCCAGACCCTCCGCCTTCGCGATCCGGTGGGCTGTCTCAAGGGTCCGCTGCGGCGTCACGGGGAGGTTCTGCAACAGATACTGGGGATGAAAGCGGGTGAAGTGAACCGGCACGTCCGTCCCCAGGTAGTTCTTGATCCAGACAGACAGATCACGAAAATCCGCCTCGCTGTCATTGAGCGTGGGCACCACCAGGTAGACTATCTCCAGCCACACGCCGGACTTACGCATCTGGACCAGGCGATCCAGCACCGGCTTCAGTTCGCCTCGGACGACCTCGCGGTAATAATCCTCCCGGATCGCTTTTAGATCGACTTTGATCGCATCAACCACGGACAGTAGATCGGCCAGCGGCTTTTCTTCAATGTACCCGCCGGTAATTACCACCGATTTGATCGACTGCTCTCGTCCCATCACGGCTGTGTCATACATGTACTCAAAAAAGACAACCGGTTCCGAGTAAGTATATGCAATCGACGGCACCGACCTGGCGCGACACATTCGCACAATGGCTTCGGGACCAAAATCGAGGTTGTTGGTCTGCTCAGGACGAGACTGTGATATCTCCCAGTTCTGACAGAATTTGCAGTTGACATTGCATCCGGCGGTGGCGAGCGAAAACGCGGTTGTTCCGGGCAGGAAATGGAATAGCGGCTTCTTTTCAATGGGATCGATATTCAGGGAGCACGGTAACCCATAGACAAGCGTATAGTAGACATCGCCGCGGTTCTCACGCACCCCGCAATAGCCCCGCTCCAGATCGGTAATACGGCAATGCCGGGGACACAATTCGCACTCGATTCCTCCGCCGTCCAGTCTCCTGTAATACCTGGCTTCTACCTCTGAGAGCTTGTCAGTGTAATCAAACGCACACGCGTTCTGAATCCCACCCAGCACCTCCGGCAACATATCGGTATGCGACATCACCCCTGCCGCTGCGCTGCATCCGGCCATTCGAAGGAAGGTTCTTCTATTCATCCGAATAATTCTCCTTCTCGAATCCCACCTTCGGCATTGACGAACAGAACGGTAAGGGAGATCCGGCTGAAATCGGCCGTTCCAAGCCCCAGCGCTTCAGCGGACCGCAGGTATTTCGCCGGACGGCCCGCATCCTCCAGCGTAGGGAGTCCGTTCTCCAGTCTTAATCGTTCGAGCACCTCCAGTCCAACTCGGTCGGCTGCAACCGGGTCATCCGATATTACAAGTCCGCCATAGCGGGCCATGTAGCCAGCCATGTAACCGGGACCACCCTGGTATTGCACTCTGGTTGCATCGATGATCGTCAGCCGATTCCTGGACCTGATCGGACCCAGGTTGTTTACCTCGCCGCAGTACGGATCGCAATTGTTGTCATGATACTTGTTGGGGTTGTTGATGGCTCCGAACATGTTCTTAAGCCCGGCTGACAGGCCGGCGATGGAATGATCCTTTAGAACGGGAAGGTTCATGTTGTAGTCGACCACGTCGGTCAGGACCCGGCTAAGCAGCGAACTGACCTCGCCGGAACTGTAGAACCTGCGACCATAGCCGACTCCATCGGTATCTGTCCCAAGACAGCGGCGACCGAAAGATGAAGCGTTCAAGGTGAATCCGGCTTCGACTAACTCACGGTTGGTTCTCTCCCAGATGACAATGTCGTTATCTTCGGTTCCTGCCTGCTCGAGCACGCTACTGAGCACCTCTGTAAGGGCTACCGGGGTCGAGTTGAGTTTACTGGTCAGGCCGTTAATCTTCATGCCGATCACGCCGGCCGGGATATACCTGCGTATGGCCGATGTGACGTCCGCCTCGCCAGATAGCGCTTTCAAACCGGAAGCCACGAGCGGTCGGTAGCCCTCTGCGGATAACCGATCTGTTGTTGGGTCGCCATCCCTTCGCACAACCACAACCTTACCCATACACAGATTATACAGTATTTTTGAGCCCTGCCAACAGGAGATTTTCTCCTTGACCATTGGCGCGGCATGTCTCATCGTGCGATGGAGGATATCATAATGGTTGCAGTTCAAGCGATTCTCATACTGATCTGCCTGCTGACAGTGATTGCCGGCCCCGCCCAGGCTGTCACACGCGATCCGGTCGTATCGGGCACATTCTATCCGGCCGACAGTCTCGGATTGGCCAAGAAAGTTCAGGGACATCTGAGTAACGTTGACAGGGTGCCACAGGTGGAAGGAGACTTGCTGGCGCTGATCGTCCCTCACGCCGGTCTGGATTGCTCCGGCCAGACGGCCGCTTATGCCTACAGGCTGCTGGAGAATTCAGGAATTGACAAAGTCATACTGTGCGGGCCATCACACAGACTCAGGTTCAACGGCATATCGGTCTACGGACCGGATGTAGACTGGAAGACACCGCTGGGAACCGTTGAGTCAAACCTCGAATATTGCAGCTCGCTGATCGAGAAGAATGACCAGATAAGCTCGATCCCGGAAGCCCATACCCAGGAACACTCCCTCGAAGTACAACTGCCATACCTGCAGGAAGTGCTCGACAGGTTCGCCATCACCCCGGTTGTCATGGGTGGACAGGATCGATCGACGATCTCTCTGCTGGCCGATGCCCTGGCATCGTTGAAACCTGATGATCGAACCATTTTGATCGCCTCAACCGACTGGCAGCATTATCGTTCTGCTGCTGACGGCTGGCCGTTGGATTCGCTCGGAATCGCCTGCCTGGAACAGCTCGATGTTGAACGCCTCGAGAGACTCATCCGGAAGGGTGATGTAGAAGCCTGCGGCGGCGGGCCGGCTGTGGCGGTACTGAAGACGGTCGTCGCCAT
>CP070824.1:445328-451716 GCA_020344395.1 Candidatus Zixiibacteriota bacterium | reverse complement strand
TGTTCGCCTATCTTTGCCAGGGCCAGGGCGGCGTTGGTCGAGCAGCCGGAGAGGACACGCTCTTTGGTATCGACCTTTGGTGTCTTGATGTAGTCGTAAACAGGATTGCCGATGGCGGTGATCATATCTCAATTACAAATGGGAAACGTGGTGACACTTTCTGTGTTGTGCGGGAATGTCGGATACAAACGGATGCCTTGATCCTTTACACCTTCCGTTTGTTACCGAGGACCTTCCTGGCGTACAGGAGCCGCTGGATAGCTGTTATCAGTGATGTCACGCCGACGATGATGAGCGCAAACTCCAGCCAGCCCCCGCGCGGCCAACTGCCAACCGGTAAATAGACCTCGGCAATCGAACCGCCCATAATGAGGAGGAATTTCTCCAGCCGTCCCATAATGCCGACAGCGCAGTTTTCCATCTTGCCCATTGATTCGGCGGCAGCGCGTGTATAGCTCGCGATGATCATACTGAACAGAGCGAACAGTCCCCAGCCCGGATGGACGGCACCGGACATGGTTATCCCGGCCAGGATGAAGAATTCTCCGTAACGGTCACTGACGTGATCGAGAATACCGCCGAAGACAGTTCCCATCTTTCCGGCACGGGCGGTGGAGCCGTCGAGCATGTCGGTGAAGGCGGTGGCCAGCATCCATATCACACCCCACCAGAATTCTGATTTCCAAAAATAGACCCCCGACACCATCGCACAGATGAGAGACAATCCGGTCAGCAAATTGGGTGTGAGTCCGAGTTTGAGGCAGATTCTCCCGAGCACCAGCGACGAATCCTCGTAGAACTGCCGCTTGCGCTGATTCATGGTGGGTAGTTCCCGGACATTCTTACTCATCAGGCTAATTAATATACCCTGCTTCAGAGACGCCGTCAATTATAGCTCAAGACAATTTTGGCTGACAGAATGTGTCTGCCATCTCTCTAACCTTATAACAGAATTGACTTTTGGGGCCGGCAGCGGGATATTGACGGCAATGTTTGTCGATTATGTTGAAATAGAGGTCCAGGCAGGTAACGGCGGCCCCGGGTGTGTCTCATTCCACACCGAGAAGTATATCCCGAAAGGCGGGCCCGACGGCGGTGATGGGGGCCATGGCTCAAATATTGTGGCGGTTGCAGATCCGCATATGACAACCCTGCTGGATTACCGGTATCATCGTAAGTACAAGGGTCAAAACGGCCGACCCGGTTCAGGCGCACTGAAAACCGGTAAATCCGGAGAAACGGTGAAACTCAGGGTCCCGGTGGGTACCATATTCAAGAACCTCGACAATAACGAGATAGTGGTTGATTTGAAGGAGCCCGGCGAGGAAGCTGAACTGGCGAGGGGCGGACGCGGCGGCAAGGGGAATCACTTTTTCAAGTCAGCTACCAATCAAGCCCCAAGAACTTCGCAGCCGGGCGAGCCGGGTGAGAGGCTTCATCTGGCCATGGAATTGAAGCTCCTGGCTGATGTCGGCCTGGTCGGTCAACCCAATGCGGGCAAGTCGACGATATTGGCGGCGTTTTCGGCGGCCCGGCCCAAAATAGCGGATTATCCTTTTACTACCCTGGTGCCGAATTTAGGAATCGTCTCCTTTCGTGAATACAAGTCCTGTGTGATGGCTGATATCCCGGGTCTAATCAAGGGAGCCGCTGAGGGAAAGGGATTGGGGCATCAGTTTCTCAAGCATATACAGCGCACGCGTCTGCTGGTTTATGTTGTTGATTGCAACGAAGATAACATTATTGATACGCGGGGCACACTGGAGAAGGAACTTGAGGAATTCGACGAGACCCTGACGGAGCGGCCGTCTCTGACGGTCATAACCAAGATTGACACCATGCCGGAAAGTGACTTAAAAGAGATTAAGAACAAGCTACCGGCAGAGTATATGTACCTGTCGGCGGTGAGTCAGAAGGGCTCGGCGGAATTTCTTCAGGCCATAGAGAGGGAACTTGACAAACAGCGAACTTAAAGAACGGTTGATTGATACAATAGCCCTGCTGGCTGTTCCCGGAGTGGGTTGCGGCCGGTATCGGCGTCTGGTTGAAAAGCTTGGCTCCCCGGCGAATGTTCTTTCAGCGTCGAAATCGACCCTTGAGGCTGTTCCCGATATCGGCCACGCTACGGCTTCTGCGATCAAAACTGAGTACGACGGCGAAAGTGCCCGTCAGATTGCCGCTCGGATTATCCAACTGGGCTGGACGGTTCTCTTTCCGGGAGAAGACGGTTACCCGAGGCTTCTGGAGACACTTCCAGACCGGCCGGCCGTGCTTTTTCGCATCGGTGAGGCAATTCCATCTGACGAAAAAATCATAGCAATCGTCGGCACCCGGCATGCAACTGAAAAGGGTCGGCTGTTTACCAGCCGAATCGCCGGTGATCTGGCCCGTTCCGGTCTCGTGATCGCATCCGGCATGGCGGAGGGAATCGATTCTGCCGCACACCGGGGAGCGATTGATGCCGGTGGGAAGACCATCGCGGTGTGGGGAACGTCGCTTGATATCATATACCCTCCGTCCAACAAGTCGCTGGCCGGTGAGATTCGGCAGGGTGGGGCCGTATATTCGGAGTACCTGCCCGGAACCAGCCCGGAACGCACTACATTCCCCGAACGGAACAGGATCATCTCGGGGATATCGGCCGGAGTGGTGGTGGTGGAGGCCGGTTTCAGGTCGGGAGCGCTGATTACCGCCAAGTGTGCCCTGGATCAGGGCCGCGAGCTGTTTGCAGTTCCGGGCCGGCCGGGGGTCGATAACAGCGAGGGAACGAACGCCCTTATCAAGAAGGGTGCGACATTGCTCACTTCGGCTGAGGACATCTTCGATCAGCTTCCGCGTCTGAGGGGTGAGGTGAGTTCGAAAAAATTCAAGGCGATGACGGATATGACCGACATGGAGCGAAAGATGATCGGTTTACTCGAGGACGGTCCTCAGCAGATCGATCAACTTTCACGAAAAGCCGCTCTCCCGGTTTCTGAATTACTCGGATTCATGCTGGCCCTGGAAATGAAAGGTATCGTTCAGGAGTTATCAGGTAAGCGTTTCATTCTCGCAGAATAATCCCTATGGTATCCAAATCGGCAACAATCGTAAACAAGCTCGGTCTGCATGCGCGGCCCTGTGCGCAGCTTGTCTCTGTCGCAACCAAGTTTGAATCCGAGATATTTTTCGTCAAGAATGGGCTTCGAGTGAACGGCAAATCGATCATGGGAGTCATGGTCCTGGCTGCCGAGAAGGGAACTGTAATCACTATCGAGGTCCAGGGGCCGGATGAGGATGAGGCGGTAGAGGCCCTGTTAGAGGTTATTGATTCGGGGTTCGGCGAAGAGATCTGATATTGTAGTTGCCACTATCTCGACCCGGTGCCTATCTTGATATCTACAGAGACCATCGTTGATTTGAAAGGACGTTTATGCCTCGGCGTAAGTTGCTGAGAGGTTTGCCAATATCCAGCGGTATAGTGCTCGGACACGCCAGAGTACTGCTACCGGGAGAAGTGAGAGTGGCCGAGGTGCCAGTGACGGCGGTGCAGGTCAAGGACCAGGTGAGCGATCTTGAGCGGGCCGTGGCGCAGACAATTTCCGAACTGAAGGATTTGCGTGATTCGGCGGGAAAGATGATCGGCGGACCGGTGGCCAAGGTCTTCGATGCCCAGCTCATGATAGCCGGAGACTATGAGTTTCTGAACAAGGTGAAGGAGCGGATTTCCATCCGCAAGAGAAACGCCGGGTTTGTCTATAACGAGTTGATACAGGAGACGGTGCGGCCGTTATCGAAGTCACCCGACCCATATCTTCGCCAGATGGTGCAGGACATCAGGGCCGTTTCCGACCGCGTGCTGTCGCAGCTGGCGGGATATAAACAGAAGTCGACCATCCGGTTCAGTCCCGGGACGATACTTGTCGGAAAGTCTTTCACGCCCGGTGACATTCTGGCGTACAGGAACCGAAAGGCAGCGGGTTTTATTGTCGGGGAGGGGGGCCGCTCTTCACACATGGCCCTGATTGCCCGATCCTTGATGGCACCCGTGACGCTTGTCGAGCGCTGCTGGCGATTTGTTCCGGATGATTGCCGATTGATCATCGACGGCACCAGCGGAATCGCGATCATCAGCCCGACCGACTCCGAGTGGACCGAATATCAGCAGAGAAAGAAGCGGCAGGGTCCGGCCGCTATCACACGCATAAAAAAGCTGCAGCAGATTCCACCGCGCACCTCCGATGGTGTGCCGGTGACAATAGCGGCGAACCTGGAGTTGCCGGGACCGGTCGATGATGTTCTCTCGTCGCGCGATTTTCCTATCGGGCTTTATCGGACGGAATTCCTGTACCTTGAAAAAGAGAAATTTCCCGCCGAAGAAGAGCAGTTTGAGTTTTATCGCCGTGTGGCCGAAACATACGGGCAGAACGAAGTTACTCTCCGCACGTTCGATCTCGGATCTGACAAGATCAAATCCAACGGGCCTGGCTCGCATGAGGACAACCCCGCTCTTGGCTGGCGTGGTATCAGAGCTATGCTGGATATGACGGACATCTTCAAGGCGCAGATACGGGCGATGATGCGGGCCTCGGTTCACGGCAACTTCCGCATCATCCTGCCTATGATATCGGATGTTTCGGAGGTCGACCGGGCCAAAAAGCTGATCTCTCAGGTGGTGTTGGATTTGCGCAGAAAGAAACTTCCCTATGATCCCGAGGTGCCGGTGGGCATCATGGTTGAAGTACCATCGGCCGCTCTGATGGCCGATGCTCTGGCTCGGAAGGTGGATTTTATTTCCATCGGGTCGAACGACCTGACGCAGTATACGCTCTCGGTGGATCGCACCAACGCCCGGGTGGCCGGGTTGTATCATACCCTTCACCCGTCCGTGTTGCATCTTATCAAGATGACCGTAGACGCATGCTCCAGACACATGAAGGAAGTGTCCATCTGCGGCGAGATAGCCGGCGACCCACTTGCTCTGCCTCTGTTTGTGGGTATGGGTGTAACACACCTGTCAATGAACCCGGCCAGGATATTCGATGCCTGCCGCCTGGTGACGAAGATTGACACGAATCTGGTGCGTCTGCTGGTCGCATCGGTGCTGGCCAGCGGCACGACGGCGCAGGTGAAACGAAAACTGGAGAGTTTTCGTGAAGCGCTCGATAACAGGAATGCGTTCAGTTGAGAGGTGAACATTGGTAAAACCGATTGACGATACTGAATTGATCCGGCAGCTGGATCCGGGCAATATGTACAACGCCATATTTGATTTGCCCGAGCAGATGGATGAGGCCTTTAAAATTGCCTCCGGATGGGAAGTCACGGCCGATCAGTTTAGCGAGCCCGGCAATATCATCGTGGTCGGAATGGGAGGATCGGCAATTGGTGGTGACTTGCTACGGACACTGCTCTCATCACAGCTACTGATTCCGTTTCATGTTTGCCGTCACTATCACCTGCCCGAGTACGTGGATGACGAATCGCTGGTCATTGTGTCGTCATACAGCGGGAATACGGAGGAAACACTCAGCGCCTTCGAGGATGCCCTGGATCGCAAAGCTATGATTGCAGGTGTCACGACCGGTGGAATGCTTGAGGAAACAGCCCAACTGAACCAGGTGCCGTGCCTCAAGATCCCCCCCGGACTGCAGCCGCGAGCCGCACTGGGTTACTCACTCGTGCCCGTCATGGTCTTCCTCGAGAAGATAGGTCTTATAGATGGCGTTGCTGATCAACTGGCCCGGACGATCAAGAGACTGATGGTTCTGCGTGAAAAGTACATCGAATCGGAATCATCCGAGACGAATACGGCCAAGATGCTGGCCGAGATGATGCACGAGAAGATGCCGATCATATATGGCGGTCCGACCCTCACCGATGTTGTGGCCATGCGCTGGAAGGGGCAGGTCTGCGAAAACGCCAAGAATATGGCCTTTGCCAATCAATACGCCGAGTTCAACCACAATGAACTGGTTGGCTACAACGAGTTGATTGCCGGGCACAAGGATCACCTCATGGTCGTCCAGCTACGGGATAAGGACGACCACCCGAAGATAACACGCCGCATGGAAATCGTGGCTTCGATCATTCGCAAACTGGGTGTGGATGTGGTCGAAGTTGACTCTGTTGGTGAGTATCCGTTGGAGAGGATGTTCAGCCTGATTCAGTTGGGAGATTTCGTGTCATACTACCTGGCTATTCTCAATGGCGTAGATCCGACCCCCGTCGATGCAATTGAAACTCTGAAAAAAGAACTGGCTGGCTAGCCTGACCCTCACGAATTCCTGTCGAACTTCTGCCGGAAACAGCATATTGTTTGACAACTGCCGCCCAGGACATGATATTATAGGGTGACTGATCGAAAGCACCATTGTGCCGTGCTGGTCCTTCTGTTGGCGATCCTATT
>CP070824.1:438764-445228 GCA_020344395.1 Candidatus Zixiibacteriota bacterium | reverse complement strand
TGTAAACCGCGACTGTAAACCCGGAGAGATAAATGACGGCCAAAGATGCATACGACAAGCTTAGAACACATATGAAAGAGTACTGGCTGCTGGCCTCAACAGCCGAATTGCTCGAATGGGACCAGGAAACCTATATGCCCAAAGGGGGCGCCGACAACCGCGCCGACCAGATGGGACTGCTGGCCCGGCTGACCCACGAGATGTTCACCGACCCGAATGTCGGCGAGTGGATCGCCACGTGTGAGGCCTCCGACCTGGTCAAAGACCCGGAGTCCAAAGAGGCGGCTAATATCCGCGAGTTGCGGCGGATGTACGACCGCAGGACCAGGCTGCCCAAAGAATTCGTCGAGGAATCGGCGAAACTCACCTCCAAAGCCCAGCATATCTGGGCCGATGCCCGCAAAGCTTCCGATTTCAAGCTGTTCGAGCCGTGGCTGGTGAAAATCCTTGATATGAATCGCAAGAAAGCCGACTACTACGGCTACGAAACCGAAGTGTACGATGCCTTGATGGATGATTACGAGCCGGGAGCCAAAGCGGCCGAAGTCGAGAAGGTGTTCAGTGGGCTCCGCAAGGAACTGGTCGAGCTCAACAAAAGGATCGCCAACGCGCCGCGAAGGCCGGATATCTCGATCCTCAAGCGGCCCTATGATGTCAAGAAGCAGCGGATCTTCGCCGAACTGGTGGTGAATGCGATAGGATTTGATTTCAGGGACGGACGGCTCGACGAGACAGTGCATCCATTCTGCACCTCCATTGGCCCCGGCGACACGCGCATACTGACACGGTATTATCCCGAAGATCTGGGCGAAGGCCTTACGGGCGCCATGCACGAAGCAGGCCACGGCCTCTATGAGCTGGGCGCCGACCCGAAGGAACTCGGGATGCCGTGCGGATTTGCCGATTCGCTGGGGATGCATGAGTCGCAGTCCCGTATGTGGGAGAACCAGGTGGGTCGGTCGCGGGCGACGTGGGTGTATTTCTTTCCCCAGGCACAGCGTATTTTCAGGGAGAGCCTCGAAGGTGTATCACTGGAGCAGTTCTATCACGCTATGAATTACTCGGCACCGTCGTACATTCGGGTCGAAGCTGATGAAGCTACATACAACCTTCACATCATGTTGCGGTTCGAGCTGGAACGGGCGATGCTTCGCGGCGACGTTCAGGTGGCCGATGTCCCCGGTGAGTGGAATAAGCGGTTTAAGGATTATCTCGGCATCGAGGTCGACAAGGATTCGAATGGCTGCCTTCAGGATATCCACTGGTCGATGGGGGCTATGGGTTACTTCCCCACGTACACTCTGGGGAACCTTTATGCGGCGCAGTTCTATGCGAAAGTGCGAGAGGAGATTTCCGATCTTGATAAGCACTTTGAGAAAGGTGACTTTACACCGTTGCTGAAGTGGCTGCGGGAAAATATCCACATCCATGGGGCGCGCTGGCGGGCGGCAGACCTGTGCAAGCGTGTGACCGGCAAGCCGCTCTCTCACAGACCGCTGATTGATTACATGAATAATAAGTACGCTGAGATATACGGTATTTGAGACGAAAATCGGAATCTGAGGAGATAGATCAATGACGGCACAAGAGGCCTACAAGGAATTCGAGAAGCGATGCCGTGAGCTGGCCGTGATCCAGTCTTCGGCCGCCGTTCTTGGCTGGGAAGAGCGGACCTACATGCCGCCCAACGGGGCCGGTCTGAGGGCGGAGCAGTTGAGCTACATGTCGGGGCTGTTTCATGAGAAGTTCACCGATCCGAAGTTTGGTGAGTTGCTTTCGACGGTTGAAGCGTCCGACATGATGAAGGATCCGGAATCCCCCGAGGCGGTAAATATCCGGGAAACGCGCCGGATGTACGACAAGCAGACCAAATTGCCCAGGGAACTGGTCGAAGAACTCACCAAAACAACCACGCTGGCCCAGGGTGAGTGGGTGAAAGCGCGCAAGGCTTCCGATTTCAAAGCTTTCCTGCCGTGGCTAGAAAAAGTCGTTAAGCTCCTGAAACAGAAAGCCGAGGCGTACGGCTACGAAGGGGAACCATACAATGCCCTTCTTGATGATTATGAGCCGGGTGCGACGGTTGATGACGTGGCGACAGTGTTTGAGCAGCTTCGCAACGACCTTGTCGATCTGCTGGGCCGGATCAAGGATGCGAAGAAGAAGCCGGACCAGGGGATAGTCAACCGGGCGTTCGATGTTGACCGGCAGAAGGTGTTTGGAGAAATGGTATCGGCGGCGTTCGGTTTCGACTTTCAGTCAGGACGCCTGGATATCACGGCTCATCCGTTCTGTTCCGGATTCGGCCCGGGCGACACCCGTATCACAACTCGGTATAATCCGAACCGTCTGACCGACGCCCTTTTCGGCATCATGCATGAGACCGGACACGCGCTTTACGAGATGGGTCTGAACAAGGACAAGTACTTCGGCCTGCCGATGGGAGAGTCGATCTCACTGGGTATACATGAGTCTCAATCCCGCATGTGGGAAAACCAGGTTGGGCGCTCCAGGCCGTTCTGGGAGTACTCCCTGCCGCAGGCCAAGCGGATATTCAGAGAAGCGCTGGAGGGTGTCTCGCTGGATGATTTCTACGGTGCCATCAATTACGTGACACCGTCGTTTATTCGCGTTGAGGCGGATGAAGCAACGTACAACCTGCACATCCTGCTCCGTTTTGAACTGGAGCGAGCCATAATGAATGATGACATCCCGCTGAAAGATGTGGCCGACGAGTGGCGGAAGCGGTTTAAGAAATACTTCGGTATCGAAGTGGACAATGATGCCAACGGGTGTCTTCAGGATGTGCACTGGTCCGCGGGTTATATAGGATATTTTCCGACTTACACATTGGGTAATCTCTATGCCGCTCAGTTTTTCGCTAAAGCTAAGGAAGAGCTTCCTGGTCTTGAAGAGGATATCGCAGGAGGTTATACCGGCCGATTACTGGACTGGCTCCGGGAGAAAATTCATCAACAGGGTCAGCGATACAGAGCTACCAAATTGTGCGAGAAAGTCACCGGCAAGCCGCTTTCGCACAAGCCGCTGGTTGACTATATGAACAGGAAATTCGGGGAAATATACGGTATCTGACCGTTGTGGTCCTGCTTCGCTGTCGGAATACAGATGTCGAAAGCGGCGATTCGGTATTATTTGAACTTGACTGAGCGGCCGATAATCAGTATGGGCTGAACGGTTAGACTGGTGTAAGCGATTGGATAGAACATGCGTATTATCATAGTCGGCGGTGGTGTGGTCGGCTCGGCGCTGGCTGAGCATCTGCTGCGTGACGGCCATCAGCTCGCCATGATCGAGCGTGATCCGAAACTCAGCAAGCAGATCGGCGATAAACAGGATCTTCAGGTACTTACTGGAAGCGGATCCTCGCCCTGGCTGTTATGTGAGGCCGGGATCGAAGATGCTGACATGGTTCTGGCGGTCACTCCTGTTGACGAGGTTAACATGGTGGTTTGTGCAATCGCCGCTCAATATGACGTCGGCCAGAGGGTGGCTCGCCTGCGTGGCCGCGAATTCACCAGGGAGGATAGTTCATTTGACCTGTCACGTATTGGTGTCACGTCGATCATTCATCCCGAGAAAGTGATGGTCGATCACATCCTTCAATTTATTGAGACACCACATGCGGTCGAATCGGCCAATTTCGAAGACGGCCGGATTCTGATGCGGGGCTACCGGGTGCGTGATAACATGCCCCTGGCGGGTAAGACGCCGCGCGAGATAAGACAGGAGATTGAACCGGAGGTACTGCTCTTTGCGGCGGTAGACCGCGGGGGAGAAGGGGTGATTCCTGACGGGAATCTTGTAATACAGCCAGATGATATAATCTATGCGCTGTTCCCCAGAGAATGCCTGGATACGTTCATGGGTCTGGTCGGGCAGGGTAAAAAGAAACATCGAAAAGTCATAGTTACAGGCGATTCTTTTGCCATCATTGAAATGGCCCAGGGGCTGCAGGACACCGACCACAAGGTAACGGTCGTGCATCCTGAACTTGAGGGAGCGAAGAAGGTGGCAGGCATGTTCGATGGCATCGATGTGCTTCATGGTGACTGTACGGATGCCGATTTTCTCAGGGAACTCAACGTAGGATCGGCGTCGTTCTTTGTCTCGGTGTCTGACCAGTCGGACTACAACGTGCTTTCGGCGCTTCTGGCCAAGGCAGAAGGGGCCCATGAGGTAATCGCTATCAGCACTGAAGGCAGGCACCACTCGCTATTTACGTCTATTGGCATTGACCATGTGATAAACCCGCGTCTCACAGCGGCCCGCGAGATCCTGGAAAGCGTTTCACGAGGAGGAATCAACGCGGCGGTCGAACTGTCGAATATTGACATTGAGGCGGTGCGATTCACGGTGGCGCCGAAGAGCGGTATGGCAGGCCAGAAAGTCAAAAAGATCGCCCGCAAGCTGAAGAAAGGCTCGATTATCGGCGTGGTGGTGCGAGAGGATCGGATGATTCTGCCGGGAGGTGAGACAGTTATTGAAGAGAACGATCACGTGATTGTCATTACCCACAGCAAGCACCTTGATGCGATCTCCAAGCTGTTTACCCCTCGCTCCTGACACGTGAACAGGTAACTCTCATGCGCAAGTCAGCAATTCTATTCGCCATCGGCAAGCTGATGCAGGTGCTCGGCGGTGTCCTGCTGGTGCCACTAGGCATCGCCGTTTGGGATTACCGAGCCCATGAGGTTGCGCGAATCGCAGCCGCTCCTGAAGTGATCGGCTTTGTCTGCTCGATACTAATCTCGTTGATACTGGGGACTATTCTGGTGGTGCTGTTCAGGCGCGGGAGAGAGCTCCAGGGCGCCAGGGAAGGTTATGCGATCGTGGCCCTGGGCTGGATATGGATGACCTTCCTGAGTTGTCTGCCGCTTTTCTTCTACCTGACTGATGTCAATGGGATGTCATTCGATCATGTGATAGCCGGTTTTACCGATGCTTACTTCGAAATTATGTCCGGCTTCACCACCACCGGCGCCACGATTCTTACTGATATCGAAGCTGTCCCACGCTCATTGTTGTTCTTGCGTTCCCTTGCTCACTGGCTGGGTGGGATGGGGATTATCACGCTGGCCATTGTGATCTTTCCTTCTATGGGTGTAACGGCGTACCAGATGTTTCGCGGTGAGGTGCCAGGGGCCAGACCTGACAAACTGAGACCCAGACTTTCGCAGACGGTGTCGATTCTCTGGGGCGTCTATGGGCTGTTCACGGCGGTGGAAACTGTCTTGCTGTGGGCCGGCGGTATGACCCTGTTTGAGGCTGTCTGTCACGCCTTTGCGACTATGGCTACGGGCGGGTTCTCGACCATGAATAACTCTATCGCGGCCTATGGTTCCGATTTCATCCACTGGGTTATCATCTTCTTTATGTACCTGGCCGGGGTCAACTTCCTTCTGCACTTCAGGGCCCTTCGCGGCGATTTCGAGACGATGTATCGCAACCGCGAGTTTGTTTTCTACAATGGCGTGATAGCCGTCGGAATTATACTTGTGACCTCGGTGCTATACTTCCACGGTCTGGCACCCAAAGAGATTGCAGTCGACCACTTTCGCCATGACCGGATGTCCGCCCTGGAATTTGATGACCACTATGCAAACCAGGAGGCCGAGATTGACGGGCTTTACAGCTGCATTCGGACAGCTGCCTTTCAGGTAGTAGCCATTGTTACGACGACTGGTTTTGCCACAGCCGATTTCGATATGTGGCCCGACCTGGTCCGTTTCCTGCTGGTCTTCTTCATGTTTTTCGGGGGATGTCTCGGGTCGACCGGCGGCGGGATGAAAATGCTCCGTATTATGATCGTCTTCAAAGTAGCCTGGAATCAGTTACGCAAGATGACACAGCCTCGGCTGGTGGCGCCTGTAAAGGTGGGTGACCAGGTAATTGATGATGACAGGGTTGTCAATATCGTAGCCTTCTTTATTCTTTTCACCGGGCTGTTTATAATGACCGGTTTTCTGATGACCTTCTTTGTGCCCGACCTGACGACCGCGGTTGCCTGCTCAATAGCGACCATAGGAAACATCGGCCCCGGCCTGGCCGGTATAGGTGCCACCGAGAACTACGCCTGGATCCCCCTCCCGGGCAAATGGATACTGGTTATTTCTATGCTTCTGGGCCGGCTGGAAATCTTCACCGTGCTGATTATGTTTCGACCTTCAGTCTGGCGCAAGTAGATGGTTTTGAGCCAAACCCTGATATCTGAATGCACCATCCCCGACACCCATCCAGAAGAGATAATCGCGGCTGCCCCGATGTAAGAGTCTTTTCGTTCTATCGACCAAAAATCGAAAACCAACCGGTGCTGGAAGTGTTAGAGTAACAAGGTGACGAACACGTGAGAATCTTTTTCTTTCTGCTGGTTGGCAGTTCAATCCTGATCTTTCTCGGCCTTGCCGATATCCTGCTGCTGAAATACCTCAACCGCTCGTGGTGGCAGT
>CP070824.1:432197-438664 GCA_020344395.1 Candidatus Zixiibacteriota bacterium | reverse complement strand
CCGGTTACCGTCTTCAGTTCCTCTTCTATTTTATTAGTAACGTTCAGTTCGACGTCTTCCGGAGACGCTCCGGGGTAGAGCGTCACAATGTGCATCATGCCGAAATCCACCTCGGGATAAATGTCCCTCTTGATACCCATAAGGGAGCTGATACCGAGAAGGATGACCATAACGGTCATAAGGGTCGCCAGTTTGTGGCGTTCGGCAAAAAATCGAAAAAACGACTTCATGGTCTGTCTCCCAATCGCGAATTACTGATGGAGCTGGTCCATCAGGGCGCGATACTCCAACAGCAGTTTTTGATAGGTTAGAGCATTGCCGGCATAGGTGAGCCTGGCTGCCTGTTCGCTGTCGCGACTCTGTATAACGAAGGTCAACTCGCCGCGCCCCTGATCATAGAGTTTCAGTTCTTCCTGCGTTTTTTTTCGGGCGGATTCTATTTGTTCCCGGTTTAACTGGAGGACCCCTTCAAGCTGTCCGGCCCGGGTAAGCAGATTGGCCACGGCGGAAGAGAGGTCCAGATTCAGCTCTTCGAGCTGTTTTTCGAGCTGCATGGTCTGCAGGTCGGTTTGGGTGACCCTGGCCTTGGCGGTTCGGTTACCCACCGGAAAACCAAGCTGCAGGCCGATGCGGGCGCCGGGTTTGTCCAAAGCCAGTGAATTGCCTAAAGAGGTTTCGGCGCTCTGGAGATCCAGCTGAGCTATCAGCGAAAGGCTGGCTCTCCCCTGTTCCGCGTACCCGGAGCGAACGGCTTTGAGTTGTTCGACGCGAATGTTAAGGGTCGTGAGTAACCGTGACTTGCCGGTCAACTGAGCCAACGCCTGCTCGAGGCCGGGAAGCGCGCTCATCTGAAACAGATCGTACTGAGGAGTTGCGTTGAGATAGCTGCTGTCCTGCAGCAGAACCGCCAGTTCCGATTGCAGTGCGTTGCGTTCGGATTCAATCAACAAAAGGTTTTGCCTCGCTATTCTAACCGCGTCCTCGGCCCTGATGACGTCAACTTCATCTATCAGGTTGGCCTCCCGCTTCTCACGAGTTCGCGACAGTTCTTCCTCGCTTAGCCCCAATCGCTCGGTAATGATCTCGTGCTGTGCTACCAGCCAGACCCAGTCGAGGAATCTGGAAGCGGCCCGGGCGAGGAATTCTTCTTCGTTTTCAAGAGCGATTATCTCGGAGACGTCTATGTCGAATTGCTTCAGGTCATAGGCGAGTCGATCGAGCTTACCTTTACTGTTTTGCAGCAAAGGATGCACATAGGCTACAGTTACTTGGTTTTGGAAGTACGAATCCGGAAGACCCAGAAACGGATCGGCATCCAGGCTGGCATAGGCCGAGGTAAATGAAGCCGACAGGGTTCCGCCGGTGCTCCAGAACAGTCTCTGGACCCCGCCGGACAATACGAGAGCGTCGGTTCTCTCCGGACCGGCTACAGCGATAGCCGGCTCTTCGCGGGAGAAGAACATCGACGACTGCACTCGCCAGTCCTGGGCTCCCAAAAAGCTGCTGCGGTCGGCGCCTTCGATCTGTGCCGTGAGTTTTTCTTTTTCAAAGACAGGGTGGCTTGCCTTGAGCTGCTCAAGGAACTGGTCCTGAGTTACGGTTCGGGCCGAGGCAGTCACAGCGCAAATCGGCACCAGCATTGTCAGGAATCTTATGAATTGTGAAAAGCACACTTTTTATCTCCTCCTGTTTTTTACCGAGGGTTATCACCCGGCGACACGAAGCCCGATTCGAAGGTATTGGCTCAGCTTAAGATCATACGAACCACTCTCGACATTGCCGTCATAGAATTCGAACCGGTGCAGGCCTATCAGTCCAGCCTCAATATTCAGTTGAAGCAGTTTGGTGAGGTGTATTTTCGCCGCCGGCCCCACCGTCATCATGGTGTACCTCAGTTCGGGATCCTCGACTCCGTAGATTTCGGGATCGCCACGGTAGCTGTTGCCGTCACCGGAGACGATCAAACCAAGGTCAACGCGGGGCCCGGGACGGTACCAGAACTCAAGACTGGTGGGGATGATAGCTCTGACCATAAGGTTTTTGCCGTTATTCCAGTCAAATGCCAGTATCGGGACCCACTCACCGCTGCCGAACTGAGTCGTATAGGCAACGCCGGCACCCACTGAAAGTTGCTGGCTGAAGTGGCGGATAAACACGCCTACGATCTCGATGTTGAAATCGTCCTCCGACACCTCGGCCTCGAGATCCGATGCTATGGATGGTGTTCCGAGCGCCCACATCGACCATTTCTGGGAAAGACGCTGTTGCAGCATCAAAGTATAGCTGGCGGCGTGCAGTCGCTTCAACGGATAATCCCAATTCTTGTAGTCGAATTCAATCAACTGGTACGAGAAGTTGTTAACGAGCACGGTTTTCCCCTGGGCAAAGGCGACGGGATAGCTGAATGTAGCCCGCAGTTTGCGGAGTCTTACCCGCGGGTCATTAAAGTACGTCGTATCAGAGTCGGTGATGGTGTTGACAATGGGATCATCCATCTTCTGGAAAGGGATTACATCGTAACTTATTGAAACCGACGGTCCTTGCTGGGCTTGGGCCGGTGAAGCGCCGATCACCACCAGAACGTTGACAGCAGCGATCAGAACCAGCATCGCTTTCAGAACGTCATTTCGTCTCATGGTTATCTCCTGGATTATTCTTATTCGTGTCACGGTTTTTATGTTTTGCCAGAGTGGCACCGATTACATCGGCGCCGACATCCATTAGAGTCTTTACAATGTACTCCTGGTCGCAATCCTTTATCAGACCGACGCAGATGAGTGATGCCAGGCCGTGCGTGAATGTCCACATTTTCTGTAGAAGTACGCGTCTTTCGATGGTCGAGAGTGACGTGAATCTGGGATCTTTGGTAAGTTCCGACTCCAGAACGCCCAGGAATTCCTGGACTACATCGCCATAGTTGTCACCTTCCAACAGGAGAGCCCGGTACAGCCGGCTGTGTTCGCAGGCAAACATGGCGACACCCGTCCCCATGTTCAAAAAGACCCGATCGGTGTAAGGTCGTGAGGTGTATTCGAGCAGCATTCGTTGAGTTCCCCTGATGACTTCCAGGGCCAGCTCATCCATGGTAGCGAAATGTTTGTATACGGGGGCCGTCGACGATCCGAGCCGGCTGGCAACACCTCTGGCCGTCAACTCTCTGAGGCCGTGTTGTTCCATGAGGGCAAAGGCCGCGCTGATCACGTCTTCTCTGGTGTATTTGATTTTGGGTGGCACTTTCTATCAACTCCAAACGAATGTTATATAACTTATGTTAGCTAACGAGTGTTAGATAACATTTGTTTCATATTTTGTCAAGTAATTTTCGATGAGTGGACACTTATTAATGGGGTGCGGGCCGATCCTGGCCGGCATAATGGGGGTAAGTAGTTGGCAAATAAACACTTGACAACCCTATTGGTGCCTAATCTCGGCCTTTATTCTTTAGATCGATCCACCGCTTATTTTGATTTTGGTGACCGTTGGGCTGTCTTCATCCGGATTAAATTTGCCTGCCGGTTGGCATCCCAGTTCGATTTCCGCCTATCGCCGCTCTCGGTCGGATGCCACCAGCGCAACAACCCATTCCGGAGCACGTAACAACGCATAGAGATTCTTTTAGACAGCTGCAACTTCCGGGAGAGGAGGATGAAATGAGGGCTCTACTACTGCTTCTGGCCCGGGCCGGGATGATATGTCTTCTGGTGCCAACCTGTGTTTTTTGTCAGGAATCGGCCAGAGGTATTGATTGGCGAGAAGATCTGGACTATCTGGTGGAGCGCCTGGAGGTTACGCATCCCAATCTGTACGCAAACGTATCAAGAGAGTCATTCCTTGAGTGTGTCGCCCGTTTGAAGAAGAAAATACCCGCCGCGAGTGACGTTGAGATGTTTTTTGGTGTTCAGGAACTACTCGCCCGCATACAGAATGCTCACACCTTGTGCAATCCCTCAATCTTCAATCTGAACGCTAACGAGGGACTCAAAGCCCAATTTCACTACTATCCGATAGTGTATTATTCTTTTGATGACGGCCTGTACGTTGTGGCGACTGCGGAGCAGCACCAAGCTATACTTGGGCGGAAAGTGGTGAGAATCGGGAACCTGGCGTCGGACGAGGCGATGCGCGAGCTGAGCCGTTTCGTTGCGGGCGACAACGACATGACGATTCTGGGAAATCTCACACGTTTCTACATAAATGACGGCCAGCTGTTGCGGCATATTGGCGCCAGTGAATCACCGGACGGTATCTTACTGACTCTTGAGAACGACGATGGCGGCTTGTTTGATTACGAAATCGTGACCGACTCCAATTACGGCACGGCCGCTATCCGCTGGCTCTCCATGGTGAACTCCAGCGCAAACCCGACGCCGTTGTACAGAAAAAATCGCGGTGTGCATTACTGGTTTGAGTACCTGCCCGAGGAACGAGCGGTTTATCTGCAGATTAACCTGATGTACAATGTTGAATCCGACTCATTTCCCGCTTTCTGCGATCGTCTCTTTGATACGCTGGATGCGAACAGTGCAAAAAAGCTGATTGTCGACGTACGCGGATGCCCTGGCGGAGACCATATTGAATTGCCGCTGCTTAAAGGTATCCTAGCCCGGCCGCACATCGATCAGGCCGATCGGCTGTTTTTAATCATTGGCCGGATGACCGGGTCCGCATCGCAGCACCTTACTACGGAGCTTGAGCGTTACACTAACGCCACTCTCTTTGGCGAGGCAACCGCCAGCAAGCCGAATCAATATGGCAACATGGAGCGATTCAGCTTGCCCCACAGCAAACTTGAGATAGCATGCGCCCGAAGGTACTTTCAGGATGCCGGGCCGTCTGATTATTCTATGGCCAGCATGCCGGATATATACGTAGCCAGAAGCTCAGAAGATTTTCGACAGAATCGTGATCCGGTGATGGAGCGCATATTCGGCTACGATTCATACAGGCACTTGAAACCCGCGTTCAAGGAACTAATGTCAAAGGCATATATGGATGGCGGTCTCGATGGATTCAAGAAGACATACGATTCCATAAAGACAACCTATGTAAAACACGGCTTCAACATGGAGAATCTTCTATTCAAGGACCTTGACGCCTGGATGGGCAGCAATAGTAAAAGCGAGGAGGATTACGTCGAATACCTGGAGTTTATACACCGTGAGCTGCCCAACTCAATAGCCGTTTGCTACGATCTGGCATACTGGATGTATGAGCGCGGCAACGAAGAAGAGGCCAAGAGACTATATAAGAGGTGCCTGGAACTGAATCCGGAACACCATAGTGCCAAGTGGAGACTTGGTCTCATTGGGATGGAAGAAAGGTGGCCCCGTCCGAACAGGTAATATTTGTCATCAGGGTTCAGGCGAGCACAAAATTCTCTCGCCGCCCACCATATTTGCGACGGCCATTTAACTACGAGAGGTAATTATGACATTTCGAACGATACTGGCTGGCATCTGGCTGCCGGTGATTTTGACAGGAGGTTGTGATAAAATGGATAGAGGCCAGAATATCGAGGACGAGAAAGCCGAAATCAGCAAGGTTATTCATGCCAGCATCGGCTGGGCGGCGACCAAGGACAAAGAACTGGTCTTTAGTTGTTTTGCTGATGACCCCGAGTTGTTCTGGTTTTCTCCGCGGGATGACGGCACACTGCATGGTTATAAAGCATTCGTCGATCTTACGGAGAACTTCTTTATGCTGGATGATTTCAAGGCTGTTCGATACGAAATCCGGGATCTTCAGATAAACATGTCCAGGTCAGGTGATGTGGCCTGGTGGCACGCACGGCTTGATGACTTCAACGAGTGGAAAGGCCAGCCGGCCAGCTGGGAAGATGTGCGCTGGACGGGAGTGCTGGAGAAACGGGACGGCCGCTGGGTGATTGTACAGATGCACTTTTCTGGCGCCACCGATAAACAGTAACCATCCAGTGACCGATAGCCATATAGATTGTCCGTCGGCGCCCTCCCCAATGACTGCCGACTTGGCGGACCTTCTTATCGGTTGCCGCTGACTATACTTACGGGAACGGGATTCCTGAGAATGTCCAGGACAGGTGATGTCTGTTGCACCTTCTCCCACAGTTCAGCAACTTTTTCCGGCGGAGCATCGCAGTCCGTGCGGTGAGTGAGTCTGATACCCTGATATCCGGGACGGACCCTATCGGACAATCCCAGAAAACCGTGAAGGTCGATCTCACCATCGAGGTCAAATTCGATACTTTTCACGTTGATTCCCTGCGCTGCGGCGTTGTAAGAAAAGCCGACCATCAGGCATGAGGCCAGGGCCTGAAGTACTGACTCGACCGCATTGGGACCTTTGTTCTCACCCAGCAGTATCGGCGGTTCGTCGCCTTCCATTACGAAGGGCCTGGTTCGAGAGGTGTCTTCCTGGCCGGCGCCGTAGAAGCCCTTGATGGTGGTCTGGGAGTGACCGCCGCCCATCCACTTCGTCGTGGCCCGAAA
>CP070824.1:425560-432097 GCA_020344395.1 Candidatus Zixiibacteriota bacterium | reverse complement strand
GCTGGTGGTTCCGGTCGATCCCTAAGTCGCTGCAACCGGAGGCCGTCTTAAGGGTAAAAGAGGGTAATGTTGACCGGATAAGATTATGCTTGAAATGTTGCCCGGCAGGGTACATATTGTGCGGGAATTAACTGTGGGTCAGGCTTGTTACAAGGCAAGTCGAATCTGGAATCTTATTGGAGGTAACTGATGAGAGTGCGTCTGTTGCAGCTGCTGCTGTCCGCGGCCATGGTGCTGGTCTTCGTGGGCGCGGCCTGGGCTGATGAGCCCGCCAAGGAAGAGAAACCGCAGCACACCTATGTGGGCGTGAAGAAGTGCAAGATCTGTCACAAGAAAGACGGCATTTATGACAGCTGGGCGGCCACAAAGCACGCCACGGCGTGGGACAGCCTTTCGGCCGAGCAGCAAAAAGACGAGGCCCTCAAGCCGTACTACACGACCGGCTCGACCCCTGACGGCGATTTGCTGACCGGTATCCAGTGCGAGGCCTGTCACGGCCCCGGCTCGGATTACAAGAAGAAGAGTATCATGGAAGATAGAGAGGCCGCGATCGCGGCCGGCCTTATTATTCCGGACGCCACAACCTGTGCCAGGTGCCATAATGAGAAAGCCCCGGCCAAGCTGGCGGCTACCGCCAAGGACTTCGATTTTGCCAAGATGAAGGAGAAGGGCGTACACGCCAAGATGGTCAAAGCCGCCGAGAAGGCCGAGTAAGGCCCTTGAGCGACTGATGATGGCTGCAAAGCGCCTCCTTAGCGGGGCGCTTTCGCGTTGAGATGCTCCCTGGAGCGAATGTCGGTTAGCGGTTAAAATAGTCGCGCTTGTCCGGGGAAAAATCGGGGTGAGAGGATTTGAACCTCCGACATCATGCTCCCAAAGCATGCGCGCTACCGGACTGCGCCACACCCCGATAACCGACAGACCATATTAGACTTCCAGCTTGAGTCTGTCAAGGTAACAGTTCGGAAAGAGCCCGATCCAGCTTGACTCAGCGGCGCATGCCCTCGAATTCTGCTTGCCATCGACGGCGTTTGCCGTACATTGTAAGCTTATGTCAAAAATCAACTTAATGGGTTTGACCCTGGCCCAGTTGGAAAACGCCATGACTGATCTCGGCGAAAAGCCGTATCGGGGCCGCCAGCTGTATAAGTGGCTCTATCACTCCCGTCTGTATGATTTTTCCAGGATGACTGATTTCTCAAAGGACCTGCGCGCCCGTCTCGACCAGCAATTCGATGTTCGCGGATTGCAGTTGACAAAGCGAGAGAAATCGGAAGACGGCACCGAGCGGTTCCTGTTTTGTCTCGAAGACGGTCTGCCGGTGGAGACGGTCCTTATACCTGACGAAAGCAGGCGAACGGTCTGTCTGTCCAGTCAGTCCGGGTGCGCTCTGGGGTGTCGTTATTGTGCCACCGGGAGTCTGGGTCTGCTGAGGAATCTGACCGTGGGCGAGATAATCGGGCAGTTGGTTTTTCTGCGGGATCTGTATGGCCAGGATTGTTTTACGAACGTGGTCTTCATGGGCATGGGTGAGCCGCTAAACAACTATGACAACCTCTTGAAGTCGATTCCGATCATCACAGACAGCGCGGGGCTTATGATCGGTGCAAAGAAGATAACTGTTTCGACCTGCGGGATCACGCCGATGATTCGCAAACTGGCCGGGGCCGGGCTCAAGACGAAGCTGGCGTTGTCCTTAAACGCGGCCACCCAGGCCAAGCGCCTTCAGATTATGCCGGTGGCGGAAACTTATGAACTGGATGGGCTGATGGATGCAGTCCGGTACTACACTTCGGAGACCGGGTTTCGCGTTACGATTGAGTACACTCTGTTTGAAGGTCTGAACGATACTATGGAAGATGTCAGAGCTTTGGCTCGGCTTTTACGCGGAGTTCCTTGTAAAATAAATGTATTGGCATATAATCCGGTGCCGGAGTTGGCCTTCCGTCGACCTTCGGATAAGAAACTGGACTGGTTTGTCAGTGAATTGTATCCCCGCCTTCCCGCCGTTACGGTTCGCAGGAGCCGGGGACTGGACATCGGTGCCGCCTGCGGCCAATTAGCCGGTCGCGGAGCCGCCGGGAGGAAAACATGAGCGTTCGGGCAATTCAACGGGGTGGCCTGATACTGATTCTGGCCCTGTCGGTGCAGGCTGAGGCGACGGATGATTTCGTGATCGGAGAGATGGATATACCGTCCTTCGAGTGGGGGCAGCAGACCGCGTTCTTTGAGGTTACCAATCTGAGCGATTGGATGAAATATGTGACGGTGGAAACGGAGATGACGTTCGAGGGCAGTTACATCAATCCGAGGCGACTGGCCCATCAATACTACCCCCTGGAGCCGGGCGAGACAAAGATCGTCAAACCTGTCATCGAAATACCCGGTAATTACGGTCAGGCGCATCTGTACGTGCGACTCTATGACGTCATTGACACTCTGGATGAAATCCTTCCGGGTCAGAAGGTGTTTGAGCGGGCTTTTAGCGTCAAGTTCAAGATACCGCCGGCTGTTGTCTCCTATTTTGAGCAGAAGATTGTTTTTCCTCCCATGGTAACCAACAATCTTGTATGGGATAATGAGTTCTCGCACGTTCTGCCGGTCATGTTGAGTGAGGGAAGGTCTCTCGGTGAGATAGCGAGACAGACTGAATCCGACACCTCATATGTTCAGCAGGTAGCCGAAAAGATGCGGCTGAAGGGATTTTTGTATCGCCATAAGGACAGTAGTTACAGCCCGATGTTTCCAGTGTTCAGGGTCCAGCAGGCGGAAGAAGTGAAGCAACTGGTGGATGAGACTTCTCGGGCCATGGCCGAACATATCGCGGGCAACCTGCCGCGGTACGACGCCGTCCTCGATAGTCTCATTGAGGCTGGTGCGCTTACGAAGGATACTAACGACTTTATTCACGGTGGCACCGTCCTCTACAGAAGATACCCTGTCATCGGTGCCCTGCTTCTCTGGTATAACCTGGGCAAAGCGTTCATCACCGGACGGGACCTGCTGGAGATCTATCGCCAGACCAATCCCTGTCATGCCGCCATAGGAAAGTACATGTACGCGGTGGAGGGGGGAGATGTGTTCAGTGGAACTCACTATTACGAGCAGGGACGTACGGCCAGGCAGATGGATATAAGATGGGGGGACCAGCTGCCCAAAGTAACTTGTAGCGAGGGCTTCATGGCCAAAAGCAGGCTCACGGAAAGACGGGATTTCAGCTATGGTCGAGATTATGCTCCCGAGGCATTTATGGTCTCAGCCTTAATAGTCAGGCCGGCGCTGCATGCTCTGTCTGAAGGAACAGAGGTAGTATTCGAGGATATCCGGGAGCGGCTGACGGCCATTTCAACAGAATACGGCCATGAAGAGGTGACCACGGCGGAGCGCTACTGGTTCTGGAATCTTTTTGCGACCCGGACACTTCGGAATCTCGTGGAGGACGGTGTGCTCAAGCGTCGCGGTAACGGACAGTTCAAGCTTATCGTTCAGAATTAGTGATGTTCCCATGAGAACCCGTGTCTTCAGCTTCCTGGCCGCAGTTATTTTGCTGTTTTGTGCCTGCGGCACCGAGACCCCCAGCCGCGATCATATTCCTCTGCTGCAGGACCGGCTGTACAGGCTCCAGGTGGCCGTGGCGGCAATGAACGCGTCGGCTATAGACTCCCTGTTGTCACTCCAGATTCTCGAGGTGGACCAGAGTTCTGATTCTCTGCTGAATTTTGTGTACGGCCCGGCCGGCGGTTTTGACTTCCAGCGTTTCGGGAATTACGAAATCTTCTTCACCGACGATAGGGCGCGGATTGACTGTTTCGTCATGGATTCGACCGGGCGCCAGGACCGCCCCATCACCCTCACATATGTCTTCGAACACGATATGTGGCTGCTCAAGTCCTTTGAGAAGGGCAAAGACATAATCGACTCCGTCGAGGGCTAATAGAAAGGGCGTCCTGAACAGGACACCCGTTCATGAATCATCTGTTTCGCTATTTCGCTTTAGAGATCCGTTCTGGGTTCTTCGGGTGTCATGAGCTTGGAATATTCCTGAGGTGCCGACAGCAACTCCACAGCTTTCTGCACATGCTTATCAGTCTTGAGAATGATATTCTCGTAGACGCCGCGTTCTCCGGCAATGGAGGAGACAATCTCGCGTTTGACAGCGCGCTTGATATATGGCAGAGATTCGGCGAAGTCAGATTCCTTTTCGAGTTCGATCAACTTTTCCAGATCGCTTACCGTCTCTTCGAAACTGACCCCACGATCTTCCTCATTGACAACTTCCTTGAGGTCCTCTAGAGCCACCTGCAAGGCTGATTTGTAGCTGAACTCCTTTGACTCAATGAACTCACGGAATTCCTGGATAATCTCGTCAGTGACTTCGAAGTGCGGCTTGACGTCAGGATGTTCCGATACGTACTTCACTGCGAAATCAAAAAACATCGACTTGCGTTCGAGATTGATCTCAATGGTCTTCCAGGTTTCCCGTGGTACTTCGACATCCGGGACTATCCCGCCGCCGCCAGTTACGATGCGTCCGCCGTTGGTATAGAATATCTCCTTGTCCGCTACCACCAGGGTATCGGATTCGCCCTCAAGTTCTGATTGGTCGGTTGACGCCTGCTTGTTCTGTCTCTCGGGCTTCTGGATGCACCGCCCGGATGGAACGTAGTACTTGGCGGTGGTAAGCTTAAGGTTGAGAGTATTGTCGCCCGAGACGTCGATCAGCTCCTGCACCAGTCCTTTCCCGTAGGTGGTGCTTCCCAGAATAATGCCGCGATCCCAGTCTTGAATAGCCCCGGCCACAATCTCGGAGGCGGAGGCTGTGCCGCCGTCAACCAAAACGATAATCGGCTTGTCCTGTCCGAACAGCGGCTGCCGCTCAGAAACGTAGTGCCTCTCAGAGCTCACATCACGTCCCTTGGTATAGACAATCTCCCGACCTTCCTCAAGGAACAACTCGGCTGTCTCCTTGGCCTGGGTCAGCAGGCCGCCTCCGTTGGAACGAAGATCAAAAATGAGCGAACTGGCATTCTGCTCATTAAGCTGACTGACAGCCTCGCGGAGTTCGTGGGAAGTCTCTTCCGCAAACCGTGACAGCCTGACATACCCGATGTCAGTCCCCGGGATGAGACCGGCGTAGTTGACTGATTTGAGTTCTATTAAGGCTCGCTCTACCTCGAACTCGAGCGGCTCGGCTATTCCTGTTCGCTTGATCGTGAGGACAACCGAAGTACCGACTTCTCCACGCATCCTGCGAGCGGCTTCGGATGATTCCATATCCTCGGTTGAGAAGCCGTCGATCTCCCAGACAACGTCTCCGGCCCTCAGCCCTTTGCGGTAGGCGGGGGTGCCTTCTATAGGAGAGATAATAATGATACGGTTGTCTCTGGCGTCGATCTGCATGCCCAGACCCGAATACCTGCCATGTGTACTTTCCATCAGGGCGTCGTAAGCCCGCTGTTCCATCAGTACGGAATATCGATCCAGATCGGCCAGCATGCCGTCAATACCGGTCCTGATCAACTCGTCAGCATCGATATCTTCCATGTAGCGGTTTCTAATGGCATAAGCGGCCTGGTGAAGTTTTCTGATGTTCTTGTAGAAAGTGTCTCGCTTCTCGCGCTCGCTTCTGCCAGACTCTGTAGCGGGCCCATCAACGTTGATGTGAGTGGTGTCCGCCCACAGGTTTACCCTGGCAGCGACGGCCGTGGAGTTCTGGGAGGCATCGCCCGGACCTGCAAACCATATCAGGCCCAGTGCAAAAATTGTAATACCGAATAGCTGAGCTGAGTAACGAAGCATCAAAACCTCCAACTAACCTGAATCATAATAACAATTTAAGGAACCGGCAGAGGATGTCAAGTCATACTGATCCAGGTCTGAATGCGTATCCTCTTCATTGATAATACCTTCCAGCCGGTCGCATTGTTTCATAAGTTATACGGATTATCGTCTATTTTGGCTAAATCCTTATTTCACAATTCACTAATACCACGACATACCTTATACTCGTAACATTTTCCGTGCCTGACCGTCCTATCAAGCAAAGGACCAGGCCTAAACATATTGCTGTGACCAGTTTTAAATAGATGAACCATTTTCGCAAATCTGTGGTGTTCGGATTGTTGCTGAACCTGCTTTTGCCGGGATTAGGACACATCTACTGGCATGAGTACGCGTTCGGCCTCTTCGTGTTTCTGGTCATGTTGCTGGCAACCTCCCTGGCGTTTGTCTCATTGCTGGTGGATATCCCGGGTATGGCCTTGCTGCTTCTTCTGGGGTTGCCGATACTCTTTTACGTGTTTTCGTTCGTGGACCTGGCCCGCAGCATTGGAGCCAAACGTGGGCTGATCCAGCGATCACAACGTACGGCCCTGATCTTTATCATAATTGCTCTTGCCTATCAGCTTTTTTCACCCAATGCCCCCGCCAGTTTCTGCATCGTGAACCGCCCGGAAATCTTCGTGGCAGGTAGCAATCTCGAACCGGAATTTCAGCAGGGAGATCTCCTGGCGGCCGACAGACTGTCGTATGTTGTAG
>CP070824.1:418883-425460 GCA_020344395.1 Candidatus Zixiibacteriota bacterium | reverse complement strand
GACGCATGAATAGAAAAGTAGGGGCTACGAGAATCACTACGTCAGTGGCCAGGATGATCGGCAGACCAACCTGGAAAAAACCGTCAAGGTGCTGTACTGTCAGTATCCAGGGCGGCACCGGCTCAATGAAGTACTTGACATGCCTTATCAGAATGATCAAAAAGGACCAATGGAAAGCGAGGCCGGCCGCCCACAACCACTTATCGGCACTGTAGGTCAGCTTTGGGCCTTCTCTGACTTCCGACCTGGTGTTCCTGAACAGGGATCGAAAAAACAGCACTTCGAGCACCATCCTGCCGACCACCCCCAGTGTATTGTGAGGGCTTTCCAGATTATCTGATTTCAACCAGGGCAGCGATTTCTGCTGCCCGCAGGTAGTGGGAACCCGAAACGGCACCGGTGACCTGGCCCACTTGACGACCCGGTAAATCACGCCAATGATGAAGATCGCGGCAGCTGCATAGGGCACTATTATACCGAAGAGAGTGTGCCATCCGGCCAGGCCTGCCCCCAGAAACGCCAGCAGGATGAGGATGACAACGGCAATCAGTGAAATCAATGCACCCATATATTCGCTCCTCTGTATTGTCTGTACATAGTTACCTGCTTTCCGTCCGACGGTCGCTCTGGCAGCTCTTATCTCCGTATACTTTGTTGATCCGTTCGAGCAGCTTGGCTGATCTGCGATCGGCTTCGCTTGCTCTTATCTTGTAGATTGTCTCCCGGCAGTCCATGAAGCAGTCAAAGGCCTCCAGCGCCAGGCCGTCGATTCTTGACTCAAACTCCCTCAACTCGTCATCGAGTTGTTTCGATCCCGGTTCATCCTGTAGCTCCTTTCGGACCACACCCTTCAGGAGAAACACAAAGGCCATCGCACGCGCCGGTCTCATATCCTGCAGAGCGAGAATTCTGACTATATTGTCCAGCGCTGTCCTGAGTGCCTCAGGCTCGAGCCCCTCTGAAAGGGCCGAATATAGAACTCCAATCTCGCGGCGCAGTGTATGGCCAACAGGGTTGCGGAACTGATCTTTTTCATCCCTCAGGAAGCCCACACTGTCGGAGGGATAGGCTTCGATCACTCCCCGAAACCATCCCTCGACAATACTTTCGCTCCGCTCTGTCAATAAATGCCGCAACATCCGGGAACTTCTTTCACCAGTTGTCAGATATCAGTCCGTCTCAGAATCTTCGGTTGCTCGTTACTATTTTCACAAAGCAAATCGGGCCAAACATAATAAAAGTGCCAAATTCGCTCAAGTGTTCTTTTAGCGTTTCTGGTCGGATTTACGAGTACCGCGTGGTCATCACGGATCCGAACGCGTCTCCTAAAAAAAACCGGAGAAACGGGCATTTCTCCGGATTATCGTTCTGACGGTCGGATCAGACGCAGCCGGTCGGCTTGGCCAACCCGGCCACCTTGCAGGCCCCCTTCGCCGGACCGGACGGGAACAACTCGTAAACCTTCTTTAGCGGAAATCCTGTCTCTTTACACAGCTTCCGAATCATCGGGGCGATCCCAAACTTCAGATAGTACTCCCTGAGATACCTGACCAGGTGCCAGTGTTCGTCAGTCATGTCATTCACACCCTCGGTGGTAGCCAGGGCCTTGGCGATATCGTCGTTCCAAATGGAGGGGTCGTCCATGAAGCCATCTTCATCGACTTCAATCTTGATGTCACCGTGTTCGAATGTCGGCATATCGTTTGCTCCTCTTCACATTACATCATTACTGTCTTGTTGTCTTTTTACCTGTTAATGCATCTCGATGAACCCACACGGGCACTGCTCAGCACACTTCTTGCATCCATTGCAGAACTCCAACTTGTAGGTATAAAGATTTCCCTTGGTCAGCGGCTTGAGCACGGCGTTGTCCTGGCAGTAACTCCAGCAATTGCCACAGTCAAAACAGTAGCCGCAACTCATGCACCGCTTGGCCTCATGGATGACATCTTCCTTCGAAAGAGTCTCGACAATCTCCGCGTCAAGGCTCTTCAGCCTATCACTGACCGGCAGTTCGTTCGCGGTAACCCGCTGGCTCTCTTCGTAATATTCCAGCTTCATCTTGTCTGGCTTGATGATCGCCAACTTGGGAGGCTGCGGGATTTCTTCGCCGGTGATCATCTCATGGATGGCCACGGCGGCGACTCGTCCGTGATGTACGGCGTCGATCACGAGACCGAGATTCACATTATCGCCACCCGAGAACACCGCCTCGGTTTTGGTCTTACCCTTTTCGTCAATCACGATCCAGTCACGACCCTCGCGCAGGTCACCGAGACCATCAAAATCCGGCTCCTGACTGATGGCTGCGATCAAAGTCGTGAAGTCCAGGTCAAAAGTGTCGCCTTCGATGGGCACCGGTCTGCGCCGTCCGGAATCGTCGGGCTCGCCCAGCTCCATGCGCTGACACTTCATACCCACCGCCGTGCCATTGTTGCGACGGATCTCTATAGGCGCAGCCAGGAATTCGATTTTGACATCTTCCTCCTCGGCGCCCTTAATCTCATCCTCAATGGCCGGCATCTCGGCTTTGGTACGACGATACAGTATCGTCGCGCTGGCCCCCAGACGGCGGGCCACCCGGGCAGCATCGACAGCCGTATCACCACCCCCGATGACGACGACATTGTCACCGACCTCAACACTTTCACCGGCATTCACTTTGTGCAAGAAGTCCGTGCCTGTCAGAACGTTCGACGCGTCCTCGCCCTCAATGCGCAGCTTCAAGCCCTGATGGGCACCGATGCCGACAAAAGTCGCCCGGTACTCATCGCGGATGCTGTCCATTGAGACATCACGCCCGACCGCCGTATTGAGCTTCAATTCCACACCCATATCAAGGATGCGGTTGATCTCAGCGTCGAGAATATCGGAAGGCAGACGGTAGTCCGGAATACCGTACCGTAGCATACCACCTGTCTTGGGGAAAGCCTCGAATACCGTTACCGGATAGCCCAGCCGGGCGAGCTGATAGGCACACGACATTCCAGCCGGTCCCGAGCCGATCACGGCCACCTTCTCTGTCCTCTTATCGTCGGCAAGCTTCTTGGCCGCGAGATTCTTTTCAAGACCAAAATCACCAATGAACCGCTCAATCTTGTTTATCGAAACCGCCCCTTCCTTTTCACTGCGGTTGCATCCAGCCTCGCAATCATGCGGACATACCCGCCCGCAGGTCGAGGGAAAAGGAGTCGTTTCGAGGGCCACATAAAAGGCCTCCTCCAGGGCTTGATCGTACGTCTTGCCGAGATCCTCCGCCTTGGAAATGAGCATAAGCATTTTTCTGATCTGATTGCCGTTAGGACAGTGGTCCATACAGGGCGGAGTTTTCTCGATGTTTTTCGGGCGATACGGTGAAGTCTCGACCGCCGATCCGCCTCCTGTGCTTCTGAGGCTCTTCAGGCCTTTCTTTTTCTTCTTTACTACCTTAGGCATGATGTCACACTTCTTTCATGGGCCGCCGCCGAGTTCGCTCTCTGTTTACCTCAACACGCTCTCGCGGGGCGGGCTTCATCCAGTCTATTCAAGTAGTCCTATCGATCTCACAGTTCTCATATCAAGAACGCACCTGGGCCGGCCTGGGTGCCGCGAAAGATCGGATATTGTTGGCTTTCCCTTCAGGGTTGCACGCACCTCGATCCTTATAACTCACGGCAGCCGATACCAGCCGATGGGCCCAGTCCTGCGTACCACCGGCATGTATATGAGTGAAGCACGCCAGCGTATTCTTGTACAACAGTCCATCTCTGGATTGCCCGAGTCCCACCCCTCTCTCGACACTCAGGCATGTCTGTAATCCGGATAATTCGGTTTGAATCCCGGAGTAGTGAAACTCGTGGCCTTTGATCTGATCACCGACCTCAAAGAAGGGATTCGGCCGGTCGATCCGAACCAGTGTATATCCATGACCCACCGGCTTTTGATGCATGGTCAGGTCAAGAGGGAAAACCCCGGCCATCGGATATGTCCTGCCATCTGACTCAAGCGATTTCGAAAGATAAATCAACCCGCCGCACTCAGCATAAATGGGCATACCCTCCGTGGCAGCCTTCCGCACTGACTCGCACATCAATCTATTCGCAGCCAGGCGATCAGCCTGAGTTTCAGGAAACCCCCCTCCGATGTACAGGGCATCAACATCCGGAAGGGCCCCGTCCTCCAGCGACGAGACAGCTACCAACTCTGCCCCGCCGGCTTCCAGGGCCTCAAGGTTCTCCGGATAGTAAAAAGTAAAAATCGAATCCTCGAAGACACCCACTCTCACGCGAGTAGCGGGGCCGGACGACCTGGATGCCTGAGGATGATCCAGCGGTTCAACAGCGCGAGCCGCCTCAATCAGATCATCTATCCCAAGGTACGTCGCGCCGATCTCTGTCAAAGTCGCTCGCAATTGCTGACTTCGATCGAATTCGGCGGGCGTTATCAGACCCAGGTGCCGACCCGGAATCAGACTGACTTCGTCCTCAATCCGCGGGATAGCACCCAGCACCGGAAGGTCACAGTATTCGCGAATGGATTCGCGAATAATCTTTTCGTGGCGTGGCCCTGCCACTCTATTGAGAATTACGCCGGCTATTCTGAGATCGGGATCAAAGGCGACACAGCCGTTGATCACTGCAGCCAGTGACCGTGTGACCTTGTGACAGTCAACCACCAGTACGACCGGTGCACCAAGGAGACGAGCCAAACTCGCAGTGCTGTGCGTGCCGGTCTTATCAAGGCCGTCAAACAAACCCCGGTTGCCCTCAATGATCGAAATATCAGAACCTGCGGCCGCCCTCACGAAGTTATCCGAGATCTGTTCCGGGGCCACCATATACGTATCGAGGTTTCTGCAGCTGGAGTCTGACACAAACGAAAGCCAGGCTGCATCGATGTAGTCCGGCCCCTTCTTAAAGACAGACAGGCACAACCCCTTCTGCCTCAGAATCGACAGAAGGCTCAGACATACCACCGTCTTTCCGGAATCCCCAGACAGACCGGCGATAACCAGCCGCGGCGAATCCACCGTCATAAAGCAGGACCTCAGATCTGTTTAGTCGTTGGCTGCGCCTTCCCTGTGCGGGATTTCAAGGTAAGTGCCGCCGAAATAAGTGTAGACACACTTGCCGCCATCAACCAATTGTTTGATAGCCGCCTTGCAGGTCTTCTTATCTACTTCATCGCCAAACATCTGGATCATGGTCTTTGTGAGGTCCATCGGCTTGAGTTTCTTGATACCGTGAGCCTCAGAGACCAACGTGAACATGGCGTCCGCTATTTCTTCTACGGTCTTTGCCACTTAACACTCCTCAAAACGTCAGGTGAGTTGAACGCTTGTATGTCAGGCCGGCATGTTTGAAGTCATCGATATGTTCCTTCTGGAATTCGATGCCGGCCATCTTAAAGAATCTCGGCCATCCGATGCGCTCGATCCATTCACCCATCCGCTCGTATTTCTTGGCGTTGGCTGCCCACAGTTCAACCAGACTCCGAATCGCCTCCGTGACCTCAGGCCAGCGCGGCGGATTGTTGGGCAGGAAGGGAATGGCCAGCTTGGAGAACATCGGCTCATGGCGCGCATTGGAAACCTTACCGCCGACCCAGATCGAAACACCGTCGTTCAGCGGATCAGCCATCGGCAACGCCGGACAGACAGTAAAGCAGTTGGCGCAGAACATGCACTGCTCTTCGATAAGCTCGATCGACTCGTGACCGTCGACCGTGGCCGGGCGGATGGCCGCCGTAGGACACGAAGCGCTCACGTTCGGGATTTCACACATCTTCTTGACCTTGTCGTGCTGAATCTTCGGCGGGCGCCGGTGGATTCCAAGTATGGCAATATCCGAACAGTGGACAGCACCACACATGTTCAGGCAGCACGCCAGCGCGATTCTCAACTTGCCCGGCAGCTTGGTGGTCTCAAAGTACTCGATCAGGTCGTCCATGACAGCCTTGACAATACCCGAGGCATCGGTTGCCGCTGAGTGGCAGTGAACCCAGCCCTGAGTATGCACGATCGATGAGATGGCATTGCCGATGCCTCCGACAGGATGACCCATCTTGGCCAGGTCAGCAATCAGCGCATCAATGTTCTTGTCGTCCGTGAACATAAACTCGACGTTATGACGACTGGTGAATCTCAGGTAGCCACCGCAGTATTTGTCGGCGAGATCGCAGTACATGCGGATTTTGTCGATGCTGAGCAAACGACCGGACGACGCCCTCACCGTGAAAACCTTGGCACCGGATTCCGACACGTGCACCATCACTCCCGGTTTCACGAGCTCATGGTACTTCCACTTGCCGTAGTTCTCTTTGATAAAAGGCGGCAAAAACCGTTCATAATGGGGCGGCCCGTAATCGGTCCGTCTCTCTTGTGTTGCCTCTGCCATAATATATACCTCTATTTATTCATTACTTTCCAGTTAGTGCTTATTCCTCTTCACCCTCGCCCTCTTCGAAGTATTCCTCGTAGAAGACGTACGGATTTTCACGCGGATGAGCAACCATCTCGGCACAAGGCTCGACCTCGATGACCTCGAGGAAGTTGCCCATTCCGACTCGCTGGATGAATTCGCCGACCCGCTCACGATTC
>CP070824.1:412107-418783 GCA_020344395.1 Candidatus Zixiibacteriota bacterium | reverse complement strand
TTACAAACGTAAAATGGGTACCCTCGACCGATAAACGGACCGTATCTATAAAATCCTGTCCGTAAATGTGGGGGTTGATATCGAAGTAAAGGGTTCCGGTGAAGACCCCCTCCACCGCCGGCTCTACCGGATTGTCCTCTTTGTTGCAGGCGAGTGAGAGTAACAACAGGGGCAGGATCAAAACGAAGCTGAACTGCGTGGTTCTCATATAGACTCCGATGTGAAATTCCTCCGGCGCGTCAGGGCCTGCCTGCCACGGCACCATCACGCCGATGTGGTCATGTCCTCCTCTTCGCCTACGTTCGACGAGGCAGGATTCTTCTTGCGGTCGCTGTAATCAACGGCGGCCCGGACAAATTCCCTGAATAATGGGTGCGGCCGGGTCGGTCGGGATTTCAGTTCGGGATGAAACTGAACGGCAACAAACCAGGGGTGACCCGGGACCTCAACCATCTCGACGAGACGGTCGTCCGGGGATACACCGGAAAAAACAAGGCCGTGCTCTTCGAGCATCTCCCGGTAAGCATTATTGACCTCGTAGCGGTGGCGGTGACGCTCGGTTATCTCATCTTCGCCATACGCTTCGAGCGATTTGGTACCCTCTTTCAAGACCGCGGGATAGGCACCCAGGCGCATGGTTCCACCCAGATCCGACACCCCTTCCTGATCGGCCATCAGGTGAATGACGGCGTGCTTCATATCACGGTAGAACTCGAAACTATGAGCATCTTTCAGACCGCAGACGTTGCGAGCATATTCAATGACCGCGCACTGCATGCCGAGACAGATTCCCAGAAACGGTATATTATTCTCCCTGACGTACCTGATAGCCTCGATCTTGCCTTCAACCCCGCGCTCCCCGAACCCACCGGGTATCAGGAGCCCGTCCAGGTCATGGATAAACCTCTCGGCTCCACCCTTCTTTATGTCTTCGGAACTCACCCACACCAGAGCAACTTCCGCGTGGCTATGGACGCCGCCGTGCACAAAGGCCTCGATGATAGACTTGTAGGCATCTTTCAAGTTAACATACTTGCCACAAATGCCGATTTTCAGTCGTTTTCTCGGGTTCTTTATTTTGTCAACCATGCCCTCCCAGTCCGACAGTTCCGGTGACGGAATATCCCACCCGAACTGGTTCGCTATTATGTCGTCCAGGTGCTGGTTGTGGAAATTGAGGGGCACCTCATAAATAGTGGTGACGTCGGGAGCGGCGACCACCGACCTGGTGGGCACGGAACAAAACAGACCGATCTTCTGTCGAAGGCTCTCGGATATGGCGGTCGAACAACGGCACAACAACACATTGGGCTGGATGCCGATCTCACGGAGAGCTTTGACGGAATGCTGGGTCGGTTTGGTTTTGAACTCTCCGGCTGTCGGGATGTACGGGACGAGCGTCACATGGACGAACACCACGTTTGCCGGCCCTTCTTCAAGACCGATCTGTCGAATCGCCTCCAGAAACGGGAGTGACTCAATGTCACCCACCGTACCGCCGATCTCGGCCACGATCAGATCAGTGGTGCCGTCCAGACGCGTCAGGGCCTTAATGCGATTCTTGATCTCCTCGGTGACATGCGGGATCACCTGGACCGTCGCTCCGAGATAATCGCCTTTGCGCTCGCGAGAGATAATCGTATGATATATCTGACCGGTGGTGACATTGTTGCCCGCGGTCAACGATTGATCGAGGAATCGCTCATAGTGCCCCAGGTCAAGGTCCGTCTCGGAGCCATCATCCAGGACAAAAACCTCACCATGCTGAAACGGGTTCATGGTACCGGGGTCGACATTGAGATATGGATCCAGCTTGATACACTGAACCCTGAGACCGCGCCGCTGCATTAGAAAGGCCATGGATGACGCCGCAATTCCTTTACCCAGAGCAGATACGACACCTCCGGTTACAAAAATGTACTTTGTTCTAACGCTGTCAGACATCGGTAATCCTCACTGGTATATCGTAGAAAGTTTCTCCACATCCTCAGGCTTGTCAACCGATACGGTTCGGACTGAGGTTCTGTAAACCTGCATTCTATCTCCGGCTTCCAGCACTCGAAGTTGCTCCAGAGATTCCGCCTTCTCGCAAGGCGTCCGGGGAATCCCGGCAAACCGGGCCAGAGCAGACCTTCTGAAGAAATATACGCCGATGTGCTCATAAAACCTGTGTCGGGCGGTTCGTGGCCCGTCGCCCGCATGACGGACGTACGGTAGAGGGTATCGTGAAAACCACATGGCACGGCCGTCGGAGCCGAGCACCACTTTGACAATATCCGGGTCAAGAAGGTCGTCATCGGAGGTTATGCGCCGGGCCAGAGTGGCCACGGCGATGGTCCGATCGGCCAGCATCCTGGTGACAACGCGATCGACTACCGACGCTTTCAGACCGAAGTTGTCAGCCTGAATATTGATAATCAGACGCCCGCCCAGCCTGTCGGCAACGACAGCCGCACGATCGGATCCAGTTTTTATCCGTGCGGATGTCATCAGGACTCTGGCTCCGAACTTCGTGGCAGCATCCCGGACCTCACGATTGTCGGTGGCCACGACGACTTCATCCACCAGTCTAGAGTTGCAGGCCTCACGCCATACATAGAACAACAGCGGCTTTTCACGGTAACTGTAGAGGACTTTGCCGGGAAATCGTCCTGAATCGAGGCGGGCCGGAATGACAGCCAGTACAGAGGAGCTCATTTGTCAAACACCTTGGGGACAACAAGATAACCGGCTTCGGTTTCGGGAGCATTCAAAAGGGAAAGATCTCTTTCAAGAGAAGGCCGGACCCTATCCTCTCTGAGCAGCCCACCACGGTCAGCAGGTCTGCTATTTTGCCGGATCAATGTGGTATCGGCCTCCTGCAAGATGTCAAAATACTCGATTAGCCGGGACATATCACCGGCGAACGAAGCTACTTCGACAGCAGTCAGGTTGAGTCGGGCAAGGCGCGCAAGATTGCCAACTTGATCGTCCGATATTGGCATGGGCCAAGATACGGACGTCGCAAACCTTCGTCAAGCAGTATCGAGTTTTCTGTCGGATTGGCCCGATGCCAAAAGACGCTAAAGCCCTGAGTCCAGTTACCGATGAAACTATAGAGTGATTCAGAATGAAACAAACGAGTACCATGATCGGAACTAACCCGAGAGCCATGCTGAACCGGCCGGATGGTGTTCGCGGTGCACTCGACTCGA
This sequence comes from Candidatus Zixiibacteriota bacterium, assembly GCA_020344395.1. GTDB lineage: Bacteria > Zixibacteria > MSB-5A5 > GN15 > FEB-12. The sequence goes on along the minus strand of CP070824.1, from coordinate 415,589 downwards.
ACCGACTGGCGCTACTCGGCGAAACATCACACGCCGGGATCCAGTCAATCCTGCTGGGTCTGCGGCTCCGCGGCTGGCTGACAGAAAGTGAAAACAACCTGCTTGGCCTGCTCACGTGCGATGGCTCGACCAGTTTCCTGTACTATGATGGGAAGTACCTGCAGCCATCCGGGGCCAATCGTTTCAGCATGGAACCAATCAAAACGGCTCTGTCTACCGGCAGTGCGGCCATCTTTTCACACAGGGAAAAGTCAGGGAACCTGCCCGGCGGCGATCCTTTCCGAATTCACGCGGCCATTATCGACCCGGAAATGGTCAAGCCGATCGTCCTTGGACTGGCCACACCGGAAATAGGTCGCGGAGCCTGGCCATCCTCGAGCGCCTTTGACGAGCTTCTCAGGAAATTCCGGGAAGCCTCCGCGGTGGTCGAATCGGTGCTGCCGAAGCTCGCGGCTGCCCTGGAGCAACCGGTAGCATCGCTCCTGATCAACCGCACCTCGGGGCGGATCGTAGTCGCCAATAAGCCCTTCTGCAGCATTATCAGGAAAGACAGTGAGGCTCTGGTCGATCGAGAGTTCGGGCAGGCCAAACAGGATCTCCTGTCGGTGCTGCCCGGTCTTTCCCTGGAAATGAAGAACTTGACCAGAGAATCGCTGTGCCTGACCCTGGTCAGACTGCGAGCCGGTCGCCGGAAGGACCAGCGCCGTCAGGATCCCTTCATGGTTGATTTCTTCACGCACAAGATGCGGAATAAGATATCCGCCATCACCACTGCCGCCTCGCATCTCGAGGCCATTACATCCGACGAAGCGACCTCAGATCTCTCTGAACTGGTTCGGATAATACTGCGGGCAGCGTCTGAGACAGATCACTACCTGTCACGGTGGAACCTCATTGTGAACTACGGGCTGCTCAAACCAGAACGCATATCGGTCGACGGCGAACTCGACGGCGCGGTGAGAGCAGTGAGCGCAACCATCAACAACAATTGCAGGATAGCCGAAATACCGACAATCTCCGCATGGCTTTCGGACAAGCCGGCTCATGCGTTGATGTACCTCTTTGAAGCTTGTCTGCAATCGCATCTGGCCAAAAGAACGCTGGAAAGCAGGACCAGGATACTTTGGGACCGGCGCGATATCGATGGTGAGTTGATTATCCGGATAGAGACCCAGCTACACCAGAACGACTCGCGAGACAGGCTGAACGTCAACTGGAAGGACTTCGCCAGCCGGCTGGCTGATGTTATGAACCTCAAGTTGACACAGCAGTTCCTGCCGGATCAACAGAAGTTGCTATCGGAGATTACGCTCCACGAATCGCAAGGACATCATCAACATGACGCACAGGATTGAAGAAGGCAATCCGTCGATTCTGGTGGTCGACGACGAGTCGTCGGTGAGAGAAAGTCTGGCTATTCTCCTGACCGACAATGGCTACAGTGTAATCAAGGCGGCCTCGGCTGACGAAGCTCTAAGCATACTCAGGGAACGAGACTGCGATCTCGTCCTGACCGACCTTCGCCTGGACAACGAGACCGGCCTGGACATAATCAAGTACGTACAGCAGAATTGTCCGGATACCGAGTCTATCCTGCTGACAGCATTCGGGACGATCGAGAGCGCCGTGGAGGCAATGCAGACAGGTGCCTACGATTACATTACCAAACCATTCACCAATGATCAGCTTCTGCTCAAGGTACAGAAGGCCCTCGAACGAAAGCTGATGCGGGAAGAGTTGACACGGTTGCGCCAATCGGTCGCAATGTCGTATGGATTCGACAACCTTGTCGGTATTTCAAAACAAATGACTCAATTGAAGAAGACAGCGAGGCGTGTCGCCCCAACCGATATCACAATCCTGATCACCGGTGCTTCCGGCACCGGCAAGGAACTGTTTGCACGCGCGATTCATCACCATTCCAATCGACGCAAGAAAAGATTTGTTGCCATCGATTGTTCTGCGATACCGGAGACGCTGCTGGAGTCCGAATTGTTCGGGCACACCAAGGGATCATTTACTTCAGCCAATCAGGACAAGAAAGGCTTGCTGGAACAGGCCGACGGCGGCACGATCTTTCTCGATGAGCTGAGCAACATGCCGTCATCAGTTCAGGTAAAGCTACTGAGGTTTCTGGAGGACTCGGAAATACGCGCCATCGGGTCCTCAACCTCCCGGCGCGTGGACGTGAGAATTATCGCGGCCACGAACAAGGATCTGGCCCAGTTGGTGGGCGAAGACAAATTTCGAGAGGATCTGTACTATCGCCTGAACGTCATTCCTCTTAACCTGCCGGCTCTCACGGAGAGGGCGGAGGATATAGAGATCCTGACCAATTACTTCATACGGAAGATATGCAACGAGATAGGTCGGGATGCTATGACCATTGACCGGAGCGCCACCGATAAGCTCCTTCATCACAATTGGCCCGGGAACGTTCGCGAGCTAGAGAACACTCTAAAGAGAGGCATCGCCCTGTGTTCTCACGACCAGTTGACCGCTGATGACATCATGTTCATCACCAGTGATACCAGCCCGCAAGAGAACCGTCCAATGGCCGCCCGGAAATCTCTGCACCTGCGGGGCAACCTGATGGACAGCTCGCAACGCTCCCTGATCATCGGAGCTCTGAACGATAACGACTGGAATTACACGCGCACAGCCCAGGAGTTGGGGATCGGACGAACCACCCTGTGGCGTAAGATAAAGAAGTACGATCTCAAGAGAGAGATGGTGTCGAGCTGATTATGTCAAGTCGGCGAGAGCAAATGAGGGAGCAGAGATTCAGGGACGATGGGTTCAGGCAAGGCCGAATCTGGGATCTGGACCTGTCCGCCTGTTTCCCCGATGAGACGGATATCTCGGAACTGTTCATCCGGCTGACCGCTATCCTGCAAAAAGAAATCCCGATCAGGAAAGGCCTGCTTGCCGTTCGCGGCGTCGGTTCAACTCATTTTGTCGCAACGGCCACCGTCGGTGAACGGAAGACACGTCGAAATCTCTCCCTGGTGTTGCCTCGGGTCTCATCGCTATTTGAGAAGGTTGCTGAGACCGGCACCACGTATACCGAAGCGTGCGTAGAATTCTTTTCGGGCAACTCATTCGAAAAAAACCTGCTGCTTGACGACAACTCCAACTCGTTTGTCCTGGTTCCGCTCAGACACGAGGCTCATACTGTTGCCATTATGGGGTACAGCTCTGACGAGCCGACCGCTTTCGCCCTCTTCGAGGAAGAACTCTTAGCCAAGATAGTGCCCCAGCTCAGTGCCCGTATTGCCGCCTCTATGTCACCGCCGGCTGCACGATAGATCCTGCCGGGCCGGTCACTTCCCCTCAGAGTTCCTTCTTATTTCACGGCGAGCGCGATTGTGCTCGGCATTTGTCCGTGAAAAACGGTGCTTGCCGGTGCCGTCCGCCACGAAATAAAGGTAATCGGTGCTGTCCGGGTATAACGCGGCTCTGATGGCCGGGAGACCGGGGGA
>CP070824.1:405204-412007 GCA_020344395.1 Candidatus Zixiibacteriota bacterium | reverse complement strand
TGTAACGACAATACCATATCCAATCTTGACGGAACGGATCTTTATCTCTCCGCTGCTATCTACGGCCCTGATGGTGATGAGCGGATTGACGACGATGATGTCGGCTTCCCCACCTATCTCGGCGCCCAGAGAGAATGCGCCGACGGGTTCAAGACAAACCCGCAGCGAGCTGTGTTCTACTACAACGGCGGCATAAAGATCATGTGCGCTGATTCTATCGACACCCGAGGCGATATCAACATGAACGGCGTGGCCAATGAGATTGCCGATGTTGTCATGTTCACCAACTACTTTATTCACGGGCTGAGCGCGTTCCAGTTTGTGGAGGCTTCGGTAGCCGCTTCGGACGTTAATGCCGACGGCGTGGTCCTGTCTGTCGCCGACCTGGTGTACATGATCCGCGTGATACTGGGTGACGGGTTGCCATACCCCAAAACCAACCCGGTTGAACTGGCATACAGCTTCGAACACGGCACACTAAATGCGGGAGGAGAATTAGGCGCCGCATTTGCCATCTTTGAGGGTGAAACAGCACCCGTCCTACTCGCCGAACAGATGGAGATGAACTATCGCTTCGACGGAGAGAACACCCGGGTGATCGTGTTCAGCACCGAGCCGGGCGTCAGCTTCGATGGAGCGTTTCTGTATGCAGACGGTGAGTTGATCGCTCTTGAGATGGCCACCTTCGACGGTCAGCCGGTCGCCGCCAGGATGATGCCCGATAGATTTCATCTTCAGCAGAACTACCCCAACCCGTTCAACCCGTACACCTTGATCAGGTTTTCGGTTCCTTTGGAGACGGACTGGACTCTCTCCATCTACAACGTCGCGGGCAGATTGGTAGATGGATTTGCCGGTCGCGCCGAGGGCACTGGTACTGTTGACGTGATCTGGGATGGATCAGACCAGGCGTCCGGGGTGTATCTCTATCGCCTTGAAGCGGGCGAGTTCACACAGACGCGGAAGATGCTGCTGCTGAAGTAGGGCGAGCAACACAACTCATCGGCAACTACAATACCGCCATCTACCCGAAACCGACATCAAGCACCATCATAACAATAAAACCGCCGATCACACCCATGGTGCTGGCATCGGAGTGACCACCGGTCTGCGACTCAGGGATAAGCTCCTCGACCACCACGAAGATCATAGCACCCGCGGCAAAGGCCAGAGCATACGGCAGAACCGGCCGGGCCAGAATCACCAGGGCAGCGCCGAGCACACCGGCAATCGGTTCCACGGCGCCGGAGAGCTGGCCATACCAGAACGCTTTCGCACGAGTCAAACCTTCCCGCCGCAGCGGCATGGAAACACCCAGACCTTCCGGGAAATTCTGGATGCCGAGACCGATGGCCAGGGCTACGGCTCCGGCCAGTGTGGCCGACGGCAACCCGGCTGCCACCGCGCCGAAAGCAACGCCAACCGCCAGGCCCTCAGGAACATTATGAAGCGTGACAGCCAGCACCAGCAAGGCGGACCTGTGCCAGCCCGTTTTGATACCTTCTGCCCTGTCGCTCGGCATGCTGCGATGCAGGTGGGGAAGGGTGATGTCACACAGACGCAGAAACAGCGCCCCCAGCAGAAAGCCAACGGCCACCGGCACCCACGAAGGCATGGGACCCGCTTCCGACATCTCGAGGGCCGGTGCCAGCAGCGACCAGAAACTGGCTGCTATCATCACCCCGGCCGCAAAACCGAGCATTATGTCCATTGTCCGGCGCGACGGTTGCCTGGCCAGGAAAACCCCGGCTGCACCGAGCGCTGTCAGACCCCATGTGAACAGCGTTCCCAGCAGGGCCTGCACGATCGGACTCAGACCTACGAACCAGTCAATTATATTCATGAGCTCTGCCAATACTCCATACATCCTCTCGAAACCGCAACCAAAAACCACAGATGCCGTCAGGTAAGCTGGCTGGTTCTGTGAAGTATGTCAGGTAGTTTGTTGTGCCCGCAATGAAGAGCGTTCGATTCGGCCGGATACTTGATTTGCCGTCTCGGTGGTTGTAGACTTCCACATGCTGCAGCGCGCCATCCAATTACACGCCGACGCCCTCGTGGCTGACATGCACTGCGATACCGTGCTCTACGTGAAAGCCGGACGCGACCTGTCTTTATGGAATGATGATGGTCATGTCGATATCCCCCGACTTCGAGCCGGTGGCGTCAATCTCCAGCTCTTCGCCTGCTTTGTCCATTCAAGCTTGAAGGGAATCGATGCTGTGCGTCGAGCCGAGGAACTCCTGGACCTGCTCGAGCATGAACTGAACAGAAACAAGCAGACTATCGGCCTGTGTACTACTGCTGAAGAGGCAAGAGAAATCATCGCGGATGGTCGCATCGCCGTCGTTTTGGGCATTGAAAACGGCCAGGCGATCAACTCGGACCTCAAGACTCTCGAGAGTTATTACCGCCGTGGCGTTCGATGTATGACTCTCACTCATACCGCCAGCCATGAGTGGTGCAGCTCTTCGAGCGACGCCGGTTCTGAACTTGACGGCCTGACTGGATTCGGACGCGATGTCGTTCGCCGTATGAACGACCTGGGGATGCTCATTGATGTATCGCACGTATCCCCTGGAGCGGTCGAGGACGTGCTTAAAGTCAGCCGAGACCCCATTGTTGCGTCGCATTCATGCGTGCAGGCACTTTGCGATCATGATCGCAATCTTACAGATGCTCAGATCCGCGCTATCGCTGAGAGTGGCGGCCTGATCGGCGTCAACTTCTGCGGCGATTTTCTGTCACAGGAACGCTGCGCTGTTTCTTCGAAGTTTATCGGAGACCACCCGACGCAATTCGAGCAGGTCGATCGCCTGATGAGCGGTGAATACGAAGCTTCTGAGTATACGGCCAGATGCTCTGAACTCGACGGGTTTCTGAAGGGGTGGCAGGGTGTTGTGAGAGAAATGCCAACAACTGTGTCGACAGTGGCCGATCATATCGATCACATAGTTCGTCTGGTCGGAGCGGACCATGTCGGCATCGGCTCTGACTTTGACGGGATCAGTTTTCCGCCGGATAGATTGTCAGACTGTTCTCAATTTCCAAACTTGACCGAGGAACTAATCCGACGCAATTACACCGAAGCCGACATCCGGAAGATCCTCGGCGGAAACTTCATGCGAGTATTCTCAGAAGTCTGCGGCGGCTGACCTATGAGTCTGTCTGCCCCGTTGCCGTCGGCATACGGATGTACCATATTGGCGTGACCGTTGATGCACAGTGAAGATTGTTTATGGTAGTGTTTAGAGGATTCTGGAATGATATCAAGAGGCCGATAATGGCCCTGGCGCCGATGCTCGATGTCACCGATGCCGCCATGCGCCAGATGGTCATACGACACGGCAAGCCGGATGTGATGTTCACGGAATTCGTATCCACCGACGGGCTCTGCTCACCGGGGCAACACAAACTCGTGGGAGATCTGTCCTACGAAGACAATGAGCATCCTATCGTAGCCCAGGTGTACGGCAAAAACCCCGACAAGTTCTATCTGAGTGCGCCTCTAATCCAAAAACTGGGATTTGACGGCATCGATATCAACATGGGCTGCCCGGTCAAGAACGTTACCAAAACCGGGTCCGGGGCCGCTCTTATCAAAACCCCTCACCTGGCCAAGGAGATCATTACGGCCACACGCGAGGGGGCGCCCGATCTGCCCGTTTCGGTAAAGACCCGCATAGGCTACAACAGCATCGTCATTGACGAATGGGTAAGTCACTTGCTCGAAACTGAGCCCGCTGCCATCACGCTTCACCTGCGCACCTGTAAGGAGATGTCGGACGCACCGGCTCACTGGGATAAGGTCGGCGTCGCGGTCGATCTGGCCGCGGACACAGATACGCTCATTATCGGCAACGGGGATGTAACAAGCCTGGAGCAGGCACACCAACTGGCCACCGATACCGGCGTGGACGGTGTCATGATCGGACGGGGCATCTACGGCAATCCCTGGTTTTTCGATCCTGCGAGACCTTACGAAGAGATCACCGTGGAAGAGAAACTCGATGCAATTGTAGAGCACGCTGAGCAGTTTGTTGAGAGTTTTGGTGCGGCCAAGAATTTCGTGGCTATCAGAAAACACCTCCGGGCATATGCCTCGGGCTTCCGCGGCTCCAAAGAACTGCGGATCAGACTGGTCGAGGAGACAAACTCAGTCGATGATGTCAGGCGGATTGTGGAAGATTTCCGCGTAAAGACCCGAACCGATCCACCTTGCTTCGACTAGCACCCTGGAGTCGCACTGGCTGCATTGTATTGATGCAAGTGTGCAGTCTCCCGATGTCAACACGCCCGATCTGGCTAAGTGGTGAAATAACAACGACTAGCGCCGGTCCCGCAATAATTGCGTGGGTACATGACGCAGCCCTGCCGGTTCTGCTCCCCCCCCAATTGCGGCTGCCTGAGTCCCAGCATTGAGTGGTTCACACGGTGATCGGGAGGATGGCATGCGATTGTTGATTCTCCTCACTAAGACATTATCCGGCAATGCCATGCGGCATCCTCGACATCGCATTTGGGTGAAAATTACCGTTGACATCCAGTTCAAACAGATGTACCTTAGCAGTGGGTGGGATTGAGGCATACTGGCTGACCGGTGTCCAGACCAGCAGGATATGCCACAAGGTGTTTTTCTGTGTGATATCGGTTCTTAGAGAAGTCAGCTGCCTCAAATACCAAAGGATTGACTCGGCACCGCAGTTTACTCACCTCACCAGACGGTCCAGGACAATTCTTAGGACGCAGACAACTTGATCGCAGGCATCTTTGTTAGGAAAAACTACCTTACGAACGCGCTTGAGCACAACATCAGAAGAAGGCCTTGTAGCCAATGATGGGTGGCCGCGCCACACATGATAGGCTCCCTTACTGGTCATGAGAGGAGGTGATCCCACAGAACAAGGAGTAACATAGAGACGAGCTAGTGATTTCCTTGGCTTGATCACGACAGACAAGTAGTTGGATTGCAATAACCCAAACAAGCTGAGGGAGAATAGGTTACAAAAGGAGCAATTGATGGCAAGGAGATTATTGACAATCGCATTGTTGGCGGGTCTTCTGGTTGCCTGGATTGTGGTGCCGGCCTTTTCCAAAGGCAAATACGAGCACCATGAACGGGCCGCTGCCGAGCTGACCGACAATGTGACCAAGTACAGTTTCCCCAAGGTACGGTTTAAACCCGTCGCTAAAGGTGACATAGTCAGTCCAGAGGACAACGCGGCTGACAATCCGTACCCTCGCACCTCAATCGGGACCGCCATGAGTCCCACCAGCGTCGCCTCGCCGGGCTTTGCGGTCATCGAAAGTTATAACGATGACCAGATGTTTCCCGGAGGCAACCGCCAGGTGGATTTCCGCGGACCGCTGCCTTCGATACACTTCGCGTACGGATCAGCCAAGTCGACCACCCAGCCGGGTAAGTTCGGCTACAACGTGTATGATCCTGTAGGCGGCGTGTGGCCACGTGGTGCCGGTGTTGGTTGTGAGATTCAGGCTGCTGATGCTGAGGGCTGGTGGAACAATATGGACGTCGGCCCCCAGAGCTATATCGTTATTTCAGGAAACGACGATGCCTCCGGCAGCCTCGACAACCACTTCTTCTGGCAGACCATGACCCATGGTTGTTTCTGGGGCACCGGTTCCCAGATTCCGCCGTCCCAGTACAATGTGAACTTCCTGACTCCTTCGCACTACCTGACCCAGGTTCGTATTGAGGTTCAGGAGTTCGCTGGTGATACCATCGTCCACTGTCTCGCCGTAGAGAGTGATGCGACGACGGTCGTCGGAGACCTTCAGGAGAATTCGCTGAACTACTTCCGGAAGGCCGGATGGACACAAAGTGGTACCTGGACCGGTCCGACCACCCTTGACTCGATAAATCGTTCATCGGCTTCGCAGCAGGTCTCGAACGGAAGCATTGCAGCCTCGCGAGTGTCGGGCAAGGTTCTGGTAGCCTACACCCACTTTCATGACATGGCTTTTGTGAATGACCAGCGTTATGACTGCGAGGTCTTCTTCAGGACCTCCGACGACGCCGGTCTGACCTGGGGTCCGATCAACAACCTGACATCGGCCGATCGTAATGTGGACGCGAACGGTGCTTACATCGAATGTGTCACCCTGATCGACTCCGAGGACGGCCTCCATGTCATCTGGACGGGTGAGACAATACCGGGCGGTGCCTATGATGATCCCACTTATTTCTGGGGTGACTTTTCAGCCGGACTGTTCCACTGGACTGACCGTGTAGCCGGTCCGAATGCCGGCGGCACGATGACCCGGGCCTGGAACGCCGAGTGGGGTATTGCCTGGAACACCCAGGTGTGCGGTTTCCCGTCACCCGGTTCCAGTTACCTCGGTTATGAATCGATCTGTGAATGTGACGGTCGTCTTTACCTGACCTGTTCCCAGTGGCTTGACGCCTGGGGAATTTGGGGTGTGCCTCAGATTAATGACTGCGCCAGCGGCTTTTCGGATCGTCTTTACGCGGCCAACGGTGAGGTCGGCATGGTTGTCTCGAGCAGCCTGGACGGCATCCTCTGGGATGCCCCTCGTAACCTGACCAACACATACACTCCCAACTGTGACTCTGCGGGTTACGGTGGCGTTTGCATGAACGACAGCCGGGCCACCGCTTCCCGTTTCGGGATGGACAGCGCCGCCTATGGCGTCGACCTGATCTGGCCTGGTGGTGAACTGGTGATGCCGGCTAATTCAGAGGGATGGGACGGATCGAAGTATTTCCATGTATTCTACACCGAGGATCATTACCCGGCTCCGGGCTGGAGGTCCACGATGGG
>CP070824.1:398076-405104 GCA_020344395.1 Candidatus Zixiibacteriota bacterium | reverse complement strand
GGCCGATTGTATGGCCGAGCCAAACATCTGTCTGCCTTCTACACCGGCCAGGCTCGGACTCGAGCGGTCCCGCCCGACGACGACGGTCCGGCCGGTCTTCCTGACCGTGTCATGCTGAGGCATCACGGACAGGATCATGGCGCCATCGTCAGGCACCATCCCGACTATCGGTCTGGACATCTCCAGGGCACGTGATTCAAGGAACCGTCCTGACGCGTCCAGTTCCGATATTCTTACCAGGTCGGCCTCCAGTTCGTCGGCCAGCATCCGAGAAGCGTACTGGCAGGATGCTTTGAAATCGAAAGACGCGTTGACCACATTAAGGAACCCGCGGATTCGATCCAGCCTGCGCTGATAGTCCAACCTGACCAGACGGTTCTCTTCAATCTGAATCAACGGTGTCAGCGCAGCGCTGATACCACCGACTGTCTTGACCTGATCCTGACTCCAGGCCTGTGGTTTACCGGATGCAATTACCAGGGCGATGCTCACGCGGGGACCGCATTTTGAATGGGCAGACACAGTTTTCGGCCGGTAGGTGGCAAGGAAATGATCCAACTGTGTATCGTTGCGGCCATTGATGTCCAGCACCGAAACAACTCCGGTCTCTTTCAGAAGTGAACCGGTAATGGTATTCTCCCGGGGACGTTCAACATTCTGTTCAATCAACAGGGCACCATCCCAACCCGCCGACATGCGCAGAACACGATCAGTCTGGCTATCGGCAGCAACAAGCGATATAAGATCGAACCTCAGAAGTTGACGGACATGACCCACAATGGCATTCAAACCCTCTCTGAGATCACTCACAGACTTGACACACTCACGGGCTTTTTGCTGCCATCTCTCCTTGTGCTGCAGGACCTGGGCCTGAATCCTGAGGCGATCAGATTCTATCTTGCGTGCAATAACATCAACGGCTGTCTTCAAGTTGAGCTCATCTTCATGGGTAAGCTCAGTATCAAGTCCTTTCCAGAGCACGAAGAAGCAAGCCGGGGCGTTCTCGATGGCTATCGGCAAGATGACACCGGGATGCCCGCCAAGTGTCTGAAGTCCCCTGATGATTCCGGCCGACTGAGCCGGGGTCCCGTCCAGATACTTCTGCCAGCCGTCTTCGCTGAAGCTCAACTGAAACATGTTGGCCGGTCGAAGATTGAGATTACCGGTAGTCGAGACATGGCTCAGGCGACGCTGACGCCGAGAGTATTTCATCACGGCACCAGCCCTGAAACCATAGTGCTCCCGCATGTACTCCAGGGTAGTGCTCAGGATCGGATCGAGGCGCGTATCCAGACTTACCAGTTGCTCCACTTTCTTGAGAAACTCGAGCCTGAGAACCTTCTGGCGACTGTGCTTCCGGTGCTCACGCGCTATCGGCAGCCAGACCGATATTCCGCTGAGAAGCAGGGTGCAACCGGTAATGACGGCGATCCAAGTAATAAGCTGATAGAAGAGCGGCTCGGATATAAAGGCAACATCGCGCCATAGCCCGGCATTGTAATATACTCTGGCCATCTGGGTCACAGCTAAAATGGCAATGCCGGTAATAATTTGATTGTAGCTGGTTGTTCCTCCTGTCCGGAGATGCCGGCGGAACCTGATTATCAAGAACAGAGCTGCCAGCAATAAAAAAGCAAAGAACCAGTCAATCGTCTGTAGGGCCATACTGCCTCCAACCGCCAAACTAGTATCGTAAGTTATATTATCGGCTTCGACTTAGCGTTATTGAGCAACACCAGCGGACTTGACCCGACATCTATGGTGACCAGCCCTCAGGATTCCTGTTCTATTCGTCGGTCTCCGATCATGACCACCCCGTAACTCACCACATATCAACATATTAAGAGCGAGGGTCGGCTCGGCATCCGCCTTGCAGTGTTCCATTTCGGAAAGACATTGAAATATGACTGAAATGAAATAACACAAGGGAGGATGAGATGAAACGCAATCTTCTTCCAGCGGCCGTTGCAGTTCTTGCCGTGACCCTGGGTCTCTTCTGGGCCGGTTGTTCAGACGACAGTCCTGCCTCGCCCAGCGCAAGTAGCGATTACGATCTGCTCGGGACCGGCTTCACCACCGACCCGGACAGCGATGTGGATATTTGGGTAGATTATCCAGGGATTGATCAGAGGGACTGGGTTGACACAGCCACTCACAGCTTTGATTTTATCGACAGCATTCTGGCAGAAATGGAGGACACCGCTGACGCCTTTGATCCCACGGACAAAGGGGATGACGAAGATGCTGATCCCGATGATCCGAAAGACGGCAATCCCGGGACCTGACGAAACAGCCAGCCACTTGTCCTCTATATCACTGTGCCAAGAGCCGGATATCCTCCGGCTCTTTCTTTTTATAGACTGTTCTCACGAAAACAGGGTTGGATTCACTACGCGCTGATAGTTCTTGAAATGTAGCTTGGCTAATCGGCGAAGGATTTTAACCCCGTGGATTTGAACGATGGTCCTCCCCGCCTGATCAACCTTGGGGGCTGCCCCAAGAGGAAGAACGACGCCGCAGGCTTCGGAGAGATTATTTATCTCACGTAACAATGCCGCCCGCGCGAGAATCGACGCCGCAGCGACCTGGGGTACAGCCTCTCCCCTGACAATCTGCTTCAAGGGAATATTGACCCCCTTTCCTCGCAGGGCGTCCTCCACCAGTTTGCTCTTGCCGAACTTGTCGGAAATGGCCAGATCTGCCGACGAGTTTTGCAGTGTCCGCTCAATAGCAGCAGCGTGACCCCAGGCCAGCAACTTGTTCAGGTTTCGCATATGTTCATACCGTTCGTTGTACTCCTCGGGAGGCAGGATGATGAGGGCGTGTTCAAACCTGTCACGAAGCTGCCGGTCAATCCCCAGCAGTTTTCGGTCGGCCATCAGTTTTGAATCGCGGGCCCCCAAGTCGACCAGCTCCTTTTCCTCATCCGCGGAAGTCAGGAGGGCAGCAACCACCAGCGGTCCGAAGAAATCACCTTTGCCGGATTCGTCTACCCCGATTATGGACTGTGGGCGGCTCAAGGCTCAGTTGGCCCGTTCGAGGTATTCGCCGGATCGCGTGTCCACTTTGACCCTGTCCCCCTCTTTCACAAAGGGCGGGACTTTGACCGTCAACCCGGTCTGCAGCTTGGCCGGCTTCGTCACATTGGTCACCGTGTCGCCGCGGGCCGCCGGCGCGGTCTCAACCACGTCCAAAATCACCGAGGTCGGAAGATCAACGTCTATTGCCTCCCCATCGAGGAAACGCACCGAGTATTCCTGATTCTCAAGCAAATACCATTTCGCATCACCGAGGTTGTCGACCGGGATCTGTACCTGTTCAAAGGTCGTGGAATCCATGAAGGCAAACTCACCGCCGCCCTCATAAAGGTATTGCATCTTGTGATGCTCCAGGTCGGGCGGCCTGAAAGACTGGTTGGACGAAAACACCTTTTCTATAACCGCGCCGGTCTTAATGTGTTTGAGTTTGGTTCTTACGTTGGCTTTCCCTCGTCCCATCTTGAAGTGATGGTACTCAAGAACGTAATATGGCTGCTCATCAACCAATACGGCCAGGCCGCGTCTAAAATCGGAGACCGAATACATCATTCCTCCTGAAAAATCAGCCTCCAATATAGCTAATTCGTGCTGACGCCCAAATGATTTTCTAGGTCTTGTGAGATCCCGCTGCCAGGCACCGGTGATCTCCGTCAACACAGACCGCCGGCATGTGGACCCGGAAAACGGAACCGCTACCAATCTGAGAGGAAACCGATATTCGTCCGCCGTGAAGATCGATTATCCTGGCCGCCAATGGCAGACCCAGGCCTGTACCCGAAGGTTTTGAGGAGTAAAAGGGTGTGAATACCTTGTCCGCCACGTCCTCGGGAATACCGGACCCACGGTCTTCGACCTCAATACTGATGCCGTCGTCGCACCGAGCTACAGTCACCCTGACGACTCCACGATGATCTTCATAGGAGAGAACGGCGTTATCGACAAGGTTAGAAATGGCCTGTTTGAAAAGCGCCGGGTCAATTTTGACCCGCAGCCCGTCAGTGCATTCCAGCGTGAATTCTATGTCCTGGCAGTCCCGGCGCGCCCGAAATGCACTCAGGGTCTCATCCAGAACCGACCTCAAATCAATGACCCTCGGGGTGTATTCAAACGGCTTCGAAAAGCTCAGGAATTTGCTGATCAGGGATTCGGCGTCACTGGTCTCCAGCATCAGGGCCTCGATATGCTGAGTCGACTGGCCTGACGCAGCCAGCCGTTTCCTGACAAGATTGCCGTAGCCATCGATTGCACCCATGGAATTCCGCAGTTGGTGGGCCAGCCCTCCGGCCATCTCTCCAAGTGCGATCATCCTGCCTTTTTGTTCCAGATCCTTTCGGAGCCGATTCAATTCGGTAAAGTCATTGAGAAGTGCCGATACGCCAATCCGGTTTCCCTCCCGGTCATGAATCGGCGATACCGTGATGCCGAGCTCAAGCTCCTCACCATCGGCCCGCACCACCCTGATCTCCCGTAACCCGCTCGAGACGGAGCGACTGTAGGCTCGATCTATGCAGTCAATCAGTTCGTCGTAAGGTGCTACAAGGTCCCTATACGGGGCACCACCGGCGGTTTGGGCAGAGGGCAGTCCCAGAATCTGCGATGCTGCGTTATTGACAGAGAGTACCATCCCCTCTTTGTCCAGCGTGATGATTCCGGAGTCGCTCGACTCCAGCAAATACTGATTCAGGCGTTCCATCGAATCGGCTCTTTGTTGAATCTGGGCGTTAAAACTCAGCAACTCCGCTTCCTTCTGCCTGAGACTGTCGATCACCCTTTGATATTCTCTGACGACTGCCTCAGCTTCGTCGCCGCCTTCATCGAGGCTTCTTCCAATCCTTGCCGCCTGCTCTTTAATTTTCCGAAAGGGACTGAATATCCTCCGTGACAGCACCAGATATATCATCACGACAAGAAACAGCGAGCCCGGAAGAACGTACGACAGCATTTGGCGGGAATCATCGAGATAAGCGAGATCAGGGCGGTCGGCTGTAAGTATGAGAAGGTTTCCACCGGCCCGCAAGGGCAGCGGATACACATAAAAATACTCAGGCCCCTGTCCGCGCACAAGTTGATTAAAATCGGACTTGAGCAGTTTTTCCGCAAGTTCCGGAAGCTGCGTTACCGGAAGCACGCCGACCAGCGATGTAAACCACTTGCGCTTCGTGGCTGGCAAGGCATCGGCCGGTTGGGATGGAATTATGGTGAGACCGGTCAACCTGTAACGATCAGTCAGGGACTGCTTTTCGGTAGCACTCATTGAGCGGGGGTAGGTTTCCTCTACGGCCCGGCCTATGGCCAGACCCGCGGAACGCAAATGACTGGCGACAGATTCCCGATAGTCGTTGGCGGCTCGATAGATTATGTAGTTGGACATGAAGTTCAGCAGCATCAACAGGCAGACGATTATCAGGAACCCGAGGTGTATTTCGGATTCAAACCTGTTCCGATGTCCGGATCGTCCCATACTCGATTAATCGGACATCAAACGGAAGTTTTGAGGATTGGTCTCAGTCAACCGGAGATAATGAAGGTGTCGATGTAGAACTTGATTATCTGATCTCCGTAAACAATGGCTGCAACGGCCGCCACTGATATGAACGGCCCGAACGGCACGGTTCGGTGCCGCCTCAGTCGGGAGGATATAATCATCAGCGGGATCGATACCGCCAGCCCGACCACGGCCGAGCCCATGAAGATGAACAGCACCTTCTGCCATCCCAGGAGAGCACCCAGCATAGCCGCCAGCTTGATATCGCCGCCCCCCATAGACTCCTTCTTAAAGAGCCAGTCACCGAGCATCGCGACGAGGTAAAGGGAACCGCCTCCTACCAGCAGCCCGATTATTGACTGTATAATCCCTATTCCCTGCGGTAGAAACGATATGGCAAGGCCGGCCACGATCCCGGGCAGAGTGACTGAATCAGGTATGATCCTGAACTCCAGGTCCACGAAGATGACAATCAGCAGGGCAGATATAACGTAGGAGTAGACAGCAAACTCCATGCTCAATCCGTACTGCCAGAAGAAGTACAGATAAGCCAGACCGTTACAGGTTTCCACGATCGGGTATCTCAAAGAGATCCTCTTGCCACAGAATGCACACTTCCCCCGCAGCAACAGGAAACTCAGGATCGGTACATTATGATACCACTTGAGCTTGACGCCGCACTCGGGACACACAGACCGTCCCGTGCGCACACTCTTTTCTCGCGGCAGGCGGTAAATGACGGCGTTGAGGAATGATCCGATAGCCACACCCAGTAGCCCCACCACAATGTACATCAGGTAATAGTCCATATGGTGCTGTATCGGCTCGAAACCGGCCTACTTGAATTCACCGAGGCGATACATCACCAACGCAACCGCCGCAGGCCCCGCGGTGTCGGCACGAAGAACCCGGTCACCCAGTGAGACTGCTCGGAATCCTGCTGACAGAGCCTGCTCAACCTCAGCCGAAGAAAAGCCTGATTCCGGACCAACGAGAACCGTGACGCGCTTGATACCGTCCCCTAGTTCTATGGCGTCAAGGGGAACGGTGTCGGGTCCCGGATCAAACAGAAGCTTGCAGTCATCTTCGTTCTGCCGGGCCAGGAAATCCTCCAGCGTGCACGGAACTGCAATCTCCGGCAGATACGAACGCCGGCACTGCTTTATCGCACTCAGGGCAACTCTTTCGAGGCGCCGCACTCGCGAGCGGATCCGGCTGGGCTCGCTCAGTTCGACCTTCGACTTGTCGGATAAAATGGGTACAAACCGTTTCATGCCCAGTTCCGTCGCCCGCTGCACCACCTCATCCGGTTTGCAGCCAACTGACATTCCCGCGGCCAGTGTGAGCCTAACGCCGGGCTCCCCAAAATTGCGCAATTCCGCGTGTACTCTTATGACAACCCTTGCTGCCGAAATCCTTTCAATACTGCCCCGGTACGCATTGCCGGTCCCGTCCACCACGATGACCAGGGCGCCGCGTTTCAGTCTCAGAACCTTCAGCGCATG
>CP070824.1:390874-397976 GCA_020344395.1 Candidatus Zixiibacteriota bacterium | reverse complement strand
GATGATGCTACTGAAGTAACGGTTCAGGATAGCGGACCGAACTCACGAGTTCACTCTGAAGAAACCCGGCAGTGTGGATCTAGTTGCGCTCCCTGTTTCTGATGTTATGAGACTAAGGGGAAACAAGCCTGGTGTCAGCAAGTGACTGCACGACAACGACTTACATAAATAGCGGAGGAGGTAGGATTCGCCGTGTGGCGTTTTGGCTAACTTCATGACACAACTTGAATTACACGTAATTCAGTGCTCCGCCAAGGGTTAAGTTACGTGTAGTTCCGTGCAGTTGGTGGTAGTTGCATGTAGTTCCGTGTAGTTCGCGGTTAGAAATCCGTTAGAAACGAATGTCAACACGGCAAGAGGTTCAGGAGCTCTTGGTTGGCTCCGCACTGGTTAGTGTGGTTGTGATCGACCGGTTCACTACCAGACATAGGAGTAGCCCGGCGATGCGAGCACACAGTATACCGCCGGTCTTTATACGCTCAATAAGAGCGATGATGTTAATTGTCAGTACTTTTCGTCACGGACACACCGCCGGGGGCGTGTAGCTGGTGAACAGGAAATCAATAGGCGTGGCAAGGTCACCGATATAATGAAAACCCTCCAAGATAAGTTAGGGCCGGAGACAGGGAGACTTCGATGACCCGAACGGCGATCGAAACAAGTATCAATACATCTCACGGCCTGTTTCTCAGACGATTCAGTCTCTGCCTGGCGTCGTCTATTTCTTCTCTTCCCGGATCGGCGTCTTTCCAGATGTCAAGGAACGTGACATAGATGTTCGCGGCCTCGGTATATCTTCCGGCTCGTTCGTAGGCCAAACCCAAGTAGTAGTATAACTGGACGCCCATCACATACTCGGTAACCCGTTCCACATCGTACACGTTGAGTTCTTGCTCAAGTATACGGACTGCTTCTTCCACCTGCCCCAACTTCATGTAAGTTCTGCCCAGGAGGAACCGGGGAGTGAATCCCCAGTACACCGGGATATCCTCGATCGCGCCTGACGCTAGTTCAACCGCCGCCCGGTAATTTCCCTGGTTCAGTTCATGACATGCAGCAATAGCCTGGTACCGCTGGATCTGTCGCCTCGTGTCCCCGGCCTTGGACTTGAGCACCGCCAAACCTTCTTCCGCCCTTACTGCCTGCCCGGTCTGCACGAGTCCGTATGCGCGGAGAGCCAAATAGTCCATGCTATCGAGGTAGGAGCACGGTGTTGTCAGCGCGAAGCCTTGCTCGAGTTCCTGCAGGCCCTGCTCACCATCACTCGTATGTAGCTTCACGTGTGTTCTCTGACAAATGAGTGGGAATGCCCAACGGTGGCTTTCGGGCGCCTCACCAGCTAGGCGGCGAATATCCTCGATTCCTTGATCGAGAATCTCAATAGCCTCTCCGAACTTTCCCTGGTATGCTGCTATGATCGCGAACTGGCCGGCCACCCTGATACTGTCAGCGCCTTTCAGGTTTGACGCCCATACACGAAGGCAGACTGCGGCGCTGTCGTATTCGCCGGTTATAAGGTATAGGTTGGCCAGCTTGACAGCAGCCTGGCCGAAATCCGGTTTGATCTTGACGGCTTTCCAGTAGGCTTCTTTCGCTTCGGCAAAACGGCCGTGCCGAGCGTACAGTTCTCCACGACTGTCATACGGGTTAGGTTCATCAGGTGCCACAGCCACATAACGGTCGAGGGCACCCATGGCCTTATCGAATTCACCAGCTAGATCGTAGGTATAGGCAAGTTGATTCAGGGCCAGCCTGTATGCGGGGTCTATCTTGATAGCCTGTTCAAGATAACGCGCCGCTTTTGCGTACCCAACTCTGCTCGTGTACCACAGCCCTAAGTTATAGTAAGCGTACTTCTCGTCAGGCCACCTTGAGATCAGCTCTTCCTGAATCGAGATAGCTTGTTTTTCCTTCCCGGCCAGCCATTCGGCCCGACTTCGAATAAAAAGTTGATCCTTGTGACAGGCCTTGTCGGCATAGTTCAGTGCTTTCTGCGCATACGCCCTTCTATACTCGGCACCAACGACTCTGGATAATTGGTGGTACGCCATGGCAAATGTCGAATCATACTGGAGGGCAGCTGTAAAATGCATCAGAGCTTCCGGGTTATCGAGTTTTGAGATACTCTCAAGCCCCTCCAGGTAGTGCCGATAAGCTTCGGTTGAATGGGTAGTCGCGTCGGCAACCATCCGGTCCGGTTCATCCCGGGCTGCGAGCGGTAGAGACAGATCGTTCTTGACTTCAATACTCAGCCTGTCAACAATTGAGAATACTGTCTCGTCGCTTCCACTCAGGACACGCTGAGATGCTATCGTGGTACCCGTACCTACCTCAATAAGCTGAGCAGAAATCGACATCTCCTGTCCGGACTGAATAATATCTCCGACCAGCATGAACCTGGCGCTGGCCTCCCTGGCTACTCTGGTGGCGAGATCTCTATCAAGCGCCTGCTTCGGGCCCATGCCCATCCGGTTAAGTATATCATAGACCATCTGACTGGAGACAACCTGCATGTACTGGGATTCCGACAGATCTGTTATCAGCAGGCTGGTGATAATCTCTCCCAATCTCTGTGCATCCTCTTCGTCGCTCAGATTGTCAAAATACAGGATGGCCAGGCGATTCTCAGTGGCTATAGCCTCGTCATCCGGCCGGAGCTGAAAACTCCAGGGCTTCAACAGCACAATGACCAGGACTATCAGAACTGCCGCCCAGGCTCGGAGTAAAGACGTTCTTCTTGATGGCTTAGTTAGTGGGGCTTCCTCGGATTGCGCTGATCTGGTTGAACTGTTCGCGTTCTTATCGAGATGTCCGACAAAGTCTCGAAGCTCCGGACTATGTCTGAGCAGATCACATGTATTCTGGAGTTGGCGCACCTTGTCATTGCAGTACATGCACTCCAGCATATGTACTTCAAGTGCATCGCTCTCTTCCTCGCTTAGCATGCCTAGTTCATAGGCGTGCAACAACCTGCCCAACTGTTTATCTATGCATTCGCTCACCGGGTTATGTCTCCTTCATCCATGCAACTCCTGAGCATGGATCTGGCTCTTGACAGCACCACATAGAGATTGTCTCGAGTAACTCCAAGTTTCCTGCAAACCTCCTGGGTAGTATAACCCTGATAATGAAGGTTCAGTATCCGAGCATATCGTCTGTTAACTTTGTTCATCTTCGCAAGACAATCCTTAATTCTGCCAATCAGCGTTGAATCCTCTTCCGGCCAAGACAAAGCGTCCTGTTCTGAGGAAACCTCCTCAAGCTTGCGCTGTGTGAGTGATTTCCTTCTGTAGTGCTCAAGTGCCTCACCCTTAAGCACTGAATGTGCCCACGCTGCAAAACTGACCGCGATCTGCACCGATCCGATTTTCGCGGCTATTTTTGCCATTGCCGCTTGAACTACGTCCTCACGGTCGTCGGCATCCACAATCTTTTGCCGGACGAAGACGCGAAAGCTTGCATATAAAAACTCAAAAAGTTCCTCTTTAGCCGGTTTGTTTCCTCTGAGAGCTTCTTCGTATAAGTCGTTAATACGTGAAGTCATTCCGCTCACCGCTGTGTCCTTGAATGCTCCACAATATCAAAATAGAAACGAAAAGGCAACCGTCATGCTGACTGGGGCCTGCATTACGGCTAATCGTAGCGTTTTGATTCCTTACCGGCAGGCAGGACGAGAAAAAACAAGGGGCACTAGCATAGAATTTTACACCTGACATTGTTAGATATGGGACCCTCGTCCCGCTAAAAACTATGGATCGGTTGTCTGACTACACGGTACCAAGCTATCACTCAGCAAGATAGCATAGAAAGGATCTTATGAGAGGTATTGTATGCAAGACTCTTATGGTCTTGTTTGTTTCCTTATGGGGGTTCTCCGTTCTCCAGCCTCCTCTCGCCCAAGTTATTGTCCGTCAATCCAGTACGGGCGAACCCATCGGGCGCAAGCCTGGTGCGGAGACTTTTGATCGGCTCAGGAGTAACGTGACCCGCTGGGTTGACCCATATGGAAGAATTCCGATCAAGTATGACGAATGGAAAACAGGCCGTGCTGTCCCCGGTCCTCTTCAATACACGCGCATCGGTTCGATTGACACAGAATACCAGCCGACGCCTGAATCCAGATTCGCCATTATCGTGAACTCGGATTTGTGCGACACACTCAGTGCCAGCATTGACCTCTACGCGCTGGATGTGGCCGGAGAGGGTTTCAACGTCGACATTTACTGCTCCTCAGGCGGTACTCCCGAGCAGTTCAGGGCCTTCCTGCAAAGTCTGCATGCCGGTGGGATGGAAGGATGTGTTCTCATCGGAGATCTTCCGGTTGCCTGGTATGAAACCTTCGGCTGCTGGGATCCGCCTTATCCTTATCAGGAAGAATTCCCCTGCGATCTGTTCTACATGGACATGGATGGTGTATTCGAAGATACCGATGCCGATGGTTTGTACGATGGTCACACAGGGAACACGGCGCCGGAAATATGGCTGGGGCGGTTGACTGCTTCACCTCTGACCATGGGCGGCGCCACGGAAACTGCATTGCTCGAGGCGTACTTTCAAAAGAATCATCTCTATCGATCTGGCCTAGCCCCGTTGGCCAATCGCGCCCTGGCCTATCTCGACGATGACTGCGTATTCCTGACCCGTGATCTGAGTCTCCTCCTGGAGGAATCTATTGGGGAATGCATCGCCGAGAGCGATCCGTGGACAACCTGGGACACCGACTATGAAAGCAGGCTGTCCATATCCAACGAATTAATCCATCTTTGGGCTCACTCCAGTCCGTATTTGCACGGTTTCTTGAATCCAGCCGGGGATTGGAGCTACACTGAGAATTGGGAGGTGAAAGCGATCGCACCGGTGGCCGGTTTTTACATGCTGTGCGCCTGCTCCAATGCCAGATATATCAGCAGCGATTACATGGCAGGATGGTATGTTTTTTCCCGTGATTACGGGTTAGCCGCCTGGGGATCCACAAAGATCGGGAGCATGATGTACTTCCACGACTTTTACCCGATCGTGGGCGAGCAGGCGCCGATCGGCAAAGCATATCTCAGTTGGTTTCTCGCTCAGGCGGCCGGTGGCATCTACAGATGGGAAGAATGCTACTATTATGGGGTAACCCTTATAGGTGATCCGACCTTGACAATTCAGGAGAAATCGCGTTCGAGAATGATCCGATATGATAACGAGTGGGGTGGATCGAGCGTCAGCCTTCCCAACGATTATGGCCTTGACCTCTTCAACACACGGTTCACGGCCAGCAGGTCGTGCTCGCTGTCAGCGGTTCTGATGCTGGCAAATCCGTGGAGTGGAGCGCCGACCTGCAGGATCTATATCTGGAACAGTGACGGCACATTTCCGACCGACAAGATTGACTCCATAGATGTTCAGCTGGACCCGCGGAACATCGGCCGCTGGACGGCAGTCGACGTATCTGGTCTCGGACTGCAGTTCTCGGAGGGGCAGGAGTTTCACGTCGGGCTGACTGGTGTGAATCTGCAGCCGGGCGATCGTATTGACGTGCACGCGGGCGAGTGGGTGGACAGTCTGCCGGAGCGCAGCAGTCTCACGCAGAACGGTATCTGGACTGAGTACGGAGATCTGGTTCCCGGAAGTCACAATTTCGATATTCGGGTAATAGTCGTTGAGGAGCCGGAACCGGAAGTTGGAATTATTACCCTGACAATCCCGAAAGCCGACCTTGATGAAATCTACAGCCGGGCCGTAGAAGCGGCCGGAGGTATCCTGCCGTATTCTTGGGATTTGGCTGCCGGCAGTCTGCCCGACGGCATAGAGTTAAATCCTGAAAGCGGTGTCATATCCGGTCAGCCGGCAATTATTGATACAGCTCACTTCACAGTCCGGGTGACAGATAACAGTGCCATACCGTTGTCCGATTTTCAGCACCTTACCCTTATCACCCAGATTTGTGCGGACAGTGACGGCGATGGTTTCGGTGACCCCGGCCATCCTGACAATACGTGTCCGGATGACAACTGTCCGGATATACACAACCCCGGCCAGGTTGATTCAGACGATGACGGGAGAGGGGATGCCTGCGATTGCTGTCTGTGGGCGACTGGTAATGTCGACGGAGACCCGGATGATCTCGTTGATATAGGTGACCTGACAGCCCTGATCGACTTCCTGTTCATCAGCAACGAGGAGCCGGCCTGTATGGCTGAGGCTAACACCGACGGCGAGGGGACAGTCGACATCGGTGACCTTACGGCGTTGATAGATTATCTCTTCATCAGCTACACGCCGCCGGCGGCGTGCCTGTGATGTAACTAACACGTAAATTAGGGAGACACTTATGACTATGAACAGACTTGCCTGTCTAACCGCCGTCTTGATATTGATTATTGCCCATCATTCAGCCAACAGCCAGGCGGCGAGCGGCGCATTCTCGACTTACCTGGGGGGTAGCGCAGATGATGGCTTTTGTGGCACACAGGTCACTACCGACAGTCTGGGATATATTTACGCCGTGGGATATACCTTATCGGATGACATCCCGACTGAAAGTGGCTCCTATCAACCAGCCCGCAATGGTGGATACGATATCTTCGTTGCGAAGTTTGATCCACATCTGACAACCTTGCTGGCGACCACTTATCTGGGCGGCTCCGGCGATGAACAATATCCAGCTATCGCCATAAACCGTCTCGGACAGGTGATCATAACGGGCTACACTTACTCCGGCGATTTTCCGACTTCCGACGGCGTTCTCCAACCGTCCTTTGGAGGGGGGAGTTCGGATGCATTTGTGACAATTCTCGATGCCGATCTTTCCACTCGGATCAGTTCAACATACATAGGCGGATCGGCCGGCGAAGGACCGTATAACCGATTGGGTCTGCAAGTCGCTATGAGCAATGAGATATACATCGCAGGCACCACCTTTTCTGGAGATTTTCCCACATCGCCAGGAGCCTACCGAGAGTCCCCAATTGGTGACGCTGACATTTTTGTGTCCAGACTGAGCGCCGATCTGTCTACCCTTGTGGCGTCAACCTATATTGGTGGATCTGGAATTGAAGCATTTCCCGGCCTTACCTTTGACAATTCCGGCGATATTGTGCTGGGTACATCGACCGGG
>CP070824.1:383594-390774 GCA_020344395.1 Candidatus Zixiibacteriota bacterium | reverse complement strand
GTCGTCAAGCTCCTCCCCGACCACGAGAGCAGCGCTCATCTGGATACCCTGCTGCGTGATACGGTGGATCGGGTTGTAGTGGCGGTCGGACCTGAGGGTGGCTGGGTCGATTTTGAAATCGATCTGATGGAGAACCACGGGTTCCAGCGGTTTCGTCTTGGTCCGTGGGTTCTGCGGGTGGAAACAGCAGTCTCAGCAGCCCTGGCTCAGGTTGAACTGCTGGCCGGACGCGGCCCCGCCGTGGATTAAAAATGCCCGCTCCAAAACAGATCATCTGATCTGCCAGGAGCTTCCGGGAGCCGGGCATCGAAGAGCAGGATTACTCCTGCTCCAACCTGAAATCCGACAATACCGAGAAGTGCTCGTTGAAGAAGGCGCCGGTTGGCGGGTAAGGATAGGGTCCCAGTCTAAAGGTGTAATGCTTCCCGCCGATGGGCTTGCGCACGAAGGCGGAGCCGCGGTCGAAATCAAGTCGAATCATGACCGGCATGACGAAATCTTCGCGCGTGCCGGTTGTCTTGACATCGAAATCGAAGTAGTAGCCGTCTTCTTCTCTCTCGATACTGAATTGTGCCCGGTATACCGGGAGATCAACACCAAACAACCACTGGTCGAAAAACCAGTCTAGCTTGCTTCCCACATGCCTCTCGGCCACCTGCACAAAATCGGCCGTGTTGAACCTGCGGTTGTGCCCCATGAATATCAACTCCCTGAGAAACTCCAGGAACCGTTCGTCCGATTGATTCTGGACATCATACATCATGGACCGCAACATATGCAGCATCCATACCCCCTTGTGAGCACCGGCATCTATCGAGCCACGACTCTTGGCCAGAGGGATTTCTCTGTTGTCTTCGGCGCGGTCAAAAAGCATGGTCTTGCGGCTGACAAGGTTAGTGTAGTATACCTTGTCACCAAGTTCATTCTGGATGAACATCATTGAGAGATACTCGGGTATGGCAATGCGCATCCAGTAGTCCCGGTTGGTGGCACATTGTACGGCGGAACTGAACCATTGTTCACCCACGGCCCGACCAACGTGCCGGTAGAACCCGCCCTGCTCCTCGAAGGTGTTGTCGTCAGTAAGCATCATCCAGCCCTGTCCGCCGTATCGAAAGATAATACCGTGAAACAGATACATTTCCTCGATGTTCAGAGGGTTGCCGAACAGGTCACAGAAGAAATCGAACGCGCGGCTCACCGCCTCCCTGTGTTTTTCCTTTAAGCGAAAGCGCGGAGTGGAAACATCGTCAACGTACTTTATCTCGATCCCGTGAGAGGTTGTCTGAGAACTGGTATCAGCGCCTGAAGGGTTGCAGTAATATGCCGCCCCCGCCTGCGACCTGGTCATCTCAATTGATATCTTCTGATGGTCCTCGTCATAGTCGACCGGGGCGCTCTGGCCGGAAATGTAATAATTGTAGTTGCGTGGAATGATAAGGTCAAATGAATACAAACATTGGCTTATTCCCTCGACCCAAGCGAAATCAGACCCGTAGTTGGCGCCATGAATGTAAAAATCCAGGGTCATGGTGTCGTTTTTTCGGAAGTATTGCGGCAAAATCAGGCCGATCAGATCAAAATCCTTGCGACGATTGTAATCGAGGTTATTTGCCCCGAGCTTGACTGAGTCTATCGAGAGATTGTGATGCAGATTCACTTGCAGGTACCTGAGACTGTCCCTATTAATCAAAAGATCGATCGTGCTGTGTCCGGCATCCATCTTGCACCCGTCTGCCCCGCCCATGAAGAACGTTCCTGTTTTCTTCACGGCCTGTGTAGGATAAGTCAGGCGGGACATGTCCAGATTGTCATAGATTTGCCTCTCCGCCCGTTGCATGACCGCCATGCTCGAAGCGGCAGCCTGGGTATGCTCCAGTTCGTACGAAACGCGAACTTCTTCGGCGCGATTCGGGTCGAAATTGAACACCCAGCGATCGACGTTGGCCCAGAAGTAACCATCCTCGGCCCGCTCATATGCCGAGCGAAGAAGCTGAAAGTAATTGTCGACGGAGTGATAAAGGGTGGGTTTGAAGAAGGCCTCCGGCTGGGCATCCTTTACAGCGCGGAACTGGGCCGCCTTGAGGCCTCCTTTCTTGAATTTGAAGTTCTCCCTCAGTTTAAGGTCAAGATCATCCGCGAAACGGATATAACACACCTGGAAGGGTTCATCGACGATACTGTCTACACCCAGACCTATCAGGGCCTGACGCTCGACGGGTGAGGGAATGTCGATATACAGGTAACCCTCCCCGACAAATATAGCCACGGTTGGACGACCATCGATCGGTTTCTGGAGCAGAACAGATCCTTCAATGAATGTGAAGGTGGCAACATCCTTCTGGTACACGAAATCCTTGATCCTGGCTATCTCGCCGTCATTGACCATGATTTCCTGCTGAAGGGCTTTGTAGTCTCTTTCGAATTTGGCAAATGATTCTGTGTCGGCAAATGTGGCCCCAACCAACCAGAACGGAATCAGCACCACCGCGGTCATTGTCCTTGTGGTCATATGTACTCCTTGCCTGTTGGGGTCAACTGCCGATCTTCGTGCGTGCCTTCCCGATGCAGTGTGACACGGTCCCGGCACGCCGTCGCAACGGGCGGACCCCTGGGTCATCCATCCTGCATGTCCTCTGAGGTCAAACTATAACTGGCTTTATTGCGATGCAACAAATATCAAGTCGCAACACTGACGTCGTCGTTCTCCGGAAATCCGCCCGCTTAGGCAGGTTCTATCTCAGCACTCTGCGAACCACGCGGCTTTTGAAGCCGGGTTTGGAATTGATCTCAATGTAGTTGTATATGACTATATCCCAATCGACAAAATCGCGGACGTTGGATACCTCCCGCGCGACGATGGCTGCCTTGCGCAGCGATGATATCTCCTGTCTGATAGTCTTCCGTGACTCGGTCAACCACTCAGGGTGACCGGTTTCACTGCATATAATAGCGACACAATAGCGATCGATATATCGGGCAAAAGAATACATTTCCTTGTTGCGAAGCATCCTGACCGCTTTCTCAACGTCGCGAAGCCGCGGTAAATGGTAATCGAGGGACACTTTGAAACTCACTTCATAATGTCCGTCCTCGACCGCCTTGATCTGAGGATCCCGGATGTGATCGAACAACTCCCTGGTGGCGTTCAGGGCCGCTTCCGGACTGGCGGCTTCGAGCCTGGCCCGGCCGGTGTTCTTTGAAAACTCCAGAACAGCTTCGGTATAGTTGAATTTGTAGATCATTCTGACGGTATTATCGGCAGAACCCGACCCCTCTTAAGCTGTCTGAGAGTAGCCCCGGGTTAGATTGGTTCAGTCTGTGCTCGGCTTGACGATTCGTCCCATAAACAAGATGGTCTTGTTCACCCTCTCGTAAATTACAAACAGGAAGGGCCGGTCGGCCACGAAGGGGGGCGGCATGGACGTGACCATGATTACGTCGGTTACGGCCGCCGCCTCGGTGCCCTCTTCGTTGATCTCGACATAGGTCTTATGTTTGACGGCGTCGATCCAGAGCCCGCCTCCCTCGACCATGCCGGTGAAATCTGCCGCCGGGGTAAAGGACAGCGGCATGCCCATAGATTCCAGGATCGGCTTCAACTGAATCTCGTATTCAACTTTGAACCTGGGCAGCGACAGCGGAATATTGTGGATTACGAATGGATCGGTCCAGGCGATCCAATTTTCCTCTGTCATTTGCCTTACTACCGAATCGATTCCAATCTCCTGGTGGGGCAGGATGACAAGCATTGAAAAGCTAGAGTCGCCGTACGGAAGATCGACCGCATAGAAATCGGGTGTCAGCCTGATGTGGAAGTAGCCTTCCTTGTTCATCATGCGACATGCTGTGGTGCTTCCGTCGGGCAGGTTGAAGCCGGCGTCGAGCGTCGAATCCGGGTTGAACGGGATGGTCCAGGCGGCTTTGAAGTAGATGGCGTTTATCAGATGCATCACAACGTCCGGGCTGATCGGCCCCGATATAATTTTCTCGATCTTTCCCCCGGTGTTTTCATACACCCAGGCGTTGATGGTGTCCGCTGCGGTGGAGTCGGAGAAGTCGAGCGTGCGCACAAGTGCGTCAAAGTATGTCCGATTGAGTTCGATAAATTCATCCTTCACCGGAAGGCCTGTCCGTGACCAGATTGAGTTAGCGATGGTCAGTTTCACGTCATCATCAAGCGTGACCAGAAGTTGTATGAGGCTGTGATACGCGTGGTTCATTTCCTCCGGGGTGAGACCAGCAATCTCGAGGGTGGTCTGCATTTCATCTCTGGTCTGGCCGCGGGCACCGTTGCACGTCATGCCCAGAGCCATCGACACCGACACCGGCGACAAAAAAAGATTAATGTCGCCCGGTTCCTGATCGACTATCTCGCGGAACAGTTTCAGTCCGAAGCGATTGAATGAGCCCGCCAGTTCCTGCTCGGCAGCGTTCAGGTTGTCGGGCGTGCGAACCGGCGAATCATTGACAGGCTCAGGCTCGACAGTTCTATCGGAACACTGGACCAGCAGGAAAGCCAGAGCCAGTATAAGCAGCAAACCGAATCTCTTTTTCATCCCATCAACCCTCCGACCGACGGATGGCAGCCGTGCGGCTGTCCATATTACTGGATCGGCATTAGTGCGGACTCCAACCACTGTCTCTCTCGGTGTAGCTCAGCAGCACATGATCATCCGTATCATGTCGTCGTCACTGCAATTAGGGTATAGAAACCGATTTGGTCAAGACGTTTCCGCACGAGCGACGTCATCGCTCGGCAAGTATATGTCCGACAATCGTTTATGCCGGTCCCAACAGGTGTTTTTTGGTTGCCCCACACCGATTGTTTTGATATATATCATGTGTAAATATGTGACCGTAAATACTCCATCTGAGGTTCCACCTGACCATGGCTCTTGAGCGACAGAAGATAGAAACAATATTCCTCGAAGAGGAGATGAAATCATCGTACCTCGACTACTCGATGTCGGTGATCACCAACCGAGCCCTCCCGGATATACGTGACGGCCTCAAGCCGTCGAACCGACGAATTCTGGTGGCGATGAACGACCTCAATCTTACGCCCGGTCGTCCCCACCGGAAGTGTGCCAAAATAGCCGGTGATACTTCCGGTAATTATCATCCGCACGGCGAGGGTGTGGTGTATCCGACACTGGTGCGTATGGCTCAGGATTTCAACCTGCGCTATCCGTTGGTGGACGGTCAGGGGAATTTTGGTTCTATCGACGGCGATGATGCCGCGGCCATGCGCTACACCGAAGCGAGGTTGACACCTATCGCCGTTGAGATGCTGGCCGATCTCGAAAAAGAGACGGTCGACAAAATGCCGAATTACGATGTCACGCTCGAAGAGCCGACCGTTCTGCCCAGCAAGTTTCCTAACCTCATCTGCAATGGAGCTACCGGCATCGCCGTCGGCATGGCCACCAATATCGCCCCCCACAACCTCAGTGAAATCGGCGAGGCTATCGCTCATGTCATTGATAACCCCGAGTGTACCATGGCCGATCTTATGGAGATGACGCCGGGCCCGGATTTTCCCACCGGAGGGATCATCAACGGCCGCAAGGGCATCAAGCAGGCCTATGAGACAGGTAAGGGGCACATCCCGCTTCGTGCCAGAGCCGCCATTGAACACAAACCGAACGGCAAAGACTCAATCGTCGTCACCGAAATCCCGTACCAGGTCAACAAGTCGAACCTGCTCGAGAAGATTGCCGACCTGGTCAGAGACAAGCGTATCGACGGTATCAGCGACCTGCGTGACGAATCCGACCGCGACGGCATGCGCATTGTCGTGGAACTGAAACGGGATATTCCGGCCGAGGTCGTTCTCAACCAGCTTTACGCTCACACCAACATGCAGACGACGTTCTCGATCATTATGCTGGGCCTTGATAAAGGGGTACCGAAGCTGCTATCGCTCAAGGAACTGTTGCAGGCCTTTATCGAACACCGTCATGAAGTGGTGGTACGCCGTACCAAACACGATCTGCACAAGGCCGAGGAGAGAGCGCACATCCTTGAAGGGTACAAGATCGCTCTCGATAATATCGATGCGGTGATCAGGCTGATCAAGAAATCCAAGGACACCCCCACCGCCCGTGAGGGCTTGATGAAGAAATTCAAGCTCTCAGAGAAACAGGCCACCGCTATTCTAGAGATGCGTTTGCAGCGACTGACCGGACTTGAACGCAAGAAGATCGAAGACGAGTACCTCGAATTGCTCAAGAAGATCAGCAAGTTCAAGTCGATCCTCAACTCCAAGCAGCTCCGGATGAAGATCATCAAGGATGAAACAGCCGCACTGGTCAAGAAATTCGGCGATGAACGCCGCACCGAGATTCAGGACGAAGCCGAGGAGATGTCGGTCGAGGACCTGATCGCCGAAGAAGAGATGGTCATCACTATCTCACACTTCGGATATGTCAAGCGGCTGTCGGTGTCCGCCTACCGGAGACAACAGCGCGGCGGCAAGGGTGTCATTGGTGCCGTGTCGAGGGACGAGGACTTTGCCGAACACCTGTTCATTGCCTCGACCCACGATTACATTTTGTTTTTCTCCAACCGTGGACGCTGCTACTGGGTCAAGGTGCATGAGATCCCGGTCGGCGGCAAGCTGGCCAAGGGGAAGCCGTTTGTCAACCTGTGCGGCCTGGAGAAGGGGGAGACGATTGCCGGGTTCTGTCGCGTCAGGGAGTTCGCCGAGGACAGATACGTTGTCATGGCCACTCGTAACGGCGTCATCAAGAAGACGCAACTGTCCGAGTTCAAGCATCCCCGTAAGGCCGGTGTGGTCGCGATGAAGGTCCCGGCCAGGGATGAGCTGATCGAAGCGGCGATTTCGGATGGCAGCTTCGAGGTTGTCTTGGCCACGCGCAATGGTATGGCTATTCGTTTCTCAGAGGAGAAAGTGCGGCCGATGGGCCGTACCGCCTACGGTGTCAAAGGGATAACACTTGCCAAGGGTGATTTCTGTGTCGGTATGGTCGTGGTCAAGCGGGACAGCACGCTTCTGGTGGTCACTGAAAACGGCTACGGCAAGCGAACCTCGATCCAGGATTACCGCATGACCAACCGTGGCGGCAAGGGGGTAATCAACATCAAGGCATCCGAGCGTAACGGCCGGGTGGTGGATATCAAGGAAGTGCTGGATCAGGATGAGTTGATCCTGATC
>CP070824.1:376228-383494 GCA_020344395.1 Candidatus Zixiibacteriota bacterium | reverse complement strand
TGATAGGTTTCGGATCCGTGACCGCGACTGGCTTTGAAGTCCGTCAGTATCTTCTCCCGGACTATTCAGATGAACGCGCAATGCTTGAAGACGCAGCAGGGGAGTTGACGCTGGGGAAAACGCTGGTTTCCTACAATGGCGCGGCCTTCGATCTGAACATCATCAGAGAACGATTCATAATTAATCGTGTTGACGCCGAGTTTACGGTGAGATCGCACGTGGATCTCCTGCACACGACAAGACGTCTGTTCAAACGAAGGCTCGGTGATTGCTCCCTTGTCAACATCGAGCGGAAGTTGTTTGGCTTCCATCGTCGCGACGATATTCCGGGATATCTGGTTCCATCCGTATTTTTCTCCTGGCTGTCGGAGGAAAACGCCGATGACATGAAGCTCGTACTCGAGCATAATCGTCTCGATGTTCTCACACTTTATTTTCTGCTCGAACGGTGCTGGAGAGTGTTTGCCTCGGGTGGCCGCGAGCTGGAAGAAGTCATGGATATCTACTCTCTCTCCCGTGTCTATGGCAGCCGCAAGCAGACCGACAGGGTGGTAGATCTTCTGGACGAACTGGTGCAGCAGGATAGTCTGGAACCGGATATGCGACTCTACCAGGCCATGGCCCTGAAGAGACTGGGCCGGTGGTCAGAGGCGGTTAAGTTGTGGACAGGTTTGATCCATTGTCGGTCCCGGGTCGGGTTCTTGGCCAATATTGAGCTGGCCAAATATTATGAGCATCGTCAGAAGGCTTTCCGCAGGGCTCACAGGCTGACAAGCCGGGCGATCAGCATCTCTTCAAGCGGGTCAGGTGAGAGGCGACAGGCCGAGCACCGTCTACACCGTCTTCGGACCAGAATGACCCGGCGGTGAGGTTTTCCGGGGTTACCTCAATTTCCGAACGGTTTAGGCCGATACGTAGAACAACAGGAGAACGTATGGATACAGAAACGGTACAGACCATCTTCGACCAGCATAAGGGACTGCTTTCTCTACCCCAGACACTGGCCGAGGTCCTGCGTCTGGTAAATGATGAAAGCTCTTCGGCCGAGGATCTGGCTGGTGTTCTGGAGAAGGATCCTGCCCTGACGGCCAAAGTTCTGCGGATTGTTAATTCGGCCTTCTACGGAGTCGGGCGACAGGTAGGGTCGGTTCGACAGGCGGTGGTGACACTGGGCCATCGTCAGATTTCAGCCCTGGCCCTGTCCTCATCTGTGTACAATCTAACCAGCGGCTGGGAAGGATCATTCGACCGTGTTCGCTTCTGGCGCCATTCACTGGAAGTTGCTATCGCGTCTCGCTTGATCGCCGGCAAGATCGGATCAAAGCGTACCGAGGAAGCTTTCGTATCAGGGCTGCTGCATGATTTAGGCCTGCTCGTACTCGAACAGATGTATCCGGACGATTTCTCACGGGTTTGGAGGGAAACCTCGACAGGAGCTGATCTGGGCGATCTCGAAGAAGATCATTGGGGAACCAATCACGCCAAGGTGGCTCGTTTCATGCTTGAACAGTGGCGGCTTCCGGAGACGATAT
The DNA here is from genome assembly GCA_020344395.1 of Candidatus Zixiibacteriota bacterium. Lineage (GTDB taxonomy): Bacteria > Zixibacteria > MSB-5A5 > GN15 > FEB-12. Next base: position 381,962 of record CP070824.1, on the reverse strand, counting down.
GTCAAGCGGTGGGAATGCACCACAACGTGTTCCTTCCGGGCACGCAGGATGAGGAATTGATCCTGCCGCAGATCGTGTGTCTGGCCAATCATCTGTCCAACTTCAGCATAGTGGACCGATCCGAATGGCAGGATGCTATTGATGCAGAGAATCGTGATGCTCTCCGGGAGAATCTCGGCCTGAAGATTGAGGATTTGCTGGCTATTCAGAAGGAGCTGTTTAAGCGGACCATTGCCGAGGCGGAATTCCTCGAATTCGAGATAGGCTCAACGGAAGATATTCTGGCGGAAGCCAACCGTATGCTCTTCGAGCATTACGTGACGGTAGAGAATCTTCTGAAAGAAAACCGTCAAATGCATCAGCAGATGGTGCAGGATCAGTACAGACAGGTTTCGCTGCGGTCACTTCGTTCCACTACCGCGACCTTTGCCCAGTACATGGACAATGCTGCAACGGCCATCGCCATGAGGGCCAGGACCGTTCAAGAGGGAATAGAGCGGGGGGCAATATCGGATCCCCAAGGTCTGGTTCGAGATTCGGTCAATTCGATAATGTCCGGTGTCGAGGCGGTGTGCGGCATGACCCGTGAGTTAAAGAATTTCTCATCGTTGGATGACGGGACTCTGGCTGACGAAGACAAACTGGCGGCCGTCGAGGAGAAGCTCAAAAGGCAGTTGGATTCGATCGGTCAGCCGGTCTAGACGGTGAACAATAACAAGATAAGATAGGCCCGGCTGTGTGACACGGCCGGGCCTGTTTCGTTCCGTCTTGTATCCAGGCTGTATTCTCTACGGGCCAGGGTTTATATGTATGGACGCATTCTGGCCGGAGACCTCAAGTGAGTCTGAGCCACGACCGAATTTGAGCACAGCCGTTTCGATCCCTTTCTCAGCAGATCTGTCAACAGGCAGGCTCGATTTGATCGTGCCGCCCTTAGTGCTGGCCAGCAGCAGGACATCTGCGCGATCCCGCACTGAGAGCAGGACAGTAGAATTGTCCGCAGTGATTGTGGAAGGCCCACCAAGTCGGTGGTTGAGCTTGACCGTAACATCACCATCGTAGGAATTGATCTTCAGCGGGCCATTGAGATCTTCGCCCGTTATCTGCCCGTGCTTGTTTATGACGGTCAGTGAGCCCTTGATGCCGCGGATATCGATGTCGGCACTGAGGTTGGACAGTTGGGCCGAACCGCTGATTCGCCAGGCTCTTAATGGATGGTGGAGGTTACTGGCTTCAAGGTTGCCTTCCAGATCCTCCACGGCGACATGGCCGCGGCTGTTATCAATAATGACGTCACCGAGATGATCCTGAACGGTCACGACGCCGATATTGCCGATGCGGGTGCTGCCTTCACATCCCACCAATGCTATCGGAGCGTACTCGTTTTTGAATTCCAGCTTGCCGCTGCAATTGACAGCGTAGATTATGCCGTTGTTATTCAGAGCATCAATGTTACCCACGACACTGCTGAAGGTCATGGGCCCGGAGGAATTCTGCGCGGTAACCGAACCGGTCACGTTGGAAACATATACTTCGGAGTTTTCACCGAACGTACGCAGCCCGCCGGACATGTCGGCAACTACCAACTGACCAAAGGAATTGCGGCATTCAACGGGATTATTCATCGGCAGACGAATGCTCAAAACTGATGAGAGCAACTTGATATCAGGATCGGAGATTTTGGGTACACGAACGTTTACGATATAGCCTTTCGCCAGACGCTTTATCTGGAGTTCAGCGCTTTCTGCGAACTTTTCCTCTTTGGACCGTTTGTCGGCGCTCACTTCCAGCTGAAGTTTGGCCAGGATCACATCCCGGTTCCATCCGCCTACCAGGACGTTCCCCGAGGGGTGAATTATGGTTATCGGCGTTTCATCATCGGACACGGTCGCGGTGGCCGAAAGCTCACGTCCATACCCGCGTTTGCGGAGACCGACGGTTACCTCGCCGTCCTCGCCGACATAGATGTCCGGAACGCGGGGGAGTTTCTTAGGCGGGTATGAACTCAGCGGTACGCCCGGCACCAGCGGTATCTCCGGCACCGAGGGTACTACCAGTTTCAAGGCCTTCAGTTCCTCCACAGCCTGCAACTCCTCGAGCAGGTCCTCGACAGCCAGAGACTCGATACCCTCTAGGTCCTCCAACTGTTCGAGCAGTTCGTCAATCTTAGAAGTCTCGATTTGGATCACGATTCGGCGTTCCTTCGAAGCCTTATCCAGATATTCCTGAAGGGCAACTAAGTATATATCATTCGTCTCTATTCTGTTCTGGTAGTCCGCTATGAAATCGACAAGCATGGACATCTCACGTGCCAGATTACGTACGAGTCGGCGCCATGCCTTATTGTTCTCACCTCTACCGGAGACAGTCTTTTCCTCCAGAACTGAGAGTTCTTTGATGAATTCCGTCAGGTCGCCCTTCAGAACATCATGACTTTCCGTATATCTGCCGCTCTTCAACCCCCTCTTGAGCTTCCCGAATGAGATGGGGTGCAGTTTCCTCTCTTTGACCTCCAGCTCAGAATAGTATTCGGCATAGTCCTCGATGATCATCTGTAGTTCCTCGAGGATGGTGAGGTACTCATCGGCCAGGTCCTTGAGTTTGGGGTCAGTATCGGCAAGTATCAGGACCTCCGGCTCGCCTTCGCTGTCTGAAGTCAGGAGCACCGGCCGGTCGTCAGCGTAAGCTGTAAACGAAACTGCCAGCATCGCCAGTGGCAAAACCAGTAGATACCTGCTTGCGACGAAGAGCGGACCTCTCCTTCCGGAACTGCCACCCCACGGGTGCATATGGCGATTCTCTGGTCTGGTGCTATTCATATCTATCATCTCCCCGGCTTTCTGTACCGGGATAACGTATTGAAGTATGTCAGCCTCCAATACGCAAACTATTAAGGCTATGTAATAATACGATTTGGAACAAATCAAGGTTTCAGCAGTGTTTTGAGAGAACTGCGAAGGGGGCCTGCCGTCACCATGACCAGCTCCGTGGCGCCGTTTTTTTCACGATAGACGAACAGAATTGCAGATTTGACTCTTAGCCACCGAAACAGGCGGCTTCGGAGTTAATGGGCCTCCTCGGCCGGGGGCATAAGTGCCCACAAATCAATCACTTACACCGCCGGGCCAGCGAGAGATCCGGCTGGACGGCGCCTCAATTTATAAGTACGGAGGCACCATTCTTGCGCTGGATGAGTTATATTAGTTTGTATGAGGAATCGGACTATGTTACGAAAGACCTGGATTCAGATACTGATACTCTTAAGCCTCCCCGGAGCTGTTTTCGGGGTCGAGTTTAACCGGGCCGCTATCCATGAACAGCGTTTGGAGGGCATTGATCGAAGCTGGCGATCAGCAGCGGTTGCACAGCCCGGATCAGCGGTGTCGGCAATGACCTCTTTCTCAGACTTTCTGGTATCGGCTTCGGTCTCACCGGCTCGATTTACACAACGTGAGGTTTCACTGTTGGCCCTTGCCGACGGTGGCTGGGTGGTCGGCTGGGATGATGACAGATTTGGCTCGCGATCACTGTTCCTTCAGCAATTCGATGCAGAGATGAACCGGGTCGGGGGCAATCAGTTGTTCGCCGGATCAGATTATGGATCAAATTATGTGGATGCTTGGGTCGGTACGGACGCGCTAAGCCGAATATATGTACTCTACCGCGATCAGACTTCCGGCCTCATTTACTGTTCTCGTTACGATTCTGATTTCAGCGTTGACCTGAACTGGTTCCTGGTGAACGACACAAGCTTCTCGTCATTTGCCGGACCCTATGATGCGGCGGTCTGGCCTGATGGTCGGATGGTTGTAGTCTGGGAGGCGTATGGTATCGACGGATCGAACATCCGGGTAAGAGTTTACAACTCGGACGGTAGTACTGTATCCGCCCCCTCGACGGTGAACACCGACGGTGGCGCTTCCCAGCACTGGGTGCCGTCGGTTGCCGTTCAACCGGGGAGCGGGTTTCTGGTTGCATGGGAAGATTATCGCAACAGCCGGGCGGATATATATGCCAGGCTGTTTGCAGGTGACGGTGATCCTCTGGGTCCTGAATTCTCGATCGTGCCGCCCCCGCATGACAACGCCAGCCAGTATGCACCGGTAGTTGCTTTCTCTGAAACGGCCAGGTATGTGCTGGCCTGGGTGGATCAGCGCCTGGGTCAGGAAATCTATGCTCAACGTTTCGGTCCCAACCGGGGTTTGATTGACGGGAATGTGCAGATATCCGTCGGCGATACTCTGGCTGTCAACTGGGGGACGGATCTTACGGTTGCTCCTGACGACAACCTCATGGCCTCATGGGGGATATCGGGAGCTGACAACTCGATCATCTCGGTGCAGCTCGATTCTTCACTGGTGGACCTGTCAGGCCTCCAGACCATGAATATGAGCAGTGTCGGCAGACGATGGTCACCCTCTGCCGATTTCGCCGGACCTGATGAGTTCGGGATAGCCTGGACAGAGGTTCGAGATGAGGGAGCAGACATACACATGCAGCTATTTGATGCGGCGGGCACAAAACTGCTGACGTCCGAAGAACTGATCAACGATGACTCCATCGGAGCGCCGTCGATCGATCCCAAAGTAATCTCCACGACCAACCACTATGATCTGATTGTCTGGACCGATCAGCGCAGCGATCCGGGTGATATATATCTTGATGTCCTGTCCAACGCCGGTGAGTCGCTGATTGGAAATGTGAAGGTCAACCAGGATACAAATCCGGTACTTCAGAGCGAACCGGACGTGACGGCAGGGGGAGCCGGGGTCCTGATTGCCTGGATAGACAGCCGTCCGCTGGGTGGGCTTGCGGGACAGCGTATCTACGGCAGGTTTGCCTCCAATCTTGGGGATTTCTCCGGTAACGAGTTTATCATATCGGACACCAATCAGGCAGCCATCAAGGCATCGCCGGTGGCGGCCATGTCGTATGGCGGTCAGTCACTGGTGGCCTGGATTGACCGTCGCGGCGCATCTCCGCAGGTGTGGGGAAGGTGGCTGAATGCCGCGGGCGAACTTGACGGACCGGAATTCGTGATTTCAGAGGCACAGTATGATCTGTGGAACTCTGACCTGCAAATCGGCATGGACGACCTCGACCGTACATACGTGATCTGGCTGGACGCTGGCGGGCCCGAGCCGGTACTGAAGGGTAAATGGTTCGAAAGCGATCAGTCCGAGGGCGGCTCGTTCAGCTGGGAGTCAACCGTCAGCGACGTGGGGATAGAGGATATTGCAGCCGACGTCGGCCTCGACGGCACGATTTCGGTTCTCTGGACTGGCACCGAGGGCAACGACGTGTACCTCGTGCAGCTTGACGCAACAGGGGCGGAAGTGACGACTCCGATCATGGTGAACGATGATACTGAATCATATGCGGCTGAGCCTGCCGTGAATGTGTGCGAGAATGATTATGTCAGTACGGTCTGGCTTGACCGGCGTGAAGGCAACCGACGGCTGTTCTATCAGGTGTTTGACAATACACTGACGGCGCTGAGCGGCAATCAGCCGGTCTCCACGACGGTCCCGACCTTTATGCTAGACCCGGATGTCCATTCGCACCGTGGTCGGGCCTGGTTTGCCTGGTCAGACCCGCGCGAGAACGGCCTGAACGTCTACGCCTCCAACGTGCTATACCTGCCTACCGATGTGAACGATGACGATGATCTGCTGCCTTCCGGTTACAGTCTGGCCCAGAATTATCCAAACCCGTTTAACCCGACTACGACCAT
>CP070824.1:368642-376128 GCA_020344395.1 Candidatus Zixiibacteriota bacterium | reverse complement strand
GTTCGGGTTAGATAGGCTGGTGGACGTCATCCGGGAGAACGCCGACCGCTCAGCCTCGGAGGTGCAAAGAGCGGTGCTCGATGCAGTGAGGCCGTTTGCTTCTCCAGAGCATCTGTTTGATGATCTTACCATGGTTGTGATCAAACGTTTGGCCGTCAATAATTAGCTTTTGAATGCGGCTGATTCTGTTATATTGCGTATAAGTTGAAGATTCAATAATCGGGAGAATCGTAACATGAAGAGATTTGCGTACCTGGCCGTCCTTCCGGTGTTACTTCTTGTGTTTGGCTGCGGGGGCGATGACGGCGACGAGAATGGAAACGGACCTGCCGAACTGCCTAAGGTAGTCGCTTTTACAGCATCGGCGGCACCATCAGCGACTGATCTGGGTGATGAGGTCTGGGACAGTGCCTCAGGAACGATAATAGATGTTCCGGCAATGGCCTTCAGCCCACCGATTGAGACCAGGTCCGAGAGGTCAACTGCTGTGGCGGTATCGGATCAGATCGTTTTCAAGGCGATAGTTTTCAGCGACACGCTGTACGTCAGGGCGACTTGGGATGACGCGAGTCACGATGTCTGGCCCGATAATTACGAGGTGGTGGCCACCGAACCAAGCGTGTTGTTTAGCGTGAATCCATCTGCGTCGGTTGAAGACCAATTTCTGTTGCTGTTTGAAGGCCAGGTGGGAGAGGCGTCGGATGTCATGGATGCCTGGCACTGGCGAGCCCTGAGAACCGCTTCCAAAAAGCTGGCTGGCGACACTTTGACCGGCTTTGCAGAAGGTAAGACTTTTGACGGTTCATCTCTGACGACTGACGAAGGTGATAAGGAAAGCGGTATTGTGAACCCGCCGCGAGGGGCCGGACTCAGTGAGCCTAAATACTGGCACGAAGACGTCGCAGAATTTACAGATTACTTTTTTTACGTGGGTGACGATTCTCTTAATGTTGGTGGGACCACGGGTTGGACAGTCGGACAGAGGGTCCCGGGCTGGATGGTTGATAGCTCGCTTGCGGCTTCGGCCAGCGCCCCGTACCGTCTCAGCCGCTGGGATGTTTGGGCACTCTCGGCCTGGGATGACGGAACGAAGGAGTACACGGTCGTCCTCCGATGCCCGTTGAACACCGGTTACTCGGGCACGGATGACATCAATCTGGCCGTACTCGATTCCGTCAAGGTCAAAGCAGCCATTACCGACAATCGGGATTTTGTTTTCAACCAGGGATCCACCTCGCAGGGTATTACCGGCTTCTTCTGGATTGTGCTGAACTGACAACCGACCGAGAATCTCTTCGAAAAGACCGGTCATTGACCGGTCTTTTTTTTTGTCCTCTAGCGCGCTGGGCCATGCTTGATTCGGAAGGAAGGTCTGCTATATTGGCCCTGCTGTATGCGTGTTACCGTGAACGGAGGAAGACATGGCCATAATCTCATATGATCAATATCTCGCGTCCCTCAAGAGGATGCGGCCTAACATTCACAAGTATGATGAGCCCATTGATGACGTGACTACGCATCCGGCCACGCGGCGCACCGTGGCCGGGCATGGCTGGACATTCAAGGCGGCGGCAGACGAACGTTACCGCGAGATGGTAACCACGACTTCACATTTGACCGGTGAACCGATCAGCCGGTATTTGTCCATCATTCGGGAGCCGGAGGACATGTATGCGAATTCAGAGATGAAGCGATTGATGTTTCATCTGACCGGGACGTGCACCGGCGGCAGGTGCGCCGGGTGGGCCGCATTGAATGCCATGTTTGTGACGACCTTCGATATGGACAAGGAGTCAGGCACTGACTATCACGGGCGTTTGCTGGAGTGGCTAAAGCAGGCTCAATCCAGGGATATCACCATTTCAGGTGCTCTCACTGATGCCAAAGGGGACCGGACTAAGTTGCCTTCTCAGCAGGCTGACAAGGACGTGTACCTGCACCTGGTCGAAAAGCGGGATGACGGCATAGTCGTCAAGGGAGCCAAGCTGATGATCTGCGGGGTCGCGGCGGCGAACGAGATTTTTGTGCTTCCAGGTTCTATGTACAGGGAAGGGGACGCCGACTGTGCGCTGTCGTTTGTGATACCGAGGGATCAGGAAGGGCTGACGATTGTCGAAACTCGACATCCCAATGACGCCCGTGACGAGGAGGAAGGTTTTGACAACCCGGTTCAGGAGGGCGGTATAACCCAATCCTTCCTGTTTTTCGAGGATGTCTTTGTACCAAAGAAGCGCGTGTTCATGTGCGGGGAGTACAAATTCACGGGAGCGGCGGTGTCGCACTTCATTATGCCGTATCGCTCGGCTATTGGCGGATGCGTGGCCGGGCAGGGGGATATCAAGATTGGCTCGGCAGTCTTAACAGCACGGGCCGGTGGACTATCAGCGAGGGTCTTCAATGACAAGATTGTAAAGATGCATATAAACAATGAGACAACCTACGGAATGGGTATTGCCGCCGCGGCGATGGGGAAGAAACATCCGTCCGGTGCCTGGCTGTGTGATCCGTTGTTATCCAATGTTAACAAGGTTCATGTGGCCACTCTTCCGTATGAAACGTCCGTGCTGGCTCAGGATATTGCCGGCGGGATTGCCGAGACGGGGTGCATGCCGTCGAGTAAGGATTTTCAATCCGAGAAATACGGCCATCTGATCGAGAAATACATGACGGCCCTGCATTCGGGGGAGTCGAGGGCTCGCGCGGCGCGACTGGTGGAGTGGTGCACGATCGGCTCCGGGGTGCCGGGATGTATGCACGGGGGAGGTTCGCCGGACGGCGCCAAGCTGGTCATTCGATCCAGCGGCGATCTTGAGAAGAAAGTACAGATCGCGCGCCGCCTGGCTGGAATCGAGGAGGAGATGCCGGACCCGGGGAAGAAGAAGTGACGCCGTGCTCAACTATTGGGAGCAGGGGATAGGGAGTCCTTCGGAATCACTCACTCCTGAGCGTTTCGACCGGGTTGGTGAGGGCGGCTTTGATCGACTGGAAAGCGGCTGTGCCTAAAGCAAGGATGACGGCTGCCAGACAGACTGCAATATACGAGAATAGGTTGAGGCCGACCGGAAGTGGTTGTTCGCTGAGAAAGTCATGGGCCACCAGGGAGCCAAGGGGCAGACCAACGATATTGGCAATGAGCACGAGGACCACGAATTCCTTCGATAAGAGTCGGACGATGCCAGAGACGCTGGCGCCAAGCACTTTGCGGATTCCGATTTCTTTTCTTCGTTGCTCGGCTGTGAATGATACCAGGCCGAATATCCCAAGGCACGCGATACCGACTGTAAAGAAGGATAGAACCAGAAACAGCGCGCTTTGCTCCCACATTTCATCGTAGTTGGCCGCGATATTTTCGTCGAGAAACGAGTACGTAAACTCGTAGTCCGGCAGGGTCGAATTCCATATATCTCCAATGGTCGAGATCGAGGCGGCAACGTTGTTTTGTGGCAGCTTGACGACCAGACTGGTACGGTCCTCAGGTCGGAACATCAGGATAAGTTCTGAGCTATATCCGTGGGTAAATGGAGTGGCGTGATAATCCTCGATCACCCCGACAACCTCGACGAATCCTTCTTCTTTCAGGTACAGTATTTCGCCAATCGGCTCCTGCCACTCCATTTCCTCAACCAGCGATTCGGTCACTATGATGACATTGTCAGCGCTGGGGATCATCTCTTCGGTGAACGGGCTGCCCTGAGTGACTCGAAGACCGAACATCGATATGTAATCGCTGTCAACCGAAAAGGACTTGAAATACACCAGGTTCGAATCCTGCCTTGCATCATCGGTATAGAGCACCTGATACCGATAGGTTTCTTTTCCGGGCGGACAATTGGTGGTCGTTGCTGAGATGGCGTCAGTGCGGGCCAGGATTTCGTTTTTCAGAAGTTGGCAATCATTCGCAGCCTCTTCGCTTTCGACGTTCATGACCATCATGTTTGCTGTGTCGAATTTCACGTCCAGTGATGTGACGTGAATAATCTGTCTCATTAGCGTCAGCGTAACAAATATGAAAGCGCCTGCCACTGCAAACTGGAACACCACGAGGGCACGTCTCAGGAACGATCTGGATGATCTTATACTGGTCTTGCTCTGGAGTATGGCGACAGGGCGAAACCTCGACAGATACAAGGACGGATAATAGCCGGCGGCAACTCCGACCAGGAGCATCAGGGCTACAGTTGAAATGAGCATCATGGGGCTGTTGTAGAAGTCCACCATCATCTCCCGTCGCAGGTAGTCATCCATCCAGGTCTTGAAAGGTTCATAGATACACACACCTATGATCGTTGCGATCGCCGTCATAATGATGGATTCACCAAGGAATTGATGTATCAAGTGCTTCCGGGAGGCGCCGAATACTTTGCGCACTCCTACTTCCTTTGTTCGGTCAGCAGATCTGGCCGTAGATAGATTTATGAAGTTGGCAATGGCGATTATTAGGACGAATGCGGCAAGAACTCCGTAGGTGAGTAAACAGCTGGGCTCGCCGATCGGGTTCAACTCACCTCGACTGAAGACCGGGCCCAAAGCGCTGAAATATATGTCCTTGAGAGGTTTAATCCTGAATTTCCATTTTGCGGCATCCTGGTCGTCAAGATGTCTCCTGGCGATTGGCGGGACCCGATCTATGATGTCCGAAGCTCTTGCATTCTCGCGAAGCAAGAGGTAGGTGTAATCACCGGTGATTTTATGCCACGACTGAGTATCTTCACCTATTCGATCCAGGGTGGAGTATGAGACAACAAAATCACAATACAATTGTGTATTCTGGGGAATGTCTTTCAGGACCCCGGTGACGAGGCATTCCACCCTGTCATTGATCTCAAATATCTGTCCGATCGGGCTACGATCCGGGAAATATCGGCTGGCGGCAGTCTCGGTGATGAGAGCCGAGAAAGGTTCGGTGAGGGCGCTTTGCGGATTGCCCTCGACCATTGGCAGAGTGAACACCTCCAAATAGTCGGGATCGGCAAAAATGACTTTGGGGTGGTGTACAACCATCGATCCCATGTTGTTATCCACAATCAAGGTTCGTTTGCCACTGAACTTGACACTGCTTAATCGCCATACCCTGAAGACGGTGGTTTTTTCAATACCCGGGATTTCATCGATCATGGCGGCTCCGAGTGGAGCCATCGTTCTGGCCGAGGAGAATTGTTCGTCTTCAAACGAATAGTCACACTCGACGCGGTAGATCCGGTCTTTGTTCTCGTGGAAGTCCTCAAAGCTGAATTCGTAACTTATATTGCCGAGCACCACCAGACATACAGTCAGCCCGGCGGCCAGTCCGACGATAGTGATGCAAGTATAGAGCTTCTGTCTTTGCAGATTTCTCAGGGCGGCCTTGAAGTAGTGTTTCAGCACTGCGTGGCTCTCCTGGTGGCGTGGGCTGTCATGCGATATACGTCAATCAGCGTGCTAAGGCGGTGTTATTCACTGCGCAATGTCTTTACCGGGTTGGTGAGGGCGGCTTTGATCGACTGGAAGGCGGCTGTGCCCAGGGCCAGGACGATGCCGGCCGCGCAGACGACGACGAATGAGAACGGACCAATGTTGACGGGGAATGGCTGGTAACTGAGAAAGTCGCTGGCCATCAAATAACCGATGGGCAGGCCTACGAGATTAGCGATTATAACAAGGACCGCGAATTCCTTCGACAGTAAACGAACGATTCCCGGAACACTGGCCCCGAGCACTTTACGTATACCAATCTCTTTAGTCCGTTGCTCGGCCGTGAATGATACCAGGCCGAATATGCCGAGGCAGGCGATGCCGATCGCGAAGAGGGCGATGGCAAAGAGCATGCCGCTTTCTCGTCTCATGTCGTTGTAGCTGGCGTCGATCATTTCGTCGAGGAACGAGTATGTATACCCGTACTGAGGCAGAGTAGTCTGCCAGATCTCCCCGATGGCCGCGATAGAAGCGGAAATGTTCTCCGGTGGCAGTTTGACAACCAGGCTTGTGTGTTCCTGTGGGCGGAACATCAGCACAACGGCCGTCGAGTATCCGAAAGTGAAAGGTGAACCGTGATAATCCTCGACAACTCCGACAACTTCGACAAAGCCTTCATCCGGCAGGTAGAGTCGGTGTCCGACCGGCTCTTGCCAGGCCATCCTCTCGACCAGAGATTCGGTGACCATTATGACCTTATCGGCTCTCGGTGTCATCTCTGTGCTGAACGGAATCCCCTGCGTGACCTGCAGACCGAACATTGGAACGTAATCTTCGTCGACTGAGACGGCCTTGAAGTACACCAGGCTCGAATCGTGTCTGGTTTCGTCGGAGTAGAGGACTTCCCAACGGAATGATCTTCGGCCGGGCGTAGCACTCATAGCAGCCGCCGAGAGGGCATCAGTCCGGGCCATGATTTCGTTTTTCACCAGCCGGCAGTCGTTCGAGGCGTTTTCGCTCTCGAAGTCAAGAACGAGCATATTCTCGGTGTCATAACCCAGGTCCAGAGAGGTAACGTGATTGGTCTGTCTGATCGTAATCAACGTTACAAAAACGAAGACGGCGGCAACACCGAACTGGAATACTACCAGGGCACGGCGGAGGAATGACCGGGACGATCTGATACTCGTTTTGCCTTGTAGAACAGTAATCGGGCGGAATCTGGACAGGTACAGGGACGGGTAATAGCCGGCGATTACTCCGACAAGCAACATCAACGCCACAATTGAAGCGAGCATCATGGGGTTGTCGTAGAAATCCACCATCATTTCCCGGAACATGTTCTTGTTGGCCCATAGTTTGAAGGGTTCGTAGACACACATACCTATGAACATCGCCGCCAATGTCATGATGATGGATTCACCGAGGAATTGGTTTATCAGGTGTTTTCGAGAGGCGCCAAATACTTTGCGCACGCCTACTTCCTTCGTCCGGTCGGCTGACCTGGCCGTGGTCAGATTGATGAAGTTGGCGATGGCTGTCAGGAGGACAAACAGGGCGACGGCGCCGAAACCGAATAACAGTCCGGGCTCACCGACCGGATTCAGCTCGTGCCGGTTCATGCCAGGACCCAGGGCACTGAAAAAAATGTCCCCGAGAGGCTTAATTCTGAATGTCCACTTTGCGGCTTCCCGGGCGTCAAGGTGGCTTCCCACTATTGCCGGAACCCGGGCGACAATGTCGGAGGGATCGGCCTGTCCACTGAGAAGAAGGTATGTATAATCGCCGGCGATCCGGTCCCAGGAATGTGTGTCTTCACCGATCCTGTCCAGGGTTGCATATGAAACCACAAAATCACAGTACAACTGCGTGTTCTGAGGAATATTCTTGAGGATTCCCGCGACGTGACATTCAAGCCTGTCGTTTATCTTAAACAGCTGACCGATTGGGTTACGGTCTGGAAAGTATCTGGTGGCTGCCGCTTCAGTGATCAGGGCCGAGAAAGGCTCGGTGAGTGCGATCTGTGGGTTGCCCTCGACCATCGGAAAGGTGAATACCTCCAGGTAGTCGGGATCAGCGAAGATGACCTTGGGAT
>CP070824.1:361008-368542 GCA_020344395.1 Candidatus Zixiibacteriota bacterium | reverse complement strand
TGGTTAGCTATCAACAATATGCCCATCTGGCTTTATGCTCGATATCTTCAATGGGAGTCGACAGGGTGGTACTTGGGTGGCGAAGGGCCGTATTCAGGCCGCCCTGGCAGAATTAGACGCCTACGATTTTCTAACGGATTTCTAACCGGGAACTACACGGTACTACAGGCAACTACCACTAACTGCACGCAACTACACGTAACTTAACCCTTGCAGGAGCACTTAATTACGTGTAATTCATGTTATATCAACAAGTTAGCCAAAACGCCCTGCGGCGAATCCTACCCCCTCCGATGCTACATAGGAATCTATGGTGCCTTGAGATATTACACCACCAGCTCGAAGTTTTTCACTCATTTCTAATAATATTCTGTATTGATGTGAAGGCCCAACCGGACTGGAGATCGAGTTCCTGCGGGCAATCGATACATCAGGGATGTCATAATATCGCTTTAAGTGACCACGGTTTCAGACCGCGGCCTGCCTTGAAAAAAGCTGCCACGGGACTAACACAAACGGCGGTAACATAACTGGGGCAGGGTAGGGCGCATCACCGACTTTACCATATCAAAAATCCGCTGAGTCATTATGGCCAAGAATCGAAACTAGAATGAGGATTTTGCGGTAAAACAGGACAAAAATTGTTGACTTTTCAGTTCGAAGCTGGTAATGTGGGCGGAGTTAGCACATCAATTTTTGGAGGAAAACATGTTAAGAAATGTGCCATTTCTTTTGGCAATTGTCCTTGCCTCAACTCTTCTTTATTCTTGTGGAGAAGATTCACCTACAGAACCCTCAAATAAACCACCGGCGTCTCCTGTAAATAATACGGCAGCCGGTTCTCCTGCGGACGAGGCTGCCGACGTCCCGCTAAATCCAACCCTAAGGTGGACTTGCTCGGATCCCGATGGCGATGCCTTGACTTATGACGTCGCCTTCGGTTCATCAAATACACCTCCGGTTGTTGCGACCGCTCAGTCGGCTAACAGCTACGGCCCGAGCGGTTTAGCCAATAATACGACCTATTACTGGAAAATAACGGCCAAAGACCCCTCTGGCGCGGCAACGTCTTCGGCCGTGTTCAACTTTACGACCGAGGTGCCGACCAATAATCCGCCAGATGTTCCGGAGAACAACACCGCGGCCGGTTCTCCCGCCGACCATGCAGCGGGCGTATCGATGTCACCGACTCTTCATTGGACATGCACGGATCCCGATGGAGATCAATTAACATATGATGTTCATTTCGGGACATCGGACCCGCCACCGGTACTCTCCACTGGACTATCGGCAAAGAGTGTTGGCCCGGTCACGACGGCTTACAGCACCGAGTATTTCTGGTATGTTGTCGCCGAGGACCCTTCGGGCGCAACGACACAATCGGCAATCTTTAGCTTCACGACAGAAGATCCTCCGGCAGAAACGATTTCAACTCCCGACGCTCCCTCATCCGCCTCCGGTGTTGACTCCACTGAAGCGGGAGGCGTTTTGGCTTACAATATCTCCGGCTCCGTGAGTTCGCTGGGCCACATTGTCGAATATTACGCCGACTGGGGCGACGGATATTATACCTTTTGGACGATTTCAACCTACTTGGTTCATACCTATGAAACTGCCGGCACATATGATCTGAGGATTCAAGCTCGATGCAAAAACCATCACCTCGTGATTTCCGATTGGTCCCCCGTTGTTACAGTAACTGTCACAGAAGCAACTGCCGAATCCGTTACGGCACCGGGAACGCCGACAGGAGCGGGCACCGGCGAAGAAAATGAATCGATCAACTATGCCTGTGATGCATCAACCAGCAATAAAGGCCATGGTCTCGAGTACCGCTGGGATTTCGGCGACGGAACAATTACCACATGGAACAACCTCAGAACCAGATCGCATGCCTGGACTACCGCGGGAACCTATGAGGTCAAAGCTCAGGCCAGATGTGCGGATCATGCAAGCGTTGAATCAGCCTGGTCGGACGCCAAATCAGTGACAATTACCGTTCCGGCCGCAGAAACTGTGTCCACGCCGAACGTACCCAGCGGATCATCAACGGGTGTCACCGGCGAGAATATTCATTTCTCCACCGGCGGTGCGGTCAGCAGCCTGGATCATGCCGTGGCTTATAGATACGATTGGGGCGATGGGACTATGTCAAATTGGCAATCGCTCGCGACCAATTATCATACCTGGTCAACGGCGGGCACTTATGAAGTCAAAACTCAGGCTCAATGCATAAATCATCCATCAATTTTATCAGAGTGGTCGGCCGCCCTGACGGTGACGATCACTGAACCGACCGAAATAATATTGTCTCCGCCGGGGGCAATTAATGGAATAACCGACGGTGCCATTGATGAATCGTACGACTATACCGCCTATCACAGTTCACAAACTAATCTCGGTGACGCCGTAGAAGGACGGTTTGACTGGGGTGATGGGACAACATCGGCATGGATTCAATCCGCTCCCTACACGGCCTCGCATGCCTGGACGACCGAAGGAACGTACACTGTTAAGTATACTGCCCGCTGCGCAACCCACACCGACGTAACGGCCGAGTCGGATTCACTGTTGGTGACCATTAGCACGACTGCCTCTGAAACGATCAACAAACCCGGTTATATTAACTGGCAGACAACTCAACGATACCCGGTAGTCAATACGCCCACCAATTATTATGTGTATGGATCTGCCAGTTCATTAGGACATGACGTCGAAGTGATGTATGACTGGGGTGACGGAACTCAGACCGACTGGCTGATTCCGGGAAGCTATACCAGCAAAACCTGGACAACCGCGGGGACTTATCCTTTCACCCGACAGGTCCGGTGCATTGCTCATCCTGAAATTGTCTCTGAATGGTCCGATCCGATCAATATGTATCCTCGGGATCCCGAAACCATCAGCACCCCGCCCGCGCCGACCGGCTCGAATGTCGGTAATAAATATCAGACCCTGTATTTCACGGCTACTGGAGCGACGTCCAGCTGGCACGGGGATACCTGGATGGAGTATCGCTTTGATTTCGGTGATGGATCGGCATTGACCGATTGGTCACAAACCGACACCGTGAAAACCCATTATTTCACCAACTTGGGGAGCTATGAAGTCAAGGTTCAAGCTCGCGATGCCTTTACCGCTCATGGGTTGATTGAATCGGCATGGTCGGATCCACTTGTGGTCAATATTGTCGAAAAAGTGACAATATATCAATACGGGCCAAAGGGACAGCGCTATGGTGCGACGAATGTTGAATACACCTGGGAAATCTATCAATCCGCATCCTCCGACGTCGGGCATGCTGCATTTGAGTATCAGTTCGATTTCGGCGATGGCACCATCTCACCATGGTCTTCGACGACGACCGCAAGTCACACGTATACGTCGGCGGGAACTTACAATGTCTACTACCAGGCTCGATGTGCCGTGGATACCCTGGCCGAATCGGGATGGTCACAGCAGTCCACTTCGATCGAAATTACCGACGGGCCCGAGTTGGTCACCACCCCGGATGTCCCCAGTTACAACTCGTATGATCCACCGTCTGTGGGTGATTCTGTTCAACTATCCACCAGCCATTCATATTGCAACTATGGTCACGAAGTGGAATTCCAATTTGATTTCGGCGACGGCTCGGTCAGCCCGTGGATACCGGGAACTCCCTGGTCGAGCTTTTATCAGATAACCGTAAAACACCCCTTTACATCATCGGGGACTTTCGACGTGACCTGCAAAGCCCGCTGTGCCGTTAACACTTCCGTTGAATCGGCAACGACGGCGGCAAGGTCGGTTACCGTCTTCGAAGCCATTGAAAAACCGGACACTCCCGCCGGTCCGACAAGTGGATCGGTCGGTGGGACGTTAACATATTCTACCAATGCGGTTACGAGCAGTGATGGCCATACCGTAGAATATCAGTTCCAGTTTTACAATTATAGTTCGAAGATACATGATTCTCCATGGTCATCGTCTCTGTCTTATGACTATGCTTTTACCTCAACGGGTTCGGCATACAGGGTCAGAGTCGCGGCACGATGTAACACGCATACGAACGTGATCGTATATTCCGACTTTACCGGATATATCACGATCAACTAAATGCCTGACTGAGAACCGGAAAAGGCCGTCATTGTAGAAATGGCGGCCTTCCTTATGACCAAAATTGAGAGACAGTATTTGGTCTGGCGGATGGTTTGAAATGACTTCATGAAATGGTAAGGTTTTCTTTAGGCGGTAACTCCCCATTGGCATAATTGCAGGCCTAACAAGGACTTACATTACCTCAACAACCCGCTCATTCTAGTGCTTCATGCAGGAGTGCTCGTACTAATCCGTGGATGATGCTTGGCGGATGCCGGCTTGAATCTGTCCGAAGACCTTCCTTCAATCAAAGCGGTCTTAAAGATCCTGTCCAGCTGCTAGTGTCAGAACTCGAAAGTGGTGGTCGAGTCTCGTCGACCCTGCAAATCAGAATGAGGCTGAGGGATATGGAAGTGTTCGCGCTGGGATCATTCGCAGGCTGATCGATGCACTCAAAGGCGAGACGTCATGAACTTACACGCGAACCGTCGGCTATGGTCTGAGCGAAAGTACTGTCGAGTGTTGCGCGCCTGGAGCCCTGTATTCAAATGCAAGTAACCCATCAAGCTGTTGCCTAGGCGCAAATTATGTCTTAGCTTCTGGTAGCATCCAGCCGACTCTGTTTGACAGCGTAGCGTCTTGGGTGATAATGGTCTCTGGTCAGGCAGAACACTTGGACTTGTCATGGTTGTTACAGACAGAGACAAAAATAAGTCAGCGGAGGTAATTCGGGCTTTCCTCGGCGATCCGCTCGACCGGAAGAACTTTGATAAGTTCTTTCGGTTGTGCTACTCTGAAACAATACCGTGCCTGCGACGCCTTCGAGCCGCAGGTTGGAGGCTTCCGGAAGATCAGGTGCAGCAGGAACGCGGGCTGCCGGATATTGCTTATGATGTTCTCGGTCCTTTCTTTGCCAGCAAAGGGAACAGGCCGTACTTTGTGATATTCGACTACTTTGAGCGTCACCAGTTGACGGACTATGAAAAAACCGACCCGGACATGCTCCTTCGGCACTTCCGTACACTGCTCAGAGGATTCGCTCGCAAGGAGTTAACTCTTGTGCGGGGTCTGATTAATCCCCAGATAAGCAATCTGAAGCGCCGTCTGCGAAACATATTCGCCGGAGATGAGTACCTTTCGAGGGTCTGGCCCGGTGAAACATATGAGAGTCTTTATGCAGCAAGAAATGAGCGTAACTTGCGCGACAGTCTCCCACCCATTGACTGGGATACCATGGACGACCTCGTGAAAGAGGCATTCACAGGCTCCCGCACGCGTCCCGAATGGTGTGCCGGAGTATTTAAGCTTCTTGACGAGAAGACGGAGTCAAGAAACGCCTTGCCCATGCATGACCTGATCAGCATGATGGTGGCCGTGAATGCTGAATATGCTAACGCCAGTAGTCTCGGCACGGGAAATATCCCGACGCCAACTGAGCAGTACGTTAACAAACGGGTATCGGCCGCCCTCGACGAAGCAGTTAAGTTGGTGCAATCCGGCGTTTTGCCCCGGTTCGTTGAAAACGGCCAGCTGTCGGCCGACGACGCGCCCAGGCTACTCGAGGCCTGCCGCACTTATCTTGTCGATCTGAGCAGTCACGGCAGTACCGGCAAGCTGCCAGGATATTTCATGGATCAGAAACCAGATTTGTCGCAAAGTGACTACCTCAGCCAATATAAGTACATCTTGAACAAGGCAGTAAGCCGCGGATTGGAGGAACTTCGTCAGCGCCTCAGGCAGGATATGACAATTTGGCCGTTTGGTAGCTATATACCGGATGAAGAATAGTGGAAGGGCAAAGTATGCATCCGACCAGAAAAGAACTGATAAAATTCGTCAATGATGAGGTAATTGACAGCCAGCAGCGCGGCAAGGTGGCCGATCATGTGGCTGTCTGTGAGTTCTGTTCAGAGTTCTGTAACGATTACCGCCAACTCAGTCAACCGCTGGAATTATCCCCATCCGAGCCTTTCCCCGAGCGGCTGCAACAGCTCGCTGACAGGGTGTATGATTGTGCCATCCGAAGCAGGGTAATCGAATTAGGGCCTTTGACGGCTGGCGCGGCGGAGGAACCGGCTTCATATCTGGCCGCCGACGGAACCTCAGATGAAGTGGCAGGGGTGCGGAGCTTGGCCACCCTTTGTTCGGAGAATCCCGAGGTTGTTCTTCGTGTCATCCACGATCCTTCAGAAGCAGGCAGCTACCTCCAACTGATGGCTTCTGATCCCCGTCTGGCGGCCCATGTCATGGTGCAGGTGCCGGAGTTGGGTCGGGAATTCGTGACCGACGCAGCAGGGCGAGCCGCCGTCGATCTGGAACAGGTCGAGCACCTTGAACGGCTGAAATGGCAGATCAAGCTGGCTGAGGCCGTTTTCACCCTTGAACCGCTCAAGTATGACCCTGATAAGACTGAGTACGCTGAGCAGATCACCCTGGAGACTGAACGGCACGACCGGATCGAAGTTCGATTCGAAGGCAAGACCGAAGGTAAGCTGTTGTCAATCAAGGTGATTGAGCTGGATGGACGGTCTGATTTCGGACCGGTCAAGCTGGCTGTGTCTCAGAAGGGAAGGGCCGACCTGGTGGCTGTTGAGCCGGGCCAGGATTCCAGGTTCGATGTGAGCGATGCTGAAGCCACTATCAATATTCGTGTCTATCAATAACAGATGAAGCTCTCCCCTCTGAAATTCGCCAGAAGTTTCGAGCAACTCAAGTTGCAGTTGCGAGCCCAGCCAGCCGGCGATTTACGTCTGCTGGTGCTGGTCGATTTCTGGCCCAACCTGGCAGAGTTTCTGGAAGACAGTACGTTCCGCAGCTATGTCGAAGAATACGCTCAGTTGCTGCTCAACCTTGTCGTTCCAGCCAACCTGCAGGATCTGCTGCCGTTGGAGTTGAACAAGCTGCTGGAAATCACGGGGGCTTTAGGACTCGCTGAAACTGATCGGAACAGGAGAGAGCAGATCAGCGAACGCGGCGAACTGGCAGCAAATGAGGCCGCTAGGAAGTTCTTCTACGTGGGGGCGGTTGAGTCGGGAATCGAAACCCTGGCCTGGGTCAGCCGTCTTGAGCCCCCCACCATTGCTCTGGACGATTCAGTCGAACCACTGTCAGAGGTAAATGCGCTCAAGACGGTTCGTCAGCAGTTTACGGAGTCGCAGAGCCAATTGAAACCGGCTGTCGACCGGATCCTCAGTGAACTGGAGGTCGAGCGCGAGGCGCTTTCGTTTGAAGAGGCCAACTGCCTGTTTGTCGAGAAGAACGGACATGGCGACGGACCTCGCGGACGACTACGCCGGCTGCAGGGCAGCGTGGAGTATCGGCGCAAAGGGGCAAAAACCGACGAGGTTACGTTCGAGAACCAGATCAAGGCTCCTAATGACCCGATTGTAGGTGTGGTCTACGACGCCCTTGCGGCAGTTGGGGCGCTGTGCCGGGAGTCCGGCATCAGCAGTCC
>CP070824.1:353285-360908 GCA_020344395.1 Candidatus Zixiibacteriota bacterium | reverse complement strand
CCCCGCATGCGGCAGTACCGCAGTCACTCCGGTTCGTACGTTGTTACTGCGGATTATCGTTTGATGGCCGACCGCCACACCGGGAACGTCAGTTATGGCGTTGGCCAGACCAACTGTCATGACCCCGACATCTATGCCCAGATCCCTGGACCGCGAACCTGTCGAGCCCTGGCCGGGGTAAGCCGAGTCCGCTGTAAAGAGAACGGTAAGCACAGCAAAACAGCCAACGATACCAAGCTCATTCATAGGCACGGTCCTCCGCTGCCAGGCAACCGGAATTGGTAGTCCTCCAACGCCTGCCGATCTCTTACAGAATTATCGCAACCTTCCCGATCTGTGTCCGCCCGTCTGCTGCTTCGATAACCCAGTAATACAAGCCTGACACCACCAATTGAGTATTGCGGGTGATTAGATCCCACGTCTCGTGGCTGGCCAGCGGGTCGCTGGGATCGACATCATGATCCAGCTCGCGCACCAGATCGCCGTCAATCGAATAGATGCGAATCGTACATTCGGGGGGCAGATTAGCGAAGTGTATCCGCCGCACTCTATCGTCCGGTCGGTCACGTTCTCCGGGACCGCGGCCTTCATAGCCACTCAGACGGTAGTGGCCGTCCGCCCGATACGGGTTCGGATAGACGTACACCTGCAGTCCACCATCATCGGTATCCAATGGAACCGATTCGTGCGCATATGAGACTGCGGGATTGATCACCGGAGATGTCTCCAGCGAAGCCAGACCATAGTGCGGCGACCCGTAGTCAAAGGTCGTCACATTGATCCAGTAAGGCACCGTCGGAAGGAGATCCTCTATCACGTACTCATACTCATAGAACAGGAAATACCCGTCCTCCGTAAGAACACGGTCGCGCAGCGAATCAGGAATCAGCGTGGTATCCCTTATCCATTCCGGCAGCGGTCTGATCGCGTCGGGGTCACGTTTGCGGATGTCCGTATTGGCTGAATCAGGATAATTCGCCAGAACAGAACGATTGAAATCCTGCTTCACAAAGTAGAATGCCGAATCCACTTCGCCGGAGCTAAACGCAAAGAAATTTGAACGTGTATAGTCGAGTGGGTGCCAGGACAGATCGTCGCAACCGGCCGGGGCGTATAAACACCGCAAAGCCTCCAGGGTGAACGGACTGTCCTTTAAGGTGAACCCGCCCAGTCTGTCCCCGACCTGCAGGGAGTCATCCCAGACCCATTTCTGATAATTATCCTGGTCATAAGACTGCAGGACCGACAGGCTGCTCCTGCGATCGTCACGCCCGATATAGACGCGGTACCCTTCGAAGTCAATTACGCCGGTGAAGTAGTCCGGTGTTGTCTCCGAAAGCTGGCCGTTCCACCTCACGTGAATGCTCTCAAGGCGTGGTTCGACCCACAGGAACGGAGCCGGAGGCGGACTGGCCCCGCGAAAATCAGGGACTTTATCACCTCGCCTGGCAATTTCCCTGATGATTGGATTGTCCCCTCCCACTATCGTGCACGGATACACTACACCAGCATAGCCGTCGCTATCGGTATCCACGCCAGGATTATCATAGATCCATTCGGCCCATATGGAATTCCGCGCCAGGTCAGAAAAGTCCAGGTTCTTATAATACTCTTCCGGGTTGAATGGAAGATTGGCGCCGTTTTCAGGGTCAACGTGGAGGTTCATTCCACCCACATAGGCGAAGGACAGCGGCAAGCTCTGGCCCGGATCAATACCGAACGGGCCACATGATAACAGGTAGCGAGTATCGTAACCGTCAGCCGCGTCGGCCGCGACCAACTGGTTGGGTTGAACCCAGATTTCGTCCCAACTGGGTATGGTTGCCGTATAGATCTGATCGAAATCGTGCTCGCCGTTGCTCAGAAAATGATACAGGCTGCGGTCACCTAACGGGGTACCAGTGCCGCCCGTTTGAAGATCTCTGAATCTGTCGCGCATCTGCGGGCCGTAGTCCCGCGAGATGTCGTTACCGACCCACCAGTTGAATGATATTTTCGGACTATCCGCAGGCGTGCGGAGCACCCTCATACCGGTCACATCAACTACACGCAGGCCCGGCGACAGCAAAAAATCACCATCGTTGTCCGCGGACCAGGCAAGATTCACCGACTCCTGATCCGGACACGACTGCGGCAAATAGTCGGCATTAACCTGATCAAGAAATCCACTGATATCGTCACCCTGCCCGCCGGCGCCATGCAGGACAGCCTCACAGCAATCCTGATCCATGAGCAGCCCGATATATACTTCTTTCAATCTATACTGGCCTATATTCTTGATGGCCAGATCAAACAGCACAAAATCCTCTGCGTATGAATATGACCAGGCGAATGAACGCTGGGTTATCTCCACGAACAACGGTGTATGAGGACGACCGGTGAGATAGTCGGTACCGGCATCGATCACGCCGGTTGTGAAAGTGTCGGTGTAAACCGCGATATAATCCTGCTCGGATATCGCCCCTGCGAACTCGGGCTTGGTCGGATCAATCGTGGACCGAAGAATCATATCCCCCAGCGGAGACTCGTCTGGATGAATCTCTCCGTTGGAGAGGTATGGGTCTGCTCCGACCGATACCAGCGTGTCACGGCCTACAATGGCGCCGACCCAGATGGCTCCCCCGGCCAGGTACATGGTGCCGGAAGCTTTCGGATATTCCCCGTGCGGAACAAAATCGCCCGCGAAACAATCCTGGGAGCCGACGCGTGAGGCCCAGGTACCGATAGTGCCATTGTTGCACACACCGAACACCATCTGGTTGATATCATGTCTCGCCACACAGTAGGCCGGGCGGGCGGTGGCTGACTGCACGGGCTCCAATACCGGCCGATTCGGGTCGCGCCCTGATACTGACGACGACAGCACCATAGTCATGGACACACTCGTCAGAACCGCGATTCGGATTCTTCGTATTCTTGAATTGATTCTCATAGCGTCCTCATCGTCCACTCTTTCAGCTTCACCAAGTTTCTGCGGTCACGACTACTTCCTGGCAACTTACGATTCAGCCCGGCGCCATCCACCAGGTAGAACTCCCTCCGTCCAACCGGCGCCGATTTTCTCGATAAGACGGTAGTGCGGCGCCATCGTGCCCCTGGTCAGGGCGATACGGGGTTTGGTCCTGTCGTCTCTGTCTGACTGCATCAGAAACTCGGAGTTACTGCAAATGCAGGCTCATACGGTCTGGATTTATTCAAGTTAACATAACTAATACTGGAGGCCTCCTGCAACCTGAAAAGACCGGTTTTGAGGAAACCTTTGATTTTCGCCGGCGCAGGCGTATCTTTGCTCAATTGCAGCAAATGGAGGATTGATAATGCCCAGGAAACGTTGGTGTGTGATCGCAGGTACGGCCGTTGCCGCTTTCCTACTTGGCAGTGTTCAGAGCCGCGCCCAGACTGATAAGGAATCGGGGGAAAAGAAGACGAAGCCCGACCAGACCGAGATCAAGAAGGAAGTCAAAGAGACCCTTCATGACATTGTTGTCGACGGCAAGAAGATCGAGTACAGGGCAATAGCCGGTACGATGCCCCTCAAGACGGACATTGACAAACCCAAAGCATCCATATTTTTCATCGCCTATACAAGGACCGGTACGGAAGATCCGGCAGGCCGCTCGATTACATTTTCGTTTAATGGCGGTCCCGGCTCGTCATCGGTCTGGCTGCATCTGGGTTTACTCGGACCCCGCAGAGTCCTCCTGGATGATGAAGGTTGGGCCTCGGCCCCGCCATACCAGCTTGTGGACAACGAATACTCACTTCTGGACAAGACCGACCTGGTGTTTATCGATCCTGTCAGCACCGGCTACAGTAGAGCGTTCGAGGGCGAAGATCCGAAGCAGTTCCACGGAGTTCATGAAGACATAGAATCGGTCGGTGAATTCATTCGACTTTACCTGACCAACTACGAGAGATGGTCCTCACCCAAATTCCTCATTGGCGAAAGCTACGGCACCACCCGCGCAGCCGGACTGGCCGGATATCTCCAGGACCAGCACGGCATCTTCCTGAACGGCATTATGCTGGTCTCATCTATCCTCAGCTTTCAGACAACCCGATTTGCGACCGGTAACGATCTGCCGTACATCCTTTTCCTGCCGACCTATACGGCCACGGCGTGGTATCACGGGAGACTCGGCGAGGATCTTCAGAGCGATCTGAAAGCCACTCTCGAACGGGCTGAGCGGTTTGCCCTGGGAGAGTACGCCACCGCCCTCATGAAAGGGGATGAGCTTCCCGAGTCTGAGCACAGTCGAATCGTACAGGAACTGGCGGGGTTGACGAGCTTGACTCCAGAGTACATAGAACAGACAAATCTGAGAATCGCCATGTGGCGGTTCGCCAAGGAATTGCTTCGCGATCAGAGAAGAACCACCGGACGCCTTGACAGCCGCTTCCTGGGCATTGATGCCGATGCCGCAGGGGAATCGTACGAGTATGACCCCAGCTACTCGAACATTCTCGGCGCCTACGCCGGCTGCCTTAATGACTATGTCCGACGTGAACTGGAATTCGAGAGCGAACTACCCTATGAAATCCTGACCGGCAACGTACACCCCTGGAATTATGACAGATACCGGAATCGGTACATAAACGTGGCGGAAACACTGCGTGAAGCTATTACGCAGAACCCGCATCTGAAGGTCTTTGTGGCCAACGGGTATTACGACATGGCCACACCCTATTTTGCCACCGAATACACTTTCAACCATTTGGGTCTCGACAAAAGCCTGCAGGATAATGTCTCCATGGCCTACTACGAAGCCGGCCACATGATGTATATCCAGAAGGCATCGCTGATCAAGATGAAGTCCGACCTGGCGCAGTTCATCGACTCGGCAGAGTAGAGAATCGTTGCAGAAAGACCGCAGCCCCGGCCTGTCTCTTGCACCTAGTCGCGGAGCTTTTTCCCGACTTTGTAGGCAGGTTCGAGGTAGCTGCCGATTCCTAAATATGCCCGACAGGACGGCGCGTAGATGATCGGCTTCACCTTTCTCATATCAGGATAGCCGTCATCCCCCAGCACCTGCTCGTCCGCCTTGACATCGACAATCTCGCCGACAAACTGTGTGTGCAGCCCCAGTTCAAAGGTATGCGCAAGTTTACATTCGACAACCAAGGGAGCCTCGGCGATGTAAGGCGCGTCAACCAGTTCGCTTCTGACCGGTGTAAGCCCACTGACAGCAAATTTGTCCTCGTTTCTGCCCGAGGCAATACCGAAGTAGTCCACTTCAGCCACATGTGATTCTGACAGGACATTCACCGTATAGGCCTTACGCGACACAATGCACCCGTGTGAATAGGTCGCCTTCCTCAGAGATACAGTCAAACACGGTGGATCACCACAGCAAATACCGCCGTAGGCAGCTGTCATGCCATTAGCCTTCCCGTCCGCGTCGTACGTGCAAACAACCCACGTCGGAGTCGGATGCACTATGGGCTTGGCGCCAAATGATTTCTTCACAATCTCGTCCTTTCATGAATGCAGCATGTTCAGAATCTGAAACAGGATCTCTTTCGAGCCTATGAACCGAGCCTCAACTCCTCGCCGTTTTGAAGCTTCAGACCGCTCTGTATCTTCAGTCCCCGGCGCGGAATGCGCTTGGAATAGAGCTTGACCGGCTTGCTCTGTGTGCCGCTGGCATTCAGTGTGCCGTCAACCGTAACCTTCTTCCCGTAGTCAAAATACACCACTGCGCCGGACTGAATGGTCAATGTCTGGCCAGTGGGAACAAGCGCATTGCAGGTAATCAGGTACGGTCCGCCGGCCTCCGTCAGCGGACCGCCCTTTCCGTCATACAGTGTATCGCAGAGAAGCACTTCGGCTGCCGGCTGAATATATCTGACCAGGTATTCTTCATCCCATGGACAGAGACTGTCAGTTTCCCAACTGCACCAGAGACTGTCCACTGAATACCACGCATTAAACGAATTACCCCAACCATAATTCATGTGGTACTGGTTCAATCCACCGGTATCTCGCCACCCGTCACACACGATAGCGTGGTTGCTAATGCGATATTCCATGGGTCGATCGTTGTTTATCTCGGTCTTGATGATCCCAAACCAGCCGGTTGCCGTTGTGTCCGAGCGATCCACTTTTTCTATCGCGTTATCATAGTAGAAGTAGTCCCTGAACACCTGCACGGCCCGACCGGTATAAGCACCGGAGCCGCACACTCCGTAGTTCATATTGAACGTCACACCCACTTCATAGCAGAGTTCTGCCAGGGCTGCCGAATCCGCCGCTGAGCAGCCGTCGTCGCAACTATCCGGCATGTTGGCCCAGTCGTAAGTATCCGAAAGGGTGACACTCAGGGTCTGGCTCGCCGTGCTGCTGCGGCAGGAACTATCGCCGGTCCACGTATACGAGTAGCTGCCCCGGCCGTAAGGCGGCCATTCCCAGTAATTCATTATCTGGGACGCGGCCAGAGCCACGCACCCAACCAGCGTCCGCGAGTGAGGGTCGTTGCCGCTTGAACAAGTATCGCAGAGTGAATCTCCGCGTGGGGTATTATTGGAGTAAGGTGCCCGCTGGTGCCACGACGTGGTCAGAAGTGGCCCCACTTCGGTCATCGGCTCATATCTGCCCCGGAAAAGATCATCTTCAAACTCCTGATCCGTCTGAAGGAACCTGTCCCATTCCAGGCGATGACCCCTGCCCAGGACGACCTCACCCGTATCCGGCTGGGGCACGCCCAAATCACCGTAAGCACGTGCATAGAAGTTCATTCGGTTAAGCAGAACTTCTTTGAGAAGAGCCGGGAAACCATAGGCCTCATTGATGTCAAACCGGCATCTCTCAGAATACGCCTTGATCGGCGGAAGCTCCTTAAGGGCCGGAACAACGATGAACCCCATGGGCTCCACTTCAAAGTAGTAGCCCAGGAGGGTATCGTTAACAACCATGGCCTGGCCCACCTGGGCTTCAGGCGCTGGCGAACCGGCCCATTCCCCTTTTTGAAAAACCATATACGAAAGCCAGTTCTCTGCCACCTGATCTGCCTCGACGACGGTGGCGATCTCGGCCGACACCTGTAACACCGACAGTAACAGAATCGCCACAACAAGAAGTGGCTGAAACAGTGGTTGGACAATCCGTCTTCTGTAATTCAACATGTCACTCACCTCAAACTACTGCCGTTACTGCAGGGTTACCAGCACGAGTATCTGTCCCGTCTGTCCGTCCGAGAGCCCTTCCATGGCTTTGCCAAGAATCGCGCCCCGCGCTTTTTCATAGTCCTTAACGGCCATCGCATGACCCGGAGTCGGCGAAGTAGTGAGCAGATCACCCGGTTGAATATCGCCGTACTGCGCGTCCACGTTACAGTATACCCGCCCGGCCAGGGCGACCGCATGATCACCCGCAATTGCAGCACTCGAGCCAAGTCTTATGCCTGATCCCAATCCGTTGGCGCCCGCTACAATCCCGGCCACTCTGGAATCATAGGGCTCAGAGCTGATCGCCAACGACCCTGTGTTCAGCGGATCGATTGACATTACCATACCCGGAGCGACGTGACTCTGCGAAGTCGGAAAAGTCTCCGAGTAGTCGAGCCCCTCACCAATCTCAACGACCACCTGGCTCGACGCATTGTATCCCTTGATCAACACCCCGCT
>CP070824.1:345338-353185 GCA_020344395.1 Candidatus Zixiibacteriota bacterium | reverse complement strand
GCGACCCCTACGGGACTCGAACCCGTGCTGCCGCCGTGAAAGGGCGGTGTCCTAACCACTAGACGAAGGGGTCGTTACGATTAGAGCAAGCGGCTGTAGTATAGTCTTTTTCGGTCGACTGTCAAGGATAATGGAGTCTCGGAGGTTACGGCCGACAGTTGACCCAGCAGCCTAATTCGGTCGCGCACAATCTGGTCCGAATGACTATTCTCCAGGCAAAGCACGAAAAGGCAGCCCCTGTCTTGCCATTATGCCCCCGGCACGATCAAGTCACGTAGTCAGAGATAATCAGACTTCTTCGAGTTGCCTGAGATAACGTTCAGCCCAGCGCTCCCGGCTGTGATGACGTCTCGCGTGGCTCTGGTATTTTTCACCAAGCTGTTCGCCATCGATTCGACCTGACCGGAGACGAAGAATGAGTTCGCAGAGACGGTCGACATCGTCAGACTTGTAAGCCAGGGCGCCGCCGGCCTGCTCCAGTTCACGGACCGCTTCGCCGTCCTGAGCACCAAACAGAATAGGTCGACCGGAGGCCATGTATTCATACAGCTTGCAGGGAAAGGTTCCCTTGGTGATAGGGACTTCCTTAAGATTCTCGATCAGAACATCACCGGCCTTAAGGAAGTACGGGATAGTTTCAAGCGGCTGCGCTCCGACAAACTCGACATTCCTTAAGCCATAATCCCTGACCATCCCCTCAAGCACACCGCGTTTGCCGCCATCACCAACCATCGCAAACTGAATATCGGGCTGATCGTTCAGTTGGCGGGCGGCTTCGATAACTGTTTCGAGCGAGTGGGCCCACCCGAGCGTGCCGGCATACAAAACCAGGAATTTCTCGTCCCAGCCAAATTTCTTGCGAATGCCATTCTGGCTGGCGGTAACGAATTCCTCACTGTATCCAGATTTGATGGTGGCGATTCGATCGCGAGGAATTCCCAGAGATTTGAGATACTCGGCGATCCCTTCCGTCACGGCGATGAGTCTGTCGGCTTTCCGGTAAAGCCGGTGCATCATTCCCTTGACCAGCCTGGTGAATACGGATGGCTCGAGATTCCCGAAGTCCTCGGACGACTCAGGCTGCAGGTCACGTATCTCCAGCACAAAGTGGGCGCGCTTCAACTTGCTGAGAACCCAACCGATTACGGGAGTATTGACCGGAGGGGTAGAAGCCAGAACCAGATCGAAGTTGCCCTTTATTCGAAATGAATTTATAAGAGCGGTCACGAGGAAGACTACAAAGCCAACCATCCGCTTGCCCTGATGCCGATTGGAGGCCGGCAGGACCCAACTCCGGTAGACTTTCACGCCGCTCATTTCCTCGCTGTAGAACAGCTTCCCCTTGTACCGGTCCGGTACCACTCCATCCGGGTAGTTCGGAACAGCTGTCAATACTGAAACCTGGTGCCCGTTTTCGACAAAGAATCTCGAGAATTCAAAGAGCCGCCTGACGGCTCCTCGCTCAGGCGGGAAATGCTGTGAGACTATCAGGATATTCATACTTTACCAACGAAATCTTACCCCTTTTTGGCGTATTTCGCAAGGTTTTTGTTGGACGGACGGGGCGATTTCTGGCTGTACCGCTATCCAATTTACAGCGTTCCCGACACGGCGGCCTCCCGGTCGAAAAACAGTACCTGATTACTCCGGCTTTCCGTGTATGGTCACTGGGATGTTTAAAAGAGGTATCGTGCATGAAGAGACTGATCCTGTTTGTAGTCCTGCATCAGGTACAGGGCAGTCCCGTACATCTCAGTGCTGGGAATTATCTTTCTCCATACGTTGATAGCGCGGTCTCCACGATCGCAGGCGAAATAAGCAGCGTCTCAGTGCCGGGGCAGGCTGAATGAGCGGACTGATACCCATTTGTGAGAAGCGACCGGTGAAATCAGGTCAATCGACCTGACCGGGAACTTCTCTTCAGACAGATATGGGACAATCCGCTCTTTGACCAGCATCACTCGATGATGGGATATCTCGCGCGCCACTGTCACATGAGGAATGTAGCGCTTGACCGGCAGCGGCAGATCGAGGCGGGAGTAGAGTCGTTTATGGAGAACATTCAGAGATTCGTTGTTCTTCACCGACCAGTATATTACGGGTGAGTCCGGGTAGAAATCGTCGATCAATTCAAGTTCGATCTCGACCGCTTCCATCCGACTCACTTCATCACCGATTATTTGGGACAGCTCGTCCAGAGTCAGAGTGCTTTCGAAGGGGAACACAATTGTAATATGAGAGGCGCAGATGTCGTAGTCGGGATCAAACCGCTCCCGCAGCGGGGCGATAATAGAGTCCAGTTCGCGGGGCAGGAAGATGGCGACAGCCCAGAGCTTCTGGCTTTGTTCGGGGAACGGCATGCCGGTGTAACTGTATCTCATGTCAGCGCTCTGGTAACTGGCTATCTGTAGAAGATGATCTCGACACGCCGGTTGCGCGCCCGGCCTTCGGCTGTCTGGTTAGAGGCAACAAAACTTGTCTCACCGCGCCCGAATACTTTTATCCGTTCTGCTGCGACATTGTAGGTGACAAGGTAATCACGGACCCGGTTGGCGCGCTTTTCCGAGAGTCGGCGGTTAGCAGCCTCACGGCCGATGTTGTCGGTGTATCCGCTGATTTCCAACTTGATGTCGGATACGAAATTGAGCAGG
Organism: Candidatus Zixiibacteriota bacterium; assembly: GCA_020344395.1. Classification (GTDB taxonomy): domain Bacteria; phylum Zixibacteria; class MSB-5A5; order GN15; family FEB-12. The sequence continues at coordinate 350,534 of CP070824.1, read as the reverse complement.
CCGGCCAGTCGTTTCAGTCTTTCCTTGTTGTTAGGGTCGACCTCGAAGGATCCTGAAACATAGTCAATATTGAGCACCATGGGCTTCGAAAACATTTCCAGGTCGATGCATCCATGGGGGTCCACAGCCACCCCGGCCAACGTTGAAGGACAGTCATCCAGACCATCCGGGATAGAATCACCATCCGCGTCGACCGGGCAACCACTGCTGTCAACCAGAGCACCTACCCTGTTGTCCGGGCAGGTATCGATATAGTCGGGCAGCCCATCATGATCAGAGTCGACAGCACAGCCATAGATATCCACCGAATGAACCGCTTCTGATGAAGTGGCCGGGCAGTCATCCAGGCCGTCCGGGACCCCGTCACGGTCGCTGTCACGGGGACATCCGGACTCCCCGACCACCACGCCCCGGCGAGTGTTGAGGCACTGGTCGAGGTCATCGGGGACACCGTCATTGTCGCTGTCGAGTCGATGGCCACGGAATGTCGGGGCCGGGGGGGAAACCGGCTGCCTTGCAGGCGGGAAGCTTTTGAGGCGCCGGCTGAAGACCAGATTGAGTGACACCGAAACTCCCAGCAGCCAGCGATCGCGCCTCGAGTTGATTCCCCCGTCAAACTCTGCTCCCGCGGCAGTCAGATAGTCAATATGGCCACGCAGTTTCACAGACCAGCGCGACCCTGGCGTTACCGTAAGTCCGGTAGCCGCTGTTACAAACAGCTCCGTCGCCGCAAAATCAGTTCGTTCCTGTTTCGAACCACGTACGGTATATGTCGTGTTGGAGACCGGGTCTAATGCTTTCCAGAAGAGTAATCCTCCACCGAAGCCAAGACTCAAACACATGGGATGGCCTGCCCAGAGGAGATCGCGGTCGGCTAACAGAGACAGGCGAGTTGCCTCGAAGTGAAGCGGGGTATTGTTAAAGAGAACTCCGACAGAATCAGTGCGATCAGCTTCTGTGTCGTTGGACAGCGTGAAATCTGCATAACCGATGTTTAGCTGCCACCTATCCGACAAGCGATGCCCCAGGCTGATATAGTAGGTGGACTGGCTGCCAAGGTCGAAGAAATCCGAGCCGCTTGATCGTATGTTGGTGACTCCGCCGCCTACTGAGTAGCGCCAGCCCTCCCCGCAGGCAGAAGATCCCAGCAGGATCATGATGGCGATTATCATACTCTTTTTGGCGTGGCTTTTCATCATTTTCACGTCGTGTCAGCAGTGCTTTCCGAATCCGTTACTCAGTATAGTTGCTCAATTTCGACACCGGTATAGTAGTGTGACAATATCTGATCGAAGGTCCAGCCATCACGAGCTGCGCCTATGGCTCCGCACTGACACATACCGACCCCGTGGCCATAGCCACGGCCACTGAACTCGACTGTCGTCACGTTGCCTTCGCTATCACGATTGATTGTGACGTCAAACCGGTCAGAGGGAAGAATCAGGTCCGGCGTTGAGGCTCGACCGATGACCCACCGAATGCGATCCTTGTGGAACCGGAAATTATCCAGATCCGTTCTAACCACCAGCCTGGCCACGCGGCCGCCGGCCGTCCGCTGCCTTATGGAGACATCGGTAATCGAGCCAATTCTGATATCACGGCCCCGGTCGCTGGACAGATACTGTTCTATCCTGCCTCGTAACTGTTCCTCCGTGAAGACTTCCTTCCACGTGTAGTACTTGGACCAGGAGCAAGCCGCGCCGTCCTCCACGGATTTCAGGTAAGGCACTTCCTTCTTGTCCCAGACGTCGGCAATATTGTCGGTTCTGCCACCGCAGGTGGAATGGTAATAGGCGGTGATAAACTGATCCTGGTACATAATGACTCTGCCGGCAGTGGCTTCGATAGCTTTATCAACCAGCCTGTCCTCGACATCTACACCGTCATAAATCTGGTCATAGACACTGGACTTCATATCGAATGGTTCGTTGCCGTACTGTTGCAGATGCGCCATGGCATATGTTCTGGCGGCCACCGCCTGCGCTTTTACAGCCTCCAGTTCGTCCGCGGTGCGTTCTCCGATTTCGGGCGGTACCACGCCACGCAGATAGTCCTCCATATATACGATATTAACCATGCGAATCGACTGACCGTCCGGCAGGATCCTGAGTATGCCGCGGTACCTTTTGCCGTTGAGCTTAACACGGTTATTACGACCGCGAGGAATTATGTTAATTTCACTCAACCTTGATTCGATCTCGTTCTTTGTTCTGTCGCGAACCGTCAGGAGATCATAGTGACTGGTGACAGTTACGGGTTGTCCGGAATAATACACTGATTGCTGGCCGTCACGAATACACTCGATGGCAAAAGCCCCGTCGGTCGATACCGTGACGCGATCAGCGTCTTCCCCCACCAACACTCGCACGAAAGGTACTCTGATATACGTGCCTGCGGATTCCTCGCGCAGGCCGGGAATGGAGGCACAACTCCACACGAGTACAAGAATGACGATTCCGACCGTGAAACGCACTGCGAATTTCATGACGCAGGCAATCCTGTTTAGTAATCCACGCGGTCGACTCACCACGAGACCCTGGCCGGCGGCTGAATAATCCGACCGAGGATCGGGACGCCCGTCTGACGTGTCGGGCTGCCGAATCTTGTCGCGGTCGGACGAGACACAAGAGTGTTGTGGCCGATGACGGCATAGGCTGCCGCCTCGGCGAGATCAGGACTCATACCAAGCTTATCGACCGTATCGACCTCCACATCACCGAGATGAGTCTTTAACCTTCGCACAAAGAACTTGTTGTGTACACCCCCGCCAGTCAAATACAATTTTTCCACACGACTATCGCGGGCAATGATTGGTACTACCCGCTCCAGTATCGAGCGGACCGTAAACTCCGCCGCAGTGGCCATCACGTCCTGATAACTGACAGAATGGCGTTTTGCCGACGCCAGCATTCGCTCGATCAGACGAACGCCAAACACCTCCCGACCCGTAGAGATCGTTTTTCGGTGACGGGCCGAGTGTCTCTTCAGCAGGCTCATGAGTATACCTGAAACTTCTCCCTGAGCGGCACGGCGGCCATCACGATCGTATTTCTCTCCAAAAAGACGCTTGCTCAGGAGGTCACACAGCACGTTGCCGGGACCGCAATCGGCTGCTCGTGTGCCGGAAGAGCCCGCACCACGGGGAAAGTAGAAGAAGTTAGCCATGCCACCGATGTTCACAATCAACCGTGATTCATTCGAGTCGGCCAGGAGCCGGCGCATGGCCTCTACTGTGATCGGGGCGCCTTCCCCCCCCAGGGCGATATCGGCCTGACGGAAATCAGAGACCACCACTTTTCCGGTTATTTTTGCTATCTGTTCCGGAGAGCCCAGCTGCAGTGTCCCCCGCACGTGATACGGCCCGATGCGTCTGGCCGAGGGCATGTGCCTTACTGTCTGTCCGTGCGAGGCTACTGCATCGACTGCAACCCCGCTCGTAGCAAGGGAGTTAACAAACGCGACGGCCTTTCGGCCGAAAAAAACACCGAGCATCTGGTCAAGGCTGATTAACTCCTCGAGACTAACTCGGCGGCTGTCGGAACATCTCAGGATTTCATCTCGCAGGGTCTTGTCGAAGCGACGGGTGAGCCCTTGCAGAAACTTTATGCGGACCCCTTTGGAGGAGCGTGAGAAACGGAGTGCGGCAAGATCGAGGCCATCAGCCGAGGTTCCAGAATTAAGTCCTAAGATAACCAGCCGTTTCCGGTTTAGAATCTTATCCAATGACATTTCAACGAACGACTGATCGTCCCAACCTGTATCTGAGGCCGGCCACTCGATCAAGTGCGGCTCTCAGGCGGTCCAGCGAAACTTCGCCGCGACCACAGGCATCGGCGAAGTAGTCGTAGGCCTCCATGGCTGCGTCTGTGTCCTTACCAAATAGGAGCAGGTCATGCCCGGCGTTGAAAGCAGCGACCGCTCGTTCTCCGAAACTGCCCAGTACAGAGGCCCCTTCCATGCACAGATCGTCAGTTACAATAGGTCCATCGAACTGGAGATCTTTGCGCGCCAGTCCCGAGATGATTTTGTGCGAACCGGTAACAATGGTGTCATCAAAGCCGGGTGCTTTGAGGTGAGTTGTCATCAGTAGATCCGCACCCTGTTGTATGCCGGCCTCGAACGGGAGTTTTTCGCGCTGCTCCCAGATGATTCTATCATAGTCAACCTCAGATACGCCCTCGTGCGGATCAATGGTGGCCGCGCCGAGTCCGGGAAAATGCTTCAGGCAGCATATCAGTCCGCTGGCATGCGAGACCTCAACGGCGGCACGCACAAACTCCGCCACCATCTCAGGAGAATCACCAAAGCAACGATCCTTGAGGCAGTGATTTTCGTTGTTAAGCCATATATCCGCGACCGGTGCCAGGTTCAGGCTGATTCCCAGCGCTTCCATATAAACTGCAGACCGGCTGTAGATCTCTTTGAAGAGATCAACGTCCCCTGAATCAGCAAAGGACATTGGAGCGCGAAACTCGGCCGGGGCTCCCCGCAGTCTGCAAATCCTGCCGCCTTCCTGGTCAACGGCAATGAACGGCGGAATCACGTTGAAACAGTCTCTGATTCGCTCAACGTTTTCCCTGACCTGCTCGTGAGTCGGGCAGTTTTCTTCAAAGAGAATGAGGCCACCTATCTGTTCTTCACGAATAAACTGCAGGAATGCGTTCGCCGGCGCTTTTCCGGGGAATCCCACAATGAACAATTGTCCGAGTTTGGTTGATAGTTCATTTTGTATGCTCATGAGATCACCAACACCTCTCTATGCATATTCGAAAGCTACTTCTCTCATACCGTACAGACAAGGTTTTTGCCGGAACCTTTGGCCTGGTAAAGCGCCTGGTCGGCGGTGGAAACCAGATCCTCCGCAGATTTCCCGTTTTCCGGGAATGAACTCACCCCGGCCGAAACGGTAACTCGCAGTGATCCGGAATTCTCGGTCGCCACCACGTGCTTCTCTATTTGTGTGCGAATTCGCTCGGCCAGTACCGATGCCTCGGCCTGGGGTGTCTGAGGCAGAATGATGACAAACTCCTCACCGCCGTAGCGCGCAAATACATCAACATCTCGTATACACTCTTTGATGACTTCGGCCAATTCCGTCAGGACGACATTACCTATTTCATGGCCATAACTGTCATTGAGTTTCTTAAACCAATCAATATCCACCATGATGAGTGACAGCGGCAAATTGTACCTGAT
>CP070824.1:337119-345238 GCA_020344395.1 Candidatus Zixiibacteriota bacterium | reverse complement strand
CAGATTACGGTTTGAGGCGGCGATTACAACGATATCAACCTGCTGCTCGGTGTCGGAGCCGACGGCCGTGACCTTGTGATCCTCGAGCACGCGGAGAATCTTGGCCTGGGCGTCGAGGGGCATTTCACTGATCTCGTCGAGGAAGAGAGTGCCGCCGTCGGCTTCCTGGAACCTCCCCTTCCGGTTCCGGGTCGCACCGGTAAACGCACCTGCCTTGTGCCCGAACAATTCCGATTCAACCAGTTCCCTCGGCAGCGCTGCGCAGTTCACGGGGACAAAGGGGCCATCCGCGTTTCGACTGTGAGAGTGAATCAGGTGGGCCACCAGTTCTTTGCCGGTTCCGTTTTCACCAAGGACCAGAAAGCGATCGGTTTTTGGTGCGGCTCGGACGATCTCGTTACGCAGTTGTCTGATTTGTGCTGACTCCCCGACGAGTTCGCCGTAGACAATTTCTCTCAATCGCTGGTTCTGCTGAACTAATTGGCCGGTGCGGGTGGCGTTGTCAATCGTCACCAGGATATGATCCAGCGACAGTGGCTTCTCGATGAAATCATAGGCTCCGAGCCTGATGGCCTTGACGGCCGTTTCGATGTCGGCATGGCCGGAGATCATCACCACCGGTCGGTTCGGGTCATCCTTAAGGAATTGCTTCAGCAGGTCAATGCCGTTGCCGTCGGGCAGCAATACATCCAGCAGAATGAGGTCGAAACCGGCCGAAGCAAATTCACGTCCCCGGGCGGCGCCGTCGGCCGTCACGGTGGTATGACCGCGCTTATCGAAAGCGGACTTGAGCGAGGTTCGGATATTCTCCTCGTCGTCGATAACGAGTATCTTAGCCATTTGCCTGAGGCAGGGAGAATTTCACTCCTGCTCCTCCTTCATCAAGGTTGTACAGTTCAATCCTGCCGCCGTGGTCGACCACGATACGCTGACATATGACCAGCCCAAGGCCGGAGCCGCCTGTCTTGGTAGACACGTACGGCTGAAACTCGTTTTCCAGTTGTTCTTCCGGAAAGCCCGGCCCGCTATCTTCGACACTTACCACCAGATCATCGCCATCGTCACAAAACTTCACGGCGACTGTCACGTCCTCGCCGGACTCAAGGCTGTTTTTGACGAGATTCAGCAGAATCTGCTTGAACTGTTCCGGGTCAACGCGGACCGTCTTTCTTCGGCTGGTATTGCTGAAAGTCAATCGTTTGGGTTTAATGGCGTCACTGAACAGGCTTGAGATTTCGTCGATGATTCTGTCGAATGGAACAGCCTGAGGTTCCGGTGGGCGCATGCGAGCAAAACCTACAAACTCATCGAGCAGTCGTGTCAGGCGGGCTAATTCATCCTTGATCATAGAACAATTGTCTGCCAGCGTCTTCTCGAAGTCCGGCAGCTTCTCAGCATATGACCGGCGGATGTCATCGGTGGATATTGAGATAGGTGTAAGCGGATTCTTTATCTCGTGGGCGATTTTGCGACCGACGGCCTCCCATGCGGCGATCTTCTCTGATGTGATGAGTTTGCGCTGGGATTCTTTGAGGCGCGTCATCATCTCGCTGACGGAGTCGGCCAGTTGAGCGAACTCCCCTTCTTCGTAGGCCATCACCGGAGTATTGAAGTCACCTTCGGCTACGCGCGCGGTGGCACTGAGAAGGTTGTCGACTTCCCGCTTGGCCCGTCCCGAAATGTAGATACCTAACAAGACCGCTATTATCACTGAGGCCAGAGCCACCGACCCGGCAATAGTCATCAGCGATCCCAGCAGTGGTCCCCGGTCAGGCGGTCGAAAGTCAGCCACCAGGTAATAACCGGCATCGGCAGAGCCGGCCAGGATTGCCTCGAAGCCGTCGTCCGACTGGTACAGTTGAGCCCGGGCCATGCGGCTAAGACGATCCGACCAGGCGGAGCTGTCTTCGACAAAAACTAACGAGAGATCGGTATCGATGAGATCGCTCCAGCGTTCCAGCCTGGCATCAGTCAGATAGCCGCCCGCGTATAGCCTGAAGTTGTTGCTGACGGTTGAGAGATATGTCAGGGCAGCGTGACGACCGGTAACGTCATATTCGACGGAAGCAATCGCCTGGTCTGGCAAAATGGTTCCCGGGGACAAGAGGCCCTCCGGGCGTTCGCCGATCAATCCGGGCCGATGGTAACTTGTCAGCACAACATTATTGGAGTCCAGAATCTCGAAGAAGTCCAGCCCGGAGAGAGAGACATCAATCTCACCGGTTGAGACCCACTGGTTTCGTCTCAGCGTGAGCACGGCCGACTGGATGGCCTCTGACCGTGACAGTTCATCCAGGTTGAAGCGGATGTCTGATTGAAGTGTTGATACAAGAATGCTGCCTCTCAGCAGTCGTTCCTGCATCTGCCGGCCCGCCATGTTTTCGAGTTCCTGCGCTGAATGTAGGTAGAGCGCAAGGAGAACGGTGAGTGGAGGTACCAGAGCAACCAGCAGCAGGTACAGTCTGATTCTCAGGGTGAAATTCATCTTATGATCACCTCCGAACGCGACGGAATGATGATCTTACGCAGCCCGCAGAGATCAAGCCGACCATCCGGGCCAGACCGGAGTCCTTTAATCAGGTCGTCAGTCACGACGAAGATGGTTGGACGGAATAGCGGGAAGATGCCAATGTCGTAAAGCAGGCGACGGTCGATCAATTGCCAGTAGTAGGCCTGACGAGATGTGTCAGGATCGCTGCGGGACCAGTGCAGTTGTGTTCGAGCCGATTGGACCGCCTGGGTCGCCGAGCTGCCCGAAACAGTGTCGAGGCTGAGCGTGTCAAGAATATACTCTATGGCTGCTGATTCATCATTAGTATCGAACGGCACGAACTCCAGGAAGAGGTCGGCCTCACCGCGAGTACCGACCAGTCTGACCCGACATCGATCCCGCGAGAGCACATCGGAAAGGTAGGCAGCGGCACGCTCGAGTTCCGGCTGGGCTACATAGATATTCAGCCGCCCGGGACGTCCGGGTGCCCTGCGGAATAGACTACGCCCCTTTGATGGATCGAAAGGATAACTTCGATCAGGTTTCTCAGGATCAGTGAAGGAATACAGAGGTATGACCCGGTCACCGTCAAAGTGCAACGCGATACGAGCGTCATCGAATCGGTAGTAGATTGAAGTGGTCAGGGTGGCGGCTCGATTTACGTCTCTTGAGAGGTTGGGCATCAATACGCACATGAAGGGGGCAAGTCGAGCGATGGCCGGTCGGTCCGTTGCATGCCGGGACTCAATTCGATATGAGAGCAGTCCGTCGAGACGCCGTGAGTCAAAGTCGTGGAGCATCTCAACTCGATTCTGGTAGCCGATAATCCGCTGGGAGCCGATCGTCAGTACGTCTTGTTCGGCGGTCGTGTCGAGCTGGCACGTTGTATCGATGCTGCCGGTGTCCGCCGGATGGGCAGGGGTAAGGATAACGCCCCAGTGTAACAGTCGGTCAAGGGGAATGTCGGTACCGAGATTGATGACAGCGCCGCTGTCTTCGTCAGCCACCTGCACGATGGCATAGATCGAATCAGCAATATCGGTGCTCAGGGAGTCGCTCAGAGGCCGGCTGATTGACAGGCCCGGAAGAACTGTTTCAACCAATCCGGAAAGTAGCGAATCCGTTGAGTGATACAGTGTGAACCTTGAGCCAATGAAAATGTTCTTTTCCTCACCTTCATCAAAATACAGGCGGTTGAGCTTGTACTGCAGCACCCCAACTCTAACAGGTTCTGTTGTTGCGGTCGTACCCCACAGCAGCGAACAGGCGATAATAGCAGTGATTGTCTTGCGCTTGATTCTCATCAACATCCACCAGTGATACAAGTGGTGGGAGTTCTATGATCAACACAACATAATATCGGCACAGGGCTGTGTCAATCTTGACACAGGCAAGTAACTAAAGGGCAACTGGTTATAGAGCAGGCGTGGTATTCTGTGTCATTGCCGCCACGATTTGGCAGTTTGGGGGAGTCCACTTGCGCGCTAACATCTTGTGTGACAACACATTGCGTATCCGGCACGGAGTTTGACTATCAGCCAGACGACAGGCAACCAAAAACCCTTAGGAGGTTGAAATGAAACTCTTTTTTTCCAGATTGATGCCGGGACTGCTCATCGTGGCCCTGCTGGCAGCCGCCGGATGCTCGGACAGCGATGACACCGACGGAGACGGATTCGTCTCAAGGGTCATAGACTCTGTTGCACTGGCCGTGGCCGAGAATCTTCAGGAGACAGTGCTGGTGGAGGAGACAGAAGCGGAGGCTCTGGTCGTGGCAGCGGTGCACGAATACGATCCGACCGTCCGGGCCATCTCCGACATCTTCATTGATAATGATGTTATCTATGCCACTGCCGACGGGGCTCTGATTGTATACGACCATTCCTCGAAATCAGATCGCATCCTCAGGTCCGAGGAGCCTCTCAAAGCGGTCGAAAAGCACCTGGGGGATATCTATGTCGGCGGTGACAACCTTTTCCGCCTGGAGGGGGATTCGCTGGTGACGGTAGATGGCGGCATGGTCGGCACGATCAACACCCTGTATTCATACGGGCCGAATCTAATGATAGGAACAACGTTCGGTCTCTATTCAAAAACAGTTCTAGGGTTCTTCCTGCTTGTTGACGAGATGGACATCACCGCTCTGGTGGCTGATGAGAGAGGGCTATGGGTAGGGACCGGGGGCCAGGGACTGTACCGGTACGACGGTGAGGAATTCCACCCGCGTTACCTGAACAGAGACCGTTCGTTGTTCGAATATGTAAACTGTCTTGACTTCAACCACGATCACCTCTATCTCGGCACACCCAACGGGTTGTACATCTTTGATGGCGGACGCTGGGAAGAGTTGACGACAGCCGAAGGTCTGCCGTCAGACGACGTTCGTTCTATCGATGCGTCAAGGTGGCTTGTTAGCATCGGCACGCCGTCCGGAACGGTCTCCTGGTTCAACGGTGAGTTCTACCCGGTTGACCGGATCGGCGAGCAACCCGTGGAGGTGGTTCGAGCCATGGAGCGGAGAATCATCGTTGGCACGCCCGATGGCGCGTTAGTGATGAAATCCGGGCCGGTGGTTAAAACTCTGGTACAAATGACTCCGCCGGGTGAACAGGAACTGGCCGCGAAAACATCCTTCTGAATCGGTCTGTACACCTTCTCTTCAGATAGACCTCGTCGGATAGAGATCCGACGGGGTCTTATACGGGGCAGGTCATGAAACCCAACTAAAACTGTCCTGTTATGCGACCGGGTGATATTCGGCTGAACAAATACTGGACGACTCCGTATATGAGTCTGGAGCATAACATTTGGGAAACGGAGACAAAGGTACATCATGATTGACTTCTCTCGATGCAGACTCAGTGCAGGCACAATTGTAATTGTCCTGGTTTGTCTTGTAACGGGCGCCATAGGACAGGAATTCGAACGAAAAGAGATGGAGGCTGTCAGGATCAACGGAACGCCGATAGAACTTGATGGCGTGCTGGATGAGGCTGCGTGGAAGCAGGCAAAATTCGTATCAGATTTTCTGCAGAAGGAGCCCGACGAAAACGGCCAGCCTCAGGTGCGAACCGAAGTGGCCATTCTTTACGATGACAACTCGCTGTACATCGGCGGACGGATGTATACATTGGAAGGGGAAACGCTGCGCGCCCATCTTGATCGGCGTGACCGCCAGGGACCGGTCGAGCAGTTGATCGTGTCGCTGGATACCTATCTGGATCGGCGCACGGCATATGGTTTTGGAATCACCGCGTCAGGCGTGCGCTTTGATCGGACGCAGAAGGACGACAGGGAAAACCCGAAAGATTTCTCGTTCGATCCGGTCTGGGAGGCACAGACGTCGGTAAACGGTGATTCGTGGACGGCCGAGATGAGGATTCCGTTCTCGCAACTGCGGTTCATCAATCAGGAAGAACAGGTATGGGGAATTAACATCAACCGCTGGATCCCCACCCGATTCGAAGATATATTCTGGGTGGTTATCCCCCGGGGCGAGCAGGCCTGGTCATCCCACTTCGGTAATCTGGTGGGCATCAGCGGTATTGAACCTGCGCGTCGCCTGGAAGTCCTTCCTTATGCTGCCAGCGACGGCAGCTTTACTGACTGGTATGATAAAGATGATCCCTTTACCGACGGCTCGGACCTGGCCGGTCGGATGGGTGCAGACCTTAAAATGGGTCTGGGACCGAATCTTACTCTGGAGGCGACATTCAATCCGGACTTCGGTCAGGTGGAAGCAGACCCGGCGGTGGTCAATCTATCACAATACGAAACCTATTTTCCGGAGAGGCGACCCTTCTTCACGGAGGGCAACGAGTTGTTCCGGCCGAGCGGGCCGGATTACTTTTACTCCAGGCGGATTGGGGCTGCTCCGCACGGATGGGCTGACGGTGATTTCACGGATCAGCCGGACAATACCACTATACTCGGTGCCAGCAAGATTACCGGACGCCTGAGTTCTGGCACGTCAATAGGTATACTGAGTGCGGTAACAGCAAGAGAGCATGCTAAAGGGTTCTTCAGTTATTTCGAGGTTGATTCATCGGGCCCGATCCCGGATACCACCTGGGCGGATTCAACTCACAAGTTCGAGGTTGAGCCCCCGGCATTCTACAACGTGGCCCGGGTTCAACAGGAACTCCGTAACGGTGCGACGACGGTCGGTGCGATACTGACCAGCACGATCAGGGACGTTGACAACAAATCCAGCCTGAGTTCCGTTGTCAACAAGCAAGCTTACTCAGGTGGTGTTGATTGGAGGCACCGGTTCGCATCGAACACTTATGAGTTTGCGGGCTGGGCGGGTTTTTCACACGTTCGTGGCAGTGCGGAGAGGATTGCGAACGTACAGTCGAACTCTACCCACTACTATCAGAGACCGGATGCAGGCCACGTCAGCTTCGATCCGACCCGCACGTCTCTTTCCGGTTATACCGCTTCTGCCCACTTCAGCAAGATCAGCGGCCGACACTGGGTGGGTGGGATCGATTTTGACGCCGAGTCGCCGGGTTTTGAACTGAACGATGTTGGAGAATTGAGTTCAGCCGATGACATTGTCCTGGGCAGTTGGGTTGAGTATCGTGAGCAGACCCCCGGGCCGTTGTTTCGTAACTATAACTTCTGGACCAGCGTAAACACCAGTTGGAACTTCGATGGTGTTCAGGGGCAAAGGCATCACAATTTCGGAGCACATTGTACGTGGCTCAACAACTGGGGGGCCAGTCTGTCCGGAGCCCGGCACATCGGCGGGCTGAGCGACAGCCGGACACGCGGCGGCCCGCTGATGGCTCAGGAGTCGGGCTGGTCGGCCAGTGCCTGGCTGAATTCAAACCACGCTCTGGCCACGAACTTTGGGCTGGGAGCAAGCATGTACAAAGATGATCTTGACGGCTGGGATTACAGCCTTAACGGCAATTTCAGTACCCGTATCGGTACACGGCTACAATTGTCGTTGTACCCCCGTTTCTCACGCTCGGACGGGTCCCGGCAATGGGTAGATGCCATTGGGGACTCTACCATCACTGAGACTTATGGCCGTCGTTATGTCTTTGCCCGTATACGACAATCATCGATCAGCATGCAGATTCGGGCTAATTACTTCTTCACCCCTGATCTGAGCCTTGAGGTTTACGCACAGCCGTTTGTCGCCTCCGGCCAGTACTACGATCATGGAGAGCTGGTACGTCCGGAGACCAACGAACTGCGCACGTATGGTGAGGCACCGGGGACGACCATTCAGGAGATCAATGATACCACCGGGCATTACTACGAAGTAACGGACGGTACCGATACTCTGAACGTGAGGTATCGAGATTATTCCCGGGTATCCTTCCGCAGTAACGTGGTATTGCGATGGGAGTGGTCGGCCGGCAGCATTCTGTACCTGGTCTGGCAGAGGAATCTCGCCGGGAGTTATGACAACCGTGGCTATCGAGCCCGCCCGGGTGACCTGTTTGACGCCTTCGGTGAAGATGGCTCCGATTTCGTAGCGCTTAAGATCAGCTACTGGATTCCAGTCACCTAGACAGTATCAGTTCGGGCCGGGTCTTTTCATTAGTTGACAAGGCCCGGCCCTGTCGACATTCTTGTTCCATGATTTACAGAACAAGAACGCTTGAGAACAAG
>CP070824.1:328545-337019 GCA_020344395.1 Candidatus Zixiibacteriota bacterium | reverse complement strand
TACCCGATCAAAACAGGGCCATAAGCCGTCTCCATGCGCGAGACGATATCGTCAAACAGATTATCCTGATCCCTAGCCTCCAATACCTTTTCGCGGAATCGCCTCACCACATCGGGTGTGGTCCCATCAGTCAAATTGGCTGCCATCGCCTCGCCACGCTGCTCGTAGCGACTCGGGGCACGCGAGAAACCAAACACCTGAGCGACCGCATAATCGACCAGGTTTGGATTGGGTTCTGCCGATTGGAGTTCTCCGACTACAAAGCGCATCGTCTCGGCAATGTCAGGGCAGCGCTCGGCATAATACTGAACCCGACCGGCCCCCTGGCCATACGCGTAACCGTTGCTGTATGCCAGCCCGGCCGCCAGTGTTTTCATAAACAAGCCGTGCGGTCCATTGCCTCCGTAGAGCTTGCCTGAAAGACAATTCAGCACAGAGTTGGCAGTAGTATCATACTGGTCGGCAATTCTGGCGTTGTAGATCATAACACCATTCTGCGTTCCCGCATGAACCAGTCCCACATATACCGGTGATTCTAAACCGGGATGCCGATCGGCCAACCTGGCCACAACTCGCTGTCTTGCATCATAAACCTGGCGGACCGACTTATCGGTCCCAAGCTTTCCCACCAGTTGCCCGATGCGCTCAAGCGATGCCTCTCTGTCCACGGTATTGGAGATCATGAAAGCACGGGCGTTGTCCAGTCTGGACACCTGTCCGAGAATATTCCGGAGCTGTGAGAGGGCTCGATCCGGCTGCACCATGAGATCTTCGGAGGCAGCGGTTAACAGATATTCCCAATCACCCTCGAGAGTGGCGTCCGGGATATCACCGAGTGTCAGCTTGAGCGAAACAACCAGATCCTTGGCAATAGCCCTAGCTGTTTCACCCAGTTGCCTGTACATAGATGCCAGGTCGGACTGAACTTCAGCTTCCGGGTCGTTCGCTACGGCTTCGAGAGAAGCGAGAGCATCGCTCAACTCCTGACGGCCCCGGTCATTGGCGAAATCCTTCAGAGCACCGAGAAAAGCGTTCAACTCAGCCTGATCCGCCGCCTCGCCCGGGTCGGTAAGTAGCCATCTCAGCCGCTGCAGATGATGTGTGGCCGTCAAGAAGCAGATTGCTGACATTATGAGCGGGTTTTCCTGATAACGATAACCGGCGGCCGGAGAACCGACCCAGCTTTCCTCAGAACCCCTGATTCTGTTTCGGTTGCCCTGAATCAGTTGGTCGATTCTGTCCCTGATCCGCGGGAGGTTGTCGGCGGACAGGTAAGGAGAGTAAAGGGAGGCATCCATCCAATCCAGGGCCCGGTGAAGTTCTTCCAGATTGCTGCCATCCGAGGCGAGCACCAGCTCCACACGACCACGCTGCAATCCGGTAGAGAAATAGGCGTTGAAGTTCAGTACCTCCTGACGCAGACGTTCCTGCATGTCATCGAAGGTTATAACCTCACCGTCTTTGATGACACCTATACTGGTCAAGACACTGGGCAGAAACGGCACATAGGTCATCAACGATTCCGGGATTACATCCAGCTTGAGGGCCAGTCCCACCCTTGAGGAGCTCATGTTGTCAAAGGTAGAAGCAACCAGCGGGACATCGCCGTCAAGGCTGATCGTCTGGTAATCAAGCTGGTCGTCGAGGGTCATCGGCGGGTTATCGATGAATCCCGGAAGTTCATCATCTCGCGCCACCGCCTCAAGTTCCGCCGTTCTGGCGTCGAACTCTTCCTTGTATCCGGCAATGGCCAGCTGGACATCATCGGTACCGTATTGTTCTTTGAATTCCTCAATATAGCCTGCCAGACGGGCTTCCTTTGCCGCGTTATTGGCCGGTACAATGTCCGGACTCGGCGTCGCACCCACGGCGTACGGTGGGATCGTGAGCAGGCGCCAAGAATCGATCCGTTCTTTCCAGATGTTGTGATCAAGCGCCAGCAAAGAATCCAGATAATCGAACTGCTCCTCGAACACCAAAGACTTGCGGAAACCCTCGATATCTTCGAGGTCATCCATGATGCCAAGCCAGCGACCGGCCGGTCCCCCTCTAAAACCAAACATCGGCGGCCGATTCAGGTTGTTCTCGATTTGCTTACGGTATTCAATCAGGCGATTCTTCGCACGCGTATTGAATTCAAGAAGCTCTTCGGAGCCGTCGGCCATCGCGTAGATCCGCCTCACTGCATTCACAAGCATAGTCGCCACGCTGTCCAGCATCCGTTGATCGACCAGCGAACTGTTTACACCGGTGAGGTCAAAACTGATGGGATTGCCGAAATCGTCCTCGATCCAGCCGTCCACGGCATTGGCTCCCAGGTCAATCTGACGCGTCTCGGAATTGATGAACAGGTTGTACAGGTCGGACGTTTCGCCGCTGCCAAATGCCTCCAGAAACAGATCCAAAACGGCACGCTCGTTGACATCCAACTCGAGATCGGCCGGCCACGAGTACAGCAGGTAGCCGGGATCTTCGGTACGATCACTGGGATAGTGGACCAGCCGGCTGGTGCCCGGCGGGGCGGGATCGGGCGACGGAAAACTGAAGACCCCAATGCCGGGCAGCGCGCTGGAATCCGCAAAATCCTGGCACCGATCCAGGGTCATGCTCATCTGATGAAGAAAAGACTCTACCGGGATAGAGGTCGGTATCGACACAATTGACCCCATATTGGACAGGTGATGAGTCGCCTCATGGAAATCCCGCATATGCTGGGGAACCATGTCCCGCATGACATCGGGGTCACCGCCGGCGGTAAATGTAAAGGGATGAGCTTCACCATAGACAAGCTTGTATAGAGAGCGGTATGTGTGATAGTACGGCCGCTCGAATGAACTGACCATCTCGGTATAGGCAGTCCCTTTCTCGTCAATCGACAGAGAACTGTCCTCGGGGTCTGTTACCACTCCGACATAGCAGACCTCACGGCGGATTTCCTCGTCGGTAAAATCAGGGTGCAGCAATGCGGCCAGCTTGGCCTCATAAATCCTGTAGAAGGTGTCGTCTCCCGCAGTTGTGTTGAAGTGATAGCAGGTGCGGTATTGGCCCGTGTAGGCAGTACTGTTACCCAATGCCATGTCTTCGAGGGCGGCCACAAAGCGACCGCGATTCCCCTTGCCGAGCAGCAGATGCTCGCACGCGTGAGGCTCACCCCGACTGGAGGTGATCGGAGTCTTCACCCAGTAGAAAGCCTGGGGGACCGACTGAATCTGCAGCAAATCTATAATATACCCATACTTCTCGGACATGAAGCGGGCCCCCATAGCCTGACCGGATGCATTGTCGTACAGGTTCAGTGTCCTGAAACCCTGGACGACCTGGCCGGGCTGAAGGCCTTCCAGAAACTCATCGGCGGCTGCAGAAGATACAAAGGCAGCCAGCAGAAGAACAAGAATGGCCAAACGGTAAAACGATCTCATTTCAAAAATCCTTTCAACGGGGTGAATTGTGAATAACGGCGGACATGGTACTGCCTACTCTACGGTCAGGCAATCGGTTTGGTTCGTGAAATGTCAACGATTTCTTTACCCGGACGCCTGACCCGGTGAAGTTCTGATTATGCGTGATGCAGATATGACCGTGGCATGTCCCGCTGGCATCGGACAAAGGCAGCGAGGCCCACGTAACGCATTGCCATGGAACTACTTGGGGCAGGTGTGAAGTCTCTAAATTCTGCTTCAGAATCAGCTTGACCTCAGGGTTCGGAAACGGTGTCAAACGGTGACCGAAGAACCGGCCTCTACCTTAGAAGATCATCGAAATCGCCCAATCTATCTCGATAGCGTCTGCTCATAGTCAACCTGGTTCCGTCCTGAAGAAGTACCTGGTAGTCACCGTGTTCCAGTGTTATGAGTTCTTTGATCCGATCGACCCTGACGATCGTCTCCCGGTGAATCCGCGCAAAGTGGTTTTCCTTGAGGCGCGCCTCCATCCCCTTCATGGTCTCTCTTAGCAGATGAGTCGTATGCCCCAGATGCAGTTTGACATAGTTCCCGGCAGATTCAATCCAGTCGATCTGGTCTACCTTTACAATAACTATCCGGCCGCTGGATTTAATGAGAATTCGGTCTCGGATCTTCTTGCTGTCCGCAAAGGTGTCCAGAAGTTCGCGGAGACCCGTAGCTACGGCGCCGTGCTTGCGGCGAGAGACCTCTTCGACAGCGCGCCGAACAGCTTCGTCGAATCGTGTCTTATCGAATGGTTTCAGGAGGTAGTCAAAGGCCTGAATCTCGAACGCCGTCACTGCATACTGGTCATAAGCAGTGACAAATACAACCACCGGCATGTTCTCGACCCCTATTTCTTTCACGACTTCAATCCCGCTTACTTCCGGCATCTGTATGTCAAGAAATACCAAATCCGGGGAAAGCTTTCGAATGGAACTGATGGCATCACGGCCGTTGTTGCATTGAGCTACTACCTTGATACGGTCGAAAGTACTTAGCAAAGAGCAAATGCGCTCACGAGCCAGCGGCTCATCATCGACCACCAATACTCGTGTTTCTTTATCCATGGCTTGACCGCGGCCTAAGTTTCCTGAGTCTCCAGTCGGTAGGGGATCCCAATCGTGACAGCGAGGCCGACGCCGTCATTGGAATCGAACTTCAGTTGAGCACTCTCTCCGTACAATTGTCGCAGCCGCTCATTCGTGTTCTTGAGACCAACGCCGTTGCCTGAATACGGATCATGTCCCGCGGGCACACCGGGTCCATCATCGGAGACCCGCACAGCCAGAGTGTTCTCTCTCCGACAGGCATCAATCGAGACAGTCCCGCTTCCTGAGCGCGGCGTAACTCCATGGATGACGGCGTTCTCCACCAGAGGCTGCAGCATGAGGTTCGGCACCATGGCATCCAGACACTCTTCGGCTATGTCAAGTTGTACACGCAGGCGGTCCCCGAAACGAGTCTTCTGAATATCAAGGTAGGTTCTGACGAACTCTATTTCCTCCCGCAAAGTGACTTCTGGAACCTCAGCGCTGTCGATGGCCACCCGAAGCAATTCGCTCAGCCGAGTTACCATTCGGTCAGCCGCCTCTGGATCAGAGTGAATTAAGGCGGTCACCGCGTTAAGAGAGTTGAACAGGAAGTGGGGATGGAGCTGTCCCTTCAGAGACTCCAGCTGGGCTCGGGCCAGCCTGGTCTGCAGGTCGGCCCGGCGCAGCTCCTCTAACCTCAGCCGCCGGTAGTATGTCAGCGCGTACAGCACGAACGCAATAAGGAAATAGATCAGGACAGCGTCGAGTATCCTGGAAGTCATAAAAGTCTCGAGCAATTTCGCAAAGGTTGTACCGGGCGGTTCGGTCTCCGCCGAGAGGCTGCGAGAGACATGATGACCGAGTGTATACAGAAATATGTGGGCCACGCTGAAAATGACAGCCAGCACACCGTGAAGGGCCAGGCTCCTCAGCCAGTTTGAGCGGTCAAAAGTGATGCGTCTCGTCAGATAGACTATCACGAGACTGAATAGTCCCCATAGATACCACTCTCCGAAACCCCACGCAAGGGCCTGGCACCAAGGTACGACAGTCTCCTCCTGCCACATATTGTACCAATGATACCAGCGTGCAGATTGAATCAGTGCAAGAAGCGTCCATACAGCCACGAAAAGTACAACCAGTCGCCATCCGGACACTCCGAACAATCCGGTGTCGTTCTTTATTTTGGTCGTGTCGTCCATTAGTTCAGTTGCGCCAGACGCAGCCTGGCGTCTTCCACCCAATCCAGACCTGGATCGGCATCCTTGAAATCTTCTGCGATAATACTCAGCTGCTCGCGCGCTTCATCGACCCGACCCATTTGGGAGAGTACTACGCCCAAATAGTAACGGGCCCTCGATACCCATACCATACTGTTAATACGAGCAGACCCATTGCTCGACAGCAGAGCCTCGAACTCACCGGCAGCCCTGGACAAATCACCCGACTCATAGTATGCAAGACCCAGAAAATAACGGAGTTGGATGTAATTGCTCGAATACGGGTCAAAGATCTGCTCACCTGCCTGAAGGAACCTGTCGATTGCCTCTGCATAACTGCCCCGAGCTAACTCTATCAGTCCCAGGGTCAGCCAATATCCATACATCAGGTCAGTCCTGCCGGCGCTGTCAATGCGTGCCCTAAGACCCTCGGCGGTCTGGGTCGCAGCGCCAATGTCTCCCTGTTTGGCCTGCAAGTAAGCCAGATAATCCTGCCAGTAGAGCACATTGCCGAGATGCCTTCGCTCGGACGAATTTACCACATCGGACAGCATCTGTAGTGCAGAATCAAGGTAACCTGACTCTTCGAGAATGAACACCCTCTGCAATTGCTTGTAATCGCCGGTCGTGGAGGTAAGGCCACTGTCGGCAGCGACGCAACTATCCAGAAGGGCAAGAGACCTTTCGTACTGGCCGCGTGCAGCGTGAATCAGGGCGAACATTTGCCCGATCCACGACAGAGTGAAAGAATCGTCATAATCCAACAGAGATTCTGCGAGCATATTTGCTCTATCATAATCCCGGCTGTACAAAAAGGCCACTACCATCTGTCGCACGTAGTAAGGGTTGTCCGGGTCGAGTTGTTTCGCACTTTCGAATTCAACCAGAGCACGCTCGAATTTGCCCATCAACTGATAAGTCTCGCCGCGGACCCCGTATGATGCCGCCCGGTCGGGCCAAGACGCAACAAGCTTGTCTGCGGCCTTGATCGCCTTATCAGAAAGTCCGACGATTAAGTAGAGGTGGGAGAGTTCACTCAGCGCGGAGACATGATCCTGCTCAATACCCAGCATTTGATTGTAGAATTCGATAGCCCGATCAAAATCACCCATGCTGTAAAACAGATCGGCACGCCCTTCGAGACCGTGGAGCGTGTCACCGGTTCTTGACACGTAGTCGTCAATGACCTTGTGGGCTTCACCCGTTTCTCCCATTCTCGCGTACAGCCTGGTAAGCCGACGGTAAGCGTTGACGAAAAACGGGAATTCATCGACAGAGCGACGGTATTGTGCAATAGCCTCTTCTAAGCGACCCCTTCCATCCAGGATCTCGCCAATATTAATCAGGTTATTAGGTGTTGGTTCGATCTCAATAGCTCTCTCAAACATGCTGATAGCCCCTTCCCAGTCGCCGGAGTACCGCCTGCGGTCAGCCAGATTTGAGAGCGTCACGATATTTAGAGGATCAAGGCTGAAGGCTCTCTCAAGTTCTCGAGTGCTTTCTTCGGTCCGTCCGATCTGATTCAGCAAACTTGAGTACCACGTATGAGCCCAGGCATAGCCAGGATTGATTTCTATGGCGCGCAGAAACTCCGTCTCAGACTCCTCCAGCCGTCCCTCGTAGCGAAGAATCAACCCCAGAGAGGCATGTGCCTCAGCCATCTCATCGTCCAGTTCCAGCGCCCTTAGAGCAGCACGTTTGGCCAGGGCCGTAGCTTCCTCTCGCGAAAACTGACTGTAGGCCGGAAGCACCGCCCATGCATCGGCAAGCCCGGCGTACGCTTGTGCATAATTTGAATCAAGGGCAATAGCGTTCTCAAAATGAGTGATCGAAGCCCTGAGGTGTTCTTCGGTACGTTTACGCCACAAATGCCGGCCCTGCATGTAGGAATTATACGCCTCAAAACTGGCCGTTGACTGCTTGGCCAGCGAGGCCCCCTGCGAGCCGAGAAGTTTCACCTCCAGCACGTCCGCAATAGCACGAGATATGTCATCCTGAACGCTGAAGATGCTCTCAAGCTCCCGGTCGTATGTCTCCGACCACAGATGGGCATCAGTATCGACCTCGATCAGCTGGGCACGAATGCGGACTCTCCCATCTTCTTTCTGCACACTCCCCTCAAGGATCGAAGCAACCTGAAGTTCTTCCCCTATTTCTTTCATGGCTCTATCGGCACCCTTGAACCTCATGACCGAGGTCATTGAGATGACCTTCAAGCCCTCCAGCCCACTCAACTTGCCAATGATGGCATCAGTGATACCATCACTGAAGTACTCCTGCTCCTCACCGGAACCGAAGCTGCGGAACGGCAGGACGGCAATAGAGTTCTGCCAGCGTCCTTCTTCGAAAATGGCGTCCCGGGGAGAGCCTACCCCACGAAGGTCAGGCCAGACCAAGTATGCTGCCAGAGCCACAACGACCAGGCCGCACGCCGCAATAACCCAGGATCGCCAGGGTTTTCTTCGCTTTCGGATGGGTTGCATGGCATGAAAAGTTCTTGTGAGAGCATCCGAATCCATGTCTCCGGTCAATCTGGACAGATCGTGAAGCACCGCCGCTGCGCTCTGATAACGCCGGTCGGGGTCTTTCTCCAGCAGCTTCGATACCACTGTCTGCAGACCGCCCGGTACGCGAGCACTGTATTCATTCAGCGGCTGCGGCCCATAGGCTACAATAGCCTGCGCCGTGGTTATGCCGGAGTCACGTGCAAACGGGTTTTGATCAGTGATCAACTCATAGAGTACAATACCGAGAGAAAAGAGATCGGAGCGCTGATC
>CP070824.1:319719-328445 GCA_020344395.1 Candidatus Zixiibacteriota bacterium | reverse complement strand
AACTGTCAGACCGCCAATCAGCCACTGGGAGTCAGGCGAAACAGCCGCGCATCGTAAGCTTGAGAAATTTCTCAAGGACAGGCTGCCGGAGTACAACGATCAGCGAAATGATCCGACCCGCGTGGGACAGTCAGGCCTTTCACCTTACCTCCACTTCGGTCAAATATCAGCACAGCGCGTCGCCCTGACAGTACAACAGCACGACTCCCACATTGCATCTCAGGAATCATTCCTCGAAGAACTCATCGTACGCCGCGAGCTGGCTGACAATTTCTGCTACTACAATGACAGGTATGATTCTTTCGAATCCTTTCCGGGGTGGGCCCGGATTACACTCAACGAACACCGGGCTGATCCTCGTCCTTTCCTTTATAGCAGGGATACTCTTGAAGCTGCGGCCACTCACGACGACCTCTGGAACGCCGCTCAGACAGAGATGGTAGCCACAGGCAAAATGCACGGCTACCTGCGTATGTACTGGGCTAAAAAGATACTGGAATGGTCTCCGACGCCCGAGGAAGCTCTGTCACGAGCAACCTTCCTGAATAACAGATACGAACTGGACGGGAACGACCCCAATGGCTACGCAGGCATAGCTTGGTCCCTTGGCGGTGTGCACGATCGCGCGTGGCGAGAGCGAGAGATTTTCGGGAAGATCAGATACATGAGCTATTCGGGCTGCAAACGGAAGTTCGCGGTTGGCGATTATGTGCAGCAGACCGCCAAATTACGCCTGATGGTCACAGCGTGAAAACATATATCTTCAAAAGACAGCAGGCCATTGCACGGCCGATACATGAGGTTTTCAGGCTTTTTGAAAAACCTGAAAACCTCGAGAAATTGACCCCGGGCTTTGTCGGCTTCATCATGCTGACCCCACTGCCTGTCAGTATGCGTGCCGGTACTGTCCTTGATTACACAATCCGTCTGCTCGGCATCCCCGTGCGCTGGACATCTCTTATTGCCGAGTACGAACCACCGCACCGTTTTGTCGATGTCGCACTGCGTGGGCCTTACTCCTTCTGGTACCATACGCACGCTTTCGAGCAGCAGGGAAATGGTACGATCATGACTGACGAGATTCATTACGCTCTTCCCCTTGGCCCGATCGGCAGACTGGCGAAAATCCTGTGGGTGAACCGCCAACTCAATAACATATTCGATTACCGCGCGCGAGCGATTCGAGTGCTATTGGAGGGTAGCGACCCAGCTCAATCAGATGAAGAACATCCAGGCACCGATTCCGGGGGTATCGTTACGTGAAGATTCTGTTGCTTGGTGCCACTGGATATGTCGGCAGCAGTCTGCTGCCGCGTCTGATCAGAGAAAATCATCAGGTCAGATGCCTGGTGAGAAAACCCATCGGAATCAATTACGATAAGGTTGTCTTGGTGCCGGGGGACGCGTCTGATGTAGACGCCGTCCGATCGGCCGCTGCCGGGTGCGACACCATTGTTTATCTGATTCACTCGATGAGTGGTCAATCAAAACACTTTGAAGAAATAGATCGGGCTATCGCCACCAATGTTGCCGCTGCCGCCGAATATACAGGTGTGCAGCAAATTGTATACCTGGGCGGGCTGGGTAACAGGGATCAAGCCCAAACGCCACATCTCCGCAGCAGGCACGAAGTCGGCACTATTCTCCGCTCAAGTGGTGTTCCGGTCACGGAGCTGCGCGCAGCGGTAATAATCGGTGAGGGCTCAGCCTCCTTTGAAATGATAAAGGCCCTGGTGGCGAGGCTCCCGGTAATGATCTGCCCCAAATGGGTAAGTGTCAGAACTCAGCCAATAGCGATTGTTGACGTCCTTGAATATATCACGCGCAGCCTCAGGATGCCGATAGAGCATTCGCGAACGATAGACATCGGCGGCGCAACTATTCTGAGCTATCGGGATATGATGCTGACGGTCGCACGACACATGCACCGCCGCAGACTTATCATACCTGTCCCGGTTCTTACCCCCTGGCTGTCCTCACACTGGGTTAATCTGGTCACAAGGGTATCCGCCCCCCTTGCGCGCGCACTGATCGAATCGGTGAGAAGCGAGACGATCTGCGAAAACGACCTTGCTCTCAGACTATTCGATTTCAGACCGCTCGGTTTCGATGAGGCCGTCTCGAGGGCACTCGCAGGAAATTCTCCGGGCCACTAAAATAACATGAATCGAAGGAACAAAAATAAATGTCATTATCAGAGGAAGCATATCAATGAAGGATGAAGTAGATATCAGAATCGGTATTTCCTCGTGCCTCCTGGGAGAGAAGGTCCGCTTTGACGGCGGGCATAAACATGATCGCTTCATCACTGAGATACTTGGCCCCTTTGTGACTTTCACTCCTGTCTGTGCTGAGGTTGAACTCGGCATGGGTGTGCCGCGCGAATCCGTTCGTCTGGTAAGCGACCCGCACAATCCGCGTATGGTTGGAAGCCGCAGCGGCGAGGATTGGACTGGCCGGATGACTGCCTTCGCGACGGATCGAGTGAAGCGGAAGAATCTGGACGATATCTCCGGGTTCATCCTCAAGAATAGATCACCTTCGTGTGGCATGGAGAGGGTCAAGGTGTATATCAAGCCCGGCACCGTCCAACGCAAGGGCACTGGCTTATTTGCGGCCGCACTGCTGAAACACTTTCCTGATCTTCCCATCGACGAAGAGGGCAGACTGTCTGATCCCGGGTTGCGTGAGAATTTCATTGAAAGAGTCTTCGCATATCATCGACTGCGTCAGTTGTATGCTCGGCCCTTCATGAGAAAGACTCTGGTAGATTTTCATACTCACCACAAACTGCTCCTCCTTGCTCACAACCCTGAGTACTATCGACGTCTCGGCAGGTTGGTAGCTCGTATCAAAGAGTATTCGCCGGTCAACTTCAAGGCGGAATACCGCTCCCTGTTTATGCAAGCGTTGAAATACAGGGCAACTGTGAAAAAGAACACTAACGTGCTGCAGCATATAACAGGGTTTCTCAGAGGGCACCTTTCTGCCTCAGAGAAAGGCGACATTCGCCAAGTAATCGACGACTACCACCGATCGCTCGTCCCACTCATTGTACCGATTACCCTGCTCAAGCATTTTGTTAACAAGCTCAACATTGAGTATATCCAGAATCAGTACTATTTGAATCCTCACCCCAAAGAGCTTATGCTGCGCAACCATGTTTGATTTCAGTCCGCCATGCCGCCGATCATTGGAAGACTCTCTCATCGAAATGGGAGACTGAGCGGATCCAGTTGCACGCGCAGTTGGAGATCTTGAACGGTAACGAGTCAAATGTTCTTCCCACAGCTGAGAGAATATTAGAACTCTCGCAAAAGCTTCCTGATCTTTGGTTTAGCCGGAATAATAACGAAAAACGAGAATTGGTCGATTTGCTATATTGGAACTGCGCCCTCGACGGCGCAACCTTAAGTGCCGCATACAGAAAGCCCTTCAGCATCATCGCTGAAGGGACTCGAACTCAAGAATGGCGGGGTTGACTGGTCAATAGCCAGAACTTTTGAGCTGAAATTCGAACTGGACTTACTCCCATGGGGCCGATAAGGACTCGGAAGGCTGCGGGTGTCACAAAGAAGCCCGGCGGTGTGAGCACACCAACACCGCCGGGCTTCGTGTGTCATCTCAGATATGTACTCGGTCGCGCGGTGGTCTCATGGACACGCCGCAGTGGGTTCATAGCTTATGAACAAGTAATCGATCAGACGAGTAAGATCCCCGATATCGATGACACCCTCTCCATCGGTGTTGGCTTCGTTTGGACAGTCGAGTATTTCGTAGCTGATGAACAGATAATCTATCAAGCGCGTAAGATCACCGATATCGCATATATTGCCTGGATCGTTGTCGACGTTGCCCGTGTTTGTCACACAGCAGCAGGCATCGCCGATACCATCGCCGTTGGAGTCCTCCTGGCCAGGGTTATTGACGAACGGACAGTTGTCAACGGCGCAGCTGTTGGCCAAGAACCCGGGATTTCCGAATCCATCGCCATCCGAGTCGGTACAATCGTCACACGGATCCCCTACTCCATCGCCGTCGGCATCATCTTGTCCAGGATTGGGAATCTCCGGACAATTGTCCAAACCTGTCAAGAGGCCATCTCCATCATAGTCGCCGCCATACCAAAATAGCTCTTGCAACAGTAAGAATTGCCCATCTGCATCTAACCCTGTAGTGAGAAGGATGACACCAGACCCAGTGCCACCAGAACATTCCGGGCAGAACCACATATTCTGCCAGGAACAACCTCCATGTCCCCAGAAATCGTGATCATTTATGATACGTCTAAAGAGTATCAGTCCCTGACCATCAGTAGATGATCCTCCGGGGTGGTGTACCGTAGTCATCAGTTCGACAGTGGCACTATCCAATATCCGAGTGCCATTGTAAGTTCCGTTCTCCAAAAAGACGGTAAGAAAACGTGCGAGCTCAAGAACCGGCGTCTTCACCATTCCCGCAGGATAATGGGGGTAGGAATAGTGGCCGCAACAAGTAGGCGGGGCGATCTGTATGCTGTCATAATCAGCATAGAACCATGAGGTATTGTCCATTCCCAGGGGAATAAATATCGAATCGTGACAATAATCAGAGAATGATATCCCGGAAATAACTTCAACTAGATAACCGATCAACCCAACAGCTATGTTACTGTAAGAGTATTGCTCACCAGGCACCCATACACCATAGTTGGCCGAACCGTAAAGGCTACCACCCGGGACCAGGTATGCCTCCAAGAATTCATCCAAGGCATACACGGGATCCTGGGCGCCACTAGTAAACGTATGACCATAAACGTCGAGGTTGTCCACAATGCCGGAAGTATGAGTAAGCAAATGGCGAAAAGTGATCGGCTCCATCAATAGTGGACTCTGCACTGGAAAAGGCAAGTAACCGTTTATGTCATCATCAAGATTGAATAGCCCGTTTTCGTACAGTTGCATGAGCGCTGTTGCCGTAATCGTCTTGGAAATCGAACAGATCGAAAACACCGTCGAATCTGTTATAGGTGTAAACGGGGCTTCGTATGCCCATCCGTATTCGCCGTGCCATATCACATCCCCTTCCCAGACGATACAGGCCCCAACACCGGTACCATTGTACGCCTCCATAATGTCGACAATGAATGAATCTAGATCTGCAGTGCTTACTGACATTGGCCTGGAAACACGGTCCCATATGCGCAAGTCACAATCGTCTTCTCTTGGAAACCCAGTGCGATCTCCACTGCTGGGTGATGATCCAAGACAGATCAACGAAACAGCAAGAATTGCCAAAATGTGTACGGCTGACTTCATCACTTCTTCCTTTCTTGCGAATCTCTATATAATTGCTTGTCCGATAACATGGCATATGGCCTTGCCAGATTGCAGGAGTCACGCGGCTCCGAATGTCCAGCGGGGTCAAAATGAACGTCCTACTAGTTATTAATTGACCAGACTGCCTTGATCTTGCACTAAATCAGAATACATGCAAATAAGTGCCTGGGACACTTGGTTGTATCAGCCCGTAAATTCTATTGCGGATAAGTTGATTACATAATATACTATTCTTAAGGAACCTGTCGGCCTCTGAATCAGGGTCAGAAATGGATTTGAAATCACTCTGGCGGGCGGTGTGCAAAGGGGATCACGCCGCTGAGGAACAACTTTTTCAACTGTTGTCTGCAAGATTGCGAATCATCGCGCAACTTAAGTTAGGTGACTCTTGCGAAGCAGAGGATGTGGTACAGAATGCCGTGTTGACCATACTTCAAAAGCGTGACGAACTCGACGGTGAGGCGGACTTTGCTGCCTGGGCACACCGTATCATTGAATACAAAATCCTGGATTGCTACAAGGCCCGTCAACGTCGAGTTGCGCGGACCGAGCCGTTGACTGAGAAGACGAACCCTAGCGGGGCAACCTTGCCCGATCCAACACTGGAGCATCGTCTGCTTGACTGTCTGTCTCGTCTGGACAGTCACAATGGACGGCACGCCCGGATTCTTAACTTGCACTATCAGGGATACACCACCGACGAGATTTGTGATCGTCTGCGACTTACCCGCAGCAACTTTTATAGCATCCTGTGCCGAGCCCGATCAATGCTCCAGCACTGCCTAGAAGAGGGAGGGGTCTGACAATGAGTGAGTGCATCGACACCCGCCTGGGGGACAAGCTCTACTGCCTGGAACTGGGTTTGCTGGATGATAGTGAGCGTATCGGGGTTGAACAGCACTTGCTTAAGTGTGATCATTGCGCTGAGAAAGCAGTACGGTTCGCGGAGACTGCTCGCCTGTTGCGAGAGAGTTCGGCGGTACGGGACCGCGTAAGTCATCTTGTGGAGCATTCCGATACATTACCCCGAGCCGAAAGCGACCATCCGGGATCTCGGAAGCTGGTTTCCCGTTTTTGGTCGGTTGGGATCGCTGCTGCCGTTCTGCTCTTCCTTCTTCTCACTGACTGGAAGTTCGAAATCAGCCCGCGTGACGAGGCCGTGGCCGAGTCGAATCGGTTGGTAATCCTGTACTTCGACAATATCGCCGACACCGGCGATTCACTCCGTTTCGGTGAAATAGTACCGAGTTTGCTCATCACTGATCTGTCAGAGTCGGATTATGTAAATGTCGTTTCAAGTCAGCGCTTATACGATGTCCTCAAACTCATGGGGCAAGAAGGAGAGAAGCATGTAAGTAGGCGAATCGCGACCGAAGTCGCCGAACGCGCTGGGGCGCGCTGGATGCTCACCGGCCGCATTCTTCAGGTCGAACCTCAGATCATGCTCACTTCTGAGCTGGTGGAGGTGAGCGACGGCCAAGTTTTGGCTACCCAACGTATTTCGGGACGGCCGGGCGAGACTGTATTCTCACTTGTTGATGAGTTGACAGTCGAGATCAAGGAAGACCTGTCGCTGCCGGCCCTGGCCCGCGAGGAGCCGGACCCGCTCGTGGCCACCGTGACTACGAGCTCGATTGAGGCATATCGGTACTACGTCGAAGCCAAGGAGCAGTTTTATAGAGCACACATGAAAGACGCCGTCGCGAAGTTCAGAAGTGCCTTGGAATACGATGCCGATTTTGCCATCGCCCATACATACCTGGCGTTAATCGGCATGATGTCTAATGACCGCGATCTTATGTCACACATTGTTGCCGCAGAAAAAGGGATAGATCGTGTTAGCCGGAAAGAGCGCATGTATATCAGAGCACTTTCTCATGCTCTAGCGGCCGACTGGGACAAAACAGTTGCCCAACTGGAAGAGCTTGTCGAGCGGTATCCAGACGCCAAATCAGCCTATTACTGCTTGGCCTGGGTAACCAGAACTCGACTGAATGACCTGGCCGCGGCTGAAAGACAATTATTGGCCTCTCTTGAGGTTGATTCGCTGTACGCCAGCGCATACCAGGGGCTCACTTTGGTATATCTCAGTTCGGATAACTTTGAGCGGGCAGGGTGGTCGGCAGACAAATACATCTTGCTTAGGCCAGATGACGCAATTGGATACTACGATAAGGCCAAGATTTATGCATTGCAGAACGATTTTGTCCGTGCCACCGATCTGTTCAACACGGCTCTGGATAAAAGCCCCGGGTGGATCCATGTATATAAGTGGTTGGGGCCAATCTACTTGCATCGATTGCTGTTTGACTCGGCTGATTACTGCCTTCGTCAAGCGGCCAGCCGTGAAGTGAAGAGTGTGCGTTCAGATGCCAGAACGTGGCTCGCCTTGGTTCCGCTGGCGCAAGGGCGAGTGTATGAAGCTCTGAGTATCCTTGACGACGGTATCGCCGCCGACAGGCTTGAGCATGCTACACACGGTGATGATGGCGATCTTGCTCATAAGCATTTAATAAAGGCGAGAATCTATGTTTCACTCGCCGATGAGGAAGCAGCCCGAGCCGAAGTAGAGCAGTATATGTCTATTTTGCAGGGTTACGATACCAAAGACAATCTGTACGGTCGGTCGAAACTTGTGGACATTCTCTGTCAACTTGGTAATGTCGCGGACGCAGAGCAGGTTGTTGCTGAACTTCGAATGGACCTTGGCGACACTCCCCGCGACTCGCTGATAATTGCCTGGACCGCGGGGCTTACCGAGGCGGCAACGGGCAACTACGAGCGCGCTATTGCACATTTCGAGCCACTTGCTGCCAGAAGAGGTTGGACCGGTCTGTACTACGAACTTGCGAGGGCTTACTTGCAGACCGGGGACCCTGCTAAGGCGGCCGCTACCCTGGAGAAGCAGTTGTCATTCAGAAATATCGGACCTTGGTATGACGGCATTCGATACGTCGAGTCTCATTACTATCTCGCTCAAGCATACGAGCAACTCGAAAGACATGACGACGCGATCAAGGAATACAAGTTGTTCCTCAACTACTGGGAAAATGCCGAGACTGGGCTTGCCGAACTTGATGACTCCCGTGAGAGACTTATCCGTTTGCGGCATCGCCTGTAGGTGGAGAAGGAGTGATTGCCCACGTCGAGGCCGTCTGCATCGAATCTTTGTCTAATCTGACAGACTGCCGGGATTGATTTTGGCTGAGATACAGGGATTCTCCTAGGGTTGATCTTGTTCCGTACGCTTGATGTGGAAGAGCACTGCTCTGGGCCGGCTATCAAAAGCTCCCCAGAATCATTGTCGCATGAACTTAACTGATTAATGGCGGGCCTTACGAGACGACTTTCCAAAATCACTCAGCTCCACCGAAGTCATTGGGCAATATAGGCTTCACGGCGGGCGGC
>CP070824.1:310735-319619 GCA_020344395.1 Candidatus Zixiibacteriota bacterium | reverse complement strand
ACAGGTGATCGCTGTCATCCAGACAGCAATACGTCAAGAGGTACCAGAGAAGGCCCACGAACATCAAGCTTCTGGTCAGCAGAAAGATGACGTCGATGCGAGGCAGCAGAGTCCTGTTGCGATCGAGAAAGAGTTTCATTTGTGTGCCACCATTAGGCTATACCTGATGTTATCGGCGGCAGGCAGTGTTTATTTATTGATTAGTAAGGTGTTATGAGGAATGCCGGGGATTCTCCGGGTTTCTCCCGGAGACGAAAGCCCGCACTGAGAGAATCAGCATTCCGACCGCAAGGCCAAGCAATAACACGTCGGTCACTGCCAGGAACAGGTTGCCTCCTGGCAGGTATCGCTCGACCAGAGAGTAAGCCAATGACGCAATTGTAGTTACAAGCATCACTACAGCGGGGACCATGGTGTACCAGCTCCTGCGCCCGGCCCGGTGCAGCCATACAGTGACTGCGATCAGCGTCAGGGCTGCCAGCAATTGATTGGTGGCACCGAACAGGGGCCAGATGAGACGGTAACCCTGATTCCACGCCAGGATCAGCATCAGGCAAACCGACAATCCGGAATTGAACCAGAATCGTTTCGTGATCAGCGGTGGATTCTTGAAGACTGTGCGCCAGAACTCTTCAAACAAATAGCGGTTGAGCCTTACGGCCGAGTCCAGGGTGGTGATCAGAAATCCTTCCACAATCAGAATGCCGATGACCGTTCCGAAAGCTCGCGACAGGCCCAGAGAGCCATTGAGCAAGTACCCCATGGACAGCGCAAAGGCCAGAATAGGGTTTCCTGACCTCCCCTCAGGCCACGCTATGCTGACATAGTCATCATATCCGAGCGAAGAGCCGATGGCTACCAGTACCAGAACGGCCAGCAGGCCTTCCAGCAACATCCCTCCATATCCGACCGTGCGCGCCTGAGTTTCCTTTGCAATCTGTTTGGATGAGGTCCCTCCTGCCACCAGGGCGTGAAATCCTGAGATGGCTCCGCATGCGATGGTTATGAAAAGAAACGGCCAGACCGGACCCATTTTATCCGCCCCCGCGGCGAAGTTTGTGACCGGAAAACTGATCTGCAGGCCCTGCGAACCGGCAACAACGATTCCGGCAATCATGGCTGCCATGCCTGCATAGAGGATCTGCCCATTGACAAAATCGCGTGGCTGCAGGATGACCCACACCGGTGCCCGGCAGGCAAACAGCGTATAGACCGCGATCAGGACCATCCACAGACGCGGGTCCAGCGCGACCGGCAGATTGAACCCGACATACACAGAAAAGAAGGCGATGCATCCGGCCAGCATCCAGGCTACCCAGGTCGGGACACCGCGTTTAATGACGAGATACCCGAGCAGCGGCGCCAGGGCGGTGATGACTATCACCGACATTGACGCTATACCGCCGATGATACCGTGTGTTTCCCCTTCTATCACGGTCGTACGCAGGAGTGTCTGTGACTCATCCAGACCCAGATCGCCCAGTGGTCGCAGCGAGGTTAGTGAGATAGCCGTGAGGGACAGAAAAGCCGAAGTGACGAGGACGATCAGGATAATAGTAAAACTGATAAACAGCAGAAAGCCGGTGGGGCCAAGAGCCTTGCGCGCTATCTCTGCCATGGAGCCGCCTCGCTCGCGGATTGAGGTGAACAACGCCGCGAAATCATGCACGCCGCCGATGAAGATGGCTCCGAGGACTACCCAGAGCCAGGCCGGACCGACGCCGAAGAGAATCCCAAGGGCCGGGCCGACAATCGGTCCGGCTCCGGCGATGGTTGAGAAATGATGGGCAAACAGCACAGATGGACGGGTGGGGACAAAATCTCGGCCGTCGTTGATCTCAACGGCCGGAGTGGTCCGGTCACGGTCCTCACCCATCGACCGAGCGATATAACGCGCATAGAACCGAAAGGCTAGAACGAAGCAGCAGAACGCGGTGAGAAAATAGACAAGTACGTTCAACCTGAGTTCCTGGTCTCGCGGGGCCGCAGCCCACGCATTATCAGACGTTGTTCAAAACTAACATTCGGGCAGTCGCGGGGCAAGTACATCCTGAACCCTGCAGGATGTTGATTGCTCAGCTCGACCGATCCGAAATCCCACCTTCGTTGACGGAACCCTCTGGCACTTTGGGCCCGAATGTTTTAAGTTGATTTCGTTCACATGCCTGGCAACTTGGATCACAGGTTATGCGTAAACATAATCTGTAACTCTGCACGGTAGGATAGTACCAAGGAGTGCTCATATGCGCGGTATACGCTGGCTATTGGTCTCGGCAGTATTTGTAACAGTCTCATTTATGCTACCCGGTCAGTCTGTGGGGACGGTTTTCAAGAAAGATGACAGAATACATATTTCGAAACTGCATAAGATCGAAGATGACTATTACGGGCTGGCTGAAGCAGTACAGATCGACGGCACAATCGATGGCGAGCTCACCATCCTCAGTACAATGTGCACCGTTCAGGGCGTCGTTACACGGACAGCCAACCTTGTCGGCAGGGACATAGACCATTCCGGCACTATCCGCGGCTCGTTACGGGCCTTCGGTCAGACTGTTGAAATCAACGGCCGAGTTCTGGGTTCGACGCTCGCATCCGGGCAATACGTCAAAATCAATCAGAGCGCGCGGATAGAGAGAGATCTCAATGCGTATGCCAGCGAAGTGGTGGTGGCCGGAGTTGTCAGCGGTAACGCTCATGTGGCGGCCACCCGGATAACTATCACCGGTTCCATCGGGGGGGATGTCGAGCTTCGTTCAGACGACATCAGCCTGCTGCCACCGGCCATCATAGACGGGAACCTGACCTATACGTCTGAAGAGGAGATGGTATTTGAGACAGAGGGCGTAACAGTGCTTGGAAAGATCGACTGGATCCCACGGACGTTACAGGAAGAAGGTGAGCCTTCTTCACCGCTGATCGGATTTACGACGCAGTTATCCTATTTCCTGGCTGCCTTCCTGTTCGGACTGATAATCACGAGATTATTCCGGGCACACGCTCAGGAAGCATCGATTCAATTGAAAAGCAGGTTTTCCGTATCCCTGGCGGCGGGGTTTGTCAGCCTTATTGTTCTAATCGGATTCCTTATTATTCTGGTCATAGGACTCGGTACCGCGCTGGCCGGAAGAGTCCTTTTATCAAGCGGTGAGGCAATCATCGGCTCCCCGCTGCTAATTGCTTCTGTCCTGGTTATCCCGGTGGCATCGTTTGCCTCAGTCGCAGGGAGTATTATCCTGTATTCCGGATCGATTGCTTTTGGCCTGGTGATAGGCTCAGTGCTGTTGCGAAAGAGCCAGTCACCCACGCTCTCGGCGAGCCCGTTGGCCCTGTTCATCGGTATGGCCCTGGTTACTCTGGTCTGCTCAATTCCGTATGTGGGGATCTGGCTGTATGCGATAATTACTCTCTCGGGTGCCGGGGCAATCCTTCTGTCGATCAGGGAGTGCCGTCGGCCATCCAGCACATCCCCTCCACCTTCGGTTGAATCCGGCGATCAGTAACCGGCCGGTGCACCCCCGTTACGCGGATCGGATGCGGCATGTACTAGTCCGCCCGGATCAATGAAAATCATCTGAAGATCGCCATACAGTGAGCGCTCCTTGACCGAGTAACCGTAAGATTCCAGCGTTCTTCTGACAGTCAGGTCGAAGCCGTCCTCTTCCAGATAGAGCGTGTCGGGAAGCCACTGATGATGAAAACGCGGACAAGACACCACGTCGTTCAGGTTACGACGGAATCGTGTGAAGTCGATTATGCTCTTCGCCACAGTGGTGATAATCTTTGAACCACCCGGTGATCCGGTAATCAGGAACGGTTCTCCGTTTTTAAGCACAAGGGTTGGCGTCATCGAAGATAGCATGCGTTTGGAAGGCTCTATCTTGTTTGCCTCACCTCCGATCAGGCCCCATGTGTTGGGATGACCAACCCTGATTGAGAAATCATCCATTTGGTTGTTCAACAAGAAGCCTGCCCCCTCAACGACCACACAAGATCCGAACCGTGTGTTCAGGGTAGTGGTGACAGCGACCATATTGCCCTGCGCATCACACACCGAGAAATGGGTCGTCTGCTCTGATTCCCTCCCCGGAGGATGACCGGGCTGTATTTCATCCGACGAACCGGCCTGTCCGGGCAGAATCTGTTGCCGTCGGCTCGCCAGGTATTCAGGATCAAGCAAAGTCGAGGGAACGTCATAAAAGTCAGGGTCACCCAGGTGGATCGAGCGATCGGCAAAGGCAAGGCGGGAGGCCTCCACAACCAGGCTGATATACTCAGGATGGTTAGGGTTGTATCGGGAGAAATCATAGGGTTCGAGGATTTTAAGGATCTGTGCGAGGACAATACCGCCCGAACTTGGAGGCGACATAGAATAGATGTCCAGTGAGTCAAAATGGAACCGGATGGGAACACGCCAGACAGGCGCATATGCTTCCAGGTCGGTTCTTGAGACCAGGCCGCCGTGTTTTACCATGCATGAATCGATTAGATTTGCAACAGCTCCGGTGTAGAACACGTCCGGCCCTTCGGCGGCAATGCTGTAAATGGTCCTCGCCAGGTCTTTTTGCACCAGCCGATCGCCAAGTTCTAGTTGCCGCCCCTGCGGGACGAAGATTTCAGCCGTCGTCTCGAATAGCCTGAGATACTCGTCACGATATTCGAGATCTTCCGCCAGGGGACCATTTATGAGAAATCCGGTATCCGCGATTCTGGCCGCCCTTACCACGAGAGTCTCCCATGGCATGGTGCCATGGGCTCTCCATAACTCGTGCAGCCCGGCTACGCTTCCGGGTACACCCGAGGAGAGAGCACCCAGAGTGGAGAGGTCTTCGATGACATTGCCGCTGCTATCCAGGTACATGTTTTCAGAGGCCGCTGCGGGGGCCTTTTCCCGAAAATCCAGTGCGCGTATACGTCCGGACTGACCATCCCGTACCACGGCAAAACCTCCGCCACCGAGATTGCCCGCTTGCGGATATACCACGGCCAGGGTGAATCCGACCGCGACGGCGGCGTCAACCGCATTGCCCCCCTCGGCAAGCACCTGAGTACCGATCTCAGATGCGATCGGGGAGACCGAAGCCACCGCGCCATTTTCATAACAGCTTTCAACCCGAACACCTTCACAACCGCACAATGCGAGAATGAGCCACCCTAGCAGAATAACTGAGGCATGGCGGCGGTCTATCGACATAATGGGATCACTAGACGGCGGAAAGCCAGGCAGGTCAAGCTGCTCACCTAGGCCCTTTTCTCCACCAGAAAGATCAGGCCATCAGGGTATTCAACTTCCAGAGCCAGACCCGCCTTCAGGTCTTTTGCCGTAGTCCTCAGGGGTTTGGTTTCCTCACCCGCCAGCAGGTTGGTTAATTTAAGTTTGGGCACCGACATTCCCAGCGCTTTGAGGTCCGCCTGGATGATGATTT
Organism: Candidatus Zixiibacteriota bacterium; assembly: GCA_020344395.1. Lineage (GTDB taxonomy): Bacteria > Zixibacteria > MSB-5A5 > GN15 > FEB-12. Next base: position 314,193 of record CP070824.1, on the reverse strand, counting down.
CCTTGGGCTTTGACTCCATGCCATCAGAAAGTTCACCCGGAGGTGGTATTACGACAAAGAGAACACCCTTCTTCTCCCCCATCTGGAACGAGACATCGGCTGACGGATCCGAGCTATTCAGGTGCGAAACAACCTTGGAATTGGCCAGTATTGACTCGACAAAACTGAGCTTGTGGTGATTCCCCCCCGAGGACAGATCAAAGCTGAACAGGTAAAAGTTACCCTTGAACCGCGTTGAACAGACACCTACCACCTTACCGTCCAGCTTACACAGTTTCTTGACTTTTGAATCGTCAGTCGTGCGGATGGTCGCGAAAATGTGGCTGGTAAATGAACCTCCTTTGTGCGTTACGGTGCCGATCTGTTTGTCGACGGTCGTGCGGATTCTGAAGTGATTGGCCAGCACCTGACAGTCTTTGAAATTCTCATCGTACCTCGGCATGACACCGATCAGGATCAGGACTACACCTGATTTGGCCAACCCAACGAGGGCTTCCTGATCGCGCTGCGACATTATCTCGGTCGAGGGTACAAAGAGCATTTTGTAACTGCTCATTGTCTCCCAGTCACGGTTTTCTCTGATTCCGTACTGGAGTTTCAATCGTACAAGGTCGCGGCAGAACCCGACACAAGCCTCGTCGAGCAGGCGCGGTACGTACTGGAACTCCTTGGCGGCATCCGTTTGTCGAAGCCACGAATACAGCCGGTTGGCAACGATCCCTATCTCCGGCTGAAAGTCCATTTCTTCGAAACCGACGGCGGAAATGGCTGTATTGAAATTGCGTATTACCTCGTATCCGTCCGAGACAGTTCCGTCCTGGTGTAACGGCGCGCCATACCAGTGGTCGCGGTCCACAAACATGTAGTGGTTAAGTCCCTTGAATCCGGATGCCAGACCTGCGGCGCAATAAAAACGACGCTGGTTGTTGAGCACCGGGGCAATCAGTTGCTCCCGTTCCGGATCTGCGGCCGCCACACCGGAGGTGAAAGAGGTGGCAAAAGCGAAACCATATTCGGCTTTGAGAAAACGAGCCTTATTAACCAGATCGAAGTAACTTCCCTCGGGGAATACGTTGCTGCCCAAAAACGGCGCGCGATCCTCCGGAACCAGGTTGAAGGCCGGAAGCAGCTCGCCTGATCTGAAAAGAAGGGAACGAAACAGAAGCGGCTCAACCGTGTAGGATTTGAAGATATCCTCAAGAATCTCGAGATACTCATTGAGCATATACTCCCGGAAGGCAAACCAGTCGAACACCTTGGGGTAGTTCTTTACCTTCAGGCCGGAAAATTTTCTCGGCGGTGCGACTGACGCGAAACTGGCGTTCTTCTCCTTGTAGCGGGCATTGAGCTTCTTAATATCCCCATAGCGCTCCTCAAGGAACGGTCCATAGTACTCGGCCAGCACATCCGGATTGAAATCGGCAGACTCCGGTGCCAGCATTCTCCCGAAAGACGTCTCGTAATCCAACTCCACCATGAAAATCGGACCGCGCGGATGGACGTAATTCTTGGTAGTCTCAATAAACGTCCTGAAAAAGCTCTTCAGATGAAATTGGAAATTGCGGTGCAAGTAGCTGGGCAAATAACCGGCCTTGACGCCGTATGAGTCTTCAAGTTTGATCTCATCGCCGTTCGCGTTTCGGGCGAAAACCTTGATATCATTAAACAGGAAGTCCGGAAGGCCACCGTTCTTAATCTGGCCTGCCACCCACGGGCCGGGTCGCAATACGACTTTGAATCCAAATTCGCGGGCCAATTCCAGAAAGACTATGAGATCCTTGCGGGGATCGTCAAAACCGCTAAAATCAATGTGTTTGGAGTTGTCCTGGTGTATATTCCACGGCACGGCCGAAGCAATGATACGGAATCCGGCTCGCTTAATGCGCTCAAAACAGATCGACCAGTGCCTCTTGTCAATACGAAAGTAGTGCAGTTCTGCTGAATAAGGCTGATAAGTTTCTTTGCCAATCGAGAACTTGTTTCCGATCACTCCCAGCATATAAGTCCTTATTTGCTAATGAGTTAAGGTATAGCGTAAGCCTATATAAGCTATCAGGATAGCGAAATTAGCAGCCAAAGTCAACAGGAATCGCGTAAGTTATTACGTCAGAATTAGATAGACAATTGGGAGTTAAACTGTCCGCTTTCGAACATAGCAAAGAAAAACCCCCCGAATCCGGAGGGTCTGAGCATAACCGTCTATCCTAAGCTATTTAAGCACCACCATCTTCTTCGTCGATAGGAGACCATCATCTGCTTCCAACCGATAGAAGTAGACACCTGAGCCGAATGCGGAAGCATCCCACTCCACCTGATGGTATCCCGCGTCAACCGAGCCGTTAACCAGCGTGGCCACCTCCTGGCCTAAGATGTTGAAGACCTTCAGGGTGAGCGTTGCCCGGTGCGGAACATCAAACTTGATGATACACGTCGGGTTGAACGGGTTGGGATAATTCTGTGCCAGAGCAAACGTTGTGGGTAGGCCTGAGCCAGCCTGATCTTGCACGTCTGTTCCAAGATCAATGACCTGGAAACATTTCTGTCCAGACCAGTCGGGGTAGACGACCGAATTCTGTGTATCGAGTTCAGCCCATTTCCAGGTACCGCCGGGACGATACCAGCTCGAATCGATGCAGATATGTTTGCCGACATCAGCCAAAGCAGTTGGGCCGATAGCGATCTGGAAAGCAAGGTCGTCATAGCCCGGCGGCAAGCCGTTGGGAGGTCCGAACGACACCCCTGCAAAGCCAATAGTATCGGAGCCTGTTCCATCTATACTGAAGGGGTTAATATAGTCCTTGTCGAAATTGTCTTCGAATCTGTTCAGCCAGGCGCCGGTTGTGGTAGTCCACGTTGCGCCATCATCGGAGAAGATGCGAAAACCGTTAGTGGTATTGTAAAGATTGGCACTGTTGTTGGTAACACGCAAAGAGAACACGTGAGTGTTGCCGACCAGAAGACATGTATCCTGATACGTGTTGGTGACACCGGCAAGTGTGACCTGCTGCGACTCGGCGCTGACCGGATCCATGATCCTGTAGCATTTCTGCCCGGACCAATCCGGGTAGACGGGCGGATTCTGTGTGTCGAGGTCAGCCCATTTCCAGGTACCGCCAGGACGATACCAGCTCGAATCGATGCAGATATGTTTGCCGACATCAGCCAAAGCAGTCGGGCCGATAGTGATCTGGAAAGCCAGGTCGTTATAGCCCGGCGGCAAGCCGTCGGGAGCCCCGAACGACACGCCTGCGAAGCCAATAGTGTCGGAGCCTGCCCCATCCACATCAAACGGGTTTATGTACACATTGGTGAAGAGATCGTCAAAATTGTTCAGCCAGGCGCCGGTTGTGGTAGTCCACGTTGCGCCATCATCGGAGAAGACACGAAAGCCGTTACTGGTATTGTATAGATTGGCACTGTTGTTGGTAACACGCAAAGAGAACACGTGAGTGTTGCCG
>CP070824.1:301556-310635 GCA_020344395.1 Candidatus Zixiibacteriota bacterium | reverse complement strand
CCTTCCGATTGAGCTTGGTGTCCTGGGCCAGATATACTTCACCCATGCCGCCGGCGCCGATCTTCTCGACAATCCGGTAATGCGACACCATTGTGCCCTGGGTCAGAGCTACGTGAGCCTGTGTTTTGTCGTCATCGGATCCCATGTCGGGATATCACTCCACATAGAGGTCGAAGTTCTCAACTAACCACAGGTCGAATGGTTGCTCCATCACTGTAATTACCATCCAGGTAGCGTCCGGAGCCAGGCCCAGCCAGGGTGGAGCCCAGTGAGGCTCGATTGCCAGAATCGCCAGCAGCTGAATGTCCCCTGACTCGATCTTGACCCGCTTGATCTCATACGCCTCATTATCAGGTCCCTGCCAGAAATAGATCCAGTCAGCATCTGGACTCCAACCGATAACATGGGCGTCAATACCTGTTACAAAGCGTACCGGCTCATCTTCGAGAGGGATTATCCAGATGCCGTCCGACTGTTCGTCGTCCCGGTCCCAGTGGACGGCCAGTGAAGAGCCGTCCGGCGAGTAATGGGCCGTACGCATTTGCCCTTCAGTCGGCAAATGTGGCAACAAGACTCTCTCTCCGGTATGCGCATTGAGGAACAGGAGTTGACCACAACCACTGATCGCGATAAGGTCTCCCGGATACCACTCCCTGATCACTGCGGCATTTGCATCCGTGCAGTCAGTATCATAAACCGGAAATTGCCTGACAGACTCGTCCGACAGATCTATGAGTGACCATAGCACGTCTTTGCCCTCTCTTTCTCTCACGCTGAAGTACGAAAGCTGCCTTCCATCGGGCGACCATGCCGGAAGATCGTTGTAAAGGTCCGAGAAGGTAATCTGTTTCCTCTCACCGCCCTCCGACGGCATGATATAGAGGTGCGCCCCTTCATCAGTCAGCGACCCGAAGGCCAGTCTCTTTCCGTCAGGTGAGATGGACGGATGATAGTTGACAAGCGTTGTCCTGGTAAGCCTGGTCATTTCCGGTGCTTCCGGGTCACCGTTAGGATCCAGTTCCACGCGCCAGAGATCAACCGATATAGTACCTCGCCTGCATAACATGCGTCGGCCGTCGGCTGAAAGGGAGAATCCCCCCAGTTGGCCGAGATCATCCGATATTGTGATCGGCTGGTCTGCTGTCTCACCCGACTCGGGATCAAACGCAATACGAATCATCTCGAACCCGCCAAAATCCCAGGCGGCTGCGTATACGAAGTCTCCTCCGGTCCCCCAGGCTGCTCCAATTGTAACCCCCAGGAATACCTGCCTGGTCTGAGAACCATCAGTGCTCACGGCCAGAAGCCGCGCACCGTCGGCAACAGTATGGGTATTGACCAATATCCATCTTCCATCAGGGGAACAGTCGTGAATCCTCTTGAATCCTTCCAGACCTTCCACAGCAACTGAAGAGGTATCGCGAGTACGGGTATCGATGAAGAAAAGTCTGCCTTTGTCGCCCTGAACGGATACGATGTTGGAGGCATCAGCTGTCCAGCAGGTATTAATGTCTGGGACGCTGTATCGACGCGGCGAGCCGCCAAGACGCGGCACAATGTAAGCAGTCCCCCCCGCTTTCTCCGGAATTTGTATCAGCAGTTCCGAGCCATCCGCTGACCACGAGAGGTGATGAAGGTCCCCGGACTCAAACACCTCTATTGGCTTCTCCCCTGCGATATCGGCGACATAGACCTTTCTTTGCCCGTTCTCCATTTTACGGGCGTAAGCGTAGAACTCACCGTCGGGTGACAACTTGCTCATCCGAATGTCGCCGGTCGAGGTGAGCTTGGTGTATTCAGGCGGTTGCACTATCGGTGGCTTATCCTCAGTAATCAACAGTATAACTACAACCAGCACAGCCATGGTAGCGACAGTCAGGGCGATTGCCATACCAAGACGCACCCGTGATCTTGAGGCAGCCCCGCTGGCTCCGGTGCCGGCGAAATCCTGCTTCAGCCGCAGCAAGTCTGAGAGCATCCCGTCGGCGTGCTGGTAGCGCGTCTTGACATCTTTATCAAGGGCTTTGTCGATGATGGCCTGTAATCCAGCCGGAAGACTCGACTTGAACCGAGCCAAAGGCTCCGGTGTGTCGTCACTCACTGCCTTGAGCGTCGCCGCCTCGCTGTCGCGTTTGAATGGATTTTGTCTGGTGATCAACTCATACAGAACCACACCGAGCGAGAATAAGTCACTGCGATGGTCGATCTCTTTGCCATGTACCTGTTCCGGTGACATGTAGCCGATGGTTCCCAGGGTGGAGCCGGTTTTGGTCAGATGCTCCGATCCGCGAATGGCGGCCAGGCCAAAATCGACAATACGAACCCGGCCATGAACATCGATCAATATGTTTGACGGTTTGATGTCACGGTGGATGATTCCCTTGCTATGCGCCGCCTGAAGCCCCTCACAGATCTGTACTGCAATCTCGAGAATCCGCTCGACAGATAAGTCTTCCCCTTTGACAATTTCCCGCAAAGACTGCCCTTCAATTACCTGCATGGAATAGAAAGGACGGCCTGCATACTCTCCGACTTCATGAATACCGGCGATATTGGGATGATCCAGACCGGCGGCTGCCTGTGCTTCGCGAGTGAATCTCTTCCGGCAATCCTCATCCTGACACAGATGGGGGGGAAGAAACTTCAGGGCAACCTTCCGATTGAGCTTGGTGTCCTGGGCCAGATATACTTCACCCATGCCGCCGGCGCCGATCTTCTCGACAATCCGGTAGTGGCCGACCATTGTGTCCTTGGTCAGAGCTACGTGAGCCTGTGTTTTATCGTCTTCTCCCATGCTTGTTCTACGTTTCGCCCTTCAACCGGGCCAGACGCGCCCGGGCATCTTTGACTGACTCCAGCCGCACATCCGCCTCGCCCCATCTCTTCAGGAAGTCATCATATTGGGTGATGGCGTCATCGATGCGCCCTGCCTGCTCGTACGCTCGAGCCAGGTGGTAGCGGGCCTTGGTAATCTGAACGACCCAGTCTAGCCGTCCGTTCGATTTGTTTGACAGTATCGTCTCGTATTCGGCGATGGCTTGATCTGTCTTCCCTGCCTCGAAGTAAGCTCTGGCCAGCAGAAGCGGGGCCTGGAAGTAGTTTCTATCCAGACGGTCCGACGTGCTGTCGGCGCTTGTCTTCAGGGGTTCGATCGCTGCCTCATAGTTGCCGCGAGCGAACTCGATAGCACCCTGAACATAGTAATAGCCGAAATTGGCATACGATAATCCAGCCGACTCTGCGGTGGTCTTGAGGTTGTCAGCAATTTCCTCAGCCTCGTCGAACTCGCCGTAATCGGCCAGAATCTTGGCCAGGTAGTCCTGCCAGGCAATCATCTCGCCCGGATTGGCTGCCTTGTAAAGCTCGACGACCCGCCTGCCCTCCCTCACTGCCTGTTCAAGGTCGTCCATTTCTTCGTAGATATACATTCTCAATTGGTGGCCGAAGGCCATGTACCACAGCCTGTCATCCAGACTGTCCGCCGCAAGGCAACTATCCGTATAGGCGAGGGCTTGGTCGAACTGCCCCTGCACCGCCAGCAGGCGTGCCATCAGGTAGACGCCATTTGTTTGATAATTAACATTGTCGCTCTTCAGGTACTTTTCCCGGATGATGTCTTTCACCCCGTCCCAATCAGCTAGGTACAGACGGGCGATAGCCTCCATCCAGTAGGAATCGAGATTGTCGGGATCAAGCTCCCTCGATTTCTCGGAATCCTCGATCACTTTGTCCAGGGCACCCCGGACTGCGTTGGCATAACTGCGTAACTGGTAAGACCAGGGTTCCTTTGGTTTTAGTCCAACCAACTTGTTAGCATATTTTACGGCATCCTCGAACCTGCCGGCACCTCCGCAGGTCCAGACGAGACTGTTTAACGCCTCCTCAGATTCCGGCTTCAGTTCCAGGGCGCGTTCGTAGCTCTCTATGGCCTGATCGTATTTGCTAGCTGTGCCAAACACATCGCCCCGCCAGAGGAATCGGCCTGTATCATCCTGTCTCTGTTCGTGCAACCTCTCAACCGTCTGGAGTGCCGCATCTAAATTGCCCGTGTAGGCATAAAGGTACCACAGATTGGTATGAAGCCTCTCGTTTCTTGGAAACTGCTCGATAGTCCGTTCATAAAGGTCGATTGCCTCCTGCCTGTGTCCAATCATGACCAGCAGCTCGCCCAGCCGTACTGCAACGAACGGCAGGGTCTCCAGCTCCAGCACCTGGCGGTACAGCGATTCAGCCTCGTCCCATTTGCGAGCATCCCTCTTCTTGTTGGCCAGGTTGGTCAGGGTGACGATGTTCAGCGGGTCTAGTTCATAGGCGATTTGCAGACGCTCGAGGTTCTCATCCGGTCTGCCCATTCTGTCGAGCAGGTTTGCGTACCACGTATGAGTCCATACGTAGCCGGGATTGAGTTCGATTGCGCGCAGATATTCTTTCTCGGATTTTTCGTTCTCTTCACTATCGTAGAGCACGAGCCCCATTGAGGCATGCGCCTCGGCCAGTTGATCGTCCAGGGCCAGCGCCCTTTCGGCCGCCTGTTTCGCTTTGGGGTCGGCTTCCTCAGTGCTGACAGAACTGTATCCTGGCAGTACCGACCAGGCGTCGGCCAGCCCCGAATAGGCCAGGGCGTACTCCGGATCGAGCTCGATGGCCTTCTCAAAGTGCTCCACTGCTTTCATCAACGCCTCTTCGGTGCGCTTGCGCCAGAAGTACCGTCCCTGGACATAGGCGTTGTATGCCTCGGCATTGTCAGTTGCTCTCTTGGCAAGAGAGGTTTCCTCCTTGCCGAGAAGTCTCAGCTTCATCGCATCGACTATTGAGCGGGAAATGTCGTCCTGGATGGCAAAAACACTGGCCAGTTCACGATCATACGTGCTGGACCAGAGATGTGCGTCGTCGGCCGCATGGATCAACTGGGTCTGTACACGGATAGCGCCGTTTTCACGCTGGATGCTGCCTTCAAGGATATTGGTCACCCTCAGTTCCTGGCCGATCTTTCTCAGATCCCGGTCGGGCGATTTGTACTGCATCACCGAGGTCATCGAGATCACCTTCAGGCCGCTGATTCCGGACAACTTGCCGATGATGGCATCGGTCATACCGTCACAGAACGGCTCCTGGTCCTGCTTTGAGCTGAAATCCCGAAAGGGGAGGACAGCTATTGAATTGCTCCACTGAGTCCCACCGGAGGCCGACCGCGATCCCGTCGGACCTGTAAGCAAATCCTTCAGCAAGTAGCCACCCACGGCTACTACCACCACCACAGCAGCGGTAATGAACAGCATGGCCGGGCTCAAACGCCGGCGCAGGCCGGCTCTGGACAGGCCCCTATCGTCATCGGATGACCGTCGCCTCAATCGCCGCAAATCGGAAATGACCCCGGCTGCGACTTGGTAGCGCAGCGCCGGATCCTTCTCTAGCAGCTTGGAGATTATCGCCTGAATTCCATCCGGAATATTCGCCCGGTATCGAGCCAGTGGTTCGGGGGTGTCGTTGACAATTGCCTGCCCGGTGGCTGTGTCGTTGTCGCGCTTGAACGGTGACTGGCGCGTAATCAACTGATACAACACGACACCGAGCGAGAACAGATCAGAGCGGTGGTCAATTTCGCCGCCGCGAACCTGCTCCGGCGACATGTAGCCAACAGTGCCGAGAGTTGAGCCTGTCTTGGTCAGCTGCTCGGCGCCCTGCACGGCGGCCAGGCCGAAGTCCACGATCTTGGGCCGACCGTAGGCATCGATGATTATGTTTGACGGTTTGATATCGCGGTGGATGACCTTTTTCTCGTGAGCCACGCTCAGCGCGTCACATATCTGGATAGCCAGGTTGATGACTCGTTCAACATCAAGTTCTTTTGCCGCCGCGTACTCTCTCAGCGACTGACCCTCCACCAGCTCCATGGCGAAAAACGGCCTCCCGTGGTGCTCACCCACTTCGTGGACCGTAATTATGTTCGGGTGGTTGAGCTTGGCTGCGGCCTGGGCCTCACGTGTGAATCTGGCCTTAAAGGCGCTGTCGGAGGCGTATTGAGCGGGAATGAACTTGAGGGCTACACTCCGGTCCAGCTTGGTGTCCTCGGCCAGCCATACTTCCCCCATCCCACCGGCACCAATCTTTTTCAGCAGCCGGTAATGGGATAGCTTCGTGCCTGCGGACAGGGCTACGAGTGATTCTGTCCGGTCGTCATTTGATTCATTTGCTGCCATTGAGAGGATTCCTGAACATTCGTTTCAGAAAACACGGTCTTGTTGATACGGTGAAGATAGGATAAGCATACCCATGAGGCAAACTCAAATATGCAGTCCGATATTCGGGTCCGGAAGTGCCAGAATGGTAGACAAACAAAAAAGTAGCTCGCGGTTTGTGGTGCTGTTATAATTGCATCACGGAATGAAACCGGTCAAAAACAACACGGACGGACGTAGTACCAAACAACTTGTTGGATTGGTGGCGGGTCCGGTGGTGGCCCTGGTTCTGTTGTTGGTTTTTGATCTGGACCCGGAGAATCCTCTGGTGGGGCGAACAGCGGCTGTGGCGGCACTGATGGCCGTGTGGTGGATCACGGAGGCAATTCCGATTCCTGCCACGGCTCTCCTGCCTGTGGCGCTGTTTCCTCTGTTGGGTATTATGAAGGGGAAGGAAGTTGCAGCAACTTACTTCAATCACATTATCTTCCTTTTCATCGGCGGGTTCCTGATGGCTCTGGCTATGCAGAGATGGAACCTGCACCGCCGCATAGCCCTGAAGATCATCCTGCTGATCGGCTCCAGTCCCAAACGAATCATTCTGGGTTTTATGGTGGCCACGGCATTTCTATCGATGTGGATATCCAACACGGCTACCACCATGATGATGGTGCCGATCGCTATGGCAGTCATTATAAGACTGAGGGAGAGCGATCCCTCGGGCAAGACGTCTCGCTTCTCGGTGGGTCTGCTTATCGGCATCGCTTATTCCGCTTCAATCGGCGGAGTGGCAACTCTGATCGGCACACCGCCCAACCTGTCATTCACGCGAATATTTGATATCTACTTTCCCCAGGGGCCGGAGATAAGTTTTGCCGGTTGGATATTGTTTGGGCTGCCCTGCAGCGTGCTGTTTCTCTCGATTGCCTGGCTGCTTCTGACAATGTTTTTCGTCCCGAAGAATGGCACAGCTGCTACCGATATCCAAGTGTTCCGGCAGGAGAGACGTCGCCTCGGGAAGATGACCTACGAAGAGAAGGTTGTGTTGATTCTTTTCTCCCTGCTCGCCCTGCTCTGGCTGTTCAGGAGTCAGATAGCTTTGGGTTCCTTTGTAATCCCCGGATGGTCGACACTTTTTCCGGTTCCGGGATTCATCGACGACGGGACGGTTGCGATTGCCGTGGCCATGCTCCTGTTCCTGATCCCTGCTCGATCACAGAAGAACAGCAGATTGATGGACTGGAAGACAGCCAGGGGCCTGCGATGGGGTATCGTTCTGCTGTTCGGCGGCGGGTTTGCCCTGGCCAGCGGCTTCAAAGAATCGGGGCTTTCACTTTGGCTGGCTGAACGGTTGACCGGTTTAAGTGATGTTCCGCCGACGGTCCTGGTCGCGTCCATCTGCACGATGATGACTTTCTTAACCGAGTTGACCTCCAACACAGCTACGACCGAGATGATCCTGCCTCTTCTTGGATCGCTGGGCGTGGCGATAAAAACAAACCCGCTTCTGTTGATGATACCGGCCACTCTGTCGGCATCGTGCGCCTTTATGCTTCCAGTGGCGACGCCTCCCAATGCTATTGTCTTCGGGAGCGGAGAGGTGAGAATGTCGGACATGATTCGGGTGGGGATAGTGATGAACCTTATTGGAGTGGTTCTGATCACCGGGCTGATCTTCCTCCTGGGAACGACCGTATTCAACATCGACCTCGGTCTGTTCCCGGACTGGGCTGTGGCGCAATAGACGGTCCGACCGTCATCGACCAACGCCCTTTACCCGATCACATTTCAATCTTGTCATTGGCCACGTTGGCTGCTAACTTATCCCCGAGTGACACAACCTGAAAGATCGGAGAGAGCATGGCCTCCAATCCAATCAGCAGGTATTTTGAATTCGAGCGGTTAGGCACGAATTTCAAGAAGGAATTCATCGGCGGGCTGACCACCTTCGCCACGGTGGGCTATATCATAATCGTCAATCCCCAGATACTCCAGGCGGCCGGGATTCCGGTTGGACCGGCCATGGTGGCTACTATTCTCAGCGCCTTCTTCGGTACTCTGGCTATGGGTGTGTACGCACGCCGGCCGTTCTGCATCGCTCCCTATATGGGTGAGAATGCCTTCATCGCATTCACAGTCGTTCAGGTGCTAGGGTACACCTGGCAGACGGCGCTCGGGGCTGTTTTCATCGGCGGAGTGCTGTTCGTGTTAATAAGTGCTTTTCGGCTCAGGGCGTGGCTGGCTAATTCGATCCCCAATTCACTTAAGGCCGCCTTTGCGGTTGGCATCGGACTGTTCCTCACGTTCATCGGACTGAACACCACCGGCCTTGTCAAACTGGGCACGGAGGGGGCCCCGGTGCACGTTGGCAATCTCACTGAGCTTTCAGCGATTCTCGCTATCGTTGCCTTCCTGCTGGTTGGTTTCCTGTCGATCAAGAAAATCGCCGGCGCTCTTCTCATCGGGATCTTGTCCGTCGCCATCGTAGCATTCATCCTTGATGTAGCTCCACTGCCCGAACATATCGTAAGCATGCCGCCCAGCCTGGCCCCGATATTCCTGCAGCTCGACATTGCCGGAGCCCTCACATGGGGGATTTTTTCCGTTATACTCACAGTTCTTGTGATGGACTTCGTCGACACCACGGGCACTCTGCTGGGCCTGGCCTACAAGTGCGGCATGCTGGATGAGAAGGGTAATCTTCCCGAGATCGAAAAGCCTATGATATGCGACTCGGTATCCACCGTCGTGGGTGCGCTGCTCGGTACGTCAACGACCGGTACCATGATTGAATCCGCGGCCGGTATTGAAGCAGGAGGCAGATCAGGATTCACATCGGTCGTTACCGCGTTTCTATTCCTGTTGGCGCTGTTCTTTTCACCGTTGCTGACGGCTATCCC
>CP070824.1:292298-301456 GCA_020344395.1 Candidatus Zixiibacteriota bacterium | reverse complement strand
ATTACAAACCAGGCCCCAGCGACTAACAGTGGAGGAAGGGTCTCAACCGCAAAGCGTATTCCTAAGTAGGTGGATCCCCATAACAGGTAGATGGCGGCAAAAGCCATTATGATTGACATGCGCGACGGTTTGAACATCTGACGGTTCCGTCTTAAGCCATAATAGTCTTCTTCACAGTCACTAATCAGGCCCGTGGCCTTTGAGCAGACTTGCATCGGCGGGTCCGACGTGAAAACCCAGAACCTCGTGGTGAACAACCTTAGTGTCATAGCGAATTAGAAAGTCTTCATCGTCCGGATACATGCGAGCTCGCGAGATGTCTTCCCCGGCGAATGCTTCAATCTCCTTCAGGGAATCCCAGAGTGACACTACAGTGAAGTGTGCCTCATCTCCGGAAAGTCTTTTCAACACATAGACGCCATGATTACCACGAGTCTGGGTCAGGGCTGGCACTCCCGTCTTTTCGATGTAGTCGTTGTATTCGTCCGCTCTGTCGGCCGATGTAACTCCGCTCCATATTCTTGCTATCATTGTTTCACCTCTGATATTTGTGTCCGAAATATCGGGCTATCATTAGACGCGGTTATCCGATACCACCGATTCAACTCCTCCAGGGCCATTAGCAGAAAGACATGTCTTCACCCGTCCAAGAGCCATCGACTAAGTCTCGGCCTTGCAGTATTACCAGCAAAACACATTTCACCGGTTATAATACTATATGCAGTTCTTACTGTCAAGACATTTTTTACTGGTAAAAAACAAATCTTCTTCATATATTCGCGTTTGTGAGCATAAAAGATCAAGGAAGAAGTATAGACAGCTTGCGGCTCTATGGTGGAGTCCTCTGCCTGGACTTTGTGAACACCGTCCACTCCAGAGTCGAGGCCGTAACCTTCGACTACATAAAGGATTACGGTGATTTGCTGAGGTGGCTTCGGAGATGTGAAGCGGCACCAGATCAGGTAATGTCAATGTTGAAGGAGTGGTACGCGACTGACAGGCAAGGTAGTGATACAGCCCTTAATGAGATCAAGGAGATACGCGATCTGCTGTATCGAATAACCTCGGCCCTGGCCGCTGGCGGGTCTCCCGAGAAGACGGATTTGAATCGGTTCCAGAACCTGGTTGAGAAAACCTGGGCATATCTGAGTATTGAACCTGGAAGGCGTAGCTGGAAATGGGCCTGGTCATCGCAAAAGATTGACCTTGGTCACCCGGTGCGTCTGGTAATCAAGTCTGCAGCCGAGCTTCTGCTGAGCGATCATGTAGTCAGGATCAAGGAATGTCCGGCTTGTGGTTGGGTCTTTCTTGATAGAAGCAAGAACAGCTCGCGCAGGTGGTGTAGCATGGAAACCTGCGGCAGTATTGACAAGGCGTCACGTTATTACTATCGCAGGAAGGGCAACGCCTGAATTGAGCTGGGAGTGTTTGCCGTCAGCCTAATCCGCACAGGGAGAGCTTGAAGTTGAGTGATGGTCTTGTGGCTTTGGCATGCCGGGAACGACAAATCAACTGATGCGTGAGGGCAGATTTTCTAACGGATTTCTAACCGGGAACTACACGTAACTTAACCCTTGGAGGAGCACCGAATTACGCGTAATTCAAGTCATATCATGAAGTTAGCCAAAACGCCGCACGTCGAAGCCTACCTCCTCCGATATTGATGTAACATCACGTATCACAACGAGTTATGGCTGTCTTGCTATTGCCGTCATCTCCAAAGAGATCTCTCAACTTCGGCATCTCGAAACTCGACGACTATGCGCTTCACTGGAAACTGCTTTCGATTCGTGCAAACCTACGTAATCAGTTTGACATAATACTGGCCTATACTTTTGAACGATATGATGGACGGCCGGTCAGGTTCTCAGAAGAACAAACGGAACCAAAAAGTTCGGATGATTGAAAAGGGGCGGTGTTTACCATTCAAGAGTAACCGTTTTGCGCCTGTTAGAGCAGAACACTAGATTCACCAGTCGACAGGAGAGAATAGGAGTTCACCACCAGATCCTAAGTCGCACGGTCATCAACACTCCAAGCGGTAGCAATGACAGATTTGGCACCGGAGTGACGAGTCGTCCAAACGACAATGACGATACGAATTTGGAGCATTCGGCTTCGGTTCCGTCCCGGTCTGGTGTTCCTAAACCTTTGGACACCAGTTTGTATGTCGTCAGACAATTCGGACAGGTGGTGTTATCATTCCTTAGAGGGGTGCTGGATAGACAAGGAGAGAGCGCTTCCAGCGACACGCAAATGTCCTCCAACGCCCCAAAAAAAGGCCACAATTCGGTTACAGTAGGGTGTAAGTCTTTGTGCCCCAATGCGAGTATGGGGTTCGATTCTTGGCCCCGTACTATTTATGCGACGTAATGCTGAGGCACAAAGATATGGCGCCGGTACAGATAGGCGTTGTCCCTTAGGTATGGCATAATTCTCGGTGGGAGCTTCCCAACGGCCGTGGAAGATTTACCCACTGTGAAGGCTAGACTGACTTACTCAGTCTTGTCACGAACTCGGGCCACAACCATTGCTTTTCAGGACCAAAACCCAGATACTATCACCGTGATTAAGTGAAGACCGTGATAATTAACGGTAATTGAGGATTCTAGATAGATTATAAAATGGTGGTAGCTGCAATAGGTACAATTCGGAAACTCAAAAAGAACGGTGATCTCCTAACAGGGTCAAGGGGCCATCTCTGGAGTTATGCTGTTAGACACTCGAGAATTGATGTTAATTGACTCCTATGCGAGCTGAGTAGATGCGATGGGCTTCGTTCCGCACGAGTCTGCTGTCATGTCAGACATGATAGTAAAAGCTGCCGGGAAGGAATAAAACACTATGTTTCGTCAGTTGCGCATGGACTCATGAAAATTAGTGTTATTGGAGGTGGACCCGTGGGGCTAGTGACCGCCGGAGGGATGGCCCTGTTTGGGTACGATGTGGTCTGCGTTGAGAAGGATGCTGGACGGCTGTCCTGTCTATTGGAAGGCCATCTTCCATTCTACGAGCCCGACTTGAAAGAACTCATACGAACTCAATGTGACAACAAACGCCTCAAGTTTTGCCGTTCTATAGAAACGTGCACAATGGACAACTCGCTTGTCTTCATTTGTGTAGACTCACCAATTTTGCCAGCCGGGCGACTCGATGCGTCAGGAGTTTATGATGCAGTGCTAGGTTTTGTGTCGAAATGCAGACCATCTGCCGTTGTAGTACGGAGCACGGTTCCGGTCGGTACTGCGAAGTTGCTTCAGCAGAAGCTCCAACATCTGCGGGGAAGTTGTTCTGCCCCGACAGTAGTATATAATCCGGAGTTCATGCGAGAGGGTCGTGCCGTGGAGGACTTCCTTAGTCCAAGCCGAGTGATAATTGGCACTGAGAATAGCCATGCCGCCAAGATATTGAGAGACGTGTACGAGGTTGGTCTGCCCAAGGAAACACCTGTTATGGTTACGGACTCCGCATCTGCTGAGCTGATCAAACTCGCTTCTAATGCGTTTATTGCTATGGAGTTGAGTTTTGTGAATGAGCTTTCTGATTTGTGTGGATCCTTGAGAATTCAGGGATCTGAGGTTGTTCGGGGAATGAGCTTGGACCCGAGAGTTGGGATTGGAGAGTTATCACCCGGTCCGGGTTGGGGAGGTCCATGCCTAGCAAAAGACGCCAGCGAATTGGTGGCGTTTGCGGCGGAGCGAAACCTGCAATTCAAGCTCATCGAGTCCGCCATAGAATCTAATGCCAGAAGAATTGATGTGATTGCAGAAAGGATTGCGACGATACTCGACGACATATGCACAAGCAGAATCGCGTTATTGGGACTAACGTTTAAGGCAAATACTTCAGACTTACGCAACTCACCTGCTCTTGCAATTGCAGAACGTTTGATTGCGATGGGAGCGGAGATCTCGGCGTTCGATCCGACAGTAGGCAATTCGGACAGCATAGGCATCCATCGTTTGCGACTAGCCGATTCGCCCTATGATGCGGCTCGTGAGACGGATTGCTTGCTGGTTTTGACTGAGTGGGATGAGTTCGCGGATCTGAACATTGAGAGAGTCGCTAAGTCAATGCGCGGAAGGACTATTGTGGATTTGCGAGCAAGGTTAGATCGAAAGAGCATTGAGAATCTGGGGCTGCGCTACTTCGGTTTGGGTAACTTAGGCTTAGATACCTGACCGGTTCATAGCCAGGTGAACCATCTCTGCCATTGAGACACACCACATGAACCTGATTCCATAATAGGATATGGAACTCGGCGCTCGTCAGCGCGGCGGTTGGTTTCAATCATGGTAGTCTGGCGAGACGGGGTCTGACTTGATTACAGGCATCTCCCAGTTCAGATTAAATGAGATACATGGTCACAATCTGGTCGCAATGTGATGTAACTCCCTGTGCCACAAGGCGAGTCGGGGGCCCGATCTTCTAAGCCTCCATGTTATTGTATTGGAACAACTTAGACAGAATCCGGCCCAGTTCATCCTCTAACAAAGCCGAACAACATGACACCATTCTTGCTACACTGCCATAGGAGTTATAATTTGCCAACATCCCTAAAAAGTGTATGCAAGAAAATCACTATTATCTTGGCACCTGCGGGAAGCAGTCTGCTCTGCATAAGCTGGTATAAGTGTTGTTTGATCCGGAAGTTCTTGACGAACCGCTGATGCTCTCGAAGCGCGTTGGGAGGGTCGATCACAGCCATGGCCGCAATCCTGCCGGAGACCATTGCACCGACGACACCGCTGAGAAAGAACGGATCAATAACACCGCTCAATGTTCCGGCGAGAATATAGTCGTTTTTGAAGAGGTGGTGCTCAAGCGGTACACAGCCTCTAATTTGGCTCCATCTGGGGAAAATCAGGCCTGTCGTTTGCCTCAAATGATCTTGATAATCCACCAAGTTCTTCAAATCGACACCGTTTCTTGAAAAGAGCAAGGTGTACACGATGCCATTTTTCGAGGCTATATACGCGAAATCCCGGCCCGTGTAGCTGTCCTTGAACGACGTCAGAGTAACTCGTTTAGATGACGCCATCCGTGCTTCATAGCCTGTAAGTTCTGTATGTCCGATGTTGAGCAGCTGATAAGCAGATTGGTTTAACCCGGTGGCTAGGATAGTCTTGTCGTCGGACAAACGTTCAACCGTTGCCACCGGCTGATAATTGATAACCACGCCCTTTTTCAGCGCTATAGTCTTCAGGGTATGGTCGAGCGAGCCGATTGCGTTTCCTCTCTCGCAGGCATAAGCGCGGCTGCTCTTTGTTATGCGTCGGCCGTACAGGTACACTGTTTCCGATTCAACCCTCTCGAAACATCCCGTGATATCCAAGTCGAGATAGGAGCAGGTTTTGTCGAGATTGAACTGTGTAGTATGCACCGAGCGATAGCATTCAGCGCTGTCCGGCTCCCCGGGTTGATCGTACAGAATCACTTGTCGGTCGTAGTCGGTCAGCTTGATTGCCGCGGTCAAGCCCGCCAGTCCGCCGCCGATTATTTGAACAGGAAGGTTTTTACGTTCTGACATAACGCTCTTCATCCAGACTGGACTGGTATCTCGCGCGGGAGTTGCGACGGTAGCGAATTCGGAGGAGGGTGGTAGCGATAATGGAAGTAGCTGTAATCCATATTACGAAACCTGTGTTCATAAGGGGTCCTTCTCTGCTAAGAAGATGCAGCAGTCCCGGAAGGACTGCGTATAATAGAAACGCTAGGTAAACATGACGGCGCAGCCGTCGTCCGGCATCAATGTCTATCGTTACAACATATGTTTTAACGCTCAGGTTTTGATCCCCGTACCAGTCTTCGATCTGGTGTTCCAGTATAAAAATTAGTCCCAGTAAGGACAGCCAGAAGCATATGTATATGTAAACAATGACGTTTAGTGAGATTAGGGTGGCGAATATGGTGAAGGCAGGAACCCGCTGAATAATGGCAGCCGCGAGAATGCCCCATATTCCTCTTTCTTTCAGACGCACTGGCTTTATGGAGTAGACTATCGCAACGATGATTTGTAGAACTACAAGGACCATTATTCCAAGTGACACGGTAATATACATTATCGCCCCTACTCCGATAACAAGCAGACTTGCTAGGATTGTGGCAAGTTGCCTGTGAGATAGCTCACGAGAAGACTTTTTCTTTCCCTGATCTAAATCCACAATTCGATCGGTCCGGTCGTTCAGCAGGTAACAGAATGCGAGCATGCAGCCATAGTGCAGAGAGACGAGGCCTAAGAAATAGAAATAGCTAAACAGTCTCTCATCGGTGACGCTGTAGCAGGACATCGATACAACTACGAGCACCAGCAGATGGACTCCCCATTCGCGGATACGACTCAAAAGGAGAAGATCATTTGCCGTCTTTCGGAATCTGCCGAACACTTATTCTGTCTCCAGTGGCTCTAAAGTGGCGTGGTTGCCGACGCGATAAGAGCGCCCGCGCCATACGATTTTCCTGGTAAAGAACGGTGTCAATAGAAACAGGACGTTGCCCAGGTCGAGCAGGTATATGAGGCCGAAATAACTCCAGGTACTGCGGTCACGCAGGAAAAACAGGTTGATCAATGCAAGTGAGACAGTTCTGGATAGCAGCGGAACCGTCAGAATGATTATCGAGAACACTGTCAGGGGAGCTATCACGACATATACGGCCGCCATTAGTAGACTAAGTCGGGACAGCCCATACACGGCGTACTCAGGGAGCCGCATGTATGACCTCATGGCGATGTGCCATCGGGATACCTGATGCCACCAGTCGACGATGGTGCTGTGCTGAGAGTAGACACAGGCCACTCTGTCTGCCAGAATGATCTGCTTGCTGAGCCTCGCTACTTTGCGGGCAACGGCAGTGTCGTTTAGAATTGTGTTTCTCAGGTCGGCGAGCCCCCCGATTCTGTCCACGACTTCCCGGCGCAAGGCTAGGATCGCGCCGTTAGCCAGGTTCAGTCTTCCGAGCGCAAACAGGGTAGAGAAGTAGCCCATCAGATCCGCGTTGATCATCAGTGCTATCAGTCCGGCCCCCAGCGACTTTGCCGCGTAAACCGCTTGATAGCAAGTAACCAATCCTACCTCATCGTAGCCCAGAGGTTCGACAAAGCGAGTGAGGTAGTCGTCCGAGGTCATTCTCACGTCGCTATCGACAAACATCACTGCCTCGCTCTGAGATATCTTCAGCGCCTCGACCAGATTGTGAATCTTGCCTCTATACTCTTTGTCGGAGCCGGAGAATACAATTCTTGACTCAGCCTCGGAGTGCTCGGCGATGATTTCTCTTATTACTTTGACCGCTGGATCTTGTTCATCCTCGAGACTGAAAATAATCTCGACCTTGCCAGCGTAGTTTTGTGAGAACAGGCTCCGGAGATTCTCTCGTGCGCCATCGTCCAGCCCTCTGACAGGCACAATGACACTGAGGTCGGGCCAAGAATCCACTTCCCTGCGAGCATGACGGAACCTCCGTTTCGCCAACCAAACGCACAGAGGATAGAAAAGAATCAGCAGCGACGGAAGGACAATGAGGATCAGTACAGATGTCTCCATGAATCGAAGCATACTAATACTCAAAGCTGGCAAAGGCGGTTACCACCCCGGCACTACCAACCACGGTCAGAACTTTCATTCCTCTTGCCAGCTGGTTCTCTTTGGTGGATAGTGATATTGCCAGCGGGATTGAGGCTGACACGGTATTGCCGTAGCCTTCGTGGGTCCGGAATAGTCTCTGTTCATTGATTCGAGCGCATTTCATCCAGTAAGTGTTCGATGCCTCGCTGGCGGCATGGCCGAACACTATATCGTAATGGTCGCGGTTCAAAACCGGGTCATTACGATAGTGAGCTATCAATTTCTTCAGGGTGAAACGCACGAGACGATCGGAGTCAGCATAGAATTTGAGAGCAGCATGCCCGTTTTCCAATCTTGGCTTGGTGTACTGGCTAATGTTGGGAAGCGGGATCATACACAAGTCATGCTGAGCTCCCCAGTTCTTGAAGGAGAAATAGAAATTGTTCCCGTTATCACTTCTTGTCAACAGTGTCGCCGTTGCAGCCTCTCCTATCGTAAAGGCAGAGTACAAGTACCTAATCTCATCGATATTGGTGAGTTCAAAATTGGCATACTCGCGGAAATTGAATTCGGAATTGAGAATCATGACCGTGTTATAGGTACCTTGAGTGATAAGACTATGAGCTATTGCGACACTTCTTATCCAACCGGCACAGGCATCAAGGACATCGAAAGCCGTGGCGTTTTTCAGTCTCAGCGAATTCTGAAATATGTTGGCGCTGGCCGGTTCCAGACATCCCCTCCCTACTCCAGCGTATATCAGCAGGTCCACATCGGCAGATCTGGCTCCGGTTTTTTCGAGAAGCTCCCGACCCGCCTGAGTAGTGAGATCGGCGGCTCTTTCCCGATCCGACCTGTGGTACCTGATTCTGGTTCCGGACTTGCGAAACATCTCAGTGATCATTTTTCCGAGTGCTTCGCTCTGATCAGCGGAAAGATTATTGCGATTTGACCTGATAATCTCATCCAGCAGTTCTTCGTTCGTTACCTTCTTACTCGGGAGAACATGAGCACATCCAAGCATTTTCATATCAAACCACCTTTGTTTGCATCCATCACCTTCTATTGCCCGCCAGAAGCCGGATGAGGGCGGGGATCAGAACAAGGTCGGCAGTCAAGGCCAGGACTATGAATAGCCCGGTCAGGAGCCCGAAATTTCTGATAGGAACAAAATCTGAAAATGCCAGCACCGCAAATCCTAGAGTCAAG
The DNA here is from genome assembly GCA_020344395.1 of Candidatus Zixiibacteriota bacterium. Lineage (GTDB taxonomy): Bacteria > Zixibacteria > MSB-5A5 > GN15 > FEB-12. The sequence continues at coordinate 292,682 of CP070824.1, read as the reverse complement.
AGAAAGGTGGAACTGATGACTGGCGAGCCAACCACCTTAAACACGTTATCTACGGCGACGAAAGGCGCAGTCCCCTTGATCATCTCTGCCTTGTATCGATGCAGAAAATGGATAGTGTCATCGGCCGAGATTGCGATCGCCACTGCCGCAATCATCACGGTGGTCACATCCAGAGGAATCTCGCAAAGGCCCATGATGCCCAATATGATGATAACGGCCAGACTATTCGCAAGGACCGCTGCGAGACCACTCTTCCACGAGCTACTTATTATGGCAAACAGGACTAGTATGGCCATGAATGAGATACTCAAGCTGAGGATCTGTGTTCGAACAACATATTGTTGCATCCTCACAAACAGAGGTACCGGGCCGGAAACCTCTGTC
>CP070824.1:282995-292198 GCA_020344395.1 Candidatus Zixiibacteriota bacterium | reverse complement strand
TTCTACACCGAGGATCATTACCCGGCCCCCGGCTGGAGGTCCACGATGGGCGATGCCCCGGCTGACTACAACATGGTGACACTGAATCCCCTCAAGTGGATGCGCATACCGTGTGTGGCGCCGATTCCGGCCGCTCAGATCTTTGTCTCGCACGAGTCGTTCGGTTTCCCGCAATGGGTGAAACACACCGAGCAGTTCGTGCAGACAATCAACGTTACCAATGACGGCAACGTTACCCTTGATGTGTCCAGCATGGTTGCTACCGAGGACACGCCCGCTGTCGACTGGCTGCAGATCAGTGAGGCTTCACTGAGCATCCCGGCCGGCGTCGACAATGTTCGAACCTTTGATCTTACCATCGATGGTACGGCCATCGGGGCACCGGGTACGGTAGTCGCGCTCAACGGAGACGTGACGCTGACGTCGAATGCGTCAAATAACCCGACGCTGGAAATTCCTATCATCGATTTCCTGGTGGCTGACACCCTCATCGGCATAGAGTATGACACCATCGGTACCGGCACAGTCAATCTGGCCGTGCTCAGCATCGGCGAAGCAGGCTTCGGCGGTGCCGGCAATGTCAACCTTGACTATGTCACCGATGGAGGCGAATGCAACCCGAGTACGGCCAATCCGAATACCGGGGTCTATCTCTTCTCCGGCGGCCCGACCGTAGTGCTCAACCTTGGCGGCGATGAGTATGGAGTGGGCCAGGCGATGCATCAAAACAACTTCACCACCCAGACGGACTGGCGTCGGGTGTCCGAAGGTGCCGATGATGCTCACCTCACCGGAGCCAATTATGACGGTTACTTCACGGGCACGGTTGTGACACCCGATTCTCTGGTCGCGTTCGAGAGAACATACTATGCGCCCACAGATGGTGGTGGCACTGCTGCCTACATGATCATGAAGACCGATTATTATTCGTATAAGGACACGACGCTGACCGGTGTGGCCATCGGCGAGATGCACGACTGGGATGTTCCGTCGGAAGGCGACGCCGGGTCCAATAACACTGGCCTGGTTGGCGCTTACAGTGCGGTTTACCTCCAGGGTGTGGACACCGCAACAGTCCCGCCATGTCAGCTCAATGCTGATCGCTACGCGGCTGTTGGTTTCCTTGGTATGCATACCGCTGCTGACACGGCCGATGACGAATGTGCCAACGACTGCGAGCCGCATGGTAGCTATTCAATCCGTAACGACTCGCTCTTCGCAGCCCAGGACGGCAACGATCCTAATGCTATAGGTCCGTGGTTCTGGGAGAAGATGGGCACACTCACAGGCGCTGTTGCTGAGCCGGACGACGAAACTGACCTGCACAGCGTTATGACGGCTGTCCATGACTACAGTCTGACACCGGGTGAGGTTCTGACCGTTTACACTGTCGTGACAACGGTTATGGAGGGAACGGTAGACGACCTCGAAGCCAATCTCGATGCCGCTTTCGAGTGGTATGGAACCAACCTGCGTCCGGGCTGCACATCGTTGTGCGGCTGCTGTGTGAATCTGACGGGTAATGTCGACAATGATGTCGATGACATTTGCGACATTGGTGACCTGACCAAGCTGATCGACTTCCTGTTTATCAGCTACACCCCTCCTGTGTGCATGGAGGAGGCTAATTGTGACGGTTCCACCGACGGTGTGGTGGACATGGGTGACCTGACGAAGTTGATTGACTTCCTCTTCATCAGTTACAACCCGACCGCGCCATGCTAGTGAAACCTGTTGGAAAATAGGTAGTTACGGCGACAAACCCACCCCCGGCCTGGCGGCCGGGGGTGTTTATTTTACCTTCCGCCAGATGGTGATCCAGGGCATGAGTTCAGCCCTCCATGCTTATCCATCAAATCGATCTTGACACATCAGGCCCCTTGCCATATACTATTTATGAAGGAAACTTATCCGACGCAGAAGCTGCGACTCGTTGCTGCCTCAGGCTAGTGATGTCCGTTTTGGCGACGGGTTTCCTTGGGTCGCGGGTATATAGGGTTTACTCAGGTAAATCTGGTTTGTAGCGGGATACCCGTGCGAAGTGTTACATGTAATTTGACTGACATCAGCCGAGTTTCGAAGTTTCTGTACCCCCATTGACCCAGTTCAGCCGCCGACATAAGCTGCTTCATGAGCCGCAAATCTTAGAGCTACGATTGTTGAACGCGCTTGTAGTAATATCATCAGAGGTACTGTTGACTGCGCCGACAAAAGGCGGGTCGACCAAGGTCGTAACGTGAACGACGACGACCTCACTGACGAAAGGAGGTGAACTCACAGAAAGAGCATATGCGCTTCCGGAACACCGCATCGTATGTGACAAGAAACGGGAGTGCTGCCGATTATGAAGACAGACCGACAGGAAATCCTCCGGGTTGGACGCCCTCAGAGGATGTTCCTGTCAGATTGGACAAACAAAAGGAGAGAAAGTTGATGAGACAATTGACAGTTACCTTGTTGGCTGTTGTTTTGTGCCTTGTCATTCTATCCGGTGACGCCCTGGCGAAATCGAAACTGGCCCAGGACACATCCGAGAGGATTGCAAACCGGAAGAGCGACAACGTTACAGTGTACAGCCTTCCGAGGACCAACCGGGAGCTTGTGTCACGCCAGAGGCTTGACGACTCCTACAATCCGGCGTCGACCGCCAGGGGTTCATCTGCGGCCTCCCTCGGGCAGGCCAGTGTCGCTACCTCACCCGGTCTTACGGTGAAGTCGACTTACGATGACTGGCAGTACTGGTACAAGGGACGCCGGGTCCAGTACGTGACGACCGACCCGTCGATACACTTCACGTATAATGTTATTAGCGGAGCGGCTGACGGAGATCCCGGCTCCATGGGTTACAACCCATATGATCCGACCAGCGGCGGAAGCTGGCCCAGAGGCCTGGGCGTCGGTTGCCAGATACAGTCCGCCGACAACACAGCCGACGCTCCCAACATCGGCGTTTATCCGAACGGCCAGGTAGTCATTGCCGGCCATGATGACGCCAGCGGCGCGATGGTTCACCATATGTTCTCCAATGTGGCAAAACACGGCTGCTTCTGGGGAACCGGCAGCCAGATCGAACCCGAGCAGTACAAGCCGGGGTTTATCGACACTACCGTGGCCGGTACCACCTTGCGCCACCCGCAGGTGCACGTGTCTGTGGTTGGTACAGATACGGTCACCCACCTTGTCGCGGGAGAATCGACCTTCTTCCCGTACACAGGTGCTGCTAACGTCACCGCTGCGGTAATTCAGTACTTCCGCAAGACCGGCACCGGTGGAATGACCGGAGCCACCTGGACCGGGCCGACCACCATTGACACTGCCACCGCCCGTCCCAGTTTGTGTGTAACTCCAAGCGGCAATAAGGTTGCCATAGTGTACTTCCTTCCCACCCAGTGGGCCCTTGACTATAATAATGGTACTGACCAGGATGTTGTTTACCGGGAATCAACCGACGGTGGTCTATCCTGGGCGGCCAAAGTCAATATCACAAACTACGATCGCACTGAAAGATCGTACACGCCGTGGATCGAGAAGTACGCCATGTATGACAGCGAAGGATACCTGCACGCTCTATGGAACGCCAATCCGTATCCTGAAGATGTCTATGATTCGGCTGCTTTCTTCTTCAATGACTTCACCTGCTCCCTGTTCCACTGGTCAGATCGGACCGGCGTTATCAGCCGGATCGCCAACCGTGACTACGGTTTGGCCTGGAATACTCAGGTGTGCGGCATGGGCGGGTATAACACTCTTTACCTGGCCTTTTACTCGGTCGCAGAGTGCAACGGCCGACTGTATGCGGTCTACTCCGGATGGAACGATGTATTCGGAGTCGGAACGATCGACGACTGTCCGTCTTCGCTGATGAACACACCCTCGCGTATACATATCGCCAACGGTGAAATGTATATGCATGTGTCATCCAGCCTCGACGGCCTGCTCTGGGATGCGCCGCGGAATCTCACCAATACCTACACGCCGGGATGTGACTCGGCGGCCGATGGTGGCGACTGCCTGTCGGAGGAAGTGGGAGCTGTGGCTCCTTACGGATTCGACTCAGCTGGTTACGGGCAAGAGTTGGTATTCCCGGGCTCTGAACTGGTGGTTGTTGACGAGGGTTACAGCGGCTCGCATTATATTCAGGTATTCTACCAGAACGACTTCATGCCAGGTACCTGGGCCTCCGGAATTGCCGAGGGTTTCCCGAGTTCTAACCCAATGAACTGGATGCGCATAGGCTGCATCGATCCGGTGCAAGCTCCGCAGATTGCATATGCGCCCGCGGGCATTGGCTATCCTCAATACGTCAACCACGGTGATTCGCTGGTGGTGACGGTTACGGTGACGAATGACGGCAACCAGGTGTTGGACTGCGGTATCGGATCATACGAGGAGAGTCCTCAGAGTGGATGGCTGGTTGTTACGGAGGACACGCTGGTGGTGCCGGCGGGTGTGGATAACACTCGTTCGTTTGACGTGATTCTAAACGCTGGTGGCAACATCAACAATCCGGGAACGGGCACGGTCGTGGCGTTGAACGGAGAGGTTTTTATCCGTTCCACTGCTGACGCCCCACGTGACTCAGTTTCCTACTTCATCACCAACTTCCTCGTTGCCGACACGGTTGCCAACCTGTTTTATGACACCGTCGCTACTCTTCAGACGATGCTGGTCTTGGACAACCACGGTACCTCCGGCAACGGCGGAGCCGGTGGTGTGAACCTTGACTACACAGCCATCGGTGGTGATTGTAATCCTAACGCGACCTGGTATCTCTTTGACGGCGGTCCGTTTGTGATTCAGAACCAGGGTGGCGGTGAGTACACCATAAGTGCAGGCATGCACAACAGTGGTGGTTTCCTCGGGCAGACGGTCTGGTATCCGACGGCGGTCGATTATGAGGAGCCGGCCCATCTTACCGGATCTAATTACGATGGGTTCTTCAGCGGTACCGCTGTGAATCAGGATACCACGATAGCCGTTGAAGTCACGACCTGGGCCCCGACCGGCGGTGGTGACAGTTCGAACTTCGTGATTCAGCGTTACGATTTCTTCTCGGCTGACGGCAATCCCCATAATAACCTGGCCTTCGGTGCCACTGAGGACTGGGATATCCCGTCTGACGTAGGTTCCAACAACAATGCCTACGTTACAACCGTGGGTAACACCGTTTATTTCCAGGGTTCAGATGATCCGGAGCAGGATCCTCCAGGTTGTCAGGAGAACGCGGCACGATTTGGTGCCCAGAGTTTTCTCGGTTGGTACAACAACACCGATTACAACGCTGACAACTGCTCCAACGACCGCGACTATTATGGCATTTATGCAGCCCGTAACGACAGTGATCGGTTTGTCGTAGACGATTCGGATTATGCCGAGTTCCTGTGGACGAAGATACCGACTCTTCCGGGTCAGACAGGCAACGAGGATGAGGTGGATATCCACCAGGTCATGACGTTCTTGTATGATGTCAGCCTTGGTGCGACCGATACCCTGACGTTCTACACGGCGTTGGCGACGGTCCAGAACGGTACTTCGGCCGATCTGGAGTCGGCTCTTACGACGGCCTGTGCCTGGTACAACTTGAATCTTCGTAATGACTGTGGAGTATGTGGTTGTTGTGTTGGTCGCACGGGTAATGTCGACAATGATCCAGAGGACATCTGCGACATTGGTGACCTGACGAAGCTGATCGACTTTTTGTTTATCAGCTACACGCCTCCTGTATGTATGGAGGAGGCGAATTGTGACGGTTCGGGCGATGGTGTGGTGGACATGGGTGACCTGACGAAGTTGATTGACTTCCTCTTTATCAGCTACACCCCGACCGCTCCGTGCTAGTAAAGGTGCTGTAACACAATAGGTTACGCTACAAGAGACCCACCTTCCATCCGAAGGAAGGTGGGTTTTTTTCACTTCTGCTGACTTGTCCGCCGGAATGCGACCGGGTCTGGAAAGCCAGCCCGTGAATCTTGTTTCTTGACATCGGCGCGGCAAATGACTATTCTATATATGGAGTGTGGCGGCGCATGATCTGCGCAGTCAGAGCAGCGGAAATCGGCCGCCGCGCAAGACAATAGTAAGGATAGCAGCACATTTGTCTGCCCGATCTCACAAACATTGCCCTGGGGAGGTGTCTCAGGGTGTTTTTTGGGTTTAAATCTCGGACGGTGCCCTGCGGGGTAAATGGCCCTGATGTAATTAGGCTCACTGCATCAATTCGAGATTACTGGGACAATACTTCTGCATCCTGCAACTAATTGAATTTGCCTTATTGCACGTGAACGAGCAGGATCGTCATCCGACCGGCAGCGTTCTGGCGGAAGTCAGGGCGGCCTGTCCTGACCGTCTTGCCCCGGTCGATGGTCGAAAGGAGGTGAGTCCACAGAGTAAGGAGTAACACCCTTTAGAGATGGCAAAGCAAGAATCCCGACAGGTCGGTCGGGCATTTGACTGCGCCGAGCGTACGAGTTTTAGAAATAGAGAGAGAAGTTCACATTGGACAAAAGTGAGGAGAAGGGAATGAGGAAAAGATTACCTTTGTTGATCCCGGTGATAGTGCTATGTCTCGGGTTTCTGGCAGTCTCGGCCTCGGCGGTTAGCAAGTGGGAGAAGCGCCAGGCCGACAGGATTGCGGAGGCACGAGCAGACAACATCACCATTTACAGTCTTCCGGCTCAGGACCGTAAACCGGTCCATGATTTCACTGACAAGGACATGGACGAATCAGCGGTGGCATCGACTCGTGGATCTCGCACGGTGTCTCTGGGTGTTGCCAGCGCTGCTTCGCCGGGGTTAACCATCAGGACGACCCAGGAGGACTGGCAGTATTCGGTGAAGGGTCGTTATATTGATTGGGCCCCTGCCGTACCGTCAATCCAGTTCGCATATGTTGATCTGCTGACTGCGACCGCTGCGGATCGTGGTTTCGGCTACAACGTCTATGATCCGGTGGCGGGTCAGTGGCCGCGCGGTCTGGGTGTGGGCTGCCGTATCCAGCCGACAGATACTGAGGGACGCTGGCTGACGTCGGTGGTTCTGCCGGATGGTCGTATTGTTCTGGCCGGTGAGGATGCGGCATCGGATCCGATAGATCATCATATCTATGCTAACATCTCGTTGCACGGATGTTTCTGGGGTGGTGGCAGTATCATACCACATGACCAGTATAAAACCACTTTCGTTGACACCACCCGGCAGATGCGTCACGCGGTGGTCGACATGCAGGTGGTGGGAACCGATACTGTCATTCACGTGGTAGCCCATGAAAACGGGTTCGACGCTGATGCCCACGGCTCACAGGCGACCGTTGTGACCATTAACTACTTCCGGAAAATCGGCGGGAGCATGACCAGTGCTACCTGGACCGGCCCGACGGCTATCGATAGTGGTTTCTATCGCGGTACTATCGCGGCCTCGCGCGTGTCAGACAAGGTGTGTATAGCATATACGCATCCTTCGGCCTGGGCGGTGGTGAACAGTCCTCCCAATCGGGATAACGATGTCTACTACTGTGAGTCCAGTGATGCCGGCCTGACCTGGGCCCCGGTCACCAATCTGACTAATTACGATCGCACCGTGTTTTCCCGGAACCCGTGGGTCGAGGTGCAGCCATTCTACGACAGCCAGGGTGACCTCCATATCCTGTTCGAGGGCAATCCCATTCCGGCCGGAGTCTATGATTCCGCGACTTTCTTCTGGGGAGACTTCACCACATCGTTGATACACTGGTCTTCGAAGACTCAGGCTTTCAGTCGTGTGGCCAACCGCGATTATGGGTTAGTCTATAATACGCAGGTATGTGGTATGGGCGGTGCTAATACACACTACCTGGCCTTTTACGATATCGCGGAATGTAACGGTCGTCTCTACGTTACCTATGCTGGCTGGCAGGATCTGTATGGCACGGGTACAATTGACGACTGTGCTTCATCGTTCGGCGATGCACCCTCGCGAATCTACCAGGCCAATGGCGAATTGTACATGCATGTCTCGTCCAGCCTCGACGGCTTGCTCTGGGATGCACCACGGAACCTCACCAACACCTACACGCCGGGTTGTGACTCGGCGGCCGGTGGCGGCGAATGCATGAACGACACCAAGACACGGATGGCCCGTGTGGGTATGGACAGTGCCGCTTACGGTCAGGAACTGGTATTCCCGACTACTGAGTTGGTGGTTGTTGATGAGACTTACAGCGGGTCGCATTATATCAATCTGTTCTATTTGACTGATCATTTTCCCGGTAATGCGGCAATAAACCGCGGAACCATCTTTACGGAGAATCCCTTGAACTGGATGCGCATAGGCTGCATTGATCCGGTGACAGCTCCGCAGATTGCATACGCGCCCACGGGCATAAGTTATCCTCAATATATCAACCACGGTGATTCGCTGGTGGTGACGATTACCGTGACGAACGACGGCAACACCACCCTGCACTGCGGTATCGACACGGCCAAGACGAGTCCTGCCAGTGACTGGCTGGCGATCACTGAGGACACTCTGGTGGTGCCGGCGGGTGTGGATAACACCCGTTCGTTTGACGTGATACTGAACCCAGGTGGCAACATCAACGCTGAGGGCACGGTTGTGGCGCTCAACGGGGAGGTATATATCCTTTCTGATGCCGACGCCCCTCGTGATTCGGTGTCTTACCTGATTACGGACTTCTTGATCGCCGACACAGTTGGGAACCTGTATTTTGACACCGTTGCTACTCTTCAGACGATGCTGGTTTTGGACAACCACGGTACCTCCGGCAACGGTGGTATCGGTGGTGTGAATCTGGACTACACAGCTATTGGTGGTGATTGTGATCCGAACGCAACATGGTATCTCTTTGACGGTGGTCCATTCGTGATTCAGAACCAGGGTGGCGGCGAGTATACCATAAGTGCAGGTATGCACAATAGCGGTGGCTTCCTGGGAGAGACGGTCTGGTATCCGACGGCTGATCCTACTGGCTTAGTTTATGCCGAGCCGGCCCATCTTACCGGATCTAATTACGATGGGTTCTTCAGCGGTACCATTGTTAACCAGGATACCACGATAGCGGTTGAAGTCACGACCTGGGCTCCGACCGGTGGCGGTGACAGTTCGAACTTCATGATTCAGCGTTACGATTTCTTCTCGGCTGACGGCAATCCCCATAATAACCTGGCCTTCGGTGCCACTGAGGACTGGGATATCCCGTCTGACGTAGG
>CP070824.1:273340-282895 GCA_020344395.1 Candidatus Zixiibacteriota bacterium | reverse complement strand
TCCCTCTATTACATATTGAGCGGAGGGAAACATCTGGATAACTTTTTTGACCTTTTCCAGCAGGGAGATATGATCGTCCTTGATATCACTTTTTCCCACGTCGAAAGACAGGCCGGCAAGTCTGAGCACAATGTCGTTGGCGGAATTGTACAGGATCTCACCCTCTGATGGATTGAGCAGACTCTTGGCGCTTTTAAACTTCTCTTCCTTCTCCAGTCGCCCGGACAGTTCACCGGACAACTCATCGCGCTCTGCGACCAGGGACGCGAGATTGTCCTGAGTGTCTTCAAGCTGATCGGCAAGGTTCCGGTTGGTCGAGATCTGCTCTCTGGCACAACTGTCGATAATCCTGGCCAGTTCTGTGGGATTCTCGGAGTTGGGTTCTGTACCGAAGAGAGAAGCGATATCTTTTAGCCTGGTGGTCATGTCCTGGCTGAGATCGGCTGACCGGCTGGTGGCCCGCTCGGTACTGGATTGAAGCGATCTGATATTGCTGATGAGCGAATCGGCGGCTGCCAGAGGGCCGGCGTCAAAGGGGAGTCTTCCGAGACCTACTTCCTGCCCGACGCGGGACATCTGTATTTCGTAGACCAGCATCAGCTTTTCCCAGGCCTGGTCGTTGCGATTGAGTGCCCGAACCGACAGAGCAATGTTGGAGGCGTGTCGAGCTTCATATTCTGCGAGGGCCGCCTCCGTCTCGGCGTCGGCCCGATTGTACCGGTCATTGGTAATGATTGCATTGCTCCGCGTCCTGGCGGTCCTTGCTTTATCCAGCGTGGCCAGGGCAAACTTGCCGGCATCGTCGGCCATGGCCTTTTCGATCAATCGGTCGGCCGCACCCAGAATGTCGGCCCTTATGGCCTCGAGTTCGGCCGTATCGAAGAGAGGAGTCGACTTGTCGGCCTCCTTCAGAGCTCCCTTGACGTCGCCGGATTCGACTTTGGCCGTTGCTTTAAGAAACTGCTCTTCTGCCTTGAGGTATAATTCCGGCACGAGTCGGGGAGCCCCGGTCTGTCTGGCTCTGTCCCGCTGCGGCAGGTATTGTTCGAGTGAGAGCTTGGCAACCTCTGTCGCCTTGATAGCATTCTCAACATATTCCCGCGCCTCCGCCACATACTTGTCGACTGATTTCTGCTTTTTTCCGGTGTTTATCGACTCATCGGCCTTCTGGTGTGCTCGGGCCGCCTTCTCCCAGGTCTTGGGAGCAAAGACATCCGCCTGAAGAACCCGGGCCGAATCCATGAGCACCGTTACTTCGTTAAACTCACTCTTGTCGATGGCCAGGCTGCTGCCGGTCATCATGAGCAGAACACTCAGTACTATTATGGGCGCTGTAGCTCTTTGCATTATCTTATCCTCTGTGCTGTGTTTTCTGTTTCGGTTATGAATTTTCGAAGACCGGAATCGGTTGTCAAGTTTGAGATCGATCCAGGACGAATCCCGAGTCTCCACCGATCTTGAATCTGCACTTCATAGTCGTGTTATCGTCAGGAGGGTGCTGGAAATCAGGCATGACATCCCGGATTCCGGCGATGATCTTCAAAAAGGTTGCGAGGCGACAAATGTGTTCATATATTCCGGGCCGATTTGTTGCCCATAGCAGACTTTGAGAAGGTGACCATATGAAGACCCTGGTTGTAGCGTTCGAAAAGGATGGCAGGATAATTCCAGCTGTATACGAAGTGATAGAAGCGGCGAAGTCTCTGGGAGGCGAGCTATTGACGGCTGTTCTGGCCGCCGACGCCGAGGCAGTGGCCGCTGATCTCGCCGGCAGAGGAGGCGGCAAAGTGCTGGCTGTTTCCAACCCGGCTCTGGCCCACTTTAATGACGAGAGCTACGCAGCAGCTTTGCAGGAACTGATTTCAAAGTATAAGCCATCTGCAGTTCTCAGTCCGGCCACCCTTTATGGCAAGGCACTGATGGGACGTCTTGCGGCGATATTGGAGGGCCCCATGGCTTCCGATGTTACCGGGCTGTCAGTCGATGGCGATAAACTCGTCGCGACTCGGCCGAGCTACGGCGGTTCGGTAGTTGCGGATGTAACCGCGGTTTCGGACGACGCTCCATTCTTTGTAACAGTGCGGCCAAAGATATATTCGGAGTCCACCGAGGGAGCCGGCGAGGTGATCGTGGAGATGGTGCCAGATTCCTGTTTCGAGACCCGGGCCAGGGTAACGGATGTAAAGGTTGAATCCGGCGGATCCCAGAATCTTGCCGAGGCGGACGTGATCGTTTCGGCCGGGCGGGGTATCAAAGGAACTGAGAACGTCGGTGTTGTGCGTGATCTGGCGGACGCTCTCTCAGGTGCTTTTGGTGCTTCCCGGGCCGTGGTCGACGCTGGATGGGTACCTTATGCCAGCCAGGTCGGACAAACCGGGAAAACGGTAAACCCGAAGTTGTATATCGCCGTGGGGATTTCGGGGGCCATTCAGCATCTGGTCGGTATGCAGAGTTCTCAGACAATTGTCGCCATCAACAAGGATAAGGACGCGCCGATATTCAACATCGCCAACTACAGTATAGTGGGTGACCTGTTCGAGATAGCGCCGGCCCTGACTAAGAAGTTCAAGCAAGAGTTGCAGAACTGATAATCTGCGGCAGGCTAATCCGGATTAAGATAAGACCCGCCGTTGAATCGGCGGGTCTCTTTACGTCAATGTTTTTACGGGGGTGGGGGTTCGGTAATTACTACGGTATCGTAGACCGTGTCGGCGTTGCAGTCATTAGATATCTCCAGGGAAACCTCAAATGTGCCAGCCGTCTGGTAGGGGTGTGATATGCTGGCTGCAGACGCTGAGTCGCCGTCGCCGAATCGCCACTTCCGATCGACCACACGACCGGTCGAGAGATCCTGAAACAGAATCGGTGCGCCGACAGTGCCGGTTTCGGGAGTGATACTGAAAGTAGCAGAATGCAGACTATCCATCAGCACAGCGAAATCAATGACCGAATCGATATCTGTGCCACAGGGACCCCACACTTCGAGTTTAACAGTGTAACCCCCTGTGTCGACGTAGGCATGGATCGGATTCATGGCTGTGTCGGTATTGCCGTCACCGAAGTCCCACAGGACACTGTCAACACCGCCCGTGGTTTCATTGATGAATTTGATCTGGAACTGATGATAGGGTGAAATACAGGCTGTCTGGGCGCCGACGCTGCTGAACGCGGCTAAGGGAGGGGCATAGGTTGTTATCAGGCTGTCGACCGTATCGACGGAAGTCCCGCCGGTGCTGGTAACAGTGACTGTCACCGTGTAGGTGCCGGCGGTGTCGTATGTGACTTGAGGACTGCGTTCGGTGGAGGTAACTCCATTCCCGAAGTCCCAATTTGACGATAGCCAAATATTGGTGTCCCCGTATATGGTCGAGTCAGGGAATGTCACGGTGAGCGGGACGCATCCCTCGGTAGTGTCGGGGAAAAGCCGTATCACAGGGCACTCGGTAATGTGGATCAGATCGGTATAGGCCAGCACGGTCTCTCCGCAGTCGCCCTGGGCGGTGAGCGTAACGGTAAACAGACCGACACTGTTAAAAGTGTGGGGCGGGGCTGAATCAGCGGATTGCGGTGTGCCGTCGCCGAAGTTCCACCGCCATGTGTCTATACCCCCATAATTTAGCGGTGTAAACTGGACTTGCAGGCCGGGGCAACCGGAGTCTATGTCAGCCTTGAAACTATCAATAGTATGGCCGACCACGATGAACCTCTTTTTGACTTCGGTGTCGGTACCTTCGGTCGGGTCGTCAACTATCTGAAGGGAAACCGTGTAGGTCCCGGCGCTGTCGTAAATGTGTACTGGATTGGTGTCGCTGCTGGAGTCTCCATCTCCAAAGTCCCACGTCCATTCGGTGCGTGGTCCCACCGAGAGATCTGAGAACGAAACCGTCAGGGGAGCACAACCGGAATCGACATCGGAGGAGAAGTCAGCCGTGGGATGACCGGCTATTGTGACCTCAAGTGTCTCAGTTACCAGCTTATCGCATGCGGGGATCAGCAGGCCACTCAAGCTCAGGCCGGCCAGGAGCAGTATTATCACGTTTCTTCTCTTCATTGTATACTTCCATACCGTTTGTGGAGGTTCAGTCTTGCCAAGGGTTATACTAACGAGAAGGGTCCGAGGGTGTCAATTGATTTATTCCGTCAGAGGCAGTCTTTCCTGCAGGAAACCGAAACTCTCCCCATCTGTATAATAGCCGACCCTTGCTAAAGCTGATAGAACCGTAATCGCAAAGTTGAAAGGCTTGCTTAGGTACGCGCTTTTGGCTATGTTCCGTCGATTGACTCGGAGCCTGTCGACGCCTTTGAGGGTGCGCAGGTAAGATCCTGTGATTGCAGCGGGAATTGCGCTGACATGATCACTGATTCATGGTAGAACGTTTTTCCGAGAGTAGAAACCGAGTGGAGATCCGCGTGATACGAGTATTCAGCCTGATTCTGATGTCTGCTCTGTTGCCGCCGTCCATCCTATCCGGCGTGGCCGAACAGTTCGAGTTGCAGAGTTCCTCCGACAGCGGCATAACCGGCAATGCGGCCATAGTGGCCATCGAACATGCCGGGGGAATCTATCTTGGCACGGCGTTCGGTATCAACTATTCTTTTGACGGGGGCCAGTCGTGGGCCATCGCCAATTCTGAAACGGGCCTGAAACATGATGATATATCAGCTCTGTACTCGACAGGGTCAAGGCTCTGGGCCGGGACCAATCGCGACACGATTATTGGAGCTACCCGGTTCTCCTGGTCGGAGGGTTTGTATTACTCGGACGATGATGGTTCCACCTGGACCCAGATTGATTTCGGTCCCGGGGGGTTGAACATTCCTAATATCTGGGGCGGGGATCGGACAGTTTTCGATATCACCGGGCACAGCGATGTGGATTTCTTCAATCATCTTTCTGGGGTCAAGACGACCGAATGGATGTTTTTTGCCGCCTTTGCGGGAGGACTGCTGGCGTCCCAGGACGGCGGGATGTCCTGGCGGCGGATATATCCATCCTTGGCGGATTCTGTTCAATACAATTCGGGAGGAGCACCCTCCTACAGTAATCGTGTGTTCTCCTGTGCCGCGGACAGTTCTCATGGCGATACCCTGATGCTCTGGACTGGCACAGCGGCCGGGATATTCCAGTACATATTTCTGACGCCCCGAGATAAACTGTACCTGGGCTCGTTTGATGTCATCGCCCTGTGTGATACCTGCACTGACAGCACGGATAATATCGTCTATTTCGGTGGGGCCTATGGCCTGGCACGCGGTCAGTTTTCGGGCAGACCGTATTTTACGAGGTTTGAACGGGATGGCCTTCCCGGTAACAGGGTAACAGCACTTATCGATGTCGGGGGCCGTATTCTTATCGGCACCGTTGATACGGCGACATTCGCAACCAACCTGGCGGCGTCAAGTGATGCCGGAAATTCATTCACGAACGTGATCATCGCCGGGCTGGGTAATGATTCCAGCGAAATACGCTCCGATTTTGCCCGCATAGGAAGTCGTGTCTATATGGCGGCCGGGGCGGCTGGGCTGTTTGTGTCTTCCGATTCCGGCCTGACCTGGTCCAAGCTGCCGGTTTCAGTTGTTCCTCCGGCCAACGTGGATACGGTGTATGCGGTGGAGACCTACGCTGACACGCTGCTGGTCGGCAGCGAGGCAGGTCTCGTACGCCTCTACCTTGATGCACTGGGGAATGTTGATTCGACCGGGTTCGATCCCTTTGGTGAAACAGACAGCACGTCTTCCCGAATCGTACAGATCAAAATACAGACGTTCGTTGACACGGCAGGCGTGCCGGATTCGTCTATAATTTGGACAGCGCACCGGGCCGCAACCGGGCAGGGTCAGCCAATGGTGGGCCGAAAGGCTGTCGACGGAACCTGGGACATTTATCAGATCGCGGTTGAGACATACGATATTGGTTTTGCGGAGGACACCCTCGTCGTGCTGGCGAGTGATTTTGGAACAAGATTCATTGACGATTTCAGCAGTGGGACAGTAACCCTCTACCGGATCGCTCAGCTGGATCCGTTTGGAGTTGAAATCGATAACCTGCGTGACGATACAGTGACCTTCATAGCCAATTTTGGAGACACGGTTCTGGTGGGCAGCAGCGGTGGTTATGCCCTGTCGGTGGACCGAGGTGAGAGCTACCGGATCACCAGACCGAATCATGACACTCTGCGGGCCGATCTGGTCGTGAACCACAATTGGCTGTCGAGTCTGAATTTGGATGATCTTACCTACGGTCTTACCGGGGACTTTGTCCCTGCGCTGAAAGTAGCTTATCAGGATACCGGAGCGGCCTATGTCTGGGCGTCCGGTCGGCCGGTGGATAAGGGATGGCCTGGCCGCTCGGTGGCACGGTTTGTGGATCCGGTGATCGTTGACGTGGTGACAGACACTGCCACCGGGGATACCCTTTCGGCCGATACCGTCGGTTATACGGCTCGGTGGCAGGCGGTCGATACTCTGGACTTTGCGTGGAATTTTGCCCTGATTGGCGATTCGGTACTCTCGGCTACCAATTCCGGCCTATTGCTGGACACCTCCACCTATATGACTGATTCCAGCATGGTGATCCCGCTCATCAATGATACGTTAACGGGTGACCTGGTCGATCCGGGCACCGCAGTGTATGCAGTTCAGCCACTTGATCCTTATCTGTGGGTGGGTACCGATGACGGTACGGTGAGACTTTCGCTGAGCAACCTTGCCGACGGAAGACTTTTCATGAAGGTGGATTCGACCACTCCGGCCGACCAGGTTTATGCATACCCGGTTCCCTTCAGCCCACAGCGCGGCGGTACGCTTGATTTTCGCTTCGTGGTGCAGCAATCCGATTATGTTACGATAGAAGTCTATGACTTTGCCATGAACCTGGTCGCACGACCCATCGACAACGTCTTTTACAATGCCGACTTCTATCCAAACGGAGTGGTCCAGGGCCAATCGTGGGACGGCCGCAACGGGCGCGGTGACGTGGTCGCGGTGGGCATCTATTATTTCAAAGT
Organism: Candidatus Zixiibacteriota bacterium; assembly: GCA_020344395.1. GTDB lineage: Bacteria > Zixibacteria > MSB-5A5 > GN15 > FEB-12. The sequence goes on along the minus strand of CP070824.1, from coordinate 275,888 downwards.
GATATTTGGCTCCGGCGAGATGCGCTGGGGGAAACTGGCGGTGATACCATGAGCCATCTGAACTTCGCATCTCGAATCTCCCTTCGCTTGATTCTACTGCTGGCCCTGGCAGGCAGCGTTGTGGCCGGAGATGGTGATGGCGGCTATGCCGGGGCCTTCCTTCAGGTGCCGGCCGGAGCTCGACCGACCGCCATGGGGGGTGCGTACCTGGCCGTCTCGAACGATGGCGCCGCCCCGCTGTTCAACCCGGCCGGTCTGTCGAATATAACTCGGCCGCTATTTGGTTCCTCTTATCGCGTCATGCAGCTTGATCGGAAACTCGGTTATGTAAATCTCATATTCCCGGTCAGGGGACAGGCGGCTCTGGGCGCCCACTGGCTGTACGCAGGGTCCGGGTCGGTCGAGGAGCGAAATTACCAGGGCGATCTAACCGGTTACGAAATTTCCAACAACAACCATCAATTTTCAGTTGTCTTCGCCAAGCGATTCGAAAGGATCTTCTCTTTCGGAGTCAATATCAGCTACCTGCACTCCGAGATGAATTCGTCGCTGGCTGGTTTCAACACCAATTCAGTCGGTTTTGACATGGGTCTGATGTTCTACCTCGATCAACTGAAGGACAGAAATGCGCGCGAAGACATGCGGATCAAGGACATTCAGGTCGGCGTTACGGTCAAGAACATTGCCAAAGAGTACTCGTGGAACTCCGAGAAATACAATCTGAAATCATCCACTTCCGGTCGAGGTGCTCAGCAGGATGACAGGTTCCCGGTCGAATTAGGCCTCGGGGGTTCAGCCAGATTTTTTGAGCGAAAACTGTTGCTGGCCACGGACTTGATAGTACGGGAGAAGCTCGGCCCGGCCTTCCATGCCGGAGCGGAATACTTTGTCGGCGAGCAGTTGATGCTTCGGACTGGTTTCTCCAATGGTCGGTTTACCGCCGGTACCGGTTACCTGTTCAAGATAAGTAACCGCTCTCTGTTCATCGACTACGCTTTCTCAACCGATCGGGCCGATGAAGGCTCGGAGCACATCTTCTCTATCGACCTTCACCTGTAGGGGTACACGTATGAAGCGCTCCTCAGTCATCTGGTTCATCTTTTTCGTAAGTGGAGCGAGCCTCGCACTGCCCGTCTCCGCTGCCGACGGGCTGGCCCTGATGAAGGTCGAGCCGGGGGCGAGACCGGCCGGGATGGCCGGAGCGTTTGTCTCTCTTGCGGGTGATCCATACTCTTCTGCATATAATCCGGCGGGAGCCGTTCCCACCGAGCGTTGGCTGATTTCGCTCGGCCACAGCAGGGTTTGGGAGAATGTACGACTCGAAACCGGCTACCTGGCAGCTCCGTTGTCAGAGAAGACATCCCTCTATGCAGGGATTAAGTTCGCCTCAGTTGATGAAATCGAAAGCCGGCAGTTCCCGACCCTTGATCCTGATTATCTCTTCGAATTGAAAGACGTTTCGGTCAAAATCGGACTGTCCCGAGCCTGGTCTGATCGGCTCAGCCTGGGTCTGGGCATCGGGTATCTCTTTGAGAAAATCGACGTCTACCGCGGCGGTGCAGTGAATTTTGATTTGGGGGCGCTATACCGGGTGGACCCGCATATCACAGCCGGGCTGTCGGTTGCTAACATCGGGTCCAGTTTCCGCCTGAGTTTGCGGGGTGAGGATATCGAGAGCCGGGACATTTCGTTGCCGACCACATATCGTCTGGGGGGATCATATCGGTATCGTGAGTATGTCGGTGCTCTGGATCTCGTGGTCGTCGACGATGAATTCCACGTACACACTGGAGCGGAGTGGAACGCTCACGAGACACTGACCGTGCGGGCAGGCTATATGTTCAACTACGACTCGAAGAATTTCACGGCCGGGGCATCGATCAGACACCGTAATTTCACCTTCGACTATGGCTTTGTGCCCTATACGAATAATCTTGGCACCAGCCACCTGATCAGCCTGACAGCTAGTTTGTGATGAGGGGCATGGGGGACCGATGGAATTGAGATGTTGTCAGGGAATCTGGATGCGAACGATCATTCTTGTTGTAATGTTGCTGTTTCTGGCGGTCTCCTGTGCTCGACCGCCTGGGCATGTTGATGAATCACACGACGGACGACAGTATGGGATCCGCCTTGGCCCTTACATTAGTGACACTCCATTCAGCCCGATGAACGGGATCGGGATAGAGGTTGACAGTTGCCAAGCCGTGAGAATCGACGTTTTCAATTTTGAGGCTATCGATATGGGAAGCGCCATTGACACAATCTTGTGCGCAGGTCAATATGTTGTGCTTCCGTTCAAGCTCCGCAGAGAGATTGTGTTGTCGTCGGGATCTATCGACACGGTGTTAGTGCCATTAGACAACGGTATTTACTTCTATCGAGCGACGATGGGCGCTGAAAAGACGGTTGGAAAGTTCTACAATTTCAAATGAGGGCTTCACAAGCCCGTAGGTCGAAACCCCTGAGTTTCTGACAAAGGAAGCGCACGGACGGGCGGCATTCGCCGATGATGGATTCCGGCGCGGAGGCCGGAATGACGGCTGCC
>CP070824.1:263670-273240 GCA_020344395.1 Candidatus Zixiibacteriota bacterium | reverse complement strand
TCCCGGCCCGACCGAAGTCTTTGCATCAACGATTGGTCGGTGGTGTACTGTTGCCTGGGTGCTGCGAACTCCAGCCGAGGGCGATTATCGGTATTGATGGGGCCGTCTCCAAAAAACGCCATCAGATTCTCATGGATGATGAAACTGTACAGCATCCGGTGGTCGCCGAGTGTTATGTTGTCTGACTTCCGCGCGTATTTAATTTTCTCGCCTGCCGTGTTAGGATCGAGTCTTGGAGCACCTTTGAAACCGATCAGGAAACAATCACCGCCAACCCCTGCGAACCTCGGCATCATCAGGATGCTGTTAGGAAAAGCCCGCGTAAACGTTCGTCCGACCATGGCAAGCGTAGCCCAGTCCATCTGGTAGGCATGCAGCCACTGGACGAAGATACCGTCATCCTTCAACCGGTTTTTTACATCATCAAAGAAATCAAGAGTAAAGAGCGCGGCCAAACCTGCCATCCACGGGTTTGACGGTTCGGATACTACGACATCATAAGTCTGGTCGGTCAGAGCCAGATGCGCTCGGCCATCCTGGATAATAAGTCTTGTCCTTTCATCCGCAAGAAGGTCGTTGTTCCAGGGGATAAAGAAGTTGCTGGCCGCCACCACCTGCTGATTGATCTCGATTACGTCCAACTTCTCTACCGGGTAATGCAGAATCTCGCCGCCCGTTATACCGCTGGCCAGGCCTAGGACCAGTACATCGGCAGGATTGTCATGGAAAAGCATCGGGAAGTGAGCCAGCATAGTCTGGGTCCGCATGTCCCTGCCGCCGGTAGAGGCATCTACCTTGCCGCTGTTCAGCAGGCTGTACTTTACGTTGCCCAGGGCGTCCTCGGCGATCTTAAATACCGTTGTGAAACCACCAACGCCGTCGCCAAAGTAGACCAGTTCTCTGCCTGTTTCATACCTGGAGAACTGCGCCGTTCCGGAGACCAGGGATTCCCACCACCCGAGGTTCAGTCTCTCAGGGTGCGTGAACTGATGGTACTGGCCTTTGGAGAGCAACTGGCGATTCCACCGCGGGTATTGAACCAGTGCCGTCAAGCCGATGAGGACGGGAATCACCAATCGGACCCACCGCCACCGCGATCCGACGGAGGAACGATAAATGATGGTGCCCACAGCCAATGCGGCTACCAACTGCAGGCCAACCAGCAAGCTCAGACCGTTCTCCTTACCCAGCAGTGGAAGGAGAACAAAACCGGCACAGAATGATCCCAGGACCGCCCCGACCGAATTGACGGCATAGGCAAAGCCCACCGACCTTCCACGCGTGGCCAGCGACCGCATGTATATCCTGGTAACCAGGGGGAAAGCGCCCCCGAGGAATATTGTTGCCGGGAGAATAATGGCGAACAGGGCGAGCGATTTCAGGGATGCGAGCAGGGTGAAGCTCTCTTTATACTCGTATATCAGCTTGGAAAAGAAGATTTGACTGTTCCCAATAAGGTGGCTGATAATCAACGCCGCCAAGGCAGCGGCCACCTGGGTGTATAAGAGAAGCAAGACGGGGTTGCGGCTCCGGTCGGCGATGCGGCCGAATAGCATGGCACCGACCGCCAGACCGATGATGAAGGTGACCAGCACCAGGGTGAAGGAGTACGTGGTAGGGCCTATGATCAGACCGAGCAATTTTGTCCACAGCACCTCATAGCCCATAGCACAGAATCCGGAGACTGCAAAGACAACCAGGCTGCCGTGGCCGACCAATCGCTGCTTGCTGCCGGTGCTAATATCAGGTTGATTTGATGGTGGAGGATTTTCGGCAATGGCGTGGATGGGCTTTTCCTCGGATCGCCCAGCAAGAAGGCAGGTAACACCAATGCCAATATTAAGAACGACGGCGGTACCCAGAGAACCCCAGATGCCGAAATGCTCCAGCAGCCAGAATCCGCACAGTAATGAGCCAACTGCAGCTCCGATAGTATTCAGGCCGTACAGACGCCCCACGTGCATGCCGACATGCGAAAGCCGTGTCACCATGAAGCGGCTCAGAATCGGTAACGTGGCCCCCATGAAGGTGACCGGGATGATAAGCAGGAGAAAGCAGCCGGCAAAGGTGATCAGGTTGTACAGCAGGAAATGGTCCGACAGACCGTTATATATGACAGCGTACAATGGTCTGAAGGCTTGCAGGAGGAAGGGCAGCACCAGCCCGTAAGCTCCGATAGCCAACTCCAGCAGACCGTAGAGCTGAACCAGTCGGCCCGGTTTCTCGACGCGATCACAGGTCCTGCCGGCCAGATAGCTGCCCAGCCCGAGGCCACCCATGAATACTGTCAGGACGATAGCCACTGCGAACGGAGCGCCACCCATGATCTTGACGATCATGCGCATCCATACTATTTCGTATATGAGCCCGGTGAGGCCCGAGACAAAAAAACAGGAGAGGACGAGAAGCGCCAGCGTCGAGCCGGTATGGCTGGAAGGTGTCTCTTGTTTGCGGCGGCGGCTGGCGCGGCTGTGTCTGACCATCTGGCTCGTTTCCTTTGCTTGAGCCCATTAGTATGGCAGAGAAAGGCAAGTGCCGCAACCAGAAAAACACGGGCACCCTGGCCGGGGCGATCACCGGCGAAATCCTCACCCGTTACAAACTTGACTGCGGATTTTGGATGGATCAATTTGGTCTGAGAATTGTTCAGGTTGGTATCAAGTGCCGGAAATGAATAAGAATCTTGTCATAACCACCGTATCCGTAGCAGCGGTACTGACCCTGATAGTTCTTCTCCACAAGGAGGAGACCTATAATGTCCATCTGGAAAAGCTAAAACAGGAATATGCGATAAAGCCGACCCCATCCGTCGATCACAGCAAACTCGCACTGCTGCGTCAGGACTTTGAGACTCCCCAGGATGTCACCAGGGCATGCATCTTCTGCCATACCGAACGCCACAAAGAAATAATGGGGTCATCGCACTGGAACTGGGAGCGAACGGGTTATATCGAGGGCCGGGGACTGGCCACCATAGGCAAGAAGAACATCATCAATAATTTCTGCATCGGTGCCGGTGCCAACGAGCAGGCCTGCGCGAAATGCCATATCGGTTTTGGCATGACCAACGATCGCTTCGACTTCAGCAACGCCGCCAATGTCGACTGTATGGTGTGCCATGACAACAGTGAGGAATACCTCAAGGGTTCGTCAATGGCCGGATATCCTGATCGCTCGGTCAACTTGAGAAATGTCGCCCTGAGCGTGGGATCACCGAGAAAGAGCAACTGCGGGGCCTGTCATTTTTACGGTGGCGGCGGCAATAATGTCAAGCATGGTGACCTCGAGGAAAGTCTGCTGGCATGTGACAGGGAAGTCGATGTCCACATGGCTGCCAATGGAATGGACATGTCCTGCGTCACGTGCCACTCTGCGGAAAATCACGTCATGAAGGGTCGTCTCTATTCGGTATCCGCAGATAACAAGAACCGCGCTTTCTGCGAAGACTGCCATACCGATTCTCCTCACCTTGACAATCTGCTGAACCGCCATACCAGAGTCGCTTGCCAGACCTGTCATATCCCCCATTATGCCAAGGTGAATGCCACCAAGATGGAATGGAAATGGTCAGAGGCAGGCCGTCTCGAGCATGGAAAACCGTATTCCATCGAGAACGAGGACGGGAAACACATTTACCTGTCCACCAAGGGAGAATTCCTCTGGGAAAAGAACGTGATTCCGGATTATATCTGGTTCAACGGCACGGCGGATCATTATCTCCTGGGTGATACGGTAGGTGATTTCCCGGTCGTCATTAACCCGCTAAACGGTTCATATGATGACAAAAGATCCCAGATTATTCCGGTGAAAGTCCACCGCGGCGACCAGATTTACGACAGGCAGACCAGAATGCTCGTGCAGCCCAAATTGTTCGGAACCCAAAAAGGAGACAGCGCGTTCTGGCAGGATTTTGACTGGGCGCTCGCAAGCGAAGCGGGAATGAACCGAGTCGGGCTTCCCTTCAGTGGTGATTACAAGTTTGTTGAAACGGAAATGTACTGGCCGGTCAATCATATGGTCAGCCCCAAAGACAAAAGCCTGGACTGTGCTCATTGTCATGTTAGAGAGGGCGGTCGCCTTGCGGGCCTGGGCGGCTTCTACCTGCCGGGACGGGACCGCAATTCAACTGTTGACATGGTTGGCAAGTTGATACTGTACCTTTCAATAATTGCCGTTCTGATTCACACCATTATTAGAATCGTTGTCCTGGTTCGCGAGCGGAAATCAGTTGTTGCGCAGGACGACTCGGAAAGGTCACCGTGATGTCATGAGAAGGGTACTGGTCTATAAGCGGTTTGAACGGTTCTGGCACTGGTCCCAGGCTGCGCTTGTGATATTTATGGCCGTTACCGGTTTTGAGATCCACGGCTCCTACTCGTTGTTTGGGTTTGAAAAGGCGGTAAGCTTTCATCGTACTGCCGCCCATCTGTTGCTTGGCCTGATAGCTTTCGCCGTCTTCTGGCATTTCACGACCGACGGCTGGCGGCACTATATCCCGACCACAAGAAATATCATGGCACAGATCAAGTTCTACATGGTAGGGATGTTCAGAGGTGAGAGTCACCCGGTGGCAAGAACAGAACTGAGCAAGCTGAACCCGTTGCAGCGCCTTGTGTATCTGGGACTGAAGATCATTATTATTCCAATCCTGGTCATCTCTGGATTATTGTACATGTATTATGCCGATCTCGAGAATGCCGTTAAGATAATCCGTACAACCGATCTCGAGTTGATAGCTCTCTGGCATACAGCCGGAGCATTCCTGATGGTGTCATTCCTGGTGGTGCATGTTTATATGACGACAACAGGCCGGACGTCGCTGTCTAACATTAAAGCAATGCTGAACGGACACGAAGAGATTGAGACGGAACAGATAACGGAAGATCAGGCGACATGAAACCAAAAGCTTACATGAATCCCTACCTGGCCGGCTTCTTCCTGGGATTGATACTGCTCGCCACCATCTATATCACCGGGCGCGGATTAGGCGCCAGCGGCGCGGTCAAAAGCGCTGTTGTCTGGGTTGTTCAATCGGTGGCTCCGGAACATTACGCTGACACGCAATTTTACAATGAATATGATGAAACGCACCCGGACGGTCCGTTACGTTCATGGCTCTTTTTTGAGATCATAGGCGTTCTTATAGGCGCTTTTATATCCGGGGTAATTTCCAATAGGGCCGCCTTAAAACTGGAGAAAGGTCCCCGGGTGACAAACAGGGTCCGGATCGTCGCCGCGATTATCGGCGGAGCGCTTTTCGGATTCGGTTCACAATTGGGGCGCGGCTGTACAAGCGGGTCGGCATTGAGCGGGATGGCTGTCATGTCCCTGGGCGGATTGCTGACTATGGCGGCTATTTTCGGCGCCGCTTATGGCCTCGCTTATTTTGTAAGGAAACTCTGGCTGAAGTGATACTCGCATGGGACCGTTAGTACCGGATATATTCAGCAATGAGTTTAATCTAGTAATAGCCCTCCTGATTGGAATCGGTTTCGGTTTTATTCTCGAGCAGGCCGGGTTTTCATCGACAAAAAAACTGGTAGGCCTGTTTTACGGCTATGACTTTACGGTTCTGAAAGTATTCTTCACCGCCGGCGTCACCGGCATGATAGGCGTTTTGCTGCTGGCGCATGTTGACCTGCTTGATCTCGATGCCATCTATGTCAATCCAACTTTTCTCTGGTCGGCGTTGCTGGGCGGTTGCATCATGGGATTCGGATTCGTCATCGGGGGGTTCTGCCCCGGAACCAGCATCTGCGCCGCCGCGGTGGGTAAAATCGATGCCATGGCGTTCGTGCTCGGTTCGCTCATCGGCGTATTCTCGTTTACCGAGGGATACTCGCTGATTGAAGAGATTTACCTGGCGGAAAACCGGGGAGCGGTCCGTTTTGACGAATTCCTCGGCATCTCACCTGAACTCTTCGCGTTTCTGATAACCTTAATTGCCGCCTTAGCTTTCTACGTTAGCACCAGGATCGAGAACCGGATAAACGGCATGACCGCCGGTTTTTCAAGAAAACAGGCTGCCCAATACCTGATAATCGGGGGCATACCGTTCCTGGTCATCGCCGTTCTCACATTCACGCCGAGCCGCCAAGAATACATCCAGCACCAGATCCGCGAAGCCCGTCAGCAGGAAACGTGCGTATTCAAGGAAATCTCTGCTGATAAGCTGGCCCTTGAACTGGTTAACAACAACTTCTCGATCAACCTGATCGATGTCCGCGATAAGGCGAAATACGACGCCTATCATATCCCTCTGGCGATCAATATCCCTGTGGACAGCATGATGGACAGGCGATGGAACGAGTATTTCACTCACGAGCACAGTGTCAATGTTTTCTATGCCGATGCTGACACTACAGCGAAAAAAGCCTGCCTTCTGGCTCGATTCCTTGGAGAGTCGGAAAACTACATCCTGCGGGAATCAACCGAGGAATTCAGAAACCTGTTTTTCAATATCATCCCCCCGTCCCCGGATGCACTCAAGAACGAAATCAAGACATACAATTTCCGCACCAGGACCGCTGCAGATCTGCTGAATCTCGAAGACGCCCTGAGGAAGTTTTCTCTGCCGGTAAAAAAGGAAATTCGGAAGATCCAGGGCGGATGCAGTTAACCGGAGGTGAATCCGGGTTTTTGCAGGCGACAATTCGAACGACGGGGGCGATCAGCCCGTACCGTTGACGTTTAGCTAATCTCTTGTATTTCATGCAGATAGCGTCGGAACGTTATAAATTCTACACAATATCTCCTGATATGCTTGACAAGAGTGGGGTAAATGTATATCTATTTGATTGAAACTCAGAAAACTCAGAAATAACAGAAATGCCGGACCAAGTCAAAGGCCGAAAATACCTTACTACAACCGAAGCTGCCAGACTGTTGTCGGTATCGCCGGATACCGTACTCAAGTGGGTCAAGGCGGGCAAGGTGAAGTCGCGCCGGACGCTGGGCGGCCATTTCCGGATACCTGTTTCTGAGCTGAGCCCGTTTGCCTCAGATGTTCCGATCGCGGCTCCGGACAAACGGCCGACCGCACCGGCACTGACGCATCAGTATTGCTGGGAGTACCTGGCCGGAGGCAAGCAGATCAAGGCCGAATGTATGGATTGCATCACTTATCGCTCACGTGCCAGTCGGTGCTACGAACTCAAAGACCTCCCCGGCGGCCTGGGCTGTCTCAATCTGTTTTGTGATACAGAATGTTCGGACTGTGATTACTACAAGGCAGTCAGCGGGCAGGACACAAACGTGCTCGTGCTGAGATGCAGCGGGATTCTGATAACCGACCTGGCCACTCCAGGGAAGGTTGACGATCTCGACGTGCGATTCGCGTCGGGGGAGTACGAGGCTGCGACTGCCATCCAGGAATTTCGGCCCGACTATGTCGTGGTTGACTGTTCATTCGGTATGAGACGAACAGCGGCTATCTGCAACAGTCTTTTTTCTGACATCCGTATTCCGGTGGCCCGACTCATATTGTCATCACGGGTCAGGAGGATTAAGGATTATTGCGATCAGGAAATTTTTGGCTGGATAAAGAAACCGTTCACAATCGAACAACTGAAAACTTGTATTCGGGGAGTCCCTGAACTCACAGCTCAGCACAACTAGTAGATACAGTAGATTAGGCGAGAGGTAGCAGAATGGCAGATGAGAAACGGGTCAATCAGAGCGTTATACGACTGGAACGCTGCGATGTGACCGACAGCGATGCGGAATGCTTCGTTTACTACGCGCAATCCGACTTGAAACTTGGCTCCGGCTTTGGAGGTGCGATTGCCGTAAGGGGCGGGCCGTCAATACAGAAGACGCTCGATGAAATGGGGCCTTTAAAGCCCAATGAGTGTATTATCACTGAAGCGGGCGAAATGAAGGCCAAGTATATAATCCATGCCAACGGTCCCAAGTTCCAGGAAGAGGGCACGCCTGACAAGCTCAGAGAGACGATTGTCAATGCTCTCAAGCTGGCCGACGAGAAAGGCATCAAGAGGATGGCCTTTCCCCCGATGGGCTACGGATTCTATGGCACGCCTCTGAATCAAAGCGCCGAACTGACGCTGGAAACGATTGCATCCTACCTTGAGAATCAGACCGGCCTGGAAGAAGTGCTTGTCTGTCTCTGGGATCACCATGAATACAAACCATTTCAGAATAAGCTGAAGAGTCTGAAGTAGCCAGGGAGAACAGATAATGAGCGATTTTCTTTACTTCTCTGAACATACTCTCCAGGAGGTGGCTCTGGCAATCATGGCCATTGTCTATATCCTGCGCCTTGTCTGGCTGTTCAGGTTCAAAGCCGGTCGCGACCGTCAACCGGAGACAGGATTGCCCGGGACAACCATGAAAAGGGGGATTCTGTATTCCTGGGCTAACATCTTTATGCCCTGGGCGATGGAAAGCTCGCGCACGAGGATTTTAATATATCTGCAATTCGGTGTGTTCCACGTGGGCGTTACAGCCGCTATTGGTCTGTCATTCGTCATTCCTTACGCACCTCAACTGCTGGAAATACCGCTGGTGGTTCCGGTTCTACAGGTCATCATCGGTGCCGCCTGTTTGATAGGAGTCATTCGTATAATCAGGAGAGTCAGTGACAAGTACATGCGTGCCATCAGCAGCCCGGATGACTACTTCTCGTTGATACTGCTTACCGTCTGGTTCTTCTTCGCCACTCTGGCCGTGCCTAATAACTCCCAGGACGGCGAAGGTGTGTTGCTGACCTATTTCATCCTGACCGCCTTCTTCCTGATCTATGTGCCGTTCAGCAAAATATCACATTACCTCTACTACCCGATAACACGTTATTATTTCGGCAAGACCATGGGTCACCGCGGAGTCTACCCTGTTACCCATATCCCGGAACCGCGCAAGTAGCCTCTGGGCGGAAAACAAATGGAGAACATAATGAGTACTGGCAATACTGATCGATCCTACAAGGCCCAAAGAGTACTGGAGCGTTTCGAGAAGAAGTTGAATCGTCAGATAGTGGGTTCACTGGTGGCTTGCGTTCATTGCGGTAACTGCACCGATATGTGTCACTATGTGTTGACCAATCCCGACGATCCCTCTTACGCTCCCGCCTACAAAGCCGACCGCATCCGCCGAATATTCAAACGCCATTTTGACTGGACCGGGCGGGTGTTCCCCTGGTGGGTTCACGCCAGAAGCATCTACACGGACCAGGATCTGGAAGACCTGAAGGACATTGTCTTTGGCAAGTGCACTAACTGTCGAAGGTGTTCCATCAACTGTCCCATGGGTGTAGATTATGCGACTTTCAACCGGATGGCGCGCGGCCTGCTTGTCTCGGTGGGTGTGATGCCGGAAGGTGTGGCGGTAGTATCGAAGGATCAATGGGAACTCGGCAACCAGATGGGTGTGCTCAAAGAGGATTACGTGGAAACGCTGGAATGGTTGGGCGAAGAACTCGAGATGGAGATCGGTGATCCCCGGGCCAACATCCCGATTGACAAAACAGATTGCGATGTGGTCTACTCCATCAACCCCCGGGAAGTAAAATACGACCCGCGCACCATTTCCGACGCTGCCAAAATATTCTATGCG
>CP070824.1:253735-263570 GCA_020344395.1 Candidatus Zixiibacteriota bacterium | reverse complement strand
TGGAACTGACGTTGTGGGCTTTTGTCCTCTCGCTGGCTTACTATCCGTGGGGACTCGGTTTTCTGGCCTGGTTTTCGATTGTGCGGCCGGCTATGATCATCGCCTCGCTGGAAGGCCGCAGAGCTTTCGCAGCAGCCTACCTCTACGGGTTCTGCTTTACCCTGTTCACGATATACTGGATCTGGATTGTCACACCGCCCGGCGCCATAACGGCTATCATCATTGTGGCCTTCTACTATGCCGGGATGCTCATGATATTCAATCGACTCTACCGCCAGAAGCCGCTGCTCGGTTTCATAGCCCTGCCGGTGCTGTGGGTCGGCCTGGAGTATATTCGCACTCTTTCCGAATTCGCCTTTCCCTGGTCCGATCTGGGCTACACCCAGACGGATTATCTGTATGTCCTTCAGATCGTCTCTGTCATTTCGGTGCATGGTCTCTCGTTTCTTATTGTGGCGGTAAATGTCCTGTTGTGGCAGGTGTTTCGCAAGCAACTGTCCCCGGAGCGGCGCCTGACCTCGGCGTTTCTTTCGATTGCCGTGGTTGTTGTCGTCACAGCCTTTGGCTGGATCGTTATACCTTCCTATCCAACGGAAGGTGACTTCAAGGTGGCCATCCTTCAAGGCTCTGTGCCAATCAGTGTGAAGTGGGAGCAGGACAACCAGGAACATTCATTTAACCTGTACGATTCGCTTACACAGTCTGTCGATGACACCACCGTCCAGTTGTTCATCTGGCCTGAAACCTCCGCCCCCTCGTACCTGTCGCACAGTCCGGCCGACAGGCAGAGGATCGGGAACATAGTCCGGCGCAGCGGCGGCTATCACCTTGTCGGGGCCCTGGGAGCAACCAGGGTGGGCGAAAGCTACGACTATCACAATTCCTGCTATCAGTTTTCGCCGAATGGCGTCATGGGGCAGCGCTATGACAAGGTAAAGCTGGTGCCTTTTTCGGAGCAGGTGCCGTACCAGGACCGTCTGCCGTTTCTGAAGAAGGAAGTCCTGACCGAATACCTGACCTTCATAGAGACGTATGACGTTCAGTGGTGGTCCGATTTCCGCCCCGGTGATTCGATCCTGCTTTTTGAACTGCCCGAGGCTTCGTACGGTGTGGCCATTTGCTTTGAATCGACTTTTCCTGAGTACAGCCGGGAAATGATCCGTAAAGGGGCGCATTTCCTTGTCAGCATCACCAACGATACCTGGTTCGGACATTCGGTCGGGGTTTACATGCATTCGCGGATAATGCTGACCAGGGCCGTGGAAAACCGGTGCTGGACAGCGCGTGCCGCCAACAGCGGTATCAGCTACGTGGTCGATGGATATGGCCGCATAAGGCACCAGTTGGGACTTGACGACGTTGCCACGCTGACCGCCAAGGTCGAATTGCTTGACGAGTATTCGATCTTCACGCGCCACGGTGACGTGGTCGGATATGTCTGTTTCTTGTTAACTCTTCCTTTGATTCATATATTGCCTCTGATATGGCTTGTGAAAAGAATCCGGGCACGCTGATAGCGGCCCTCGCTGCTGTGTTCATCTGCGCGGTGGGGCCCGGTGCAGTTGCCTCCGGGTGGGAAAGCTGGACGTCATTTAAGGACGTGCGCCGCATGAGGTTGATTGACGATACTGTTTGGATGGCTACATCCGGGGGGATTCTTGCCGTCGTCGATCCAGCCGTGCCGGGTGTTGAATATACCAATATCGACGGCCTCGCTACGACGGACATAACCGACATCATCGTGGATGCGGAGGGGCAAAAGTGGGTCACCGGGTTCGGCCAGTTGATCAAGTTTGGCGGGCCTGATGCGCGTCGCTACCCGACCGGGCCAGTGTACGGACAGATAGAGCTCAACTGCGTGGTTGATGATAGCAACACTCTATGGCTTGGCTCTGACAGCGGGCTGGTCGAATTCTCCAAGACTGGACCGGGCGATGGCCTCTATCTTGACCGTTTCGGTATAACACTGATCAATTCTTTCCCTGTAGTCTACGACATATGTCTGCAGGACACCCTTATCTGGCTGGCTACCTCGAGCGGCCTTACGGTCACGGACAGATCAAGCCGCATAGGCATGAAGAATCCATCCAACTGGACCCTGTTCGATATCAACAGCAACCCGGAGCTCAACACGAATATTGTCAAGCGTGTGACGGTATTCGAGGATTCGGTCCATTTGCTCACCGACACAGAGCTGTTCCGCATGTCGATCGGTCCAGCCGACACGAGTTTTGTCCCGATTGCCATCGGCGTAGTTGTGCCTTATGACATGCGCAATGAGGGAGCGACGTTGACGGTGTATCATAGTGACGGGTTCGTCGGGATACAGGACGGCAGCGTGGTATCCGGGACGGCAGTGGACCCCGGCGTTGTCACGGGACTCAACACAGGCAGCGCACGATGGATTGCAAAATCTGACAGCGAGGGTCTGTTCGAAAACAGCTCCGGCTCATTCGAGGAGTATCCGTACTCAGGATTGCCAAGTGTGGCGGTAAGTGATCTTGTGATCGACGGTGAAGGAACAATGACAGCCGGATTCAGATCGAAACGATCCGCTACTTATGATTTCCAGACCGGCTTGTGGGAAAGCCATCCGTACTGGCCACCGTCAATAACAACCGTGCTGTTGTCGGGTGCCCACGGCGATGCGTGGATTGGTACTCTGGGAGGAGGTGTCTGGCGGGTCCTCGGGGATTCTCTCATCAATTTTAATGATTCCAACTCGACCATTGTCGGGAATAACGACAATCCACCCGGCAGCTATCTCTATGCGTGGGTGACCGGGCTGGACAGGCACGATCAATACCTGTATGCGTCTGTGTTTCGTGCCTACAACGGATATCCAGTGGCGATTGCGACATTGGACAACACCGGCTTCCCGGTCTCGTGGGATTCGTTAGGCTCTGACGATGGGATTACCGACATTGATCTCGTCTCGATTGACTACCACGACAACGTGCTGGGCATCGGCTCAGCCAACAGTGGTGTGTTCTACTGCTATATTGGACCGGACCCGTCTGATAAGAGTGATGATTTCTGTGAGAATTTCCGCACCGACAATTCGGCGCTTCCTTCGAACCTGGTGCGCGCTGTGAAGTTCTCCCCCGATGGCGAACTGTGGGCAGCCACCAATTTCGGTATTTCCAGGCTTGACGAAGGCTTAGGACAGGTAGGTGAAATCGGACGTTGGGTTGACGTGAACCTGCCCTCCGGTCTCGGACCGGACATCATTGCCATAGAGTTTGACAGCCGCGGCAACGCCTGGATCGGAGCCAGGAACGGCCTGACCCGGGTCCCGCCCACCTCAGACCAGACCGGAGCCTATACCACTCTCAATTCAGGCCTCGTTTACGATGAGATAACCAGCCTGACCTTTGATACTCTTAGCGGTGACCTGTTCGTCGTTACACCTCGCGGAATGTCACGGCGTCTGAGCACGACTGGCCGTCTGACCGCCAACCTGAGTTCAGTTCTGGCCCGGCCTAACCCGTTTGTTATCAGATCATCCGGTGATAGGCTCGGTTTCGGATACGCGAGAAAAGCGACAGTGAGTATCTTCAGTGCCGCCGGTGAACTCGTCTGGGAGGTTACCGAGTTGTCCGACCTCTCAGAGCCCATTTGGGACGGGCGCAACCAACAGGGCAGAGCCGTGGCGTCAGGAGTGTATCTGTTTGTAATCAAAGACGCCGACGGGAATGCGGCCACCGGTAAGTTTCTCCTCGTGCGCTAGTAATGAACACCTTCCGCCGCACTCTGGATGAACTCTCTCCTGAGACTATCAACCGATTGAACGCCGACTCTTTCTTTTCCTCGGTTGACTTCGCTCGACTCTGGGAAACTCAGGGAGGCCGTGCGACTTATTTCGTTACGGAGGAAGACGGTCGACCGATGACCGTGCTCCCCGGTGTGGAGTTCGGACACGGTCCGCTTAAACGCTTCCAATCGATGCCTGACGGTTGCTACGCGCGTCTTGTTGACATGGGCTGTCCTGCCGACCGGGTGCAGGAAGCTGTCGGCTCTACGCTGACGGCTATCAGGAAGGCAGGTTATCTCAGGGGGTACCTCTACGACTATTATGCGCAGTTAGATCAGAGCTGGACGGATGCCACTGAGGACTGCTCATCGATCTTGGTTGATATCTCTGACGAAGAATGGCAACCGCCCGATAAAAAGCTGCAATCAGAAATCCGTAAGGCTCGGAGAGAAGCAATCGAAGTCCAGCGCTTCGACCCGTCGAACCACCTCGCCGGGTTTCTGTCTCTGGTCAGGATGACGGCGGCACGCCACGGCCAGAAACCTCGCTACTCCGACGCTTTCTTTGAAAATCTGGGGAAGATTTCAACCGAAGACGAGCGAATAATCTGGCTGTATACTGAACGCGACAAAAAACCGGCGGCCTCGCATATCAACTTCGTCCTTGGTGATACGCTTCTGAACTGGCAGGTGTTCTTCGATAAGAAGTTCTCTTTTCTTAAGCCAAACCAGTTCATGTTGCACACTGCCGCAACTTCAGTGGTATCACAAGGGGTGCGACGGCTGAACCTGGGAGCTTCACCCGAGCACGCCGATACTCTGCTAACCTATAAGCAGAAATGGGGTGGTCGTGAATACTGTTATCAGGAATTACGTTTTGAGTCGATGCTCGGAAGGGTACTATGAATCGAAACGGTCTGAGACTGCTTGTGCTCGCTGACAGCCGATCGTTTCATACCGAAAGGTACGTCCGTCAACTGCGTCGTCAGGGCTGCCGGGTCCTTCTTGCTTCGCTGGAACGGGGTAGCACTTTGCACTTCCACCTCAGACGGGTCGGGCCACTGAAGACCCTGCACTACGCATTGAGCCGCTTTCAGGTGAAGCAACTCGTTTCTCGATTCGAACCGGATATTGTTAATCCGCATTTTGTCTCCGGGTACGGGTCTGTTGTCTCCTGGCCGTGGCTGCGACTCCGTGTTCCCATCTTCACCCATCTGTGGGGTTCTGATATCCTGGTGGTACCGGAGAAATCAAGGTTGCACCACTGGAAAACAGCCCGCGGTTTGAAAGCTGCAAACTTCGTGTGTGCCGATTCCGAATACTTGCTCAGCAAAGCCCGACGAGTGGCGGATTTCAGGGCGCCGAGTGCCGTCGTGCCGTGGGGGATTGAAAGAGAATTCCTTGCTCTGCACAAACCTGAGTACCAGATACGCAAGCCGCTGAAGATGATTGTGGCGCGTTCGCACGAAGCTGTCTATCGGAATGTCATGATTGTCAGGGCGCTGTTCGAACAGATCCGCGCTCAATCCGTTGAACTCACCTTTCCTGGTTTCGGATCGGAGTACCATCAGTTTCGCACAGAAACGTCAACCATGGTGGGAGACAGCTTGAGGTTCTATGATCGTATGCCACGCAACGCGTTCATGAAATTCATGGCAGAACACGACGTCTACTTGTCTAACTCAGCGTTGGATTCGTCTCCTGCTTCGATGATTGAAGCCATGGCTCTCGGGTTAATCCCGGTGGCGGCGAGTCATCCCGGCCTGACCGAATGGCTGGACAGCAGCTCAGGGTTTGTCTATGATGCAGACAGTGAGAACGCGCTCAGCAAGATTGTAGGCGAACTTTCGGAGAGTCAGAATACCTTTGAGGATATGCGGAGACGGAACCTGGAGCGTGTCCGGCAGAATGCTGTCTTCGAAGACAACGTGGCCAGGATCATAGAACTCATGAGTGGTCTTACCGGGTAGGGTGGAGTATGAGCCGCAAAGCGTTGCTGATATGCTACTATTTCCCTCCTCTGGGGATGGCCGGGATCTTCCGTCCGCTGGCTCTGTTTGAGAAACTCCCGCCCCACGGTTGGGATTGTCATGTGCTTACGGTCAAGCCCGTTCTTTACCGGGCTTACGAGCCTGAATTGTTGGCACGGCTGGACCGCACAAAGATCTTCCGATCCGGTTCGCGTGACCCCCAGCGCTTGCTCTATCTGGCCGGGCTCCGGAGTATTAAGCCGTCATCAATCAAGCGAACACGGACGTTATCATCCCGGTTTTTTCCGGACTCCAAGGTCGGGTGGGTCCGGCCGGCCGCGAGACTGGGTCGCACCTTGTGTGAAAACTATCGCTACGACCTGCTGATTTCCACTTCGCCGCCAATCTCGGCGCATCTTATAGGAGCCAGGCTGAAGGCCGATCTCGGCATTCCCTGGATAGCCGATTTTCGGGATTACTGGTCGACCAACCCTGTCGAACAATCCTTCGAGGCGCCGCGCCTCGTAAAAAAAGGAAAGCAGCTTCTCACGGATATCCGGCAGCAGGCCGACCGCGTGACCACGGTCAACA
Source organism: Candidatus Zixiibacteriota bacterium (assembly GCA_020344395.1). Classification (GTDB taxonomy): domain Bacteria; phylum Zixibacteria; class MSB-5A5; order GN15; family FEB-12. Next base: position 257,256 of record CP070824.1, on the reverse strand, counting down.
GGCCCATAGCAGACTACCTGGGTGAGGGTGAGATCATCACCAACGGTTATGATGACCGGCTGGCCGAAGGGTGGCGGAGTGGACCCGACCGCGACCATTTCTGCCTGGGCCTGCTAGGGCATCAGCCCGATTACTTTGAAATAGATTCACTGCTGGATATGCTGGCTTATCTGGCTGAGTCGCAGCCGGCTGCTCTGACGCGCCTGAAGATAATCCATGTAGGCGAGTTCGATCCCGGATGGCTCGAGAACAGGCTGGAAGGTCGAGGTATCTCAGTGTCTCTTGAATGCCACGGTCGCCTGCCGCGTGAGAAAACGGTCGATGTCTTGAGGCGCGCTCACCTGCTGTATCTCAGCGCACCGTTGCAGGCAGGAAAAGAGATTGTCCCGACCCGAACATACGACCTGCTGGCATCCGGCCGACCGCTGATTGTCGAAGCACCGCTGAATGGAGAGGTGCAACGCATTCTTACCGGGTGTGAACAGGTTCACTTTGTGGACCGCGGCGAGATTGAACCGGCCGCAGAGTTTTTGGTCAGGCAGATGGCTGCAGTCGATAGCGGGCGCTATACCTTCACGCCATTGTCCGATTATGCTTCTCAGTTCTCCTCTGATGCCATGACCGAAAAGTTTGTCCGGGTGATGGAGGATCTGCTGTGAACGCCGAATCGCCCGTCATCTCTACCGTTGTGATAGCATACAACGGCATGGCGTTTCTTCCCGAATGTCTGGGCTCGCTGGTTGCTGACTTAAAAGAGATACCGCACGAGATCATTGTCGTGGACAACGACTCGGCGGACGGCTCACCTGATTATATCCGCAAGACATTTGCGCAGGTCAAGCTTATCCGGAACGATGACAACCTGGGCTTTGCGCGGGCGGCCAATATCGGTATCAGGGCTTCGAAAGGGGAGTACGTCTATTTGCTGAACCAGGACCTGCGCTTTCAAAACGGGACAGCCCGCTGTCTGCTGGAGCGTATCATGGCTGACGACTCAATCGGTATGATCGGCCCCGGGTATACTGATTTCGACGGTAACCTGCAGTTTTCGGCCAGATCGTTTCCGAGATATCGACATATTATCTACTCTGCCCTTCTGCTGGACAGAATGTTCCCCCGGCACCGCGAGTTCGGAAGCTGGCGGATGGGATGGTTCGACCATCGCACGGAGATGTTTGTCGACCAGCCGATGGGTGCCGTCATGTTGTTGCCCCGGAAAGTCATCGACGAAATCGGTTATCTTGACGAGAATTTTCCGCTTTTCGGCAACGATGTGGATTACTGCCGACGGCTATGGACCGCTGGATACAAATGTCTGTACTACCCGGAAGTGCTGGTTAAACATCATCTTGGCGGCTCAACGGTCAAACAGCCGTTCCGCCAGGTGATCGAGAGTCACCTGTCTATTTATAGATACCTCCGTAAGTACTCGCGTTGGTGGGGACGCCCGATGCTGTGGTTATGCGGTCTGCTGCTGCTCGTGGGCGTGTTACCTAGACTTCTGGCCGCGCTGCTCAAGTCTCGCTGAGCGAAGCCATGGACTGCGCCTTCTGGTGATTTCGGCCGCATGGCAGGTGTGAAGCAAGAATCGTTGCGTCGGTAGTAATATAGGTTGCCGTGGATTGCCGAGCCACCCCTCAGCGCAGCAGCAGCATCTTCCTGGTTGCCACCCGGCTACCTGTCTCCAATCGGTAGAAGTAGACCCCGGTTGCGACCGGTTCACCTCCGGAATTCAACCCCTTCCACTCAACCCGGTTTTGTCCGGCCGGGTAAACTCCGTCAGCAAGTACCGCCACTTCTTGACCAAGACAGTTGAAAAGGTTCAGCTTTATGGTCGTGGCTCTTGGTATCTCAAATTCAATGATGGTCGATGGATTGAACGGATTGGGGTAATTCTGAGCTAGAGAGAAGCCCCGTGGAAGCAATCGGTCAGCATCTTCGACTGATGTAACTACCGATCCGATGAAGCTCACCTGGCTGACTGTCATGTTGGTCCTGACTGTACTCACGCGGTACAGACTCTTTGGATCGAAGGGATAGGAGATCAGCAGGTAACCGTCGACATCAGTGGCGGTATCGATTACCACGCCGCCGGTATCACTGACAATTATCCGGCAGACACCAGGCTCCCGGCCATCGGCCGATACGAACGCCTCAAACGTGTCACCGTCAATAGTCAGTTCAATCGATGATTTGGCTGGTCGGGCTGTATAGAGCTTGAGAGACGGATCGCCAAGGAAGTTCTGTCCATACACAACGTCCCTGACATAATAGTAATCCAGCTTCGATTGAACCATGGCCCGAACCGCCGGCTCATCCGGATTAGCAAACAGGTGTTCATAAAACGCCGTCTGCAGAAGGTAACTTGAGCCTACCCATCCCCATCGAGAGTTTGCGACCACGCCAACCGCCCCACCGTCGCTCGCGAGCAGGTGCTGAGCCATATTCGGATGCGGAAACTCAATGGGCGGTTGATCGTAATCGAAACCGCCTGAGGCACAGGCCAGGGAATAGTAGAAGGTCGGCTTATCCTGAACAAGCAGCTCATCGAAGCCACCATGGAGGCCGACCGGGCCGTGTGTCAGCAGAAGCTCCTTGGGTGTATCCGAGTAGCCGGGTGACTTTACGACGAAACCATCCGGGCGACCGTGCGCCACTACGTTGACCATGCCGAAGCCCGGTGACATCGGCTCAGCCAGCAGGGTCGGACTGATATTGGACGGGGCAGGATCATCACCGGAGGCGCACTCGACGCCGGTCACGGTGTCTATCTGGAAATCCCCCGGATAAGCCGCGGCAATTGCGCTGTGTTGGCCGCCACCTGCGTAATCCCGCATCTGGTCCGACGAGAAGAAAAACACACGGGAGATGTAATCCCGGTCGCCATGGCCAGGATCTGTTTCATATGTAATTAGATTGTGCGTATATCGCTGGATCTCTTCTGGGCTGCCGAACGGCAGTCGGCCTACAAGCAATTCCGGAACAAGGTCTGGCTGATCGTGATAGGGTTCTCCCCAGATGCCGTCATCGTCGACGTCCCATTTACCTGTCAAATCGGCGAAGTACAGGTCACAGATCTGGAGACGGTCGAGAGCGGGTTCAGAGTAAGCATTGAGATGGTATGCGTACCGAACGGGGACATTGATCTCGTCGCCGCCAAGCAGAACGTATTCCCCGCCCTGATCATAGAACTCTTTGAGATATTCCCTCAGTCTTTCGGCGTCGTCGCGGCCGTCATAGCTCGAAACGATTTCCTCAACCAGTCTGATTTCGATGTTGTAGCCGGTTTCCGATTTGTATTTCGCGAGGGGTGCAAAAGCGTCGGCAAGAGTGGCGGAAGTTATGATGACGTAGTCGATTGTTGACCCACTGCCGGTGGCGCTGGATTCGCCTGTTGGTCGAATAACCGGAGCGATCAGGTTTTCTCGCGGTACCAACTCTTTCGGCGTGATCGGTCTCTCCCCGGCGAACAGAATGATCTTCTCATGAAAGGCGAGCATCCCCGATTCATCGGCGGTCAC
>CP070824.1:243638-253635 GCA_020344395.1 Candidatus Zixiibacteriota bacterium | reverse complement strand
CAGGATGAGATAGTAGGGGCGGTATTCAAAACGACCGGCAAAAGAGTCAGTCTGATCGGGGCCGGTCGGACGGATGCGGGTGTCCATGCTCTGGGGCAAGTAGCGAATTTCCATATTACTCACGACCTCGAACCGGCCAGATACAGAGAGGCGTTGAACTATTATCTGCCTGATGACATCAGGATCTGGGACGCCGTGGAAAGTCATCCGGAATTTCACGCCAGATATGATGCTCGATTTCGCCGGTACCGTTACCTTATCGGTGAGGCCGCATCGGCCCTGTATCGGCATCAGCGGTGGCACCAGCCCGGACTTGATTTGAGCGAACTTCGTGAGGCGGCTAAGCACATTGTCGGCGAACACGATTTTTCGGCCTTCTGCGTGGTATCATCCAGAAAGGAGGACAACCGGTGCCGGATCGATCACTCCCAATGGCGGCAGATCGGTCCCCTGTTGGTTTATGAGATTCGGGGCAACCGCTTCCTGCACAGCATGGTACGCTCCCTGGTAGGGGCCATGGCGAATCTGGCCAGGCGGGAACAGGACAGAAATCCACGCAACTTGACTTTGGGTCGGTTCAAGGATATTTTAATCGCTCCCGGCGAGGAGCGAAATGTGTTCACGGCTCCTGCGCACGGGTTGTATCTGGTATCGGTGGGCTATTAGTGAAGGATTGACCATGAGCAAAATAACGGATTCGGCCGGTTTTGAAGAGCCAGGAAGAGTTGTGCAGGAGAAAGAGGGATATAGTCTGTGATAGAGCGTTACACTCTGCCTGAGATGGGCAATCTCTGGGCTGAGGAGAACAAATTCCGTACGTGGCTTGAGGTGGAGATTGAAGCTGCACGAGCCATGGCCCGCTACAAAATAATACCACAGAAAGCGGCGCGAGCCATCGCCAAAAAAGCAGATTTCGATGTTGACAGAATCAATGAGCTGGAGAGAGAAACCAACCACGATGTGATCGCATTCCTGACCTCGGTAGCCGAGCACGTGGGGGAAGAGGCGAAGTATCTGCATTATGGTATGACATCTTCTGACGTTCTCGATACTTCCCTGGCTCTGTTGATGAAACGTGCGGCGGCTCTGATTGACAAGAAGATCGAGAAGGCTGTCCGGCAGATACGCATACTGGCCCGCAGGTACAAAGAGGTGCCATGCATTGGGCGTACACACGGCGTTTTTGCCGAGCCGACCACGGTGGGACTGAAGTTTGCGGTCTGGTTCAGTGAATTGAAGCGTCGCCAGGCCGCCTTTAGGGCCGCTACTGAGAATATTTCGTATGGGAAGATGTCCGGGGCTGTTGGGAATTTCGCCAACCTCGACCCGAAGGTAGAGGCATCAGTTTGTCGAAAGCTTGGGCTGACGGCAGCAGCCGTTTCCACGCAGGTTCTCCAGCGTGATCGTCACGCCGAATTCCTGACTTCACTGGCCCTGCTGGGTTCGTCTTTGGAGAAGTTTGCCACCGAGATACGTAACCTGCAGCGCACCGAGATTGGAGAGATGGCCGAGGGGTTTGCCGAGGGTCAGAAGGGCTCTTCGGCCATGCCGCACAAGAAGAATCCGATCACGGCTGAGCGGATTTCCGGAATCGCCCGTCTTCTGCGGGGGTATGCCCTGGCATCGATGGAGAACATAACGCTCTGGCACGAACGTGATATAGCGCACTCATCGGTTGAGCGGGTGATCATCCCGGACGCCACAATTGTCCTTGATTATGCGCTGGAGAAGTTCGTGGGAGTGCTCAGGGGGCTGATCATAAACGAGGGGAGAATGCTCGAGAACATCTTCTACGGAGGCGGATTGGTCTTCTCTCAGAGACTGCTGCTGAAACTGTCGGGCCCTGTCGGATCCCGGGAAAAAGCCTACCGTATGGTACAGCGAAATGCTCTGGCGGCCGGATCCGGTCGCGGGCTTTTCCGTGAACTGGTCAAGAAGGATAAGGAAATCAGACAGGTCCTGTCCGTTTCTGAGATAGATGATTGTTTCGACTTGAAGTACTACACTAAGAACGTGGGCAAGATCTTCAGGCGGGTGTTTGGCTCATGATTGCTCGAGACGGAATACCTTTCGTTCTTATTGGCCTGGTTCTCACGCTGGTCCTGCTCTGGGTAGCCAATCGGGGCAACAGCCATGTGGCATTCTGGAGTTCACTCGCCGTGGGAATCCTGACCATCTTCGTGGTCTTTTTCTTCCGCGACCCGGAAAGGGAGTGCGGATCCGGCCCCGGTGTTGTCCTGGCACCGGCCGATGGGACGGTGGTCGCCATCGAGAAGATCGACCGGCATCCTTTTGTCGGGAAAGATGCTCTCAAAGTATCTGTATTTCTTTCCGTACTTGATGTCCATGTCAACCGGGTGCCAGCGTCGGGAGTCGTGGATTTTGTCAACTACAATCGGGGTAAATTCCTTGCCGCGTACGTCGATAAAGCGTCGAAGGAAAATGAGCAGTCGGAGATAGGGATGACGACAATCGGCGGGCACCGGATCGTCTTCAAACAGATCGCCGGACTTATCGCGCGTCGGATTGTCTGCCGTCTGAACGATGGAGATACCGTCCGGGCGGGCGACCGCTTTGGTATGATTCGCTTTGGCTCCAGGGCCGACCTGATATTGCCGGCAGGCAGCTCAATCAGGGTCCAGGAGGGGGAACAGGTTTATGCCGGGCGGACAATCATCGGTATGCTGGATACATCAGAAGTGCCGACCGATTCGTCTCTGATCAGCGGGAGCGAGAATTTTGATTAATCGCGGCATCTTCCCGGGGTTCTTCACGATGGGGAACGCAGTCTGCGGATTCCTGTCAATCCTGTCCGCCTTCGAAGGCAACTTCAGTTGGGCCTGCTGGTTCATTATACTGGCCGGGTTCCTCGATGCCCTCGACGGAAAAGTGGCCAGGCTGAGCCGGACCACATCTCAATTCGGCGTAGAGTTGGATTCCCTTGCCGATTTTCTTTCCTTCGGGGTGGCGCCGGCCATACTGCTGTACGCCACCAAGCTGAACACGCTGGGCAAGTGGGGCTGGATTCTCTCGGTCATATATATCATGGCTTCGTCTTACCGTCTGGCCAGGTTCAACTTGATGGCGGACACCGAGGAGAAGAGAGAGTTTTTGGGGCTTCCGGTGCCGGCCGCGGCTCTGGTCCTGGTGTCGTTTGTTGTCATGTGCATGCATCTGTATGGTGAATTGAGATACGATGAACTTCTGATCGCCATGATCTTCCTGTGCTCGTTCCTCATGGTGTCCCAGGTGCAGTATGATGCTCTGCCGGATCGTTTCAATTCCTGGTATGACCGATTCAAGGTGGCTGTCCTGGCTGTGTTCTTGATAGTCATAGTGATATCAGTGCTTGTGAACGGCCAATTGTTCAACTACCGAGTTTTATTGTTTCCTTTTATTGGTTTGTATATATTGTCGGGAATCGTGCGCGAGTTTCTGAGGCTGTCCACGGTTGGAGTGGGCAAGGTAACACGGCGACCGTATCGCAGGAGAGCCTCCGACAGGGTGAAGGACAGAAGTGATGGCGACGAATAAGCGAGCGACCGTTTTTGTAAGCCTTAAGGATGGCGTGCTCGACCCTCAGGGGGTGACGATCCAGAAAGCGCTGGCTCAAATGGGGTACGGCGAGTTTGTTTCCGTGCGTTCCGGCAAGTTCTTCGAGCTTGAGGTAGAGGCATCGGCCGGCGATATCGGGCAACGGATTGACGAAGTCTGTTCCAGGCTGCTGGCCAATCCGATAATCGAGGATTATCGCGTGGAGCACTGATCGTGAAGTTTGGCGTGGTCACATTTCCCGGTTCAAATTGCGATTATGATACGTATGCGGCCGTAAGATTCATTCTCGGTGAGGAGGTCGAGTTCCTGTGGCACAAATCATCAGACCTGGCCGGATCCGACGTAGTGATTCTGCCGGGCGGCTTTTCTTATGGTGATTACTTGCGGGCCGGCGCCATTGCCCGGTTTTCACCCATCATGCAGGAAGTCGTCAGGTTTGCCGAAGCGGGTGGCATCGTAATTGGCATTTGCAACGGTTTTCAGGTCCTTACTGAAGTAGGGCTTTTGCCCGGTGCGCTGATCCGAAACTCCCACCTGCGTTTTGCCTGCAAGCAGACTACTCTTAGAGTAGAAAGGTCAGATACCCGGTTCACATCCGGGTGCGACAAGGGTGAGTTGCTGACGATCCCGATCGCACACGGTGAGGGCAACTATTATGATTTCCGGGGCGACATAGACGAACTTGAACGCAGCGGCCAGGTGCTGTTCCGTTTTGTGGACGCCACCGGTGAGGTGACTTCCGAGGCTAACCCGAACGGCTCGGCCAACAATGTAGCAGGCATTCTTAATTCCAAGGGCAATGTTTTGGGCATGATGCCGCATCCGGAGCGAGCGGTCGAGGAGATTCTCGGGTCCGACGATGGGCTGAAGATATTTAAATCCGTGCGGGCAGCTTTTGCGACCCCACACCCGGCAGGGCAAGCATGAAAAGGCGAGAAGTGACATTCCTCATAATTGCCCTGACGCTGGGTGCAGTGCTGGGCGGGGTGGTGGGTGACATTGTAGGGACCTTTCTGCCAGCCGGTGCTGCGAAGACGGTATTCACTAAATCGATTCAGATCGGATTCTCCCCCGTGAAGGTTGATTTCTATGCGGTTTCCTTTACCTTCGGTCTGACATTTAAGATAAACTTCATGTCGGTATTGTTCGTACTACTGGTGATAATATATTTCAGATGGTGGTATTTGTAACGAACTCGGGAAACCCCGGGAGGTAGTTGGAATGTTCGGATTGGGACCATGGGAACTGCTGCTGATTTTCTTGGCTATATTGCTTCTCTTTGGCGCTAAAAGACTTCCCGAAATAGCCCAGGGGATGGGTAAGGGTATCAGAGAATTCAAGAAAGCCATGAAAGACACTACCGAGGAAATCAAGGGTGCGGTAGACAGCGAACTCGATGGCAAAACCAAGAGTTCAGCGAATAGTGAGAAGAAGAAAGAGTGATGTGTTCTGCAACCGGCTGATCGAGTAGATGCCTTATGAATACTGAGTTCTCCAAACAGGACGCTGAGAAAGTCGGCAAGGTGCTTGGTGCTGAGAAGACCTCCTTTGAGAAGGACCATTATCGTCTCAAGATCACCAACCATGAAGAAAAACGGATACTCGTGTTGGAGATCTACCCCAAGACCGAATTGGGCAAGGCGCGCGGTATGCTCGTGGTGGTCTATACCGGCAACAGCCATCTGCAACTTCACAACTGTACCGGCTATGTGGTATCCGAAGAATTGGCGGAAGTTACCTTTGTGGCCGAGACCGCCCGGCGTCTTTCCGGGCTGGTTGTGGAGCGGGGAGCATCGTGTTCGTTATACGCCGGGCTGAACCGGGAACTGATTTCATCCGATTTCACTCAGTTGGGAGTGGAAGTAATGCTCTCCGGTGTTGCCCTTTCACTGGCCGAAGAGATATTGGGCAGCGGGGATTCGGAGACTGATGACGAGTAAGAGACTGCTCCAGTCACGCGGATGATCTAAAGACCGCTTCCCCCTTAAAAAAACTAAAGCCCGTCGCCGGTTGAGGCGACGGGCTTCCTTTGTATCCGGGAAACTCGCTTTATCGGGACGCGAAAGACTCCACAAAATCCTGCAGATCAACGACGATCTCAGAGGCCTTCTGGTACCGCTCAGGCGGCTCTTTCATCAGTGCCTTTGCGACGATGTGGTCAAATAACAGGGGAATACGCGGGTTCACGTTGGACGGCTTTTCCGGCTCGTGGTTTAGAATCGAGTAAATAAGCGACGTGATGTTCTCGCCTTTGAATGGCCGCTTGCCGAGCAACATTTCATATATCACCACACCCAGCGAGAAGATGTCGGCACGACGGTCGATAGACTGTCCTCTGAGTTGTTCCGGTGAAATGTAGTTCGGCGTACCCATGGCGATACCCGTTTTTGTCATTGAGTTCGAGTCAATCCTGGCGATGCCGTAATCCATGACTTTGACGGAATAATCCTTGAGCACCATAATGTTGGCCGGTTTGATGTCTCTGTGAACGATGCCCTGATTATGAGCATATTCGAGGGCACTGCAGATCTGGGTTATTATCTGTGCGATGATTCGATAATTGAACTTGGCCTTACGCTTTATCAGGTCCTCAAGCGTCTGACCTTCCAGGTACTCCATCGCGATGTACTGAAGGTGCTCCTCTGAACCGACGTCGTAGATGGTAACGATGTTCGGATGCGAAAGTTTGCCGGCCGCCTGCGCTTCCCGGAACAGGCGCTCCTTCAGTTCGGCCATCTCCTCGGGATCGTTGACAAAATCCAGACGGATTGTCTTGAGAGCTACGGGACGATTAATGGCCGGATCAACCCCCTGGTAGACTGTGCCCATGGCCCCTTTACCGAGTACGCCTGTTACCTGGTAACGACCCAGGTTATGGAGTTCAGAGGCGCCTCCCGGAATCGGCGTGGCATCCATGGCCGCGATGGGTTCGGGCACCTCCGGCGTTTCCACAGGCTCACCGGTTACTGTCTCATCCGCCGGTTCATCCAGGTTAATAGCACCGTAGTCTTCGGTCCCTGAGGAAGGTCGCTCGGAGGCTCCCGGCGTAGTGCCAGCGCTCAGCTCATCTGCCGATACGGCCTCAGTCGCATCCGCCTTGAGCGCCTCGGTATGGTCGGATGCTGCCGGGATTGCCTCACCCTCGTCCAGGCCGAGAGCGCTGGTCTTGATATTCTCTGAATCGGTTGCCGAGGCTTTGAGTTCGCGTACAGCCGGTGGCGCTGCGGGCGATTCTTTGCTCGTCTTGGCCTTGGGCAGCTTCTTTTTGGACGGCGCCGACGTGGTCTTTGCCTCGCCGGTGATGAATTCGGCATCGAGGAGCGGGGATGCGCCCATAAACAAAAGAAGTTCGAGGGCCACAAAGACCGTTTGTGGTAAGATGCCGAACGAGCTCACCAAAAAGTAGCTTATGTTGACCACCACAAAGAGGGCGCCACCCAGTATCACGAATCGAAACATCAATGAGACACGCGGTAAGAAAAAGGCGCAGACGCCGCCAAGGATAAAGAGCACAAGCAGGTCAAGCAAGGCTATGCCACTGGCCGGAGTAACATAATTCCGGTTTATAATGTTCTCCATGATCGATGCTTTAACCCACAGGGCCGGGTAACTCTCGCCGACGGGGGTTCTGAAGAACTCACTGTTCCTTGGATCATCGACCCCGATAAGGACCAGCTTGTCCTTTAGTTTGTTGAGATCGAAGCCGGGCTGGAGAACCTCCGCCGCTGAGTATTGGACAAAGGGCTTTCCGGCCGAGAACCTGATGAAGTATTCGCTGGTGCCGCCGATATGAAAGGATCGCTGCGACCCGATGCTGATTTTACTGCCTTCGTCAACTCTAATCTGATCGGGCGGTACGCCCAGGTAAACGGCAGCCGCGAGAAGACTCTGGGCCGGATAGTAGTAACCGTCGTAATTCATCACCATCGGCTGACGTCGCAGCGCGCGGTCATTGTCAGGGGAATACAGGTCAAAGCCGAGATGCGGTTTGTGGGCCAGCAGCTTGCTGGCAGGAAGGAATACCCTGCGCACCTGCAATGAGGCTTCCTCGCTCATGATGCCCAGCGGATTGGCGGTGGCAATGCTATTGTAGAATAGTTCCGGGGGGTTACTTGTCCGGCCTGACCGATAGCTGGCCATGGCCAGATCATAAGGGAGGACGGCGTTCTGAATCCAGGACAGTTGCCCGGCCAGAACATCGGTGTAGCCGGCAGAATCCTGGTAAGCATCCTCGGGCAGCGGAAAATCGAAAACTACAGCACGCGGTTCACCGGTTGCCGTTGCCGCCGCCAGATCGGCTATGAGATCATAATTCCACGGCCAGCTGCCGTGCTCATCCTGTGCTCGTCCGTCGATCATTACAATGGCCAGATTCGGTCGCTTGCCTTCCGGGGCGGTCAGACGGCACAAGGCGTCATCTAGCGATCTCTGCACAAACGCTGCTGGACCGAAATCATTCACATACAGGATAGCCACAAGAATGGCGATCAAGAGGTATAGAATATAGGATGAATACTTGGCCATGGTGTCCTCTTTTCTTATCGTCCGACCAGTAAGCGCTCGACCAGCATGCTGTGAATGTTAGCTTTGGTCATTTTCTGCTGCACCAGTCCGATGTCGTATTCAACGCGATGAAACCGGACATCCCGGCTCTCTGAATCATAGATGACATAGCTTGATCTGGGGTCCAGATCACGTGGCTGGCCAACGGAGCCGACATTGACCAGATACCGACAGTCCGGATCAGGGTCGATATCGTGACCGGGTTTGGCCGAACAGGTACCCTGGGGGTAAAGCGTAAATATCATGGGTACATGCGAGTGGCCGAAAAAGCCGATCTGTTCGATGAAGTTATCGAAGCCGACGACCGCTTCTTCCGGCCTGAGCATATAGTGCCACTGATCCGGCTCATACGGACATGCGTGGACAAGGTAGGTGTTTTCTACCGAGGCCTCGAGGTCCAGATTAGCGATCGTTTCCAGATTGCTGTCAGATAGATGATCGCAGGTCCATTCGGTTGATTGACGGGCGACCTCGTTCATGGCGCTCTCTTCCAGCAGCCCGAGAGCCACGTACTCGTGGTTGCCCAGAAGGATTATATCACAGCTCTGAGCAACCAGATCCAGGCATTCAGTGGGATTGCAGCCGTAGCCAATGATGTCGCCAAGGCAGTGGATCTTATCCACATCCTGCTTATCGATATCACTCAACACCGCGCGCAGAGCTTCCAGGTTGCCGTGGATGTCCGATATCAAGGCAAGTTTCATCAGTCTTTACCTTCAACAAACTTGAAGGTGGATTTGCCGACGGATATGAGATCGCCATTCTTGAGCATGGTCCGCTCAGTGAGTTCGCCATTGACACTGGTCTTGTTCTTCCTGCCCAGATTGACGAGCGAGTATCCACAGTCCTCCTTGACAATCTTGGCCTGAATGCCCGAGAGCATGAAGCCCTTGGCCTTCACGTGGACGAACTTGGCCTTCCCGATGGTAATTACGTCACGATCGATCCGATACTCGGCGAATTCACAGTTCTCTTCGCCGGTTAACACGGAACCGCCGTGTTGTTCGACAATGCGCCGTTCGACCTTGTCACGCTCGAGCATCTCCTTCTGTTTCTTGGTGTTGAGGACCATGGTGCCGTCCAGTCCGGCCATCTCGTCTCCACCCGTGCTCTGCGTATGGTAGATCAGGGCGTACTTCCCGATGGTGATGGTGTCTTCATCACGAAGTACTTCTTCGGATATCTTGCGGTTGTTCACGAACGTGCCGTTGAGCGACTCGTTGTCAATGATCACCGCGGCATTGTCGTTGAACTCTATCATTGCATGTTTGCGGGAGACGCCACGGTTTTCCAGGACAATGTCATTGTCATGAGTGCGCCCGATAGAGATGCGCTTCTTCTCGGTGACAATGCGTTCGATGACTTTGTCGTCGAACTTGACAGTAATCTCAGCCATGGAGGATTCCTTTCATCTATTCGAGAGGTATCTGTCTCTAGGCCAGTGACCTCCCTTGGTGTCGGCGACCTATCTTGTTGCAGGATCGCCTGTTGGGCAAAGATCGCCCTACTATATTGTCGGCATCAAAAGCCGAAACTTAAACATCAGAATGGAGAGTATCCTGAGTCTGGATCTACCTTCCACCGCCCAGGACAACCCCCTGGTCAGTAAAATCGACAGCTTTCCCGTTCAGGCCGAACAGGTTACAGTCAGGTTTTGATCCCGGTCAATTGGATGGTGTCCGAAAACGGCAATTCATTGCATGATGATTATGTCTATACGCCGGTTTTTCGATCGCCCGTCTGTTGTTTTGTTTGAGGCTATCGGTCGATCGGCCCCGTAGCCAATAGCTCGAATCTTGTCAGCCCGAATGAGCAAAGACTGACGCAGGTACTGCATGACGGCCAGGGCCCGTTTCTCCGAGAGTTGAATATTGGTACC
>CP070824.1:233160-243538 GCA_020344395.1 Candidatus Zixiibacteriota bacterium | reverse complement strand
TCGAAGGGCCGCTGCTGGAGAGGAATCTCATCGCTCTTTCGACAATCGCCTCGATTGCGACCATGGTTGGCCTGCTCGGAACAACCATCGGAATGATCCGGGCCTTTGCGGCCACCGGTAATGTCGAGGGGGGTGTTATTGATGCCACCCAGCTGGCTATCGGAATCTCCGAGGCGCTGGTCAACACGGCCGGCGGACTGCTCTCGGGAATTCTCGGGATCTTCTTCTACAACTTTTTTGTAAACAAGGTAGACGCCTTCAACTACACGACTGACGAAGCCACCTTCGAGGTCCTGCAGATTCTGAAGGCGAAAGAAGGTAAGTAAATAATGGCCATCAAGAAGAAACGGCGAATTGCAATCGTTATCGATATGACTCCCATGGTCGATATCGCCTTTCTGTTGTTGATATTCTATATGGCCACCACTCAGTTCAAGCCGCCGGAGGCGCGAGCGGTGGAACTGCCGCAGTCGCATTCTCAGATCGAGTTGCCGGACAAGGACGTGATTCATATTACAGTCACTGAGCTGGACTCGATCTATGTTGACTACGTACAGGTAATGGATGTTGACATCGACGGTCAGGTGGTCAAGACGACGGCCAGGGTCGTTCGCAACACCGACAGGTATGGCGTTGCCCCCGAGATCCTCCGGGCGCGGGCCAAGAACCTGAGAGCACTGGTGGTCATAAAGGCTGACCGGGACGCCACCTTCGGGGTGATGCAGGGTGTTATGAAATCGATGCAGGAGAACCACCTCGAGAGGTTTTTGATCATTACGGATAATGAAAAGTTGGAGGCCGAAGAGGCCTGATTGGATGATTTGAGAGGAGAGTGATTCGATAGATGGCTGGTGCAGTAGTAGAACGGGCTGCCAAAGGCGCTAAGAAGGGCCTGCGCCGCCCCAAGCGACGCATATCCATCCGCATTGACATGACACCCATGGTAGACATTGCTTTTCTGCTGCTGATCTTCTACATGGTCTCGACCGTGTTTGCCATGCCGCAGGCGATGGAAATCAATCTGCCTCCGGTTGAAGAGGACAAGCCTGTAGAGATCAAGGAATCGAACTTGCTCACGATCAGAGTGGATGGCGAGAGTCGTTTCTGGTGGAACCTCAAGACGCCGACACCATCCAACCTGCCTGTGCTTATACCGTCTGATCCCGAGGCAGAAGACTCTCTCGGCTATGTGTTCTGGCCGGACACTTTGCAGGGTTTGCTGCTCGAACAGAACCGTGCAAACGCCAAGCTGAGCACACTGGTGTTGATCCATCAGGATGCGTCATACGAAGACATGGTAAATATCCTCGACGAGATCGACGTGATCGAACGATCATGGAATGCCTACACCGCCGAGCAGCTCGGGGTCGACGTCAATGACATTCCAAAGGACCAGAAGTTTTCCTATAGATACGCCATTGGTGACTGGGAAGCCCGTGATGACAATGTCATGGAGGCTGCGATTCAGAGCGCTCAAACGGAAGGAGTCTTATAATGGCAGTCGAGCAGAGTGCCCTCTATTCTCCGTACGGTGCGTATGAACTAAAGGCCAGGTATCAGCGCAACTTCATGTTTGGTACGCTGATAACGGGTGGATTTGTGGCCCTGGTGCTGCTGGTTTTCCTGGTGGTCGGACTTCTCACGCAGGAGGAGATTGTCGAGGGACCAGTACACATCATCAAGACTGTAGCCGAGCTGGGGCCGCCGCCGACCATTGCCAAGAAACCACCCCAGGTTAAGGTTAATCAGCCCAACGTCGCTGCCCCGAAAGTCGGTATCCCCAAGCCGGTCGCTGATGACGAGGTGCTCGACGACGACGTCACGCTGGCTACTCGTGAAGAGCTTGCTGAGATTGTTGCCCCCGATATAGCTCAGGCAGCGGGTCAGGATGATATTGTGGTAGATATCGCTGATGACGACTACCTGCCGGCGCTCACGGACTTTGTGGCTGTGGAAGTGCCGGCCGATCTTGTCTATAGACACGAGCCCACGTATCCGAGATTGGCGGAGCAGGCCGGTATTACCGGTGAAGTGGCAGTTAAGGTGCTGGTGGATAAGAATGGAAACGCACGGGATGCGGTTGTCTTCAAGTCTTCCGGGAACGGATTGTTGGACGAAGCGGCGGTTGAGGCTGCCAAGCAGTGCCGGTTCAAGCCTGCCATTCAGAACGGGCGCCCGGTAGCCATGTGGGTCGCCTTTACTTACGAGTTCATTCTGTAGTCACGCTGGGCGCTGGACGTCCAGCCGTCTGATAGATATTCTTCACCGCCGGCTCCCCTGATGGGGGTAGCCGGCGTTTCTAATTATTCCCCTCAATTGTAGCACCTGAGTGACCGGGCCTTTCGACACTGAGTCTTCAGGGAGTGGTGTGGTGCCTGCAATCGGTGGCCGCGCTCCGGTTGCATGCGTGAGCTTAATGCTATGGACGGCAATATGAGAAGGGAGATTGTCATGATGCACACAAACAGAGCAGGCTATTGTTCTTATGGTGCCTGGGAGTTGAAAGCGACTTATCAGCGAAACATGCTCCTGGGGATTATTGGATCGCTGGCCTTATTCATGGCGGTGCCGGCCATTTTCCTGCTGACCCAAAGCTCGGAAGTGCCAACGACTGGGGAATCCAAGGATCCGCTTCCTGCAGATTCCGTAGTAGTACGGCCCTTCGATGACAACTGGGTCATCATACCGGGGAGGCCTGTCGCCGAGGGGAATATATCTGACCGGCAGGCAGGCCGCTTCGTGAATCTGCAACCTATGGCGGATGAGGATTATGTTGCCGACGAAGATCCCGTGGATCTGGTCCCGGGATCATATGCTGACGGGCCTTTTCCCACGTCGGGTGAGACGGGTGGCAGGGTATTCAGGGGCGACTATGGAAGCGGTGAGACGGATGGTTCTTATCCTACTGACACTGAATTCGTGGTCTGCGAAAGGTACCCTGAGATGGTATACAAGGCTGTCCCGGAGTATCCAAGGGTCCTGGAAGAATTGGGATTAGAAGGTGTTGTCTGGGTCAGGGTACTGGTTGATATCGATGGCTCAGTCAAGGAGGCCAGAGTGGCCCGTTCTTCGGAGTCCGCGGCTTTTGACGAAGCCGCCCTCAGTGCCGCCTACAGGAACCGGTTCACACCGGCCATACAAAGCGGACGACCGGTTCCGATCTGGGTGGCCTACAAAGTCGAGTTTGTGCTCGACTGACTGCGGCTCATGGATCGGGCCTATCACGGGCAGTCAGGGAGCGGGTCCGGCGGCGGTATGAACAGATAGCTTATCAGGTCTGTCAGATCACCCATGTCTACCACACCATCGGACGATCCATTGATATTAGCTTCCTCCATACAATCCGGCGGCTCGAACGTGATGAACAGGTAAGTGATCAGCTGCGTCAGGTCGCCTATATCGACAATATCGGCCGGATCGTTATTCACGTTCCCGACCGACGCGACACAACAGTCCAGGTTGTCGTAGTAGGCCTCGGCACGACTCCGGATATCAGCCAGTTCGTTGGTGCCGTTGTCTGAATACATCAGGGCGGCCGTGAATCTAGCCGTATCCCCCGGCCCGATCGTGGCGTCTCCCAGAGTCAGCAGGGCGGACCAGTCCTGGCTGACGGAGCTGGAGGTATTGCCGGTAAGAGACATCTGCTCATACATCTGGCCTTCAACCAGGTTGTTGGTCGGGTAAACGAACTCTGAATTGCTCAGCGCCCTCAGATTTCGAGGTGAATCCGATAACATGCTTATACCACAAACTTGAACGGCCGTCTCGAGTTGCGATTGGTACACAAATGGCTGGGAAATCCACACGGTGCCGGTGGTGCTGTCATATCCGGCACGATTCTGGGTAGCGTCGACCACGTCAAAGTCAGCATACATGCCGGCCAGAATCGACAGGGTTGTATCACAGGAGTTGTAGAACTCGTATTCGACAAGGGCATACTGGCACTCCACCGGATCCGTAACCTGCTGAGTATAGAAGACCTTACCGTGGATACGGCCGTCGGCAGTAGAAAAGCGCAGCTCATTTACACCCCGCTGATCTCCCCCGGCATACGTGATAAAGGTGTCAATCACGGCGTAGTCCTGAGCGCCGAAGACATCGCGGTAGACCACGGTATCATTACCGTCGATCAGGCCCAGCAGCAGGCTACCGTCGTACAGTGCGTTGTCCATATATTCCAGTGAAAAAGCCGCAGGTTGCTGGTTGCCGAAGCCGGCGGTGTTCGGGGCGGTAAATCGCAGGCAGTGGCTGCCCATCAGGTGATTGTACATGGAGGTCTCTACGTACGATATTGCTACTTCGACCGGCACCTCGATCAAGGGCCGCTCCGCCGAGTTCGTGGTGAACCTAACCGTATCATACTTCACGCCCAGATCGCAATCGGACGAAAGCCCGGTGGCGTCGAACTCAACCGTGTATTGGACTGAGTCAACGTCGATCAGGGTCGTCGGGAGCGTCCCGATGACGCTCAACTCACTCAGGCTGGTGCTGACGCCGGTTATGAGTGTCTGTTGATCTGCGACACTCTGATGAATAGTAACCTGGGCGGTCGCAGTGCTGCCGAGTTCTACCGGCAGGGGAGCAATGTTGCCCGGAATCACGCCTAGACCGCCTATGAACACAGACAACTGAGTTCTCTGGTTTTCCAGAGTGTAGACCATCTTGTTGGACTGCTCAGTCGTAAACAGGTCGCGGCACAGCTTTGTAGAGTATGACATCAAGTTTTCTGTCTGTGGAGCGTACGGAGTGCCGTCGCACGCGTCCGGGGGAGGGACGGCATTGTCGTATGAACAGGTCGACGGATCGACGTGCCCACTGAGGGTCGGATCCGCCGGCGTGTCGCAAAAAAGATCACCTGCATAGGAGCAGTTGGCGCCGTTGGGGCACTCGACGCCGAAAGCTGTCTCGTGGGTATGGAACAGATCGAACCAGTGACCCACTTCGTGCGCGAAGGTGGAGTTGTTGCCGGCATGGCCAGCGCAGGCGCTGTCCACGAGCAGTCCTCTTTCAGGAGTACTGCTGAAACTGGATACCCCGCACCAACTCGTATTGGGACAGAAATAGACATTCATGGCCCAGGGCACCCGGTTCTCGACCACTAATTGGCCGTAAACCGAGAAGGTCGTGGTGTTATAGTAGTAGTAATCACTGTCGATGTAGTCAATATCTCCGGCCACGAAGAACGTCCATCCGACTTGAGCATACTGAGCGTTGATATCGGCCATGGCGATAGCCAGCTCCGAAGGTGCGAATCCGTCGGTACCGTCACTCTGTCTGACAATGTGCACAGCCACCGGAATCTCATATGCCGTGCTCGGTGCCCGCCGGGCAGTAAAGTCAATCCCTGAGGCCCGGAGGAGGAGTTCGTAGTCAATCTGCGCCCGGGGAACGATGGTACCGCAGTCCTGTGACTTGATCGACGATCCTGCGAGTAGCATCAGAGCGAGCAATATTCCGCCGCAGAGACGTGTCAGCCTCACAGCAGAAAGCAACATCAGCGGTCTGGTTGTAGTCATGCGATAATCTCCCGCCAGTATGAATTCGGGTCCCACAAAACAGCGAGTACACATGCGTGGGAATGGTTAATGAGTCGGACCAGCCGATCCGAACTTCGCCTGCAATATAATATAATATCGGGCAGCCTGGATTCAAAAGGCAATTATTGTTGCCCTCCGTGGCATCCCTGTTAATCCTAAGCGGCTCAAAGGCTTAACAATTCAGTCAGTCCTGCCGTACAAACTCTCGGTCGAAAAATCAGCATTTCGGACTTGACAGCTGCACAAATGTGCAGTATTCTTGTTGTTGAGCGGTAAGAGATGGAAGAACAGGAGCTTTGAATGGACAACATACTAACAGGTACCGAGGATGGCCTGAATAGAGACGGGGCCTGTTGCCTGGAGACCGGAGAGGATGAGGCCGCTTGTTACACCGCATCCATTTCGGATTCTGATGACCTGCTGTATCACAATGCGGCTTCCTGCCCGGACTGTTGTGGTGGTATGATCAGACAGGGGGGCTGTTGTTTCTGTCCCCGGTGCGGGTTTGAAAGTTGCGGCGTGTAGAGTGCGTGTAAGAGGGTGCATTACAGGAGAGAGGATGATGAGCGAACCGTTGGCTCAAGAAAAGGGAAGGCTGGATTATGCGAACGAAGGACCTGATTAAGGAAGGTATTCCTCAGCGAATAGTGAAGACATGGGAAAAGCGACAGGGAGAAACGTTGCTGCCGGTACAGCGGGCGGCAGTGGGACAGGGGTTGCTCGATATGGTAACTGCCGGCAGCGATAGCAGATCAGACTGCTCCAATATGATCATCAGTGCGCCCACTTCGACCGGTAAGTCGTTTTGTGCGGAAATGGCCGCGGTCAAAGCGCTGACGAATCGTCAGAAGGCGGTGTTGTTGTTTCCACTGAAATCGCTGGCCGAGGAGAAGTACCGACTCTTCCAGAGCACTTACGAGGGCTTCGGAATCAAGATGATCATTGTCACCGGAGACCGCACCGACAGCGACGGTGAATTCGCCCGGGGAGACTACCAGATTGCGATCACGATTTATGAGAAGTTTGACCGGCTGCTGACACTTGACCTGGACATCTTACGCAATATCGGGCTGGTGGTGATCGATGAAATTCAAATGCTGGCCGAGCCGGGCCGGGGGGCAGTACTGGAAAGACTCCTGACCAAGATTGTGGTGTGTTCACATACGCCGTCGATTCTTGCCCTGTCCGCTGTTCTCGATGGTTCCAGTTCCCGGCGGCTATCAGAATGGCTGTCGGCCAGGGTTGTCAGAGAAAGACAGCGGCCGGTCGATCTTCTGCGCGGAGTGGCGGCAGAAAGTTCACTTCGTCTGCGCTCGTTTAATACCTCCGAAGAGACGGTCGAGTCGTTCAAAACACCGCCGCCGGAAGATGATCCGGCTGACTGCCTTGTCAATTTCATAAGGGTGGACAGCGGATCGACACTGCTGTTTCTCAAGTCACGGCAGGATACTATCAACATGGCTTTTCGTCTGGCCTCATTGACGGCGTGGCCTTCTGCAGAAAACGCAATCGAGCAACTCAAGGGCGAGGAGTCATCTTATCTGGTGCGCTCACTGAGACAAACGTTGCGTCATGGAGTGGCCTTTCACAATTCCGATCTCACTCCAAGACAAAGACGTGCTGTCGAACACGCCTTTGAGAATGGGGAGGTTAGGATCCTTTGTTCAACTACTACTTTATCCCTGGGTGTAAATCTTCCCGCCGATACCGTGTTCCTGGAGACGGTTAGATATTGCTCCGGAACATATGAAAGCCGTCCCCAGCTTGTCCCCATTACGAGAGCGGAGTTCGACAATATGAGTGGCCGGGCAGGCCGGCTCGGTACGGACGGCCGACAGCCCGGTCGGGCTATAGTCCTCGCCCAAAACGAGTTCGACCGGGACATATTGTGGAATACTTATATCGCGCCTGAGGTGCCGGATCCGTTGCATTCTGCTGCCGAATCGCTGTCTGCAGAAGACTGGGTGCTGAGTATTGTATGCAGCGGGCTTGCTCATACAGCGGAGGGGGTGGATACCGTCATGGCCGGCAGATTCTGTGCCATAGACAATGGTGACCATCCGCAGCAGTCAGAGCCGATCGTAACTTCACTCGTTGACTCCGGGCTGTTGTTGGAGAGTGCGGAGTCAGGGCTCGCAGCCAGCCCGTTCGGCAGAGCGGTTGCCTCGGCCGGATTGTCCTGTGCTGAAGGAATCCACTACCGACGACTTTTTAGAGATACTTGGCCCAGGACGGCATTTGGGTGGATGGCTCTGGCCTTGAGTTCGTCAGGCTGGGATTTACCCGCGATGGTGCTCAGCCACCTGGAACATTCTGAGAATCTGCCCTTACGGATGCTGAATCAACGGCCGGACTTTTCCCCGGAGGAGGTTGCCTGTCTCTTTCCCCCCTCTCATGATGCCCGGCAGGCTTCGTACAGGCAGGCGGCCACCCTCAAGGTGCTTCTGCTGCTCGATGATGGGCGTCATATGATGCCGGCCAGGGAGCTGGAGGAGCGGTACCAGCTTCACCTCGGGCAGATACTTTCACTGGGGGAGACCGCGGCTCACCTGGTTTCGGCCCTGGCTCGCCTGGCCTGCGCGACCTCCGAGCAATCGACGGGTTTGGGTCATCTGCATGACCTCGCATTCACTTTGAGGCTCGGTCTGGTGCCTGCTTTGAAACCGCTTTGTGAGCGTCTGGGTCAGGTGCTCAACCGCGGGAATTTTATTGCTCTGCACAATGCCGGAATTTCCGGGTTGAGTGATCTGGTCGGACTCTCTTTACCAGAGCAGGAGAAGCTTATTAGCGATGGACATAAGCTCAAAATAGTCAATGAGATACTATCACAATTTAAAGAGGAGGTTGATATGGCATCAGCCCGTGCGGCCGGCCCCCCTATAGCTTCCGCGGAGCCGGAATCAGTAGAAGTAATCGGGACTATGGATCGTGAGAGGTTTCTCGTGAGAATCAACGGTTTTCCTGTGCCGCTGACCGGCAAGTCGTTCAAGTATTTTGTGAAACTTGCCTGGTCGCGACTCACGGATGAATCCGGCTGGATGTACAAAGAGGATATTGAGGTCGGCTTCAACCAGGCCCGCTACCTGTACCGTATGAAGAACGAGATTGCAGCCGGTTATGATGCCGGCTGGCCCATAATCGAGAACAACCGCCTTGGTTATTATCGATTGCGGGTGGATCCTTCCAAGATTCAAATCGACAGGACCCGCCTGGAGAGGCATCCCGATTGGGAAATCAGGAGCCTATTCGCTCCGGCGGACTCGTCCCGATCGGTTAGTTGATTGACTTCGGGAACGTCCCGACATTACTTGCCGTATTATCATTAAAGTCGCCGGGAAAGGCATCCTGACCCGACAACGACCTTGACCGATACTCGAATCGGCCGATAATGGATTGTAACAGAGCGACCTGAATATGATAGTAAAGAGCAAGAGCCGAGTTCCAATCGTAACCACTGACGCGGAAACAGTCTATCCGGTCCTGCCGCTGATGACCGGTGTATTGTTTCCGGATACCCTGCTGACTATTCAGATTGGACGTCCTGAGAACCTAGCGCTGATCGACTTCTGTCAGTCGTCAAGCAAGGAATTCATCGCCACTTATTCGCATTCCGAAGTCGATATCCCTGACCGGCTGCCGATTCACCAGGTCGGTGTTTTCGCTAGGGTGCACGGCATCAAGGATGCTGCCGGCGGCTCGAAGATAGCGACACTTGAGGGTCTGCGGCGCGCCTCGGTTTCCCGGATTGTCGGGACCGAGCCGTACATGACAGCCGCGGCGTCAGCGGTGCAGCAGTCTCCCTTTGTGGCTAAGAATGTCAAACGCAAACTTGACGAAGTTATCTCGATCATCAGCGAAATCACCCACCTTGATCCGATCTACTCACCGGAGCTTTCGGTTGTCCTCAAATTGAGCGAGGCTGACCCTTCGTTGTTGTGCGACCGGGTGGCCTCGTCGTTTCATATTTCACTTGCGTCCAAGCAGGAGTTGCTGGAGACGATCAGCCTGGAGCGGCGGTTTGACAAACTGCTGCACCATTTGAACGGCGAACTGAGTAGAGTAGCCACTGTCCTGAGCATCAACGAGAAGGCTCGCAAACGGATCGAAGAGGAACAGCATCGGTATTTCCTCAGACAGCAGCTTAAGGAGATTCGCCGTCAGCTCGGCGAGGAGCTGACCGAGGAAAAGGAGGCAGGTCGCCTGCGAGGCATGCTTAAGAACAATCCTGATTTGCCGGCGGATGTTGTGGCCAGGGCTAAAATCGAAATAGACCGTCTGAGTCAGTTATCGCCGGCCTCGGCCGAGTACGGTGCCACCAAGGCGTATCTTGAGTGGATGCTGTATTTACCGTGGGGAAAATGTACAACCGAGGATCCTGATATTGCCGAGGCCGAGCACATTCTTTCGACCGATTATTACGGACCGACTTCCCTCAAGGAACAGATACTTCAGCGACTATCGATTCGGAAACTGGTGGGAAGAGATCTGGAAGGTTCCACTCTTTGCCTTGTAGGTGCGCCCGGGACAGGCAAAGCATCACTGGCTAAGGCCATCGCGCGGGCTATGGGCAAGGAGTTCATTCGCATCTCCGTCGGCGGCATATCGGACGTTGCCGCCCTTAAGGGAACGGCGCGTACTTTTCTCGGTGCCTATCCCGGGAAAATCGTTCGCACTCTGAAGGATGCCCATACCTGCGATCCGCTCATGCTGCTTGAGGACATAGACTACTTCAATGTTGACAATGACGCCTCTGTAAACATGGCCCTGCTGGAAGTCATCGACTCCCGGCACAATGCTCATTTTCTTGACAACTACCTCGGTATCTCGTTCGACCTGAGCAA
>CP070824.1:222419-233060 GCA_020344395.1 Candidatus Zixiibacteriota bacterium | reverse complement strand
ATTGTGCCGGGCAACCTGATCAATATAATGGCGCTGGTGCTGCCCTGGCTGGAGTTGATTACTGGATTGGCCCTGATTGGTGGAATATACTATCGGGGAGCGGTTATGTGGGCCAATCTAATGACCGTGATCTTCATAGTCGCGCTCGGCTCAACTATCACCCGAGGAATAGACATTGACTGCGGCTGTTTTAAAGCTGCCAGTTCTGCTACGGGTTCTGCATGGAACTCGCTTCTCTTCGATCTTCTGATGCTGGTATTTACTTTGCAGATGTTGTGGGGTCGCTCAAGGCGATGGATGCTGCAGCGAACGGGCTAGTCAAGTATATGCGGTGTAATCAGAATGATCAGGTCGGTCTTTGTTTTCTCGACGGACTTGTGAGTAAACAGTAACGGGCCCAGTATCGGAATATGCCCCAGGATGGGTACCCGCTTGACGGTTTCGATTTCATCTTCCTTCAAGAGCCCCCCCAGGGCCACCGTCTCGCCTTCGGCCACCGTAATACGCGTATCTATTGACCTCGATGCAGTTATCGGTTTCTGGTTTTCTGTCGGGCCGCTGAAGCCGATTATATCCTCAACCGTCGGGTGAACATCCAAGGTGATGTTACCGTCTCCATTGATTCTCGGAGTTACTCTCAGGGATATCCCAATCTCTTCGTCCTCAAAAGTCACAATGTCCGAAGTGGAAGCTCCCTCGGTGAATCGACTGACAGTCTGGATGGGAATAACAGTCTGAAACTTGAATTCCGCCTCGTGGTTTTCAATTGTGGTTATTCGTGGATCAGAAACCAGGCGTGAATTGCCCGTTTGCTCCAGTAAATCCAGGACCACTTGCAGTTCGCCGATTGACAGCTTTCCCCAAACCCACCGCCCGTTATTCAGATCTCCCGCCACCAGGGCGCGGTTCGAAGCTGTGCTTACGAAACTGGTAGAGGTGCCGTCACTGACGCCGCTCCCTTTTGCGGTTATCGAAGACGGCCAGTTCAGGCCCAGTCTAAGATCATCATCCAGCTTGGTTTCAATGATCCTGGCCTCAATCAAAATCGACCTCTCTCGAATGTCGAGTTGGGAGAGAATATCAATTAACCTGTCGATGTTTGCAGGGTAATCGGTGATCAGAATTCGATTGGGCGCATAGCCCCCGGTCTGCTGGCCAACCTGGTCAGATTGCTTGTCAAGTATGATTACTTTTCCCTTGTCCGAGATATTGGACTCGAGCGCCTTCTGAGCTGTCACCGGATCGAGGTACTGCAGTGAAACCACCCGTGACCCCATCTCCGCCGCCTCGACGGATTCAGTTGCCTTGATTACAATCACGTTATCGCGCATGAAGTGAGTGTACCCGTTGGCCGACAGGACAGCGTCGAGAGCGGTTGATATATCTACATCGACCAGGCGCACCGACACTTCGCCAGTCACCTCGTCAGAGATCACAAGGTTAAGGCCATTTTGCTGTGCGATCATATTGAGAACGGCGATCAACGGGGTGGACTCGAAATTCAGAGAGAGTTTGTGCTCGCCGAGGGTGCCCTGGCCGGCGCTGGAGGAGGCAACAAGGAGAATGACTATGATTATAAGTCCAATATGCTTCTTCATGATAATCCCTTGTTGACAGAAATCGTGACCTGATTTCTTTGATGCGTCAGGGTCACTGACTTTCGCTTAATCGCGACGATCTTTGCTCCGGCCACCGTGTCACCAACACACACAGACCTGCCGTTGATATAGGCAAATGGATTGCTGTCTTTGTACAGGATCCCTCCGAGATTCCAGGGGGAGTCGGTGAATTGTCGGGCAGTAGGGTCGCCCTGTTCAGGCGGTTGAGGCCACGGTCGAAAAGGATCCCGGCCCCAATTCAACTGCCGGTATCTGTCCACACTGATAGAGCTCTCTTTATCAGCGATGCCGGTCGGCGCTTTTCTGGCTTTGACAGCGGCAGCTGGTTCAATTACTATTGTCTCGCCGGTCCCACCGGGCAGGTTATAGAGCGCCCAGGCCACGGCCGCCGCCGCTGTTGCGTAGACTATCTTTTTGCGCGTGCTCTCGTTCATGACTGACTCCGCCGTTCGGCCGCCCCGACCTGTCCGAGCAGCGCCTTGAAACTGACCGAATAGACAGATTTCTCGGCACTATCTGCCGTACCGTTGACCTGACAACTATTGATTCCCCGAAAATACGGCTCCTGCTCCAGGTGGTTGAGGAATTCGCCAAACCCGATGTAACTGCCTGTGAAGGTATACGTCAGATTGAGAAAATCCGGCTCCCCGGGATCACGAGCGGAGCGATTCAGTTGAAGCAGTTCCGAGATGTGCGGCGATATCTCGACCGTAGTGAGGCCGAGACGGCTGGCGTCGGAAGTGAAGTGGTCCAGGAGCCTGAGGATATCCTCCTTTGCATATAAGGCTGAATGAAGTTGTGATCGAGATGCCTCAAGCTTATCACTGACCGTCAGATCACCCGGCAGGGTCGCTATGGTCTCATGGAAGTCCTGTAACTCACTCTCGATCTCCGAAGTAGCTTCAACTATCTCCTGCTTCTCTCGGTGCATGGGGGTGTACACCAGTACTACCCAGAGGACCAGAGCGGCGAGACCGCCGGCAACATATGCTGAAATCCGGTGTATCATACGGTTGCTTTTGCTGTCAATTCAAACTCAAGTCGGAATTGATCCCCGACTCGGCGTTTGACATGCCTCTTCACTGTTATATCGGCGTAAAAGGGTGAAGACGTGAGAGCCTCCACATATTCGGCCAGAATGATCTCGGGCGGAACGGTGGTGCTTCTAACCTCCCCTCGCAACTCAAGGTTCTGATTGGGCTGTGATGCATTATAGTCGAGATCGGACAGCCTGATCGACGACGGCGTCAGTCGGGAAAGCTCCTTGAGGGACAATCCAAGAAAGCTGGGGGATTGTCGGATCTTCTCAAGGTAGGACTGATCCACGGCAATCTGCTGCTTGATCCTGCTATACGCCGCGTACGCCTCCGAGCCGCGGTAGATCTCAAGCTGCCGGGAGGATGCCCCCAGGCGTTCCTGAGCACTGGTCACGGACATTCTCTGCATAATCCATCCGGTTATCAGCGCAAGCCCCAGGAGCAGGGCTGCCACAATGCCGAGCCTGTTAATGTGACGAATCCTGAGCTGGTTTTTTCGATTCGGCGGCAGCAGATTAGCCAGCCTGGCTGTGCAGAGTGCGGCCGCGGTTGCCGGAAGGCAGACCGGCAGCGTCGATTGACATTCCTCGCGGCTGCTCCCTGTGCAACTGATACCACCAATTGGAAAACGCATGAACGAGAAGCCGAACCTGTCGGTCAGCATATTCACCAGGTCATCGGAGTAGGCCAGGTCACCGTAGATATAGACCTGGCTGCTGAATTCAGTTGAGAATTGTCCAGTGTAGTAATCGAGAGAATTCTGTAATTCTCCTGCCAACGATTCGCTGAAATACTCGAAGACCGTCGGGTCCGATCTCCGGGCCAGGAAAGCCGAGCCTATGTTTGACAGGTGGGTGAACTCGAGATTCGAGCCGGCGTAGAATGATATCTCGGTCGTGTCTTGTTTGACATTCAGAACCGCGTAAGATTTAGCCTCACTGAACCTCCGAATATTGCGAAGCATCTGACCGATGACATCCTGGACGTGATAGACATGCTCTACCTCGAGGTTCAACTGATCGAAGGGGGCCAGATTCTCCGTAAGGAGCCGGCCTGTTGCCGCCAGCAACGCCACCTTGATTCCATTGGACCCCTTATCTGTAGATTCCTGAATAGTCCGATAGTCAAAGACGGATTGCTCAACCGGGAAAGGAAGGTTACGTTTGGCCTCAAAAACCAGGGCCGCGGCCAGTTCCCTTCTTGATAAGGCCGGCATTTCTAAAGTACGGTAGGCCGTCTCCGGTCCACTGATACAGATCGAGATGTTCGGATACCGTCCGCCAAATTCGGCCACGTACTCTCTCAGAGTGTTGGCTATAAATATGGCTCTTTCTTCGCCAGTAGCCTTGGGGGAGGCTATGTAAACCTTGCGAACGTCGACAAGTGTCTGCCTGGTACCGATTGACTTGGCCGCGGCCAGTTGGATGGCCTGATCTTCGATACAACAGGCCAGGAAACGGCCGAGCCGATACTGCCTCTTTGGCTGGACCCACTTCCAGGTGAGAACAGGTCTGTCCCCGGTCTCGGTGCCCGGGGCGATCACCGAACTTCTGCTTGCCATGTCGGAGGGCTGTTTCACGCCAAGCATTCCCGGAGCACCTCCTCAAAAACTCACTTTTATGCTATCGCCGCCTCCACCGGTTGATACTATCAGGCGGCCCGACGGCTGGTAGCTGTAATTGTTCCCCCAGGCATCCTTCAAGTAGTCCCCTCCCGAACTGTCAATATACGGTCCGTTCCATCCCAATCGCGTGATAGGATCGTAAACCGCCAGCGAGCCCGGCCTGACGGCCAGATCGGTCAGCGACGAGGGCGCAAAACCAACATCACCCTCAAAACCACGGTCGACATATTCACCCCCGGCGATGGCCGAGGGATTGCCTACGAGAGCATGTTTGAGTTCTGTCATTTCTTTCTTCGTGGCGTTGACCCTGGCGCTTTCAGCCATGTCGGCGTATTTTGGGATGGCGACCGCGGCGACAATCGCCAGGGTCACTATGACAATAACAAGCTCGATCAGAGTGAATCCCATCTGACCGAGCCGAGTCAGTTTAGCTGTGCCCATGACGAGCGTGTAAGCCGTTCTTACCAGTCGTTTTCGCCTACGGTGCTTGTGTTCGGCCAGATTTCGCCGGTCGCCGCAAGATAGGCCCAGCCGCCGCGAACGCCTACAATGGTTCCCTTGGTAACGCCGGTGACGATCGAATCAGGGGCGTTGGTGGCCAGCTGATATGGATTCGGTGGCACGCTCTGAGCCATCACAGTGCCGGGTGTTTCCAGTTCCACCAGAGTCGGCCA
The DNA here is from genome assembly GCA_020344395.1 of Candidatus Zixiibacteriota bacterium. GTDB lineage: Bacteria > Zixibacteria > MSB-5A5 > GN15 > FEB-12. The sequence goes on along the minus strand of CP070824.1, from coordinate 228,106 downwards.
GGTGGCGGTGCCGGTGGTAACGGCTTCATTGGCATAGAATATAGTAATACCGGAACGCAGACCGCCCAGCGCGGCGCGGCACGATGCCTCCCGGGCCTCTGTCGTGATATTCTGGTATCTCGGTATGGCCACGGCCGCGAGAATGCCTAGCACCACGATGATGATTACAAGTTCAATTAGCGTGAAGCCTTGCCGAGACGATAGACGTGTGAAATTCATGGTTCCTCCTTGTATTTCCTTGACTCGCCTGGTCATTAGTGTATATCGGATGATAATGGTAGTCCTTGAATACTCTACTGTCTGAATATCTCGATAAGATTCCACATCGGCAGAAAGATGGCCAGGGCAAGAAGCAGCACAAATGAGCCCAGCACCAGCGTCAGAATCGGCTCGATTATCGAGGTCAAATGTCTGGAAGTGTAAATCACCTGCCGCCTGTAATGTTCTCCGATCTCCCCCAGCATCCTTTCGAGGCTTCCCGACTCCAGCCCGACACCCATCATTCTCAGGGCCTGATCCGGCATAAACTCGAAATCTCCGGTCTGGGTATCTATCCCTTTGCCATGTCTAACCGTATCTTCCAGAAGCTGAAACTCTTCGGCCATGGCCACGTTTCTGACAGTCCCGGCCAGAATCGAGAGGGATCTGACCAGTGGAATGCCTGACTTGAACAGGATTCGGAACATCATGCAAAATCTTGCCACATTGGCTTTCGTGACCAGATCGCCCAGCACGGGGAATTTTAGAAGTTTCCGGTCGTGCCACATCCGTCCCCCGGGCGTATTCACCACTCGCTTGAAAACATAAGCGGCGCCACCCAGAACCACCAGTATCACCGGCCAGTAAGTCGAGACAAACGAACTCATCCCTATGATGATTTTTGTAGGCAGCGGCAACTCCGCGTCGAACGAAGAATAGAAAGCCACAAACCGCGGGATGACGAAGCTCATGAGGACGAAAATGGCCAGGACGATAATAATTACCACCGTCAGGGGGTAGCGTATCGCCGATTTGACCTGCCGCGTCAACTCATGTTCCGACTCAAGCATGCCGGCAAGTTCATCGAGAATTTCGTCCAATTTTCCTGACTCCTCGCCGGCTTCGACGGAGGCCGTATAAACACCTGTGAAGGTGTCTTCGTGGTCGCGCATGGCCGACGAAAGCGATCTGCCCGATTGAACCTGGTGTCGGATTCGTTCAATGGTCAGATTGAAAGGATCGTCCGGTTTCCCGACACGTATGATCGAGAGAGCGTGTAGCAGGGGGATTCCGGAGCGATACATGGTGGACAAACTGTTGGTAAACATGATCAGTTTCTCATAGTCCACTCGTCGCTGGAATCCAAAGAACGACAACTGGCTCTGGGGTTTGATTTCAGAAATTTTAACTGGAATCAGGCTATGTTCCCGCAGGAATTCTTCCACCTGCTGAACAGCAATTGCACCGACCGTCCCGCTTTTCTGGCGACCGGCCCAGTCCACCGCCCGGTATTTATACTGGGTTGGCACCCGTTACCCTCACCTGGTTCATGGTCCCGAAATACTCTTCGATATTTGATGTTTCTTTGAGCAGTTCTTCGAGGCACAAGGAACCCTCAACGATCTTCGCAAGACCTGCCTCGAACAGAGGCAGGAAACCGTTGTTACGAGCCACCTCTCGAATTTCCTGGAGCGATGCATTTCTCAAAACCAGATCAGAAATCATGGGCGTAAACTTTATGAACTCGAAAATGCCCGTCTGCCCTGCGAAACCAGTGCCCTTACACTGGGTACATCCTTTGCCACGCCGAAAATCAATACTGCTGCTCAACTCCTCCAGCGCCGCTCGCTTGAGAACTGTCGGCGACGGTTCATAGCTTACCAGGCACTTCGGACAATTCACCCTGACCAGGCGCTGAGCCAGAAGGCCTTGAAGGGCGGAAGAGACGAGATAATTTTCCAGGCCCATATCAACCAGGCGCGTGATGGCTGAAGCGGCGTCGTTGGTGTGAACGGTGGAGAATACCAGGTGACCGGTCAGGGCGGACCTGATCGCCATACGGGCTGTCTCGGTGTCCCTGATCTCACCGATCATGATAATGTCCGGGTTTTGTCGTAAGATCGACCGCAATGTCGATACAAAGGTCAGGCCTGCCTTTTCATTGATCTGCATCTGGTTTATAAGTGGCAGTGAGAATTCAACCGGATCCTCCACTGTGATGATGTTCTTCTCGATGCTATTGACTTCCAGAAGCGTTGAATACAATGTCGAAGTTTTGCCGCTGGAGGTTGGACCGGATATCAAAACCAATCCTTCCGGCTTGTTTATCAGGTCTCGCCACGCCTCGATAAGCTCCGGTCGGAATCCGAGACTGCTGAAGGAAAGACGCAGGTTTCTGCGGTCCAGGATGCGTATGACGATCTTCTCTCCGTGAATAGTCGGCAAAGTGGAGACCCTCATATCAATCGGGCTTCCATCCACTTTCATCATGAATCGGCCGTCCTGTGGCAGGCGCTTCTCGGATACGTCGAGATTGGCGGCAACCTTGACTCTGGAGATAACCTCGTTCTGCATCGTATTGGGCGGGTCAGCCTCCTGACGCATGACACCGCTGATACGATAACGTACCCGCAACGTGTTCTCATCCGGTTCGATGTGAATATCGCTGGCTCCGGCCTTGACCGCCTTGGTAATTATCAGATTGACCAGCTTGACTACCGGCGACTCAGCTTCCTCGAATGGATTTGCGGTAGCTGATTCCTGCAGGGTGAGATCGGAAGGCTCCTGGCTGCCGATGATCTCCGACATCGAATCGGCTACGGAGTAGTATTCGGTGATAGCTTCCTTGATCTCGGCTGCCGTGGCGATGGCTCGCTTGATATCGCAACCGGTGAGGTAGCGGACTTCGTCGATGGCTATGATATTCAGCGGATCCTCCATAGCCAGCGTCAAAGTGTTGCCGATGGCAAAGATCGGGACAAGATTATAGCGTCGTGCCACCTCGACCGGGACCCGACGCATGACCGCGGGGTCCACAACCATTGAGTTCAGCGAGATTTTGGGGATGGACAGCCGTTGAGCGATTGTCTCGACCAACTGATCTTCAGTTATAACACCGGTTTTGACAAGTGTTTCACCGATGCGGACCCCCGTGTTGGCCTGTGCTTGAAGGGCCTCGTTTAGCTGCTGCGACGTTATCAGCCCGCGCTCAAGCAGGATATCGCCTAATTTCTTCCTTGCCTTCTCCAACTTCCGCACCTTTTTTCCGTTCAATATAATGTCGGCCAAACCTTGTCTTTCCTTGATATCCGGCCGATTACAGATGCAGACCCGGCTGTGGCCGGGCTATTTATCTTAGTTTTGATAGGATGGCGGAAGGGGTACTTCCGCAAAATGTAACCTGATTATGCTGCTGCGAGCTCTTCTCTGTTTTCTGATCATCGCAAAGATCTCGTACGCAGGATCCGATCTGGATTCGACACGCTCCAGCGGGACCGGCGTGCTTAATCCGGATGGCATGATCATCGACAGTATAATCATTGATAATCAGGATATTCACTCCACCGGCAAACGCGGGCTCGACCGGCTGGTCCTGAACTTGGCGGGCAAACTGCATCTCGTGACTAACAAGGACATCGTCCGTGAAGAACTGCTCTTCCGTCCCGGCGATACGTATTCAGTCGAGCTGGCGGAGGAGACTGCCCGGAACCTGAGAATGCGCCTGGCTCTCAACGATGCTTCAATTCAGGTGGAAGAGTACATCCCCGGCCACCTCATTGTCCGGGTGACAACCTGGGATCGGTGGAGTCTGCTGGGTAACCTACGGATCGAACGAGAAGGGGGCGAGAACACCGTCCAGTTCGGACTGCACGAACAGAACTTCCTGGGTAGAAATCAGTTTCTCGCGTTTGACTATTACATGCAGGAAGAGGATGATAATTACTTCATCTGGCAATACAGCAATGATCGCGTTCGAGGTAGGCCGGTCCGGCTCGCTTTTGATTACAGTGATGATCCAACCTCGGAATTGCGCAGCCTGGTTGTGAGTCATCCTTATTACAATCTCAGCCAGCGTCTGGCCCTGAGTGCCACCTTTACTGACGAAGGTGGAAGGCACGATGTGTACAGCAACGACTCAGTCGTGGCTGAATGGCGTCACCGTGCCGATGTATTCGGGCTGCGCTCCGGTTACCGGTGGGGAAGCTACCATCGCAAGATAGGGATCGGGCTGGCTTACAAGTATCTGTACCGGGATATCAGAGAAACCCAGGCATACATCGCAGATGAATTCTCCAGTGGTTTTCCGGAAGACTCAGTCTATCACCAATTCACGGGGTCGCTGGCGCTGACAGACCAGCAGTTTATAGTAGAACGCCGAATAAACGGCTTTTATTATTCTGAAGACATCACTCTGATGAAATCCATCGAACTCGCCGCCGGTCGTGCCTTTATGCCGGACTTCGGAGATCACGCATTTGATCTTGTCTCCGGGGAAGGTCGGTTCGCCCACCGTCTCGGTGCTAACACGATTAGTCTGGCTTACAGAAGGCAGTTCTGGTTTCGGTCAGGCCAGACCCTGCGCCAGACGGCTGAATTCACGGCTCACTGGTACAATACTTATCTGTCTTATTTAACCGGAGTCTTGCGGGGAACATTTCGATCGGACAGGCAAAGCGACCGCAGATCAGATCTCATACTGGGCGGCAAAACAGGCCTCCGTGGATTCACAGAACATTACTCATCCGGAGACCGGCTCCTGCTGATCAATCTGGAGGGAAGATTTTTTCCAGGAATAGAGATACTCTCGGTTCTGGTTGGCGGCGTTCTTTTTGCGGATGTCGGTCGCGCCTGGAATGCCGGAGAACCCTTCAGAGTAAGGGATTTGGACCGGAGCGTGGGAATCGGGTTGCGTCTCTCCTTCGAACGTTTGACCCGTACTCAGTTGGTGCGTATAGACTTGTCCTGTGGTCAGGACAATCAGTGGCGCATCGGCTTCGGATCCGGGCAGTATTTCTGAAGTCTGGACGGCAACAGGGTCGAATCCTATTGACAAGTCGTTGTATTTCAATATATTAGAAGAGAAGGGTGTCGCCCTGCAGGGGTGGCGGCACGAATACTACGTATCCGTCCCGCGTGGCGACGGACCCGAATCAAGCCGGTACTCCTTACCTTTTTGTCCGGAAACCATCCGTGACGCCCGTCGGTTGTACACATATAGTGTCGGCTATAGTGGAGTGAGGCCGCCACGCGGACGATGTAAGTGATGTTGGCCTTTGGGAAATCTTGCTGGTGACTGGTATGAAACGCATCTGTGAAATCATATTGATGACTGCTGTGATCCTGATCCTCTGGAGTAAGAGCAGAGCTGAAACGCAATCAGCATCGTTCATGGCGGATCCGGTAACAGCGATTGCAGTCGACTACCAGGCCGGCCGGCTTTCTCTGGACGATAAGGCCATTTTGCAGATTACGGCGATAAAGAAGCCTGACGATCTTCCGGAAGAGTACCGTCTGCATGATTCTCTCCACGGTAGATCTCACACGCGGGGGATTACGTCGGCAATTGCTGAGATCGTCAGTGTCTGGGATCAACTCAGACCTGAGACACAGGCAAGTCTGGCCGCCATGCTGGCCAGACCGGTAATGGACACAACTTATCGCTCTCCCTCGGGTTTCTTCCTCCTTCATTATGATACTACTGGCGAAGA
>CP070824.1:211648-222319 GCA_020344395.1 Candidatus Zixiibacteriota bacterium | reverse complement strand
CCAAGAGGGGACCGAAGAGCACGACTCAGAACAAACCGGCCCCGGCTGAACCGCCTGACAAGTCCGGCGAGAATAAGAAACCGGACGCCCAGGAGTAACTGACTTATGCTGATGCCAAAAAGGACAAAGTATCGAAAGGCCCAGCGAGGGCGGATGACCGGCAAGGCCAAGGGAGGGGCATCCGTCAACTTTGGTGAGTACGGTCTCAAGGCGCTTGAGCCGGCATGGCTGACCAATCGCCAGATTGAAGCTGCGCGTGTGGCCCTTACTCGCCACATCAAGCGCGGCGGCAAGATCTGGATCCGTGTCTTTCCGGACAAACCGGTTACCAAGAAGCCTGCTGAAACCCGCATGGGCAAAGGTAAAGGTGCCCCTGAGTATTGGGTGGCGGTGGTCAAGCCGGGCCGGATCGTCTTTGAAATCGAAGGCGTAGCTGAAGAACTGGCCCGCGAGGCACTCAAGCTGGCGGCCAATAAACTGCCCATCAGAACCAAGTTTGTAACCCGTCGCGATACCGAGGCGATCTGATATGAAACCACGAGCTCTCAGAGAATTGACCCGGGATGAGCTGATACAACGACAGGCGGATCTCAGAGAGGAACTTTTCAATCTGAAAATGCGCCGGTCTCTGAAAAATCTCGACAATCCGCTGCGTCTGCGTACCGTCAGGCGAGAGATCGCCAAAATCAGTACCATACTGCGTGAGGACACCATGGGTATCCGAAAGCTGGCTGATGTGAAAGGATCCATTCTGGATGCGGGAGAAAAAGCAGAGAAGTAGTTGCGGCGATTGAGGAGTTTTGAATGTCGGAGAAAAATAGCAGGTCTGCGCGAAAGGTGCGTGTTGGTACGGTCATATCGGCTAAGATGGACAAGACAGCCGTGATCAGGGTTGACCGAACGATGAAGCATCCGCTGTACAAGAAAACTGTTCGTACCTCTTCGAAGCTGTATGCGCATGACGAAAATAATGAGGCGAATACGGGTGACGTCGTTCGGGTAATGGAGACCAAACCGCGATCCAAGACGAAACGCTGGCGTTTGGTGGAGGTCGTTGAGAAAGCCAAGTAACGGCTGCTGACAGGCCGGCTTCGGGAGAAAGGGTTTTTGGCCATGATTCAGGAATATACAAGCCTTGCTGTCGCTGATAACTCAGGCGCCAAGCGCGTTATGTGCTTCCGCGTTCTGGGTGGCAGCGGGAGGAAGTATGCCTCAATCGGTGATGTTATTGTTGTGACCGTCAAAGAGGCCATTCCCGGCGGTACGGTGAAGAAGTCGGAAGTGTGTAAGGCTGTGATTGTGCGCACCAAGGCAGACGTCAGACGTAAGGACGGCTCGTTGATTCGATTCTCTGACAATGCTGCCGTGATCATAAACGACCAGCGGGAACCTCGCGGCACGCGTATCTTCGGTCCCGTGGCCCGCGAACTACGCGACAAACATTTTATGAAGATCATTTCCCTGGCCCCGGAAGTGCTTTAGGCAAGAGGTCGGTTATATGTGGATTAGGAAAGGTGATACAGTGTACGTCAGGTCAGGCCAGTATCGAGGTAAGACCGGCCGGGTTTTGCATGTCAACCGCAAGACTGATATGCTCCTGGTAGAAGGCGTGAACATGAAAAAGAAACATCAAAGACCGACCCAGAAGAACCCTAAAGGGGGTATTCTGGCAGTCGAGGCGCCCATTCACATAAGTAATGTCGCACTGTACAGTTCTTCAGAAGGCGGGCCGACCAGAGCTGTTCGTCGGGTGGTCGACGAAGGCGGCAAGAAAAGGACAATTCGTGTCTGCCGCAGAACCGGTGAGGAGATTTGAGCCATGGCCAGGTTGTGGGATAAGTACAGAGAAGAAATCAGGCCACGGATGATGAAGGACAACGATTACGGGAGTATCATGGAAGTTCCCAGGCTCTCCAAGATAACAGTGAATGTAGGAGTTGGAGAGGCGACGCAGAACGCCAAGGTACTTGAGACAGTGCTGGCTGAACTGACGGCCATCTGCGGCCAGAAGCCGGTCCTGACGAGAGCTCGTAAGTCAGTATCTAATTTCAAGTTACGCCAGGGAATGCCGATCGGCTGCATGGTTACTTTACGTCGTCATCGTATGTACGAGTTTATGGACCGTCTGCTGAATGTAGCCATGCCGCGCATTCGCGATTTTCGCGGCGTCAGTGCCAAAGCCTTCGACGGTCGCGGCAATTATAACCTCGGTCTTACCGAGCAGATTGTTTTCCCCGAGATTGATTACGACAAGATCGACAAGATTCGCGGCATGACAGTATCATTCACCACCACGGCCAGAACAGATGATGAGGCGCGTCAACTCCTGACAGGTTTTGGCATGCCTTTCCAGAAATAGGAGCGAGATGGCAAAGAAGTGTCTCATAGAGAAGCAAAAACGTAAGCCCAAGTTTCGGGCTCGCGCCTACAGCCGGTGTCGGCGATGTGGGCGACCGAGAGCCTTTATGCGGCGATTCGGTATCTGCCGAATCTGTTTCCGCGAGATGGCGCTGGCCGGGGAACTCCCCGGAGTCGTCAAGGCAAGTTGGTAGAGAACCAGTGTTGGGAGAATTATTCGATGAGTATGACCGATCCGGTCGCTGATCTGTTGACGAGAATTCGCAACGCCTCGCAGGCTCGCAAGCCTGCCGTAAACGTGCCTTCGTCAAAACTGAAGGTGGAAATCGTCCGTATTCTCAAGCAGGAGAAATTCCTGCACGATTACACTGAACTGCCCGACAGGAAACAGGGAATTCTTCGTATCAACCTGCGCTATGCCGCTGGTGACGTGCCTGTTATCAAGGGAATCGAGCGCGTGTCCAGACCCGGGTTGCGCCGATACTGGGACACCGAGGAAACCCGCCGCTCTACCTTTGGCCAGACCGGTTGTGCGGTACTCTCTACGTCGTCCGGTGTTATGACCAATTTCGAGGCTGCCCGCAAGAAAATCGGCGGTGAAGTCTTGCTCAGGTGTTGGTGAGAAAAGGATTTATGAAATGTCGCGCATAGGCAAGAAACCGGTCCCCATTCCGGAAGAAGCAAAGATCGAGATAGACGGTCAGCGAATCACTGTAACCGGGCCGCAGGGTAGCCTCCAGCGTGTAATTCACCCTGCTATCTCGGCCGCGGTAGAAGGTCAGGAAATAATCGTCAAGAGATCGACCGATAAGAAGAAAGACCGCGCCCTTCATGGTCTGACGCGCGCCCTGCTAAACAACATGGTCGTCGGGGTAACAAAGGGATTCACCACCGAACTCCAGATGATCGGCGTGGGTTACCGGGCCGAACAAAAGGGCAACTGCGCGATCTTCTACCTGGGTTACTCTCATCCAATTGTATTCTGTCCCCCGGAAGGAGTGAAAGTCTCGGTGGATCCAAAGGAGGGCAAGATAAAGGTGGAGGGTGTCGACAAGGAGTTGGTCGGTACGGCCGCTGCCAAGATACGTTCCTTCAGGAAGCCGGAGCCGTACAAGGGCAAGGGCGTACGGTACGTCAATGAATATGTCAGGAGCAAGGCCGGTAAGACTGCCGGCGCCTGAGGATAAGACAAGGCGGACCCTAATGGCGAACAAGAATGTAGTAAAGCACAAGAAGGCAGAACGGCGACGGCGTCGGGTCAGGAGCCGGGTGACCGGCACGCCTGATTGTCCGCGGCTGTGTGTGGCGCGGACGCTTAATCATGTGTATGTTCAGATTATCGATGACATTGCCGGCCTGACGCTGGCCGGAGTCAGTTCGAATTCGAATATCATAAAAGCGGATGCGGACGCAAAAGACACCAAGGCCGCGCTGGCCCGCAAAGTCGGTATCAAGGCGGCCGAAATGGCCAAGGCCAAAGGTATCGAGACGGTGGTCTTCGACCGAAACCGCTTCCCCTTCCATGGACGCGTCAAGGCGGTTGCAGACGGTGCCCGCGAAGGCGGACTGAAGTTCTGATGGAGTAAAGTCGTACGGAGATTTAGGCGAGGTATAGATTGAAACAGTACGAAGTAGATGCTTTCGAGTTTGAAGAGAAAGTGATCAAGGTGAACCGTGTGGCCAAGGTGGTCAAGGGTGGGCGCAGGTTCAGCTTCACAGCCCTGGTCGCGGTCGGTGACAGGCGCGGTAAAGTAGGCGTCGGACTCGGCAAGGCCTCGGAGGTTTCCGAGGCTATCCGGAAAGGAACCGACGCGGCCCGCCGCACAATGACCAAGGTAAGCCTGGTCGAGGGCACCATTCCCCATCGTATCGATGGTAAGTTCGCGGCCACGACAGTGGTGATGCGGCCGGCTTCGCCCGGTACGGGTGTCATCGCCGGTGGTGCCGTGAGGGTGGTGCTGGAATCATTGGGCGTTCAGGATGTTCTGGCCAAGGTGCTCGGAAGCAGGAATTCCAGTAATGTCGTTAAGGCCACCATGAACGGCCTCAAACGACTTCGCACCAGAGATGAGGAAGCTGAATTCCGTGAAGCGCTGTGAATGCAGCCGGATGGATGGTTAGCGGTATGACCAGATTAAAAGTCACTCAAGTTCGCAGCACGATCGATCGCAAACCGCAGCACAAGCGTACCATAGAGGCGCTTGGGCTGGGGAAGATCAGGAAGAGCGTGATTCATAACGACACGCCGCAATTACGCGGGATGATTCGTGCCGTCAGCCACCTGGTGACGGTTGAAGAGATAGACTAAAGCACAAGGCCAAGGCATTAGATGGAACTTCATACGATAAAGCCCCCGGATCGTTCCCGGAAGAAACGCCGCAGGGTTGGACGCGGAGCCGGGAGTCAGCGCGGCAAAACCTCGGGGCGCGGCCATAAGGGCCAGTTGTCTCGAAGCGGGGCGAAGAGAAAGAGAGGGTTCGAAGGCGGTCAGATGCCTCTGCACCGTCGCCTGCCCAAGTTTGGCTTTACGAATATCTTCCGTACCGAATTTCAGATTGTCAACGTGTCCGATCTGGCTCGATGCGAACCAGGAGAAATCACCGGTGACACGCTGGTTAAGGCAGGCCTGATTAAGCATACCAGGCAGCCGATAAAGATTCTGGGAAACGGGAATATTGAAAAGGCCTACGTGGTAAAGGCGGCGGCATTTTCAAAAGCGGCCGTTGTAAAGCTTGAAGCGGCCGGTGGAAAGGCCGAGGTGGTCAAGTGATAGACACTTTCAGGTCAATCTTCAAGGTTGAAGAACTCCGACGGAGAATTCTGTTTACGCTGGCCATGCTGGTGGTCTATCGCATCGGTGGCCATATCCCGACACCCGGTGTAGACGGGTCGGTCATCTCACAGTTCATCACGTCGTCACAGTCGATCTTTGGGTTGCTGGATTTGTTCGCAGGGGGGGCCTTTGCCAAGGCTACGATATTCGCGCTCGGGATTATGCCCTATATCTCCGCCTCGATTATGCTCCAGTTGCTGGGTGCGGTGGTGCCCTTTCTGCAACGCCTGCAGAGAGAGGGAGAAGAAGGACGCCGCAAGATTACGCAGTACACTCGCTACCTGACGGTAGCCATCTCTGCCCTTCAGGCCTGGGGTACAGCCGGGTTCCTCAGAAGCATTAACTACAACGGTATTCCGGCCGTTTCCCCGGACGTAGGGGCATGGTTTATCCCCATGACTATCCTGACTTTCACCTGCGGGACTATCTTCATCATGTGGCTCGGTGAGCAGATCACCGAACGAGGGATAGGCAACGGTATATCGTTGATCATATTCATTGGTATCATCGCCCGCTTCCCGGACGCGGTGGTCGAAGAGATACAGATGCTCTGGGTGGGTACCCGGGCGTTCTGGCTCGAAATAATCATGGTCGGCATGATGATTCTGGTGATAGCCGCTGTCATTCTCATGACACGCGCTCAGCGCCGCATTCCCGTGCAGTATCCGAGGAAAGTGGTTGGACGGAGAGTATTCGGCGGTGCCACAACCCATCTCCCGCTTTCGGTCAACTCGGCCGGGGTCATCCCGATTATCTTTGCGCAGTCGATCATGTTCCTTCCGTCGACGGTGGCCCAACTCTTTCCGCAGACTGAATGGATGCAAAACCTGGTCAGTGTGTGGCTCGCCCCTGGGGGGGTCAGTTACTCAATTATATACGGACTGATCATCGTCTTCTTTGCGTACTTCTATACTGCGATCGTGTTCAACCCGATCGAGATCGCTGACAACATGCGCAAGAACGGCGGCTACATTCCCGGTATCAGACCCGGGCGAAATACAGCTGAGCACATTGAGAGGGTACTTACGCGCATTACCCTTCCCGGCGCGCTCTTCTTTGCGTGTATAGCTGTGTTGCCATGGGTCCTGATCAGCCAGGCAAATGTGAACTTCTTCTTTGGCGGCACCGGGCTGCTGATTGTGGTTGGCGTTGCTCTCGACACCCTCCAACAAATCGAATCGCATCTAATGATGCGCCACTATGATGGTTTTATGAAGAAAGGCAAGATCCGCGGGAGGTCGATGTAGGATGAATCTTGTGTTTTTGGGCCCGCCCGGATCGGGCAAGGGTACACAGGCGATTCGCCTGGCTGAAAAATCCGGACTGGTTCATCTGTCAACCGGCGACATGCTGCGAGCAGCAGTGAGCGGCAAGACCGAGTTGGGACAGAAGGCCGAAGGCTATATGACCAGAGGTGAACTGGTGCCGGATGAGTTGATCATTGCTATGATTGAGGAACTGGTCAAGGCCGGGCGGCTGGACGGCGGGTTTATTCTCGATGGCTTTCCGAGGACTATTCCGCAGGCCGAAGCGCTGAAAGATATGTTCGCGAAGCATGGTACCAGGCTGGACATGACAATCCTGATACAGGTTGCTGATGAAGAAATACACGCCAGGCTGCGGAAACGCGCGGATATTGAGGGTCGTTCGGATGACAACGACGAGGTCGTGAGACATCGCCTGGAGGTATACCGAGAACAGACAGCTCCCATAGTCGAGTTTTACGAGAAGGAAGGAATCCTCACTGAGATAGAGGGTGAGGGAACCCCGGATGAGGTTTTCGAACGGCTGGTGACTGCTACCGCCTGAATGACGGGAATACAGTGATAGTGCTCAAGACCAGGGACGAAATAGAGATCATGCGACGCGCCGGCCGTGTTGTGGCCCGAGCCCTGGATGCTGCCGGAGATGCTATTTGTCCCGGCATGACAACGCTGGAGCTCGACCGGCTGATCGAAGATGTTATACGTGCTCAGGGTGCTGTTCCGGCCTTCAAGAACTATAGAGGATTTCCCGGTTCAGCGTGTATCTCAATCAATGAAGAAGTGGTGCATGGCATTCCGGGAGATCGCGTAATCGGTGAGGGAGATATCGTTTCGATAGATGTTGGCTCGATAGTGAACGACTTCTATGGCGATTCCGCCAGAACATTTCCGGTCGGGGCGGTATCCAAGGAGAAGGCGAGACTTATCGACTCGACTCAGAACTGTCTGGCCCTGGCTATTGACAAGGTCCGAATCGGGTTTAAATTGGGAGCGGTTTCGGCCGCAGTGCAGCAGTATGCTGAATCGCGTGGATACGGTGTGGTGCGACAGCTTGTCGGACATGGAATCGGGCGGCAGATGCATGAGGATCCGCAGGTGCCGAATTTCGGTTCTCCTGAAGACGGACCCGAGCTGGAGAGCGGGATGGTGTTGGCCATCGAACCCATGATCAACGCCGGTACCCACGACGTGAAGACGATGACGGACGGATGGACTGTTGTCACGGCCGACGGACAGGCATCCGCACACTTCGAGCACACCGTGGCCGTTACTGACAATGGTCCTGATATTTTGACGTTGTCCTGAAAGGCGTATGGCAAAAGAAGAGACAATTACTGTTGAAGGAAAGGTCGTAGAGACATTGCCCAATGCCATGTTTCGCGTGGAACTTGACAACGGTCATGTGGTTCTGGCACATATCTCGGGTAAGATGCGTATGCACTTTATCAAGATTTTGCCGGGAGACAAGGTGACCATGGAACTGTCACCATATGACCTGACGCGAGGCAGGATCACGTATCGATATAAGTGAGATGTTGCTGGTTATCTGAGAGAGTGATATCATGAAGGTTCGATCATCAGTAAAGAAACGCTGCGAACACTGCAAGATCATCAAACGAAAAGGTGTTCTGCGAGTAATCTGCTCGCGCAACCCCAGCCATAAGCAGCGTCAGGGATAATATTAGCTCGATCTTGATGAAGGAGAAATGATTTGGCTCGAATAGCCGGAGTAGACCTGCCGAAGGATAAGCGGATAGAAATCGGCCTGAGATATATTTTTGGAATAGGTCCTCGCATAGCCGGGGAGATCCTCCAGAAGACCGGAGTCAATCCGGATACGCGGGTGAACAAGCTGTCAGATGAAGATGTGGCCAAGCTTCGAAGTGTTATTGAAAACGACTATGTTGTTGAAGGTGCCCTTCGGGCTGAAGTCAGTATGAATATCAAACGTCTTGTGGATATCGGGTCTTATCGCGGCCTGCGCCACCGGCGCGGCCTCCCCGTTCGCGGGCAGAGGACCAAGACCAATGCCCGGACACGCAAAGGACCATCCCGAGCGGTTGGTGGACTCAAGAAGAAACCGCCGGGTAAGACCTGATCATCGAAAGATATAGAGGTAGTTAGTGGCTGACCCCAAAAGGAAACCGAGAAAGAAAGCCGGGCGCGTCGACGCCAACGGACTTGTTCATATCAAGGCGACTTTCAACAACACCGTTGTCACCGTGACCGATATCACCGGCAAGACCATAGCCTGGAGTACGGCCGGCAAAGTCGGCTTTAAGGGCTCCAAGAAATCAACGCCGTTCGCAGCTCAGATGGCTGCATCCGGCGCCGCCAAGGAAGCCATCGACATGGGACTTCGCAAGGCCGAGGTCTGGGTCAAGGGCCCGGGCCCGGGCCGGGAAGCCGCCATCAGGTCGCTCTCGGCCGCCGGTCTGGAGATAACGGTCATTAAGGATGTGACCCCTATCCCTCATAACGGCTGCCGACCTCCTAAGAGAAGGCGCGTGTGATGACGGTTCGATTTGCAATCTCGTTGTATTATAGGAGAATAGATGGCTCGATATTGTGATGCTAACTGCAAGCTCTGCCGGCGGGAGGGCGAGAAACTCTTCCTCAAGGGGACCCGGTGCATGTCCGATAAGTGCGCGCTCGAACGACGCCAGTATGCACCCGGACAGCACGGACAGAGCTTCAGGCGCAAGGTTTCCGCATACGGCTTGCAGTTGCGGGAAAAGCAGAAAGTTCGGCGTACCTACGGGATCCTGGAAAAACAGTTCCGTAATTATTTCAAGAAGGCTGACGCCAAGTCGGGTATCACGGGTGAAAACTTGGTGCAGGCACTGGAATGCCGGCTCGATAATATTGTGTATCGACTCGGTTTTGCCGGTTCACGCAAGCAGGCCCGACAGATTGTCAGACACCGGCACATCAGGGTCGACGGCCGCATCGTGGATATTCCCTCGTACAGCGTCAGACCAAGCCAGACGGTGGGCATAACGGACAGATCCAGAAAGCTCGACTTGATCCATTCCGCCCTCAAGGCCGGCCGTGGTGATGAGCTGGGCTGGCTCAGGGTTAACAAGGCGGCGCTTGAAGGTGAATTACTTGAGATACCGAAACGTGCGGATATTCCGTTGACAGCCAACGAACAGTTGATTGTGGAGCTTTACTCGAAGTAGAGCCTGGAGGTTTGTCAAACATGAAGTGGAAAGCCATGACTATGCCAAAGGAAGTTGTCGCCGATCAATCTTCGGCCACCGACAATTACTCACGCTTCTCAGTTGAGCCTCTGGAGCGCGGATACGGAGTTACTCTGGGCAATTCGTTGCGGCGGGTTCTCCTGTCGTCGATTCAGGGAGCAGCGGTAGTTTCCATGCGCATAGACGGCTGTCTGCATGAGTTTGAGACCATCGACGGTGTCTATGAAGACGTGGCCGAGATTGTCCTGAACATCAAGCAGATAGTGGTGAGATTATACGCCGATGAAATGCGAACGTTGCGTCTGGAGACAGATGCGAAAGGCAAAATCACAGCCGGTATGTTCGCTTCAGACGCCGAGGTCGAAATACTCAATCCGGATCTGCACATCTGTGAGGTGGTGGGCGATATCAAGTTCGGTATGGAGATCGACATCGATTCCGGCCGCGGGTATTTTGTTGCCGATATGAACAAACGGGCGGACGCGCCGGTGGGAACCATTTTCGTCGATTCGCTCTTTTCTCCGGTTACCAAGGTCTCTTACCAGGTTGAGAACACCCGGGTGGGACAGCGGACCGACCTGGACCATCTTACGCTCGAACTAAACACCAGTGGCGCCATCTCTCCTGAAGATGCCCTGAGCTATGCCGCCAAGCTGATGAAGGATCACCTCCAACTATTCATCAATATGGATGAGGAAGTTATGGTGGAAGAGGAGCCGGAAGAGGACGAAGAAGTGGTGCGCATGCGCACGCTGCTGAAGACTCGGGTTGACGAACTCGAGCTGTCGGTCCGCTCCTCCAACTGTCTCCGGGCCGCCAATATCGAAACGCTCGCCGATCTGGTGGTAAAATCCGAGCAGGAGATGCTTAAATACCGTAATTTCGGCCGCAAATCTCTCAACGAAATCGGAACGCTGCTTGAGGATATGGGACTGGCTTTTGGTCTGGATATATCCAAGTACACCGAAGCAGAGAAGGTGTCGTGATCATATGGGACACCGTGATAGAACAA
>CP070824.1:200674-211548 GCA_020344395.1 Candidatus Zixiibacteriota bacterium | reverse complement strand
ACCCTGTTCTGGGACAATCTATACGGTAAGTTCTGGGTCGGCAAAGGTGATGATGTGATGCTCTGGGTGGGCGCAACGCTCGGTTTCCTGATGTTGCTGCGCTTGATCCCTAAGATCGGCTGGATATCTCGTTGGCCGCTGTCGTTTATTGTGGGTTGCACGGCCGGCCTGTATCTCATCAACTACTTTTCCTCGAACATGATGCGCCAGGTCCAGGACACCATAATGCCGCTGTTCGGAGCCTGGCTGGCTGATCCGACAACCGGCCAAACAGCGTTTTCAGCCTTCCCTGCCTATGACGTGGTTGGAAATGTCGTGGTGGCAGTAGGCACTTTCGCCGGTCTCGTCTATTTCTTCTTTTCCAAGGAGCACAAGGGAGCTTTTGGAGCGACCGCCAGGGTCGGAATCTTCTTTCTGATGATAACTTTCGGCGCTTCCTTTGGATATACCGTAATGAGCCGTATGTCGCTGCTTATAGGACGTATTGACTTCCTGTTCGGCGACTGGCTGGGAATGATCCGGTAGTGACCAAACACCAGAGGAAAGATAGACACTCGCGTGTCGGACCGGCAACACTCCTCATAACAGTCTCAGTTTTTTTCACTGCAAGTCTCTCACTGGCGCAATCGGAACCTACGGTGTCGGATTCCGTACCCGTTGACAGTCAAGCGGTGGCGTCAATTGCGCCCGTCACCTCGCTGATAGTGGAAGATTTCAAGTATGATGACGGCGAGAAGCTTCTGCTGTCGTGGATCCCCTCTATAGATGACGTGCCGGAGGTAGGCCGAATCACGGGTTACGAAGTATATCGCATCACGGACGGTGGGGAACCCGAAAAAATCGGTGATCTGGTAGCCGGTAAGAACAGTTATGAGGACGATGGTCTTTCTCGGGAAAGTCAGTATCAGTACTATGTAGTAGCACTTTCTGACGGCGGTTCGGCGATGTCGGTGATGACAGCGCCCTCCTCACCCGAGCGGGAGTGGATCAACTTCGGCCGCACCAACCTGTTCCTGGTGGCGCTTATTATCGGCGGTGCCATAATCTTCTTTATAGGGTCGGCCAGGCGCGGCAAGAAGCTGTTTGTGCGCAAGATTGCCGGTCTGGAAGCGGTGGACGAAGCCATCGGACGTGCCACCGAGATGGGTCGCCCGATACTGTTTATTCCCGGTATTCGTGACATGGATGACGTGCAGACACTGGCCGCCCTGACGATACTCGGTCGAGTGGCGGAGCAGGTGGCTAACTACGATGTACAGATCCGCATGCCGGTGTCTCGTTCATTGGTTATGACGGCTGCGCGCGAGACGATAAAGGCCGGCTTCCAAACCGCCGGTCGTCCGGACGCTTATAATGATGACATGGTGAACTACGTCACCGATGAGCAATTCGGCTACGTGGCGGCGGTCGACGGCGTGATGGTTCGCGAAAAGCCAGCCACTGTCTTTTTACTCGGCGCTTTCTTTGCCGAGTCGTTGATCCTCGCGGAAACCGGCAACTCGGTTGGCGCGATCCAGATTGCCGGGACTGCACGCCCGGCTCAGTTGCCGTTCTTTGTTGCGGCCTGTGACTTTACTCTGATCGGTGAGGAGTTGTTTGCCGCCTCCGCATATCTGTCCGGAGAACCAAAGGCGCTCGGTTCGTTAAAGGGTCAGGATGTCGGCAAGGGGATCGCCATGGCGGCGATTCTCATCGGTGTTGCCTCGGCCACGCTGGCAGAATTGACCGGATGGGGAGCGATGACCTCGTTATTGGAAATCATGAAAGGACTGTTTAGCTCGCAGTGAGATAGCATATGCGACGAGAGATTCCACTGGCTATAACTATATTTGTGGGTTTCCTGCTGATATTCTCGGTTTTCTTCCCGCCGGTCGAGGACCTGGGTGAGAACTTCTCGCTGTTTTTTGACATCATTGCCGTGTTTGCGTTCTTTCTTGGTGGCGGCAACCTCGTTCGGATTCACGGGAAGAAGTTGTTGAAGCGGAAACCGGACTGGGCATTCTCCATCGTGACTCTGGTTGGCTTCTTTCTTATGCTGGCAGCCGGACTGTTCAAGATCGGTAACCCGGGGGATATATCGTCCAACGTAACAGCCGAGGGCTCCCTGTTTGCTATCATGTACGACAACATTTTCAAGCCGCTGGGCGCAACGATGTATGCTTTGCTGGCCTTCTTCGTTGCCTCCGCATCATATCGTGCCTTTCGCGCCAAGAACCGTGAGGCTACTATCCTTCTGTCGGCGGCCTTTGTGATACTTCTCGGCAGCACGCCGCTGGGTGCTCTGCTGACCTCCTGGATGCCGGACAGTCTATCGATTCTCGAGATTCCGAACTTGGCTGTCTGGATCCTGAGTTCTCCAAACCTTGCCGGACAGAGGGCGATCATAATAGGTATCGGGCTGGGTGTGGTGTCCATGTCGCTCAGGCTTATCCTCGGTGTGGAACGGTCATATCTGGGGGATGAAGGTGCATAATCTCGGCGTCATATTGGTTCTGCTGGTTATAGGAAGCGGGTTACTCTGGCTGCTGGCGAGAGCCCTCAGGGGCAAGGAAGTCGATCGTCGCGTCATTTTCGCGTTTATTTTTGTTTCTGTGGCGGCACCGCTGCTGATCACTATGACGTTTACTTTCAGAGCCACTCCCATCGTCGAGGCTGTGTTTGACAAGATCGAGTCTCTCCCGCCCGGCTCGCATGTTCTGATCTCGTACGATTTCGATCCGGCCATGGCGCCGGAGGTTCAGCCTATGGCGAATGTTCTGACCCGGCACGCGCTTGTAAGAAACCACAAGGTTATCTTCATGTGCCTCTTCGCCACGGGCCAGGGGCAATTGAACGTCACCCTCAGAGACGTGATAGCCGCCGACTTTCCCGATAAGCTTGACGGTATCGACTATGTAAACCTTGGGTACAAGGCGGGTAACGAGGGGGTCCTGAACGTCATTGTCTCTGATTTCAAGAAGATGTTCCCCACCGACGTTAATACAGTTCCCTTTGACAGTATCGAGTTGCTTGACGGTATCAAGTCATGCAAGGATCTTGATCTGGTCATATCGATAGGTGGGGGGCTTCCGGGACTGAAGGAGTGGATACTCTTTGTGGGCGATCCCGGCGGCGTTCCGACGGCGGGGGGGGTGGCCGCGGTGGTTGCCCCGCAGCTGTATCCATACTATCCCCGGCAATTGCTTGGTCTGTTGGGCGGGGTCAAGGGTGCGGCTGAATACGAGTCGCACTTCCGTGAGCGTTACCCTCAGTTCGATGACATGCCGACGCCGGCCATAATAATGATGGGCCCGCAGACGATAGCTCACATCGTTATCATGTCATTCATAGTAATCGGGAACATCCTCTACTTCCGGGAACGGCGAAAGGGCAGGCGAGTATGAGTCGTACGGGAATAGTCGTCTTTCTGGTGGTCTGCGTCCTGTTTGTCGTCAGCTGGGTTGTCAAGGCCGGTACCGGAGATCCGGAGGGTCACTACATTCGCGATGGATTCCTGGTGACTTTTGCCGCCTTCCTGACGCTGGCCATCATGTCCTTTATGTACAAGGATAACCCGTACTACAAATTCGCTGAGCATCTGTTTGTCGGCGTGTCAGCCGCTTACTGGATGTGTCTCGCTTTCTGGTCTACTCTGGTCGGCAATCTCGTTCCGCGAATTTCCGAGCGTCTGTCCAACGCTTTCATGGTGCCACACCAACCGGGCGAGTACAACTTCTTCTTCTATATCCCTGTGATTCTCGGGATACTCCTGCTGATGCGGCTGTCGCCCAAGGGGGGATGGATTTCGCGCTGGCCGCTGGCCTTCATCGTCGGCACCACTGCCGGCCTGAATTTTGTAAGGTATCTTCGATCTGACTTCATCAACCAGATAAACTCCACTTTCTTGCCGCTGGCTGTCGACTGGCAGGGTTTCGGTCATTTCTTCAGCAATTTATCGCTCAACGCAACCGGTCAGTTCGTGGCCATGTTCGGTAACTGTGTCATTTTCTTCGGTGTGCTTTGCGGCGTGATTTACTTCTTTTTCTCGAAGGAGCACACAGGCTGGTTCGGCCGGGCGTCGCGTGTCGGCATCTGGGTTCTGATGATCACCTTCGGCGCCTCCTTCGGTTACACCGTTATGGGCCGTATTTCTCTGCTGGTTGGGCGCCTGACATTTCTGTTGAGAGACTGGCTCGGAATAGCAAGCTAAACATATCCCCAACATTCGGGAGAGTGTTCATGAGATATAGACCAATTCTGTTATTCCTGCTCATTCTGCTGTGTTTCACCACGGCGCTCGGGCAGGAGCCAACGGATGAAACTGAAGGGCCGCCTGATACTGTGGTCGTGGATTCAAGTCTGCTGCCTGCCCCGGTTACAAACCTGCAGGCCAGAGACACCGAAGACGACAACGGTCACAGCGTGACGCTGACCTGGGACGTGTCGACGGATGATGGATCGGGGCGGGATGACGTGTATATGTACATGATATACCGATCAATGTCTCCTGAGGGTCCTTTTGATTCTGTGGGCGTTGCAATGAAGGGTGCAACCGAACATGTCAATTCCTCCAGCAAAGATCGCGCACAGCCTGACTTTATGCCGGACCATACTGACTATTATTACCAGGTCGGTGCGGTTACGGTTGGGGGGCTCATAACCCGGTCCGATGTTGCCGGGCCGGTGCAGTCCTATGGACAGTTTTTCAACATGGGCCGAATCCCGGTCTTTGTGTTTGTGGTCGTCTTCTGTGCCCTTGTAGTCTTTTTCGTGGCCAGTGCACGAAAGGGAGCCGATCTGTATGTCCGGCCGCTGGCCGGGATTGAAGCGGTCGATGACGCCATCGGTCGGGCGACGGAAATGGGCCGGCCGATTCTCTACGTGCTGGGCCTTGGGACAGCCGAGATGGTGGCGACGATAGCTTCCTTTACGATTCTCGGGCGTGTTGCCAAGCGGGTAGCCGAGTACCAGACCAAACTGATTGTCCCGTGCTACGAGTCAATAGTTATGGCGGTGGCCCAGGAGGTTGTCAAGTCCGCATATGCGGATGCCGGCCGTCCTGACGATTACGACGAAGACAGCGTCTTCTTCGTTACAAGTCTTCAGTTTGCCTATGTGGCGGCAGTTAACGGTATCATGCTACGCGAGCTTCCAGCGACCAACGTATATATGGGTAAGTTCTTCGCTGAATCTTTGCTTTTGGCAGAAACAGGTTCGATAGCCGGTTCCATCCAGATCGCCGGCACTGACGAGATCGCACAGATACCTTTCTTTATTGTGGCCTGTGACTACACCCTGATAGGCGAGGAACTTTATGCTGCCTCGGCCTATCTCGGACGGGAGCCGATCCTTCTGGGGTCGCTCAAGGCCCAGGATCTGGCTAAGGCTGCAGTAGTAATCATCGCTCTTGCCGGGCTTATCGCAACCACTTTCGGTTGGCCGGGATTTGCGGAAGCCTTACACGTAGAGAATTGAAAGGAGGCGAAGAATGAAAAGACAAATCCCTGTTTTGCTCGTATTCGCATTCGGAGTCTTCACCCTGTTTCAGTTCTTTGTCCCCCACGAGTCATCGGAGTGGGTGTATGAGTTCCTCCTCGATTGGATCCTGATTATAGGCGTGTTCGCCATGGCGGTCGGGATCTGGTCACTGTTTCGGGTATCGGTGGAGAAGATCAAAACTCGCAAGTCCGGATGGGGCTACTCCTATATCACCCTGGGCAGTCTCATCGCGATGATGGTATTCGGCTTCACGGTACGTAACGGAGAGGCCTGGGGCTGGTTCTTTGCCTTTGTGGCAGCGATCGTTCTGGCCGTGTTTCTGGTTATACAGGCTGTTATCGATAGAGGGAAAGCCTACCTGTTCGCCGGGCTTGCCGGGTTGTGTGTGGCAGCGGCGGTTGTTATGGCAGCCCTCGACCCGGCCTGGTCCATTCATTTTCAGACTGCGGAAGGACTGCAGTCGACCATGTTCCGGGCGGTCTTCGACTATACTTTGATTCCAATTTTCGCCACCATGTTTTCCCTATTGGCCTTCTTCATAGCCTCGGCTGCGTACAGGGCTTTCCGGGCCCGCAACCTGATGGCCACTTTGTTGCTGCTGGCCGCGCTGATTGTCATGTCCCGCTTTAATCCGTTTCTACAGCCCATCCTTGGAGAATATGTGGCCAAGACATCCAACTGGCTGATGAATGTCCCCAATATGGCTGCTCAACGGGCGATCATCATGGGCGTCGGTCTTGGGATTGCCGCCACTGCGCTCAAGGTGGTACTGGGTATAGAACGCGGTTATATGGGTAAAGGATAGGGAGAGAAGAACATGAATATATTCGACAAGATGATGTTGATCGACCGGCGGTGGGTGTTCCTCTTTCTCGTAGTGGTGGCCGTGACGGCCTACGTCTTTCCCCATCAGATTCCGATTCTGATCGAGGCAGAGGTAAGATCGATACACGGGTTCATTGACACGCTGCCGAAAGGATCGATTGTCTTTGTCCCCATGGACTATGATCCCGGGTCAATGGCCGAGCTGCACCCGATGACTTATGCAATTATCGAGCAATGCTGGCGACGAGAATTAAAAGTGCTGGTGACGGCCCTGTCGCAGAACGGTCCCGGCATGGCGGATCAGGCGTTGCGTGATATAGCTGACTCGCTGAGACTAGACCGCACGTACAACGGTGAGTTCTTTGAAGGCAGGGAAATCGTCAATGGTGTGGATTATGCATTCTTGGGATACAAGCCTTATCCTGCCATGGTGATACTCGCCCTGGGACAGGACTTCAGACTGCCTTTCCCTCTGGACTACTATGGCACGCCGCTGGATTCACTACCCATGATGCAGGGAGTGAGCAACTTCGATGATGTTGCCTGTGCCGTCAATATTTCGGGCACCAACGCCACTGACTACTGGATCTCTTACGGTCAGGCGAGGTTCAACTTTCCTCTGGCCATAGGTGTGACAGGCGTCTCCACCGCTCAATACTACCCTTATTATGGTTCCGGACAGCTATTCGGCATCATGGGTGGCATGCTGGGCGCCGCTCAGTATGAGGCGCTGGCCGATAACCCCGGTCTGGCCCGAAGCGGCATGCCTATTCAACTCTATGCTCACCTTGTAATCATTGCCTTTGTTATCATGGGCAATATCGGTTATTTCGCCACCAGACGAGCAAGAAAGCGTGCAGCCGGAGGAGGGAGGTCAACCATGGAATTCACAACTTTTCTCTGGGCAACATTTGCAGCCTTTCTTACCCTGGCCACGTTCTCGTTTTTGTATAAGGACAATCCGCTATACAGGTTTGCAGAGAGTCTGGTGGTCGGAGCTACAACCGGTTACTTTGCGATTATCCTGTGGCACAACGGCCTGATCCCCAAACTGGTGTACGAGCGTCTGGACGACGGCCACTGGTATTACTTCTGGCTTGACGCATCCAGACCCTACTACCTCATTCCTGCCATTCTTGGCATTATGATCTGGACGAGGTTCTCGAAGAAGTACTCGTGGATTTCGCGCTGGCCACTCGCCCTGTACATTGGCATCGGCGCCGGGGCAGCTATACCATTGGAAATGAAAGCACGCGTCAACGAGCAGTTGAGCGCGATGATGAGAGAGATAGACTGGTCCAATTTCGTTGGTCACGGAGGCTTCAATCTGATCGATCCGTTTTCCGGATTATCCCAGTTGATTGTCTTCGCGGGTGCCGTGTGCGCCCTGGTCTATTTCTTCTTTTCCAAAGCTCACACCGGTGCCCTTGGAGGGATGGCCAAGTTCGGTATCTGGATCCTGATGATCGGGTTTGGTGCTTCGTTCGGCTTCACGGTCATGGCGCGAATCTCGCTTTTCATCAACCGGGTTCAATTCATGGATACGGGCTGGAGCCAGGCGGCCTGGGATACGACCAACCCGAACTATCACGCCGGCTTCCAGATCTTCTTCTGGCTGATTGTATTGCTTGTGGTCGCCTATACTATCTTTGAGATTGTCAAACACGTCAAACGTCCCAAGGAGGCCGACCAGGTAGAATCTGGTTAGGAATCCTTTGACTGGAAATGACCGCCGAGCGGACATCGCTCGGCGGTTTTTTTGTGTCGGCTATCAGTTTTTATTTGGATAGAGTATTTTACTGTTGTATAAGAGAGTGTGGAGGAGTGCTTAGTAGCTTGTTTTGAGTCAGTTAGGCCTGTTATTGAAAGTAATTCTGTAACCGTTGAATGGGTAGTAGGTTACGGAAACTTAAAAACAGTTACCTATTAAGTCGCCAACGCTCAAGCAGTTAAAGGAGAAAAATTCTATAAGATAGCATTTTGCACTTGACATACAGGCAAATTTTTCCATATTCTTATCTCGGTGTGAGGAACCGCTCAACGGTAGTAGCACAGTTCCAAAATGGGTAGGAACGAAAAACACAGGGAAAGTGAGGTGGTTTATGGCTCGGGCCAAGAAGACCGCCGAGACCAAAGCCAACACCGAGACTGCTGCTAAGACTGAAGACAAGCCGAAGAAACAAGGAAAACTTTCAACCGCCGAAGCGCGTCGGGAATACCAGCGCCGGTATTACCAGATGCACAAGGAAAAGGCCAAGGAGTACCAGCGCCAGTACAACCTGACTCATAAGAAGAAGGCCCGCGGACGGGGGAAGTCCAGCTTTGATGCACCCAGAGAGGTTGTTCGCTCGACTTTCAATACCGCTGATCTCATGCACTCACCTGTTGAGAAGACCCTGAAAATGCTTGAAAAGATTATAAACGGGGAGAGGCTGTTTACAATGTAGGGGGGCGGTAATTAGAAAGACTAAGGCGACCACAGCGCCGTGTGGTGCTGTGGCCGCCTTTCTATTTGCCTTTTCATCCAAAAGGCCATAGTATTGGCGAAAGTCAGGATGTTCACTCGACGATAACTCTTGAGGGAAAATATGCCAGCCAAGAAAGCGTCGAAGGCCCGGAAGGCCACTGCTAAAACTAAGGGAAAACGAAGCACCGTGAAGAAGACAGTTACAAAGAGGACAGCCAAGAAGAAGGCCGCCCCCAAAAAGACAAAGCGCGCATCCAAAGCCAAGGCGGCGGGCAAGAGTACTTATGCCGGCAAGTATTGTTATTATTTCGGTGGTGGTAAGGCTGATGGTTCTGCAGAGATGCGTGACCTTCTGGGAGGCAAGGGAGCCAATCTTGCTGAGATGACGAACGCCGGCATTCCGGTGCCTCCGGGCTTTACTATGACCACAGAGGTCTGCAGCCTTTATTACGAGAATCAAATGAAGGTGGCCAAGCCGATTGACAAGCAAATGGTGGAGTACGTGGGGAAGCTGGAGAGCGAAACCGGGCGCAAGTTTGGAGACGCCGAGTCCCCGCTGTTGGTGTCGGTCCGCTCCGGGGCGAAGTTTTCAATGCCGGGAATGATGGATACAGTTCTCAATCTTGGGCTTAATGAGCAGACTCTTAAGGGCCTGACCAAGAGGACCGGCGATGAACGGTTTGCTCTGGATAACTTCAGGCGTTTTATCTCGATGTTTGGTAATGTTGTGCTCGGGATCGACAAGGACCTTTTCGAGGATGTCATAACTAAGAAGAAGAAAGACCGCAGGATAAAGCAGGACAGTTCACTCCAGGTGGCCGATTTAAAGGATATTGTCAAGCGGTTCAAGCAGATCATCAAGCGCAAGTCCGGCGAGTCTTTCCCTGAGGATCCCTGGGAGCAGCTTCGAATGTCCCGTGATGCCGTTTTCAGAAGCTGGAACAATCCGCGAGCCATATCATATCGTCGATTGAACGATATTCCGCCGGAATTGGGTACAGCCGTGAATGTCCAGGTCATGGTTTTCGGTAATATGGGCGACAACTCGTGCACCGGCGTCGGTTTTACCCGGAATCCGGCCACCGGCGAGAAAGAATTCTACGGTGAATACCTGGTCAACGCTCAAGGCGAGGACGTGGTGGCCGGTATCCGTACGCCTCAGCCTATCGGTGAACTCAAGACGGATATGCCCCGAATTTACAAGCAACTGAAGACAATCACGGACAAGCTGGAGAAGCACTATCGTGATATTCAGGATTTCGAATTCACGGTCGAGGATGGCACGCTCTATATGCTTCAGACGCGCAATGGTAAGCGGACGGTACAGGCCGCTATCAAGGCCGCCGTGGACATGGTCAACGAGAAGCTGATTACAAAGGAAGATGCCCTGATGCGCATTGACCCGACTTCCATTGATCGAATACTCCATCCGTGCCTGGACCCAAAGGCCAGATATAATGTAATAACCAAGGGTTTGGCGGCCTCGCCGGGTGCAGCTTCCGGCAAGATATTCTTCACGGCCGAAGATGTTGTGAAGACTCCCGCCAGAACCAAGGCCATTCTGGTCCGGGAAGAGACCAATCCCGATGATATAGAAGGCATGAATGCGGCGGTCGGTATCCTGACTTCCCGTGGAGGCATGACCTCCCATGCGGCGGTGGTAGCTCGCGGGATGGGCAAGTGCTGTGTGTCTGGAGCAGAGGCGGTGAGAGTGAACGTCGCGAGAAAGAGAATCCAGATAGGTCGTCTCACTTTGAAGGAAGGTGAGGTAATCACTCTCAACGGCTCTACCGGAGAGGTGATACTGGGTGAGGTGCCTACCGTGGATCCGGAACTCTCGGGCGAGTTCTCGACGTTGATGGAGTGGGCTGACGACATGCGGGTTTTGAAGGTGCGAGCCAATGCCGACGTGCCGCGTGACGCCAAGCAGGCGGTGGAGTTCGGAGCGGAGGGAATCGGACTATGCAGGACCGAGCATATGTTCTTTGCCGAGGATCGTATTCCCATCGTTCAGGAGATGATTCTGGCCGATTCTCCGGCCGATCGTCAGGCCGCTCTCGATAAGCTCCTGCCTTTCCAGAAGAAGGATTTCAAGGGCCTTTTT
>CP070824.1:189405-200574 GCA_020344395.1 Candidatus Zixiibacteriota bacterium | reverse complement strand
GCCCTCGCGGGCTACCGCAACGATATCCCGGTCGACTAATTCCCCCACATCGGCATGCTGGGTGGCCCAGACCGATTTGATCGCCTCGATCTGGTCACGGGCCTCTTTCGCCGTTTCAAAGTCCGTCGCGGCTGAAGCCTGCTCCATCTTTTCCGTCAGCTGGCCGATCAGTTTCCGGGATCTTCCGGTGAGCACCATCTCCACCGACTTCACCAGCTCAGCATACTCTTCCTGCGACTGCAGGCCAACACATGCGCCGTCGCAACGTTTGATCTGGTAATCAAGGCAGAGTTCGTACTTTTTCCCTTCCGGCGGCGGCAGGATGTAATTGCAGGTGCGTATTCGAAAAGTACGCGTGAGCAGCTCAAGGGTCCGTCTCATGTTTTTTGCCGACGTATACGGACCGAAGTATTTGGCCTTGTCCTTCTCCAGTCGGCGCACCACGAGCACCCGAGGAAACGGTTCGTTCGTGATCTTGATATAGGGGAAATGCTTGTCATCCTTGAGATCCACGTTGTAGCGCGGCTTGTGCTCGTGGACAAGGTTGGCTTCGAGAATGAGTGACTCGATTTCGTTGTCGGTTACCAGCAGATCAAAGTCGGCCACACGAGCCACCAGACGGATAGTCTTGGGATCGGTTTGACCTGATTTCCGGAAATACGTCCTGACCCGGTTACGGAGGTTCTTTGCCTTACCGATGTAAATGATCTTGCCCCGTGCATTCTTGAATATATAGACACCCGGCTGGGTCGGAAGGTTCTTGAGTTTGAGCTGCAGATCAGACTTAAGAGCGGCCATGATCATTATACCGGCGCCGGCACCGACCAGCCCCGCTTATTCATCGAGGATTCGCCTGGCTCCGACATAGCGTGATGCCCAGTACTCCTCGCCCATGCCGCTGATAATCACGCCCCGTGAACTGCTGGCATGCATGAATTCATTGTGACCGGCATAGATACCAACGTGCGACACTTTTTTCTTCCTTTCGGTCTTGAAGAAAACAAGATCACCGAATGAAAGCCGATTACGCGGCACTTCAGTACCCTGCTTGTACTGTTCCTCTGCGGTGCGCGGTAGTTCGGTCTTATTGAACTCCTTATAGACATCCCGGATGAACATCGAACAGTCCACACCGGCGTCATAGCGTGATGATCCTTTATACGGCTTCCCGAGATAGGCCCGAAGGATCATCCCGAGCCGGATATAGTCGCGGGTCGAGTAACGTTCGCGCGTGGGGACCCTTTCTTCCGGTGTCACAGGCGGCTGTTTGGCGTACCGGGGGTAGGATTTGCAGCCCATCAGCAGGGCCAGGAGAATTATGAGACTCAATCGCATGTCGTCACTTATGCCAGTCTAGGATATACGATACCAAACCTACGTAAATAGTATAGCCGGGTGCCAATCAGCAGAGCAACAACAAACAGGAAATACACCGGGTACCAGTACCCGGCGAGGAGAGTGAGAATAAGGAACGGCAGTTTTGCCGCCAGCAGCACGGCCTTATCGGACCTGACAAGCATTGACGCCGTAATCAGGCATGTGGCCATAACACACAGATAAAACAGCGGGGCGAAACCGGACCGGAAGGCCACGAAAGCTGCCAGCAACATCAGACAGAAACTAGAAATAAGGCACGTGCTCCGGCCCAGCCAGACACTGAACGTACGCTTCCCGGTAGCCCGGTCACCCTCCATGTCAGGAATGGTCGTTAACAGATAAGTCGCCCCGACAGTCAGGGCAAAGTAGACCGGATTGTCCCACCCGAGCAGGTCCGCGCTGTGGACGGTGATTTCAGACATAACGGCGAGTGAAACCAGAAAGCCGTGCGCGTAGGCATTGGCGAATAGACCACCGATGGGGCGGTCCTTCAGGCGAACCGGGGGCGCTGAATAAATGACAGACAGTATTACAATCTGAAGAAAAATCATGATTGGCAACGGTCCCAGGATCGGAGAAACCGCCAGAACTACCACGGATGCAATAATAAAAGCAGTCATCATGGTCCGGTCTGATATGAGTCCGCGCTGGAGAAAGCCGACTTTGCCGTTTATTCGGTCAGATTCTTCGTCGAAAACCTGGTTGATGTAGAATGCTCCGGCACACAGGAGTGAAAGACAGATCATCAGCAGGAGGTCATACAAGTCAAACATCCCTCCGGTCACCTCGTGATGATAATGCAGGCTCACCAGGTAGACGGTCCAGACCGGCATAAGCAGCATTGGGCGGGCCGCAAAAAAGAAATCGAGGGCTCTGATCATGACGAAAGAGCAACTAAATAGAAGAACATGAAGGGAGCAGCAAACAGCAACGAATCGAATCTGTCAAGGACGCCGCCGTGACCGGGAATAATCGAGGATGAATCTTTGATGCCAAGGGAACGCTTCCACATCGACTCAACCAGATCACCCAGCTGCCCGAACACCGAACAGCCAACGGCAAGAATCAGCACATGGTACCAGGGCCACGCGGAAAACTTCCAGAAAATCATGAGAACACCGATCGCAGCGGCACCTATTATGCCACCGACGAAACCTTCGACGGTTTTGTTGGGTGATACTGTTGGAGCCAGTTTGTGCTTGCCGAGCCACTTTCCGAATCCCATGGCGGCCGTGTCACCGACCCAGAGCAACCCAAAAAGAAAAAGCAGATTATCACCGCCTGAATCCACAAACAACTTGCCCTGGCCGACGGATACGACGAAAGGATAAAGTGCCGTTATATAAAGCACACCCCACAGATAGCGAGTGTATTTATTGAAAAGCTCCTCCGGAGATTGCTTTCCGACAGCGAAGATCATACCGCCAACCAGTACAAATCCCAGAGACCACAGCCCCGGCATCCAGAAAGGCGCAAGCGCGGATTCGAAGCCAATGATGCCAGCCGGTGCAGCATTCCAGAGTCCGTATAGGACCGCACCCAGCCAGGCCGGTCCGATCCAGAAAAGCACGTGCCTCGGCCGATACCCCTCGGCGTAGACAAACTCAAACATGGCCAGCATGGCGAACAGACCGACCATACCGATAAGCCACAGCCCGCCCCGATAGCTGATCCATAGGATGATCGGGATCGTCACCGCAGCGACCGAGGTGCGGATAATAAGATTGCGCATTACGGCGCATCCTCGACCGGTGGTGTTTCGTCTGAGACAGTCCCGAACCGGCGCTCCCGCTTCTGATAATCGATGATGGCCTCAAAAAGCTCACGGCGGCCAAAATCGGGCCACAGAGTATCGATGATATGAAGCTCAGTATAACTGGTCTGCCACAGCAGGAAATTCGAGATGCGCATCTCCCCCGATGTTCTGATCAGCAGGTCAGGGTCGGGCAGTTCGGCCGTGTACAAAAACTGGGAGAAGGTTTCTTCGTCAATCTGCTGGGGGTCGATGGTACCGGCTCTGGCGGCAGTGGCAAGCGCCTTAACTGCATCCAGAATTTCGGCGCGGCCGCCATAATTGAGAGCCAGGTTTAGGACCAGGCCACGGTTGCCTCGAGTTTTCTCCTCTGCTTCCCTGAGGACCTTCCGCTCCCCTATCGAAAGCCCGTTAATCCGTCCGGTTGTAATCAGTTTAACATCGTTTTCCAGCAGTTCTTCAATCTCGTTGAGAGTGGTTCGGGACAGAAGCGACATCAAGGCATCAACCTCATCTTTGGGCCGCTTCCAGTTCTCCATCGAAAACGTATACAGGGTGAGATACTTGATACCGATCTCGACCGAGGCCCTGACCACCTCCTTGACGGCTTTAACGCCCGCCTCGTGGCCGAAGGTGCGCGGCTTCGAGCGAAGCGCCGCCCAGCGCCCGTTGCCATCCATTATGATGGCCACATGGCTGGGCATTCGCTCCGATCGCGATCGGATCGCAGCCATGAGATTGTCGTCTCTGGAGATTTCGTCGGCCATCAGAATTCTTCCCGAACCTGGTCCGTTCCGGCAACAATTTGCCGCGCCCTAGCGCCTGATCTCCACTTCCGTTATAGCGGTTTCAACCCGGTAGTGATCCAGAACAAAAACCCGCTCGATAGCACCAACTTCCCAAACAGAATCCGGAAAAAGGTATCCGTCAACTTCAGACATGCGAAAACAACGACTCACCCGGCGGTGTCCGCTTCCTTTCGGGTAATACAGGTAGAGCCACTGAAGCCTGCCGTTGTCACGATCTATGATAACGAAACCGTCGGGATCGACCGACCCGGAATCCGTGTCCAGGCCGATGGGCAGAACAGCCCCGCCGGTGTCGTTTGGATAGGCATAAAGGTGATAGCCGATCGCGAACACGTTCTGGACAGAAAGATCTATATCCTTGAACCTCGAATTGTCGCCACTGATAAC
Organism: Candidatus Zixiibacteriota bacterium; assembly: GCA_020344395.1. Classification (GTDB taxonomy): domain Bacteria; phylum Zixibacteria; class MSB-5A5; order GN15; family FEB-12. The sequence goes on along the minus strand of CP070824.1, from coordinate 196,248 downwards.
TCTCAGGGAGTCTCTTTCACCTCCGCTGTAGAAATACTCGACCATGGCGGTGTCAACCCGGACCACTTCGCCGTCACTGTCAATATCTTTATAGAAAGTCCTGGCTACGAGACGATATTCGATTTCAGTAGTGACCGGGTCCATCCGACGAAATTCCCGGCCAGCCTTCTGCCAGTAGTAGTCCAGGACGGGATCCTGCTCATCCTCAGCCATGACCCTCGGCTGAGCGATCAGAGCCAGCAGGACCAGACAGGAACTTATCCTGTAAATGAGCGTTGACATAATCATGACAAAGTTTGCATAATTCAAAAAACGAGTTACCGGCCTTCAAGCCGCAAGACCAAAGTACGCAGCACCTTGCACTAACTCAAGACCTTTTTCGCGAGACATCGGCGGCAAGACGTTCGGGAATAAGCAAACGCTTTGGAGGTGTAAATGAAAGTCAGGGACATTCTGAAGACCAAGAAACGAAGTACCATTACTGCGGGGCCCCGGACAGCCGTTGTGGACGCTATGAAATTGTTGATCGACAATAAGGTGAGTTGTCTGCCGGTGGAGGATGCGGACGGACACCTGGTGGGTATCATCAGCGACAAGGACATTTTCCACAAGATCTACCAGAACCCGACAGGCTTCGGCGAGGTGGCTGTTGGTGACCTGATGACTACCGATCTTATAGTCGGCCTGCCTGACGACGAGATGAGTTACATAGCCGGCGTCATGACAAACAACCGGATTCGGCATGTACCTATTGTCGACAACGACCGGATAATAGGCTTGATCTCAGTGGGTGATGTTGCAAAGACACAAATGGAAAACATCAAGATCGAAAACCGGTATCTCAAACAGTACATAGACGGCACTTACCCCGGGTGAGCCGGATACCAACAGCAGGTCGAATCTGATTCAAGTAAAAAGGCCCGGCTTGATCTTCCGGGCCATCAGTTTTGCTGCGGGCAGGCGGCCTCAGACTTCCATCACTTCCTTTTCTTTCTTTTCTACCAGGACATCAATCTGTTTGATGTAATCATCGGTGAATTCCTGCACTTCATCGTGGCCGTCGGCTCCCTGATCCTTGGATATTGCCTTGTCCTTCTGAGCTTTCTTGATTTGTTCGTTGGCCGCCCGGCGAACATTCCTTATGGCAATGCGTCCCTCTTCGGCAATCTGCTTGCACCGCTTAACGAGTTCTTTGCGGCGCTCCTCGTTCAACGGGGGCACCGGCAGACGAACAACGGTTCCATCAACAGCCGGATTGAGACCCAGGTCCGCTTTCTGAATGGCCCTGGCTATCTCACCCACGACCGATTTGTCGAAAGCGGTGATGACCAACAGACGCGGCTCCGGCGCTGCTATGGTGCCGACCTGGTTAAGCGGCATGGCCGTACCATAAGCTTCTACCTTGACACCGTCGAGAAGGTGAACAGAAGCCTTTCCGGTGCGAATAGCGCTCAATTCCCGGACGATCGCATCGACTGTCTTCTTCATCCGTTCCTTAGTCTCAGTGTAAATCGAGTCCAACATCAGTTTTACTCCCGGGTTAATTCAGCCTGACTCATCCCCTATGTAATCAGCGTACCGACATCCGCACCACACACAACCTTCTTCAACACGCCTTCCGCCATCAGGTTAACCACTCGCACGGGTATGGCATTGTCCTTCAAGAGAGAGATTGCCGTCAAATCCATGACCCGCAGATCCATTTGCAGTATGTCCATGTACGAGAGTTTCGAGAGGAACTCTGCCGAATCATCGACCTTGGGATCAGCGGAGTAAACGCCATCCACGTTTGTCGCTTTGACCAGCAGATCGGCCTCAATCTCCATGGCTCTCAGGGAAGCGGCCGTATCGGTTGAAAAATACGGGTTACCGGTCCCCCCCGCAAGAATGACGACCCGCCCCTTTTCCATGTGCCTCACTGCCCGCCGGCGTATATAGGGTTCAGCAAAGGATTCCAGATTTACAGCCGACATCACCCGCGTGAAAATCCCCATCTTTTCAAGCTGGTCCATCATGGCCAGGGAATTGATAACAGTGGCCAGCATACCCATGTTATCCGCGGTGACCCGATCCATCCCCCTTTCGGACGCATTCAAGCCTCTGAAAATATTGCCGCCGCCCACGACGATGGCGATTTCGGTTCCGAGTTTTTTGATATCTCTGATCTGTTGGCAGACTGACTCGACGGTTTCGGTGTGGATCCCGAACTCCTGCAGACCCATCAGAGCCTCGCCGGATAATTTCAGCAGAACCCGTCTGTATTTCAACTCCGTACTGTCGGATTCCATCCTATTCACCCAGACGAAAGCGACTGAACCGTTTCACCTGTATATTTTCACCAAGGCTGCCAATCGTTTCCTTGACAAATCCCTGAACCGTTTTGTCACTGTCCTTAACATACGGTTGATCCAGGAGAACCACTTCAGAATAATACTTTTCGATCCGTCCATCAATGATTCTGTCGATCACCTTGGCGGGCTTTCCCTCGTTCTCCGCCTGGTGGCGGTATATTTCTTTCTCTTTTTCGAGCAGTTCCGGGTCGAGTTCTTCGCGCCGCACACAAAGAGGAGACGACGCAGCTATCTGCATGGCTATGTCCCTGGCAAACTTCTTGAACTGTTCAGTCCGCGCCACGAAATCAGTTTCGCAGTTGATCTCAACCAATACCCCGAGTTTGTCTCCGGGATGTATATATGACGCCACCAGGCCCTCGCTGGTCGCCCTTCCCGCCTTGGAGGCCGCCTTGGCAATGCCCTTTTCCCGAAGTACAGAAGTTGCCTTTTCTATATCACCCTCGGACTCGACCAGCGCCTTCTTGCAATCCATCATCCCGGCCCCGGTCTTGTCTCGGAGTTGTTTCACCAGTTTTGCTGCTATTTCCATTGTAATCAACCCTGTCTAGCCTTGTTGTTGGTCCTGTGTATCGGTTTGGTTATCGGCGCCTGCAGCCACCTTCACCATTTCCTCGCCAATCCCGCCTTCGGCCTCGACCGCGGCATCGGCAAGTTCACGCATTATAACCCGGATTGATTTGATGGCGTCGTCATTAGCTGCAATCGGGAAGTCAATCGGATCAGGATCAGCGTTGGTATCTATAATCCCGATAATGGGAATCCCCAGCTTGTGGGCTTCTGCCACGGCAATGGCCTCTTTCCGGGCATCGATGACAATCATGAGGCCGGGGAGATGGTTCATCTCTTTTATGCCGCCAAGGATCTTTTCCAGACGGGCCGCCTGGTTGTCAAATTTGCCACGCTCCTTTTTGGTGAATTTCTCCAGCGTGCCATCCTCACCCATCTGTTCGATATCTTTGAGCTTTTTGACCGAGTTTCTTATGGTGTTAAAATTGGTCAGCATCCCACCCAGCCAGCGCTCGGTTACCCAGAAACAGTTAAACCGGGGCGCCTGCTCTTTAATTACCTCTTTGGCCTGTTTCTTGGTACCGACCATCAGAATCGACCGGCCGCTCTGAATCACTTCCCTGACTTTCTTCTTGGCCATGTCCAGAGCGTTCAAAGTCTTCTGCAGGTCAATGATGTAAATGCCGTTACGGGCCGCGAATATGAACGGTTTCATTTTAGGATTCCAGCGCCGCGTCTGGTGACCAAAATGCACCCCCGCCTCGAGGAATTCCTTCATCCTGGGTGTAATCATGCGAGATCCTTAAAGAACATCGGTTAACTTCACCTCGACGTCACACCCGGTCGGACCCGTGGATAGTGGGACCACCGACCAGGTCAGTCAAGACTGCTTATTTCCCCATCGAAGGGGATTGAATTCATTTCCTAACGCTTCGAATACTGGAAGCGTTTGCGGGCCTTGGGCTGACCGTATTTCTTCCGCTCAACCTCGCGCGCGTCACGCGTCAGGAAACCCGCTTTACGAAGGACCGGGCGCAAGTCGGGATTATACTCGGCCAGACTCCGGCTGACGGCCAGCCGGATCGCACCTGCCTGACCTGCGAGCCCGCCGCCGTGAGAATTAGCTTCGATATCCACCGTGCCGAACGTCTCGGTGCACTTGAGCGGTTCCTGAGCGTGGTCGACCAGAGTACTGCGCATCAGGTAGTCGCCCAGTTCGCGTCCGTTGACTTTAAAGGCACCTTTTCCCGGCGTCAGTCGCACCCGGGCGACTGCTTCTTTCCGGCGACCGGTTGAAACTACGGGTTTATCACTCATCTTATATCAAACCTTGTTACTTCAATTCAATCTTAACAGGTTTCTGCGCCACATGTGGATGGTCGGCACCCGCATACACATGCAGCTTCTTACCGACTTTCCTGCCCAGTCGGTTTTTCGGCAACATACCGTTCACTGCCGCTTTAAACACCAGGGTCGGGTCTTTGGACATCTGGTCGGCCAGGCTCGTCTCAGTGAGGCCGCCCGGGTAGCCGGAATATCGATAATAGTGCTTCTGGGTCCACTTGTTGCCGGTCACCTTCAACCCGGAAGCGTTTATCGCTATCACATGGTCTCCGGCATCAAGGTGTGGCGTGAAGATCGGCTTGTCCTTGCCGCGAAGGATATCTGCCACCGCCACGGCGGCACGACCGAGGGTGGCACCCTGAAGGTCAATCACGACCCAGCGGCGCGCGTTCGAATCTACTTTTGGCACAAACGTTCTCATCATCTTCTTCTCCGGGCACACTTTTGCCCTGTGCTGAAAAGCCGAACAATATACACTCAGGAGTCAGCTTGTCAAGGTGCCCGGGGGCACTTTTTTCCGTGCGACGGACTATTAATATGTTGTCGGAACATCCTGCAGTAGGTTTAGGGACAAGCATTTGCGGCACTCAGGGGGTCCGACTTTCGTACTTCTGTAAGAACGAACTGAGGGAGTCGAAATACCGCAATCAACTGCGCCAGATGGCCTTATGGGTATTATTTGATGTTATGGACCAAAGGGGCACCGGCTTGGCGGTCAGTCTACGGGCAATCCGCCAGAGCCGGGTAGGGAAAAATGAAGAGATAGGTGATCAGGCCCGTCAGGTCGCCGATGTCGACTGTCCCCTCACCGTCCGTGTTGGCCTCCGCAAGGCAATGGGGCTCGGAGTAACTTATGAACAGATAGTCAATAAGAGAAGTCAGATCACCTATGTCCACAACATCATCGGGATCAAAGTTGACATTGCCGGTCTTGTTGAAACAGCACTGAGCAATGCCAACTGATCCGTTGATTGTTTCCGGCGAGTACTCAAGCCTGTCGCCTACGAACAGCGCCTGAAGGGTATCGACATAGGCTCCGACCGAGATCTCTGTCTGTGTCGCCTGGGAGCCAGCGGCCTGGAAGTACATCTTCAGAACAGGACCACTGCCCGGATTGACGTACAACGGCGAACCATAATCCCTAGGTCGCATTCTGAAGGCAATCTGTCTGGCCTCCGGGTCATAGTCGACTTGGTCCACTACTTCGAAACCTTCACTGCGACACCCGGCTGTAGAGACAGAGTCAAACGTCAAGTCCACAGAGCCGGAAAACTCAATCGGAATGACCAGTTCAGACAGTGGCAAGTTGTTTCTCGCATATATCACCAGAGCAGCTTCACCCGGCGACCTGGCTACTTCCGTCTCACCCGCCCATAGAGAATCGGACAGAACGGAGACGTGGTTCGGATAGACCCTGACCAATGTATCACCTGAAACAGTCACTGCCCTCATGGTGATGTCATACAAACCACCAGTCTCGTACACGTGGCTCGGATCGGCCACAGAAGCTGTGCCGGCGTCTCCAAACACCCACGACCATTCGACGATTTCTTCAGCGGATGCACCCACGAACTGTACCGCTAAAGGCGGTGGTCCGACGAGAGTATCAGCCGTCATCCAGAGATCTACGTCCATGGGTATGAACTCGATTGTGTTCAGATTCAAATTGGGCACTACCAGAGTGGAGTGCAGCTTGTTAAAGCATATCCCTTCAGGGCCATCGCCGGTGGCGACGATTTCCGATGATCCGCTCAGGGAACTGTCGTATCTCAGGACCTGGTTGTCGAAAAAGACGGAGGTGTAGAAATTGCCGGCCTGGTCTTCTGTCATGCATGAGTATCGTTTAGTGAAAAGGGACAATTTGAACAGCGAGTCATTGGAAACATCGTATTCCCAAATTCCAGGCTGGTTCAATTCAGCACATATGAGAATCCGGTTCCTTAACGAGTCGAAATGCAGCCCGTTGGGAACGGTAATCTGGCCCGCCGATCTAAGGGTAGTTTGCCCATCCGAAAGTCGCATCCGGTAGAAAGAACTGGCGCCAAAGGTGAAGTACAGATACCCGGAAGTATCCGCGGCTACGCCGTTGGTCCAGTTCAGCCAGGCGGTCTGGAGATTCTCAAAGACAACCTCGCGTGTGTCGAGGTCGATCCCTACTATCCCTCCCATCTGATTGCGATTGCATGCCGCATATAATGTGTTCCCGACTATGGTCATTGCATGGTGGAAATACGTATCCTCAAAGAATACCCGGTGGCTCCCGAATTCATCAATCTCGACTATGTTGTTAGGCGGACCCATCTCGGATACGAGGTATCTATTATGGCTGGAGTCCCAGACCACTGTCTCAGGATTACCTATCAGATTCTGCGCGCAGACATTGCCGGTAGCGATCAGGACGAGAATTACCAAGCTGACTAACGAATTTTTCATAGTTGAGTCCTTTCTCTGAAGGATCCAGAGTCACTCTAAAGACGCAAGAAAGCCAGAAATGTTTGCAGTAATCGCAAGTCTTCTCAGTAAGAATCGATCAGTTACAGGATCTCGGCCTCCGGCCTCTTAATTGACAGCGACTCTGCGCGCCTGATACGGCCTGACCGTCACGCACCACCTCGGCTGCATCTGCCGGTCCGGCCCC
>CP070824.1:178001-189305 GCA_020344395.1 Candidatus Zixiibacteriota bacterium | reverse complement strand
ACTCTCAATTCCCTTCCTACCCTATTGACGCCTTCCTTATCGCCAATGTCAAACACATTCTAACACGAACCGTCAGGTCTTGCGCCGGAGGCGTGTGACTTATCAAGAGCGAGGCCGGTAGCCTCAAAAAGGAACTTTCATGTACGAAATCAGCCGTTTTCAACACTTGCTTACAGGAAGAAACGATCCGGATGTGATCCGGCAACCCGAAGGAGATTTCCCATGCTATCCATCAAGTGCAACTATACCAACCTGTTTGTAGTCCTGCTGGTTCTGGCCGTCCCACTATCCTCCTGGGCCATCTATCCCAGTGAAGCAGGATCAACTCAAGGTCCAAATCTGCCTGCGCAACTCATCGTCAAATTCAAACCGGGCGCCGGGCCAGACTCGAAGCAGGCCATGCGCGGAACATTCTCGGCCGGGATGGCGGCCATGGAGGCGCTTGACAAGCAGTTCGGGGTGCGGCAGAAAAGGACTCTGTTGGCTGACAACGCACTGAGGCCGGCAGATAACCCATTGAAAGACGTCTATTTACTGAGGGTCGATCGAGGGGTCGACCTCGAGGAGATGGCTCGTCAATACGAGAATCTGCCGTATGTAGAATACGCCGAACCTGATTATGTGGTCGAGTTATTCGAAATACCCACTGATTCGCTGTACCCGGCCCAGTGGCCGTTACACAATACAGGCCAGCCATATCCGGCGGTCGATCGATATGAAGGAGATTATAACGACACCCTCGTCTGGATAAACGGTGCTGTCGACGCTGATATTGATGCCCAGGAAGTATATGCCAATCCCCCCGACAACACAGGTATCACCGTCGTCGGCATCATCGACACCGGTGTGGACAGAGATCACCCGGATCTGGCCGGTCGCCTCTGGACAAATCCCGGAGAGATCCCTGACAATGGGCTTGATGATGACCATAATGGTTATGTGGACGACATAAACGGATGGGATTTCTGTGGTAATCCTGACGGCCTGCCGATCTGGGGTGACAACGACCCCGAGGATTATCATGGCCACGGCACCCATTGCGCCGGCATCGTGGCCGCAACCTCCGGAAATGAGATCGGTATCGCCGGTGTCTGCCAAAACGCTCGGATCATGTGCCTGAAGATCTTTCCCATTGCGGCCTATTCGGTTTGTGCTGAGGCCATCGTATATGCGGCGGACAACGGCGCCGATGTTATCAACATGAGTTGGGGGGGCTATTTACCATCAGATATGTTAGAAGATGCCATTAGCTATGCGCGCCGGAAGAATGTGATCCCGATTGCCGCTGTCGGCAACAGCGGAGATCGGTGGGTGTCATACCCGGCCTGCTATTTCAATACCATGGCTATAGGCACCACTCAAAGTGATGATCTGGTAACGGCATTCTCAACCTACCATGACCGCGTCCTGGTTGTGGCACCGGGGCATGATATCCTTTCATTGCGGGCTTCGGGCACCGATATGTATGCCAGCGCCCACGAACCATTTGTCCATATTGTCGACAGCCTGTATTTTATTGCCTCAGGCACCAGCATGTCCTGCCCGCATGCGGTAGGTGTGTCAGCCTGGATTCGATCGGTTTCACCCGGGCTCATTGTGGACTCGGTGCAGGAGATACTTATCAGATCCAGTGATGATATCATTGATCCATACGGCGAAGGAGATTCGCTGGTCGGCTTCGATCCTTACAGCGGACACGGCCGTGTGAACCTGTTGCAGGCGATAGAAGAAACTCCGGCAAGACGGGCGCAAATAAGCTCTCCTCACAACGGGGCTTTCGTTTCGGGAGTCGTCGATATTTATGGCACGGCCGACGGAGATGATCTCGGCGAGTGGGTGTTGGAGTACGGGCTGGGGCAGACTCCTGCCTCATGGACAGAGTCCTACAGGAGCAGTCTGCCCATTACCGACGCATACCTTACGAGCATAGATGCCACTGCTCTGAACGGGTGGTTGACTGTCCGCCTGACAGTGGACGAGACCAACGTATGCGAACAGAGACTGTTTATTCTGAACGAGGATCTCGTGGAAATAACCTCGCCCCTGCCGGGGGATTCGGTGACCGCGTGCGTCTCCATCGTTGGCACCTTTATGCATTCGGAGTTCGGTTACATAGTAATCGAGTACGGATCCGGATTGGCACCGCCCACCTGGACACTCATCGATACGGTGACCACGCCGGTTTACGATGATACACTGGTGGTATGGTATCCTCGGGGCCTGGTCGGGGATGAACACACCATACGAGTAACCCTTTATGACCGAAATTCCGGCGTGGTTGCGTCAGATGAAACCTCAATCGTGTGGTTAACCGTATTCAGTGGCAGCACCGGCTGGACCCTCCATCTCGAAGATACGCTTATTTCGGTGCAACCTAACTACGGGGATTTTGACGATGATGGATCGATGGAGATTGTACTCGGGACATCCCAGGGGGTCAAGTTCTATGATCCGGCAGACGGCAGCGAAAAGACCCTGGAACTGCCTGCCTCGGCCTCCGGCGATTTCGGCAATGCTGGTCTGATTGCTGTCGGCAATTTGGATGGCGATGGTACTGATGATTTTGTGCTGCTGGGTGCGGACGGGCTGTATGGGTATTACTCCGACGGAACAGAATTGTACTATCCGACCAGTCGGCAACCAACCTATCACACTAATCTCGCCCTCACATTTCGTCTCTTCTTGAAGGACACGGATGGAGACGGCGTTGACGAGATCCTGTGGAGAGAGGCAGACAATGTATTGGCGGTTCTGCGCGCTGATGGAACGGGGTATCGGGAAATCGCATCCAAGTCGTCATTCCCGGCTGACCTGGATGGAGACGGTGTAGACGAATACTATCGATCCCAGGGTTGGTGGGCGGAATACACGGTTGTGGACAATGAAATCGTGCTGAATACGGAGAGCGGCATGTGCCGGGTGGTGGCGATGGACAGCCTCGGGAACGTTGTCGACTCCGTTGATGTGGACACCTCGTGGTACGATGGAGTGAACTCGAGCTACTATAAAGGCGCCAGAACAGCCGCGGACATAGACGGCGACGGTCAACTTGAAGTCATTTTCTTGACCCACAGGGGAAATTGTATGGAAGGCTCCATCAGATATATGCTCTTTGCATATGACGCCGGCCTGCGTCCGGTGCCGGGATGGCCTCGGCCTGTTGGTCGAAGATGTTGGTATCCAAGCTACGCCCCACTCTTTGGTGATTTAGACGGAGACGGGCAACTCGATTATGTTGTTATTTCGTGGCTTGAGATCTATGCTTACAGCATGGATGGATCTCCGCTCGGCCTGGACTCCACGGGACTGCTGGCTCAAAACCCGGAGCCAGGAACGCCAACACAGGGACTTTTCGTTGACATTGACGCCGACGGAAGGCCGGAAATAGTGCGTCATGTCGAAGACGATTTCCTCGAAGACATCGCAGCCGAGCGGATTTTTTCATTCGACGACAACGGCGAGGTAATAAGGGACCGGTCGTTCATCATGGAGGATTCAGCCTGGCGCGGAAACTACCGTAACAACTCGCCGATTGTAGGAGATCTGAACCAGGACGGCTTTGTTGACCTGTTATACAGAAGCACCCATGGAAGCCTCTATTTCACGAACTTTGACGGCGTCACCATCGATGATAGTCAGATTCCCGTCGGTTTCCCTCACCTCAGCCGGAGAATGAACGATGTGGCTGAGATCACTGTCAAGGGACGAGTGGCACCACCCCCCGCACCCATCGTACGAGTAGAGTCCGGCATGGGAACAGTGAAGCTGACGTGGAATGGACTTTACTCGGAAACAGCTTGGGATCCCCTGCTCGACCTGGAAGATTTCGAAGGATACCGAGTCTGGGTGTCGCCGGAGGGGCCGGATCAATTGGTTTTGCTCCACGCCTATGACCGAGAAAACTACGTTAAGCACACGCAGCAGGAATATCCATACGAGGCCGAGCTTACACCGGAGAGACGTCTTCGGTTCGATGTGATCGATGAGCCTTTCAGCCTCGAGGAACTGAGGTGCCTTTATGGTTCCGGTCCTGACCCCTGCCAGGATGCGTCGTTTGACCCGCTGGCCTTCACCGCCGACAACCCTCTGATACTTACCAGTTTTGAAGATTCAGTGATCTATTTTGAGACTTTCGGTGATAATACTTCCGATCTGTCGGGCGGCCATCCAATTCGCAAAGTTTACCCGGAAGAGCCGTATCCATCGAGTCTGATCCCGAGTCAGGCACAGCCGGAAGAGTTGACTGAAGACGGTTATCTCAAATACTTCGAGTACGAATGTGTGATTGAGGACGTGGTTCCCTGTGAGGCTTATCTGGTGGCAGTTACAGCATTCGACTACGGTTCTCCGCGCCTGGGTGTTTATAGCCAGGAAAACTCTCCCGAGAATCAGATCCAGGCGGTCATTGTGACCGATTCAACGTGTTCAAACCTGTATTGCTGCCAGGGGATGACCGGCAACGTTGATTTCGATCCGGATGATATTGCTGATATCGCCGACCTTACCAAGATAATCAACTACCTGTTTATCTCCTTCGAGACTATTCCCTGCCCCGAGGAGGCCAATTGTGACGGAGACCCGGAAGGAATCATCGACATTGGCGATTTGACCGCTCTGATTGACTACTTGTTCATCACTTTCGAACCACTTCCGCAATGCGCAGAGTGAGCCCCCGGGAACGTCAATCAGACCTCCTCTCCTTCGAAAAATCGCACGCCAAAAGCGTGTGACCTGAGCGTTCGCACAACTCAGCACGACAATAAACACATATGGGCGTGAAACGTCTAGCTATGCGATGCAACCGCGGCATGCGACTTGACGTAAACCGCTTCAGAATATATAATTGCCTCAATTTGGCGATAAAGATGCCGATAATACAATGATATGAACCTCGCACGCTACATAAACGAAGATGTCATCAAACTCGAGATGACCACCGTCGTCGACGAACGGGAGGAAACCGTTCCGGTGGACAAGTGGCGTCAGAAATCCAAGGAACTCATCATCCACGAACTGGTTGACCTGCTCGAATCCGGCTATCGCATCGGAAACCGGAGCAAGCTTGTCCTGGATTTCATCAACCGCGAGAAGAAAGCCACCACCGGCATCGGTGGCGGGATCGCTATCCCGCACATCAGGACCAAGCAGGCCAAGGATTTTATGATCGCATTCGCACGTTCCACGGCCGGGTACGATTTCGGGTCCCTGGATGATAAACCTGCCCACATGTTTTTTGTGATGGCCGCGCCGCCGTATGACGACGCACTCTACCTTAAAGTCTTCAAGTCCCTTGCCGAAATGCTCCAGTACGACGGCCTTCGTGAAGAGCTAATGGCCGCTCAGTCGCCCGGCGAAGTAATCCGGGCCCTCCGGTCCGCCGAATAGCCAGACCGCTCCCAGACCCAAAAAAAGTCAGCTCCCCCGAAAAAAAGATCATATTTTTCCGAACAAATTGGGGAAAACGCCGTCTAAGAGATTGAATATGCCCCGGCGGCGGAAAAGCCTGCCGGCAAGAGCGGGGACATCAGAGGAAAGAGGATCCCCAGCCTTACAGCTTAAGCTACTAAGACGATAAGACAATACCAACTTCTTCCTTGTCCTGTTGGTATTCCTTTGCCTGCCCGAGCCACCCGATGCCTACGCGGGTGGCTCTCTCTTTTTGCCCAAAAACGGGTCAACCAGCTTCACACGCCCCGACAATGGTCCGATCGGCCGGATCCTGACGTAAGCATTGTCCTTCCAGGCAGTTGCTCGATCCTTGACATGCCTTCCGCCCCCGCCGGCCCCGATCTGAAAATACTCATCCAGGCAAATCTCCACATGAGTCGCTCTCTCCCCGGCCTCGCTTAGGTCGAAAAGGAGCGCCCCGGTCCGCGGCTTCTGGACCGTTCGGTCGCAGCACCTGCGCAGGAGGCCGTCAGCGGTCAAGTCCTGATCCTCATCCACCAGACCGGCCGATTTGAGACATTCGATGACAAAACCTGAACAGTCAAACCCGGACGGATCATCCCCACCCCAGATATACGGCGTCCCCAGGTATGACAGGGCGGTGTGAAGAAACCAGCGCCGTGCGGCCTCTTTCGGTTGCACCGATTTCACAATCAGGGCTCAGCTCCAGCAAACAGCACTGTCTTTGGGGTAAAATCAGGTTCTCTTGCGTTGAGCGAACCAGACCGCGAAGAGGACCATCAACCCGCCGATGGCAGTAAACACACCGAATGATTCATCCAGATACGCGACAGCCAGCCCCGTCGTAGCCAGCGGTTCGAGGTAAAGAAAGATACCGGCCCTCGCCGCACCCACCCTTGACACCCCCTCCTGCCAGAACCAGTGAGCGAGAGCCATGGCGGCAACGCCGAGGAACAATAGTGCTACAACCACCTCGGCCGGAAGATGAAGGAACGTCGACCAGTCGGAAGTTACCAACATAACACCGAGCACCAGCACGGCCGCCGGAAGAAGTATTACAAAAGTAACCGCAAGCGGATTGCGCGACCGGGTCAGGTTTCGAGTGGCAATGGTGTAGAGTGCCCAGGTGTGCGCCGAGGCCAGCACCAGCCAGTCACCGGCGGACGACAACCAACCAAGTTCGGTCACTTCACCACGCGAGATCAACAGAAGGATGCCAAGGGTGGCGATGATAATCCCGATTACGGTTTTGCGTCCGACCCTTTCTTTCAGAATCAAGAAGGCCAGGACCGCCATGACCAGAGGTGTGACTGCAATAATCCAACCGGTGTTGGTTGCGGTAGTATACTTGATCCCGGTCATTTGAATATAGAAATGTGCCGCCAGTATGGCCGAACCCAGGGCGACTGCCCGGCCCTGGCCCGAGAAATTCAGCCTGACTCTTTTCACGCCGATGATAACAAGCAGGAGGGGCAGGGCCAGAAGAAAGCGGAGCCCCATAAGCTCCACCGGGGTCATATAATCCAGGCAGATCTTAGTAGCCACAAATGACCAGCCCCAGAATACGACGGTCAGTAAAAGCAGAATTCGGGCCAGTATCATGAACTTCGACAGCGCAGTTTCTGTTTGACATTTAACGGCCTGCAAATTGTTCACGCAACCGCTAAAACTGCACCGCGTCCTGTTATAAGAATCCGGAACCGGGCCGATAGTTTTGGTTGAACTGCGCTGCAGTAGTACCGTAAGATTAGTAGGCAGAGGAACGGCCTGCGTGTATATATAAATGGCTGATCCGAGAAAGGGAGAGTATACTGCAGGTAACCATGAAGAGGACACAGATATTATGAGATTACCGTCACTGATATTGTGCATAACGCTGGGTCTGGGCGTCGTGGCCACGGCCCAGACAGACAGCAGCAAAATCCCGATCACCACTTCTTCGGAAAAAGCACTCGAGTACTACCTGCAGGGACGTGACCTGCAGGAACGGCTCAGAGTGACCGAAGCTGCAGAGTCTTTTGAGATGGCGCTTGCTGAAGATCCGAATTTTGCCATGGCCCACTTCTTGCATGCTATCGGAAGCCCGAGTAATGCTCAATTGCTGGAGCGCTTCAGCAACGCCCGTGCGCTCGTTGGTAAGATCTCAGAGGGAGAACGGCTGATGATCCTGGCCATGGAAGCGGCCATAAACGGCGAGCCGAAACGACAGGTTACGCTCCTCAGACAACTGGTAACGGCATACCCTGAGGACGAGCGGGCTCATACCGCCCTGGCTAATTATTACTTCGGTCAGCAGGAATACGCGCTGGCTATCGCTGAGTACGAGCGCGCCGCCGAAATATCTGATACTCTCAGTCCCATCTACAATCAGCTGGGCTATTCCCACCGCTTCCTGGGCGATTACGAGGCGGCCGAGGAAGCCTTCAAGAAATACATCGATCTTATTCCCGAGGATCCGAATCCGTATGACTCGTACGCGGAATTGTTGATGCGCACCGGACGGTACGATGAATCGATCGAGTATTACCGCAAGGCTCTGGCCGTCAGTTCGATTTTCCAGGCTTCACGACTGGGCATTGCTTCCAATCTGGTCTACAAGAACGACTACCAGGCGGCTCGGCGGCAGATTCAGGACCTCTACGACAACGCTCAGAATGACGGCGAGCGGAGGCTGGCATATGCGGCCCGGGCGGCAATCAGCATCTACGAAGGCAAGTACGATCAGGCCCTCAGTGAAATCGAGGAACGATACAGGCTGGCGGAGGAGATGACCGACGTCAACGGAACGGCCGGCGACCTGCAGTTGATGGCCTTGATCCTATATGATCTGGGCAGGCCCAAGGATGCCTTTGAGAAGGTAGAGACCGCACTCGATCTAATTGAGGATTCTGATCTCGCGGAGGAGATCAAGTACGTCGCCCGCCGTAACTTCATGGCCGCCGAGGCAGTCTACAACTCCTACTCTGGAGACCTTGAGGAGGCCTGGGAGCTGGCTTCAGAATATCAGGACAAGATTGAGCGATCCGGGAACATGAACCTTATCCGGTTCGCACATGAAGTGAACGGCCGGATTGCTCTCAGCCAGCAGGATTACAGCCGCGCTGTCAGGGAACTGCAAATGTCTAATGTCCTCAACGCCTATAACCTGTTTCGGTTGGGGCGCGCCTATGAAGGCACTGGCGACACGTCAATGGCGCGCGAATACTACGAACGCGCCATTAACCTCAATCCGGTTCTATCCCTGAATCACTCCTTAATGTACAGCAAGGCAAAACAGCGTCTCGCTGATCTGTGAACCGATCTGAGGGTCCGGCCGTATCAAATATCTCCGGACTTATCGCGGCCGGACATTCCCTCTGTGTACAGCTTGAGGTATCGATTCTCCACGGCCGTGCTCTCCGCCTGGGTCAGCACTATGTCACGCTGCGACACCAGTCCGAGGAGAGTCCGCCCTTCAACGATGGGGACATGTCTTATCCAGTTGTTCTTCATCAACCCTGCAATGTACGATATCTCATCGTCCGGCTGCCCGATGATCACGTCGGTGACCATCAGGTCGGCCAGAGTGAGATTCTCGTAGTTGCCTTCAGCCTCATAGATCTTCTTGAAGATGTCCTTATCGCTGATTATCCCTATCAGCAATCCATCCTCATCAACCACCGGCAGGCAACTCACCTTGTGTTCGATGAGACTACCCATAGCATCATGCACAGTCGTCGACGGCAGGGCGGTGATCACCTTTCGTGGAATCTTCTCAAGCATTGTTTTAACAATCATAGGCATCCTTCCTTCACGTTCTATATTAATACCAGTTCAAACTCTGCGACTTTCCTGCCCGACAGGTCACACCTCCTGCAGCATCAGTGCGTCCCATTCGTACCTATAAACCGGCACGGCACCGTGCGACAATCAATCATAGGTTGAAATTAGGCGTTAGCTCGGGCTTTTTCCGGCATTCACCGGCCGTATTACAATATACCTCCGAAATTTGTGCGAATCAATCGTTATTTGACTCGCGTTTTTCGCATCCTTGCCCTGACACGGCATCATTTTTCACCCTAAGTTACGGTAATTGCACGACTTTGCCTTGCGGTGCTGATTGACACCGTGATGTACGGACATTACCTTCACCGCGACAAAGGGAAAAGAGTTCAGCTGCTTGAGAGGCCCTGCCCATGAAACCTGTCTCGCAATCCGAAATTGGAAAGATCGAATCGATTACAGTCAAAAGGCCGGAAGACGCATTTGTTTCACAGGAACAGATCGATGCACAGTGGGAAGAACTCAACTATTTTGGTCCACCGGACTTCGCCGAGGCGGTCGCCGAGTATGAGTGGTTAATTGATCTGATCAGTTCTCTGGTGCCGGAAATTCGTTTTTTGCCGGCCAACGACAAGACGGGCCTGGATTCAATATACGCACGCGATGCTGCCGTGGTGACCAACGAGGGTGTGATCCTCTGTAACATGGGCAAAGGTGCACGCCGGGGTGAACCGGACGCCTACCGGGAGTTTCTCGTAGATGAGGGGATTCCGATCCTGGGCAGTATCAAAGAGCCGGGAAAACTGGAAGGTGGCGATATTGTCTGGCTCGACGAACGAACGCTCGTGGTCGGGCGCGGCTATCGAACCAATGACGATGGGATCGCACAACTCAGGGAGATGACATCGCACCTCGTCGATGAACTGATCGTGGTTCCGCTGCCGCACTGGAAGGGGCCGAATGACGTGTTTCATCTCATGTCGTTTCTCAGCCCGATTGACCGTGATTTAGCCGTCGTGTATTCACCACTGATGCCGGTACCGTTTCGAGAACAGTTGATCTACCGGGGGATCCAATTGATCGAAGTACCGGAGGACGAATACGGACAGATGGCCTGCAATGTTCTGGCCCTGGCGCCGCGCAAGGTCATCACGCTTGACGGCAACCCGATTACACATGGCTTGATGGAAGATCAGGGCGTGGAGGTGCTGACATACAAAGGGGATGAAATCTCGCGAAAAGGGGCCGGCGGCCCGACCTGCCTGACCCGGCCACTGCAAAGGCTGGTTTGATTCCGACCGTAAGATCTGATCTGGAAACAATAAAGCCCCTCACCGCTGTGGCGAAGGGCTTCGGAATTTTGTGCACCCACCTCCGAACCGCTCCGGTAAGGCCTTTCGAGCAGCCGGCTCAGGCTGGGGGGACCTGCAACACACAGAAGGATCTTCTTACCGCTGCTACCTTCCGGTCCTGACGGGGTTCAAAGGCTTTTGTTGTACAGGACCCAGCCGTCAACACCACTTACCCGAAAGAAATCAAACCATCGCTAAATCCTCGGGTGGGAATTCGACCCCGGTATAGCGGGTTCCGGGTTACAGGGCACCGCTAACTCCCCATCTAGCACATATTTCAGCCGCCTCCAATAATCTCGGAGGCGGCGCTTTTGTCTTTGGTGGAGCCGGCCGGGATCGAACCGGCGGCCTTCGCATTGCGAACGCGACGCTCTCCCAACTGAGCTACGGCCCCACAAACAGGCAGAGCCTGTCTTTCTCTCCACCGTGGTGGCTCATGGGACGGCCACCACTGTTTAGCCTATAGATAATATCGGACAACCCTCAAGCCAAGTGAAATGTGCGGATTTTCGAACCTGCAGTTTTTTCTACAGAACAACTCCCAGCCGAATCATGAATATGTAACCCGGATATACCCTCTCCAGCGAGGTCTTGGTCTGCTTTCGGGGCACCATCACGACCAGAGACATCTCCATGAGCCAGGTAGACTGAAATACGGCTTGCAGGTACGGTTTAAGGACCAGATGATGACTGACATGAGTTTCGTTGTACATGCCGGACAGAAAGCCGACACCTGCTCCTATGCCGGGTCGGATCAGAGTTGATTCGCGGCGTTTCAGCG
>CP070824.1:166407-177901 GCA_020344395.1 Candidatus Zixiibacteriota bacterium | reverse complement strand
TACCGTACTCGGGATCAAAACCGTCTTTGATAATCTGAATGTCCGCAATGGAACCGGATGCCAGATCCATGCTGGCCCCACCCGATACACCGAGACCGCCGAGAGGGTCGTTCATCGGCACGCCGTCAACAATATATGACACCTCGCCGGCTCGACCGCCGCGAATGAAGATTTCCCCGGTCGATTTGAGCTGGACACCGGGCACCTGCTCCAACAATTGATCCACCGTCTGCACCGGTCGATGAGATATCTCCTCCTGGGAGATGTTGACCTGACCGGCCACCTCGAACTTGTTCAGAATATCCTGCCTGCCCTGAACCGTAATCTTCTCGTCCAGCTCGGTGACCTTTTGCTCCATGCCCTGATCATGTTCGGTCGTCAGGTCGATCTGCACTTTCACATCTACCACTTCCACCGTCTTATAGTCGACGTGAGTGATTCTCAGACTGTAAGTCCCGGGGTCGACCCGAAGGATCGTGTAATACCCATCGACATCCGTATAGGCACCCTGAGTGGTACCGACAATCAGCACTGAAGCACCGATAACCGGTTCCCCGGACTCACTGTCAGTGATTCTCCCCTTAATCTGCCCCGTCGAACCTGCCATAACAATAACCGACAGTAGCGACACCCAGAGGAACAAAACAACCGCAATTGTAGGAATCCTTCGACCACAAAACATCATCTTTGACAACCTCCACTACGAGCAAATCGCACCATTTCCCGGAGCCAGTCCTTCATGTCGCGTGTTTGCTCGGCCAAGTCCATGTTTGGCAATAGTCTATCAGTGACCTTCTATTTTCAAATCCTCTCAGAAACGGAAGGGTAAACACCTGAAGCGGGGCTGGACACTCTGCCCATTTCTCTCAACCCTATCATTCGTCAGACCTTACCAACACTCCCATTCCTATCCATACAGGCTGTGTAAGTTGTCTCACCAGAGCAGGAAAGTCAAGCGGTTTTTTGGCTCACAGTGAGCTCTCACACTATCCTAAGGACTTGTTTCAGAGGTATTTTGTTTAATAATTTGACGAGGGTCCAACGGGTTTTTCTGGATCTCCAATTCCCGCCTGTGAACCTGTGTCAAGTCCGCTCTGGAAAGCAGGGCCGGAGCCAGATCCAACCCCAGCCAATCGCTGAAAGAGCCCATAAAATCATGGGAAGCCGAGTCGAACTCCGGTCTGGAGACTGGATTCATTGACGGTAGGGCAGTCTCGGCCGCACCTCGCAGTGCCGGATGCGGCGGGTTACCCGAAAGTTTCAGTGACCCGTGCTGTAGAAGGGCCGGCCCGATCCTCCGCTGTGCCGCAGCGGCAACTTTGCGGCCAGAAACGGATATCTCACTCCGGGCGGTCGATTCAAAGCACGGTGCGCTGTGGAAGTCCGTCGGTCGTCTCCGTAAGGGGCTGCCTGGCCTGGCAATGACCGCCCTAAGTCCCCTTGACGCAAGGAACTGGCTTACGGCGACCGCTATCTCATGAGATGTACGTGAAACTGAACCGCACAATTTCGAGCATTCCAATCCGGTCTGATTGACCACCAAGCTGTAGGTCAATTCTGCCGTATCATGAAAGACCGCGCGACCGCCGGTAACTCGCCTGATCACAGGAACGGTACCGGCTTTTTCCAGATCGATCGCTGATTCCACACACTGATTATAACCAAACGTTATAGCCCCTTCCCGCCATGTGTACAACCGGAGGAAGACAGACCCGGGCTGCTGCAGAGACCGAATGAACATCCACTCATCACAGGCCATATTGAAGTAGGCCCCGGCCGAAAAGTGCTTGTAGACAAAACCTGTTACCATAGCAGAAAAAAACCCCGCGGGACGGGGCTCAAGAGAGATCTCTGGCAGCCAATAACTAGTTTATCGCATCCAGTCTGTCCAGGTCGATGCAGTACTGCTTAATCTTCAATCGCAAGGTTGACTCCGGGATACTGAGAGCCTCCGCCGCATGTTTTTTGACACCCTTTCGCTCCCGAAGGGCCCTCACGATGAACTGCCGCTCATGTGCCGCTAAATAATCGTAGAGAGAATAGTCATGCGTAAACGTAACACCGTCAGGCGCCACCGCAGCCGGGTGGCTGAGTGAGGGCTCCGCAGATTCGGTTACGGAGAATAGCTTGCTGGACATAACATCCAGGCCAATTTCGTGGCCGCCTCCGGCCAGAAGGACCAGCTTCTTGACTTCGTTCTCCAGTTCTCTGACGTTGCCCGGCCAGTCATAGGCAATCAACTTCTTTATTACCTCGCCCGAGACAGATTTGCCCGAACCCTCGAGAAATTTCTCCACGAGCAGGGGGATATCCTCGCGCCTTTCTCGAAGAGGAGGCAGCCTGAAGGTCAGAGCGGACAACCGATAATAAAGATCCGACCGAAATAGACCGGAAGCCATTAACTCCTTGAGGTCCTTATTGGTCGCAGAGACAATCCTGACATCCACCTTCCGCGGAACCGTTTCACCCAGACGGACTACCTCCTTCTCCTCCAGGACCCGAAGCAACTTGGCCTGAATGCTCGGTGGCATGTCGGCTATTTCGTCAAGGAAGAATGTCCCGCCATCGGCCTCCTCGAACAGCCCCGGCTTGTCTCGGTCAGCACCGGTGAAGGCCCCTCGTCTGGCACCAAACAGCTCCGACTCCAGGAGCGTTTCTGGAAGAGCTGCGCAGTTAACAGATATAAACCTCTTGTCTCGACGAACTGAGTTGTAGTGAATCGCGCGCGCCAGCAGATCCTTGCCGCTACCAGTCTCACCTTCAATGCCTATCGATATGCTGGAGTCTACGACTTGCCGCACCTGTGCCAGCATTTCCAGCATCTGCTTGTTACAAGTAATGATATTCGGAAAAGCGGTTTCGGCCTGCAGTTGCGCTTTTAGTCTCCGGTTATCCTCCTGCAGCAGGATCTTCTGCAACTCGGCCGACTTGAAGGCAATCAGATCCGAAAAGCCGACCGCAAAGTTAAGTTCCGACTGAGAAAACGGATTTAAAGTATTATCGACCGACAGCTTATCCAGATACATGAAGCTTGTCGATTCATCACTCATCCTGAAGGGAACCACAATTATGCTCGCCACGACATCCGGAATATCAGGAAGAAGATCATTGACATAGGGATCCCTTCGACAATCAAGGAGCAGCGTGGGACGCTTGTTTGAGATCTCCTGACCCAGCATCTGACAGAAACCCTCAGCAAACTTCCGAACCTGGTGCTTGGACAGGGTAAGCGAACTGATCACCGGGCTGCCTTCAAAATCAGGCGTATAAATGATTGCTCGATCGGCTGAAGTCCGCCGCATCAGTACTTCCAGCACATCATCCATCCGGCCCGTCTTGACATCTTTCAGATCCGACTGATTGATGAGATTGCCGAACACCTTGTATTCATTCTCCCCCGAGACAGACAGGGCAACGGCCTGATTGGACAGCTTTTTGAGGAACTCGCTTACCCGCCGGACCTTCGGCGCGTCACCCAGATTATTAAAGGCGCGTTCCGAACGGCTCAACTTCTTGAACCCACGAGACAAATCACCGCACTGACAAGCCAGCACTCCGGCTCTGAAGTCCGTCTCAGCGACCCAGTACTCTGATTTCAGCTTACGGAACATCCTTGCCGCCTCGTCGAGCATCGAACGGACCTTCTCCGGCTCCAGAACCTCGGCATTCATCAGGATATCTGCGCACGACAGCAGTACTCTGGCCAGCACTAACGGATCCCCGGCCTCTCGCGCTGTTTCAACGGCGAGTTTGATATGCTCTACAGCCTCAGAATTTTCTGATCGCGCTTGAAAAACCAGGGCAATCACCCGGTGAGCCATTGAGATCTCTGCCTGCTCACCCATCTGGTGGGCCACATCAAGAGCCTTCTGGCCGTATTTCATAGCCTCGTCATAGTTGTCCAGCACGTACTCGACTTCAGCCAGGCGGCGACCAGATTGTGACACCAGTGCTGAATCAGGAGCCAGCAGTCTTCCCTCGTGATAGGCATTACCAAGGATTGATTTAGCCTTGTAGACATCGCCTTTTTCCGCGGCAAGTTCACCAAGATACTCAGAGAGGATAATCTTCTCCCGAACGAGGTCGTGCGCCTCGATCAGCTTCTGGGCTTCGTCAAGGCTGCGCTGCGCGAAAAGGAACTCGCGCTTCATTAAATGTAAGTACCCGAGAGACAGGAGGTTGCGCGCCAACGATATCTCGGAACCGTGCTGACGGTCATACTTGATGGCGGTTGTAAGATTATCCTCGGCTTTGGCCCACTCCCCGTTAAGCGTCCTGACACGGCCGGCGTTACCTGTCAGCAGAGCGCACCTTCGCTCATCCTCCACGGCCAGTTTTATGGCCTCCTCAAGCAGGTCCGACGCAACTGCGTAATCGGATCGAATGAACGCGATGCTGGCGAGTTCATTAAGGGCATCCACCTGTCCGTCAGGATCACCTGCCCGCCGGTAAGCAGCCAGAGCATCATGAGCTTTGATTTCGGCAATCTTGAAATCGCCCAGCGCATTATACGTCTTCGAAAGAATTAGTAGCACTTTCGCGTAGCGGCGATTGAGCGGAAGGCTCGCCAAAATCTTGGCCGCCCTTTGGCCAACTTTGATACCTTGTCGATAATCACCGGAATTATACGCGCGGTCAGCCTGCAGAGTGAAATAGAGGCCAGCTTCATGCGAATCTGACACAAAATCCTGCTCGGCCAGGATGTCCAGTTCTTGATATGCTGCCTCGAATTGTCTCTGCCTGAATAGCTCCTCAATTGCCAGGAGGCGGCTATCAAAAGCGAATTGTTGTGAGGGTTCTCGCATGCGCAACTGCTAGAGTTTGTGAACCAGTCAATGGGTCACGGTTTCTCCTGCCCTTCTCTCTCCACTACCGCATTCTCCATCAGCCGTCATTTGCCGATTCAGTGCCGACATCTCCTCCTATAAAATAGAAGGAAGAGGTAGTCAGATACCACCACCACCAGGGATCCGAGTCATCCGTCCAGTCCGGCGGAATATAAAGCGAATCCAGGCCAGTATCTGTGCCGCCACCGTTAGTAACATCCCTATCCCAGGGGTGATCACCAAAGACGACAGGGGTGAAGACAAGGATTGCAGCAGCAAACACAAACAGCATCAAAGTTGCCGTAAATGATCTGCCTTTCATGATTGTCTCCTCCTACAAACTAGATATGTCAACGAACCGTAACCATAAACACGCATCCAGACTATTTGGTCCGGTCCGTCACCTATATTCGGACGCATATTTTGCCACCTTCAAACTACCCCCCTTCGATCCCCTTGTCAAGTATTATTTTATAGAAACGCAAATTCTGCGCCGAACCCTTTTTTGAGGTTCTTAAGCCGCAATGTAAACGGTGCGTGGCAGTGCCTTGATAAGTGTGTGAAGAACCGGGAAGGAAAGAATTGCCGTGCCGACCCAGACTAGCTCGGTATGGTTATTTGACGGTATATTAAAGAGTTAACGGGATCCTGGCCGCCTTTGTGCGAACGACTGTGCGGCTAACGAAGCACCCTGACGCTGACCTGCCGGATTCGCTGACCTTCACATTTGGTTACCGTGAGCTCCAGATTCTGCCATATCACTCGTGCCCCTTCGTCTGGCACTGAGCCCACCAGATCATATACCAGACCTCCCACGGTGTCATATTCACCCTGTTCGAAGTCGGTTCCCAGCCTGTGCTGAAGCTCATCGACGAGCATCGATGCATCTACAAGATAATGGCCTTCGGACAGCCTGACAAATACAGCTTCCTCACTGTCATGCTCGTCCTGAATCTCCCCGACAATCTCTTCGAGAATGTCTTCCAGGGTCACCAGACCTGACACGCCTCCGTACTCGTCCACGACCACGGCGATGTGAAGCTGCCTCGCCCTGAACTCCCGGAGCAGGTCGCCTATTATTTTTGTCTCAGGAACGAAGAATGGCTTTCTCAGGTACTTGCCGATGACGAACTCTTCGCCTGGCCTGGGCATGTTGTTGAACAGGTCCTTCACGTACAGGATTCCGATAATTCGGTCAATTGAGCCATCGTAGACCGGAAATCGCGAGTGCCCGTCCCGCTGCACCGTCTCCTGAATCTCTGCAAAGCGGGTTCCCCGTTCAACTCCCGTAATGTCGATACGTGGCGACATAATTTCACGGACAATCGTCTGGTCCAGCAGGAAGATGTGGCCGATCATCTCCTTTTCGTCTTCTTCCACTATCGTCTCACTGATCCCGGCTTGTTCGGCCAGTGTCTCTATAGCACGCTCTACGATTTCTTCCTTCTCTTCTTCGGTGACGGAGTCATTATCGCGGCGAACCATCAGAGCACGCCGGTAGGCCAAGACAATGGGGGACAGCAACCGGTAGAGCACTGAGACCAGCCACAGGTGGCGAAGCATTTTGCGGCTTATTGCCTTTCGAGATACCCGCCGAGGCAGCAGGTCCACTATTGTAACGGTCAAGAGCCAGACCGCCATCAGGCCGCATGGCACAATGAGATATGCCGAAGCCCTCAACAAGGATGCTAACCCCAATAAGAGATAAATGCTCAACCCGGTGATGACAATCAGCGAGAACGATTGGTACACCGCCGCTATCTGCATGAATGCCCGGGGATCGGCGGCCAGTTTCTTCAGCAGCCGCTTGCGCCGCCGAGATGTCTCTGAAAACAGCGATTCGACCTCTTCCGGGTCTATGTACACGGCAAGAGCATATAGCGAGACAACGTACGACGACACATAGCCAAAGAGAATGAGCACGACGGCAACAATTGTCTGAATCATCACAGCCTCTACTCTACCAGCGACCGGAAATACGCTTCACGGTTCAGCATGGCGGTCGCGTCCTGTTCCGCCTCATGGGCATAACCGAAAAGATGCAGTAAGCCATGACAGGTCAGGCGCAAATATTCGTGGTCGGGTGAACAGTTTCGAATCCTGGCCTGCTTAAGGGTTGTTGAGGCCGAGATATATATCTCGCCGAACGTATTCTCGGCGGATTCCGGCGAGTCAATATTGAACGACAGGACATCGGTAGCGCGATCAATGCCCCGAAATCTCCGGTTGAGCGATCGAATTTTCTGACTGCTGGTCACGATCCAGTTAACCGATGCATGCCAATCCGGGTCAGCTTCCTCTGCCACCACGATGTCGAACAGCTTCCGGATTCGACCGGACGGGATGCGACCGGCCACGTCCCTGATTATCACAAGTTTCATCAGGTTTCGGCCGGCTCACGAGCCGGGTACTTCACTCGATGATGGAATACTGCTATCAGTATCTGCACAAAAGCCTGCTTTATCTTGGCCAGGTCCTTGAGAGTAAGCGGACACTCGTCCAGTTCGCCGGACTGGAATCGGTCGGTGATTATCCGTTGAATCAGGTCATCGATCCGGGCCGGCTTGGGCTCGTCAAGGGTCCTGCTGGCCGCTTCCACGGCGTCCGCCAGCATGGCAATGCCTGTCTCGCGGGTCTGAGGTCTGGGTCCCGGATAACGAAACTTGTCAATCGAAGACTGCTCGGCGCCCTGTTCCACAGCCTTGTTGTAGAAATAGGTCATCACCATTGTACCATGGTGCTCTTCTACAAAATTGAGGACGGCATCCGGAATATCGGCCTCTTCACCCAGAAGACGCCCCTTCTTTACGTGTGAAGAAAGGATCAATGCCGACATTGACGCCGTCAGAGATTCGTGTCTTGACGTCACACTGAGCTGGTTCTCCACAAAATACTCCGGGATTTCAATCTTCCCGATATCGTGATAGTAAGCCCCCACCCGAGCCAGCAGAGAATTTGCATTGATCGCCTTGGCAGCGGCTTCAGACAAATTGCCGACTATAATAGAATGATGGTAGGTCCCCGGAGCCTCAATGGCCAGTCGCTTCAGAAGCGGGTGGTTTAGATCCGAAAGCTCCAGGAGGGTAATATCGGTGGTCATGCCGAACAGCGATTCCCACACCGGCATGACTCCAATAGTGAGGAGCACTGACACCAGTCCCGCGCCAAGGCCGTATATCATCTCCGTCAGGATCTCGGAACTGGGGTTTAACTTCAGGTTCTCTACAACAAAAATAAGAGCCACGTATGACAGAATTATGAAGAACATGATTCGATAAAAGTCTGTTCGTTTCCTGACGCGGCGCGACGAAAAGCACGCCACAAAGCCGACCACGCCGCTCAGCAGTGTGATGCTGAAACTGAATCGATGCATAACGCCCAGCAGCAAAGCCAGGATGATAGTAGTCAGGATGCCGACCTCGGCATCAAACAGAACGGTTACCATTATGGGTAGGATGGCCACCGGGTATGCGTAGATCGAGTTGAACCCCAGATGCTCCACCAGATAGATGGCCAGGAGCTGAAACGCAAAAACCATCAACAGGGCCAGCAGCTTCGGGTTGGACAGATATATCTGGCGTCGGAAGTGGTAAAGGAACAGAAACAGGGCGGCGAAGGCTGTCAGTACCAGCAGGATTCTCGCCAGCACGGGTAAATAGGAAGCCAGGCGATGCCTTCCCGCCGCGCGCTCATGCATCAGCCGAGCCATTTCCTGGAGGATCTTCCCCTGGCGCGCCGTGACCTTGTGGCGTGCCGATACGACAACATCACCGGTATTGACGATCTCCTTGACATTCGAAATCAGGAGCAGTTCGTCGGCCACGCGGCGATTGTATTCGTCGGCATTCGGAAACAGGTTCGGCTGGATGAAATTGCGACCGATGAGATAGTGGGTTTCGACGTCAATGGAATCGGTTGCCGACAGGCGATTGAGCGCCGAGAGCAGGCGGACATCCGCCAGCGGCTTGTCAATCAGACGGCTCCGCTGGACTATGCTCTCTCGATCGGCCTGCCGCACCAGAACCGACCTGTTCCTGTGTTCAGGTAACGTGCTGAGTGACTGGAGGACCCCGACTTGATAAATATCCTTTGAGAATACCTCGTTGAGGCGATACAGGACTGAATCGAGATCATCGACCGCTGCCAGTGCCTTCTCAATCGCGGTGCGGCTCAGCATGGGAAAACTGGCCGCCAGCGAATCAACACAGGCAGTCAGGGCCGAGGTGTCAGCCGTATCGATCCCCCCGCACTCCCGGATTTGCGCCATCAGGTCGCTCAACGATTCGCGGACAGATCTTACGATAGCGGTATCATAGTCTATCACGAACGGTATCGACCGCCTGACCATCTCCTCTTCATCAGCGATCTCACGCTCGCTTTTGAGCACCGTTATCTGAAACGGCGCGACTATGTCCTCCGGAGCAAGTTCACCCTGCCGGGGCATATCCAGAGGATCGTAGAGGACTTCACCGGGATAAAGAAGCCCGAAAAGCAATGCCGCGCCCAGCAGAATGATGATCTTCGTGGCCCGGGATCGCCTGGTCGGAACGGCTGTCTGGCGGCTCTCGGTCTGTACCTTCAGAAGCCTCTTTATTTTTCTCTTTAGCTTGAGGGTGATGTTTAACATAGGGCAAACATCCGTTACGCCTTACTTACGGCTTCTTCTCTTTTCGTATTCCTCGTACGCCTTGATAATATTCTGCACTAGGTGATGACGGATGACATCTTTTCGGGTCAATTCTATGAATTCTATCCCCTTTATATTCCTGAGAATCGGTCGCACTTTGACCAGCCCCGAAGCCCGGCGGTCATCCAGATCGATCTGCGTTATGTCGCCGGTAATGATCGCTTTGGAGCCCTCACCGATCCGGGTCAGGAACATCTTCATCTGCGCACTGGTGGTGTTTTGAGCTTCGTCGAGAACGACAAAGGCGTCATTAAGCGTGCGGCCTCGCATGAAGGCCAGGGGAGCGATTTCTATCACGCCCACCTCAAGAAGTTTCCGGATCTTATCCGGCTGCAGCATGTCGTACAAAGCGTCATAGATCGGCCGCAGGTAAGGGTCAACCTTGGCCCGGATATCCCCCGGCAGAAACCCCAGCGACTCGCCTGCCTCAACCGCCGGTCTGGTAAACACCACCCGGTTGACACGCTTGGCTTTCAGCTCCGCCACGGCCATCGCCACGGCCAGGTAAGTCTTGCCCGTTCCGGCCGGACCGATTACAAAGACGATATCATTCCGATCCACCGTATTAACATAATTCGTCTGACCCACCGTCTTGGGTTTGATCGCTTTCTTGAGCGAATTGGTGAGCAGCGCCTCGGTTGAGATACTTTCGGCCGGGCCCAGCCCGTTCTCACGCACCATGGCCATCGCATAGTGCACATATTGCTCGGTGATGATATCACCCTGTTTAATCCGCGTCACCAGATCCCCCAGCAGCCGGACGATCTGCTCCACCTCGGCGGCCTCGCCCTCAATCTGCACCTGGTCGCCGCGCGCCACGATCCGGGCCAGGAAGTGCGACCCGATGAGACGGAGAAACGCCCCGTTCTGGCCAAAGAGCAGCCGCTGGTCGATGCCGGAAGCATCAAAGATCGCGGTCTTCTTGTCATCCGTATTGACGCTCACCACTCACTCCGAATCAGATGATTTCACAATCGCCAGGCCCAACTCTTCGAGCTGTTCGGGATCGATGGGTGACGGACAGGCATCCATCAACGACCCGGCGTTCGTCGTCTTGGGAAAAGCGATGACATCACGTATGGAATCAGAACCAATCATCAGGGCGACGATACGATCAAGGCCCAGCGCACACCCGGCATGAGGTGGCGCACCGTACTCGAGGGCCCGCAACAAGAAGCCAAACATGCGGTCGGCTCGTTCCTTGTCAATCCCCAGAATATTCAGAATCTCCTCCTGCAACTCCCGCCGATTGATCCGCTGGCCGCCCGAGCCTATTTCTACACCATTCAAAACCATATCGTACTGCATCGCCCGGGCCCGCCGCCAGGGATGGTTCGGATCGGACGGCGACAATGTGCTCTTCTCGCCTTCGGCGATCAGGGCCAGATCCTCGTCCATCGGATGGGAGACTATGTTGTGCATGGCCTCCAGCCGACCCGCTTCCTCGTTCCACTCGAACAGCGGAAAATCCATGACCCAGGCAAACCTGTGCTCATTTTGCGGAATCAAATCATGCTGTCTGGCCAGAGTCAACCGCAATTGTCCCAGAACCTCTTCCGTTTTTGGCGATTTATCTGAAATTATGAACAGAGCGTCACCTTTGCCGACTGCCGCCCTCTCGCACATCTGCTCTTTGACCGATTCGCCGATGAACTTCAGAAGCGGCGACTTATCTTCGCTCTCAGTGCGCAGGATGTACGCCAGACCACCCGCTCCCAGTTCTTTTGCTGTGGCGGTCAAACCATCTATCTGTTTGCGACTGTATGATCCCCCGCCTTTGAGCACTATCCCCTTGACCGATCCGCCCGAGCGCACATTGTCCGCAAAGACCTTGAAACCGCAATCCCGAACGATATCTGACAGATCGACAATCTCCATGCCAAAGCGAAGATCCGGTTTATCGATCCCCCAGCGGGACATAACCTCTTCGTACGTAAACCTGGGGAAAGGTGTCTCAACTTTGACATGCAGAACCTTCTTG
>CP070824.1:154697-166307 GCA_020344395.1 Candidatus Zixiibacteriota bacterium | reverse complement strand
GATTGCTCCAACGCCCCCGGACATCCACGGGCGGAGGCCGTAACCGAATCCCTGAGACAGCGAAAGGTAGTGATCTTCATAACGGAGATGGTCTTTGTATTTCCCCCCTGCATAATAACTGTCGGACCCGTCAGCGTCATAAATCAATCCGAACCCCTCGGTGAAGCCGAAACCCTGCGAATATAAAGCCGCGTTGTAGATATCCCGTCCCCCTTCATCAATGAGCAGACCAAGACCGAAAGTGCCGGCGCCCTGAACGTGAGTGTCCCCCTCATACCGATCATCCCCGGCAGCATCATAAAGCACACCGAATCCGAAGTACCCGGAGCCGATCGAGAATGACCGCCCATCGTAACGATCATTCCCTTCAAAGTCCAGCAGGATGCCGACCGAAAGACAGCCAGAACCCAGGGCGAAGTCAGAACCGGCCCGGTAGGTGTCATTGCCGCTCAGATCGAGGATAATCACCCCGTGGGGATCGCTGGGATCATAGTGAAGATCATATATATCGTCGCCGCCCAGATCCAGGATAAACCGGTAATCGCCTTCATAGTAATCCTGACCCACGCCTCCGATCGCCCAGCCGGCCTGTTTTCCCATATACGAACCGGCCGCTCGATCATCAACCAGATCGGTCGAAGCCAGAAGTTGCTCCGGGTCCGACTGGCCGGACCTCAACTCGGCCCGGAGTGATTTAGCTTCAAGCATGAGATCTCGCAAACAGTCTGTACCGGCTCTGAGAATGGGATCCAGGTGCAGGTTGCCGCCAAAAACCACGAACTCCTCAACATATGCCTCTTCACGTTTTCCGGCTGCATCCAACTCGTCGGCTGTCATGAACTCCTCTTCCACACTGACCACGATCAGTTCCTTGAATTGCTCGGTGAGAAACCGGCGTTGCTCCGCATTCAACTCAGCCAGCATCATTTCAGCGGATCGAGGAAAAACGATGTCCAGATACACCAGGCACCTATTCAGGAGCCTGTTGATAGCAAGATTTGAATAATACGGCAGATAGCTGTTCTGCAATTCGCTGATCTCGTTGACTTCCGGAAGGTACGCAGGAAGGCGTTCTGTTTGAAATTCCGTGATCAGGTCCGAAGACACGATACCGGCCAGTATCTCCGGTTGAGCCCTGACATAAGCAGCTTTCAGATTCTCCGTATATTCAATCATGCCGAGCGGCTGATCCATCAGGTCAGCTACCAGCTTCAGCCGAAAACCGTCCGGCTCAGTATAATCGGACCGGTACGATATATCACTCGGCTTCAGCCCCAAGTACGAAGCTAGGTGCTGCAGTCCGAACTGCTCCGGGGACAGAGATGCCGGATCTTGAGCCGGCACCACAGAAGGCAGTAGAAGCGCTGCGAAAAGGTAAGGTTTTAGTCTCCTCATGATCCCAACTATGATAAGCCCGCCGCAAGATTCCCGTCAACCACAAACCTGACAAATAGGACGAACCGAACAATGTCTGCCGGCGGCTGGAGGCACGCAGCATCTGGACAAAAAAAGCGCCCCTCGTTCAAGGGGCGCTCTAAGATCGAACCTGATCAACTCAATTAGGTAGTAACGTCGTCGATCGTATTCTGCAGGTTGCCGTTCTGATCCATAGTCCAAGTATCGACAGTAGCGTCGTCGTCCAGGTTGGCCGTGGCTGTGGCCGTAAAGGTATTGGCGGCGGCAACTATGTCATACTGGTAGATGTTACCTTCCATGACCTCAACGCCGATCTGCGGGAAGGTCTGAATGGCGGCACCATTAGCGGCGGCGGAAGCACCGTTGTCACCATAGAGGCCGTTGGCCTGGCGATAGGTGCGCTGCATGGTGTAGATCTGCTTCAGGAGCTGCTTGGCCTCAGACTGCTTCGACTTGGTGGTCGCCTGCATGAAACGCGGGATAGCCAGGGCAGCCAGAATGCCGATGATCACGACAACGATCATTAACTCGATAAGGGTGAAACCCTTGCGGCTGTGAAACTTTGAAAACATTTGAGCCTCCTACGACTACTGTTATAAGGTTTCGGTTTCTAGTTTCATCATCACGGTGAGGGAAATGGCAATCGGCATGCCTTCGACCGCAAATCTGCTGAAGTAATTCTGACCAACCTTAAGTTGTTGAATCACAACGCATATCAAGGCAATCCGGACTTAAGAGGGACTTGGCCCACATAATGCCCCATGGTCAGGCAGGTTGACGGCGACGCATTTCGCCAGAGGTTTTTGCAGAATGCAATGAATCGAAGAAGCCGGCAAATCAGAACACGACACAAAAAAAGGGCGCCGGAATACGGCGCCCGATAATGACACTAATACCGCCCGATCAGTTGAGAACATCATTGATGGTGTTCACGAGAGCGCCGTTGTGGTCCATGACCCAGGTGTCTATGGTCGCGTCGTCATCAATATTGGCTGTTGCAGTGGCAGTGAAGGCATTTGCCCCGCCAACGACCAGATACTCATACTTGGCGTCCTGCATAATCTCGATCCAAATGGTGTTCAAAGTATTGGGCTGAGCAGCACTGGCAACACCCCCGGGAATAAAGTAGGAGTTGGACTGAGACTGCTGACGAAATGTGCGCTGGTTAGTATATATCTGTTTGAGGATTAGCTTGGCTTCGGATTGCTTGGACCGGGTGGATGAACGCATGAATCTCGGCAGGGCCATGGCCGCCAGGATTCCAATGATCACTACGACGATCATCACTTCAATCAGGGTAAAGCCCGATTCCCTCGCGGCTTTTGGTCCAAATCCGAATGAACGCGGCCTTTTTGACCGTTTGTTCATAGTCATAATTTAACTCCCAGTCATTGATTCTCTCGGGAAGACGGCAATTTTCGTTCCGACTATCTGTTCAAAACCTGACTACCGTCTATTGCCTCCGGTTTGTCCCTGGGATTCCCCGACTCCTTCCCGCTCCGCCATCTTGTACTTGTCCAGCTTCCGATACAGTGTTGAAGTGTTGATGCCGAGAATCCTGGCCGCTTCTGATTTTTTACCTTCAGTCTGGGCCATGACGTAATGAATATATGCCTTCTCAATAGACTCGAGAGTCGGGGTGGCGGGATCCGTTTCGGTCACCACCGACGCTGCCTTCGGCTGACTCAACTTTTCGGGAAAGTCACAGGGCTCTATGGTATCTGAGCGATTCAGAAGAATCGCCCTTTCGATCGTGTTCTCCAGCTCTCTTACATTGCCGGGCCAGGAATAGTTGGTCAACACCCGCAACGCCTCCGGAGACAGTTTCTTCCGCGGCGCGTTCATCTTGCGACGGAACTTCTCTGTAAAATGATCCACAAGGAGAGCCGTGTCCTCTTTACGTTCCCGTAGTGGAGGAATATAGATCGGTATCACGTTTAGCCTGTAGAACAGGTCAGCCCGAAATCGACCGCCCTTGACTTCCTGTTCAAGATCGGCGTTGGTGGCCGCAATCAGACGTACGTCAACCTCAATCGGCTTCGTCCCGCCTACCGGGGTGACCTGTCTCTCCTCAAGGACTCGAAGGAGTTTTACCTGAATGGCCAGAGAGGTATTTCCGACTTCGTCGAGGAAGAACGTCCCACCGCTGGCCACTTTAAACAAACCATCCTTGTCCTTGATGGCGCCGGTAAACGATCCTTTCCTGTGCCCGAATAGTTCTGATTCCAGCAGGGTTTCCGGCAAGGCGGCACAGTTGATCGAAACAAAGGGTCCGCCGCAACGCGGCGAGTGGTGGTGAATGGCTCGAGCTATGACATCTTTGCCGGTACCGGACTCACCGCGGATCAAGACCGTCGAGTCGGACGACGCTATGCGGCGAGCCAGTTTCTTGAGTGTCACCACCGACTCGGAGGTCCCGATGAAATTATCAAATGAGTTGTCCCCCTGAAGCTGCTTTTTCAGAGCTACATTTTCCTGGATAAGGCTCTTTCGGTTGATCGACTTTTCGATGGCCAGTTTGATCTCGTCGACCTTGAACGGCTTGGTGATATAGTCGGCGGCACCCAGCTTCATGGCTTCAATAGCCGTGTCTACGGAGGCAAAGGCCGTTATTACAATGATCTCCTGTTCGTTCTTGAACGACTTGATCTCCTGGAGCACGTCAAGACCGCTTAGCTGAGGCATGTTTAAATCGACAATGGCCAGATCGAAGTTGTCCTCGCGTAGACGTGCCACTCCATCCTTACCCGATGTCACCGTCACGACGTTGTAGCCTTCCTTGCCCAGCATGATCTCCATGAAATTACACATGGAGTCTTCGTCATCGATGACAAGGATTCTCTCAGCCATGGATTCTCCCGAACTGGTGACAAAGCGTCAATACGTACTTGATCATTTACTCAATCGGCAGTGCCGAAAATCGCTAAATGCTTGCAGGATATATTGCTCATTCTTTTAACAGATGATTGACGGCCCGGCAGCACCCGCTTATATTCATCGCCATGTCGACCTTATCTCACAGAGAGAGACTTCAGACAATTACAGCCGGAGAAAAACCCGACCGGTTTGCGGCATCATTCTGGCGCCATTTTTTCCACGCGGAACACCACGCTGAAGGCACTGTTGAGGCCATGCTCGGCTTCCAGAAACAGTTCGACTGGGATTTCATGAAAATCAACCCGAGGGCGGATTATCATGTCGAGGGATGGGGCCTGACCCAGCATTGGTCTCATAACGAGTTCAAGAAGCATACCAAGGGAAACTTCCCGATCAAGTCCGCCGATGACTGGGTAACTCTGAAAGCTCTCTCTACCTCAACGCCGGTACTCGCCGAACACCTGAAGGTGGTATCAGAGATCCGAAAGGGATCAGATCGGGAACTCCCTGTTCTCATGACCCTGTTTACTCCCCTCTCGATAGCCGGACGAATGGTAGAAGATCAACAGATGCTCGTCGACCATATCCGAATGGAGCCCGCCAAGGTCGAGATCGGACTGCGGACCATCACTGATACTTTCGCCCGGTTTGTTTCTGAGCTCCGTAACGCCGGGGCCGACGGCCTGTTCTACGCCACCACTCAATGGGCTTCCAGCGACAGACTCACCTGGGAAGAATACGAACGCTTCGGCGTTCCGTATGATCTTGAGCTGGTCAGAGCCGCTGAGAATGACGCCCTGAACCTGTTGCACGTATGTTCGACCAACAATTATCTGGAAGAACTCGCGAAGCTAGATTACAATGCCGCAATGTACAACTGGGATTCGTTTCACCCTACCAATACACCCCTGGAAGATGCGCACAACATCATCACCACCGGGGCCCTGGTCGGCGGAGTTGATCACCGGGGCTGGCTGCAGAACAGCACCCCGGAAGAGGTAACGGTGCTTGTCGATCAACTCAAGTCCGGCACGGATCCCTCACGCCTCATCATCGGACCGGGCTGTTCAATCCCGCCGGAGACTCCGCTGGAAAACCTCAAAGCCATCAGGGATAGACTATGATTGACACTGCCCGCCGGCAACTGATCGATAACATCCGAATATCGATCGCCGAGCACCACAATGAGACCGACATCCTCCGTTCCGCGGTGGAGCTTATAGACGCCTTCTCTGAGAACTTCAACTGGACCGGCGTCTATATGATGAAGGATAATCTTCTCCACGTCGGCCCTTACATTGGGCCAAAAACCGAACACACTCGCATTGAATTGAATTCAGGTATTTGTGGCGCCGCAGCATCGAAGAAGAAAACCGTGGTGGTTGATAATGTTCGCGAGGACCCACGCTTCATCGCATGCTCGCGAACCACTCGCTCCGAGATTGTGGTGCCGCTTTTGGATGGTGACGCCGTTCTGGGTGAGATCGATATTGACTCCGATCGACCGGCCAATTTCACCGGCCAGGACCAGCAAATGCTTGAGGAGATTGCCGACATCCTGGTCCAGCGTCTAAAGGATATTCAGTAATCCGAAAACAGTAATGTCATGTAAAACGCTTTGATGGGGAGGTATCACACATGTTTGTCGGAGTGCTTTTGTTGCTGCTCGGTGTCCTGATGTTGCTTGATCAACTTGGGTATATCTACGGCGATTACTGGGATTATTTCTGGCCGGTAGCGCTTATCGCCCTGGGCGCCTCAATGGTCTTCAAAGGACGAAAACAGCGCTAGCTATGGCCGGCTCCGGTTTCCATTTTGATCCGGCAGCCTCGGGTACAGCCGTATTCCTGGGCCCGGCCGAAGCCCGTCTGATGGAGATCGCATGGACCAGGGGGGCTCTCACGGTCAAACAGGCCATGTTCTATATGGGGCCTGATTCACAGCTTGCCTACACCACCGTACAGACGACCCTGGGACGCCTGTGCGACAAGAAGCTGCTCAAGAAAACAAAAACCGGGAGAATTCTGGAGTACCGCCCTGCCGGCACGCGTGAGGAGTTCCTCAAGAAAAAGGTGAACCTGGTCATTGCCTGTCTGAAAGCCAATTTCTCTTCTGTGCTCGAAGGCTGAACCGTTCAGTCGGACAGGTTTGCCGGTTTAGCCTCACCACACAACGGTCGATAAACGGGAATACGCATGAAGACTCCGGTTTACATGATTTGCCTGACCCTTTTCACTATCGTGACAGCTTCCGCCGATAGTTTTGTCAGGCCGGCTGATGAGATCCAGTTGCCATTGCCGGATGACTGGTCAGTTGTCTCCGACTCATCCGACTATCCCTTTCAACTGGCAAGATTTGAACCTGCCGCAGAACTGCTGGTATTCAAGTCAACGATCGAGGCATCGGATGCCATCCGCAATGAGGAAGACCTGAAGGCTTCCGTTGATATGGTAATTGAGGATGTTATACTTCAACTCCCGGAGGCGAAGCTTCTGACTTCCACCGGCTTTCTAGACATCAATAGGGCGGTTTTCGTAATTGAGTTTACCGCCCGGGATTCGGCCTCAGATATCACCCTCCGCCACCGATTCAACGGGCTGATCTACCGTACATCCGACGGACGTCAGCAGCTATTCACACTCTGGGCCAAGACGGCCTTGTCTGACTATCCTGCAGTTTCAGCCGAAATCGGCCTGATACAAGAAGGCTTCAATTTCATCACACCAACCGAACAGGTTGTGTTCGGGGCTTCCCGCGCAACCCACTGGTACGCTGTTCCACTCGTAATTCTGCTTGTCTGCATGCTCTACCTGGTGCGCAAGCGAACTTCAGCCCGGGCGCGAACTCCCTTCAGAGACAACAGGTACTTCTGGCGGTGCCAGTGCGGTCGTACTAACCACGTAGATCAACAGAGTTGTCGACGCTGTGGCCGTCCCGGACCATCGCCCCCGACCGAAGCTCAGACTGATAATGCACGCATGGACGGAGCCGACGCTGAAGACCAGGACTCGCTTTTGCGAAACTAGTCCGCACTTTCCTCCAGCTCTATCAGCACCCCGTTGGTACCCCCCGGATGTACGAAGGCAATCCGGCTACCTTCCGCTCCGATGCGCGGGGACTCATCTATCAATTGCAGGCCGACCGCTTTCAGCGCAGCCATTGATGCTTTTACGTCGTCGACATACAGGCAGATGTGATGCAGACCCTCACCCCGTTTCTTAATGAACTTTGCCACCGGACCTTCCGGACCCGTCGGCGCCAGCAGTTCCAGACGGTCACCCTGGCCGGCGCCCTCCTTGCCCGAGTAAAAGATGGCCACTTTCACTTTCTGATCCGGAACTTCCTTCGTCAGAAATGGCTTTCTGCCGATAAGAACTTCGTATTTCCTGACAGCTTCCTCCAGATCGGAGACCGCGATACCTATGTGAGAAATAAGCGGACGGCTATTCACGTTACAGGCCTTCAAGTTCTTCTTCGGCGGCGGCCGCGGAGTCAGCGACCCGGCGGAGTTCTTCCCACTGGAGTTGCTGCTCTATGACACTGACTGATGGGAAAATCCATCTTCCGCGGTGGTAATATACTTTGTACCTGTCAGGGAATACCGTGGTGTCTCCGGTCGGTCCGACAAAAATCGCATCTACCACAGCCATCGCTGAATCCTGTCCGAAGAATTCCACCGATCTGACCACCATCTGCACAAGTGTATCCGCCTCGAGATGCTGTATCTGCCCGAATTCCAGGTACTCGTCAAATGTATTCTTCTCCTGAAGGTATTCAAATTCGATATCATACAGGGCGGCCTTGTCACCGTAATGCCAGCGAGTAGAAGCTTCGGTGAACATTGCCTGAATCTTGTCTGTATCCGTCGAATCAACATCTGCCGCGTCTGCCTGAGTGTCCGGTTCTTGTTCCCCGCATCCGGGTAGGCCGGTCAGCACAAAAAACACTGCACAACACAACAGACATCTATGTGGCCATTCCTTACCCGATCTCACGATACTCTCCCCATACCTCCCGAAACTGGTCAGAAATCTCTCCAACTGTCGCATAGTTCTCCACTGCTTCGAGGACCGGCGCAACGACATTCTGATCTTTCCTGGCAGCCTCCTGAACAGCCGCCAGCGACTGCTGCACCTTATCGTTATTGCGATCCCTTTTCAACTCTTTCAAAGACTCTAATTGCCGTTTTTCCAGTTCGGGGTCGACTTTCAGGACCGCCGGAATATCCGCACTAACCGACTCAAATCTGTTTACCCCGACCTGAATTCTATCTCCTGCTTCGATTCCTTTCTGATACTCATAGGCCGAAAGCGCTATCTCGTCACGAAAATAGCCGCTCTTTATACACGCGACCGAGCCGCCGCGGTGTTCGATTTCCTCCATCAGGGCCGTGGCCTTGGTCTCCAGCGCCTCGGTCAGGTACTCAACCAGGTATGATCCTGCCAGGGGGTCTGCTGAGTTGGTTACACCGGATTCATAGGCAAGCACCTGCTGCGTACGCAGGGCGATCTCGGCGGCTTTTTCAGTCGGAAGTCCTAGCGCTTCGTCGAACGAATTGGTGTGCAGTGATTGTGTCCCCCCCAGGACCGCGGCCAACGCCTGGTAAGCCGTTCGTACAATGTTATTCTCCGGCTGTTGTGCCGTAAGCGTGGATCCACCGGTCTGGGTATGAAATCTCAGCAGCATTGAACGAGTGTCCTTCGCCTCGAACTGATCCCTGATGACTTTGGCCCAGATACGCCTGGCCACCCGGAACTTGGCTACTTCCTCAAACAAATCGCTGTGACACGCAAAGAAAAACGATAGCCGGGGGGCAAACTTTTCAACTTCGAGACCGGCGTTCAGCGCGGCACGGATATAGGCGATAGCGTTTGACAGCGTAAACGCAATCTCCTGGGCGGCCGTCGCACCGGCCTCCCTGATATGATAGCCGGAGATCGAAATCGTATTATATCTGGGCAGGTTCTCGGAGGCATAGGAAAAGATGTCGGTGATGATCTTCATCGACGGCTCCGGCGGCAGAATGTAAGTGCCGCGGGCGATGAATTCCTTGAGTACGTCATTCTGCACCGTACCGGACAGCTGATCCTGCTTCACCCCCTGTTTCCTGCCGATGGCTATGTACATAGCCAGCAGGATCACGGCTGTCGAATTGATGGTCATTGAAGTGGACACTTTGTCCAGCGGGATGCCGTCAAACAGGGTTTCCATATCACGCAGCGAACTGATGGCCACCCCGGTGCGGCCAACCTCCCCTGCCGCCATAGGGTGATCCGAATCATACCCTATCTGGGTGGCCAGATCAAAGGCTACCGATAACCCGGTCTGCCCGCGGTTAAGAAGGTACTTGAATCGCTCGTTGGTTTCTGCGGCCGTGCCGAAGCCGGCATACTGACGCATCGTCCACAGCCGTCCGCGGTACATGTCAGGGTATACACCTCGCGTAAACGGATACTCACCCGGTCGTGCAACTTGATCGCTACCCGCCGGGACAACCTCAGGGCCGGCCACCACAGGAATCTCAATGCCTGACGTCGTGTGCGCCTTCTTCTCCGACATCTATTCAAACTCCAGCAACAGATCTGTTTTTTCCACGGATTCACCCGCCGCGACATGAACTGCCTTGACAATGCCGGCCGCTTTAGCCTTGATAATATTCTCCATCTTCATGGCTTCAATCACCAGCAACGGGTCTCCCTTGCTGACGTTCTGGCCCGGTTTGACCCTTACGTCGATAACAAGGCCGGGCATGGGCGCCCTGAGGGTGGCCTCAACTGATGGTCCACCGCTGAGTCCAGCCGCCTTGCGCATTCGGGCAAGATTGTAATCCTCAATTGCCACCGGGATCTCCAGCCCACGCATAAAGACAGTTCGTTCCAGTCCGTTGCCGTCGGATCGAACGTCAACCTCAAGCGAATGGCTGTCTACCAGTATGACGGATCGGCTGTCCCCCAGACGGTGGGCCACGACGCGGCTTGGTTCATTGTTGATTCGAACATCATAACCACCCGACCGGGGTACCACTTCGATATCGAATTCTCTGCCCTCTACGATCACCTGGTACCGCGGCATCAGCGACTCCCTCCGAAACTGTCGAGGTTGAGTCGACGGTGCGTTTGCTTCCAGCCATGGGCGGAACTTTTCACAGATGTCCCGTTGCTGATACTTATCTTTCTCTCACGGGCAAAGGTATCGATGGCGGCTGCTATGGCTGCCTGTCGCGCCAGTTCATCATCCATAAGAAGGTAATTGTTGTCAGGATATTCCTGTTCCAGAAACTTGGTGGACAGGTCACCGGAAGCGAACCGCTTGTTGTCCATAACGACCCGGTGAAACCCGATAGTCGTCCTGACGCCGGAAATACGGTATTCCTCCAGAGCCCGTTTCATGCGGGCGATTGCCTGCGGGCGGTCCGAACCAAACGTGATCAGCTTGGATATCATCGGATCGTAATAAATCGGTATCTCCGTGAAAATCACCACACCCGAATCAACCCGCACCCCGGGACCGGATGGCATACGGTAGTTTTTGAGCACTCCTGTTGACGGAACAAACCCCTCGCTCGGATCTTCAGCATATATGCGGCACTCGATAGCATGGCCGACGAGTTTGATATCGCCTTGCTTCAACTGCAATGCCCTGCCTTCGGCGATCGCTATCTGCTCCTTTACAAGATCAAGACCGGTCACCATCTCTGTCACCGGGTGCTCAACCTGCAGCCGCGTGTTTACCTCCAGGAAATAGAACGACAGATCTTCATCAACCAGGAACTCAACCGTGCCGGCGCCCACATATCCTGACCTGGACGCAATATTGACCGCGGCCGAACCCATATGAGCCCGCAACTCGTCCGTCATTACCGGTGACGGCGACTCCTCGATAACCTTCTGGTGCCGTCGCTGGATAGAGCACTCGCGTTCTCCCAGGTGCACACAATTCCCATGCTGATCGCACAGTATCTGAAATTCGATGTGCCTCGGCTTGACAAGGTACTTCTCAATAAATACGCGCCCGTCTCCGAAAGACGACTGTGCCTCACTGGAGGCCGACGCCAGGGCCTCTTCGAACAGCTCCTCCGATTCGACCACGCGCATGCCCTTGCCGCCCCCTCCTGCGGCGGCCTTCACCAGCACCGGAAAACCGATCTCCTTCGCCCTGGCCAGGGCCTGTTCCTGCTGTCGTTCTCCGATATCAGCACCGGGGATAACAGGCAAGCCCGCATCAAGAGCCAACTTGCGTGCCTGCAATTTGTCGCCCAGTAGCGAAATGGTCTTGGCTGTCGGCCCGATGAAGATAAGCCCCTCATCGGCACATCTC
>CP070824.1:142311-154597 GCA_020344395.1 Candidatus Zixiibacteriota bacterium | reverse complement strand
CAACGCCGCCCGCATAGGTCAGGCTGTCTTTCGGCGATGGACGCCTGGGGACAACCAGATTGCCGCTGTACTCGATCACCGCACAATCGTATCCCTGTTCCCGCGCAAAAGCCTTGAGTTTATACGTCGTGGATGCGTCAACAACCTCATCGTCCAGTTGGATCTTGAAGCTCTGGGTCCACTGATAGCCCTGGGAAATCTCTTGCTCCGGGAAAGTCGGTTTCCACTGGTCATAAGTGTCTCTGTAATAGTCTGCGAGTTCCCGGGAGTGGCCCTCCGACATCTCTACTTCCGTCACACGGCCTGTCGGCGTGATATAAAGAGTCAGCGTATCAATGACAAAGGTAGTATCGGTCGTTGTTGAATCCAGGTTGTCGTACATTTTCTCCTGTCCGAAGCACCACAGCGCCACTACCCCAACAGTGTCATCTACTACCCGGGTCACCAGGTGATGAACGGTCATGGACAAATCGGTTGAGTAATCCTCTGTAACAGAATCGCCGGTAACAATAGCAACCGAGCCCTTCATAATCTGTGAATAAGCCAGGTGGTGTCCTTCGGCATGTTTGAAACGCAGCAAGACTCTCTTAGAGCCCGGATCACACGATAGTGCGAGCAGAATAATTGCCCCCAGACAGAACAAAACAACAGTTTTCTTCACTGCAAACCCTTCCTTCTCCTTGAGACCGATAGCCGGACTA
The DNA here is from genome assembly GCA_020344395.1 of Candidatus Zixiibacteriota bacterium. Taxonomy (GTDB): domain Bacteria; phylum Zixibacteria; class MSB-5A5; order GN15; family FEB-12. Next base: position 153,896 of record CP070824.1, on the reverse strand, counting down.
GCGGGATGCTACCAGGTCAGGCACTCCTGTAAACCGGCCAAGCAATCCGGGTGTCCCAATGCAGGAGAGGCTGCGCGCCAGTATGACACGCTCTTGGTCAACGACCCGCCACCGCAACTGCGCGCCGGCAGAATCGGTCAGCGAGGAGCTGAGCAGCATCGGGCTTTCCGAGTTCAGGACCTTGACCTGCCTGTATTCCTGGCTTGTCCCGACCAGCAACGCAGATACCAGAATGCAAATCGAAGCAGCGGCCGAAACCAGAGAGCGAAGCAGCGAGCGTCTTCTGCTGCCGTGACCACTGAAGGCCGCATCATTGATGGCATCTGCGGCAGGTCGGACAGTCTCACTGGTCCTGGCCAGTATAAGTTTGTCCAGTTCCTGCCAGTATGGTTCGCCGGGATCCGGCCGGGGTCGTTCTCCGAGCATACTGACCAGGCGCTTCACAGAATTCCACTCAGAATTGCAGGCCGAACACTCTTGCAGATGTGCTTCCACGGCCTCTTTCAAGCGGTCTGATAGACTCTGATCGGCATAATCGCTCAGAAGAGAGAGGGTTTGAAGGCATGTCATCATTTACTCCGATCGGCAAGTCGCTTTCTCAAAATCTTCCTCAATTTGGTGCGTGCAATGTGAAGATTGGATCTGACAGTCGCTTCCGGACAACCGAGAATTGCAGCCACTTCTGATTTGCTGTAGCCTTCTACATCATGAAGGATGGCTGTGATCTTCTGGCGCGGCGGAAGCGTCCCCAGTGCCGTCCAGATCTCCACCATAATCTCCTCATCCCGATAACTTTCGCTGGGAGTCTTGATTCGACGGGCCAGTTCAACCTGTACTCTGCCCGGCAAAAGACTCGGATCATCCAACTGGCCGCGACCTTTCTGTTTTCGCAGAAGGTCGATAGCATAATTGGTGGCGATCTTTATCACGAATGAGGTAAAGTTCTTTACATGTTGTATCTCCTGTTGCTTGCGATAGATTCTTACAAACGTTTCCTGTACTACTTCATCGGCATCAAGATGGTTGCCGAGTATCTGATGCGCGAGGTAGTAGATCTTCTTCTTGTAGAGCCTGACCAGCTCGGCGAACGCATCCTCGCTTCCGCGAGTAAAGTCCTGCACGAGCGCCCGGATTGACCTAGCCATACCGCAGAACTCTCACCGCGGCGATGCTGCTAGATAGACGTTCAAGATGGCTACCTGTTTAATCATCTACATCCTTTTTGGCGGTGAGCGTAGTGCAGAGTATAGATACCGCGATTCTTTGTCAATCTTTTTTTGTTCAAGGACTTAGGCCGTTTTGCACGGGTCCGACCCGGCCAGGCCGCTCGAAAGATTTTTTTTTGCCATTGGGCCAGCCGGCAGTTTTACGGTCACCGTCGAGGTCAGGTCATTGACCTGACCCTGTCGGCCAAAGCCGGAGATTTGAGAGCTTCCGCAGAACTGGATACCACCGTGCCTCGGCATTCTCCTTGCTTCTTAAGGGATCGACTTAAGGCTTGTATCGCGAAATCGCAACAATTTGAATGAATCAGCGTACGATTATGAGATTGAATGTCACGGTTGACGTCAAACAGGGTTTGGGAGGTGTGTGTGCCTGGTCTAAAGAATCGCGTGTGGCTCGTGAGTCTTCTCGTACTGTCTCTGCCGATTTTCGCATCGAGTAGCGACATTTTTACAGCCGCCGAGCAGGGGGATTTCGAAACGGTGAAGGAACTGGTGCAGGAAAATCCGGAGCTGCTGAACGCGACCGATGGTCGAGGATACAGCCCGCTGCATAAGGCTGCTTACAACAATCACCTGGACATAGCAGAGTATCTCCTGTCTCAGGGCGCCGATGTCAGCGCTGCTTCGGCAAATGGCAGTACGCCCCTTCACGGAGCTGCTTCTTATGGCCATATAGATGTTGTTCGGTTATTGCTCGATGCAGGGGCAGGTCTCGACATTGCGAATGCCGGCGGATATACCCCATTACTTGGTGCCATTGCCGGCAATCACGGCAACATCGCCAGGTTGCTGGTTGATAAGGGCGCTGATATCAACAAAGGCTTGGGCGGCGGACGTACGCCCCTTTTTCAGGCAGTCTGGAATGCTGATGCTGAGCTGGCAAGATATCTCTTGGACAAAGGGGCTGAAGTCAGTATCCAGACCCCTACGGGTGTCTCGCTGCCCTTCTTCGCAACCGCCTTCAGAGATTCTGAGTTTGGTCTCATGCTTGCTCACAGGGCATCGGATTTGGAGGAAAAAGACGCCGTAGGCCTGAGTATGCTTCATTACTCGGCCGCTCGTGGAATGACCGAGGTGGTACGGGCGCTTGTAGAAGGAGGCGCGGAAGTCAATGCGGAGGATTCGCTGGGAAGAACACCGTTGTTCTACGCCTCGCTGTGGGGACACGATGAGGTAATAGGCATCCTGGAAGCGCGAGAGGCCATGTCACATGATCAGGAGCAAGGGTGGTTCCAGGGTGACTATCTGGGGCGGTCCACACCCGGAAAGACACCGGCTGAGTTTATCGGAGATGAGCTTAGGACTCCGTTTGCTCCCCATGGTGGAATGGTCATCTCTCCGGACGGCGACGAGATGCTCTGGTGCCATCAGGCGATGCCGATTCAGGCCATGTGGTACTCCCGACAGGTTGACGGCATATGGCAGAAGCCGATTATCGCACCGTTCACCGATCCCACACTGGATTATGCCGACGGCAACCCTGGTTTTTCTGCTGATGGTAACCGTATCTATTACCACAGCCACCGTCCTTCGGCTTTGGGTGGGGAACGCAAAGAGGATTCTGATATCTGGTATGTGGAGAAGGCGGCCGACAGTTGGGGTAGCCCTGTCCCGCTGGGTCCCCCGGTGAATACGGACAAGGGCGAGTATAACCCTGTGGTGGCCCCTTCGGGGAATCTCTATTTCATAGGCAACGAGTATGATAGTACCCACGGCGCGGGCGACATTTACTTTTCAGAATTTGTCAACGGCGCTTATACTACGCCGCGAAACCTCGGCCCGAATATCAACAGCCAATATCACGAGATGTCCCCGGTGCTGCCGTCGGATGAGACCTACATCGTATTCGGTTCAAATCGCCCCTACCAGCACCGGCAGAATGTGCAACTGTATGTCTCCTTCAGGAATAACGGAGAATGGACACTGCCAGTTCACCTGGGCCGATCCATCAACCAGGGACACACCTGGCATCCATTCATCACGGCCGATGACCGGTTCCTATTCTGCCAGAGAGGCACCAGTTACTACTGGTTCAGCACGGCGCTGATTCATGATATCAGGGAGGCGACGATCGGCCCTGACCGGGTTGAAGCAGCCACCAGCATTCCGGAATTTCGCAAAAGTGAGCAGCTCTTTGAACATGCCGCTACCAACGACATCGCTCTTGGGGATCTTGACAGCGACGGTGATCTCGACGCGGTTTTTTCGAACATGGGTTTCAACGACTCGCGCGTATATCTCAATGACGGCCATGGACAATTCACACCTACCGAACAGCTCCTGACCCAGCAGGGGCACGGAGTCGATCTCGGTGATCTTGATGCTGACGGTGATCTGGATATCTTCATTACGTGTGCCGGATACGGAACAAACAATGTCGAGAGTCATCGCCCCAGCAGAGTGTATTTTAACGATGGCAGGGCCAACTTCACTGTCTCTCTGCAGGACCTGGGCGATTCACTGTCGAGCGGCAACAATGTGCAATTGTACGATATCGACACCGATGGTGACCTTGATGCCATGATCATCTACTACCGGGAAGACAATGGCATCTTCTTGAACGACGGTCACGGGCGGTTTACGCGGTCCGCCATGACATTCCCTCAGGGTTCCAAGTGGGCTGACCTTGACGGCGACGGTGATCCGGACATTCTTCTAAGGGAAGCCGGAGTCGGTATCAAGACACTCCTGAATGATGGTTCGGGACATTTCACCGAGCACTGGTCGAAGATCGACAGCAGTATTACCCGCGGCGGAGTTGGCTTCGGCGATATCGATGGAGATGGTGACCTTGACGCGGTGATTGGGTTTCTCGATCAATCGGAACACCGCTTCTCGACCTTGTGGTACAATGACGGAACCGGACGGTTCAGCGAGTCGGATGTTAAACTTCCGCTCACCCGCTATTCCAAAATGGCGATTGGAGACCTCAACGGCGACAGCCACCCGGACGTGTTTCTTAATAACTTCGGCCTTCCCAGCGCAGTATGGCTCAACGACGGCAGGGGCGGTTTGTTTGACTCAGGTATCAGACTGCCGGGTGAATGGCAGAATACACACTGCCCTCTGGGTGACCTCGATGGCGATGGCGACCTGGATGTGTTCATTGCTGCCTACGGAGGCGGTCCTAACGAAGTATGGTTCATTGACCAGTGAACCGCTGTCACAGCTTCGATTCGGGAAACGGTGCCTGCACAGGCCGATTCGTTGCTAACAAAAGGATTGACACCGGCCGATACGAGGTGTATCATGGGGCCCTGTAGGTGCTGGGGCCATAGCTCAGTTGGGAGAGCGCTTGACTGGCAGTCAAGAGGTCGGGAGTTCGAACCTCCCTGGCTCCACCATGATTCCGCAGCACCTGCCTGGCCGGCTAACCTTCAGATTGAACATCCGTTACAGCTGACCTGAATCAGGCTGGATGTAACATGTTTTATAGCCGGTTGTTGGTTGAGATTACTGGTGGGCCGAAACTCTGCGGCCACCCTCGCGTATACCGCTAGTAGATGAATGTGCGGAACGATGCTTGTTGAGCGTAAGTCCTCAGGGAGGATGCAATGAAACACTGGATGAAAACACTGATGTTGGCGGCGGTGGTTGCTGTCGTGGGAATGCCGCTGGAAGCCGAAACTTTGATCGAGATTGATCAAATACGTGCCGGTGATCTTGAAGCGGTCGGATTTGAACTGGGTCAAACTACTGAAATTGAAATCGAAGCGGTAGGCATCCGCCAGAGTCGGGGTTCAGATATGGCGGCCTATGCCTGGATCATCGACAGCGACACGCGGGAACCTGTATGGGAGATGAGATCGCGATCCACCGACAGAGTGAATCGGTCCAGGGCACTGCGAATCGCGGAAGAGACCAAGGCCCTCGAACCCGGTCGATACGAGCTGTACTATTACGGCGGCCTGAACTGGTATGGCAGAGGCAATATTCGTTTTGGCAAGGGCGTCATTGAAGTCATCGGGGATATTTTCGACGACGACTGGGATGATGACGAGTGGGATGAATATTACGATTTCGACGACCTCCTCAGGGATTGTTATGTCCATCTGTCCTCGGATGAACTCTCCAAGAGTGATCTGCAGACCTTCGAAGTTACAGGAGATTTGCCAAACGCGCTGCTGCAATTCAACAAACTGGGCGACGATGAGTACATCAGGCAGGGATTCTCGCTGAGCCAGCCCTGCGATCTGCGCGTATACTCTGTGTTTGAATTTCCCCGGGGTAATCGCAATCCCGTCGATAATGGCTGGATCATCGAAGTTGAATCCCGCGAAAAGGTCTGGGAAATCGACCGGTGGGGAAGTGACCGCGCCGGCGGCGGCTCGAAGAATCGAAAGTACGACGATGAAATCCACCTCGATAGGGGTGACTATGTCCTCCACTTCTCAACTGATGATTCTCATTCCTTCGAAGAGTTTAATGTCAATCCTCCCTTCGATCCATTCAACTGGGGGGTGACCGTGCTGCCGGGCACCAACTGCAACCGGTCAGTGTTCTCCCTGGTGGACGTCGCCGATGCCGGCGAGCCGCTGGTGGACCTGACGCGGGCCCGTGACGATGACGATCTGGAACAGGCATTTCGGCTTGACCGCGAAACAACCCTGCATATCGTGGCCATTGGTGAGGCCAGCCTGAGTGACCGTGAACTGGCTGACTATGGCTGGATACAGGATGCCGAGTCCGGTGAAATAGTCTGGGAAATGACCTATCGGAATACAGACCATGCTGGCGGTGCCGATAAGAATCGCATGTATGACGGACCCGTCACGCTGCCAAAAGGTGACTACATCGCGTTCTACACCACGGACGGCTCGCACTCGTACCGCGACTGGAACGCCTCAGCTCCTTATGATAGAAACGCGTGGGGGCTGGCCATTTATCCCACCCGCAGCGGGGATAGGCCCGGCCTTACCCTTCTGGACCGGTCAGATATCAGGCAAAATGAAAAGATCCTGGCCAGCATTACAAGGGTTCGGGATGACAGACGTCACCGCGAACGTTTCAGCCTGGAGGAAGATACCCGGGTCAGAATTTACGCTCTGGGTGAGGGCCAGCGCGGCAGAATGTACGATTACGGGTGGATCGAGAATGCCCGGACGGGAAGAACCATCTGGGAGATGACTTACCGCCGGACCGACCATGCCGGAGGAGCCCAGAAGAACCGTGTCTTTGATGACGTGATTCTTCTGGAAGCCGGAGACTACGAGGTCTATTACGAGACAGATGGCTCGCACTCGTACAATGACTGGAACTCAAGGCGGCCAAGAGACCCCTCCAGTTGGGGAATCACCCTAAGCAAAGTAGACTAATCTGCGGTTTACTGACTCGCCCCTGCGGCTCCCCCCGTGGGTGGGTCACGGAACAGAGGCTGCCTTTGTGAGGCAGCCTTTTTGTGACCTCTGTCGGATAAGAGTCCGGCCGGATCCTGTCTTCAGGTCCGGCCGGTTTCCTGATGCGGAAGACGCTTAAAGCGGCATCCTATTGAGGCTTGTCTATGTCTTTTCTGTTTACGGACTTAAGTTTATTGTGCACCATCCCGTAATAGATCAGGAAGGCAATACCGGCAAAAACAAGGACGAGACCCCAGGCTCCTTCGTCTCCCATACGATATGGCAGGAAACGAGTCAGGAACAGTCCTAAGCCGATGGCAATCAATACAATACCCCACTTGACGTTCGACAGCACGCTCAGTTCAGGCATCCCGAAGGCGGTCTTGCCCGCCTCCTCAAGCATCCCTTTTTCGATCAACTTGTTTCGGACGACGGTGTCGGTGATGATCTTGATGACGGTGACAATTGATATAAATACTATTCCGACAATCAGCGGCGCTTCCATGACAACTCCTTTGCTACTTCATTTGTCGAATTAGACCACCGGCGACCGGCAATGTTGCATCAATTAGATGCAACTTTGGAGGGCTTGTCCCAGTCTTATGAAGGTAGGAATGGTGCATGGAGGATTATAAGCAACAAGTCAAAGCAGTCCTGGCCGGCAACACCGGCGCTTTCGCTGCAATTGTCGACGGTCATAAGCGTCTGGTCGGTCAGATTGTGTTCAGACTGGCCCCCTGCGAGGCAGATCGCGAGGACCTCTGTCAGGACATTTTCCTCAAGGTATATCAGAACCTGGGTCGATTCAGGTTTAAGTCCAAATTGTCAACCTGGATTGCCAGGGTGGCCTACAATACCTGCCTGAACTACATTGAAAAGAAACGGGCCGTGCTTTATGAAGATTATGCCGGCGAAAGGGATACCATTGACGACTGCGCCGCTGCTGGAGTCTCGCCTCATGATTGGACCATGTCGCGACAGGCCAGCGTAAGACTGTGCACCGAAATCGACAGGTTGCCACCGGTTTACGGCCTTATATTGAGCCTGTATCATCTCCAGGATATGAGCTACGCCGAAATAGGACAGACGATGAATCTTCCGGATGGTACGGTGAAGAGCTACCTGTTTCGGGCCCGGAGAATGCTGCGGGAGAGACTCACCACCCTGCAGTCCGCGGAGGGTGTATGCGCATAGTACATCTGACAGAAGATCAAATATTCGAGTATCTTGATGATCAACGGCGCGGCTATGGCCGGCATTATGAAGCGTATCGGCGACACTTGAGATGGTGCAATCACTGCCGCACTGAGGCCGCCGACTATGAGGCACTGTGTGCCGATATCGGTGAATGCAAAGCTCCGGAGCTATCACAGGACTTCACCGGCAAGGTCATGGCACGCGTAAAGACGGTTCCCGGGCCGACGGAGAGTCGGGTGAGCATGTGGGTTTCGCTCATTGCACCTCTGGTCGCACTGGGAAGTATCCTTTATCTGGTCGATCCGCGACCACTTCTCAACCGGGCTTTCGTCTATAGTGTTAATTTGTTCTTAAGTTTTGACCACTGGCTGTCGGATCTTACTGTGCCCTCAATATCTCTTCCCGGTTTGGACGCGCTGCAAAGGGCGCTGGCATCCGCAAGCGAAATGCTGGCTGGCAAGGCCGAATTGTACGGTTTGGCCGCGGTTGTCCTGCTGGCCGTGGCAATCGCCTCGATGATGGATTCCATTGTAGAGTGGAGAATTATCGATCGCAGATGACCACCCTTCCGGGGCGATTCTTCTGAGCGGTTTGCCCCCTAAGCGATCAACTGAAAACTTACTATTCGGTCTAACCTGAAGGTCCGTTCGGCCTCTGCCTTTTCACAGTAAGCGGCTATGTAGTATTTCTGGCGATGCCAGTGTACCCTGGTGGGCCTGATTATCCGTGTCTGCGGAGGCGATTTGTCCGGCTGGTAAACAATCTGCAACCTTCGCTTGAGATCGATAGCCTGCGTTATATCGGTATACTGATCGGGCAGGGAACGTGTCTCACCCTGCCACTGGGACATATAATAACGGGGGAATATCCTTGTCAGCGTACTCAACTTATCTACGTAGGGAAACTCCTCGGAGGCAAGGGCAAACAGCTTCCAAACCAGGGCGGCATCATCGGCGGCCCGGTGACGCTGTGCCCTGGATATGCTGAACTGCCGGGCCAGCGACAGAAGTGAATAGGACTGAAGTTCAGGATGAAGCACACGAAATATATCTACCGTATCAAGAATGATATTATCCGGCATGGGTAACTCAGCTCGGTCAAGTTCGGAACCCACGAATGATATATCGAAGCGAGCGTTGTGGGCTATGAGGACTGATTGACCCCCGCAGAAATCCAGAAACTCCCGGAGCACCGGCCGGGCTAACTCGGCGTCCTTCACCATGGTGTCAGTGATGCCATGGACGTTTACCGTTTCCAGCGGGATCGGTCGCTCCGGGTTCACCAGGGCCTGGAACCGCCGGCAGTCATTGCGGCCAAGCCGGAACTTGATCGCCCCGATCTCGACGATGCGGTTGGCCGCCGCCCATAAGCCGGTCGTTTCGGTGTCAAAGGCCACAAACTCCAGGCTCTGAAGAAAGTGGTCATCCATTTTCTTCCATCTCATATCCGCAGTATGCTCTCCGGCAAACCGATTGACAATTGATTTCTCGGCAGTATTTTGAAAGTGGAGAGTTGACTATGAGGGTACCGATCACGACAAGAACGCGCGGCAAACCTCAGACAAAAGCAATTTCATCATACGCTCAATCGTACAATTCGCTTGCGGCCTCCGGCCTGCAGGATGAATAGGGGCAAAGTCCCCGGGGTCTGGGCAGCGATGACTCTGTCCACGACCGGATTGAAATCACCCGACAATCAGAGAGGTTATCATGGCCATACAGTTGAGCGGAACCGAACTAACGGTTGAAAAGCTAGTAAGAATAGCCCGGGATGGCGAAAAAGTCCAATTGAGCGAATCGTCGCTCGAGCGCATGCGGCAATGCCGGACCATGCTCGAACGGAAGATTGAAGCCGGAGAAATCATGTACGGCGTCAATACCGGCATCGGGGAATTCTCGGAAGTGATTCTGGACAACCAGCAGATTCAGGAATTCCAGAAATATCTTATATATAATCATTCAGCGGGAATCGGCGAGCCCGCCCCGGTTGAGTACGTCAGGGGTGCCATGGCTTCGCGGGCCAACGTTCATGCTCATGGCATGTCCGCGGTGCGGCCCGAAATCACTCAGACTCTTATCGAGATGTTGAACAGGGGTGTCACCCCGTATGTTTGCCAGAAAGGCTCGGTCGGTGCCAGTGGCGATCTCGCCCCGATGTCACAGATCGCGCTGCTTATGCTGGGCGAGGGAAAGGCCTATTATCAGGGTGACCTGCTCGATGGCGCCGTGGCGATGGAAAGGGCGGGCATCCCCATTCCGGGTCTGAAGGCACGTGACGGTCTGGCTATCATAAACGGCTCGAACCTGCTGACGGCCATGAGTGCAATCCTCCTCTATGACACCGACAGGTGGCTGAAGCAGGCGGAGATTGCCGCCGCTATGTCGCTGGATGCACTGAAGGCAAATATGCGACCATATACGGTCGACCTTCACGAGGCGCGCGGCTTCAAGGGAGCCGTGAGGTCGGCTAAGGCGATCGGGAAGATGGTGGAGGGAGGGGACCTCGCCGCAGAGCGGATCGAATGTAAGGTGCAGGATGCCTATTCGATGCGATCGACTCCGCAGGTGATCGGGGCCGCTCACGATGCTGTCGCTTACGCCCGGTCGCAGGTGGAGATTGAACTCAACGGGGTCGGTGACAATCCGGTTTTCTTCCCCGATGAGGACCGCCAACTGTCAGGCGCCAACTTCCAGGGCACGCCGGTATCTCTGCCCATGGATATGGTAGGTGCCGCCGTTACTATGGTATCCGTGATGTCGGAACGAAGAATGAACCGCCTGAACAATCCGGCCCTGTCCGTTGGCTTGCCTTCTTTCCTCACCAAAGGGGCGGGCATGTTCTCAGGGCTGATGCTGGTTCAATATACCGCCTGTGCTCTGATAGCCGAGCAGCGGATTCTTTCCATGCCGGCCTCGATACAGTCGATCCCGGCCGCCGCCGACCAGGAAGATTTCGTCTCCATGGGCATGACCACAGCAACAAAAAACGCCCAGATCTTGGACAACGCTTACGGCGTTTTAGGGATCGAACTGATGGCCGCTGCTCAAGCCCTTGATTTTCGTGATTACAAATTCGGAACAGGTGTAACCCGGGCCAGAGAAGTGATTCGCAAGTATGTCGATTTCCTCGATGTTGACCGGCCTCTATATACCGACACTACGGCCATGAAGCAGTTGGTGAAATCGTGCGAGATACTGGAGGCCGTGGAAGCCAAGGTCGGCTCGCTGGGTTAGAGAAAGGGGCTACGGCTTGATCGCCGCAGAGGACGTCGGGGCCTGGGTGGCGTCCTGCGGAGTCGAGAGTTGTTCACCCGCCTGTAGCCAGATTCGAATTCGCCGCAGCAGGCGTTCGAAATCTTCCGGAAGTGAGTCATGCACATACCACATAGCTCCCGAAAGAGTGTCAATCCTGGCCATGTATTGGGTGTGCCCGAGGTGCTCGATGCACCATGTGACGCCATCCTCGGACATGGCGGCGCGATCCTTGAGATTGACAACGGCAAATCCCGGATCATCCGCCTCCAGCCGCCGCAGGTCTCGGCCGAAGCTCGCATGAACATAATCAGATCCTAAAATTCCCATCAGCGTCGGCACCAGATCGGTTTGTGAGCCTGGTTTGTCTATCGCTCTTCCCTCGCTTCCAAGTAGCGCGGGGGAGTAGATCAGAAGAGGAATATGAAAATTGAGCGGGTCTGTAAACCAACGGTGGCGTCCCCACAGGCAGTGATCGGACACAAATACAAACAACGTACTGTCAAATACCGGCCGATCACTGAACGCATCCACAAAGCCACCCACGGCGTGATCAGCGTAGACCAAACAGTTGT
>CP070824.1:129429-142211 GCA_020344395.1 Candidatus Zixiibacteriota bacterium | reverse complement strand
AACGCCGATCGCGATGGAGAAGGAGTTGCGTTTTGCGATCCGTGAGGGTGGTCGCACCATCGGCGCCGGTGTCATAGCGGATATTAAGGAATAAGCCTGAGAATAAGGCGGCTGAGATATGCCTCGAGATAAGATAACACTGGCCTGTGGCGAGTGCAAACGACGGAACTACGATACAACCAAGAATAAGAGGTTGCATCCAGAGAGAGTGGAGTATCGCAAGTTCTGTCCGTTTTGCAACAAACATACTCCCCATAAGGAGACCAGGTAGAGACGAGAAGAGGCCAGTAGCTCCAATTGGTAGAGCGCCGGTCTCCAAAACCGGATGCTGGGGGTTCGAGTCCCTCCTGGCCTGATGAATTATATGAGAGTGGATTGAAGTGAAAAAGATCCAGAAGTACTTGAAAGAGACAATGGCCGAGCTGCGGAAGATGACCTGGCCCACCAAGGATGAATTGATCGGTTCGACGATCGTCACGATTGTAGTATCCTCGATTGTGGCCGCTTTTATCTTTGTCGTCGACCGTATTCTCACGCTCGGAGTAACTTCTATCTTTACAGGATGATCCGGAAACATGGCCTTACGCTGGTATGCAGCTCACACTTACTCGGGGCATGAACAGAAGGCCAAGCTGTATCTTGAATCGGCTGTGACCAATGCCGGGCTGGAGGATAAGTTCGGTCAGATTCTGGTGCCGACGGAGGAAGTAACTGAGATGCGGCAGGGCAAGCGGTCGACTTCCACAAAGAAGTTTCTGCCGAGCTACATCCTGGTCGAGATGGAACTCTCCAAGGAAACACAGAACCTTGTTGTCCAGACACCGGGCATCACCAACTTCGTTGGTTCAGGCGGAAAACCGACGCCGCTCAAGCAGGAAGAGGTGGAGCGGATTGTCGGGCAGATCGACCGCAGCCGAACCGAGGAGGCGGCGGATATTCCTTTCCAGGCGGGTGATCCGGTGAAAGTCAGTGACGGGCCGTTCCAGGATTTCTCGGGTACTATCAGCGAGGTCAACATGGAACGGCGCAAAGTGAAAGTGATGGTTTCGATTTTCGGCAGACCCACTCCGGTGGAGCTTGATTTTCTTCAGGTGGAACTGGAAAGGACCAAAGCATAGACAGTAGTCTGAGATTGGAGATAGACGGAACGTGGCCAAGAAAATAGCAGGTATGATAAAGCTCCAGATTCCAGCAGGTCAGGCGAATCCGGCCCCTCCGGTCGGTCCGGCTCTGGGTCAGCGCGGCGTCAACATAATGGAATTCTGCAAAGCTTTTAACGCCAAGACTCAGAGTGGGAATGGTATTCTCACGCCGGTGATTATTACGGTTTATGCGGATAAGTCGTTTTCTTTTGTGACCAAAACTCCGCCGGCGTCAACACTGCTGAAGATGGCAGCCAAAATCAAGAAGGGGTCCGGCGTTCCCAACAAGGATAAGGTCGGTCTTGTGAGCCAGGCCCAGATTCGTGAGATCGCCCAGACCAAGATGCAGGATTTAAACGCAGCCTCGATAGAGCATGCGATGAAGATGGTCGAAGGTACCGCCCGGTCGATGGGCATAGAGGTATCCTAGAAGTTTGGAGATGTTGTTCGTTTGAACCTCGGCGGCCGTAAGGCCGCAGGCAGGGAGAATAAGGGTTAATGAAACGTTCTAAGAAGTACAGAGGTTTTCGAGAGAAAATCGATCGTAAGCGCAGGTATACGATTGATGAAGCGGTGAAGATTCTCAAGGAGAACCGTATCGCCAAATTTGACGAATCGGTCGAGTTTGCGGTGCGGCTGGGCGTCAATCCGAAGCACGCTGATCAGATGGTTCGCGGGACGGTGTCTTTGCCCCACGGTACCGGCAAATCGATCCGCGTGGCCGTATTTGCCCAGGGCGAAAAGGCCGCTGAGGCTGAGGCTGCCGGTGCTGACCTCGTCGGTTCCGACGACCTGGCTGAGAAGATTATGGGTGGTTTCACCGATTTTGACGTGGCCGTGGCCACTCCTGACATGATGCGCCATGTTGGTAAACTCGGGAAGATTCTGGGCCCGCGAGGGCTTATGCCTAATCCGAAGACCGGCACTGTCACCATGGACCTCGAGAAGACGATCAAGGAGCTGAAGGCCGGTCGTATAGAATTTCGCGTAGATCGGCAGGCCAACATCGCCGCTGCTGTCGGCAAAGTCTCATTTGAAGAGAAACATATAATCGAAAACGTGCATACGTTCCTGGATGCCGTGCTTCGAGCCAAACCGGCCAGCGCCAAAGGTGCTTATCTCCTGGGTGCTGCCATTTGCTCGTCGATGAGTCCGGGAATCAAGCTGGATCACCAGGAACTGGCGGCTGCCACGCGAAGGTAACAGAAAGGATCTACAACTATGCCTACCCAGGAAAAGATAGACGCTGTTGCCGAAATCAGGCAGTTGTTCGAACGCTCGGGCTCATATTTTGTCACTGATTATCAGGGCCTCAATGTTGCCGACATGACGGTCCTTCGCAGGAACCTGCGAGAGAATGCGGTACGCTTTCTGGTCGCTAAGAACACGCTGTTCCGCCTGGCCGCGAAGGATGCCGGTCAGGAGGGGCTCGAAAAGTTCTTCCAGGGCCCAACTGCTATAGCTTTTGCTTCCGAGGATGCCTCGACGACGGCCAAGATTCTCCACGACTCATACAAGGACAAAGAATTGCCGCTTGTCAAGGTTTTCGTTATGGACAGGCGACAGCATGGACCTGAAGAGATGAAACGCCTGGCCGACCTGCCGCCGAGGGAGATTCTCCTCGCCCAGGTGGTCGCAGCGGTTGAGTCACCGTTGACGCAGCTTGTGGGAGCTCTCGACGGTGTCTTCAGGGATCTGGTGGGAGCCATTGATGCCCTGTCGGATAAGGGAAAAGCGGAGGAATAGAGTTTTATGTAAGGCGTTGATGTTGACTGCCTGCCCCAGCTTCTAGGTGGCTTCGCCTTGCCACCTGGGCAAGTAAAACAGTCGACTTGAATATGGAATTGTGAAGTGAATTTCTAAAGAGGTACTTGTTGTGGCGAACGCAGCTGTTGAAGAAATCGTTGAAAAGATATCCAGCCTGAGCGCAATGGATCTGGCCGATCTCTCCAAAGAAATCCAGGAAAAGTTCGGTGTTACTGCAGCCGCGCCGGTAGTCATGGGTGGCCCGGCACCGGCGGCAGGCGGTGGAGCTGATGCCGCGGCCGAGGAACAGACCGAGTTCGATGTCGTTCTTGCGGCCATCGGCGATAAGAAAATCCAGGTCATCAAGGTGGTCAGAGAGTTGACCTCACTTGGTCTGAAGGAGGCCAAGGACGTGGTGGATTCCGCCCCCTCCAAGATCAAGGAAGGTCTTTCCCGTGAGGAGGCCGAAGCGGCCAAGACCAAACTGGAAGAAGTAGGTGCTCAAATCGAGATCAAGTAGGACCGATAGTGTACTCCGCCCGGAACCTGAGTGTTCCTGGCCGGTTTCAGATGATTAAGCGAGGAAGTGCTAAACATACCAGCGACTTATCGAAAATTGTTTGGTGGATTGACTGCAAGAAGAAGCTCCTGATTGCTTGAACGCAGGGAGTCAATGAAATAGATGACAGGATCACCAATGTTGTGTCACATGCTTGGCCGTGCCATCCGCAGTTATGCCGTGGATTCCGGTGTGGTGTGCGCTATGTGGTGTGTTGTTCTATAGGAGGATGATATTTTGTCTCCAGCAGATACAATGACGAGGAAATCGTACGGCGTCCTGGAAGATGCCTGCGAGATGCCGAACTTCCTTGAAGTTCAATTGAAGTCTTACAATGATTTTCTCCAGGCAGATGTAGCTCCGGATAAGCGGCGGATGGCCGGACTCCACCAGATTTTCTCAGACATTTTTCCAGTGTCAGATATCCACGAGAATTATTCGCTGGAGTTTGTCAGCTATCATCTCGGCCCGACTCGCTACCACATTGACGAATGCCGCGAACGGAATATGTCCTATGCCGCTCCCCTCAAGGTGACCATGCGACTTGTTTGCCGTGAAGGTGAAGGGGAACAGAAAGAGGTAAAGGATATTATAGAGCAGGATGTCTACTTGGGCGAACTGCCCCTCATTACGCAATGGGGAACTTTCATCATAAACGGTGCCGAACGAGTCATTGTAAGTCAATTGCACCGCAGCCCGGGTGTTTTCTTCGACGAGACAATCCACCCCAACGGCAAGAGACTCTTCTCGGCCAGAGTTATCCCCTACCGCGGCAGTTGGGTGGAGTTCGCGCTGGATCTCCACGATGTCATGTGGGTTTATATCGATTCCAAGAGGAAACTTCCCATAACTATGTTGCTGCGCGCAATCGGTTTCTCAACCGACGAGGATATTGCGGATCTAGTCTATAATATCGAGAAACTCAATCTAACCGGGAAGAAAACCAAGAGTTATGAGGGTTGCTTCCTCGGTGAAACGGTCATAGACAAGGAAACCGGTGAACTCCTTTATGGTGTGGGTGAGCCGCTGACCGACGAGGTCGTGAACCGGCTGCGGGAAAATGGCCTCAAGAGTGTTCGGATGATCCTGGCTGAGGAGGGTCGGGATGCCTGGGTGATACTCAATTCCTTGAAGAAGGATCCGTCAAAGTCACGCGAGGAAGCTCTGGTGAAGATCTACTCGCTGATGCGTCCCGGAGAACCGCCGACGCTGGAGATGGCCGAGTCGTTGCTTGAAAGAATGTTCTTTAATAACAAGCGTTATGATCTCGGTGAAGTCGGCCGCTACATGATTAACCAGCGGATGGGTCTCGATATACCGCTGGAAAAGACCGTCTTCGATAACCAGGACTTCATAACCATCACCAAGTACCTGATTGGGCTGCGCAACGATAAGGGGTATATTGATGACATTGATCATCTCGGAAACCGGAGAGCACGAACGGTAGGCGAGTTGCTGGCCAACCTCTTTTCGGTAGGTCTTTCTCGTGTTGCCAGGACGATCCGTGAGCGTCTGTCGCTGAAGGATCAGGAAAACGTGACACCTCAGCTGCTTGTAAACGCGCGGACGGTATCGTCGGTTATAGAGAGTTTCTTCGGATCCTCGCAGCTGTCCCAGTTTATGGACCAGACAAACCCGCTGTCAGAGCTGACTCATAAGCGTCGTCTGTCGGCACTCGGTCCGGGCGGACTAACCAGAGAGAGAGCCGGCTTCGAAGTTCGCGATGTTCACCACACGCACTACGGTCGGATGTGTCCTATCGAGACTCCGGAGGGACCGAACATCGGGCTTATCACTTCAATGGCGACCTTCGCCCGCATAAATAAATACGGCTTTCTAGAGACCCCGTACCGCAAGGTGGTCAAGGGGAAGGCGACTAAAGATATTACCTATCTGTCGGCCGATGAAGAGGACCGGTTTTATATTGCTCAGGCAAACGAACCACTTCAACCCAACGGGAAGATCGTCAACAGCCGCATTCTGTGCCGTCGTCGGTCGGATTACCCGATGGTCGACGCTGATGAGGTCCAGTTCATGGATGTCTCACCACGCCAGCTTGTGTCGGTGGCGGCTTCCCTTATTCCGTTTCTGGAGCACGATGACGCTAATCGGGCTCTGATGGGCTCGAATATGCAGCGTCAGGCAGTGCCGCTTCTCAAAACCGAGCCGCCGGTGGTCGGAACCGGGATGGAGCGGAAGACGGCTTTTGATTCCGGTGCTGTTATGCAGGCGATCCGTCCGGGCACGGTGAAATACGCAGACACCAATCAGGTAATCATATCGCCTCAGGTGAAGACCCGTATTAATGAACTTGGATACTACGAGGACGATGTATATCATCTCACGAAATACCGTCGATCCAACCAGGACACCTGTATCAGCTTCCGTCCGGTGGTGCGTGAGGGTGAGACAGTGGAGGCCGGCGACGTGATCGCTGATGGGCCGGCTGTCTCTCGCGGGGAGTTGGCCCTGGGCCATAACACTCTGGTCGCATTCATGCCCTGGCTCGGGTACAACTACGAGGATGCAATCATTCTGTCCGAACGACTGGTACATGAGGATATCTTCACATCCGTCCACATCGAGGAATATGAACTGCAGGTTCGTGACACGAAGCGCGGATCGGAGGAGATCACGCGGGAGATTCCGAATGTATCCGAAGAGGCGCTGCTTAACCTTGATGAACGGGGTATTGTCCGAGTCGGTGCAGAGGTCGAGGCAGGCGATATCCT
Organism: Candidatus Zixiibacteriota bacterium; assembly: GCA_020344395.1. Lineage (GTDB taxonomy): Bacteria > Zixibacteria > MSB-5A5 > GN15 > FEB-12. Next base: position 136,032 of record CP070824.1, on the reverse strand, counting down.
GGTGGGCAAAGTCACTCCCAAGGGAGAAACTGAACTGTCCCCCGAGGAGCGTTTGCTCCGGGCAATTTTCGGCGAGAAAGCGGGGGATGTCCGGGATGCTTCGCTGAAAGCTCCCCCGGGCATGAAAGGTGTGATCGTCAAAACCCGGGTGTTTTCCCGCAAGGAGAGGACGGAGGAAGCTAAGAAGCAGGAGAAGACAGAAATCTCCGCGATAAGACGTGAATACAACAAAAAGATGATCGAGGTCGGCAGATTGAGAGCGGAGCGGGTGGGGCAGATGCTGCAAGGGAAGACTTCAAAGATGGTTCGCTCGGCTGTTGACAACACGGTCCTCATAAGAAGCGGCCATAAACATAAGGCTGATTTCTTCCTTGAGTTCAATTTCGACGATGCCGTGGCTGTTGACGGCTGGTGTGCGGACAAGACAACAAACAAACACATCGAAGCTATTCTGAAGGAAGCTTCCGACCTGATTGAGGCCAAGAAGGCCGAGATGGAAATCGAAATCGACAAAATCCAGCGCGGTGCTGAACTACCGCCGGGTGTGAAACAGCTTGTCAAGGTGACGATAGCGATTCGTCGCAAGATCTCGGTGGGTGATAAGATGGCCGGTCGACACGGCAACAAGGGGGTCGTCTCCAAGATTGTGCCGATCGAGGATGTGCCGCACATGGCCGACGGGACACCGGTCGATATCATTCTCAATCCCCTGGGTGTTCCTTCGAGGATGAACATTGGCCAGATTTTGGAAACCCATCTCGGCTGGGCCACGAAAAAGCTCGGCGAGCAGATTGCAACGCCGGTCTTTGATGGCGCGAAACTGCCTGATATTAAGGGCAAGCTCAAAGAGGCAGGCCTGCCCGAAGATGGCAAAATGGAGCTTATCGATGGGCGGACGGGGAAGCCGTTTGACAACAGAATTACAGTGGGCTACATCTATATGCTAAAACTGTCACATCTGGTTGATGACAAGATTCATGCCCGGTCGATAGGACCCTATTCGCTGGTTACGCAGCAGCCGCTGGGCGGCAAGGCGCAGTTCGGCGGCCAGCGATTCGGCGAGATGGAGGTCTGGGCACTTGAAGCATACGGGGCGGCCTATACGCTTCAGGAGATGTTGACGGTCAAGTCGGACGATGTTACCGGCCGCAGTCGTGTGTACGAGGCAATCGTCAAGGGCGAGAACCCGCCGGAGCCGGGTTATCCCGAGGCGTTCAACGTCCTGGTGAAGGAGCTTCAGGCTCTGGGCCTGGACGTGAAGTTGATTGAGAAGTGATTGGTGGTTTGAAGATGATCTCCGCAGAGCGCGGGTCTGCACATAAAGGAGTGAGTTGTGGTTGATTTCATGGGTAGAACCCAGTCTTCACAAAAGAAGCCGTCCGAATTCAAGGCAATACAAATCCAGATTGCATCGCCCGAGACAGTCTTGTCGTGGTCTTACGGGGAAGTAACGAAGCCCGAGACGATCAATTATCGATCCTTCAAACCGGAAAGAGACGGGCTGTTCTGTGAGCGCATATTCGGCCCGGTAAAGGACTGGGAATGCAACTGCGGAAAGTACAAGCGCATCAGATTCCGCGGGATTGTCTGTGATCGCTGTGGGGTCGAAGTTACGCAGTCCAAGGTCCGCCGCGAGCGAATGGGCCATATCGAGTTGGCCGTGCCGGTGTCCCATATTTGGTATTTCAAGTCTTTGCCGTCCAGAATCGGCCATATGCTCGACCTCTCCATCCGGGAACTGGAAAAGATTCTCTACTATGAGGCATACATCATGATTGACCCCGGCAATTCCTCCTACGAGGTCGGGGACGTCGTCTCTGAAGAGGAGTTCCAGGAACTGGAGGACGCCGGTAAGGAGTTCTTCGCCCAGATGGGCGCAGAAGCGGTCAGAGAGCTACTCAGCAGGATTGATATTGACGAGACTGTGGCCACCCTGCGCGCCCAGGTAAAGGTTGAGACATCCGTCCAACGTAAGAAGGACACGCTGAAACGGCTGAGGATTTTCGAATCATTCCGTCAATCCCAGAATCGCCCGGAGTGGATGATAATGAGCGTCGTTCCGGTAATTCCGCCGGATCTGCGACCGCTCGTGCCGCTCGAAGGTGGGCGCTTCGCAACGTCCGATCTCAATGACCTTTATCGCCGCGTCATCAATCGCAACAACCGTCTGAAAAAGCTTATCGACATTCAAGCTCCCGATGTAATTCTCCGAAACGAGAAGCGCATGCTTCAGGAGGCAACGGATGCGTTGCTGGATAACGGTCGGCGAACACATTCTGTTCGTGGCGACTCCAAACGACCGCTCAGGTCGCTGTCCGATCTGCTGAAGGGAAAGCAGGGGCGCTTCCGCCAGAATCTGCTCGGCAAGCGGGTCGATTATTCGGGGCGATCTGTAATCGTGGTGGGACCGGACCTGAAATTGCATCAGTGCGGCCTTCCAAAGAACATGGCCCTCGAGCTGTTCAAACCGTTCATCATTATGAAGCTCGAAGAAAAAGGATATGTGCAGACTGTCAAATCAGCCAAGAAGCTGGTGGAGAAGGAGCGACCGGAGGTATGGGATATTCTCGAGGAGATCATCGAAGATCACCCCGTACTGCTGAATCGGGCACCCACACTCCACCGCCTCGGGATTCAGGCCTTTTTCCCCGTGCTGGTCGAGGGCAAGGCCATCCGCCTGCATCCTCTGGTCTGCGCTGCCTTCAACGCCGACTTTGACGGCGACCAGATGGCTGTTCATGTTCCGCTTTCCTTTGAAGCCCAGCTTGAGGCGCGGGTACTAATGCTGTCCACCAACAATGTCCTTCTGCCGTCGTCTGGCCGACCGATTGCCGTACCTTCACAGGACATCGTGCTCGGCTGCTATTATCTGACCAAAATGCGCGCCGGTGCACAAGGGGAGGGTGTGCAGTTCTTCTCACGGGACGAAGCTCTGTCCGCGTATGACGCTGGTCATGTGGATATGCATGCCCGTATCAAAGTGCGAATGGATGGCCAGATGATCGAGACCACTCCGGGTCGCATCATGTTCAGCAATCTTCTGCCGGATGAACTGCCGTTTTTCAATGACGACGCCAACCGCAGTAAACTCGAGAGCCTCATCTCCGTCGCTTTCTGGCTGTTCGGGCAGGAAAAGGTGATAGGTTTCCTTGACCGTCTGAAATTGGCCGGTTTTGAATACGCTACCAGAGCGGGGGTTACCGTATCTATCGACGATCTGGTCGTCCCCGCAGACAAAGATAAACTGATCACTGATGCGGCCAAAGATGTTGGGAAGATCCAGAAGCGTTACGAACGAGGTGTCATCACCAACGGAGAGCGTTACAACCAGGTTATCGACACCTGGACTAGGACTACATCCGAGGTTGCAGAAGCAATGTTTAATAACCTGGCCAGTCAGGATCAGGGGTTTAACCCTGTCTTTATGATGGCCGATTCCGGCGCCAGGGGATCAAAGGAGCAGATTCGTCAGCTGGCGGGCATGCGCGGTTTGATGGCAAAGCCGCAGAAGAAGATCACCGGCGGCGTGGGTGAGATCATTGAGACGCCTGTGACGTCGAATTTCCGTGAGGGTCTTTCCGTGCAGGAATATTTCATATCCACGCATGGTGCCCGCAAGGGGCTGGCCGATACCGCCCTGAAAACTGCAGATGCGGGGTATCTTACCAGGCGGCTGGTCGATGTGGCGCAGGATGTCATTGTCCGTCTGGAGGATTGCGAGACGATCCTGGGCCTTGATGTCGCCGCCCTTAAAGAGGGTGAAGAGGTTATCGAATCGCTGCGGGACCGTATCCTGGGCCGGGTCGCGCTGGAGGAAGTGTACGATCCTATCACTGAGGATGTAATTGTAAAGGGGGGTGACGAAATCAGGGAGGCTGAAGCCGAGGCGATCGAAGAGGCCGGTATTGAAGAGGTGAAAATCCGTTCGGTGCTCACCTGTGAATCCAAGCACGGTGTCTGTGCGAAATGCTACGGGCGCAATCTGGCCACTCTGGAGATGGCTGACCTGGGTGAAGCGGTTGGTGTAATTGCTGCCCAGTCGATCGGTGAACCAGGTACTCAGTTGACACTGCGGACATTCCATATCGGGGGAACGGCCGCTCGCATCGCGGAGCAATCTCAGGTTGCGGCCAAACACGACGGCCGGGTGCACCTCGAAAACGTCCAGTCCGTCGGTCGCGAAGATAAAACGGTCATGGTTACCAGCCGTGATCTGGTTGGTGAAGTACACATTATTGACAGCAAGGATCGCGTCAGGTCTCGTCTGAAACTGCCCTATGGCGCTCATCTTCTTGTTAAGGAAGGGGATGAAGCAAAGAAGGGCACTATCATATTCGAGTGGGACCCGTATACCGGTCTTATTCTTACCGAGCGCGGCGGTAAGGTGCGTTTCAAGGATATCATCAAAGACAAGACGGTGTCCGAGGAAATCGACGCCGAGACCGGGCTCATTCAACTCAGGATCACTGAGCACCGGGACAAGACCTACTTCCCGACGATTGTTATCGAAGGCGCCAGCGGCAAGGTGGTGGGAAGCTATCGGATACCCACTGATGCCCAGCTCCAGGTTCAGGAAGGCCAGGCTGTGAAACCTGGTGATACGCTGGTGAAGATGCCGCGTACGATATCGCGGTCACGCGATATAACCGGCGGACTACCCAGAGTCGCTGAACTGTTTGAGGCTCGACGTCCCCATGACCCGGCGGTCATCTCCGAGGTGGATGGCGCTGTTGAGTTCGGCAAGATTGTCCGCGGACAGCAGCAATTGATTGTCCAGGGCGAACAGGACGAGGTCAAAGAATACCTGGTCCCCCATGGTAAACATCTGATGGTCCATGACGGCGACTATGTCAATGCGGGCGACAGGCTGTGTGAAGGCTCCGTCGACCCCCATGATATTTTGAGGATTCTGGGTGTCTACGCCGTACAATCCTACCTTGTCAATGAGATCCAGGAGGTTTATCGGCTTCAGGGCGTGAAGATCAACGATAAGCATATTGAGATCATTGTCCGACAGATGCTCCAGAAAGTGCAGGTTGAGTACCCCGGAGATACGGCCTTCCTGGAAGGGGAAAAGGTCGACAAGGTGCGGTTCGTAGAGGAGAACAACCGGATTATTGCCGAGGGGGGAGAACCGGCCACCGCCGAGACTCTGCTTTTGGGCATCACCCGGGCCTCGCTCTCAACCGAGAGCTTCATCTCGGCTGCCTCATTCCAGGAGACTACCAAAGTGCTGACCGAGGCCGCCATATCCGGGAAAACCGACGACCTGCTGGGGTTAAAGGAGAATGTGATTATCGGCCACCTTATTCCGGCCGGTACGGGTGTCGAACTGTACCGCGGGATTAAGGTCCTGCACGATGAAGATGAAGATCAGATGAAGGATGTGGAGCCGGGTACGGAACCTTCCGTGGCCGACATTTTCAAAGAAAATGCTTGACTACAAAGCATGTTTCGCTAATTTACGTGGCTCTGTTTGGAGTGATGTGGTACAAGTGACAAATCAGGAGAGAATTTGCCGACTATTAACCAGTTGATACGCAAAGGTCGCAAGCGAGTCATAGAGAAGACCAAGGCTCCGGCGATGCGTCAGTGCCCGCAAAAACGCGGAGTCTGTACGAGAGTGTACACCTCCACGCCCAAGAAGCCGAATTCGGCACTGCGAAAAGTCGCGAGAGTACGTCTGACCAACCAGATTGAGGTAACGGCCTATATCCCTGGTGAGGGACACAATTTGCAGGAGCACTCCATTGTTATGATCCAGGGCGGACGTGTCAAGGATCTGCCGGGTGTGCGATATCACATCATTCGCGGGACAAAAGATGCAGCAGGTGTGAGTGACCGGAAAAGATCCCGCTCAAAGTACGGCGCCAAAAAGCCGAAAGTGTAACTAAGCGCAGAAGAAGCAGAATATGTCGCGAAGAATACGGATACCGATAAGAACCCTGACGCCTGATCATAAGTACGGCGACAAGGCTGTCACGCAGTTTGTCAATTGCCTTATGAAGCGCGGGAAACGCTCCACGGCGGAGCGGATATTCTATGATGCTCTCGAACTGCTGGGTAAGAAATCAGGCCAGGAGCCACTGGACACATTCCACAAGGCCATGAACAACGTCAAGCCGGTATTGGAAGTCAGGTCCAGACGAGTCGGCGGCGCAACCTATCAGGTACCCGTTGAAGTCCGCCAGAGCCGCAAGGTCGCTCTGGCCATCCGATGGCTGATCCTGTATGCTAAAGGTAGAAATGAAAAATCGATGGCCGATAAGCTGGCGGCTGAGTTGCTGGCCGCCTCGAATAATGAAGGTGCCTCGATAAAGAAGAAGGAGGATACTCACAAGATGGCTGAGGCCAATAAGGCCTTCGCGCACTTTAGACTGTGATCGGATAATGTCGGCCGCAGTCTTTCCGATCTCGAAGAGCAGTTTAGCCTAACGAAGAGGATTGCTGTTGCGCGTAATGTTTGGGACTTAATTGAGAAGCTGACAGCGCGGATTTTTTGACCCTGCTGATGGAGATACGGGCTCTAGGCTTCTTAACCGGAGATCCAATAATGGTCTGTGAGTATCAGGCAGGGATTTTTTATGTCTGCGATGTCAAGTC
>CP070824.1:116378-129329 GCA_020344395.1 Candidatus Zixiibacteriota bacterium | reverse complement strand
AGCGCAGAAAATTGTTACGCCGATGTTCCCGGCAACCTATCTTCTGACGTGGTCACCAACGGCAAAGGAGTAGGAATGACAGGGATCGTCGCGAAATTAACCGTATTTTGTATGTCTGTGCTCGCTACCGCCTGGAGCCTGCAGGCCCAGGAAGCCTTGAACCTGTTCGACTCCGCCCTGGCCCAGGTCGGAATGACAGCCGACGAGGTCCGGTTTGACTATGACGAATTGGCCACCTGGGGAGGAGACCGCTTCCGGCTGAACTATTTCACTCTGTTTCACAAGAATCCGTTCAAACTGCCCCGGCACGGGGAGCTGATCCTTAATTCGTTCGCCGACAATGTGACCAACCCGACCGCGCTGGTGGCCAGAGGCTCGCGCATGATCGGTTATCCCATATTTCGGGGTCTCATCGGCGATCAGTTGTCAGCATATATGGAGTATCCGGATTCAGTGTCGGTACCGTCAATCACGCGATCAAAGAACATCCTTGTTGGTTCAAAGTACAATGCTCTCAAAGACCGCATAGACCTGATCTATCGTTTGGCTGAAGACGACGACTTTCTGTTCAGAAAGGGACTCAGCAAAATCGATAAAGACAAGTATCGCCGGCGCCTGTTTGACTACTTCATCAATGACAATAATGAATACCACGATGTTGTGTATGAATTACTGGACAAGGTTGATTTCAACCGGATGTACGCAGGTGCCCAGGACTTTGCGGAAGCCGTGAAGCGTGCCGCCGATTCGGTCGATCAGCTTGTGTTTCCCGACCACGTAGTGGAATTCAGGACCCGTAAGGGGTCAGTGGTGATAGGAACACCCGGCGACGACACCTATGCCTTCCTCAATCCACCGTTACTGATCTTCGACGGCGGCGGCAATGATAGTTACAGAATATCAGGATACCCCAACGGGAGTCCGTTCACAGCCGTCATCGACATAGGCGGTGATGATATATATATATCTGCCGACTCCACCTCCCCTGGTCTCGGTGGTGCCGTCATCGGCATGTCGGTCGTAATAGATGTTGACGGTCATGATCGATATGAAACCGTGAACCTGTCACAGGGAGCGGGCCTCTTTGGAGTCGGAGTGCTGATGGATCACCGGGGAGATGACACTCACATCTGTCGCAGCCTGTCTCAGGGAGCCGGTGTCTTCGGAATCGGAATACTGGCCGACAGCGCCGGGAACGATTCACTGTTCTGCCTTTCAACCTCGCAAGGATACGGATACACCAAGGGAATCGGGATTTTGGTAAACGGTGAAGGAAATGACCGGTATATTGCAGATGATGTAAACATCGTCAATCCATCCCCCCAGACCGCCGAGCATAACTCGTCGCTGGCTCAGGGGGTCGGTTTCGGTAAGAGAGCTGATTATATAGACGGTCACAGTTGGGCCGGAGGCGTGGGCATTCTGTGTGATGCCTCAGGCGACGATATCTATTCGGCCGGTCTGTTCGCCCAGGGCTGCGCTTACTGGTTTGCATTGGGCGTGCTGCTCGATGGCGACGGGAAAGACGCCTACAACGGAGTCTGGTACGTCCAGGGATCAGGGGCTCACTTTGCAGTCGGGTATCTCGATGATTTCTCCGGTGACGATACGTACACGGCAACGCACAACATGGCCGTTGGGGCCGGGCATGATTTCACGGTAGGCTATTTCAATGAACGGGCCGGCAGCGATACGTACAGTGTGCCCAATCTTTCCCTGGGTGGAGGTAATGCCAACGGCATCGGCATATTCCATGACTACATCGGTGACGATATCTACACCACCAAGGGAGGAACGACTCTCGGCCGAGCGAACGCATCAAATCGTGGGCCCAGGCAATATCTGGGGGTTTTCGGCGTTTTCGTCGATGGCGGTGGAGTGGACAGTTATCTGGAAACCTACGCCGAGAACGGCACGAGATGGATATCCCCAAAGTCCAGTTCCGACGACCCAAACCCTTATGAGATTGGAGTCGGGATTGACTGGTAAGCGGTAACCCCGGGCAGGCTGGGAATGAACTGATCTCTATCCTGTGCTGCCGGCTGAAGCGGCCGATGTCGACTGTCGCCGTACCACCGCCATTACTCCCATGAGTATGAGTGCCGTTCCGATGGCGATCTGAAAGGAAAGATGCTCATCGGCCAGAATCACGCCGACTGAGATCGCTATCAGCGGCGTGATGAACGCAATCATCGAAAGCGTGACAATGCGAATTCGTTTCAGCAGCCAGTAGTACCCGAGGAAACTGACCACATTGCCAAAAAGAGCCAGGTACACTATCGATGTAATTACTCGTGAGGTGAGGTGGAAATCCGCCAGATCCTCGAACAATAATGCCGCGAGAGCCACCAGGATAGACCCGAACGCCATCTGAACCGTCAGGGCCACCGTTACATCCGCACCGCCGTGATGGTGTTTGTGAACGAGGATCCCGTAAGCTGCAGCCAATGGTGCCGCCAGGGCTAACAGCGTCCCGAGAAACAGATCCGTCGAACTGTGCAGTGAATCATAGGATATAAGCACCACTCCGGCGAAGCCAGCCGCCATACCAAACCAGGCTGAAGCCGCAAGCTTCTCTTCACCGTACTTCAGCCATGAAAGCAGGGCGATGAAGAAAGGAAAGGCCGCGAACAGAACGGCTGTCAGGGCCGAGCTTATGTACAGTTCCGCGAAATAGACAAGAGTGTAACTGAACCCGTACATGTAAAGGCCGGGGTAAGCCAGTCGCAACAACTCGAACATACTGGTGGGAAAACGGGTCCGTCGAACCAATGCAATAATCACCAGAATAGGGATGGCCAGGACGAAGCGGGAGGCGACCGTGGACAGCGGAGGCGCGTCTGCAAGCCCTATTTTGATGGCATACCAGGTCGTCCCCCAGATAAGACAGAGGAGAATGTAAACGGAGATTCTCATTGGGGCAAAATAAGCAAACTCGGCTGATTGGTGTCAATCAGAGAGTTCAGAAGTTTGATGTGGCGCGCGATTTGCTTTTCTGAAACGGTCACCGCCCTGAGGGTAACGGTGGTGGTGCCGCTGGTGTTGGTTGAGGGGGTATCCTCGGAGCACCTTGTCGCATTAATTGCTGCATCATCGGGTCGTTCATGTTGACCTTGTATTCAGCATGCTGACGGGTGATCTCCATCATGTCACTGCGTCGGCCGAGTTGATACAGAGTTGTTATCAACTTCCTGAAAGCATAAGAGCTGTTTCGGTTTTCATCGAACGCATCCCACATCATCCGGAGCCCCTCATCGGACAAGGCCGCATCTCCTTCCCGGCGGCCGATTTCGAATTTAATCAGGCCCAGATCCTGTTTGTAGAAGAGATTCTCTTGATTCGAGGCCTTGAACGCCTGCAGAGTGTCATGTAGCGTCCAGTAGTACTCAGCTGCCAGCGTCGAATCACCCCTGCGATCAGCCATGTCAATAAGAGTAAGATAGGTCTGCCAGTATTCCGGGTATACGTCAATCATCTTCTCCAGCAACGCCACGGCTCGCGTCGTATCTCCCGTCGCGATCAACTCAGATGCAATCCTGCTGGCGTTTACGCCCACGGCAAAAAACACTCCGGTTGCGTTTTCATCCCGGTACACATCCGAGTTCGTGAATCCTGTGAAATCATATGTATTCATAAACAGATCATATCCATGCTCGGCATCAACTTCCGGGGCTTCCGGATCGCGATCGAGATAGTACACCAGACCGTGCAGGACGGCGCGATCCCGCAGATTCAGCGGCGATTCCGCGTAAGGCTGAGCGTTAAAGCAGATGGGCACACGCCACCGGTTCTCAAGCACAATCTCATCAACCATCATGTCCTGGACCTTTACCACTCTGCCACCCCAGGGAGACGGATTGAGGTACGTCTGGCGACGACGCGGCTTGTCGTAGAACGGCTTGAGCGGGCGATTGATCTCTACTCCCGGCTGGACCTCAACCGGGTGCCACACTATCTGGGAATCCGAAAGCGAGATCGGGACATCGTAACGGTTCTTCATCTGCTCAACATACCAGTCAGTGTTGAGGAGCGAGAGATTGACCACCCGAACGTCCCTGCGATAATTGTATACTTCCTGTAAGCACCAGACCGGGAAGGTGTCGTTGTCTCCGGCGGTAAACAGGATCGCGTTGGGCGGGCATGAATCGAGTATGTTCTTCGAGTAGCTGTAAGGAATAAAGTTGCCGGACCGGTCGCATGCATGGTAATTCTTGCTGAGGCTTATCCCCGGTAGCAGCACAAGAACGGAGCAGGCATATACTATCGTCTTCTGCAAGCCCGGGTTGTTTCTGGCTAGCCATTCTTTGAGGAGCATTATGGCGGCCGAGACGCCCAGACCCATGGCTATCCCGAAGAACACAAAGGCCGGTGTGAAAAAGTAGTCACGGTTCCGCACTTCGAGATAGGCCTCGTTGGTCTGGGCATTGTAATGCGTACCATCAGCGAAATTCATGTACAGTACCAGACCGAGTGAGGCCAGGAGGAAAAGGGTGAAGAAGGGCATCCCTATTTCTTGCCGTTTATATATTGCCACTATCATGCCGAGCAGACCGAGTAACAAGAAGGGCGTGAAGGTCCATCGACCGCGGGAGTATTGTTCTTCAAAGTAGGACCAGAAACCCATGTGCGGGTGTCTGCCGAATTGATTCTCCCACTCGCCCCGGCGTGTGAACATACGGTCAATCATGTTAACCTGACCGTACTGCTTGCGGTCAAGAAAATTCACGAACGTTCGGTGATCCCGCGAAATGTTGTTTTCGTCAATACGCGGGTTATGAAAAGAACGAACCATCAGGGTATAATGCATCGAAAAACCGATGAACCCTGCCGCCACTATAGCCAGTCCGGTCTTCCACTGAACACGCCAGCCCTTTTTCTTTGAAAGATAACCCAGCGCAATGAGCGCGAGAAGTCCGTAAGGGACAGATTTCATAAGATCGAGAAAATCCGCCCGGTTGTTCATGAAATTTACGGCTTCATCAATGAATCCTATCGGCGTAGCAACTTTCAGATAGAGACTGAACGACATCATGATTGTCGAGATACTGGCTACGGCAACGAGAATTCCCCATTTGACCCGTCGGGATATGGCGGCAAAGAGACCGATCCCGAGCAAGACGGTCATGAACTTGAAGATACCCGGACCTCCGCGTCCCCCACCGAAGATTATCACCATCAGCAACTCAAGAATGGCAAAAATGCAGATCAGGACATAATCGCGGGGCTTGGCGTCATCCTTCAAGATGAAGAAAACAGCACAGACAGGTACTACAAGATACACCGTCATGTGTATTCCGATACCGATCACAGCCAGGTACAGGGCCAGCACCATGATGCGATTGGCCCGATAAGTCCCTCTCTGCTCGTGATAAACAAGGGCGAGCCAGAATATGGCCACCGACAGAGCCAGGGCCAGACCGTAGGTCTCGGCTTCTACCGAGTTAGCCCAATTGGTGGCTGAGAAGGCGACAAACCCGGCTCCGGCAAGACCGCCGATATAGGCGATCACGCGCCCCAGCTTCCGGTCAGCCTCCTGGAAGAAGCCCGACACCACTCTGACTATCACCAGGTAGCTGAACATGGCCGTGAAGGCAGACGAGATCACCGACAGGTAATTGACCCGGTAGGAGATATCCTCGACAAAGGGAATTATCGAAATCAGCCGGCCGAGGAGCATGAAGCCCGGGAAGCCCGGCGGATGAGGGACGCCCATGATATAGGCCGCGGCAATAAACTCACCGCAATCCCAGAACGGCAGCGACCGCTGGACAGTCAGGGCATAGACGATGAAGGAAAATAGGAACACCAGCCCCGCCAGTATGACGTTGCTTCGGTCAAATCGCGCATTCTCGCCGAATATAGTACCTGTCAAATCTCCTCCTAAAGTGACATTTCGTACAGTCCGATAACTAGGCTAATCGACCTCGGAGATTGAGCCGGAAAATACATCATCTGACTCGGCAAGTCCACTTATTATTTTACCGGTATCGGGCCGTTGGGGATTAATCAATCGGGAGGGATCATACGATGTTTATATGGTGTGCGGTTCTTTTTGGACTTGGAATTCTCAGTTTTCTGGACGCTATACTGGCCAACAATGAGATTTTCGGGCGGGTTTCGTCCGTCTTCTTTATGCTGATATCGCTTGCTTTGCTGATCAGGACATCCACGAAGCACAAGAAGCAAAGAATAGAAAACTACGAGAAGCGCATCTTCTCACTCGAACGAGAAGTGGCTACCCTTAAACAGGCAGAGAGGGAACTCGAGAAGTATTAGCTCGGTCCCGACCCGGGCTCCAGCACACGCAATCGTCTCCTAACGTCACCAATAAAGGGGTAATCCGAATAGTCCATAAGCAGCCTGGAGTAGATTTCACGCGCCTCGTCAACTCCATCCTCCCATGCCGCCAGCACATCCGCCTTGATCAAAAGACCGAATGGTACGTAATACGACTCCGGGAACATCTCCCCAAGCTTCTCTATAGTATTGATAGACTCGGTGGTGTCGGCATCGGCCAGTTCAAGTTCGGCCAGTCTCAAAAGGGCTACATCCGCCAGCACCCGATCATCCGCCTCAGCGAGCCTGAGATAGCTCGCTTTCGCGGAATCAGACATCAAACGGTGCGCGAAATAAAGGGCGCTGGAATAGTCGTACAGCAGGGTGTCATTTCCTTCAGCACGTGATATCAGCAAGATCAACTGCAGAGCATCATTGACATAATACCCTTTCGGGTATTCCACCATCAGCCTTCTCAGGGCGACTTCCGCGGTGTCAAATACTTTCCCATAAAAGCTGATCAGAGCCAGGTTGAATTCCAGTTCCTCAAGCGATTCCTCGTTGAGATTCGCTGTTTTTAGCAACTCCAGCTCGTCTCGTGCCTTATCAAGGTTTCCCATGCGCAGATAGCATTGCGGTATCGCTTTACGGGCATTCAGGAAGCCCTGACCACGCGGACTTAAGGTCACCAGAGAATCATAATAAGCCAGCGCCTGTTCAGGTTTGTTCAGCTGGTTCAGATATATGGATCCAATCTGGTACCAGGCCTCGGACGCTGATGGTGTCCCCTCGAACTGTTCCACTACTCGACGGTACTCTTTCACCGCATCTTCCGGGCGACCGACCTGGGTCAGGGCGAAAGCGTACCCACTCATGGCATCTGCCATGAACGGCGATTGGGGGTAACGCTCCATAAGATGCTGTGACATACGAATCACTTCGTGATATGCGCGGTGATCGCGACACTGGCGCACATACCTCATCAGTGATTGTCCGTTACCTTCGCTCAGCGAGTCCTGGCGCAGAGCATAATCATAGGCCACGTCAAAGCGGCCGGACTTCAGAAAGTGAGTGGTCAGCAACTGTAGCGCCCGACCTGACTCCGCTCGGCCGATTGTCTCGACCAGGATTTCTTCAACCACCGGGGCCGATTCGGCAAAATCGAGGAGGGCCAGTATCCTTCGTTCGGCATTACCTGCCTCCTGAGTAGTGTCCTGCATCAATAACGGCAGGTACTCGTAGGCAGCCTCTTTGTATTTCCTCGTCCTTTCGAGGATCATGCCCCTGTGGACAGCAAATAGAGTCGAATCTGCGAAGACAATTCTGGTCGTATCGATCAGGCTGAGCGCTCGCGGCTCAAAATCCTGTCCGATCAGACTTCTAATAACGATCAAGTACCGGTTCCTGTCACGTCCCGACAGGCCTTCGATGGCATCCTCATAAACTAGCAGGGCTTCGTCGATCCTGCTTTGCTGAGCCAGCGTTTCGGCCAGGGTCAGTTTGAAACTGAGGTTGTCGGGGGATTTTTCTAAACGGCGCCGCGTCAGGGTTTCCAGTTTACCGTGGAGTTTGAGTTGCCGGTAGCACGTCTGAAGCAGGTTGAGTACAATATCGTGATCAGGTTGCTGTTCGTACAGCGACTCGAGCATTGCCGCCGCACCGTGGAAGTTCTTGCCCGCCAGTAACTGCCTCACCACGCGCAGCTTGGTCTGTGTAGCCTGGTCCCGGCGTCCTATCAGAAGAGAATCCTGCCGACTACCGTCCGACCGGCCTTCCTGCGCAAGCAAGCCGTGGCCTAAAAGGATCAGGGCCATCACCAAAATAAGAGCACGCCCGAACATCACTGCTCTGATCCGCCCGGAGAGACTTGATTGCCTGCTTCAGCCTGAGCCTTGAGAAGGGCACGGAAGTAAGCTTTGATTTGCTCCTCGTATTGCACCGGATAACCCGTGCCGAGGAACCGGCGAAGTCGATCTTCCAGTTGAATCCGATCATCGAAGATTTCAGCCGGAAGCGAGGAAGGAATATGGATCAGATCGGTCGTGGCGCTGGCTGCTTTCCGCTGCTCTGTGAAGTCGCGCCGCTGCAGGGAACGGGAGGCATCCAGCATTCGCGAGAGAATCTTCAGTTGGCGTTGCGTGGTCTCCTCTCCCGCATTGCCGGACGAAAGCGCTTCCTCGACAACCTTCATATCCTCGGAGATATCGTCAAGGCGACCAAGAACCTGGCGCGAGTTGCCGAACTCCCGGGCCAGATCCTCCAGTGACTTGCGAATGGCACCCTGTTCACCGGCCAGGCGGCGAAGTCCTTCCCGGGACTGTCTCAACTGATCAGATGAAGCAGGAGTGGTGCCCTGACTGTTGCACTGATTCTGTGTCGATTGATTCAATTGGTTCTGCTTATTGCACAGCGATTCAAGTTTCGCCATTCCCTGGTTACAGTTCTTCCCCTTGTTACACTGGTTCTGCTGGTCAAGGGATTCCATCAACCGGATGGCTGCCTTGTTCAGGCCGGACATGGCATCACGCTGATAGCGCATGCCCGCCACGCCTCTTTTGTTCTCAAACTCCTGTGAAGCCATGCCCATCTGTTTATCGGCGTCGTTGAGCAGTGACTGCAACTCGGCGGCGACAAAAGGAGACTGCTTCCCCAATTCCGCAATCGTATTCTTCAGACCGTTGCAGGCGGCGGCAAGGTCCTGCTGACGGTTGGCTGTTTCCCGAAGCACCATCGACCGCGGATCGAGCGCAGCCGCCTCTTGAATCAACTCCTCCTGATTCTTCGAAAGGTAGTTGGCGTCTTCGATAGCTCTCCTCATGGCCCTCGCCATTTGCTCGGCGTCGCCTCCCTGCATGGCCAGCAATTGCTGCTGCATCTCACCGATCATCTCAGTCAGCTTGCGATGGGCCTGTGAACCCTTCTGGGAAGCCTGTTGCCGATCCGTACCCTGCAAAGCCTGCGACATCTGCCGCATATCCTGGTCGGCGTCAGTCTCGCTCAAGGCCCGGGCGAATTTTTTCGCTTCCGGGGACTCGGACATGTCGGCCTCTTTCATGAGATTCTCGAGGTCATCGACTTCCGCCTTAAGCCGCTCCAGACTCTCTCTGATCTCATCTTCAGGCTTGCTTAGTTGTGTCAGTTCTTTCTCAGACGCTTCGTCGGTCTTCTTGTTGACGTCTTCCTGTTGCTCGGCGAGCTGTTCTGCCTTGCGCAGCATCGCTTCCATCTTCTGTTCCATCTGCATGCGCTTGAGTAAAGCCAGGGTTCGCTCCAGTCGCTGGAGCAACTCCTCCTGAGACATCTCAAAATCTTTCAGAGCGTCCTGAATTTCCTGGCGGTCCATGTTCCTGAGGGCTTCCATCAGGCGCCGCTGGGCCTCTTTCATCTCCGGCGTGGCCACTTCTTCAAACAACTTCTGGATTTCCGCAAGCCTTTCCAGAACCTGGCGACTGAGGAGCGTATTTTCCTGCATTTTTTCCAGAGATCTTTCCATCTCTTCAGCCATCCGGTCGACCTTGTCCATTATCTCAGCATTTTTCTGGGATACCCTCTCCAGTTCTTTCTGATGCTGCCAGTCCGCTTTGCGCGTCTGGCGCGCCTCTGCCTCGAGCTTCCTGGCCACCTGTTTGACTCGCTGTACCAGTTCCTTGCCTGATCTTACCAGTTCTTCAGTATTGAGCACCCGGTTGCGGTTGCCTGATTCCACCTCGGCAATCATCTCGTCGAGTGAAGGCAGTCGTGCAATGTACTGCCTTGACCGCGATATTTTCGGTCCCGAAACTGCGTCGTTGTCCGCTACCTCGAAATAGTAACCAACGTAATCGCCGGGATACAGATTGAGCGGCTCCATATCCCAATCGAATTCGATCTCCCCCTCAGTTTTGACCTTATCCGAATAGTGAAGTACCGCGACGTGTTCCTCCGAGGCCCGGCCCCGAGACACAACGGTGTACTTGAGAACCAGAGATGTAAAACCGTAATCGTCGAATATTCGTACTTTCAGCGGAAGAAGCATCTCGTCACCTAGGTTGACGTCAAACCCCGGCCGTATTACATCAACTGACGGATACTGGTCGGGAACGGCGGTAATATAGTATTCAATAGGATCCGGATTGTGCTCGCCGAGATGGTCGAGCAGTTCAACGTAATAGGATCGTGACTTTTCAACCTTCAGTGATGTAGCAGCCGTCCTTCCGTCGACGGCCATGGGACTGCGACTCGAATCACCGAATACCAGCTCAGCGGATTCCACAGGAAGATTGGCCGAGATCTTCATGTTGGCGCGACTGCCAACCACGGCTGAAAACGAGCCGTTGTTCTCGTCAATTATCATAGGGTCGAGACCGGTGTAATCAGGATAGAATACGGAAAGTTCAATCCCCGACACTCGTGGGCGGTCGACGACATTGATCACCTGGACCCTGGTCTCGAGCTTACCGGCCTCGACATAGAAGTCAAAGGACCGGCTGATCTGGCGCAGGGTGATCCCAAACTGCGCCGAATCACCCCCTTCCACGACTGCCTTGGGTATTGCAGCGATATCTACTCTGGTCTTTTGCCAGCTGCCACCGGACAGACGGTGGTGGATGTAGGCTTTCTCGGGCAGGTGCCGTCCGAGAATTACGGCCCCGATTTCGATGTCACGATATTTGACCCATTCGGTCGATTCCGGCACGGCCAGCAGCCTATAATCCAGGGGTGGGGCCACTTCGGTTGTAATTTTGGAATAGACGTGATATGAGTACGTGAACAGACCGGGGAAGGCCAGCAGCAACGCCCCTGCAAGCAGGAGCGCTCCAAACAAGCTTCGCCCGGTGCGAACGACTGAAGAAAAAGAAAGAATCGAACCGAAATCCAGATCTGCCGCCTTATTGAGCGCCTGCCGCTCGGTCATGGCCACAAGTTCGCGTGAGAACCCGCCGTGTGGACTGGATCGGGCGAATTGGACGGCCGCTACGAGTTGGCCCTTCAGCTCCGAGTTCTTACTCTCTAATGCCGCAGCTACAGCCATGATGTTGCCGTCGAGCAGCCTTATCAGAACATAACGAACGGCAGCGAAGCCCGTGAGTAAGGCACCTATTCCCAGCAGAGAAATTTTCAGCCAGACCGGCAATACCACTACGTTGGCAACCAGAGACAGCCCCACCAGAATCGCAACGACCACGGCCAGATTGGTCAGCAGTCCGGCTGTGACAAGTATTATTCGCTGCCTGAGGAGAACAGATTTCAGGTTCCTTATGAGATCGGCGCTCGAATGAAATACTGCCATGATGTCGTCCTCGATCTGCGGTTCAAACCTCACGTTTGCGAATATTCCGGGGCCTGCGACAGGCCAATATCTTCTCAACTCCTGCTAATACAATAAGGCATAAGTGAGTACATTCAATCCCATCCTGAACGCCTCAAGGCGTTTCTGGGGAGGGTCGTTGTGTACCTGCTGATCTTCCCATCCATCTCCTATATCGGATTCCACCAGGAAGTAGAGCACTACCCGGCCGTTCAGTATCAGCGCGTAGCCACGCGGAGGATCACCGTCATGTTCATGGATCTTCGGCGGACCGGTCGGGAAGTCATGGAAGCAGTGATATATGTCATGGTCGAACGGCAACTCCACCACCTCACGTTCAGGAAACAGTGACCGCATCTCTCCCAGAAAACTATCGGCCATACCGTACGAGTCGTTGACAAAGAGAAACCCGCCCCCCTGAAGGTACGTGCGCAGCCGCTCCTTCTCTTCCGCGGAAAACTCCATCACTCCATGTCCGGTAGCGAAAAGAAAGGGATATTTGAAAAGATCGGCTTCCATAATCGTGGTCTGGCGCTCGATCGTGTCGACGGGGAAGCCCGTCTCGTCACGTACGTACTTCAGAAAGTTGGGAATAGCGGAGCTACCCCAATACCAGTCACCCCCTCCGGAGTAATGTAGCCTTGCGACCTTAAGGGCGGACGGATCCGGATGGAAACGTCCGGCAAGATGTAACTCTCCTCGGGAGACCGGTCGGGGCTGTTCGGCCATTGCTTCCACCGCCTGTCGTCCGACAGTGCTCTGCGCCACGACCGCCGGCACGATCACCAGCAGAGAGATTATCCCGGTAAGCGCATATCGCAGGATATCCTGACTCATGTACACATTATACGCCAAAACCCCCGATCTCGGGCGAAAAAAAGCAGCCGGGTTTCCCCGGCCGCTTTTGACAGTTGGGCGCCGAGCGCCTATTTGAACCGCTTGGGCCGCCGCGCTTCCCACTCCACAATAATCGGGCTGGCCACAAATATCGAGCTGTATGTCCCGACCAGCACTCCGAGAATTAGAGCCAGTGCAAAGTACTGCAGCACCTCACCACCGAAGAGGTAAAGTGTCACCACTACGAACAGCACTGTCAGCGACGTGTTGATGGAACGTGACAACACCTCGTTGATTGACCGGTTCACGGTAGCGACAAACTCACCTTTGGCCCGGAATTTCCTCAGGTTTTCCCGAATACGGTCATAGACAACCACGGTGTCAGTCAGTGAATACCCGGCCAGAGTCAGCAAGGCCGTTACAATGAGCAGGTCAAACTCCATGTTGAGCAGGTAGAGTATCCCTGTCACAGCCAGCACGTCGTGAAAGGTGGCTACGGTAGCCGCGACCCCGGAGCGGGCATCGAACCGGATACCTATGTAGATCAGGAT
>CP070824.1:103304-116278 GCA_020344395.1 Candidatus Zixiibacteriota bacterium | reverse complement strand
TGGAAGACTACAAAGCCTTCTCAGTTCTCGAAGAGATGCTGACCACCGGCAGGGGTTACCAGTCGATCCTCGGCCTTGAGCGGAAAGACTACGTTGCGCGGATGCATGAGGATGCGCAGTGGGCTCACGACTTCACTCATATGCTCTATTATCACCACCAACCCGAGGCCAGAGCGCTGGCAAACAGTCTGGATCTGCGAGGATATCATAGAGTACTGGATGTCGGCGGCGGGTCCGGAGTGATGTCCATGGCCTTGGCCCGCAAGCACAGGCACCTTAAGGCCACCGTGCTGGATATCGAGCCGGTCATACGAGTCACGCAGAAGATTATCCGCAGGGAAAAACTGTCCGCTCGAATTGATACTCTTGTGGGCGATATGAATGAACGTCTCCCCGACGGATATGATGTCATTATGTTCTGTGATACCAGCCACTATTCGCCTGAACTGTTTAATAGGGCATACAACAGCCTGCCTGATGGTGGTATGGTGGTTCTTGTCGACACCTTTTTCTCGGAGGATTGGTCAGGGGCGCTGTACAGACTGATGTGGCAGCTCAGGTCGACCGGCCTCTGGCTGGAGAAACGGTCCCAAATCGTCGACCGCCTGAAGAACGTCGGCTTCAAAGCTGCGAGCAGCCGCCGAATTCATGGCGATATCTGGATGATTACCGGCCGTAAAAGGGCTTAAAGGCCAAAAGCTTACTGCGGGGGCTGTGTTTCTGCCCCGCCGATACGGGAATAAAACCGGCATCCGGTTCAGCCGATAACAGGAGAATAGGGTCCGTTTGGTACGATATGATCTCGTTTATCCTATTCTGCTTTGTGCTTTCCGGTATGCTTTCTCTGCGCAGTTGCAGCGTATCTTCGGAGAAGATCGTCCTGCCGCCGCAGTCTACAGAGAATGTAGCCCTGGCCGACAGTCTTAGAGCCGTTTTTCAAGAGGTCCGGGTAGCCATGATTGACGGCCGCCCCGAGGAATTCCTTGCCCTGCTTGACCAGGAGGAGATCCCGGAGTTAAAGCGTCTGGCCCGCAAGCATGGCTTTCGCTCACTGAAGACCTATCTTGGCTCGCGCTACGCGAACTGGCCGGATCTGGACACTCTGCGTTATGGCGGGTTAGTCACCAGCCCGGGCTATGCCCGTCTTACTTTAGTGGGAACCGGCGAATCATTCGGCCAGACCCGAGAGCGGCTGCGTTATACGGTCCTGCTGTTCAGGTATCAAGCCGATGGCTGGAAACTCGCCGCCACGGCCACATTTGATCTGGATCGGTACGATCCTTACGGACACGAGATCACCTACCACGAAACTGATCTGCCACCCAAGCTCCGCTTCCCCCGTCAGTTTTAGGCCGACCGCCGGCTTCCCGTGGGTGTCCGTTCCGGTTTTTTATTGCGGACGAGGAAACCGCGGACTTAAATGCCCTATGCCTCGTCGCACCAGGTCAAGAGGACATCTGCTGGCCCCGGCAGGGTCGCTTTTCAGACGGCTCACGGACACAAGTGCGCGCGTGCGCCGGAAAGTTGTCCGCGTCACCCTGTGGGTGGTCGGTATACTTTTTGTATATTCACTGATGAGCGGTGAGTACAGTATCCCGAACATAGTGCGACTGAAGCTGGAAAAAGAATCGCTTATCAGGGCCAACCGTGAGCTTGCCGTTGAGTTGGTCGACGCCACCTGGGAGCGGGAGCTGCTCCTGCATGACCCCATATACATCGAACACATTGCCCGTGCGCGTTATCATCTGGCCCGTCCGAATGAGACGATCTACCGCTACCGTGGCCAGTAAGTTGCCATGTCTCTGGAAAAAACTGAAGTGGTGATGCTGAAGGCCTTCAACTGGTCGGAGTCCTCTCGCACGGTACATTTTTTCAGTCGCGAGTTCGGACGGCTGCCGCTGGTTGATCGGGCCGGGCGGAAACTGACGAGCAAGCGGGGACGGTTGCTGCCGTTTGCCCGCATGGAAGTCACCTTCTACGGCTCCAAAAAGGGCACGGCCGGGTACGTCTCGGATGTGGAGTTGCTCGAAACCTTCTCGCTTGATGCCGAAGGGACTCTGGGACGTCTCGGCTATGGCTCGGCGGCATGCGAACTGCTCTTCCTGCTGTTGCCGGAGGATCAAGCCCAAAATGTGCTTTACACCTATTTTGTATCGTTTCTGAGGCAAGTTTCACGGAGCGATAAACGAACTCTTCCGGCTCTGTTCATCGCCTTCTTTCTGCGGTTGATGTCGCAGCTCGGGTATGCCCCCTCCATCGCTTATTGTTCCGGATGCAATCGTGAGTTCACAGAGTTTGCCGATGAAAATAAGTATGTGCTGTTCTCACCGGAACGGGGAGGACTGGTGTGCCGGACTTGCCAAAAGGCCGGCGAGTATTATATTCGACTTTCGGTTGAGGGAGCCCGGCTCATGGTTGCCTTGCAGAAAGCTTCTCTGGACGAGGCAGCATTGCTGCCGATAAGATATGAGGATGCAACGGTGCTGATCGGTGCCCTTGCGAAGTTCCTGAAATATCACTCAGGATTGGTATCGGATATAAAATCGCTCAGGTTTCTGGATAAGTTGAAGAACAGTCAGACCGGTTCATAGAGAGTCAGAGATGGCCAGGAAAAACAGCAATGACATCATGGACAAAATCGTGTCGCTGTGCAAGCGACGCGGGTACATCTACCCCTCGTCCGAACTTTACGGCGGACTGACCTCCTGCTGGGACTACGGGCCGCTCGGTGCGGAGTTGAAGCGAAACCTCAAAGCCTACTGGTGGGATGCCATGACGAACCGGCGGGATGACATTGAAGGACTGGATGCAGCCATTCTGATGCATCCGGAGGTCTGGCGGACTTCAGGTCATGTCGACGAGTTTGTTGATCCCATGGTCGACTGCAAGACCTGTAAAATGCGTTATCGCGCCGACAAGCTGGCAGAATCTACGTGCGGCAAGAAACCCTCGAAGACACCGCTGGAATGCGGAGGTGAACTGACCGAGGCACGTAATTTCAACCTGATGTTCAGAACTTTCATGGGCCCGATTGAGGATTCCTCGAGCACCGTGTATCTGCGTCCGGAAACGGCGCAGGGAATTTATGTCAACTTCCTCAATGTCAAGAATTCCTCACGGCAGAAGATCCCGTTCGGAATAGCCCAGATCGGAAAAGCTTTCAGAAACGAGATAACCCCGGGCAATTTCATTTTCCGCACGAGAGAATTCGAGCAGATGGAGATGCAGTACTTCGTGCGCCCGTCGGAAGACGACAAGTGGTTCGAGTACTGGCGTCAGGAGCGCTGGGACTGGTATGAATCGCTCGGGATCAATGTTGACAAGCTGCGCTGGCACGAGCATGGGAACGACGAGTTGGCTCATTATGCCAAGAAGGCATTTGACATTGAGTATGAGTACCCCTTCGGATGGCAGGAATTGGAGGGAGTCCATAATCGTACTGATTTCGATCTCGACCGACACATGGAAGCAACCGGCAAAGACCTGCGGTACTATGATGAACAGCGAAAAGAGAAGTTTGTACCCTATATAATCGAGACGTCGGCCGGCTGCGACAGGACGATTCTGACTATCCTCGTCGACGGCTATGATGAAACGGAAGTGAAGGGGGAGAAGCGCGTATTTCTCAGACTGTCGCCCAGGATTGCCCCCATCAAGGCAGCCGTGTTCCCGCTGGTCAAGAAGGATGGCATGCCGGAGTTCGCAGGCAAAGTCTACGAGGAGCTTAAGAAGCAATTCAAGGTTTTCTACGACGAATCCGGTGCCGTCGGGCGGCGCTACGCTCGAATGGATGAAGCCGGCACGCCCTATTGTCTGACCATTGACGGTCAGACACTCGAAGACGAAACCATGACCGTCCGCGAGCGCGACACCATGAAACAGACCAGGATGAAGATCGCTGAAGCTGTAGATTTTCTGAGCGAGAAGGTGCGGTAACGAACGCAGGCCAGCCTTAACGGGTAGCAATTGATGCTGGGTGTCAGACTAGGCGAATCCTCACAAACACCAGATGTGTTCTTCGAGAACGCTGTGGATGTCTTCGAGTGACGGATACATCCGGGGCTTCTTGCCACGGGGTTTGCTTCGCTTGTCCTTTAGGGTGTGACCGTCAATAATCACGGTCGGCGACTTGACGGGCTGCTCCGATTCATGAATCCGTGCCAGCACACCCCGCTCACGGACATACCGCCTGATAAAGTCTCTTGCTTTGGTCTGAAGAGGATCCTTCCTCGAATAGATCAGACCGATTTCCATGCCATCCTCCCTTATAATCCACACTATCAGATTGAGACCGGCCGGTCAACAACAATCTGTAGTCAATCATACGACGGCCCCGCTGGTTCGTTTCGGTCGCATCATTGGTGTGTCCTGTGGCAGGTCTCACGGGCCGCTGCCGGGATATATTAAGTTGTTAGACTAATATGAGTTAGGGCTTGATCCGCGTCCGGTCAGCGTCCGCCGTTGCCTGTGTGGTTCCAGCGCTCAAGCGTCTGGCCGTAAAGGGCGTTGGCGTAGTCGGCCTTATACGGGTTCAGATCAACGGCCTTCTCGAAGTACTCTTGGGCACGGCGTAACAGGAGCCGATCATTGCGTTGGAGAGCCACCTGCTGAAGGTAATGGCCGCATTCGAGCTGGAGAGAAAAGTCGGTGGGATAGCGATCGGCCAGCGCAACCAGCATTTGCAGCACGTGTTCATACTGATTCTGCTGTCTTAGCATCCGGGAAAAGAGAATGCCGGCCGATTTGGAAGTATTAATGATATCGGGGACGGCTGACAGAACAGAAAAAGCGCTGTCGATCTGTTGATTCTGAACAAAAGTTACGGCCCGCTCATACGTGGATTCTGTGTATGCCCCGGCCACAGGATTATCAAACAGTTTGCTGACGTTGAAAAGTTGCACTTGAAAATCACGAATCCAGTAGGATGCGATCGGAGTCAGGTCAGCCAGTTCTGGAAACACCTCCACAGCCCGGCGCCAGTTTGAGACATCCAGAGCAAGATGTGTGATGGGGTAGGTCCGGAACAGGTTGACATCTCTGCCGGAACCATCAAAGAAATGAATGAGTGATCTGTTGTCGGTCTGAAAGGTAAGGGACAGGGCGTATGGCCCCGCAATTACAGCGTCGCGACCTACTATCTGAGCAATATCCTGATTGGCCTCAATAGTCGAGAAGTGATTATCGAGAAAGTGTTTTCGGCGGATGCGGGCCGAGTTGACCACCATCGACGCCATTACCAATATGATAACGACCGTCCCAAGAAGTCGCCGCTTGAGCAATCGCACTTTTCGCTGCAGGATGTACCGACCAATCAGAGTCAACCCAACCCCAACCGGCAAGCAGCCCCAGAC
Source organism: Candidatus Zixiibacteriota bacterium (assembly GCA_020344395.1). Taxonomy (GTDB): domain Bacteria; phylum Zixibacteria; class MSB-5A5; order GN15; family FEB-12. The sequence goes on along the minus strand of CP070824.1, from coordinate 110,927 downwards.
GATGAGTCTTCGTGGAGCGCTGAAATCATTGTAGAAGAAGACGTTCATCACAAAATGCAACACTACGATCCAGAGTAGCAGGCTGACGACTGCGATGCCCGCCACGCCATTGCCCAGAAGAGCGTTTCGCTGCGACGTGATCATCCAGTCAAGCATCGTGAAGCAGAAGATGATGATCGGCGGAATCATGAACAGGCTGTACCGTAGCGGCGAATAGTTCAGCGGCATCAAACCAATCCACACGACTACGATCCAGGCCAGCGAGAACAATGTGGCCGGAGGCAGATCACGAAGGCCGACTCTGTTTCGGCGCATGCGGTAGGCGAGCAGAATTCCACCGGTAACCAGCAACAGGAGGATATCGGGATTTAGATAAAACAGATTGCTGTCCAGGCCAAAGGAGGTGAAGTGCTCTACGAAAGCCCACGGCGACGTCAGCCCTTCGGGAAAGCCGTGGTTCCTGATCGATTGCCGTGTGAAAAACTCGACCGCATTGTCCAGGCCCGTACCGTACAGCAGGGATATGAGAGCGATTGAAATGACCAGAAAAGCGCCCGTCATGTAGAGTATGCGTCTGCCTTTGTTTTCGCCTCCCAGGATGACCATGGTCAGAACGAGGGCGGGCAGGAGGAGCAAACCGAACAGCTTGCCGGTGACAGCCGCCAGCGCCACAACGCAGCCGAGCAGGACAGCCCCTCCAATTCTATTGCCGTATTGCATCCAGATCAGAAAAGTCAGGCCGGAGAACAAAATCAGACCGTTTTCGAGATAAGGCAGCCGGCCGTATATGAGAAGGCTTATGTTTATGAGGTAGCATAGCGCCACGGCGGCGACTACCCAGGGGCTGTGATGTCTGACCAGACCCAGCAGCAGAAGAAAAAGCCCGGTCAGACTGAGAAGCACACCAACGGTGTTGGCTTCCTTGAGGGTGATGTCGGTCAGCGACAGCCAGATATACGAGACAAAAGAAACCGCCGAGTGCTTGTAGACAATCCAGCGCTGATCGTTAAGCGGGTCAGCTTCGCCAAAGAGGATCTTGTTGCGAGCATGGTGGCTGTACATGTACGGGTCAGTCGACAACGACTGCCCGATCCCGGAGAAATACATGGGCGGGTCGGAGGTAAGGTCCGACTGCCAGAACCAGAACCCGGCCACCAGTATGATTCCGGCAAATAGATAAAACCATTCGCTTTTTCTGTTTACACGTAACTTCATGTCGTACAACAGGCTTATTGTCCTGCTATCGGCATAAAGCAGATTGGGCTTGAGATAGGTACAGTTGCGCCTGTAACCAGCCAGGCATAAAACTCTGAAAGATGCCTCGAGTTTGTCCGTCTTAACTTCGTGACTATATTCTGCTCCCCCGGTAGAGAAAACCCTAAACAATGGCCTGATAAAAACCGTCCATTACTTACACTGCGACGCAGCAGTCGAACCTGCCTATCTGATTTCTCCCCTCGTTATTCCACCGGCAGTGCTGCTAAAGCGGGGGAAGGGGTCCATCCTTGCAGCCATGGGTTAATCGGTGTGTGTACATGCGAGGATTGCTTCAATGGATGGACGCGATTTTGATCCAGCCGAGGTGAGGCGACCCATACGCCTCTGTCTTGTTATTTCGGGGTTTATTGCGTTGATGGCATGTGTATTCGTAGCTGTCACGGACTGGTCGGGCTCGGCTTATCCGGCGGCGGTTGCGTGCATTGTCGTGCTCGCTATCTGCGTCGCAGGCTGTATCCTTCTGAAGACCAGGTGGGTCAGGTGCGCCCTGGTGCTGGCCACGGTTAACCTGGTTGCTGTTGTTCCCGAGCTATGCCTCAGGGCGGCAGATTTTCAGTACGTTTCAGAAGTGTCTTTCTTGGGGCTCCGGCCTCATGCCCGGGTCATTTTTGAGCCGGATGATGAACTTTTTTGGAAATACCCGACCTCTCTTCCGGATGTCAACTCGTTTGGATTTCGCGGCAGGGAGGTGGCTGTTCCCAAGGATGCAAATGTCAGACGGCTGCTTTTCCTCGGTGACTCGTGCACCGATCAGGATTTCGCCCGCCTGGTGGAGATACTACTCAACGGAGATCCGGGGCGAGACTCGTTACGATATGAATGCGTGGTGCTGGCTGCCCCCGGATACAGTTCCTACCAGGGAAAGGTACTGGCGTCGAAGTACGCCGGATTGCTGGAGGCTGACCTGGCCTTTGTCTGTTTCGGATGGAACGACCACTGGTTGGCGTACGGTTGCACAGATGAAGTTGCCGGTAGCATGGTATTCAGAAACGTGCTGTCGACGGCAAACCACCACTCACGGATGCTTCAGGCAGGAATGAAGCTTATACATTCTGTTTTCGGTTGCAGGGAACAGGGTGTCATTGACGAGGTGAGAGTACCGGCAGGGCAGTTCGAATCTAATCTGGCAACTATCAACAGCCTCTTTGACGCTCAGGGTGTGCCGGTTGTTTTTGTCACGGCCCCCGCCGCACATTCCAGTCAAGGGGTGCCTCAGTATTTGCTCGAAAGACGGTATGCGCCGAGCGCCCAGTTTGTTCTGAACAAACACAGCGAATACTGCGCCATTGTGCGGGCGGTGGCACGCCGATGCGGTGCTAAACTGCTTGATCTTGAGAAGGAGTTAGCTGCTCTGGAGCGGCCCGACGAGTTGTTTATGTCCGACGGAATACACTTCTCGCGTTCGGGTCTTCACGTGATGGCGACAAGGATATATCGTTTTGTAAGGAACGAAACGGGGCTTGTTCCACACGGCCACGGCGACGCAGAGTTCCACCTCGCGGTTAAAGGTCCCTGAGTATGGCGCGCACATTTTCGAGCCGGCGGCATTTCTGACGTCATGCGAGCCCTTCGACATTGCCCAGGATAAACTCCTTCGAAGGAGAACGGTCGGTCTCCGTAGGGCGGGTCCGTCTTTGAACCCGCCGAGCATCTAGAGCGTCCGCAGGAACGCCTCGAGAATCTCGGCTGAGTTGTCCGCGGCCACCTGGAAGAATTGATCCAATTGGTCCCGGGCCGAGCCCTCGTCAGAGCCGCCGGCCAGGTCCGAGGCCGAGCGAATGACAATCACCGGCAGGTCGTTCACCAGGCCGACATGGACCACCGCGGCCGATTCCATGTCGACGATAAGTGCGTCAAACTGCGCGACGAGTTGGCTGCGCTTCTCCCTGCTGTCGATGAAACCGTTGCCGCTGATTCCCACCCCGCCCACATGCAGCACGGGTTCGCGGCCGTCGATATCTTTCAGGTCCAGGCGATCGGCCTTTATGGTCCCGGCCGCAGCAAACAGACTGCTGTCGATCGGGAAACTCGATGTTCTAATAATGCTGTCCCGTGGCGGATGATAGACATGGATTCCCCGGTGCCGGGTGCTGTCGTTTCCCACGTAGACGTAGTCGTGTTGAACCCAGCTTCGGCACACCGCCACGTCACCGATCCGCACCGTCGAGTCAAGGCCCCCGGCGATTCCGGTCATCACGATCATGACCGGGCGGTAGCTATCTATCAGGTGCTGAGCCGACATGGCTGCATTGGTCATCCCCACCCCCGACTCGGCCAGGACGATATCCAGGCCGGCCAACTGACCGGTCTTCACCTCTCGTCCGAGGCGGTGCTCGACCGTCCTGATATCCATCCGATCACTGATCTTTTGCCCCTCTTCGTTAAACGCATACAGGATGAGAACCGGTCCCTCCGCGGTCGGATCGACCTGAGCTGTGCAGCTTAAGAGCAACACAGCAAAAACAAAACATGACAGCAACCTTGTCATTCTATATCTCCCGGTCATTGCATGAAATGCTGATTATGAAACGCGGTATCCCCCTGGCTACTCCACCACAACCGCATGCTCCCCACGTGTCTCGACCGAACCTACGACAACGGACGGCAGGCGGTTCGCATCAAGAGCGGTCACGAGTGACCGCGCATCATCCGCGCCGACAACGATCAACAATCCCCCTGACGTCTGAGGGTCGAACATTACAGCTTGTAGCTGTTCATGAACCGAAGAGGCAAGTTTGACCTTGTCACTGAGCCAGTTCCGGTTGTCCTTGGCACCGCCCGGGATCATCTTCTTCTCGGCCAGTTCAAGCGCCCCGGGTAACAGCGGCAGGCGATCAGAGAAAAGCTTCAACGTCACGCCGGACGCGGAGGCCATTTCATAAGCGTGGCCCAGCAGACCGAAACCTGTGATGTCCGTAGCAGCGTGCGCACGGTGCTGGATCATCAGTTCAGCGGCACGCTGGTTGAGAATGGCCATCTGTTCAAATGCGGCCGTTGCCTGTTCATCAGTAGCTGCGCCACGTTTAATACCGGTTGTGACTAGTCCGGTGCCGAGCGGTTTGGTCAGGAAAATCTTATCGCCTGCTTGAGCGCCGGCGTTCGAAATGATTTTCTTCGGATCAACCACACCGGTCACAGCCACGCCGTACTTCAGTTCCTGGTCCTTGATGGAATGACCACCGACAATCACGGCTCCGGCTTCTTCGATCTTTTCCGAACCGCCACGCAGGATCTCAGTGAGGATTCCCGGGGCCATCTTCCCCAGCGGAAACCCGACGATATTCATGGCGGTAAGTGGTCGACCACCCATGGCAAAAACATCGGAGAGCGCGTTGGCGGCGGCGATCTGTCCGAATTGAAACGGGTCGTCGACAATCGGCGGGAAAAAATCTACCGTCTGCACCAGCGCCAGGTCGTCATTGATCCGGAAAACGCCGGCGTCGTCAGCCTTATTGAATCCCACCAGCAAATCGGGATGGGACGACTGAGGCAAAGTCTTGAGTGCTTTGGCCAGAAACTCCGGTCCCAACTTTGACGCTCAACCGGCACAAGCGACTTCGGCTGTCAGTTTGATAGTGGCTTCTTTTCGCTTGTCTGCCATCCCGGCAATGTAACCAACCGCAGGTTTGTTATCAACAAGCTGATTCTAATGTGTGTTTGTGTGGTGCAGTCGGAGCCGGATATGGCGCCTCCGCGCACTGTTCAATTATTGAGCAGCCCAATGACAGGCGTAATTCTTGAATTCGGCCGAAAACGGCCGAAATATAAGGGAGAAACAAGATTCCAGCGTCATTGCCGGTGAGGGACAATCGGCTGTATCCGACTGTCTGGGAACCGGTCAACAGGAAGGAACATCTTTAAACCGATGAAAAGCAAACAGTCCGGCAGACGCCTCGACCAAATTCTCATAAGCGAAGAACTTGTCAACGAAGCTCAGGTTAGAGAGGTTCTGGAATACCAGAAGGAGCATGGGGGAAAGCTCGGCTCAAACCTGCTGCGGTTCGGCTATGTCAGTGAGGCCGGCCTTCTCAAAGCGCTTGAAACACAGTTTGGCTCCCCGAGCGTTGAACTTGGTTCGCTGGACATTCACGAGATTGTGATCAAGTTTGTTCCGGCCAGTGTGGCCAGGGCACGTAAGGTCGTGCCCTTTGACTATGACCCTGAAAACAACATCCTCAAAGTGGCATGCGAGAACCCGACTGATGATCAATTGGTGCAGGAGCTGGACTTTGTGGCTCGCGGCAAGAAGGTCCAGTTGTTTGTCGCGCTGGAGGTATCCATCAGAGCTGCCATAGCAAAATACTACGTTTCTGTCAGCGAAGACGAGAACAACACCGAGGTCGGGCATAAAGAGACCACGCAGGATACAGGTTCGGTCGCGCCGGGTTCATCGGATTCGCCGCTGGATGAGGCCGATATCAGTGCGTTTCAGGAAGATCGTGATATCATTGAGCCCCCGCGTGGCTCGGTGCTGCTTGTAGCTGATGAGTCGGAATCGGACGAGTTATTGAAGAAAGCACTCGAGCTCGACTGCTACAAAGTGAGCAACTCGGCTTCTGTGCAAGAAGCCATGGATCAAATCGGCAACAAGCACTTTGACGTTGTCTTTATTCGGGACACGATATCAGGAGACTATCTGGATCTAATCGACCGGCTGCGGAAGATCTCACCCGGCACCAGGGTGCGGTACTACGAAAATATGAGCAATTTCCTTGTCCGAGATGCCGGCGCCGGTCAGACCGCCGACCTGTTGGTCACAAATCTGGACCTGTTCACTTCCCTTCTGGCCTCGAGAGATAACCTGCCGACAAATCACGCCGGGCGCGTGGGTCAATACGTCAACCGGCTCTGCGGTCGGCTCGGTCTGGCCGATGAGGAGAAAACAGCAATCATCAACGCTGCTTACCTTCATGACATAGCCGCTTTCTACTATGGTCAGCCCGGTGAAGCGGTGCCGGGCGATGTTGACAGGCCGTCCGAAGACCACGATGTGATCAAGCTCTCCGCCCGGCTGCTCGATTCGTTGAATGTTCCTCCGCTGGTAGTTGGCATTCTCGAGGCAATGTATAAGAACCTCAGGGGGCGGTATACCGACAGGATGCCGATCGAGGTGCTGGGTGGCAATTTGGTAACGGCCGCGGATCTATATTGTGAATCCGTGCCTCCGGATGGGAAAATCAGTGTCAAGCAGTATGAGTTGATCAAAGAGCGATTCGCTGAGCAGGTGGGAAGTCTGTTCCTTAAGGAAGTCGCCGACGCCTTTCTCGAAATAATTCACGAGGAGATGCTGAGCACGGAGGATATCGGTAAATACTCGCAGGTGATGATTCTCGGCACCAGTGAGGATGAAGTCAGCTGCGTTGAAACCCGCCTGAAGGAAGAAAGCTACCGAATGGTGTGTCCCGAAAGTATAGAGGCAGCAGTAGAGCTGTTCGATCGAAGTCGACCCGACTTCCTGATAATGGCGGCGTCACAGCCCGCTGATGAGGTTCGACAGTTTGTTGAATCGGTTCTTGATTCCGGGCTCACTTTTTCGTTTGTGACCACCTTTCTTCTGGTTAATAGTGATATCGTAGCCGCTGTGACCGGACTGCTTGAGGAAGGCATTGAGGATATCATCGCTTTGGATGCGAATCTTGAACTGTTGGTGGTCAAGATGAAGAGAGTAAGGGCACAACGCGAAAAAGAATCGTCGGAGTTGACCGTGTTCGAGCAGAATTCCGTGGCGCATGGATCCCTGTCCGACATGAATCTCCTTGATCTTCTGCAGACCATGGCGCCGAGCGGCAAAACGGCCAAGATAACTATTCGGAGCCGGGAGCAGGAGTTGTTCATTTACCTCCATGGCGGCCAAATCGTATATGCCAAGTGCGGAGAAACCAGCGGCGCCGAAGCAATCTACGAAGGCGCCTCGTGGTGCGAAGGTACCTGGGATGTCGAGGCAACCGACGAGAACGATCTTCCCCGTCCGAACAACACCACCGATCGCTGCGATATTCTCATGGAGACCAACCGTCGCCTGATGGTACATCGGAAACAAAGCCTTCCCGCTGAGAGCGGTCCGAAGTAATTTTGAATCGCTTCACTCGCGCGAAAGTCTGCTGAGGTATACAAGCCTTGTTCGCTGCCGGCTTCGTGTCTTCCTGGATATGTTCTTATAGTAATCGCTGAGATTCTTTGCGTGGTCGACAGCTTCGTCCCTCCGGTCAAGTTTCTCCAGACAGCGGCAAATAAAATACTCCACTTCCAGCAAATTGAAGTAATTGCCGGGCTCCGGGAGAAGTCGATCCCTGAGCCGGCGGTAGACAGCGAGTGCGGAATCGTATTGTTCACTGTCGAAGTATG
>CP070824.1:89836-103204 GCA_020344395.1 Candidatus Zixiibacteriota bacterium | reverse complement strand
CAATGTTGATTTCGCCACCGGCTACAATTCGCTTCAGGATATACTCACCGTGCAATTGGGCAAAGAGATGATCGAGGAACTGGGACTTTCGTCGGCGGAGTATCGTATAACTTCTCTGGCGTACTCGCGGGAGATTTTCCGTGGCGAACGACCTCAACTTTTTGCATTGGCTGAGTGCGGTCTATCCCGGCCACAGTTGGCCACCCGGTTAGAGAGCCTTCCGGTTGCGCGGCGTGAGTTCGACAGTTATGAATTCGTGGATTTCGGTTCCTCGGCCGAGGGGTTGAACCATGAAGCTGCTATGAACCATGCCCTGATTGCAGAATACCTGTCGCTGGGCTGAACATTCTACAATGAAAGAAGCCGCTCCCCGGGGAGCGGCCTTGACAGCTTCTTCATGAGGCTGGACGACGTCAAACATCCAATTCCTCGTCGTTGGTTCGAGGCCGCGTTGTCTCTTCGGTCAGGTCGGTGATGCGATCTGGTTTCTTGTCTTTGAGCTTGCCCTTGTATCTCTTCAGTTGTCCCTTGACTTTGTCAACAGCCATGGCAATGGAGTTATACATGTCATCAGTCTCGCCGGTACCCGCGAGAGTTTCCTTGTAGACTTTTACCTTCAATTCGGCCTTCTGGCGATGGCGTTCCTTGTCGAGAATCAGTTCGGCCGAAATAATATTATCAAAGTACCGCGTGAGGCCGTCTATTTCGATGTCGGCGTGGTTGCGGAGTTCGGGGGTGAGATCGAAATGGCGTGCTGTTATGCTTTTCTGCATTGCCATAATCTCCTTCCGGTTTCCAGTCAGTAATCAGGGTTATCAGTAAAATAGTGTTCAGTTACAATAAACCTTCTTGTCCTCGAAGGCAAGCGCATAACGACAGAGTGAGTGGTTGCCCCGTCAGATCGATAACGGACGCCGTTGAGCATGTCTCCGTCGGTCACGCCGGTGGCCGCAAACATGGCCTTGTTGCCGCGGACCATGTCAACGGCTCGGAAAATTCGATTTGGGGATGAGTGTCCGTACTGTTTGAGACGGTCGAGATCGCCCTCTTCGAGAGGAGTAAAGCGGCCCTGTATTTCGCCGCCGATGCACCGTAGCGCTGCCGCCGCCAAAATCCCGGCTACCGACCCGCCGATGCCGACCAGGACATCAATACCTGTGCCCGGCAAGGCGGCCGCCACGGCTGCTGCAACATCGCCGTCAGGGATCAAATGAATCCTGGCTCCGGTCTTTCTCACTCGATCAATGAGTTCGGCGTGTCTTTCCCGGTCAAGGGCTACCACGGTCAGATCACCAACCGAGTAGTTCTTGGCTTCGGCAATCCTTTCCAGGTTCTCTTCAATCGGTTCGGCAATATTAATGACCGAAGCCGCTTCAGCGCCAACCGCGAGTTTATCCATATAGGTCACCGGCGGTTCGAGAAAATCGCCGGTGGGGGCCATGGCTACAGCGGCCATGGCGTTGGTGCGGCCGAAAGCCACGGAGTTGGTACACTCGAGAGGATCGACAGCAATATCAATGGTGTCGTCGCTGCCACTGCCCACTGTCTCACCGGCGTGAAGCAGTTGAGCCCGGTCCTTGTCGCCATCCCCTAATACGATGTGACCATTGAAGCTGATGGAGTTAAAGGCGCGGTGCATAGCCCCGGCCGCAGCCTCGTCGGCTGATTCGGCATTTCCCCTGCCCATCCAGCGAGCCGCGGCAAGGGCGGCCGCTTCGGTGGCCCGGACTATTTCGAGGGCAAGGTTTCGATCCACGTTATCCTGTCATCCGATGCGGACTAATGGCTTACTTAGCTCGAACGCCTCCAGGCGTCGAGTACCGGCTACAAAACGCGTTTGCGAAAACGAGCCGGTTTAATGTTCAATTCCTCACGATATTTTGTGACCGTACGCCGGGCAAGCTTGATTCCTTCCTCATTGAGCATGCGGAAGATCTCCTGGTCCGAATACGGTTTAGCCGGATTCTCGGCCTTGATGATCTCTTCAATGCGTTGTTTGACAGAACGCTTCGACATGTCTTCGCCGTCTTCCTTGGCGATCCCCGTATTGAAGAAATATTTTATTTCATATACGCCGAGCGGCGTCTGAACATACTTTCCGTTTGACACGCGGCTGATGGTAGCCACATTCATTCCGACCTTTTGAGCTATATCCTCCATGATCAGAGGCTTCAGAAAGGCCGAGCCCTTTTCAAAGAATTCGCGCTGCTCTTCAATGATGGCATCCATGACGCGGATCATGGTACTTCGGCGCTGGTTAATTGCGTTCAGCAGCCACCTGGCCTGCTCGAGTTTCTGCCGAACATATGCCTTCGTGTCTTTCGGGGTAGAGCTGCCGCGTCTGATCAGTTGCTTGTAACCGGAGTTAATACGAAGCTGAGGGATGCTGCGGTCGTTGTGCATCACAATGTACTCATCCCCGTATCGTTCAACTACCAGATCGGGGACAATCGCGGCCGCAGCAGAGTCAAACCGCCCGTAGGCGGGCGTCGGTGACAGGCCCTTGATTATCTCCAGCGCGCGCTGAGCCTTTTCAAATGTTACACCCATGATTTTGGCCAGTTGAAGAGTGGATTTCTTTTCGAGGTCCCGGATGTGCTCGTCAACCAGACGGTATGCGAGCGTATTCTCCATGCCTTTTTCCTTCAACTGGATCAGCAGCGACTCCCGCAGATCGCGGGCCGCGACTCCCGTCGGGTCGAATCCCTGAACAATTGTCAGAACTCGTTGAATATCTTCTTCGGACGTTTTGAGTTCGGCTGCCATCTCGGCCACTGATATCGTCAGGTATCCATCCGGGCCGACGTTACCGATTATATATTCCCCGATAAGGTGATCGTGGTCCGTTAACTTGAGGAATGAGAGCTGCTCGTGAAGGTGGTCGTAGAGGCTTTTGGACACCGAGGCCGAGCCTTCCAGGCGAGCTTCCTGACTTTCTCGGTTCTCCTTAACCTTGTAGCCTTCCTCGTCGTCAAAGAGATAGTCGTCCCAGTCGATTTCGTTGCTATCCGCCTCTTCCTGTTGGTCGGATTCGATTTCGTCCGGAGCTTCCTGTTCGGCCTCTTCGGCCGGCTCTACCTCTTCAAGCAGAGGGTTCACCGCCAGTTCCTGTCGCAGCGTCTGCTCCAGCTTCAGAAGCGGCATCTGCAGCATCTTCAGCGACTGGATGAGCTGCGGAGCAAGCGTCATCTTGAGGGTTGGTCTAAGTTCCAGCTTCATGGCGAAACCTGCGGTGGGTTGCTACGGATTAGTCGAGAGGTTCCTTTCTTTATACAGCCATATCGGAGCGCGTTCAGGGTCGGTTTATGGCACCAGTCAACATCGTTCATTTATTCAACAGAGATTCTATCCGGTCAGTTCAGTCTGAACTTTTCTCCCAGGTATATGCGCTTTGCCTCCGGGTCGTTGGCCAGGAAATCGGAAGTTCCGGTCTTGAGAATCTTCCCGTCACACATGATGTAGGCACGGTCACAGATCGACAGGGTCTCCCTGACATTGTGGTCTGTAATCAGAACACCGAGACCCCGCTCGACCAGGCGGCTGATTATTTTCTGAATGTCCTCAACGGCGATTGGATCAATACCTGCGAACGGTTCGTCAAGCAGAATAAACTTGGGATCATTGACGAGAGCTCGCGTGATTTCGACACGACGACGTTCGCCCCCGGAAAGAGTATAGGCTCTACTCTTGCGCAGGTGGGTGATATCCAATTCACCCAGAAGGTTCTCCAGTTCGACCTTTTGCTCCTTGCGACTCAAACCTCGGAATTGCAGAATCGATTTGATATTGTCCTCAACCGACATTCTTCGAAAGACCGAGGCCTCCTGCGGCAAATAACCGATTCCTAATCTGGAACGCCGATACATGGGCCAGCGGCTTATGTTCTGTTCGCCCAGGAAAACGCGGCCGTTGTCGGGACGGATAAAGCCAATGATCATATAGAAGGTCGTGGTCTTGCCGGCACCGTTAGGTCCCAGCAAGCCTACTACTTCACCAGGTTCGACAACGATAGAGACGTCGCTGACGACCGCTCGTTTGCGGTAGTATTTGATGAGGCCGGCGGATCGAAGGGTTGTCATACAAACAATATACGTGCTGATCCAGATGTAAGAAAGCTTTTTTGGCCAGGATGCACAAGATTTGCTTACGCTGCAAACTGATCTGGAAATAATAGATTGCCGGGGTGTAGAAATATAGTTATATGTATTGATTCCAATGGCATAGCGCGACAACCTTGTGGATCATGAAGGTGTCTGAATGAAAAAGCTCTTTGTATCGTGCATCGTCACAGTTGCAATAGTCGGCTGTTCCAAAACCCCGGAACAGATCCAGAAAGATCTCTTTGACCGAGGCCTGGAGCATATAGAGAGATCTGAATTTGACAGGGCGGATTCAGCATTTGCCAAGTTGCAGGATGAGTTTCCCCAGTTGGCCGAAGGCAGATATGGGACTGGCCTGGTGCTTGAGGCCAAAATGCTCTACTACGATGCTCTGGGTGAGTACCTGGCTGTTACGGAGACGTCCCCGGCCTTTGTCCCGGCCCGCTTGGCGGCGGCTCGCATGTTCGAGCGACTTGAGAAGCTGGACCGAGCTGTTGAGACGTATTCCCAGGCCTCCACTCTTCCGGAGATACCGGCCTCGGCCCTGGCTCAATTTGGCTTTGTTCTGATGGAGCTTCGCAGATTCGATGAGGCGGAAGCCGCTATCAGTCGGGCTGAACAAATGGGACTTGACCCGGCTACCATCGAGCTGTCACGAGCCAGGCTGTCCTCAATGAAGTCAGCCGGGGAGGCCAGCCCCCCTATCGTTGCAGACCAGAAGGACGGCACCGCAGATTATTTTGCATTTCTCGCGGATTACCTTGAGGTGAAAGGTCTTATTGACTCAGCCATAACAGTCAGTACCCTGTCTTCTGCTGCGCCTGATGCCGAATTCCATCATCGACAGACCGACTTTCTTCGGTGTTTGAGGACCAATTACCTTTATCGAGCCAGAAGAATCATGGAGTCTGTGTCCGGATCTGATTCAGCCAATCCTCAGGTGCTCGCGATGACCATGCGGTACGGCTGGGCTTCCGGCGAGAGTTTTTCCGCCAACAAGGCCTGCGACCTGTACAGGCAGCTTCACGATAGGAGAGCCACCGCGATCTTTTACGAGATCAAAACCCGCTGGATGAAGTCGGACCTCCTGGCGGTTCAGGATGCCGTCGAGTATGGCAATCTGAACTTTGGGGAGCTGCCATATCCCCGGTTTTTTCTAGATTTTGTAAAGGGTGAACTTGAACTTGCTGCGCAGATTGCTGAAGATATACCCGGGCTGGGCGAGGAAATCAGGGAAACGAGTGGCTTCGCGGATGGGGAGCGCGAGTTCCATCTCGCTGATGCCTTTGCCTTTTACCGATACAGCGGCGCGGACGCGCTTGACACCATTGTGCAGCGTCTGGTTGCGGATCATGGCTCGGATCCGGTTTGGCTGGTTGGGATCGGCGATGTATATGGTAAAAATCCACAGGGCTTCGATGCTGCCCAGGAGTATTACCAGATGGCTCTGGAGAAAGACCCTGGTTTTGCCGGAGCCCTGGACGCCTGGCTGACTCTGCTGGAGCACCGCAAACAGTACAGCGACGCTCTCCGGCTGTCACGGGAGTATTCTCATATTGTGTCATGGAATCCTGGCTATTCACTCCGACAATCATTGCTGCTTGTCAGAGCCGGCGAGACCGACCCGGCCCTGGCGCAATTCGAACAGAACATTCGGATGTGTCGTGGAAACCTGTCCTGGTATCAAACCATGGCTGTCGTGCTGGATCGGAAGAACCTCAGCGATGCGGCTGACAGCATCGTGGCTCTGGCTGTTGCCATGAATGGCGACAATCCCGATGCGTACCTGGTAGCCGCCCGTTGGGCCCTGACCCGCCGTGATCATGGAGAAGCCGCACAGCATTGTGAGAGGGGTCTGCAGATCGAACCGGACAACCCCTCCTTGAACGCGATACTGGCGCGATCAACGTATCTTGCGGGCGATCTTGAGACAGCGACGGAGTTATTCGAAGATAATCTGCAGAAATGGCCCGGCTCGGCTGAGACTCATATGCTGTATTCGCGCAGTCTTGCGGAATCACGGTCCGATTCTCGAAGAGCCGAAAACCTTGCTCGTCGTGCCGTGTTTCTCTCGGGGTCTTCAGAAGCGGCGCTGGTGAATCTGGCTCACGTATATTACGAACTGGGCAGATACGATCTATCACGCGGCGAAGGCCGCCGGGCTGCAGGTGCCTATGCCGAAAGCCCGGAAGTGTTCTTCATTCTCGGTATGGCATATTACAAGACGGACCATGAGGACGCCGGTCGATGCCTCGAAAGATCCATCGAACTCGGCCTGCGTGGGGAAAAGCTTGAGACGGCCAGGGAAACTCTGGCAAACCTGTAGCTCATAGTATTGTGACGAGTGCCACTTTGTCATTGGGAGATTGCAGGGTACTGGTGACGGGTGCCGACGGTTTCATCGGCTCCCATCTTGCTGAAGAACTCACACGTCGAGGGGTGAAGGTACGGGCACTGGTCATGTATAATTCCTTCGGCCGTTCCGGGTGGCTGGATTCAAGTCCCCCCGAGTTGGCGGGAAGCATGGAGATTCTCGCAGGGGATATACGTGACCCGCACGCCATGGTTGAACTGACAGCAGGCATTGATGTTGTATTCCATCTGGCTTCTCTGGTGGCGATTCCTTTTTCATACCTCTCGCCGGACAACTATGTCAAGACAAACGTTATCGGAACGCTTAACATGCTTCAGGCAGCAAGAACGAACGGCGTGAAGAAATTCGTTCATACATCGACGTCGGAGATTTATGGTTCCGCCGGACATGTTCCGATGGACGAATCACATCCACAAAACGCACATTCCCCCTATGCCGCGACGAAGATCGCCGCCGACCAGTTGGCTCTGTCATATCTAAGGTCATTCTCGTTGCCGGTTACGGTTGTGCGTCCGTTCAACACTTATGGTCCTCGCCAGTCGGCCCGAGCAATAATACCGACTATTATAAGCCAGATTGCTTCCGGAGCGGCCTCGATCCGTCTGGGCAATCTCGATCCGACGAGGGACTTCACGTATGTGAGTGACGTAGTTGTTGGTTTTATCGCCGCCGCTGAGAGACCGGATCTGGAGGGGGAAGTGATTCATCTGGGGTCAGGTTCAGAAATCTCGATCGGAGAACTGGTGAGCAGGATCGCCGCCCTCATGAAAAGTGAGGTCGAGATTGTCAGTGACGCCCGGCGCATGCGACCGCAGTCGAGCGAAGTTGACCGGCTTGTATGTGATAACTCTAAGGCTGCGCGGCTGCTTGAGTGGTCACCGAAGGTCGAATTCGAAAAGGGCCTTCGCCGGACTATTCAATGGGTCCAGGACAACCTTGATCATCCTGGTTACCGGCCTGACCGCTACGTGATATAGAGGATCATCCGCGTTTATGGAAGCAGTCATACTGGCCGGAGGTAAAGGGACCCGGCTCAGACCTTACACCTCGGATATGCCCAAGGCGCTGGTTCCGGTGGGACACAGACCGGTTGTTGAAATCCTTCTTAGGCAGCTCAGGAAGGCCGGGGTAACGAAGGCGCGTTTGGCGGTTGGTCATATGGCGCACCTCATCGAAGCAGCACTGGGTAACGGGTCGCGGCTTGATCTTGAAATCAGCTACTCCAGGGAGGAGCAACCCCTGTCGACTATCGGTCCGCTCAAATTGTTGTCCGACCTGCCCGATGATTTCCTGGTCATCAACGCGGATATTCTGTCAGATATCGACATTGACGAGCTATTCAGAAACCATCTCGAATCGGGCGCCGGTCTCACGGTGGCGGTGCATCGCCGTTATGAAACGATTGACTACGGAGTTCTTGAAAGCGATGGCGACAATCGGGCTGTCTCATTCGCAGAGAAACCGCAATACAGTTTCCTCGTTTCTATGGGCATATACGTGGTGTCGAGGGCGGTTCTTGATCTGGTTCCTCAGGGACAGCCGTTTGGTTTTGACGCCCTGATGCGTCTGCTGTTGCAGCGAGAAGAGAAGATCAACACTTATTCGTATGATGGGTACTGGCTGGACATCGGGAGACCGGCCGATTACGATCAGGCACAGGCTGATGTTGAGTTGATTGAAAGCTGGCTGAAGTGACCAGTGGTGTCGGCTCCGATGCTACCATACCCTCGTCGGTTTCCGGAGATAATTTCTGTGCCTGTTCAACGTTGCTTTGGGGACAGATCCTGCCTATCTTTTCCCGTATCAATGTCGAGCGTGAATGACTGAATAGACTATATGGCCAATTCAGAGTCTAACGACGACAAGACGCAATCACACTTTTCTCTGACCTCCGGCGCCGCGGTATTACACTACAAGATTGTCAGACAAATCGGTTCAGGTGGTATGGGGGAGGTGTGGCTGGCTGAGGATACCAAGCTGAAGCGCACCGTGGCGCTGAAGTTCATGCCGGCTCATGCTGCATCAGATGCCTCTCTTAAGTCCCGGTTCACTCGCGAGGCCCAGGCCGCAGCGAAGCTGGATCATCCCAGTATCGTGCCAGTCCATGAGGTGGGTGAGTTTCACGGGCGTCCGTTTTTTGCCATGGCCCATATTGAGGGTCAGTCTCTTCGTGAAGTGATCAAGCAGGGGAAGCTGACGATCAGTGAAGCGGTCGAGTTGACCATGCAGATATGCGAGGGGCTGAATGAGGCACATAACGAGGGGGTGGTTCATAGGGATATCAAGCCGGGGAATATAATAATCGATACAAAGGGGAGACCTCGTCTTGTTGATTTTGGTCTGGCCACTGTAGCGGGTGATGATAAGCTGACCAAGACCGGTTCGACGCTTGGCACGGTTGGCTACATGTCACCGGAGCAGGTTGAGGGTAAGCAGGTTGATCACCGGACTGACCTGTTTTCGGTTGGGGTCATCCTCTATGAAATGCTGACAGGTCGAAGGCCGTTCGAGGGTGACAACGACGCTGCTGTTGTTAAGGCGATTACGGATGCAAACCCAGAGCCGGTGGCCCGCTTCAAATCCGGTGTGACGGGAGAGCTTCAGCAGATTGTTGACAAGGCACTGACCAAGGATCCAGACCTCCGTTACCAGCATGCGGATGGTATGCTGGCTGATTTGAAACGACTCAAGGCAGAATCCAGCCCGGTGAAGAAGAGCAGGCTTGGCCTGTGGGTGCCAGCCGTCATCGTTTTGGCTGTGGCCGGGTATCTGCTAGTGGACCGATTGTTGCTCCGGGACGAGCAAACGACCGAGGGATGGACCAACTCCATAGCTGTTTTGATATTCCGCGATCAGAGTCCGAATAGAGATCAGGATTATCTCTGCGAAGGTATGACCGACGCAATCATAGGGCGGCTATCCGGGATACAGAATCTCAAGGTCGTTTCGCTGACCTCGGTTCTCAGATTCAAGGAACCTGACAGGGACCTCAAAGGAATCGGCAAAATTCTCGGAGTTCAAACCATTCTTGAAGGAAGTATCCAGAAGGAGCTGGATAGAATTCGTGTACGGGCGCAGTTGATTGATGTCAAAGAGGATGCACATCTCTGGTCAGATAAATATGATCGAAAGTTTGAGTCTGTTTTTGCAGTTCAGGATGATATCTCGCACGCAATCGTCAACGCCATGAAAATCAAGTTACTTGGCGAAGACACGACCCTCATTACTCACCGTTATACGGAGAATATAGAGGCCTACGATTTTTATATGCGCGGTCGCCACCTGTGGAGTAAGCGAACGGGGCGAGATATTCGAAAGGCGATTGAACACTTTGAGAAGGCAATAGAGCTTGATCCTGACTATGCCCTGGCTTACTCGGGACTGGCTGACGCTTGGGTCATCCTTCCTGGTTATGATGTGGCGGAAACCGTGACTCAAACAGAGGCTTTAGCGAAGGCGCGAGAAGCTGCAGAGACAGCCGTCGGGCTTGATGAAAATCTTGCCGAAGCCCATGCCTCGCTGGGGTGGATTCATCGTAATGAATCCAAGCTGGCAGAGGCTGAAAAGGAATTCTTACTGGCCATCGAACGCAATCCCGGGTATTTCTGGGCGCATTATTGGTACGCTATACTATTAGGAGACATGGCTAATTACCCGGGGCAAACCCGTGAGGAAGATATTGCTTTTGAGTTGAACCCCGTGTCAATATCCCTCATTGGCACCAGGGTCAATAGAAAAAAGCAGTCCGCCAAATGGCAAGATGCAGAGGAACTGTACCAGCGCCTAATCGAAATCGAACCGAATCGATGGCAGTCTTATCTGAGTTATGCTTACATGTTGGCGCAAAGCATGGACAGGTACGAGGACGCCATCAGGCAGTGTTCACTGGCTGTACAGATAGACAAAGAAGCATATAATGACATGGCCTATATCTATGAGTGGACTGGAGATCTTGACAAGGCACTCTGGGCAGCCAACATATACATTGAGTCGACCCCTGACAAGCACAATGCTTATGATACCCGGGGTGAAATCTATGCCCTGAACGGCATGCTCGACAGCGCTATTGCCTCCTTCCAGAAAGCTCTTGAGATAAAATCGGACTTTGTCCTTAGTCTCCGAAAACTGGGCAATATGTACATGTTCAAGCGGGAGTATGCGAAAGCGGAGAGCCTCTATCAGGTTCTCGCTGCTCATCCTGACAAAGAGACCAGAGCTGATGGCAGGCTTTATCTGGCGCAAATACCCTTACATCAGGGTAAGTTTAAAAGGGGATTCCACATGCTGGATGAACTTAAGGATAAGGCTGTTTCTGAGTCTCTCCAGGACTGGCACTTGGCAGTTGGAGCTTTCCAGCGAGGGGTCTTCTACGCGGTATGGCTCAATGACCCGGAGTTGGGAATCGCCGAATTTCAAAAAGTGTTAGGGACACTCAAGGAGATTGCACCGAATGTTGGTATGGTTGCCTATTCAAGGGGCACTATCGCCTACTGTCATGCATTGCTTGGTGACCTGGACAAGGCAGATCAACTGCTCCGTGAACTGGAGAGGGATATTGAGCGCTACGGCCCGACGGCGCTCAATGAATACTGGTTCTGCGTTGGTCTGGTTGAAATGGAAAAGGGTAACTTTGACACTGCTACTGCCCTTTTCCAGGAGCAATACAAGATAAGGCCCTCGTTTATTTTCCGTCATCGGATTGCTCGAAGTTACTTTGGCGCCGGTCGGATTGATGACGCTTTGAAGATTTATGAAGAGATGATTAACTGGTATGAATCCAGCAGGGGATCCTGGCCGGTGTACGGAGTTATGACTTACTACTATCTGGGTCAGGCGTATGAAGCTGCCGGTCGCACCGAAGATGCCATCGAACAGTACGAGGTTTTCCTCGATATCTGGAAAAACGCCGACGAGGGGCTGACATCTGTTAAGGACGCCAGGGCAAGACTGGCAAACTTGAAGCACGGATCGTGAGATGGCAAATGGAACCTGACGACGACAAGACGCAATCACACTTTTCTCTGACAGTCGGCACCGCGGTTTCGCACTACAAGATTGTCAGCAGGATCGGTTCAGGTGGGATGGGGGAGGTATGGTTGGCCGACGACACGAAGCTGAAGCGCCAGGTGGCGCTGAAGTTCATGCCGGCTCATGCCGCGACAGATGCGTCTCTGAAGGCACGATTCACTCGCGAGGCACAGGCGGCGGCAAAACTGAGTCATCCCAATATCGTGACTGTCTTTGAAGTCGGCGAGTTCAACGGTCGGCCGTTCTTTGCCATGGAATATGTGCCTGGTGATACGCTCCGGGATATCATCAAGGGGGGCAAGCTGACGACCTCCGAGGCGGTCAGAATCACCATGCAGGTGTGTGAAGGGCTTCACAAAGCTCACGAGGCCGGGGTGGTTCATCGTGATATGAAGCCGGGGAACATCATCATAGATGAAGATAACAGGCCCCGTATCCTGGATTTCGGCCTGGCCACGCTGGCCGGTGATGAGAAGCTGACCAAGACCGGCTCGACGCTTGGTACGGTCGGTTATATGTCACCGGAGCAGGTTGAGGGTAAGCAGGTTGACCATCGTAGTGATCTCTTTTCGGTGGGTGTCATCCTCTATGAAATGCTGACTGGTCGCCGTCCGTTCGAGGGTGACAATGATGCTGCTGTTGTCAAGGCGATCACGGATGCAAATCCAGAACCGGTGGCCCGCTTCAAATCCGGTGTGACCGGTGAACTTCAACAGATCGTGGACAAAGCTCTGACCAAGGATCCTTCCCTTCGTTACCAGCATGCGGATGGGATGCTGGCCGACCTGAAACGGCTTAGAGCTGATTCAGGTCCGATGAAGAAGTCCAGGCGCGGCCTGTGGGCTGCAGCGCTGGTGGTCGTGTGTGGCATTACCGGTTATTATGCTATTGACCGACTGTCGACTTCCCGGGAAGCGACTGAAGGCTGGGCCAATTCAGTGGCAGTGTTGGTCTTCCGCGATCTAAGTCCGGAGAAGGACCAGGACTGGTTCTGCGAAGGGATGACCGACGAAATCATCGGTCGGCTGCAGGCTATAAGGCAACTCAAGGTCACATCGATGCAGTCAATGCTGCGTTTCAAGGATACCGATAAAGATCTGCGGGAGATCGGAAAAGAACTGGGCGTGGCGAATATACTTGAGGGAAACATACAGCGTGAGGGTGACAGTATTCGGATACGGGCGCAGTTGATCCGGGTTGAAGATGATGCCCATATCTGGTCGGAGCGTTACTATCGCGAAGTACAGTCTGTCTTCGCCATCCAGGAGGAAATCTCGCGCACGATAGCCAATGTCCTGGAAGTTACGCTTGGTAGTGCGGAAGCGACGTTCCCATCTAAACGTGGCACGGACAACCTCGAAGCCTACAACGCCTATACACGGGGAGTTTACTTTTGGCGCAAGAGAACCGAAGAGGGCCTTACTAAAGCGATTGAGCACTTTGAAAAAGCAATTGCGCTCGATTCGAACTACGCTCAGGCCTGGAGCTACCTGGCCACATCCTGGGCGGCAATTCCTCACGTCAGCAATATCACGGAGAGAGATGCGTATCCCTATGCCGATCGGGCCAGCCTCAAAGCTCTCAAGCTTGATGATGGCCTGGCCGAGACGCACGCTTCCCGAGGCCTGGTTCTGCACCTCACCGGTAAGTACCAGGAGGCAGAGGAAGAATTGCTGCTTGCCATCAAACTGAACCCAGGGTATTCCTGGGCTCATAACTGGTATGCAGATTTGGTGCTGAACAGGTTTGGAAAGCAGGATGAATTCGACCGTCATATCAGGATTGCGCACGACCTTGATCCACTTTCGTTGCCAGTCTTGAACCAATTGCTTACTGACGCCCGCCAAAAGGGGGATATGGAGAAGG
>CP070824.1:76350-89736 GCA_020344395.1 Candidatus Zixiibacteriota bacterium | reverse complement strand
CTGGGGGCCGACGTCCATATTGTTCCACCAGCCCTCAGCATCAGCAGCCTGAATCTCACAACCAACACCGGCACCACGTGGCCAGACGCCGCCTACAGGATCATATACGTTGTAGCCGAACTTACCCGGCTGGGTGGTCGACTTGGCTGAGCCGTATGCGAAGTGAATTGAAGGCGTTGCCCCGCGGAAATCCACCTGGCGGTTGCCTCCGGGAAACATCTGGTCATCGTTATAACTTTCGATAACTGCGAAACCCGGCGAGGCGACACCGCTGGGACTCAGGGAGGTCCCGAGTGAGGCACGAGGGTACGGATTGTTGGCCGCATTGTCGTCCGCAGGAGACACTATGTCTCCTTTAGCGACAGGCTTAAATCGCACCTTTGGGAAACTGTAGTTAGTCACATTGTCGGTCAGTCTGGCAGCGGCCCGTTCGTGGTGCTCGTACATGCCTTTGGAAAAGGCCGGAGCCACAATCCAGGCAAGTAAGAGTACGGTAGCAACTGCCAATGTCGCTATTCTCTTCACCATCAATTGCTCCTTGTTAGACTGATTTCCTTCATATCCCTCCCCCGACGCTGCCCACCTGAGGCAACTCAAGTAAGGTAGAAGAAAACACTGCGTTGTTTCAAATTACATCGTCGGGTGTTACTCCTGTTCGGTAGGATCACCTCCTCTCGTCATTGAAGACTGTCGATCTCACGTGACCGCGATTCGGGTGCACGGGATGACCGATAATGAAGCTCATATTCACACGTCCAAAAGGTTTCAAACGTAGACAAGAACTAAACTAGTATGTCGACCTGCGCCGACTTACTCGATCTCGGTGTAAGATTAATCACGTAATGGCCGACAGGACGCGACCAGAGCAATTTGGGAGCACGGCTTGACAAGGGTAGCCGACTCTGGTCGCGTCAACTGGCGGCACTGCTATCTTTCTCGTCTCTGACGTCTCTTCACCGATCGATTGATCGAGATTGCAAGGCTCGTCAGGTGCAGTCCCACTCCCCAAGCAGCGCCAGGCGGCTCACAGAGCCTGCTGCTACCAAGGGGGGTTATTTTTCAGATGGGTACGGCCAGGAATTCTTACAGGATTTCTTGCATATCTTCAAATCCTGGTGCGGATTGTCCCGGATTTGGCGGGAGGTCGACCCCGCACTCGGACGGCGTGATTGTCGCAACTGGCGATGGGGCTCGGCCCCCGTGAAACGAGGTATAGCGCCAACTTATCAGGATAATGCTTGCCCATTGTACGTTGGCTGGCTATATCTTATTCAGACGCCCTGAATGGTGTCCGGAGGAGAATGGCGTGACGGATGTCGACATGCTCTACCGCCAAGCGCTGCAAGGGGATAGTGCTTCGGAGAAGGAGTTGTTCCAGTGTTTGACTGTAATATTCAGGATGTTCGTTCGTCGGAGAGGTGGGGGAAGTCTTGGTTCAGACGACGTTGAGGATATTGTGCAGAGTGCTATTCTAAAAATCTCCGAATCATATCGGCAAGTTCAGATAAGATCAAGTTTTGCGGCGTGGGCACACAGTGTAGCCAAGAATGAGTTTATAGGATTTTACCGAAACAAGTCTATCCGGCGGCGGAAGTTGAGTGAACTTGCTGTTAAGCAAGAGGTTCAGCCGACGCATAATCCTGATTCCAAGTTGAGAGACCACCTAAAAGACTGCCTGAGGAGACTGCACGAGGCGCACCCTCTTCATGCTCGCGTTCTCAATCTCCATTATCTGGGCTACACAACTGTTGAAATATGCGATAAGCTGCAGATTACAACCGGTAATCTATATGTGGCCCTCCACAGGGCAAGAGCGGCGTTGAGGGCCTGTCTCAGAAAGAAAGGAGCCCAGGGTGACTGAGATATCCAATCAGGGGTTGTGCAAGTGGCTCTATCTATATGAGTTAGGCATGTTGGGGCCAGATGAACTGGATACTTTTGAGATACACCTTCTGGAGTGCCCCAAATGTCGTAAGCTGGTCTTTGAACAGGAGCAGGCTTCGAGGCTGTTGCGGGAAGACCCCGAGATAAGGGCTCTGGTCAGCGGACTGGGGCGAACGGCATCAGAACCAGTTCATGCGAGTCCCGATCCACTCTCTCCTCCGCCCAAGCGTCGCCGCTCAGTTCTGTATCGCGCTGTTGCGCTGGCTGCCGTTATCGCCGCATTCCTGATCCTGAAGCCGTGGAATATCTATATTCAATCTGATGATCCGGTAGTTGCTGCTGAGAACAGGGTAGCGGTGATGTCGTTCACCTATCTGTCCGGGCACGAGGATTCTGCCCGTATGGCTGACGTTGTTACCAATCTGCTGATCACCGACCTTTCCGAGTCCAAGTACCTCCAGGTTATACCGGGGGGACGGGTGATGAGTATGAAGAAGTATCTGACCCTGAGGGATTCAACGCTCAATGATACTTTAGGTCTGCAGGCCGGGTTACGAGAGATGGGAGCCAGATGGCTGCTCTCCGGCAGCATTCTTCAGATGGAACCTCAGATTGTTCTGACAGCCCAATTAACGGATGCGACCAGTGGGGCCATAGTTGGCTCACAGAGGGTGACCGGACAAGCGGGGGGCACTGTGTTTGACGCGGTGGACCTGCTGGCCGCGCGGGTACGTGAGATTTTGCTCTCGCCAGGTCAGGCACAGAATGAGTTTGACCCGTCCCTGGCTGATGTTACCACCCGATCGGCGGAAGCGTATCGGTGGTACTTGGAAGGCGTAGATCTGTATGGACGGAAGCATTTTGACGAGGCCAAGGAATGCTACCTGCGAGCGGTTGAACATGACTCTACGTTTGCCATGGCCTGGTACTGCCTCGCTTTTCACCATGTGCCGGGGGCTGCGGAGAATGCAGTCAAGTATTCTGATCGAGCCAGCCATAAGGAGCGCCTCTACATCAACTTCCTCGAAGCCAGGGAATCCGGTGACGTACGGCGAGCCGAGGTCATTCTTAGAGAGTTGGTAGAACGTTATCCGGACGAGAAAGTTGCCTGGATGGAATTAGCCTGGTTGGCCAGGACGGATGTCAGGTTTGAGGAGGCCATCGAGTACCTGCAGCAGTCCCTGAAGGCTGACCCGTTGTATGTAGATGCCATAGATCTTCTGGCATTTGTATACAATGACCTGGGTGATGCTCACAAAGCTCTTGCGACGATAGAAAGGACCATAGCGATTCAACCGGATGAGCCCGGCCCTTATGATTCCAGGGGGGAAATTCTGGCCGCCAATGGACACCTTGATGAGGCCGTGCTTGACTTCGAGCGCGCTCTGTCCCTGAAGCCAGACTTTGACCGCCATGTGTCGCGGCTGAAGCTGGGCGGTCTTTATATGTACCAGAGAAGGTACCAGGAGGCCAAGGAGGCTTTAAGGGAGGCCATAGCAGGTGACAATTTCGCTCTGAGGTCGCAGGCGCGTGCAATCCTGTCGCTGGTTTCTCTTCATCAAGGAAAACTGCAAATGGCGACAGATGAACTGAATGACGCCATCGCGGCAGACCGTCTTGAGGCCTCATCAGATAAGGCCCCGGCTGCGGCGGCGCTCAAGTTCTTTGTCCTGAGCCGGGTCCGCGCTCAAGTGGGTGAGTATGATGGATCGGTCGCTGCTCTCGAGGAAGGGTTTTCACTGGCGCAGCAGGCGGGAGGATCCTTCCTGGACATATATACAGTTCATTATGCCTTTGCTCTGGCCGTTGCCGGGAAGGCTGATTCATCCCAGAGCGCGATTGCCCAGTTGAGATCAAGACTGACTGAACGGGGTGCAAGGCTCGACCCGCTGTGGAAAGCCGAAGGTATCACACTATATGCTAGCAAGCGCTACCGAGAGGCTATAGAACGCCTGCAGAGAATTGTAGACCCGAACTGGCTGAGCTTCGACACCAGATTTGTTCTGGCCAGGGCATATCTTGAAACCGGTCAGTATTCAGATGCCATTGAAGTGTTCGAGAAGGCGCTGACTAATTTCGCGGACTTGAGGCGTCTGGGGAATGCACTCTGGGCGGCGGAAGCCGTTTACTACCTGGCGCTGGCTCAGGAATCGGCCGGTGATCGGGCGTCGGCTGTCCGCAACTATGAAAAGTTTCTTGAGATTTGGGCCGGGGCTGACTCGTCTCTTACTCTAGTTAATGATGCGTCCGAAAGGCTGTCGCGGCTGAAGTCGGAAACATAGGGATCACGGTAGGGCTTCATATGTGAGGTGTGCCGCCTCGCTCAAGGTTTTCATGTAACTTACCCGTTACAGGCAAGAAAGTACTATTGTCCTGTGGCCACTGCTCTTGACACGTCACAATTTCACATGCACTCCGCCAGCGGCACATAACTGATAAAAAGATAATCGATCAGTTTTGTCAGGTCACCCATGTCGACTCCACCAATACCGTTCACGTTGGCTTCCTCCCTGCAATCCAGAGCGTCGAAAGAGATAAACATGTAATCAATCAACCGGGTAAGATCGCCTATGTCCACCATGTCATCAGGATCGCCGTCAACATTGCCGGTGGCGCCGACGCAGCATGTCACGTAGGTAATGGTAGCATCCACCGTTTCAGGGGTGTAGGTCAGAATCGGCCCACTGAAGGCAAATTCGTACAGACCGTACTGACCCATTGTTATCGCCATTGACTGGTCGTATTCGATGGGGCCATCGTGCGTGAAGTACAGCTTTACAATCGGACCGGAGCCGGCTGCCATGTCCGGCGCCCCTCCTCCCTCTGCGGCAACCAGCCGGATGGTGCACTGTCTCCCGGTCGGCCAGAAATGAATGTAATCCTGCCCTTCGAAGTAATCTGTACGGCAGCCCACGGTCGAGAAGGAGTCAAGGCCGAGACTGAGTTCGCCGTCATAGGTGAACGGCAGGTAGATTTGCCTGAGCGGAATGGAGGTGACAGCGTTGACAACGACTTCGACAGAATTAGTATTATGAGTCTCAATCTGATCCCCAATGAGGGAATCTGCCAGCACCACTATCAGTGAATCACGATGCTGCACGATTTGCTGATCCCCATCGTACTCTACCGTTGCAGATACATCAAAGACCCCGCCGCCAGAGTAGATGTGTGCTACGTTCCGGCCGGAATCCGAAGCGCCATCACCGAAGTTCCACGTGCATCTCGCGAAGTCGAACCACGATTCCGCCGAAAACACAACCTCCATGGGGGCCCAGCCAACGTCGGGATTGCAGATGATTCCGACGATTTCGAAAGGGAAGGCCCCCGGTCCGCCATACGCGCCGATATCGTTCCTGAGACCGCCTCGGGAAGGCCATTTGGCGGCATCGGGCGCCGAAGGTGAAGGAAGATCGTAAAGTGCGACAGCCGTATCTCCGGCATCGACGCACGGCGATCCTTCCAGTGTATAAATAAGGCCTTCCGACAGGAGCGGATCTGCGTCGATATTTTCTGTGCCGGGCCAACCGTCCTGAACATTCGAATACTCCACTGTCGCCGTTGCGTTAAGCAAGTAGATCTGCGCATCAGACGGCGCCTCGTTGTACCAGACAATATTATTTCGTAGCGTAGCATAGCCGGAGGCTATCTTAATCCCCCCTCCCTGGAGCGCCGACTGGTTATACACGACGGTGTTGTTTTCGCACAGCATGGTATTCCTGAACTGGTATATACCTGAACCCGACCATCGATCGCCTCCGAAATTGCGCGCCACGACATTGTTCCGAACAATTATGTTTGCGTAACTGATGTTGATCCCGGAACCGTATTGGCTCCAGTTGTTGGCGACTACGTTATTAGCGACAACTGGAGCACCGCGTTGTATGTGGATGCCACCGCCCCCCAGGCTGCCCGCGTACCCGATCCCATTGCTGTGAACGTAATTGTATTGGATTATGACGGAGCAGTTGTCGGTCACGATGCCACCACCGTGGCGATAGTATATGCCCTCGTAAGGATCAAGAACGCGGGTGCCTGTGCCGCCCGTGATGGTAAACCCCTGAATAACAGGTGATGTGCCGGGTCCGCCGAGAATCCGCACGGTGGTAGCGGAATCTGGATGATTCGGATTGCTTCCGTCTATGATAGTCTCGAAGATAGTCCGGGGGTCATTGTCTATCAAAAAGTGGCTGGAGACAACTATCTCCTTTTGTCTGAAGCTGATATTTTCAACGTAGTAACCCGGCGCCACCAGCACTGTGTCGCCGTGCTGGGCGCTGTCGATAGCCGACTGGATGGTTGAGAACTCAGATGGAACCTGCAAGGTAGTCGGGCAGGCCGGCAGAACACCCAGAACAACCAGGATGAGGACCAGGGGGATCGTTCGCGGAAGGACAACATGGGCTCTTGCGACCCTGGAATGGCGCGCCCATTCAATCGTTCTATTTAGAATGAAACATCTCATCGTAAGACCTGCCAAAAGAAGGTTTACAAGTCGTAACTGCAATCCAATCTGGACGACTGCTGAAGTTAACTCCGAAGATGCAGACTTGCATAAAGGCCAAAGGCTCACAGGTATAGATGGGAGAAGATGTTCGTTCTTACAGGTTTCCCGGACGTCCGAACATAAAACAGGAAACGGGAAAACGTGCTGGCTGCAGGTCCTGTTGAGTGGGAATATTGTACGCGCCCCTGTAAGCCTTTTTTAGCAGGCTGCCTGCAAGGGCCGATCCTGCCTCAACTGCTATGGTTCGGTGTTGCCGTGTTTGCCTCTAAGATTTGCGTAATCTGTTGCATGCCAAGCCATTCGGCGGCGGCGGGTGTGTCGGCCTCGCTCGGTACCTGGCCTTTTGGTCGTCTGACTGTAAGCCTTGCATGGTTTGTGCGTCATATATAAGATTGTATATATGGGTGAGACTTGGTACATTTGGTTACGTCGGTGCAAGTCGTTGCAACACAAGGTTTTGAAAACCTATTCTTCCTTAAGCCACTCGGGCTTGGATAATGCCCGAGGACCTGATCAATGTCGCCTGATCTGGTGAGACTAATCCCGCAACATTCCGCGAGGCATGCGCTAGGTAATGAATAGGAGCCTGTCGTGGACGCGCAGGGAAAGCTCGGATCAAACCTGCACGAACCACACCGTAACGAGAGACCGCCAGACGAAGAATCGGATATCAAAAAGGCGAAGTTGATCAGAGCAATGAAGAGTCAGGTGGATATACTATTGAAGTGTCAGATAATCCTGTTCGAATATCTCTTACTGTTACGGAGGATCAAATGGGTGAATTGCTGAGGTGTCAGAAAGGCCTTTTCAGATGTTGCTTACTGTTGATTATGTTGGCAGTTCCGGCAGTGGGCGGTGACCTTCACCAGGCTGCGGCGGACAACGACCTGCGAGTCCTTCGGGAACTACTGGACAGAGAACCTGACATTATAAACAGCCTCGATTCGAATCATATGACTCCGGTAAACCTGGCCGCTCAATCCGGCAACGGCAAGGCGGTGAAGTTGCTAATCCAGCTTGGGGCTGATCTTACTATCGGCGACGCCGATAACAGCAGCCCAATTCACTTGGCCGCCCTGGGGGGACACAATGACATTATAAAGGTGCTTCTGGAGGCCGGAGTAGATATCGATGTCCGGGACAATAACGGTAGCACTGCACTCATCCACGCGATAGCCAGCCGAAACTATGAAACGGCCATCAGTCTGATCGATCTTGGAGCCGATGTTTCAGAGGCCAATAAAGTTGGAGATTCTCCGCTGCACTGGGCGGTAGCGCGACATGCCAGGGAAGTTGTCGACAGGTTACTCATAAGCGGGGCGGATATAAATCTACGAACGAACGAAGGAAATACACCATTGAGCTATGCGGCCCTGGTATCCGACACCGCCATTGCCCGAACGCTCATCAATAGCGGCGCTGACCTCGAAATCAAGGATAACTGGGACAGGACACCACTTTCGCTTATCGCTCGTGAACGGGGAAACCTCGAACTGGCGAAGCTGTTAATAACCGCCGGGGCCAGGGTCAACACTTTTGATGAGTCCGCCGATACCCCTCTGATGCTCGCAGCCTGGAGAGGTTTTGAATCGCTTGTTAATGAATTCCTGGACAATGATGCCGAGCTACCCTCTGTTGAGGACAAGCAGCGGGAGTTGATAGGATATGCGGCCAGCCACGGAATGGAGAGGCTTTTTGAAACACTGGTGGAGGCAGGCGCCGAGATCGACTTTGACGCGCCAAAGGGCGGGACTTTGCTGCACACGGCCGCGGCCGGAACATCCGAGGGCATTGTAGCCAGACTTGTTCGGCATGGCCTGGGAATGAATGGCAAGGATGCCTACGGCCGGACGCCCCTTCACTACGCGGCTGAAAGGGGACGTGAGAACGTCCTGCGCTATCTGTTGGAGCAGGGCGCCGATGTGAACGCACGCAGTTTATCGGGTCGAACGCCCTTGAACCTGGCCGAAGAATTCAATCACAACCGAACAGCAGATATATTGAAGCAGGGCGGCGCTGAACCTGCCCTGATCGCCTTTCCGCAGTTGACGGGTTTGTACATGGGTCAGACGCCACCCGGAACAGAACCGGAGATCTTCGCGCCGGACATCGTTTCGACTCACAACTTCGAGCACGGATGTATCACGTTCAGCCCGAACGGACGCGAAGCATTCTGGACTTCGTCGGTGCGTCTAACAGACTCCGGATACGTTGACTGCTTCATCATGACTTCCCACGTGGAAAACGGGAAATGGACATTGCCTGAGATGGCAGATTTCTCCACGCTGGAATCAGACGACGATGTACCTTTCTTTTCCCCGGATGGTGAGCGGCTCTATTTTCTATCGCGAAGAAACCCCGGGGGTGTCTGGTATATCGAACGCACCGGCGATGGCTGGTCGGAGCCGCGGCATATTGAAGGCGGTCCAAGCAAGAAGCGACCGTACTGGCAGATTTCGGTATCGTCCGGTGGATCGATATACATCGGCAGTGGGGGGGACATCTGGGTATCGAGATTGTCGGCGGATGGCTACGAAGATCCCCTGCAACTGAGCAGCCCAATCACCACGTCGCGAAAGGAGGGGCACCCCTGTATTGCACCGGACGAGAGCTTCCTGATATACCAGATCGAGGATGAGGAGGACGCGCACGCCAGCGGACTGTATATATCATTCAGGGATGACAAGGGAAACTGGATGGGTCCGACAGTGTTGGAGCCGGGTGGTGAGCCGTTGAGGGGGATGTGCCCGGTCCTGTCACCCGACGGTAAGTACCTGTTCTTCAATGACTGGCGGATGATGACAAACGATATCTACTGGGTGGAAATCGGCACCCTGATAGATTCTCTGAGATCGGAGCTTCTGAAATGAGTTCTTTCATTCAGGAAGACGGGAAGAATGGGTGTACGGGAAGGAGAACAGACGCCCTAAGAAAGCGGCTCGCACTCTATTCCGCATTGGCTTTTGCGATCCCTATTTGCAGCTCGATATGCGCTGAGGAACTGCCCATGCCTTCAAATCCGTATTTTGGCCAGGCTCCGCCGGGAGATTCGCCGTCAGTGTTCGCTCCTGAGTTCTTCACCGAGGAGTTGCATAGCTGTCCTGTGTTCTCACCGGATGTGAGAAGCGTATACTGGGATTTGATGACAGATGACGGATGTATTCTGTTTTCCACCCTTGAAGGTGGACGGTGGACAGAACCGAAGCCGGTCCCTTTTGCCTCAAGATTCGGGGTTTATGATCCATGCTTTTCACGCGACGGCAGCAGACTTTTCTTTACTTCGAGTGAGGCAATACGGGGCGGAGTGGAGGACAACAAAGAGAATATCTGGTATGTGGATCGCACCGAGCGCGGGTGGTCTGAACGCAAACCACTCCCTCCCGTGGTCAACTCACATGGTCTTCATTGGCAGATATCGGTCGCCCGA
Source organism: Candidatus Zixiibacteriota bacterium (assembly GCA_020344395.1). Taxonomy (GTDB): domain Bacteria; phylum Zixibacteria; class MSB-5A5; order GN15; family FEB-12. Next base: position 79,921 of record CP070824.1, on the reverse strand, counting down.
AACGGTAACTTATATTTCGGCGATAATGAAGACATTCTGTGTGCCAAATCGGTTGACGGTGAATATATGAGTGTCGAGAAGGCCGGAAATTCAATCAACAGCGTGCACTTTGAGGGGACTCCGTTCGTGGCCCCGGATGAAAGTTATATTATCTTCAGCAGATTCGGCGGGGGATTGAGGTTCGCTGATCTCTTTATCAGTTTCAGGGACTCCAACGAAGCCTGGACCCCTGCCCTCAATATGGGAAATGTGATAAACAGCAGTGTGCATGAATTATGTCCTCAGGTTACTCCTGATGGTAAGTACCTGTTCTTCTTGCAAAATGACAGTCGCGGGGAACTGCGTCCCATGTGGGTAGACGCAGAGATCATCAAACATCTGAAACCAGCTGAGTGACTTGAAAGGCCACAGCACCGATAAATGGAACTCAGACTTTATGACCACGCGCAATACTTTGCGGCGGTTGACTGGAGATTGAGATGGCATCTATAAAAAATCCACAAGGAGAATGGCTCAGTGAACTTCAAAAAAGCTACACCGTTTTTTCTAATTGCAGTTCTAACAATGACACCTGTGTCGGCATCGGAAATCCACGACGCGGCGAAGGCGGGTGATCTGCAGACAGTAAAACAATTGACCGCCGACAATACCGAGCTCATCAGTTCTACAGACCGATTCGGGAGAACCGCACTTCACTGGGCCTGCCGGGGAGTACATCCAGCGTTAATCGGATATCTTCTGGAGACGGGGGCCGATGTCAATGTCAAAGATCGAAATGGCATTCAGCCTCTTCACAGCACGGCCTCGCGGGGGCATTCGGAGGCCGTGGCTCTCCTTATTGACAAAGGCGCCTCTGTTGACGCACGAAGTGACCTCGACGGAGGAACACCTCTTCACTATGCGGCCGAGAACGGCCATAGGGAGGTGGTCAAGCTGCTATTGAGCAAAGGGGCATCGATTACGGCAAAGGACATGAGTGAAAGAACGGCTTTGCATCTGGCCGCCTGGGAGGGACAGGTGGAGGTTCTGGAGCGGTTGTGTGATGAGATGGCTGGTGCTAAGCGGTCCAATCTCGATATACAGGACTTTGATGGCTGCACGTCGCTTCACCTGGCCTGTGCAGGAGGACAATTGGATGCCGCCAGGACCCTCATATCAAAGGGAGTCAACGTTGACGTTCGCAATGCAATCGGTAAATCCGCCTTCAACCTCGCGACCGAAGGAGGGTTCTCAGAAATAACCGAACTACTGGCGTCGAGCGGTGCGAATCAGGGCCCGGCTGCGTTTCCTAAATTGAGGGGGCCCTATCTGGGGCAAACGCCACCGGGACGGACACCCCGGATCTTCGCGAAGGGTATTGTCTCGACAAGTCTCGGCCGACATTCGAACATCGTATTTTCACCGGATCTCAATGAGGCTACCTGGAGAGACACAGGCAGGAGACGACTCGTCTATTCGCGGAATGAAGGGGGTGTCTGGAGCGCGCCGACGGAGATACCGTTCAAAGAGGGTTATTCTGTTGACGCACCCGTTTATTCCGCAGACGGGAACCGTCTGTACTTCATGGCCGGGCCGAGGGAAGCAAGCGGTATGGTCGGGAAGGAAAAACTGTGGTATATCGACAGGGGCGGCGATGGCTGGCTCGAAGCGACTTTCGTGGACTCCAACGTTAATTCGATTCCCATGCATTTCCAGTTCTCGGTAGACTCAGAGGGAAACATATACACCGGCGGCAGGGATATTTACTGCGCCCGGAATACGAATGGAAGTTACGACATACCGGAAGCCCTGCCGGCTCCGATTAACACGGATGGCTCTGAGATGGGACCGTTTATATCGCCGGATGGAAGCTACCTGATTTTCAACAGGGTTACACCACCACCCACATGGTCCAGCCGTCTGCTGATCAGCTTCAGAACACCGGATGGCACCTGGTCCGAGCCTCTGAGCATGGATGAACTTCTGGGAGGGTGGAGCAGCATTGTCAAAGTCTCTCCTGACGGGAAATACCTGTTCTTCCTGTCCAGAAGAGAAGGCAGCGCACAGGAACGCAGTGTTTACTGGGTAGAGGCATCAATTCTGGAGGAACTGAAGCAGGGGGAGCTGCAGTAGAAAGATCTGTGAGTATGAGGTGTGGTGCTATAGCGTAAGGACGGACTATTGGAGGAAAAACATGACAAACAGTACGAATCTACCAAACAGAATTGGCCGTGGCATCACTCTGGCGGCATTAGCCGCTGTTCTGGTCCTGGTCACAGGACCCGGATGCGTCACAACGAACATGGCAGTTGATGTTGAAGCCGAAAGAGAAGCGGTTACCCAACTCATTCATGCCTCTATAGGCTGGGCGATACCGGAGAAAGACCGGGATTTATGCCTTGCAGTGAATGCGCACGACTCATCATTCTTCATTTTCCATCCGGACAGCGCCAGCACTATCGTGGGATTTGACGCCTTTGAATCGATGGTCGATAATGTCTTCATGAACCCGGCATTTAGATCCGTATCCTATGAGATTCGGGATCTGCGAGTCAACATTGCCCGTAGCGGCAGTGTCGCCTGGTATTCGTGCATCCTGGACGATCGCGGCGAGTGGAATGGCCAGCCTGTAGGATGGAGTAACACACGCTGGACCGGCGTGCTGGAGAAACGAGAGGCCGGCTGGCTGATTGTGCAGATGCATTTCTCATTTGCCTCTGACGCAGAATCCGATGAAGCGGAAGACGAAGGCAATTAGTAGCGGTTGCACAGATGATGCCGGCCAAATCAGACTTCCCTGTACTGTGGCAGCCATTCATGTCAGGAGAGAATCGATGGTCAGAAGTCGTATGCATCCTGTGATGCTGCTGCTGACAGCATGCATCGTTGCTTTGACACCCTCAGCTTGCATGGTTGACCAGTCGGGTTTTGAGCTGATTCAGCGATACCCGATCGACATGGGATACGGTCTTCACATTCAAGACGTTTATTTGTACGCAACGACAAACGACGGGATTGAGCTTTTCGAGATGAATTTCGACGGTCGACTGACGCACCTTCAATCCATTGAAATCGGGTCGTCCAGTTTCGCAGTCGTCGCGAGAGGCAACATCGTGTACGTGGGAGGGGAAGGCGGCCTCACCGTTGTTGAAACACCAAGTGCAAGTACTTCCAGGATATTGGGCAAACACGACACAGGCGGTTCAATATATTCTTTGAGCCTGTTAGATAGTCTCTTGTATATGACAGACTATCATAAAGGGCTCAATATCGCTGACATTAGCGATCCGGCCAATCCGGTGATGATCGGCCACTTGCAACTGAGACCCGGCTCATGGGATCATGAGATTGTCGGCGTCACCATCGACATTGCCTCTCAAACCATCACAACAGTTCTCCCTGGAATGAGCTGTTGAAACGAAAATCACGGCGGCCAAGACAATAGTCGTGATCACCCCATACCTGTTTCGTGCTGACGTCAACAATTCGCACATCGTCTCTTCTCCCTTCCGGATACTTATCAGACATTGTCACTATGCTTTATCTCCCTTGACCTAAGTAGGTCATATCGGTGACAAAGAGTACACCTTGT
>CP070824.1:62685-76250 GCA_020344395.1 Candidatus Zixiibacteriota bacterium | reverse complement strand
CTGTTAGTCGCTGGGGCCAGGTTTGTAATAAGCGGACTACTCATATTCGCCTGGGTGAGCGCGCGGGGAGTACGCCTTCCCCGCATGAAGCTCTGGTTGCCGGTAGCAACTATTGGAGTGCCGTTGGTGGCCATCACCTACGGATTCCTTTTCTGGGCGCAACAGACGGTCCCGTCGGGATTGGCAGCCCTATTCTATGCACTTACTCCAATATGGATGGTCCTTTTCGACTGGATTAGTCCGAAAGGTACCTTGCCGGCCTGGCCGACTCAAGCCGGGATCGGTCTGGGCATTACAGGTGTTGCTTTGCTTGTCAATCCCGATGGATTGCAGAACAGCAACGGAATACACCCCGCCGGGGCGGGGTTACTGCTTGTCTCTACAATCTGCTGGTCGCTCGGTTCGATATGGTCTCGGCATGTCCCACAGCCGCACTCGAGAGCCCAGACCGCCAGCATAATGATGATTAGCGGCGGCGTGTTACTGTTGCTGGTCTCGTTGTTCACAGGTGAGATACATGATCTCAACCTGGCCTCGATCAGCACCAAATCGTGGCTTGCTCTGGCCTATCTTGTTCTCGTCTGCCTTATCGGGCATCCCGCATACATCTGGTTACTCTCCGTATCGTCTGCTTCCCGGGTAGCCACTTACGCTTTTGTGAATCCAATTGTGGCTTTGTTTCTGGGCATGCTTCTGGCTGACGAGACTCTGTCGTTGAGAAGTGTGATCTGCTCCGTCGTAGTCATTTCGTCCGTGATGATTATTGTACTCACCGGGCAGCATCGTGAAACCGCTTCCGTTGACCGAACAGATCTTTCGCATGTCACCAAGCATGTATCACACAGAGAGAACAATTCGTATGTGGGTTAATAACAGGGTAAAACAAGGCTCTCTCTTGATGCGAACAAGGGTCGCCGGAGACCTGCTTGAGCGGCTTGAGAATATGGGATGGAGGGCTGCGCTGGTGCCTGTCGATCGGCTGAGAGAGTTGCGGGATGAACTCATGGGTCGCCATGCACGGGGAGAGTTCGCTCCAGAGCTCTGGCACGAGAGATACAGTTCTTTCGACTTCGGCGTAACCACGGCTGCAACAGGCGCCCGATCCATTCTAATCGTAGCCGCTTCCCAACCTCATGTTAGACTTAATGTGACACTCGGCCGCCGCAGGGTGCCGGTTTTGATACCTCCCACCTACTCAACTCGTATTGATGTAGAGGTTGAAAGCCTCCTGGAGGAGGTTCTCAAACCGTCCGGTCACTCATTCTTCAGGCGTTCTCTGCCCCTGAAGCTGCTGGCCGTTCATTCCGGACTCGCGAGATACGGGCGCAACAACCTCGCCTATGTCGATGGAATGGGCAGCTACTGCCGCCTTCTTGGCTTCTGCACCAGGTTGAAAATCGACGCTACGCCCTGGGCAGGACCGCAGCCATTGGCGGAATGCGAAACGTGCGTAACCTGCATCAATAAGTGCCCCACCAAAGCTATCCTTCGACATCGGTTTCTCATTCGCGCCGAGCGTTGCCTTACGTTTCACAACGAACGCGAGGGCGGATTCCCGCCCGACTTGCAGCCGCAGGTGCATCACTGTCTGGTAGGTTGCCTCTACTGTCAGGCCTTCTGTCCGGTGAATCAAAAGGTCGCCGGTTGGATCGAGTCGGCAGGCACACTGAATGCTGAAGACACGGCCGTCTTACTGAACGGTGGACCGGTGGATGCCTTGAGCGACGCGGCTCGTCAAATAATGGATGAATTTGGTTTTACAGACGGTTTACCGGAGGTGGCACGAAACTTGAAGGCGCTCCTGGCCACGTCCCAATATGATAAGACTGTCTCAAGGCTGTTAACTGAGAACCTCAATGGAGGACTTAATCATGTCAAATAACGCGAACGTCAACATTCGAGTTCTGGGAGTGGTAGGTTCTCCCCGTCGCGGCGGTAACACCGACTTGCTCGTTGACAAGGTACTGGAAGGCACCGTCCGCGCAGGTGCAAAGGCGAGCAAAATACACCTAGGGAAGCTGAAAATTGCACCGTGCCGCGCCTGCCTCGGATGCAGGAGAACCGGTCGGTGCGTGGTCAAGGATGATATGCAGGGTGTGCTTGACCATCTTGATGCAAATTCCATCTGGGTTCTGGGTACCCCCGTATACTTTTGGGGACCCACCGGGTGGTTCAAGGCTTTTATGGATCGCTTCTACGGAGCCAGAGAGCACATCGATTTCTCAACCAAGTCTGCAATCAATGTGGTACCGTTTGAGAACGACAGTGAAGGTATGGCGGAGCATACTGTAGGCATGCTACACAATGCACTGAAGTATCTCAAGGTTTCGATCCTGGCCGATGTGGTAGTGCCTGGAGTGAACCACAAAGGTGATGTAAGGGCACATCCGGAGAAGCTTCAGGACGCATACCGAGCGGGTGAAGAAGCCGTTATTCAATCGAGTTGCCGAGATGCCACCGGGTGTGAACAAGCGAACTAATTCCTAATTGTAGGCCGGAGACAAAATTGTGTCAGTAACCTTAGCCAGTGGCGAAATACGAATCCGTACTCTCAGTCGTTCCGATTCCATTGACGAATTGACACGGTTGCTCAATCGGGCTTACAGGCAGTACGCCGAGGATGGCCTACTCTTCCTAGCCAGTCATCAGGATGCAGATGTCACTCGTCATAGGATTGGCGCAGGCGCGTGCTTTGTCGCTGAACTGGGCAGCAAGATCGCCGGTACTATCACCTATCACTTCCCGTGCCAATCAGTAGCGCTCCACACAGCAAAGTGCGTGCAAGTTGCCAGGATCGCGCAACTTGCCGTCGATCCGGATCAGTGGGGCGGGGGTATTGGAAGCCGGCTCATGAGCCACGCAGAGTGCCGCGCTCGAAGAGATGGAGCCGACGAACTTGCGCTCGATACTGCCGAATCTGCGTCGCGCCTGATAGCATGGTATTGCTCTCTTGGCTATCAAATAGTCTCTAGCTTTGGCGCGACGTGCACCAACTATCGTAGTGTCATTATGAGCAAGGATCTTCGAGGAGAACTGTCCCGATGAAACGGATGAGTCACAACGAAGGCGGACGCAAAACCATCAAGCATACGAACATCGAAGCACAGAGAGTATCGACTCATGACACCTCTTGGGTACCTTAGGAAGACAAGAAAACAGCGGTTTGATAACCTGTTGGAATTGCTCAGGTTTCGGTCTATCTCGGCGCTGAGCGATTGCTCTGGTGACTCAATTTCTTGTGCTGAATGGCTTGTAGATCACTTGGGTCAAGTAGGATTCAAAGGAAGGTTGTATCGAACCAAAGGCAATCCCATAGTCTATGCTGAGTATATCACCAACAGCAATTTACCTACGGCATTGTACTACGGCCATTATGATGTTCAGCCTACAGAACCGCACGATCTCTGGGTGTCTCCGCCATTCGCCCCGGTTATACGCGGCGGTTACATCTATGGCCGCGGTACAGCCGATGACAAGGGCCAGGTATTCGCCCAAATCAAAGGTCTCGAGGCAGTGCTGAAAACCAACGGTGCTTTGCCAATCAACGTCAAGTTCGTTATCGAGGGTGAGGAGGAAATCACACCATCCAGTCTGCCGAACTTCTTTGAGGATCATAAAGACATCCTTCAGGCAGATGTATGTGTGATTTCCGATACCGCGCAGTTCAACAAATCCACCCCCGCAATAGTCGTCGGTTTGCGCGGCAACGCGTCCGCCGAACTGATCGTATATGGACCGAAACGTGACCTCCACTCGGGTGCATATGGTGGATCAGTGGCAAATCCCATCCATGTTCTGTCCTACTTGATTGCGAAGATGCATGACAGAAAAGGACGGATAGCCATACCCGGCTTCTATCAGCATGTCAGGCCCATCACCAAAAAGGAAAGGCAACAGTTCGCAAAACTCCCGTTCAACTCTCGCCACTACGCCACTGAATGTGGAGTTCCTGCATTGGAAGGCGAATCCGGTTGTACCACCTATGAGAGGCTCTGGTCACGGCCGGCGCTGGACGTTAACGGCATCACGGGGGGTCATCAGGGTGAGGGACCGAAGACGATCATACCGTCTCGGGCATCTGCGAAGATCAGTATCCGTACTGTAGCGAATCAAGAGCCGAATGATATTCTCGACAAGCTGGAGAAGTATCTCAAGAGGATTTCGCCCAGGTCGGTTCGGCTTGAGCTTCTCAAATTGGGTGGCGCCCCAGCCGTAACCATTCCGGCCAGCAGCCCCTGGCTCGAAGCCGCTCATCGAGCCCTCAGGAGAGGATTTGGACAGGAGCCGGTGCTAATGAAAGAAGGGGCCTCCATCCCCGTCGTCAGCGATGTCAAGACAATCCTCGGTTTGGACTCTCTGCTGATCGGATTCTGTCAGAATGATGACAATAGCCATTCGCCCAACGAACGTCTGCGTGTGCGCGATTTCGAGAATGGCTGCAAGACAGCTGCGATGCTTCCGGAGGAGCTGTCCCGCATCAAGGGAATCATGGGAAGGCAGCTGTAAACGATGAAGACTGCATTTTCTACAAGCACACCCTATGCCTACTGTGAGGCTATGTTTGCACATTTGACCTTTGGATAAATTTGCAGAGGAGTTGACCAGTGAACCAAGTATTCCCAGAACCGATCAGGAGTCTCCCAAAAGCTGATATTCCGCTTGATGGTGCGACCGCATACCTGTCACAATCGGATACTCATCAGATATTGTTCATGGAGTTTGTCAAGGATGCAGATCTGCCCGAGCACAGCCATGCAGCCCAGGTAGGCATCGTGCTTGAAGGGAAGATCGAACTAGTGATTGACGGCAAAGCGGCTTGTTTCGAAAAAGGAGACCGGTACTACATACCGGAAGGCGTGGAGCATTACGGCAGAATTCATGCAGGATATGCTGATGTCACATTTTTCAATCAACCGGATCGATACTGAACAAGATAACGACCATCACAGCAAAGATAGTACGCTGCAAACGAATCTGCTGCTGGCAGAGATACAGAGAGGCGATGTATTCAAATGAAGAGGAAATTGGGAATTCTGACCTGCTCGAACATGACGCAGGTTCTCGACTGTCCTGTTGGAGGATGCCTCAACGACCTGCGTAACCGGCAGGGTGCCTTTGCACTGTACGAAAACTCATCCGTCGACCTTGTGGGCACAATCTCCTGCAATGGCTGTCCGACCAGCACTGGGTACGATGTGATACTGCCCCGTGTTGCGGGGCTCGTGCACTACGGCATGACTCATCTGCATCTGAGCTACTGTATGGTGGTACTCTGCCCGTTCGCGAATAAGTATGCCAAAGCCATTAAAGCCGGATATCCCGGACTCGAGGTGGTCATGGGAACGCATGAACCACACCAAAGTGATGACGAGTTCAGGAAACAGATTAGAAACCAGCTGGCTGAGCGACACACGGCAATAATACCCTGAAGGCTCGCTATCAGAGGGCAGGTTGCTCCTAGATCATGCTTATGATTAGACTGATGGCGTTACATCAACTGCATCGATCTGCCCGGTCATTGTACAACTTCTTGAGCTAGTCCTTAGGCTATACTCGTCATGTCATTTGTCAATTCATTAGCCTACGGCGCTTGTGGTTGGTAGGCCAGAAGCCTGTGTGGCCACACCGTCTTAGAGTGTTGCCACTGACACACGGCTGGTCGCGTGAAGCTGATGGTCGGGCAATCGATCGGGACACAGGAATGGTTGGCTAATTCCGTTGTTCCTATTATTCTATCGCTGTGTCTCTTGCTGCTTTCTTAACATCGCGTTGACCGGTTCCGCCATAACATGGCGGGGTGGCATAACCGTTCAGATAGTATGACAGCCAGACTATGTCAGCTATGTCAATCACGCCGTTGAGGTTGAGATTACCGAATATAATTGATGTGGGCCAGTTACCGTCACCGCCGTTGAAGTAGTACTCGGTCAGGAGGGTGAGATCATTCCAGGTTACCTCTCCGTCACCATCAGTATCACCGCAGATATACGTACCACAACCAACATCAAGCGCTCCTATTAACACGCCACCACTATTGTTCGCGGGCGCGCAGGGGGAGCCTGCCTGAAGACTGAAAATGCCCTGTGCGGCATCACAGAAAAGCGGGTCGGCGGAGAAGTTGCCGTTTGTGCCAGCCTGCTCGACCACGCAGCCCACCCAGTCACCGCCAGCGTTGCCGTAGATATCGCAGTTTGTGAGAACCGGGTTACCACCAGCATCGCAGTCTATAGCTCTCCCTCGGCTACTGAAGGCAATGACAGTGTTGGAGATGGTCGGATTGGATTCACTGCAGTAAATCCCGCTGCCCTGGACGTAGGCTGAATTCCCGGTGATGGTGTTGTTGATTATCGAGGGATTGGACGCATGGCAGCGAATCCCGCCGCCATAGTAGGATGAATTTCCACTGATGGTATTTTTGGCGATGGTGGGGCTGGAATTGTGGCTGCAATGTATCCCGCTGCGTGAATTTCCGGCAATAGTGTTGTCGCTGATGGTTGGACTGGACTCACGGCAACAAATCCCCCCGCCGATGTCGACAGCTGAATTCTCGGTGATAGTGTTGTAGCTGATAATGGGATTGGAGTTGTCGCAATGAATACCGCCGCCGGAGCCTTCGAACTCACCGGCTGAATTTCCGCTGATAACGTTGTTGCTGATCGTGGGATCGGAATTGTTGCGGCAAGAAATCCCGCCGCCGGAGCCGTACCAGACAACTGAATTTCCTGTTATAGTGTTGTTGCTGATTGTCGGACTTGAGGTGTAACAGTTAATCCCGCCGCCATACCCGAACCACTCCCGCCCAACTGAATTCTCGCTGAAGGTGTTGTCATCGATCGTAGGACTGGAATACCAGCAAGAAAGCCCGCCTCCTGAATTCCCGCTGATGGTGTTGCCGGTGATCGTGGGATTGGACGCATAGCAACGAATCCCGCCGCCGGAGTAGGCAGAGCCACTTCTAATTGTAAAGCCCATTATCATTGCTGAGCTGTCTTCATTGCTATTGAAGGTCACCACTGTTGAATCCCAGTTGCCGTCAATAATGGTGTTCTGGACATCAGATGCATCTCCCGAAAACACGTAATTCGATGCTACGAGGATGCTCTTGCCGTTGAAGTTGATGTGCTCCATGTAGGTGCCGTTCTCAACGATAACTGAGTCAGAATGGAAAGAAACATTGATTGCATGCTGTATCGTTCTGAAAGGATTGCCGGGCGAGCCGTCACCCGAGGTGTCATTACCCCCCGTTGCGACATACCGGATATTGCCGAAGGAGCATTCCGGGTGATCTGGATAGAACACACCAATATCCGACCGGGTGCCATCGGGATCCAGTGTGTCGGGGTTTCCGGCATCGACGCATGGAGATTGAGAGCAGACGTTATAGTTGCCATTGCACGCATCCACAAACAGAGGGTCAACATCGATATTGCCCTCACCCTCCCAGCCACCAGCAATGTCACAATAGGTAATTATCGGGGAACCCGATCCCCCAATACGGATTTGTGAACCAGAGTTACCCCAGATGATAGTGTTGATTATGGTGGGACTGGAATTAGAGCAATAAATCCCGCCGCCAGAGGAAGCTGAGTTTCCGCTAAGGGTGTTGCTGCTGATCGTGGGATTGGAAGACCAGCAAGCAATCCCGCCGCCGTAGGAGGCTGAGTTTCCGCTGATGACGTTGCTGCTAATCGTGGGACTGGTACTGGAGCACCGAATCCCGCCAGCAGAACCATTTCTAATTGTAAATCCTGTTATAGCTGTCAGGCTGTCACAGAGTTCAAAGTTAACCACTGAGGAAACTGAACCGCCATCGATAACGGTATTCTGAATATCCAGTATATCCCCTGAACATATGTAATTTGAAGCCAAGACAATACTCTTCCAATTGATGTGGATATTCTCAACATACGTTCCGTTTAGAACAATAACGGTATCACCGTAAAAAGAAACATTAATAGCGTGTTGTATGGTTCTGAAGGGGTCCCCGGGCGAACCATCGCCAGTGGTATCATTGCCTGCAGTAGAAACATACCAGACATTCCCGACGAAACACTCCGGATGCTCCGGGTAGAACACCCCGATATCGGAGCGGCTGCCGTCGGGATCAGTCATATCTAGGTCTCCGGCATCGATGCAAGGAGATTGAGAACATACATTATAGTTGCCGTTATAGGGATCCAAGAATAGGGGGTTAGAATCAATGTTACCCTCGCCTTCCCAGCCGCCACTAATGTCACAATAGGTGATTGCCGGCAATGACGCATCATCGACAGAAACCTCGGTGGGGTTATTAGCCCAGAAAATTGTGTTTATTATTATCGGACTGGATTCATGGCAAAAAATCCCGCCGCCGCTCACAGCTGAATTTCCGCAAATCGTGCTGTTGCTGATGGTGGGATTGGAGTTTGTGCAATGAATCCCGCCGCCAGTCCCGCCACACCGACACACAGCTGAGTTTCCGCTGATAGTGTTGTTTATGATCCTGGGCGATGAAGATGAATCACACATAATGCCGCCGCCTGCGGGACGTCCATCGGGGCCATCGTGGTGACCAGACCCGCCTTGAATTGTAAAACCACTAACCACTGTCGTTGAATCCTCACCGCTGTGAAAGTAGAATCCACGCCCGCTGCCCTGACAGTCGATAATAGTCAAGTTCGGGCCATGCTCCGACTTCAGCACCACGCCCTTGCCGTGAAAATCAATGTCTCGATTGCCATCACCAGTGTACGTGCCGTTGGCTACAAGAACGGTATCCCCCACAATTGCGGCGTCTATTCCGGCCTGAATAGTTGGTTGATCGGCTGGCACGTGGATGGTTGTTGAATGAACTGATCCGCTGAGCAGCATCACTGCAAAGAAAACGATACAAGTCCTCATATAACTCCCCTCGCCTATAAAAGGGCGACATTATTATCTGAGATAGCGGAAACGCGAGGATTGTCAGGGGTCCTCACTGTCTGTACGAGACTCACCCGCAAGCGGATGGGCCACCCGACGACTACATTACTTTCAACCGAGTCGGTCATCTTCATCGCCGAATCTCCCCACAGGATTTCTCACCATTCAAACTCATTACTAATTTCCGTCAGCTATTCCTATCATTTAGTCTCACTTGTCAACCGCGCGAGCCCCTGCATTAGAAATACAGATCAACGTTGAAAACGTTGACAATGGTGCGGCAGAAAAAACGCCATGGCAGAGCGCAGAAACGACCTGCCGCGGGCTCCTGTGTTTGCTACTGACACTCTGACGGTGGTGTGAAGCTGATGAAGAGATAGTCGATCAGGGCAGTTAGATCGCCGATGTCCACTGGGTCAACACCATCTACATCGGCCTCGCCTGGACAACAGATTGGGGTATACGATATGAAGAGGTAGTCTATGAGTCGGGTCAAGTCGCCAATATCGACAATCTCGCCGGAATCACAGTCTGCGTTCCCCCTTATATCTCCGATACAGCAAACGATATCGCAACTATCACCGATGCCGTCGCCGTCAGTGTCTTCCTGAAGCAGATTGGCAACTGTCAAGCAGTTGTCGCAGCTATCCCCCACCTGATCGCTGTCAAGGTCTTCTTGCAACGGATTGGCGACCAGAGGACAGTTATCACAAGCGTCACCAATACCATCGCCGTCAATGTCGTCCAACAGGTAAACGTACGCCCGCCCCCTGAAGTCTCCATATCCGTAGGCTCCAATGATTACGTCATCAAAGCCGACGCCGTTGACATTACCGGCTGACCCAACTGCACCGCCCAGCCTCTCAGACGCTGCTTCGCCGGTGAAGACATAAAGCGCATCACCCGTCTCACCGGAAAAGACATACGCACGCCCGGCGTCAGAGCCGCCGGCGTCATTGTATGGGGCGCCAACGATCAGATCATCAAAGCTGTCGCCGTTGACATCACCGGCTGACCCATGACAATAGCCGAGCCGGTCACCCGCCGCTTCGCCGGTGAAGATGTAGTCGGCATCGGCTGCTGCGATGCTGATCGGGAACGGGCCGGGTCGCCCGAAAAAGACATACGCTCGCCCGGCGTCATAGCCGCCGGCGTCATTGTGTGGAGCGCCAACGATGAGGTCAGGAAGGTCGTCACCGTTAACATCACCGGCCGAGTATGCTCCCCAACCGAATTGGTCACCGGCCGCTTCACCGGTGAAGACATAAAGCATATCACCCGTCTCACCGGAAAAGACATACGCCCGCCCGGCGTCATAGCCGCCGGCGTCATTAAAATTAGCGCCAACAATCAGGTCAGGAAAGCCGCCGCCGTTGACATCACCGGCCGACGCGACTCCATAACCGAACTGGTCACCGGCCGCCTCGCCGGTGAAGACATGAATTGTGTCCCCGGTCTGACCGGAAAACACATACACCCGCCCGGAGTCAGAGCCGGCATGTGTAGCTGCCACGAGCAGGTCGTCAAAGCCGTCGCCGTTCACATCACCGGCCGACCCGACACTATGGCCGAGCCAATCGCCTGCTGCTTCACCGGTGAAGACATAGAGCGCATCACCCGTCTCACCGGAAAAGACATACGCCCGCCCGGCGTCAGTCCCCCCGGCGTTATTCAGGTATGCCCCCACAATCAGGTCGTCAAAGCCGTCGTTGTTCACATCGCCGGCACCGAAAGTCTGAAGGCCAAAATAATCAAAGGCAGCCTCGCCGGTGAAGACGTGAATTGCATCCCCGGTCTGTCCGGAAAAGACATACGCCCGCCCGGCGTCAGTGCCGCCGGCGTCACTACGAAAAGCACCGACAATCAGGTCAGGAAAACCGTCTTTGTCTACATCGCCGGCACAGGTAGCCGGAAAGCCAAAGGATTCCCCCGCCGCCTCGCCGGTGAAAGTATAGACCGGTGGGCACTGGGAATGAACTGCCGAGCCGACCGTAAACAGAGCCAGAAAGTTTAGCAGAACACTGTGTTTAACGTTTTGCATGATTTGCCTGTCTCTCCTTACCTATGAAACGCTGCATCACCGTCAGGAACCGGCTCGCCAGCTTCCTTGAGAGCGCCTTTGTAGTTGATGAGTTGAGGCACTTCGCCAGGAATAGCTGAGATCGCCGCCAACAATATCAGAAACGAGAGGCAGCGTGCTGTATTGCGGATTCTCACTACAATTCCGTAATCTTGTTTAGGCTGTTTCTCACAAACATCCTGCCGGTGGTGTATAGCTAATAAAAAGGAAGTCGATCAACTTCGTCAGGTCACCTATATCAACCGATCCAAGACCGTCACAATTGGCCTCCTCCATGCACTCCGGAGGGGTGTAGCTGATGAAAAGGAAATCAATCAGTTTTGTCAGATCGCCGATGTCACAGATATCATTCGGGTCGCCATCCACGTTGCCGGTCAGGCCAATGCAACAGCCACACAGGCTCGTGCAGCCAGGGCGGAGGTTAGTGCGATACCACTCAAAGGCGGCTTCGAGGTTAACTTTCAGATCAGTCGTGTCACCGTCGTGAACCGATGTAACAGCCGAATAAAGAGTAAGCGTGTCAGTCGGGCCGAGGTCATAGTCGAACAGATAGGTCGTGAACACTGCCTGATCGCCGGTGAAGTCGTTGTCGTTCAGCCCCGGGTTAGCCTCGAGGCTGTCCCAGACCGTCATCCCCGATGGCATGTCCCACCACTGATGGAAATCACCGGCGAATATACCGTACGGAGTGCAATTACTCCAGCAGGAGTCTATCACGAAGTCATGGTTCGTCTGGTAACCGAGCAGCATCATGGCGCCGAAACGGTTGGTGTTCTCCTGACACCCGGGCGGACCGGCGTCAGCTCCCTGCAGGTAGACGACGTTATAGTCAGAGAATACCCCAGCCGTGTTGTCACCGAGATTATCAGACGGTATATCCCAGTCGATTACTTCAGCAAGAGCCAGCCCCTGGTGTGTGCTGCCATCGAAGGAATAGTACTCCGTACGCATGACAATGAAATCTGTACTGTCAGCTCCGCCCGTGGGGGCATAGTACTCACGTTCTACAGCCATGGTCGAATCCCTATTGACGATAGTACCGGTGCGGTAACCATCGTAGTTCGACCCGGAGAATTCTCCCGAGGATACTCCAGTGGTCACCGGTTTGAATGACAGGTCGGTGGCGAAATCGTCCTGATACATCGCACAGTTGACAACGTAGGAAGTGTCAGTGCCTTCTATATCTCTTCGCAGCACTATCGGGCCACCACTGCAAAGATATACTGTAGCTTCCGGATCGCATTCGCCGCCGTCGGTTGAGAAATCCAGGTTGACCGCACCAGATCCGGTGGAGCCCATTTCCCCGAGGTTGTTCACTACCAGGCGGGTGAAGTCACCCGGATGAATCTGCCGCGCAGACATGGAAGTGGCCAGCGTGTCCCATTCGCCACCGATAACCGTATCGGCAACGAGACAATCAACCAGGATTGAAAGGGAGTCGTCGTTGTCAGCGTTGGACAGCAAGTACACCTCACCCTTGAGCCATACGACTGTCCCCGGGTCGTTAACCTGCTGCTCCTCGTTCAGATACATGCTGAAAGTAGCGATATTGTCCACACCGGCGGGTACCGCCAGAGCGGTGTCGGACAGTCCGAGCCATCCGGCGTATGGTCCCGGTTCTTCGACAGCCGCTATTCTGGTTACGTTTAACGAAGTGTTGCCGTCGTTCCGGACGGTAACTACCACTGTGTCTGTAGCATTGTGTTGCGTGTACGCCGGATATCCTATGTAAGCCGGCTCAGTTATTATCTGTGACGCAGGCACTGGATCAACGCAGGCCAGCCGGATCCACTTGAGGGGGTTAAGGGTAAGAGGCCCTTCGTCAAAGTATCCCCAGCCTGGGAAATGGTCCTCCATATAGAATATATGGAGATAGTGTGATCCGTCGTAGCTGCCGCCGCTCGGATCAACCAGTTCCTCTTCCGGCCAGGCCAGTTCCTGCCCATAGGCGGAAGAGTCCATTCCATATCGTGACATCGTCGGCTTCAACTCATCCATGCAGACACCGCCGGAGCTGACAGTGCTGCAATTCGGGGTATAGGTGTTGGTCAGGTTGCGTGCCGCATCCCAGAGCAATCCATCGAGAGACGATGAAACACACAGCGCAATCTCACCATTGGCCCGTACGGAATAGTTGGCATCTGCACAGTCATTGACCTGAGGGTCCCCCCAGTTTCCCCAGGCGTCCAAGTACTGATTGAAGATTGTATACAGGCGCCCGTTACACTCGGAGATCGAAAAGAAACCAAGCCAGAGAATCGATTCGCCGGCGCCACACGCTTCATACAGATAGCTGGGTCCCCACTCGGCGTTGTGAATCCTGGTGATGGTACCCCCTGCGCTGGGACCGGCGACCCGGTCAGTCCAGTGGAAAATCGAACACGACAGGTCATTCCAATTCATTGAAGGATCGTTATACGGGTCAGCCACTACCGGGATCGCATTCCAGATTATGTGAAGGCCGTCATCGCTATCGAGATAGACATACGTTTCCCACCAGGCGGCGTGAGAACTCTGGTCACCGGTGCGCGGGTAATTGGTAATGTTGGCCGGGAGGGTCCAGGCCAGGCCGAGGCTGTCGGAC
>CP070824.1:48713-62585 GCA_020344395.1 Candidatus Zixiibacteriota bacterium | reverse complement strand
TGGCATGGTCCAGGCATTGGTAAGGCCGGGGAACTGGATGGCCATATCCAGCGAATCCACCAGCATCTCCGGCGTCAATCCCGGTCGCCACTGATCGATCGGTTTGAGCATAATGGTGGTTTCGAGCATAGTCAGGGGAGCCGGATCGGTGGCTGTTTCGGCGCGGCCGACCTTGCCGAAGACCCGCTCGACTTCCGGAAACGACTTGATGATACGATCGGTCTGCTGAAGCAGTTCCCGGGCCTTGCCCACCGAGATCCCGGGCAGGGTAGTCGGCATGTAGAGCAAGTCCCCTTCATACAACGGCGGCATGAATTCTGACCCGATTCGGCTCAGCGGTATAAACGTCACCGCCATAATCACAACGGTCGCAATTATGACAATCGTCTTGTGACCCAGGACAAAGCGGATAACCGGCCGGTAGAGTGCGATGCTCACGCGGGAAATGGGATTGCGGTTCTCGGGTCGCATTTTTCCTTTCATGAACAGCGCGATGAGGGCTGGTATCAACGTGACCGAGAGAAGAGCCGAGGCGGCCATGGCAAAGGTTTTGGTGTAGGCGAGGGGCTTGAACAAACGGCCGGACTGACCCTCGAGCGCCAGCACCGGCAGGAAGGAAATCGTGATGATCAGCAGCGAGAAAAACAGCGCCGGGCCGACTTCACGCGCCGAATCGAGCAGGATTTCGAGACGCGGTTTCTGGCCCCGATCACGCTCCATGTGTTTGTGAGCATTCTCCACCATCACCAGCGACGCGTCGACCATAACTCCAATTGCGATGGCGATCCCCCCGAGAGACATGATGTTGGCATTCATGTCCAGCAGGTGCATGACGAGGAGGGATACCAGCACTCCGGTAGGGAGAGTCACCACGGCAATAAGCGTGGAACGTACATGCAGCAGGAGGAGGAGAGTTATCAGTACGACAACTATCATCTACTTGACGAGCGTGCTGCCCAGGTTGCCGACAGCGGCATCGATCAGTTGAGACCGGTCATAGACAGGAACAACGGACACGCCGTCCGGGAGTCCGGCTGACAGCTCGGACAGTCTCTGCTTCACGCGTCCGATGACCTCGCGGGCGTTGTCGCCCCAGCGCATGACAATGATTCCACCCACGGTCTCACCCTGACCGTCGAGCTCGGCTACACCGCGGCGAATTTCCGGGCCGAACTGGACGTTGGCCACCGACGAAAGCAGCACATGCGGGCCGTCCTTTGGGGTATGAACGGGAATATTCCGCAGGTCTTCAAGGTCGCCGACATACGCCTGGCTGCGCACCATAAACTCTGTCTCGGCCAGCTCCAGGAGCCGGCCGCCGACGGCACCGGTGGACCGTTTGACAGCCATGATGACGTGCTGGAGGGGAATGTCATAAAAATCGAGCTTGCGAGGATCGACCTCAACCTGGTACTGGCGCACGAAACCACCCACCGAAGCGACCTCCGACACGCCGGGCACTGACGACAGCTCGTACTTCAGAAACCAGTCCTGTATAGAACGAAGTTCGGCAAGGTCATATGTGTCGGTGGTGTCGACCAGGACATACTGGTAGACCCATCCTACCCCGGTGGCGTCCGGGCCGAGCTGGGGCGATGCATCTTTGGGAAGTCGCCCCGCTGCCTGTGAGAGGTATTCGAGAACACGGCTTCGGGCCCAGTAGATGTCGGTTCCGTCCTCAAAGATGACATAGACAAACGACAGCCCAAAGTATGAGAATCCCCGCACATTTTTTGCCCCGGGTACGGCAAGAAGGGCGGCGGACAGGGGATATGTGACCTGATCTTCGACCACCTGCGGTGGTTGCCCCGAATATTCGGTCTGGACAATAACCTGAACATCCGAGAGGTCAGGGATAGCATCAATGGCGATCTCATCTGCAGCATAGATTCCGGCCAGTACCAGGATGGCCGTAATCGCCAGGACCATCCAGCGGTTATTGATGGAGTACCGGATAATCTTACTTATCATCGTCTGCCTCCGGCTGGTATCTGACCAGGTTCATACCACAGACGTCGCAGGTGCCTTTTTTATTCTTAACCATACCGCATTCAGACATGGGGCAGACATAGACTTGGGAATTGTCGGTTTCAGCCAGAGGTACTAGCTTCATGCCGCATTCGGCGCAGGGCCCTTCGCCGTACTGAAGAACGTGGTAGTGTGACGGCATCGGACAGGTGTAGATGTCGTGGCCGCCGGTGGCGACTAACTCGTCAGCTTCAGATGAAGTGCTGACCTGTGCAGCGGTAAGATCATGTATGCCCTCAGAATGGTGTTCTTCGTCAGTAGGCGGAGTCAACAGGGTGAGTTTCATGTTGCACTTGGGACACCGGCCGGGTTCGTTTTGGACGACCGCGCATTCTCTCATGGGGCAGATGTAAACAGAGTCATTATCGGTTTCTTCCACGGGTACAAGCTCCATGCCACACTCCGAGCAGTACCCTTCGCCATACTGTAAAACGTGAGCATGACTTGGCATGGGACAGGTATAGACACCTGACAAACCCTTTTTCTCGGCAGGCAACTGGGATGGACTGTGCTCGCCTCCGTGGTCATGTCCCGCCCGGTAACCATCGGCAAGAGCTTCGCTCAGGCGTGATTCACTATCCAGCAGGAACTGCCCTGAGGTCACTACCGGTTCGTTTTCCGTGAGGCCGGACAGTACAGCGACATAATCATCATCTCCCACCGCTCCCGTTACAATGACTCTCGGCTCGTAGACATCGTCAGCCGATGCGACATAGGCCAGTTGCCGGTTTCCGGAGTTAATGACAGCAGATCTCGGAATGACCAAATGCTTACCTTCGAGATGAGATTCAATTGAAACCTCAGCATACATCTCAGGTTTGAGTCGGGAGTCGTAGTTATCAGCGTTCAGGCGTATTTCTACCTGCCCGTGGGGGTCAAGGAAGGGGGACACATACGAAACGGTCGAGGCGATCTCATCGAAGCCCGTGTGCGGCAGCTGGACGCTGGCCTTTTGGTTCAGGCTGACAAACGGAACGTCCTGTTCGTAGATGCTGGCCACCACCCAGACAGTCGAAAGATCAGCGATCTCATACAACTCGGTTCCGGGTTTGAGATGATCACCTTCGGAGACCTTCTTGGAAACCACCACGCCGTCGGCAGGCGCGCGGATTGTCATGGTGCGAGTAACCTCACCTGAAGACTGCAATCGTTGAAGCTGGTCTTCAGAGATATCCCAGTTGGCTAGTCGAGTTCGGACGGCCTCGATCAGATCCTCGGCGACTCGGCCGGATTCAACAGCTATCAGGTATTCTCTTTGCGTCGCCACCAGGGCCGGAGAGTAAAGCTCCAGAAGAGGTTGCCCCCGGTGGACTGCTTCGCCTTCGTGATCGACAAAGAGCCGTTCGACCCAACCGTCGACCTTGAGATTGACCGTGTGGCGGTTCGGCTCGGCGACAACGATCCTACCCGACGCACGTACTTTCCTCTTGAGTGTCCGGTATTCGACCGGCGTTGTTACCAGTCCCATGTTCTGCCGGGTGGTCGGATCAATTGTGACTGATCCTGCCTTGCCGGCACCCGATTTCCTGGGCGTCAACTTCATCTCGCAGATCGGGCAGTACCCCGGTTCATCCGAGACGATCTCCGGGTGCATACCGCAGGTGTACTGCTGGACCTCGGCACCTTCACCGGCAGGCGGTTGTCCTTCAACGGCCGGTATGAAGAGATATGCCAGGGCGATACCGGCTGCCAGAGCTATTATTATAACTGCTGTGATTTTCACTTTATTACCTCCTGCGTATCGTAAGTCAATTCGTCGAGAGCAGCCTTCTGCTGATGGTACTGTTTGAGAAGTTCAAGTCTTTCCAATTCGACATTTATTGTTTCCAACTGTGCCGAGAGAAAACCGTTAAAATCTACCTTGCCGACTTCGTAAGCGACCCGTGCGGCCTCGCCGGCTGCTTGTGCCTGAGGAAGGATTGTTGATTCGTATTGCTCAGTGCGCTGTCGCAAGGACTGCAGAATCAGGACGATATCCGCAACCTGTTGCTTAACACTGTTTCTGATGGCGGCCTCCTCTGCCTGTGCCGCATTATATAACTGTCTTGCGGCGGCACTCTGGTTCCGCTGTCGGGCGAAGAACCACATAGGCAGGTTCAATCCAACCTTGAAGGACAGAAAATCCTCGCCGGAAACTGCATCCATGGGCATGTCTTTGCGAATTCGGTAGTCCACTCCGACTGTCAGGTTGGGCCAGTATTGCGATTTTGCAAGATCCAGCTTGCGTCTCGCTACCGCGGAACCAAACGATGCCTTCGCAAGGATGGGATTAGACAGTTCGACCGGTATCTGGATTTCGTTCAGCGGAATCGGCGGGAGTGCAGGCGTTACGGAAGTATCCATGGGACCGGGATTGTCGGTCAGGTGAGCAAGCTGAACCAGCGCCGAGGAGGCTTTCTGCCGGGCCATCAAGATTCGGTTTTCGATTCTTGCTCTGGATGTTTCAGCGCTCAGCACGTCCTGCAACACGCCCTCACCGGTCGAGTACCTGGTCTGAGCGACCTGCGTAATATTTTCGACTAGTTGCATGCTCTCAGTGAGAATATCTGCGACGAGCATCCAGTGAGAGTAATCGTAATAGTGATGTGTTACCTGCCGGATGATGCTGTTTCTGTGAGCGGCCAGGTCCATGTCTCTAATATCCGAATCCAGACGGGCGATGCCGGCTCTGGCCGACGATTTCCCCGGCCACGGAATACTCTGCGATAAGCCGAGCGACACGCCGGACATGGGGGTTTCATCCAATCTGAGCGATGTGCGCGGAAGGTTAAGGATGCCCGCTGTTAGCACCGGATCGGGCAGCCAGCCGGCGAATTTGGCCTGATGTTCGAACGCGCTGTGCCGGTATTCAGCAGCATGGACCGCCGGATTGCGCTCCAGTGCAACCTTGATTATAGAATCAAGCGCATGATTTCCGCTGATATTGTCCGCCCGGCCCGCTGATACCAGCAACAGGCAGAGCAGAATGCAGACTATCGTATTTCTATCCACTATACAGACTCCATCATTGGTCTGAGATTATAAGTATGGGGTAGTATCTACCCCAGGGAATAACCCAAGAGAATAGCGGATAATCAGATGAGAAAGGATGCGTTCAGAAGGTAGAGAGGCGGCCCGTTGGCTGACGGCTGCGAATTTTGGACGGAGCGATAAGGCCTTGTCACAACTTCTGAGATATTCAAGGCTGTTTGCCCGACAACGGCAAGTGTCTCCGGATTGTGATTCGGACGCAACGAACCTTCGAGCGGTACCTCCGTCTCTGTCTCTGAGGCTGAAATACTGCAGCAACAGACACTCTGCAGAAGGGAGGCATCACCGGGTGAGGTTTCGTCCTGCCCGCAGGAGCAAACGGAGCAGCATGATTCCGGAGCGGCTGTTGTCATGCAGTGCATTTGGGGGGGCTGCAGACCCGGGGCCACCGCCAGAATCACGGCGCTTGCCATTGTCGAAATGAGCCTGAATTTGTGTTTAAGCCGGTTCATATCCGCAATATCGTCAAAATCCTCACGCTGTTGTAACACCTGCCGTGAGCAGCGGTTCCAGAGGGGTCTCCGAAAGGTATAACTCAATAGCAAAAGGCCAGTTACTGGTCCTGTAGCTTTCCCAGCTGCTGAAACAACGCTTCGTTGTCCGGAAGTTCGGTCGGATGGACCCGTTGAATCCACCGAATGATCCCCTTCTTGTCTATCAGGAACACCACGCGCTCAGCATAACCCCTGGTGGTTAGGACACCGTACTTGGAGGCCGCCTCGCCATGCGGCCAGAAGTCGGACATAAGCGGGAAATTCAGGCCACCCAGGCTTTTTGCCCAGGCCATATGACAGGGAATTGAGTCCACGGAAATGCACAGGAGTTGACAGTCGAGTTCTTCAAAGCGATGGTAAACGTCACGGTATGACGGGACCTGGGTCGCGCAGACGGGAGTCCAATCAGCAGGATAAAAAGCCAGGACAACATTCTTTCGCCCCTGGTACCAGGCCAGGTTGAGTTCGCCTTCGTTATGAGTGTTCAATGTGAAGTCCGGGGCAGGATCACCGACCTTCATTTCGATCTTGTTTTCCGCCATTTTGTGTATCTCCTCTGCCGCCTGAGCATTTGCCTCTGTTTTCCAATACCAGCAGAACTTATTGCCAACTATTGCTGCAAAGTCAAGTCCAGCATTTGCCTCGCAAACGGACCTCCCGGAGCGTTCGTAATGGCCCTTGCCCTTTCCCGTGCAATTGATTTACTATTATTCCATGGATGCTCTTGAACTTCTCCATAGTTGCTATCTTTGCAGAGATCTAGACCAGACAGAACTGGAAGCGCTTGAGAAGATTTCTAACATCCGGAAGCTGCAGAAGGGAGAAGTGCTCTTTCTTCAGGGTGACCCGGCGACCGGCTTTTATGTTCTCCTGAGCGGTTCAATCCGTGTTTATAAGGCCTCACCTGACGGCCGAGAGTACACCCTTCATCATATCCGTGCGGGTCAGATGTTTGCCGAGGCAGCCGTTTTCGGCGGTTCGGTATTTCCCGCCAACGCCGTGGCCAGTGAGGCCTCCACCGTGGCTTTTCTCCCCAAAGCTGAGTTCACCCGGCTGATCCAGGCCTCGCCTCAGACGTCACTCAAGATGATCGCTGCATTGGCCGGCTTTGTACGCGAATTCAATCAGCAGATCGAAGATCTTTCGCTAAAAGAAGTCCCGGCCCGTCTGGCTGGCTACCTTCTCAGGGCCGTTAAAGATACCGGGGCTTCGACCTTCACCCTTGATATCAGCAAATCCGAGCTGGCCCGATCACTCGGCACCACAAGCGAGACTCTCTCGCGTAACCTGACAAAACTCAGAGAGTTAGGTGTCATTTCCGGTGACGGCCGGGAGATCACGGTGCTTGATCGGGCAACCCTTGAAAAAATCGCAAACGGCCAAAAAATCTGATATTCCTTGATCTGGATCAAGGCCAGATTCCATCCCATCACCGATCTTCCCTTCAGAAATTAGATAATTATTGACCCCAACGAGTTGGTGGAGGTAAGGAAAATGGCTGTAAGGAAGATAGTGAGAATCGACGAGGAACTGTGTGACGGCTGCGGCGACTGTGTGCCCGCCTGCGCCGAGGGTGCCATCCAGATTATAGACGGCAAAGCGAAACTGGTCAGCGACACCTTCTGTGATGGCCTGGGGGTGTGTCTGGGCGAATGCCCGCAGAACGCTATCACGATAGAAGAGAGAGAAGCTCCGGAATTCGATGAGGCAGCGGTCACGCAGCATCTGGCCAAGCTAAGGAAGGATACTCAGTCCGCTTCGATGATTGCCGCTTCACACCCTGCGAAGGAATCAGCCGCCCCTCAGTGTGGTTGTCCCGGATCGGCGATGCAGCAATTGAACCCTGCCGCCAACGCGGCTCCGCCTGCGTCGCAGGAAGTCTCTCAGCCGGTCATGCCCTCTCAGTTGGGTCACTGGCCCATTCAACTGATGTTGGTGCCGCCACAGGCACCGTTCTTGAAAAACGCCGATCTATTGATTTGCGCCGACTGCGTGCCGTTCACCGTGCCTGATTTTCATTACCGTTACCTGACCGGCCGTGCCCTCGTTGTCGGTTGTCCCAAGCTGGATGACCTCCAGCATTACTACGACAAGCTCAAGTCAATTTACCAGGAGGCCGCACCGCGTTCGATAACCGTGCTCAAGATGGAAGTCCCCTGCTGTGACGGCATCGCGCAAGCGGCTGTCCAGGCGCGCAACGAAGTGGCCCCGCATATTCCGGTTGAAGTACATACCATCGGTGTACGCGGCGGCATTGTCGATCGCAAAACACCGTGTGAGTCGGCGGCCTGAAGATCATACGATGCTTCGCCAACAAGTTATAGGGAGACCGATTGTCCGTCAGCAGCTGCGGTCACCATCGCGCCACTCGAAGGTTCTCGACTGGCTGGCCAACAATCTCAGGCTGATGGTGCAGGTCGGTTTTGCGCTTCTCTGTATCTGGATTGGTATCGAATTTCACTTTTTCGTCAAATATCTGGCCTCTGGCGGCGTTGCTGGCTCTACGTTCCGGCCACCGGGTGTCGAGGGTTTCCTGCCGATTAGTTCGCTGATGAGTCTGTATTACTTTCTGCTGACCGGTCAGATCCACGCCGCCCATCCGGCGGGTCTGTTTATTCTATTGGCCGTGGTAGCTGTCTCACTTATGTTCGGCAAATCGTTCTGCTCGTGGCTGTGCCCGGTGGGGTTGTTGTCCGAGACGCTGGGTGATCTTGGCGACAGGATCTTCGGCCGCCGTATCCGCCTGCCGCGCTGGCTTGATTATCCGCTCCGAAGCATCAAATACGTGCTGCTTGGGTTTTTCGTTTATTCCATCTTCTTTCTGATGACGGCCGCCTCGCTGAAGATATTCCTGGACAGCCCGTACAACATCGTGGCCGATATCAAGATGTATTACTTCTTCGCCGACATTTCGCGTCTTGCTCTGGTCGTGATCAGCGTGCTGTTTTTGCTCTCGATTGTGGTGCGCAATTTTTGGTGCCGATACCTCTGTCCCTACGGTGCGCTGCTTGGGATTGCTTCGCTGCTCAGCCCGCACAAGATCAAACGCAATGTCGCCACCTGTACAGACTGCGGCCTGTGCGCCCGGGTCTGTCCGTCATCAATCAAGGTCGACAATGTTACGACCGTCATCTCGGACGAATGCACCACCTGTATGAGTTGTATCAAAGCTTGCCCGGTAAAAGACACACTGCAGTTGAAACTGGTCGCGACGGAGAAAGTGGCGAGCCGTAAACAGGTTGCCGTTGGCGTGACCGGGCTGTTTGTGCTCATCACAGGTCTGGCCATGGTCACAGGCAACTGGCGGAACGACGTTACCGTCGACGAGTACCTGAGACATCAACCGCGGCTCCACAACTACGGACATCCCACCAGCACATCGGACATTCGGGATCTCGACAGGGAAGCATCTCATGCGGGCCGGTAGGGTCGACGTTCAGTCTCCGCATTAAATCTTGACACAGTTCGAAAACTTGGCTAAATGTAGCTCCATAGTCCAGTCTTGAACTGGTGCAGGCATTAAGGAATCATATCTCCGGTCTGGATTTCCCTTCGGGTGATGGCTGGCTGTCAGAGTTGGACTCAATTGCTAAAGTTCAGACTGATCGGGTCTCCAGGACGGTAACAGGAGTTGTGTGATGAAACATATTACAGGTGTTGTGCTGTTGATGCTGACATTTGCGCTGCTTGCTCACGCTGACTCTAACCCGACCGACGCGCAGGTTTCAGGCAAGTGTATGACCTGCCACAAAGAAAAATCAGCCGGTCTGTATCAGCAATGGTTTATGTCGGCGCACGCCATGCACAAAGTAACCTGCATTGACTGTCATGGCGCCCGGCAAGAGGACAAAGATGCATTCATGCACGAAGGCGGGCTCATCGCCACCCTGGTGACGCCGAAAGACTGCGGTGCCTGTCACCCGAAAGAACAGACCGAAGTTGAAAACTCGTACCATGCCCATGCCGGCGAAATTCTCGAGTCCGCAGATGCCTATCTGGCTCATGTGGCTGGTGGCGAGCCGGTGGCAATTATGGGTTGTGAAAGCTGCCACGGCGGCAAAGTGGAGATCGATCACAATTCGCCCAATCGTCTTTCTCCGAAGTCCTGGCCAAATGCGGGCATCGGCCGGCTGAATCCGGACGGTTCCAAGGGTTCGTGCAACGCCTGCCACACGCGTCATTCGTTTTCAGTCGCCCAGGCTCGCAAGCCGGAAGCATGCTCCAAGTGCCACCTCGGACCTGACCATCCGCAAAAAGAGGTTTATGAGGAGTCCAAGCACGGCAACGCCTACTACACGCACATGGATGAAATGAGTATTGACTCCGATCGCTGGATTGTCGGAGTCGACTACTTTGAGGCACCTACCTGTGCTACCTGTCACATGTCGGCTACGATCGGAACGCCGGTCACACATGATGTCGGCCGAAGGATCAGCTGGACCCTTCGTCCGCCTGTCTCAAAGTTCAAGGATGACTGGGAGACCAAACGAGCTGACATGAAGGCAGTCTGCAATACGTGTCACAGCAGCACTTTTGCGGACGGTCACTACTATCAGCTTGACGCCCTGGTTAAGCTGTACAATGAGAAGTTCGCCAAACCGGCCACCGAAATCATGCGTATCGTGAAAGAACGCAACTTGCTGGAAAGCCCGGCGTCGTTCGGGAATAAAATCGAATGGGTCTACTGGGAGTTGTGGCATCACGAGGGACGTCGCGCTCGCCATGGCGCCGCCATGATGGGGCCCGACTACACATGGTGGCACGGCATATATGATGTTGCCCAGCACTTCTACTTCAAACTGCTGCCGGAAGCGCGTAAAATCAATGATCCGGAGCTGAACGCATATATCGACGGCCTCATCACGGATGATCCGATGCATGCCTGGTTGAGTACGCCGACCGGTGAATTGAAGGAGAAGATTCGCTCGGGTGAGATACAGGAGATCTACAAGGCTTTGTTCGAATAAGCGCAGGTGTTGATCTTGTTCGGGAGATACCTGAATTTTGTCCGGGGTGTAGCGACCAATTGGTGGGGACGCCTCGGTGTCATTCTCACCACCTCCTCGTTCGTGTGTATGGTGGTGATGGAACTGGCCCGCTTAGTCGGCCTGATCACCAGTTCTTATGCCGGTCTGGTCAGCTATATGGTGTTTCCGGCCCTGTTTATACTGGGCCTGCTGCTGATTCCGATCGGCTGGAGGAGGCTCAGAAAACAGACGGGCAAATCAAGCAGGGAGCTAAGGGAGAGTAAATTCGGTAAGGAATTCGGGGTCGCTTCGTTCGGGGGATCGCGCCTGTTTCGCACCGTCGCTGTCCTGAGCGTGGTCAACATTGTCTTCTTGCTGATTGTCAGCTCACGCATGTTTGCTTTTATGGATACCGCAGAATTCTGTGGTACCGCCTGCCACAGCGTGATGAATCCGGAGTGGGTGACTTACCAGCAGTCACCTCATGCCAGAGTGGACTGTGTCCAGTGCCATGTAGGGGAGGGTGCAGAAGCCCTGGTTGACAGCAAACTCAACGGTCTGTGGCAGATTGCTTCGGTGACATTCGATTTGCTCGAACGGCCTATTCCCACCCCGGTGCACCAGTTGCGACCAGCACGACAAACCTGCGAGAAGTGCCACTGGCCGGACAAGTTCTATGGTCACCGGCTTAAGACGATCACACGCTACGGTCACGACTCGGCTTCGATCCGGCTTTACACCACCCTGAGTCTGAAGGTTGATGCTGGCACGATCCAGCGGAGGGGCGGAATCCACTGGCACATAGCTCAGGAGAACGAGGTGCGATATGCCTCGGTGGAAGACAAGCGCGAGAAGATAATCTGGGCTGAAGTGCTGCGGCCTGATGGCAGCTATCATCGGTACACTTCCACTGACGATGCCGCGATCGGCCGAGACGCCTTGTCCGTCCGTACCATGGACTGTGTTGACTGCCATAACCGCGCCACCCATATCTATGAACTGCCCGACAGAGCCATCGACGACCGCATCCAGAAAGGGGTTCTGGATCGATCACTGCCGTTCTTGAAACGTGAAGCGCTGCATGCGGTCTCCGCCGGCTATGTATCGCGGGAAGCCGCTATGGAGGGGATCGCGAACCATATACATGGCTTTTATCAGCGTCATTACCCTGACCTGGCCCGATCAAGGGTGATGACGCTTGATTCTGTGATCACGGTACTGCAGGGTATATACAACCGCAACATCCACCCGGGCATGAAGATCGAATGGCGTACTTATCCCAGCCATATCGGCCATGTTGGGGAGGGTGGCTGTTTCCGGTGCCACAACCCCCGCATGGTCGATGAAAACAGAAGCGCCATCTCGTCAGATTGTGCCCTGTGTCATTCGATGCTGTCCAACGGTCACGATGATCCTTTCCAGTACCTGCGACCGGCCGACACCTTGTCACCGGACTACCAGATGCATCTCTACTTGCAGCAGGAGTTCATGACTTCATCGAAATCAAATGGCCCATGATATCGATTGCCCCGCCTGCAAGCCCTCATCACACTTGAAACAAAAAAGAGAAGCGGCTCGAGAGAAATCTCGGGCCGCCTTCTGTGGCTTCAAGAATAGGGACGAAGCATCCCTGGAACTGCTATCTAGCCGATCAGTTCCTTGACCTTGCTCAGGAGCGCGTCGCGATCGATCGGTTTTTCCATAAA
The DNA here is from genome assembly GCA_020344395.1 of Candidatus Zixiibacteriota bacterium. GTDB lineage: Bacteria > Zixibacteria > MSB-5A5 > GN15 > FEB-12. Next base: position 50,360 of record CP070824.1, on the reverse strand, counting down.
CGCTGCGGGCGTGTTGAGCTGTTTGGTGCGATCGATGAACCGTTTCAGGTCGGGCGACACGCCTGTACATATGATGATCGGAATGTCCTTGGTTTCTTCCGTCTTCTGAAGATTCTTCAGTGCGCGCATGCCTGATTCCTGGTCCATCGAGATATCAAGCGTCACCAGGTCCGGTTTGTCACTCTTGGCCAGCGCAAAGGCTTCGACGCCGTTGACGGCCGATATGGTGGCGTAGCCGTTGTCTTCAAAAAACGCAGTCATCCACTCAATTACATCTAGCTCATCGTCGACAATAAGTATCTTCTTAGGTTCGGTCATGTTGTCATCTCTCCTCGGTCTCGGTGGGCTCGCTATCAGTTTCTGCAGAAGGTTCGGGTCGCTTGCGCGGCAATTCAACAAAAAACCGGCAGAATTCTCTGGGCTCGGATTCGATTCGGATAGTTCCCCCGTGCGACGTCACTATCTTGTGAGCGATAAATAACCCCAGCCCGGTGCCGCCGGCGCCCTTCGACGAGAAAAACAGGCTGAACGCTTTCTCGCGGGTCTCCTGGTCCATTCCTATGCCGTTGTCGGTGATAATAAACTGGATACCGTCCTCGAGGTCGCGGAGTTCCAGCTTAATCAGATGATCCGGTTTGTCCTTGTCGATCCGGCAGGCGTCGATCGCATTCTCAATGAAGTTTACCAGCATGGACCGAATCATCTGCCGATCCCCCTCGTATTTACCGGTGCCGGTTACGGTGCACTCGAGCTCGATATCCAGTTTCTTGGCTCGTTCGATCATGTTTTTGCAGACATCTTGCAGTATCTCTCCGGCTGCGATCTCCTCCCAGTTCGGATCACGGTCTTTTGCGTAGTAGAGAATATCCATGACCATCGACCGTATGCGACGGATGTTTCTCAGCGCCATATCCCAGCCCCGGTCGACCCGGGCGGTATCATTCTTCTTTAGACCCGAGTTGATCATGTAAATGCCGCCGTCGAGACTGTTGAGCAATCCCTTGATACCGTGCGACACGGTGCCAATCAGCAGCCCGACTGAGGCCAGCTTGTCCTGGAGTTGTCGGATGGTCGTAATATCGGTGCTCATCTCGATGACAGCATCTATGTTACCGTTGCCATCGCGCAGCGGTGCCGTATGAACAAGGACATTCATTGACTCACCCGACTGCGAGGTTACTACTTCTTCGTGAACATGTGTCAGGCCGTCGATGAACGTCTGCTGGACCGTGCAGGGCAGGCAGGCTTCAGTCCGATGCCTGTATACTTCGTAGCACTTGCGTCCGTATCCGGTGCCAAACGCTTCGCGGTGCATCCGGTTAGCATCGGTGATATTTAGATCCCGGTCCTGAATCGACATGAAACAGGGCACTTCTTCGAACAACTGACGATACTTCCGGCGGCTGGTGCGGATGTCACTCTGGAGGGCCTTCAGCTGGGTTATGTCGGTTGACATCTCAATAACTTCCGAGACTTCACCGTTGTCGTCCAGAATCGGCGTTGTGTACACCAGCACTGATACCTGTTTGCCCGCCAGGGTCGTAACCAGCTCTTCACTGCGGTGCTTCTGGCCATCGGCGAACGTCCGTTCTACCGGACAATCTTCGCATCGTTCAGGTCTCTGTTTGTAGACCTGGTAGCAGAAGC
>CP070824.1:34117-48613 GCA_020344395.1 Candidatus Zixiibacteriota bacterium | reverse complement strand
AGGACCGGGGGATCGTGGCCGCAGTTGGAAAAAGTCATTATATGGTTCTTGAAATCCAGCACACCGTAAACGGCTGTTACATAATTCCCGGGGTCCAGCGATTCGCAGAGCAGGGAATTCACTTTCGAACAGATGGTTCTGATGGAGTAGTTATTCCTGATCTCGGCAATGAGCGAGGCACGGTACGAGGCCATAATCAGGGCGGCCGGCATCCCCTTTCCGGACACGTCACCTATCGCCACGCCCAGGTGACCATCCACAATCTGAATGAAGTCATAATAGTCGCCGCCAACCTGCCCCGAGGGGATATTCGTTCCGCAGATATCGTAACCCGGCAGAACCGGTTGCTCATCAGGAAGAAACGACCGCTGAATCTCCCGAGCTACGTTCAGTTGTTCCTCCAGCCTCTTTCCAGTCATCAAAGTCTCGTGCATCCGGGCCCGCTCAAGAGAGATCGCGGCCTGAGAGGCAAACGCCTCTAACAGGGCCAGTGAACGCTGGGTATAGGCGTTGGGATGACTCGACTCGAGATTTAGAACTCCAATGACACGATCATCCAGTTTGATCGGCACGATTATCTCACTGGCCGTGGAACTCTCCTTCTCAAGGTAGCGCGAGTCACGCCGGACATCAGGAACGATTTCCGGCTGGCCGGTCGTGGCCACATGACCCACCAGGCCCTGGCCCACCTTGACATGAAGATTGACCATCTGGGCAGCTTCGTACCCCACTGTCTTTCGCGACTTGATCTCCCCCGACTCCGGCTCAACCATGAAAATACCGCCGACATCATACTGAACCACCTGTCTCAATGACGACAGAATCTCCTCCAACAACTCGTCGAGATCGAGCGAGCTGGCCAGCTTTTTGCCGATTTCATATAACGCCTTTCTTTCCGAAGCCTCGCGCCTGACCTCACGATACAGATGGGCATTATCTATGGCCACCGCAATCTGGTTGTTCAGCCCGGTGAGAATGTCCAGATCAGCCTGCCCAAAGCCGCCCTCGTCACTGTTGATGGCTTCCACCACGCCAATCATGTGCCCGCGGCCGACAAGAGGCACCGAGATCAGAGACCGGATCTCAAACCCGCCAAGTTGCGCCAGTTCATGGTCCACTCTGGAATCATTGCCCGGGTCGTTGACTATGAGGGTCTCGCGATACTGAGCCACCCAGCTCAGTACACCCTGCCCCAACTCCCGACGAAACTCCACCATCCTCCCATTGGTCGCCTTCATCGCCCTGACTTTCATGTCGGTCCGGTCATGGTCGATGCGGAAAACCAGAGCGACCTCGGCTCCGACTGCCTTCAAAACAAGCCGTAGAACAAGTTCTATCAGCTCCTCGTACTCAAGAGTGGAATTGAAATCCCTGGCCGCTTCCAGCAGCAGCTTCTCAGTTCGGGTATGTTGAGCATTCTGATCCATAGAATTGGGAAGGTAAGGCAAAACGGTGGATTGTCAAATGGATAAGATGCCTCCCCATCCGGGCTTAAGACAACACGGTCTGAACGATGATCTGTCGAGTTGACCTGTCACCTGCCTGAAATCAGCACCTGCCGCTCAATCAGGTCTTATCTGGCACTTTTCCTACATCCACAACTGCCTGTCAAGACTGCGGTAGTGAATGGCTTCCGCCACGTGCGCCAGTTCAATCTCGTCCGTGCCTTCAATGTCCGCGATGGTCCTTGAGACCTTCAGAATCCGATCGTAGGCCCTGGCCGACAAGCCCTGTTTCTTGATGGCCAGTCCAAGCAGTGACTGAGATTTCTCATCGATCCGGCAGTATGCCCTGATATCACGGGATTCCATGTGGGCGTTGCAGTAGATCTGGTCTTCTCCGGCGAATCGCTCGAGTTGTCGCTTGCGGGCAAGGTTTACCCTCTCCCTGTAGACTTTCGAGTTGTCCCCCCGCGCATCGGAAGACAATTCCTGGAACTTGGCCGAGGGGACTGTTATGTGGATATCGATTCGGTCAAGCAGCGGCCCGGATATTCTGGACATGTACCGCTGAATCTCGCCCGGGGTGCACTTGCATTCATGGTTCTGATCACCGTGGTAACCGCATGGACAGGGATTCATCGCCGAAACAAGCATGAAGGAGGCGGGGTAAGTAAGCGTTGTCGCGGCGCGTGATATAGTCACCCGGTTGTCTTCCATCGGCTGGCGCAGCATCTCAAGAATATCCTTCTTAAACTCCGGAAGCTCATCCAGAAACAACACGCCGTGGTGGGCCAGGGATACTTCACCCGGCTTGGGGATAGTCCCGCCACCTATAAGACCGGCATATGATATGGTGTGATGAGGCGACCGAAAGGGACGAGTAGCCACCATGGCCGTGCCGGCAACAAGACGCCCGGCTACGCTGTGGATTTTGGTCGTCTCAAGAGCTTCCTCCAGGCTCATATCTGGAAGGATAGTCGGCATGCGCCGCGCCAGCATGGTTTTCCCCGACCCGGGCGGGCCTATCATGATTATATTATGGCCCCCGGCCGCGGCGATCTCCAGGGAGCGCTTGGCCGACTCCTGACCTTTGACATCCGAGAAATCGATCGCATACTTCCGGGCTTCGTCAAAGACGGTGTCCACGTCAATCGTGTACGCCTTGATGGTCGACTCATCCTCCAGAAAATGCACCGCCTCCTTGAGAGACTTCACCGGATATATTGGAATCGTACCCGCCATCGCAGCTTCCCGGGCGTTTTCAGGTGGAACCAGCAAACCTTTAACCCCGTTGTCGCTCTGAAAATGCAGGGCCATCGGTAAAATACCGGATACCCGGCGAAGCGCCCCGTCAAGCGAAAGCTCACCCAACATCACATAGTCGTCGCACCGTTCACGCATAATTTGCCCTGTCGCCGCAAGGATACCGACAGCCATGGGAAGATCAAAAGCCGACCCTTCTTTGCGAATGTCCGCAGGGGCCAGGTTGATAGTGACTTTCTTGGATGGAAACATGAAATCGGAATTTTTGATGGCCGAGGCGACCCTCTCCTTGGATTCCCTGACTGCGCCGTCCGGCAGACCCACCGTTATAAAAGCCGGCAGCTGCTGCTGGATGTCCGCTTCGACCTCGACGGTGTAGGCCTCCACACCTATCGTTGATGAGGATATTACTTTTGACAGCATCTGTCAGTACCAGATCCTTTCTGCCCCGCCGAGCCCGATCACTCCTCTTCTTCGTACCGCGCCATGCGTGCACTTCATGGTTAATCACTCCATCATGGCTTGAGTCACGTAACGCCTTCTCTGAACCAAAACGTAAGCAGGCTCACTGACAGGGTCTGTCAGTACATGTGGCCTCTGTCGCGACCCCCGGGCGATCTCAACACCAGATCTTATGACAAAAAAAAGGACCGGCCGAGCGGCCGGTCCTGTGACTCGTCGTAGCTTAAATCAGTTGGTGTCCAACTCGAGCTCCAGTGTCTTTATGCTGCGTACGCCGTCTTCGTCAAGAGCATCCTGTTTGATCAGCACCTTGCCCGGCTGGGAATGCTGATCCAATCCAAAAAAGCCGGTCGGGTTGTCGTCCGGTGTGCAGACCTGCTTCTCGAGATTATCCTCCTCCTGAAAAAACTCAACTCCGTTCGCCAACTCATACTCCCCTGATGAACTGCAGAAGAAGAGAATTGGAACAGGATCAATGACCTTTATGTTGTACGACTCACTGCCGAATCGCACGTTGACGTTGTTTGAGGTGTCAACCAGCGTGTCTATCCCATCGATACGCAGCAGCTGCATCGTTCCTGTATACTTACCGGCAAGCGTAGGAGGCCAGGGGACCTCCACATCGTCGCGGCATCCAAATAATCCAGCCAGAACTACACCGAACACCACCAATATGAGGACAACACCTAATCTTCTGTACATAAATCCAATCTCCCTCAATCACTCACATCCAACAGGCTGCAAATATAAGCCCAGCGCTCCGACCGCACAACAGAAAAATCGGGCTCTTTTAATTCGTTGACGTGCATATGTCACAAATGTGCAAGACAATCCGCATAATTGCGAAGCCAGGCCTACAATCTCACGGCCCTTCCACAATACGCACAGTCCTCCCTCACCTGTACATATTCAGGCACGCTCCACCCGGGGTGCATGTGAATGAATTCACAAACTGTCCCTGTCCCACCGTCCGCATGGCAAGCCCCTGACACGATAACTGACGTTAATGCACCATTTTACAACCACTTACGTGGGGAGTGGAACGTAGACATCACCGGTGCGGCCGGCAGGGCTATACTTCGGATCACATGAACTGTAGGATGACTTGAGCCGTGACCAACAGAATTCATTGACAAGACGAGGTTTCGGCCCTAAATTAGAATTGAAGAATATTGGAAATTCGTTGTTGGTGTCGTCCAGGGGCCGCCCCCTCTGCCCCCTGACGTGCCGGTGGCGAATTTCCTTGTTTAGGCAGATAATTCGGGCTGCTGCCAGTCCGTCTCAAAACTCAGCAACGGGACATGAGCGCAGAATACAAGACGAATATGCTTCTATTTTGGGCCGGTTCCGTGCGAATATCAAGGATCTGCTCATCACGGCATGTGACAATCACGTTGTACATGGAGAGTACCACAAAAGTGGTCGGTCAAAAGAGCTGCAGCTGACCAGAGAATGGCCTCTCACTCTATTGTTATGGCGACTCCGGAGCCTGCTGTTCGGTCTGAAAGCTGTAAATCTTCCACCTGCCGTGAATCCTTTTCAGCCCGAACTTGGTCAAGTAGCCCCTCGAGGCGTCTTTGTCGACGAAAGTCACTTCGACCGTGGCATTATCTCCCATCATCTCAGACTTGTTGATTATCCGCTGCAGGGAGAACCATCTCTGCTTGGTCTGACCTTCATTCGTAAGATCGTCCAGGATTTCCTGAGGATTTGTGAACAGTCGCGCCTCTCCACCCTGCAGGGCGTAGTGTGAACTCTCGTCCTTCATGAGTTCCGTCAGATCCAGCAAATGGGCCAGTGCGGCCTGGTCGTTCTTCTCCATAGCTCCGAACATAGCGATCACGACCTGCTTCGGATCCTCCATGTTGGTGGAAACACAACCGCACATCTGCACGGCCAGACCGATCCCCGGAATCAACATCAGACTAATCAGCAGCCGACTGGACATTATCAGATCTCCCCGGTTAGGGTTATTCTATGCGAATCGCCAAGATCTGCACCCGGCGAGTATGAGTACGAGAATTGTTTGTTTTTCCATTCAAAACCGACCCCGAAGGCCAATCCGGCAAGGCCGTCTTCGGAGTCTGAAGAGCGGAGGTTCGAGCCGAAGCCGCTCCATCCAAGCCTGATGAAGAGGGGTCTCACTTCAAAGTACTCACCCCCCAGCGCGAAATAGACATCATTATCCGCAGGAATCACAACATCACCCGTGAACTGAATAGGCAGGCCTCGTGGCAAGACGGACCCCCCTGCGCGGATCGCCGTCGGAAGACCATCCTTCTCCGCTCGGTCCGTGAAGGCGGACAGCTGGGTGCCGAGATTTTGAATCATCAAACCAGCTGTCCACCGATCGCGATCGCTTCTATATTTCAGCCCGATGTCAACCGCCAGGCCACTTGCCGAATAGTCCTGGATCTTCTCGTAAATGAGTTTCCCCGTGATTCCGACCAGCACCCGGTCCGTATATCTCCTGGCATAAGTGAAACCGAACAGAACATCTCCCCCTCCGAACTCACCCTGCTCGTTGCCGAGATTATCCGTCTGCACAAAGGTCCCGTAGTTCAGGTAGTTGATATAGGCACCGACATAATGTTGACGATCGATAATAGTGATCAGCCCGACCATTCCCGACTGTAATCCGACAAAATAATTGTGGTAACCCAGGATAAAACTGCGCCGCTCCATGGAGGCAATGCCGGCCGGATTATAATAAAGCGAGTTCTCGTCGTCGGCCAGGCCTGTAAAGGCGCCCCCCATCCCGACCGCCCTGGCGCCGGCATTTATCTTGAGAAACGAGAACGCCGTGGTGCCGGCGTCGGAATTGACAGCAGTTACCGGTGCAGCAAGGCAAACCGTAAGGACAACACCAACAACAAGGGGGAATCTATAAGAGTTTTTCATCATTATTATCCGGTACCGATTCTGTCGTCAATTACGAATCTCATATTACCACGATTTGGTGGTGCGATCAATAATAGCCTCGACCAGCCTTTCGCCGGCCAACTGTTGACCATCCTCCTCGGTCCGAGGAGGTTGGTCAGCGCCTGGATGGTAGACACCTTCCTGACGGGTTGTTTCCTTCCAGTATTCCGAACCGTCACTCGGTTTCTGCAGCTGAATCTCCACGTTCATAATCACCTTATAGCTTTGGACCTGATCGTTGGCATCATAAGTATCCGGTACCCGGTCATACGACAGAAGAGTACCAACCAGGACAGCGTCAGCCTCATCGACCGAAACCACCTTCAGGTTACCATCGGCAATAAAGGCATCAATTATGATCTCAGTCAAGCGATCAGCCAGTCCAAACTCGGCCGTATTGTTCTCAAACGGCTCGATCCCGATTGTCTTGATATCGGACTTACCTTTTGGATTGAGCGTATATATGCCGCATCCAGACAAAAGCGACGCGGTCACAATACCGGTGGTTAGAATACTCAAGTACCTGGTCAAGACCAACCTCGGTTCTTAAACATCGTTGTCTACGGGACGTTCCCCGCTCCTTTTCCGTCAGTTACTGGCTTGCCTCGCTTGATAACCTTCACGGCCAGATTAACCGCATAATGATATGGCAACTCGCGATAATCCTTCATATCCCAGATCACCAGATCCGCCTGCATACCCGGCTGCAGTTGTCCAATCCTGCCAGCTCGACCAATCGACACCGCAGCGTTTACTGTCACGGCCGACAACGCTTCAGCAGCGGTCATCTTCATCCCGAGTGCGGCCAGGGATACCATAAACGGCAGCGATTCGGTACAGCTTGAGCCGGGGTTACAGTCGGTCGACAGAGCTACAACTACACCCTCATCAATCATCCGCCTGGCCGGTGCATACTGGCTCCCGGCCAGCGAAAAAGTCGTTCCCGGAAGCATCACCGCCACGGTACCGGCATTTGCCATAGCCTTGGTGCCGGCCTCAGATATGTAGACGAGATGATCGGCCGTCACTGCCCCCAACTCCGCCGCCAACTCGGCGCCGCCGATCCAGGCAAGCTCGTCGGCATGGAAACGAAGCCCGAGCCCGGCCTGTTTGGCCGCGCTCTGAATGCGCCGGGAGGATTCGATCTCGAAGACTCCCTTCTCGCAGAATATATCAGAGTACTCAGCCAGACCTTTCTCGACCACAGCCGGTATCATCTCTCTGATAATCAGCTCTTCATATTCCTCCGGCCTGTCCCGGTATTCATCCGGCACCTCATGGGCTCCCAAAAAAGTCGGCACCAGGTCCATAGGGTGCGCCTCGTTAAGGTCCCTGATTATCTCAAGCATTTTGATTTCAGACTCAGTGGACAGGCCATAGCCGGACTTAGCTTCTATCGTGGTAACACCGTGTCTCAGCAGACGATCCAGCCTGCGCGCTGTCCCTTCCATCAGTTGCTCTCTTGACGCCTCCCTGAGATGCCGCACCGATGATCGAATCCCGCCGCCCGCCTGAGCAATCTCCATATAAGTCTTGCCCTCGATCCGCATCTCGAACTCCTGCTCACGGGTCCGCGCAAAAACCGGATGGGTATGTGGATCAATCAGCCCCGGCGTCACTACTGCCCCACCTGCATTGATTACGGTGCAACCCTCGGCCAGGTCGGCTTTCCCTTCGACTTCATCAGAAGGGCCTACGCCGATAATCTCATCGACCGAGACTGCCACCCCGCCGTTTTCGATCAGGCCCAGATCCTTCATATGCGGACCGATGCGTGGCACCGGGCCCGCCATCGTGACCAGCTGACCGATGTTCTTGACGAGCAGGGTTGCTTTCTTCTCGGGCGGCATTCCGCAAATATATACGCAATCCCTTACCGGTCAATGAGATTCTTCTGGGATCAGCGTACCTCCCCACGGATTGGTCCTGTTCGGCAGCGTTACAAAACTAAACAAAAACCGGGCATGTTCGTAGAGATACTGAATCAAATGATGGCAGACAAATACCAGGACACTCCGGACAGAAGGAACATCACTATGAAAACGACCCTGACTCTCACCTTTGCCCTGCTCTTAGCTTTCACATTGCAGGCCGTATCCTCGGAGATACACGACGCTGCCAAACAGGGCGACCTTGCAGCGGTGCAAGCAATCCTCTCGGAGACGCCCGACCTCATCGAGGCGACTGACGACGATGGCCTCACACCATTGCTTGCGGCGGCTGGAGGTGGCGACCTCGAGCTTGTGAAGCACCTGGCGGACCGGGGCGCAAACCTTCACGCCACATCGCCCCGTGGGAGTACGGCTTTGCACATAGCCTCATTTGAGGGAAAAGCAGACGTCGTCGAGTACCTGTTGACGAAAGGTCTGGACATCAACGCCACCACCAACAGCGGATTCTCCCCACTCATGTATACGGCCTATGGGGGGCATAAGGATGCAGCCGAGATCCTGATCAAACAGGGCGCAGATCACAGCACTGTCGATAACCGGTGGGGTGGCACGGCCATCCACTGGGCCAGCAATCGGGGTCATGTCGGGGTACTCGAACTTCTGCACGCTAACGGTTTCGATCTGCGCATGACCAGCCCGAGGGACAGCAGTACACCCATGTTCTGGGCAGCCCATGCCGGCAACGTCGATGCCATCCGCTTTCTCGTGGATAACGGCGTCGGTCCGGGCGAGACGGAGCCTGACGGCTGGACACCCCTGCATAACGCCTCCCGCCGAGGGCACACTGAAGCGATACAGTTCCTTGTGGAACGCGGCGCACCGGTCGACGCCAGGGATGACGACGGAACCACACCGCTTTTCGCCGCTGCGTGGGAGGGCCAACTACAGGTTGTTGAAATGCTGGCCAGCCTCGGCTCGGACCTGCATCAAGTAGACGATGACAGTGTGTCGGTGTTGCATCTTGGCGTGATGAGTGGGGACACGGCGTTTACACGGTATCTTATAAACGCGGGAGTCGATGTCAACCATACGGATCGCTGGGGTCAAACCCCACTCCTAAGGACTGTTTACGGCGGCCACACGCAGATAGCCTCTCTTCTGCTGGACGCCGGCGCCGAGGTCAATTCCGTCGATGAGGAGGGCATCGCACCGCTGATGAAATCGGCCATTCTGGGCCAGGACAGTCTTGCCCAACTGTTTCTGAGTCGTGGCGCCACGGTCGATAACCGCGAACCACAGAGCCAGAAGACTGAACTCCACTTTGCCGCAATCAAGGGCAGCCGTTTAACTGCCTCCGAACTCCTGGCTCGCGGAGCCGATCCTGCGGCCGTTGACGGTAACAATCGCACACCACTGCACTACGCCGCTAAATACGGCCACCAGACAGTGGCCGAATTACTGGTAGGTGATGCGGGTTTACCTGGTGGCATGGTCACCAACTTTGGAAAATCACCCATCCTCGAGGAGCCATTCGCCGATGGCGAAGCGGCTGTCTGGTACACCGGCCATTGCGGGTTTGCCGTCAGGACAGCCAATCATCTCCTGGTCTTCGATTACAATAACTCCGGCGCAGACCCCGACGAACCCCTGCTGGCCAACGGTCACATAAATCCTGAAGAAATAGGCGATCAGAACCTGACCGTTTTCGTCACGCACGAGCATGGCGACCATTATGACACCACGACTCATGCCTGGTCATCCGCGCGTGAGAATATCTCCTACGTCTATGGTTTTCAGGCGGCGGACTTGCAGCAATACGCGGAGACCGGCTACAACGGCCCGGCCTACGAGTACGTGGGCCCTCACGAACGGAAAGAGATCGGTGATATGGTTGTCCATGCCATCGTTTCCAACGACGGCGGAGCCGGGTTCTTAGTCGAGGTTGACGGACTGAGAATTTTCCACGCCGGGGACCATGCCGGCTGGATCGAAGGACAGAGAGAAGGCTTCACCAGCGAGATAGACTACCTGGCCGAACTGGGTTCCGATATCGACATGGCTTTCATGAACGTCACCGGCTGCCACCATCAGGACACGGTCGCCCTGGAGGAGTCAATCTGCTATACGTTTGATAAGCTGAATCCTAAATGCTGGTTCCCTACCCACGGATCGAACAACGAACGGGTATATCGCACCTTCGCCGACAAGATTGCCCGCCGCGGTTACACCTGCGAGGCAGCCTGCGCTGAAAACCGTGGTGACTGCTTTATCTACCGCAACGGCTCGATCAATACCCCGGAGGGAAGTATTTAGCGCCCTGCCTGACCCTTCTGTCCAGGCAGACTTGACCAGTGGCGGATTCGAAGACGGATCCGCCCTACTGTTTACCAGCCGAAGGTCAGACCCTTGCGGTGGGAAACTCCGAGACATGACTTGCAGTGCGGGCAGAAATACAGACACCGCTTACCAAGATCGCCCCTGAGTTCCCGATAAAACACCGCGTGCAACGCTCCCTTACAATGCGGGCAGATTGGAATCTCGTCTTCTTTCTTCTCAAACGGAATCATCATTGTCCTCCATTGCGGTCGATTACCTGACTCTGTCTATACTAAATACATCACATTGCAGAGCTTATTCACCTAAAAACACCGGTACCCCACCCTCGGGTGGGTTTATGTCTCGCTGTGGATATCTTCCGTACCAGTACCAATGCCCCATCGAATAATCCCTTGACTTCCAGGGTACCCGGAGTGATTACTTAGAATACGTCTTGTTTGAACAGAGCCAGGAGGAAACCGTGCCGTTTTGCCCCAATTGCGAATACGAATACAAGGCGGGCGTCTCGACCTGCCCCGATTGTGAGGAGCCGCTGGTGGACAAACTCCCCGAGGAAGAAGAAGAGAGTGAAACCGAATACGACGACTGGGTCCATATGGCCCGTCTCAACTCCGACCAGTACGCCCGTATGCTGCTTGAGGCGTTGCATGCCAAGGACATCCCGGCCGTGATTCGCTCCGGCACCGGCCATTTCGGCCAGACCGGTCAGATGGGGACATCTTCGTTTCGGCCGGTTGGAGGCGGCTACTCGCTTTTTGTGCCACAGGAGTTTCTACAGCAGGCCGACACTGAGGCCGAACTGCTCCTCGGCGAGGAATGGCACGCGGCCAGACTGATTGATTTTGAGTAGGATGGGTACCAGTACGCTTGACCTCCCGAGCTGGCCCTGAGAAGACCACAAGTGGACGATTATCAGAGAAGATTGACCAAGAGAGCACCCAAGGTATTACCGTGTCGCTCATGCGGCGAGTTGCTATATATGACCTATATGCCACCCGGTTCAAACGCTCGCTGTCGAAAGTGTGGGACCGACAACACTGTCCCGAACGATACAGCCTCGGCAGGCACAAAGGAGACTTCTCAGGTCATTGACGAATCGGTGTTGCGCCGTGCCAGGCTCGTCAGAGCGGGACTTAAGCTGCTGGCCATTGGCTCCGTATTCTACATTGGATCCTTCGTTGTTTCAGTTGGGCCCGTTTCTGAGCAGGTCCCCATCCCCCTGTCCTTGATCGGGAGGCTGGGATGTGCCATTGGTTTGCTGCTGCTCCTAGTCGTGTACCGCAGCTGGCTCATGATCGCAACTGCCGTTGTCGTGTCGCTCACCCAGGCATATGACGCCTGGTCCTTCCATACCAGACAAGCACTACTGGATTGGCTTGCCCCAGTGACGTTATTCATTATTATTCTTGTCATCAGAGAGACCGCAATGAAACTCGGCATATACGACCGGCTTGCAAAGTCCCTGAAGAGGGTGCTTATCCTTCTGGGGTTGGTAATGACAACGTCGTTTCTGTTCTTATTTTTATCGCCGCTGCTTGATCCCGTTCTGCGGCGGCTTTATCAAGGCAATGAAACTCTCCTGGCAATTGCACTTGCGATAGGTTCCTTGCCTTTCGTAATTCTCAGCCTGATATCTGCGATCCTGGTGATTGTGGTTGTCGTAAAGGTGTTGCGAGCTCCTATGCCCCGTATCTTGCCAACGCGACTCAATCCGCCTGCTGCTTGACCGGTGGTAAGATTTCCCATGGAGAATTCGCTATGACCGAAATAGCCAGAATCCGCGATCAGTTGAAACGATCAGTCGAAGGCGAGGCATGGCACGGTCCAGCTCTTGCCGAGTTACTGAGAGAAGTGACGGCGGAACAAGCCGCACAGCGACCACTAAAAGGCGGGCATTCGATCTGGGAAATTGTGTTGCATCTGACCGGAACGGCCAACGAGATTCTGGGCCGTCTGGACGGGATCGGTCGGACCGAGATCCCGCCCGAAGATGACTGGCCGTCGCAGCCCGACCGGCCGGACGAATCCGAATGGCAGGCCGCTGTTAGTAGAATCCGAGAACTGCACAACCAGCTCGACCGGAGGCTGTCACAATTGGATGACGCCCGCATGGACACACCTATAGAAGAGGGTTTCTCCACTGTCTATATGACCCTGCACGGTCACATCCAGCACAACCTCTACCACGCCGGCCAGATCGCCCTGCTGAGGAAGATGTTTTAGCCTCCCGCCTCCCGCTACTCCTCCTCCATCTCGAGTTCCACCACCACTATAATCGACTTCCCCTTGAAATCCTTATCACAGCATCTAAAGAGAAGCAAGTCCTCCCTTTCGACACCTGCCTCCGCGATAGTGGCTTTGGCACCGTCCGTCCGCAGGTGTAGGTCACCCTTCCGGATTGATATCTCAAGGGCCGGGGCGTCCGTGTCCAGCAGCGTATCGTTGACCATACTCAAGCACAGTCTCCGCGTGTATCCATCGGCCGAGGTCTCTGCCTCAACCTTCACTTCGTCTGCTCCAATGCCGAACTCGGCCAGTACGCTATCGATCTGAGCCACAACCTGCTCGTCGGTGTAATCTCGTGAACTGACGATACTCTGGAAGTCACGGCCGTCGAGAACAAGCCGGCCGTCTTCGTACACCAGCTTTACCGGCCGCCTCCTGACCAGCCTAACTCTTTCCACCGCCTGAGCATACAGAGGTGCAGAGACACGGAGTACGATCGGCTTGACCACCACCTTACGATCGACAACCGCAACCCTGGCCAAAGCTGTCGCGATAGTCCGGGCATCTTCCTCGCTTGACAGACCCGCCAGCGAATAGACATACAGGTCAGCCTCCTGCGCAACCGATGTCTGAACACCTTCGTATCCAACGGCGGCCAGCGTCGAAACCAGCACATCAGTCGAAACCGTGGCCCCGGCATTCATACCGGCCAGTGTTATCTGATATCCCACGATTTGGCTGGCAGGAAACGGAACCAACGTAATGAATGCAACCACCACTGCGGCCAGCCCCACTCCGGCCAGGAGTCGCGGACTTGCTTCGTACTGATCTTCTATCTTAGACATAACATTCTCCAATCTTGAGCGTTTCTGCTGCCTCTCTTCAACCCTGCGGCGCACTTCCGGAAGAGGACTGATATCATACTGACCTCGGCCGGCCTTAAGAAGCCGATTGAGAATACCGGCCGCCTCGGCCACCCGCGCACATTCGGAACAGTTCAACAGGTGGTCGGTCATCGCGGGGCTCAATGGTCCCCGGCTATTACTTATCCACTGCTTTACCAGTTCGCAACGCATATTCACCTTCGACTTTCGTTCGGGTTGACAGGGCTGAAGAAAGACTCCTTTCGATTATCCGGCGCATTTTCCGCCGCGCTCGAAACAGCCTGGTCTTGATCGTTCCCTCGGGCCTGCCAAGCATCCGGGCTAATTCGGGAATCGACCAGCCATCTATATCGTGCAATACAACCATGGCCTTGTCTTCACGCGACAACTTTGATAGCAACGCCTCCAGCCGGCGCCTCGATTCGTACTCATCCCTCGGATCATGCCCGGACAGGTTCTCAGCCTCCAGATCCTTCGCCGTCGCACCTCCGCGTCTCACGGAACGGCGCAGCCGATTCCGGAAGCTGTTGACTATGACCCGGTACAGCCAGGGTCGAAAAGCCGATGCCTCCCTGAGATGCCCGAACCGGCGCATCCCTTTCAGCAGCGCATCCTGGTACAGATCCTCACCGGCGTCGCGATCACCGGCCAGTTTCTGACAGAAGGCGGCCGCTTCATCGTGGAGCGGCTCCAGAAGCTTCCAAAAGCTCTCGTTGTCCATAGACATCTTTAAGACACTCCGGAGATTCGACCCGTTTCAATTTTCTGAAATCTGCGGAATGAAAACCGCTTTTGACTTGGCAACAAACGCCGCTTATTTTGCGTCCTAAAGACAAAACGAAAGGACACCATGAGATTCCTGAGCACGATTTTCATCCTGCCCGCGGCCCTGATAACAATCCATCTTCCCGCTGCAGCCCAGAGCGAAGCTGCACATGCCGGCAAGCCTGAACTAACCGTCGAAAAGATAATGCGCGATCCCAAATGGATCGGCGAATCGCCAGACTGGATCAGTTGGTCCGAAGACAGTAAGTCGATTTACTTCTGGTGGAACCCCGAAAATGCGGA
>CP070824.1:18015-34017 GCA_020344395.1 Candidatus Zixiibacteriota bacterium | reverse complement strand
GCATGGCCCCCAGGTACATTGTGACATAGCGCCAGAGCATATCCAGCCGGACATCGGCCGGAAGCGTGTTGTCCGTGACCGCATTGTCGATGGCGAGCTGGGTAAGCTTTACGAACGAGATCTGAAGTACCGAAGCCGTCAGCAGAAGCACCACCGAGCCAACCACCGCCGGTCGGTATGGACGAAGATAAACCAGCAGACGCTTCATCAGTCTGGCATCATAGGCCTTTCCCAGAGCTTCTTCTTCCTGAAAGTACAAAGAGGACATCAGAGCTGCTCCAGTTCCAGCGCCAGAAGCTGTGAACGATACAGATCGGCGTATCGACCGTCCCTGGCCATCAACTGATCGTGCGTTCCCTCTTCCACGACGCGGCCGTCCTCAAGAAACAAAATCCGGTCCGCTTCCTTAACCGACGATACCCGGTGAGAGATGACGATCGTCGTCATTTCCTTTGAGTATTCGCGGGTACGTTCGTTTATCTGGTGTTCCGTTTCAGTGTCCACGGACGACGCGGCATCATCCAGAACAAGTATGGCCGGTTCACCAAGGAGGGCGCGGGCGATGGTGGTACGCTGTTTCTGTCCCCCCGACAGTGTAATGCCGCGCTCACCCACGACGGTGTCGAATTTGTCCGGGAATGTTTCGATATCTTTATCAAGGGCGGCGATGCGTGCACGATGAGCTATTGCCTCTGGATCGGCATTGTCTTGCCCGAAGGCGATATTCGCACCGATCGTATCTGAAAACAGAAACGGCTCCTGAGTGGCAAATCCAATATGGCGGCGCAGCACATCCAGGGGCCAATCGTTGATGTCATGATTATCGATAAAGATCTGTCCACGGTCCACCGGATAAAGTCGGCCGAGCAGTGAGATCAGGGTCGTTTTTCCCGACCCGGTGAGCCCGAGAAGCCCGATAGTCTCACCGGGGTTGATCGTGAGTGACACACCTTTAAGCACGTGTCTGCCGTTATACCCGAACCTCAGGTTTCTAAACTCAATCCTACCTTGAATTTTGCGGGTCCGGAGCAGATCGGAGCCATCCTTTTCTTCAGGCGGACTATCAAATATCTTGTTGATCCGTTCCATCGAGGCAGAACCCCGCTGGTAAAGAGATACTACCCATCCGATGGCCATCATAGGCCAGAGAAGCAGGCTGAGATATCCAATGAAGGCGACGATGGTCCCGAGCGGCATATCGCCTCCAATCACCTGGCGGCCTCCGAAATAGACGACGGCAAGAGTAAGTGACAGGCCGATCATCTGGAGCAAAGGATAGAACAGGGCCTGGAGTTTTCCCATATCAAGATTCAGGTCGAAGTACTTTCTGGATGTTCCGTCGAAATGCCTGATCTCAGCATCCTCCTGGCGGTACGCTTTCACCACTCTTATGCCTGATATATTCTCCTGCACGGTGGCCGTGAGCCGTGAGAAATGCTCCTGTATGGCCAGAGACTTCCTGTGCACCAGATTGCCCAGGCGGTTGACCAGAATCGGGAGCACGATGGCCGGAGCAAGAGCGTACAGGGTCAACCTCGGCGACAGGTAGATCATCATCGGGATAGATAGCAGAACGGTAAACATCGTGTTCGATATCTGCATGATGCCCGGCCCGATCATCTGACGCACGGCTTCGATGTCGGAAGTAAGCCGTACCATCAGGTCTCCGATACGGTTGTTATCATAGAAGCGGCAGGGCAATCTGAGGAGGTGGGCGACCAAATCGCCGCGAATACCATACTCTATCCGGCGTGACATCCATATAATCGTACGCCGGGTCATGAATCGAAACACACCGGCGATCACCGCCAGCCCGACCATAATCAGGGACCATTTGCCCACCTCGCTCATCTCGGCGCCCTGCTCCAGCAAATCTACCACGATTTTAGCGACATACGGCGTGAGCAACATGAACCCGTTGGTAAGCAGTAGCGACAGTCCGCCGAGAATCAAGTAGCCGCGGTACCTGGCTAGGTATCTCCTGATTATGGCAAAACGGTCGGTGCCTGTTGCATTGCTATTGTGACTCAACGGATTCCTCCAAACCCGGGCGTTATAGAGCTAAACAGGAAAGGATACTAATAGTTCAGGATGTTGGCAACCAGGTGAATCGCTTCCAGATTCAGATCGCCGACCATCTCGACCAACGGTAGCCCGCAGAAAATAATCTGGCCGGTGCCGATTCGAGAGACTGACAACAGCGTGGCGCTGCTGGGAGTGACATATACCCGCTCAGCCGGTGCCACCACAGCCGCGGCAAAAACCCGTCGGCCCGGCAGCCCGGAAAACAAATCGTCTTCATCAATCTTATGCGGCTTGCTCAGGATGGTGGCTCCATCGATACGGTTCAGTATATCTGACGACATCAGAGTCTCTCTGGACGGACTGAGCGCCACCGGCAGGGCTCCTTCGGGCCAGTCACCTGGTTGGCCAAGAACGACCAGCGAACCACCCTGGCGAACATATTCCTCTATGCGCCCTTTTATCTGCCCAAAGGATGGAAACTGTCTCAACGCTCCCGAGCCTATGAGAATAACGTTATAGGCGTCAAGATCACCGGTCAGCAGCGTTCGATCGGTCAGCGGCCGAAACGATGCGTCGGTCATGCGCAAAATATCTTCCAATTGTCCTGTAGAATCCGGCAGGAAGCCAACGTGTATCGTGTCCTCGATATGACATGATGCGATACGAATAATTCCTGTGTCCGACGCAACCTGGTGACCGTCGACCAGGAGGTTCAAAACCTGCTGCTGCACGCCGAGTTCGAAAAGATTAGAGACAGAAAACGGTATGCGCACCGTTTCCCGGACGCGACCTTTTTCGAGTTGTATCTCCTGACGATAGGCACCGGCAAAAACACCGCGCGGCGTGGTGAGATCGAGTTTCACCGTTCCATAGAAGTGTTTTGGCTTGGATATGACAGCCTTCCAGTTCATCGAGGCTACCACGCGGTCGACATTCAGTCGCGCGAAAGGCTGAATGAAATGATAATCCGGTTCGAAATGTATGTTCAGGTTGGGTGCTTCCCACACAGGCAGCGAGGACAACATCTCAAGCGGAATCCGTCCATATACGATTTCAGCTGTGAACAGAAGGGATTCGGGCATCTTTGCTTCAAGCCTGGCGCGATCGATGTCAATCAGGTATTCCCGGACAAAAGACTGGTGTGGTTTTATCAGACGGGATGCCGAGTCCACCGTGACAGCGACAGTATCCCAATAGGGGTGGAACCGCAGATAAGACAACTCCACAGGTTCGGGACCATTGACCGACAGAGCGGCCCGGAATTTTAGCTTGGGGCCGTGTGGGGAATCCCGCAGAATAACCTTGCCTTCCCAGGTCAAGCCGACGGCATGCAGGACCGCTCTCTGGGCTCGATCGCGCAGTCGACCGAGGTAATCGGCAAAGCCCGGGACAGCCATCAACCTGGATTCGGATTGGGCCTGATGCTCGAGGGCCATAATAGCTCGAAACCCCTGCATGAGCTTGTCGACTCGTTCGCTGCCCACAGTGTTACGGCTGAACCCGAAAAAGGTAAGGAAGTTGCGCGCGCGTCCAATGAATGAGTCCTTTAGCAACCCTTCAATCAGCACAGAGTCCATGACTCTGGTCAGTCTGCAGGCGGGTAGTCCGGACGTAAAATCCGGATCCAGGCGACCGATCGGCAATCCGGATTGAATCAGTTCATAGCGCCTCAGGCGGGCCGGTTCCTGAATCCCGTGATGGAACCAGGGAAAGAGTTGTGGTACCTCGAGCTCAATCCTCCCCCTGAATCGCGTCCAAAGCTCCTGGGGATTTATTACAACCGATCCCAGTGATGTGCTGTCCTCATTGCGGAGTCCGGTCAGGCGGTAGATCTTTGTAATATTGAATAGGGACTGCGAATCATTGGGAAGGCCGAGGAGACGTTCTTCAAGCTGGAGGTACTGCTTTCCGAGGGCGGGTCCGATCAGTACGATGTCCGGACGGCGCACTCTGAAAAGGGATGCCAGAACCGAGTCAAGAGCTGTCGAATCATCGGGGTCGGGGTAGAACCTATGCAAGTATATCTCGCGGTCTGCAATCTCCTCCGACCTCGAATCGTATCCGACCCCGGCACCGAAAGTCACGAGATCGATGCGGCAATACTGCTCTTCATTCAGGTAATACAGGGTGGGCCAGTCTATTGATTCCTCGTCTTCAAATAGATACATGACGCGGAGATCAGTCGCGGCATTCATAGCCAGATCGAACCCCCGTGCCGAATCCGCAGCCAGCCATACGGATAAGAGAACACACGAGCAGGAAAGCACGGACCTTAATCCGGCGCTGATAGCAGAGTAGATTACACCCAACATGTCTGAATATATCGAGAAGAAAAATCTGATGTCAAAGTTGAAATTTCGACGGCCGCGATCGGTTTAGCAGCCGGAGGATGCCTGCTCAGTCAAGGACTGTTTCGTCCTCGGTACGCCACGCAGGAAACACGATACACAGAAACGCCAGGTCTTCCTGACCCGTATTTT
This sequence comes from Candidatus Zixiibacteriota bacterium, assembly GCA_020344395.1. Taxonomy (GTDB): domain Bacteria; phylum Zixibacteria; class MSB-5A5; order GN15; family FEB-12. The sequence continues at coordinate 29,512 of CP070824.1, read as the reverse complement.
CGATCCACTGGATTGAGCCAGGAGGGATATCCACGGCGTCACCTGCCGCCACCTCGGCACTTTCCTCATCGACATGCATCACTCCGGTACCGGAAAGAATGTAATATACCTCATCCGATGTCAGCCTGTGTCGTCTGGATGACTGTTTTCCGGGGAGCGTTGCATGAGCCAGTGAGTATCCGGCTGTGAAGGGATAATCCCTATCAGGGTGCAGGAGTTCTCTCAGACGGGTATTGTCCCCTGCGATGATATCCTTACAGTCCTCGAATCTGCGTATGAGCATATTGCGCCGCCGTTCGAGTGTCGCCGTGCGGAACAGGATTGGCGAACTGTTGATGTTGAAGCCGACCGGGGCGGCTCACTGTTACAATACCTGGTTTTCCCTGAGTTTATCGAAGAGCTTGTCGGCGATCTCCTCGGGCGTTTCGCCCTCAATGAACTCGCCCTTTGGCCGTGGAGGTGGGGGCGCAACTTTGACGGTCCTGGACCCGGATTTCTCACCGACCGCTGAACCGTCCAATCCCAGGTCGGCGGCTGACCATCTGGTGATTTCCTTCTTCTTGGCAGCCATCTTTCCTTTGAGAGACGGCAGGCGCGGCTCGTTGATCTCCTTGACTACCGACACAACCGCCGGAAGGCTGGTTTCCACCACATCGTATCCATCCTCAGTCATACGCTGGACAGTTGCCTTGCCGCCACCGATATCTTCGAATTTCCTGACAAACATAATCTGCGGCAGACCAAGAGTGCCTGCGACGGCGGCCGGTACCTGGGATGCATCCGAGTCGACCGCCTGCTTCCCCGCCAGCGCCAGGTCGAAATCTCCAAACTTTTTCAGACCCGCAGACAGTATCTTTCCGATAGCTTGCGAATCGGATCCCGTAAAGAGATCGTCGGATATCAAGTAAGCTTCGTCGATTCCCAGGGCCAGGCACGCCCGCAGGGCCGACTCGGCGCGGTCGGTTCCGACGGTCATTACCGCCGTCTTGCCGTCAACCTTCTCTTTGATCCGCAGAGCTTCCTCTACCGCATATTCATCGTGCGGATTGACGACACCCGGCCCCTGCGGAAACTCGACTTTGTTTGCCGACTCATTGACTTTTATGAGCGCGATCTCGGGGACTTGTTTTATCAGTACAACGATGTTCATTCTGCTCTCACTATCATTGAGGTATCTATTTATCGGCGCCAAATATGGTGAATCGAAATCCTGTTGTCAAGGATAGCGGCTGAATCCGCCTTCCGATGCTGACCGGTTGCAGGACTGAGGGGTATTCTCGGTCAAGCTCAAGTAGGTAAATGACTGTAATTCTCAAGACCCTGGGCGGCGGCTCTTTGTTCCGCTTCTTTTTTTGACTGCCCCCAGCCTTCACCCAGCTTGTGACCGTTTACGCTCACGATCACGTGGAACGTCTTGTCGTGGTCGGGGCCTGTCTCCGAGACGATGTCATAGTGGGGCATGCCTTCCCCTCTGCCCTGCGCCAGTTCCAGGAGATCACCCTTGTAGTTGCGCTGGGCCTCATCCGCGATGATACTGTCCTTTCTCGAGTAAATCAGGCGTACCACCATGTCGGCGGCCGTATGAAAATTGCTATCGATATAAACGGCTCCAATCACCGACTCGACGGCATCAGATACAATGGATGACCTCTCACGCCCTCCGGTACGCTCTTCCTCTGGTGACAACCTTATAAGCTGGTTGAGGCCTATCTCCTGTCCGATCCGTGCCAGGGTCAGCTCATTGACCAGCATGGCTTTGGTTTTTGTAAGGTCTCCTTCTCGTTTGTGCGGATGGTCCTCGTACAGCTTGGCTGCCACAGCCAGACCAAGTACCGAGTCACCGAGAAATTCAAGACGTTCGTTGGACGGCAGATGATGGTTACCGGCCCTCACGTAAGATCGGTGTGTCAGAGCCAGCTCGAGCAGATCAGGATCACGAAAGCGGTATCCGATCAGTTGCTGGCATTTCTCCAGGTGATCCTGCCCCGCTGATCGCGTCCATGTCGTCAGTGACTTCAGCTTTTTTAGAAAGGACATCTATTCGGTGCCGTTCAGCCGTCCGATAACGAGGGAGACATTGTGGCCGCCGAAACCGAAAGAATTCGAGAGGGCATAGTTGAGGTTACATTCACGCTTTTCATTGGCGACATAATCCAGATCACACTCCGGGTCGGGCTCATCCAGATTCGTTGTCGGATGAAGCATGTTGCTCTCGATCGATTTCATGGCTGCCACCAGTTCTATAGATCCGGCCGATCCAAGCATATGACCGGTCATCGACTTGGTTGAGTTGCACGGTATTTCATATGCATGCGGACCCAGAACCGCTTTTATGGCCTTGGTCTCAGCAATATCACCAAGCCCGGTGGCTGTTCCGTGGGTGTTGATGTAGTCAATCTGGTCCCCGGTCAGTCCGGCGTCGGCAATGGCCACTTCCATAGCCCGGCGAGCTCCGTGGCCTTCCGGATGGGGTGCGGTCATGTGATGAGCGTCACCGGTCATGCCGGCCCCCAGCATTTCGCAATAGATGTTCGCACCACGTGCGCTGGCGTGATCCAACGATTCAAGGATAAGGATGGCTGATCCCTCGCCCATGACAAAGCCGTCGCGCGCCTTGTCAAACGGTCGGCAGGCCCGCTCAGGCTCGTCATTGCGCGTCGACATCGCCTTGGCCTGGCAGAATCCGGCCATGGAAGAGGGGGTGATGGTGGCCTCGGCGCCGCCCGTAATCATAACATCAGCTTCGCCTCGCTGGATGATGCGAAAAGCATCGGCGATAGCATGCGCCGATGAAGCGCAGGCAGACACGGTGGCATAGTTTGGACCTCGAAAGCCGTATTCCATAGAGACCAGACCTGCGCACATGTCAATGATCATCATGGGGATGAAAAACGGCGAGACACGTCCCGGTCCGTTCTTAACCAGCTTGCTGTGCTGGTCCTCGAAGGTTGAGATACCGCCTATGCCCGATCCAATAACAACGCCGCACCGATCCAGATCAAGATTCTGTGGGTCAAGGTTTGAGTCCCGCACGGCCTGCGCGCTTGCCACCAGGGCATACTGCTCCGCCAGATCCATACGCCGGAGCCGTTTCTTGTCGATGAATGAATCCGGTTGGAAATCTTTTACCTCGGCGGCGATACGCGTGGCATACTCCGAAGTATCAAACCGCGTGACCACTCCCACGCCTGATCTCCCGGCCACCAACGATTTCCAGAACTCGTCCAGGCTATTGCCCAGTGGGGTTATTACTCCGATGCCAGTGACAACCGTACGGCGTCTCATCTCGTTGATCAATGCCTCTGCCTCATCACTCTTGACTGCAAGGTTCAAGTCGTTTTGGCCGCCGCCTCGTTAATGTACTTGACCGCATCGCCCACCGACGCAATCTTCTCGGCATCTTCATCAGGGATCTCCAGCGAGAATTCCTCCTCGAGAGCCATGACCAGCTCCACCGTATCAAGCGAATCGGCTCCGAGATCCTCGACGAACTTGGCGTTCTCGGTAACCTGAGTGGCGTCAACCCCAAGCTGCTCAACGATGATTTCCTTGACTCTCTCTTCCACTGACATAATCGTTCTCCTTAATATTTACTCTTCAAGTTGATTTCAAAGACTAAGACCGCCGTCAACAGTAAGGACCTGGCCGGTGATAAAAGTTGCCGCATCGGAAGCCAGGAACAGCACCGCAGAGGCCACATCATCCGGCTGACCGGCACGACTGATCAGAGAGTTTTTGATGAACGTCTCTCTGATCTCCTCCGGAAGGTCCTTCGTCATATCCGTCTCAATATAGCCTGGTGCCACGGCATTCACAGTTATGCCGCGGGAGGCAAATTCCCGGGCCGCCGACTTGGTGAGTCCAATCAGGCCCGCCTTGGAAGCCGCGTAGTTCGACTGCCCGGCGTTGCCGGCTAACCCGATTATGGAACTCATATTAACAATGCGCCCGGAGCGCTGTTTCATCATGATTCTGCCGGCCGTTTTCGTGACAAGAAAGGTGCCTTTCAGATTGATGTCAAGCACCATGTCCCAGTCTTTTTCGCTCATACGGATCATCAAGCCGTCACGCGTGACACCGGCATTATTCACAACAATATCGACCCGGCCGAAGGCCTCGGTGGTTTTTTCGAACAGGGCTGTTACATCGGCGGCTGAGGTAACATCCGCCTTTACCGCCAGCACATTCTGGCCGAACCGTGAGGCCAGCCGGCCGATCTGATCCTGATCCAGATCAACAATTACCACTCTGGCGCCTGATTCATGAAATCGCTCTGCTATTCTCAGTCCAATGCCGCGACCTGACCCGGTGACAACTGCCACTTTATCTTTGAAATCCATCGCTGGAGACCTATACAAGTTGGCCGGCGTAACTATTCACATCATCCAGGGTGTCCAGGTTGACGATACTCTCAGGCCGCATCTCTCTTTTGGCCAGGGACGAAAGCACTTTTCCCGGACCTATTTCGAAGATCTCAGTAACACCATGGTCGGTGAGATAAGACATGGTCTGTGCCCACCTGACCGGTGCCGTGATCTGCTCTACCAGGAGTCTTCTTATATCTTCAGTGTCGAGCACAGCTTGGGCCGTTACATTGGCCACCACCGGCTGCGTCGGCCTGTTGATGGTCACTGATTTCAAAAATTCTCGCAGCCCATCACGCGCCGATGACATCAGGGGGGAGTGGAAAGCTCCGCCGACTTCCAGCATCATAGCCCGTCTGGCCCCGGCGTCACGCGCCAGCGCCACGGCCGCCTCTACGCCCGCAAGTGAACCCGACACCACAACCTGGGAACTGGAGTTGAAATTTGCCGGAATAACAACACCTTCAGCCGAGGCCCGATTGCAGATATCCCCGACAGCTTCACCGCTAAGACCTATCGTGGCGGCCATCGTGCCGGGGTTCTCAATACATGCTTCTTCCATCAGCGTTGCGCGCCTGACCACCGCCCGAATGGCGTCCTCAAATGATAGTGCGCCAACCGCGGCAAGGGCCACATACTCTCCAAGAGAATGCCCGGCGGCATAATCAAACCTGGGTATGCGTCCTTTGAGTAGTGTCAGCACAGCCAGGGAGTGAAGTAAGATAGCCGGCTGGGTAAAGCGCGTGCGTTTCAATTCCTCGGCCGGCCCTTCGAAAGATATCCTGCAGATATCAGCCCCAAGTTCCCTGGAAGCCAGGTCGTACAGAACACGGACTTCAGCCGATTCGTCATAAAGGTCTTTACCCATCCCAACATACTGGGATGCCTGACCTGGAAATAGCAGAGCTCTTCGATTCATAAAGTCACCATTTCAAAAGGGCCGAACCCCAGATCAGGCCGCCGCCGAAGGCTACCATAACGATGTGGTCACCCGGTTTGATGCGGCCGGCCCGGTTGGCTTCATCCAGAGCCAGAGGGATCGAAGCTGATGAGGTATTTCCGTATCGGTCAATATTGTGAACAACCTTGCTCATGTCCATCTTGAGGCGTTTGGCCATGGCTTTGATGATTCTGATGTTGGCCTGATGCGGGATGAAAAGTGCGATGTCGGAACTGGTAAGCCCGGCGTCTTCAATGACCTTCACAGCAGCATTACCCATCTCCCGGACGGCAACCTTGAAAAGGTCCGAACCGTTCATGAGTATCTTATCCCGACCGCTTGGATCCTCACCCGGGACATACGGATACTTACATCCGCCAATCTCTGACCACAACAGGGGACGGTAGTTGCCGTCGGATCTCAGAAAAGTAGAGATGACACCGGCCCCGGTTTCACACGGTTCGACGACAGCCGCCCCGGCGGCGTCACCGAAAAGTACGCAGGTGCTCCGGTCCTCGTAATTTGTAAAGGAGGAGAGTTTTTCCACTCCCACCACCAGAATCTTCCGATACTTGCCGCTCTCCACAAATGCCTGCGCAATCGACAACCCGCTGACAAAACCGGTACAGGCCGCGGCGATATCAAATCCTACGGCCTGAGGAAGTCCCATTTTTTCCTGTATGACACACGAATTCGACGGAAGTTTGTAATCCGGAGTGACCGTGCCGGTAATCAAAGCCTCGATCTCATCATGCGAGCAGCCGGCCATCTCCATGGCATTCTTACATGCTTTAACGGCCATATCAGAGGTGGTCATGCCGTTCTTCGCGATCCGCCTCTCCTTTATGCCGGTACGCGTCGTGATCCACTCGTCAGAAGTATCTACGAGTCGCTCGAAATCGGCATTAGTCATTCGATCCGGTGGGACGTACGAGCCCGTTCCGGTAATTCTGGCTCTTCTCTTTGACACTGTCATTCTTTCCAAAATGATTTGTGGCCAACTCACTGTGAATTCGTTCGGTGATACGTTTTGACGCCATTTCAACTGCCACCACAATGGCCCGGCAAATTGCCTTGGCATTCGATGAGCCGTGGCACACGACCACGATCCCGTTCACTCCCAGCAAAGGAGCGCCTCCATATTCAGAGTAGTCGAAGGTACCCTTCATGCGCCGCATAAAGGGCAGCATGAGCATAAAGCCAAAACGCGAAAAGATGTTTGTCTGAATCTGCCTATTGGTAGCTTTGACCAGCAGGGGCTGAATCGACTCGGCGAACTTAAGGAGGATATTGCCGGTAAAGCCGTCTGTCACGGCAACATCTACCGCGCCAGAGAGTATATCCCGACCTTCGATGTTTCCCACAAAATTGATCATGGAACCTTTCAGCAACTCTCGAGCGCTGAAAATAAGCTCGTTGCCTTTGCTACGCTCTTCCCCGATGGAGAGCAGACCAACCCTGGGAGCCTCTAGGCCGAAAATAATCTGCGAGTAGACAGAACCCATGACGGCATACTGTGACAGATGATGAGGCTTGGAGTCGGCATTGGCGCCTACGTCAAGCACCACCGTAGGACGCTCTGTGCTCGTAGGGAAGAGGGCAGTGATGGCCGGTCGAGACACGCCTTCGATTCTTCCCAGCGTCAACAGAGCAGTAGCCATGACCGCGCCGGTGTTACCGGGTGATATGAAGGCCACCGCCTGCCTGTCCTTTACTAGCCTCAGTCCTGTTGACACCGAGGAGTCCCTCATGCGCACGCCGTCTGTAGCCGACATCCGCATCGGGATTTCAGATTCAGCATGCTGCACCGATAGATTCCCGGGGACAGCCGGTACTCCCGCCAGCACCGCTTCGATCCGATCCCGGTTGCCGACGACCATAACGTGCAGCGTATCGCCGACTTGTCTGGCGGCGGCGATACCTCCCCGGACTATCTCCTCAGGGCCTCCATCAGCACCCATGGCATCAAGGACAACCGTATGTTGCGGATTATTGGTACTCATCGAGAACTAATCGGGCTTCGACAGGACAGCTCAGGCCTCTTTGACCTCCACCACCTGACGACCGTCGTAGTATCCACAATGCGGGCAGATATGATGGGGCAGTCTGGATTGATGACAGTTGGGGCATTCGCCGACATTCGGTGCTGTCAGCTTCCAGTTGGTACGGCGCTTGCGGCCTCGCGTTCGCGAGTGCCTGCGTTTAGGCAATGCCATTTATGAAACCTTCCTTTGTCGTTATTCGTCCCCACCCTTAAGATGCTTCAGGGCTTCCCAGCGGGGATCAATCGTTTCCTTCTTACAATCGCAACTTTCGTCGTTCAGGTTTGTGCCACAAGACGGGCAAAGTCCCTGACAGGCTTCCGAACACAACGGCTTCATCGACGCCGATAGAACAAGCGCCTGACGCACAGGTTCCGTAAGATCGGCTCGCAGATCGCCTCCCTTGAGGAATACGTAATCCTCATCATCCACACCCTCCTCCATCTGCGCTTTCTGATCCAGACCGCAAACAACGAAATCAGTTGCCTGGATAACACTAAGCTCAAACGGTGCGAGGCAGCGAGAGCACTCAACCAGGTAGCGAGCCTTTACTTCACCCTGGCAGAAGTACTCCTCGCCTGATTTCTGGATCGCCAGTTCCAGTGTAACCTCGTTCACCTCAGTGACTTCCTCGGCAAACGGTCTGAACTCGCCGGCTTCCGCCTTTAAAGAAACCGCAGCGGGAAAGTCATCCAACTCCCGCAGGTCCAGTATCATAGCGTGTCAACCTATCCAAAAACAGGTTCAAAGTCAAGAAGAAACTCCGACTGTAAGGTGAAGGCCTGCAACAAATTGCAGACCCACAGCGGGATTGCAGCACGTCTCATGGACCAATACGGTCCATTAATTAGCTCTTTGCTCGTTGCACGATTCGTTCACAAACATAGGAAAGCCGGTCGAAATAAGTCCGACCGGCTATACCGTCTCATCTTTACCGTTAGTGCGTGGAGTCGAAAATTCTTATGCGGTTGTGAGCCCGCTCCATAGCGGCCCGGATTTCGGCAGCATCGGCGTCCAGCTCACCCCGGTAAACGGCGGCCAGGTTCGACTCAGCCCGCTCAAGGGCTTTGCGAGCCCGCTCGACATCGATGTCGTCCGCATCCTCGGCAGCGTCCGCCAGCAGTGTGGCTATATTGTTGGAGACTTCAAGAAAGCCATTAGACACGGCCAGGAAGTGTGTGCTGTTGTCGCTATCGCGAAACTCGATTTTGCCCGGCTTCAGGGCCGTGATCAACGGGGCGTGTTGAGATAAGACACCGAGATATCCGTCCACCCCGGGCACCACCAGCGACCGGATATCGGCGTCATAAACAACCTTCTCAGGTGTCACTATAGACAAACGGAACATGCCGCTTAGCCTTTCGTTTTCTCGTACACTTCGAAGACCTCATCGAGGCCGCCGACCATATAGAAGCACTGCTCGGGAATATGATCCAGCTTGCCCGAGATCAGCTCATCGAATCCCTTTACGGTGTCTTCCACCTTCACATATTTGCCTTTCTTGCCGGTGAACTGCTCGGCGACAAAGAACGGCTGTGACAGGAACCGCTGTATTTTGCGGGCCCGCTGCACGGTAAGTTTGTCTTCTTCGCTGAGTTCGTCGATACCGAGAATCGCGATAATGTCCTGCAGATCGCGGTATCGCTGCAGGATCTGCTGGACCTGACGGGCCACTTGATAATGGTCGGCTCCCACGACATTCGGGTCAAGAATGCGCGAGGTGGAGTCAAGAGGGTCGACTGCGGGATAGATGGCCAACTCGGCGATCTGTCGAGACAGCACCGTGGTTGCGTCCAGATGCGAGAAAGTGGTGGCCGGGGCCGGGTCGGTCAGGTCGTCCGCAGGCACATAGATAGCCTGTACCGAAGTAATGGAGCCGTTGCGGGTGGACGTGATACGTTCCTGAAGGGCGCCCATCTCGGTGCCGAGCGTCGGCTGGTAGCCGACCGCCGACGGCATACGGCCCAGCAGTGCTGACACCTCAGAGCCGGCCTGCACAAACCGGAATATGTTATCAATAAACAGCAGCACATCCTGACCTTCTTCGTCACGGAAATACTCCGCTATTGTCAGACCGCTCAGTCCGACACGCAGGCGAGCACCGGGCGGCTCGTTCATCTGACCGAAGACCATGGCAGTTTTCTTGATAACGCCTGATTCGGTCATTTCCAGCCACAGGTCGTTTCCCTCGCGTGTGCGTTCGCCCACACCACTGAAGATGGAATAACCACCGTGCTCGGTGGCGATATTGTGAATCAACTCCTGGATAATGACCGTCTTTCCCACGCCGGCACCGCCGAACAGTCCGACCTTGCCGCCCTTCGAATACGGCTCCAGCAGATCGATAACCTTGATGCCGGTTTCGAACATCTCGACGGCCGTAACCTGATCTTCAAATGAAGGAGCCGGACGGTGTATCGGCAGACGCTTCGTATCGGTCGGAAGATCGCCCTTGTTGTCAATTGTCTCACCCAGAAGGTTGAAGATGCGACCAAGCGAAGTTTCTCCAACCGGTACCGTGATCGGCGATCCGGTGTCGACGACTTCCATTCCCCGTACGAGGCCGTCAGTGGAGGCCAGAGCCACACAGCGAACAATGTTGTCGCCTATATGCATCGCCACTTCAACCGTGAGGTTGATGTCTTTTTCTGCGTCTTTGATTTTGATGGCATTTAAGATGTCAGGCAGAGACTCGGCCGGGAACTCACAATCCACGGTCGGGCCGATGATCTGAACAATCTTGCCAATGTTCTCAGCCATAGCCGAACTCCAATATGTCAATCAACTTGTTTTCTATCTGATCAGCCTTTCAGCGCCTCAGCGCCTCCAACCACCTCCAGCAATTCCTTGGTGATCTGCGTCTGACGGGCCTTGTTGTAATCCAGGGTCAGAGTCTGGGTCATTTCATCAGCATTCTTGGTAGCGTTGCCCATAGCCATCATGCGGCTGCCGTGCTCGCTGGCGAACGATTCGGCCAGGGCCGTGACCATCTTAGTCGTGGCGTAGCTGGGCATGAGGGCGGCATAAATCTGTTCTGAGGACGGCTCAAAAATATAATCACTCACCGTGCCGCTGTCCTCGGCGACCTCCGGTCGGCTGATCGGAAGATACTTGTCGACTACCTGTTGATATTTGACCAGAGACAAAAACCTCGTAAAGACCAGACAGATTTCGTCGGTGGCGCCGGTTACGAATCTTTCAGTCAGAAAGGTCACAATCTTGCGGGCCCGGTCATAATCAAGCTGGCCGCCCCAGTCGATATGGGAGTCAATTATTGGCCACTGGCGACGCTTGTAATAATCGACCGGTCGCTTTCCGACCGCGACGATCTCGACGTCAGTCCCGGTCTGTTCGGCCAACCAGGTGTCAGCCTTGCGAAATACGTTGGTATTGAAGGAACCACACAGCCCGCGATCGGACGCGATCACCACCAGTGTCTTTTTCCGGATGGGGCGTTCTTCGAAGTACGGGTGCACAATCTCACCGGTGGAGGCCAAGGCTAGGTGCGAGAGCATCTCGTCCATCTTGGCTGCATACGGCTTGGCCTGTTCGACCCGCGCTTGAGCCCGCCTCAGTTTGGCGGCCGCAACCATCTCCATAGCTTTCGTTATGCGCGCGGTCGACTTGACCGTCCGAATTCTCTTCTGTACTTCGCGTAATGTGGGCATGTGGTCTTCTTACGTCGCTCTACCGGGTCTTCTGCGTCCGGTCATTCCTTATATCTTGAGGCCCGCCGAAAAGGCCAGCATATTGCTTGCGCTTCCTTCCGTCTGAATACTGATCAGCTTACCCTGGAGGAAGAAATTGTTGAACTCAACGCCGCCGCCGACTTCGAAAAACAGGTCCGTGTTCGAAACGGAAGGTTCGACATCACCTACGAACTTGATCTCAGGAACCGAAGTATTGGCCAGCCCGATTCCGCCAATAACGTAGGGGGTGACCGGAGCCATCGGAACGCCCAGATCAAGTTTGGCATCACCAGCCACCAGCAGTGTCTTCTGTGAGCCGATTTCCTCCACAATGTCACCCACGACACCAAAAGACGAAGCAAAGGCATCCTTCATCTTGCTGATGTGATAATCTATGCCGACGCAGACCTGTACTCGCGGCATGGCACTGAAACCGATCCTGCCTGTTCCATGGAAGCCGGA
>CP070824.1:0-17915 GCA_020344395.1 Candidatus Zixiibacteriota bacterium | reverse complement strand
TGCCCAAATTGCTTGCGGTCCCCCTCACCGCACCTGCAGTTGCTCGTCCTCCGGAATGGACTTGGCATCGATACCCTTCATCGGCTTGCCCAGGTCATATGAGTTCTCCGCAATGATGGCATAATTCTCCCAGTGAGCGGTGGAGTTGACAATCGCCTTAGCCCGTTTCTCCGGATTATCCGATTTGAATATGCCGGACCCCACAAAAACCGCCTCGGCACCCAGGTGCATGCACAGCGCGGCATCGGCCGGTGTCGCGATCCCGCCGGCCGCAAAATTCGGAACTGGAAGCTTGCCGATCTCGGCCACCATCCTGACCAAATCAATCGATACCCGGTACTCTTTCGCTACACCATACAGTTCGTCGGAACTCATGACCGTCAACGACTTCATGACCGAGTTGATCTCCCGCAGATGTTTGACCGCCTGAGAGACATCTCCCGTGCCGGCCTCCCCCTTGGTCCGGATCATGGCGGCACCCTCGGAAATTCGCCTCAGCGCCTCCCCCAGGTTCCGGCAACCACAGACAAACGGCACCTTGAACGGCCACTTGTCGACATGGTACTTTTCGTCGGCCGGAGTCAGGACCTCGGACTCATCGATGAAGTCAACCTCAATCGCCTCCAGCACGCGGGCTTCCAGAAAGTGCCCGATGCGGCATTTGGCCATGACCGGTATTGTTACCGCCCGCTTGATTTTCTCTATCACGGTCAGGTCAGCCATTCGGGCCACACCCCCCTCGGCTCGGATATCCGACGGCACCCGTTCCAGCGCCATGACGGCTGATGCACCTGATCCTTCGGCGATTTTTGCCTGCTCGTCCGAAGTCACGTCCATTATGACGCCACCCTTGAGCATCTCGGCCAATCCGACCTTCACTTTGTGCTTGTCATCATGAAAATCTATCATACTGAACTCCTCACCAATGTATACGTGGTCGAGGCCACCGAAGTTATCGCCGACCCATCTACATGGTCAGCATCCTGCGAAAGCCCGGACGCAATAACGTTTCTATATAAATATAGCAGGATCGGAGGCTGTTACACAACCCCCGATCCGGGAAGGTTATTCAGCAGTGCGATCTGTGGGATAGCCGCCAGGATCGCCGCCGGCGAAATATGTTCGGTCTGTCGCTATCTTTTGGATCTGGTCGTTTTGCGCGCCTTGGCCGGCTTGCCACGGTAACGGCCGAAATGGTGCTTGCCAAGGGCTTTCTTGAAGTTGTCTTCCTGCGTTATCCAGAACTTGTGCATGTTGCAGGTATCCACACGATCACAGACACAATTCGATCCCTGTTCGGTGCAAATGTTAATATGGATCGGGCCTTCGATGGCCTCAATCACATCAAGGAATGACACCTCCCTCGGTGCCTTGGTCATGCGGTAGCCACCTGTCACACCCTGGAACGACAACAGGATGCCGCTTCGGGTCAAATCCTTGAGTATCTTGGCAAGAAACTCCCGCGGGATTTCCTCAGCATGGGCGATAGAATTGATCGACCCCAGCTTCCCTTTCGGAAGATTCGACAGATACCGGATGGCTCGCAGTGCGTAGTCGGCTTTCCTCGATAGTTGCATATTCTTTTCCTTCTCGCGTGCTCAGCTTCGTGTTAAGGGTTCAATGTGGATACGTAACTCTTATCTTCCACAAGGGTTCACAAATAGTACGAAATAAGTTGGCCGAAGTCCACAATTTTTTTGCCCGCAGCCTGTTTTTTTAAGGTCCCGCCCTGTAAGCGATTACGGCCCGGTCGGTCGTCCAGAAAACCGCCCCTTCTGCCGATAATAACCCTGAGCCCCTGTTGGGCTGGCGGTGAGTTATGCCCGAATTAAGCAGACAGAGCGGATATTCTCTCATTGAACTGATCCTGGTGGTGGTCATTGTCGGGATCCTGGCCAGCATGTCCTTGCGTTCGATACGCAAAGCCACTGACACCGTACGTACGGAAGAAACCAAGCGGGAGCTGGAGCTTCTCGCCCACGCCATAGCCGGCAATCCTGAACTGCTCTCAGCAGGCGGCAGGTCTTCCTACGGATATGTTGGGGATGTTGGAGCCCTGCCTCCAGACCTTGACGCTCTCGCAGCCAATCCGGGGGGCTACAGCACCTGGAACGGCCCCTACATACACGACCAGCTGTCTGCCGGCGGTGCCGATGCGTACTTCAAAGTCGATGCCTGGGGCACAGCCTACGCGTACGCGGGCTCCACGACTATCTCCTCCACCGGCGGTCCCGTTGCGATTACCCGGAGCCTGGCCAATTCTGTCGACGACCTGCTTTACAACAAGGTATCTGTAGTTGTCTTTAGTTTATGCGGTGCTCCACCCGGTACGGGTTACCAGGATTCAATTACTGTCCTCCTCACCTTTCCGGACGGCGCAGGGGATTGGTCGATCTCGTCCGGATCGCCGGATGCCGGCGGCCGGCTGGACATCGATTCCATCCCGATCGGTCTTCACGATCTGCGGGTGGTGTACCTGCCGGACAGCGATACACTTATCCGGCGTATCAACATCGACCCCGGTACTGCGCAGTACCTGGAGATAACACTGGCCGAGGATTACTGGTAATGATGCGCGAAAGATCCCAAATCACGCTGCTTCCGACGTCTTATGGGCCGACGACCGCGGCCTGTGCCGGTTTCGGTCTGCTCGAATTGCTGGTGGTTATCGTGATTATCGGCATTCTTGCCTCTATAGCGATCCAGTCTATGGATGTATCGTTGGATGACTATCGCCGCGCCAAAACAGAACGAGAGATGGAAATGCTCAGCCGCGCTATCGTCGGTGATCCGGACCTCCGTTCGGGCGGACAACGCATCGATTTCGGTTATGTGGGTGACGTGGGGTCGTTCCCGCCCAATCTGCAAGCCTTGCTCCAAAATCCCGGCGGCTACTCGACATGGAAGGGACCCTACCTTCCGCCGAGCTACGTCGGTGACACGGTCGGATTCAAGTATGACGAATGGGGGGCCGCCTATGTCTACAGCGGGGGAACCAGCATCACCTCGACCGGGTCCGGCCTAGTCAAGAAATTGGCCGACGAAAGCACCGACTACACCTTGAACACATTCCAGGGACTAATCATAGATTCGAGCCATTCGCCTCCCGGCGCGGATCTCGTTGATTCCGTGGATATATTAGTTGTTATTCCCAACGGTGCCGGTGCAACCATCACTAAAACGTATCACCCCGACTCTACCGGCGAGTTCACACTTGATTCCCTGCCGGTCGGCTGCCACCCGTTGAACATCATCTTCGTTCCCGAGGCGGACACCCTTTACCGACATCTCACCATCATGCCGCGCCATAAGAGCAGTCGCACGTATGAATTCGCTGCCGCATACTTTGCGGGTGGCGCCGGCAGCAGCCCCATGTACAAGGGGTTCACCGAGGGAAAGGCGTCATCCCCCACCAATTCGATTACTGTCACAAAGCCGGCCGGCGTATCTGCAGGAGATCTGATTGTGGCCGCTGTCGTCACGGACGGAACCGTGACTCCCATGCTGGCCCCTCCGGGAGATTGGAACGAAATCGACGTCAGTTCGCAGTCCGGTGCTGTCACACTCGGTGTATGGTGGTTGCTGGCAGGAGCTTCAGAGCCGCCGGATTACGAGTTTACCTGGGGTGGAGGAGGCCAGGCAGCGTACGGCTGGATCATGCTTTTTTCGGGGAACCGCCAGACAACCCCAGTCCACAGCGCTGCCACAAACGGGCATAACTCGAACTCGCCCAACTGCCTCTCCGTTACCACATCTGTGCCCAACACGTTGATCCTGCGAATCGGCGGCTTTGATGGCAATGATATAACAGTGGACAGCACCGGAATGCCCGATCACACTGATATCACAATGGATATGAGCCACTCGGGATCAGGCACCTGCTCGGGTGGAGCCGCCTACAAGCAACAGCCGTCAGCCGGTTCCAGCGGCTCGGCCCAATTCTCTCTCTCCGCATCGCACCACGGACGCACGATTACCTTAGCCATAGCTCCTCCTCCGTAGGACGACTTCATGAATACCTGCGACAAATACCGAACAGATCGCTCGACAGACAGAAGAGGTGATATGTCTATCTGTACAGACAACAGGGCGTTCACGCTGATCGAACTTGTACTGGTCATCGTCATCATCGGCATTCTGGTTACAGTGGCAATACGATCCGGGCAACACATAGTGGATTCATCTCGAACAGAAGAAACCAAACAGGAGCTGGAGGTCCTCGCCCGGGCAACAATCGGCAATCCGGCACTCGAAAACAACGGTATTCGATCGGACTTCGGCTATGTCGGGGATATCGGGTCTCTGCCCCCTGATCTGGATGCGCTGGTTTCGAATCCAGGAGGCTACGGGACTTGGAAGGGACCATACATCGGTAACCGGTTTGAGCAGGCGGCCGAGGATTACAAACGAGACGCCTGGGGGAGTCTCTACAGTTACTCGGGTGGTGTTACGATCACATCGAGCGGTTCCGGAAGCAACATTATGCACAAATTCGCGAGTTCTACGTCGAGTCTGCTGAGCAACTCCGTGGGCGGCATTGTACTCGACGTGGATGATACTCCGCCGGGAAGTACCTTCAAAGACTACGTGGTACTGCGCCTGACCTTTCCAGACGGTTCCGGAGGAACAACCACCAGTACCACATCGCCCGACATTGGAGGCCATTTTGAGTTTAGCTCCATTCCAATCGGCAATCATCGAATTGAGATAATTTACACGCCGTATAACGACACCATGACCCGCTTCGTATCCGTCGCTCCCGACTCACGTGTCTATTCTCAGTACAACCTGGGGACCAATGTCTGGACCGGCCCTGGCGGGCTGGAATATGTTGACGGTAGCATTACCGTCATTGGAGGCGCAGACTGTAATAGACTACGATTTGAAATCGAAAACACCTGGGGCATCCCGATCGACGTGTCCTCTATGACAGTTACCTGGTCGACACCCACCGCCTATTACGAGCGGATCAGATTCGCAACCGTCTGGGTCTACGAGAGCAACGACCCCCGGACCGCTTCGGGCCAACTGGCCACGTTTACCTCAACACAAACACTGGCGCCAGGAGAGATCCAGGTAATCCATATCGAGGATTTCAGCCAGAATCAGACAGGTGGAGCAATCCCGGCAGAGATGAATTGGGTTGACGTGACTTTTTCGTTCTCCGACGGATCTTCATTCACGATCAACACCGGGGCGGGAGCATGCTGATTATGAGCGCACAAGGTACCAGAGGTTTCACACTGGTCGAACTGGTAATCATTATCCTCATACTGGCGATTGTCTCGACGGTCGCCATCACCAAGCTGAGTAACACCTTTGACACCGCCCAGGCCGAACACACCAAGCACGAACTGGATGAACTTGCCCGCGCGATTGTCGGCACTCCGGAATTGTACACCAACGGAGCCCGCTCCGAGTTCGGTTACGTCGGTGACGTGGGATCGCTGCCGCCTAACCTCGATGCCCTGGTGGCGAACCCCGGCGGCTATACCACCTGGGATGGCCCCTATATCGCCACCGGGTTTGCCCCTGACGACTTCAAACAGGATGGTTGGGGCGTGGATTACACTTACTCGGATACCTTGTTGCGCTCGACAGGCTCGGGCACGAATATAGACAAGGTTTTCGCCACGTCCAGTGCCGCCTTGTTGGCCAACAGTATCGAAGGAACGGTAATCGATGCCGATCAGTCCCTTCCTGGGTCGACATACGCTGACTCAATTGTGGTTCGATTGTCTTACCCCGACGGCGCGGGCGGAACGGCCGCTGTTGCAGTCAACACAGATTCCAGGGGATACTTCAGCATCAGTAACCTGCCAATTGGAAATCACGTTCTGCAGGTCGTGTACATACCGGACAGCGACACTGTGACTCTTCCGGTCTCTCTGAACCCCGGTCTAAACGCCAGGCTGGACATTGTATTCCCGGCCGACCTGTGGTAGCCCCGCACACCTGACTGAATCTGCCAGCCGCCGGCGCAGACTAATCTCTTATCACCAGGTTGATCCCGCGCCTCTTGAGTTGCGGGAAGAATAGAGATGGCTTCACCGCCACTTCTTGCGGCTTGACGCCGCGCTCCGTGATCTGGCCACTGGCTGCCATCCAGGCGACGATGGTTGCGGGAAAAGAAGTTGTCCTCATCATGGCCGTTAGACCGCTTCGATCATCCTGACGATCGACGATCTCGTATACCAGCATTCTGTCTACCTTTTCCCTGACGCCCTCGATCTGCACCCGCACGAGCACGAGATCCGGGTCCCCAAATGAGAGATTTCTATCCAGTATTGCCTTGAGTACGGACCGCGGTTGTATCACTTTCCCGTCTACCTCGATCTCCCTGCGTGATCCCAGTCCGATTTCCAGCATCGGCTTGAACAGTTGGCAATGGCCGGGATACCTGATTGTCTTGTAATCCAAAAAACGGACCTTGCCTTCATACGTCTCCGGCAAAGTCGATGCCCCGCCGGATGTGTAGAACGCTTCCACCTTACCGATCCCGTCAAACTCAAGAAGTTCTAAACCGGTCATTGGATTGACTGTTTCCTTCTTGCCGTCATTGAGAATGAAACACGGTTCCCAATACTCGTTCAGAAGACCCTCAGCCGAAAAGACCATCTGGTAATTGAGCGGTCGTCTTGGCACCTGGGGGAGGCCGCCGACTCGGATTTTCACCGTGTCTACTTCGTCAAGCTTCGCTACGCCGTCGGCCACCATAATCGATACCATGCCGGGCGCCAGCCCGCAATCGGGAATGACAACGACGCCTGCCTCCTCGGCTTCCGAGGACATTGCGCACTGCGAGCGCACGACGTCATTGTTGCCGCCCAGATCCACCAGGTGACAGCCTGCCGAAATAGCGGCGCTGGTCAGACCGAGGTTGAGCTCATAGCCCACACAGGAAACGGCGGCATCGTAATTTTTCAGGAATCGCTCTACCTCGCTCTCGTTACCGGCATCAAGTTTATAAGAAACAGCCTTTCCATCTCCAAAACGTTCGGCTATTTCCCCGGCCAGATCGCCGTCGATATCACATACTCCGACCTGATCGACATCTTCGGCCCTGGCTAGATCATACACGGCCGCCCGCCCCATCAAACCGGCTCCAAAGACTGCGAGTTTCACTGCTTATCTCCAAAACTACGTTAACTGTCTGCAAGAACGCGGGAATATAATACGGGCGGAACTGATCCGAAAGGTTTTCCAGAGTGGCTGAAACCGGCGGCATTCCACTGGAATCAATCCTGATTGATGCCGATGATAGTGATTATGGCACAGGACCGAGAGGAGTGGACGGTATGACCCGGCGATCACAAGAGGACGGAAGCATCAGCCGCGATCTACAGAAGGAACTGGAAGCACTAAGGATCCTCAGGCCATACCTGGCACGGTGCCTCACCCTGAATCATGATATAAACAATCCGCTGGCCGGGATTCTCGGTTATGCCGAGTTCCTGCTGGATGAATCGAGCAACCTTTCAGTCAACCAGAAACAGGATCTCGAGCGAATCCAGAATTGCGCGAAACGCATTAAGGAGATAGTGGACGGCTTATGTGAAGTGAAGATTGCCCTTGCCGAGAAACTTGACCTCAAGACTCTCACTGACAGGTATGCGGACCAGAGCCCCGACCTTCAGATTAAATGATTCAGCTTGCGCAGAGCCCACTCCAGAGCCAGCGCCACCAGGAATACCAGAAGAAGCCAGTATTCGCCCCAGAAGCTGATCTCCCCCGTTTCGCTTTCAATAATCGGACTTAAATCCAGTCCGGCCGCTAACTCAGAGAATTGTTCGTAATGACAGTAACCACCGCCGGACTCCCTCGCGATCCCTCGGAGAATCGTCGGGTCACCGGCCTGACTGAATTCTTCAAGTGAATACGCTTCCACCAGAAACTCTCCCTCTTGTCTCTTAAGGAGCTGTACTCCTTTTCTCAGCTCGGCAGTATAAGAGTACCGGCCGGGTGCGAGTTGTGAAAACACGGCCGCGTACTTCCCTTTGCTGATTTCCTGCAGGTCGGCTTCAAAGCGTGCACCGGTCGTCTCATGGGCTACCGAGACCGCCCCGTTTACGGCCGGTATTGGGCGGTATCCCTGGTCGAAAGCAAATCCCTCGAACCTGACCTGTTCGCCCCTTGAAAATACGGCCGACTCCGGCGCAATTCGAATCGGGTCAAAATCTTCACGCACCGTCAGCCAGCTGATAGTACCATCAATCATTTTCCCGTATTCGCTGGCATCGACCTCAAAACCCAGCCTCACAAACTTCCATGGCCAGAGGGGAAGTGCGCTGACAGCCATTACTTTCCCCGGTCCAAGGCGCCGATAGCCCAGAATCGGAACCTCCAGACCATCCAGTCCGGGCCCGGAAGCATAGGCGAGAACCACACCGTCGGCGTTCGATGAATCGCACCGGACCAGAGATGCAAAAGGCGGGAGTTCCGACCAGATTTTGCGGATGGCGCCCCGATCATCAGCCAGACGAACGGCCGGGTGAAATAACTGACCCTCGGCTGGCATACCCTGGAAATCCACATACTCTACCGACCTGTCCTGGCTCTGGTAAAACGGCAACAGATCGTTGAACCATGCCACCGGACCTGCCGAGCCGTATCGTCGACCCAACAATACGAGCAACCCCCCTCCTTTTTCAGAGACGAAAGATCTAATCTGCGATCTGTAGGCCGCTAACTGCCTTGGATCAGGATCCTGCAGAATAACCAGGTCATAACGATTCAACTCGACTTGAGCCGAGGGAAAACGTCCCGACAGGTTGCCGGCTCTCGGGTCGGTGACAATCAGATCTACTTCGTACCTCTCTGACTGCCTCAGGTGCCGATGCAGGAATCCCGTCTCATAATCCGGTTGGCCGGATGTCAGGAGCACGGATAGTCGACTTTTGAGCACCTTGACAGCTACAGTACGCTCATTGTTGGTCTCGGACTCCTCATTTGGCAGAACCGGCACGTGAATCTTGATCAGTTTCTGGCCTGGTGAATCGGGGATGTAGTCCAGCGATACGTCACCAAAACCGTCCTCCTGATCCATGCGCAGGCGCTTTTCGCTGAGATTCCGATCCGCTGTCACCGTCCGTACGACAACTTCCTGATCGGAAGCCCCATGCCAGCCCAACTTGACCCTGATCTCGTTGGGCTGTCCGACAAACATCATTGGGTTGAAATCGATCTCCTTCAGAGCAACGTCAAAGCTGCCCACATCATGAGCGAGATCGACGGCGTACACCGGTACCGGCGCAGATGCCGCCGCTTCAACCGGACGGCGCCCGCTGTTGGAGTTGCCATCGGAAAACAAAACCCAGAAATCGGACGGACTCTCAACCTCCGATCTACTCATCTCATATATGACTTCACCAAGTGAGGTCTTGTCGGCGTTGATCTGTTCAGCCACCTGTGTGGCAGCGTCACCGAAATACCAGAGATTCAAATCGGCACTGTCGTTCAACCTCGCGAAACTGCTCCCTGACCTCAGTGAATCAAGGCGTGCTCGTCTCGTCAGACCGAGTTCCTCTCGATCCATGCTTGTTGAATGATCTATCAGCACCCGGGCTCTCGGCGGCCGCGTATAATCCCGCGTATAGTGAAGTACCGGCTCCAGAAGGGCGCCGGCCAGTGCCAACAGTGCGGCCAGCCTGAGAAACCCCAGAAACGCTCTGAGGTAGACCGGCAGAGGAGGGTTCGTTCTTATGTATAGACGTACTGTGAAGGCTGCGAGAACCAGAAGGGCCAGGGTTATCAGCGCGGGATGGTCCGTAAGGAAATCTACAGCGATGTCGTGATACCCGTACATCTTCCTTCTTATACCTTTGAGGGGCGGTGAAGTTGGCTCCCTGAAAGCAGCAGAGATATTCGTGGGCGGGCGACCATTGGGTGCCCGCTTAGGAGGCGCGCCCGAGAGTGTAGCGGACCATCTGATTCAGCGAGTCATAATACACCGATGACCCAAGAAAGGAGACTGCTTCAAGCCCCTGCTGACACAACTCGTCGGCCCGTTTGTAGGCATAGCCGATCCCCCCGTTCTCCTGCACAAACTCGTAAACCTTGTCGAATGACGCCTTGCCACCCTCGCCCCCCACATGACTGACAATCTCGCTGCGGCTTGCCTCACCAACCCGGCTGAGCGAGTGAATCAACGGTAACGTGACTTTCCCGTTGATAACGTCGTTGCCCGGCTCTTTGCCTGTAACGTCAGCGTCTCCGACAAAGTCCAGTAGATCATCGATGATTTGAAAGGCGGTGCCTACCTTCTCACCAAAATCGGCCAACCGCTTCCGATCAGAGGCCTGACGGTTCTTCAGTATCGGCCCGCTTTCACACGACACGGCGAAAAGAGAGGCCGTCTTGTCGGCAATGATCTCCAGGTATTCCTGCTCTGACAGCGAATAGTTGCCGGTCTCCTCGATCTGCCTCAACTCGCCGACGGAAACCCGTTCCGTAGCCCTGGAAACAGCGTCGATCAACTCCATTGACCCCGTTCCGACCAACACCCGGAAGGCCTTGGCAAACAGGTAATCCCCCATCAGCACGGATATAAGATTAGTCCACTTGTGGTTGATGGTCTCCTGGCCGCGTCTCATCTCAGACGCGTCCACAACATCGTCGTGCAGCAAGGTCGCCGTGTGTATAAGCTCAATCGCCAGCGAAGCATCAACCGAATGCTCTGAGAAATTGTCCGCCGCGTGGCCGGAGAGGAAGGCGAACACGGGACGGATACGCTTGCCTTTCGATTTCAGAAGGTGGCGGGCCAGTGACGTTATCAGGGGTGAGTCGCCCCTCAGAAAGTCGTTCAGCTTGCTGTCGAACTCGGACAAATCCGGTTGCACAGGTTGAGCGTACAGCAGCATTGACTCAGTGTCGAGCATTGGCATAGTTGATACCTTGCGGCTGCTGAAATAAAGAACTGAACAGCCCGAAGTCAACCTCTTTGAAGGACATTGGATGAGCCGGGTGAACCGGGTTTATGGCCGGGCCACATAACCCGCATTTACAGCGGTTCGTCTAATTCGAGGAATTCCCGCAGACTTCTCCGGTACTTCTCGTCATGCAGGCAATCCAGATCGTTGTGCCCGCCGGAAAACTCCACGAATCCCTTGGGTTCGCTACCTGCTTCGTACAATCTCTTCCCCATCTCGTATGGGATTAGCTCATCATCCGCCGAATGTGCAACCAGAAGCGGGCATTTCACGCGGGACATCTTCTCAATTGAGGCAAACCGATATCTCACCAACAACTTTACCGGCAAAAACGGGTAGATGCGCTTCCCCATATCAGAAATCGACGTGAAAGTTGATTCCAGTATCAGCCCGGCACAATCTTGCGCGGTGCTCAGCTCCACACCGACCGCACCCCCAAGGGATCTGCCGAATACAAACAGCGATTCTGCCGGGACCCCCTTCTCGGTACGAAGCCACCGGTATGCGGCCGCCGCGTCGCCATAAGCATTCTCCTCGGACGGCGATCCTCCGGACCTGCCATATCCCCGGTAATCGAACATCAGGTAATTAACGCCGAGCTCGTTCAGCATCTGAGCGGTCGAAATACGATGGGAAATATTTCCCGCGTTACCGTGACAGAACAATACCGTCGGAGCTGAAGAATTCTGACGAGCATACCAGCCATGAATCTGCACACCGTCGTCTACCTCGATGTAGACATCTTCGTACGCCAGGCCGGCATCGGCCGGGGTAGCGTCAATCGATCGGGAGGGAATGAATATGATCTTCCCCTGGCCGAAGTACAGGAACGCCAGAAGCGCCACCACGACTCCGAGCACCGTTATAACCAGCCAGAGCATTATCCGGAATATCCTTCTCAGCATTCGGAGAATAGCACTTCGCGCCTGGACCGACCCTTCTTACCTGAAGATCATTCCCATTCGATGGTCGCCGGAGGTTTGGAGGATACATCGTAGACCACTCGATTTACGCCCTTCACCTCACGAATTATTCGGTTGGATATGCGCGCGAGAATCTTCGGGTCTATTTGAGCCCAGTCGGCTGTCATGCCGTCAACGGACGTTACAGCACGCAGGGCCACCACGTTTTCATAGGTCCGCTCATCTCCCATGACGCCGACGGCCTTGACCGGCAGCAGGACGGCAAACGCCTGCCAGATGTCGTCGTATATTTCATGATTGTGCAACTCTTCGATGAAAACAGCGTCAACTTCACGAAGTAGACTCAGTCTCTGCTCGGTTACATCGCCCAATATCCGTACGGCCAGACCCGGCCCCGGGAACGGGTGACGCCTGATGAACGGTTCCGGCAGACCCAGCGATCGACCCAACTCACGCACTTCGTCCTTAAACAGCTCCCGCAGCGGCTCAACCAGCTCCAGGTGCATACGCTCCTTGAGGCCACCTACGTTATGGTGAGATTTTATCGTAGCCGAGGGACCCTTGAACGACACCGATTCAATCACGTCAGGATACAAAGTCCCTTGGGCCAGGAACCTGACCTCGCCTATCCGATCCGCCTCACGTTCAAACACGTCGATGAAAGTATTGCCGATGATCTTGCGTTTCTGCTCAGGATCTTCGACTCCGGCCAGCCGGTCCAGAAACATCCCTGATGCATCCACGGGATGGAGATTTATCCCCAGACCGCCGAGCATCCCAGTGACATCTTCGAACTCGTTTTTCCTCAGCAAACCATTGTTTACGAAAATCGCATGCAGGTTGCTGCTTATGGCTTTTGACAGGAGCACCGCGGCGACGGTCGAATCGACCCCACCGGAAACTCCCAACACAACTCTACCGTCACCAACCTGCTGACGAATTGCCTTTATCGACTCGTCAGCCAGCGACTCGGTTGTCCAGTCACCCCTGGCCCCACAGATGCCGAACAGAAAGTTCCGTATGATACGCGTGCCTTCGTCGGTGTGGTGCACTTCCGGGTGGAACTGAAGCCCATAAATGTCGTGGGCCATATCGGCAATGGCAGCCATCTCAAGGTCCTCAGTTGTCCCGATAACCTCGAAACCCTTCGGTAACTCTCTTATCGAATCGCCGTGAGACATCCAGACCTGACTCCGGTCTGGCATTCCCTTGAGAAGTCGCTCCGTACTGCGCACTTCAAACAGCGACCGACCATACTCCCGACTTTCACTCTTCACCAGCCGCCCACCCAGTGCTTCCGCCGCCAGCTGCATCCCGTAACAGATTCCCAGTATGGGTTTGCCGACGTCAAAAAACGATCGGTCGAGCCGGGGAGACTCCGGAGCCGCCAGCGAAGCCGGTCCGCCGGAAAGAACGTATCCGATCACCTCCCGACCCCGGTAACGGCTGAGATCGACATCGTAGGGTACCATCTCGCAGTAAACGTTCTGCTCACGAATGCGACGGGCGATCAGCTGAGTGTACTGCGATCCAAAGTCCAGGATAAGGACCAACTGACGGCCGATCATCGTCATGTTCTCTCCTCCGGCAACTGCCCTCTGATGATCGTATCCTTTAGAAACTCATCATCCATCTCGGGGTATTCCTCGACATAATGCAATCCTCGCGACTCCTTCCGCGATATGGCCGATTTGATTATCAACTCGGCCACGGTCGCAATGCTTCTGAGTTCGACCGTATTATAGGTCGCCGGTGTGGCCATGTAATACTGGTCGATAGCATCTCTTATCTTGTGGACCTTATCGAGAGCGACGTTGAGCTGGTCCTTGGTCCGCATGATCCCAACAAAGTCCGACATCACCCTCGTAATCTCGCGCCGATCGTGTGCGATGAGGATTTTCCCCCGAGGGTACTCCAGAGAAGAGTAAGGCATATTGTCAATAGGCACCGACGCCGGGAAATCCGTGTTGGCGTAATAATCGTAAGATTTGTCGACGGCCAGGTCTGCCACCACCACGGCCTCCAGCAGTGAGTTAGAGGCCAGCCGATTGGCACCGTGCATGCCGGTCATCGCTACTTCACCGGCCACATACAACCCGGCCAGTTCTGTTTCCCCGTCTATCGTTGATACCACGCCCCCGCATGCGTAATGTGCCGCCGGGACCACCGGTACCGGTCGCTGAGTTATGTCAAACCCGTACTTCAGACACTGGGTGTATATATTCGGGAACCGACGTTTGATGAAATCAGCTTCCAGGTGGTTGACTTCAAGAAAAACATACTCTTCTCCGGTGTTCTTCAGCTCTCTATCGATCGCCCGTGCCACCACATCTCTCGGAGCCAGCTCTTTTAACGGATGGGCGCCCTCCATGAAGTACCGACGGTCAACCGATCGCAGTCTTCCCCCCTCGCCGCGCAACGCTTCGGACAAAAGGAACGGCCTTCGGCCGGGGGAATAGAGCGTGGTAGGATGAAACTGGATGAACTCGAGGTTGGCTACTGACGCTCCTGCCCGGTAGGCAATAGCCAAACCATCGCCCGTCGCGATCTTTGGATTGGATGTATGAAAATAAACCATGCCGAGCCCACCCGTCGCAAGCATGGTCACGGAGGCATAGAAAATGTTGAAATTCCGCCCTCGCTCGGCAAACACGAAGGCACCAGCACATCGTCGGTCGCCTCCCTGTCGATAGGTCAACAGCTCGAGTACCATGTGGTCGGTAAAGATACTGATATTCGACTGCTGATGACAAGCTTTGATCAGGGCGCGCTCGATTTCCTGACCGGTGAGATCCAGCGCATGAACGACCCGACTGTGCGAGTGACCGCCTTCTCGCCCCAGGTCAGGCTTGCCCTCAGAAGATGTAAACCGAACACCTACTTTCACCAGCTTTTCGATAGCCGAGGGTCCCGCCTCGACCACTCTCTCTACTACATCTCGATGACACAAGCCAGACCCGGCCCGGAGTGTATCTTCAATGTGGGCTTCGAATGAATCAGTGCCCGACATTACAGCTGCTATCCCGCCCTGAGCCCGGTTGGTGCTGGTAGCGGCTTCACCCTTCTTGGTAACGACAGCGACCTTGACCTGCGGGTCCTTCTCAGCCACTTTCAGGGCATACGAAAGTCCGGCAATCCCCGAGCCTATGACGAGAAAGTCATACCTGCGGTCCATCGCGCCCTCTCAGGTCGAGTCTTCCGACTATATTCTCAATCAAACGTTCCTCTCCGGGGTCAAGATCCACCGAGAGCCCAAGATAATACATCTCCCTTCCAAAATCAAAAGCGCCCAGTTTGACCCAGTCTTTACCTGTTGTAAGAATCACATCCGACCCACGCCGGTCAGCTCTGTTTTTGATATGCTGCAGCACTGTCTGATCATAGCGTTGATGGTCGGAGAGCTCCATGGCCTCGTCCAGATCACCGGCCAGAGCCATCACCTGTTGTTTCAGAGTCCGGAAATTCCCCACGCCGGCAAAAAGAAATACGGATTTGTCTTCCAGGTATTTCACCCGGTGCCTCGACTCGCGACCGATGATCTCAACGGCATGAAAGCCGGCCTGATATACATCAGCCTCCGGGCTGATCCGTCCCAGCCGTTCACGTAGAAGTGTAATATCTTCGGCAAATTTGGCGCGAGTAACTACGATGATATCCGCCCGCCTCAGGGCATTGAGCGGTTCCCGCATGACCCCGAACGGAAATCCGTGCAGCACTCTCTTCTTAAGGGCGGCATCGTATGTCACAATGTCCAGATCCCGGGCCAGGCCAAAATGCTGAAAACCGTCGTCTACTACGACAACGTCGACCATCCCGATCTCAGCGAGGGTCTCGGCGGCCTGGGTCTTCGATTCGTCTATTGTAAAGACAGCCTGCGGCAGCTGCCGCGCCAGCATACAGACTTCATCACCCACCCGGGCTGCATCGACTTCTGCCAACCGGTATCCTTCCGACAGAACAGGTGACGTTTCGTCCCTGCCGTAACCTGATGAAACCACCCCGACGCGTAACCCCTCGCTCAGCAAGCCACTGGCTACTAAACGTACCATTGGGGTCTTTCCCGTGCCGCCTACCGTGATGTTGCCAACGGAAATCACCGGTACATTCAGCTTCTTTGGGGCAGGTCGGGTTGCACGGTAGATCAAAAACAGCAGCCGGTAGAACAGTGACACTATCCACAGCAGTGCAGCCGGAATCGCCAGCAGCGACAATGTCCTGCGCCTGAGAATCAGTTTCCAGATACGCTCAATCACGGTGCAGCCTCTGCATAATGTAGTCACCTGCTCGCGCCGTTGCCGACAGAGCCATGTCTCCCTCGACCTTGACTGCAAAGCTACAGTTGCCATTTAACATCGTGTCCAGCATGTTCTCAAGTTCAGTCAGGCTGCTCACTTTGGTCCCGTAGTTTCCCTGAGCGATATAGTCTGCCGCCTCTTCCACATTGCTGATCGACGGACCAAACAGAACCGGTCTGCCCGCCCACACCGGCTCAAGCAGGTTGTGCCCGCCGACGTCCACCAGCGTACCGCCGACGAAGGCGGCATCACACGCTGAATACAGTTCGTTCAGCAGTCCCATCCTGTTTACCACTATGATACCATCTGTCTCATCGTCTGCACCATACATATAGTATGGCTGGTCCTTCTGCAACAGCATCGCGCTGACGTCTTTACACCTTTCGATATGTCGTGGCGCCAGCAGCAATCTTAGCTGTGGATGTGTTTTCTTCAACCGAAGGTAGCACTGCACCAACTGCTCCTCCTCGCCCGACCGGGTTGACCCGGCCACCAGAAGAAACTCGTCTTCCTTGACTCCGGCTCGACGCCTGATCTCGCGGATGCGTCCTTCGGAACGCTTAAGCAGTGGCGCGTCGAACTTCATATCTCCGGCCACGACCGACTTATACTCAGCAACTCCGAACTCGCTGAAGCGCCCTGCATCAGCCTCTGTCTTGAAGAAGAATCTGTCGTACACCTTCAGCAGGTTTGACATGGCGCCTTTTATTAGCCGGTACCGCTTCCTGGCTCGCTCGGACATCCGGCCGTTCACCAGTACAATCGGGACACCTCGATCATTTGCCGTACTTATCAGGTTTGGCCAGATCTCGGTCTCAGCGATGACCAGCACGCGCGGCGATATCCGTTCAAACGTGCGCCGGATCGCCGGCACGGCGTCAAGGGGAAAATACGACAGCGTGACATCATGAGGAAGCAACTGACCGGCCGTCTTAAATCCGGTCTCGGTCATAACCGTAACGTGGATGCTGATCGACGTATCACACCTGCGAAGATAGTCTACCAGGTAACTGATAACTCTGGCCTCGCCGACCGAAGCGGCGTGTATCCAAACATCCTTCGGGCCGACCGATGGGATTCGTCCCAGCCGCCCGCGCCAGAATTCTCTGCCCTGCGAGGCGCGCAGACTGCCGAATGGATAGACAAGCCGGTAGGCAAAAGAAGTCATCAGTCGGTAAAACGTGGTCATAAGAATTGACCTACTATCTCCGCCGTTCTTGCCGATGCGCCCGGGCCTCCCAACAAACTCGGCACGGCACGCAATCTCTCGGTCACTTCCGACCGATAAGACTCATCCGTCAGCAAACGGCTGACTTCAGCGGCCATATGGCTGGGCGTAGCTTGTCGTTGAATCAACTCCGGCAGCACTTTTTCACCGAGAACAAGGTTCACCAATCCAATCATTTCAAGTTTTACAAGCCATCGTGCGATCTGGTAGGTAATGAATCCCGTTTTATAGACTATTACCATAGGCCGCCCGATGACGCCCGTCTCCAGCGTAGCAGTCCCGGAAGCGGTGAGAACGACCTGTGACTCATGAATCACTCTCCGGGCATCATCCAGGACAAGAGAAACCTCTGGACCTCCGTATCTGTTGATCATCGCCTTGTAGTCGCACAGTCCGGTGATACCGGCCACCACCGTCGTTGTACTGTGACTCGAGTGCAGATGCCGCGCTGCGCCCAGCATCCCGGGAAGCATCCGCTCGACTTCCTGCCGTCGCGAACCGGGAAGAAGTCCCACCTGCCCCGATTTAACCGGTCGCGACT